>NZ_CP031963.1:1077500-3477500 GCF_003443675.1 Aquimarina sp. BL5 | reverse complement strand
ATATTCCATTAAGATTATACAAAAATCTATCTGTTAAGAAATGATAATTATCGGTGAACAAATTCTATTTTTGCTTTAAAAAATAAACGAAATTTTAAGAATAATTAATACACTTAATCGGTAAAACTTGTCATTTTTACGTGTTTTTTAACCCCATAAAAAAAGTGACTTACGAGCTTTTTTCATTTTTATAACCCATAAATTAGCTTTTTTTCTATTTACAAATGAAAAAATAATATAAGATAATAGTCTGTGTTTTTTAATTTGAATTCGTTTTAAGTAGTTGATTATAAGATGATTGTGTGAGGAACAATTTATTTGGTTTGACGACGTTAGTAGATGTAATTATAGTGTTTAAAACAAGTAAGAATATTATTACAAAAAAAAACGAAAAATTGGTTTGATATAAATTTTTAATTCATAATTTTATGACTTTACAATAATTATATTAACAACATTATTAACAAGCGCCCCAAATCGGTTGATTAATAGTGCATATTTTCACATAATATTAACGGGTGTGATAACTATGAAGAAAAGACTTAACCTTACAATCGTTGTGATATTTTTGGCACTTGGAATCCATGTGGCCAAAGCGCAACGTATTATTGGCGCTCCTTCCTTAACTTCTGGAGCCCAAGCTTGTGGTACTTTAAGTAACAGTTTTGATTTTGTTGCAGAGTTATCTCCAGGGAATGCACTGCCTGCAAGTAATGTTTTTATCTTAGAGTTATCAGATCCTACCGGAAGCTTTGCAAATGGAGGAGAAGAATTATTAACGGCTTCAGGTCCCAATGAGGCTTCAGGTGGACCTTCTAATATTAATTTTATTGGTGTTGCAGTCCCCCAAGATGCGAATAGTGATAACTATAGATTAAGAGTAACAGCTACCGAAGGAAATGTTACAAGTATAATATCAGATCCTATACCGTTTCATTTTTTTGATGATGATAATTTAGAAGTAATTCTTAACGAAAGAGAGGATGTGATATTTTGTAATGTTGCATCTTTTGCAAAGGAAATAGCAGTAGAAGTTAGAGACACCAATGATAATGTATTCGATGCAAATGATTTTAATTGGGAATGGTTAAAAGATGATATAATAATTCCTGGAGAAAATAGTCCTACTTTATTGATAACGGAAGTAGGAGAATATCAGGCGCGAGTTCAGGTGGGGTTATGTAATAATGTTTTTAGGTTCAATAAGTCTAATACAGTGGATGCGCTTTTAATAAGTGTTGGAGATATATCTATTGTTACCAATGCTCCAGATTTTTCGTTCTGTCCAGATGAAGATAAAATATTATCAGCAAGTGCAAATGTAGTGGACAGAAGGTACGGCTATCAATGGTTTAAAGACGGTGAGGCGCTAGAAGGAGAGATTGCTTCAACGATAGTTTTACCGGATAACAATTTTGGAGGAGAATATATTTTACAAATAAATATTAGTGAAGAATGCTCAGATTTGGAAACACCACCGGTTGTTGTAACAAATGAAGGTTCTAGTATTACAGTTCCGCTGCCAGAAGGTTTGATATTGTTACCAACCCAAGTTTTAAACTTGACTATAGAAACTGATGCTCCTATTGGAAGTATTTTTAGGTTTATCGTGGATACTAATATTCAAAGTCAGGGTGTAACAACAAGTCAAACTTTATCATTTCCAGCTCCATTTGTTGGAGATTATAGAATAGAAATTGAAGCGGATGACCCTTGTAATTCGTTCCTGGTAACGGAAACCAAGGTAAGAACAGCTAATAGAATTGCTATTACCATAGCCCCAGAAGAAGTCGTCGATTGCGAGCAGGATCCAATTACCATAGCATTAACAGAAATGGTGGGAATAACTACAGACAACGAGTCAGTTCCACTCACCACAGATCAATTTGATTTATTTGATTTTGAATGGTTTAAAGATGGAGTCTCAACAGGTGAGACTTCTTTGTCGTTAGATGTAGGTGGTTCGGACAGTGGAGGAAGTTTTGAGTTAAGTGCTGTTTTTGGACCGGAACCAGGGGGTGCGCTAGATGCTATTTCCAATAATTTACCAATAGATTTCCTATTGGGTGAAATAGTTTTGGATATTACGCCTCCAGTATTACAAGCTGGAGAATCAGTAGTATTAACCGCACCATTAAATACTAATTTTACGTATGAGTGGTATGTGATTGAAAATGGAGAAGAAGTTTTGATAGAAGGAGAGACAACTAATGTTTTAACAGTAACAGAAGAAGGAGAATATTTCGCAATAATAAATACATCTTTATGTACAAAGCGCACACTAAATGCTTTGGTAGGAGGCCCACAGGCCTTATCAGAACTAATACCAAACGTTATTACTCCTGGTGGTAACGCAGCTAATAATGATTGGGTTTTACCTAACTCCTTTGGAGAAACTGATGTAGAGGTTACTATATACTCTTCTAATGGAAAAGTAGATTTCCAGAAAAATGGAGGTTACAATGCAGATTGGCCAGCCAACTCAGTATCACAAGCAAACGAACTTATTTATTATTATATAATATCTAGAAGTAATACAGTTGTAAAAAAGGGGACAATTACAGTAATGAGATAATTTATGATTAAAAAAATACTTTATATATCCGTATTCATTTTTTGCTCGCATATCGTGAGCGGACAGGATGGATCATCTAATACATCAGGTATATTACCGTCAGATATTCCGTTACATAATTCCCTTAAATATAATCGGTTTTTATTCAACCCTACTTTTTCTTTGGTTAGGGAAAACAAAAACTCATTAAATATATACAATAGGAATCCTAGAGCAAGTTTTAGTGATAATTCACAGACATATTTTCTTAGTTATTCGGCAAGATTCGAAGAAAAAACAGGAATTGGTGTCGGACTATTTCAGCAAAATGTTGGCATATTCAGATTCTTTGGAGCTACAGCGAACTACGCATATAATATAGAACTAAATAGAGACATGAATTTCACCTTTGGGGTGAATTTGAGTTATTCTCAGAGTTCTTTGAAAAGTAATTTGGATGAGGCGCAGGTAAATGATGACATCATTAATAATTATGAGAACAGTTCTGTTTTTCTACTTCGTCCTGGAGTAAATTTAAATTATGGAAATTTTGATGTTGGTGTTTCTGTAGGGAATTTAGTTACATATAATCTTACAGCGAGTGAATTGTTAACTGACAATTTTGAATATTCTGGTCATGTAATGTATACTACGGAACTTGATTGGAGGAGAATAGACAATGAACTACGTGGAATGGTATATGCATCCAAACCAGGAGAACAAGATTTACGATATGGAGGAAACGTCTTATTCGAAATTCCAAAATATGGGTGGGCACAATTAGGCTATAATAGTTTTTATGGTGGTTCAATTGGTATAGGAGCAAATATTACAAAAATGATTTCTATCGGGTATACGGTAGAGCCAGGAATTGGTGGAGACTCTAATGTTGCTGAATTTGGGGCAACCCATGAATTTGGTTTAGCTTTTAATTTCGCAAAAGAAGAAAAGAGAAGAAAAAGAAGAAATATTTCATCAAAAAGCTCGTTACAGAGAGATTCTGAAATAAGAAGATTAAAGAAAGAAATTTTAGACCAAAATAAGATAATAAGAGAATTACAACGCACGAATAGTGATTCTTTATCACAGGCACAGAGATCCATGAATAGATTAGAAAGATCTATTCAGGAAGCTAAAGAAGAAGAAGCGAGAAAGGCAAGAGAACTTGCATTACAAAGAGAAGAAGAAGTAAAGCTTCTTAATAAGCAGAAAGAAGAATTAGCTGCTCAGAAGAAATTAGAGCTAGAAATGTCTGAGCAAAAAGCGGAAGAAGAGCGATTAGCAGCTCGGAAAAGGCTGGAGCTAGAAATGGCCGAACAGAAGAATGCAGAAGAAGCTGCAGGAAGACAAGAAGAAGAGGCTAGAATCGCTGCTGAGGAAGCTGCGAGAGAAGCAGAAGCTGAACAACAAGAAGCAGCAGCAGAAGCAGAAGAGCAAGCTAAAAGAGAAGCAGCAGAAGCTGTTAGATTAGCTGAAGAGGCTGCTGAAACAGAAAGACAACGAATAGCTGCTTCTGAAGAAGCTGCAAGACAAGAAGAAGAAAAAGTCAAAAGGGAAGCTGAAGAGGCTGTTAGATTAGCAGAAGAAGCTGCTGAAACGGAGAGACAACAAATAGCTGCAGCGGAGTTAGCTAAGAAGGAAGCTGAGGCAGAAGCTATAAGACAGGAAGAAGAAAGACTAGCGGCTCAGAAGAAACTAGAATTAGAAATGGCTACTCAAAAAGCTGAAGAAGAAAGATTGGCAGCTCGTAAGAAGTTGGAGCTTGAGATGGCAGAGCAGAAAAGAAGAGAAGAATCTCAGAAAACACTAGAAAGAGAAGTAGCTATACAGAAGGATGCTGAAGCAGAAGCTGCAAGATTAGCAGAAGAAGAGAGATTACGTCAGGAAGCAGAAGCTGCAAGATTAGCAGAAGAAGAGAGATTACGTCAGGAAGCAAAAGCTGCAAGATTAGCAGAAGAAGAGAGATTACGTCAGGAAGCAGAAGCTGCAAGATTAGCAGAAGAAGAGAGATTACGTCAGGAAGCAGAAGCTGCAAGATTAGCTGAGGAAGAGAGACAACGTCAGGAAGCAGAAGCTGCAAGATTAGCAGAAGAAGAGAGATTACGTCAGGAAGCAGAAGCTGCAAGATTAGCTGAAGAAGAGAGATTACGTCAAGAAACTGAAGCTGCAAGATTGGCTGAGGAAGAGAGATTACGTCAAGAAGCTGAAGCTGCAAGATTAGCTGAAGAAGAGAGATTACGTCAAGAAGCTGAAGCTGCAAGATTGGCTGAGGAAGAGAGGTTACGTCAAGAAGCTGAAGCTGCAAGATTGGCTGAAGAAGAGAGATTACGTCAGGAGGCAGAAGCTGCAAGATTAGCAGAAGAAGAGAGACAACGTCAGGAAGCAGAAGCTGCAAGATTAGCAGAAGAAGAGAGATTACGTCAGGAAGCAGAAGCTGCAAGACTAGCTGAGGAAGAGAGATTACGTCAGGAAGCAGAAGCTGCAAGATTAGCAGAAGAAGAGAGACAACGTCAGGAAGCAGAAGCTGCAAATACAGAAGAAAAAGGTGAAGATTTAGATGCAATACAAAAAGAATTAGATAACAGTAGTAGAATTACTGATAAATTGATTGCATCAAGGGATTCATTATTAACCTCTACTACAAATCTTGATAAGAGAGGATTTAATAAACTATTAGAGTCTCTGGTAAATATGAATGACGAAGCCGAAGAGGTTAAGAATACAAATGATGCTACTAGCTCTAAGAGACTTACTGCTAAGAACAGGTTTATCAAGTTTGCAGATGCTACAAGACCTGAAGCTAAATATGCTACTAAATTTATTCCTGGTTATCCAGAAGGATATTATTTAATTGGTAATGTGTTTAGAGGTGGAACATATGCGGATAGCTTTACCAATAAATTAAATGATCTTGGTTTTAATGATGCTCAGATAATTCTAAATCCTGAAAATCAATATCAGTATGTATCTATTAAGTATTACGCTGATAAAACTGAAGCTGCAGAGAATTATTTAAATAATATTGGAAATAAATATTTCGGTGATATGTGGATATTACATATTGCTAAAAGTAGAGTAGAGTCTCTAAAAAGATTAGTGCAAGAAACGAGACTGATTAAGGATACAGTGAAGGATGATACTGTATTGACAGAGAGTCTATCATATATAGGCGGTCACAATATTGAGAATGGTTACTATTTGATCACGAATATTTTTAAGAGAGAAAATTATTTTGAAAGAGGAATGGATAGACTTAAATCTAATGGATTAGAACCTAAGTTTTTCAGAAACCCTAAGGATAATTACATATATGTCTATTTAGATAAATTTGATAGTCTGGATCAGGCTAAGGCGAGCTTGTTCTCTAATGTGAATAACACATATGATGGCGATCTTTATATATTAAAAATAGAATAGTGAGTACCCCAAAAAATACTAGAATGAACAACACAACTCAAATAAAGCAGCTTATGAAAACACTAGTACCCAAAAAAGCTGTACTGTTAATAATATTAATTGTTTTCGGTACCATAAGCAATATCAGTGCACAAGAATCAGTTCCTCTTACTCCTAGACCGGGAGCGCAATTCAGCAATATCAGAGGAAACATGGTGATGACAGGTAATGACATCGTTGGTGTAATTGAAGATGATGATGGAAACACTTTTACCAATCCAAATAGGAGCTATAATGGTAATGATAATAATGGTAATTATGTCACTGCTTTTATTGATGTTGATAATGACCCAACAACATTTAGTTCTAGTGAGGCGGGTTTAACAGTACCGAGAGAAGATTGTAGTCGACTAGTATACGCGGGGTTGTATTGGTCTGCTAATTATTATATGGCCAGAGAGGATAGTCCTATTGATGATACTGATGATGAGATTTCAAGTTTTTCGGTAACAGGTACGTCTTTAATTATTAACAATGGCCCTTTAGCACAAATGTATACTGCAAGGAATTCTGAGTTTAGTAATGATAACTCAGATATTGAATTTGATCCCGTAACATCATATTTGGTAGTGGCACAACCGGTAAATGGTTGCGGTATTACAAATGCGACAGACCTAAACGGTAATATTGCAGTTATTAGGGATGGAGGAAGTTGTTCTTTGCGAGAAAAAGTAGTAAACGCACAGAACGCAGGTGCAGTTGGAGTTGTGATAGTAAATGATGGAGGTCTTTTACCAAGGATGACAGGAAATGGCCCTGTAATCAACATTCCTGCTGTATCGATAGGAAATGATGATATAACTAATGCTAATTTTACTAATGGGGATTTAATACCACTACTCCAAGCAGAAACCAACGTTGTATTAGCAACTTTATCAACTAGTAGTGGTAATGATTGGCTGACTAGTCTTCCTCTTACAGATCCAAGAAAAGAAGGTCCTGCAGATTTTAGAAATGTAAAATTTAAGGTTCCAGGTGGTAGCTATGTAGATGTAACGGCTAGTAGTGTTGTTTTTGATGGATATAGAAATACGCCTACGAACCCTTTAGGAGATACAGCTAATGATGAAGTTCCATATGTTTGTTATGCGGATGTAACCAGCTTAATAGATCCTGACAATCCTTTTGGTACATACACTGTTGCCGATATGAATGCCACTCAAGGTTTTACTTCTGGTGGAGATGGAGCCTGTGGAGGTTGGTTTCTGGTAGCTGTTTACGAAGATCAACAAGAATCGGCTAAATTTATTAGTGTAAGTGATGGATTTGTTCAAATTTTTAGAGGTCAGGCTCCATTACAGTTTACATATAGTGGGTTTACAACGCCCACTGGAGTAAACGAACCTGTTAATGTAAGATACGGTACTGCTTCTTTAGAAGGGGATACTAGTTTAGGTGGTGATGAGCTAAGAATAATGAATACAGCTGGCGGGCTTACTGCATTAGGACAGGGTAATGCATCTGCAAATCCAACAACTAATTTTTTCAACGGATCTATATCTTTTGATGGTAATTATATTACAGATCGAACGCCAAATTCAGAAAACACACAGGGGTTCGATATGGATTATTTTGAACTTCCGAATGTTACAAAGGATTTAGTTGGTAATGGACAAACATCTGCTACCTTCGAGTTATTTACAGACCGTGATCGATATAGTGTATTTTTTAACGCCTTTTCCGTTACCATTATAGAACCTGAATTAAGGATCATTAAAAAAGTTTTTGATTTAGATGGTTCTACAGAAATAACTGGTGGCAACGTAGAGTTAGGCGATGAAGTTTTTTATGACTTGGAAATTGAGAACATCGGTAACGAAGATTTCGTTGATGGTACAGTAATTATTACAGATATTTTACCTCCTAACACTAATTTATTGGGAGTAGTTGATGCTACATTACCTCCAGGAGTTACCTATTCCGAAGTGTCACCGGGAGTATTAGAGTTTAATATTCCTTCAAGTATTGTTGAGACTCCAAATGACGAACCAGTTGGAGATGGAGATGCGCCTATCTTTATACGTTTTAGGGCACAGCTGGTAAGTAGCTGTGAGGAATTAAGAGATGCTTGTTCTGATGTAATAACAAATTCGGCTACGGCGACATATACAGGATTACAATCGGGTACTCTTGGAAGCACTACAAGTAGCTCACAATTAGGTGTTTGTGGAGATCAGTTAAATGAAGCTTCTAATATATTGGTTAATGTTCCGGCATGTCAATTAGATGTCACTTTTTGTAATGATGACTTATTGCTAGTAGCAGGTACTGGTTATAATCAATATACCTTAACAGGACCCGGTATAGCAACTCCAATTGTACAAACTGGTCCAGGAGCTAATGTTTTTGATGTTCCTAACCCTCAAACAGGAACGTACACTATTTTTAAAGAAGATACTGACGGGGTTGATCCTAGTTGTATGTCACTTACAGAAGAGTTTACGGTAGAAGATTTTAGAGATATTACAAATCCTGTTTTGGATTATGTTAATGGTACAACTATAGTAACAGAAGATTGTAGTGGAGTTCCAATTCCACAAATTCTGTTATGTGGTGATCAAACATTATTATTGGAAACTAATTTTGATCCATCTAGTTTGGATGATATTTCTTGGCAACGATTAGTTCCTTCGGGATCTTGTGTGTTGGATCCCAATGATCCATGTTCTTTATTAGATGGTAATTGTACCGATGCTAATTGGGTAGAAGTTACTGGTGGAAATACTCCAAGTTATACAGTTTCGGAAGCAGGTGATTATAGAATTCTTGCCGAGTTTGATGGTGGATGTGAGATACCGTTTTATTTTAGTGTATTTAAAAATGATTATCAGCCAGATCTTACCATGAATCCAATAGAATGTGGTAGTGATGGTAGTGTAAGTGTGGTAAATGTGCCAACAAATTTTGCATTTAGTTTAAATCCAGGAGGACCTTATACAAATACGACAGGTATTTTTGCCATTTCTACGGCGGGAGATGTAACGGTTTACGCAATTGACACCACTTTTCCTGGATGTGAATATTCTGAAACAATTAATGTACCTTCAATAGATCCATCTTTTAGTGTTACAGGTGTTGACCCTAGTTGTGTTAATGATGATAATGGAACAGGATTTGGTAGAATTAATATTAGTGTAACGGGAGGAATACCGGAATACCAATATACAATTTCTAGCCCTGCATTAGGAGCAGCAGATCCAATTATTGTTCCTAATAGTAGCGCTAATAATGGGAATTATACACAGAATAATTTACCTGCGGGAACATATACTGTAGAGGTAATTTCTAATAGACCTACACCAGAATGTGTTTTTGATGCAACGGTAACTATCAACCCTGCACCTGCTTTTGATGCAGAGGTGGTATTATTAGCACCTGAAACTTGTGATAGTGGAGCTTTAGTGCAAGTAAACGTTTTAAATGGTTCAGGAAACTACTTATATGATAATGGTGATGGTAATTTTGTAGCTTGTAATATTTTCGAGATTCCTAGTCCTGCAAACCCAGCTACTACATATACCTTCAGAATAAGTGATAATAGTGTTCCTAGTGGTTCACCAGCTTGTGTTATTTCTGCAAGTATTGATAATATAACGCCGTATGAGCCAATTGTAATTGACAATGTTACGGTTACTCAACCTCCTTGTCCTGGAGACACAGGACAAATACAGGTAGATGTTTCGCCAACAGTAGCAGGAAGATTATATACATATCAACTTTGGGATTGTGCTGCAGATCCAAATTGTGGTAACGGTATTAGTGACCCTGCTGATCCGAACGATGAAGACCCAAGTTTATGGACTTTGGTTAATGATATTAGTTCTACAGGAAGTCAAACGATTACTTTTACAGGTGTTCCTGACGGCAATTCATATGTAGTTCAAGTAACTCACGCTAATACTACACCTGCAATTACAAATCCTGACTGTTCTTTTCCGGTACCGGAGCCAATAATATGTCCAGTTACACAATATGGATTTTCCATTAGCTCTCCAACAGGAATTACCGCTGATGTTACTTTAGATAGACCTTTAAGTTGTATTATAGGTAGCGAAGATGCTATCATACAAGTAGATAATATAGCAGGAGGTTCTGGTTCTTATGAATGGAGTTTAGATAATGTTACGTTTACAAATGTAACAACTACTCCTTTTGATATTTTAGTAAGTACAGATGGTTCTTATACAGTATATATTAGAAACCAAGGAAGTGCAGATTGTGCTGCTCCTTTTACTATTAATGTTCCAGCACTTATACCAATTACTGATATCACATTTAGTCTTGGTGACGGAGATTGTAACAGTCAAAGTTCTGAAGTTAGTTTTGAAGCACAACCTCCATTATCTGCTGCAGACATAGCAGCTGGTGTTGTGTATGAATATGATGTATCACCTGATCCTGCAACAGGGACAGGTGCAACAGGTAACACAGGTTTTTTAACTACTAATAGCTATACTTTTGTTCAAGGCATTATTACTTATACTGTTACTGCGAGAAGAAGCGATGATCAATGTACATTTAGTGATGATTATAGAGTAGATGTTATTGATCCAATAGATATAACGAATGCAGTGGAGACTACCCCTGTAGTTTGTGTAGGAGAAAGCAATGGAGCGTTATCCTTTAATGTCATTAATAGCACGTCTTTTGATTATATTGTTACATTGACATCTAGTGGAGCCGTTGTTGATTCTGGAAATGGTATTACTACAAGCCCTGTAAATGTTACAGGATTGGCTGCAGGTAATTATACAATAACGGTTACCGATACAAATCCTGGTGGTTCAGGATCACCATTAAATTGTTCTGATACTGCAACAGTTGATATTACCGAACCAGCAACACCTTTAACTTTTACTACCTCAGCTACAGAAACTAATTGTGGTGCAGATACTGGAACCATTACGGTTACAGCTAATGGAGGAAGAGGAAACTATCAATACAGATTGTTAGACAGTGGAGGTGGAGTACTTGTAGACTATCCTAATACCAATAACGTATTTACCGGATTAGCAGCAGATACCTATACAATTTTTGTTAGAGATGGTAATTCTGCTACTGCTTGTGAAATCAATAACACAGAGACAATAGTTCAATCTGCTTCACCTACAATTGCTTTGGCAACAGGTGGAGATAATTGTTACGATGGAACAGATCAAGCAACTCAATGGGTAACAATTACTCCTGGAATACCTACACCTTTAGGTCCTTTTGAATATAGTCTTAATGGAGGAACTGGAGTTGCTATAACGTTTTTACCAGTTGCAACACCTGCTCCGGCAAATACATTCGAAATTCCTAATCTTACACCAGGAAATTATACGGTTGTTGTTACAAATACAGCAACAAATTGTTCTACCGCTGCGTTACCTTTTACAATAAACCCAGAACTTACTATTACTGCGGATTTGGCAAACGATATTAATTGTAATGAAGATGCTAATATAACTTTTACTGCCGCTGGAGGAAGTACAGTATATACACAATTTGATTTGTATGCTCAAGGTTCACCACCGACGTTAGTGCAAGCAAATATTACATCTCCACATACAATATCAGCTCCTGGAACTTATGTTATTCAGGTTACAGATGATCAAGGATGTACTGCGTTTTCTAATCCAGAAACGGTAACTGTATATGAAGCTATTGCTACAAGTACACCAGCAATTACAAATCCGGATTGCCCTAGTGAGGATGGTTCAATTACGATTACGGTTACGGCTGGAGAAGGTCCTTTTACCTACGTTTTAGATGGAACAACTACAATAGGACCTACTGGAGACACTACTATAACATTTGCGAATGTTCCTGTAGGTGCTCACGTAATAACTATAACCGATGGAACAGTTACTACACCTGCGTGTACACTAGATGTTAGTGCGACTATTACAGCACCAACTCCAATTACAGCAGATATTGATATTACACAAGAGTATAGATGTGATGCTGCAGGGTCAAGTACAACTCCACAACTTGGAGAAATTACTATATCTAATCCAGCAAATGGAACACCTCCATATGCTTATAGTATTGACGGGGTAGATTTTAGTAATACAACTGGAGTGTTTACAGGGTTGACAGATGGAACGTATACATTATACATTAGAGATGGCAGTACTGTTTCTTGCCCAGAAAATTTAGGGCAATTAACAATTGAGCCATTAGTTCAGGTAATTGATCTTTCTTTTGCTGCAACACAAGTGCAATGTCCAAGCTTGACTTCCGAAGTGACTGTGACAGCTACATTAGATGGTACTAGTACGGTAATGTATGAAATTACTGCTCCGGCCGCACAAGGGCCCAATAATACAGGTGTTTTTCCAAATCTTATATCAGGAACAACGTATACATTCTTAGCAAGAACAGATACTGACGGTTGTGTGTATACGGAAACCTTTACAGTCCCTACTGTTGATTTTATAGCGGTGAATGCTACTGTTGTAAATGAGCCATTATGTAATGGACAGAGCAATGGAGAATTGTCGTTTACCGTTTCTGGAATTGATTTAATTACTGAAACTTATGCATATGAGGTTTCTATTGGAGGTACAATTGTTGCACAGGCTACAGGCCAAAATACAGCAACAATTCCTACTGGCGATATATTAGCTGCAGGAACTTATGACATTTTAGTAAGAGATGAAAGAACAGATTGTACGGCTACTGATCAGGTAATTATTGGAGAACCTGATGTAATTACTTTTACAATAGATCCATTGATACAAGATTGTGTTGCTAACACGAGTACGGTTACCATTAGTAATGTGATGGGTGGAAGTGGCACTGGTTACACATGGGTTTTAAATAACTCTGGAGGAACAGCAGTAGGTCCTAGTAGACCCGTTACAGATCCTTATTTAAACGTTCCGAATGGAACAGGATATCAAATCATTGTATCAGACAGCAATTCTTGTGTATCAGTAACACAAACGTTAGATATTAATCAATTACCGCAGATAGCAGCTAGTATAGACACTGGTTCTGATTTCTGTTTAGATGATGGAACAGTAAGTTTCACGATAAACATTGACGGAACAAACTCTGGAACACCGGATTATGTTTATAATGTTGCTCTTGGTGGAACGATAGTGATACCAGATACCAATGTAGGTGCATCAACAACATTTACGACAACTCCTGGATTAACACAAGCAGGAACATATACAATTACAATAACTGATAGTAATGGGTGTCCAGTTACACTTACCGAGACTATAGAAGAAGCCGTTACACTTGATGTTACTCAGGTAGATATTGCTTGTAATGTAGCAGGTGTTCCTCAAGACGCCTCCTTTTCTTTTGTTGTGAATGGAGGGTATACACCTTATGATATAGCAGTTTCGTTTAATAGCGGAGCTTTTGTAGATCATCTCACCAATGTTACAGCACCTTTTACAGATTATATTGCTACTTCTGGAGCTGGTACATATGAATTTAGAGTTACTGATGATAGAGGATGTACGTTTACTACATCACCTTTTACAGTTACAGATCCAGTACCACCAACAATTACTGCACCAGATGTTAATGTTGATTGTTTTGGAGACACGGGAACTGTTGTTGTTACAGTGACAGGAACAGAAACTCCTTATGAAATAGATTTTAATGGTGCCGGATTTGTAACTATTACTGGAACACAGATTAGTTTTCCAAATTTAGCGGCTGGAACATATAACTATACTGTAAGAAGTAGTCGAGGGTGTTTATATCCTTTACCAACAGGAGTTGGTAGTGTAGATGTAATAGAACCAAGTGTTATATCGGGATCCGGTACAGGTAATCCTGTTACCTGTGATGATGGATCGACTGGAAATCCATCAGGAAATGTTTTAGGTTCTGTTGATCTTACAATCACAGGAGGTACTGGACCTTTTATTTATACATTAGTAGAGGCAAGTAACTTATTTGCGAGACCGTTAGTTCCTGTTGGAGGTGTTACTCCAAGTAATCCAATTCCAGCTACAGCTAGCACTAGTATTACTTTTGGTGATGTTGATTTCGGACAGTATTATGTTTTTGTAGAAGATGCTAACGGTTGTACGGATGCTAGTCCGTTTGGACCATTTGATGTATTTTCTCCTATAACGGATTTACAATCAGTTGTTACTGCGACTGCCACCTGTCCAGGAGGGGTTGTTTTTGATATTGAGGTACAGGGAGGTTCAGGTATAGACGGATCTAATCCACCACCAGGATTTGAAATTCGTATCGTGGGAGAACCTTCGCCTGGATTAGGAGATTTTGTGCCTTTAAATGATGTTCCTGCAGGAGCTACAACTATTGATGCAACTACGCCGATTAGAGATCATCGTTATGGTGGTATGACTGCGGGTGCGTTTGATGTTTTGGATTTTAACAGAACTTATATTTTAGAAGTTAGAGACCTTGCAACTGGATGTATTTATCAAGAATTGGTACCTCCATTAGCACCTCCTTCTTCACCTACAATTACTCAGAATTCACTTTCAGATGTTTCATGTAATGTGTCACCGGCTTTGGATGATGGAGAAATTACTTTTACGGTTTCTGGATACGACCCAGGAGTTACATCTATTGAGTGGGAGGTTTTTGACCAGATTACTAATGTTAGTTTGGATGTTAGTTTGGCACCAGGGGTATATTCAGGTTCAGCACCTGTAGTAAGCCCAGCTCCGTTACCTGTGACAATAACTGATTTCCCTCCAGGTCAATACTATGTGGTTGTGAGGGAAGGTACAGCACCATTTTGTCCTTCTAGATTAGATTTTATTATTGATATTCCAGATCCATTAACTTCTATAGCAACAAATCAAACTCCAGCTAATAGCTGTGGAACAAATGCTCAGGTAATTATGGATACCGATGGAGGTACACCTTTTGCAATACCACCAACTGCGGACGGATATACTTATGCGTTAGTACCATCACCTTCTGTAGATCCAGGGACGTATCCTTTAAACAGTAATGTCATTGATTTAGGAAACACAAATGCACAAGTACAAGACATCTGGGTTGCTGATGCTAATGGATGTAGTTTTGGACCAATTACGGTAACTACAGTGGTAAACCCATTACCAACTGTAGTAGCTAACTTTATCGATGATTGTGCGTATGATAACAGTAACATAATTGATATTGATGGAACAGGTTTAGGTACTTTATTATATCAATTAGACGGTGGAACTGCAGTTGCTGGAAGTATAGATAATAACAACCACCAATTTATAGTTTCTACTCCAGGAACATATACGATAACAATAACAGATGATTCCGGTTGTTCGGCTAGTACTCCAGTTACTGTATATGGTGAATTGACAATTAGTGCTGCATTTACGACGGCTCCTGATTGTGAAAATGCTACAGGTGTTATCGAAACAACAATTGCATCAGGGGTTGTACAAGGTACATTAACTTATGTGCTACAAGATGGAACGGGAACACCTACTGGAAATACTACAGGTGACGCTACTGGTATTTATACCGGTGTAGCTCCTGGAAGTTATATAGTTGTTGTTACAGATGACGGAAGAGGAACAACACCATTCTGCTCGTTTTCTGCTCCAGTAAGTATAGACGCACCGACACCACCAGTGTTAGTGCCAGAAACTACTTTTGTAACCTGTATAGGTGATACGGATGGGGTAATAACAGCCGCATTAACGGTTGCATCAACAGATGCAGATCCAGCCGTGACCTATCAATATGAAATTATTGCTGGGCCGGTTACGAGACCACTGCAAACGAGTCCTGTTTTCTCTGGTTTAGGAATTGGAACTTATACAGTACAAGTAACAGTTACAAAGCCAAATGGATCACTTAATGTAATTTGTTTGGATACTGAAGATTATATTATAGATCAGCCTTCAGATCCTTTAGCAACTGTTGTAATAGAAACACCATATGGCTGTACAGGAGCCGTAGTTAATTTTCCAGTAATAACGGTAGACAATTTTAGCGGTGGTAATGCACCATATGAAATATCGTATACTGATCCTTCAGGGAATGTTGTTGGACCAGTAGATCCTGCAACTTTAGACACTGATGCAGGTTTAGCGGGGATTCAAATTATAGCAAATGAAGCGGGTAATTATACATTTACAATATTCGATGTAAATGATTGTCCTAATGTTCTGGCACCATTACCGATACCGGTGTTCCCAGTGATGACTGACGCGGTTGTAAATCTAGTTACAGGCATTAACTGTACTACGAATACAGAAGAGGTTACAGTAACAGTAACAGGTGGAACAGGACCATTCGATTTTATAGAAACTAATGGGGCAGTACCATCTCAATTAGGAGTTCCTTCAGGAGGCGCTACAACTACAAGTGCATCCTTCTTTTTACCAGGAGTAGGTAATTATACGTTTAGAGTATTTGATCAAGGTACTCAATGTTCTATAGAGACATTACCTTATAATATTATTCCTTATGATACCATAGAGGCAGAAATAGCAGTAGTTACTCCAGACATTTTGTGTTTTGGTGACGCTACAGGTAATATTGAACTTACCGTAACCGGACATAGTGGTCTTTATAACTATACGGTAACGAATACAACGACAGGAACTGTTACGGGACCAATCGGAGCAGATACTACGGTACAAAACCCTATAACGATAACAGGTTTAGAAGCAGGAAGTATTGAGGTGTCAATAACGGATCCGGTTTCAACATGTGAGGACACATCCAATGTGGTTACCATTGCGCAACCAGCTGAGTTGATATTAACTTTTACAGGAAATGATGCTGGGTTCTGTACCTCTGATGGTAGAATACGTGTAGAGGCTAGTGGTGGTACACCACCATATACTTTTACTGCAGATGATGGAGTGAATCCTGTATTTACAAATAATACTGGAGATTTCTCTTTACCTGGATCTGTGGCTGGTACTCCTTATATTGTAACCGTTACAGATGCAAATAGTTGTTCTTCAAACCCAGGAGCAATACCTTTTAACGTATTTGTGACTGCTGATCCAACTTTAAATCCGCTTACGGTGGATGATGTATGTACCCACGATGGTAGTTATGTAATTACGGCAAGTGGAGTTAGTAATGTAGGAGTTCCTCCAGGAACAGGAGCTTTACAATTCCAGTTAAATGGAGGAGCAATAGAAGATGCTAATAATGGATTAACATCTACTAATATTACTGTCGGTACTCCAGGGACATATACAGTAACGGCATATGACGAGAATGGATGTCCTACAAATACAGAGTCTATAACGATTTTACCGGAGTTGATAGCTTCTGCAGATTTCACAGTAGATCCAACATGTAGAAACCTTGATGGTACAATTACAGTGACTGTAACCGGTGGTTCAGATTTCGGTACAAATCCTGGTAACTTTACATTTACATTAAGAGATGAGGGAACAAATGCTATTGTTGCTGGACCACAGGTAGGAAACAATATATTTACTTTAATAGCAGCTGGAGATTACATTGTAGAAATCAGTGATATTAATATTCCTGCCATTACAGCACCTTGTTCTATAGTTATCGATGTACCTGAACTTGCTGTGCCTGTTGATCCAATAGTAACTGCAACTGCAACTCCGATATCTTGTATCGGGGCAACAGACGGTACGGTAACAGCGACTCTTGATCCTACAACAGACGATGATGGTCCTTATACATATCAAATATTTGTAGATATAGGAGGAGGAGTTCCTGGTGTGCAAGTAGGTGTTGATCAAATAGACGACCCTGTGTTTACCGGACTTGCTACTGGAGACTATGTTGTAGTAGTAACTTCTGATAGAGATTGTTCAGGTCAGGACACTATTACTGTTCCTAACGCAACACAAGTTACAGCGGTTGCTGCTCAAAGTAATTATAGTTGTAATCCTGCAGATAACAGTGAAGTTTTCCCAGTGATTACTGTTACAATTGAAAACGGCATACCTCCTTATACAGTTACTTATGTTACTCCTTCCGGAAATACAGTGACAGTTATAGATGTTGTTGATGCCAATGGAAACCCTGCTGATGGAGTGCAATTAGAAATTCTAGCAGATGAAGAAGGTGATTATGCAATTACAGTCACTGATTTTAACGGTTGTAATACCGCTCCAGACGTTACTATAATTGAGACTGTTAATCCATTCCCAATTATGATTAATCCAGCGGTTACAGTAGTTACAGATATTACCTGTGCGGTAGATGAAGAGGTAACTGTATCTGTGCAAGGTGGATCTGGTGATTTCTTATTTGAGCTAATTGATAATGCAGGAGCGGTAATTAATCCACCAGCACCTGTTGATACTCCAGCTGGTACTTTTACTGCTAATTTTGTACTACCAAGACCTTTGGGAATTTATACTTTCAGAATAACGGATCAAATCACAATGTGTACGATTACTGTTACGCATGAAATTGATGAGTTTGATTTTGTTGAATTGATTGCTGCACAAGAAACTCCCGAATCTTGTTTAGGAGATGCAGATGGTACTATAAACATTTCAATTACAGGATATACAGGTCCTTATACCTTTACGATCCTTGATGAAAACGGAAACCCAACAGCGTTCTCTGGAACAGGAGACACAACAACAGATCCTGATCCATATATTTTACCAGTGTCTTTACCACAAGGTTTATATATTGTAGAAATAGTAGAAACTGCGGATCCATTATGTACTGAGCGATCTAATGCAGTAGCTGTAATGGGGCCAGGTTCTCCTATTGTAACTGCAATATCACCAATTAATATTGTAGAGTCTTGTTTACCTGGTGCTGATGGATCATTCCAGGCATCTGTTACAGGAGCTCAAGGAGCTGTAACATATACACTAACTCCTGGAGGGGTAACAAATACTACTGGATTGTTTGAAAACTTAACTGTCGGTTTATATACTGTTACTGCAGAAGATAGTCAGGGATGTACAGATGATGAGCAATTTACAATACAAGCGCCAAATGCTATAATTGTAGACCCTATTGCTGATAGTAGTGTAACTTGTTTTGAAGACACAGATGGTACTATTACTGTAGTGGCAAGTGGAGGTCAAGGACCAGGAACGTATTTGTATACTTTAACATTCCCTGATGGAACAACGACAAGCGGGCCTCAGTCTGTAAATGTATTCAATAATTTGGGTGCTGGAACGTACACAATTACGGTTTCTGATAACCTTAATTGTACAGCGACGACAACAGCAATAATTAACGAACCAAATGAGGTTACGGTAAATATAGATAGTGTAACACAGGTAACTTGTGATATTAACACTATCGACGTTACAATAAGTGGTACTAGTGATGTAGCAATTACAGAATACTATTATATAGATCAAGATGGAAATCAGGTCGCTAATGGTGGGTCTGGAGTTTTCACTGGTCTTGGAGCAGGAGAATATCAATTCTTCGTAGAAGATGTAAACGGATGTAGATCTCAGTTGTCATCACCAGTTCCTGTAATACCTATTAATCAAATAGCAATTACTTTAGATTTGAGTGCTGCAATGATCAATTGTTTCAATGAAGAGACAGCGATTATCGATGCCTCAGTGACAGGTGGTATTGGAGACTATATTTTTGAATTGACGAATAACACAACTGCCCAAACTTGGGGTCCACAGAGTGAGAGTGAATTCCGTGATCTACCACCGGGTAACTATACATATTTGGTAAGAAGTGATAGAAATTGTGTTTCTCAGGTTGATTTTGATATTATAAATCCTGCAGAGTTTGAAAATATCCCACCTGAGGTAACAAACGTAGTTTGTTTTGGAGAAGATAATGGATCCATTATTGTGTTTGCAGCTGGTGGTACTCCAGATTATTCTTTTGCAATTAGTACCGATCCAGGTCAATTCTTTAATGATGCTTCAGATAATGTTCCTAATCAGCATACGTTTACGAACCTTGTTCCCGGAGTGTATCAAGTATTTGCACAAGATTCTAATGGTTGTGGACAAGTATATGATGTAACGATAGGAGAACCAGATCAGTTAATGGCCAATATTGTAGGATCAGTAACGGCAGAGACATGTGCTGACGCTAATGATGGAGCAGTTACTATAGATATTACGGGTGGTACACCTCCTTATTTTACAAGTATTACGGGCAATGATAGTGATTTTGTAGAAGGGCTATTAACATATATGGATCTTCCAGGAGGTATTACTAATATTTTTATTAGAGATTCTAATGATTGTCCGATTACGTTACCTGTAGATATTCCAGAAGGAGCTATTCTTAATGGAGTAATGAGTCCACGAGCAGATTGTCCTATTTATAATGACGATGGTACAGTGAGTCAGCCACCAGTATATTATATAGATTTTGTGTTAGGTGACGATTCTGTTGATACAGATATCATTTATAACTTAGTGTCAACTGATGGAGGAATTAGCCCAGGTGATAGTCTATCTCCGTCCTTTGTTGTTCAGCCAGGAGAATATCAAGGAACAATGACATATACCCCAACAGGATGTGTGTTTGATGCAGGATTGATTCTAATTGAGCCGTATGTTCCTTTACTTCCACCTGTTGCGATTATGACTAATAACCCTCAGGATCCAAATGAATATGAAATTAGAATAGGAGGAACTGAACCATATAATAATAATTACACCTATTTTGTTGCGATTATTCCAAATGGATCAACACTGAACGATTTGGTAGACTCGGATTATAGGGAATTAGATACAAATATTTTCTCGATTGATGAGACTAGTTTTTATGCTCTTAGAGTAGTCGATAATAGTTTTAATAATTGTGTGATAACCTCATCACAAGAGTTAATATTTATCAATATTGTTATCCCTAATTACTTTACTCCTGATGGAGATGGCACTAATGATACTTGGTATCCAAGACAGGATCCTTTCAGAGATCCATTCTTCTTCGGTAATATGGAAGTTAAGGTATTCGACAGATATGGTCGATTATTAGCACAGTTTGTCGGAGATCAAGGCACAAATAATGGTTGGGACGGAATTTACCAAGGAAGTGAATTGCCATCGGGAGATTATTGGTTTACAATTATCCTGAATGATATTGATAATAGAGAGTTTACAGGTCACTTTACTTTATACAGATAATAAGTATGAGAACGTACACAAGACATATGATAATAGCTATAGTTTTATTAATGACTATAGTAGGCAATAGAAGTTATGCTCAGGAGTTTTTTGCACCAGTTCAGAACCAATATATCGCAGATAATCCATATTTAATTTCTAGTGCCTATGCAGGTGTGGGAGATTGCTGGCAGGTTCGTGCTTCCGGTTTTGAACAATGGGTAGATATCGCGGATGCCCCAGGGACTCAATCGATATCTATAGATGGTCGTATTTCTGATCGTTCAGGAGTAGGTGCAATCTTGTTTAATGATAAAAACGGAGCTACCTCACAGAAAGGTGTTCAGTTATCGTTTGCACATCATTTAACGTTGAACGAGTATACTAATCAGTATTTATCTTTTGGTATTAGTTATAAATTTACACAGTTTGGTATTGATACTTCCCAGTTTAATGATGGAGACCCGGACTTACCACCTAGTGAATCCTTGGAAAACGTATCAGTGAATAACTCTAATTTTGACATTGGAGTACTGTATAGATTAGGACGATTTTTCTTAAGTGCCAATGCAGTAAATTTATTGCAGAAAGAGATAGATGATTTTAATCCAACAGAACCATCATCGATACAGAATTACTATGTGTATTCTGGGTATACTTTTTATGATCGATTTAGTGATATAGAGATAGAACCATCAGTGTTATATCAGAATTTCGCAGGTGATGGAAGGAGTACAGCAGATTTAAATTTAAAGGTAAGAAAGTTACATAGAGGAGATTATTATTGGGCAGGAATAAGTCTTAGATCATTAGTGGATCAGGACTTTAAACCCCTATCAGTATCTCCAATGATTGGTATTAAAAAGGCCAACTTTTATGTTGCCTATGGGTATCAAGTTAATGTAAATGAGGTATTTGATGCAAGTAATGCTGCTGGATCCCATATGATTACTCTTGGAATAGATTTCGGGTGTAGGCAAAGTAAATGTGGATGTACATATTAAAAAAAAGCAAAAGAGCACTGTTTAAGTGCTCTTTTGCTTTTTAAACTTTTTAAGAGTTTACCACATATAGTCCAAAAATAGCTACGATAAAGTAACAAGTTATAGTTAAAGCTCCTTGATAATCCTTAGCAACACGTTGACCAAAAAGAAGCATTAGTAAGGTAAAACAACCAGAAAACATAGCCTCAGACGCATACCGTATTCCTCCATCGGCTATTAATTGATAAATTCCTAAGACACACAATACAGCAGTGATGATTTCTAAGATTAAAACAATACCAAGAAGTAAAGGAATCATCTTAGCCATAAAAGTAGCAGAGAAATGATCTTTTAACCAGCTTAGATTTCCTTTCCAATCTGTAATTTTGTCAATACCAGATTGTAAAAAAGTAATAAGTAAAAATAGTAAGATTGTAATAGAGACAATATGAGTCATAAAATTATACATACAAGTAATAGTTTTTAGTAAATTATCATAGTTTAAATAATAGCCAACTCTCCTTTAAGGGGTTTTATGAAGTAATCGTGTTAACTTAATGGATAAATCAGTTAGAATAATTTTAGCATTACCATTGCGCTCGATATGGTAGATAGCATCCTGAAGCTCATTGCTAATATCCATAATGTTTGCTCCGTGAATAAAAGGCGCAAAATTCTGAAGTTTAAAACCATTTGTTTGAGGTTCTAAAAACACAAGATCATCAGCTCCGTAATTTAATAAGAGCGCCTGTCTGAAAAAATCTAGACAGTAATTAAGAAATTTCTTTTGTGTTTCTCTTCCGGAACCAGCTATCGATTCACTCCAATTAATTAAATCATTAACAGCGGATTTATTACCCTTTGCTCTAAAAGCTGTTCGTACCCACTGTATAAACCAATCTTCAAACTGATCATCCCCACCATCGTGATGTAATAAATGTAATGCCTTACTATAATCCCCATTTGCTTGATGTGCAATCTTTAATGCTTCTGCATCAGAAAGGCCTTCAGATGCTTTTACAGCGTCTTTAATCACTTGCTCACCCAAAGGAGGGAAATGTAAAACCTGACATCGGGATCTTATGGTTTGTATCAATTGTTCTTCATCCTCAGCAATCAGAATAAAAACTGTTTTTTCTGGTGGCTCTTCGATTAACTTGAGTAGTTTGTTTGAAGCGGCGATATTCATTTTATTTGCCATCCATATCAACATCACTTTATAACCACCTTCATAACTTTTTAAAGATAGTTTTTTTACTACATCCAATGCTTCGTCTACACCAATTTGACCTTGTTTTTTTTCGATTCCCAATAATAGATACCAGTCAAAAATGCTTCCATATGGGTTTTCTTTTATAAAGGTTCGCCATTCTTCAGCAAAGTGATTTGCAGTAGGATGTTTTTTTACCTTATCATTGGTGGCAACAGGATACGCAAAATGTAAATCAGGATGTGCCAGATGATCAAATTTTAGATTACAAGATTGGATACCTCCCGTGTTTTCACCATCCTTATTTTGACATAAAATATACTGAGCATAGGCGATTGCCATAGGCAAAGTACCACTGCCATTAGGACCAACAAAAAGTTGCGCATGCGGAATACGACCTCGTTCTACACTCGTAGTGAGATAACTTTTAATATGTGTAAGTCCTAATATTTCCGAAAAAAGCATAGAGCAAATATAATTTAATAATGAAGAATATCTACAGACCGGTTTAGATATAATTAGAGAGAAATAAAATGTGATTTTTTCATTGAAAAGCATCTTTTTGCTAAAAATCGATAAAAGTGGAACTTTGTAGAAAAAATAGCACACTTTTTCCATTGGTTTTCAAAGTTTTTAAGGAAATAGAATTATTTTCGTTTGCGAAAAATCAATCCAATCCGATGAAGACAATCAATGATTTCAATTTTGAAAATAAAAAAGCATTAATTCGAGTAGATTTTAATGTTCCTCTAGATGAAAATTTTAAGGTAACTGATAGTACCAGAATTGAAGCTGCTAAACCAACAATTATCAAAGTACTAGAAGATGGTGGAAGTGCTGTTTTAATGTCTCATTTAGGTCGTCCGAAAGGAGTTCAGGATGAATTTTCATTAAATCACATAGTAGATGAGGTATCACAGGTAATCGGTGTACAAGTAAAATTTGTAACCAATTGTGTTGGTAAAGAAGCGGAAGATGCTGTGGCACAATTAAATCCTGGTGAAGTATTATTACTTGAAAACTTAAGATTTCATAAAGAAGAGACTGCAGGAGATACTGGTTTTGCTGAGCAATTATCTAAATTAGGCGATATTTATGTAAATGATGCTTTTGGTACAGCGCATAGAGCACATGCTTCCACAACAATCGTAGCACAGTTTTTTCCAGAAAGTAAGTGCTTCGGGGATCTATTATCCAAAGAAATTGAAAGTATTGACAAAGTACTAAAGAGCGGAGAAAAACCAATTACTGCAGTGTTAGGAGGATCTAAGGTTTCTTCTAAAATTACTATTATAGAAAACATTTTAGACAAAGTAGACCACCTAATAATAGGTGGTGGAATGACATATACATTTGTCAAAGCGCAAGGAGGAAAAATAGGAGACTCTATTTGTGAAGACGATAAGCAGGAGTTGGCTTTGGAAATTTTAAAGAAAGCAAAAGAAAAGGGAGTACAAATACACTTACCAGTTGATGTAATTGGGGCGGATGCTTTTGATAACAACGCGAATACGAGAGCAATGAGTGTTGATGCAATTCCTGATGGATGGCAAGGATTAGATGCTGGACCGGAAACATTAAAGAATTTTCATCAGGTGATATTAAATTCAAAAACAATACTTTGGAACGGACCATTGGGAGTATTTGAGATGGAAAACTTCGCAAACGGAACAATAACATTAGGTCATTCTATTGCCGAAGCAACGGAAAAAGGAGCGTTCTCTCTTGTAGGAGGTGGTGATTCAGTTGCAGCAGTAAAACAGTTTGGTTTTGGTGATAAAGTAAGTTATGTTTCTACCGGTGGCGGAGCGATGTTAGAAAGTTTAGAAGGAAAAACGCTTCCTGGTATTGCAGCAATCGGAAAGTAAATTGAATTTATCCTGTATAATAATAGGGTATAATTCTATAAATTAATTTCTTAGATTTATTTACTAATTAATAAAAGACACAAATTTTCGTAAGAAAAGTCTTAATAAAACTAAAAGTTATTAAAAATCAGTCATTTAGACTGATTTTTTTATGTTTTTAACTTGCTGATTTTTTGGATTTAAGAAAAAAAATGCGATTTTCGCAGCGGTGTTGTTGATAACTTGTTGAAAGATCGTACTAATCACCCCAAAATATCCGTTAGTTTGAGTAATTGTAAACAATATCCGAAAATGAATAAAAATTGTTGGTTAT
Organism: Aquimarina sp. BL5; assembly: GCF_003443675.1. Lineage (NCBI taxonomy): Bacteria > Pseudomonadati > Bacteroidota > Flavobacteriia > Flavobacteriales > Flavobacteriaceae > Aquimarina > Aquimarina sp. BL5. Next base: position 3,452,105 of record NZ_CP031963.1, on the reverse strand, counting down.
ATCTTAGTTTTATTTTTTGCCTTAGCACACTGCAGGCTCAGGATACTATTCCTTCATCCACAAATACAAAAACTTCCAGAATACTATCACTTGATAAAGAGCTTACACTAAAAAAAGATACTGTTCAGGTAATTGATACGACCAAAGTGATTAGTACAATAGGCGAACTAAAAACCACAACATTCACAAAGACCAGTGCTAAGGATAGTGTGATGTATTCTGCACAAGATCATCCAAAAATGGCACAATTAGATGCTATTTGGAAACAAGAATTATACAATTCTAGTTTATTTGATACGATCTATAAGTCGGTTACAGAATTAGAATACGAGCCGGTAGAGTATGTAGATCTTCCTACGGATACGTTAAAAGCTAGATTAGCAGAATTGAATGCCCGTACTCCTTTTAACGTGGAGTATAATCCTTCATTAGAAAGTGTTATTAAGAATTATCTTAAGAATCGTCACGAGCATTTAGAAAGACTAATGGCCTTAAGTGAATTTTATTTTCCATTATTCGAACAAGAGCTGGATAATCAGAATATCCCTTTAGAAATAAAATATTTGGCAATTGTAGAATCTGCATTAAAACCGAGAGCGAAATCTAGAGTTGGTGCAACCGGGCTTTGGCAATTTATGTTTGGAACCGGTAAAATGTTTGGGTTAGAAGTTAGCTCATATGTAGACGAACGCATGGACCCTATTATGGCGACACAAGCTGCCTGTAAATATTTAGCAAGTCTTTATCGCGTATTTGGTGATTGGGATCTGGCACTGGCATCATACAATTCGGGACCAGGAAATGTTACTAAAGCAATAAGAAGAAGTGGCGGATATAAGAATTACTGGAACATTCGTCATAACCTCCCAAGGGAGACAGCAGGATATCTACCTGCATTTTTGGCAACAATGTATATTTTTGAATATGCAGAAGAACATGGATTTAAGCCTAGACGACCAGAATTTGCATATTTCGAAACGGATACTATTAAAGTAAAACAAATGATCACTTTAGATCAGGTTTCTGAAGTTATGGATATCAATATGGAAGAGTTACAGTTTCTAAATCCTTCATATAAATTAGATATCATTCCGCATATAAAAGATGAAAACTATGTGTTGCGTTTGCCACTAGATCAAGTAGGTAAGTTTGTTACAAACGAAAATCAATTATATGCACTTGCGCAGGAAGAGTTCAATAAACGAGAAAAACCACTTCCTAAGTTTATTGAAGCTAATGATAGAATCAGGTATCGAGTACGTAGTGGAGATTTCTTAGGAAAAATAGCTAGAAGATATGGAGTACGTGTAAGCCAAATAAAGAGATGGAATGGACTAAGAAGTAATAATCTTAGGATCGGACAGCGATTAACTATATATCCACGCAGACCTTCTGTGGATAGGCCAAAAAAGAAAACAAATACTAAAACAGCTGTTGCAAGTGCTAACTCAGGAAGCTCTGAAGTGTATACCGTAAAATCAGGGGATACTTTATGGAGCATTTCACAAAAGTTTAAAGGAGTCTCTATCGAAAACCTCAGAAGTTGGAACAATATCAGCGGTACAGGAATTAAACCAGGTATGAAGTTAAAATTGTCTAAATCCTAGTAAACCTTAGAACTTTAATTTACCAAAAAAATTCATGAATAAATATATACTAATAGCAGTGTCGTTTTTCATTGTGGTCAGTTGTAGTGATAATGATGATGGTAACAACAATTCTTCCTGTTGTGGACAAGATGCTTTTGTTGTTGAAATAAATAACCTATCTGGAGATATAGAAATAGAGCCTTTTAATGTGATTACTCCTAATAGCGACGGTATAAATGATATTTTCGTAATATCAGGTTTGGCAGCGTATCCTAACAATTCTTTACGAGTTTTTTCGAATAACACTTTAGTTTTTGAAAGCAGTAATTATCATTTGAATCAAATATTTGGTGCTGATTTGATAGATGATTCTTTTGCTCAAAAGGTGTTTACATATGAGTTATTGGTTGATAATGGAGATAGTTTTAAAGCTAAAGGAACAATATGTGCGATAAAATCTTCAAGTAATGACTCCGATAGTTGTAATGCGTTTGATCTCAGCGATCCACTTTTGAATTAATACTTTCTTTTCGATTTAAAAATACAATTGGAACGGTTTATGATGTCATAAAGAGTATTATATCCGTTATCTGGATATTATATTTTTGATATTAGCACATCCCAAGTATATTTGTATTATGAAAAAACTAGCTCTTGCCATTATCTCAGTATTATGTTTAATTAGTTGTACGGAGACTAAAAAGGATACTTCAGAAAAAATAAACGGTTCTCTTGCTCAATCTGTGGGTAAAATAAATGAACTTTCTGTGGTCATTGACAATGAGTCTTGGACAGGAAGTTTAGGGGATACTATACGTAAATATTTTGGGGCAGAGGTTCCTGGCTTACCTCAAGAAGAACCTTTGTTTTCTATGAGACAGCTACCTGCCGAAGCTTTTACCGGGATTGCCAGAAGAAGGAGAATGTTTCTTAAAATTGAAAAAGGAGAAGAATCCAAAGTATATATAGCAAAAAACAAGTATGCCACTCCTCAATTGGGTTATGTAATAACTGGTACCAATGAAGATGAGATTATCCGTTTGATTAAAGAAAGAGCTGATGGTATAATTACTAAATACAAAAATGTAGAAATCAAAGAAAAACAATATAGAATAAAAAAATCAGTAGAATATATTCCTCAATTGCAAGAAAAGATGGGAATTACTCTTAAAATACCTTCTGCATATCGAATTGCTAAAGAAGAAGACAAGTTTTTTTGGTTGCGTAAGGACATCAAGAACGGAGACATGAACCTTATGATTTATGAACTTCCATTAGGATCAATATCAAAAGATTCTAGTACCATTGCAAAGATCATAAAAGTGAGAGACTCTATTGGTCAATTAAAAATCCCTACCAACTCAGGAAAATTTATTACCGAAGAAGCGTATGCACCATATCTGTATGAAACTTCTTTAGACAACAAATTTACATTCGAAACCAAGGGTACTTGGGAAATTAAAGACAGATATATGGCGGGCCCTTTTGTAAATTATGTAATTAATGATGTAGCTAACAATAGGCAGTTTGTTATAGAGGGTTTTGTGCTGGCACCATCAGTACGAAAAAGAAATTATATCTTCGAGTTAGAAGCGATTATTAAAACTATTAAGTTCGATTAGAAAAACACTCAAGAAACATACATTTTAAATCTCCTCGTCGCAGCGAGGAGATTCTTTAAACTAGATTTCTTCAAATGAAAAGAGCTAAAACGCCTACTTTTTGAATGGATGTTTTTCTCAGAAACAGAATCTAAACATTTAAAAACCTTCGCCCCACTTTAAAAGTAAGATAAGACCAATTATCAATAAGTTTTGATATTAGACATGGTTTATAATATATTTAGCGGTTCAAAAAATGTAACCAATGAATATTGTTTCTTTTATAGCGAAACAGGTTCCTGTTTCGGAAAAGCAAATCACTAAAACCATCGAATTACTGAATGATGGAGCGACAATTCCATTTATTTCTAGATATCGTAAAGAAATGACCGGCAATCTCGATGAGGTAGAGATTGGCGAAATTGTAAAGTATAAAACCGCTTTTGAAGCCTTACAAAAAAGGAAGGAAAGCGTTCTTGCAAGTATAAAAGAGCAAGAAGCGCTAACACCAGAATTGCAGAAACGTATAGAAAGTGCACAAACCTTATCTGAAGTAGAAGATCTATATCTACCCTATAAGAAAAAGCGTAAGACTAGGGCTTCCGTTGCAAAAGAACAGGGGTTAGAACCTTTGGCCAAGATCATAATGCAGCAACGTGAAGAAGAAATTCTATTTGTAGCTTCTAAATACCTAAATAGTACAATTATTAATGAGGACTTAGCTTTACAAGGAGCAAGAGATATTATTGCAGAATGGATTAGTGAAGATGAAAAAGTAAGAAATAGATTGCGAAGATTATATCAACGCAGAGCCGCTATATCTTCTGCAGTAGTAAAAACAAAAAAAGACGAAGAAGAGGCACAAAAGTATCAACAATATTTTGAGTGGGAAGAACCACTACAAAAATGTCCTTCGCATAGATTATTAGCCATTCTTAGAGCTGAAAATGAAAAGATAGTAAGAGTAAAAATTTCGGTTCCTGAAAATGATGCACTAGATATCATAGATGATATTATGATCAAGTCCAATATCGAAGCGTGTACTGATCAAATGTTTCTAGCGATTGCTGATGCGTATAAAAGATTATTAACACCTGCAATTTCTACGGAAGTATTAAATCAGGCTAAAGAAAAAGCAGATGACAATGCAATCACAGTTTTTGCTCATAACCTAAAACAATTGTTACTAGCTTCTCCATTAGGGCAGAAACGTATTCTGGCATTAGATCCTGGTTTTAAATCGGGTTGTAAAGTGGTTTGTTTAGATGAACAAGGAGATTTATTACATAATGAAAATATATATCCGCATCCACCACAGCGTGAAACTACTAACGGGATAAAAAAGATTAAGTCTTTAGTAAATGCATATAAAATTGAAGCTATAGCCATAGGTAATGGAACTGCCGCTAGAGAGACAGAGGCGTTTATCAAAAAAATTCCATTCGAAGGTCCTATTCAAGTGTTTATGGTTAATGAAAGTGGGGCATCTGTATATTCTGCTTCTAAAATTGCAAGAGCAGAGTTTCCTAATTATGATGTAACAGTTCGTGGAGCAGTATCTATTGGCAGACGATTGGCAGATCCTCTAGCAGAACTAGTAAAAATAGATCCTAAAGCAATTGGAGTTGGCCAATATCAGCATGATGTCGATCAAACCAAACTAAAAAGTGAACTCGATACAGTGGTGATGAGTTGCGTAAATAGTGTAGGGATTAATGTAAATACCGCTAGTGCACCTTTATTAAGCTATGTATCCGGAATAGGAGATAAGCTGGCAGAAAACATAGTAAACTATCGATCAGAAAATGGAGCACTACAATCTAGAGAAGAATTAAAAAAAGTTCCACGACTTGGAGGTAAAGCCTATGAACAAGCAGCGGCTTTTTTGAGAATTACAGATCCTAACAATCCACTAGATAATTCCGCAGTGCATCCCGAACGATACAAATTAGTGTCTAAAATGGCAAAAGATGTAGGTGTCCAGCTAAAAGAATTAATAGGAAATAAAACAGCGATTACCAGTATCAAATTACAGAATTATATTTCTGAGAATGTAGGGCTACCAACTCTTACAGATATAGTGAAAGAGTTAGAAAAACCAGGTGTCGATCCAAGAAAGAAAGCAACTGTTTTTGAATTCGATCCCAATGTGAAAACAATTAATGATCTAAAAGCCGGAATGAAATTACCAGGAATAGTAAATAACATAACTAATTTTGGATGTTTTGTAGATATTGGTATTAAAGAAAGTGGATTGATACATATCTCAAAATTAGCGAATGAATATATCAGTGATGTAAATGCGGTAGTTCAATTAAACCAGCACCTGATGGTTACTGTAATGAGTATAGATTTACCCAGAAAGAGAATTCAGCTTTCTTTGGTAGATTAAAGTCAAAAAAAATACTCCTTTTTATCTAAAAGGAGTATTTACTATATTTTTATGCCCCAGCTAATTATGGAAGTAAACTTGCAGTAGCATTTTTTTGAGTGATTCTTTTATTTTCTTCTTTGTTTACAAGATTTGTTAATCTTGTTGTTTTTTTAGTATCAGTATTAAAACCGTTTTTTTCTAATAAAAGATTATAAAAATCCTTTTTAGTAGTATTAGTAACTTCTTTTTTGTTTTCCTTGATCGTAATATCAAAGTTATTTGCCTTTATAATAGCGTTATAAAAATCTGCTTTTGATGCCTTAACAGTGGTTGTATTCTCATTAGTAATCTCTTGTGCACTAATGGTAGAGAAAGAAAATAAAACTGCGATGGTAAAAAATATAGTTTTCATAGTTTGGGGCTTTATGAAGTTACTTACTTATTTGACTCAAAATTAACACGAAATAACGATGTAATAAAACATATGAATAACTTTTAGATGAAGTGGTTTTTTATTTCGATGAAATACACAGATTTTATGGTTTTACCGTAAAAATAAAACGTTTAATATGTCAATATTAAGGTTTCATGGTTATTTTTTGGGAACAATTTTTTATTTATTCGTTGTAAATGAGCAATGTATGATACATTCCTAAATAATAGTTTATGTTTTCACAAATCGTTAACAACTGTGGTTTTTTGATTACTTTAGTATAACTTATTTTTAGTTGTCAACGATTTATTCAATAAAAAATGCCCAACTTATATAAGCTGGGCATTTTTACTTCTATATAACTATAGGTTATTTTTTCTCTTCTATTTTATTAGGATCTTCTTCTTCTTTTGAGGCATCTTTAAATTCTTTGATCCCGCTTCCTAAACCTCTCATCAATTCCGGAATTTTTTTACCTCCGAACAAAAGTAAAACCACAGCAACAATCAAGGCGATTTGCCAAGGGCCTAACATTCCTAAAAATACACTTAATGACATCATGATCTTAAAATTAGATTACAAAGTTAACAAGATTTAGATAAAAAAGACATTTTTGAAGTGCTAAAAACTCCTTTTGTGATAATATTCACACCTTATAATAAGACTATTCATACCTAAATAACGTTTTATACTAGTTATTGTTTGAATTTTATTCCAGTAAATTCAAATGACAAATGGTAATATTGTAGAATTTAGCATTTTTATCCCTAAACAGAATATGTATATTTGCGTAACAAACACAATTGCCCTGATAGTAGATTAATCTATGGCTAAAAAGAAAAAAGAACAAAAAAGAATTACCAAAAAACTACTAAACAAGTATCGATTAGTAATTCTTAACGAAGATACCTTTGAGGAAAGAATATCATTTAAACTAACAAGGCTTAATGTTTTTGTATTGGTTATGATTACTTCGATCGTTTTAGTTTCTTGTACAACCATTCTAATAGCTTTTACTCCATTAAGAGAATACATTCCTGGATATTCTTCCACATCTCTGAATCAAAAAGCAACTAGATTAGTTTCTACTGCAGATTCTTTGGAAACTGTATTAACTGTTAATCAGGAATATTATAAATCCATCAAGAAAGTCTTGATAGGAGATGTTAAGACAGTAGAGTTTGATATTGATTCTGCACTACAATCACAAAAGTTAAATCCAGAAGAAGTAGACCTAAGTCCATCAGAACAAGATATGAAACTTAGAGAAGAGGTTTCTAGAGAGGACAAATACAGTTTGTTCGAAAGTGAAAAATCAAGTACTGATTTTTCACTATTTCCGCCTGTAAAAGGTAGTATTACATCCAAGTATAACGTTAATGAAAAACATTATGCAATCGATGTGGCAGTGCCAAAAGATACTCCAATCAAAGCTGCTGCTGCCGGAACTGTAATTTTTGCAGAATGGACGTCAGAAACAGGTCATGTGATCATATTAGAACATGGAAATAGTTTACTGACAGTTTACAAGCATAACGCTTCGCTGACAAAACAACAAGGAGAGTTAGTAAAGGCTGGAGAGGTAATAGCAACAGCAGGATCAACTGGAGAACTTTCGACAGGGCCGCATTTACATTTTGAATTGTGGAGAGATGGATATCCTACAGATCCATCAAAATTTATTGATTTTGAATAATAACAGATAATGTCTATTAAATCATTAGGGGCAAAGATTTTTGCAAAGCATATCCGTAAAAAGATAAACAAGTGGGCTAAAAACCCTATAAAAACTCAAGAAAAGGTTTTTAATGAGTTAATACTGAATGCTGGAAAAACAGCTTTTGGTAAAGATCATGGTTTCCATACTATAAAAACACACCAAGATTTTGTAAAAAAAGTTCCGATCCGTGATTACGAAGAACTGCGTTCATATGTAGATCGCGTTGTAAAAGGAGAAAGCGATGTATTATGGCCTGGAAAACCAATTTATTTTGCTAAAACATCCGGAACTACGAGCGGAGTAAAATATATTCCGTTAACTTCAGATTCCATGCCAACACATATCCAAGCTGCAAGAAATGCTATTCTGTGTTATATTGCGGAAAGTGGAAAAACTGCTTTTGTAGATGGTAAAATGATATTTCTTCAGGGAAGCCCGGAACTTGTAGAAAAGAACGGAATAAATTTAGGAAGGCTTTCAGGAATTGTAGCGCATTACGTGCCAAAATATTTACAGAAAAACAGACTACCAAGTTGGGAAACTAATTGTATTGATGATTGGGAAACAAAAGTAGATGCTATAGTGGAAGAAACTGTAGATGAAAACATGACTATCATCAGCGGAATACCACCGTGGGTGCAAATGTATTTTGAAAAACTTAAACAGAAAACAGGAAAACCTATTGGAGAGTTGTTCAAAAATTTCGAATTGTTTATTTACGGAGGTGTAAACTATGAACCTTACAAAGCTACTTTCGAAAAACTAATAGGGAGAAAAGTTGCCAGTATTGAATTATATCCCGCATCTGAAGGTTTTTTTGCTTTTCAGGATAAACAACATGAAAAAGGAATGTTGTTGCAATTGAACTCTGGAATGTTTTATGAATTTGTAAAAACAGACGAGTTTTTTGAAGAAACCCGAAAACGATTAACGATTAAAGATGTTGAGGTAGGAGTGAATTATGTTATGCTCATTTCTTCTAATGCTGGATTGTGGGCATATAACATTGGGGATACAGTGATGTTTACCAGTACTTCGCCATATAGATTGGTGGTTTCTGGCAGAATTAAGCATTTTATTTCTGCATTTGGGGAGCATGTAATTGGTAAAGAGGTAGAACAATCTATAAAAGAAGCAGCAGAAACAACCGGAACAATGATCAAAGAGTTTACTGTAGCACCGCAAATCAATCCAGATGACTCAGAGCTGCCGTATCACGAATGGTTTGTGGAGTTTCAGGAAACACCAGGAGATATAGAAGAATTCGCTTTGCAAATTGATAATTCTTTACGAAAACAGAACACATATTATGATGATTTGATAGTAGGAAATGTACTAACAACTCTCAAAGTCAGAACAGTTCCCAAAGATGGTTTTAATGATTATATGAAATCTATTGGAAAATTAGGAGGACAAAATAAATTACCAAGGCTTTCTAATGATAGAAAAATTGCCGATTCCTTAACAATCAGCATAGTTAAATAAGTTATATATTTGTTGCGAAAAATTTATGCCAAATTTGAAATTACAAGGAAGAACAAGATCCCAAGAAAGCTCAAGTGCAATAGAACGCATGTACATTACCATGAGACACCTATTCAATAGAGGTTTTTATAAGCCTATGGGAGTTTCTGGAGATACGTTAAGAGAAGGATTGCTAACACTTCGTCCAGAAATTTATGGCTCCGTCGCAGAAGAAAAAGTAGAACTAGATGGGTTGTTATACGTAATCGATCGTTTGCCAATTGGAATAGAAGAATGTCGCTATATAAACCTTACTAGTGAAGAAGGATATAAAAACTCCCATTTTAAAGTAATTGTCCCTCCAAAAAGAAGAAGAAACTGTTATAGGATTGATAAAGAACAGATGAATATCGAGATTACTCGTGGAAGATCAGAGATCTATGATATTCTTACACACCTTACTTTTTTATTTATCGAATCTCATAAGATTATGAATCGAGTGGTAATTAACGAAGAAGGAAACGTAACGCGAGATTGGGATAAATTAGAAAGCGCGGTATCCTCTAAAAAAGAACTTACAAAGGCAGAACGAGAAGTTGCGCTAACACATACAGCTAATATATTAGGAAGAACTTTTCAGGAAGTTACCTCTATCTACGATAGTTTTTCTTGTCCTGAGAATAAAGAGAGATTTCTTCATATAATTTACTGGTTAGGTAAGTTGGCAATGGATGAATCTGTTAACGGGAATAAGAGAATTGTTACGTTTAGTCCGGTTTTAAGAGAACGTCTAGGACATCATATCCACGGAGAGCGATGGGCAAATAGCATAAAAAATAAATTAGAACAACTCAATTTATTAGAAAGACCGATACATATCATAAGTGCAAACATGCATAGTGTTATGAATACATTGTATGCGCCAATTGCTTTAAAAACGGAACTAAAGAATAAGACTACTTTTGATATTTATGAATTGCTTAGTGAAAGCAAGAATGATAAACTGAGAGCTAAAGTAGAAAAACTAGCCCTACAGAAAGGAATGACCTATATTGAGGATCAAAGTGGCACAAATATTAATGTTCAGATATTTGATACTTCGAAACATACAGAAGGGACATATGCATCATTTATATCGGATGTTAAAAAGGAAAACAAACCAGTAATTATTGTAATGGATTATGCGTTTGGAGAACAAGCGTACGAAACCATGGATGAATTGCTGAAACCATATGTAAAACCCGAAGAAAGAAAATACCTTAATGTTAAATCAGTTTCTCTAATGGGAAAAGCAGGTATTCTAGAAGGAGGGAAAGGAGATATCATGATACCTTCTGCGCACGTTTTTGAAGGAACAGCAGATAACTACCCTTTTGATAATGGATTAAAAAAAGAAGATTTAGAAGGGCATGGAATTGATATTTACGATGGTTCCATGATAACTGTACTAGGAACTTCTTTACAGAATAGAGACATACTAAAGTTTTTTCACGATTCTACTTGGAATGTGATTGGATTGGAAATGGAAGGGGCTCATTATCAAAAAGCAATTCAATCAGCATCTAAACTACGAGGTAGTATAAGTTCGGATGTAAAAGTAAACTATGCATATTACGCTTCTGATAACCCATTAGAAACAGGTAGTACTTTAGCATCTGGAGGATTAGGGACAACAGGAGTAAAACCAACATATTTGATTACAGAGAAGATTTTGGAACAGATATTTAATGAAGCTTAGATAGTATGAGTGACAAAACCAATAATATAGAAATAGATTTAGGACAATTTTTTAAATCTGTAGTAAAAGGCGTCAAAGGTTTGCTAAAACTTTTAATTAAAGCATTGTTGTTTTATAAAAAGAAGTGGGTTTTGTTTTCGATTTTGTTTGTTGTTGGGGCTATTGGTGGTTATTTTTTGGAGAAAACGTTTGAACTAAATAAAAGACATAAGCAAGAAATCATTTTAGAACCTAAATATGATACTACATCTTATATATATGAATTTGTAGATAACTTGAATATTAAATTTAAAGATAAGTTATTTTTAAAAGAAATAGATCTAGATTCGACAGATTTAAAGGACCTAAAGAAGATTACCTTAGAACCTATTATCCAATCTAAAGATGTTTTGGATGAATTACAAAGGACTTATAAAGGTCAAAACTTTTTCAATCAGTTTATGGATGGGTATGAAGATGAAGCCTTAAATAGCGAGAAATATAAAAGCTTTTTCAAGTATCATAAACTGACATTAATATTTAATGGAGAAAATAAAAATAATGCTAAAGTTTCTAAACAATTGTTAGGTTATGTAGGCTCTAACAAATACTTTGGTAATGAAATTTCTTTGACACTAAAACAAACAAAATCTAATTTAGAGAAGAATAAGGAGACTTTAGTTTTTATCGAAGAATATTTAAATAAGTTAAGCAAAAACCCTGTTAATCAAGATAAGGAAGTGATAGTTATCGGAGGTGAGTCAGAAATACCCACAGTAGCTTCACTCTTAGATAAGAAGGAATCTTTAATGAGAACAATTAGTTTTCAGGAAAGAATTGTCGAATTGGATACCAAACTATTTGATATAGTAGAACACAGTCATGTTGTTCCATATCCAATAGGAATACATAAACGATTAATTGTATTATTACCAGTATTACTTTGTCTTTTTGTTTCTATTATATTTTTATTTAAAAATTCTACGGGAAAATTAGAGAATTTTATTAACAACTAGTTTAAATTATATAGTATCGTGTCTAAAAACATATTAGTAACAGGAGGAGCTGGATTTATAGGATCAAATTATTTGAATTATAAATCAAAACAAGAAGACATCAAAATAGTAAATCTTGATAAACTTACGTATGCTGCAAATGTGGATAATCTTCAAATAGCTAATGATTGTGATTATTCATTTATCAAAGGAGATATTTGTGATGTTTCATTGGTTCAAAAAATTTTCACAGAACACAAAATAAACGAGGTAGTACATTTTGCTGCAGAATCTCATGTAGATAATTCAATAAGTAACCCAGGAGCCTTTATAGACACCAATATTGTAGGTACTTTTAATTTACTTCAAGCTGCTTATCAGAGTTGGATGGATTCCCCTAATGTTTTCAAAAAAGGTCTGGAGAATTCTAAGTTTCTTCACGTGTCTACAGATGAGGTATATGGAACCCTTGGAGAGACAGGACTATTTACCGAGCAAACAGCGTATGCTCCTAATAGTCCTTATAGTGCATCTAAAGCATCTTCAGACATGCTGGTAAGAAGCTATTTTCATACTTATGGTTTACCCGTGGTTACTACTAATTGTTCTAATAACTATGGACCGCGACAACATAATGAAAAACTAATTCCAACTATAATAAGAAAAGCAGTAACTGAAGAAAATATCCCAATTTATGGAGACGGTAAAAATATTAGAGATTGGTTGTATGTGTTAGATCACTGTAAAGGAATTGATTTAGTTTTAGAAAAAGGAAGACTGGGAGAGACTTATAATATTGGAGGTAAAAACGAAAGAGAGAATATACACATAGCAATAACAATATGCAAAATTCTGGACAGAGTCCAACCACTAAAAAATCGAAAATCGTATTTGGATTTAATTACTTTTGTAACTGATAGACCAGGTCACGATTTTAGATATGCAATTGACGCATCCAAAATAGAAAATGAATTAGGTTGGACGGCCGAAGAAAATTTTGAATCGGGAATTGAGAAAACAATACACTGGTATTTAGAGAAGTATAATAGTTAACTAGTTATGGGTTATCAGTTGAATGATTGAAAAGGATAAAAAGGGAACCTCTATACAATCACATAAAGATTTGAGAGTTTGGAAGGAATCAATGCTCTTAGTGGAGAATATTTATAAAATAACAGATCGTTTTCCACGGTCTGAGCTTTATGGATTAGTCAGTCAGTTAAGGAGAGCTGCCATTTCTATTCCTTCAAATATATCAGAGGGTTGTGGAAGAAAAGGAAATAAAGAACTTTCTAGGTTTCTATATATTGCTTTAGGTTCTTTATCAGAATTGGAAACTCAGATAGAAATTTCAGTTCGATTATATTATATTGAAAAAGATATCGATTTAGAAAAACAAATTATTTATATAAGAAGGATGATACTAAATTTACTCAAAAAATTATGAATTGTTTTTTTTGAGAAATATAGTTTTGTGCTCGTTAACTATATAACTTGTAAACAGGATAACAATAGTAGAATGAAAGGAATCATATTAGCCGGAGGATCAGGCACGCGTTTACATCCACTAACGCTAGCAATAAGTAAACAATTAATGCCGGTGTATGATAAACCTATGATTTATTATCCGCTTTCTACACTAATGTCTGCTGGAATTAGAGAAATCCTAATTATTTCTACTCCATTGGATTTACCGTTATTTAAAAAATTATTAGGTGATGGCAAGAAGTATGGATGTGAGTTTGAATATGCAATTCAGAAGGAACCGAATGGACTGGCAGAAGCATTTATTATTGGTGAAAGTTTTATTGGAAGAGATAAGGTTGCATTAGTTTTAGGAGACAATATCTTTTACGGTTCTGGTTTGGAGGAACTTTTGGAAAGTAATAATGATCCGAGTGGAGGAATCATCTATGCGTATCATGTGCAAGATCCTGAAAGATACGGTGTAGTAGATTTTGATAGCAAAGGAAACGCAATATCAATAGAAGAAAAACCAAAATTCCCCAAGTCTAATTATGCTGTCCCAGGAATTTATTTTTATGATAATGAAGTGGTTAGAATTGCTAAAAATATCAAACCAAGTGAAAGAGGAGAATTAGAGATCACTGATATAAACAATGAATATCTTAAAGAAAGAAAACTAAGAGTAAGTATATTAGACAAGGGTACTGCTTGGTTAGACACCGGAACATTTAATTCTTTAATGCAGGCATCTCAATTTGTTCAGGTAATAGAAGAACGTCAAGGCTTAAAAATAGGAGCAATAGAAGAGGTAGCATATAAAAAAGGTTTTATAACCAAGAATCAACTTGAGGAATTAGCAAAACCTCTAATTAAAAGCGGTTATGGAAAATATTTATTACAATTGGATTAATATTCATTTTATGTCATTCCAGCCCTTCGATTGTCACTCAGGATAAACTTTGGCTGGAATCCATAAAAAGAATAAACATGATAAAATAAAAGATACACGTTTGGAAATAGAAAAAACAAATATCGAAGGCTGTTTTATATTGAAACCAAGAGTATTCAAAGACGAAAGAGGTTCTTTTTTCGAAAGCTTTAATCAAAAAACATTTGAGAAGTTAACCGGATTGAAAATTAACTTTGTTCAAGACAACCAGTCAACTTCTACAAAAGGTGTTTTAAGAGGATTACATTTCCAGAAGGGGGAATATGCTCAAGCAAAGCTAGTAAGAGTAACAAGGGGTAGCGTGTTAGATGTAGCTGTAGATCTAAGACAGGATTCACCTACTCTTGGAAAACATTTTGCAATAGAATTAAATGATCAAAATAATTACCAGTTATTTGTTCCTAGTGGTTTTGCCCATGGATTTATTGTATTAAGTGATGAAGCTGTTTTTAATTATAAATGCGATAATTACTATCATAAAGAAGCAGAATCTGGAATTAGATACGATGATTTCGATTTAGAAATCGATTGGAAACTAAAATCATCAGAAATTTTATTATCAGAGAAAGATAATATTTTGTCTAATTTTAGTGAATTAAATAAATAATATAAAGTTCTTTCTGTTTATGGAAAACACAGTACCTTTGCGGCACTTTTAAAAGATCAACAGTAACTGATTATGAGTAATAAAGAAAACACTTCTGAGGAAATAGATCTGGGTCAATTATTTAAACTAATAGGTGACGGATTAAACAAATTATTTCGATTTATTGGAAATATTTTTAAAGGAGTATTTCATTTAATCATACAGTTCCTCCAGTTCCTTAGAATTAATTTTTTGAAGTTCGTAATAGCGGGTTTAGTAGGTGTAGCAATAGGATGGTATTGGGATTCGGTTTCTAAACCGGTTTACAGGTCTTCTATGATTGTAGAACCTAATTTTAATAGTGCACAACAATTATATAATAACGTAGAGTTTTATAATGAATTAGCAAAGGAAGGAGCATATCAAACTTTGGCATCTTCTTTAAAAATATCGGACAAAGAAGCAGAAACAATAACCAAAATTGAAATTGAAGCTTTCTCTGATGATAACCAAAAATTAAAACAGTTCAGTGATTTTGTTTCAAAGTTAGATTCTATTTCCAGAATGAGTTTGAGTTACGAAGATTATTTAAAGAATTTTAATAACATAAATGCTAGATTTCATAAAATTCAATTAGAGGGGATTAATCCAGAAGTAGCTAAAAAATGCCAAAAAGCCATAGTTCGTTCTATTGAAAATAATGATTATTTTAAAACTCAGAAAAAAACGAATGAATTGAATTTAAGAATAAGTGATTCTGTTATTAGAAAACAACTAATTGACGTAGATTCCCTTACATCATTTTATCAAAGCTTAAAGTTGTTGGAACTCAAAAGACCAGAGAATTCTTCTGGAACAAGTATTAATCTAAGTTCAGAAAATCAAAATTTGGATCGTTCGGAAATTGCCCTTTTGAATGAGGCTAAAATCCTGAATACAGAAATTATTAAATTAAATCAGGAAAAAGCGGATTCCGAGAATATTATTAATGTGATTTCTGATTTCCCAAATAAGGGAGCTCTTGTGAATGACTTCTTATTAAAGAAGAAAGTATTAATTCCATTAATTTTTATTTTGTTAACCTTTCTGAGTCTTGTACTTCTATCATTAAACAAGTATTTAAAAAATTATAATATTGGTAACGATTAAAAGTTTATCCAATTATAATTGTCTAAATTAAGCAGAATGAGTTTTTAAGATGAATCTTAAAGAAAAAAATAACACAAAAGTTCTGATAACTGGCGGAGATGGTCAATTAGGAAAATGTATAAAAGTATTAGAGATTAATTATCCGACTTTAGATTTGTATTTCACAAATTTTAAGGAGTTAGACATTACAGATAAAGAAAATATAGCTCTTTTTTTTAAAAATTATTCTTTCGATTATGTAATTAACTGCGCTGCATATACTAATGTTGAATTATCAGAAAAAGAGAGTGAGAGGGCTTTTTTAGTGAATGCAGTAGGAGTAAAGAATTTGGCTGAAGTTTGCTTTTTAAATAAAACAGTTTTAATTCATATTTCAACCGATTATGTGTTTGATGGAGAAAAAGGAACTCCATATACTGAAGAAGATATTCCTAATCCAATGAATGAGTACGGGAAGTCTAAATTGGTAGGGGAGCAATATCTCCAGAAGACGCTTAAAAAGTATTTCATTGTAAGAACTTCTTGGTTATATTCTGAATTTGGTAATAATTTTTTTAAAACCATTCTAAAAAAGTCAAAAAATGAGAAGGAATTAACAATTGTAACATCAGAAACGGGTACTCCAACCAATGCGAATGATTTAGCTGAGTTCATTCTAAACATTATAAAAAGTACTTCTTCAAAATATGGGATTTATCATTTCAGTAATGAGGGAGAAGCTACATGGTATGATTTTGCATATGAGATTTTAAAAAGTTCCGGTAAACTGGACTCAATAAAGCTTGAAAAAGCAGATAATTACCCTACTTTTGCACAAAGACCAAAATATAGTGTTTTAAGTAAAATAAAAAGTGTTGAATCTTTTGGTTTAAGGATTTTAGACTGGAAAGATTCGTTGAAAAAACTATATTCAAAATACTAGATGAAAAAAAACCTAATTGTTTTTGGAACAAGACCAGAAGCTATTAAAATGGCACCTTTAGTAAAAGAATTTCAAAAACACAAAGATGTTTTTGAAACAAAGGTATGCATTACAGCGCAACATAGAGAAATGTTAGATCAGGTATTATCTTTTTTTGAGATTGTGCCGGATTTTGATTTAGATTTAATGAAACCAAATCAAAATTTACATGGCTTAACTGCGGATATTATAACAGGGTTAAAACCAATATTAGAAGAATTTAGCCCAGATTTTGTATATGTTCATGGAGACACAACTACTACTATGGCATCAAGTATAGCCTCATTTTATTCTGGAGCAAAAGTTTGTCACGTGGAAGCTGGTTTAAGAACCTTTGATATGAAGTCTCCTTTTCCTGAAGAAATGAATAGGTGTGTTACAGGGGTTATCTCGGATATTCACTTTTCTCCTACAGATACTTCGAAACAGAATTTAATAAACGAAAGTAAACGTGAGGATTCTATATTAATTACGGGAAATACTGTTATTGACGCACTTAAGTTTAGTGTAGACAAAGTTAATGTTGAAGGTTTTAATGATGAAGAAATAGAGAATCTCAAGAAGATTGTTGATCCTAATAAGAAATTAATTCTTGTCACTGGGCATAGACGAGAGAACCATGGTCAGGGCTTTATAAACATTTGCGAGGCATTAAAGCATATTGCAATTAATAATCCAGAGACCCAAATCATTTATCCTGTCCACTTGAATCCAAATGTACAAAAACCAGTATATGAACTTTTGAATGAAGTAGATGATATTCAGTTAATATCACCACTTTCATATCCTGCGTTTGTTTGGTTAATGAATCAATCATATTTAATTATAACTGATAGCGGCGGTGTCCAAGAAGAAGCACCAAGTTTAGGGAAACCTGTATTAGTAATGAGAGATACTACAGAAAGACCTGAAGCTGTGGACGCGGGTACGGTAATTTTAGTAGGAACGGATAAAGATAAAATAATTACCAAAACAGAAAAGCTTTTGATTGACACAGCATCATACGAAGGTATGAGTAGATTGCATAATCCTTATGGAGATGGTAAGGCTTGTCAAAGAATAGTAGAACATATTTCAAAATTTTAAGAATGAATAATAAGCCAAGTGTTGTAATGGTCGGTTTGGGGTACATTGGACTTCCCACTGCTGCTTTAATCGCGCAAAATAGAACATATGTTCACGGAGTTGATGTTAATGAAAAAGTTGTAGACACGATTAATGCGGGCAAAATTCATATTGTGGAGCCAGAATTAGATGAAGCTGTCTCCGAAGCTGTTAAGAATGGATATCTTAGGGCGAATACAAAACCAGTGCAAGGTGATACGTATTTGATTGTAGTGCCTACACCATTCAAAGATAAAAATGAACCGGATATTTCATTTGTGGAAGCAGCAACGAAGGCCATTATTCCGTTATTAAAGGAAGATGATTTATATATTATAGAGTCTACTTCTCCAGTAGGAACAACAGAAAAAATGATGGAGTTAATTTACTCTGTAAGACCTGAATTGGATGGAAATCTTAACATTGCTTATTGTCCTGAGAGAGTTTTACCGGGGAATGTTATGTATGAATTAGTTCATAACGATAGAGTTATAGGCGGTGTTGATAAAAAATCTACTAAAAAAGCTGTCTCTTTTTATCGTCAATTTATAAAAGGAGAATTACATAAAACAAATGCGCGTACTGCTGAAATGTGTAAGTTGGTTGAAAACTCCTCTCGGGATGTACAAATTGCTTTTGCTAATGAACTTTCTTTAATTTGTGATAAAGCAGATATTAATGTATGGGAATTGATAGACTTGGCAAATAAACACCCAAGAGTTAATATTCTGCAACCTGGATGTGGAGTAGGCGGCCATTGTATCGCTGTTGATCCGTATTTTATAGTTGCCGATTATCCAATGGAGTCTCAAATAATCGGAAAGGCAAGAGAAATAAATAATTATAAATCATTTTGGTGTGCAGAGAAAGTGCAAAATGCAAAACTCGAATTTCAATTAAAGCATGGTAGAAAACCCAGTATCGCTATAATGGGGCTTGCCTTTAAACCCAATATTGATGATTTGAGGGAATCTCCTGCCAAATATATTGCTCAGAAAGTATTACAAAACGCCAATAATGAAGAATATTACATTGTTGAGCCTAATATAGAAACACATAGTGTGTTTAAGCTCACTGATTACAAAGAAGCCTGTGACAAAGCAGATATTATTGTTTTTCTTGTAGCACACAAAGAATTCCTAAATCTTAAGATTAGCCTAGATAAAAGGATAATCGATTTTTGTGGAGTTTCTAAAAAATAAAAATGATGAATAAATTTTTAGTTTTTTTAACATTGATTGTATTCGTTTCTTGTAATACGAGAGAAAGAAATTATGAGAAGCATTTGGAGAAAGGACTTAAGACATTTCCATATACTCGAAATGTAAATCAAAATTTAATTACAGGAGTTTCTATAAGGTCATTAGCTTTTATTAAGAAGAGCGATGACCAAAGAATGTTAGTAATCAAATTAAATGATGAGGTAACTCCAGAAACTATAAATAAGTTTTCCTTGGCGATTCATACGTACCTTAATAAAGACAAATATGGCGACTTATTAAAAGACAAGGACTATATTTCAACACCTTTAAAACCCGTTCTTAAAGACATTAAAGGGCACAAATATATTATTACTGAATACGATATTGATGTTGAAAGAATCAAAGAATTACAATTTTTCTTATTTGATAGAGATAAATTCAGGAAGGTTTTAAGTAAAAGAGTAATAGTAAGAAATATAGGGATTTAACATAGGATTTCTCAAAAACACCTTTAGTGACTAAGAGTAAAATTGATAAGAGCAAGGTCTTTAACTTAATTTGGGGAGTTCTCGGAAAATTATTTTCAGGAGTTAAATTAGCTTTATTAGGTATTATTATTGCTAGGTATTTAGGTCCTGAGGATTTTGGTGTAATTAGTTATGTAGTAAGTTTTGTTTCTCTGCTTTCTGTCTTAGCAGAATTTAGACTTCAGAGTATATTAATAAGAGAGTTTTCTACAAAAGAAAGTAGTCCTAATGAATTATTAGGCACTTCATTTCGCATTTGTTTCTTTTTTGCTACTGTTGGGTATTTGATTTTATCCATTGTGGTTTTAAATATTAAAGATGACTTTAATGTAAAACTCTATATTCTTATCTATGGAATCAGTTACTTTTTTCAGGCAATTCGCTTCTTAAGAGCATATTTCATAGCTGGTTTTAGTAATAAAATGATCATTAAGGCAGAAGTAGCAACCACAGTAATAGTATTGATTACTGGTTTATTGTTAATTTATGGAGAAGCTACAATCATTTACTTCGTTGTTTTAAGAACCATTGATTTTTTTGTATTTTCCTTGTTATTAATCCTTCTTTACAAGAGTCAGCGTAAATCCGTAAGCAGCTGGAAATATAATAAAGAGTTAAGAATAAAACTTGTCAAAGATTCTTTGCCATTGGTGTTATCAGGTTTTGCAATTATTGTATTCCAAAGAGTTGATCAAATTATGTTGCGCCTTTTTATTGATGATTATGCAGTTGGACAATACTCCGCAGCCGTCTCCATAACCAGTATTATAAGTTTTGTTCCGATTATTTTATCTGAGTCAATTGTTCCAACATTGATTAAAAAGAAGGAAAATAATTTTGAGGCATATAAAAAGTTCAGGCAAAGATTTTCAGATTATATGACATGGGGGAGTTTGTTTTTATCTACATTTATTTTAGTACTATCTCCTATCATAATTAAAATTCTTTATGGAGATGATTATCTACCAGCTATTGAGGTAATGAAAATTTTTTCCTTTAAAGGAGCTTTAGTGGCTATGGGAGCAGTTGCTGGTCAAATTATGATAATAGAAAACATTCACCAAATTGCTTATATAAAAAGCATTGTAGGTGGTATAGCAAATATTGTTCTTAATTTTGTGCTGATTGTAGAATTAGGAATGATAGGGGCTGTTTGGGCATCAATAGCTGCTTTTTTTCTATCCTCCTATTTCGTTCATCTTTTTATGAAAAGATATCGATATTTGTTTTGGATTCAAACAAAAAGCTTAGTTTTTGGTTTATACTATATTTTTGTTGACAGTAGAGAAATTTTAAGAAAAGAATTATATCAGAAGTAGAATGAATTTACGAGAGAATTATTCGTTAAAGTCGTATAATACGTTTGGAGTAAACGTTGAATCTAAGAGCTTCTTTGAGTTTAAAGAAGTAAAAGAACTAGATTCTTTTTCAAAAGAGAAAATAAATGAATCTACCGATGTATTTATTTTAGGAGGAGGAAGTAATGTTCTTTTTAGAAAGAATTTTGAAGGCATAATTATTCATTCAATCAACGAAGATATACTTAAAATAAATGAAGATAAAGAAAACGTTTATTTAGAGGTCGGAGCTGGTCTAGAATGGGATAAGTTTGTGGCTTATTGCGTAGAAAACCAATATTATGGTATTGAAAACTTATCGTTGATTCCAGGTAATATCGGAGCAGCACCAGTACAAAATATAGGTGCCTATGGAACGGAAGTGAATGAAGTAATACACCAAGTAAAAGCATATGATATTATTAAGAAAGAAGAGGTCGTATTAACCAATCAACAATGCGAGTTTTCTTATAGAAACAGTATTTTTAAGAAGGATGCATTTAAAAAAACGGTTATTACATCCGTGGTATTTAAGTTATCCAAAATTGCTCCGTATAAGTTGAGAATAAGATCGTATAAAGGAATATATGTATTTAAATTATTCCAACATTTAATACAAATTTTTAAGGACTTCATAAAGGCTTTAAAAACATTGAAGATTAACTTCAAAAAGCGGGCTATTAGTATAGACTATAGAGTGTTGAGAAGTATTTTTGAAAATTTAGGTTTTATTTCTTTAAAAAATATTCGAAAAACAATCATTGCTAAAAGAAACTCAAAAATCCCTAGTCCGAGTGTTGTAGGAAATGTAGGTAGTTTTTTTAAGAACCCTATAGTGGATATAGAAAAAGCTAAATCCATTAAATCGGATTATCCTAACGCTGTAATTTACCCGTTAAATAAAAGTCAAGTAAAAATTTCTGCTGGATGGTTGATTAAGCAATGTGGTTGGCAAGGAAAAAATGACAAAAGTGTTGGTTTATATAAAGATCAGACATTAATAATTGTTAATTTCGGAGACGCCGAAGGCAACGAAATTTATGATTTTTCAGAAAAGATATATGCTTCAGTTTTTAAAAAGTTTAGCATCCAATTAGAAAGGGAAGTAGTAATAGTCAATTAAGTTTTTATCATTCTTTATAATGACTAAAAAAACAAATGGAAATCAGATAATTTATATCGAAAATTTAAGAACTATACTAAGATGAAAAATGATTTTATGGGTAAGTTGAATAGTTGGTCTAAATTAAAACCCGCACAAATAGATCATATTGAAATGAAGTTTTCTGGACCAGGCGTTCTAACGGAAACACTTATATTAGATTTGGATAAAGTAAATATATCACAAGCTCGATAATTATGAAAAACATACATACTATTACATTTCACCATGTGCTTAACTATGGAGCAGTGTTGCAAGCATATGCATTAGCAAAATTTTTAAAACAGGAAGGCTATGAAGTCGAAGTTTTGGATTACAGACCTTCTTACTTTATGTTTCAGACCTATCGGCCAGCAAAAGGACTTCTTAAAACGATAAATAAGGCTAAAAAGAACATTCGTTTTTATAAGTTTAGAAGAGATTTTTTACCACTATCAAAAAACACATTTTTTAGTGTGTTTAAGTTAAAAAAGAAATTTGCAAATAGTAATGATTATTTTATTTGCGGAAGTGATCAAGTTTGGAATGCTAATTTGACAAAAGATAAAATCGATAAAGGTTATTTTTTGGATTTCTTACCAAAGAAGGCCATAAAAATTTCTTACGCAGCTAGTATGGGAAATACTGGTTTCGATGCAAATCATACTGAAGCAAAAGAGGTTTTAAGCTCATTTCATAAAATCTTGGTAAGAGAGGACTTTGCTCAAAACGAAATTAACAAGATTTCTAATAATACGATTGATTCGAGTATTGTTGTAGATCCAACATTGCTATTAAATAATTATAATGAAATATTAGACTTCTCATTAGTTCCCAACGAACCCTACCTTGTTTCTTATCTTACGGAGAATAGTAAAGAAGTTAAAGAATATATTAGAAAAGTAGTAAAGATGACTGGATTACCCCTTATTAATCTTGGACATCATTATATAGAAGATGCTCAAAAGAACTATCTATATGAATCTCCATCAAAATGGCTTGGTGTATTCTCTAAAGCAACAATGGTGTGTACCAACTCTTTTCATGGAAATGCCTACTCACTTATCTTTAAAAGAAATTTTACTGTATTTAGCAGAAGCACGAAAAAAGAGCTTAATAGAAGGCAACTTACATTGTTAGAAAATTTAGGGCTAGAACATAGGTTTATTTATAAAATTGATGATCTTAAAGAGGAACATTTAAAGGACATTGATTATAATAAGGTAAACCCGAAATATGATACACTTGTAAATAAGTCTAAAAAATTATTGATAGATGCGATTGAAAATTTAGACAGTAAAGAAGTTTAATGCTGTTGTCGGATAAAACATATAGCTATATTGTTCAACTAATTTATTTGAGTTTTGCGTTTGATTCTTTACTTAAACTAGATATTGGTATAAGAATTCATTTAGGAATACTTTTGATTTTTATTTTGAATTTAGGTCATTTTGTTTTAAAAGGATGGCAAAGAAAAATTACATTGCTTCGTATTGATACTTGGTTAATTCTGTTTACTATTTATATCCTGGTAGCAGGACTAATAAAGGTAGGGACCAGTAGTTTGTTTATTTTCTTTTATTTTTTTTTAGCGCTTAATATCTATTTCTTTATCAGAAAACATTATGATTATTTTGAGTTAAAAATATTTATAAGATTTCAATGGATACTTATTATAACAGGTCTTTTGCAATTTCTGCTATATTTGATTTTTGGATATCAATTAAATTTTTTGGGAGTTGAGCATTATTCAGAATCAAGTTCGGTAGCATTAAGACTTAGAGGTTTCTTTGTAGAACCTAATTGGTACGCTATAGCCATAACGTTTAATACCTTTCTGCTTATAGGTAGAAATTTACCGAAGTTTGTAAAAAGTAGAACAATTTTATTTTGTTTTACATTACTAGTATTATTACTCAACGGAACCTTTGGAACATTAATCATTTTAGTAGGAACATATGGCTATAGATATCTTAAGAAAAATGTTTTAATTGCCACCTTTTTATTATTAATTGGATTAGTCGTTTTTAATGCAATGCTTAGTAAGAGAGCGGAAGTTAAAAAAGGCAGAAAAGGAATAGAACTTTTTAACTATTATTCAAGAACAGAACCATTAAAGAGGGTTTATAAATATATGAGTTCCAAACCGCTGGAAACAAAACTCTTTGGGGAAGGTTTAGGTTCATGGGGTACGAAGGCAATAGAAAATAGATTAAGTGTATTAGTTTATAATATAAACCCAAAATCAAGAGATGGAAGTGAACTGCCCGTGTTTATTTTTGAATTGGGTATTATAGGAACTCTTTTGTTTTTCTTAGATCTGTTAGTACTATATTTTAAAAATGGGAGAAAAGAATTTCATATACAAGGAGCATTGTTGTTATTTTTGGCATCATTCTTATTATACCCTATTTTTAAATTTTTTATGTATATGGTGTATTACTTTATTATTAGGCAAATGATATTGGAGAATAACAAGGAAAAGACTATTAATCTAGAATGAATAACAGGAAAAAGGAATTAGCGATTATTCATGTGGTTAATCATATGGATTACGGAGGATGTCAAAAGATTGTCTACAATATCATTAATGGTATTTATAACAACTTTAATGATATTTTTTTACTTTCAAGACCCGGCCATTATAGTGATATGATCAAAGTGATTGATAATGTTGAGTTCATTGATCGGTCAGAATTTAATTTCATTAAGATTATAAAGTTTCTTTTTCAACTCAAAAGAGAATATTCCAAAATCATTGTTCATACTCATAATAGAAACGACATACTTCTTAAGTTTTTTTTAAATAAAAAGCACGTTCATCTTCATACATTCCATAGTGCTTATCTTGACAAAAATTATATCTATAAATTCTTAAAACCACAGTATTCTTTTAGTATTTCTTCTACTGTCAAAAAGTACTTAGAAAAACATAATATTAAAAGTACTATAATTTATAATGGTATTGAGATTAAAGATGTCAAATATCGACGAGAGTTTAATTACACCAGTCCAAAACTATTATATGTTGGAAGGATTAGTAAAGAAAAAGGGCTACGGGAATTATTAGAAGCAGTATTATCAATGAATCTTAAACCATTCAAGAAATTTACTCTTGACATAATTGGTAATGGAGACTTAATCGATGATTATAAGGAATATGCAAAAAGAAATAGTAATAATAAAACCTCCTTAAATTTCTTGGGTTTCAAAAGCGATCCTTGGGAACGAATTAATGAGTATGATTTATTAGTGATCCCTTCTCATTTTGAAGGGTTTTGTTTGGTTGGAGCAGAGGCAGCTTCAATGGGAGTTCCAATAATTGCAAATGATATTTTAGCGTTGAGAGAGGTACTGGACTTTTTACCGAATGAATGCTTTTTTGATATAAAGAAAAATGACTCTGTCCAACAGACTATTGACTATGCATTAAATCACAGAGCACTAATTTGTGATCTTTCTAATAAAGGAATCGATAATGCTACAAGAAAGTTTAGCAATAAGAACATGATAAAACAATATTTAAAATTCTATGAATTCTTTAGATAAAACTTTAAATATACTTTTGCCATTAATACCGATTTCTCTATTGATATCACCTCCGGTTAATTCTATTTTGATTGGATTGGTCTTTGCTTTGAGTTTAGTTAAAGTTTATAAAGAAAGTGCTATAAGCTTGATTTCAGAAAATAAAATGTTGGCGTATATAGGCATATGCTATTGTGTTTTTCTGTTATTTCATATAATTGGATTGTTTTATACTGAGAATATGGGTGAGGCGTTGTCTCTAATTAAGAAAAGAGCGCCCTTGTTTATAATACCTATAATTTTTTATATAAACTATAAAAAAATAAACTATGAAAAGATTGGTACATATTTTACAAATGGAGTTACTATAGCTTGCCTTTTTACAAATTTTAATTCATTATATGATATTTATATAAACGAATATGGTATCGATGCCTTTTACACTATTTATATTAGATTTGTATATGAGGGATATATGTTTTACGGCATTCATCCTCCATATTTTGGTGTAATTATTAATATATCAATTGTTTTAATCTTTAAGGTTGTAATGATTGATCATAAGATTACAGTTCTAGAATTATTAAAGATATTCGTACTTGTCCTGAACTTATTTTTAGTTTCTAGTCAAATGTCGGTAGGTGTTTTTTTACTGATTACCATGATTTTCTTTATTTTGTCATTAAAGAAGTATCTAAAGATAATATACTTAAGGAGTTTCCTGGTTATTTCTATATTAGCTTTACTTCTAATTGTTATTAATGGTAAGTGGATTTCTGAAACAATTATAGAAAAACTAGAAATAACGAATAGGAGTAATATAGTGCATAGAGTAAATCATCTTTATAATAAAGGAGATTTGACAAGATACAGAAATTGGGAATCAGGAGCCCAAGTAATAAAAGAGAATCCATTTTTTGGAGTTGGTACTGGAGATGCAGTAGATGAGATGCAAATATTTAGAGATAAAAAAACTATGATCTACAAAAAAAGAATGAATTCTCATAATCAATATATAGAGGAAATGGTAAGATTTGGTTTTTTGGGAGGTGTTTTTTTTCTTATGCTTATTTTTTTGCTGTTATTTTATACATTTACAGACGTCGTAGGTTTCTCTATAATTTTGATATTTGTCTTTTCCCTGTTTACTGAATCAATTTTGAACAGACAGGTTGGTGTAGTGTTCTTTGCATTTTTTATAAGCTATTTAGTTTTTAGAAAACAATCAAACAGACTGGTTAATGAAATTTGATTTAAAGAAATATTTATGAACAAACTCTTTAGGTTTAATTTGCTAAATACTTTTGTAGATAATTTATCTATGAAGGATACTTTGCAAATTATAAAAACAACAATAAAAAACAAAAAACAATTACATCATACTGTTGTAAATGCCGGAAAAATTGTGGCGCTTCAAAAAGATTTAGAGCTTCGTAAAAGTGTAAATGAAGCAGATATTATCAATGCAGATGGACAGGCCGTAGTATGGGCAGCTAAGTTTTTAGGAAAACCAATTAAAGAGAGGGTTGCTGGAATCGATTTAATGGAAAACTTAGTTTTAGAAGCGTATAAGAATAACCATAAGGTTTTTTTCTTCGGAGCGAAAGAAGAAGTAGTTAAGAGAGTAGTGGAAATTTATACTCAAAAGTATTCATCAGATATTATCGCGGGATATAGGAATGGATATTTTGACAAAAACGAAGAAACTTCTATAGCTCAAGAAATAGCTGATAGTAAGGCTAATATATTATTTGTGGCTATTAGCTCACCCACAAAAGAGAATTTTTTGTATCACAATAAAGATGTTTTATCAAAGGTGAATTTTACAATGGGAGTTGGAGGAAGTTTTGATGTAGTAGCAGGATTAGTAAAAAGAGCACCTGTTTGGATGCAAAATATTGGATTAGAGTGGTTTTATAGGTTTGTTCAGGAACCAAAAAGAATGTGGAAAAGATATCTTGTTGGAAATTCAAAATTCATATTTTTGGTGTTTAAGGAAAAATTTACAAAGTAATCCAAATAATCAAAGATATTTCACACTTCTAATTAGACTAATGACATCAAAAAAAAGAGGCTATTCAATTTTTATTAAACCAATATTTTTATTGGTGGATTTAAGTATACTGAATATTCTTATTTTTTTGCTGAATATTAAATCCAATCCAACATTATTATTTCCTATTTACATTTCATTAAGTTGGATACTAGTGTCATTTGTTACTAGGTTTTATGATACAAAACGATTTGAGAAAGTAACTCAGACTTTAACATCTGTTATTCGACAGTTTCTGCTTTTTGCATTAGTGATATATGCTTTTATTGGTTTTTTTAAGCAGCCAGATATTAGTAGGTTAGGATTAGCGAAATACTTCTCTTTTTCTTTTCTTGTCATAACTTTTTTCAAATATTTGCTTCTATTTCTATTAAATAAATATAGAAAGAACTTCGGCGGTAATTTTAGAAGTGTAGTAGTCATAGGAGATAATAAAAAAACAAATCATTTAATTAAGATATTTGAGAATAGACAAGAGTTTGGATATAAGTTTCAAAAAAAGTTTTGTGTTCGAAATGATAATTTTGAAATTCAAAAATGTTTTGATTATATAGTAGAAAATGAAATAGATGAAATTTATTGTTCAATTGCAGAATTATCGAACAAACAACTTCGGGATGTTGTAAATTTTACTGATAATAATCTAAAAGTGCTCAAGTTTATTCCCGACAATAAGGATATTTTTACAAAAAAGTTAGTTTTTAATTATTATGGGTATGTTCCAGTGCTATCTTTTAGAGAGATACCATTGGATGATCCAATAAATAAATTTGTTAAGAGAAGTTTCGATATTGTATTAGCATTAGCAGTTATGGTTTTTATACTTTCATGGCTAACACCATTATTGTTCTTTTTAATGCAATTAGAATCTAAAGGTCCAGTGTTCTTTATGCAAAGAAGAAATGGTATAGATTATGGAGAGTTTTATTGCTATAAATATAGGTCAATGATTCCTAATACTACTGGCAATCAAACGATAAAAGGGGATGATAGAGTCACTAAGATTGGGAAATTTATAAGGAAAACTAGTATAGATGAATTACCACAATTTATAAATGTGCTAAAAGGCGATATGTCTGTTGTAGGCCCCAGGCCACATATGGTAAAGCATAACGAGGATTTTGCACGTAAGGTAGATAAATTCATGGTGCGTCATTTTGTAAAACCTGGGATATCTGGACTAGCTCAAGTTAGTGGCTTTAGAGGAGAAATTGAAACGGATAAAGACATAGTAAATCGAGTAAAATATGATATTTTTTACATAGAAAATTGGTCTCTTCTTTTAGATATTAAAATCATATTTTTAACAATACTGAATGCTATAAAAGGTGAAGAAAAGGCATATTAATTTCTTTTTTGATTCTCTTCAAAAGTAAATCTAATAATCATTTTTTCTCATAACTATAAAAATAACCAATCTATTAGCTCAATTCTTGAACATAAGCTACTTTAGTAAATATTCATTCAAAAGAGATCTTAAGATATTTTAAGTATTTTTGCTGTCTTTATTTAACAGCTATTTTCTATATTGTTTTAAGCATAGAGAATGACAAATAATTATTGACCTATTGGAATAAACAGGTTAAATATTATAAATATGGAGTATAAAAAACCAAAAGTAATTGCAGAGATAGGTTGCAATCATTCAAGATGTGGAAATCGAAAACCGAACTCCCGGAAAATTAATTTTTTATAAAAATAATAATCCTGTATTTGTTTGTGGTGTAGGACTAATACAAATAAATAAGGCTTATTATGACAATTCTAAGGAGGATGTTTTTCCATTAAAAATTTAGAGTGAGGTTCGTATGAAAATACCATTTAATAGACCTTTTCTTACAGGAAAAGAAACTAAATATATAGAGGATGCTATCAGTTTAGGTAAAATCTCTGGTAATGGGGTTTTTACAAAAAAATGTCAATTTTTTTTTGAAAATCGCTACGGATTTAAGAAAACATTACTAACTACCTCCTGTACAGATGCGTTAGAGATGGCGGCAATTCTGCTTAATATCGAGCAAGGAGACGAAGTAATTGTGCCATCCTATACATTTGTCTCCTCTGCGCTTGCTTTTGCGCGACAGGGAGCCAAAATAATATTTGCAGATAGTAGAAAAGATCATCCAGGCATTGATGAAAACACAATTGAAAGTCTTATTACTACAAGAACTAAAGCAATCGTTGTAGTTCATTATGCTGGAATAGCCTGTGATATGGATATTATATTAGATGTTGCAAAAAAGAACAATATTTATGTTGTTGAAGACGCAGCTCAAGCAATAGATTCTTTTTACAAAGGAAAACCTCTTGGCAGTATAGGTGATTTGGGCACTTTTTCTTTTCATGAAACCAAAAATGTTATTTCTGGAGAAGGTGGGATGTTGGCTATTAACAATGAAAAATTTATTGATCGAGCAGAGATTATTTGGGAAAAAGGAACGAATAGATCTGCGTTTTTTAAAGGAGAAGTTGATAAATATGGATGGGTAGATACAGGGTCTTCTTTTTTACCATCAGAAACTATTGCTGCTTTCCTGTTTGCTCAGTTAGAAAACTTAAATGCTATTCAAGAAAAAAGAATAGAAAACTGGAAACAGTATTATGAAGGTTTATCTATTTTAAAAGACAAAATAAGATTACCTATTATTCCTTTTTTTGCAACAAATAATGCGCACATGTTTTATGTAGTTGCGCGTTCCGAAGAGGAAAGAAATTCACTGATAAAATATTTAAAAAATAAAGGGATACATAGTGTTTTTCATTATTTAAGTCTTCATAAAAGTCCATATTATTTGAAAAATAATACAGAAAGTTATGAACTACCAAGGTCCGATCATTATACAGATTGTCTAGTACGATTACCAATGTTTTATGAATTAAAAAGTTCGGAGATAAAAACAATTATAAATGAGGTAGTTACGTTTTATGAAAACAGAATATAAAATCCTTCATATTGCACCAGATGAAAAATTTATAAAAAGTGCAAATTGGCAATTTGAAAAAGTATTTCCTGGTCAAAATAGTTTTATTATATTTTTGGGTGATAGAGCAAAGGAATCGAACTATGTAGAACCTTCCGAAAATGTTGAAATTGTTAAGTTGTGGCAACTTAATTTCTCAAACTTTATATTAAAAGTTAAAAAATATGATCTGGTAGTAATGCACGGTCTCAATTTTTTTCAAAGTAAAGTTATAGTAAACCTTGGAAATTCGATTAAATTTCTTTGGCTTTTTTGGGGAGGAGAGATCTATGATAATCCTAAGGCTTTTAAAGATTTAGTTATAGGTAAAGAATCACAAAAAAAATTCTTAAAAGTTTCTTTTAAGGATCGAATTAAAAATAATTTTAGGCCAATTTATTATTCCATTTTTAAGAATAGTATACTTCCAGAAAATTTAATTTTAAAAGCAGCTAAGAAAGTAGATAATATTGGGATTTTACATAAAGAAGATTTTGATTTTTTAAAAAAGAGTAATGTCATTCATAAAAATACAAATCATATAAAGATGACCTATTATCCTCTGGAATTTATTTTTAAAGAAAATAAAGATATTCTTGTAAAAGGAGAGCATATTTTGTTAGGCAACTCGGCGTCAATAACAAATAACCATATAGAATCATTTGAATACTTATCAAAATTAGATATTACTGATCATAAGATAATTGCTCCTCTTAATTATGGGAATAAGGAGTATGGAAAAAAAATTGCGAATTTAGGAAAAGCTCAATTCAAAGATAATTTTGAAGCATTACTAGATTTTATGCCTTTAGAAGATTACAATAAATTAGTTCGAAAATGTGGTTTTGTTATCATGAACCATTACCGACAACAAGCAGTAGGTAATATTCTAGCAATGCTATGGATGGGAGCAAAAGTTTTTTTGGATGAGCAAAATTCATTTTATAATTATCTTAAGCGCATCGGAATTCATGTTTTTTCTATTCCTAAGGATTTAATTCCAGAGAATAAAACAGTATTCAATAAATTGACACCAGATGAGGTATCTACTAATCGGATGATTTTATCGAATGAAATTGGAATTGAGACGCTACAAAAAGAATTAAAAGAGCAGATTAATACTATTCTTACATGAACTTAAAAGAACAAGCAGTTTCTGGTGTAAAGTGGACAACGTTAAATTCTCTAACACTTGCACTATGTTCATTACTTAAAATATCTATTCTTGCGCGTTTTTTGGAAAAAGAAGATTTTGGATTGATGGCTTTAATAATGTTCGTAATGGGATTTTTGAACTTGTTTATGGATATGGGATTGTCTTCTGCAATACTTTATAAACAAGACATAAAGAAAAAAGAATACTCAAGTCTGTATTGGATAAATATTGTTTTTAGTATGTTTCTTTTCATTACTATTTATTTAATAAGTCCTTTTATCGGAAGTTTTTATAACAACCCAGAATTAGTAGGTTTGGTAAGATTAATGGGGATTAGTCTTATATTATCTAGCCTTGGAAAACAATTTAAAACAATTCTTGAAAAAGAATTTCGGTTTAAAAGTATTGCATTGATTGAAATTGTTTCTGCAGTTTTATCCCTAATTATTGCTGTGATTTTGGCTTGGCATAATTATGGAATCTATGCGCTTATTTTATCTTCGTTATTTCAATATTTTTTAATTAATATGCTGTTTTTAATTATTGGATTAAGAAATTATGGATTATTATTACACTTTGTTTTTTTAGAAACCAAACCATTTTTAAAAATAGGTTTATTCGAAGTAGGAGGACAAATTATAAATTATTTTAACCGAGATTTAGATATTTTGATAATAGGGAAGTTTTTTGGTTCTGAATTACTTGGAGGATATAGTTTGGCAAAACAATTGGTTTATAGACCGGCACAAGTACTTAATCCTATTTTCACCAAAGTAGCTAGTCCAATTCTAGCAAAAATGCAAAACGATGTAAAAGTCCTAAAAACGAGTTATCTAAAACTTTTAAATATAGTATCAACTATTAATGTTCCTATTTATGCCTGTTTATTAATTTTTGCACCTATCGCAGTAGCTATTTTATATGGAGAAGATTACGAGAATATCATTTATTTGGTTCGGGTGCTTTCTGTTTATATGATTTTCCGTGCATTTGGTAATCCTGTTGGAAGCCTTCTGATAGCAACGGGAAGAACAGATATAGGTTTTTATTGGAATTTGGCAAACTTCTTAATTATGCCTTTGATAATCTTTATAGGTGTTCAGTTTTCATTAGAGACAGTAACAATATTAATTACATTGTCCATGATAGTCTTATTTATACCAAGCTGGTATTTTCTGGTATATAAACTCACAAATACTTCTTTGCAAGAATATGTAAAATCTTTGATCCCTAATTTCAGGATAAAAGAAATTAGAGGTTATTTTAAATGATATCTTATCAGTATTCTTAGAACCCAATAGGTCTTGATAAAGAACATTTTGAAAATACAATCTATAGAAGTATCAGCTTAATCTTGGTACAAATTTATACCTTGATTTACATCAATTAAATGTATTGTTTAATTATGTCCAAAGAAAATTAAAACAAGGAATATATTTAATAAATTTACGGACTTAAAAACTTAATTCATTTTAATGAAAAATATTTTCAAACCAATATTAAGATTAATCTATGAAAAGATGTTTCTGCCGATAGCATCAAAAGCAATGCGAAGAATGTCTAGAAATATTCCAAAAACGGATTTAGGTTCAAAACATCTTGCTAATGCTAAACTTCTTGAAAATCGTGAAGAACTTTTGAAAAGAATTCCGGAAAATGGTGTTGTAGCAGAACTTGGAGTTGATGAAGGAGGTTTTTCGAATCTAATATTAAACATAAGCAAACCAAAAAAATTACATCTCATAGATTTTTGGGGTAGCAAACGATATAATCAAACTAAGAGAAATAAAGTAGAACAAAGATTTGAAAAAGAAATTAATGAAGGTTTAGTTGAAATAAATTTAGGCTTATCTACTGAAGTTGCAGATAGTTTTAAAGAGAATTATTTTGACTGGATATATATAGATACCGCACATTCATATGATGTAACAAGGGATGAACTCGAGTTGTATAGAACAAAAGTAAAGGACAATGGAATAATTTCTGGGCATGATTATATTTTAGGGAATTGGAATGGAATGATTAGGTATGGTGTTATAGAAGCGGTTCATGAATTTTGTTTGAAATATAATTGGGAAATAATATATATTACTACCGAATTGACCAATATGCCTAGTTTTGCAATTCGAAAAATTGGAGCTAAGTAATTATAGTTCGTAAATCGAGGAATGCAGAGAGTATTTACTAATTTTTTAATAACTATTTTATAAATATCTCCTACCTGTGCTATATTATTACTGAGTTTTTTGGATGTTTATTATATCTGATCTATTGTACAAAAATTAATAATATTGGTTATAGTTGGTTTAAAAAGATGACCTTTTGGTCTTTTTTTTATTTTAAAATTTACAATAAAAAAATCTGATTTCATTTTGTACTTGACTTGATATTAAAAATGATCTTAAAAAAAGGATTTTCAAAATATATTTCTATTGAAGATACTAATCGTAAATACACTTTACTACCCGCATAAAATTGGAGGCGCGGAAATTTCCGTTCAATCAATAGCTGAGGGTTTACAAAAAAAGGGAATTGAAGTAGCTGTCTTGACACTTGGAGAGCGTAATGAGGATCTGGTAAGTAATAATGTTCCAATATATCGCCTTACATTAGAAAATACATTCTGGCCATTTGATCAGATAGAGCGTTCTAAAATCGATAAGTTAAAATGGCATATTAGTGACGTATATAATAGTAAGTACAATAAAAGGATACATGAAATCATTAATGTGTTTAACCCCACTATTATACATACAAATAATTTGACGGGATTTTCTGTTGCGATTTGGGACGTAGCAAAAGAGAGGGGTATTAAGGTCGTACATACTTTAAGAGATTATTATTTACAATGCCCTAAAACTAATAAATTTAAAAAAGGGAGTGCATGCTCTACGCAATGTTTGGAGTGTAAACTTTTATCAAAAAAGAAGAAAAATGTTTCTCAAAAAATTGATATAGTAACAGGAATTAGTAATTCAATTTTGCAGAGTCACATAGATCAAGGCTATTTTAAGAATGCTTTAAAAAAAGTAGTTTATAATGGATTTAACATTGAAAAAAAATCATTTAAAAGAACAAATTTTGATGAAAATAGTTTTTTGAATTTTGGATTTATAGGACAAATCAATCAATCAAAAGGTATTGAAGTTTTGATGAAAAGCCTTGTTGAATTTTCTAATTATAATAATTGGAAACTTTATGTGGCTGGAAGAATAGAACCATATTATCAGGAATATTTATTATCATTTTTTCCTAAAGATAGAGTAGAGTTTCTAGGATATATAGATCAAGATGTTTTTTTTAAAAAAATAAATGTATTAATTGTTCCTTCTATATGGGAAGAACCATTCGGAAGAGTTGTTGTTGAGGGACTATTACGTAAAGTAGTTGTATTAGGAAGTAAAAGAGGAGGAATAAAAGAGATATTAGAAGGTAATGAAGAATTCTTGTTTAATCCATTAAGTGAAGAACCAAGAAAACTATTAGAATTGATTATAATTAATCCAAAAAAATTAAACTTGTTTAATTTTGATATCAATTTGATTGAAAGGTTTTCTTTAGAAAATGTAATTAAACATTATCATAACTTCTATAAAATTAAATAACGGGTTATTCTTTTACTTTTTATATTAATGATTTAAAAAAACATATTTATTCTTAGCGTATATTGCGATCTATATTAAATAAAAAGATGATAGATTAGTGAAGGTTAGTTTTAATCTAGAAGGTTTTACTTTTTACTTGGTGCTCTTTATGGGTGTCTTTAATTCAGTTTTTAGATATTATCTTTTAGACACTCCATTTTTTCCTATAGTTTATGTACCTCAACTTTTGATGGTGCTTGTGATTAGTATTCATTTTATTTCTTTTTTGACTCAAGTTAAAATTAAAAGAACATTCTTTATTATTTTATGGATGCTCCTACTGGCATTAATTTGTGGTGTTATTTATACAAATACAATTCTTCAGGTATTTATGGGGATTTATATTTTGGTCCCCTTATTTTATGGTTTTGTTATGTATTCCTTTTTTGAGAGAATATTAAGTGATAAACACTTTTATACCGTTATATTGATTATTGGAATTATTGGTGTATTAGTAAATATAGTTTATGTTTTTCCCTGGGAAGGCTTTCATTATGAGGTTTATGGAAAAGAAATTGAAGGGAATCGACTTTGGACAACGTTGGGTAAAAGAAGGCTTTCAGGATTAGGACGATCTTCTTTCGAGACAGCTGGATATGTTCTTTTTCTAGCAATTATATATGTATTAAAAAAATCTAGAATTACTGTTGTTTGGATACTGGTAGGAGCAGCAATTTATTTTACAGATACCAAAGGAATTATACTTACATATTTGATCATTTCTTTATTGATAGTATTTTGGGAGCATATTTCACTTGGATCAAAAAAAATTGGATTGATTGTTATATTACTGATTAATTTTGTGCTGCCATTACTTTCTTGGACATTTTCTATAGATGATATAGCAAGTGTTAATTTTTTGAGATCTTTTGAAATGAGACTTCAAGATGTTTGGCCTGATGCTTATAAGTTGATTTTGGAATCTGGTAACCTTATTACTGGTAGAGGAATAGGTGGTATTGGAGTACCTCAAAATATTTTTGAATCAGAAAAATCTAATCCAGCAGATAACTTGTTTGTATATTTAGTTGCGATTTTTGGTCTTGGAGCTTTCATAATTTATGCTTTTTTAATGAGAGGTATTTACAAAAAGCAGATTACGAATATACCTGTAGACAAACTATTTTATATACTTTCGATATATGTGTTTGTTTATGGTATTACTACAAATATTATCGAATTACCAGTAATGAGTATCTGTTTAGGTTTAGTTTTTAGATATTGGATGGATAATAAAAATTATGAAGCTAAATAAGTACAAATATTTATTAGGATTAGATTCAGAATTCCATTTGAATAACGTATTCATAATATGTTCTTATCTATTATCTGTATTTCCTATATTAACTTTCGGTTTTAGAACGATAATGATTGTTGTTTGGACTTTTTTTGGAATTGTGACATTTTTTAAAAATCGTGGTTTTCAAGTTAAGTTCGATAAATACAATAAATTAATAATAGTTTTTTTAACAACATCATTTGTATTGTTGATTTTTAGTTTGTCTTATTCTGAGAATATTTCTACTGGTATCAATAGATTAACTGTAATGGTGCCTATGGTCTTATTGCCCAAAATATTTTATTTGAACAAACGGACATTCACAAAGAAACGAATTGATTGGATTATCAGTTTTTTTTGTTGCTCAGTGATAATTTTTGTTTTATATCAAATGCTACTTCTACTCTTTAATTTTGATATCATAACTAATGATCTTAGTATCTCTGAAATCAAAAGAAATAATTTACATCATTTAAGTTCAATAAGTCAGGATCAGATTCAACAAATAAAAATAAGAAGGTTGAGAAACTTTATTTTGAAACTGGTTGATTCACACCCCACATATCAAGGGTTGTGGATATCTTTTGTTGTTTTTTGGCTTATTTCTAAACTCAAATCTGATTGGAGACAATTAAAATATAAGATACCTGCGATCTTAGTGGTTGGGATGTTAATTTTTTGGATGTTTGTAATCTCTGCAAGAATGCCTATACTAGCATCTATTGTTGCAATTATTTTAACTTGGATATTGTTCAAGGGAGTTTCGATAAGAACTTTTTCATGCATAATATTATTTTCAATAATAACATTATTTTCTTTAAATACTTTTATAAAACCTATCAATACTAAAGTATCTGAGATCGTTGACAATGTATTTACCTTACCAACGAAAGGAAATGATATTTATAATTTTAATTCTACCAATGTTAGAAGTGGAATATATTATTGTGATGGAATATTAGTTAAAGAAAACTGGTTGTTTGGAACAGGTATTGGAGATATGCAAGCCGAGTTATCTGCTTGCTATGATGAAAAAATAGGAGCTAAGGTTTATAAATGGCAATCCTATAATTCACATAATCAATATTTATTTTTTTTAATTAGCTCAGGAGTTTTAGCATTGTTTTCTTTTTGTTGTTTTCTATTTTATTCCTTTAGAAAAATGATAATACTAGGAAATACCCTATTATTTTATGCTTTGGCGGTCATATGTATTGTTATGCTAACCGAAAACATAATTTCTCGTTCGGATGGAGTTCTATTCTTTGGGTTATTTGTTTCACTTATCTTGTTGTCTTCTAAAAATAAAGTAAAAATATGATTTATGTCAATGCTAGGTTTTTAACGCAAAAAGTGACAGGTGTTCAGAGGTACGCAATTGAAATATGTAAATTATTACCAAAAGAAATCTTAGAAAGAAAAATAACATTCATCGCTCCTAAAAAAGCTAAATTAAACCCTCTTTTTAAAGAGTTTGATAGTATTGCCGTAGGAAAATTAGAAGGTCAGTTATGGGAGCAGATTGATTTACCTATGTTTTTGAAAAAAAAAGGAAATCCTTTACTTATAAACTTTGTTGGAATAGGGCCGATATGGTATAAGAATAAGATAATGATGGTTTATGATCTAGCATTTAAACATCATCCAGAATGGTTTTCCAAAAGTTTTCAATTGATTTATAATTGGTTTATACCTATGAGTCTGAACAACTCAAAACACATAATTACAGACAGTAATTATGTGAAAAATGATTTAATTACTACATATAACCTTCCTTCGGAAAAAATTAATGTTGTTTATGCTGCACCTTCATCAGTATTTGTGAAAAAACAGATGAATAAAGAAGCTATGATTTTAATGGTTTCTTCTTTAGATCCAAGAAAAAATATGACACGTGTAATTGAAGCTTTTGATCAATTAAATATTCCACATAAGTTAGTAATAGTTGGAGCCCGAGGAACGGTTTTTTCAGATTTAGAGATTCCGGAACCAATTAAAAAAGAAAAAATAAAGTTTACGGGATATATTGAAGATGAAGAATTAGTTGAACTATATAATAAAGCAGAACTTTTTATGTATCCATCGTTATTTGAAGGCTTTGGTATTCCTCCTTTAGAAGCTCAAAAATGCGGTACTGCATGTTTGATTTCTAACGTAACATCCTTGCCTGAGGTTTATCAGGATTCTGTGGAGTATTGTGACCCCCGAAGTGTTTCGGATATAAAAAATAAAATATATGATGTTTTAACTAATCAAAAAAAGAGAAATGCGTTAATATCAAAAGGTTTTTTAAATGTGAAAAAATATAATTGGAATAGATCAGCAGAAGATTTTATTTTGATAATTAAAAATAATATCAATAAAAAAGTTAACTAAGACAATATGGATTTTACTTTTGTTAAATCTTCCAAAGATTAACACCAATAATATGATATAATTTTATAAAAAAAGACCTTAATAATAATTAAATCTATAATTTGTCTAAGTAAGGGCTAATCTTTACTTTTAGTCCATAGGAAAAGTTTAACTAAATTATAATTTCTTTCCAAACTAGAAAATTCTGTTTTCGGTTTACTCAAAAACATAAACTTTAGGATAGTTGTGGTTTATTATATACAAACTTGAAAAAATTAAAATGAAAAAAGCAATAATCACAGGTATTACGGGCCAAGATGCAGCATATTTGGCCGAGTTACTTTTGTCAAAAGATTATGAAGTCTATGGGACCTATCGAAGAACAAGCTCTACTAATTTTTGGAGAATAGAAGAATTAGGAATAGAAAATCACCCAAACCTTCATTTACTAGAATATGATTTGATCGATTTGTCTAGTGCATATAGAATAATTGCGAAAGTAGAGCCCGATGAGATTTACAATTTAGCTGCTCAAAGTTTTGTGGGTGTCTCTTTTACACAACCAATAGCAACTGCTAATATTACAGGGATTGGAGTAATGAATTTATTAGAAGCAATTCGAACAATAAATCCAAAAATTAAATTTTATCAGGCATCAACTTCAGAAATGTTTGGGAAAGTTACTAGAATTCCTCAAAACGAAGAAACTCCATTTCACCCTAGAAGCCCCTACGGTGTTGCAAAAGTTTTCGCCCATTGGGCTACATTGAACTATCAAGAATCGTATGATTTGTTTGCAACTAGTGGGATTTTATTTAATCACGAATCCCCACTAAGGGGTAAAGAATTTGTGACTAGAAAAATCACAGATGCAGTAGCAAAAATACATTTAAAAAAACAAGACGTACTAGAATTAGGAAATCTTAACGCAAAGAGAGACTGGGGTTACGCAAAAGAATATGTTGAAGGGATGTATATGATGTTACAAGCACCAGTTGCAGATACCTATGTGTTAGCAACAAATCAGACAAACACAGTTCGGGATTTTGTTACGTTATCATTTAAAACCGTAGGTATTGATATTGAATGGGTGGGAAAGAATGAACATGAAGTAGGAGTTGACTTAAAAACACAAAGTGAAATTGTAAAAGTAAATCCAAAGTTTTATAGGCCGGCGGAAGTGGATCTCTTGATTGGTGATGCTTCTAAAGCGAAGAAAAATTTAGGATGGGAGTCAAAAACAACTCTTGAAGAACTTGCCAAGATGATGGTGAAAAGTGATATTAAACGAAATACTAATGGAGGATCTTTCTGAAAAAATTGTTTTTATAACTGGTATTACAGGTTTTACAGGAGTACATTTAGAGAATTTTTTTCTGAGTGAAGGTTGGGAAGTATTTGGAACAACCTTTCAAAAATCTGAAAATAAAAATCATTTTTTATGTGATATCACGAATAAAGGAGAAATTAAAAAAATCATAAAGGGTTTACAGCCAAATTATATTATTCACGCAGCAGCTATATCGTTTGTTGAAGCCAGTAATAAAGTGAAGATGTATGAGGTAAATGTTTTTGGTACCTTAAACCTTTTGGATGCAATTATAGAATCTGACATAAAGCCAGAAAAAACAATCATTGTAAGTAGCGCTGCGGTCTATGGTAATATTGGGGAAACGCTTTCAGAAGATTTATGTCCTCACCCTATCAATCATTATGGAAACAGTAAGCTGGTTATGGAAAATATGATTAAGGCATATTTTTCTAAGTTCGATATTATTATCACAAGGCCCTTTAATTACACAGGTGTTGGACAATCAAGGGATTTTCTAATTCCTAAAATTATATCTCATTTCAAGGAAAGAAAGCCAATTATTGAACTAGGGAATTTAGATGTTTATAGAGAATTTAATGATATTAACTATATAGTAAAATGTTATTATAACTTATTGATATCTGGAATTGTTTCAGAAACAGTAAATATTTGTACAGGAAGGACTAATAAAATAAAAGAAATCCTTTCATTTCTTGAAAAATTATCAGGTCATATAATAGAAGTTCAAGTAAATTCGAAATATATTCGAAAAAATGAAATAGAAATTTTGAAAGGAGATTCTTCTAAGTTGCATAGTTTTATCGGTGACTTATCAAAGGATTATAGCTTAGAAAACACATTAACAAAAATGTTTAACTCGGAAAATTGAAGATAATTAAGGAAGTCTTTTCATTCTTAGTTAAAGAGTATATTAGAACTGATTTCTTTTTAGAACTAATATTTTTTTAAACACCTTTTTGATGTAACAAGTTTTTTGCTTCAATTTCTTTGATGCATAAGACGTATAACTATGAGTAAGTAAGCTATTTAATGCTTATAGTATCTCATTTCTTTTAAAAGATCATCTAATACTGATAAATTGCTTTAACTTTGTTTTTGGTTAATTTAGAGCTTTTCAAGAAGTTTTTGACTTAACAATCATAAACTTTTTTGCAACTCTTTATTAAAACTTTAAATTACATAATTATTTTACAAATGTTTGAAATGAAAAAAGCTTTAATACATGAT
Source organism: Aquimarina sp. BL5 (assembly GCF_003443675.1). Lineage (NCBI taxonomy): Bacteria > Pseudomonadati > Bacteroidota > Flavobacteriia > Flavobacteriales > Flavobacteriaceae > Aquimarina > Aquimarina sp. BL5. Next base: position 3,410,254 of record NZ_CP031963.1, on the reverse strand, counting down.
TGGTATACGCAATATAGTGGTGGTGAGAGATGTGTTGAAAGCTTTACAAATATTTGGGATGACTTTGATCATTTTACTTTGGTAGATACGTTAACTGATGAGCAGAGAGAAAAAGTACTTAAAGGCAAAAAAACAAATACTTCTTTTATAGAAAAGTTGCCATTTGGTAAGAAAAAATACCGTTCTTATTTACCTCTATTCCCTTTGGCGATTGAACAATTTGATCTAAATGAATATGATTTGATTATTTCTTCATCATCTGCTATCTCAAAGGGGGCATTAACAAGACCAGATCAATTGCATATAAGTTATGTTTATTCACCAATTCGTTATGCGTGGGATTTATATTTTCAGTACTTAAAAGAAAGCGGACTTAATAAAGGAATAAAAGGTTTTATAGCAAAATATTTTCTGCACAAGCTCAGAATTTGGGATGTGAGTTCTGCTAACAGGCCTGATTATTACATTGCAATTTCTCATTATATCGCTGCAAGAATAAAAAAAATTTATAATAAAGAATCTATAGTAATTTATCCTCCTGTAGATACTAAATCTTTTACAATATCGGATAAGAAGGAAGATTACTATATTACTTGTTCTAGGATGGTACCTTATAAAAAAATAAATTTGATAGTAGAGGCGTTTTCTAAAACAAATAAGAAGCTTATTGTAATTGGAGACGGTCCGGATTTTAGAAAAATAAAGAAGCTTGCTACTTTAAATGTTGAGTTAATGGGGCATGTTGGAAAAGCGGAAATGATTGAAATACTAAGGAAGGCCAGAGCATTTGTTTTTGCTGCAGAGGAAGATTTTGGAATAGCACCAATAGAGGCTCAGGCTTGTGGAGTACCAGTTATTGCTTTTGCTAAAGGAGGAGTTTTAGAAACGATTAAGGGTTGTTTTATAACAGATAATTTAGTAGAAGGGAATACTGGAGTTTTTTTTAAAGATCAGACTATTGACTCATTGCTTGGAGCAATTGAATTTTTTGAAAGACATGAACAGTCTTTTGATAAGAAAACAATTCGCAAGCAAGCAGAGATTTTTAGTAAGGAACGATTCGAAAAAGAGTTTAAAAAAACAATAGAAAAGCTATATGATCGTTGGAAGAATAGCATGAATGAAAATAGTATAATTCAAGATAAACAAGAAAGAACTTTTTATGAATAAAGGTGGGTATTCAAAATATATAAGACCACTTTTATATGGTATTGACCTATTAATGGTTTTTTTCCTGACATATTTTTTTCTTACTAAAAGTGTGTTAGATATAGGTTTTATAATTTTGTTTTGGATAGTATTATCCTTTCTAATTTCTATATATGCCATATATCGTTTTACTAAAATTGTAAAAATTATATCTTTATTTTTTAGGCAAACGGTATTATTGGCTTTATTAGTTTTTACTTATTATTATATAAGCGAACGGTTTATACCAAAAGCGAATATTATTAATTTCTTTTTAGCGTTACTTGTCGTTATTACTACTTGGAGAGTCTTTTTATTTGTTTTTTTTCAGAAATATAGGATTATAACAGGCAGTAATAATGTTTATGTGGTTGTTGTAGGATTAAATCAGTCTACGAAAAAACTAGCTTCATTTTTTGATAATTCTCCGGAGTATGGTTATAAGTTTAAAGGTTTTTTTGATAATCGTGATGAATCGGAAGTTAAAGGAACTATAGAAGAGAGTTATAGTTTTATTTTAGACAATAAAATTGACGAAGTATATTGTTCAACGAAAGAACTTAGTAATGATGAAATAAAGGAATTGACTGAGTTTTGTCAACGAAATATGAAAGTGATAAAATTCGTTGCAGATGATAAAGAGTTGTTTTCAAAGAATTTGGAATTAGACTATTATAATTTAACACCAATTCTATCGCTATCTAAGATACCACTTGATGATCCAATAAAATACTTAATCAAAAGAACTTTTGATATCGTTTTTTCTATTTCCGTAATAACCTTTATATTATCTTGGCTAATACCAGTTATTGCTTTATTAATTAAAATAGAAAGCCGAGGTCCTGTTTTTTTTAGACAATACAGATATGGAGCTGATTTTAATTTGTTTTTGTGTTATAAATTTAGATCGATGACAGCTAATAAGGAGTCGGATAAAGTTCAAGCATCAAAAAATGATGCTAGAGTTACTCGAATTGGTAAGTTTATTAGAAGAACTAGTTTAGATGAGCTGCCTCAGTTTTTTAATGTGCTATATGGAGAAATGTCGGTAGTAGGTCCTAGACCTTTATTAATGAGTCATACGGATGATTATAAAGATAAAATAAACAAATTCATGGTACGCCACAATGTTAAACCCGGTATAACTGGATTAGCACAAATAAGTGGATATAGAGGTAATATCTCTAATGATTCTGACATGTTGAATAGAGTAAGATATGATATATTTTATGTAGAAAATTGGTCATTGATTTTAGATATTAATATAATTTTACAAACTGTTGTGAATATTTTCAAGGGAGAAGAAAAAGCATATTAATTCAAAAAAACAAGAAGAATAAACAAATTTAGTTAATGAAGATATCAGTAATAGGTACAGGTTATGTTGGTTTGGTTACGGGAACCTGTTTAGCAGAGACAGGTAATGAAGTTGTTTGTGTTGATATAGACGAACAAAAAGTTCAAAAAATGCGAGATGGTGAAGTGCCGATTTACGAGCCACATTTAGATGTACTATTTGAGAGAAATATTAAGGCAAACAGATTACAATTTACCACTTCATTAGAAGATGGTTTAAATCATGGAGAAATTATTTTTTTAGCCTTGCCAACACCCGAAGACGAGGATGGATCTGCTGATTTGTCTTATGTTTTAGGGGTTTCTGATGAAATAGGTAAAATTATTTCTGATTATAAGGTTATTGTTGATAAAAGCACTGTTCCTGTAGGTACAGCTGAAAAGGTGTATGCAGCCATTTCAAAGAATGCCAAGTGTAGTTTTGATGTAGTATCCAATCCGGAGTTTTTAAGAGAAGGATTTGCTGTAGATGATTTTCTAAAACCAGAGCGAATTGTAATAGGTTCTTCTTCAGAGAGAGCTACTGAACTTATGGAAAAGTTATACAAGCCATATGTTAGATCTGGGAATCCGATCATTATAATGGACGAAAAATCAGCTGAATTAACAAAATATGCGGCGAATTCGTTTTTAGCTACGAAGATTACCTTTATGAATGAAATCGCTAATTATTGCGAAAAGGTTGGAGCAGATGTGGATAAGGTAAGAAGAGGAATGGGTACAGATTCTAGGATAGGGAAACGTTTTTTGTTTCCTGGCATTGGTTATGGAGGCTCGTGTTTTCCTAAAGATGTGAAGGCCTTACATAAATCTGGGAAGGACGATCATTATGATTTTAAGATTTTAGAATCAGTAATAGAAGTAAACAAAAATCAAAAGGTAGTTTTAGTTCCTAAAATTGTCGATTACTTTGATAATAATCTTACAGGAAGGACTTTTGCGATATGGGGACTTGCTTTTAAACCAGAAACAGATGATATTAGAGAAGCGCCTGCGTTAGATATAATTGATAGTTTACTAAGCAGAGGAGCTAAGATAAAAGCTTTTGATCCGGAGGCAATGGAGAATGTTTCTAGGAAGTATGAAAGTAAAATTACTTTTTGTAATTCGATGTATGAAGTTTTGGATGGTTCAGACGCTTTAGTTATCTGTACCGAATGGAGTATTTTTAGGACACCAGATTTCAAAAAAATAAAGAATGATCTTACAAATCCAGTTATTTTTGATGGAAGAAATTTATATGATTTAAAAGATATGGAAAAGGAAAAGATCTCATATTTTTCGATTGGAAGAAAGAACATAAAATTATAAAATGAAGAAAGTTCTAATTACAGGAGCAGCGGGTTTTTTAGGGTCACATCTTTGTGATCGGTTTATTAAAGAAGGGTATCACGTTATCGGAATGGATAACCTAATCACTGGTGACTTAAAAAATATTGAACATCTATTTAAATTAAAAAACTTTGAGTTTTACAATCATGATGTTTCAAAATTTGTTCATGTCCCAGGTAATTTAGATTATATATTACATTTTGCCTCTCCAGCTAGTCCAATTGATTATCTTAAAATTCCAATTCAGACATTAAAGGTTGGATCTTTGGGAACGCATAATCTTTTAGGTTTAGCAAAAGAGAAGGGATCAAGAATACTAATCGCTTCTACTAGTGAAGTATATGGCGATCCATTAGTGCATCCTCAAACAGAGGATTATTACGGTAATGTAAATACTATTGGACCTCGTGGAGTTTATGATGAAGCAAAGCGATTTCAAGAATCTATAACGATGGCGTATCATACGTATCATAAAGTGGAGACTAGAATTGTTCGTATTTTTAATACATATGGTCCACGAATGAGGTTGAATGATGGAAGGGTAGTTCCTGCTTTTATAGGACAAGCATTACGAGGAGAGGATCTTACTGTTTTTGGAGAAGGTTTACAGACTCGTTCTTTTTGTTATGTAGATGATTTAATCGAAGGGATTTATAGATTATTGTTTAGTGATTATGTGTATCCTGTGAATGTTGGTAACCCTAACGAAATTACAATTAAAGACTTTGCTGAAGAGATTATAAAATTAACTGGAACTGATCAAAAAGTAATTTATAAGCCACTTCCTGTTAATGATCCTTTGCAAAGGCAGCCTGATATTACAAGGGCTAAAGAAATTTTGAAATGGGAACCAGAAATTGAAAGATCCGAAGGAATGAGACGTACTTTAGAATATTTTAAAGGTCTTTCTCAAGAAGAATTATATAGAAGTGAACATAAGGATTTTTCATCTTATTCTTGATGTAGGATGCACCATAAAAGAGGAGGATATTCATTTTTAATTAGACCAATACTTATAGTAATTGATCTCATAATACTATTAGCTTCCTCTTACTACTTTCTTAATAATATAGTTTCAAATCAGGTTTATTTATTTTTGTCAGTTGTTTGGTTGGTTTCTTCATATTTATTGAGTTTTTATGGAGTATATCGATTTACTAAAATAATTACGATTGTTTCCTTATTAATTCGGCAAGGATTACTAATCATTATTCTTCTATATGCTTATTTTGGGTTGCTTAAAATAAATTTCTTCTCAGTAAAGGATACGTTTTATTTTATTTTGGCTACTATTTCCTCGGTAGGAGTTGTTAAGGTAATTACATATTATGCACTTAGAAGATATCGTTCTTATTTAGGTGGAAATAATAGGAGAGTGATTATTATTGGGAACAATAAAAGTGCGCAGCAACTCAAAACCTTTTTTGCTAAAAGAAAAGACCTAGGGTATCAGGTATTAGAGGTTTTCTCAAATGAACTCACAAACAAAATACAAGATAGTTTAGATTTTTTGGAGAGAGAAGATGTTGATGAAATATATTGCTCGATTGATGAAATTTCGGATGAAGTAGTAAACGAATATGTAAAATATGCTGATCAAAATTACTGTGTTCTTAAGTTTATACCGAATTCACAGCGTATTTTTTCCAAGCGACTCAAAACCGATTATTATGAATACTTACCTGTATTATCAATTCCAGATGTATCATTAAATAGCGCTACAAATAGAGCAGTTAAGAGAGGTTTTGATATTGTTTTTTCCTTGTTAGTTATCATTTTAATCCTCTCTTGGTTAATACCCTTATTGTATGTTCTCATAAAAATAGAATCCAAAGGACCATTAATTTATAGTCACAGAAGAAATGGAATCAATTACAAAGAGTTTGTTTGTTATAAATTTAGGTCAATGAGAGATGAAAATTTCTCGGATCTTGTACAGGTAAAGAAAGAGGATAACAGAGTTACCAAAATAGGACGTTTTATAAGACGAACAAGTATAGATGAACTACCACAATTTTTTAATGTTCTTTTTGGGGATATGTCTGTAGTGGGGCCTAGGCCACATATGATTTCATATACGAAGGATTACGGAAAAAGAATTGATAAATATAATTTTGTTTTCCGCCATTCGGTTAAACCAGGGATAACAGGAATGGCTCAGGTAAAAGGGTATAGAGGAGAAGTGGAGAATAATGAAGATATTGTAAATCGTATTAAATATGATATTTTTTATATAGAAAATTGGTCTTTACTACTGGATTCAAAAATTATAGTTGATACTATAATTAATCTTATAAAAGGACAAGAAAAAGCATATTAATGAAATATAACTCTCTAAAACGAGGTAAATAGAAAGTTACAAGCAGGATTGCTTGATCTTTTGAGAACATATTTACTTTTAACATAACACTCATATCACATAATTAGACTCAAAGAAGTGAGAGTAAATAAAAAAATAAACGAGCTTTCCGAAATGTTTTATAAACACGACGATAACTTGGTACTTACTATTTTCTGGAATAGTCTCTATATCGCTTTTTTATTGTTGCCTTTAGGAATTAACCTTCCAACTCCATTTTTAGCAATTTCCATTATTCTTGGCTTGATAAATATTTTAAAATCAGGAAAAAAGTTCGATCTGGATAACAAAATAATATTACTATTTCCACTGTATTTTATAATAATGTCATTTAGTCTTTTCTATACAGATAATATTTCTGATGGATTAAACATTTTACAGCGATCCTTGTCGTTGTTCTTATTTCCGTTAATTTTTCTTTTTGTTAAAGAAGACGCATCTACGGTAAGAAAGTTATTTGATTTTTTACTTTTGGGATTGGTTATCTCATTTTTCATAAATTTTTCAATAAGTATATACAATTCAGCATCTATTATAAAAGGAGGGTTTTCATTTGAAATTTCAATGGATGATCTTACCGCATTTATAGATATACTTACACACGGATGGAACTATTTTGTTGGAGATGAGTTTTCTAAACTAATCAACCCTAGTTATCTTTCACTTTATATTTTATTAGTGTTAAGCTATTACCTGAAAAATAGTTTGGATACAAGACTAAGGACGTTTATCGTTGTTCTTCTATTTCTTTATTTGTTTTTATTAGCATCTATAGCTGCTTATGTGATATTAGTAATAATGTCAATATTACTAACATTTAACATTAAGGATAAGAGCAGAAAGCATACTATGTTTATTATGCTTCTTTTGGGATTAATTGTTTTTTTAAACAACCCTCGAGTTTTTGATTTTTATTCTAAAGTCAAAGATTTCGGGAATATTATTGAGTATGATAATTCTACATCAGAAAAAGCAAGGTTACTGTCATGGGACGCCAGTATAAAGTTAATTAAGGAAGCACCATTATTAGGATATGGAATCGGAGATGCAAATGATATTTTGATCAAAAAATATAAAGAATTAAGATATACTTATAACTATGAAAATAAGTATAATGCGCACAATCAGTTTCTTCAAACATTCCTTCAGACAGGAGTTATTGGATTTGGAGTCTTAGTTACCATTTTTATTTTATTGGCAATACATATGAAAAGAAGTAGAAATGAATTTTCAGTTTTCTTAATACTTTTTATATCACTAATCTTCGAATCTATGTTGGTTAGATTTAATGGGATTGTATTCTTCTCTATTGTTATTCCATTATTACTAAAAAAGAGAAGTATTTTAAGTAGTAGGATCATACGGAATGTTTCCGTGTAGTAAGTGATATTAAATTAAGCGAAATAGACTTGAAAATTATTAGTTAGAAAAGAGGTAAAGAACTATTTTTGAATGCTTAATATTTAGCCATTAAACAACCATTAAAAAATGAACATTTTAGTATTAGGATCTGGAGGGAGAGAACACACATTCGCATATAAGATTGCTCAAAGTAATTTATGTGAAAAGTTATTTGTTGCACCTGGAAATGCAGGAACTGCAAATATTGCTACTAATTTGGCAATATCTGTAACAGATTTTACGGCTATAAAAGAACTGGTATTAAACGAAAAGATCGACATGGTTGTCGTAGGTCCTGAGGATCCTTTAGTGCAAGGAATAACCGATTTCTTCGCTGAAGACAATGACCTAAAGAGTATATCGGTTATCGGGCCATCAAAAGAAGGAGCAAGATTAGAAGGTAGTAAAGAATACGCTAAGGAATTTTTAATTAGACATAATATTCCTACTGCGGCGTACCAAAGTTTTACAGCAAATACTGTTAATGAAGGAAAACAATTTCTAGAAACTTTAAGTGCCCCTTATGTATTAAAAGCAGATGGTCTCGCAGCAGGAAAAGGAGTGCTTATTCTTCAGGATATTGAAGAAGCCAAAACAGAGCTTGAAAATATGCTAACCAACAAAAAGTTTGGCGCTGCAAGTGAAAAGGTTGTTATTGAAGAATTTCTGGATGGAATCGAATTAAGCGTTTTTGTGCTGACTGATGGTAAAAACTATGTGACATTGCCAACAGCCAAAGATTATAAACGTATTGGAGAAGGAGATAAAGGTTTGAATACTGGGGGAATGGGAGCAATATCTCCAGTTCCTTTTGCAGATGAAACTTTTATGAATAAGATTGAAGAACAAATTATTAAACCTACAGTAGAAGGTCTTACAAAAGAAAAAATCGATTATAAAGGTTTTATTTTTATAGGATTGATTAAAGTAGGAAACGATCCTAAGGTGATAGAATACAATGTGCGAATGGGAGATCCAGAAACGGAAGCGGTATTACCAAGGGTGAAAACTGATTTAGTATCTTTATTTAAACACGTATCTGATCAAACTTTGGATCAAGTAGAGATCGAAATAGATCCTAGAAGTGCTACCACGGTAATGACGGTTTCAGGAGGATATCCTGAAGCATACGAGAAAGGCAAAGAAATTACAGGAATTGATGAAATCTCTGACTCGATAGTTTTTCATGCAGGAACTAAGCTTAACGAAAATAAAGTGGTCACTAATGGGGGGCGTGTGATTGCAGTAACCTCTTTTGATGATGATTTTAGAGAGGCGCTAAAAAAATCCTATCATAATATAGAGAAGTTGCATTTTGATAAAATGTACTACAGAAAGGATCTCGGTTTTGATCTGTAGTATTTTCTATTTAAATAGATAGTATAAAAAAGTCAAGTGATGAATTTTCATCACTTGACTTTTTTATGTAGAAACAAAAACTTCTTCAATATTTTATTTCGATAGAAAATACTAGGGCTTCAAAAATGAATGAGCTTTTGGATCTCTATCTTCTTCATTATTATCATTAAATTTTTTCAACTCCTTCATCCAATAGAAAAAAGCCACAAAACCGATACCCATAAATAACCAATTAACAATATTGGCAGCACCCCAACTTTCTAACTCTAAAGATCTTAGAGCGTCCATAGGAGCAAAAAGTACATCTACAAATAGAGCTGCAATAGCTTCAAAAAAATCTTTCATAATATGATCTTCATTTTCATTACAAAAAGTTAAACGAAAACTTTTTATAAATTAGTTATATTATAATTAAAAACAATGATATATTGTTTGGTGCAAAAATATAAAAAATAGTAGTGTTATCAAGCTTTTTTAGTAAATCAAAACCGATTAATTTTATAATCGTTGCTTTATATATGTTTGTGTTGTATGCAATCGCATATTATAAAAAAGGTTTTACCCTAAATTACAGTACGCTTCTTATGTTTTTTGGCGGATTTATGGCCTACGGTTTGACAATGCTTGCTGTAAACCTAATAACCCAGAAGAATGATCTAACCCAAAAAAGCACAAATACAATAATGCTATTTGTTTTTCTGACAACCATATTACCTAGTTCTCTAACCAATGCAGCTTTACTATTATCAAATCTATTTGTTGTTTTGGGAATGAGAAGTGTGTTGAATTTAAGAAATGGTAAGCATATTAAATCTAATATTCTAGACGCATCTTTATGTATTGGGGTAGCTTCTATAGCATATTTTTGGAGTATTGGTTTCATTGCTATTGTGTTTTTAGGGATTTTTTATTTCGAACCGAAAAATTATAGAAACTGGATTATTCCAATAATTGGATTATTGATTGTATACTTGATATCCAATTGTTTCACCTTACTATTTTATGATTCATTTTTTGTGATTACAGAATACATAGAACCAATATCATTCTCTGTTGAAGGATATGCTTATAAAGGAGGTGTTTTTTCTATTGGAGTTTTAACGATTTGTACATTGTTTTTCTTCACGATATACTTGATAAAATTTAACAGAAAACCGACAAAATCAAAACCTTTCCTAAAGCTGATTATTTCACAATTGTTGATTGCAATAGCTATTGTAATGATCGTTCCAAATAAAAATACCGCAGAAATGGTTTTTATAGCATGTCCTTTGGCAATTATAGGTACAACCTATTTAGAAATGGATCACGGCAAGTTTCTGCAAGAAATTAATTTTTGGGTGTTTCTCTTATTACCATTTATGTTTTTGCTATTTTGAACACATCTTATTTAGAAACGTTAGAATCAGAACTACAATATAGGTTGTCATATAAATATGTATGGTATAGGATTCAAAATGACGCTTGGGATAACTACAGTGGTTTTATTTACACAACGGTAAAATGGGAAGATCTAATGCCAAAAATTTCTGAAGTCGCTTCAAAGTTTAAAATAAATAAAAACGAATTCTTTTACTACACAATCAATCGATGGTATAACTACTGGAGCGCTTTGGCAGTAGAATTAATTTTCGCGGATCTAGACGGAGTCATTCCTATCCAAAATAGAAAGAACAAACTGGTAGATTTTTCTCTTTTTGGGGAGAAATTTGATCACAAGACGAGTGTTTTTCCAAAAGGCTTTAAAAAGTCGCTAGAATATGCTCAAAATCACCCTAATGAGCTTGTTAACTGGTTGTATACTAATCAAAGTCAACAACAGAGAAATCACCTAGAAAACAGAATGTTTGTTGTTGTATATGCAAATAATGGGGAGCATTGGAAGTTAAAAGCACAAATTTCTTGGCTTAAAGATATTATCTCAACATATGTTGCTACATTTGACGACTCAAAATTATTTAGATTGCAGTTACAACCTTATAAAATTACAAAGGCAGGGTTAATATGGGCGATAAAATAAAATGATATAGGTTGTATAAGAAATGAATTATATCGGTTCTAAATATAAACTCTCTGATTTTATCAAAACTTCTGTTCAGGAAACAGTTAGTGGCGCACTAAAAAACAAAGTGTTTTGTGATCTTTTTGCGGGAACGGGTATTGTAGGAAGAAGTTTTAAAACATCCGTAAAACAAGTGATATCTAATGATTTAGAGTACTATAGCTACGCCTTAAATCGAAATTATATTGGAAACTATCTTCCCTTAGAAGCTTCAGAATATATTACCGAATTAAATCTACTAGAAGGAAAAAAAGGGTTCGTTTATAAGAACTATTGTAATGGCGGAGCATCAGAACGTCTGTATTTTAGTAATGATAATGGTCGTAAGATAGATGCGGCGAGAATACAGATAGCACACTGGAAGGAAGTTGGAGAAATTAATGAAGACATGTATTATTTTTTATTAGCATCACTATTAGAAAGTGCCGATAAAGTTGCTAATACAGCTTCAGTATATGGTGCATATCTAAAAGAATTAAAGAAAACAGCACAAAAAGAAATAGAGATTATTTCAGCTAATTTCGAAATTACAGAAAATCAGCACCAAGTCTATAATCAGGATAGTAACGTTTTGATTAACAATATAGAAGGAGATGTTTTGTATCTCGACCCACCATATAACGCCAGGCAATACGGAGCCAATTATCATATGCTAAATACTATTGCAAAATATGATACCTTTGTACCTGCCGGAAAAACAGGTTTACGGCCTTATGAAAGATCGAATTATTGTAAAAAAGGTGAAGTAGCATTAACTTTTGAAGAATTAATCAGAAATTCAAAATTCAACTACATTTTTCTTAGTTATAATAATGAAGGCTTAATGACAGAAAAAGAAATAAGGCAAATTATGAAGCGTTATGGGAGATATGATTTGGTAACTACTTCATATCAGAGATTTAAAGCGGATAAAACCGAAAATAGAAATCATAAAGCGACAAAGACAACAGAATATTTACACATCTTAGAAAAATAAAAGCAATGTTTACAGATAAAGCAAACAAGATTTTTAAAGAAGTTATAGACATGTATCACGTGATTGACCGCGTAGATCAGGATTTTTCTAACCCATACGACAGCAAATCACAGCAGATAGAACATTTATTATATCGTAAGTGTTGGATTGACACGGTACAATGGCACTATGAAGACATTATTCGTGATCCGCAAATTGATCCAGTAGCAGCATTAACCTTAAAAAGACAGATTGATGCATCCAATCAAGATCGTACAGATATGGTGGAGTATATTGATAGCTATTTTTTAGAAACATACAAGGATGTTATTCCTAAAGAGAATGCAACAATAAATACAGAAAGCCCAGCTTGGGGAGTAGATCGATTATCAATCTTAGCGCTGAAAGTGTATCATATGCACGAAGAAACAGTTAGAGAAGGTGCATCAGACACCCACAAAGCTGCTTGCCAAAAGAAGTACAATGTATTACTAGAGCAACAAGTAGATCTTTCTACTGCAATAGATACCTTGTTAAAGGATATAGAGAAAGGAGATAAATACATGAAAGTCTATAAGCAGATGAAAATGTATAACGATGATGAGTTAAATCCAGTTTTACGAGGAGAGAAATAGGAACATATTTTTGAGTAAAAATAAAAACATAATAAAAAGTAACAAAGCCCTATCTAAGGGCTTTGATGCTCATATTTTGGTCATTCGATTGTCTGCAATGGGAGATGTGGCCATGACTGTTCCCATATTGCGAACTTTTAGAGTGCAATATCCTAATGTTAAGATTACTGTGCTTACCAGAAAATTCTTTGAACCAATATTTTCTGGGATTGATAACCTAGAAATATATCATGCAGATGTAGAAGGAAAGCACAAAGGTTTTTTTGGGTTGTCTAAACTCTCTAAAGAATTAAGAGGACTCGGCATAACTGCAGTAGCCGATTTACATAATGTATTGCGATCAAATATTCTTAAGAAGTTTTTCGCACTACGAGGGATTAAAGTAGTACAAATTGATAAAGGAAGAGCGGAGAAAAAAGCATTAACTAGACCCGTAAATAAGGAGTTTAAACAATTAAAAACAACACATCAGCGATACGCGGATGTTTTTGAAGCATTAGGATACCCAATAAGTTTGGAAAGACATACGTTTCCCGGGAAAACCACATTAACCCCAGAGATTCTTAAACTAACTGCGAATTCTACTAAAAAATGGCTCGGAATTGCACCTTTTGCCCAGTATGAAAGTAAAGTATATCCATTAGAATTAATGGTAGAGGTTATTGAACAACTAGATCAAGGTGATGTTTATGAAATATTGCTGTTTGGCGGTGGAAAAAAAGAAATAGACTTGCTCAATAATATGGAGAGTAAATATAAAAATGTAATCAATGTTGCTGGTAAACTCTCTTTTGAAGATGAACTAAAACTTATAGGAAATCTGGATGCAATGTTATCTATGGATAGCGGGAATGCCCATTTAGCAGCGATGTACGGAGTGCCTACAATAACGCTTTGGGGAGTTACACATCCTTTTGCTGGTTTTATGCCTTTTGAGCAACCTTTAGAAAGGGCAATTTTGCCTAATCTGGCAAAGTATGACCAAATCCCTACATCAATTTATGGAAACAAGGTTCCCGAAGGATACGAAAAGGTAATGTATACAATCAAACCCGAAACTGTTATCGAAGCCATAAATAAACTTTAATTTTTTCTAGAAATTACTTTGTCATTCCAGCGTAGGCTGGAATCCATTTTTTGAAAAGGAATATTATTTTTTCTATTTCACTAACCTAAACATCATCAAAATCCACCTTTATGGTCGATGAGGTAGGATGTGCTTGGCAAGCCAGTACTAAGCCTTCGGCAAGTTCTCCATCAGTAAGAATGCTATTTTTTTCCATAACAGCACTACCTTCTGTGATTTTGCAAATACAAGAACTACAAACACCTCCTTGACAAGAATACGGAGCATCAATATCTTCTTCTAAAGCTGCATCAAGAATAGTCTTTTTCTGATCCATTACAAAAGAAGTCTCTTCATCATCAACTAGTATCGTAATAGCTGTTTTTCCTTCTAAATTAGCGTCAATTTCAGTCGTTTCTGTACTACTAGTAAAAAGCTCAAAATGCACTTTTTCTTTAGAAATACCATTTTCCAGTAAAACATTTGTAACCGTATTGATCATTTCTTCAGGTCCACAAAGGTAAAAGGCTTCAAAATTAGTGTCCTTGAATTTATTCTTGGTGATATAATTGATTGTTGATTTTTCTATTCTTCCAAAACGTGCTCCTTCTTCGTCACTTCTACTATAGAAAAACTCAATAAATAATCTTTCTGGATGTTGTGCTTGTAATGCAAGAAGCTCTTTAAAAAATATAGTTTCAGTAGGAGTTCGATTTCCGTAAACCAAAACAAATTTACTATTAGGTTCTTCTTCAAGTACGGTTTTGATCATACTCATTACGGGAGTAATACCACTTCCTGCAGCAAATGCAGCATACGTATTATTTGCGGTTGGATTTGATTTTAATAAAAAATTTCCTTCTGGAGTATGAACGTCTAGAGTGTCACCTGCTTTTAGTTTATTATTGGCGATTGCCGAAAAGGTACCACCTTCAATTTCCTTTACTGCTACCCGAAGAGATTCACTGTTTGGTGAAGAACAAATGGAATATGCTCTTCTTATTTCTTTACCATTAACTTCTGTTTTAATGGTAATGTATTGCCCCGCAGTAAAGGAATAATCTTTCTTTAATTGTGAAGGAACTTCAAACTCTATAGAAACTGCTTTTGGAGTTTCTCTGGTAATATTTTTTATAGTAAGTGTATGAAAATCTGACATAGCAATGTGATAAACTTTAAGCTGAATACTTGATTTTAAGTTTTCAGAAGAAATCATTAAAATCCTATTGTTTTTCGTGGATCAATAATTTTTTGCAAAAATAACAAAGTTAACTGCTTTGAAGAAGATTAAATGACTATAATTAAAAGCTTAATGAAATTATTTTGTAACAAAATCTATTTTTTGCTTACTAAATAGTATAAGAAGTTTTTCCTAATTTCTTTTAAAACTATCACAACTATGTTTAAACACTTTATTTCATTACAGTGGAAATCCTTTTGGCGATCCGCATCTGCTTCATCAGGACTTTGGATGAAAATCTTTATGGGTTTTTGGGCAGTCTATTTTATATTGATGATGATGGGAGGGAGCTTTATTGCGTATAAATATATCAGCGAAGACCTATGTCTAGATCCGTTAACAGTGGTTAGTAAGTTTTTGGTTTATTGGTGGGCGTTTGATCTTATTTTTAGATATGCCTTACAAAAAATGCCGGTAATCAATATAACACCCTTATTGATTCTACCTTTTACCAAGAACAAAATTGTTTCTTTTGCGTTGGGTAAAACGATGTTGTCTTTTTTCAATATTATACATGCGTTCTTTTTCGTTCCATTTTCCGTGCTATTAATTGCAGAAGGAAACGCTCCAGTGCTAAACGTATTATTATGGAATGTTGGGTTAATTGCATTAACATATGCCAACAATTTCCTGAATATTTTATTAAACAATAAAGACGGTCTTATTTATGGTGTTGGAGGAGTTATGGCGGTTTTAGGAGGACTGCATTATTTTGGGTACTTCGATGTTACACTATATACCGCTCCATTTTTCCAAGGTTTATATGAATCTAAATTTTTGTTTGCATTGCCTATAGTAGCTGCAATAGTATTGTATATCATTGCCTTTACATCTTTTGTTAAAGATTTATACCTAGACGCTGGATTGGCAACGAAATCTGAAACCGTAAAAACCGAAAATTTAGAATGGTTGGATAGATTCGGTAAAACCGCAGTATTTCTAAAAAATGACATTAAACTGATTAAAAGAAATAAAAGAGCTAAAACTACTGTATTAGTGAGTATATTATTTCTTTTTTATGGTCTGTTATTCTTCACAGGAAAAGTAGAAGTTTATGACGGACCCGTTTGGAGAATATTTGCAGGTATTTTTGTTTCCGGAGGTTTCTTGATGAGTTTTGGGCAATTTGTGCCGAGCTGGGATAGTTCCTATTATCCCTTGATGATGAGTCAAAATATTAAATACAGAGAATATCTATCTTCTAAATGGTGGTTGATGGTAATGGCTACATTTATCTCTGCTATTCTGGCATCAGGTTATTTGTATTTTGGCTGGGAGGCATATTTGGCAGTTGTTGTAGGCGCAATATTTAATATGGGAGTAAATTCTCATGTGGTTTTGTGGGCAGGTGCTTATGTAAAAACACCTATAGACCTTACTAGTAATAAAAAGGCATTTGGTGATAAACAAGCATTCAACATAAAAACACTAATGCTGTCATTACCAAAATTAGCTTTACCAATGATATTATATGCAATCGGACACTATGCATACAGTCCATATGCGGGTTACTTATTAGTAGCCGTTGCGGGAATTGCAGGTTTTGCATTCAGAAATATGGTTTTTGATAAAATTGAAAGAATTTATAGAACAGAGAAGTACAAAACAATCTGGGCATACAAACAAAAAAAATAAGAAGATGATAGGAATACATAATATTACGAAGACATATGCGGGAAATACAGTGTTGAATATCGAACACTTAGAAATACCAAAAGGAGATAGTTTCGGGTTGGTAGGGAATAATGGAGCAGGAAAAACAACATTGTTTAGCGCTTTACTTGATTTAATTAGACCTACTACGGGTCATATTGAAAACAGTGGTATTAAGGTTAGTGAAAGTGAAGACTGGAAAGCTATCACCTCTGCATTTATTGATGAAACGTTCTTGATTGGATATCTTACTGCAGAAGAGTATTTTTATTTTATAGGAGAACTTCGTGGTCAAAATAAAGCGGATGTGGATGCTTTGCTTGCCGAGTTTGAAGATTTCTTTCATGGAGAAATTTTAGGGCAAAAGAAGTATTTAAGAGATCTCTCTAAGGGAAATCAAAAGAAAGCAGGAATAGTAGCAGCGCTAATTGGTAATCCAGAAGTTATTATTCTGGATGAACCGTTTGCTAATTTGGATCCTACCACTCAAATTCGTTTAAAGAAAATTATCAAAGATTTGGCTGCAGACCCTAATGTTACTGTTTTGGTTTCTAGTCATGATTTAATGCACGTAACCGAAGTCTGTGAGCGCATTGTGGTGCTGGATAAAGGAGAGGTGGTTAAAGATCTTGCGACTTCAACAGAAACATTAAAAGAGCTAGAGGAGCATTTTAATAAGTAACAAAAAAGATTTAGAATTTTTTCACAATAAATCCTGCTCCCGTAATCAAAACGCCAAATAAAAGAAGAGCTACCGCTAGCCCATATTTTTCTATGAAATCATCTAAATAGATTTCATTAACTGCTGGAAAATCTTTATGTATGTAAACAGAAACTTGTTCGTCAATGACAAAGTCCTTGGAAGATGAAGAAGTTTTTGTTTTGCGCTCATAAACCTTATTCCTAAAAGTAAATTGCATTACAGGTTTATACATAGTTTGCATAATTTTTCTGTTATCGCTATTCGTAACCGAAAGAT
Organism: Aquimarina sp. BL5; assembly: GCF_003443675.1. Lineage (NCBI taxonomy): Bacteria > Pseudomonadati > Bacteroidota > Flavobacteriia > Flavobacteriales > Flavobacteriaceae > Aquimarina > Aquimarina sp. BL5. The sequence continues at coordinate 3,392,669 of NZ_CP031963.1, read as the reverse complement.
GAGATTCATATCTGATTATAGTAGCATTTGTTTTTTCAGTTTGGGCTAAAGAATTTAATGTTTTACCAAGATTATATATTCCTCCGACCAATAAACAAAGTCCAACAAAAAGCAATAAATAGTACATGATTTCAGATGTTTTACTGCGTAATGAAGTATTGACTTCTCTTTGAAAATTTGGCCTTACTTCAATTTTAATAACCTTTAATTCTGAATTGGCGATTATTTTTTTAACAACCCTATTCGCATCGCGCATTGATAATTCATAAGTATCTATAATGTATTTTATTGCTTCCAGTTTTTTGTTAGAATTCAAAAAAATCTTTATGATTTCTATATCGTCAATAGGAATTTCTATGATTCTCATGATGTTAGGTTGGTTAAAAATGAATCGCGAAGATCTATAAATCTAAATAGTAGTAATACACTGTATTCGGTGATTTTTTTGTTTATTATCTTAAAAGGCAAAAAAATTGAAAGATGTTCTTCTTTCTGAAAGGCAAATTGTTAACAACTTTGGAAGATATAATAAAAGCAAGAACCCAATGAGAAAAAGTTGTTAATAACCTATTTTTTACAGAAAGAAATGTATTTTTACATCTCACACATTATTTTTGTGCTGTTCTGATGCACTAAAACGCAAGTTTTTAAGTTATCAGCGTATAAATTATTGAGATTTTGAACAGAAAATTATCACAAATCATCGTTGTACTTCTCCTAATAGCAGTTGGGTTTAGTTGTTCACGTAAAAAAGACAAATGGACTAATAGAACCTGGCATGATGTTACCACCAAAAACAATACCCTGTATAATGGTAGAGTAGCTTTCGAAAAAGGAAAACAAGATATTGTACAAACATACAGAGATAATTTTTGGGAACTTCTTCCGGTAGAGAGGCTGATTGTTAGTGAAGATGTTAGATTACCTAACGAAGTACTAAATCAGAATTTTGATAAAGCCGAGGAAAAAGCTGCAAAAGCAATTCAGAAGCATAGTATGCTTATTGATGATAGAGAGCGAAATCCTAAAATCGATGAATCTTTCTTACTTTTAGGAAAAGCCAGATATAACGAACAGCGTTTTATCCCTGCTTTAGAAGCCTTTAATTATATATTATATAAATACCCCACGAGTAATAATATTAATCACGCTAAGGTCTGGAGAGCAAAAACCAATCTTCGTTTGGATAATAATGAAAAGGCTGTTGAGGATCTGATGAAGATGGTAGAAGAAGAGTACATGGAAGCTCAGGACTATTCTGATGCTGTGGCCATGATCGCTCAGGCTTATATCAATTTGGAACAGAAAGATTCTGCTGTAACATATATTAGTAAAGCGGCTATCCATTCTAAGAATAATGAGGAAAAAGGAAGGTATTTATATATAAAAGGTCAACTACTTAATCAATTAGGATATAAAGACAGTGCTAATTATGCCTTTGATCAGGTTATTGAGCTTAATAGAAAAACACCTAGACGATATATGCTTAATGCTTATATGGCAAAGGCAAGAAATTTTAACTACGAAACGGGGAATAAGGTAGAATTTCTAGAACTTCTTACAGATTTAGAGGAAAATAGAGAGAACAGACCTTTCCTTGATAAAATTTATAATCAAAAGGCAGTATATTTTAATACATTGGATTCTATTGACTTAGCTGTAGAAAATTACAACAAATCGCTAAGAACCAAGCTTGAAGATAAGCATTTGGAATCACTGAATTATAAGGCTTTAGGTGATATTAATTTTGATGCTAAAGAATATGCTATCGCCGGCGCTTATTATGATAGTACGCTAGAACGTATGGTGGTAGATTCTAAAAAATATCGAGTGCTTAAAAAGAAAAGAGTAAATCTGGATGATGTCATTTTATATGAAGGAATTGCAAAGACTAACGATAGTATTTTATCTGTAGTGGCAATGTCCCCAGAAGAAAGAATAGCATACTACTCGGAATATACAGAAAAAATAAAGGCAGAAGCCATTGCTGCTCAGGAAGCAGCGGAAATAGCAAGAATAAAAGGAGAACTTCCTAATGAGCAACGATTTAGTCAACCAAAAACAGGATTAGGAAATAGTGGTGGTCCAAATCCAGAAGAAGGAGGGAAATTTTATTTCTATAATCCGACTACGGTAGCTTATGGAAAAACTGCTTTCAAAAGAACTTTTGGAAATCGAGAATTACAGGATAATTGGAGGATTTCCAGCATCACCAATCCTAGTGCTGTATCTAATGTGGATCAGACTGAAGTAGATGAATACTCTATAGATACTGATCCTACTTTTGATCCGCAAACATATATTACACAATTACCAACCGATCAGGTAGTTTTAGACAGTTTACAGACCGATAGAAATTTTGCGTATTATCAGTTAGGTGTTATATATAAAGAGAAATTTCAGGAGTATGGATTGTCGATAGATAAGTTTGAAAATCTTTTGAAAAGTAATCCCGAAGAACGCCTAATCGTGCCTTCTAAATATAATTTGTATAAAATATACCTTTTACAAGGAGATATAACAAAATCAAACGAACTTAAACAGGATATTATTAATACGCATGGAGATTCTCGTTATGCAAAAATTCTTCAAAATCCTGATGAAGCATTAAAGGACGATCAAAACAGTCCAGAATCTATGTACAATAGATTGTATAGAGATTTTAAAAATCAGAAATATGCTGGAGTGATTAAAGAAAGTGATGAGTTAATTACCAAATTTGGCGGAGAAGATTTTGTTCCGAAATTTGAGTTATTGAAAGCGCAGGCAATTGGTCGCTATAAAGGGTTTGAGGCATATAAAGAAGCGCTAAACTATGTTTCACTAAATTACCCTCAAAGCCCAGAAGGGAAAAAAGCACAATTAATATATCAAACTACGATTCCTCAAATTCAGAGCAGTGATTTTAAAGAGGGTATTGAGGGCGAAAAAAATCATAAGCTGGTATATGCATTTTCTAGATTTGGAGACAATCAGGCACAAGAGTTAAAGGAACGGCTGGAGGCGATTGTAAAAGATCTTAGGTATGATAAAATGAAAGTTTCTTTAGATATCTATACTAAGGATCAACAGTTTGTAGTAATCCATACCAAAAGAGATAAATTAGGAGCAGAAGGTATGGCTGAACTTTTAATTATTGGTAAAATAGAAGATACAAGAGGAGCAGATCTTACAAAATGGAATAGAAAAAAGAAATATTATGAAAAGGTGAACAAAGAATTTTTTGTAATAGCATCACCTAATTATAGAATTATCCAGATACATAAGAATCTAGATAAATATTTAGAGCCTAAATCAGAATAATAATTTTAATCCCCCCAGTAATATGTTTTCAGACAATAAGAAAGGAAAAGATCAAGCTTTAACTGATTTTTCTAGAAATCAGAACAAAATTTCAGAAGGAACTAAAATTGTAGGAGATGTTATTTCCGAAGGCGGTTTTAGAGTAGAAGGTACTATAGAAGGAACTTTTAAAACCACAGGGAAAGTAGTGGTTGGAAAATCAGGTTTTATTCAGGGGACGTTAGAATGCTCTGATGCTGATTTCGAAGGTAAATTTTCTGGTAACCTTATAATATCCGGAACCTTATCGCTAAAACCAACGGCGCATATCGAAGGAGAAGTTTCTGTTGGTAAACTAGCTGTAGAGCCAGGAGCAACATTCAATGCATCTTGTGTGATGAAAGGTGGCGTTAAATCTCTTGGAGGCAAACAAGATGGACAAAAACAAGGACAGCAAGGACAAGGGAAATCAGCTTAGAAGGTACATTTTAATTTTCTTTTAAAAGGCGTGTGCATTGATGAAAGATTATTACTTTGTTTAGGTATTTGTTTTAGCATGTAATATTTATATTAGGATAATAGTATAAGTCTGTTAAATGGTTCTATCAAAATATTTTCCTTTTTAGTTTTTATATGAATACCAATTAATAGTAACTTAGGTTATTACTTTTTTGTATAAATTATTTGAAAGATTTTGTGTTATATGCTTTTTATTCTTCACTACATAATACAATTTATATATGAAATTGCTTAAACTAATTCCAATTGTAATTTCTAAAACATTATAATTATTAAAAAACTAACAGGAGCAATGAACTTTAGTCCAAATAGGTTTATTATTTTTCATATTCTAATTGATGTGTTTTTAGTTTTCTAAGATTTATCTCTTATAATTGGTTTATATCAAATTATAAAAGATAAATCTAAATTTTACATAAAAAACTCTTTTTTGTATTGAATTTTAACTTCTAAAATATTCTGAAGGATGTTAATTTAGTAGTTAGTATTATTAAATATAGTTTAACACTTTACTCTGATCTTGTTAGATTTATGTTTTTTATGAACTTCTTATAGGTTTTTCCATTAAAATATATTGTAAGAAAAGGTGAAATTCCCCCACTGTTTAATTTGTTTTTATCTTAAATATTTATTAATATTTGGGTCTTTTGATAAAATATTTTTCAATTTATTGACTGATAATCAGTAATTTAAATTTAACACGTGTTAATTGTACTTTAAATTTCAGGGTTTTATGGTTTAGCCGTAAACGACTTTACTAAAAATCAAATATATTAGTAAAGAATAATCACAAAATACTCTTTTAACAGTATTTCAAAGTTTGAATCATAATCGAAAAATAGATATGTGACTCAAGGAAGCGAAGCTGTGTCAAAATCCAACTCTCATTCGAATTTATAGTAATTGATCAATTTTTCGTTGTCATTTATATGACTAGTGATACTTGTCAATTATCATTTATCATCAAATCATTTATTCATGAAAACAAGCTTAAAAATAGGCTGGTACGTTGTTTATGTGCGATCTCGTTACGAAAGAAAAGTACATGAATTTTTACAAGAAAACAGCATACTATCTTTTCTACCACTTACCCAAATAATTAAAAAATGGAGTGATCGTAAAAAGTTAGTTGAAGTTCCTTTATTTCCTTCTTACGTTTTTGTTAAAGTAAATTCTTCTAAAGACTTTTTTGACATATTATCTGTAAAAGGAGTTTGTGATTTTTTACGTTGTGGAAGAGATTATGCAGTTGTAAGTGAAAAGGAAATTATTAAGATAAAGTTGTTATTAAGTAGTAATTACGAAATAGAGATAGAAAGCTCTGATCAAATGCCAAAAATTGGAGAATTAAAGAAAATAAATGACGGACCTCTAAATGGCTTAGAATGTGAAGTTTTAAGAATAAACCATAAAGATAAAATCGTAGTACGACTCAATTCCATACGGCAAAATATTACTACTGTAATGCCTTCTGGATATCTATCCGAAATTAGCACAGATCCAATTTTGATGTAAAATATTCTAGTGATTGTAATATAAATATCTAATAAATAACTAGAAATAGCAGGTATTCGTACTTCTGTAAATAACCATAAATAATTAAAATTAAATAATATTATGAAAAACTCATTAACACAGGAACAAAAAGATTTGTTTAATAAGCAAGGATTCATTGGTCCTTTTAAATTGTATGAACCAGAAGAAGCAAAGGAAATATTTCGTCAAATAAGAATAAAGAGTGCGGAAAATAGTAACATATTACACGATAATCCTTTAAACTATGATCGTCACTTTGATATTGAAGAGTTAACTAATCATATTTGTCACGAAGGAGTAGTTAATAGACTTAAAGGAATTATGGGGGATGATGTAATCCTTTGGAGAATGGAGTATTTTCCAAAATATCCTGGCAGTAAAGGAACAGAATGGCATCAAGTACAGGATTATAGTTATGCTACCGGTAAACCGCAACTTATTCCTACTGATACGACCCCAGGAACTCCATTCGATCTTACGGTTTGGACATGCTTTACAGAATCTACAAGAGAAAATGGTTGTTTAAAACTAATGCCAGGTTCTCACAATGAAATGTTTTTTGATGAATCTAAAAATCCAGCTGAAGGAAGGGATGAGTTGTATACGGCAGTGAATTCAGATACAGGGTTTTACGGTTATAATTTTTCAGATTTCAAAGCAGATCCTAATTGGGAACCAGACGAATCAAAGGCTGCAGTTATGGAAATGAAACCGGGAGAGTGTATTATTTTTTCCGCGAGATGCATGCACGCTTCGTTACCTAATACCTCCGAAAGATCAACTCGGTTTGCGGTTGCTTGTAGATATGTACAAAGTCACGTTAGGGTATATCCAGATACTACTAATTTTAGAGCACATGGATCAGATTTTGATCTTTCTAATTGGGGATGTGTTCAAGTAAGTGGTGAAGACAAATTTGGTCACAATAAATTCAGAACTGAAAATAATCTTGGGCAGCCATTTCCAGTATTAACTCCTACAGAATAATAAAACCCTATCCTTTAAAATCCAAAAATCGTATGTCGGTTAAATTAGTTTGTTTGCACTATGGAGGAGGAAATCGTTTTAGTTTCCTTAAACTGAAAGAATATCTGGACCCATCTATTGAAATGGTTTCTTTAGAAATACCTGGGCATGGTAAAAGATTGAATGAGTCATTACTTACCGATTTGGAGGTAATGGCCGATGATGTTTTTGAACAACTTAAAAATGTTCTGGACAATAAAGAATATATCTTATACGGTCACAGTTTGGGAGGGATGATTCTATTTCTTGTTACTCGATTATTACAAAACAATGGCAACAAACTGCCAAATCATTTAATAGTTTCAGGATGTAAGGGACCAAAATACAATCATGTACGATCTAGCATCTGTCATTTACTAAATGATCTAGACTTTAAATTGGAGCTTAAAAAACTAGGAGGATTTCCAGAAGAGGCACTTCAGAACGAAGAGCTTCTAACCTTCTTCCTTCCGATACTTAGAGCAGATTTTAAAGCAATTGAAACCTATAAATACAAAAAAGAGAAACCTTTTAAGGTTCCAATTACAGCTATGTCAGGATTAAACGAAAATATTACTCGGGAACAATTAGAAGGTTGGAATGAAGAATCCGATTTAGATATTAATTTAATTCAGTTTCCGGGGAATCATTTTTTTATTCTAGATAAGTTTAAGGAAATAGGAGATGTTATCAATCAAATAGTAAATAATAAACTTTCTGAAGTAAAAATTTAGAAAAATCAATAGAATACATAATCAATTTTAGGAACAACTTATGATCAATTTATTAAAATTTAAAGACGCTAAAGAGTATTATGAGTCTTTAGGAGATGATTTAGTTAAAGGTAAAAATGAAGAGTTTAAGAATAGAGAAAAACCTTTATGGTTTAATGTAGGTTATTGGAAGGATACAGAAACCTTTGAGGACGCTTGCAAAAATTATGCTGATAATCTATTCAATTTCGGAAACCTAAAAGATAATTGTGATATTCTTGATGTAGGTTTTGGATTTGGTGTTCAAGATATACACTGGGCAAAAAAGCATAATATCAAGAGTATAAAAGGAATAAATATCTCTCCAACCCAAGTAAGAGTTGCACGAGAACTAGTAGAGGATGCAGGGTTGTCCAATGTAATTGACTTAAGAGAAGGAGATGCAATCTCTCTTGATTTTGACGATGAAAGTTTTGATGCAGTAATAGCTTTGGATTGTGCATATCATTTTACAACAAGAAAGGATTTTATAAAAGAAGCTTATAGAGTACTTAGGCCAGGTGGTAAATTAGTTTTTACAGATATGATGCCTATTAAAGAAAAGAACAGCAGATTTGGTAATTTTTTATTAAAACTCAATGCAATCCCTAAGGAGAACTTTTATCCTAAAGAGCATCTTTTTTCATTTGCAGAATCTGTAAACTTCGAAGATATGAGATACGAAGATATTAGTCAATGGGTTTTTCAAGGTGCTGCAAAATTTGGAGAACAACGAATGAAGGGTAAAAGAGTTGAAGATATAAAAGTAAAACTAAACCCAAAGGATGAAAAAAAATATAGAAGACCCTATAACCTATCTGGAATTAAAAGGTGCTATATGTTCAGTATGACCAAAAAACATTGATTTCTCTTTTTGTAGAAAGCAAATCTTCGTAAATATCAATGTATGATGAGTGGCGTAATGTGCATTATTTTGCAGCTTTTAATACAAAGCAAGGTATTTGTCTAATTCTAATAAGTTTTCTGTAGAATTTCTTTTAAAACCTATATCAATGAAAAATCATTTCCTAACCATACCTTATCTAAAACCTTCTCAGTTACCTGCTATTGGTAGATACTGTAGTACTTTTCTAGAAAACCATAAAAGTTTAACACTACGTCAGATTACTGCTACTTTTTTTACTGCTTTTCAGGATAATACTTTCAAAATAATTATTCCAATAAAGAAGAAATCAGAGATTATTGAAAACCTAAAAAAGGTAGAAGAAGGTCATTATACTGCTATTTCAGTATATCCTGAATATAGCACTAACAAATCAGATAAAACAGCTTTTTTCTTTACAGGGGGAGGTGCACAATATCCGAAGATGGGAAAACATCTGTACGATAAAGAACCAGTGTTTAAAAATGCTATAGATCAATGTGCAGATATAGCAATGAATTATCTCGAATCAGATATTAGAAAAGTATTATTTTCAGGAAAAACCACAAAAGAAGGTAGGCTACTTAATAGGATAGATTATATGCAGATGACATTATTTGCGTATGAATATGCTATGTTTTCTTTATGGAGTTCAAGAGGAGTGAAACCTGATGTTGTAATAGGGCATAGTATCGGAGAGATAATTGCATCCTGTGTTGCAGGAATTTTTTCAATTGAGGATGCTATTAAATTAACCTGTCTTAGTGGCGAGTTAGTAGAAACCTACACAGAAAAAGGACAGATGGTGGTTGTACAAGCCAATGAATGTATCGTTAGCGATTTTGTGAAGGACTATAAAACTTCAATAGGAATTGCTGTGGTAAACAGTCCATTACAAACTGTTATTTCTGGTAACTCCAAAGATCTTAAGGAAGTATTATATGAGTTAGAGAGTAGAGGGTATGAAACTAAAACCTTAAAAATATCTCACGCGTTCCATTCACCACTAATGTTACCCGCCTTAAAAAAGTATAAAAAACTAATCAAATCACTTAAAATAAATTTACCTAAAATCAAAATGATAAGTTGTATTACGGGTAAAGAAGTGGATGAGAAAGTATTGACTTTGGATTATTGGACAGGGCATTTAATGGATTCTGTAAAGTTTTCCGAAGGAATTCAAAAACTTAGCAAATATGAAATCTCTAAATTCATTGAAGTAGGTCCTAACCCTGTTTTATTAGGAATCATAGAACAACACCCAGATATAGCAACTGCTAATATCTTACAATTATCGTCAGCAGATAATGATGAACCCCTGAAATTTTATGAGAGTATTCAAAAATGGATGGTCGAAGGAGGGCAGGTAAAGAGTAACTCATTTTATAATAAAGAAGATGTTTGTAGGGATAAGTTTGATGATCTTTTCAAAGATATTATACAAATTATGAATACTTCAGAAAATAAAAAAGAAGTTATTCTCGAAAACCAAACTACATTGAGTAGAATGGAAATTCAATTAGTATTAAAAGAAAAAATAGCAAAAATTCTTTTAATAAATGAAGTTAGTGATCTTTCACTAAATATTCCATTAAAAGAACTTGGATTAACTTCCATCAAAGCTTTGAAACTTGTTAAAGAGTTATCGAAATCATTAGAAAAAAAGATAACCGTATCACATCTTTTTGATTATCCAACTATAGAATTTTTAACTGATTTTTTAATTTCTAATACAGATTTGTCTATTACTCAAGAATTTTCGGAAAAAAGCGATAAAAAGGATGATGATATTGAGCAATATATTGTTAAAATTAATGATATGAGTTTAGATGAACTAGAGTTTGAACTACAAAAAGAACTGGATTTATTGAATACCTAATCTTAATCTAAGGTTTTGGTTTATGTTTTTTTTTGATAAAGACGCCTTTTGCAAAAAAGTACCTTATCCTTTTAATTGATGTTGATTTTTTGATAAAAAAGGCTTTATACCTGTAATAAAAGATTAAACGCATAACAAATGAGTACCAATAAAGAACAACTAAAGCAAGCTTTACTAGCAATAAAAAAATTAAAAAGTCAATTACATAACTCACAAGAAAATGAAGCTATCGCTATAATTGGTATAGGGTGTCGTTTTCCTGGGGGAGTTGTTGATTTAGAGAGTTATTGGAAACTTTTAAGCCAAGGAATTGATGCTATTACAGAAATACCGCAAGAACGATGGAAATCTTCTGAATGGTTTTCAGAGGAAATGGATGAACCAGGAAAAACGTACTCCAAATGGGGTGGATTTTTAAAAGATATTGAAAAGTTTGACGCTGATTTTTTTGGTATTTCACCAAGAGAGGCAAAATACATAGATCCGCAGCAAAGGTTATTTCTTGAGGTATGTTGGGAAGCTATTGAACTTGCAGGGTATACCAAGTCTGATTTATTCAATAGTAATACTGGGGTGTATGCAGGAGTATATGGTAACGATTATCAACACCAGGTAATGAACAGGGCAGACCATATTGACGCCTATTCCTTTATGGGTTCTTTGCATAGTACAATTACAGGAAGAATTGCTTATTGGTTAGGGTTAAAGGGGCCTAATATGGCTATAGATACTGCTTGCTCATCATCGTTAGTTGCAATCCATACCGCGGTTAAAGCTTTAAGAAATAAAGAATGCGATATGGCTATTGCCGGAGGGGTTAATATTATTCTTAAACCCGAGAATACTGTTGGCTTAAGTAAAATAAATGGATTATCTCCTACAGGAAAATGTCATACTTTTTCTGATGATGCTGATGGATTTGTAAGAAGTGAGGGAGCTGGAGTAATACTATTAAAAAAATTATCTCAAGCAGAACAGGATGGAGATACAATTTTAGGAGTAATAAAAGGAAGTGCAGTGAATCAAGATGGTCAAAGTCAAGGTTTTACGGCTCCTAGTGGAAACGCACAACAACAAGTCATTCAAAAAGCATTATTAGACGCAGGAATACTTCCTTCCGATATTGATTATATTGAGGCGCACGGTACAGGAACAACGCTGGGAGATACCATAGAAATTGATGCGCTACATCAGGTATTTCATAAGTTTAGAAACGGATCTGGACCATTACTTGTGGGATCGGTAAAAACTAACATAGGGCATACAGAGTCAGCAGCGGGAATTGCTGGATTAATTAAAGTAATTTTGGCTCTTCAAAAGAAACAATTACCCAAAACAGTTCATACAGAAAGTCTTAATCGAAATGTTGATTGGAGTCAAACAATAGTAAAAGTAGTAGATGACAATATTCCGTGGTCAAAGAACGAAGAAAGAATACGAAGAGCTGGAATAAGCTCTTTTGGAATTAGTGGAACGAACGCACATTTGATAGTTGAAGAACCTCCTATTGTGGAAGTTAAGAAGATTACAAAAAATATGGATTCTCAGAACCATATCCTTCCTATATCAGGAGAAACAAAAGAAGCACTTCAAATTAGACTAAGAGAATTAAAAAAGTATTTAAATAATAATACTGAAGAATTACTAGAAAGTATAGCATTTACTTTAGCAGTAAAAAGAGAACATTTTAGATATAAAACAGCTGTATATGGAAAAAATAAAGAAGAATTAATCGCTAATATAGATGATATTCTTAAAGAGCATGCTCAAATAGCTAAACAAGTAACTACAGGAAAAACAGCTTTTTTATTTACAGGCAGCGGTTCTCAGTATAGCACAATGGGAAAACTCCTGTACGCTACAGAAGAAGTGTTTAAAAAAGCAATTGAATATTGTACAAAACTAGCTTCAGCTTATTTAGAAACTGATCTTCTAGAAGTATTATATGGCTCAAATGAAAATTTGATAAATGATGCTGAATATATGCAACCGGCGCTTTTTGCTTATGAGTACGCAATGTACCAGCTGTTGAAATCAAAAGGGATAGAACCTCAGGTACTTATTGGGCATAGTCTAGGAGAGATTATAGCAGCTTGTATCGCAGGTGTTTTTAGCATTGAAGATGGCATTAAACTGGTATGTCAAAGAGGTAAATTAATACAGAGTCTCCCATCTGGTGGCAGTATGGTTTCTATCAGAGCCTCTGAAGATGAGGTGAATAAATTGATTAGAAATAAAAAATCTAAAGTTGCTATTGCTGCTGTTAATGGGGATCTTCAAACTGTAATTTCTGGAGATAAAGATGAAGTAGAAACTATTAGATTAATATTTAATAAAAAAGGAATAAAAACTAAGGCTTTAAAAACTCCTTACGCTTTCCATTCTCCATTAATGGATCCAATCTTAGATCGTTATGCAGATGAGGTGTCTTTAATTGAATTCTTTAAACCTCAAAAAACAATTATAAGTAATCTTACAGGTAAGATAGCGGGTGATATTATGTTAACTCCAGAGTATTGGATAGATCATTTAAGAAAAACTGTGCGTTTTTCTGATGGGTTAAATCAATTAAAGGACATAGGGGTTCAAACATTTATAGAAGTGGGACCATCTCCTATTTTGTTGGGAATAGCAGGAACTTGTCTCCCAGATTTAAAAGCAATTTGGTTACCGACTTCTAGAGAAAATAACGAGGCGATTATTTATGAAAGTTTCTGTAAATGGTATGCTTATGGAGGTAATGTGAATTGGAAATCAATGCATAAAAATGAGAAAATAATGGTTGCTCCACTTCCAACATATCCCTTTCAAAAAGAAAAACATTGGTTTAGTAAAACAGAAAGCACAAAAAATATAGGAAAGCCAACAGGACATAAACTGTTGGGTAATCGATTAGAAATAGCAAATCTCAATGTCTATGAAGCAAGAATATCTTTAGATATACAACAATACTTTAATGATCATAGGATTTTAAATCAACCTATAGCGCCAATATCTTATCTTATAGAAGTATTACAAGTCTATATCGATCAACAATTAGATAATTCTTATGGTATTAAAGAATTGTTTTTATTATCTCCATTGTCACTCACGAAGGAGACCGAAATTGTAAGTCAATTAATAGTACAAAAAACAGATAATCTATGTCAATTTAGCCATTATAGTAGAGAAAATGATCAAGATCAATGGAAGCTCCAGGCAAAAGGAAATCTTGAATCCTTACATAAAAAGGAGGATTCGAAATTTTCTACAATAAAGAAAAGATATACTCCTTTTATGTCCAATGATAATTTTTATATGAATTTATGGAAAAAAGGAATTCAATATGGAGATTCATATAGAGGAGTACAACAGGTTTACAAAAGCGATAATGGGGTTTTGGGAGAAATTTTTACTCCTGAAAGTTCAAAATATAAAACGGAGAGTTCTAAAATACATTCTATTCTGTTAGAGGCCGCATTTCAGCTAATTAACGTTGTTTCAGAAGTCGAAGACGATAGGGTTTATTTATTATATGAATTAGAAAACTTTAAGGTTCACAAACATTTTAGTTCATCATCAATATGGGCAGAAGTATTGCTTAAAGATAATGAATCAGAAGAAACCGGAGTAATAAATGCCCAAATAACAATATGGGATCATAATGAAACCCTTATTGCTAGTATAGAATCTATAAAAGCTAGAAAAGTATCAGTATCTCGACTTCTACCTGCTAGCCAAAATAGCAATTGGCAATATACATTAGACTGGAAAAAAATTAATAGTCTTGTCCAAGAAGTAGATCAAAAAGAAAATAATGACAAATGGGTGATTTTTGATCAAGACGATGAAGGTAGTTCATTGCAAAATGAATTACTTAAACAAGGTAAAACAGCTTTCCGTTTTTCAGAATGGAGTCAGGTTGTGACTTGGGTAAAAGATCAAAAAATTGATCATATTATTGTTCAATGGGGCAGTAAGTACCCAGAAAGAAATTATATAGAACAAACAGAAAAAGATACTATCCAGGGTTTACAAATATTACAGCAAATACAATCGTGGGTTAATGATAATGAGCTTCCTAAGCTCAAAAGTCTTTGCTGGATTACCAAAACTAGCTTGTCTAACCCATTTTGTACTTTTAATCACGCTACGCTATGGGGAATGGGTAAAGTGTTTACAAGTGAATTTCCTGAAGTTTCATTTAAGTTAATTAACGTAACAGAAAATTCGGGATACGAAGAATCTTTATTAAACCTTCTTTTAACTGATATAAAAGAAACTCAATTATGTATTTCTGGCAAAGATATCTTCGCTTTAAGATTGTTAATACCGTCTTTTGATTTTGATAAAGAAAATATCACGTTTAATCCCACTAAACAAAGTACTGTATTGATTACAGGAGGATTAAAAGGGCTTGGATATATTTCTGCAGAGCTATTAATAAAAGAATATGGGATCAAACACGCTATACTATTAGGTCGAAGTGAACCAACTGAAAAGGTGATGGCTAAAATAGAAGCTTTAAGAAACGAAGGAGTGGTTATCACTATTGCCAACGGAAATGTAACTGATAAAGGGTTCTTAAAAGGTGTTTTAGATGATGTTCCTAAAGAATTTCCACTAAAAGGAGTTATACATTCGGCAGGAGTGACTAATGCAATTACGATAGAAAGACAGGATTCTGAAGGGTTTTTGAGAGAAATGGCGCCTAAGGTAGAGGGAGCCTGGAATTTACATGAATTGACCCTTGATCTGGATTTGGACTTTTTTGTTTTATATTCATCCGCAGCATCCGTTTTGGATGTTTTGGCTTTGGGGCAAAGTAGCTATGTAGCCGGGAATACGTATTTAGATCAATTAGCTTTATACAGAAGGGAACTCAATTTACCTGCACATAGTATCAATTGGTCTCCATGGGAGTCAATAGGAATGGCTTCAGCTTTATCAGATAAAGAATTACGTAGACTATCAGGATTAGGTTTTGAATTTATTAGTAAAGAATTAGGGGTCGAAATATTACAGGAAATATTGCATCAACCATCAGGACAATACCCAGTTCTGAATCTTAATAGAAAAATATTCAACTCATATTTTTCACAAAACAATGTACCTCAGTTATATAGTGAGTCAATTACTGTCAGAAATACTGATAATGATGAGCAGAAAACTATAGGAATTGAAAAAAAACTGAGTGGGTTAACCAGAAACGACAAGCTCACTAAAATTAATGAACTTGTTGCAGGAGAAGTATCAAAAGTATTATCTCTTTCTTCTGGAAAATCTGTAGATATACAAAAGAACCTCTTTTCTCAAGGATTAGATTCCTTAATGGCTGTTGAGCTTAAAAACAGGTTGTCATCAAGATTAGCAAAGTCTATACCCGTTTCGTTAATTCTAAAAACACCCCAGGTTAATAAACTATCTGAAGAGTTGTTAAATAAGTATTTTGATGCTGAAGATCAAATTGTTAAAGCTATAAAGCTAAAGGGAAAAAACATAGTAGAGCTAAAAAGAAAATCACTTCCGTTTTCATCAATGCAGCAAAGACTCTGGTTTGTGTATAAGCTTACACAAAAGAATGAGCTTCATAATATTTTCTTTGAATTGACATATAATGGAGATTTAGATGAGAAAATTTTAGAAAGAACAATATCTTATTTAGCACAAAGACACGAATCATTGCGATCCAGAGTGGTAGAAGAAAAGAAAGGAAACGCTTATGTAGAAGTTCTGGAAGACTGGTGTCCAGAGATCATTAAAAAAGATTTTAGTCAAAAATCTAAATCCGAACAGGAATTAGCCGTGAAAGAACTTCGTAGAGACTTGATGAATTACCAGTTTGACTTTTCTTTTGCTCCAATTCATTTTGAAGTAGTAAAACTTCAAAACCTCAAATATCAACTTATGATCACACAACATCATTTATTTTCTGATGGATGGTCAATAATAGTATTGATGAAAGAGATTATTGCAGTTTACAATGCATTTGATTTAGGTAAAGAGCCAGAACTAGTTTCTATAACAAAAAATTATGAGCAGTTAGTAAAAATAGAAGATGAAAAACTAAAAGCATTTTATTTTGAAGAAAATATTTCTTATTGGAAAGAGCACCTATCAGATGTACCAACTCTAAAACTTCCATTAGATAAAGAATATCCGAATATAAAGGTATACAAAGGAGGAAATTTAAACTTTGAATTTACAGAACAAGAGACTAAGGCAATCGAAAAATGTATTGAACAAGAAGGAATTACTTTGAATACAATTCTTTTCGGTGCTTATACTTTGCTGATTTATTATTTCTCTAATCAGGAAGAGTTTGTTATTGGTAGCGGAATGGCAAATAGAAATGAGCCAGGATATGAGAATATGATAGGTTATTTTGCCAATACGATAGCACTTAGTTGTAAAGTTTCTGATCAGAAAACTTTTAGAACTTATTTGAAAGAGGTGAGTCAAACCATATATGATAGTATGCCACATCATACAGTGCCTTTTAACGAAGTGGTAAAAAGTGTATTAAAAAATAGATCGGGAACAAACCCAGTTGATAACCCATTATATAATGTGTCATTTGTGGTTAATAATTTTGACTTATCTGAATTGTTGGATACACAATCAGATTGGGTTTTTGACGGAGTAAATTTGGGAATAGACGGTATTGCTGTGGATGACTTAAATATGATCCTCATAAGACACCAACAAACGTTAAGAGGAGCAATTAATTATAATGCAGAAATATTTTTAAAAAACACCATGTTGGAGTTGGTAGAACTCTATAAATATGTTGTTAATGCAATCGTAAAAGATATAGATCAAAATATCGGTCAGGCTAAACTGCTTCCGCAAAAAGATTACCATAAAGTACTTGATTTTAATAGAGAGCTTAAGGAATACCCAAGAGAACATTCAGTGATAGCGCTTTTTGATCAGCAAGTTGAGAGAACCCCTAATGCTATAGCATTGAGTTTTGCGACCACAAAGATGAGCTATAGCGAACTGCAATATAAATCGATTCAACTGCAAGAGTATTTACGAGATAAACTAGACATTAAACCTTTAGATCGAGTAGGTATTATGATGGAGCGATCAGAAATAATGATAGTTGCTATTCTTGGAATATTGAGAACAGGTGGATGTTATGTGCCTATTGATAATTCTTATCCCGATATTAGGAAAGAATTTATGCTAAAAGATACAGATACAAAAGTGTTGATTACTAATAATTCTTTATCCCATAATTTAGGAACTTCCGATATTATTTATGTGTCCTTACAAAACAATTCGGATATCTTTGAATCTGAAATTAATAAAGATCAAAGTCCAATAAGGATTCCATCAAATTCACCGGCCTATATAATCTATACGTCAGGGTCTACAGGAAACCCAAAAGGGGTAGTGATACCTCATAGAGCAATTGTAAGTTTGATTTTTAACGAAAGCCTAGATTTCTTGGGTGTCAATACGGTGATGTACCAGTATGCGCCCTTTACTTTTGATGCTTCCACGTTTGAAATATGGGGAACCTTACTTAAAGGAGGTAAATTGGTGATAAGTTTACCAGGCTCCAAGTCTAGCGAAGTATTGTCTGATGAGATTGTTCAAAATGGAATTAATACTTTATGGCTAACAGCTTCTTTATTTCATCTAGCCGTAAAGTCGACTCCGGAACTATTTAAGAATTTAAGATACATTTTGGCGGGAGGAGAATCTATCAATGCCGATTCGGTAGGAAAAATTTTAGAAGAAAATAATCACCTTACTTTTATAAACGGATATGGCCCTACAGAATCTACTACTTTTGCAGTAATTAACAGAATAAATAATCCAACTGAAATTCACACCCAAAAAGATATTATAGGTAAACCTATTGATCATACCCAGTTATATATTGCAGGAATACAAAATGATGATATTAGCCTAAAACCTATTGGTGTTACCGGAGAATTGCTGATAAGTGGAGATGGACTCGCGATTAAATACCTGAATGATGTTGAAAAAACTAATGAAAAATTTATCCATAATATATTTTCTGACGACAAAGAATCCAAATTATATAGAACAGGTGATTTGGTAAGATGGTTACCAGATGGTACTATAGAATTTATTGGAAGAAAAGATAATCAGGTAAAAATTAGAGGGTATAGGATTGAAATTGGAGAAGTAGAAAGCCTCATAACAAAGTGTGAAGATGTAGAACACTGTATGGTTACTGTAGAAGATGATCCAAGCGGATCTGCAAGATTAGTTGCTCATGTGGTATGCAACAGTAAATTTAACTATCAAAAAATTAGAAATCAAATCGCAGGGATAGTACCTAATTATATGATACCATCAATCATAAGGAAATTAGATACGTTACCTCTAAATCATAACGGGAAAGCAGATAAAAATTCAGTACAATTAGAAACAGTTTTATCTGACAAAAAACAAATAGAGGTTAGAAATAATACTTCTTTTGACTTTGTAAATTGTAACCGTATTTCGAATATCTGGGGTAAAGCACTGGATTTGAGTGAAGTTGATTGGGATTCGGATTTTTTTGAGTTAGGTGGTCATTCATTATTAGCTAACCAGATCATTACTGATATTCAGACGTCTTACGGAGTTGAGGTTTCATTAAGCGATTTGTTCAGGGAAAACACCGTACGTAAGCTGACTGCTTATATACATTCATTAAGTTCAGAGGTTATTACTACAAATGGAGATTATGGTAAGGTTGCTGATATTTGGGGTAAAGCACTGGATTTGAGTGAAGTTGATTGGGATTCGGATTTTTTTGAGTTAGGTGGTCATTCATTATTAGCTAACCAGATCATTACTGATATTCAGACGTCTTACGGAGTTGAGGTTTCATTAAGTGATTTGTTCAGAGAAAACACCGTACGTAAGCTGACTGCTTATATACATTCGTTAAGTTCAGAGGTTTCAGAGGTTGTTACGACAAATGGAGATTATGGTAAGGTTGCTGATATTTGGGGCAAAGCACTGGATTTGAGTGAAGTTGATTGGGATTCGGATTTTTTTGAGTTAGGTGGTCATTCATTATTAGCTAACCAGATCATTACTGATATTCAAACGTCTTACGGAGTTGAGATTTCACTAAGTGATTTGTTCAGGGAAAATACAGTAAAAAAGCTAACTGAGTTCATAACTTCAAAAGAAAAAACAGCTGAAAAACAAGATGTTGTCCTTAACGTGTAAGTTGTATAAATAAACCTTCTATCTGTTTGTTTTTAAATAAGAAATTCTAAGAAAACTAATTTAGACGAAATGCATATTCCATTATCTTATTCACAAGAAAGCTTGTGGATTATTGACAAAGCTATGGGAAGTTTGAATTATCATATCCCTATGGTATACAAATTTACTAAGGCAATTGATACAAAAGCTCTAGAGTTTACTTTGAAAACTATTTTAAAGAGACATCAAACTCTTAGAACTGTTTTTAAACAAAATGAAGAAGGAGATGTTTTTCAGGAAACTTTGCCTATTGAAGAATGGAAAATTTTTGAAGGAACAGAAGGTTTAGCGCAGAATGATGATGAGATTAAAGGATATGTAAATAAGTTAACAGAAATGCCCTTTGATCTAGAGAAAGATTATATGCTAAGAGTTCACCTTTGTTGTAATGAGAATAATGAGAATTTTTTGATTTTGATTTTTCACCATATAGCGTTTGATGGATGGTCTTCACATCTTTTTTTAGAAGAATTACAAAAGATATATAATTTGAGGATAAAAGGTAATTTAACCAATTTACCAGAAGTAACTTATCAGTATTCAGATTATTCTATTCATCAAAGAAGTAAGGAAATTCAACTTGTTTTTGACAAAAAAATTCAATTTTGGGAGGATTTTTTAGAAGGACATACTACGTTAAATTTTCCAACAGATTTTAAAAGGCCACCTGTACAAAGTTATAAAGGAAAAAGCTATATATTTAATTTGCCTGTAGAATATCAAAAGGGGCTTAAAAACATAGGTAAGCAATACAAGGCAACACCTTTTATGGTACTTTTTGGTATATATAATATTTTATTACATAAATATACAGGTCTTAAAGATATTATTATAGGAATTCCTACCGCTAATAGGATGCACTCTCAGAGCCAAAGATTGATAGGGCATTTTGTCAATTCACTTCCATTTAGAACCATTTTTTCTGATTCAATAAAGTTTACTGAATTATTAAACCAAATCAAGGAGAACTTTATCAAGGTTTATGAAAAACAAGATGTTCCATTTGAAAAAATAGTACGTGCAATTGGTATAGAACAAGATAGAAGCAGATCTCCGTTATTTCAAGCAATGTTTATTATGCAAAGTAATAAAATAGTGAAATCAGTAAGTTTGGGAGATATACCTTTAACAGAAATTCCTGTTAGCACGAATACTTCAAAATACGATATCACATGCAGTATTACGGAGAGGGAAAAAGTATTAGAAGTATTGATCGAATATTGTGATGAACTATTTTCTTCAAATTCGATTAAAAGAATAGCTAAGCATTATGAAAACCTAATAGCACGAATTATTAATAATCCGGAAATTCGTGTGAACGAACTGGTAATCTTGTCTGATGAAGAACAGCACGAATTACTTAATGAATTTAATGATACAAATCAGGAGTACCCCAAAGAATGGTCTGTGCTTAATGAGTTCGAAAATAAGTGTAAAGAGCACCCAAATCAGGTGAGTTTAGTTTGTGAAGATAAAGAGATGACTTATCAGGAGTTAGATCATAAATCCAATCAAGTGGCTAACTTTTTGTTGGAACGGGGGGTTATATCTAACGACATTGTAGGTCTTTGTGTAAATCGTTCATTTGACATCATCGTTGGGATTTTTGGAATATGGAAAGCTGGAGCCTGCTATTTACCTTTAGATGCGTCTTATCCAGAAGAACGGATAAACTATATTTTGAAAGACTCAGATGCCAAAATTATAATTCACAGCGATACAATTACGTTACACACAGAACTAGATACGCACAAAACAATCCGTGTAGAGGATATTTTTAATGCTAATTCAGACACCAAGGCAATCAAAAATAGGATTTCTTCAGAGCAATTAGCTTATATTATTTATACCTCTGGTTCCACAGGAAAGCCTAAAGGTGTTATGATTTCTCATAACAATCTTAATAATTTTATGAATTGGTGTATCAAGGAGTTTGAAAAAGATTCTTTTGATATTGTTTATGCAGGTACTTCTATTTGTTTTGATCTTTCTATTTATGAGATGATTTATCCCATTTGTGCAGCTAAGAAAATCAGAATATTAAATGATGGATTAGATACTTCAAAATATATAGACAAAGACAAAAATATCTTGTTAAATACTGTACCTAGTGTTATAGCTAATCTTCAGGAAAATAAAATTGATTTTAGTAATGTAAATTCAATTAATATGGCAGGAGAGCCTATTCCTGAGAAGGTTTTGAACCAGATAGATTATGATACTATCATTGTGCGTAATTTATATGGACCTTCAGAAGATACAACATATAGTACTTTCTTTAGGATACATAAAGGATCAAAATCATTAATAGGAAAACCAATTGCTAATACAAAAGCCTATATACTGGATAATGATTTGAATTTAGTACCAAAAGGAATCGTTGGAGAACTTTGTCTTGGAGGAAAAGGAGTTACCGCAGGTTATTTAAAAAAAGCAGAATTAACAAAACAAAAATTTGTTCAAAATCCTTTCGAACAGAATTCACAAAGTAAATTATACCGTACAGGAGACCTTGCTAAATGGTTACCTTGTGGTAATTTGGAGTTTATAGGAAGAAAAGATTCTCAAGTTAAACTAAGAGGTTTTAGGATTGAATTGGGAGAAATAGAATCCACTTTGCTAGAACACGAATTTGTTAAACAATGTGCAGTAATAATGGCTACAAATGATCTCAATGATAAACAATTGGTGGCGTATATAGTTTCGGATTATAAAAATTGGATACAGGAAGTCGAAGATTATTTGTTATCCAAGCTTCCTAAATATATGACTCCTACTTTATGGATAGAACTCAGCGAAATCCCACTAAATACAAATGGTAAAATAGATAAAAAAGCACTCCCAAAACCAGATTATAAAGTCAGAAAAACTTCATATATAGTACCTACCAATGAAGTAGAAGAAAAGTTGGTAAGAATATGGGAAAAGGCTTTGAATATAAATGAAATAGGAACTCATGATACTCTAACTAATTTAGGAGGTCATTCTTTAATAGCAGCAAAATTGGCGGTTTTGATAAACAATTCATTTTCATCCAATATCACTATAAGTACTATATTAGAATTGCAAACTATTGTAATGATTAGTAAATACATCCAAAGCACCATAATTTTAGAGAACTACGAAGAAAACAAGCACGAAATACTTGATATCTAATTTTCAATAATAGTCAGTTTCTTATAACCAGATTTCACACAAAACATCATGAATGTACTCAATAGAATTTTAGATATTTTAGAAGTGGCCAAACATCACGGAGCAACTGTTTTCTTGCAGGATGGAATGCTAAAAGTCAAAAAAGAAAAAGATCGTAAAATTCCAGATAATATTCTTAAAGAAATTAGAGAAAACAAGGAAGAGATAATAAAATTTCTTCAGAATTCCAAGATATCTTCTGCGCAGAATACTGCAAAAGAAACTATTCAGAAACAAAAAACCGAAACCTCAACCACTAAACTATCCTTTAATCAAGAACAGTTATGGTTTATTGATCAACTTCAGGGGAGTACACATTATCATATACCAATTTTATTCAGAATCAATGGAGCAGTAGATAAGGAAAAACTGGAAACAGCAATTAAAAAAGTTCTTTTTAGACATCAAATTTTGAGAACGGTTATAAATGGAGACACTGATAAAACCACTCTAAGTATCTTGTCAATAGATAACTGGAGTCTAAAATATACAGAAATTAGAGATGAAGAAGATAAGACACATACAATTGCTAATAGTATAAATCAGACTATACAAACTCCATTTGACTTATCTGCTGATTATTTACTTAGAGCAAATATAATTAAAGAAGAAGATCATAAATATTCATTGGTTATTGTTGTACATCATATAGCAATCGATGGTCAATCTATAGAAATACTTTTTAATGAGATAGTTACATTTTATAACGATCATTCTGAAGGGAAAGAAATATTATTTCCGGAATTGGAGATACAGTATTCAGATTATGCAATTTGGGAGAAAGATTATTTTTCAGCACAACAAAATAAAGAAAGTTTATTAGAATACTGGAAAGATGAGCTAACAGGGTATAAAAACTTGCAACTTCCTCTGAATAAAAAAAGACCAATCATCCAAAGTTCAAAAGGAGCAATAGTAACGATTGATTTAGATGAAAATGTTTCAAAGAAAATATTTGAATTTGCTGAACAGGAAAGAGTAACCCCTTATGTGTTTTTATTAACAGCGTTTAAAATATTAATAGCAAAATATTCTAGCCAAAATGATATATGTGTAGGAAGTCCTTTTGTCAACAGAGGAAATGTAAAACTACAAGACCTTATAGGTTTTTTTACTAATACATTACCAATACGATCTATACAAAACCCTGAAACTTCATTTAATCAGTTTTTACAGGAAGTTAAATCCAAGGTTCTAAAAACGTATGATTATCAGAACACTCCTTTTTCTTTGATCGTAAAAGAGATGATAGAAGAAAGAGATGTTAGTAGAACACCAATATTTCAAGTTTTATTTTCTTATGAACAGCAAAAGGAAAATCCGAATTATAAATTTGGAGAAGCGGATATTTTTCTTGATAACGTATTACATGATGTTTCTAAGTATGATCTTGCCGCTAGGTTGGAGGAAAAAAATAATAAGTTGACCTTAAGCTTGGAGTATTGTTCTGATATATTCGAAGAGCCTTTTGTCACTTCTATGGCTGGTCATTATAAAAGATTAATAGAAACAGTTCTGGAAGATGGAGAAAAAACTATAAAGGAAATAGAACTTCCTAGTTCTAAAGAAAAGAAATATTTGCTGAATGAATTTTGTAACAATGACATAAAACACCAATTATCAGAAATAACTTTTTTTGACATATTAAAGGAGCAGTTAAAACTTGTTGGATCGAATACAGCATTGATTTTTGAGGGTAATGAGGTTACGTATGAGGAATTAGACTTGCGTTCTAATCAGTTTGCCAATCAATTGTTTTCATATGGTATAGGGAAAGGAAATAAAGTTCCAATATGCGCAGATCGTTCCATAGAGATGATTATTGCTATTTATGGAATTTTAAAATCTGGAGCAGCTTACGTTCCTGTCGATCCAGATATACCAAATGAGAGGTTAAATTTTATTCTTTCGGATGTTAACGCCTCTGTTTTTATAACACAAAAAGGTGAAGAAAACTCTTTTGAGATAGATAAGAATATTCAAAGGATTTTTGTCGAAGATTTTAGAAAAACTCTTAAAGATTATTCTAATGAGAGCATAAAAGAGTTTATAACTCCAGAACAAACAGCATATATTATATATACATCTGGAACCACTGGAAATCCTAAAGGAGTGGAAGTCACACATTCCTCACTATATACTTTGTTAAAAAGTATGTCTGAAGAATATTCATTGCTAGAAACGGATGCGTTACTGTTTAAAACCAGATATACTTTTGATGTTTCGATATACGAAATATTTGGTTGGGTATTTACTGGTTCAAGTTTGGTAATTTATCCTTCACATCTTGATAAAGAGGCAGAAAAGATGGTCGAATATATTGAAAACCATAAGATTGTTTTGATCCAAATGGTTCCATCTTTGTTTTCTGCATTTATTGATATTTTACAAAAAAAGAAAATAGCATTACCTCACTTAAAATATACTTTACTGGCTGGAGAAGCATTACCTCCTTCTTTGGTAGAAAAATATAAATACTTAGAAATAAATACTAAATTAATCAACATTTACGGCCCTACAGAAGCTACTGTTTATAGTACTCAATATGAAATTGACTTTAATGAATTGAGTACAAATCAGATTCCTATAGGTAAACCATTAAGCGACGTTTCTGTATATATTGTTGATGAAAATTTGTCTTTGCTACCAGCAGGAGTAATAGGAGAATTATGCCTTTCTGGACCTCAACTTGCTAAAGGATACTGGAATCGAAAAGAATTAACTGAAGAAAAGTTTGTACCTAATATATTTTCAAGCATACCCGGACAAAAAATGTTTAGAACAGGTGACTTGGCGAAATGGCTTCCAGATGGAAATATTGAATTTATAGGAAGAAAAGATTATCAGGTTAAAGTAAGAGGATATCGAATTGAACTAGGAGAAGTAGAAACCTATTTGGAAAAACTTTCTTGGATAAATAGAGCAGTTGTTATAGCAAAACCTATAGAAAATGGAAACAATCGATTATTGGCATATGTAACAAGTGATGTAGAAATTGACATAGATAGAACCTTGAATGCACTTTATGAGAAGCTACCGGATTATATGGTTCCTGCGTTCATCAAGAAAGTATTAGAGTATCCATTGTCTCAAGCTGGAAAAATAGATAGAAAGGCACTTGCTAGAATGGACAGTGTTTTCTCAACAAAAGAAGCTTATATAGCTCCGAGAAATAATAAAGAAAAACAATTACTTAAGATTTGGCAAAAAATCTTAAAAATAGAAACTCTAAGTGTTAGAGATAGCTTTTTTGGGTTAGGAGGAGACTCTATTATGGCGATTCAGATGGTGAGTCGAGCTAAAGAGCATGGAATCTTTTTTATGGTCAAGGATGTATTTGCCCACAGAACTATTGAAAGGATTGTATTAAACACAAAAGCAAAAAATAATATTCTGACAGAGTCTGGAAAAATTGATGGAGAATTTGCTTTAATGCCAATGCAATACCTCTTTTTTGATAAACAAAAAGCAAGCAATCACTATAACAAATCTATGTTGTTAGAAGTGAATAATAAAGTTTCTTATAGTACCATAAAGAAGGTTGTTGAATTACTTATTAATAAAAATGACTCCTTACGACTTTCATTTGTTCAGAATCAAGAGGGAGAATGGTCTCAAGAGTATGCAAAAGAAAAGAATTTGTCTCTTACTAAAGAAGAATGTGAGTCAGATATAATACTAAAAGAAATTTGTGAAAAATATCAACAAAGTCTGGATATAACAAGTGGAGATATTTCAAAATTTGTTTGGATTTCTACTCCATATTGCCCGAGCCATAATTATTTATTTATAACGATTCATCATCTTGGAATTGATAGTGCTTCCTGGAGGATATTATTGCAGGATATAATTAATTCAGTAACTGCATTTGAAGAAGGAAAAGAAAATATAACAATAGAAAAAAACACCTCATATCGGCAAGGGGTATTAAAATTAACTGAACTTTCAAATTCTTCTAAACAGGAAACAAAATACGAATATTGGACAAAAATTATGTCCGATATCCCAAAGATTCCAAAGGATTTTGTTGATACAGAGGTAGGGACATACAAGAAAAAAATAGATCATAAATTTAGTTTTGATAAAAAAGAAACTAAAGTTCTTTTAGAAGAGGCTAATCAGGCTTATGGGACGCAGATTACGGATATTCTTTTAAGTGCGTTAACACTAACCCTTACAGAATGGGCTGATACTTCACAAGTGTTAATTGGTAATAAGGGAGACTCTAGAGAAAGCTTTCATGAAGATGTCGATATTACAAAAACAACAGGGTTGTTTACTTCTTTGTACCCGATGTTATTATCAAGGCCAGAAAACCCAGATGATCTGGAATCATTGATAGCCAATACCAAAGATATGATTCGTAATAATTTATATCATGGAATAAGTTATGGAATGCTTCGATATTTATCTAATAATCATGAAATAAGGTCTAATTTAGATAAAGATTTTACGTCGATTATTTTTAATTATTTAGGAGATTTTGATACTATATTAAACGGTCAAAACCTGATCAAAATATCTAAAAAAGAGAAGGGAAATGATGTACATGAAAATTACCAAAATCCAAATAAACTAGCAATGACTGGTTTAATTCTAGATGAAAAATTAAGTCTTATTTGGAGTTTTGATAGTACTTCATTTAATGAAAAGACGAGAGATTTATTGATAGAAAATTTTGACATTAATCTTAAAAAAATAATTAAACACTGTATTAATCAAAAACCAACAAAAACACCTTCCGATTTTGTACTTCCATCATCTGTGTCTTTTAATGATCTACAAGAATTTATATATGCAGATTTTCATCAAGAAGAAGTGGAAAACTTGTATGAGTTAAGCTTCCTTCAAAAAGGAATGCTATTCCATAATTTGCTGGATAATACAATGGGAGATTATATTATTCAGGCAAAATTAGAGTTTGGTAGTGGTATAAAAATTAAGGAATTTAAGAAAAGCTGGAAAAAAATAATAGAGCAACATAGTGCGCTTAGAACTGCAATAGTTCCAGATTATTTTGATGTACCAGTTCAATGTGTGTATAAAGATGCCGAAATACCGTTGACAAAAATTAGTTATAGTGATTTACCTGGAGGAGATAATAGTATTGAAGAATTGATGCAGCAAGATAGATTGTTAGGATTTGATCTCAAAAAAGCGCCTTTGTATAGAATTTCATTTGTTAATCATGAATGCGGAAAAACAACATTATTAATTACATATCATCATATTATTCTTGATGGATGGTCTTTCTCTGTTTTATTAAACTCATTTATGGATCAATATATGAGCCTTAAAGAGAAAAAAACTCTTATTGAAAAAACTAAAGATGAATATGTAGATCTTATTAATCTGAATAAGAACAAAGATGTTAATGAATTAAAAGCGTATTGGAAAGAATACTTATCACCAATTTCATCTCCAAGTTATCTGCCATTTGTAAAAGACAGTAAAAAAAGAAATAGAGTATTCGGAAATAAAGTACATTATGTCACCTTTGATGAAGAGTTAACGATACGAATCAAAGATTTTGTACAAAATAATGCATTTACCATAAACACGCTATTACAAGGAGTTTGGTCATTTTTATTAAGTCAATATACCAATCAGGAGGCCATAGTTTTTGGGGCAACAGTTTCAGGAAGAAATACATTATTGGATAGGATAGAAGAACGTGTAGGACTGTATATTAATACAATTCCAGTAGTAACCAGGATAACTCCAGAAAGAGATATTATCGAATGGCTAGAGGAATTACAGATGCTGCATGCAAAAGGAAGAGAAGAATTTGGGTATATGTCCTTAAGTGATATACAATCTTGTTCGCCTATCTCTGGTGCTTTATTCGATAATATAATAGTATTTGAAAACTATCCATTAGACATTCTTGCTTCTGAAAAATTTAAAAAACTGGAAATTAATAATCTGGAGGGAAGAGGTTATGGTAATTTTGCACTTAGCCTGTCCGTATTAATTTTAGATAATTCATTTAAAATTGGATTCACATATAACGAAGAATTACTTGACCCTTCTATTATTCATAGAATAAGTGATCACTTAGTTCAGGTGTTTAATAATATTATATCTGGTAGCCATACTTTAGGAGAACTATCATACCTAGACGAAAAAGAATATAAACAACTTCATTCATTTAATTATACCTATAGCGATTATGATCGATATAGCGGTTTGATGGACAGTTTTTATAAGATGGTGGATACGTATTCTTCAAAAAAAGCTTTGGTGTTTGGAGAAGAATCAATGACATATCAAGAGTTGCACGAACGTTCCAATCAACTATCTCATTGCCTTAAAGCAAAGGGGATTACCAAGGGAAATAAGATAGCTTTATTGTCTTATCGGGGCTTAGATATGATTGTAAGTCTTTTCGGAATTTTAAAGAGCGGAGGTGTTTATGTTCCTTTACATGTTGAATATCCACCACAACGATTATCATATATTTTAGAGGATTCCGAAATAAAGCAATTGATTTGTAATGATATCGGTTTATTGCAAGAAAAAGAACTCTCCACAGGATATGATATCATTACTTTTTCAGAGTTATCTGATTATCCTGTTGCTGATTTGAATATTCAGTGCGATCAGGATTCTTTAGCATATATAATGTACACTTCTGGTAGCACAGGTGCTCCTAAAGGAGTAAAAGTAACTCAAGGTAATATCCAAAAGCTTGTAAATGATGAAGGAGCTATAAAAGTAAAAGCAAAAGATATAGTATTACAATGGTCAAATTATGCTTTTGATGGTTCCACCTATGAGATTTTTAGTTGTTTATTGAAAGGAGGTACGCTCCACTTGATAAAAGAAGAAGAAGCTTCAAGTGCAATTCGGGTATCTGAGATTTTGACCGAGCGATCCATTAGTGTTTGTTTTTTGACAACAGCTTTGTTCAATGCTTTGGTAGATTATAATGTTTCCAGTTTGTCGAGAGTTCGTAGATTATTATTTGGAGGAGAATTGGTGTCACCTGGTCATGTGCATAAAGCTATTGAAGTTATGGATACTGGTAATTTGGTTCATGTATATGGTCCTACGGAGACAGTAGTATATGCTACGAGTCATCAGATTCATAAAATCACCAATGATTGCGTTCCTATCGGCTCTCCGTTAGATAACACTCAGGTTTATATAGTTAACGATAGTTTTAAATTATGTGGTCTGGGAGTAACAGGAGAAGTTTGTATTGGAGGAGATGGAGTATCAGATGGTTATTTGAATAAAGATGAATTAACACAAGAGCGTTTTGTACAGAACCCTTTTGGTTCAGGTTTATTATATCGTACAGGAGATTTTGGACGATGGTTAGAAGATGGAAGTATTGATTTTATAGGACGTATTGATAATCAAGTAAAAATCCGTGGCTATAGAATAGAATTGGGAGAAGTAGAAAGTGCATTACAAATATTGCCAATGGTTAATAGGGCTATGGTATTAGCGGATTTAGATCCTGGAGGAGGAAAACGTTTAGTGGGTTATGTAGTTTGTAGATCTGATTATGATTATGATAAAAATGAGATTCATAATGCCTTAGAAAAGAGTTTACCAGAGTATATGATTCCTTCCTTTATTATACCATTAGAATCCTTTACATTAACTCCAAACGGCAAAATAGATCATAAAGCTTTACCAAAACCAGGAAATCAGAAGAACTCACTAGAATTGACAAAAGTAGATTATACTGCTATCGAAAAGATGTTAATTCCGATTTGGAAAGAAGTATTAAAAATTAATAATATTGATATTAATGAAGAATTTTTTGATTTAGGAGGACATTCAATTCTTGCAACGCAGTTAGTTAATAAAATAAGAACCACTTTCAGTATAGAAATAGAAATCAAAGATGTATTTATTAATGATACAATAGCAAAACTAGCTAATTTTATTTCTACGAAATCTAATAAAACTATTCATACACTTACTGAAATTTGGAAGGATATTTTAAAATTAGAAAATATTGGAATCAATGAAGAATTTTTTGATTTAGGAGGACATTCTATTCTAGCTACGCAGATGGTGAATGCAATCAGGAATAGTTTTAATACTAAAATAGAGATAAAAGATATATTTATTCACGATACTATTACTAAGCTTGCCACATTTATAGACAAACCTCAGAATGATATTCAGGAGAAGGTTACTAAGATCTGGGAGGAAGTTTTAAATATTAAAAATATCAATATTGATCACGAGTTTTTTGATCTCGGAGGACACTCTATTTTGGCAACCCAAGTTGCAAATAAAATAAGAAGTTCTTTTCATATCAAATTAGAAATTAAAGATATTTTTATTCACGATACCATTGCGAAACTGTCAGAATTTATTGATAAATCGCAAAATGATATTCAATATCGAGTAATAAAGATATGGCAAGAAGTATTAAAGATTGATAAAATACAAGCTCATGAAGAGTTTTTTGATTTAGGAGGGCACTCTATTTTAGCAACTCAGGTAGTTACAAAAACCAGGAAAGAATTTGAAATTGATATAGAACTAAAAGATGTATTTATATATGATACTGTAGCAAAGTTCTCAGAGTTTATTGAAAACCAGAGATCTTATAGTATAACTTCTGATATTACCATTCAAAATCGACCAGATCATATTCCCCTTTCTTATGCACAAGAAAGACTTTGGTTTATAGATAAAATGAGTGGTAGTACACATTACCATATTCCGGCAGTATTAAAACTTGAGGGGCAATTAAAAACAGATATTTTAGAAGAATCTGTAAATATAATTATTAATCGTCATGAACCTCTTAGGACAGTTTTTTATGAACACGAAAAACATAGCTATCAAAAAGTACTTCCAGAAAATAAATGGAAACTCCAGGTAATCAAGCGTGTAAAAAATGAGGAAATTACTCAATACATAGATGAAAAATTAAATCAGCCTTTTGATTTGACTCAAGACCATTTGCTCAGAGGAGTTGTAATGGAGAAAGTAAACGGAGATTATGTTTTAATGTTTGTATTTCATCATATCGCTGGAGATGGAAAACTACCTATTTTCTTTGAAGAGCTTAGTAGAATATATAATGCAAAAATTAAAGGAAAATCTTCTTATCATCTTAAAGAATTACCTATTCAATACATAGATTATGCTATCTGGCAGAAGGATCATCTTCAGAGAGAAATTATGGATGAAAAATTATTGTATTGGAAGGATAAACTGAAGAATATTTCACCTTTGGAATTACCAACAGATTTTTCAAGACCGGCAAATCAAAGCAACCAAGGAGAAACAAAACAAATTACAATTGATAAAAGTATACAACAGGGTTTAACAGCAATGGCCAAAGAAGAAGAAGTTACACTGTTTACCTTAATGCTAACAGCTTTTAAAGTATTATTACACAAGTATAGTGGTCAAACCGATATATGTGTAGGAACCCCAGTAGCGAATAGGACGGTAGCAGAAGTAGAAGAGCTAATAGGCTTTTTTGTGAATGCATTGATTTTGAGAAGTAATGTAGAAGAGAATAACTTATTCGTTGATTTCTTAGGAAAAGTAAAAGAAACTACACTTGACGCATATAAATATCAGGATGTTCCTTTTGAAAAAGTAGTAGATAATGTTAATCTTGAAAGAGATAAAAGTAGAACTCCTGTTTTTCAGGTAATGTTTACCCTTCAAAACAATAAAACAAGAGAAGAATTTATTCTTGACAATACTACAATTCAACCACAGCAATATGATTATAAGATTTCCAAATATGACCTTACGTTTACAATTATAGAAAATATTGATAATCTTAAATTAAATATAGAATATTGTTCTGATCTGTTTCTTGAAGAGACAATAGAATATATGGGAGGACATTATGTAGAGCTTTTAAAATCTATTATTTCGGATAGGAATACTAGAATTAATGAATTGAACATAATAGGGAATATAGAAAGAAAAGACTTATTGTTAGCCTCCGCTTCCCCAAGAATAGAACTTCCTAAAGAAACATCTATTTCATACTTGTTTAGAAATACGATAAAGGAGTATCCAAATAAAAAAGCATTGACTTTTAAGGACGATTCAATTACCTATCGAGAGTTATTTGAACGATCAAATAAATTAGCTAATTATTTAATTAGCAAAGGAGTATGCCCTTCTGAACATATAGCAATATTGACCAAAAGAGGAATTGATATGATCGTTTCAATTTTTGGAGTATTACAATGTGGAGCTGTATATGTACCGTTACATACGGATTATCCAAAAGAAAGGATAAAGTACATACTAGATGATGCTAAAATTTCTAAAGTTATTACAAATGATAGGCAACTTGTAGATCAAAAAGGATTATCAAATAAGGAATGTCTTATACTTTCAGAAAGTAATGAGTTTATAGCGGAACCATTAGAAGTTGATGTTAAAGAAGATCAATTGGCATATATTATGTACACTTCTGGAACAACCGGAAATCCGAAAGGGGTTTGTGTAACACATAAGAATGTAATAAAACTAGTTGAGGATCAAGGTGAGATAGCTGTATTTCCGAGCGATGAGGTATTGCAATGGTCTAATTTTGCTTTTGATGGATCGGTATATGAAATATTTAGTTCACTAATAAAAGGAGCAACGTTACATTTGATAGAGGAAGATCAAGCATCTGATGCAGCACAGTTATCAAAGGTTATTTATAATAAAAAAATCACAATAGGATTTATAACTACTGCATTATTTAATGCTTTAGTTGATTATGATGTAACTACATTAAAAAACTTGAGAAAACTTTTGTTTGGAGGGGAGTTGGTTTCCGTACCTCATGTAAGCAAAGCTTTAGATAATTTAGGTGTAGGCATTTTAACTCACGTTTATGGGCCTACAGAAACTGTGGTCTATGCGACAAGTTATCCTATAAATGAGATTAAAAATGGTAAAGTGCCAATAGGAAAAGCACTAACAAATACAGCTACATATATCGTAGATGAGCAAGGGAAATTGTGTCCTTCTGGAGTAGTTGGAGAATTGTGGATCGGAGGAGATGGTGTTTCCAATGGGTATTTAGGTAAACCCAAATTAACCAAAGAAAATTTTGTAAATAACCAAATACAATTAAATCACTCAGGAAAATTATACAAGACAGGTGATCTAGTAAGAAGATTACACAGTGGAGACATCGATTTTATCGGCCGTATAGATACGCAGGTTAAAATACGTGGATATAGGATTGAATTAGGAGAAATTGAGGCAAGATTAGAAGAAATATCGGAAATTGAGAAAGCGGCAGTTTTGGTAAATCAAAAGGATCCACTTAATAAAAAACTAATTGCATATATAATTCCAAATGAAAATTTTGATAAAAAAGAAACGGTTCATAAATTAAGAGAAGTACTACCAGATTATATGATTCCAAAATCATATATGATGATGGACGTTTTCCCTCTTAATAATAATGGAAAACTGGATAAGCCAAATTTTCCTGAGCCAAAAGCGGATACATTTATTACTCAGGAATATGTGGCTCCAAAGAATGATATGGAGCAAAGCTTGTATAATATTTGGAGTGAAATGTTAGGCATCAAAAAAATAGGAATACATGATAATTTCTTTGAATTAGGAGGTAATTCTATTGTTGCAATAAGATTAATTGCAGGGATAAGAGATGAATTTAATATAGATGTTACCATAAATAATATCTTCATTCATTGTACTATCGAAGAACTTGCAAAACATATAGCGTCTCTAAATTCACAATCGATATATAAAGTTGAGAAAAAAGATAAAACAGAAAAAGTACCACTGTCTTTTTCTCAGGAAAGATTATGGTTTATTGATCAATTAGAAGGAAGTGTACAGTATCATATGCCTTTTGTTTTTGATATAGATCAAAACGTAGAGCTAGACATTCTAGAAGACTCTTTTAAACAATTAATAGAAAGACACGAAATACTTCGAACTGTACTAAAAGAAAAAGAAGGTATTCGCTGGCAAGAATCCCAAAATACAGATAAGTTTAAGTTAGAACAAATTTCTTTAAAAACAACCAGTGGTAATTTAAGCTCTTATTTACAAAAATATATAACTCAACCTTTTGATTTAAGTGAGGATTATATGATTAGAGTAAAGGCTATAAGTACTTTAGATGCAAGACGTAAACTGTTAGTTATGTTGCATCATATAGTATCCGATGGTTGGTCAATGCCTATACTTTTCGAAGAATTGAATGAGTTTTACACTGCAATAAAAGAAAAGAGAAAATCTGATTTACAACCTCTAGATATCCAATATTCGGATTATAGTATATGGCAACAGGAAAATCTCAGTGGTAAAAACCTAAACAAGAAATTAGATTTTTGGGCTCAAAAACTTACAGGAGTAGTACCCTTGGAAATGCCAACAGACTATACAAGACCTTCGGTTCAGAGTATAAAAGGAGCTCAATTCACTTTTTCTATTAATAAGGAAACAACAAAAAAGCTTAATCAGATTTCTAAATCCGCAAATGCGAGTCTTTTTATGACCCTATTGGCATCATACAAGGTATTTTTGTATCGATATACAGGTCAAGAGGATTTATGTGTTGGTACTCCAGTAGCTAATAGAGGTCAAAAAGAAATAGAACCTTTGATAGGATTCTTCGTAAATACTCTTCCACTTCGCTCCCAAATTGATAAACAATCAACTTTTGTGTTATTTCTAGAAACAATTAAAAACAGCACTTTAGCATATTTTGAGCATCAGGATGTACCTTTTGAAAAAATAGTGGAAAAAATAGTAAGTGAAAGAGATCTAGATCGTTCCCCTTTGTTTCAGACAATGTTCAGTCTTCAAAATACAAAAGAAATCTCTAGTACACTTTATTTAGGAGATGAAAGGTTAGAACTTGAACCATATCATTTTGAAATTGCAAAATATGATTTATCATTTACTGCGGTAGAATCCAATCATCAATTAGAAATCGCAATTGAATATTCTACAGATCTGTATAAATCATCTACTATCAAAAGAATGGCAGAACATTATACAAATCTTTTGATTTCAATAGCTAATAATCCTGAACAAAACTTAAATACCTACGAGTTATTATCTCCAAAAGAAAAAGAAAAAATTGTAAGCGATTTTAATCAGACAATTCAGGAATTTCCAAAAGATGAGACTATTATTAGCCTGTTTCGTAAACAAGTGAAGCAATATCCAAATAAGGATGCTATAATTTTTAAGGATATAAGAATTACTTTTTCAGAACTTAATGATCAAGTGAATCATTACGCAGCATACCTTAATCAGAAAGAAAAAATAAATGCTAATGACAAAATTTTGGTTTCGATCGCACATAACCAAGACCTTTTGCCTGTTTTATTGGCAATTAAGCAAATAGGAGCAGTATATGTGCCTCTTGATCCTAGTTCTCCTGAACAGATGATATCTTATGTAAAGGAGGATAGCCAATGTAGTTTGGTAATTCAGCAAGAATATGTTGAAAAGATGAAAAAAGAGATAAAAGAAAACGATTTTATCTGGGAAGAAAAGCAAACTAAGGATAGTGATTTCATTATATATACTTCTGGATCTACTGGCAAGCCTAAAGGAGTATTGATTAAAGCATCAAACGTTTGGAACCGGATAAACTGGATGTTGAATAACTATAGTTTTAAATCTCAAGAAATATGTTGCGCCAAAACATCAATAAGTTTTGTAGATCATATCTGGGAGTTATTTGGACCAATTGTTAATGGTGTTCCTCTAGTATTTTATAATAAGGAACAGGTATTAGATATCCCAAAATTTATTGAAAGCCTTAACAAAGAAAAAGTTTCGCGAATAGTATTGGTTCCTTCATTATTGAAAGCCTTGTTAGAATTCCCAGAACTTTGTAAGGAAAAATTGAAAACCTTGTGTTTTTGGATTTGTAGTGGAGAAACATTAAAAAAGAGTCTTGTAGAACAATTTTATGCAACTGTACAAAATAAAGAAGCGCACTTACTTAATATATATGGATCTTCGGAAGTAACAGCAGACGCTACCTATTTTGATACATATGATAGATTTAATACACATAAAGAAATTAGATTTAGCTTATTTGAAGATTCAGTCGAAGGAAAAATAGAGGAATTGATTAAACAATATGGTAATGAACAGAAAATTACATCAGGATCTTTTTCTGAAATCATCAAAAAAAGTACATTCTTAGATGTTTCTTTAAAACCAAAATTATCCTTACCTAGATATACAGAATTTATTGAAGCCATGATGTCAGGACAGCTACCTAATCTTTCCAGCCCAGCTTATATTGGACACATGACAGGGCCTATTCCTAAATTGTTTAGAGAACTTGGAACGTTATTGACAGTACTTAATCAAAATCTAGTAAAAATTGAAACGTCAATGGTAGCTTCTTTAATAGAAAGACAAGTTATTGGTAAGTTTCATAATCTTGTTTATAAAAGAGATACTAATTTTTATGAAACTTATGTTCAGGATCCTGATAACAGTTTAGGAATCTGTAGTAATGGAGGAACGATCTCTAATATTACTGCCTTGAGTTATGCTTTGAATTATGCCTTTAGACCTAAGAATGATTTTAAAGGAATTATAGAAGAAGGGTTGGTCAAAGCTTTAGATTATTATGAATATAATCGTGTGGTTATTTTGGGATCATCTTGGTGTCATTATTCTATACACAAATCATTAAAACTTTTAGGATTAGGAAAAGAATCTTTTATTGAATTTGATTATTCAAATAAATCAGCATTTGAGCTAAGAGAAATGTTGAATACAGAGATAGAAAACCTACAAAATCAGGGAGCATATATTTTGTCAATTATTGGCGTAGCAGGAACCACAGAGGCTGGCACAATAGAACCACTAGAAACATTAGGAGACGTTGCTTTAAAACACAATATTCATTTTCATGTAGATGCCGCATTTGGTGGTCCAGCATTAATGGATGATCAATTGAGTATAAAACTCAACGGAATACAGTTAGCCGATACAGTTACCATTTGCGCGCATAAACAATTATATCTTCCGATTGGAGCGAGTCTGGTGTTGTTTAAAGACCCTAAGTTTGCAACTTTTTCAGAAAACAATACACAGTATCAGGCTAGAAAAGGAAGTTATGATTTAGGAAAGTTTACCATAGAAGGATCCCGTGGATTTATGAGTTTTATACTTCACGCCGCACTAAACATTTATGGAAAAGATGGTTTTGCAGAAGTAATACGACGCAATTACGATAATGCTCAAAGGTTTGCAAAATTAATAAATGAAGACCCATCTTTTGAGTTATGGACAGTGCCGGATCTTAATATTGTGTTGTATCGATATATTCCTAAGCCATTAAGAGGGAAGTCTATAGTGACTTCTGATGAACTGATAATGGTAAATGAAATAAATCAAAACATTCAAAAGGAACAGTTTGCTCAGGGAAGTTCGTTTGTTTCATATACAAATCTAAAAACGACCCCTACTGGGGATTGGGTTACTGTTTTTAGAACTGTATTTATGAATCCTTATACGACAGAAAGAGAACTATTATTAACATTAGAAGATCAAAAGAAGATAGCATCTCAGTTACTTCAAGTAGATACAGATGAAGTTCTTTATGATGATGTAGTAACAAGAAAAGAGGAACAAAATACAATACCAATAGGAAAACCAATCAGTAATGTTAAGATTTATATTTTAGATAGAAATCTACATATTACACCAATTGGCGTGACTGGCGAAATTTATGTTTCTGGAGAAGGAGTGGCTTCTGAGTATATTAACCTTCCAACCCAAACTAATGAACGTTTTATTGAAAACCCATTTGCTAAAGGTCATAAACTTTTCAGAACAGGTGATTTGGCAAAATGGCTTGAAGATGGAAATATAGAATTTATAGGGCGAGCAGATCATCAGGTAAAAATAAGAGGATATAGAATAGAACTTCAAGAAATTGAAAATCAACTAGAACAACTACCTCAGGTAATCAAAGCAGTAGTTGAGGTGAAAGAAGAGCTGGAAAACAACAAAAAACTGATTGCTTATGTAACCTTAGAAGAACCTACAGAAAGAACACAATTGAAGGCATCCTTGAAAGAAACATTACCAGGGTATATGATACCTGCTGCTTTTGTAATTCTAGATAAATTCCCATTAACCTCAAATGGGAAAATTAATAGGTTAGGACTTCCAGAACCAAGAGAAATGGACTTTATACAAGAAGAATATGTTGCTCCATCTACTGAAAATGAGATTGCTTTAGAAAGTATTTGGAAAACACTATTAGGACGGGATAGTATAGGGATTCATGATAATTTCTTTGGTATAGGAGGACATTCTTTACTAGCCACAAGGTTGATTTCAAGTCTTAAAAATGAATATGGTATAGAAATCCCAATTAAAACTATTTTCAATTATCCAACGATACAGGAATTGGCCAAATTTCTGGATATTCTTGAATACAAAGAGGATAAAAAAGAAAATGAAGAACTAGAAACTACTTTTTTCTAAAAGTAATTATTGCGATAAAACGATATTAGAGATCCTATAAATCAAATGAATCAACTTTTAATTTCGTAAAAGCATAAGATTCAAAGACTACACAAAGCAATATATATAGTATGACAGGTACAAACAATGTTCTTGACATTATTCGATCGTCAAAAAAAGAAGGTATTCAATTATTTGTTGAAGATGGACGATTAGGAATGAAGAAAAATAAAGGTGTTAAATTATCAGATCACCTTTCGGAGATTATAAGAGAAAATAAAGAAGCAATTATTCACTTTTTTGAGAATGATTTTAAGGGAGTCAGGTCTGCACAAACCATTTCTGTTTATACTGGAGATGATTTATGTGGTATTCCTTTATCTTATGCTCAGGAGCGATTATGGTTTATAGACGAGTTATCAGGTAGTTTACACTATCACATACCTATTATTTTTCGTATTTCAGGTTCTTTAGACATTGATATTTTAGAGAAGTCTTTTCAGTCTTTGATTGATCGTCATCAGGCACTTCGTACTGTTATTAGTGAAGAAGATGGAGTTGCATATCAGGAGTTAAAACCTTCATCAGATTTTAGATGTATGGATTTAGGAAAGATCGATGAGAGTTTGCTTACTAATAATACTAGTTCATTTATAGCAAGACCGTTTGATTTGAGTGGAGATTATATGCTTCGTGTCGGTGTTTATGATTTAGGTTTGGATCAATATGCTCTTGTATTAGTATTACATCATATTGCTTCAGACGGTTGGTCGATTCCTATTTTGTTTAATGAGCTTCAGTATTTTTATAATAATTTATTAGCAGGAGCATCCTTTGATTTACCAGATTTACCGATTCAGTATTCGGATTATAGTATTTGGCAACGTTCAGATTCTCAGGTTGATTTGTTATCTTCTCAATTGTCTTTTTGGAAAGATCGTTTGTCAGGTGTTCCAGTATTAGAGCTTCCCACAGATTATGTTCGTCCTTCAATTCAGAGTACTCGTGGTTCGAGTTATTCTTTTAGTATAGATAGTAACTTAAGTAGATGTATTCGGGATCTGGTTCAATCAGAGGATTGTAGTTTATTTATGTTTTTACTGTCGAGTTATACGATACTATTGCATCGTTATACGGGTCAGGAAGATATTTGTGTAGGTACGCCTGTTGCGAATAGGGGTTATCAAGAGATAGAGGGTTTGATAGGTTTTTTTGTAAACACATTGGCTCTTCGTACCCAGTTGGATTGTGATCAGGATTTCACTTCGTTTTTACAGGCTGTAAAACTAGATACACTATTGGCTTATGATCATCAGGAGGTTCCTTTTGAGAAAATAGTAAGTGAAATAGGATTGGAGCGTGATCAGAGCAGGTCAGCTTTATTTCAGACCATGCTAGTGTTACAGAATAATGATCGTATATCGGATATTCGTTTTGGTTCATCTCAGGTTGATATTGAGGCTTATGATTATGCTGTGGCAAAGGAGGACTTGACATTGTATGCTGCTGATTCTGGAGATGAGCTTGGTTTTTCGTTTGAGTATTGTACTGATTTATTCGATGAGTCTACGATCATACGTATGGCGGCACATTTTCAGAACTTGTTAGAAGCAATAGTATCAGCTCCTAAGGATAAGATCAGTAGTTATGAGATTCTTTCTGATAAAGAAAAAAACCAAATCCTTAAAGAGTTTAACACAACCCGATTTCCATTTCTAAAAAATAGTACGGTATTAGATTTTTTTATAAACCAGGCAAATATCAATCCCCAAGGGATAGCTATTCAAGAGGGAAATATTAAAATGACATATCAAGAGTTAGATGAAAAATCAACCCGGATCGCAAAGTATTTAATTGGAACCGGAATCACAAAAGAAGAACTTATTCCAATTTGTATAAATCGTTCTTGGCAACTTGTAACAGGTATTTTAGGAATTTTAAAATCTGGAGGAGCTTATGTGCCGATAGATCCAGCTTATCCTAAGGATCGAATTAAATTTATAATTCAAAACACAAAAGCAAAATATATTCTTTCTAATCATGATTTAGTAAAAGAATCAGAGATATCGATTATTAGCTTAGAAAATATCCTTAGAAAATCAAATTCTTTTGATCAGCTAACGCTTCCGATTATAAAAAAAGACCAGTTAGCTTATGTGATCTATACATCAGGAACAACCGGTGAACCTAAAGGAGTAATGATCGAACATAGATCATTGATGAATTTATGTCAATGGCATATTAAAGAATATGAAGTAGATGAGTACAGTCATGCAACATTATTTTCGGGAGTTGGTTTTGATGCTTCTGTTTGGGAACTTTTCCCATACTTAGCTTCCGGAAGTTGTGTTTTTCCAATACCAGAACTTGTTCGCTTAAATATTAGAGATTTAGCGGATTTTATACAAACCCATAAAATTACACACACCTATTTACCCACCTCATTATATACAGATTTTGCTTCTGAGTATAAAACAGACCATATGTTAAAAGTATTGGTTGGTGGTGAGGCACTTACCAAAATTGTAGATAATGAAAGTATCGAATTATACAATAATTATGGACCAACAGAGAATACCGTAGTTGCCACTTTTTATCCAGTTAAAAATGGAAGCACAGATAGTATATCTATAGGAAAGCCTATATCTAATACGACTTTGTACATTATGGATGATCTAATGAGAATATGTCCTTTAAAAGCAATTGGTGAATTATACATAGGAGGAGATAGCCTAGCTCGTGGCTATTTTAATGATGAAAAATTGACCTCAGAGAAATTTATCATTAACCCTTTTAGTAAGGATCAAAAACTATATCGAACAGGAGATATGGTTAGATGGCTTGAAGATGGGAATATTGAATTTATAGGACGAGCAGATGATCAAATAAAAATAAGAGGCTACAGAATAGAACTTGGTGAAATAGAAAGTCACTTAAGTCGTATAAAAGGGGTTTCAGATACCAGTGTTGTAACTCAAAAAAACAATAACAACCCATATCTAGTAGGATATTATACAGGTAAAAAGTTTGATGATCATACAATAAAAACTCAATTGAAATCCTTGTTGCCTGAATACATGATCCCTTTAAGTTTTATTTATCTGGAAGAGTTTCCGATTACTCCTAATGGTAAAATTGATAAGAATAGGTTACCCAAACCGGATATAAAACTTTTGAAAGGGCAATCTTATGTTGCTCCAGCTACTCCAATTGAAATAGAATTAGTAAGTGTTCTTGAAAAACTGTTAGACAGAAAGAAAATAGGAATCGAAGATAATTTCTTTGAGCTGGGAGGGCACTCATTAATGGCTGTTAGACTAGCCTCTCAATTATCATCCTTGTATGATTTGGACATTAAAGTGCAGGCAATATTTGAATATAGCACTATAGGAAATCTTTCTAAATATATAGAATTACTGTTGCCGCAGGAAGAAAAAGAAACGATTACAAAAACATTTGAGGTTTTTAGCCTTTAAGTAAAACTATTGAAGAAAGGTATATAACAATAAGGTATGATTAACGAAACTAAACTAGATATATTGAATTTAATCCATCAGGCAAAAAAAGATGGAGTATTTGTTTTTCTAAAGGGAGAAGAGTTAAATATTAAAGTAGAAGAAGGAAAAGTTATCGACAAGGACTTGTTAAGAGAACTAAAGGAGAATAAATCCGGGATTATTTCTTTTCTTAAGAAAAACTCACAAAATAATAGAAAAACCATTTCTGTTTATACTGGAGATGATTTATGTGGTATTCCTTTATCTTATGCTCAGGAGCGATTATGGTTTATAGACGAGTTATCAGGTAGTTTACACTATCACATACCTATTATTTTTCGTATTTCAGGTTCTTTAGACATTGATATTTTAGAGAAGTCTTTTCAGTCTTTGATTGATCGTCATCAGGCACTTCGTACTGTTATTAGTGAAGAAGATGGAGTTGCATATCAGGAGTTAAAACCTTCATCAGATTTTAGATGTATGGATTTAGGAAAGATCGATGAGAGTTTGCTTACTAATAATACTAGTTCATTTATAGCAAGACCGTTTGATTTGAGTGGAGATTATATGCTTCGTGTCGGTGTTTATGATTTAGGTTTGGATCAATATGCTCTTGTATTAGTATTACATCATATTGCTTCAGACGGTTGGTCGATTCCTATTTTGTTTAATGAGCTTCAGTATTTTTATAATAATTTATTAGCAGGAGCATCCTTTGATTTACCAGATTTACCGATTCAGTATTCGGATTATAGTATTTGGCAACGTTCAGATTCTCAGGTTGATTTGTTATCTTCTCAATTGTCTTTTTGGAAAGATCGTTTGTCAGGTGTTCCAGTATTAGAGCTTCCCACAGATTATGTTCGTCCTTCAATTCAGAGTACTCGTGGTTCGAGTTATTCTTTTAGTATAGATAGTAACTTAAGTAGATGTATTCGGGATCTGGTTCAATCAGAGGATTGTAGTTTATTTATGTTTTTACTGTCGAGTTATACGATACTATTGCATCGTTATACGGGTCAGGAAGATATTTGTGTAGGTACGCCTGTTGCGAATAGGGGTTATCAAGAGATAGAGGGTTTGATAGGTTTTTTTGTAAACACATTGGCTCTTCGTACCCAGTTGGATTGTGATCAGGATTTCACTTCGTTTTTACAGGCTGTAAAACTAGATACACTATTGGCTTATGATCATCAGGAGGTTCCTTTTGAGAAAATAGTAAGTGAAATAGGATTGGAGCGTGATCAGAGCAGGTCAGCTTTATTTCAGACCATGCTAGTGTTA
The DNA here is from genome assembly GCF_003443675.1 of Aquimarina sp. BL5. Lineage (NCBI taxonomy): Bacteria > Pseudomonadati > Bacteroidota > Flavobacteriia > Flavobacteriales > Flavobacteriaceae > Aquimarina > Aquimarina sp. BL5. The sequence goes on along the minus strand of NZ_CP031963.1, from coordinate 3,349,172 downwards.
CAGAATAATGATCGTATATCGGATATTCGTTTTGGTTCATCTCAGGTTGATATTGAGGCTTATGATTATGCTGTGGCAAAGGAGGACTTGACATTGTATGCTGCTGATTCTGGAGATGAGCTTGGTTTTTCGTTTGAGTATTGTACTGATTTATTCGATGAGTCTACGATCATACGTATGGCGGCACATTTTCAGAACTTGTTAGAAGCAATAGTATCAGCTCCTAAGGATAAGATCAGTAGTTATGAGATTCTTTCTGATAAAGAAAAAAACCAAATCCTTAAAGAATTTAATCAATATGAAGCTATATATCCTGATCAAACTATTTTGGATGTTTTTGAAAGACAGTTACGGTATTATGGAGAAAAAGAAGCTATAATTAATGAGTCTAAATCAACTTCTTATAGCGAAGTTGATCTTAAGTCTAATCAATTTGCAAAGATTTTAATCGGTAAAGGTGTAGAAAAAGGAGACATGATTCCAGTATGTATGGATAGATCTTCTGATTTGATTATTAGTATACTGGCAATTCTAAAAGTAGGAGCAGTTTATGTACCTGTAGACCCTAAAAACCCTCTGGATAGAGTGAAGTTTATTTTACAGGACATAGACGCGGCTATTATTATAAGTACTACTAAGTGGAAGGATTTATGTCAAAATCTTGATAATATCAATACGCTATATTTTGATGAATTACACGATAGCGTAAATAAACATATCAATTTCTCCAAACAAGAGATAATACCTGATCAGGTTGCTTATGTAATTTATACTTCTGGAACTACTGGAAACCCAAAAGGAGTGCAGATAACCCATAGATCACTACATACATTATTAAATACCATGTCGGTAAATTATCCATTGGATAATAATGATCGTCTACTTTTTAAAACTGTAATTTCTTTTGATGTTTCAATATATGAAATATTCGGATGGATATTAAGAGGAGCTACTTTGGTAATGTATCCAACAAAGTATGATAAGGATGTCCAGAAATTGATTGATTATACTAAAAATTATAATATCAGACAATTACAGATGGTGCCATCATTGTTTTCAGCATTTTTGGATACATTATCTAGCATAGATGATCCAGTAGAGTTTCCAAGTTTAAAATATATTTTTTTGGCTGGAGAAGCTTTACCTCCATTATTGATAGAAAAATATAAGAGTTTAGGTTTGTCAACTCAATTGGTAAATATATACGGACCTACAGAAAATACCGTATACACTAGTCATTATACGATAGATAATTCGAAAAATTATCTAACTAATAGCATTCCTATAGGTAAACCGTTGCATAATGTAAAATTATACATAGTTGATTCTTCTATAGTTCCTGTACCAATTGGTGTACAAGGAGAATTATGTATTGGAGGGAGCCAACTAGCAGAAGGGTATCATAATAGAAAAGAACTTTCAGAAGAGAAATTTGTTAAAAACCCTTTTGAAGAAAGGATAGACAGTCTTTTATATCGAACAGGAGATACTGTAAAATGGTTGCCTGATGGTAATATTGAATTTGTTGGAAGAAAAGATGCGCAGGTAAAAATCAGAGGATATCGAATAGAATTGGGAGAAATAGAAGTACAACTCGAACGATTACCCAAAGTAAAACAAGCCATTGTATCGGTAAAAGAAGATTCTTTAAATACTAAGAGGCTTATAGGATATATTAAATCAGATGAAGTTCTTGATACATCTTTATTAATAAATGAACTTAAAGAATATCTACCTGAGTATATGATTCCTCGTCTATATATTCAGATAGAAGAATTTCCTTTAACTTCTAGCGGTAAGGTTGATAGAAAACAACTTCCCGACCTTAACTTTGATTCGTTAGCAAGAGAAAAATATATAGCACCTCAATCTAATGAAGAAAAGGATTTTGCAGAGATATGGCAAAACCTATTAAATATTGATCAGGTAGGTGTCAATGATAATTTTTTTACTCTTGGAGGAGATTCCATTATCGCTATTCAATTCATAAATAGAGCAAGAAAAAAAGGGTACTCTCTAAAAGTAAGAGATGTATTTGCATACCAGGTTATACGTGATCTGGCAATTTGTGTGAAAAACAATAGTACGACTCAGAAAAATCAGGAACCACTTCAAGGAAACATTGACCTATTACCGATTCAATCCTCATTTTTTGAAAAAGATCTAAATAATAAAAATCACTATAACCAATCGGTATTAGTTACAGTTCCTAAGAAGTATACCGGTGCTCTTATAGAAAAAGCAATACAAATACTATTCAAACAACATGATTGCTTAAGGTTACAATATAAAAAACAAGAAGGAAAATATATAGGAACCTTTACAGAAACTATCCCTGTTTTATATACAGAATATGTAGATGTAAAACAAAATCAGCAAGAGCACATTCAAGTGATCTGCACTTCTTATCAATCATCATTATCTCTAGTTCAGGATTTAGCAAAGTTTGTTTGGATTCAAACTCCAGAAAATCAAGAGGGTAATAGGCTTTTTATTACTATTCATCATATGGTTGTTGATGGTGTTTCCTGGAGGTTGATCCTGGAAGATTTATCAAACTACATACTGGATTTGTATAATGATCAATCCGAACTAAACTATTTTAAAACTACTTCCTACAGAGATTGGCAAAAACAACTATCGGAGTATGCGCAAAGTAATTTTATACAATCAGAAAGACCTTTTTGGAAATCTGTTTTAACTCATAAAAACACACTTCCCGTTGACAAAGATTATAAAGGTATTACTACTTTTTCCGAAACCAAAACCTATGCCATTAAGTTAGATAAAAACCGTACTAGTACCCTATTAAAAGAATGTCATCAGGCAATAGGAACAGAAATAAATGACTTGCTGTTATCTGCCCTTATCATTTCTTTATGTGACTGGACAGAAAGATCCCATATAAGAATTGGATTAGAAGGACACGGAAGAGAAGAATTGTTTGATAATATGGATACAAGTCATACTGTAGGCTGGTTTACAACATTATTTCCGGTTTCGCTTGCTAAAAACCCAAAAGGGATCTTGGAAACCATTATAGATGTAAAAGAAACATTACGTTCGATCCCCAATAAAGGAATAGGATATGGAGTACTAAGATACCTTCATCAAGATAAGGAGATTAGAGATGAGTTGTCAGAAAATATAGAAGAAATAATATTTAATTATTTAGGGCAATTTCAGACAAATGTAGATAATGATATTTTCTCATTTGCCAAAGAATCCAAAGGAGAAGATATTAGTTTAGAAAATAAAAACTCTACTAAACTAGGTATTAATGGTAGTGTTATAAATGAAACCTTACAACTTGTCTGGAGTTATGATGCCAATCGATTTGAAGACAATACTATTATTAAATTGGCAGAAACCTTTAAACAAAACTTATGTGAGATAATTGAGTTGTGTTCAAGGATTGAGGCACCAATTAAAACACCACATGATTATGGTCTTAGTGGTAAGATAGATATGATAGGGCTTAATGATTTTATTCAAAATCAAGAAAGTAACTTATCTATTGAAGATATTTATGAGCTAAGTCCACTACAGGAAGGAATGCTGTTTCATAGTTTATATAAGGCTAATGCCAACGCTTATGTAGTGCAAATGAGTTTGGATTTGATAGGTTCATTAGATCTGAAGCGTTTTGAAGAATCCTGGAGGATACTAAGTGATAAACATAGTGCATTAAGAACAGCATTTTTCCATAATGTTTTTGAAGTACCGGTACAATGTGTATATGAGCAGGTAAAAGTTCCTGTTACGATATTGGATTATACGCATTTGGAAAAACCAGAACAGGAAAAAGCAGTTGTAAGCTTTATAGAAGAAGATGCAAAAAAACCGTTTGACCTGCAAAATCCTCCTTTAATACGACTCACGCTTGTGCATTTAGAAGATCAGAGAACCAAAATGATTTTTACCAATCATCATATATTATTAGATGGATGGTCATTGCCTGTAATTCTGGGCGAAATGCTATCTATTTACACAGGATTAAATAAAGGTGATATAAAAAACAGGAATTATAAAGATGGTTATAAAGACTATATTAAATATCTGAATAACAAGTCTAAGTATGATCTTGTCCATTATTGGAAAGAGTATCTAAAAGAAGTAGAAGCCCCTTCATTATTACCATTTGTAGATACCAGTATCACCAATAAAATATTCGGTAATACAACAGTTACTCTAGCTAAAGATTCAGTGTTTGTGGATAGTTTAGAATCTTTTGCCAAATCAAATCGTATAACCGTTAATACTATTTTGCAAGGAGTTTGGGCATATTTATTATCCCGATATACCGATAATAATATGGTGGTCTTTGGTACAGTAATTTCCGGAAGACCTTCATCAATAGAAAATATTGAATCTAGAGTAGGATTATACATTAATACGATCCCTTTATGTACCAGAATTGAAAATGATCAAAGTTGTATTGATTGGCTACAGTCGATTCAACAAACCTATGCTGTTTCAAGAGAAGAATATGGATATCATTCTCTTGCTGATATTCAAAGCGAAAAAGGGTTTACTGGAAGTTTATTTGATAGTATTTTAGTTTTTGAGAATTACCCAATAGATAATGTAACTTCGATTCAGTCAGATCTGGTCATAGAAAATATTCTGGCTGATGAACAGACAAACTACGCATTATCGATATCTTCTCATTTGTCACCAAATAACTTGGAGGTGGGATTTAAGTATAACTCAAAAATCTTGTCGGATGCTACAGTTTCACAAATAAAATCTCACTTTGATCAGGTCTTACAACAAATTCTGGAAGTCCAAACACTTCAGGATGTTAATTATCTATCAAACTCAGAGGCTAAATTGTTAAGTTCTTTTAATCAAACGAGAACTACTTATCCATCCACAAGAACAGTAATTGATATTTTGAATGAGCAAGTACATCAAAATCCAGATGGGATAGCATTAACGCATAACGAAGAGCAAATAAGTTATAAAGATTTATGGATTCGTTCAGGAGCATTAGCTAGTCGTTTACAATCTGATAATGATGTTATAGGAAACAATGTGGGGATTTTAGCTAAAAGGGGAATAGATATGATTGTGGGTATTTTAGGAGTATTAAGAAGTGGAGGAGTCTATGTTCCTTTACATAATGCTTACCCTACACAACGTCTAAATTATATTTTAGAAGACGCGGGTATAGAAAAGATATTGTACACAGATATTTCGTTGATTATAGAAAAGGATCTTAAAGACTTTGATTTTATACCAATTGATGAAATTAAGATAGATGAATTTGAATTATTCAATGTAAATCTTGTACAAGATTCTTTGGCGTATATTATGTATACTTCCGGAAGTACGGGAGTTCCCAAAGGGGTTAAGGTAACTCACAAAAACATCATGAAATTAGTGTATGATGGAGGCTGTATAAGCATAGAATCTGGAGACCGAGTTTTACAATGGTCTAATTTTGCTTTTGATGGATCTATTTATGAGATCTTTAGTTGTTTATTGCGGGGAGGAACATTGCACTTAATAGAGGATAAGGATGCTTCTAGCGCCATTAGAATATCTGAGGTTTTGGTAACACAAAATATAGATGTATGTTTTTTAACAACAGCTTTATTCAATGCTTTGGTAGATTATAATGTAAGCAGCTTGTCGGGAGTTCGTAGGCTATTATTTGGAGGAGAGTTAGTATCTGTAGATCATGTAAATAGAGCGTTAGATGTGATGGGGCCTAACAGATTAGTACATGTATATGGTCCAACAGAGACCGTTGTATACGCCACTAGTCAATTGATTGATTCATTGTCTGAGAATTGTGTTCCAATAGGTTCTCCTCTCAGCAACACTCAGATATATATAGTCAATAATAGTTTTCAATTATGTGGGATAGGAGTAACAGGAGAGATATGTATAGGAGGAGATGGTGTTTCTGCGGGATATTTGAATAAAGAAAAATTAGCTAAAGAACGTTTTATTGATAATCCTTTTGGCGAAGGTGTTTTGTATTGTACAGGAGATTTGGGAAGATGGTTAAGAGATGGTAGCATTGATTTTATTGGCCGTAAGGATAACCAGGTAAAAATCCGAGGTTATCGCATAGAGTTAGGCGATGTAGAATCTGGGTTGCAATCTTTAGAAATGGTGGATCAGTCATTGGTATTAGCAGATTCAGATCCTAGTGGAGGTAAACGTTTGATAAGCTATGTAGTTTGTTCCGACAAGTTTGACAAGCTATTACTAGAATCAGAATTGGAGGGTTTGTTACCTAAGTATATGATTCCATCGTTTATTATTCAGTTAGAGTCATTTCCGCTAACTCCTAATGGTAAGATAGACCGTAAAGCACTGCCAAAACCAGGCAATCAAGAAATTGAATCAGTACTATCTATTGAGTATACTGCCGCAGAGAGTCAACTTATAGTTATATGGGAAGATGTATTAAAAATAGATTCAATTGGGATAGAAGATAATTTCTTCGAACAAGGAGGACATTCAATACTTGCGATTAGACTTATAAGTCAGTTACGGGAAACATTGAAAATAGATTTAGGAGTAGAAACTGTATTTCAATACCCTGTATTAAAAGAAATGGCCAAGTACATCGAAAACAAACAAGCCATACAATTACCAAAAATTCACAAACAAGATAGAAAAGAGAATATTCCTCTCTCCTTTTCACAAGAAAGACTATGGTTTATAGATCAATTAGCAGGTACTGTAGCTTATCACAGTCCTATTGTTTTAAAAGTAGAAGGTATACTGGATGACGAAGTGTTGTTAACATCTATTAAAAAAGTTCTTAATCGCCACGAAGCCTTACGAACCATATTTGTCGAAAAAGAAGGAGTGGCCTATCAAGAACTTTTAGATGAGAACTACTATAATATTACTATTCATCATAAGATAGAGGATAATACTGAATTCTTAAATGATAAAATTAAAACAATAATCACTAAGCCTTTTGATTTAGCAGTAGATTTCAAATTAAGAACAGATATTATACCTGTAGAAAATAATGTTTTTATTTTGACCTTTGTATTTCATCACATTTCATCTGATGGATGGTCTGTACCAATTTTTATAAAAGAATTAGAGTATTATTATCAGGAAGGAATCGAAAATGAGAATAACAATTTGTCTAAACTTCCAATTCAATATTTGGATTACAGTATTTGGCAACGACAACACTTATCAGGATCTACATTAAATAATAAATTGCATTATTGGATAGAACAATTAAATGGAGCCACTCCATATATCTTGTCGACAGATTATCTTAGACCACCAATACAACAAACAGAAGGTGCATCATATCATTTTGAAATTCCTTTAGATATAACAATATCTTTAAAACAATATTTTACCAAGAACAATGCTACCCTGTTTATGGGGTTATTGGGAGTTTTCAAAGTATTACTATATCGTTATTCTGGTCAACAGGATATTAGTATAGGAACTCCGGTTGCAAATCGCTCACAGAGAGAAATAGCCAATTTAATAGGATATTTTGCAAATACTGTAGTGATAAGAAGTATCCTAGATGGTAAAATGAGTTTTTCAGAATATTTAGAAATTGTTAAAAAAACAACTACAGAGGCTTTAGAATATCAGGATGTCCCTTTCGAGAAAATAGTAAGCGAATTAGTAGTAGAAAGAGATAGAAGTAGAAACCCATTATTTCAGATAATGTTCATTATGCAAAACAATGAGCAAATAGAAGAAATTAATCTTGGGTCATCAAAAATCTCTCCCTTACCTATAGAAAACACTAATTCTACCTTTGACCTTACTTGTAGTATAACAGAAAATCAAGGGGGTTTATTTGTAATGTTCGAGTATTGTACAGCACTTTTTGCTCAAGAAACAATACATAAGATTGCGGAACATTATAAAATTTTGATTGATGAAATACTTACTAATCCTGATGAAAGTTTGGACAAATTTCAGATGGTAACTCCTTCAGAAAAACATAAAATACTACATGAATTTAATAATAGAAAGAAGGAATATCCAAAAGAAACTGTAATAGATTTATTTAAAAAACAAACTCTATACACACCTAATCTTGTTGCATTATATTTTGGCAATAAAGAGCTTACTTATAAAGAGTTAGATACGAGATCGGATCAGTTTGCAAACATGTTATGGGAATCTGGAGCTATAGAAAACGAATTGATACCTATTTGTACAGAACGATCATTGGATATGATAACTGCTATTTTGGGAATTCTTAAAATAGGCGCTGCGTATGTACCCATTGACCCTCAATATCCGATAGAAAGAATCCATTATATCTTAGAAGATATACAAGCGAAAAGAATTATAACGCATTCTGAATTAGCAGATACATTTACAAAATTACCGCTTTCTTATTATCATTATATAGATACAGATGATGTAGAAGAAAAGTTAACATATACAAACCCTATCTCAAAAGAGGTAAATATAACTAGTGACCAATTAGCTTACATTATTTATACTTCAGGTACAACGGGTAAACCTAAAGGAGTGATGATTGAGCACTTTGGAGTAACTAATTTGGTTTGTAATCAGATAGAATTAATGTCAATTACGAAAGAAGATACGATATTACAATTCGCATCTTTTGCATTTGATGCATTTGTGTCAGAACTCTTTACAGCTATAAACACAGGTGCCTCTCTAGTTATGGTTAGTAAAGAAGATATTTATTCTAAAACCAAATTAATCAATATTTTATTAGAAAAAAAGATAACTATAGCAACACTTCCTCCTAGTTATCAGACAGAGTTATCAGATGATTTAGGTAGTTTAAAAATTATTCTATCAGCAGGAGAAGCACTCAATAAAGAAGTTGCTAAAAAATTAAACAAAAAAGGAGTACAAGTAGTTAATGGCTATGGACCTACAGAAAATACCATAGGTATTGCTATGTCTACTAATCCAATCACATTAGAAGATAAGATAACCATTGGTAAACCTCTTTATAATGTAGAAGTTTATATACTGAATGAGTCTGATCAGTTATGCGCTATTGGAGTTTTAGGAGAATTATGTGTTTCAGGAACACAAGTGGCAAGAGGTTATCTAAATCAGGATAAATTAACAGAGGAAAAATTTATTACGAATCCTTTTGACCCTGATAATAAATCAAAATTATATAGAACAGGAGATTTAGCACGATGGATGCCAGATGGAAGAATAGAGTTTATAGGAAGAAAAGATACACAAGTAAAAATAAGAGGATATCGGGTAGAATTAAGTGAGATTGAATTAGAATTAGAAGAGCTTGATTTAATAAAACAAGCAGTAGTATTAATAAAAGAAAAAGGAAACATCAAAACACTTGTTGCCTACATCTCTATAAGCAATGATATTGAACTAAGTATAATTAAAAACTCATTAAAGAAAAAACTCCCTGATTATATGATACCTCAATTATTTGTAGAAATGGAATCTTTTCCACTAACAATTAATGGGAAAATAAATAGGAAAGCACTACCAGAGCCAAATATCGCAACTTTTAACACGAATAATTTTATCGCACCAAGAAACAATATAGAACAACAAGTAGCATCCATCTGGGCTGAAGTTTTACAGACAGAAAAAATTGGTATTCGTGACAATTTCTTCGAAAGAGGTGGAAACTCTATACTCGCAATAAAATTGGTTGCTAAACTTCAAGAATACTTTGAGGTAGATATCAATGATATATTCCAATATCAGACAATTCAGGAGCTGGTAGAAAATATAAGTTATGAAAAGAACTATTTAAAGAATAAACTGGAGTCATATATAACCAAATTAAAAGTTCAGGAATTAGCAGAACAGGTAGCTTCTAAGGAAATCAAAAAACAAAAGAAAGAAAATGAAACCAAAATTAAAAAACAAAAGAAAGCGTATTTGAGTCAAATTAAAGGTCTCAGAAAAATTAATTATAAAGAACGATTGGATTATGAGAATGTACTTTTGTTTGGAGCAACTGGGTATTTAGGTATTCATGTGTTGTATGAACTTTTATATACACGAAAAGAAATAGTAACAGTAATTGTTAGGGCAGAAAATCAGCAAAAAGCGTTTGAAAAACTCCATACCAAATTTCAATTTTATTTTGAAGAAGATATAACTAGTTTTAAAAATAGGATACAAGTGTATAAAGGGGATATCAGCCAGGATATGTTTGGATTAGATGAATCTACATATCAAGATTTGGCAGAAGTTTCGGACACAATAATCAATTGTGCAGCAAATGTAAAGCACTATGGAGAGCTGGAGGAATTCATGAATGTGAATACACATCCTATCAATAGAATTATTGATTTTTCAACTTTCAAAAAACAAAAAACAATTCATCATGTTTCAACATTGAGTATAGCAGGATATGTAGATGGAGATATTGAGGATGAGGGGCTTAATGTCATATTTACAGAACGGGAAACGGATACAAACCAACATCATCTTAATAATTATACAAAAAGTAAATTCGAAGCAGATAGGATATTTGACGTCGCAAGAAAAGATGGCATACAGGTAAATATTTATAGAGTAGGAAATTTGAGTTACCATAGTAAGACAGGTAAATTTCAGGAGAACATCGAAAACAATGCATTTTATAATCAAATAAGAGCAAATTTATTTCTTGAAGCTGTAATTGATAGTGACATCAATTTTGAAATCTCGTGCATAGACAAAGTCGCTGAAGGAATTATAAAATTGTTTGATAAAAAAGCACTTCAGAATAGAAATTTCCACTTAAAAAATGAATACCTATTACCCAATAAAAATTTTGTAAAAGCATTAAACAGAAACAATTTTAAGGTTGAGGCTTTAGATGCCAGAGAATTTTTAGAAAATGTATTCATAAAATATGACCAGTATACTGAACTCATCAATCGATTTCTACTTCATTTAAACATTTTTGATGCCGAACAAGAACAAAGAGCACTGCATGTGGTTTGTAGTGAGGAAACTGAATATATTTTAAATAAAGTCGGATTCAAGTGGAATCAGGTAAAAGACAAAGAAATAAAACTAATGTTAGATTATGGAAGATCAGTTAATTTTTGGGTATCCCAAGATTAAGACGACGGCACCTATCTTAAGACAAGCTTCTGAAGAGCAGTTAGATCATATTAAGAATCGAATCAGTCGCAAGGCACCAACCTTTTTATCATCTATTAACCCAGTGTTTGAAGAAACGGTTCAAGTTGCCTTTATGCTCTGCGAGATTATTAATAATTATCAAAAACGGGAAAAATATAAAACCTTTTTTGCTAATTCTTATCTCGAAGCCATTCATGGAGCCATAAAAATAGCTCGTACTGCCTCAAAGGAAATTTATAAAAAAGAAGAAGGGGAAGTAGTTTTTTACGATGCTGGACAACGTTATCAGTTTTTGTTTGATCCACTACAGGAAGGTTGTGAAAAAGCATTAATTCCTGGAATTACTTTTTATACAAGACTAAAAATGATTCAGGAATCGATTGAAAAAAATAATCCTGGAATAGTTCTAATCTCCATTTATCAAGAAAACGATGAAAAAGAAGTTTTTGAAATAATTAGACAAATAAAAAGGAAGGAAATAGTTACAGTATTAGATCTTAGTGGGGTTGATATTAATAAAATACACAGTTTTGGAGATAATTTCCTTCAACAATTTGATTGTGTAGTATGGGGAGAAGCATTGAGTGATAACCAGTTTCCTTTCGGAGCTTTCTCAACCAGAGATACTATATATAAACCCTGGAACTCTTTGGATACCTGTTTAACTCATTCCTCTACATATGGAGGTAATGGAATGGTTTTGAGCTATGTTAGAAAAGTAATTCGGAAGGAATTTATGGAGTTCCATAAAAAAAAGTATCTCAAAAAATTTAAGAAGGTGGAAACATCTTCTGGAGCTAAGTATAAAATGGCAGCATCTTATATCAATAGATATACTAATGTGTTATTTAGGACAACTACACCAATGAATTTTAAAAAGGTTTCGGGATCACAATTTTATACTAATAAAGAAAAGAAACCAAGTCAAAAACAATATTTAGATTGTGTAGGAGGCTCTGGATGTAATCTGATAGGACATAATAGGGATGAAATAATTACTGAGGTTATTGACAAACATAATGTTAATGTGGACTATTTTGCTTCTCTTGAGGCATCTATGGCACAACAGACAGGGTTAGATGTTGGTTTTATGGGGAATAGTGGAGCCAGTGCTGTAGAAACTGCCATTATCATGGCATTGTTAGCTAACAAAGGAAAAAAGAAAATAGTTGTATTTAGCGGAAACTATGCAGGTAAAACATTGGTAGCTATTAATGGTACTTCTGATGATCATAGTAATTTTGAACCTTTATATGCAGAAGTAGAGATGATCAACCCTTTTGCGGGTTCTGCTAGGTATGATTTAGAAAAAGTATTAAAAACAAATGAAGTAGCTCTGGTATGGTTCGAGTACATCCAGGGTGGTGTTTTATTAAAACTACCACCAGATTTAATATCCCTACTTAATAAATATAAAGAAACTTTCAACTATTTGATAGGTGTAGATGAAATTCTTCATGGCGTATATAGAACAGGGAATTTTTTGAGTATTCATCAAACTAAAATAAAACCGGATATTATAACTTTTTCAAAAGCATTAAGTAATATGACTCTCCCAGTATCTTTAACAATGATGTCCGAGGGTGTCTACAAAAGAGCTGTTAATACTAATAATAAAGTTGTTTGTTTTTATGAAGAAATATTTAAAAATCAGCTTGCAGCTCATCTAGCAGGGAATGTACTAAATACTCTAGAAGAAAATAATATCTCAGAAAATGTGAAAAAGCAATCTTTATATCTTAAGACAAGTATAGAAAAGATTTTTGCGAATTCGCCATACTATCGAAATGTAGAAATGTCAGGATTACACATCAGGTTTAATCTTAATATGAAAAAATATCCTTTTAAATTCTTTTCTTTTTCCAGAATTAGCAACATAATTACGCATATTTTTTATAAAAAAGGTAAGATAATAACATATTACGGAAGAATGTTACCTCCTTTAAATATGTCTGACAAGGAAGCAAAACAGCTGATTGAAGGACTCGATAAAGTGGTCAATGTACCAAAATGGTATTATATCTGGGTAGGAATAAAACAATATATGTTAACAAGATTTCATACTAAGTTTTAATCATGAGCAAGTTATAAATAGACAAAAAATATCTAATCTTAACAAATAACACAATGAAAACAAGCAAATCCAATGACTTTTATGATACACTAAAAGCAGGGATATTTAAAATAATAGGAAAGAATGTAATCTCTAAAATGTTAACTTTTGAGATAGCAAATCTGGCTTATACCTTTTTCTTATGGAAAAAAAAGGATAGTGATATCAAACAATTTTCATATTACAAAAGTAATGGAATAAGGATATTACTATTAGTAGCAGTTTTTATGATTCTTATGGAAACTGCAATTGTACATTTACTGCTTGCAAGAAAAGGATATGATATGATAGCTTGGATACTCAGTATAATAAGTTTGTATTCAGCAATACAAATTTACAGCCATATAAAGGCAATGAAACTAAGACCTTTTGCACTACATAATAATAAACTTTTTATAAGGTATGGACTTTTTGGAGATGTTATAGTAAACACGGATGAGTTGGATCAAGTAGAGTTAACTAAAAAAGACCCTGTAGATACTAATGATAAAAGAACAGAAAGTCTTGCAATGGTTAAAGATATAGAAGGGCACAATATAGCATTGCATTTTACGAAAAAGCAACGAATTGAAAAACCCTTTGGGTTATCTAAAGATTGTGATATTCTTTTAATCAATCTAGATAATAGTGAAGAATTTGTAGAGACTTTAAATCAAATTAAATAAAGTTATACCATAAAAATAGTATTTAAAGAAGCTTATTAGAATATATAAATAAGCGCTATAAAAAATAAAAAATGAAAGAAAGAATCATTACAATAATAGTGTGTTTAGTTTTTTTAGCAAAGGGTTTTTCTCAAATGCCGTCACCTAAAGAAATTATACAAAAAGCAAACGATAAGGTTTTAGGCAAATACAGTCAAGCAGAGATTAAAATGACGATAATACGTCCTGATTGGAAAAGAGAAATGATAATGAAAAGTTGGTCAAGCGGACAAAAATATTCCCTTATACTAATAACATCCCCTGCCAGAGATAAGGGAACTTCATTTCTTAAAATTGATAAAGAAATGTGGGATTGGAGACCAAGTATAGAGCGAGTTATTAAAATGCCGCCATCAATGATGTCTCAAAGTTGGATGGGTTCGGATTTTACTAATGATGACCTTGCTAATACTTCTTCCAAAATTGATGATTATACTCATGAAATTTTAGGTGAGGAAATTATCGAAGGTAGAAAAACTTGGATTTTAGAATTAACTCCTAAAGAAGGAACAGCTATTGTTTGGGGGAAAATAAAGATATGGATTGATAAAGAAGAATATATACAGATGAAAACAGAGTTTTATGATGAAGATGAATACTTGATACAAATTAATACCGCAAAAAAAATAAAAAAAATAGGTGATAAAATGCTACCTTCAGTTATAGAGGTAATTCCAGCTGAAGAAAAAGGACATAAAACGAAAATAGAGTATGTGTCATTATCATTTGATGAACCAATATCTGATACGTTTTTTTCAATCCGAAATATGAAAAGACTTAGATAATCATATCATTTAAGATACTGTACATAAGTATTTCTAAAATATCTGATTACAAATTCTACTACTTACCGCTTGAAATAAGGATTATAACTTTTAATCCGGATAGGTAACTTTCTAAGGTTATTAATAAAAAGATACACAAATTAGCGATTTTAAGGATCAACCGATAATATTTTGGTAGATAATGAATTGCCAAAAATTAATAAATGAGAAAAAAAGTTTGCGTTGTAGGGGCGGGACCTTCAGGCCTAGTCACCATAAAAGAATTAGTTGAAAATAATATCGATGTAACCTGTTTTGAAGCTCAAGATACAATAGGAGGAGCATTCAGATCTGTTCAGAAAGGAGGAAGGTCCTATGATTCACTGGAATTAACAGTGTCAAATTATTTTATGGCATATTCAGATTTCATGCCTAATACTCATGAAAGTCGAAAGTATTGGAAAGTAAATGAATATAGAGCGTATCTGGATTCTTATGTTGAAAAACATGAATTGGATCAACATATATTGTTTTCGCACGAAATTACTTCAGCTAGTATGAGAGAATCGAAAGTCGAGGTTAAAGTGACTCACGCACAAAAAGAGTTTACGGAAATATTTGATTATATGATCATTTGTACAGGGAGTAATTTTACACCGAAATTTCCTGATTTTGAAGGAAAAGAGCGTTTTGAAGGTAAAATTATTCATTCTAGTGCCTATAAGAAAAGTGATGAATTTAAAGGAAAAAAAGTAGTGTGTGTGGGTTTAGGAGAATCCGGTGCAGATGTGGTACACGAAATTGGTCAGGTGACCTCATGTAAAGTCCTAGTTCCAGATTATCCTAATATTATAGCCAGATGGATAAGTGGACATACAAATGATGCTTATACCTCCTATTGTTTTTATGCAATGAAAAGAAAAGGTATAGATGCTTACATGAAGTTAAAAGCAAAATTTTACTTGAAATATGGAAGAAATGTGAAGGATTCTGATCGATTAATACAAGAATGGACATTAGGAAGAGAAAGCTTTATGGGTAAGTTTTTTACTAAAAATGACATCTTTGTTCAGGACGTAGTTAATGGAAAAGTTGAAATGATTAAAGATACAATAAAACTACTCACCAAAAATGAAGTCATAACGAAATCAGGTAAAAAAATAGAGGCAGATGTAATTTTATGTAACACTGGATATCAAACTTGTTTAAAAAAATACACGTTTGGAGAGTGTTTTATGGATCCAAGATCTCTGTTTAAGCAAATGATTCATCCAGAATTTGGTTCAAAATTGAGTATAATAGGGTGGGCAAGACCATCACAAGGAGGACTACCAGCTTGTTCCGAAATGCAGGCAAGGTATATGGCATTATTAATTTCCGGAAAAAAGGAGTTACCATCCAATAAACAGCTTAAAGAAGAAATCAAGCAAGATAAAGCCTATTATGATGGAATGTTTTATCATAGTAAAAGGTTAAGATCTCTTGTCAGCTACCATGATTTTATGATTACTATGGCAGAGCTTATAGGGTGTAAGCCTAAAATTTGGAATTGGAATGATTTAAAACTTACTCTTAAAATGTTTTTTGGATCTCACCTTCCTTATTTTTATAGAATTACAGATGTATACCATAAAGAGAATAGCATTAATCTAATAAAATCTTTGCCTATTGCCTATTCATTTAGAAGGTCCTTGGTAGTACTTCTATTCATATGTTTATACAATCCTCTTTTTTGGTTAATAGGATATAAACTACCCTCTTCAAAATTTTATAAGAACAATATAACTAAGAGTAAACCTTGGAAATTGGCAAGGCCATAAACTCTTTTCAAAATTATTATAACGGTATGCAATTTATATTAGCTCTACGCAATATTTGGAGAAACAAAAAACGTACTTTTCTTACTGTAGGTGCCATCGCTTTTGCTGTATTCCTATCTTCAATAATGAGCGCTTTTCAAAAAGGTGCTTGGGATAATATTATTGATAGTTCTGTGAGCCTTTTTGTAGGCTATGCGCAAATTCATAAAAAAGGATATTGGAAAGATAAAATTCTGAATAATGCTTTTGAGTATAACGGAAACATAAAAAAACTTGAAAAGAATATTACTAATTTAGATGAAGTTGTACCAAGAATTGAATCTTTTGCGCTGGCATCAGCTGGTGATATTACTCACGGAGTAAAGGTAATTGGAGTTGACCTTGAAAAGGAAAATAAGTTAACAGGAGTCAAAAATAAAATTATAACGGGAAATTATCTTTCTGATAAAGATGAGGTTATTATTGGTGAAGGAATATCAAAAAAGTTAAATCTAACAGTTGGTGACACTATTGTTCTTGTTTCTCAGGGATATCGAGGAGTAAGTGCAGCGGCAAAGTACCCTATATCAGGAATATTTAGGTACGCTATTCCTGAATTTAATAAGAGTTTGATCTTTTTTCCGATTCATACAGCTCAGGATTTTTTTGCGGCTCCCAACTTGGTCACTACGGTTGTGCTTAATCTGAAGGCAGAAAGTTTACCAGAAATTAAAGAAGAACTCCAAGCATCTATAAATTCCGAAGTATATGAAATTATGGATTACAAAGAGTTATTGCCAGAAATCATTCAGGCTAGAGCATTAGATGAAGCCAGTGGTTCCATTGTCCTTATTATACTTTATGGATTGATTGCTTTTACAATCTTTGGAACTATTTTGATGATTACCAAAGAGCGTAATTACGAATATGGAATATTAATTGCTGTAGGTATGAGAAGATGGAAACTTTTCTTGGTAACATTTTTGGAAACCATAATTCTAGGACTTCTTGGGGTATTGGTCGGCGTATTAATCGCTTTTCTGGTTGTCTATTATTTCTATTACAATCCTATTGATTTATCTATTTTAGAAAACGATGCAATGGTGGTTTATGAAAAATTCGCTATGAAGCCAGTGATACCGGTGGCTTTTGATCTAGATATATTTATAAACCAAGCATTAATGATTTTCACCATCACTTTAATATTAGGGATATATCCTCTTATTAAAATTTCCAAGATTGATCCATTACAAGCCATTCGTGCCTCATAGTAAACATCATTAAACTCTTTGTAGTATTTTATAATATTAGATTGCCTAAAACAACAAGAAATTTTCACAAAACAAAATCATCATTATGGTATCAAAAATAGCTTGGAAGAATATCTGGCGCTCACCATTGAGATCATGCGTTGTTATTATTGCCGTATTCTTTGGGGTATGGGCATTTATATTTTCTACTTCCTTTATCCTTGCAATTATAAAAGGTTATGTCGATAGCGCTGTGCGGTTTCAGACCTCACATTTTCAAATTCATCAGGAAAAATTCATTGAAGATGGAGAAGAAGAATATATGCTGTACCCAAACATAGAAAAAGATATAAAAAATATAACTGGTATAAAAGCTTTTGCAGGAAGGACAGTCATAAAAGGGATGATTCAGTCCAGTAGAGCAGTTAGCGGTATCGTAATTTGTGGGGTAAACCCAGAAAAAGAACAAAAACTTAATGCTTTTGAAGAATCAATTATCGATGGAAACTATTTTCAGAACGGTAAAAAAAATCAGATTTTGATTAGCCATAAAATGGCAGAAAAACTGAAAATTAAAGTGAGAAAAAAAATCGTATTGCAATTTAGAGATGTACACGATGAACTGATAGCTGGATCTTTTAGGGTAGCGGGAATCTTTAGAACAGAAAACGCAGTCACAGATGCGACAAAAGTATTTGTAAATCAAAAAGATATAAATAAATTATATGGAAAGGAAAATGTGATTCATGAGGTTGCTATTAAGCTTGATAATATTCAAGAAATTGAAGGTTTACAAAAAGAGATTCAAAACAATATTAAACAAAAAGGAGCAATTGTCAGAAACTATAAACAAATTGCTCCGGACATTGAATTGTACGAATCTCAGATTTACGTGAGTCTTGGTATCTTACTCGTTATTTTTATGCTTGCACTTGTTTTCGGAATTCTAAATACAATGATGATGGCAGTACTTGAGAGAACAAGAGAATTAGGTATTCTTATGGCAATTGGAATGAACAGAAATAAGATATTTAAGATGATTACATTAGAAACCATCTTATTGGGTCTTATAGGAGCTCCGCTAGGGTTATTTTTTGGCTGGCAGACTATTAATTACTATCACAAAAAAGGAATTGATCTTAGCGAATTCGGGAAAGGTGCAGAATGGTTCGGAGTAAAATCGATCATATACCCTGATCTTGAGTTAAAAGTATGTATTTTAATAATGATAGGAATATTTATTACAACTGTATTAGCGGCAATTTACCCTTCTTCAAAAGCTTCAAAGCTAAGACCAGTAGTTGCAATAAGAAAAATCTAAATATTAAAAATAGAAACACCAAAAAAATGAAAAATGTTCTGGAAGCAGTAAAATCTAATAAATCGACAGAAAAGAAAGAGCAAACGATTTCAATTATTAAAGCTCATAAAATCCACAAAATATATAATCCTAAAAAAATAGCAGTACATGCCTTGCAAGGTGTAGATCTAGAAATTAAAAAAGGTGAGTTTACAGCAATTGTAGGGCCTTCTGGTTCGGGAAAAACTACATTATTGAATATTATAGGAGGATTAGACAAACCTTCAAAAGGAGAGATTACCATAGCAGGAATCAATACTTTGAAATTATCAGAAAATCAAATGATCGATTTTAGAAAGAATCATATAGGTTTTGTATTTCAGGCGTATAACTTAATTCCAGTATTATCTGCATCAGAGAATATAGAATTTGTAATGATGCTTAAAAAGCAATCTAAAGTTCAACGTAATAATAGAGTTCAGGAATTATTAAAGGCGGTAGGATTAATTGACAAAAAAAATAAAAGACCTGGGGAATTATCAGGAGGACAGCAGCAACGTGTTGCAGTAGCAAGAGCATTGGCCTCTAAACCTGATTTTATTCTTGCCGATGAACCTACAGCAAATTTAGATTCAGTAGCTACAGCGGATTTATTAGATATGATGAAATTGCTTAATGAAGAAGGAATGACTTTTATATTCTCCACCCACGATCAAAGAGTAATTGATAGGGCTAATAGAGTAATAACTTTGGTGGATGGAAAGATCGTAAGTGATGAATGTAAATAAGTTAATTCTTTTAATAATATATATAATTGGAATTCAAGAAGTAACATCGCAAAACCTACAAACAAAACCTACAAATTGGAACTTATCTGGTTATACCAGATCTTTACAAGGACTCTATGGTATCGATTCTCCATCACTAGATAATAAACTTGTCCTGAATGACGCTTTCATACATTCTAGATTAAATTTTAAATATTATTTTACGGATAAAATAACTTTTAAAGCAGATTTACGCACTCGATTCTTTTTTGGTGAACTCTCCAAAAGTGATTTATTTCCAGAATTTAAAGCTAATTTAAGCGAATCAAGTAATGATATCTTAGATCTAGAACTAATTAATACTGGTGAAAACGCTGTATTGCATAGTGTTTTTGATCGATTGTACGGCGAGTATGTCCATAATGATCTTGAGATAAGAGCGGGGCGACAGCGTATTAACTGGGGAGTACATCCTATTTGGAATCCCAACGATATTTTTAATGCGTTTTCTGTAACTGATTTTGATTATTCAGAAAGACCTGGATCTGATGCAGTTAGGGTTGTGTATTATACAGGAGCTTCTAGTAGTTTAGAAATCGCGGTAAAAGCCTTTGACGATAGTGACAATATCGTAGCAGGATTTCTCTGGAAAACTAATAAATGGAATTATGACTTTCAATTTTTGGGAGGATGGGTAAATAATGATATAACCATAGGTGTTGGGTGGTCTGGTGCCATAAAAAAGATTGGTTTTAATGGAGAAGGAAGTTTTTTTAAAGCTACAGATGATAATAACAATAATAAAGATGTTCTTACAGGAACTTTGGGGTTTGATTATACTTTTAAAAATGGCTTTGCATTAGGTATTGGAGGTTTGTATAATGGTAATGAAACTGAAGGAGATAATTTGTTTGCTTTCGAACTAAGTGCTAAAAATCTATATCCTTATAAATGGACAACATACACTACTATTTCATATGCGTTTACTCCTATTTTAGCTGCAAATCTAACCACTTTATACTCTCCAGTAGAAAGTAATCCTCTTTTTATAAATCCTACTATAACCTATTCTTTGGCCCAAAATATAGATTTGGATTTAATAGGCCAGTTTGTATTTCAAAATTCAGAAGACTTAGGGTACTTTAGTCCGACACAGATAGGGTACTTGAGAATTACTTGGAACTTTTAGTTTTAAACCTATAACTGTGGAAAGTCTTTTCGGACAATAATCATCTTTTCCTTTGATATTTTTTTGTTTAATGCTAGATGACACCTATAAGTTTTATCAATTTTTAACGGTGTTAAAAACCAAAAATCCTGCTCCATAGAAGTTTCGTTGTTATTGATAATAAATGATTTAAGAGGAATACTTAACCCTTTGCCAATAGCTTTGATAACCGCTTCTTTGCTGGTCCAATATTTATAGAACTCATCCATTTTATTATTAGAAAGTAATAATCTGTTCCATTCTTCATCACACATCTGAGACTTAAAATCTAAATAATCTATTGGCTTCATTTCTTCAATGTCAATACCTACCTTGTGCATATCACTAAATACGCAGATGACATATTTCCCTGAATGCGAAATATTAAAATCCAATTCTCCTTTCACAAAAGGTCTTCCATAAGAATTCTGTTCAATGTGCATTAGGGGATCTTTGATTGAATTAAATATTTCAAAACCATTTTTTACTAATAATTTTCCTAGGATGGAAGCCTGCTGATCCTGCCATCTAATATATGCTTTAGCTTTTTGTTGCATTTCTAAAGGAAGTGATTGCAAGTAAGTGTCAAGTATTGAGTTATGAGAAGATTTGTATATTTCGGTATATAAAATCAAAATCATGTGATGGATAGTTTGAAAGCATAAAAAATATCGATTTTTAAATATAGAAAAACATTAGTATTTAAATAAATGTCAAAAACTATTTTTAAATTATCAAAATTTTTGATAATTAGTGATAAGGAAACTGTACTTTTTAATAAATGAAAGACGAAAAGAATCAAAAAAACAAAGACAATCGCCTCAGTAGTTTTGCACGGTTTACAGGTATGGCTTTTCAAATGGCTGCGGTTATTGGTATAGGTGTCTTTATTGGATTGTCGTTAGATAGTCAATATCCAAACAAATATAGAGCTTATACAATTGTTTTTTCACTTTTATTTGTATGTTTATCTATGTATCAGGCAATAAGACAACTAAATAAAAATAACAATAAAGAATAAGGATTAGATTATAAAAATACACGTAATTTGTGGTCAGAATGTCAAAAATAAACTATAGTGAAATCATTTTTTAGTAGCTTTTTAAAGTCATTGTTGGCTTTTTCTATTTTACTTTTTTCTATCCATAAACTTTTAGATTTATTTTTAATACAATCTATCGAATTCTATTATCCCACTTGGAGTGTACACTTATTTTTCTTCATAACTACATTATTAATCGTTTTGTTGGTCGTTTATGTAAAACAGGACTTTCCTGATAAGGCAGGGCTTGTTTTTTTAGGAGGTAGCTTTATGAAGATGATGTTATCTTTGTTTTTTTTAATCCCATTGATTAGAAATAAAGAGATGTTTAATCTAGTAAACATATTAGTTTTTTTTATACCCTATTTTATGTATTTGGCATTTGAGACTTTTATCGTTCTTAAGGTGATTAATAAAAAGGGGCTTTAAAAAATTGGTAAAAACAATAATAAAAAGTTGTTTTTACTTCAAAAAAAAAAGTCTACATCCGTTCTATAATAAAAAAGCCATTTTAGAATTTGTATTATTAATTAAAAACGTACATTTGCACGAAATTTAAGAGCAGTATATTTTTTTAGATAATGATATAAATTATGATGATCGCTAAGTCTATCAAAAATTTAATTCTAGTATTATTTCTTTCCATGCCTGTAATAGCAATGGCTAGTGATAAAAAAGAAGAAAAAGAAGGATTCAATGTTGTTGAAATGATCATGCATCATATTGCGGATTCACATGAATGGCATATTTATGGCGAAGGAGAAGATGCTCTTTCCATTCCACTGCCAGTTATTCTTTATACAGATAATGGAATTGTTTCTTTTTTATCAAGTGAGTTTCACCACGATGATGCTGGGAAGCTTATAGTTTCTAAGAAAGGAATGAATTTCGTTAAGTTACATGGTAAGATATATCAATTGAATTCTGATGCATCATCTGTAACATTTGATGAGGAGCATCACCCTACCAATGCGATTAAACCTTTAGATTTTTCTATTACTAAGAATGTGACATCTATGTTTATTTCTGTTTTTTTATTAGTAATAATTTTTTCTACAGTGGCAAGAAGTTATAAAAAATCTTTGGTTCCTTCCGGATTTACAGGTCTTATGGAGCCTCTAATTGTCTTTGTTAGAGATGATATCGCAAAATCTTTGATAAATGAGAAAAAATATCAAAAATACGTTCCTTATTTATTGACATTGTTTTTCTTTATATGGGTTAACAATTTATTAGGATTAATGCCTACAGGAGCTAACCTTACTGGAAACATAGCTACTACAATGGTGCTTGCAGTCCTAACCTTGTTGATTGTTAATTTTAGTGGAAATAAAAATTATTGGAAACATATTTTTTGGATGCCGGGAGTTCCCGCTCCAATGAAGTTGATTTTGGCTCCGATAGAGTTCGTAGGGATATTCACGAAACCATTCGCATTAATGATTCGTTTGTTTGCAAACATTACAGCAGGACATATCATTATATTGAGTTTAGTATCCTTAATTTTTATTTTTAAATGGGCTGGAACTCCATCGATGTTACTTGCTGTGTTTATTATGATTTTGGAATTTGTTGTTGCATTCGTGCAAGCATATATTTTTACATTTTTAACAGCACTGTTTATAGGAATGGCTGTAGAAGAAGATCATCATTAGAAAAGAAAATATTGGTTAAAAGTTTAATTTTTAAATTTTATTATTATGATTGGTAGTATTGCCGCATTAGGAGCTGGACTTGCAGTATTAGGAGTAGGTCTAGGTATCGGAAAAGTTGGTGGACAAGCTATGGAAGCTATGGCTAGACAACCAGAAGCCGCTGGAAAAATACAAACTGCAATGATTATTGCTGCTGTATTTATTGAAGGAGCTGGGATGTTTGGAATTGTAGTTTCTTTATTAGGCCTTGGAAACTAATAAAATCTAAGCTAATAACTCTTGTGGTGCGGTTGGTGCCACAAGAGTTATAATAGTACAATTTAAGAAAAATAAGAATTAAGAAATATGGATTTAATTACACCAGCGATTGGATTACTTTTTTGGGTTACTATTGCTTTTTTAGCTTTAGTAATAATCCTTAGAAAGTTTGCTTGGAAACCTATATTGGGTGCTGTAAAAGAAAGAGAAGAAGGAATTAAAACTGCATTAGAATCTGCTGAAGCGGCTAGAAAGGAAATGCAAAACCTTCAGGCTGATAATGAGCGTATCCTTAATGAAGCTCTTGCAGAAAGAGATGGAATGCTTAAAGAAGCAAGACAGCTTAAAGAGAATATGATTGCAGATGCAAAAGCTGAAGCACAGACAGAAGCTGATAAGATTGTTGCGCAAGCACAAGCTACTATAGAAAGTGAAAAGAAAGCTGCGATTGCTGATCTGAAAAGTCAGGTAGCCGGACTTTCTGTGGAGATAGCAGAAAAAGTAGTGAGAAAAGAATTAGCTGACAAAGACAAGCAACTAGCGTTGGTAGAGTCTATGTTAGGAGATGTTACCTTAAACTAATCATAAGATGAGTAGAGCAGCAATACGTTATGCTAAGGCAGTTTTGAGTTTAGCTCAAGATAAAAATGCTACTGAAGATGTTCAGAAAGATATGCAAAGTATTATCGCTACTATAGATAGTAGTGCTGAGCTCAAAATGGTATTGAATAGCCCTTTGATCAAAAGCGAAGTAAAGCTAGCTTCTTTGCATGAGATTTTCAAAAACACAGGAGATCTTACTCAAAAAGTTTTTGATACGCTAATTACAAATAAAAGAGTGAATCTATTAGACGATGTTGCTAAGCAATACATTGTTTTATTTGATGAGTTAAACAATACTCAAGTTGCCACAGTTACAACCGCTGTTCCTTTAGATAAAGGATTAAGTATTAAAGTAATGGCTAAAGTAAAAGAACTAACGGGTAATGAAGCTACTATAGAAAATGTTATCGATGAAAGTATCATTGGTGGATTTATTCTTAGGGTAGGAGATTTACAGTATAATGCTAGTATAGCTAATAAGCTAACAAGTTTAAAAAGAGAATTGAGTAATTAATAAATTACTTTAACAATAAAAATTTAATAATAAGAGAATGAGCATTTCGGCTCGTTTTTACAAACTATTATAAAATGGCAGAAGTGAATCCTGCTGAAGTATCAGCAATATTAAAACAACAATTATCTGGATTTGAAGCTACGGCTTCACTAGAAGAAGTAGGTACAGTATTACAAGTTGGTGATGGTATCGCCAGAGTATACGGATTGTCTAACGCTCAATATGGAGAGTTAGTAGAATTCGAATCTGGACTAGAAGGAATCGTACTGAATCTTGAAGAAGATAATGTTGGGGTAGTACTTTTAGGTTCTTCAACAGAAGTAAAAGAAGGTGTAACAGTTAAACGTACACAAAGAATTGCTTCCATCAATGTTGGAGAAGGAATCGTAGGTCGTGTAGTGGATACCTTAGGTAATCCAATAGACGGTAAAGGTGCGATTGAAGGTGAAACTTTCGAAATGCCATTAGAGCGTAAAGCTCCTGGTGTAGTTTTTCGTCAGCCGGTAACTGAACCATTACAAACTGGAATTAAATCTATTGATGCGATGGTACCAGTGGGTAGAGGACAACGTGAGTTGGTAATCGGTGACCGTCAGACTGGTAAAACAACCGTATGTATTGATACGATCCTGAACCAAAAAGAATTTTATGATGCTGGTGAGCCAGTTTACTGTATTTATGTAGCAATCGGACAGAAAGCTTCTACAGTAGCAGGTATTGCAAAAGTATTAGAAGATAAAGGAGCAATGGCGTATACAACAATAGTTGCGGCTAATGCTTCTGATCCTGCTCCAATGCAGGTATATGCTCCATTTGCAGGTGCTGCAATTGGTGAGTATTTCCGTGATACAGGTCGTCCAGCTTTGATTATCTATGATGATTTGTCTAAGCAAGCGGTAGCATACCGTGAGGTATCATTATTGTTACGTCGTCCACCAGGACGTGAAGCATATCCTGGAGATGTATTCTATCTTCACTCTAGATTATTAGAGCGTGCTGCAAAAGTAATTGCAGATGATAGTATTGCAAAGGATATGAATGACCTTCCAGATTCTTTAAAAGGTAAAGTAAAAGGTGGTGGATCATTAACTGCATTGCCAATTATCGAAACGCAGGCAGGTGATGTATCGGCATATATACCAACTAACGTAATTTCGATTACTGATGGTCAGATATTTTTAACTTCAGATTTATTTAACTCTGGTGTTCGTCCAGCAATTAACGTGGGTATCTCTGTATCTCGTGTAGGTGGATCCGCACAGATTAAATCAATGAAGAAAGTAGCAGGTACGTTAAAACTAGATCAAGCACAGTTCCGTGAATTAGAAGCATTTGCTAAGTTTGGTTCTGACCTTGATGCGGCTACTTTAAATGTTATCGAAAAAGGTAAGCGTAACGTAGAGATCTTAAAGCAAGCTCAGAATGATCCTTATACAGTAGAAGATCAGATTGCAATCATCTATGCTGGATCTAAGAACTTATTAAGAGACGTTCCGGTAAATAAAATCAAAGAATTCGAAAGTGACTTTATTGAGTATCTTAATGCAAAACATAGAGATACATTAGACACTTTGAAAGCTGGAAAATTAACAGATGAAGTAACAGACGTATTACTTTCAGCTTGTAAAGAGATTTCAGCAAAATATAAGTAGTATTGAGTACAGAGTATTAAGATTTTTAGTACTCTGTATTTTGTAAAAGTTATAATATTAGAAAAGTATTGTTTTAGAAAGTGTTAACTACTAACTACTCAATACTCAATACTAAGAAAAATGGCAAATTTAAAAGAATTACGTAGTAGAATTACCTCTGTATCCTCAACGATGCAAATTACCAGTGCCATGAAAATGGTATCGGCTGCAAAGTTGAATAAGGCACAGATGGCAATTACTGCTATGCGTCCTTACTCAGATAAACTTACTGAATTATTACAGAGTTTAAGCGCTTCTTTGGAAGGAGATAGTGCAAGCTCATTCTCTGAACAACGTGAGGTAAACAAAGTTTTAGTGGTGGCAATTGCTTCTAATCGTGGTTTGGCAGGTGCTTTTAATACGAACATTATCAAAGGTTCAAGAGAGCTATACGAAAATGTATATGCAGGGAAACAAGTTGATTTTGTTACTATCGGTAAGAAAGTAAATGATATTGTTTCTAAAACCCATACGGTCATTGCCAATAAGAGTGAAGTCTTTGATGATCTTACATTTGCTAATGTTGCAGATATTGCAGAAGAGCTAATGGAGTTGTTTATGAACGGTTCTTATGATAAAGTAGTCGTTGTATATAACAAATTTAAGAATGCTGCAACTCAGATAGTAACTACAGAGCAGTTTCTACCGATTGTGCCAGTAGAGGGTGAGAAAAGCGCTAATTTAGACTATATTTTTGAGCCATCTAAAGAAGAGATTGTAGAGCAATTGATTCCTAAGTCACTTAAAACACAATTATATAAGGCAATTCGCGATTCTTTTGCTTCAGAGCACGGAGCTCGTATGACAGCAATGCATAAAGCAACTGATAATGCTACAGAATTAAGAGATGCACTTAAGTTACAATATAACAAAGCAAGACAGGCTTCTATTACTAATGAGATCCTGGAGATCGTTGGTGGTGCGGAAGCGTTGAATAATTAAGAATATTTCAAAAATTACATATAAACCTCATACACATTGATGTATGAGGTTTTTTTGTTAAAAATATTTATAAAATTCTATGGTAACATTTTTATTAAAAAAGGCACTAAATAATATAGTATTAAATTAATTTTCTATGAAAAAGGTCTTTAAGCTTACAGTAATTATAGTAATCTTTTGTCAGGTGATTTCCTGCGAAACAAATGGTTATTTAGAGAATGAAAAACTTTTAATTTCTGAAAAAAAACAATAAGAACTGTATTTCTGAATCAGAAAGTACAATAATTATTGAAAACGAAATTGATTTTATTAATCATCTGCAAAATCCGGAACAATTGATTCCTGAGAATTCAATTATACTTATTAAAAACGATATTTCTATAAATTCTGATAATTTACCAATAGAATTACCAAAAGGAGTTATTATTTCTGGAGATTCTTGTATTGGGGAAGATAATATTCCAAAACTTAAATTCTCAAATACTCAAAGCCCTGAAGAAATTATAGTTTTTAAAATTATAGATGATAATGTTACAATTCAAAATTTAAAAATTGAAGGACCTTATCCAGATCCTCCAATAAAATGTGCAACAGATGAACCTGTTTTAGATTATTTTAGAGTCGGTATTGAAGTGCTGAATTCTGATAACTTTACGTTAAACAACAGTGAAATAGTTGGGTGGAATAACGCAGGAATAAGACTTAACAAAGCGAAGAACTGTAGAATAACAAATAATTCGATCCATCATAACGAAGCAGAGAATCTGGGTTACGGGGTTGTTTTAACTAATGGTTCATCTACTATTATAGGGGGCAATAAGTTTGATAGGAATCGACACCATATAGCTGGAACAGGAAATAGTGATGGACAGGGAAATTACGATAGTTACGAGATTAGAAATAATGAATTTGTTATGGAAAATGCAATTGCTCATGGCATTGATATGCATGCAGGAGGGAATAATGACCCAGAAACTATTGCTGGGGGAGAAATTTATATACATCATAATAATTTTATAGGGAAAGGTGGAGAATTTCCATGTAGTACTCAACCAGGAATAAGAATTAGGGGAATTCCGAATGACTTTTGCAAAATAGAACATAATAATTTTCTGGATTATCCTTTAGAGGAAAAGGCTATAAGACAGGTTCATAATTTTGGGAATTTTGACGCATCAAATAATCATTACGAATCACAAAATAAAGGTTTTTATGTTTCTTGGAGAGGTATGGAACCTTGGTATAGAATAGGTACCGATGCTAATTTGGGATTTGACAATATGTTTTTAGGAAAATTTAGCGATAATGGAGAAAGTTCTATACTATATAACGATGATAGTAATTGGAAAATGTATGAATTTCGTAACTCTTCTGGAACATCAAGGAGAAAAAGTAACCCTGAAATTTTAAGTAGCTCGCAAATACCTTTTGAGGATTTGTCTATGGGGGATTTCAATGGAGACGGTATAACTGATATTTTTAGATCAAACGGAAGTAATTGGTTTATTGCATATAGCGCAAATGTTTCAAACCCTTTTGAATGGAATTCTTTAAATGTAAATTCTGTATATACTAAAAAGGATTTGAAATTTGGTGACTTTGATGGTAATGGTACTACGGATATATTGAGAGCTAATGGCACTAATTTTTTTGTAGCATATAGTGGAAATGTTTCAAATCCATTTGAATGGCAAATAATTGCCAATTCAAAAGCAAGATTAGATGATATTAAAATCGGTGATTTTAATGGAGATGGAATTTCAGATATATTAAGAACAACAGGTGAAATTCTGTATATAGCTTTTGGAAATAATTCAGTTGATTTATGGGAGTGGGAACCAATTGTTGATTCTGATATTGTATTGGATTCAATTCACGGATTAGGTGATTTCAACGGAGATAAAAAAACGGATTTATTGACCCTTAGAGATAATCAATTTTTTATAGCTTATAGTGATAATACTGCTGAACCTTGGATTTTTGTGCCAGGGATTAAAATGAATACCAATTTTTTGATTCAATTTGAAGTAAATGATTTTAATCAAGATAGTTTTGATGATATAATGATAATAGAGAATCAGACCGTTAAAAATTAAATTCTATAATTAACTTGATTTTATTTAAATTTACGATATAATAAAGCTAGATAGACTTCTATTCCTAACGAAATCTAAGAGATTGTTGATGATGCAGAGGCATTGATTTCATAAACGGACATTTTTATAATTTCAATAAATAGTCTTAAAAAAGAGAATATATCTTAAAAACTCGACATTAATTTTGTCGAGTTTTTTTTATTTCCATATTTCGTTGAAATATCAATAAAAAGTGATTTTTAAGGGTAACATTTCCCTCGATTTAGGCACTTACTATCAAGTACTAAACATTAATTTTTAAAACCACTTTTTATGAAAAAATTTATCAATCTATTTTGTGTATGTCTAAGCATTATAATATCATCATGTGGGAGTGATGATGATGCTATAGGAAACCTTCCTCCAATGGAAGTTTCGAATATTGAGGCAGAAGTAGTTGAAGGAACCCTTGTGAAAATAAGTTGGACAGAAGCAGAAGATGTTAATAATGATGAGTTATCTTATGATGTTGTAATTAACGATAGAGTAGTAGCCGATAAAACTTCAGAATTATCAACAGAATTTGACTTAGCAAATTTATTAACTAACAGATCAAGGGATTTCCAAAAAGGTCTAAGCCTGGAATTAATAATTAGCATTAAGGCGTACGATAGTAATGGTGGTGTTTCCGAAGAATCTATAGTAAAACGTAATGTTTTTGTCAATAGAAACCCAGGTACCTTTGAATTTGGAAATATTAATTTTGATTTTTCATATTATAACTGGTTAGAAGTTTCTTGGTATCAGGCGATAGACGAAGATGGAGACATTTTGTCTTATGATGTGTATCTAAATGATATGATAATAAAGGAAAATTATATTATTGGATCAGATGATTATGATGGTTTAGGTAATGTATCTTATAATGAGAATTATTCGCAATATGTTGATGATGAAATTATCATTAAGGTTGTAGCTAACGATAGAGATGGAGGAGTAACAGAAATTAGCAAAAGTTTTAACTTTAGAGCTACCGATGTTGATTTGGGGATATTAACACTTCCACATGATAGTTCTGTAGAATATGTGTTCAATGAAGAAGAGGTAGATCGTAGAATTGGATACTCTTTCCAGATAGAGGAAAATACAGGGTATGTTATTCAGTCTGATGAATATTTACAGCTAACATTGTTTAATGATCAAGGAAATTATATAACTGGGAATTCCCAAAGAATATCTGGAGAATCTTTAAATCCTGGGACTTATTATTTAGAAATAGGGGAGTACTATAATAATTCAAATTCGTCGGGTACACTAACGTTTGTTTTAAAAGATCCTAAAGAATCAGATGTTGATTTAGGAACATTAGGAGTTCCTTATGAAGAGGTTTTGAATTTCTCCATACCAAGCAATGAACCGGATAATAAAATTGGTTATACCTTTCAGGTTAATGAAGAGACTGGTGTTTCAGCCTTCTCCCAAAGTAATGTCAATTTCGAACTTCGAGATATAAACGGAAACTTCATAACATCTGGATATAGAAGAGCATCTATTGAAACGATCCAGTCAGGAACCTATTATCTAGAAGTTCTTCAATATTACAATAATGTTGATTCTGGTTCTTTTACACTCGTTCTTAAAGATTCAGACGCAACAAATGTAGATCTAGGTGTATTGTCAACTCCCTATTCTGACTCAATAGATTTTAGCGTGTCAACTTCAGAACCTGATGGTAAAGTAAGGTACTTATTTGAGCTTAATGAATCTACTGGTTATTCTTTTACAACTATAACGGGGACATATGTGAATCTATATGATAGTAATGATAACTATGTAAATGGAGGTTATCGAAATATTTATGGAGAAAATTTGAATGCAGCAAGTTATTATTTAGAAATTGTAAATCAAGACTATAATGATGTTTCTGGCATCTTAGATATTGTTCTTAGCACTCCAAATGAGTCTGATGTTGATCTAGGTGCTCTTTCAATACCTTATAATCAATCATTTAATTTTAATACCACAGGTGAGATTGATAGAAAAATAAGATATCAATTTAATATAGATTCTCAGGCTTCCTATGCTTTTGAAATTATAAATGAGAATTATGATGATTACATTTATTTATATGATAGTAATGGTAATTATTTAAATGGAAGTGATTATAATAATATCAACGGGGTTTTGTCTTCTGGAACCTATTATGTTGAAGTTGCTGGTTATAGTAATTATGCAGGTTCAGGAACCTTGGTTTTAGATCTTCAATAGAAGCTTATAGCATACAAGAGGACGTCTGGAAAGTAACTTTACTATGTCAAACTGAGCTTCCTCCAGAGGCGGACAAGTGTCGAAGTTTTTAATCTGTTGATTTTCAAAATGTATTCGACAGGCTCAGACTGACAATTTTAGGTTTTGTTCACTTTTCAGACAGCCTCTTTTTTGTTTTTTTTATGATAAACCACATTTTCGTTTTCTATCTTTAAGGGAAAAAAGAAAAATGAAAACAACTAGACTCTTTGCGCTATTTATTATCGCAACTTTCGTATCAAATCTAAATGCACAAGAATCAGAAACCCTTTATGAAGCAGGTGATATAAAAATGGGGATCGCGGGCGTTCCACTTATGGATTTTGGTAACGGTTATAGCGGAATCGCTGCTAAACAAAGTTTATCCTATTATGTGTCCGAGCGATTCGCAATTAATACATCCGCTTTCGTGTTATTTCCTCAAGATATTGAACAAGAAAACGGAAGAGATGCAGAAGTGCAGGCATACGGTTTTATTCCTTCTTTTAGGAAACATGCAATTAATAGCGGTAAATTTAGTTTCTATTTTGAATCCGGAGTCGGAATCGGTGCTATTCGATATAAGGCAAACGATCCTGTTGATATTGCTATTGAGGATAATAGTGGAGGTTTATTGCTGTTAACAGCCGGAGCTGGAATTAATTATAGATTTGCTAAATGTCTGGAATTAGAATTTGGTCTTCCGTATATGTATGGATTAAACATTACCAATGGTGATGACACCAAGTTGTTTTCTGGAGTAGCATTCAATTTTGGTATGAACCTTGTCTTTAATACTAGAGATATAAAGAAGATGAAGGAAAAATATCGTGAACATTTAAAGAAAAAATGGGACAAAGAATAAACCTTAAAACAATTATTACCAAAATTGGTTTACTAAGTATTTTGGTCACTTTTACGCAATGTGCCACAAGTCAAAAAATTGACGAAACAGCACCACTACAATTTAAAGACGCTTATTTCCAAAATTGGGTTTCTGGTGTCAGAGGAGGCGGAGCTGGTTTTATGGTGTATCTTCCAGTAGATGGAACTTCTGATATACAATTAGAAACGGTTTATTTCAAAGGGAAAGAGGTAAAGCTTAGCTTTGACAACAGTACATCTGTTTATAGCGGACGATATACGGATCCTAAAACAGTTAGAAAGGATATCGTTATGAGTAGTGATCCAAAGGAAGAATATAATAACAAAGTCTCTGAAATCGAAGAAAAAATACCATTCGAGCTTAAAGAAGGAGAATGTATAATTGCGTACGTTAAGAATGGTGCAAAAGGATATTTTAAACTGGATAAGTTACAAGAGAAGGAATTGAAAGCATATCCAATGCGTCCAAGGCAATAAAAATTGTATTTTTAGAGCCACAATTAAATAGCAGTTGGGAATTTTTCAAAAACTTTTTAAACAAACATTTATATACGGAATGGCAACAGTGCTACCGCGCATGTTGTCATTTCTTTTGGTACCATTATATACTAATCAGTTACCAACAGAGGAGTATGGTAAGGTTTCAATTATCTTTTCATATTTCGTACTCTTCAACGTGATATTAGCATACGGAATGGAAACAGCCTTTTTTAGGTTCTTTAATAAAGAATCGGACAAGGAAAAAGTAGTCAGCACTTCTGCAATATCCATAGCTACTTCATCTTTTGTATTCTTAGTGATCGCTTTTCTGTTGAAAGAGCAAATATCAGTTTGGATAGATATTAAGTTGGAGTATATAAATCTGGTAATTTGGATATTACTACTGGATGCTTTGGTTATTATTCCATTTTCTTGGCTTAGAGCAAAGGAACGCCCGATGCGATATGCAGTTATTAAAATAGCCAATGTTGCCATTAATTTTGGGCTTAACATTTTTTTCTTACTGTACTTAAAAGAACTTTCATTTCATTTTTCTTCGTTAGATACGATTTATAAAGAAAATTATGAGATAAGCTACATTTTTATTTCTAATCTGATTGCGAGCGGATTTACATTACTTATGCTGTTGCCTTTCTATACTAAGATTAAATATCGTTTTGATCGAATATTGTGGAAAAAAATGATGAAATACGCCATGCCAATTCTGATAGCGGGAATAGCATATTCTATCAATGAAACATTTGATAGAATTTTATTAGATCATTTATTACCAGAAAATGTGGCCGAACATATGGTTGGTGTATATTCAGCTTGTTACAAGTTAGCTTTGTTTATGACATTATTTGCTACAGCTTTTAGGTTAGGAATAGAGCCATTTTTCTTTAATTATGCCGAGAATAAAAGCGCACCAGAAACCTATGCTAGGATTACTAAGTATTTTGTGATTTTAGGATCTTTTATCTTCTTGTTCGTGATTGTGTTTGTCCATATTTTGAAAATTGCTTTTTTAAGAGATGCATCCTATTGGGAAGCGGTAAAAATTGTTCCCTTCATTCTATTAGCCAATTTCTGTCTAGGAGTTTACCATAATTTATCCGTATGGTATAAAGTGACGGATAGAACCAGATTTGGAGCATATATATCTGTTTTTGGAGCAATAGTTACATTGCTTCTTAACTTTCTACTAATTCCAGAATATACTTATGTAGGTTCGGCTATAGCTACTTTGGCAGCATATGGTTCTATGATGATACTATCGTGGTACTTAGGAAGGAAATATTATCCAATTCCATATGATCTGAAAAAAATAGGAATGTATTTAGCATTATCGATTGGTTTTTCAATCATTTCGTTTTATATATTTGATAGTAATTATATGATTTCTATCCCCTTATTACTAGTGTTTTTAGTAATTTTGTATGCTTCGGAAAAAAAGGAATTAAAACAACTATTAAAAAGATAATTTTTCTGTTTTCTCGAGCGGAGTCTAGAGATGACAGTGATTTATATAAAACATTATGCAGATAAATATTATCAACAAATCATCACACAAGTTACCACATTACGAAACGATCGCTTCTGCTGGAATGGATCTAAGAGCAAACATAAGTGAATCTATAACACTAAAACCTTTAGAGAGAACCATCGTTAAAACGGGACTGTTCATTGAATTACCTGTAGGTTATGAGGCGCAAGTACGTCCTAGAAGTGGACTAGCCGCAAAGAAGGGAGTTACTGTATTAAATGCTCCAGGAACAGTAGATGCTGATTACAGAGGAGAAATTGGAGTTATTTTAGTGAATCTGTCTAATGAGAATTTTGTTATAGAAAACGGAGAAAGAGTCGCGCAGTTAGTAATCGCGAAACACGAAAGAGCCGAGTGGAATGAAGTAGTAGAGTTGTCAGAAACCTCAAGAGGAGCAGGTGGCTTTGGAAGTACAGGAGTTAAATAATCAACCAATCAAAAAATCAATATAAAGAATGAAAATCATTGTACCAATGGCAGGAAGAGGCTCTCGATTAAGACCTCATACACTTACGGTTCCTAAACCTTTAATCCCTGTAGCAGGAAAACCGATTGTTCATCGGTTAGTTTCCGATATAGCAAAAGTTTTAGGAGAACCAGTAGATGAAATTGCTTTTATATTAGGAGATCCTGCATTTTTTGGAGATGATGTTGTAGAAAGTTTAACAGCACTTGCAGAAGAACTTGGTGCTAAAGCTTCTATTTATAGACAAGATCAGCCACTAGGAACAGGTCATGCTATCATGTGTGCTAAAGACTCATTATCTGGACCAGCGGTTGTAGCATATGCAGATACACTGATTAGAGCCGATTTTAATTTAGACAAAGATGCAGATGCCGTTATTTGGGTAAAACAAGTTGATCAGCCAGAAGCATATGGAGTGGTGAAACTTAATGATAAGAAGGAAATTGTAGAGTTGGTTGAAAAACCAAAGGAGTTTGTTTCTGATCTCGCCGTGATAGGAATCTATTATTTTAAAGATATTGCGGTGTTAAAAAGTGAGCTACAACATGTATTGGATAATAACATTATCAATGGTGGAGAATACCAAATTAATGATGGTATTAAGAGAATGATGGCAGATGGCAAAACATTTGTTACTGGTCAGGTAGAAGAGTGGATGGATTGTGGAAACAAGAATGTGACCGTAGAAACCAATACTAGAATGCTAGGTTTTTTAGAAAAAGATGGAGAAAAATTGGTCAGTGATGATGTTGTATTAGAAAATGCAACCATTATACCACCTTGTCATATAGGAAAGGGAGTGATTATTAAGAATGGATCAGTTGGGCCTAACGTATCTATTGGAGATGGTTGTACCATAGAAGATAGTGATATTAAAAATAGTTTAGTACAGAACCAAACTGTCATAAAAAATGCTAACTTAGACAATGCTATGATTGGAAATCATGTGTATTACGACGGAAAGTATACAACGATTAGTATTGGTGACTATTCTACTTTGGAATAATTTGTGATTTATATTGCTTTTGAAAAATTTGTATGACTAAATATTGGCGACATATTGTAATTTGTATAGTCTTTATGGGAGGAGCTATGAATATTGGCTTTTCTCAAGAACCAGAACCTCTTAAGAAAGTAGAGATCTTGGATGACCTTGGTGATGTGTCTGATGAATTTCGAGAAAGCTTCTTCGAAGCATTAAAGCAACGTGCGATTACTAACTATGATAAGGCAATTAACGCTCTGGAAAAATGTATCTCTACAAATCCAAAACCTATTGCATTATATTATGAGCTTGGGAAGAATTACTTGGATTTAAAAAAATATGATCAAGCTATTATCAATTTTAAAAAAGTCTTAGAGGAAAAACCAAACAATAAATATGTTTTAGAACTATTATTCGAAGTGTATTTTAAAGAGAGGAAGTATTCAGAGTCTGTAGAAGTAGTTGAAAAACTAGTAACATTTGATAGTAGATATAAAGAACAATTGGCCAATCTCTATTTTCTAGAAGAAAGATATGATGATGCGCTTAAAGTCGTAGATGAGTTAATAGAAGAACTAGGGATAGATTCGTATAGAGATAAATTAAGAAAAAAAATAGCGTTAAAAATTAGTAACCCTGATTCTCAGATCACCAAGTTGCAAAAGAAGATAGCGGAAAACCCTAAGGAGGAACAAAACTATTTAAATCTGATTTACTTATATAGTCAGGATAATCAGGTTGAAAAGGCTTTTGGAACTGCTCAAATGCTTCTTGAACAAAAACCAAAATCAAAATTGGCTCATTTAGCTTTGTATAAGTTCTACTTGGATGATAATATGCCGAAAGAAGCGATTAAATCGATGAAAATAGTGTTGTCAAGTGATGAGATTGATATGGAATCAAAATATAAAATCGTTAATGACTTCTTGATGTTTGTAGATAAAAATCCAAATTATGAATCGCAACTTATCGAAGTAACTAAAGTATTTTCTGAAGACTCAGAAAGTAGTAAAGTGTTTACAGAAATAGGAAATTATTTCTATGGAAAAGATAAAAAAGAGTTGGCACTTAATTATTATGAAAGGGGAATTAAGGATAATGCCAATAATTTTGGAATTCTAAGAAAGATGTTATTATTGCAACTTGATTTAAAGAGATATGAAAAAGCAAAAGTAGGAAGCGAACTTGCAATAGAAATGTATCCTTCTCAACCAATTTTGTATTTGGTAAATGGAGTTTCTTTAATTAATCTAAATGATTATGAAGAAGCAATAGACATTTTAGGTATTGGTATGGATTATATCATTGATGATCTTAAGATGGAGTCAGATTTTTACGATCAAATTGGTCAGGCGTATCTAAAAATGGGAAATGAAGTAAAAGCTTCAGAATATAAAGAGAGATCCTTTCAACTTAAAAAAAAATCATAAAAGGTAATGAATAGAATATTTTATTTGTTATGTTTTTCGCTAATTATACTGCAATCTTGTAAAGGTACTAAAGCAATTTCAGGAGCCACAATTAAAAAGCTAAGGACAGAAAAAATTGTAGCTAATCACTATAATAAAGCTTTTGACTTTACCACAATCAATGCTAAGATAAAAGTAAGATATGATGATGGTAAACAATCATTTAGTCCAAATGTGACTTTACGTATAGAAAAGGATAAGAAAATATGGGTAAGTGCAAAATTACTGGGAATTACCCTTGCTAAGGTGCTTATTACTCCAGAAAAAGTAAGTTATTACGAAAAAATTAATAACACCTATTTTGAAGGAGATTTTAAGATCATTAGTGAATGGCTTGGAACTGACTTAGACTTTGAAAAAGTTCAACAACTATTACTTGGTCAGGCCTTATTCAATCTTAAAGATGAGAAGTATGTATCATCCATAGAAAATCAAAAATATAGACTTAATCCCAAAAAAGAACTTGAACTATTCGAACGATTATTCGTATTGAATCCAGATAGTTTTAAAATATTCTCCCAACAGCTAAAGCAGCCTATAGAAAACAGAAACCTGCTCGTTAATTATAGTAGTTACCAAAAAGTTGGAAATCAAGATTTTCCAAAAGAAATAAGTGTTATAGCCTCAGAAGGAATAGCCAAAACTATCATAATGATAGATTATCGTAGTGTAGATTACAATGCTAAGGTAAGTTTTCCGTTTAAAATACCATCAGGATACGAGCAAGTGACTATAGAATGAAGCTGAAAAAAATTATATACATATTCGGAATGCTACTAGTTAGTATTCCATCATTTTCTCAAAGCGCGAAGCAACAACAGCTAGAAGAGCAACGTCGTCGTCTAAAAGAACAGATTGAGCAGATGAGATCGTTACTCGCTGATACCAAACTCAAAGAGCGTTCTGTGCTTGATGAAGTAGAAACGCTAAATTCTCAAATAAGCACTAGACAAAACCTTATAAAAATTACCAATCAACAAGCAAATCTATTGACAAGAGAGATTAACAACAATCTCAAAAAGATGGGGTCGTATCGTGATGAGTTAAAGGTCTTAAAAAAGGATTATGCCAGAATGATTGTAAAATCTTATAAAAGTAAATCCCAACAAAGCAAGATTATGTTTTTGTTGTCATCATCGGATTTTACTCAGGCTTATAAACGACTTCAGTATATGAAGCAATATAATGAGCATCGAAAAGAACAGGCGGATCAAATACAAACACGTGCAGAAGAGCTTCAGACGCTAAATAGAGGTTTGCTGGAGAGGAAAAAAAATAAACAATTGCTCGTAGAAGAGAATCGAGATGCTCAGGAGCAATTAAAAGAAGAGAAAAAACAACAGCAAGCCTTAATGGCATCTATTCGAAAAAAAGAAGGGACGTATAAAAAAGAAATAAAGAAAAAACAAGAACAAGCAAGTGCTCTTGATAAAGCTATTGATAAATTAATTCGAGAAGCCATTGCAAAAGCGAATAAAAAAGCAGGAAAGAAAGCATCCAAAAAAGGATCTGCAACAACTTTTGCATTAACTCCAGAGGATAAAAAGCTTGCAGATAATTTTACATCCAATAAAG
Organism: Aquimarina sp. BL5; assembly: GCF_003443675.1. NCBI lineage: Bacteria > Pseudomonadati > Bacteroidota > Flavobacteriia > Flavobacteriales > Flavobacteriaceae > Aquimarina > Aquimarina sp. BL5. The sequence goes on along the minus strand of NZ_CP031963.1, from coordinate 3,309,729 downwards.
GAAAGTTTCCCTGGCCAGTTGGTACAGGTAAGCTAACAAGAAAATATGGACGTCAGCCACACCCTACATTACCAAACATACAGATTAATAGCAGTGGAGTAGAACTGGAAACAAGGCCAGGAGAAAAAGCAAGAGCCATTTTTGAAGGAGAAGTAATGGCTATTCAGAAACTGAAAGGCGCGGGAAGACTGGTTCACGTAAGACATGGTAATTATATTACAGTGTATTACAATCTGGAAAATATTTCGGTAAAAGAAGGTCAGAAACTCTTAACCAAACAAAGTATTGGAGAAGTGCGTGTAAATCCTGCTACTGGACGCGCTATTATGAAATTCTTGATCTTTAAGGATACAAAGAAATTAAATCCGCAATCTTGGATTTATAAAATGTGATTGAACAATGGAAATCATCATCATTTCGCTCGTAGCGTTTTTAGTTTCCATACTTACTTTTTTTTCAGGATTTGGCTTAGGAACTATCCTAACGCCTGTGTTGATGATTTTCTTTCCTGTAGAAATTGCCATTGCATTAACTGGTGTCGTTCACTTTTTTAATAATGTTTTTAAGTTATTTCTTGTTGGAAAGAATGCTAACAAATCCATTTTATTACGTTTTGGGATTCCGGCGGTTATTGCAGCATTTGCTGGAGCTTGGGTACTAGTAAACATTCCAGATATAAAACCACTTTTTACATATAATTTATTTGATAAAACCTTTGAAGTATATCCTGTGAAGTTTATAATATCAATTTTATTGATAATTTTCGCGAGTATGGATTTGATTCCGTATTTCTCAAATCTAAAATTTGGCAAAGAAAAGCTTCCGCTAGGAGGTGCTTTAAGTGGTTTTTTTGGTGGACTTTCTGGAAATCAGGGAGCTTTGCGAACAGCTTTTCTTATCAAAGCAGGACTTTCTAAAGAAGCTTTTATCGGAACAGCAGTGGTGGTTTCTACCTTTGTAGATTTTACCAGACTCAGTGTCTATGCTACTAATGTTTCAGAATCTGGAATTGGTGATAATTTAGCGTTGGTAATTTGTGCTACATTATCTGCTATCGCAGGCGCTTTTATTGGTAATAAACTATTAAAGAAAGTTACCTTAAAATTTTTGCAAATTGTAGTAGCTATCATGTTAATCCTAATCTCTATTGCCTTAGGATTAGGATTTTTGTAAAATTAAGTAAATAGCGCTTTTAATTCTGTAGCATCATCCGGTTTCATCTTACCTGCAAGAACCAGACTCAATTGTTTACGACGTAATGCAGCGTCATAACGTTGCTGTTCTAATTCGGTTTCCGGTTTGATAGAAGGGATAGATACTGGAGCACCACTTTCGTTTACGGCAACAAAGGTATATATAGCTTCGTTTGCTTTAGTTTTATCACCGCTTTGACGGTCTTCTATCCAAACATCTATTACCACCTCCATAGATGATTTAAATGCACGAGAAACCTTTGCCTCTACAGTAACGACACTCCCTAATGGGATTGCTTTGCTAAATGCTACGTGATTTACCGAAGCTGTTACTACAATTCTTCTGGAATGTCTCCCTGCAGCAATACCTGCTGCACGGTCCATACGTGCTAATAATTCTCCTCCAAAAAGATTGTTAAGCGGATTTGTTTCTCCTGGTAAAACAAGGTCGGTTAATATAGTTCTAGATTCTGAAGGATATCTGGTTTCCATAGATTTTGGTAATTTTTGGCAAAGATAATCAGGTACAACAAACTATTGACTATACAAAGACAGAAAACTGATATCCAGTCATTTTGACGAATTAATGTGTTTTCAATGTTTTTGTAAAAAAATAAAAAAAATCTACCTCAGAACTAAAAATTAGTACTGAAACATAATATTTATGAAGGATTAAGTAAGAAAAATATTTTTAATAAATAAGAATTAACGTTCTTGAACTAGTAGCCAAGCACGGCGATCTTGTTGTTTTTTGATATTTTGTAATGCTTTTAAAGCTTCTAGTCTGTTTTCATAGCTGTTATAAACTACTTGATGTAAACCGTATTTGTTTACTCCAATCAGACGTGCTTCAAAACCTTTAGCTTTTAGTTTAAGTACTTTTTTGTTAGCATTAGTTTTAATTCTGTATGCGCCTGCAACCACGTGATATTTTCCAGCTGTATTAACAGCTATAGCTTTAGAGTTTTCAGAACTAGTTTCTTCGGCTTTAATAATAGTAAGGTTGATAGCAGGCAATGGACTTGCGATTTCAAAAGTAGCCTCCTGAATTCTATTTTCAATTTCCTTTTCTGCATTTGAAGAAATACGATCATTTTCTAAATCAACTTGCTTATTAAACTGATCCAATCCTATAAATCCAACAACTCCAATAAACACAGCAGCTACAGCTGCATATTTAAGATACGGACGCTCACGTCTTCTTTCTGGTGTAAATGCAATAGGTGTAGTTTCTTCAATAGCCTGCACTTCTTCTTTGTAAGCTTCGCGAGTTACTTGGGCGACCACTACTTTTGGCGTAGTCTTTTCTTCTTCTCTAACAATTGATGGAGATATAAAAGAATTCAGACCAAAAGCCTCTGTAAGGTAATTTGTATCCTGAGAAGGTTCAAACTGTAATGTATCTTCAACAGATGTAAAAAAAGAACCAATACCATCTAATTCCACTCGTTGACCAACGGCCATTTTATTATTTAATGATAGTACATAACGCTGAATTTTAGCAACTGCATCTGTATAAGATATGTTTTCGGCTGTAGCCATATAATTTGCTAACAATCCGTCATTATTTTGTAGTTGGCTATTAAAAGAAATTAATTTCTGAGGTGGAAAAAAAGCATGAGTTGATTCCTGAATCATTGCAGGTTGACGCTTTGTTAGAAAAGCACCAAAACCTGGTAAGATTACACATTCATATCTATATAATAACTCACTGATGTATTTTGCCGTATTATTCATCGTCCCCTTTCTTAAAATGCTATCTAATATTTTCAGCGTAAACTAATTTAGAAGATTTAGTAAATCTATTTAGTTTTAACTTGAAAAATTAGCTTGGTTAATGGTTACTCAAAGGTAAAAAAAATTGGTTCTAATAATAACTATACCCCCTGATTTTATTAACAGTTTTGATTTTTTTCGTTTCTTGTGCTGACTTATAACAGATTACATGACCACAGAAAAATTAATTGCACTACTTACCTTAAAAAAAGCACCGAATCTAGGCGATAGTTCTATCAAAAAACTGATAAGAGAAGTTGGTTCTGCCGAGGAGGTTCTGAAAGAAAAACCGTCTAATTTGTTAAAGATTGATGGAATTGGAACAGTAAAGATTAAGGAAATTCAGAATAAAGAGCATCAGAATGCGGCAGAAAATGAGTTACAGTTTGTATTGGATAACAATATCAATTATATGGCCTATGACGAGTCGGAGTATCCTGAAAAACTGAAGTATTGTATTGATAGTCCTGTAGTGTTGTTTAGCAGAGGAAACATCGATCTGAAAAAGAAAAGGATGTTAAGTATTGTAGGTACGAGAAAAGTAACTAGTTATGGAGTGAAATTCTGTGAGGAGCTGATTGAAACGCTCGTTCCTTTAAACCCGGTTATTGTATCAGGTTTTGCGTATGGCGTTGATATCACTGCCCAAAAAGCAGCAATAAAGCATAACCTGCAAACAGTAGGTTGCCTAGCTCACGGATTAAATCAAATATATCCTAAGACACACAAAAGGTATATGCCACAGATCGAAGAAAATGGAGGGTTTTTTACCGACTTCTGGAGTACAGATACTTTTGACAGGAATAATTTTTTAGGCCGTAATCGTATTATTGCAGGACTAAGCGAAGCTACCATTGTTATCGAAAGTGCTGATAAAGGAGGTTCTTTGGTCACTGCCGAAATAGCAAATTCTTATAATCGAGAAGTTTTTGCCGTTCCAGGGAGAGTAGGAGATACTCTTAGTTCAGGATGTAATGCACTGATCAAAACGCAAAGAGCACATATGCTAACTAGTGCAGCGGATCTTATTTATATGCTTAACTGGGAGTTGGAGGAAAAGGAACAACCAATTGTTCAAAAACAGCTTTTTGTGGAGTTAGAAGGAGATGAAAAGAAAATTTATAATTTCCTTAATAAGAACGGAAAAGAATTACTGGATATTATTGCATTACAATGCGAAATTCCTACATTTAAAGTGGCGTCTATGTTGTTAAATATGGAATTGAAAGGAGTAATTAGACCATTGCCGGGAAAATTGTTTGAAACGATTTAATCACTTTAAAATTTCTTTGACTATAGGTAAGATCTTTTCTACCCATAAACCGTATTGATATCCGCTAGGATGCAGATTATCTGTGGCTAAAGATCCTTCAGAATCGCCTAGATCTCTGGAAATAGAGGTCACATCGATAAATATTATTTCAGCCTCAGTGCACTTTTGTTTTATATAGGCATTATAAGTATCAATTTCCGAAGCAATTGTTTCGCTATTATTGGTTCCAAAAGGAGTAACTCCATAATCTGGTATGGAAACAACAATTACATTATCTATTTGGTTATTTGCTAGGGAAATAGCTTTATCTAAAAGCAAATCAAACTCGGTTCGAAAGACGGTAAAGTCTCCGCGTTGGAACTGATTATTCACTCCAATAAGTAAAGAAACGAGATCGTGATTTTGCGGTTCATTTTCTTCTATTGCGGTAATAAGGCTACTTGTGGTCCATCCTGTTCTTGCGATTACCGTTAGTTGTTCAATTTTTTTGGTTGGAGTAGCAAAAGCGTCTTTTAATTGAAAAGGCCAACTTTCATCTTCAGTAACTCCTTGACCAATGGTATATGAGTCACCCAATGCTAAAAAGGAAAAAGTTTTGGTTTCCTCAGTTTGTTCTTCCTCTTCTTGGGTTTCTAAAGGGAGGTTATCATCAGAAGCACATCCGAAAATGAGAATGAAGAGTATACATAAAATTGCATTTATTTTCTTAATCATTTTCAATAGCTTTTTAGCTAAAGTTAAGAATTATTACTGCACTAATGTTTTGATATACCAATTAAGTTTGTCTCAATCTATTTGCTTATCAATATTATTGTAAGTGGCAGAAGATAGAATAACAAATACGAAAAGAATATCGAGAAACAAGGAGCTACAATTGTTTCGAATAGATTACTTTTTGTTTTAAAAACTATGATTAATAACAATAAGAGATATATAAAAACCAGAGGGTTGTAAACGATAGGTATTCTGATTAATAAAAGAGTAATAATTCCGAATAAAGTAACGTGATTTACAACCCTTTTGAGAAGCTACCAATTTTTGCTTTCTTCACACCGTGTTCATATTCTAAATTTAGAATGTTTTTTGTTTGAAGGTTTAATCCTATCGTTAAAAGCTTCTTCAATAGATTCTTCAAGCGCTTTATTTATATATTGGGCTGAATAATCGGGTTTTTCACACATAGTTTGTTTTTAAATATAGATGTGAAAGTTATTTTAAAAATAAATTGACCTAATGAGGAAATCCGTAATAACTTGAATTTTTGGTTAAAAGGACAATAGATATTAGTGACTAGCCTAGGGCTCGAACCCTTTGAACACTCTCTTAGAGGGGTGAGGCAGAACTAAAAAATGGGGATTTATTAACTTTTAGATACAAAAAATTTGTACCTTTGTTGCATCATGATCCTTTTATTAGGAATGATATATAACAAAAAAACCACCCCGAAGGGTGGGAAATAATAAATTATTTATTCTTGTACGTTAGCCATTTAATGACTACTCCAACAAGCGCTAGCAAAAGGCCAGCTAATGAAATTAAGGTTTCAACGCTCATAATTTCGTTTTGGTGGTAGTATGGTTACGTTAACGTAAGAACTTACCAAAACTGATTTACTTGGCGGTCAATCAGTTTTTTTTTATGCCTACTACCTTCTGGGCAGATAAGCTCCTTCTACAATCCTCAATTTCTTTATAATATAAATGAGTACTTGGTTACAAAGGTTTTTTGATTATTAAAAGATTACTGATTAGTCAAACCTAATTTCAGTAACAAATTTACAAATCAATTCCTAATTTCCCCACTTGTAAAATTAAAATTATTTTCGCATACTTCCTTAAATAGTTGATGAACGTTGTTAACAAAGAAACCAACAAAATCTCCTACCTTAAAAATCGAGTGTTATTCTATGACAATAAAGAAATGATAAATATTTATGTTGTTTAGCTTCTGAAATCTCTCTAAAAGGGGTTAAATGAAATAAAGAATCGTTAAAAATTGTTTATTCTAAACAAAAAAGTGACAATTTTTATTTACTTTTGTAACCCACCACTTATATGTGTGGGTATAAAAAAACCACCTACTGGAATAGGCGGTTTTAAAAAAGACTGTGAGAATTCGTCGTACCTTGTACTTCATTCCATAAAAGAGAAATTAATCGCTTTTAAGCACTACTATAATAAGTAGTATCATAAATAATTGGATTGGGTCCATAATATTTTTTGATAAAAATTTAAAGGTGGTTAACAATTATCAAAGCCAGAATTGCACTTCTGGCTTTTTTTATGCTTTCCTAAGGCATAATACTTTTCAGCTATAATTGTCCTTCAGAAATATTCTTCAGACGGTATCAAATTTACAATTTATTGTTTTTTGTTAAACTAAAAGTTATTCAGAATTATCAACTATCACAATAGAGATGTAACTCAATTCAAATTTATTAAACAATGTGGAATAAAAAATTGTAGTCTTTAAATGTTAAAGATATGTTAATTTTTAAACATTATAAAAAGTATAAAAAAAAACATGAAAATTTCTCTTAATACAAAGTTAAGTAAAAAAGGGGTTGGGTCATTTTAGGTTTAAAAGATTGAAGCTAATAGCGAAATTTTGCAAACAGGATAAACTTTAACATTTACCTAAGAAAATTGATTCAATTTATACTTTAAAAAAAGCGTTTCTCCTTCTAATAGAGTTACTTAAACATAATTATCTGTTTGTCAAATAGATGAATTTATAATTTAAGCAGCTATTCAATTCGGTTTTCTTTAGGTTATTGTTTTGGAAATTAATTGTTATTACACTAAATAACTCCTCCACAAACCTTTAATCGCAATACCTTCTTAACAGATTGTATTACTTGTTTTTTATAGGCAGGATTTGTTTTCATTTCAGCAAGAATAGCATTAATTGTCGTATTTTCGTTCTGAGGCATCAAAATTAGGTCACAACCGGCTTTTGAAGCTAATAGGGGAGCATTATCCAGAATCGTAACTGCTTTCATAATGTTAAGTGCATCAGAAATGATGACTCCTTTAAATCCCATTTCTTCTTTTAGCAAACCAGTGATAATTTTTCTGGAGCAACTGGATGGTAAACCATCTGTTCCATATTTTTCATTATTCTGTATAGTAATATGGGCAATCATAATAGATAGCACTCCATCTTCAATAATCTGCTTGTAATTAGCTACTTCTTGTAGCGATCCATCAATATAAACGCTCTGTTTATGCGTATCTCCTTTTACCAATCCATGGCCAGGAAAATGTTTTGCGGTAGCAATTATTCCTCCTGCTTGTGTACATTTTATGAATTGATTAGCTAGACTAATCACTGAGTCTTTGTTGCTGCCGTAACTTCTCGATTTGATCGCTTCATTACTGGCACTTATGTCTAAAACCGGAGCATAGTTATGATGAACTCCTATTTCTCTAAGTTCAGTATTAATAGTATTTACTACGGCATCTGATTGTGCTTCCGTTTTTATATCAATTGTTTTACCTACATCTTTTGCTCCTTTAATACGACTAGCAAATAGACTTGGTTCCGCGTCCATACTAAAGAGTAGCGGAAGCGTTTTGTTTTTGGAAGAAATCTCATTTAAGATGTTAATACTTTCCGTATGTGTTTTTTTACTTCCTTTTAAGAAAACTACACCGCCAATGGCGTCATTTTCGGTCAACTTTTTTACCGTAGCCATGGGTTTACCTAATTCACCGGCTGATGAGATGATCATTTGGGCTACTTGCTGTTTTTCTGAAAGTGTATGATAGATGGAATCTACGGTGTATTCTAATTCAGAATTGTAAGTATAAAAATCTTGCAAACCGAATTTCTGAGACTGCCCATTAATTTGAAGATTACATAAAACAGAAAGGACTAATAAAGGAAAATATCGCATAAATAAGAATTAGGGTTGGTTTCTATAGATTAACACTCGATCGGAACACCTTCTAATTGGCCCCATTCGGTCCACGAACCATCGTAAACCCGTAGATTGGTATATCCAGAGAGTTTAGCGGCTAATAAAATGATACAAGCCGTAATACCTGAACCGCAGCTAAAGATCAGTTTTTTATTTTCAATATCAAAATCGGCAAATAGTTTAACAAGTTCTTTAGTTGGTAGTATTTTTCCATCTTGTAAAACTTTGGTGTATGGGAGACTCAGGGAATTTGGGATGTGCCCACTTTTTAAATCTGATCGTGGCTCTGGATCGGTTCCCATAAACCTGCCATATGAGCGAGCATCAATGATAAGAGAATCTGAACTGTTCATTTCAAATAAAACATCATCAGCATTAACAGCATATTTGAAACGATCGTTTATTTTAAAACTTCCAATTGGAAATATTGCTGTATTCCCTTTGTTTTCAGTCGATAAGTCTTGATTAATCCATTCTGGTAAACCACCATCAAGTACGGCTACCTCACTATGTCCCATTATGGTAAACATCCACCAAGCTCTCGGACTGGAATATATCCCGATAGTATCATAAATCACAATTTTGGAATCTGCATTGATTCCTAAATTTCTACAACCTTTTTCAAAACTATCAGAAGGCGGAAGCATATTAGGTAAATCGGATTCTTGATCAGAGAAGATTTTTTTAATATCAAAAAAACGTGCACCTGGTATTTTCAGATCTTGTTTTGACGATTCTTTAGAGGAAGTTACTTTCTTTATACTCGCATCCAGAATAACAAGATCGGGATGATCTAAGTGGGTTGAGAGCCACTCTGTTGAAACCAAAGGTGTATCTATGATCTTCATTATACTATGTTATTTTAGGAAGGTATATGATAGTTTTTAAGCATGGTTCTGGATTTGAATTGTAATTTTTTTTTAAAATAAATAGTTCCACCCATAATTTTTCCTTTCCAACCCATGCTTTGTGCTGCCCAGCGATGTAAACTGAAATCATCGGTATGCTTAATTATTTTACCATTTTCAAATTCAAAGTTGGCTTTTACTTTATTGATAACGGGCTTTTTTTCTAAACCGAAAGTGTATCGAGCCTCCCAGTATGCAGAACCTGTAGAGTCATTGCCTTTAACATTAGAATATTTGATCCTCATGTCTGGACCATTTTCCAGAAGCCAATACCACATTTTTTTAGCTGTTTGACCCTTCAACTCACCAAAAATTGGATCTTTAAAAACAATTTCATCATGGTAAAGGGAAACCATTTTTTCTGCGTCGTGATCACTTAATGCAGTATAAAAAGTATTAACTAACTCTGTCATTTTAATTCAAATTTCTAAAAAACAGTTCAATTCATAATAACTTTTAAGTTGTGGTTAAAAACTATCTCTATTAACAAATGCTTTCTAACTATTAAAAACAATTGAAAAATAAGCATTTAATACTTCCTATTTTTTATTTATTAGTTAAAATACCCTTAAGTTAATTTGCTTAAAACTTATCAAGTAATCTATTGGTTTGTTGCTGTAGTTTTTTCTTAAAGAAATTGGTCCCTCCTAATAATTTACCTTTCCATCCAATGGCTTGCGAAGCCCATTGGTGTAGATTAAAATGATCTATATGTTTTATAATTTTACCATCTTTAAATTCGAATTCTGCATCAATACTATTATGAACAGATCTTCCTGTTTGACTAAAAGTATACCAGGCTTCCCAGTGTGCAGACCCTTTTTGATCATTCGCTTCTATTTTAGAGAATTCTATTTTCATATCTTTCCCATTTTTACAAAGCATTTTCCACATTTTTTTGGCTCTATCACTATTTAGTTTTCCAAAAGCAGGATCTTCAAAAACTACATCTTCATGATAACAGGATATCATCTTTTCTGCATTTTGTTCATTTAAGCCGGTATAAAATGTTTCAATAAGCTCTTTCATGTTTATAAAGTTACAAAGAAATAACGCTTTTTAAGAAGTTCCTGTCTGTAGTTATAAAATTGATATGAAAGATTACAAAACTATTTTTTATCTAGTAAGCATATCTTCTATCTTGTTTTTCTGTCAAATTCCAGATAAAGATCTTCAACTTTATCTCTTGCCCATTGTGTTTTTCTTAAAAACTTGAGACTAGATTTAATTGATGGATCATTTTTGAAACAGTTAATGGGAATTTTATTAGCTAATTTTTCCCATCCATAATGTTCTACTAACAATTCTAATATAGTTAACAACTTCATTCCGTGTAAAGGGTTATTCGGTTGTTTTTTGTTAGTATTACTTTGACGGTCCATTAATGAGGTTATTGGTTAAATGTTGCCTATTCTTCAATAGGTGAGAACTTTTGGATGGACCTATTAATCCAGCTTATCTGTTAGTTTTTTAAATATCTTTTTAGGGTTTTTGTTTTCGTATAATATGTCATGAACAGCATCAATAATTGGGGTACGCGTACTACTGGTTGCATCTAGTTCATAAGCTGTTTTGGCCGCATAGTATCCCTCGGCAACCATATTCATTTCCATTTGAGCACTTTTTACAGTGTACCCTTTACCAATCATATTGCCAAACATACGATTACGAGAAAAAATAGAATAGCCAGTAACCAGCAGATCTCCTAAGTATGCTGAATCGTTGATATTACGTTTCATTTTATGAATCTTCTTAATAAAACGTTTCATTTCGCGAATAGCATTACTCATCAATACACTCTGAAAATTGTCTCCATATCCTAAACCGTGAGCAATTCCTGCGGCAACAGAATAAATATTTTTTAATACAGCGGCATATTCAGTTCCGATGATATCATCACTAACTTTGCATTTGATATATTCACTACTTAGGTTTTTTGCTATAATCTCTGCTTTTGCTTCATCATTAGAAGCAATTGTTAAGTAGGAAAGACGCTCTAATGCCACTTCCTCTGCATGACATGGACCGGTAATCACCCCAATATTATCAAAGGGAATATTATACACATCATGAAAATGTTCGCCAACAATTAATCCGGTTTCAGGGACAATTCCTTTAATAGCAGAAAAAATAACTTTATCCTTTAATGAGGCAGTAAGTTTTTCTAATTCGGTATGTAAGAATGCAGAAGGAATCGCAAAAATGAGATAATCTGCATATTCCACAGCTTCGTTAATATCATTGGTAAGTTTTAACTGCTCAAGGTTAAACTCTACAGAGCTTAGATAGTTAGGATTATGTTGTTGCCTTTTGAGGTGTTCTACAGCGTATGCACTTCTCATATACCAGCCAACCTCATTCAGGTTTTCTGTTAGCATTTTTACAATGGCAGTAGCCCAACTACCACCACCGATTACGGCAAATTTTAATTCTTTATCCATGTAAAATGATTGTGAGCTCAAAAATAAGCAAAATACGCCTCAAAATAAACAGTTGATAATCAATTGAATATATTTTTGGCACACGTTTTGGTTTCTCTTATTTGAAATGAGCCATTAGAATATGTTGATACAAAACTAAACGTTCTATGGCGAATTCTATCTGACAAGTAAAAAAACAATAAAAAGAGCAGATAAAATTAAAAACACATAGCTTATGAAGACTTTAAAATTACTTTCGGCTTTTCTCTTAGGTTCAATGCTTTTAACTTCCTGTGTAGCAGAAGTTATTGTAGAAGATGATATTTACATCGAAGAGCCTTCTATTTCTTTGAATGATTTATTAAACACATACGAAATATGGTATGTAGATATAGAACGTACCCAAGGTAATGGAGAGATTCCTTTCCTTCAGAAAGCATTTACAGTTTCGTTTAAAAATGGAACCTTTTATGCCAATAATAATCTGGTGGGGATTGGAAGCAACGGAAACGGTTTTGGTTTGGATGTTGGGTTTTACAACACTTTTGGTATGGAAGTAGATATTAGTCATGACATAGACGGGACATATAGTCTGGATGTAATCCAAAATGGAAATAATGAAATAAGATTATATGACGGAGTTACGAATACGAGTTATTATTTGATAGGATATCAAAGAAACACTTTTGATTATGATAGAGTATTCTATGACAATATACATTACTTCTTGCACGAGTATACAACTTGGGAAAAAGTATATACTAGTGAGTTTGGAGCTTTAAATGAGTTTGATAACGAAAACTATTTACAGTTTTTGTATTACGGATCAGGAGATAATTTTAGAAGTTCAGAAGATGTTAACGTGTCTAATATCAATGATATATACTACGATTATACAGGGTATTATGCTGTAGAAGATGTTGCTAATAATTTCTATATGAAAAATTTAACACTTGATTACGATTATTTGGGCAATGAATATTTCGAGTTGACCGTTATAAATGATAGTAAGATAGAATTATTACATCCTGTTTCGGGAACTATTTATGAATTTGTTGGTAGAGGATACCTACAGTTTAAAAATTCTAAAGATGGAAAACCATCGCAGAATGATAAGAAAAGATTAAAAAAAGCTGATTTTATGAAGCTTTCAAAATAAAACAAGTCGCGCTAGACGATATAAATTTTTTTGGTTGGTTATTTAGTTGGAAATCGCTCTACAAGAGAAATCTTGTCTGGGCGATTTCTTTTTAGTGACATATCGCTTTGTAATGGCAAAATTCCTACTGGAACTAATTCCGAACTTATATCGTAATGTCGCAAGTTTTTTATAAGATTATCAATGTTTTCATATTAAAAAAACCCTTTTTTATATGTTATTGAAGATGAGCATAAGTATTTGATAATAAGACCTCAAATTGATGAAATTGAGGATGTGTTTTGTGCTAAAGATAACAAAAGACCATATTCTTTTTTTATCTTTAATTACATAACAAATCAATTTTATATTATGCTTAAAAAAATTTTAAACATCGACAACAGTAAAAAGTTAAGTAAGATTGCACAGAAATCCATTCAAGGAGGAGGTTTCCCATTTTTTGATGAGTGCTGTGCTTGTGTATTCAGACCAGGAAATAGGCCTTTTCCAATTTTAATTACACAATCGTGTTCAGACCCTTGTCCAACGGATGGAAGTTTAGAATATGAAGATACAGGTTGCTAAACCTAAAAATAAGCGGACTTTGGTCCGCTTTTATTTTTTTAGATAAGATTACTTTAGTTTTTAGAAAGATTCACTACCATTTCCTTAATTTTATATTTCAAAATATAAATAAGTATGGCAATCCAAAGACCTTTTAATCTTAATAAGTGGATAGAAGAAAATAGAGATACATTAAAACCACCAGTTGGTAATAAAAATTTATACAAAGAAGCGGGAGATTATATTGTTATGATTGTCGCCGGGCCAAACGCCAGAAAGGACTATCACTATAATGAAACAGAAGAGCTATTCTATCAGTTAGAAGGAGAGATAGAAGTCCATATTCAGGAAGATGGTGAAAAAAAAACCATGAAGTTGGGACCAGGTGATATGTATCTACATCCTGCAAAAGTACCTCATTCTCCGGTTCGTTATGAAGGATCTATTGGACTTGTAATAGAAAGAAAGCGAGTTGATCTTGAGGCAGAAGATGGATTATTATGGTTTTGCGACAACTGCAATAACAAATTACACGAGGTATATTTTAAGTTGCATGATATTGAGAAGGATTTTCTAAAACATTTTAAAGATTTTTATGGAAATAAATCTTTAAGAACTTGCAATGATTGTGGTGTAGAAATGCCAGTAGACAAGAGATTTATTACAGAATAATAAAGAGTCAATTTAATCTAAAACTTTTAGTAATAATATAAGATTGATTTTTTTAAGGATGTTTTTTTAAAATATTATTCAAAATCATCAATATAACAGGTCAAAATTTAATATATCTTCAAAACACAGTATCTTTACCATCTTTAAAAATATAATTCAAAAAACATGGCAGCTATAGCAACAGATTTTGGAATAAAAGAAGCATTAAAGCAATTAGGTGTTTCTGATCTAAATAAAGGAACTTCTACAGGTTCTGATTGGTTTTCTAATGGAGAAGAAATATCATCTTTTTCTCCTGTAGATGGTAATTTAATCGGGAAAGTGACAACTACCACTACTGATGATTACGAAAAAGTGATAGAAAAAGCACAATCAGCGTTTAAATCATGGAAGATAAAGCCAGCACCTCTTAGAGGAGAAATCGTAAGACAGTTTGGAGAAGAGCTACGTGTTTTAAAAGAACCACTAGGTAAGCTTGTTTCTTACGAAATGGGTAAATCGTATCAAGAAGGACTAGGAGAAGTACAGGAAATGATTGATATCTGTGATTTTGCGGTTGGATTATCAAGACAATTACACGGATTGACTATGCATTCGGAGCGACCAGGACATAGGATGTATGAACAATATCATCCAATGGGAATTGTTGGGATTATCTCTGCATTTAACTTTCCAGTGGCAGTTTGGGCATGGAATACAGCTTTAGCATGGATTTGTGGTGATGTATGTGTATGGAAACCAAGTGAAAAAACACCATTGTGTGGAATTGCTTGTCAGAATATTATTGCTAAAGTTTTAAAAGACAATGATCTTCCTGAGGGAATTTCTTGTCTTATTAATGGTGACTATAAAGTAGGTGAGATGATGACCACTGATAAGCGTATGCCACTAATTTCTGCAACAGGATCTACCAGAATGGGTAAAATTGTTGGAGCAACTGTAGGACAGCGTTTAGGTAAATCACTATTAGAGTTAGGTGGTAATAATGCAATCATTGTAACACCGGATGCGGATATTAAAATGACAGTTATTGGTGCTGTGTTCGGTGCAGTAGGAACTGCTGGACAACGATGTACATCTACTAGAAGATTGATCATTCACGAATCCGTGTATGATACAGTAAAAAACGCAGTAGTTGATGCGTATAAGCAATTACGTATAGGAAATCCATTAGATGAAAATAATCACGTAGGTCCTCTTATTGACAAAGATGCGGTAAAAGGATATCAAAATGCTTTAGAAAAAGTAGTTGAAGAAGGCGGGAATATTGTTGTAGAAGGCGGTGTGCTGTCTGGAGAAGGATATGAAAGTGGATGTTATGTAAAACCAGCAATAGCAGAAGCTGATAATTCATTCGAAATTGTTCAGCACGAAACGTTTGCACCAGTTTTATATTTATTAAAATATAGTGGTGATGTAGAAAATGCGATTGATGTTCAGAATGGTGTAGCTCAAGGACTATCTTCCGCTATTATGACTAATAACCTTCGCGAGGCTGAAAGATTCTTATCTCATGCAGGATCTGATTGTGGAATTGCGAATGTAAATATAGGAACTTCTGGTGCCGAAATCGGAGGAGCTTTTGGAGGAGAAAAAGAAACCGGTGGAGGTAGAGAATCTGGTTCGGATGCTTGGAAAGTGTATATGCGTAGACAAACTAATACAATAAATTACACAACTGAATTGCCTTTAGCTCAAGGGATTAAATTTGATTTGTAAAAAAATAAGACTGTATATCTTAAAAGTATCCTTTTTTTTAAATAAGAAAGGATACTTTTTTATTACGGCTATTATCTTTAGTTTTAATGAAAGGAGCTCCTTATGAAACTAGTAAAAATAAAGTAATTTTATAATGAATATATATCTTCGTAAAAATAAAGACGCAACCACAACCTTATAATTGCATCTTTACTATAAATATGTAAAAGAGATATGAAGAAATTAATTTTAATTCTTTTAGTAATTTGTTCGGCTTGTAATATAGATGAACAAGATACATCAGACCCTGTTTTTTGTACAACAGAGGCCAGACCCGGACTAGAAATTACTTTAACAGATAGTACTAGCGATATGTTTTTAGTTACTGGAATTACTGTCGTAGCGAAAGATAATAACTATACAGAAACACTTCAGCTTCTACCTGATTCTAATACATTTGTGGGAGCTTATGAGCGAACAGGAACTTATATCATAACCGTTAGTGGTAATGGTTATGAAACATTTACCTCCACTATTCCGATTATCGTAGATAAAGACATCTGTCACGTGATTACCGAAAGCAGAGAAATTATGCTTCAACCTAATTAATAAAATAGTATTATATTTTGATAATATTTTAACAAGTATTTTATTGTCAATGAGTTAACTTTAGTGTTCACACAAAATCAACTCATAATATGAATACAATTCTGCAATGCCTCAAAAGAGGTCTGTGTGTTTGTACATTGGTTTTCACAACCTATTCTGTAACTTCTCAAACACAACAATTAAAAACGAGTGCTGATCCAAAACCGAATAAAGGTCATCAGTTGTATAAGCAAACAAAAATGTTTGATAGCAAAAAAGGATCTACAGATTCAAAAACACCCCTTGAGCGGAAAGGTGACAATGCTATTGAACGATCAGAATTTGAGTTTGCTCGTTTAAAAAACCCTTATACTGGAAAAATTCCTGATGGCATTAGAAAAGCTGAGCTTCAGTTTTCTGGTAAGATCAATACTAGTGATGATTCTGAAAAATCACTTGCAACAGCTCCGAAATCTTCGAAAGCAGGTAGATTTTCTTTCTGGAAAAACAGAGGGCCGTTTAATGTAGGCGGCAGAACTCGTGCTTTGGCTATTGATCGTACAAACGAAAATGTAATTCTTGCAGGAGGTGTTTCTGGAGGTCTTTGGAGATCTGAAAACGGAGGCCAGTCTTGGAGAAAAGTGACAAGGTCTTTCCAGAGCCCAAGTATTACAGCAATTGTACAAGACCCAAGACCAAGACATAGTTTTACTTGGTATTATGCATCAGGTGAGCGTTCGGGTAATTCTGCAGGAGCAGGTGGTGCTTTTTATCAAGGGTCGGGTATATACAAATCACGAAATGGTGGTCGTACTTGGGAACTCCTTAGAGCCACAATCAATGAAGATGTTGGTGTTTTTTCTGTTGATGCTCCTTTTGATTTGATTAATTCTATTGTCATAGATCCTACCAATGGAGACGTTTATGCAGGAACAATAACTGGTGTTCAGAGATCACAAGATGGAGGAAATACATTTACAGAGGTACTATCAGGTGGGTTTGATACTTTTGCCGAAGTGACAATTTCTTCAACGGGTCAGTTGTACGCAACTATGGATTCTGGTAGTGCACCAAATAATGGTTATTTTACCTCTGAAGATGGAGGAAATACTTGGACAGAAATTACTCCGGATTTTTTACCAGAAGCATATGGTAGGTCCGTTATGGGTATAGACCCGTCAAATGAAGATATTGTATATTTTTTTACTGCAAATCAAACTCAAGGTATAGCTTCGCCAGCATTTTTGCATAGATATAATGCATCTGCATCTGAAGAAGAACCTTGGACCGATCTTACAGGGAACCTTCCTGGAGATATTGGTTCAAGAGGCGGAACTTTTAATATTCAGGGTGGATATGATATGGTCGTTAAAGTAAGCCCTTCGGATTCTAATTTAGTATTTGTTGGAGGAACTAACTTATATAGATCTACAACAGGATTTACAACTCCAGCGGGAGCAGGAGATTGGATAGCGGGATATAGTTCTTCTACACCAGAGGCATTTAACCTATATACTAATAATCATCCAGATCAACACGCCTTATTATTTTATCCATCAAATCCGAATAGAGTATTAAATGGACATGACGGAGGGGTATCTGTAACCGAAGATATTACAGCTGTTAATCCAGGAGAACCAGTAACTTGGACTTCTTTAAGTAATGGATATTTAACTACACAACCTTATCACGTGGCATTCGATCCAGAACCAAATACAGATGATTTAGTGGCTGGATTCCAAGATAATGGAACGTGGTTTACGAATTCTACTGATTCTGATGCTATTTGGCAATCGGATTTTGGAGGGGATGGAGCTTATAGTGCAATTGCTGATAATGGGAGAACTCGTTATGTTTCTTCTCAAGGAGGTAACGTGTTTAGGTTTAATTTTGATGAAGAAGGAGTTTTTGAATCATTCTCCGCAGTAGAGCCTGCGGGAGCTGCGGGTTTTGCTTTTATCAATCCATTTATTCTTGATCCCAATAATGATAACATTATGTATATGCCAGCAGGAAATACTATCTGGAGGAATAATGATCTCGATGAATTGCCTTTATTTACGAATACAAATGCAACAGAAAACTGGGTGAATATTACAAGTTCATCAACGCCTGATGGATCGACAATAAGTGCGTTAGAAGTTTCTAAATTTCCAGTAGCTAATAGATTGTATTACGGTACAAATTCCGGGATCGTATTTAGAATGGACAATGCTAATATAGATAATCAGCAAGCTGTGGACATAACTTCAGGAAAAGGATTACCTGCAGGTTTTGTCAATGATATTAATATAGATCCATCTAATGCGGATAGAGTAATTGTTACGTATTCTAACTACGGAATTCCTAGTGTCTTTGTTACAGAAGACGGAGGAGATACCTGGACAAATATTAGTGGTAATTTAGAAGAAAATGCAGATGGTACGGGTAATGGTCCTTCTGTTAGAAGTACAGCATTTTTAGGTGGTAGTACGAGTAGAATAGGAGCTAGGTTACAGAGAATATTTGCGGCGACAAGTACAGGCTTATATTCTACTAGAGGATTGAATGGACAAAATACGGTATGGAGAAAAGAGAATTTTGCTATAGGTAATGCAGTAACCGATGAGGTAGTTACTAGAAAAGATGGATTTATAGCAGTTGCTTCTCATGGAAATGGACTGTTTAGTGCGCGTTTTCCAATAAACGCTAATCCATTACCAGAATCTAACTTGAGTGTTGCTTTTTTATTGGATGATTTTGGAGTAGATGAAAATAACGAGGAAACAGTAATAGACGTAACAGGTTTGTTTGTACAATCGCAGGGATTACCAATTGATATTGAATTAATAAATTCTGATCCAGAATTAGTAACGACTGTGTTATCTGGTAATACGCTAACATTATCTTATACTCCTGATTCTGTTGGGGCTGCTTCTATTGGATTGATTGCTACCTCTGGAGAAGAACAAGTTTCTGAAGGTTTTACAGTAACCGTATCAGAGCCGTCAATCTATGAGCAGACGAACACTCAAATAGGAACATTACCGTCTCAGAATTTCTTGGATTTTGGAGGATTAGCACAATCAGCTGATGATTTTACTGTACCCGAAGGAAACACTTGGAATATTGATAGGATACTGGCATTTGGAGGACTCCGAGGAACCCCTTCTTTCAATAGTGCTACCATAGTGATTTATGAGAATAATGCTGGATTACCGGGTGATGAGATCTATAACAGTGGAGGCATTGCTCCAATATCAGAACTTGATAATTCTAATCTAAATATTCTTCTTCCGGAAATAGTTACGCTGAAGAGTGGTGAATATTGGATCTCTATATATGTAAACCTGGCGTTTAATCCAGGAACAAATCAGTGGTTTTGGGCTTCGCAGGATAATGTTATAGGAGAAGAAACACAATTCAGAGATGCGGCTAATATTTTTGGATTAGGGGCAACAGATTGGTCAACAGCTTCTGTCGTTTTTGAAAGAACACCTTTAGATCAAATTTTTCAAATTTTTGGCGATATTATAGGCTCTGATATAGAACCTATTGTACCTGAAGCTGAAGCTCCATTAACGACATTAGATTTTACAAAAGATATTGCTGTATATCCTAATCCATCGAGTAATGAATTTTTCTTTAATCTTGGAGACACTATTTCGAAATCAAGTAAAAGTGTAAGCATCAATATTTTTAATAGTACAGGTAATTTAATACATACTATATCTGATGTTAATTCTAGCGCTAATATTACTTGGGACGCATCAAGTTTGGCATCTGGATTATATTATGCAAAAATCTCAGGAACAAAATCCAATACCGTTGTTAAATTACTAAAGAGATAGAATAACAATTAATTATAAAAAAAGGAGTTGATTTAATTGACTCCTTTTTTCATTTTAAAGACATCATGAATAAATTAATGTATATAGGCTTGATTATAATCTTATTTTCTTGTAAATCAAACAGTATTGCTCAAGAAAAAGAAAAGAGTAATACTCAGAAGCCAAAAGTAGAGAAGCCAAAGTTTGGGGATCAAAACGATAACCAAATAACTAAAACAAGTGTAATTTCCAATAATCAAATATCACCAAACACCATACGCCTTAAAGGAATTGTTCTCGAGATTTTTGAAAATAAGTCTATTTGCGGAACGTTATATGAGGTTACCGTAAGGATAAAAGTAAAAAAGATTATTGGTTCAGGCTCGGGTATTGTTAATGTGATCTCATCCAAACAAGAAGTTATTTTTGGACTTACTAAAAATCAATTAAGGAATTTGGAAACATTACAAAAGAAAACTGATGTAAATAAAGAGATTAATCTTGTGGTGTTAGAAGTTTTATGTCGAAATAGCAGTAAGACAGCTTATAAAATCATTAGTTTTACACCTAAAAAGTAGTTTTGTTATTGACCCCCATACGTATTTGCTAACCAAATTATAAGCAGAATTATGGCAATAATAAAAAGGCTAAAGAAAAATATTTTCCAAAAAGAATAAGGTCTTTTTCCGGAGATCTTTCCTGTTTGTCCATTGACAAAGAAATTGTATTTCTTTCCATTATATTTATAAGCACTGATATAAACAGGAAGTAAGATATGTTTAAAGGTTTCTTCTGATAAACTCATATTAATAGAATGTACCCGTTGTGTATCACCACCAATATCGTGACGTGCCCAAGAGCGTGCTATCCTTTCGGCTTCTTGCGTAGAAGACAAATGACCATCTTTTAAAGGTATCGTGTATTTTTCGGTAACAAAACCAGCCAAAAAACTAGTGTTAAATGGCTCTAAAGATTGAAGATTCCAATGAGCAATTTTAGACGGTATAGGATTTTTACGCTGATGAGAAGCTTTTATAAGAGTATCATCTACAAAACCGTTAACATTACCACTTGCTGGGCTCCACCTAGTTCTTCTTTCTTGTCTTGTTCGTTGTACTGATTTTCCATTAACCGTAGTAGTATAGGGAACACTTACATAATAATAATCCCCTCTTTGCCCTGTATAAGTTGCATATAATTGTGCGTCAAATGTCCAATAAGGTAAATACAAGCCTTTGGTATGTTCTGGATCTAAGGCGGCTTTCTGAAGATTATTAGGAGCAAACCATAATCCTTTTACCCATTTAGAAAATATTTGATGTGATTTTTTCTGATCGAACTGAAATGGTAATACTGCGCCAGGAAGAATCCAATCTTCCTTGTAGGCATCTTCTATGATCAAAGGCATTGTACAATATACGCAGTGAAGCGATTTATAATTTTCTTCAATATGCTGGTTTGCACCGCAATTTTTACAATGAAGCATCATAATCTCTTCAGAATGAGAAAGAGATCCCATTTCATCCAGATACGGTTTTAGTTCTAATTCTTTAAAACCATCTTCGTGCTGTACAATAGTTTCCTCATGTCCACAATAATCACAGGTAATCTGAGTAGTTCCAGGTTTATAGGTTAGTTCGGCACCACAATTAACACAAGATTTTTTTTGTTCAGAAAATACTTTTTTCTCTTCTTCCATGCAGGAATTATAATACTAAAGGTTTTACAAAATAGTTCCTTCTTCCGTCTTAGACAGAAGAAGGTTGGTATAAGGATTTTTTATTAACACAACATTGTTTTTTATGCTGGCAATGGAGGAGGAGTACTTCCTCCTAAGAATGATTTTAACTCTTCTACATCTTTAATAGCCGTCCAATTGGCCATTCCTTGTTTCCAGACTAAAGAATCTTTATTAACCGTTCTATTGGCAAATAATGCTTTTAACTGATCAAAAGATACGGGGCCAGCTTGCTGACCATTAGAAGCATAGAAATACTGCGCCTGAACTGGCATTGGTGGAGGAGCTACAGGAGAAGTTTGCTGAGGTTGCGCTTGTTGTTGAGTAGCCATTGGATTCATCATACCACCCATTTGTTGAGCAAGCACAAAGCCCATTCCCATTCCCATTCCGGCTCCGGCAGTACCACCTTCATTGGCAGCAGCAGCTTCGATAGCCTTGGCTGTTTTAAACTTGGTTAGTTTATCGAGATCGAGCTTGTCAATTCTACTATATTCGAAGATTTCTTTCTTTAAATCCTCAGGCATAGAAACATTTTCAATGAAGAACTTTTCTAAAGAAATACCTACAGATTGAAATTCAGGTTGCATTACTTCCTTGCAAGTTTCTGATAGTTCTGTAGTATTAGCAGCATATAGTTCTATCGGAAAGTTGGCTTCTCCTACTGTATCCGTAAAACGAGTAGAAATTAAACTTTTAAGATGCTCATTGATTTCGAAATTGGTAAAATTGGCGTCTGTACCAACAATATCAACAATAAATTTTCCAGGATCACTAATTTTAAATGCATAGGTTCCGAAGGCTCTAATTTCTACCAATCCAAAGCGATCATCATTGAGTGTTATTGGATTTTTTGTTCCCCATTTTTCATTAGTAAATAGGTGAGTGTTTACAAAATAGACTTCTGCTTTAAAAGGACTGTTAAATCCATATTTCCAGCCTTTTAGAGTTGTTAGAATCGGTAAATTTTGAGTATTTAACGTATATGTTCCAGGTTCAAATACATCTGCTAATTGACCTTCATTAATGAAAACAGCTGTTTGCCCTTCTCTAACTATTAACTGAGCACCGTGTTTTATTTCATTTTGATAACGTTCGAATCTATGTACAATGGTATCCTGCGTGTTGTCTAACCATTCTATAATATCTATAAATTCGTTACTAAGCTTCTTCTTTATTTCGTCAAAAATTCCCATTGGTGAGTTGATTTATAATTCGTGTTCTAAAACTACAAAATAGGACGCTTGTGTAAAAATTTAATTTGATTTAATTCTAAAAGTAGCGACCCTATTATGTTTAATATAAAAGGGTCGCAGAGTACAAATAAAGGTGGATATTAATTATTGTTATGTTAGTCTAAATTATAATATGATTGAACATCTTCATAACTACTAAAATTAAAACCACTAATATCGGTTCCTTCAATAAGAACAAATCTAAAGTCCAGCGTTTGATCAAAAGTAGAGGTTAAAATAATTTTACCAACTTCGATTCTATCAATATCAAGAAGAGTATTTTCATTGATTACTACAGGTAAAGTTTCCCAGAATGAATTTCCGTTTACGGTTGTGTATCCAAATACAAATCCATTATCATATATTTCTTGAGTTAGCTCTGGAACTAAGATTTCATTTTGGCCAATAGCTACAGTATATGCATCCACTGATACAGAAACTACATTGGCATTTCCATCTTGACCTGCTGGTCCTTGTGGACCAATTGCTCCATCAAGCCCATTTGCTCCATCTTCTCCATCACAAGAGGTTAGTACTAAAGTAAAAGCCATAAAGACATACGTTAAAAATTTCATTGTTGTTTTCATTATTTTAAGTTTTGTTATTTAAAACTTAGTGTGGGTGAAAACAAAAAGGTAAACATGGAGAATAGGAAACTTGAAGGTTATGGATGTTTATGATAATACTACATACCTTTGGGGATGGCATCAATTAGTTTTTTAGTGTATTCATTCTTAGGGTTTGCGTAGATGTTGTCCGCATCTCCTTGTTCTTCAATTTTACCTTGATTCATAACTAATAATTGATCAGACATATATTTTACCACAGCCAAATCATGAGATATAAAAATATAAGTAAAACCAAATTTTTCTTTTAGCTCATTCAATAAATTCAAAACCTGTGCCTGAACGGAAATGTCCAAGGCACTTACAGATTCATCACAAATGATTAATTTAGGCTGAAGCGCTATAGTTCTAGCAATTCCGATACGTTGACGTTGGCCACCACTAAATTCATGAGGATATCGGTTAAAATATGCTGGATCTAACCCAACGCGTTCTAATAAATTAATAGTTTTTTCTTTTCGCTCTGCGTTATTATCATAAAGATTATGGGCTTTCATAGGCTCCATAATCGCTTTACCAATTGTTAAACGTGGATTTAGAGATGCAAATGGATCTTGAAATATTAACTGAATCTCTTTTCTTAAACTTCTTATTTCTGAAGAAGAAATTTTCGTAATATCCCGACCCTTATATAAAATCTCACCGCTATTTGCTTTGTCTAATTGTAGAATTGTGTTTCCTAAAGTAGATTTACCACATCCAGATTCTCCAACAAGACCCAATGTTTCACCTTCGTACAATTTAAAGCTAACTCCATCAACTGCTTTAAATTCTTTTTTACCAAACAATCCAGCTTTAGAAAAAAATGTTTTTTCTACATTTCTTACTTCTAAAAGAGGAGGGTTGCTATATAATTCTTTGTGTTGTTGTATTCTTTGTGTTTTAGTAATAATTTCTCTTTCTGCTGTCTGATCAGTAAGGTAATCTTCTATCGTAGGTAGATTTTTAAACCTAACATCCAGTGATGGCCTGGCATGAATTAATGCTTTGGTATATTCTTTTTGGGGATTATTAAAAATTTCTGATGTAGCACCATATTCTACCATTTTACCTTGATAAACTACTAGAACCTTATCTGCAATTTCAGATACCAAAGATAAGTCGTGAGAAATGAAGAGAATACTCATTTTATATTCTTTCTGTAGTTCTTTTAACAAACTAATGATTTCTTTCTGTACAGTAACATCTAATGCAGTTGTAGGTTCATCGGCAATAAGTAGTTTAGGCTTACAAGCAATGGCCATAGCAATCATTATGCGTTGTTTTTGTCCACCGCTTAGTTCATGAGGATAAGAATTATAGGCACGAATGCTATCAGGGAGTTTTACTTTTTCAAACAATGAAAGCACTTCTTCCTTAGCTTTGGATTTTGACAAATCAGTATGTTGTAACAATATCTCTATAACCTGTTTACCACATTTCATAGATGGATTAAGAGAACTCATGGGTTCCTGAAAAATCATAGCGATTTCATTACCTCGGATAGATCTTAATGTTTTAGTATCCAAATCAAGCAGAGAATGGTTATCATACAAGATTTGTCCGGAAACTTTTGCGGTATGCGTAGGAAGTAATCCCATAATAGCTAAAGAAGTTACTGACTTACCACTTCCAGATTCTCCTACAACACCTAAGATTTCATTAGAATTGATATCAAATGAAATGTCATACAATACTTGGTTTTCTTTTTCCTCAGAAGAAAAAGAGACGTTTATATTTTTAAGAGAAAGTAAAGCATCAGTTTCCATAGAATCAAAACTAAGTAAATTTAGCCAATTCCACCCAAAGAAATGAAATGTAGTGAGCTAGTTCCCAAGGTTTCTTTTAAAAGCTATTTTGGTGTGATATTTGCTATATTTACGTTTCAAAGAATACTATGAAGCTTACCAAACTCTCCCTTAGAACGAGGATTTTTATTTCCATGACCGTATTAGTTTTGTTAGCTTCTGTACTGGTTGCTGCAATTACAGTGTATCAATACAAAGAGGAGGCAGAAGACTATCATCGTGAGCGATTAGAGAGGAAAGAAGAGCGAATTAAAATAGCCATTAATAACGCATTAAGAAGTACTACATATCCGGTAACTGAAGAGAATGTCGCTTTAATTTTTAGAGAGAAAAAAAGAATATCTCAAATTTCTCAAGAACACACATTACCAGTTAATATTTATAGCTTATCAGGAGAATTATTGGTTAAATCGGAGGAAACCTTTGTGAATGATACTACTGATAAACAATTAAGCCAACGTATTATTGATACTTTAGGCAGTGGATATGAAAAAAGGTTCTTGGGAGTTTCCGAGAAAAACGGTGAACACTTTTTATCGTCATACACTTATATTAAAGATTATAAATCAAAACCATTGGCAATACTTAACTTACCATATCTGGAAGATGATAATTTCTTTTCCAGAGAATTATGGGAATCTTTAAAAAGGCTGGGTCAAGTATATTTGCTGATGTTGTTAATTGCTATAATATTAGCATATTTTTTATCAAAATACATTACACGATCTCTTAAAACAATCTCAGATACTATAGATCAAACTCGCTTAGACAAACGTAATAAGAGAATCAGGATAGGAGATTCTAATGATGAGATTTATTCGTTGGTAAATGCATATAATAGCATGATCGATGAGTTAGAAGAAAGTGCTGCGATGCTGGCTAAAAGTGAGCGCGAAGCGGCTTGGCGAGAAATGGCAAAACAGGTTGCGCATGAAATTAAAAATCCACTAACTCCGATGCGATTAACGGTTCAGAGTTTCGAACGGAAGTTTGATCCCAATGACCCTAATATCGAACAAAAAGTTAAAGAGTACAGTGACACATTGATCCAGCAGATCGATACTATGAGCTCCATTGCGTCTGCGTTTTCTAATTTTGCGCAGATGCCAGCACAGAAAAGTGAAACATTAGATGTAGTTAAAATAGTAGGGTTGGCACTCGATATCTTTAATGAAGATTATATTGTTTTTCCTTCAGAAATGGAAAAGATTATTGCTAAGTTTGATAGGACACAGTTGATAAGGGTAGTGACTAATCTTGTTAAGAATGCAATACAAGCTATCCCAGAAGATCAAACGCCTAAAATCATGGTAAATGTTTTTACAGAAATGGAAAATGTGGTTATTACAGTAGCAGATAATGGGATTGGTATAACTGAGGAAAATAAAAAAATGGTTTTTGAACCAAAATTTACTACAAAAAGTAGTGGTATGGGATTAGGATTGGGTATGGTAAAAAATATTGTGGAAACCTATAGCGGAAGTATTACCTTTACATCTCAGGAGGGAAAAGGAACCGTTTTTAAGGTGAAATTTCCAAAAGAACAGTAAATACTTGAAACTATGAAAGAGTACAAATTAGAATCATTGATTTATTATTCAAAACTAACGTTAGATAAAGAACATATCTTAAAATCTTCCTCTAAAGATATTCAGGAAAAACTGGATTTTTATGCTAAAGATGGATGGAAATTAGTGTCCACTGATGTAGAAGATTTTGGTATAGGAATGTACTTCTATTTATACTTCGAAAGAGATTTAAAACAATAAACAAACAATATAGAAAATGTATAGTAATATTCTCACATCTCATAATGGTGGTATAACAACTATTACCATCAATCGTCCTTCAAAATTAAATGCACTTAATAAGGAAACTATTGAGGAGCTTCACAATGCTTTCAGTACAGCAGATAAAGACGCTAAGACAAAAGTAATTATCGTTACCGGAAGCGGGGAGAAAGCTTTTGTAGCGGGAGCTGATATTAGCGAATTCGCTAATTTTTCTGTAGATCAAGGAGGTCAGCTTGCTGCGAAAGGGCAGGAGCTACTTTTTGATTTTGTGGCTAATTTGTCCACACCGGTAATTGCTGCTGTTAATGGTTTTGCATTAGGTGGAGGATTAGAGTTAGCAATGGCAGCACATTTTAGAGTAGCTAGTGATAATGCTAAAATGGGATTACCAGAAGTATCTCTAGGTGTAATTCCAGGTTATGGAGGTACGCAACGTTTACCGCAGTTAGTAGGTAAAGGTAGAGCTATGGAAATGATCATGACAGCAGGAATGATTGATGCTAATCAAGCATTGAATTATGGATTGGTGAATTACGTAGTTTCTCAGGAAGAGTTATTGCCGTTAGCAGAAAAACTGGCTAGTAAGATTATGCGAAATTCGTCTGTTGCAATCGGCGCAGCTATTAATGCAGTTAATGCGGTTTACGAAGATGGTGTTAATGGTTTTAAAATAGAAATCAAAGAATTTGGTAATTGTTTCGGGACTGAAGATTTTAAAGAAGGAACTACTGCCTTTTTAGAAAAGAGAAAAGCGGATTTCCCTGGGAAATAATATTTAAAACTTTACTGTTAAATGAAGTTGAAATATATGTGTGTTAGAGATAATTAAAAAAATGATAAAAAAAATAACTTATGTAATTCTAATTGCATTTTTCAGTTCCTGCGCTCAAGCAACAAAAAGAAAAAACCCTTTTGCAGAAGATGTTCACGTTACTAAAAATGAAAATCATAAACGAGTAAAAGGAACTCGTTTTTTTGCCATCATTCCGGATAACTATAAATATTACCCTGAATTAAAAAGATATCAAAAATCTGAAAATCATTATGTTCAATTTATGGAAGCATCTACATCTTTTATACAAAGTAGAAAAGAAATGAAATTAGAAGAATCCGGTATTTATGATATTATAAGTGATATAAAGTTCAATAATTTTTCAGGAGTATTTGTAGAAGGTGGTAACTTGGAAGCGAATAAAGAGGCTCTTCTTATATCATTTGGAGATGAAAACTTCTCAACAATTGTTTATTCGCAAACTGGATATCACGATCAAAAAGGGCGCTTAGAATTAATTGAAATATTGAAATCCATATATTATGATAAAGATATTAAATTAGATGAATTAGAACTTGCAAATTTTACCTTCAATAAGGGAATTACTCAATTCAAACATTCGGTATCAGCCACAAATATGTTTGTTTTTTCGGAGAATGGAAAAGAAGATGCTGGAAAAGAGTTTTCTAATTCAATTATTCTGGGTGATTTACCTAAAATGGATAAGTCTGAATTAAAATCATATACCGAAAACCTAATTAGGAAACATGAATCTAAAGGAATTGGATTGATATCTCCTCGATTAAAAGAAATGAAAATAGGTGTATACGATGCTTTAGTTCTAGACTCTAAAATGACTCATAAGGGAACTAATGGTATTGTTTATCAGGTTGTATTAAGTAATGGTGAAAAGTCAATGATCTTTATCGGAACGGCATATACTAATAAAATTGATTTGAAAAACAAGTATATTGAAACAGTAAAATCGGTAAGAATAAAATAAGCTATCGTTAATGTCATATATGAAATCAGAGTAAAATTTAGTGCAGGATCGAAAAGTCATTTCTTCTTTGCTCCTGTACTTGATTTTTATAAATTAAATAAGAAGTAAAAATACGCAGATGGATCAATTGGTATACAGATATTTGCCTTATTCCAGTTCGTGTATTCGGCGTTAGCATCAATAAAACTGAATGGAAAACGAATTTCAAGAAGTTATGTCCCAACGGACTGACGAAGAATTGATAAAAATATTGACAGTAGATAGAGGAAAGTATAATCCTTTTGCAATCAAAGCGGCTGAATCTGAAGTTGAAAAACGGAATATTGATACTTCAGACTTTGAACAAATTAAGGAAAAAGCTATTGTCGAAAAAAAACAAAAAGAAGAAGTTGACTCAAATGTTGTTGGTTCGGGAATTCGATTTTTAAATTTTCTTATTGACTTTGTGATTTGGTTAGTTTTAGCATTTATAATAAGTTTTTTGATCGGATTTTTTATTCAACCAACGGAACAAGTGGTGATATCACTAATTGGTTACATTTTGATTTTCGGAACATTTATCGCTTACTATGCGATCATGGAAATCAAATTTCAAAAAACTATAGGAAAGTTCATTACAAAAACAAAAGTTGTAAAAATGAATGGAGAAAAACCGACAGATGGAGATATTATTGCTCGGACCTTTTACCGACTGATTCCATTTGATAGACTTTCATTCTTATTTGTAAAAAATGGAATTCATGATTTTTTGTCAAAAACTACGGTTGTAAAAGACAAAACTCAATAAAAATGTGTTATTTATAAAAATTCATTTCATCAATATACTCCCATACTTCTTTTGGTAACAAAGGTCTGATGTTTTTATCTTCAGGAATAGCTTTTCGTATAAAAGTAGAAGATATCTCCATAATTGGCGCAGCTACCAGATGAATTTTATGATGATTCTTAAATTGATGATCCATAGCTCCTTCAGAAATCCGCGGATATACATAAATATGATGATTTTCTAGTATAGCCTCATAGTTTTTCCATTTATGAAAACTTTTTAAATTATCCTCACCCATTATCAAATTAAACTGATAATCAGGGTGTTTTTCTTGTAGATGAACTAATGTATTTACTGTGTAATTTGGTTGCGGTAGTTTAAACTCGATATCGCTTGGTTTTAGTTTAGAATAGGATTCTGTAGCGCGATATACCATTTCTAGGCGATGCGTATTATCTAATAAAGAGCTTTTCTTTTTAAAAGGATTATGGGGAGTTACGACCATCCAGATTTCATCTAAATCTGAATATTCTGCCATATGATTGGCGATTGCCAGATGCCCTATATGAATAGGATTAAATGTTCCGAAATATAAACCTATTTTCTTCATAAGATATATTGAATTATCCTACAATAAATTTCTTTACTAACTGAAGGACTTCCGCTTTTGCTTTTTCTAGATCATCATTAGTTATGATAGCATCAAATTGCGGAGCAGTTGCTAACTCCGTAGAGGCTTTAGCAACTCTCATATTGATTTTATCTTCGGATTCAGTTTTGCGTTTCTTTAATCGGATTTTTAATTCTTCGATACTAGGTGGTTTTACAAAAATAGCAAGTGTTCTATCGGGATAAATTCTTTTAATATCTAGTCCTCCAACTACGTCGATATCAAAAATAACATGTTTGCCTTTATCCCAGATACGTTGTACTTCTGTTTTCAGCGTTCCATAAAAATTATCACGATATACTTCTTCCCATTCTAGAAACTCATCTGCTTTGATCTTATCCTTAAATTCTCTTAGAGAAAGAAAATAATAATCCTTTCCGTGTATTTCTCCTCCTCGAGGTTCTCTGGAAGCAGCGGATATTGAGAAATCTAAATTCAATTCCTCATTATGTAATAAATATTTAACTAATGTAGTTTTTCCACTTCCTGATGGTGCAGACAGCACTATAAGTTTTCCTTGTTTCATCTATATAAATTTTACCAAAAAGGGGTAAAGGATTATTTATATCTATTGATATTGATTTTTAATCAAGTGTTTTAACTTTTATAAAATATTCAATAACTGTTCCTTGATCTTTTCTAATTCATCTTTCATTTGTACAACTAGTTGTTGCATAGGTGCATAATTAGATTTACTACCTACAGTATTTATCTCACGACCTATCTCTTGTGTGATGAATCCTAATTTTTTACCATTAGAATCTTTAGAATTCAGAGTGGTTGTAAAATATTCCAAGTGATTAGCGAGTCTTACTTTTTCCTCAGTAATATCAAATTTTTCCAGATAGTATACCAATTCTTGTTCAAAACGATTTTCATCTACCTGCTCTTTTAATTCAGAAACCGCTTTGTGTAATCTTTCGCGAACTACTTCAATACGTTCAGGATCGATTTCAATTACTTTAGTAAGCAAATCACTAATATTCTTAATACGAGTTATGAAATCTTTTTCTAAAGCTTTTCCTTCATCAAGCCTATAGTTTTCTATTGCCTCCAAAGCCTCCAGAAGACCACCTTTTATAGCTTCAAACTCTTTTTTATCTACTTCTGCTCGTTCGGTTTTTAAAGCATCTGGCATGCGTACGGCCATTTTCATCATTTCTAGTTTATCTCCAGAATTGTAGATGGTTTCTAGTTGCTTGATATAGTCTTTTACGATATCCTCATTGATTTTAGTAGAATTTTCTTCTGCAGTAACTTCTACATATAAACCAAAGTCTACTTTACCTCTTTCCAGGGTTTTGGCAATGGTCTTACGCATTTCTAATTCCTTTTCGCGATATTGAGAGGGAATTCTTGCGTTTAGGTCTAGGTTCTTGCTATTCAGTGATTTTACCTCAATAGTAATTTTTTTGGTAGGAAGTTGAAGGATTGACTTCCCAAAACCTGTCATGGATTTGATCATATGCTTATATCAGTACTCGATTAAAAAATTACACGAAGATACAAACTAATTACGAATGCAGAATTATGAATACAGAAGGATCAAGTGAAACGCACTAAAAACCTATTTTTAATGGAGGTTTTTAACTTTAAGCAACTTCTTTATGCATAATAATTTTATCTACGAATACTCCTTTTTCCAGAAAGAAATTAGGAAGAATTCCGCATTTTTCGAATCCAAGCTTTCTATATAAAGCAACTCCTGATACATTATTTGCATATACTTCTAGCCAGATCGATTTCAAAATTTGATTTTCTTCTGCCCAGTCTATAATATTCTGAAGTAATAAAGTGCCAATACCTAAATTTTGCCATTTCATGTCAATTCCCATTCCAATAACTGCAGTATGTTGCATCTTTTTTCTCCAACTTCCGGTAAGATCGATGTTTCCGATAATCTCATCTTTGAAAACGGCCACTAAAATCATACTGTTTTTCTCTGATTGATACCGTTTGATCATCTCGCTTTCTTGATGAATATCGTTTGGGTATTCATTTACGAACAAAGGCAAACTTTCGGTATTTTTTAGATATGCTAGTTTGAGCTTTAATAGTTTTTCGGCATCATCAGATACAGCTTGTCGGATAGTGACAGACTGATCATTTTTAGTTTTATATGTTTTTGGAAATAAGCTCAATTCTAAAATTCGAAATTTGTACTATGCATCTGGATTTTTATCTCTTACTCTTTTATAAAATTTAATGCCCAGCATTAACAGAACAGCAAGCAAAAGAATCCCGATAACTCCATAAATCCAATTAACAGCATCGCGAACAATTACTAAAAATATAACAGCAAATAGTATTATAGTAGCACCTTCATTCCATAACCTCATTTGATTAGAAGTCCATTTTACAACACCAACCTGAAGTTGTTTGAAAATTTGGTGACTTTTTAAATGATAGATAAAAAGTAAAACAATGAACCCCAATTTTACGTGCATCCAAGGCAATTCTAATAAGACAGGTCTTAAAACTAGTAAGCAAATAGCAAAGGTTGTTGCTAAAATGGCAGAAGGCCAGGTAATAATATACCAAAGACGTTTAGCCATTAATTTTAGTTGATTACCTAATATTTCTTTGTCAGGAGAAGGTTTCTGGAAAGCTTCGATCTGATAGATAAATAATCTCGGAATATAAAAGAGCCCCGCAAACCAGGTTATCACAAAGATGAGGTGCAGGGCTTTTATATAGTTATAGTATTCTTGCATGTATTACTCTACAAAAAGATAATTAAGTTGCAAGGTATTGAATTCTGAATTAAAGCTTTTTATTTCCTCAGAAATTAATTTATCAAAAGCAGTAAGTTGCTCATCGATTTGTTTAGTCAATTCGTTTTTTACTGCAATATCTTGCGCTGTAGGTCCAAAATCTCCCATTCCTACTAATGAGTTTAAGTGTCCGAGTTTATTTGTCAATTTTATAGGGAAATTTAAAGGATCCTGACCGCTACGGTTTTTTGTTTGGTATAATGCTTTTTCAATTTCACCAAACTTTTTCTGTAGGTCTTTAGCTTTTGTCACCAAATCTTTTGTTTTCTCATCGTCTTTATACTGTACTGAGAAAGACTTCAATTGCTCATTGATTTTTCTAATTTTTTTGATGGATTGATGGGCGTTATCTACTGTTTTGTTTACACTAGTTATAAAATCAAATTGCTGTTGCATTTGTTGCGCAGTAGCTTCTGCTCTGGGGTCAACTAAGATGGTAAATGGTTGCGAAATTGTTGTTCCATTTACATTCAGGCTTACTTTATAGGTTCCTGGAACAGCTTTTGGGCCATTAAGATTTGCCCACCATAAAATCATTCCTTTCAATTTTTCAGCACCATCTCCTCGCATGTTCCAGTTAAACTGATTTGCTCCTTTTTTTAGATCAACTAATTGATCTTTTTTCTCCTTTGCACTGGTGCTAAACGATTTAATAGTATCTCCTTTTGTATTAAAATAAGTAAGCGAAATAGTATCTTTTTTCTTGTCAAAGTTTTTAAGATTGAAATACGTAATTACTCCACTTGGATGATTCGTTCCTTCGGTTTTAGAACCTTTTATGCTACCACCCCTCATTCTGTATGTATCCTTTGGCTTAAACAGGATGTTTTCCTGTGTTTTGTAACTATTCTTAAGTTGATGTAATACTGTAAGATCATCAATGATCCAAAGGCTTCTTCCTTGTGTTGCAACAATCAAATTGTTGTTTTTAATCGCTAGATCTGTAATAGGGACAATAGGAAGATTTAATTGAAATGGTTTCCAATTAGATCCATCATCAAATGAAATATACATTCCTGTTTCGGTACCAGCATATAGTAGTCCTTTTCGTTTTGGATCAGCACGAAGTACTCTGGTAAAATGTTCACTATCTATTCCTGTAGTGATTTTTGTCCAAGACTGTCCATAATTAGTGGTTTTGTATAAATATGGAGCAAAATCACCAGATTTATAGCGAGTTCCTGCAATATAGCAAGTACCTTCATTAAAACTACTAGGCTCTATACTATTAATCATCATCCATTCTGGCATTCCTTTAGGAGTTACATTACTCCAGTTTTTTCCACCATCTTGACTTATATGTACTAATCCATCATCACTTCCTGTCCATAATAAGCCTTCTTTAAGAGGGCTTTCTGCAGCAGCAAAAATTGTACAGTAATATTCTACTGAAGTATTGTCTTGAGTAATTGGACCTCCAGAAGATTTAAGTTTACTGGGATCGTTTCTGGTTAGATCTGGGCTGATTACTTCCCAGCTCTGACCTTCATTTTCAGTTACGTGAACTTGATTAGAGAAGGTATAAAGTCTATTAGGATTGTGTTTAGAAAACATGATAGGAAAATTCCATTGAAAACGATATTTCATATCCTCTGCACCATGTCCCATTGGATTATCGGGCCAAACACTAATGGATCTTACGGTTTCTGTCCTATGATTTACTCTTGTTAAAAAACCATCATAACTACCTCCATATACTATATCATTATCTTTTGGATCTATAGCAATGTGTGCTGATTCTCCACCAGCTGTAGACTCCCAGTCTTTTTCAGAGATAGATCTTCCGGTACTTCTATGATTGATTCTAATAGTAGAATTATCTTGTTGAGCAGCATAAATTCTATAAGGGAAATTATTATCTGTGGTCACTCGATAAAATTGAGAAGTAGGTTGATTATGATAGGTACTCCAGGTTTCTCCTCCATCATAGGTGATTTGTGCTCCACCATCATCACCCATAATCATACGTTTAGGATTCTCTGGGGCTATCCAAAGATCGTGATGATCACCATGCGGTGCTCTGAAACTACTAAAGTTTTTTCCACCATCTTTACTTTTATGATATGATACATTTACTACATATACCACGTCTTTATCACTAGGATCAGCATAAATACGGGTGTAATACCAAGCACGCTGACGAAGGCTGCGATCACTATTAAGTTGGCTCCAGGTTTCACCACCGTCATCACTTCTGTAAACACCTCCTTTTTCTTTATTCTCTACAATCGCCCAAACTCTTTCACTATTTACAGGAGAAACTGTTACTCCCATAATTCCTAATGTATCTTTTGCGAATCCTTTATTCTTTGAAATTTCTTTCCAGGTTTTTCCGCTATCTGTACTTTTCCATAACGCAGAACCATTACCTCCAGAGCTTAAACTATATGGCGTTCTTCTGGCATTCCAGGTAGATGCGTATAAAATCCTTGGGTTATTTGGGTCTAGCGTAAGATCAACTGCTCCAGCATCCTGATTGGCAAATAACACTTTGTTCCAAGTTTTTCCGCCATCAATGCTTTTATAAACCCCACGATCTTGAGTAGGCTTATAGATGTTTCCTAAAACACCAGTATATACAATATCAGGATTGGTTGGGTGTATTGCTATTCTTGGTATATGCCTACTATTTGGAAGACCTGATTGGATCCAGGTTTTTCCTGCGTCAACACTTTTCCAAACTCCGTATCCAGAAGATACATTACCACGAAGCGTTTTTTCTCCGCCACCAACGTAAATTACATTTGGATCACTTTTAGAAACGGAAATAGAACCAACTGATCCACCAAAAAATCCATCGGAAATGTTTTCCCAGGTACGGCCACCATCCGTTGTTTTCCATATTCCACCACCAGTAGCACCAAAATAAAACAGATTTGGTTTGCCAGGAACTCCCGTTACTGCGGCACTACGACCACCTCTAAAAGGGCCAACTAATCGATATTCTAATGCATCATATAACTTCTCGTTATACGTTTGTGCGTTTAAGGATGAGAAATTGCCGATCATAAGAAAGGCAATTAATGTAAGTTTTAAAATTTTTGAGTACATCTGGTTGAGTTTATAATTTACGCCTTAACATCATAAAAATTCATAGTAAGTAGATTTGATGGCCCACTAAAATCTGGAATAAATGGCTATTGAGAAACATTTTCACGTAAATTTAACCTTAGTTGATTTCTGTTTTCTCTTCAGGTTGGTTTTTAAGGATAGTAATTAAGCGGTCTTAGATGTCGCTAAAGTTTTTCTCACTTCTCTATTTAAGTAATATCCAGTAAGAATTGTAGAGAGCACATCTGCTATCGGAAACGCAATCCAAACCCCTAAAACACCAAGAAATGGAGGTAGTATTAAGATAAGTGGAATCAAAAAGAACCCTTGTTTGGTAAGACTTAGTAATAGTGCAGGGATTACTTTTCCTATGGATTGGAAATAAGCAGATCCTATGAGTTGTACAATAATCACTGGAGTTGCCAGAAATACTAACCTTAGTGCCGATGGAGTTCGTCTTAGAATTTCTTTATTATCAGCGAGCGTTTCTGGATCTAGCGATTCTTTCGTACTTACAAAAATCGAAATAAATTCTTGAGGAAATACCATAATGATAACAAATATCAAAATTGCTAGTATTCCTCCATAGGTAATAGAAGTATTAATAGATTCTCGTACTCTTTGAAATTTTTCTGCACCGTAATTGTACCCGGCAATGGGCATAAATCCTTGATTAACTCCAATCACGGGAAACAAAGCAAACATGAGTACAGTTCTTATGATTCCATAGGATGCAATATCTAGTTCATCACCGTAATTACCAAGGACATTGTTTAAAAGGATACCAAGTACTGCTATGGTGCCTTGTCTGGCTAAAGTGACAAAGCTTAAGCCACTTATTTCATTTACGATTTTCTTTTTTAATTTTATACATTCTAAATTCAATCGTAGTTCACTTTTAGCAATAAAAAACCAAAGAATAAAGCCAAAGCAAATCGCATAACTAATAAAAGTTGCCCAAGCAGCTCCTTCCATACCATATCCCATTACGTTAATAAGGAGATAGTCCAGAAAAATATTACCAATAGCTGGTAATATCATAGCTACCATCGCGAATTTTGGTTTACCTTCTGCGCGGATAACGTTATTGCCCATCATACACATGGATAACATAACAATTCCGTAAAGAACGATTCTGTAGTAGATAAGAGCGTAATCTTTAAAAGAATCTTCAGCTCCAAGAAAACTAATAAAAAAATCTTGAAAAATTAATCCAGCCAGTGCTAATGAACCGGAAATTAAAAAAGTAAGTGTTGTTTGATTTCCAAAAACCCGTAACGCTTTATCGTGATCTCCAGAACCCAAAGCTCTGGATAATACAGAACTACCGCCAATACCAATTGCTAAACCGATGGCTCCAATAAAAAAGGTAAAAGGAAGAACTACTTGCACTGCAGAAATTGCGAGTCCTCCTATCCAATTTCCTAAAAAGGCAGTATCAACAATCATATTCAAAGACATGACCAATATTCCAATGGATGCGGGAACTGCCTGCTGGATTAGAAGTTTACCAATGGGTTGCGTTCCTAAAGCTTCAGAGCTTACTTTTGCCATTATAGGACAGGAGTTTTAGCTTCTGTCCACTCGTTTACCCAATTTGCTAATAAATCAGCCCAATCATCTCGATCATTTAGACAAGGAATTGTTGTGAATTCTTTTCCACCAACTTCGTGAAAAATTTCTTCTCCTTCCATAGCTATTTCTTCTAGAGTTTCCAGACAATCAGATACAAAGGCAGGAGTGACAATGGCCATTTTTTTAATACCTTCTTTACCCATTCTTTCGATAGTTCTATCTGTATAAGGTTGTAACCACGGATCAAATCCCAATCTAGATTGAAACGAGGTAGAATACGTGCCGTTTTTTAGGCCTAATTTTTTAGCGACTTGTACGGTTGTTATCTCACATTGATGACGATAACAGAATTCATGTTGTACTGATCCCTTTTTAAAACAACACTTTCCATCCATTTTACAGTTTCCGTTGCTAATATCGCTCTTCCTGATATGTCTTTCTGGAACACCGTGATATGAGAATAATAAATGTTCGTAATCTAGATCATTAATTTTCTCAGCAATACTCTTGGATAGTACTTCGATGTACGCTGGTTTATTATAAAAAGCTGGAATATCTGCTAACTTCATTTGAGGAAAATGTTCTTTTCTCAGTTCTTCCGCAAGTACCAAAATGGTTTCTGTGGTTGCCATTGCGAATTGCGGATATAATGGAATGATTAAAACTTCATCAACTCCTTTTTCATGAAGCTCTTGCAATCCTTTTTTGATACTCATAGAACCATAGCGCATTGCCAAGCCAACCGGAATTGGTGTTCGTTCTGAGACCTTTTTCTGCAATCTTTCGGAAAGAACAATTAGAGGAGAGCCTTCGTCCCACCATATTTTTTTGTAGGCAGCAGCTGATTTTTTTGGCCTCGTATTCAGAATAATTCCTTTTACTAACAACGTTCTTGCCCATAACGGAACATCAATAACTCTGGGGTCCATTAAAAATTCACCGAGATATTTCTTTACGTCTTTTGGGTCAGTACTATCGGGAGAACCTAAGTTGACAAGAAGTACACCTTTACTCATAAAATTTTCTTTTTCTAGAGGTAAAAATACAAACTATTCTATGGATAGATCATAAAATTATAATAAGACTTATTGATAACAGTATCACAGAATGGTTAGGTAAATGAAATATCAAAAACTTCTAGAAATCTATTAATATGCCTAAATATAGAGAAACTCTATATACAAGTTAAATTATAATAAACTAGAAATTACCACATAATATTTTCTTATTTTTATAAGATCAAAAAAAGCAATGAAATGAAACGTATTATTGTAGACGTCGAAAAGGACAAATTACCCTTTATTTTAGAATTATTGGAGAATTTCGAGTTTGTATCTGTATTAGTGGATAAAGAAGAAAGTGACAGAGGAATGTATGATTCGATAGTTTCACTACAAAAAGGAGAAGGAATTCCAGTTAGGGAATCTTAATTAGCTTAAGTTCATCACATATTTTTTGGGTGTGGTGCCAAATTTCTTTTTAAAAGCAGCTATAAAGTGGCTTGCGGTACTGTATCCTACTTTCAACCCAACCTCATTAACATTATGACTTCCCGAGGCAAGTAATTGACGGGCTACTTCCATCTTATAATCGAATAAAAAAGCATAGACAGGTTCTCCATATATTTGTTTAAATCCATCTTTAAGTTTACTTAAGGGTAACCCAATTTCCTTTGACAATTCCTGAAGGGTAGGTGGTTCTGCCATTCTGGAAATAATAATTTCTTTGGCCTGTTTAATTTTAAGAACATTTTCCTCGTCAACCAGGAATGGGCACTGATCTATATCTGCATCTTCAGGTTTATTAAAATATAGGCTTAATAGCTCATACGCTTTGCCTTTAAAATATAACAGCTTAATAGATTTGTGTAAATTGTAACTTAGTATTTGATTCAGAACCACAGTCATAGATGGAGAGATGTCGGCATCGGTATAGTATTTTTTATCACGATTACCTTCTCCAAGAAAAGGAATATAATCTGCTTCTTTAGAAAACAAAGAATGAAACTTTTTAATAGAAATCAAAAGAGATACTAGCCAAGAGTCCTTTTCCATTTCGAGGTTCATAGGTAAATCTCGTTGAGGATTGTAGAGTAAAAGGGATTTTTTTTCTGATAAAGGTATTGCGTAACTTCCGTTGTTAAAATTAAACTTCATAATACCTTTTACGCAGAAGTGAAACTGAATATAGCTACTATTAATGTCTCTTATAATACGCTGATTATCATTAGTTTCGTTTTGAAATTTAAGAATATAGAAACCCTCATCTATAATGGTCTCTTCCAGAATTCCTGGAGCGTTATTTTTTAGTTGTATTTCCATCTCTGTAAAAGTATTTATTTAGAATAAATCTAAACAATTTAATTAGCTATCTTCGGAACTCATACAAAAATAGGTGTTTTTACCCGATTTTGGATATTTGAAGGGGTAAACAACGCTTTTCGATACTTAAAAAACTTCTAGCGTTATTTTTTAAACCTGATCTGGGATATTTTTGCTACGGAAAAATTGAAATAACCCAATGGACTCTCATCTACGTACGAAAGGAGCAAATTTTTATACAATCGGTCTCAGCTATAAAAAAGCTGATGCCGAAATACGTGGACATTTCAGTATAAATGAGGAGGCAAAAACTGCTATTTTAATGCAGGCTAAAGACGAAGGAATTGAAGGTCTTTTGGTAATGTCTACCTGTAATCGTACAGAGTTATACGGTTTTGCACAACATCCATTTCAGTTAATAAAACTTTTGTGTGAACATACACATGGTACTGTCGAAGAATTCGAAAAAGTAGCTTATGTTCATAAAAATAGTAAGGCTGTTGCACATCTATTTAGAGTTGGAACGGGATTAGATAGTCAGATTTTAGGTGACTTTGAAATTATAGGTCAAATAAAAGCTGGTTTCAAAGCGTCTAAGAAAGTACAAATGATCAATCCATTTTTAGAACGATTGACTAATGCTGTTATTCAGGCAAGTAAACGTATTAAAAACGAAACTGAGATTTCTAGCGGTGCTACATCTGTTAGTTTTGCAGCAGTACAATATATTCTAGCAAGAGTACCTTATGTCACTGACAAGAACATATTGCTTTTTGGTACAGGAAAAATCGGTAGAAATACTTGTGAGAACCTCGTAAAGCATACCAAGAATGATCATATTGTTTTAATTAATAGGACAAGAGATAAAGCGGAGAAAGTAGCCGGAAAGTTTAACCTTGTCGTTAAGGATTTTGAAACACTTAAAGAAGAGGTAAACCATTCTGATGTGTTAATTGTGGCAACGGGAGCGCAAAAACCAACAATTTACAAAGACTTAATCAATACAGATAAACCTTTACTTATTTTGGATTTATCCGTACCGAAGAATGTAGATACAAATGTTTCAGAATTACCAAATGTTACTTTAGTACATATGGATCATTTATCCAAGATGACTGATGATACCTTACAAAGGAGAAGAGTACATATCCCAAAAGCAGAAGCTATAATAGATGAGGTTAGATCGGAATTCGATAGCTGGATGGAAACCAGAAAATTTGCACCAACAATAAAGGCACTAAAAAATAAACTGGTTTCTTTTAAAGAAGCAGAAATCAATCTACAACGAAAAAAGATTTCTGATTTTAATGAAGAACAGGCTACAATTATTAGTGATCGCATTATACAAAAAATTACAAATCACTTCGCTAGTCATCTTAAAGATGAAAATACTTCTTCTTCAGAAAGTATAGAACTGATTCAGAAAGTATTCCAAATACAAGATAAATAGTGGAAAATAAAACAATCCGCATTGGTACCCGTGATAGTGAGTTGGCACTTTGGCAAGCTCATACAGTGCAGAATAAATTAGAAGATCTTGGCTTTACTACAATCTTAGTTCCTGTAAAATCTACTGGAGACATTGTTTTGGACAAACCATTATATGAATTAGGAATTACAGGAATTTTTACCAAAACACTTGATGTAGCAATGCTTAATAATGATATTGACATTGCAGTGCATTCTATGAAAGATGTTCCGACGGCTTTACCAAAAGGTATCGTAGAAGCAGCAGTTTTAGAGCGT
This sequence comes from Aquimarina sp. BL5, assembly GCF_003443675.1. Taxonomy (NCBI): domain Bacteria; kingdom Pseudomonadati; phylum Bacteroidota; class Flavobacteriia; order Flavobacteriales; family Flavobacteriaceae; genus Aquimarina; species Aquimarina sp. BL5. Next base: position 3,267,911 of record NZ_CP031963.1, on the reverse strand, counting down.
GCGAATGTACAGGATATTCTTTTGCATAAAGGATTAGATTTCTTAGATAGAGAAGGAACTATTGCTACAGGTAGTTTAAGAAGACAAGCACAATGGTTACATAAATTTCCCAATCATAAAGTTGTTGATTTAAGAGGTAATGTAAATACCCGAATGCAAAAACTAAACGATAGTGATTGGAATGGAGCTATTTTTGCAGCTGCAGGATTAGAAAGAATCAAACTTAAACCGAAAGAATATTTGGACCTGAGTTGGATGACTCCAGCTCCGGCACAAGGAGCTATGCTAGTCGTTGCTAAAGAAAATGACGCTTATTGTTTGAATGCGCTTTCGAATCTTGATCATACAGATTCTAAAATATGCGTGCATATAGAAAGAGAATTTCTTAGAGAGTTAGAAGGTGGTTGTACTGCACCAATAGGAGCTTTAGCAAAAATCAAAGGAGATCAAATTCATTTTACTGGAGTTTTATTCAGTCTAGATGGAAAAGATAAAATAGAGGTTAACAAAATGATAAAGCTTGAGGATAGACAAAACTTTGGGATACAATGTGCTCAGGAAGTTTTAAATAATGGAGGGAAAGAATTGATGAAGAGGATTAAAGCAAGTTTAAAATAATTGAGCTCTAATTCCTCCATATTATCCACAAAAAAACTCTCTACAACTCAAAAAGAGCTGCTACTAAATTCTGGAATCGGATTTGTGGAATATAATGTAATAGAAATTGAATTACTGGATGTTGATTTTAATCAAAATATAGAGAATGCAATTTTTACCAGTAAGAATGCCGTAAAAGCACTTCAGAATTTAGAATTCGAAATTCAGAATTGTTTTTGTGTAGGGGAGAACACCAAAAAACTATTGGAAGGAAATGGACTAAAAGTTTCTGAAATCGCTCAGAATGCTTCTGATTTGGGTGAAATTATCTCAAAAAACTATAAAAAGGAACAATTTTTCTTTTTTTGTGGAAACCTGAGAAGAGATGAATTGCCATCCATTTTGAAAGAAAACAATGTTAAGCTGGATGAAATAGTAGTCTATAGAACACATAAAAAATCTAAAAAATTCGATCGTACATTTAATGGAATATTGTTTTTCAGCCCATCAGCTGTACAAAGCTATGTTTCTAATAATATCATCGATAATAGCATGGTTTTTTGTATTGGAAATACTACTGCTTCTGAAGCCAAAAAATATACAAACAATATTATTGTTGCTAACAAACCAACTGTAGAGAATGTGATCGTTCAGGCAGTTAAATACTTTGATAAACGGATATGATAAAAAACGATTTATTTCTAAGAGCTTTAAAAGGAGAAACTGTTGATCGCCCACCAGTATGGATGATGCGTCAGGCAGGAAGGTATTTGTCAGAATTCATGGCATTAAAGAAAAAGTACGATTTCTTTACCAGATGTAGAACACCTGAGTTAGCATCAGAAATTACAGTGCAACCTATTGATATTATTGGTCCCGATGCTGCTATATTATTCAGCGATATTTTGGTTATTCCACAAGCTATGAATATAGAGGTAGAAATGAAAGATGGGATTGGACCTTGGTTACCAAACCCAATTCGATCACAAGCAGATGTAGATCAGGTTATTATTCCGGATATTGATGAAGAATTAGGATATGTGATGGATGCAATCAAGATGACTAAAGAAAAACTTGACAACAGAGTTCCTTTAATTGGTTTTGCAGGATCGCCTTGGACCATATTATGTTATGCAGTACAAGGACAAGGTTCTAAGAATTTTGATATGGCAAAGGGATTATGTTTTTCGCAACCGCTAGTCGCTCATCAATTATTACAAAAAATAACAGATACCACTATTGCATATTTGAAAAAGAAAGTAGCTGCAGGGGTAAATGCTGTTCAAGTATTCGATAGTTGGGGAGGCATGCTTTCTCCAGTTGATTATCAGGAGTTTTCTTGGAAATACATCCAGCAAATTGTGGATGCATTAAAGGATGAAACTGAGATTATCGTATTTGGTAAAGGATGTTGGTTTGCGCTAAACGAAATGGCAAACTCAGGTGCAGCTGCATTAGGAGTAGATTGGACATGTTCTGCTAGGAATGCTCGATACCTTACTGGAGGAAATATCACATTACAAGGTAATTTTGACCCATCTAGATTGTTATCACCTCCATCGGATATTAAAAAGATGGTAAAACAGATGATTGATGAATTTGGTAAAGATCGATATATAGCTAATTTAGGGCACGGAATTCTGCCAAATATACCTGTCGAGAACGCTAGAGCTTTTGTAGATGCTGTAAAGGAATACAAGGTGTAAGAATGAAGATTAGGAATATTATTAAGCGGTTTAGCATCAGACAGCTATTTAGATTGTCGGGACTATTGCTTCAGAATCCGTGGTATATTATTCCTACTCTAAGAGCTACAAAAAAAACAATGATGATCTGTGATTCTTTATACGGAAAAACACATCATAATAATGGAAAGCCTAATGCATTTAGACATGCTTTATGGAATGTATTGATCTGTCAGAAAACCTATATTCATTCTAAAAGTGAAGAGAAATCCATGGTTTGGGCTCAGAAAATTACTGATTTACACGAAAAATTAGCCCCTAATAAAGCGATAGCAGAGGCGATGGATTTGCATAATAATAGATTGGGAAGATTGTATTTTAAGGACCTGAACAACGCCACAGAAGAAGAAACAGTTGCTTTTTTAAAAGAAAAAGCAATGAATGCTAGTTTGGTAAAAGATATAAAAGGAATAAGGGAGTTTACCAATGATATGGTCTATCTTTTTGATGAAAATAACTAATATTTGGGTAAATTTTGAAACAAAATTCTTAAAAACACTACTTATAAGAAGTTAACCAATTCATAAGATTATGATCAAGAACATCATTAATGGTATTAAAGCATATTTTGGAGGTTTCGCTTTAATTTCTAAACTAGGGTTATGGAAGTATTTTGCGGTTCCGATTCTAATTAGTTTTTTAACCGGAATTCTATTTATGGCTTCGGCCTGGTTTTTATCAGACCCATTAGGAACTATTATAGCCAAAGCGTGGGTTTGGGATTGGGGATCAGAAACATTTGCTGTTATTAGTAAGTATTTTAGTATTCTATTGATACTAGCAATAGGATTAGTGCTGTATAAGCATATTATAATGGCGCTGTCGGCTCCATTTATGAGTCCGGTTTCAGAAAAAGTAGAGGTACATCTTTTGGGAGACCAGCATCAAGATCATCAACATCGCAATACTTCATTTAGAGAACAATTAATGCGTGGTATTCGTATAAACGTAAGAAACCTTTTCAGAGAATTACTTTTTATCATTCCTTTGTTAATTTTAAGCCTTATACCGATAGTTGGAATTATTGCTACTATATTGATATTTGCTATACAAGCATATTATGTAGGTTTTGGGAATATGGATTATACTATGGAACGTCATTTTAAGTATAAAGAAAGTGTTCAGTTTGTAAGAAAGCATAGAGGAACTGCTATTGGTAATGGAATTGTATTTATGTTAGTTTTATTAATTCCTATTATTGGGTTTATTATAGTACTTCCAATATCTGTAGTTGCAGCTTCTACAGAAACGGTTAGAATTCTGAATGAAAAAGGATTGATCGAAGTAAAAGGTTCTGATACGATTTCTAAAATCGAAGCATAAGACATGAAAGAAAAATTTTATCAATACATACAAGATTTACAAGACACGATTACCTCAGGACTGGAAGAGATCGATGGTCAAGCCAAATTTAAAGAAGACATCTGGAAACGCCCTGAAGGTGGTGGTGGCCGCACACGAGTCATCGAAAATGGAGCGGTTTTCGAAAAAGGAGGCGTTAATATCTCTGGGGTTCATGGTAAATTACCAAAGGCGATGCAGAGTTATTTTAATGTAGGAGATGTGGATTTTTTTGCCTGTGGATTATCACTAGTGTTGCATCCTAAAAGCCCAATGGTGCCAACAGTACACGCCAATTGGAGATATTTTGAGATGTATGATAAAGAAGGTGCGGTTGTGGATAGTTGGTTTGGTGGTGGACAGGATCTCACGCCTTACTATTTGTTTGATGAGGATGCGCGACACTTTCATGAAGTATGTAAAGCATCTTGTGATAGACATAATGCTGATTTTTATCCTTTGTATAAAAAGAAATGTGATGAATATTTTTATAATGCCCATCGAGGAGAAGGTCGTGGAGTAGGAGGTTTGTTTTTTGACTATTGTAAGAAAACGGAGGCGATGACTATGCAAAATTGGTATGATTTTGTAACAGAAGTGGGGAATAGTTTTTTACAGGCGTATGTTCCTATTGTAGAGCGAAGAAAAGACAGTAAGTATACTGATATACAAAAAGATTGGCAAGAAATTCGTCGTGGTAGGTATGTAGAGTTTAATTTGGTGCACGATAAAGGAACATTGTTTGGATTAAAAACAAACGGAAGAATTGAGAGTATTCTAATGAGTTTACCGCCACAAGTACAATGGCGCTATGATCATCATCCAGCATCAGGATCTGAAGAAGAACGATTACTAGAAATTTTAAAGAACCCGAAAGAGTGGGTGTAATCCTACCGAAAAACAGATAAAAACCGGGTTATATTCAAATTCAATCGGATTAAATGCATAAAAATCAGGACAAAAGGTTGTTTGTGTGGTTTTTTTTATTAACTTGCGCACACTTATGGGGCTTATTGAATAAATTTTTAACCAATTAACACCCAGAACCCTATGAAAAAAATTTTACTATTGTTAACTGTAATCCTTCTGACTGGATGTCAATACTTCACAGATGGAAAGCAGAAATCCAAGTTTACAAATTTCTCTAAGAAGAACACAATCGAGTTTCGTAAGAATACGATAATGCTTACCAAGGGGTATGAAAAAACAAGTCCTGATCAATTTAAGGTTCGTTTAGATTCTCTAACCGATAGCCCTAAGTTTAAAAAGATTGCTTTAGAGGAATTGAAAAAAATTGAAGATAAAAATGTTGATTTTCAGTTGTTCGTTGATGAGAAAAATGTAGAAAATTATGTATTTATTTATGCATGCGACTTCTATCAATTAGATGAACACAGAGCGGCTACAGTTGTAGAAGCATTAAGTAGACAACTAAAAGATGAAGCAAATACTCAGGAAGTACGTTATAAAAGAATCCACGGAAGATTTTTCTTTACCCCGACTTCTAAAATTGTGAAGTTAAAATACCTTAAAGGGTATAAAATGGAAAAGAAATATCAGGCAGAGTACATTGTTGCCTCTAAAACAGGTGGTATTGGACTACTGATAAGTAATCTTGAGAATGTAGATTTTGAAAATTCTATCAAAAGATTGGCTGTGAAATAATACAGTGTACCAATTATGTTAATTGGGTTTTATATGAAATTGTAAAGGTATTGGTTATATAATCAATACCTTTTTCTTATTCCATAAGGGCTTCACCATTCTATTCTACCTAGATGAGTGGAAATAACAAGAAAAACTACTATTTAGATAACATCTTCGAACTCCTAAGACTATCTCACCAATCGTTATCACGATCTCATTTAGGGATAAGTAACTCTTTTGGATTGTATAAATTCAAAAAAACTAGTTATTAGTGGGTAACATTTTACTAAAATTGACACTAATACATGTACTATAGATTGTTAATGACTAGTTGTAAGGAGAGTTTTCTTACGTAAATAACATTCAATCAGTAATTTGAAGGCTAGTAAAATTGTATAACAGAGGGTGAACTATAAATTACTGATACGAAAAGTGGTTATTTGACGAGAGTTGCTGTCTTTTTGTCGAAAACATACTGTTTATCAGGGGATAATGCCTCTTTTGGACTTGTTTAGAGTGTAATATAAATGTATGTTTGCAGTCCTTTTCAAAAACAATTTTTGTTTTTTTTAAGAAAGAGTTAACTAAATTACCCTCAAAATAAACCTATTTATGGCATTACAAACCACCACACAAATTTTCATTGATGGAAATCAAATTCCCTCCTATGTAAGTTTACAGCTCGATCAGCAAATCGATGCTCATCACGCCCTTAGATTAGTTTGTAGAACCGATGTGATAGAATCATTATCAGATGAATTAGTTGGTGAAAGTAAAGACTATTTAGGTTGTGTTATAACCATCAAGATTAATGCCGCTCACGGATACAATGAGTATAAAGAGTTAGAATTTAAGGGGGTAGTTACCGGACTAGAAGCCATAAAAGCTTTTCATCAGTCTAAAGGAGATTTAATTACGATCCATGCCAATAGCACTAGTATTCTGGCAGAAGATGGCAACCATTATGCATCTTTCTGCGATAAGAGTCTTTCTGAAATTTTGGATAACACCTTTAACGGGTATGACAGATCCAAGTTGGAGCTTACTATCGATCCAACCTATACGGAAAACATACACTATGCTGTGCAACATAATCAGAGTGCGTTTAGTTTTGCCAGTCGATTGGCAGCATACTATAATCAATGGTTCTATGATGATGGAAAAGGACTAGTGTTTGGTAGTCCAGGAGATGAAGAAATTGAGTTACAATACGGTACCGACTTACAGGAGCTTTCGGTATTTATGAAACCTGTAGCTAATGTTTATAACCATAGTACGCGTGATTATCTAACCGATGAACACCACGAGAAAAAAAGTAGTGATATTGATCTCTCTGCAGAGGGATACCATGGTTTTATGAATGGTAAGTCTCAGGAATTGTTTAGTAATGAACGAGAATTAGTACATGCGCCCTTTAATGATTCCGCGCTTAAGGCCAGATTCGATCAGCAAGTAACCGATCACACTCAGGCTAGGGCTTCTAAGCAAGTAGTTGCAAGAGGAATTAGCGATAATCCAGGAGTTAATTTGGGAGAAATCATCAAAGTAGCAGGATTCGGGTCGTATCGTATTATTAAAATTACCCATACCAATACCGAGGGAGGACGTTATAAAAATACATTTGAGGCTATAGATGCCAGTTTACAGGTATATCCTAATGCAGATATGACCAGATACCCTAAAAGTGATATCCAGCTAGCCGTAGTTACCGAAAATGTAGATGAAGAAGGGTTAAGCAGAGTGCGTGTAGAATTTCCATGGCAAAAACCACTTGGTGAGACAACGCCCTGGTTACGCATGATGACGCCCCATGGAGGACAGGATAAAGGATTTCATTTTATCCCTGAGATAGGAGAAGAAGTTATCGTAAATTTTGAAGGAGGTAATGCGGAACGTCCATTTGTGATGGGAACCCTATATCACGGTAACGCCAAACCCGAAGAGTGGAAAACAGACAACAATGATATTAAGGCCATTCGCACGCGTAGCGGTCATACGATAGAGCTTAATGATACCGATGGCGAAGAGAAGATCAATATCTATGATAATGAGGGCAGTATCATTACGTTTGATACACAAGAGAAATCATTAACGATCAACGCTACAGAGACTATAGACATCACTGCAAAAAATATTAATATCACTGCAGAAGAAAATATCAATATCGGAGCTCAAGAAAATGTAGAAATTGCAGCGCAATCAGATCTCTCCGCGTTAGCAGAAGGTAATGTAGTGATTCAATCTACAGGAGACACTAGTGTAAAAAGTAGGGGAGCTGTAGCTGTAGAAGCAACTACAGATGCTACTGTAAAAGGGTTAAACACCATTGTAGAAGGACAAGTAGGAGCAGAAGTTAATGGGACACAGACCAAAGTGACTGGTAAGGCGATTACAGAAGTATCCGGAGCATTATTAAAACTTAATTAATACGATATGCCAGGACCAGCAGCAACTATAGGAAGTATGCATGTGTGCCCGATGGTTAATCCGGGGACACCGCCACCGCCACATGTAGGAGGACCTATATCAGGACCCGGAGTACCTACGGTGTTAATAGGTAATAAACCAGCCGCAGTCATGGGTGATATGTGCATTTGTGCAGGACCGCCTGATACCATTGCACAAGGAGAAGCTACTGTACTTATTGGAGGAAAACCAGCGGCTACTGTAGGCAGTATGACAGCTCACGGTGGATCGATCACGGTAGGAGAACCCACAGTACTTATAGGCACAGGACCAGCAGCTCCTACAGCTGTAATGCCATTACAGGAAATTCCATTTCCTAAGATCAGTCCTATGCTTAAAGTATTGGCATCTGTATCCGGGAGATCTTTAAAAGAAGCACAAGCCAATCAGGAAGAACTTAAGAAAAAGAGCGAAGAACAAAACGGCTATCTATCTGAATTTAATGTGAGTTTTTAATCAAAAATTGCTATGAAGATTACATTTCCCGCAGACTTTCTAGAAGAAAAAAAATTTGATTTCAATAATCAATTTGGCAACTTCTTAATTGGTGATAACAATACTTGGCATGGTGGTATTCATATAGAAGGAAAGGATACTCCCATTAAAGCTATTGCAGATGGAAGAATTATAGCATATCGATTTGAAGAAAAGTATAAAGAACTTGTAAAAAACGAAGGGACAGACACCCAGAGTGTATGTAAGTACTCAAATTGTTTTATGATTATTCAACACGATTTTGAACTCGTAAAACATGTGGTAAACAATAAAGGAAAAGAAAATGAGACTACAGAAAAGAAAACAGAAAATGTAACATTTTATAGTCTCTATAATCATTTATTGCCTATTAATGCCTATAAGCAAAAAAATACACCCAAAAATGTTAAGCTTCCGCCTTTTCTAGCAAAAAAGGAATACCAAACAGGTAAAGACCAAAAAGTAAAAGGTTTAGGAGTCTATCAATTTGAACAGAATGAACAAACTAAAAAATTCAAAAAACTAAAAGATACCGAAGTAGTATTGCCCGTTAATACGGAATTTATTTTGGATGATGACTCCAAGAAAGAAAATACGATTGTCATAAGTTACAAACGTAATGGGAAAACCAAAACAAGTACCTATAAAAAACTAGCCCCATTTAAAGATTTAAATGGGGAGAATTGTACCGATTATTACGCCAATGTAAATAGTGGTATCAGTACAAAACTCACTAAAACAAACTATAAAGCCACTTTCAAAAAAGATACTTCTAAAATCGAGGGGATTCCGGTATATAACAATCCATCTCCCAATGCGCCAATTATAAAAGTATTGGAAAGTAACCAACCCCTGCAAACAGAAGGTACAGAAAAAAATGGATTTATTGCTATCAAAGGGACCAATGAATTTGTAAATCTCAAGCACTTAACTACGGTACATACACTTGATGAGTCTAAATTTAAAAAGAATAAAATTGTAGCTTGTGATATCCCTGTAAAAGCAACACAGCTATTAGGACATACCGGTTTAAAACAAAAAAAAGCTGAAGAAGACTATTATGTGTGCCATCATGAAATATTTATGGCGCCTGATAATGAAGATACGATCAAAAAATTTCTAAACAATACCTTCGATATATATTCCGAAGAAGAAAAACCCCTGGAAAAAAAGCAATACTACAAATTACCAGAAGATGTTACCATTTATAAAGCGCTAAAAGCCCCTAATAACCCAACTATAAAAGCAAAAACTCCTGTAAAAGTAATTGCTAGAAACGATAAGTTCTGTAAAGTAAAAATGCTAGCGACCGTAGAACGTACTGTAGAGAAGGGCGCGCTGTCTGTAAATAAAGAAAAATCAAAAGGGAAAAAAATAGTCTATGACATTGTAAATTTTGACTATATCTCTAAAATATTCGATGGTACTATTTCCAAAAAAGATACGCTTATCTATATGGAAGATGTAAAAAATACGCTGGTAAAAGTTCGGTACGAATCAAAAGAAAAACCGTGGGAGTATGATTTTTGGATTCCGTTTTCGGACTTATCTAAGAATTATGAGTTTACAGTGGAGAGCAATCCCACAAAAGTATATAAGAGTGTTAGAAAAGAAGAAAGTGTTACTAGTTATGTCATCAACGCTATAAAACTTGTTGAAGCTGACAATACCAGAGTTAGTGTATCGAATTTTATTCCCAATGATGAGGTCGATCAGCCTAAGAATGAGATCAAAGAAGTAGGAAGAAAAAATGTTACCAAAAAAACATACCAGGCAGAAAAGGAAAAAGAACTACTTAAGTTTGTTCCGCATCAATTACTAGTAGATGTTGGCGCTACCTATGTTAAAAGTGCCAACTCAAATCAAAAGAAAAGAGGTATCAATACAGGGTATTATCCTGTTACAGCATCTAAGGTAGATAGCTTTACTAAATTGAATACGATCTTCGAAGGAAAATTAAATAAAGCAGCAATGTCTCCTTTATTTTATACACAACCGGGGTTAAAGTGCAATGCCGAAGGAAAATCAGGTACTACCCACAGAAGAGTAACCCACGTCTACAAAGAAACTACAGAAAAAAATATTGTACCCAATATCATACACGAGAATGAACACGTAATACAAGCCATCCTGCCAGTAGAGGTCTATAAAAAATTTGAAATTAGTGAAACCAATTATAAAATCTTGCCAGTTGACAATACAGGAAAAGACCCTAAAGTACATGAGGATGTAGATACGCTGTTTGCTTTTTTTAAAAATAAACTGCCTAATGTATCGGGTTTTGAACTAAAATGGAAAGGTGCCTGTAATGAAAAAGGAGATAAGATAAAAGCTACCAATAAAGATGCTACCCATAGAATCGTAGAATTCAATATAGCAGAGTTTAACGAAAAACAAGAAGTACAAAATCATATATTAGACAGAGGGTATACCCCTAAAGTTAATGACGAAGTTGGTCTGATAAAAGATGTAACAGACATCTGGATGTCAAGGCCAGATAATAAAAAAGATGTAGATTTTACGCTACAAAAACCTACAGTAGTAAAGTTAACTAAAGAAAAAGACATTATTATAGGCGAAGAGCACGGAGACTTTCATTATAGACAAGTAGAGACCCATAACTTGTATCTGGGGAACGACAATGAAAACGCACAAACGGGTTGGGTAAAGATTGAGGAGTTTGAAGATGAGAAATTCTTTAGCCCTTACAATTGGGAGCAATTCGGCTTTAATATCTTAGACGGAGGAGACGAATATATTTACGAAATAAAAGACACGCTAGATTATACAAAAACGAAAAGCGAGTTTATTAAAAAAATATGGGAAAACTTTAATATAGACAACGACCATCTGATCAATGCTGACGAAGTTAGGTTTGCTATGGGAGTTAATGAGGTGCTTTATGAAATGAGTAGAGTGGTTGCTAAACATAAAAGTGAGTGGAGTTATGATTACAATCAAATAAAAGGTGATGTAGAAACGTTTTATAATGCACAAATTAACTTTGCCAAACAAAATAAGCGTGAGCAAGAAGTAATTGATGAAATGGAAAACCAAAAACAAACGTATCTTAGTAGCTTGCAGACACAAGTAACAGATTTAATGTTTTGGAATGATACTGCTGGTAAACCATATCAACCGGACGCTCCCGAACCCAAAAAAGAAAAGAAAAACAACAGAAATATGATGGGGGATGTTTCTGAAGATGATTTAAAAGAATTGGGGATTCCGGTAGCAGTAACTACGGATACTACGGCTACCCTACCTAAACCGGTAGAGACCAAACCAGCAGAAACTAAAAACGATACACCTACGAAACCAGAACGTATTTTTCCTGCATCACCAGAGGTATTTCACTTTCATCCTATGGCTTTTATCAATCAGATGAAGTTGATGTTTGAGCAACATAAGGGGGAGTGTTATTGCAATAGAGATTTTACTACTGAGGAATTTAAAAATATATTTACCAGAATTCGAAAAAGTGAAAAGTTTGGTAATGATATCTTAGATCATAATAATTGTACTATTTCTAGTGAAGACAAAACTTTTGAAAGGTTAACGGAAGAATTAAATAAGACTACAAATAAATACGGAATTAATCAGTGTGTGCAAAAAATGCATTTTATAGCTCAATTGTATTGGGAATCTGCTCGATTTACTACTGGATTAGAGTTTGCATCAGGATCAGGCTATAACCCAGGTCAGCATGGAGATGCCGAAAACATGGGAAACACATTAATTGGTGATGGTCCAAAGTATAAGGGTCGTGGTTTTATGCAATTGACTTGGCGAAATTCTCAAATCAAATATTTAAAATATGCTGCTAAAAATACTGAGGGAGACTTAAAAGGAAAGACTGATATTCAATTAGAATTACGAAGTAATAATTATGAGGAATATATTTCTGATGATCTGGGATATGCGATGGATTCAGCTGGATGGTTCTGGTCTAATTATAAGAAAGCAGGGAATAAACATTCTGAGATAAAAAAGAAGTCATTAAATGAAATAGCACTTTTTGGCGATAAATATATCAATTACATTTCAACTTTAGTGAATGGAGGAGGAAACGGAAAATCGGAACGTAGAAAATACTATAGTCTTTTAAGAAATATTTTCAAGTACGATTTTGTATGTATCAATAATGAAAACAGACAAGATATAGAATCCAGCGATTTGGCCCCTTGGGTTAAGTTTGCTTATCAAGAGTTTGTAGAATATCAAGGTTTAAATGAAACAGAATCACCTTTAAAAGAAAAGATAGTACAATATCACAAACCAGGCAGAAAAAGTGGTGATCATTCAATTTCGTGGTGTGCGTCTTTCGTGAATTGGTGTTTTGTGCAGGCTGGATACCTAAATATAAATTCTGGATCTAATTGGTATGCTTTCGATTGGGCTCCAGAAGGAAACACTAAAGCTTCCGATAAAGAGGTAACAGGACTTACAGGATGGAAAGAAGGCGAAGAATGTGAAGCATTTGTAGGTGCAATAGTAGTATTGAATTATTCACATTGTGCAATTATTGTAGGAAAAAATACTTCTTTAGGAAAATACGTATATATAGGAGGAAATCAAGGTAATGGAACTGTTTCGGGGGAACAACAAATCAAATACGGTACCGTTACAATAGGAAATGAATACGCGATTATGAAACCGATAAAATACAATCCTAAATCTTATGAACTACCCGAAATGAATCAAAATGCAGATGGTAGTTATGCATCAACACATTAATTTTACGATATGAATAAAAGAATCATTAATACAATTTTGTTATTATCCTTATTGTTTGTTAATACAAGCTGTAAAAATCAGGAAACAGACCAATTAAAAAGCTCTTTCGATAAAAAAGAAACGAATAAAGATACTACTAGTAATCCTAATTGTTTCACTAAAAATGATATTGTAAAGCTGAATAATCACTACGGAGAAATAGAAAAGATTTTAAAGCAAGGTGGAAGTTTTGATTTAGGAAACTCTATAGTTTTTTATACGAAAAAGCATAGTGGGCTAATTTTAAGAAAATTGAAAGAGAGTACATGTTCAGCAAGACCTATTGAATTTTCTGGAAAATGTTTAGAAAACATAAGTTTTTATATCGATTATAAAGAAGTTTTTGAAACGGATGATGGTGAGCATCTATCGGAAGAAACATATGAAATAATATTGTCCAAAAAAAATAATAAGTTTTTTTCCAAAGCCTCTTTATAGCTGTGTATTATGAAGTTTAGAACTATATCCTATTTCTTTTTATCTTTTGTTTTTTTGCTTTCTTGTAAATCGCAAACAAAAGAAACAATAAATAGTAATAATCTATATCCAAAGGAAATTCTATTAGAAGAAGGTGAAATTTTTGTTTTTTTAGAAAATAAGATACTTTTGAAATTTAATTGCCCTATGTTTTTAGATAGTAAGTTTAAATATTCTTATAATCTAGATAGTTTGAAAATTCGCGAATATGATTCTCATTATGGAAATTCCATAGATTGGAATTACATTTATAAGGATAGCACTTTATTTTTAACAAATGTGAAGGCTTTCTTTCCATTTAAACAAGACACATTGGGTCGTAATAAATATTGTACTATGGAAAATTTGAATAGGGATATACAAGGTATTGATAGTGATCAGTTATTTGATGAGTTCAATTCAGATAAGTATTGTGAGTTAAGGAAAGACAAATAAAAAAAACGATACCCTGATCCTAATTTAACAGGATGGGAAGAAGGAGAAGAGTGTGAAGCATTTGTTAGTTCCGTTATTGTGCTGAATTATTCACATTGTGCAATTATTGTAGAAAAAAATACTTCTTTAAAAAAATACGTATATATAGGAGAAAATCAAGGTAATGGAACTGTTTCGGGGGGATAACAAATCAAATACGGTACCGTTACAATAGGAAATGAATATGCGATTATGAAACCGATAAAATACAATCCTAAATCTTATGAACTACCCGAAATGAATCAAAGTGCAGATGTTAGTTATGCATCAACACATTAAGCATAAAAAAATAATATTACCCTTATTAGTAATATATTTTTTATTTGGTTGCAAACAACCTAAAAAAGATGTAGTCATAGATGTTTCATCTAACATAAATGATTCTATTCCTAAAAAAACTCAAGTAAAAGATAACAACCCTAAATGTTTTTCAACAAATGATATAGAGAAAATTAGTAATCATTATAAAAAACTAGAGGAAGTAATTAAATCTGGAGTTGAGTATGATTTTACCAACTCTCCCGTTGAATATTCAGATAAAGATATATTATGGTTGAAAAGAACTTTAAAGAGAAGTATTTGCAAAGGGGAAATAAAAAGAGTAAAGGATGATGATGATTCTTGTCCTAAAAGTATTTTATATAATATTGATTGTAGTGAAACTATAGTTATTGATGGTGAAGAGAATTTTTCTGAACAAGATTATTGGGATATACTTGTTAAAAAAAATGGAAAAGTAATTATTTCTAAATCTGGAGGTGCAGGTTAAACAAATTTGAGATGAGATATATACTAATAATTTTCGTATTCCTTTTTCTATCTTGTAAAAATGATAAGTCAGCGGAAAATACTTCTGAAAAAGTAAGCTTATTAATTCAAAAAGAAAAAGTAGAAGATATAGCCTTTAATGAAGATGAATTCAATTTTATTGTTTCATTATCAAATAATACAAGTTATAAGTTTGAAGCCTTAGAGATGCTATTTGATTCATCAACTAGTTTTAAGAAGATAGATTCAGATTCTTTTGAATTCGGTAATGGTGATCATTATGGAAATCATATTGTAATGTTTTTTGATTTTGATATAAACAACAAGACGCTATATTTGAAAAAACTTAAAGCTTTTTTTCCATTTAAACAAGATACATTAGGACGTAATAAATACTGTACAATGGAAAATTTAAATAGGGATATACGTACTATTGATAATGAGAAATTATTTGATGAGTTTAACACAGATAAGTATTGTGAATTAAGGAAAGACAAATAAAAAACGATACCCTGATCCTAATTTAACAGGGTGGGAGGAAGGAGAAGAGTGTGAAGCATTTGTTAGTGCCGTTATTGTGCTGAATTATTCACATTGTGCAATTATCGTAGAAAAAAATACTTCTTTTAAAACAACCCTCATGGTCATATTGCTATGTATAATGGTGAAAATTGGGTATCTCATTTTGTTCAAAAAACTCCTATAGAAAAGCAAAACCAAACTATAAAATATACAGATGGGAGTAAATAGAATATTTAAATTTTTAATCGTATCTATCTTTATAACTTCTTTTTTTTGCTGCAGAGGAGAAGCTAAAAATACTAAAGATGTTATCGTAGATACCACTTCAGTCATTGATGTTAGAAAAGAGAATAATTTCTCGCTTAATAACAGTCAAGTTAATTTAAAACCTAAAGATTTTATTTTTGAGTTTTATACTAAGTATATTAAATATTTAGAAGACCCTTTAAATGAGGAATCAGTAAATTTGAAAATATATCTTACAGAGGATTTAATAAATAAGATAGGAAAAGTTAAGGGGTATAATTATATAATAAATGCCCAAGATTCAACTATAGAATGGTTGAAAACCTTAAAAGTAGAAGATACTGAGAAAAATAGTGTTTACAGTGTTTCTTATGAAAAAGGTTACTATGATAGTGATGATAATATACTTTATGTTACTATTATAGAGAAAGAAAAATTAAAAATATCAAAGATAAGTAGCTTTTTAGATGATCAACTTGTATCTTCAAAAGATAATGACAATGATCAAGATGAAGAATTTACTTATTACGCTTTTGATTACAAAATAAACCCTGGAGATCGCATCAATGAAACAAGTTATATAATAGAATATTTAGAAGAAGAATATATTGTTTTTATAATGATGGGCTATGAAGGAAATTTTGATTTTAAATGTAGACAGGTAAGAACAAATGAAGGAGTGTCACTTTATTATAAAGAATCTATGGATGGAGGAGAAGAATATACAGGAGATAAAAGTAAACCTATAGTTAAAATATATAAGAGGGTTAATAATTTCTATGCTAAAAGCTCACTTATAGAAAACGGAAAAGAAATTAAGTTAAAACAAGTAGAGAGTAGATATTAAAAGCCTTGCCACTCTCAGTATGGATATAACTAGTTTGTTCCTTATATCAGTAAGTATCTATTATAAAAACCCCAAACCTGGGATAACAAAACGTTTGGGATATTGTGTGTTTTCCCCTCTTAGTTCCGATTATGGCTACGAATAGCTTGTGGATAGTTGGATTTAGGGTTGGAGCTATATCTTTTTTGCGTGAAGGATTGTAGTGAAAATCCCGCAGCCTGATCCGCCTGGCGGAGAAGCGTGAGGAATTGTAGCGGAAAGCCTGACCCTCGCGGTCACGCCCAAATCTTTCTTTTGGTGAGGATCATAAAGTCAAACAAAGAATTAGATAAACATTAATGAGTATATTTAATAAAAAAAATGAGAAATTTTTTAGTAGTTCTAATACTCATTTTCATTACTAGCTGCGCACGTAATGTAGAGCCTACTGTGGAGAATATTAATAAGATATTCGCTTCTCAGGATTTTACTTTCGAATTTCATCCAATCGGTGCAACTAAGAAATCCATAAGCTTCAGGGATGATTACCTGGTGTATAAAAGTGATGATCCCACCTTAAGGAGAGAGATTACCTATGATGAGGTACTGTTAATTAATGATTTTATCCAGAAGATTGTTAATGTACATCAGGATGATAAGGATACGGAATCTTCATCCTTCTACGTAGTTAAGAATACCGCTTATAAAACTACTATTATTCCAAAGCAAGAAGGGTATTATTTTGAGGCTTTACTAAGAACGTTGAAGTTAAACAACTAACCTTAGAAGAGAATTAATGTATGGATCTTCAGCAAACAGCTATAACTAGTCTTCCTATTCTTCTATATCTTCCTCAATGGCTTTAAACTGTTTGATTGCAGTATTAGGTTCTATAATGTTATAGCCTTTCCAGAAATCGGGATTGTATTTTGACAAATACGTAGATTCTACATTTTTATTTTCTTTACTACTATTATATTCTGCTTCGGTGATATTTTTAACATCAAAGACGATCACTTCATACTTGTTTTTAGCATAACTAATAACATCTAGGTTAAGGGATAATTGATTTTGTTTGTTTCTTCCCTTAACGTATTTGTTTTTCTCTATAATACTTAATGGACGATCTACACCAAATTTGTTTTCAGTTACTTTTTCGATAAACTTCACCCCATATTTACCATCAGATCCTTTCTGAAAAATAGTAGTTCCGCTATAACCATTTTCTTCAAAACTGACACCTAACAGGTTAAAACTGCGCAGGCGTTTTACATTTTGATAATCTACACGTATCACTGCAAAATCTTCTGTATTTACGTATAAAGTACCTTTAAAATCACCTCTTCTTTTGGGTGTGAATTTGATCACATATACTCCGACATCATCCAATATGGTGTAATCTACCCGTTCAAAAATATATCTGCCTGAATTTTTAATCACATTCAATTTAGTATCTGACTGATACAACATTTCATTAAACAGGTTTTTGAGATTCATTTTTCTCGACTTAAAGAAGAAATTTTCTTTAGGGTTATCAATTCCATCTGCAATATCTTTGGCGTCTTGATTTGCATTAAGAATAGAATCTACCTGTACTTTTTGACTAAAAAGCCCTGATCTTATTTTTAAATAGGAATTAGGTTTTACATTATCTTTAAAGATTTTCTCCATTTTCTTGAAGACTCCTTCTATAGATCCATTATTGTTTTTATCATACAGACGAGCTCCTTTGATTACATTTAGTTTCTGTTTATCCGTATTTCCATAAAAATCACATAAAGCCTCCGCATAAAAAACTGAATTTCTAGGGATTACTCTGGATATACTATCTACCAGTTTTTTGTCAATCTCCTTTATCGTTGATTTCTTAAAATCAATATCCATTTTCTTAATGAAATTAGTATTGGTTTCTCTAAAAAACAACCTGTTTTTAGCAAGGTCAGATCTATAATTATCTTCCATGTTATCATCTACATTATCGATAATATCATCGATATCAAGATTTTTGTTAGAGATAAAAACACTTTTTAATTCTATAGCTTTGGGTTCTATATAGATAATACTATCTGTAATACTTGTTACAGCAACGCCCACCGTAGAATAACCCATAGAGGAAATGTAGATGGAATCTATTTTGGATTTTATATCATCTAGCGTAATGCTAAAACTTCCTTCTTCGTTAGTTACCACCCCTTGATTCTCTCCAATCTGTATGGTAGCATAAGGTATAGGTTGATTAGTTTTTCTATCAACAACCTTAGAGCTAATTTTTTGAGCTTTTATAGAAGAAGATACCATCCCTATACTAAGGATTAGTAACATAATTTTATTCATTTTCATAGCATCAGTAGATTCATAAAATTACACAATAAAAGTATAGATTCCATTATATCTATTACATAGTTACAACGAAAAAGAATACAATTATGGTAATATATTCTTAAAATAAGACGAGATGTTTACTGATTTATAACAAATACATTGAATAAAATCCCTTTTGAACCAAATGATTTGATGACTTTGACTATGTTTTGATAGATTCAGCAGAATTAGCAAAATCCAATTTATATTTTATAATCCTCCTTCAATCGCCGTAAACTGTTTAATCGCGGTATTCGGTTCTATGATGTTATATCCTTTCCAGAAGTCAGGGTCGTATTTAGAGAGGTACTGCGGTTTGATGGTTTTGTTTTCTTTACTACTTTCATACTGACTTTCTGTAATAGGTTTAGAATCGAAAACAACGACTTCATATTTACTGATTTCACCTGCACCAATATCCAGTCCTAACGATAACTCATTTTGTTTACGCCTTCCTTTTACAAACTTGTTTTTCTCGATAATTTTAAGCGGACGATCAAGCCCAAAAACGTTTCCTGTTGTCTTTTCTATATAACGCACACTGTATTTACCATCCGCACCTTTGGCAAAGATCGTTTTACCTTTATACATTGTGTCGTGATAACTAACGCCAAGTAAACCAAAATTCTTAAGGTTTTTTACATTCTTATAATCAACTCTCATAATGGCAAAATCCTGCGTGTTTACATAGATTGTTCCCTTAAAATCGGCCCCTCTTTTAGGTTCGAAATTGATAATATAAACACTACTATCATCTATGGTCGTATAATCTATTAGTTCGAACTTATATCGACTAGATTTTTCCATAAAATTGAGTTTAGAATCTTCCTGAAAAAACATACTAGATAGTAAATCTTGTAGCGATGATTTTCTGTATTTAAGAAAATAGTTTTCTTCATTTTTATTAGGCTTCTCTACTTCGCTTTTTACCTCTGCAGCTTCTTCATTGGCATCAAAAATAGAGTCCATTTGTACTTTAGTACCAAGAATCCAACCTGATTTTATCTTTAGATATGAGTTTGGCTTTACGTTCTTTTTTAAAATTTCTTCCAACTTGTCGGATAGTGCCTCCATAGAACCATCATTACTTTTGTCATAGAGTTCTGCACCTTTAATGATATTTAGTTTTTGCTTGTCAAAATTACCATAGAGATCACATAACGCTTCTGTATAGTAAGCAGATTTTCTTGGGATAATGGATAGCACACTATCTATAAACTTCTTGTTAAACTCTTTGATGGTAGATTTTTTGAATTTTATATTCATTTTATGCAGATCACTAAAGTCTGATTGTCTATAAAAAAGCTTTTTATGTGACAAATCTTTACTGTAGTTTTGATCTACATTCTCTTTTACATTATCAATAATCTCATCGATGCTCAGATTTTTATTAGAGATAAACACACCACTGAGTTCTATAGCTTTTGGTTCTATATAGATAATATTATCGGTAATGGAGTTTAATGTAATACCAACTTTTTCATACCCCATAGAAGAGATGTAGATAGAGTCTATTTTTATAGATCGTTGATCTAATGTAAAACTAAACATCCCTTCTTCATTTGTAATTACACCTCCATTTTCTGCATATTGAATGGTCGCGTAAGGGATAGGTTCGTTTGTTTTTTTATCGACTACTTTAGAACTTATGGTTTGTGCAGATATAGATATGCTTGATAAAAAAGCAATAGATACTACTGTAAGTTTTTTGATATTCATAATTTGATGATTTCGTTTTTTGATATCCGATAGTTATTCATATAGACGTAAATAGATCTATAAAGGTTGCCTGAGTTATATACTATTTAATTTTAATAGAATAGAGGCACTGTACGGAGAAGACGGATGTGAAGGGGAAATGTTACAAAAGGAGAAAACCTTATAATAAACAAATAGTATTCAGGTTTTTAATGTGTTAGATAAAACTTCTATTCAACAATAATGTTATAATATTCATAAAAATCCAATATTTGTGGTAACAGATTACTTCTTTATAACACTAATTTATAGATTGTTATACTTAATAAGATACATATCATTTGTAACTTTGGTTTAAACGTTAGTATTCTATATGCCTATGAAATCAAAAATAATTTTTTTACTCATTTGCACATTATTTATAAGTGGATTCATATCCGCTCAATACGAGATTACTATAGACGCTTATGTCTTGGATCGAGATACTCAGAAAGCTATTCCTTTTGTAAATGTTGGTTTTTTAGACGAAGGTATCGGTACGGTTAGTGATCAGAATGGTCATATCTTTTTACAATATGACGAACAGGAAATAAATAGAAGCAGTGTCTTTCAGCTATCGAGTTTAGGATATAAAACAATGCAATTATCTGTTAAGGAATTGTTCCAACTATTGACAAATAATAATACCATTTTAATGGAGCCGGCTATCTATGAATTAGAAGCGGCTACAGTAACGGCAGAAAAAAGAATGAAAAAGACAGTTGGTAGATCAAGTGTCTCTAATGGTTTTATGGGGTATTGGAAAGATGCCAAGGCGCTAGGTGGTGAGATTGGCACTAGAATTAGAATCAGCCATAAGAATTCTAAACTACTACGACTTAAGTTTAATATAAACGAGAATATTACAGATAGCTTATTAGTACGTGTGAATGTGTATGAACACAAAAGAAGGACTCCGGGTAGAAACATGTTAACCAGTAATATCTATCATACTATTACCAAAGAAAAAGGCGAAGAAGTTATAGACTTAATGGATTATAATATCGTGGTGCATGATGATATTATTGTTAGTTTAGAGTTAGTAAAAGTATATGGAGAAGATATTGAGTTTTCTATTGGAGGATCAGAAGAAGGTATATCTTATCTACGATATATAAGTCAAGGTCATTGGGATGTACACTGGGATATAGGAATGGCATTTAGTTTAGATATATCCTATCCAGCAGAAGAAACACAATTAAGAAAAAGAGAAAATCCAGATGACATTGTGCTTTATTGGGATACTTCTTTTTCTGCAGCAAATCATGATCCGGAATATACATACCAATTTTTAAAAGCGTATTTAAAAAAAATAGAAAACACTACCGTAACACTGATACCTTTTTCTAATACAATTCATAAGCAACAAAAGTTTGTTATAAGAAATGGTAAAAGCAATGAACTTATAGCATCACTTAAGAATATGACTTATAATGGAGCTACTAATTTTTCGTCTCTTTTTAAGGAAGAAAACAAACCTGATCAGTATATGGTAGTTAGTGATGGTCGATCGACTTTTGGGGTATTTCCACAAGTTTATGATGTTCCGGTTTTTTATATGAATCACATGCCCAATTCCGATGATTTGTTACTGCACAAAGCTGCGGTACAAAGTGAAGGATACTATCTTAATCTTACCAAGATCTCTGTGGATCAGGCCTTGTCTAATATAGTATATGAGCTAGAGGATAATACCATATATCAGACCGATAAAACCAAGGAATTGGTGCAAGGTTTGGTCACTTCTGGAGGGAAACCTGTACAAGGGTGTAAAGTTTCTGTAAAAGGGACGTTGATCCAAAGAATTACAGATGCTAATGGATCGTTTTCTATAGATGCTAGTATGGAAGATGTGTTAACATTTGATTTTTTTGGGATGGAATCCAAGGAAATTACGTTGGACGCAACAAAAAATATTAAGGTAGATCTTGTTTCTAATTACACAACTCTAGACGAAGTGATAGTAGAGACTAAAGAAAATAAGGAACAAGATGAAATAGTAAAAGATGTATATGGTAATAATGTGAAGAAGAAATCACTTGGGGTTGCTATGTACACATTAGGAGAAGAAGATTTTCTGCAGTCTGCTATATATTTGTCGGATTTGATAAGAGGTCAATTTCCAGGAGTCCAGGTGTTTGGTTGGGGAGATGAGGCAGTTTATGAAATACGAACAAAGCTTTCGCTTGCTGCTGACAATAGCACACCGCCTTTATTTGTAGTAGATGGTCTACAATTTAACGAGCCACCAACTTTTCTATTCCCTACACAGATAAAATCAATATCTGTACTAACTGGCTTATCAGCGTCTGCTAGGTTTGGTCAAGCCGCAAGAAATGGAGTTTTTATTATCACCACTAAATATGGTGATATCTCAAATAATAAAGAAGAGAAACCAGTTGATCACTTATTGGTGAAAGGAAATGATTATACGACTTCAACTTTTTTACTAGATGTTAACAACAACAGACCTTCTTATTTGGATGGATTGTGGAATAGTACAAGTTATAAAGAGGCAAAAGATATATATTATAGTCTTAGAGAGAAATATCCTATAAACATACCTTTTTATAGTTATAGTGCCTCTTATTTTAGAAGATGGAACACTGAATTTGCTGATCAAGTCTTATCTAATATTTCTGAAATAGGATTCGATAATCCACAAGTGTTATTGGTCTTAGCTTTTAAGTTAGAAGCTATAGAAGAATACCATAACGCAGCGTTTTTATATGAGCGTATACTTGACTTAGCTCCCGATGCGGCGCAATCTCATTTAGATCTTGCACGAATCTACGTTTCGATAGGAAAATATAAACCAGCCTTTGAACTTTATAAAAAAATATTAAGAAATAAGGAATCTGCAATAGACTTTGAAGAAATTGCAGAACAAGCGGAGTCAGAAATTAGGAGATTATTAAACTTTCATAGATCGGAGCTTACTTACAATGATGTGCCTGATGAATTTTTAGCTGTAAAAGGAGTGCCGGTTCGTCTTGTTTTTCAATGGAGTGATCCTCAATCAGAATTTGAACTTCAGTTCGTAAGTCCAGAAAAGAAGTTTTCTAAATGGAAACATGTGTTTAAAGAAAACAAAGAAGAATTATTATCCAGAGTTCAATCTGGTGTTTCATCTAAAGAGTTTATAATTGATAATGCAATGCCTGGTGAATGGATTATAAATGTTCAATCATTCGGTGATGCTTCAGCTTTAAGCCCTGCGTTTATGAAATATACAGTGTATACCAATTATGGTCTGCCTAATGAAACAAAAAAAGTACAATGTATTAACCTCTCTAATCAAAAAGAAAAAGTAACGTTAGATAAAATAATTTTATAAGACTTCAGGTGAAAACATTGTGTTCTAATCATAATTTTGAAATCAAAGATTCTAGAAAATATTTTATGCAGGCCTAAGGTTCCTCAAGAGATGGAGAACTCTGCAGTGTCTTTAGGTTTTAGTGTAGTACGTAATTTATAGAAATACATTCTATTAATAGAATCAGAAACCACAGCTTTTAGTGGAACACCATTAAAAGTCTGAAATAATAAGCCAATTAAGATATTTACAAACGCTAATACTACCGCAACACCTAATAAAGAAATAACCTTAGAGAAGTACAAACTTCCGTTGTTGATAGGTAATGCATCATAAAACACAAAGGTTTTGCTTTTTGAATATTTTGTTATCCAAAGTACTTGATAGTTCTTGTGGATTTCCTTGTGCAAGGATTCTGCCTTCATTAAAAACAGCCATATGCTCGCAAAGATTTGTTACATCATCTACGATATGAGTAGATAAAATTACTACAGCATTTTCGCCTAATTCGCTTAATAGATTATGAAAACGATTACGTTCTAATGGATCTAAACCAGCGGTAGGTTCATCTACGATAATAAGTTTTGGATTTCCTAATAGTGCTTGAGCAATTCCAAAACGCTGTCGCATTCCTCCAGAAAAATCACCTAGATTACGGCTTCTAAACTTATATAAATTTACTTTATTTAATAAATCAGCTACATACCCTTTTCGTTCAGAAGCATTAGTAATCCCTTTTACTTTAGCAATATGATTGAGCATCATCTCTGCAGAAACTTTTGGGTATACCCCAAAATCTTGAGGTAAATATCCTAACACTTTTCGCAGCTCTTCAGGTTGTTTAAAAACGTTAATACCATCAAAATGGATAGACCCTGTATCTGCTAATTGTAGCGTGGCAATAGTTCTCATTAAGGTAGATTTACCAGCCCCGTTAGGACCTAACAAACCAAACATTCCTTTTTCTAAAGTAAGATTGACATTGTCTAATGCCTGTGTTCCGTTAGGATACGTTTTATTGAGATTTTTTATTGTCAGCATATAAAATAAGGTTTAGCAATTTTTATCTTTTAAACCCGATTTATGTAATAGAACTTCGTTAAGAAGCTTTGAGATACCAGAAATACTAGCTTTTTCTTGATTTTAGCATAGCACCGCTACGGTGAAATCAAAAAAAGTAGCGAAGCGATAGTATTTGCAGTAGCTCACAGATGCAATAGATTTTCTATTACATAAAGCGGGTTAAATAGTTAGTAGGTTATGTTAGGCGTTTGTTACATAATTGGTTTAATTTTGTGAAAATGATCCACCCGAAATTACGTTATAAGTTGGTATATTTACGTTTCTTATAAACTACTAGCAAATTAATGCATCAACTACGCAGAAATAGAAGATTACGAACTACAGAATCAATTCGATCTTTAGTCAGAGAACATACAATCACCCCTAATGATTTTTTAGTACCACTCTTTGTTATAGAAGGTAATAATATAAAGCAAGAAATCGCTTCGATGCCTGGATATTACAGATATAGCTTAGACTTATTAAAAGACGAAGTAAAAGAGTTGTGGATGATGGGGTTAAAGGCGGTATTGCTTTTTGTTAAAGTTCCTGATAATCTTAAAGATAATAAAGGGACCGAAGCCTTAAATCCTGATGGATTGATGCAGCGAGCCATAAAAACTGTAAAAAATGTAGCACCAGAAATGTTGGTGATGACTGATGTGGCATTGGATCCATATTCTTCATATGGACACGATGGTATTGTGGAGGATGGATATATTGTTAACGATCCTACTTGCGAGGTTTTAGCAAAGATGTCGTTATCTCACGCTAAAGCGGGAGCAGATTTTGTAGCGCCTAGTGATATGATGGATGGTAGAATTTTGGCAATTAGAGAGCTTCTAGAAACAGAAAACTATAAGAATACAGGTATTATGAGTTATAGTGCCAAGTATGCATCGGCGTTTTATGGACCGTTTAGAGATGCCTTGGATTCTGCACCTGGTTTTGGAGATAAAAAGACCTATCAGATGGATTTTGCTAATCGAGATGAAGCTGTTAAAGAAACACTGAATGATATAGAGGAAGGAGCCGATATTGTTATGGTCAAACCAGGATTAGCTTATCTGGATATTTTGCGCGATATTAGGGAGGCTGTTGATGTTCCTGTAGCGGTGTATCAAGTAAGTGGTGAGTATGCAATGCTTAAAGCAGCAGCAGAAAAAGGATGGTTAGATCATGATACGATTATGATGGAACAACTAATAGCGTTTAAAAGGGCAGGAGCACACATAATTGCTAGCTATTTTGCTAAAGACGTAGTGAAGCTTTTGGGGTAATTAAATGAACTTTTATGGTAAGCAGAGATCGATTATATCAGACTTTTGGAGAATTATTGTATGTTATCGCTATGAGTGATGGTGTTATTAAGAAAGAAGAAGTAAAAACGTTGGAAGAAATTCTAAAGGCGCATCCAAAAGGACAAGAAATTAAATGGTCTTTTGATTATGAAAATGACAATCAAAATGATATTGAAACCTTATATAAAAAGGTCATAGAAGTTTTTTCGGATAATGGACCAGATGAAGAGTATGATTTTATGATTTATGCGTTAACCAAAATAGCCGAAGCAAGTGATGGTATAGGTTCTAAAGAAGAAAAAGTAATTAGTAGTTTTTCTAAAGATCTTTTAGAAAGATTCAAAAAAGACATTGATAATTTATTTAATTGATAAGATCACACACAATGAAAAATATTTTTTTAATACTCTTAAGCATAACATTTATAGCCACTAGTTGTCAATCAGAAAAGAAACCCGAAAAAGAAAAAATTGTAATTGGCTCGAAGAAAAAGTCGTCTCCTGAATTTGATTTAGGAAAAGAATTATTTAAAGGCAAAGGAAACTGTTATTCTTGTCATCGAATGGATAAGAAATCCATAGGTCCAAGTGTTACTGAGATTATGAAAATTTACAAAGAAAAAAATGGTGATATCATAGGTTTTTTAAGACAAAAAAAAGATCCTATTGTTGATCCTGATAACTATGCAGTAATGAAAACCAATTTTGCGCGCTTAGAAAAATTTACCAACGAAGAATTGAAAGCAATAGAATTATATATGAATGAAGCGACTGCTAAGTAATGAAACAAATATTCTTCCTTCTTTTTCTTATTTCATATCCTATAATGTCTCAACAAGTAACCCCTAAATCCGCTTTTTTAGAAAAGTGGATGAATTCTAAAGAGTATTTGCTGGAAATAGCTGAATCTATGCCAGAAAACAAGTATTCATATGCTCCTACAGAACGTGAAATGGATTTTAGAAACCAATTGCTTCATATCTGTGGAAATATGCTATGGCTTAGTACAATTTACTTTTCTGAAGAAATCTTTGATCGTAAAAAACTTTCGGAAAATGCTCCTGATTCTAAGATCGAGGTTATTAAATTACTCGAAAAATCATTTGATCTTGTTTATGAACGTGTGCAGAACGCAAAAGATGAGTCACTAAAAACCGAAGTAGATTTTTTTGCCGGTCCAAAATCCAAACTTCAGATTTTGAATCTGCTTCAGGATCACGTAACGCATCATAGAGGACAACTAATCGTGTATTTAAATCTTAATGAAATCAAACCACCGAAGTATGTGGGTTGGTAGGTAATATTCTTTTCTAAAATCACTACATATTAAGACTATTTTTTTATTATGCGTGAATACTAATTTTGATTATTTATAGTTAAGGTAGTTAAAATGTATTATTCTCAACTAAGCTTATTCTTAATCTAAACATTCACATAATTTTCTTTTAACCTAATACTACTAACTAATGACTAAAAATTTACAATTACTACTAAGTGTAGTAACGATAGTAACATGCTTTCACTTTAACTACGCTCAATGCAATGATGTTACATTAGAATCTATAACGAATCCAGGACTCTATGATGTAGAAACTCTAACAGAATCTGACGGTTTGCCAGATAGTTCGGATTATCGAGAAGTAACAGTCTACTATCCGACAAATGGAACACCACCATATCCTAGTATCGCAATCGTGCCTGGGTTTACGGCAGGTCCGGGGTCGGTAAGAGCCTGGGGGCCTTATTATGCTTCTCACGGGATCATAGCAATAGTCATAGGGACTAATAATAGAAATGCATTTCCGGATGCGAGAGCAACAGCCCTTATAGCAGCGCTTAAGACTTTAGAAAATGAGAATACACGGACTTCTTCCCCGCTTAACGGACAGGTTGATATTGATAAATTTGCGGTAAGTGGTCATTCTATGGGTGGAGGAGGAGCCCAACGAGCGGCTGTTATGAATGCTAACATAAAAGCTGTAGTTGCTTTGTGTCCTTGGTTACCAACATTTAATAGACCATCTCTTGATCATTCGGCTCCGGTACTAATTTTCAGTGGTCAAAATGATTCTACTGCACAACCATCTCAGCATGCAGATGTTCATTATAACACAACTCCAGAGGAAACAGATAAATTATTATATGAAATAAAAAACGGAAATCATTCTGTGGCAAACACTCCAGGAGGAGCACAGGGAAATGTAGGGAAACTAGCTATTTCTTGGCTAAGGTCAAAACTAAATAATAACAGTTGTTATTGCTCTTTAATCAATGATGAATTACTAGATAATCCAGCAACAGCGTCTACATTTGAAACAAATGTTTCTTGCCAAACATTATCAGTTGATGAAATAGACACCAATGCTCAATTAACCACCAGCATATATCCGAATCCTACGAATTCTTATGTTACTATAGAAAGTGATTTTGCTATTTCTAAGAGTTATGAAATATTTTCTCTTTTGGGTGAACATCTAGTGAGTGGAAGGATTACTGCTAAAAAAGAACAAATTGACCTATCAAACCTAAAACCAAATATATATTTATTAAATATTGATAATCAGGTTTTTAAAATATTGAAGACAGAATAAGTTTAAAAGCCAGAATATTATTTAATCCCATAAAACGGAATAAATATTTCTCTAGATTTTGTGGGATTAAATAGTATATAATACATTTTGGAGTTCTTTTTAGATAAAGAATTCTTATCTAGATTAATTCTTTCTTATAATATCTGCATTTTTGATTCTTAGGGTCTACTAATCGTATTCCTACTGAAATTATTTATTACTTTAGCAGAACTAATCTAATATCATGGCATTACTTATTGTATACGGAGTTGTATCCATTTTCTTTTCGTTTTTATGTTCAATTCTGGAAGCAGTTTTACTGAGTATTACTCCTACATTTCTTAACGTTAAGAAAAAAGAAGGAAAAGCATATGCAACCACTTTAGAAAAGCTAAAGAAGGATGTAGACCGACCACTAATTGCTATATTAACGCTTAATACGATTGCACATACAGTAGGAGCTATATTAGTAGGTGTGCAGGCAAAAGTAGCCTATGCGGAAATGTATGGATCTGAAACTCGTACAATTCTCGGGATAGAGATTACCGAAGACCTTATGGTAGGAATTGTATCTTCTATTATGACTATTTTGATATTAGTAGCTTCAGAGATTATTCCTAAAACTATTGGAGCAACCTATTGGAAACAGTTGTCTAATTTTACTTCCAAAGCATTAAATGTTTTGATTTGGCCGCTAAAATGGACAGGTATTCTCTGGATATTACAATTAACGACTAAGTTAATAGGTGGCAAAGGACATCACGGATCTGTGTTAAGTAGGGAAGATTTCACTGCTATGGCTGATATTGCCGAAGAAGAAGGTGTTTTTGAAGAGTCAGAATCTACAGTGATCAGGAATCTATTAAACTTTAAAAAGATTTTCACAAAAGATGTAATGACTCCTAGAACGGTTATTAAGACTGCTTCAGAAGACACTACTATAGAAGAGTTTTTTAATGAGAATCAAAACCTTCGTTTTTCTAGAATACCGGTTTATAAAGATAAAGCGGATAATATAACAGGTCAGGTACTTAAAGATGAAATTTATAAAGAAATGGCTAATCAAAATGGCCACAAGCTTCTTGGAGAAATAAAAAGACCTATCATATTCACTAACAGAAACTTGCCTATTCCGGATTTATTTAATGAATTGATTCAAACTAAAAATCATATTGCACTGGTTGTAGATGAATACGGTTCTGTAAGTGGGTTAGTAACTATGGAAGATGTAATTGAGACCTTATTAGGTTTGGAGATTGTTGACGAAAGTGATACAGAAACAGATATGCAGATTCTAGCTCGTAAAAACTGGGAAGCTAGAGCAAGAAGATTAGGAATTCTAGACGATAAAAAAGAAGAATGATCGAAACCACTTTCATAAAAACTCCTTTAGGTATTGCTTCTATATCAGGAGATGAAAATGGTATTACAAAAATTTCTATCACCGAAGACACAGAAAAAGTTCCTTCTAAAGAGATTCCAGAAATACTTAAGGAGGCAGTAATTCAGTTACAGGACTATTTTAAGGGGGACAGAAGCACTTTTAGCATTAAAATGAATCCATCTGGTACTGATTTTCAGAAAAAGGTATGGCATGAACTTTCTAAAATTCCTTTTGGAAAAACTGTTAGCTACTTAGATATTGCTAAGCAATTAGGAGATCCTAAATGTATACGAGCAGCGGCATCTGCTAATGGTAAAAATCCATTATGGGTTGTAGTGCCTTGCCATCGTGTAATCGGTAGTGATGGTTCACTTACTGGGTATGCAGGAGGTTTATGGCGGAAAAAATGGTTACTAGCACATGAAAATCCAGTAAAACAACAATCCCTTTTTTAATGACTTTTTTTAGATTTTTCTTAATTTGGATTAGTGTTCTTTTTTTTGGGTGCTTTACTGCTACATCTCAGAAAGCACTGGATAAAGAATTAAATAGACCTATAGTATTACAAAAGGAATCTCTTCAAAAACTATTGCGTACAGGGGATAGTTTATTTAAAGCAAAAGATATTGCAAATGCAATAAAAGAATATGATAATGCTTTTGAGTTAATTCAAAATAACTCTGATATTGATAGTGTAAAAGCGATGGCCTATAAAATTGAACGTTTTTTCACAGACTCGACCAGAGAATATCTTAGGGCAATGAATGTGCTTAATTTTTTAAGTGAACATTGTACAAATCGGAATGATCAGAAATGTTTGATGTATGTAAAAAACAGATTAGGAGTATTACATAATAGAATAGGAGAATATATAAAAGCCATGGAGTATTTCGGGGACGCATTAGATTTGGCTTCTAAAGGGAATAATTCGGACTACCAATGGGAAGTCTTATTAAATAGAGGTGTTTTATTCTTAGACATTGGTGATCAAGATCAAGCCAAAATTGATTTCAAAAAAGCCTTAACATACATTGATCCAAAAGATACCAAGAAACGAAAGGGAGCCACCTATTTAAATATATCGGCCTCTTTTAATGATAGACAAGCCGATTCTATACTGTATTATTCCAGATTAGCAGCTGTAGGTTGTGAAAAGAATTCATTGTCGACCAGACACTGTATTATGGTATATAATAATATCGCCTGGGCTTATTATTTAAAAAAGATGCCCAAAGAAGCTTTAGAGGTAATACGAACTAACATAGAATGGGATAATGATAATTTGACCTATAAGGATGGAGATGATTTATATCCGGGGTTAATGCATACGATGGGTGCAATACAATATGAGTTAGGAAACTATAATAAGGCGCTCGAATATTTTTTGATTTCACAAAATAACTTTGAAAAGAAAAATGATATTTCTGATTTAATTACAGTAAAAGAAGATTTGTCAAAGTTGTATGAGACAACAGGAGATTTAAAAGCAAGTGTTAAGGCTTTACGGGATATAAGATTACTCGAATCTAGACAGCTAAAGGTTAAGGTGAGTAAAGAATTAGCCAAAAGTGAAAGTAAAAATTTACTATTGGCAAAAGAAGAAGTTATTTCTGGATTAGAAGAGAAAAATCTAAAAATAGAAAAAGAAGTTAGTAAGACGAAATGGCAAAACTATTTTCTTGGACTATTATTAGTGGTAGCTGTAGTAGTATTGGTATATAGAGGGCATATAAGTCGTATTAAATATTATCAAATAAACGAAAAATTAACCCACTCACGGTTAACTTCATTAAGATCTTCAATGAATCCTCATTTTTTATTCAACAGCTTTAATACCTTACAGAATTATATTTTAAAAAACGATAATATTAGAGCTAACGAATATATGACAGAGCTTTCAGTACTGATTCGAAATGTCTTGAATAGTTCTGATAGTATCTATATTAGTTTTAAAAAAGAATTAGAGATTATTCAGTCATATGTGAATTTGCAAAGAGGAAGATTTCAGGAGGAATTTGAAGCCAGTTTCGATGTAGATCCGTTTCTTTTAGACAGTAATCCAAGAATACCTTCTATGATTTTACAACCGTTTATAGAGAATGCCATAATACATGGTTTTTCACATTCTTCAATTGCAGGACAGTTAAATATAACATTGCAAAAGAAACAAGACATGGTTGTTTGTAAAGTTGTAGACAATGGAATTGGTAGAGAAGCATCCGAACAGCTTAAGAAGAAAGGTACTGAAGTATCGCATTTGTCTATTGCAACAGAAAACACGAATGAAAGATTAGATATTTTAAATAAAATAGTTAATGGACAATCAAATATTGCTATTAATGATTTATACGATACTACTGGTAAATCATTAGGAACAGAAGTAATTATTACATTGCCTATAGTTAAAGAGATCAAGAAATAATGGATCAAACGTTAAAATGTTTTATCATTGATGATGAAAAAAAGGCTAGAGAAAATATTAGCCTTTTACTTAGTACATATTGCCCTCAAGTAGAAATTATAGGTGAGGCAGGTGATAAAAAATCTATACTTGAAGGTTTATCCAGTCTAAATCCTGATGTTGTTTTTCTCGATGTTCAATTAGGGTCTATTACGATTTTTGACATATTAGATGAACTGGAAGAAATTGATTTCAAAATTATTTTTGTTTCAGCCTTTAATCAGTATGCTGTAGATGGATATAAATATAATGCTTTAGGTTATTTACTAAAACCTATTGATCCTAAGCTATTAGTAGAGGTAATAGATAAGGCAAGTCCGTTACAAGAAAAGAATGAGGATAAAGAAGATCCGATAGCAAGTTTTAATCAGCTGTATGCAAAAATTCATGAAGTACCTAAAATCTCTATAACGGATTCTAAAGGCACACATGTTATAAAAATTCCAAGTGTTCTTTATTGTATTAGCAATGGCAACTACACTACTTTTATCAGGAAGAATGAGAAGGAAATTGTTATATCTAAGAACCTAAAATATATTGAATCCAAGTTACAACCTTTTGGTTTTTTTAGGATTCATAGATCATATTTAATCAATTTGGACCACGTAAATACTCTGGTTAAAGAGCAAGGAGGATACGTAGTTATGTCTAATGAGAAATCACTACCAATAGCAAGAGATTCTAAAAAAGAATTATATCAGAAATTGAATGTTATTTAATTTTTTTTAGAATGTTATTTTTTGAACACGATCTATAAATTGTCGGTTCATACATTAAAATCTGCATTTTATACATTCATTCATACCAAAAAAATATTCCTGAAAAGGATTGAGATAAATAACAGCTAAATTTGGAATAGCGATTAATAGTCTTTAGTTTACTTGGATTAGCTTTTAGTGAGACTTTATTTTGTAATACATGCCCTAATTATAGACTTCTGTTTTTAGATGTAACTTATAAAAAAAAGATGTGAAATATTAAACTGATATTTCAGATAAAAAAAACACAAACTCAACAAGCATTCTTATAAGTTATATAGCTACACTATTATAACCTAATCGAATTAAATTATCGTCATAATAATTGTTTATCTTTATTAAAATGCCCGTTTTATCGGGCATTTTTTTTGTTCTAAACAGAGATTTTATTTTCATATCTTAGGGGATTAAAATTCCCAATACTGATGAAAATTATCAAAAAGCTTTTTAAAGGTCTTATAGCTATCCTACTACTTTGTGTGATTTTGCTATATGTTTTTGATTACGATTATATTCTAAAAGGAGTTCGGGTCGTATATATGACTGGACATAAAACTGCATATATAGATGATTACACATATTTTGATAATCATATAGTAGAAAAAGGAGATCAACCAATCCCGTGGGAATTACATACCAATTATAATACTGCTAAACCTACAGAAAGATTGAAAGCTACTAACGATGCAATGGGAACGGTTGCTTTTATGATTATTAAAAATGACAGTATTTGGTATGAGAACTATGCTGAAGGTTATGGTGTAGCATCTAAAACCAACTCTTTTTCTATGGCAAAAAGTATCACAACTGCCTTATTAGGAAAAGCAATTATGGATGGATATATCAAAAGCTTGGATCAACCAATAGGAGATTTTCTACCTAAATTTTCAGAAGGATTAGCAGCTAAAGTCACTGTAGGAGATCTATCATCAATGTCATCTGGATTAAATTGGACAGAACATTATACAAGTCCATTTTCAATCACAGCAAGAGCTTACTATGATCCCGAATTAAGAGAAGTGATGAATAAATTAGAAATTGTGGATGAACCAGGAAAAGAATTTAGATATTTAAGTGGTAATACACAGTTATTGGGCATGGTAGTTGAAAAAGCAACCGGCAAAAGTTTATCGGAATATCTAAGTGAGAGTTTCTGGAAACCCATGGGCATGGAACAGGACGCATTGTGGCAAGTGGATAGTGAAGATAGCGGAATGGAGAAATCGTATTGTTGTATTGCCAGTAATGCTAGAGATTTTGCTCGTTTCGGAGTGCTTTTTAAAAATGACGGAAAGTTTGGCGGGAAACAAATATTGCCAAAAGAATTTACAAAACTAGCTACTCAAAAACGCTTTGAGAATGATGATATGTATGGTTATGGATTTTGGTTATCCGATCACCTTGATAAGGATATATTTGTGATGCGAGGTATTTTAGGGCAATATGTAATTAGTATTCCTCAAGATAATGTGATTATTGTTCGTTTAGGGCATCATCGTGGAGGACCGCAGGGGTCTTTTAGTACAGATTTCTTTATTTATGTAGAGGAGGCTTATAAAATGTTAGAGAATGCTTCATAAGATTAACTTAGAACACATTTTGTTTCTGGACATCGAAACAGTTCCGGAGCAAGAAAGCTTTGACGCCCTAACAGATGAAATGAAATATCTATGGGCTGATAAAACTAAATTTCAGCGTAAGGAAGAGTTTTCTCCAGAAGAATTCTATGAGCGAGCTGGTATTTGGGCAGAGTTTGGAAAGATCGTCTGTATTTCAGTTGGGTATTTTGCTTTTAAAGGAGAAACAAGATCTTTTAGAACTACTTCTTTTTTTGGAGATGAGAAACAATTGCTTATAGATTTCAAAAGCTTGTTAGAAACACATTTTAATAATCCACATCACTTGCTTTGTGCACATAATGGTAAAGAATTTGATTTTCCTTATATCGCAAGAAGAATGATTATTCACAATATTAGTTTGCCTTTTAAATTAAACTTATTTGGCAAAAAACCTTGGGAGGTTCCACATTTAGACACTTTGGATTTATGGAAATTTGGAGATTATAAACACTATACCTCTCTTAAGCTTTTGACGAATATTTTAGGAATCCCTTCTCCAAAAGATGACATTGATGGTAGCCAAGTAAGACAGGTGTATTATGAGGAAAATGATATTGATCGTATTGTGATTTACTGTGAAAAAGATACAGTCGCTGTCGCTCAGATTCTTTTACGCTTGAGGCAAGAGGAACTATTAGACGATGATGAAGTAATTTCTGTATAATTATTCTGTTAGGTAAGAAATTGAATCTTATAAGGTTTTCACATATGTTTTTTAAGGTTCAATAGTCTATATAAGTTTTGTTGTTACTTCACTGATAACCAGATCGTACTGAGTTTTTTAGTATTTCTTTCTAATGTCTAATTGTTTTCAAAAAATATATATAACAAATGATCAAAATTATACTACAGAATGGTTCTTTTTATATTGAAAAACAACTGATTAGTAGTGTAATTGTATTGTAAAAAACCTCTTGTAGTCTTCGTGAAATCAGGACATGCTGCTATTTTATCAAATCTAAATGCCCTTTAATTATCTCCAAAACTGTAAAACTTAACGTATTTACAATTGAAATGATTATTGTAAATTTATAAAACATTAATAAGAAGATCTTTTTATTGAAACAACACCAATATTAATGTTAAAATAAAAGCAAATAACTAATGTTTTTATGTGATTAATGTAAACACAAACAAACTCCAATTTCTTTATGAAAACGCAACTAACTCTTACGGATTTTATTTTATGGAATAAAATAATAATTAATTCGAACCCTCATAGAGCATAAACTTAGTCCATATAGTTTATCATCTATTATTTTAATTACATCACTTATTCTTTTGGATTTCTTGCTTGTTATAAGAAGCAAACTTTAGAAACAAATACACTCTAATAATTGTAGTATTCATCAACAATTTCAAAAAAGAATATTGAGTACCTATTCTTAGCGGTATTAGGAAAATTATTAAGTGATGTAAAATACCTGAAATCTATTTTGATGATTAATCAGAATAATTACTTACTCAATTGAACTTTATTTATTAACACAAACTAAATATTTTAATCATGAAAAATTTGACAAAATTCTTGGTCACAGCATGTATGTGTCTATTCTTTGGTGGGCTATTAGCTCAGCCAACACCACCGAATGGTAAAAAATGGGAAAAAATAGAATCTATGTCTGATGAATTTAACGGTTCTTCTCTTAATGGTTCTAAATGGGCAGTAAATGATCCTCAATGGGAAGGAAGACGACCTGCGAGATTCGAAACATTTTCTGTGTCGGTAGGAGGAGGAGACCTTAAAATTTCAGCTTCTAAAAAATCCAACGCTTTTGGAGGATGGACTCATAATGGTGGTCTGGTAAGATCTAAAACCAGACAGAAATTTGGGTATTATGAGACCAGAATGAAAGCGAATAAAACTTTTATGTCTTCTACTTTTTGGTTGATCAATAAAAGAAACGAATTTACAGGTTGTGATGCCAGAGTAACAGAACTCGATGTAACAGAGAATGTTGGAGCTAATACAGGAGGGAAACCTTGGATCAATCAAAACATGAGAACATTGAATGCTAATACACATAGTAGAAGGACAAGTTGTAATAGCACGCCAACTGGTATAAGAGGAAATAAAGCTGAAATAGGTGAATTCGCATATCAAGGATATCATACTTATGGTGTTTGGTGGAAAAATGAAAAAGAATTATTGTTTTATTTAGATGGTAAATTTGTATTCCAAATTACTCCAGCTGCTGATTTTAGTCTTCCTATGTATTTACGAATGGTAGTGGAGACATATGATTGGAATCCTCCAAAAGCAGGACAAGATGGTATGAATGATTCTCAAGCTAATCGCACTACTTACTATGATTGGGTCCGCTCTTATAAATTGGTTGATGGGAATGGGAATTCAGGCCCAGGTTCTTCCGGTGGAAATGTTACTATTAAAGGACAAAGTAATAATAGATTTATAAGCTCAGAAAATGGGAACAGATCTATGACCGCTAATAAAACAAATGCTGGAAGCTGGGAAAAGTTTACGGTAACTTCTTCAGGAAACGGTACTGTAACTATCAAAGGAAACAACGGCAGATTTGTGAGCTCAGAAAATGGAACAAAAGCAATGAATTGTAATCGTACTGCCGCCCAAGGTTGGGAAAAATTTACACTGGTATCACAAGGTGGAAACGTATATGCAATCAAAGGGAATAATGGTAAATATGTAAGTCATGAGAACGGTGCAAATTCAGGGATTACTTGTAATCGTAGCGCAATAGGAGCCTGGGAGAAATTTATCATTAGCGGGCTTAATAATAGAAGTTTCGATTTAGATACAAAAGAAGTTTCGAAAGAATTGGTAGATATATATCCTAATCCAGCATCAAATATAAGTGATGTATCTGTAGATATTCAATTAGAAAAAGATATCAATACTTCTATAAAAGTTATGGACATTCGTGGAAGAGTTGTTCTTGCTAAAAACCTTGGAATTTTAAAGGCCGGAAATACTTCTATTCCACTAAATGATCTAGGAGATTCACTTAAAACGACAGGTCTATATTTAATAAAAATAAATGTAGGTAATAAGGTGATCAATAAAAAATTGATGGTAAATTAATGTATCCATCACAGGTTTAATGTTTAATCAAAACCAGTTCTACCAATTTTTATATCACACAAATTAGTTTTTAAAAGCGGATTCATAAAATGAATCTGCTTTTTTTAATCGGGTTTGTGTACTAGAAATTTGTAATGAGGTTTGGAGATCTAATAAACACTGCCTTTTTTTGATTTTTGCATAGCACGGCTACCGAGAAATTAAAAAAGGAAGCAAAGTGTCAGTATTTACAGCTGCTTCAAGCTGTAATAGATTTTCTAATGTATAAAGCGAGTTAAAGAGAACCTTCTAAATGGGTTCTCTTTAATAATAAGATTACAATAATTTTTATTGTAATCTGGCTAAAACAGACCTACTTAATAATTTCCCATTCGATTTTGTGGTTTCTTGTTGTACCAACCCTACATCTTTTGCAATCCATTGTTTTACATAAGAAGTTTGTTTCATACCCATGCTCATACTAGTTTCATTGATGTATGTAATGAGATAACAATTAAATGACCCTGCGGAAGTAATAATAGTCTCTTCGGATGCTACTTTTCTGTTTTTGAGGTCTACAGTCATATCTATACTCATAACACCAGCATCAATAGACATAGTTACTTGACCATCTGCTAATTCTTGTCCTATAGAAAGTGAATTGGGAATATCAATACCTTTTCCTTCAATACTATATTCCATATTCTTGTATTGGTTAAATAAGTTAGGAGAAATTATAGATTCTGGATCTAAAGTTGTAGTCCCTCCATCACATGTTATTGTGAATTGAGCTTCGGTAATTTTTTTTTGTTTTTTAGCATCACTTAAATACATACTCATCATAATCTTGGATTCAGATCCTGAAGAATTGATATCCAAAACCTCGTAACTTGTTTTAGAGGTTATTTTATTTTTATGGTTAAAATGATGCATTGTGAGCGTAGTTCCTTCCTTTGAAGGGTAAAATGGACTACAATTGTTTTGGGCGGTAAGCTTACCCAAGACAAAAATTATTAGAATTATAGATAGAGCTCTCATATATAAATTTATTATTAGTGTTTAATCTTCATCAATTGTCCAGATTTCTCCAGATGTTCCAGATGCTATATATCCTCCGAAAAACCAAATTTGATCATCGTATACAAGGCTAGAATGAGAATGGGAGCTCTGAAAAGGAATAAATTCCTCATACCTTGTCCAGTTAATCATATCGGAAGAATGCCATATATCTTTTGTAATTCTTGATGTTTCTGACTGACCATTAATAATCCATACTTTGTTATTGAAAACAGTTGCTGTATATAAATCTCTAGCATTAAAAATAGGAGTAGATGTAGCTACTGATGACCAACTAATCCCATCAGTACTTGACCAGATTTCATTAAAGCGACTAGTTTCGTTTCTGCCGGCTATAACATATAAAGAGCCATTAAAAACAACTGTTTCATGGTTGCCTCTAACCGGGAAAGCGTTTGCATTTTCTTCTACCCAATTGACTCCATCTATCGTAGACCATACAATCATATTGGTTCTTGATGAGGATGGGCCTATAACATACATTTTGTTATTAAATACCGTTGTGGTATGAGCGGACATATTACCAAACGGAGCGGTCATAGTGACATTATACCATGTTGAACCATCGCTAGATCTCCAAATATCAGATAAAAAATCATCTGAGTTGTTTTTTCCACCAATTAGCCACATTTCGTTATTAAATACAGTTAATGTATGACGATATCTTGCTTCGAAAAGATCGCTAGTAACGGATACCCAATTTATTCCATTATCACTTGACCAAACAGCGTTTCCATAAGTGTCATCAGCGGTATATGCATTATCTCCACCTACAGACCATACTTTTCCATCAAATACAACCATGGTGTTTTCTGCAAATCCACCCATTTGATCTTCAGAAGTTTTTAGATCAAATGTTAATGAACTTTCTGAAACATCATCTATTATAATGTCATCATCTTCGGTATCACAGGCGATGTGAATACTAAGTAGAAATGCTAATAAGATTTTTGAGGTTTTCATTTTGTTACGTTTTATAGTTTCCTATTAGTGTCATAATCTTTGAACAGGTAAACATGAAACATAAAAATCGCTCCTTAGAGCGATTTTAAAATAAAAAAGTAAACAGATTTCGGTTGTTAATTTCTTCCTTTTTCGTTTGGATATAGTTTGTATACAGGATCACTTTGCCAAAACTCTTTGGTGTCAATATCCATAATTGTAAGAGGGCCTTTAAAAGCAGCACCAGTATCAATGTTCCAAATACAAGTAGCATTCACAGGTGTAGTTTTGTTAATTCTGGTAACGGGAGTATGACCAATGTAGATTTCATCAAAAAGTAAAAGCCTTTTGGGATAAGTAAGATCTGTTTTTTTAAGTTTTGGGTCTATTGATAAAGCCGTTTCCCATAAGGTTCGATCCCAATAAAATAGTTTACTGAAATATTCTCGATGAGGTCCATGAAGGTTTGTAAAACCTGCATGAAGAAACAGGCGGTTATGGTCATCTATGAAATAGTTAGTGAGATTTTCATAAAACCCCAGATGAATATCAATCTCTTGTTTTGATAATTTATCGTAAGAGTCGATAGTAGCCTGACCTCCATGTTTCATCCATTCTGGATTGTATTTTTTCTCCGTTAACCAAGTGTAACAGAGCTCGTCGTGATTACCTCTAATAAAGATGCAATTATATGTTTTTTGTAATTCTATAAGAAAAGAAACAAGCTGGGCACTATCACTCCACCCATCTACATAATCACCTAAAAAAATTAAGGTATCATCAGTGGTAATTTTTGCTTTTTCAGTTAATTGTTGGAGAGCTTTTAGAGCTCCGTGCATATCTCCAATAACAAGAGTTCTGTTCATCTGCATTTATTTTAATAGGTTTTGAAGATACTATTTTACAAAGTTTTAAGCACGATTACGATGTTGTTAGGTTGTGCTTTTTTACTAAAACCACTTAAAATTTTGATTATCAACTAATTGAATTAGATAAAATTGTTGATTGTATAAATATTTTAAATTTTCCTTAGGGTGTTTTGAAGCTTAAGTGTTTAAGGAAAAGTATTATAAATAAAGAAAGTCAAGATGACTTTATCAAAAACTTACTTAAACATGAAAAATAAATTTTTAGTTCAACTTGTTGTTATTGCGCTAGTAACCTTTGCTTGTAGCAACGATGATGATACGCCAAGATTAATCGAGTCAAATCTCGAAGATGCACTTACCACAATACCTGATGATATTACCAAATTGTTTATAGCTAAAGGTAACGAGAGTGCTAATACAGTAATTATCTATGAACAGGGAGGGCCAGATAAAGAGCTAGATGATGAATATTTTGAACTTAATGGTAGTTTTCCTTCGGATTTTAACAATTTATTCAAGGATTATTACAGAGTATATATGCACCAAGCACTTACTTTTAATAATAGTATATGTACCAATGAAACGTTGAAAAAGGAACAAGCTGATTTAGAAAATAAGGTTAGTGTAGAGATGTTGGATAGAGTTATTAAGAACTTTAAGTCTGAAGGAAAGACTGTATATGTAATGGGGCATTCTTTTGGAGGGTTTTTAGTTACAAAGTATATTGCTGAAAAAGGAAATACTACTGCAGATAAATTTGTGATTATGGCTGCTCGTTTAGAAATGCAACCAGAAGTTCCCGATAATTTTTTGCAAGGAAGACCGTATTACTTTTTAAATGGGACAACACCAAAAGAAGAAGATAGAGCAGAACTTTTAGAAGATTATAATGACATAAAACAATCTTGCCCATCTGTTTTTTCATTTTTAGGAGCAATAGGTAGTGAGCGTTTTTCCTCAAAGATTACAACACAGGATTTATCTAATGTAATTTATGTGTATGCTAAAGATGATTTTCAAACAGGAGTATTGTTAACAACAGAAACAACATTTCTTAATGATAGAATGTCCAAGGTAATAGAGATTAATTCAGGGGGACATGGAGCTATGTTTGATAGTCCATATCCTAAACAAATTTTTGATTTGTTACAACAGTAATAAAAGTTTTCTAATAAATAAGAGGGAGGCATTTCTTCTTCCTCTTATTTATTTTGCGAAGTATAATTCTATTTAATTATACCTTACTTTTCTTAAGATTCGCATACTTTCTTTATATAGAATATAAACCTTTTCATCAGAATAATTCTTTAGATACGGTTTTGCTTCTTCTAATTTATCTTTTGCCTCGTTAAAATCATTGAAATAACATAAAAGATAGGTCACAGGTAGGTTTAATAGATCTTTTTGTTCGTTTTTTGTTAACGACATTTTCTTTTTTAATTTCTCTATTAACGAATTATTACTGTTGTATAAATGAAATAAGGTTTTTCGCTCAAATTGCGGAGGTTCGAACAGTAGCTTACTTTCTATATCGTAACTTACATTGTTTTTAAACTTGATTGTAACCTCTTCTAAAGGGTAATAATCAAATGTGTCTTGTAAGCCAAGTTGCACATATTCTATAATTTTAAATTCTTCATCAGTAATTGAAATGCTAACTTCATCAAATTGTGAGTAAAATAACTTTACCTGTTCATTAATCAATGCAATATCTACTCTTGAGTAATATGTTTCATTCTTTATACGCTTCTCTTTTGCAGACCAACAAACGACAAAATATTCTTTAAAAACTTTGTAATTTGGGTTATAATCTTTTCTAGAATTCATGAAATCAAAAACACCATCTAGCGTCAATTCGATATTGTTTTGCGCATGACTTTCTATAGATTCTACGATTTCAGAATTTACATCTTTGATTTTAATATCAAACACTTTCGGCATACTGATGCTACCATCTCTAAAAAATACTGCGCCTCCATAGTATTTCCAGATATTTTTGCGCAGAGAACACAGCTTTCCTTCTTGAGAACGTATGGAAACCAATCCTACCACCTTATCACTTGGTAAATGAGGAAAGGGGATGTTTTCGTAGGTAACTAAAGGAGGGTTAGAAAGATAAGCATTAACTAGGTTTTGGATTTTACTATCATCAAAAAAGTCTACACCTATAATCTGATTATCTTCATCTTCGACTCCGATAACGATATATGAATTGTTTTTCGGATTAGAATTAGAAAGCGCACATATGTGTTTAAGGAATTTAGCTTTTCCTTCTTTTTCGCCAATATTGAGCTTACGTTTCTTATCATAAAAACTATTCTCGTCATTATGTGCTAAAAGATTTTTTATTAAAAGACGTTTATTAATCATTCCTTTTACAAATAGCAATACATTCTTTTTCCCATATAAACTTAGGAATTTTTATTCGGTATGCAATGTGTTAGTAATAAAGAAATTATGAACTTTTATTTATAATGGTGCTGTTGGCTTGCGCTGTTGGGAAAACCACTAGATCTGCAATATTTACGTGATAAGGTCTAGTGACTACAAAAACGATAATGTCCGCAATATCTTCTGGTCTTAGAGGATCGAAACCATTATAGACGGTATCTGCCTTTTTATCATCACCTTTGAATCGTACATTGCTAAATTCTGTTTCTACCAATCCTGGATGAATTGCTCCTACGCGTATTCCATATTGATTAAGATCTATTTGCATTCCCTTATTAATTGCATCTACTGCGTGTTTACTGGCACAGTATACGTTTCCGTTAGGGTATACTTCTTTGCCGGCTATGGAACCAATATTAATAATATGACCAGATTTTTGTGAAATCATTTTTGGGATTACCGCTTTAGAAACATACAACAATCCTTTTACATTGATATCTAACATAGCATCCCAATCATCTAGGTTTCCTGTCTGGATAGGATCAAGACCGTGAGCATTACCAGCATTATTAACCAATATGTCTATAGAACTAAATTCTTCTGGAAGTTCGCCAATACTGTTAAAAACACCTTCTTTATCCCGAACATCAAAGCAGAGTATATGTACTCTTACTTTTTTACTTAATGCAGTTTGTAATTTTTGGAGACGTTCTTGTCTTCTTCCACAAAGTATAAGATTGATGCCGTGTTTAGCAAATTCATAGGCAGTTGACTTTCCAATTCCACTAGTCGCCCCAGTTATTAGTGCTGTTTTCATTGTCTTGAGGTTAAACGTTTTTTCTTTTAAATATTTTTACTAAAATAAATTCAAATCCAATAGTTAAATACACAAACAAAGGTTGGTATTTTCAATTTCTAAATGTTTCAAAAGCAGAAATAAAGAATATCGCGACTATTACATATGAGAAAAGAGATTACTTTTTCATTTAGTTTTTTGCAACACTTTAAAAAAGCATTCGTCCTTTAGAAACATCATCGCGAAAGCCGATGAAAATCGTTACGTCCGTTTTTATCAGTAAAAAGATCTAAATATACTGTAAAATTTGGGCGTAAGCGTATTTATAAGGCATACATTTAACCTATAATTAACAACGAAAAGAAAAATATTTTAACAATTTGCAATGCTGAAACATGAATGGTAAATTCACGGCTTTAAAAAAAAGAATAGATGGAAGAAAATAGTTCTGTTGATATTGCTTCAATCAATGAGAAAATACAGAGAGAATCTGCATTTGTAGATTTACTTACTTTAGAGATTAATAAGGTAATCGTTGGCCAGAAACATATGGTAGAACGTTTACTGATAGGATTGCTTGGACAAGGGCATATTTTATTAGAAGGTGTTCCCGGACTAGCAAAGACGTTAGCGATTAATACATTGTCTAAGGCTGTTCACGGTAGTTTTAGTCGTATCCAGTTTACGCCAGACTTATTACCTGCAGATGTAACAGGTACATTAATCTTTAATATGAAAGAAAATGATTTTTCTATTAAGAAAGGTCCTATTTTCGCCAATTTCGTATTAGCGGATGAGATCAACCGTGCTCCTGCAAAGGTACAAAGTGCTTTACTTGAAGCCATGCAGGAAAAACAAGTTACTATTGGTGATGAAACGTTTGTTTTAGATAAACCATTTTTGGTAATGGCAACTATGAATCCAGTAGAGCAAGAAGGAACATATCCACTACCGG
This sequence comes from Aquimarina sp. BL5, assembly GCF_003443675.1. Taxonomy (NCBI): domain Bacteria; kingdom Pseudomonadati; phylum Bacteroidota; class Flavobacteriia; order Flavobacteriales; family Flavobacteriaceae; genus Aquimarina; species Aquimarina sp. BL5. The sequence continues at coordinate 3,222,914 of NZ_CP031963.1, read as the reverse complement.
AGGCACAGGTAGACCGTTTTATGCTAAAAACAGTGATTGATTACCCTAAATTAGAGGATGAACAATTAATCGTTCGTGCAAATCTAAAAGGATCTTTCGAAAAAGTAAATCCGGTAGTTTCTGTGGAACAGATTATTAATGCTCAGAAAGCTGTAAGAGAGGTTTACATGGACGAAAAAATTGAGAAATATATTCTTGATATTATTTTTGCGACTCGTTTCCCTGAAAAATACGGTCTAGAAGAATTGAAACCGTTAATTAATTTTGGTGCTTCTCCAAGGGGAAGTATTAATATGGCCACAGCCGCTAAGTGTTTTGCTTTTATAAAAAGAAGAGGATATGTTATTCCAGAAGATGTTCGTGCTGTAGTACATGACGTATTACGTCATCGTATTGGTATTACATATGAGGCCGAGGCCGAAAATGTAACTTCAGTAGATATAATTAATAAGATTGTAAACGAGATTGAAGTACCATAGTAGATGCTTCGCATGGGTGTAAAGTCATAGGTGTAAGTTGCCAGGCATTACATCTTTGTACTACTAACTTAATACTAACGAGCCAAAAGGCGAGTACATGGATACCAAAGAGTTACTAAAAAAAGTTCGAAAAATTGAGATCAAGACCAGGCGCTTGAGCGATCATATATTTGGAGGAGAATATCACTCTACCTTCAAAGGGCGTGGTATGACCTTTAGCGAAGTTCGTCAATATCAATTCGGAGACGATGTTCGTAATATAGATTGGAATGTCACCGCTCGATATAACGAGCCTTATATCAAAGTTTTTGAAGAGGAACGGGAATTGACAATGATGTTGATGGTGGACGTTTCTGGATCACAATTGTTTGGAACCAAACAGCAGTTCAAAAAAGAAATTATAACAGAGATTGCCGCAACTTTAGCTTTTTCAGCTACGCAGAATAATGATAAAATTGGATTGATCTTATTTACAGATGATATTGAACTTTTTATTCCGCCAAAGAAAGGAAGATCTCACGTGCTTAGGATTATTAGGGAACTTTTAGAACACGAACCGAAAAGTAAAAAAACAAATATTACCGAAGCATTGAAGTTTTTATCTAACGTGATGAAGAAAAAAGCGATAGTTTTTATACTTTCTGATTTCATTACGGATGATTATCAGCAAACGCTTAAGATTGTGGGTGGAAAACACGATGTTACCGGGATTAGAGTCTATGATCGAAGAGAAGAAGAAATTCCGAATTTAGGAATGGTGCAGATGGAAGATGAGGAAACAGGAGAGTTACTATTGGTAAATACGGGTTCTAAGAAAATGAGAGTGAACTATGCTAAGTACTATCAGGAACGCATAGATTATTTTAGAGATAGTTTTACCAGAAGTGGAGCGGGATCATTGAGCAGTCGTGTGGACGAAAGTTATGTAAAAAAGTTGTTAGGATATTTTAAACGAAGAGGATAGGCGACCATTAAGAATGAAGAATTACAAATTACCAATCATAAACGAAAGACACTTTGTTCCCTCTTTGAAGGAGGTTAGAGGAATGTTAATTATATGTTTCTTACTGGTTTTATCGGGAAATATTTCTGCTCAGGTTTCTGCGGGTATTGATTCTACCTCCATTCAGATTGGAGAAGAAATTAGGTATAAAATGCTGGTAGAGGCAGATTCTACTCAAATAGTTATTTTTCCAGAAGGACAGACGTTTTCACCGCTAGAAGTAATAGAATCCTATAAAACTGATACTACTAAGAGTGGTAATAGATTCAGTTTAATTAAGGAGTATGCATTAACGCAATTTGATTCAGGGTCTTACACGATTCCAAGACAGAAAGTGATGATAGGAGATCAAGTTTTTTTCACGGATTCTCTGAAAGTAGAAGTACGAGATGTATTGGTAGATACTACAAAACAAAAGATGTATGAGATCAAGCCATTGGTAGATGTAGATGCTTCTTTTTTTAATTGGAAAAAATATATTTGGTGGATAATCATCCCAATATTATTAATCGGATTGATCGCTTTCTTTCTTTTAAGAAGGAAGAAACGAAAAGAAGCCAAAGAAAATGAATTGCCACCTTATGAGAGAGCAATTTTAGCCCTTCAGCGAATAGATGAATCGCATTTATTAGAGCAAGATTCTCATAAAGAGTACTATTCGCAATTAAGTGATACTGCTCGTAAATATATTGATGAAGAAGTATATGATCATGCGATGGAGAGTACCACAGACGAATTGATTGCTCGTCTTGATGAGGAAATAAAAACTGGAGCTTTAAATCTTGATAAACAAACCATTGAAGAGTTGAAGTCTGTATTAAAAACTGCAGACATGGCCAAGTTTGCTAAATCTAAACCGGATATTGGAACTGCAAAGGCAGACAGAAATGTTATTGAACGTGTAATTAACGAGACTAAAAATGCAATTCCAGAACCAACGGAGGAAGAGTTATTAGCAGATGAAGAATATCGAAAAACAGTAGCAGAGAAAAAATTAAGAAGAAAGATAATATTTGGAAGTTTAGCGGGTATTGGCGTAATAGCAATTACATTAACTATTTTTATTATAGTTAAAGGCTATGACGCTGTAAAAGATTCGCTTCTAGGACATCCAACTAAGGAGTTAGCCGAAACAGAGTGGATTAGTAGTGCTTATGGTTCTCCACCAGTTACCATTTCTACGCCCAAGGTGTTAATTAGGAATAATTTTCAACTTACTGAAGAGCAAAAACAAATTCTTAAAGGAAATGAGACTTTTGTTTATGGAAGCTTAATAGGAAACTTTTATATCACGGTCTCTACAATACAGTATAATCAAAAAACAGAGGTAGATCTTAATAAAGTAGTAGAAGGTGTTGTAGGTAATTTTGAATCTCAGGGAGCTAAGAATATTACGGTTAAAGATGAAGAATACGAAACATTAGCAGGAGCTAAGGGAATAAAAGTCTTCGGAAGTCTAGAAGTAATGAATACAGTAACTAAGAAGGAACAAAAAAGCGACTATTTGATGCTCAATTTTGCAGAAAGTGGAGGTTTTCAGCAGATTATGGTAGTGTATGATAAAGAAGACCGATATGCTAAAGATGTTGCCCAGCGCATTATTAACTCAGTAGAACTTAAAAATGCCAAATAACTATGTTTGAAAATTTCACATTTGAGAATCCACAGTTTTTTTGGTTGTTTTTAATACTGCCATTAGCCATTGCCTACTATATTTGGAAACGAAATAAGCAGCAGGCAGAACTTAAAATTTCTAGTATCAAAGGATTTAAAGTTTCTGGAAGTTGGTTGGCTAAACTTAAGCCATTATTGCTTTTAGCGAGATTAATTGCTTTAGCACTCATAATTACCGCTATGGCTAGACCCAGAACGGTTGATGTTTCAACTAAAACGAAAACAACTAGAGGAATTGATATTGTCATGGCAATTGATGTATCTGCCAGTATGCTTGCCAGAGATTTAAGACCCAACCGTTTAGAGGCTTTAAAAGATGTTGCTGCAGAGTTTATTCAGGGAAGGCCCAATGATAGGATTGGTTTAGTTCTGTATGCTGCAGAAAGTTTTACAAAAACACCAATAACAAGTGATAAAGCGATTGTACTTAGTGCAATGAAAGAAATTGAATATAATAATCTATTAGAAAACGGAACTGCTATCGGTATGGGACTTGCTACCTCTGTGAATAGATTAAAAGATAGTAAAGCAAAAAGTAAAGTGATTATTCTATTAACTGATGGCTCTAATAATTCAGGCTTTATTGATCCTAAAATTGCATCAGAATTAGCAGTAGAATATGGTATCAAAACATATACTATAGGTATTGGAACCAATGGTATGGCACTAGCTCCTGTTGCCGTTAGGCCTAATGGATCATTTCAATATGGAAATGTAAAAGTAGAGATAGATGAGGAACTTTTAAAAGAAATTGCCAAGGTTACCAAAGGAAAATATTTTAGAGCGACTAACAATAAAAAGTTAGAGCAGATATATGAAGAAATAGATAAGCTAGAAAAAACCGATGTGGAGGAATTTAAATTCTATAATTACGAAGAAAAATTCAGGCCATTGGTATTGTTAGCTGGTTTGTTATTATTGGTAGAATTCTTATTAAGATTTACCATATTTAGAAGTTTTATATAATACGTAATAAGACCTTACGGGTTTTTAAAACCTGTGAAGTCTGAGAAAGAATATTTATTTGAAAAAAGGAATCATAATTCAAGGAAGTTCCAGAAGTGATGGAGATACAAATACAGTTGTCTCCTATCTAAAAGATGTGACAGGTTTTGATGTAGTGGATTTGAACCAAAGAGAAATAAACTACTTTGATTATGAGTTTAAAAATGAAGATGATTCTGAAGTAATTTTCAAAAATATTGTTCAGAATTATCAAACAATAGTATTAGCCACACCAGTATATTGGTATACAATGAGTGGAATAATGAAAGTGTTTTTAGATAGAATTTCTGATTATTTGTATAAAGAGAAAGATTTCGGAAGGATGCTGAGAGGAAAAGAGATGGCAATGATAAGTTGTAGTAATGATGATGATAGAGCTGATGAGTTTCATCTTCCCTTTTCTCGAAGTGCAGCATATTTAGGAATGGATTATTTAGGAGATGTTCATGCGTGGATTAAGGGTAAAGAACTTTCTGTAGAAGTAAAAGAGAAAATAGATGCTCTGGCGTTAAAAATAAAAAATTGAAGAAATGTTACACGGAACTGTCATGCTAGGGTGTCACACTGAGTTATCACACTGAGCTTGTCTAAGTGTTCTAAAGCATCACGAATGTGTATTTTAAATTACAGAAGTAAACTGTAGACTAAGAATTAAAAAAAATGTACTTACTAGAAGAAAAAATATATTTTTGGTTGTTATTGGTGATACCAATACTAATCCTATTATTTCTAGGTGTTTTAATTTGGAAAAAAGCGACTCAGAAAAAGTTTGCTGATAAAGAGTTATTGAAAAAACTAAGTCCAAACCAATCAGTTTTTAAATCAGTACTTAAAGTAGTCATTATTAGTTTGGCGTTAGCATGCTTCATTATGGCTTTGGTCAATCCCAAAGTTGGGACTAAATTGGAAACCGTAAAACGAGAAGGTGTAGATGTTGTATTTGCTATTGACGTATCTAAAAGTATGTTAGCAGAAGATATTGCCCCTAATCGATTAGAGAAATCTAAACAATTGGTGACTCAAATTATTAATAATTTGGCAAGTGATCGTGTGGGTATTATAGCATATGCTGCTAGTGCATTTCCGCAATTACCAATTACAACAGATTATGGATCTGCTAAAATGTTTTTGCAATCAATGAATACAGACATGCTCTCTTCGCAGGGAACAGCTATTAATGAAGCTATAGAATTAGCAAAAACATATTATGATGACGAAGAGCAAACCAATCGGGTTATGTTTATTATAAGTGATGGAGAGGATCATGAAGGAAATGTAGAGTCTATGGCAGAAGCTGCTGCAGAAGAAGGTATTAAAATATTTACTATAGGTGTTGGGACTACAAAAGGAGGTCCAATTCCGATTAAGCGTAACGGAATTGTGCAGACGTATAAGAAAAATAGTCAAGGTGAAACTGTAATTACGAAATTAAATACGACAATTTTACAGGAAATTGCCAATCAAGCAAATGGCACATACATTGATGGTACTAGTACCAATGCGGTAGTCGAGAATGTTACGGAGTTATTGCAAGGCATGGACAAGAAAGAATTTGAAGCCAAGCAGTTCGCAGATTTCAAAGATCAATTTCAGTGGTTCTTGGGAGCTGGTTTATTATTATTATTTTTAGATATTTTCTTATTAGAAAGAAAAACATCTTGGGTTAAAAAATTAAATCTGTTTAATGAGCAATAGAATGTTCTCAAACTGAACTGCCGCACGAGACTTGTCAAAGTGTTGTCAATGATTAAAAAAATAAAGACGTTATGAAGAATTTACTAATCATATTGTTGTGTTTCCAATTCGGAATTGGTTTTTCGCAGGAAGAAGAAGATAGAGCAGAAATTATAGCAGAAGCAGACCGACTTACAGCTACAGGTAATGAAGTACTGGTTAAGGATGGTAATTTCCCAAAGGCTGAAGGAGAGTATAGAAAAGCAATTTCTAAGAACCCGGTAGATGCTAAAGCAAAATATAATTTAGCCAATGCATATTATAATACCGAAAAATATGATGAGGCTACACAGCGATATACAGAAGCTGTAAAAATCGCCGAATCCAAAACCGAAAAGCACAAAGCATTCCATAATCAGGGAAATACCTATATGGAACAAAAAAAGTATAAAGAAGCTGTAGAAGCTTATAAAAATGCTTTGCGAAATAATCCTAAAGATGACGAGACTAGATATAATCTGGCATTGGCAAAACAGTTATTAGAAAAACAAAAAAACGAAGATAAAGGAGGCGATAAGGATAATAAGGACGAAAATAAAGATAAAGACAAAAATAAAGATAATAAGGATCAGGAAGGGGAGAATAAAGAAGACAAAAAAGAAGGAGAAGACGATAAGGAGAAAAAAGGAGATGAAGGAGAAGATAAAAAGGATCAAAAAGGAGAAGACGAGAAAGATGAGAAGGGAGATCCAAAAGATGAAGGAAAAGATAAAAAAGAAGATAAAAAAGAGGGTGATGGAAAACCTGAAGAAGAAAAGAAACAGCCTCAGCAAGTTCAGGGGCAGTTATCTCCTCAGCAAGTAAAAAGTTTATTAGAAGCTATGAATAATGAAGAAAAGAAGGTGCAGGATAAGATAAATGCTAAAAAAGCAAAAGGAGCAAAAACAAAAACCGAGAAAGACTGGTAATAAAAAACAGATGAAACTAAAGTTAATTTTTCTAACACTATTTTTAGCAATAACTCAGATGAGTGTGGCTCAAGTTAAGTTTGAAGCTAAGGTGAGTAAGAAAAAACTAGGTATTAATGAAAGATTGCGTGTAGATTTTGAGATGAATCAAGACGGCGATAACTTTACACAACCTAGTTTTAATGGATTTACCGTTGTTGGAGGACCTAATCAATCTATAAGTAATTCTTGGATTAATGGTAAAAGATCATACGCTAAGACATTTAGTTATTTCCTTTCTCCTACCAAGAGAGGAAATTTTACAATTGGACAAGCAACTATAGAAATTGATGGACAGACCTATAAGACATTACCCGTAAAAGTTCAGGTAACTGCAGCGGTTCAAAAACCAAAAGACGGAAACAATGCAGATTATGTGGCTAGTGAGAATTTACACTTAGTCGCGGAAGTTTCTAAATCGAATCCATACCTTAATGAAGCTATTACGGTAATATATAAGCTGTATGTTAGTCCAAGAATACAGATTAGTAACCTAAGAGAGATAGATAATCCAAAATATAGTGATTTTTGGAGTCAAGCTATTAAAATTGGTCAGCTAAAAGTAGAAAGAGGAGAGTTTAAAGGAGAACCTTATAATTTTGTGGTTTGTGGTAAGACTGTACTATACCCACAAAAAACAGGGAAGCTAGAGATTGAACCTCTTACATTATCTATCGCAGTGGATGTGCCCACAAATCGTCGTGATATTTTTGGAGGAAAATTGTACTCTACAGTAAATAAAACAGTAGCTGCAGGGACAAGAACAATCAATGTAAAACCTCTTCCTGAGCAAGGTAAACCGGATGATTTTACAGGAGCTGTTGGATCTTTCGATTTTAAAGTTATTCCAAATAAAACAGAACTTGATGCCACAGAATCATTAGAAACCAAAGTGTCGGTTTCTGGTAGTGGAAATCTAAAACTTTTTGATTTACCAAAATTAAACGTGCCAAATGGATTAGAACAATATGAGCCAGAGCACAATGAGCGGGTTCGAACAAATCTTGCTGGTATGGCAGGAAATATCTCGGATTCTTATACGCTGGTACCACAATTTAAAGGAACATATCCAATCCCTCCAGTTTCATTTTCTTATTTTGATCTAAAAACCGAAACGTATAAGAGGATTACATCAAAAGAAATTGTGATCAATGTAAAGAATGGCCCTGATAGTGGTAGTATAGTTACTAATTCTGAAGCTTCGGGAACTACTAAAAAAATAGTAACCCAAACTGGAAGTCAATTTAGGTTTTTAAAACTTAATGCGAATCTGCAACCAATAGAGAAAAAATACTTCTTTAAATCTACAGGATATTGGATAGCATTGACAGCGCCATTATTAGCAATTCCATTATTCTTATTTTTTGGTAAAAAGAGAGAAGAAAGATTAAGTGATGTGAGTGGTAATAGAGTTAGGAAGGCGGATAAACTAGCAAGAAAATATTTATCAGAAGCTAAAAAGAACTTAGGAAGCCAGAAGGAATTTTATATAGCAATGGAACGGGCTTTGCACAATTATTTAAAAGCAAAGCTCCATATTCAGACTAGTGATATGAGTAAAGATCGTATCCAGCGATTACTGAAAGAGAGAGAAGTAGAGGACACAACTTCGATAGAATTTATTGCTTTATTAGAAAGTTGTGAGTTCGCCAGATATACTCCATCATCAACTTCGGCTATGCAACAGGATTATGATAAAGCATCCAGAGTAATAGCAGCAATTGATAAACAATTATAAATATTGAAAGTAGTGAGGAATTTAGTAGTAATAGTTGTTTTTCTAATGAGTAGTATGATAAGTACAGCTCAGAATAATGATATATTCGAAAAAGCAAATACTTTTTATAATCAAGAACAATATCAGGAAGCCATTGATGCATATAAATCTATTATAGATAGTGGTCATGAATCTGCTGAGTTATATTATAATTTAGGAAATGCTAATTATAAGTTGAGTAATATAGGCTCAAGTATTTATTATTATGAAAAAGCCTTAGAACTGGCTCCTAATGATGAGGATATCAAGAACAATCTTACTTTTGCTAATAATGCTACTATTGATGCAATTGATGTAATACCAGAAGGAGTAATTTCTAGAACTATTAATGGTTTTACAAATATGTTTAGTTTCGATATTTGGGCTTGGATTTCTGTGTTTTGTGTAGTTCTCTTTGTAGTATTATTTATATTGTACTATTCAGCCAGAATATCTTCTAAGAAACGATTGTTTTTTCTGGGATCTTGGGTTTTATTAATTATTGGTTTATTTGGAGTTTTCTTTGCATTTAAACAGTATAACTTTATAGAGAATAATCAATATGCTATTATTTTTGCTCAGGAAAGTACTATAAAAAGTGAACCTAATTTACGTAGTGAAGAAGTATTTGTGCTTCACGAAGGAACAAAGGTCAAAGTAACCGAAACGGTAAATGACTGGAAAAAAATTAAGCTTGCGGATGGAAAAATAGGGTGGATTCCTGGGACAGATCTGAAAGAACTATAGAATTTATTTTCTAAAAACTTGAATCTTACGTTTGGTAGCGTTCATTAAAAATATTCTAATGGGCTATATCTAAATTTTCGCAACCATACTTTACTTCTTATAGCTTACAATGAAATCAGAGCCAAAGCCATAATAATAAGGTAAATCGTTTGTAGTTTTCCTATAAGAAACCTTATTCCCAGCCAAAAAGGAAAGCAATTGAGGTTCTCGTTTTTTCGGAGAAAAAAGAAGCGTAAAAGTTAAATTCTCCTGGTGTTGTGAATTCAATTATTTTTATGTGTTTATAAATAAGGGCTAGGTTAATCAATTTTACAATTCATTTAACAAATTTTGAAAGTATTACTATTATTTTTATAACCCATTAAAAAATTTTATGCGTTCCATAAAAATTAAAATATCTAGATTTTTGATTATCTCAGGTTTTCTTTTGAGCATGGGGAATTATGGTATGCAATTGTTAGATTTTTATCAGGGGGATATTGCCTCTGTTGTGTATTCTATAGATGATACTGAAGAAAAATCTGAGTCCAATGAAAAAGACAGTTCAGAAAAAGAAGACCTAAAAGAGAAAGATAAAATATCGCAAGATTCCTACATTAGAGGTACACGGATGTCTTTTTTAGTTTTGAAAGATTATCCTGAGTTTTATTTTAACAATAACTCAGTATATCTCGAGTATAAGACACCTCCACCAGAGTATTCATAAACTTATCTACTAATTTTTCTATTTATTTCATTGAACAGAAAACAGTCTCTCTGATTTATTTCGAAATCATTCCAAATTTCAACTGCCTGTATGGTGGCTTAACTTAATTATCAAAAATTTATTTATGAGTATATTTAAAAATATAAAAAGTGATCTCCCTGCAAGTGTGGTAGTGTTTTTTGTAGCACTACCACTATGTTTAGGAATCGCGCTGGCAAGTGGTGTTGGTGCTGCTAATTTATTTTCAGGTTTAATTGCTGGTATTATAGGTGGTATTATCGTTGGAATTATTAGTGGTTCTTATATAGGGGTAAGTGGTCCTGCCGCTGGTCTTGCTGCTATTGTAGCAGCGTCTGTAGCTTCTCTTGGTTTTGAGAATTTTCTAGTTGCCGTTGTGTTGGCTGGTGCCATTCAAATAATATTCGGTGTTTTAAGATTAGGTATAATTGGGTACTTTTTTCCTTCATCAGTCATAAAAGGGATGCTTACGGGAATCGGAATTATTATCATTTTAAAACAAATACCATATTTTTTTGGTCTTGACAAAAATCCAGAAGGAGACTTTGCGTTTCTTCAAATAGACGGAGAGAATACGTTTACGGAGCTGCTTAAGGCAATCAATGCTGTAATAAGCGGGAATGTAGATCAAGGAGCTACAATTGTAGCGTTAATTGCAATGGGAATTTTGATATTATGGAGTAACGTTTTAGGGAAAAAGAGCAAAATATTTCAACTTATTCAAGGTCCATTAGTAGCAGTTGTAGTTGGTATTGTTTTTTATTTTTTAACCAAAGGATCAAATTTAGAACTTGTTAATCAACATTTAGTATCAGTACCTGTACCGGATAGCTTTCAAGATTTCATCGGTCAATTTAGTTTCCCTAATTTTTCAGCTATCGGACAATCAGAAGTATGGGTTACTGCATTTACCATAGCTTTAGTGGCAAGTCTTGAAACATTACTTTGTGTAGAAGCCACAGATAAGCTTGATCCTGAAAAAAGAGTCACACCTACCAACCGTGAATTGTTTGCTCAGGGAACTGGTAATATGATTTCGGGTTTTATTGGAGGGCTGCCAATTACACAAGTAATCGTTCGTAGTTCAGCGAATATTCAGTCGGGTGGTAAAACAAAAGCCAGTGCGATAATACATGGTTTTTTGCTACTTATTTCGGTATACTTTATACCACAAGTGCTAAACTATATTCCGTTATCAGTATTAGCAGCAATACTCTTTATAGTTGGATTTAAACTGGCAAAACCATCAACTTTTAAAGCATTATGGCGGGCTGGTTGGAAACAGTTTGTTCCGTTTATAGTAACAGTTCTTATAATCGTATTTAAAGATTTATTATGGGGAATTGGTATTGGACTCATTGTAGGAATCGTGATTGTACTGTTTAAAAGTTTCCAGAATTCACACTTTCTACATAAAGAAAATGAAGACCCTACAGATGGTAAAGTTAAAATGACATTAGCAGAAGAGGTAACCTTTTTTAATAAAGGAGCGATTTTAAAAGAGTTAGATAATCTACCTGAAAACTCGCATTTAGAATTAGATGTTAGTAATACAAAATATTTAGATCAAGATATACTTGAAATTTTAGATGATTTTGCGTTAAAAGCGAAAAATAGAAATATATCCGTTAAATTAATTTCAGAACGAGGTATCGAAACGAACTTAAAGAGTTATACCGAGTTTTTTAAAAACAAACCAAAATTAATATCGTAATGAAAGCACATACTAAAGAAACACAAGCGGCGATTACTCCTCAAATAGCACTACAATTGTTGAAAGAAGGAAACCAAAGATTCCAGAAGAAGCATATGGCTGATCGTGATCTTTTGGATCAGGTAAAAGACACTAAAAGTGGTCAGTTTCCGTTTGCAACAATTTTAAGTTGTATTGATTCTAGAGTATCTTCAGAATTAATTTTTGATCAAGGTATAGGAGATATTTTTAGTGCGAGAGTAGCGGGTAATTTTGTGAATGAAGATATCCTGGGGAGTATGGAGTTTGCTTGCAAACTAGCAGGAACTAAATTAGTATTGGTTTTAGGCCATACTGCTTGTGGAGCTGTAAAAGGAGCATGTGATGATGCAAAACTAGGAAACCTTACCGCTTTATTAAGTAAAATAAAGCCAGCAGTAGCAGCAGTAAGTGAGCCATCAGATGAATCCTTAAGAAATTCTAAGAATATCGAGTTTGTTAATGAAGTAGCTGTTAAAAATGTACATATGACAATCGATAATATTCGTAAAGAGAGTGGTGTGCTAAAAGAAATGGAAGACAATAAAGAAATACTCATTATAGGCGGTATGTATGATATTAACGACGGTAGTGTAGCCTTTTTCGAAGGCTAGAAATGCTAAAACTTGAGTCTGCCTAAAATAGGTTGACAATTTTTAAAAAAGGCCTGATTCATTATGATTTAGGCCTTTTTACTTTGGTTCTAATAGTTTTGTTATCATTGTTCAGTATAAAACTAGAAACCGCATCTGTTGTCGTTATGAGATTAGGATGAGTGCTATATATAAATTGAACAGGACTATATGCTATGCAAGAGGTGCTTTTAGGTATTAAAAAGAAGAATATCAATATCTTATTGAAAACAAACAAGATACATGATGGAGCATATTGACATCATACCTTATTTTATTTCCGAAACGAGTATTTTTTATGACTTTACAAGTTGTTTAAAGTATGTAAATGAGCTTGGAGATAAATAGTTTCTGGATGACAAAAAACGGTTAAACTGTTGTGTCAGAATTATCGCTTCGTTCACTTTTTAAAATATTCGGTAGTACCATTGGTGCTAACTTTTTTACGGGAGAATAAAGTATAGACGAATCCAATGTTTCTTGCTTAATTATATTTAGAGATCTATTTCCAGCATCTACAAATATGATAACGACACTGGCTATAAATGCAAATTTTAATACTCCAAAAGCTGCTCCCAGAAGCTTATTAAGAATTCCTAAAGAGGCAAAATCTGCAATCTTAGTCAATAATTTTCCGGCAAGAGAAATCAGGATTACCACAACAATAAATGTGATAGCGAAAGCAGTAAGTTTCATAGCTCCATCTCCCCAATCAACATATTGCTCTATATACCCTCCTACAAGGTGAGAAAAATGCACAGCGATATAAATTCCAGCAACCAAAGCAACTAAAGAAGCTAGCGAAACGAATAAACCTTTGCTAAACCCTTTGATTAATCCCCATAGTAACAATATGCCTAAAATGATATCTATGTAATTCATTGATAATTTTGTTTGGACTAATATAATGTTTTAAATCAAAATTTTGCAGTATCTAGAAAATAGCCTCCAATAATTAATTGACAGATTTAGAAATATACCCTTAATGTTATATTCGGTGTAATTCCTAAGGATTGTTGTCGGATTACATCCAGTTCCACATTTTCTGTATCAGCATTTTCATCTGCTTGATAACGTATTGAAATAGGTACTTGTCGATCATAAACATTGAGTAAAGAGACACCGATTTGACCTCTCCATTTTTTATTTTTATTAATATCAAAATGATAAATCAATGAGGCATCTAAACGATGATATTCAGGTAAATTTCTGGAATTAGGAGTGCTAAACTCTATATCTTCATTGAGAAGATCAGCATCTGTAAAAGGAGCACCTGATCTCCAGATCCAACCTAAAGAGAACTCCCAATTTTTAATTTCTAACGTACTAGAAAATCTAAAACTATGCGTGATATCATTATTTCCTGGAAATGATGACTCTTGTAGTTCAGGAAACGTATAGTCGATATCATTAAAAGTATATCCAATCCAGGTTCTTAAATTTTTGAATCGTTTCTTTAGTAATACATCTAAACCCATGATATCACTTTCACCTGTGGAAAATTCATTATTTATATTGTTAAATCCATTAGTAAGCGAGGTTAGACCATTAATATTTTTGTAGTATCCATCTATCTCAAAATTCCAATCATTTTTAGAGAACAATAATCCACCAGAAAACTGTGCGCTTTTTAATAATGGAATTTCTTCATTATTAGAGTGGATCCATAAGCTGTTTTCTAACCGGAGCTGAGTATCTTCGAATTCTACCAATTGACTTATGGGTTGATATCTGAGCTCACCAGTAGCTTTTACACGTAAGTTTTTGGTAATCGGATACTCAATGTTTATTCTTGGTTCAGTATAGAACTGATCAACCACTGAATAATGAGAAGCTCGAAACCCTAGATTGATTAACCCCTTATTTTTAAAAGAAAATTTATAATTGGCGTAGATTGAGTTTGCATTGTTTTTTACAAGATCCGTTTCATTAATTGGAGTTTCGAATTCACCATCTCTAGTAATATTATAAAACACCTTATTGTTAGAGAATTGATAACCAATGGTTACTGAATGTTTTTTGTATATATCGTATGTCAGATCAAGGTCAAAGCCAATATCTTCTACAGTGTTTTTTCGAATAGATTGTTCCTCTATTACCATCTCCTCTCGCTCGGTAAAACTATAATCAGAGTCATAATTAGAGTAGTATCCCTTAATACCATAATGAAGACGATCTAGTTTTGTGCCTATCCAAGAAAAACTGGCCCCTTTATTTTGTATAGTAAGATCATCAGTTAGTAGATCTTCTTCGTTATTTATTTCAAAAGCAAGATCATTTTTAGTGTATATTCCGCTTACTAGAATTTTATCGTTTTCAGAAATATCGGCAATTAATTTTACACTTGTATCGTAGAAAAAAAAGTTGTTATCCGATATTTCTTCTTCTATTTCATCTTCGTCCTCTAGATCGATTGGATTTAATGCATCAGTTATTTTAGTATTTTGAAATACTTTGTCAAAATATGCAGAGTAGGTTGGAGTTTCTAAGTAATCCGTATATGCTCTTCTCCCAGAGATAACTAGTCCTACTTTATTTGAGATAGGTGTTTTTAGGAAAAGATCAGCATGTGTGCCATTAAACCCCATTCCACCATTAAATTTTTCAGGCACTTCTGTATCACTAGAAATATCGATTACTCCAGATACTCTATCTCCATATTTAGGATCGGCGCCTCCTTTAAAGATTTTTGTATCAGAAACAACGTATGGATTAAAAGCTGAAATGAGCCCAAAAAAATGTCCTGTATTATACATTTTTATATGATCCCAAAGAATTAAGTTTTGATCAGGAGAACCACCTCTAATTTGTATGCCTGTTGCAGTTTCATCAGGACTACTAATACCAGGAATCAATTGCATACTTTGAAAAATATCGGGCTCAATTTGACCAGGTAGAATTCCTAAATTTTCATTAACAATACCAAGAGATCCATCAATATTTTTCCCGAGCCCTTTAGTAATATATTCTATGATAAGTACTTCTTCTAATGCAGTGCTTTCTGTTATAAGTCTTATGCGTTGACAAACTGATTTTTGGAAAGTTGCTACTGGAACAGTTTTTTCTGTGTATCCCACATACTGAATAGTAATAGAAGTATTCTTATCTATTTTTTCCAAAAGGAAAAAGCCGTTTTCGTCAGAAATAGCACCTTCATTTGTTTCTTTTACTACTACAGAGGCATAGGATAGTGGACCATTAGTATCGGCATCAAAAATATATCCACATATAGAAGTTTTTGTATCAGGAGCGCTTACGGTTACTTGTCTGTCAGATATTTTATTATAAGTAAGATTGGTTAGAGTTCTTAAAGTTACCAAAATCTCATCAAGAGAAGTATTGTTAAGTGAAAGTGTTATCACTTTGTCTTTTACTACATCATTACTAAAAGAAAAAATTAATCCATAGGATTCAGCGATTTCGGTAAGTACCTGATGCAAAGGCGCTTTTTTATAATTTTTCATTACCTGTGCCTGCATCGAATAGGTTAAAAAGAATAGTAGGAAAACAGCTTTTTTCATTAAAATAAAATAACAGGTAACATTAAAATTTTATGTTCTTTATGGTTTGTATCAGTCGCGTTCGGCACTTATCAAAACTATTTATAAGATAACTTTACACTTAGACCATTAATAACATACTCTATATTCATTGGAACGAGTACAGATTCTAAAGCAAGATCAAGATTGTTATATAAGAAACCTCCAGAAAACAGCTTATTTTCATCAATATTGGTTCTTATAAAAGTGATGTTATATTGCCTTTCTAATTCATCTAAAACTTCTTTTAAAGGAATGCTTATAAAAAGGCTTTCTCCATTTTTCCATAATGGTCCGGATCTAGAAATATTTGTTTTATGTAATTTGTTGTCTTTAAGTGAAACAGCTTCCCCTTTCTTAATTATTTGTTGTTGATTAGAATTAGTTTCTACACTCACTTTGCCTTCATAACAGGCTACTTCGAAAATGGTTTTTCTCGATTTTACATTAAAAACAGTTCCTAGCACTTCTATTTTTCCGGAATCTGTTATAACCGTGAAATTATTGCCTGTTTCTACTTTAAACAAGGCTTCTCCGTCTAGTTGTACTTCTCTGTTTTGAGACCAAAAGAAACGATTGTAGGTTAAAGTTGAGCCTGCATTAAGATCAGCAGTACTTCCATCAGGTAATATAACTGAAAGCTGTGTCCCTAGGTCCACTGTATGGCTAACTTTATTAAAAAACAATCCAATAATAAGTAAAATGGATGCAGCAGCTGAAATCGCATAAATAAAAGGTTTCAAACGAATGACTTTTCCTTTTTTCTGATCCTGCAGTTTTTGTAAAGTAACAGCAAGAGATGCTTCTTCGTCAAATGAAGGAGCGTCAAAGTATTCAAGACCTTTTACAATTTTATCGTAGTCATCAAATTCTTCCGACTTTTTAAACTGTTCTAGCTCTTGAGGAGTTAAATCATCGTTCAACCATTTTGCCAAATATGGATTTTTGTCCTCAGCCATTTAATTTGTAGTTGTTTTTTCGAATAATTAGGATTGCTATTTGCCATATAACCGGCGATATACTAAATACCCTACCTTATTTAAATATTTTTTATGATTTTCCTTAACTTCTTTAGCGCATTGTGCATTCTTTTTTCTACTGCTTTTACCGAAATACCTAGCATTTCAGCTATTTCATTGTATGTTTTTTTATCTATACGATTTAACAGAAATACTTCTCGTTGTGCTTCGGTAAGATCAGCTATTGCATTCTGTAACTTTATCATAAACTCTTTTTCTTCTAATATAAAATCAGGGGATTCATGGTTTCTGTCTCTATGGGACAACTTACTGTATGCTAATCGTACTTTTTGATGCTCGACCTGATTGAGAAATAAATTTGTGGATGCTTTATACAAAAAAGCCCTCGCTTTTTCTAAGATTATTTTTTTGCAATTATTCCATAATCGAATAAAAGCCTCTTGCATAATATCTTCTGCCTGATCCGGATCTCCACATTTGTAATAAATATGATTTCTAATAGTCCTGGAATGCGCTTTGAACAACTCATTGAATACAGGCTGATCGCATACGGATTTGGGAGATACACTCATAGGGGAAATATTTTTTTTAATCCAGGGTAGGGTATTTTTCTTATGTCCGGTTATACAGCCAAAAATAACTCATTATGAATTCCAAAACAAATCTTAGAATTACGGTTATCTTGATTACTGTTATAGCTATTACCTCAATTGGATTTAAGTTGAAACCAATTATAAATAACTATGATAACTTTAATCCTGATGAAGTGTATAAGGTGAATTATACTTATTTTTTTAAGTCAGGCGACAAAAACACATTTGTAAAAACATTTATTCCTAAAAATAATTTCAGACAAAGAATTTCTGAGGGAAATACCCAAAAAGATAGTGCTTTGCATTTCAAGAAAAAAGAAGAAGAGAATGAAAATATAAGAGCGATTTGGAATACTACAAATAAGAATCAATATCATTCTGTAAACTACGAATTCATTTTTGAGGGAAAAGATAAAAACTATATTATTCCTAAAACATTTATTACAATACCTGATGCGTATAAAAAATACTTAGAACCAACACTGAATATTCAATCGGATGATGAATCCATAAGTGAATTAGCCAAACGGCTTGTTCGGGAAACCAAAAATGATAAAGAAGTTATTAAAAATATTTTTGATTATGTATCCGGTATTCCTTCTGCACCAATTATTACATTAACGGATGCATTAACTACAATCCGACAAAACAAGGCGTCCTGCAACGGAAAGAGTAGACTATTTGTAGCTTTATCAAGAAATCTGGGATATCCTGCTAGAATAAAAGGAGGAATCATCGCAGAAAACTCTAATAAAAGAACATCTCACGTCTGGGCAGAAGTCCTGATTAATGAGACTTGGATACCTTTTGATACCTTAAATAATCACTTTGCATATATACCTTCTAATTATTTAGAGATTTATCAGGGAGATGAATTCTTAATAACCCATACACCTGGAATTCAGTTTGATTATACGTACCAAATAGAAGAAGTAAATCATATTGCTTTCTTGAAGATGAATTCTGAAGAGATACGTAACTTATCAGGGATTTCTCTTTGGGGACTTGTAGAAGGAGGTATCATGCCAAAAAAATCATTAAACCTTTTGCTGTTATTACCTTTAGGAGGTTTATTAGTAGCTTTTTTAAGAAATGTAGTAGGAGTAAAGACATTCGGGATTTTTCTTCCTGTTTTGATCGCATTTTCTATGCTACATATTGGTTTTATATCGGGAATTATACTATTTGTTGGATTGATTTTATTAGTGGGGTTGATCTCTTATCCTTTTGATAAAATAGGCTTGTTGTATACGCCTAAACTAGTAGTTTCTTTGACAATTATGGTTGGGTTAATGATTATAGCTACGACAATCGGACTAAAGTATAAGATAACCTGGCTTACAACATTAACCTTTTTTCCAACTATTATTCTTACAATAGCTGCAGAACGCTTTTCGAGAGCAACTGTCGAGGACGGTTATAAAATGGCGATCGATAAGCTATTTCAAACCTTGTTAGCTACGACAATCTGCTTTGGATTACTATCCTGGAAAGCATTACCATCGATCCTAATAATTTTCCCGGAGATTATACTACTGATTATTTCTTCTGCAATACTTCTAGGAAGATATATAGGTATTAGATGGGTAGAGTTTTATCGTTTCAAACCACTATTTAGTTAATCGATCAATAGTAACCAGTATCCCAACCTTTTTGGTTTATCCTATGAGGATAGAATTGAATATTTTAAAAATATAAAAACTATGTTGTCAACAATTCTGAAAATAAAAAAACGAAGAAAGTCTAACGTAATTGGCTTGAACGAAAGGAATATTAAGTTAATCTATCCTAATAATGCTAAAAAGCACTATCCTCTTGCTGATGATAAAGTATTAACAAAAGAAATTTTACATCAATATAATATTCCTTGTGCAGAAACATATGCCGTAATAGAATACAATAGCGACATTAAAAAAGCTTGGGAGGTTTGCAAGAAATACGACGCGATGGCAATAAAACCGGCAAATGGTTGCGGGGGTGGAGGAATAAAAATTATTAAGAAAGATGCAGTAGGTAATTGGATCAGCAGTGGAAAAATAATTACTGAACGGCAGATATTTCAACATATTGCCGCTACCATAATGGGATTCTTTTCTCTTGGTTCTCATGATAGAGTTTTGATTGAAGAATGTATAGAGCCACATCCGTTTTTTCATAAAATATACCCACAAGGTGTACCTGATTTTAGAATTATAACTCTTAAGAATACTCCTTTAATGGGAATGCTAAGAATGCCAACCGATAGATCGGATGGTAAAGCGAATCTTCATCAAAATGGAGTTGGGATTGGAGTAGATTTAGACAAAGGAACATTAACAGAAGTATATGATGGCAAAAATTATTTTGATCACCATCCGGACAGTGACTTTATAATAAAAGATGTTCCAATTCCATATTGGAAAGAAATTCTGGAAATATCTATTGCAACAGCAAAAGTCTTCCCTTTGGATTATCTAGGAATTGATATTGTAATTGATAAAAATAAAGGACCGCAGATAATGGAGATAAATGTGCGGCCGGGATTAGGAATACAGCTAGTAAATAAACAAGGCTTAAAAAAAGCAATAGAAGAAAAAACAACTAAGTAAGAAAAGGAAAAAGAACAAATATGAAAATCACGAAAATCTCTTTAACAATCATATTAACACTAACAAGTATTATTTCATATACACAAAGTAATCATAGCTTCAATGCAGAAACCCAAGCAGGGTATGAATACAATTATTTCAGAAGTCCTAAAGAGATAAGAACAGGAGGAGCAATATTGAATGAAGATGAATTGATATCTAGCAGTTTTTATCAGGATATTGAACTCAATTATAAATACCGATATAAATGGAGCAAAAATAGAATTAGAGTTTCTATGAATCCTTTTTCTAGAATTTTTCATGAAAATTCTGATGATAGTTATTGGAGTTTGAGTACAAACGTTAAATATGATTATAAGTTTAGTAGAAAAACATCTTTACTTGCAGAAGCGCGATTCATAAGAATGAATAGAGAAGGACTCGGAGGTGATCAGGATGTATTAATTAATCCTTTAGGGTACACCAACTATGGAGGAACCTTAGGTTTACAGTTTGCGCCACTTACAAATAACGAACTTACTGTAGAGGGGTTTTATAACTTCAGGAATTTTGATGTCTTTGGTGTTAGAGATTTACAATATAATGAATTTGGAGCTCAGATTTCTTCAGTTCAAACTTTTAGAATCAATAAACTAAAACACAAGTTAGGTATAACAGCATATGCAAAAAAGAGACGTTATGATACTTTTAATGCCAGTGATGTTGAACCAGATGGAGAAAGAGATTGGGATTATCTAAAAGGGACTTTGTATTATAGACTACCTTTTAGCAAGCAGTTCGAAATAAAACCAAGTGTTGTTTACTATATAAGGATTGATAATTCTACCAACCGATCTGGGTTCAATCAATTCGGTCCTGGAATTGCTCTGAAATATGACAATGACAAGACAAAAATTAGAGGAACTTTCTCTTTCATTACAAGAAATTATACAGATATCGAAGCCAGAAACACTGATGGAGGTATAGGAGAAGATCTGAAATATGAATATTCAAACTTTCAGATGAATGCTGCTCACAAAATAGGGAAAGGTTTTTCTATTACTGCTACCATGTTTTCTAGAATTAGAAGTACTAACTATACTGATATTGATGCAAGATCCTTTAGAAATTATAGAAATCAATATGCTGGAATCGGTGTATTGTGGGAGTTTTAATATTTCTCTCAAATGATGGTTGGTTTTTTTAGTTAAGCGTTACTTTTGTAAGGCTTAATTTTTTATGTAGAAATTGAAAGTATAGTTAAAAATACGTTATGGCTAGAGACGAAAAATTAAAAGAACGATGGGATGTTTTGGTACAAAAATTATCAGTTCAATTTGCTGATGGAGATCCATTAGATTTAGATGCAATCATTTACCTGATTGGAGTGCAGGAATTAGGGCAGGTACATCGTAAGTTTAAGAAAGACGAAAAGCTAGATCTTATGCATATTGCTATCTGTAGATTGTTAGAACCATATGGGTATTATGAGTTCGATTATTTTGATGAGCAAGGATGGCCACATTATATTGTAAAAGAACAATTACCTAACCTCAAAGCCGGAGAGCAATCAGTTTTAATGAAAGAAGCAATTGTTAGTTATTTCCTGACAAGTGAGTATATTTTTTAATGCTGTCAAACAATAATGATTTATAAAAAAGACGCTCAAATTGAGCATCTTTTTTATAAATGTTTTGAATATGTAATATAAAATTCTTGTCTTAAAGAAATTTACTCATAATGTAGTTATCTTCTCATAGCATACCAAGAAGCCGAAGGAAGATTGCTTATCAATTCTTTTAATCCTTTCATGTCTATAATTAGGATTCCAAAAAATAACTTTTTCATATCGACATTTTTTAATTAAACATAAAATAATGACTAACTTTTAGTCATATACCATGTGTTCGCATTTATTGGTTATGAAAGATTATTTTGGGAAAATCTAAGGCTGAATTTTATAGTATTTAAAACTATATTTAAATATAATCAATATCTACAGTTTTGTCAAGATTTTTAACGTGCTTTAACGTACTTAATAATTGTTTTTCTTAAAGAATTTCATAAAAATGATATTTATCTGATTACTAGCGAATTATCTTTTTGTTACTTTCAGTATTTATTACACTTGAATACTTCTCAATTTGTGTCGTTTTTTTAACTTTAATACAAAAAGAAAATATGTTTCTGAATGTTATCAATGATCCTAATGTTGTTCCCAATGATACCGGACCGATTTACCAAGAAACGATCATGGGTAGATTACCAGTAGAACCGTTCAATACGATTAGCAATCTTGTATTTTTAATTATAATTATATACTTTTCTATACGCGTATATAAGAATCCAAAACAGCATTTGTTTTTAGCCTTTTGTTTACCGATTCTTGCTATCGGTTTTATTGGAGGGACTTTATTTCATGGTACCCGAAGTCATCAAATATGGTTGTTTATGGATTGGGTTCCAATTATGGTTTTGTGTATGTCGGCTGTTTTTTATTTCATTTTTAAATTGTACAAAGTTTGGTGGAAAAGAATATTAGCCTTTACCATAATTTTTGGAGTTTCCTTTGCCGTACGCACATTACCCATTCCTGCTATAGTCAGAATTTCATTAGGATATGTAATTACGGCAATTACTGTGTTGCTTCCCATCCTTTTGTATTTAGTAAAAAGAAACGGAAGACATAAAGAAATGATTATACTAGCTTTTGTGTTTTTTGCAATAGCCGTAAGTTTTAGAAGCGCCGATACGTTCTGGGAAACAGATTTTTTCTATATGGGAACACATTGGTTATGGCATTTATTCGGAGGAATCTCGGTTTTCTTTTTGATGTTATATACCTATCTGGATAATCTAAAACAAAACAAAGTTCTTTCTGAAAGGTGATTTTTCTAGAAATTATACGTTTTATTACCAAAATAACACATTTTTTTAGACGCCGTGTACAATTTAATGATGTACAAATCTTAAATTTGCCCTCTACTATAAGAAAAAGATCATGATCGATAAGATTAAAGAATATATCTCAGAAGTTGAGGATTTCTCTGCTAAGACCAAAGAAGAAGTTGAAGCATTCAGAATAAAGTTTTCAGGTAAGAAAGGACTAGTTAATGACTTTTTTACTGAATTCAGAAATATTGCGAATGATCAAAAGAAAGAATTTGGTCAAGCTATAAATGCTTTAAAAGTCGCGGCTGAAGAAAAAGTGAGAGCTTTAAAAGACGAGCTAGAGTCTAAAGATGAAGATAAGGGAACTTACGGAGATCTTACACGTCCTGCAGAACCAATTGCTTTAGGATCACGTCATCCAATTTCTTTAGTAAAGAATCAAATTATAGATATATTTTCACGTATTGGTTTTAATGTAAGTGAAGGGCCAGAAATTGAAGATGATTGGCACAACTTTACTGCACTTAATTTACCAGAATATCATCCAGCACGTGATATGCAGGACACGTTTTTTATCCAAACAGATCCGGATATTCTATTGCGTACACATACATCTTCTGTACAAGTACGGTATATGGAAGAGAATAAACCACCAATAAGAACTATTTCTCCAGGAAGAGTATATCGTAATGAAGCAATTTCTGCTAGATCTCATTGTTTCTTCCATCAAGTAGAAGGATTGTACATAGATAAGGATGTTTCGTTTGCAGACCTTAAGCAAACATTACAATATTTCACTACAGAAATGTTTGGGAAATCTAAGATTAGATTACGTCCATCATACTTTCCTTTTACCGAGCCAAGTGCTGAGGTAGATGTGTATTGGGGATTAGAAACCGAAACAGATTATAAAATGACCAAAGGAACCGGTTGGTTAGAGATTATGGGTTGTGGAATGGTAGATCCTAACGTATTAAAAAATTGTAATATTGATCCTGAGGAGTATAGTGGATTTGCATTTGGTATGGGGATCGATCGTATAGCGCTATTGTTATATGGGATTTCTGATATCCGTATGCTAAGCGAAAATGATGTACGTTTCTTAGAACAATTTAAGCCTGCCTTATAATTGAAAAAAGATATAGAAATACCAATAGTAGAAAATGTCTACGTAGCTGTGGTCAAAGAATGGAATGATGAATTCGGTGGCCATGATTGGAATGCTTATATCATTAATGATCAGGATATTCCTATTGAAATGGTTTTGGTAGTAACCAAAGGTTACAATACCGAAAAAAAGACATCTTTATTAAGACATGGTATAGGAACAGTGAATGCAAAATCATCCGCTAAGATCGAAATGATTCAGGAAGAATTATTTGCTATGAATAATGAGTTTTCAGTTACTTTCTTTGCTGAAGGTAAGCTATTCGATAAGAAATACGTTTTTAGAAAAAACACAATTAATGAAAACGCTTTTCGAGATCTTCCTGTGATGGAACAACGTGGGGTTTTGGTTTCGTAAACCCTT
The DNA here is from genome assembly GCF_003443675.1 of Aquimarina sp. BL5. Taxonomy (NCBI): domain Bacteria; kingdom Pseudomonadati; phylum Bacteroidota; class Flavobacteriia; order Flavobacteriales; family Flavobacteriaceae; genus Aquimarina; species Aquimarina sp. BL5. The sequence continues at coordinate 3,198,379 of NZ_CP031963.1, read as the reverse complement.
CATTTTATAGAATTATTAGTTAAATAACTTGTGTAAAAACAGGTTAATACCCCGTAATTGAGACGCCAATTGACTTTACTTTAGCGTCATATTTCCCTTTTTAAAATTTTTACTAAAAAGCAACCCTCTAACAGATTTGAAAAAAAGAGGTTGTTATACCATATATCCCTATAACGATTGGAGTGCCAACAGCCAATTGTAATGGGGATTTTTTTAATCTTAAAACCTAAATAATATGAAAAAAGTATTTTTTTTGGCCGTAGCAATAGCAATTGGGGTATTCTACGCTTGTGAAAAAGAAACAGTAGAAGAAACAAATTCTATTGTAGAGGTAAATGAAAGTAATAACCAAATAGAAGCAGAAGGTAAGTGGATTTCTTATCGATGCTACTATATTTTTGAAAGAGGACTAAGGCTTCAAGGAAGGTGTTTCTCTACATTTAATGGAGTATGTAGTGTTAAAAAAATATGTATTCCTATATTTTACGATCCATGCTGGTTTGTACCTTGTTGGATTGATATTTTTGACCCTTGGGTAATCTATGAGAAGTTAGATCCTAGAGATTTTCTCTCTTTTAAAGATAAATTAGAAGTGGATATTGATCCAAGAGAAACCGCTATTCCTTTTGCGCTAAATGAAAAAATAGCGGGATTACAATTTTATCAGGATGAAGGTCTATTCAAGGAAAATGTATTTACTGTAAAAGAGACATTGACCTTGGACCCAGAAGTTTCAAAAGAGTTGGGATTACAAGGTAATGTAATAAAAGCGGGTGAATATCCAGTAATCACTAATAAGGAAAATGGAACGTTTAATGTCATTTTAGCGGTAGAAAAAGGTTTCGAACGCTAATATCGGTTGATAATTGTTGGCAATAAAAAGGGCTGGTTATCTTTCAAGATAATCAGCCCTTTAATTTTGATTGATGATGAGATTCTTATTCTTTTATGTCAAAAACTATAGGCAAAGAATATAGTACACTAACAGGTGCGCCATCTTTCATACCTGGTTCCATATTAGGAAGTCCCTTTAACACACGTAATGCTTCTTTTTCAAATTCTGGGTGTGGACCTCTTACTTGAATATCAACTACCTTACCCGTTTTATCAACTTTAAATCTAGCGTATATTCTTTGTTTCCCACTAAGCCCGATATTTTCTCCAATTTTAATATTGAATTCTGATCCAACAAATTGTGCAATGTTTTGAGAAAAACACTTTTTAATTTCTTCGCTACTTAAACCTTTACAATTGGGATGAATAGGAACAATATCTAATTCTACAAAAGGAACTCCGTCTTTTTTTGGTTGCGTGCTCTGTTTCGATTTAGAGATAGCTTGTATCAAACTTTGAAAAACCTCTAGGTCTTCTGGTTCTAAATCCGGAGCTTCTGAGTTTCCTACATCTTTCATTAGTGCAGAAAAAAGCTCTTTGTTCTCTTTAGTAAACTTACCCTCACTATTTATTTTTACTAATAAAGTCTCTGCTCTTTGTGTTAGTGTTTTCTGAGCAGTTTCGTTTTGCGTTGTTTTTTCCTCTAGAATGCGAGAATCTTCTGAACAAGAGCTATAGATAAGCATTGAACTAATAACTGGGATAAGAAGTAGGTATTTTAATTGATAGACTTTTTTTGATTTTGATTTTTGTAACATAACAAGTCGATTTTTGATTAATGAATGATTAAAAAATGTATTAATAAATGAAATTTTCTCTGTTTGGAAAACCTGAGATAATAAGTCTTGATAGTATTCTTTTTTTGTGGTTTCTGCTATAGCCTTAGCATCTGCAATATATTCCTGAAGTGTGGCTATTCTATTCTGATATATATAGATCAATGGATTAAACCAAAATAGAATCCGTAATATTTCAAAGAAAATAAGATCTATAGAATGGTATTCTTTTACGTGAATTTTTTCGTGAAATAAGATGTTGGTTTTTTTAATTTCCGAGAGATCAGTCCCAATATAGATTGTATTGAAAAAGGAAAATGCAATGGTTGTATTTGGTAATGATATCAGCGTAATATTTTTTGTATGTACCTTAGTTCCGGATCTTTTTAAGTTTATTATTTTAAAGATCTTATAAATAAATAAAAATGAGCTTGTTATTACTCCCAAATACCATAAATATCCAAGGACTGGTATCAAAGAAATGTAACTTGATAGGTGGCTTTCTGATGCGATTATAACTTCTGGTAAAAGATGAACCTGCATAGGAAAATCTGTAATAAGTACTTCAGGTAGCTGTATGATGTATGCTGTTGGAATGTTTTGTCTTATAAAATCCAATTTAATCAGAGGAAGCAAAAAACTTAGAATGGGGGTTATGAGAAGATATGTTCTATTCCAGTTAAAGAATGTTTCTTTTTTTAGAAATAGATCATATATTACTAAAAAAAGTAGTTGAAACGCGATGATTTGTAGTATGTAATGTATCATGTTATTCTTCCTCTTTATTTATTTCTCTCATTGCTGCTTCCATCTCAGCAATACTGATGTCATTTTTCTTCATAAAAAAAGAGACCATGCTCTTAAAGGATCCTTGAAAATAACCATCAATCAATTTGTTAATACTCTGATTGCTGTACTCTGTTTTTTTCACAAGTGGGATGTAAATATGAATTCTTCCTTCTTTTCGATAATTTACAAAGCCTTTATCTTCTAATATTCTGACAATTGTAGAAACAGTGTTGTAAGCAGGTTTTGGTTCTGGTAACTGTTCCAGGATCGCAACAACACTACCTTCCTCTAGATTCCACAGGATTTTCATAATATCTTCTTCTGCTTTGGTCAATTGTTTCATAAATGGATTTCTTTTTAGTTATCAAACTAAAATCTTAGTTTGAAAGTGCTAATATAAACTAAATATTTAGTTTGAACTAATATCTTAGTTTTAAATATTTTTTATTGTATTAGAGTCATTAATGTATTTGTAGTGTTGATAGTGTAGAAAAGAAGCCTAAATAAGTAATTTGTCGATTAAAACTATATCTCAAAAAAAAATTGAAAATCTTGCGATATAACCTTTTTGATTAAAAAAAATGAGAATTTTAGAAATTGCCTTATTAGTTTTTGTAACAATTTTACCATTTGTAAAGCGTCAATCCATTAAGAAAATTCCAAAGAGATATTTAATAACTTCTATCTGTGTTCTGATGGTTTTACATCTTAGTGTCGAAGGCTGGCGTTGGCAAATGATTCCTGCTTACTTGCTAGTTCTAATTTTAGGTTGGTGTTTGTATAAAGAATATTCATTTTTTAATGGAGGTTGGATTAGAAAAACTATAAGAGGAATAGCATTAGTTTTACTATTACTATTTAGTTGGGTGTTACCCTATATTTTGCCTGTTTTTAACTTCCCCAGGCCTACTGGAAAATACAATATTGGCTCTCAATATATTCATTTAAAATCAACCCAAGATGAAATAATGACTTCTGATTTAGGAGATAAAAGAGAATTGATGATAAAGGCATGGTATCCTGCTATCCTAGATAATGAGAAAACAGAACCTTATCTTAATGAAGGGGACAGAGTGAGCTTTGCAATAAAACATGGATTGCCCATAACTATATTCAATTATTTAGATCTTGTTAAAACGCACACATACATTAAGCCATCTGTAGCTATGGGTAAATTCCCTGTATTAATTTTTTCTCATGGGAGCTATTCTCAAGCTTCGGGTTATTATGCTTTAATAGAAGAAATTGTAAGTCATGGGTACATTGTTTTAAATATAAATCATACATATGAAAGTACAGGAACACTTTTTCCTGATGGGGAAATAAAACTTTTTAATTCGGAATACGACAGAAAGCAAAATAATCAGGAAATGGCTGAAATGGCTTGGAATGCCTTGCAAAACTATAATAAGGCAACAACACCAGAAGAACAATTTAAGACTGTTCATAATCTTATTTTAAATTATTACGGCGCTGAACTAACTGAGCGATATAGCAACGATATTTCTTTAGTTATAGATGAATTAAAAAAATGGAACACATCTACTTTTTTAGCGCATCATCTTGATATAACAAAAATTGGCGTTTTTGGGCATTCTCAAGGGGGTGCAGCAGCAGGTCAAGCATTACTTGATGATGACAGATTAAAAGCAGGAATTAACGTGGACGGTATGCAATGGGGAAAAATGATAGATACAATAATGACCAAACCATTTGCTTTAATTTCGTCTGAATGGGATGACTCACACCCAAATTTAAACATACAGGCGTATCATAATGGAAGTTCTTCTGATTTTTACAACGCTAAAATCTTGAACTCTGGACATTCTAGTTTTATGGATATTCCGTTAATGATTAATTTACCATTTATAAATGAAGCAGGAACAATAAGTCCAAATAAAGCATATGAGGTAACTACAAAAACAGTGTTGCAATTTTTTGACTTATATTTATTAGATAAACATTCTGATTTATTGGAATTAGGTAATAAATATCCTGAACTTGAACTTACGGAAAAAAAGTAAAAAGGTTGCCTAACATTTTGGGATAGCTAATATGTTTTGGCAAGGGCTTATTTACTAAATTAGTTCTTTAACGTGCAACTAATCAGACACAAATTCCTTCTAGTATTAAGAAAAATGAATCCTTAATTATGATATATAGAAGAAACTCTAAACAATAATTATAAAAAGAAAGAGGATATCTAAAAAGTCTTCAAAACTTAAAATTGTCAGTCTGAGCTTGTCGAAGACATTTTGAAAATTAAGAAGTTAAAAACTTCGACAAGCTCAGTTTGACATCGTAAACTTACTTTTTAGACACCCACTTTTATGATTTATCTTAGAAAATCAGGTAGATTAGTATCCAACCTTCTCACGTACTCTAGAAAGCACTCTATTTGCTACTTTTGAAGCTTTTTTTGCGCCAATATTTAACGCTTTATCTACTTCTTCTAGATTATCCATGTAATAATTATAGCGTTCACGTTCTTCGGAGAACTTGTCGATTAAGACTTCATATAGCGCTTGTTTTGCGTGACCGTATCCGTAATTACCACCGGAGTAATTGGCGCGCATTTCTACCAATTGCTCTTCTGATGCTACTAATTGATATAATGCGAAGACATTACACGTATCAGGATCTTTAGGCTCTTCCATAGGAGTACTATCTGTTTGAATACCCATAATACTTTTACGTAGTTTTTTGTCTGGTAAAAATAAATTAATGGTATTGCCTTTGGACTTACTCATTTTAGCACCATCTGTTCCAGGAACATACATCGTTTCTTTCTGAAATTGCGCTTCAGGTAAGACAAAAAGTTCTCCAACCTGATTATGCATACGTTCCGCTACATTTCTGGTCATTTCTATATGCTGTTCCTGGTCTTTTCCCACAGGTACAATTTCTGCATCATATAATAAAATATCAGCAGCCATTAGCATTGGATACGTAAACAACCCTGCATTAACATCTTCTAACCGATCCGCTTTATCTTTAAATGAATGTGCTAGAGTTAACCGTTGATACGGAAAGAAACAACTAAGATACCACGACAATTCTGTTACTTGTGGAATATCACTCTGGCGATAAAACACAGTTTTTTCTATGTCTAAACCAAAAGCTAGCCAGGTTGCAGCGGTAGAGTAGGTGTTTTCTCTTAGTGTTTTAGCATCCTTAATCTGTGTTAATGAATGCATATCTGCAATAAACAAAAAGGAATCATTCTCTGGCTGATTAGCCATATGAATTGCTGGAATAATAGCTCCTAATAAGTTTCCTAAATGAGGTGTTCCTGTACTTTGGACTCCTGTTAGAATTCTTGCCATAGTAATTTTGTAGTTTCGGGCAAAGGTAATTTTTTTGTTCAGATAGCTCAAACCAATTGTGTATTTTTACGCTTATGATTATCCTTAGATATATATTGATTCTTCTTTGGCGAATTTGGTTTTATGTGATGATGGGAATTCCTATTATTATATTATTTCCGGTTTTATTGATATTAACATCAAGAGAGCAGTGGTATCCGCAGTTTTTTGTTGTCGCCAGATTTTGGGCTAAAATTGTGCTGTTTGGCAGCGGTTTTGTTCCTAGAGTAAAAAAAGAAGCAAAAGTGGACGCTCATAAGAGTTATATGTTTGTGGCTAACCATACTTCTATGGCAGATATTATGTTAATGCTATATTCTGTAAAGAATCCTTTTGTTTTTGTGGGAAAAAAAGAACTTGCTAAGATTCCAATATTTGGCTTTTTTTATAAACGAACTTGTATACTTGTAGATCGCAATAGTCAGAGAAGTCGGAAAGAAGTTTTTGACCGTGCGCAAGCCAGACTACAAGAAGGAACTAGCATCTGTATATTTCCAGAAGGTGGTGTTCCAGAGGATGAATCTGTTATGCTTGATGATTTTAAGGATGGCGCGTTCAGGTTGGCGATTGATCATCAGATACCCATTGTTCCTTTAACGTTTCTAGACAATAAAAAAAGATTTTCATATACTTTTTTTAGTGGAAGTCCAGGAAAAATGAGGGCTTTTGTACATGAAGAAATTCCAACCGGGGGATTGACTCAAGAACAGAAGAAAGAACTTAATATAAAAACGCGCAAAGTCATTTTGGATAAATTACAATCTGATCAATTATAGAAAGCCAGCTTCTTAAGAAAAAACAAAAGCTGTTCCTCCCCAGAAACAGCTTTGTCATCATTGCTTCCCTAGAGCAATAATTCAACCTAACCAACTAAAATAACCTAAAACACATTTAGTTACTTTTCTTTTTCATTGTTTTAAAACTTAAAACTTAAAACTTAAAACTTATACCTGTATATATACCGAAATAGTAGGGTTTAAAGTTTTGTGCACTTTCTTTAAATCCATTAAATTGATACTTAAAGATAGGTTCCATATTAATCTGGAATTGATCTGATAACTTATAATCAAATCCTATACCAATATTTCCACTAAAGCTTACATCATTAACAGTTTCATCTCTCGCAACGTTTTCATTTCTAAAGCTACCAGCGATGATAGAGACTTCTTCATTTTCTAAGAATAACGTACTGACTCCTCCAATCATATGAATTCCGATTTTGGATTCTGTTAGCGAGTATTTAAGTTCTAGTGGTACTTCAATATATCCAATACTATGATTTAGTAATCCTGGATTTTGAGATCTCACTAAAACTTCACCATTAATATCAGGAAGAGAAGGAGTGAAGCTAGCTTGCGAAGCTTGAAAATCTGACACAATAACACTTTGAGTATTTGTAAAGTCATTACTGTCACCTCTACCTACAGAGGAAATGCCAAATCCTACATCTTCAGTATTGTATCCGACATCAACTTTATTCACGCCAGATCGTACACTTAACTTTTTATTAATTGAATAAGCAACCTGGATACCGTAGCTAAGATTAACTTGTCCTTGTTTATTATTATCAGAGAATTCTGGATCGATAGAAGATCCACCAAATGAATCATAGTACACAGGAGCAACGTTTGGTGATATGTTCCATCTTTTACCCGACTTGGTTTCTGCTATAATTTTTTCCTTTTCTTCTTTTTCTTTTATAGCGTCAAAAATTGATTTTTTTCCACTAACTGGACTTTGATCCGAAGTTTGGTCAGAAACTTCTTTTTTATTCAAATTATTAGACTCTTCTTGATTGTCTGCTATAGACTCCTTAATGGTACTTTCCGTGTTATTTGGATCTTGAAAATATGGACTTTCTTCTTTCGTAATATTTTCAACTTTAGTATTCGTAGAATTGTTATTTTCTGCTATTCCATTTTTAGGAGTAATAGCTGTGCCAGTAACAGGAATTTTTTCTTTATCTATTTCAGAAGTACTAGTTTTTTGTGTTTCTGCTACCGTATTAAAAGTTGTTGATTTTTGATCTAATAGGATGTCCTCTTTTTTCTTATTGTCTTTATTGGAAACAATTGCTTCTTTATTTGTCGCATTAGTAGTTATAATAGGCTCTTTATTGGTAGTGTTTTTATTAGTAGAAGGGTTTTTATAAGTATCTGAAATTGTAGATTTAGAATCTGAGGTTATATCAAACGGAGTATCTTTCTTATCATCATTTTTTAAGGAATTATTCGTAATTGCTTCGTTATTGGCGTTGGAACTTTCTGAAGATCCATCGCTATAGTTTGATTTTTTATTTTTTGGAGTGTTCACAAGACCATCATTGGTGATGATTGTATTGCTATCTTGATTTTCAGTAGATAAATTATCTGTATTTTCTGAATCTTTAGTAACAACTATAGAGTCTTGCGTACTTTCTTTGGGTAGTAAAAAGGATCCAACAGACAAAATTATCGCGACTAATGCAGCAATACCAGCAATGCGGTACCAAAATGGTATAAGAAGTACTCGTTTCTTATCCTTGTTTTTTCGATCTTGGATTTTTTTCCAAACAGCATCGTCAGGTGCAACTTCAAAATTTTTGAACTTTTCCTGAAACAATCTATCTATGTTTTTTTTATCACTCATCTTCATCCTTCAATTGACTGAACACGTGGTTCATGGTTAGTTTCTATTTTTTCTTTCAAAATGTTTCTGGCTCTTGCCAAATTGGATTTAGAAGTTCCTATGGAAATAGTAAGCATTTCTGCAATTTCTTTATGAGAATAACCATCTAACACATAAAGATTAAATACCAGTCGATATCTATCTGGTAATTGCTGAATAATTTCTAGAAGATAATCCAGAGAAACACTGTCCTCATCTATTTCTAATTCTACCTCTTCTATCTGGTCCTCACCAATAATTTCAAAAACTTTTTGTTTTCGGTATTTTTGTAATGCGGTATTGATAGTGATTCGTTTTATCCATCCCTCGAACGAACCTTTACTTTTGTACTGTTCTATTTTGTCAAAAATTGTAATGAAGGCATCCTGCAAGGTGTCTTCTGCACTTGCATAATTGTTAGAATACTTTAGGCAGATGGAAAATAATTTACTACCATATAATCTATACAGTTGTTCTTGCGCCTTAGCATCTTGTTTCTTACATTTTTTTATGAGTTGGTCTAGACTCACGAACAGTTTTTATTTTGATTAACACTATACTACCAAAGTCTTATTCTACAACGGGAACTTCTATAGTTAAAAATTGATTTTCACCTTGATCATCTCTGCCTTGCCAAAATCTGAAAACATACGAATCTTCTGATCCAACAAAAAAGTTAATTGAGACATCAATCAAATCCGTTTCAGCAAGATCTTCACACATACGATCTTGAACAACGACATTTACTACAGAAACTGTACGTTCGTTTGATAGTCTGTCATAATCAAATCCACTAAAAGAATGGCAATCAGATGGTCTAAAATAAAAAACATTGATTGTATAGTTTTCACCTCTTGTAAATTGACCTGGGATGTCTACTCGTTCGATGGGAACTCTTTCATACGAAAAAATGATTCCATCATCATCATTCAAGCAACTTGTCAAACAACTTGAAAAAACAATCAGTAAAATTATTCCTATCCTTTTCATACTAAAATAATTTTGGGGTTCTACATACCAAATTGTATTATATAGATGTAACTATTGGTATTTGGTTGCGTTTGTACGAAATAATATTTTTGAGACGATGTACAACCTTAAAATTCTTAATACGAATTCATATATAGAACTAGGATATAAGGTATAAAAAAATCCCGAAGGATCGGGATTTTAGTATTAGTTTATGAGGGTTACATTACTCATTAACAATTTTTATGGCTTCCTTGATTTTTTCTTCCAATTCCTCCATAAGTTCAGGATTGTCATTTAATAATGATTTGACAGCATCTCTTCCTTGACCCAGTTTTGTGTCTTGATAACTAAACCATGAACCGCTCTTTTTAACAATTTCGTAATCTACACCAATATCAATGATCTCTCCTGTTTTAGAGATTCCCATACCATACATGATGTCAAACTCTGCTGTTCTAAATGGTGGAGCTACTTTGTTTTTCACAACTTTTACTCGAGTTTTATTTCCTTGCACTTCACTGTTACTATCTTTAATCTGAGTAGATCTTCTGATATCTAAACGCACAGAAGCATAAAACTTAAGAGCATTACCACCAGTGGTAGTTTCCGGATTACCAAACATTACTCCGATTTTTTCACGAAGCTGGTTAATAAAGATAACTGTACAATTTGTTTTGCTAATAGAACTGGTTAATTTCCTTAAAGCCTGAGACATTAATCTCGCATGAAGTCCCATTTTAGAGTCCCCCATTTCGCCTTCAATCTCACTTTTTGGAGTTAAAGCAGCTACAGAGTCAATAACGATAATATCAATTGCTCCCGATCGGATTAAATTATCTGCAATTTCTAATGCTTGTTCTCCATTGTCTGGTTGAGAAATAATAAGATTATCTATGTCAACACCTAATTTTTCTGCATAGAAACGATCAAATGCGTGTTCCGCATCTATAAAAGCAGCAATTCCACCTGCTTTTTGTGCTTGTGCAATCGCGTGAATTGTAAGGGTTGTTTTACCAGAAGATTCAGGACCAAAAATCTCGATCACTCTACCTTTGGGATATCCTCCTACACCAAGAGCTAAATCTAATCCAAGTGATCCGGTAGAAATCACTTCTACTTCCTGAATCGCAGAATCACCCATCCTCATTACGGTACCTTTTCCGTAGGATTTGTCTAGTTTGTCTAAAGTTAGTTTTAACGCTTTTAATTTTGCATCTTTTTCTTTATCCGTACTCATGCGCTTACTTTCTTTTGTAATTGATTTTGGCTAAAATACTACATGTTTTTTGCAAACCCATTTCAAAAATTACACTTATCTGACTAATTTATTAACAATGATTATTAGCTTAATTGCGTATTAGTTTAATTTTTTTTAAAAGCATACGCAACCTTTTTTCTTTTACTGCATCTTATAGGAAAGCAAAACTTGAACAAACCGTGAGGAAGGAGGATGTAGATGAAATTTCTTAAAAGAGTCGTAAGACACAAACTTGATGGCTGTACAGTTACTAGTATTAGTAATTGTATAGTTGAGGGTGGTTAGCTTCGTTGTTTAATTTTTAGTCGTTAAGATTAAGTAAATTAATTAAATAACGAATTAGCCCAAAAAATGCCTTGAAGTGGTTTTCAAGGCATTTTTTTTATTCAAAACCAGACTGTTCTTGCATATTACACTTTGATTCGTACTTTTGCATCCATTAAATAATTTCTTTTAACTTAAAAATTAGTATAGCATGCAACTGTACAATAAATTAAGTGCAAAGGAGAGAGCTGCCCTTATTGATGAGGCAGGTACGGAACGTCTTACACTCTCTTTTTATAAATATGCACATATCGGTAATACCGAAATTTTCAGAAATCATCTTTTTATACATTGGGACGAACTAGAGGTACTAGGTAGAATCTATGTGGCTCACGAAGGTATTAATGGCCAATTATCGGTTCCGGCACCAAACTTTGAAGTATTCAAAAAACATTTGGATAGCATTTCTTTTCTGGAAAATGTACGATTGAATATTGCCAGAGAGCAGGATATCAAATCTTTCCTGAAATTAAAAGTAAAGATTCGTAAGAAGATTGTTGCCGATGGTTTAAACGATGAGACTTTTGATGTGACCAATAAAGGAGTTCATGTAGACGCGGAGAAGTTTAATCAATTGATTGAAGATCCGGATACGGTATTGGTAGATATGCGCAACCATTATGAAAGTGAGATAGGTCATTTTAAGGGAGCAGTAACTCCTGATGTAGATACTTTCAGGGATTCTTTGGATATTATTGAAGAAGATCTAAAAGATCATAAGGAAGATAAAAAACTGGTAATGTATTGTACCGGTGGGATTCGATGTGAGAAAGCAAGTGCATATTATAAACATAAAGGTTTTAAAAACGTATTTCAGTTAGAAGGTGGAATTATAGAATATGCCAGACAGGTAGAAGAAAAAGGATTAGAGAATAAATATTTAGGAAAGAATTTTGTTTTTGATCACAGAAGATCAGAACGAATCTCTGAAGATATAATTTCTAACTGTCATCAATGTGGAAAACCATGTGATACCCACGTTAATTGCGAAAATGAAGCATGTCATTTGCTATTCATTCAGTGTGAGGAATGTGCAAAAGCAATGGATAGTTGTTGCTCTATAGAATGTAAAGAGATTAATAGCTTACCTTATGAAGAACAAAAAGCACTGAGAAAAGGTAAAGGGAATAGTAATAAAATATTTAAGAAAGGTCGTTCTGAGGTCTTAAAATATAAGCAGTAATACTAAAATGATTTAGATACTATGGTTTTAAAAGAAATCATAGTATCTTTATCGATTAAGATGTCGGATGTGTAAAACACCTGACCCAAGTAAGAATCATATTTGCTGTGTTTTAACGCAAGCAAATTTCAATATAGCAAGAGAATATGGGGTGTAGTAGTTGTTCCTCCGGGAAAGACGGACAACCAAAAGGATGTAAGAATAATGGTACATGTGGTACAGATGGTTGTAATAAATTAACTGTTTTTGATTGGTTATCTAATATGTCGCTTCCCAGCGGCGTAGCACCTTTTCATTGTGTAGAAATTCGTTTTAAAAATGGACGAAAAAGCTTTTTTAAGAATACAGAAAATCTTTCATTAAGCATAGGAGATATTGTTGCCACTGAGGCTTCACCAGGACACGATGTTGGTATTGTAACACTTACGGGAGAGTTGGTGCGTATCCAAATGAAAAAGAAGAAAGTAGATGTAGATAGTGAAGATGTTAAAAAAGTATACCGAAAAGCATCACAAAAAGATATCGACATTTGGCAAAAAGCTAGAGACCGTGAGCAAGCAATACAGGTTCGTTCTAGAGAAATAGCAATTCGCCTAAAACTACAGATGAAAATCTCTGATATAGAGTTTCAAGGAGATGGTTCTAAATGTACTTTTTATTATACGGCAGAAGATAGGGTCGATTTTAGACAATTGATTAAGGAATTTGCGCAAGAATTTGGTACTAGAATAGAAATGCGCCAAATAGGTTTCCGTCAGGAAGCTGCTCGTTTAGGTGGTATAGGTTCTTGCGGAAGGGAATTATGCTGTTCGACTTGGCTTACCGATTTTAGATCCGTGAATACCAGCGCTGCGAGATACCAGCAATTATCATTAAATCCTCAGAAATTAGCAGGTCAATGTGGAAAACTAAAATGTTGCCTTAATTATGAGCTAGATGCTTACATTGATGCTTTAAAAGAATTCCCTAAGACTGAGGTTAAACTATATACAGAAAAAGGTACGGCTGTTTGTCAGAAAATTGATATATTCAAAGGGTATTTATGGTATGCTTATGAAGGGGAATGGATGAATTGGCATAAGATTTCTGCTGATCATGCAAATGAAATTATTGAATCAAACAAAAAGAAAGAACCGGTAGCTAGCCTTGAAGATTTTGCTTCAGAACTTATTGAAGATACTAAAGTTGATTTTGAGAACGTTGTAGGACAGGATAGTCTAACGCGTTTTGATCAACCAAAAAGAAGCAATAGAAGAAGGAATAAAAATAGAAACAGAAATAAAAAGAAAGTTTCTGTAGAAAAGCAAAAACCAACTTCTCAAAAACCAAAAGAAGGAAATACTGAGAGCAAAAACTCAAATAGGAAAAAAAACAACCAACGTAATAAAAAACGTAAACCACAGCAGCGCAAGAATAATGATAAATCTTAGGTTTTTAACATTACTTTTTCTGTTAATAAGTATTGTTTCTTGTGATGACACAAGAGTTTTTGATGAATATAAAACAGTATCAGATTCTTGGGAAAAAGATGAAAAGATAAGTTTCGCCTTACCAGAACTTGATTCATTACAAGGATATAACCTATTCATTAATGTAAGAAACACGAACGATTATAAGTTTAGTAATTTGTTTTTGATTAGTGAGATGGAGTTTCCCAATGGCAAAATAGTTACAGATACTTTAGAATATGAAATGGCAAAACCAAATGGAGAATGGTTAGGTGTTGGTTTTACGGATCTAAAAGAAAGTAAACTTTGGTATAAAGAAAATGTAAATTTTGCAGAAAAAGGAGTATACAAAGTAGTGCTTCAACATGCAATGAGAAAAAATGGAGAGACGCTCGGAATAAATTCTTTGGAAGGAATTACTGATATAGGTTTTAGAATAGAATTTGCAGAAAACCCTAAATAATATGGCTAAAGCAACACCAAAATCAACAAGAAAAACATCAAAAGCCCCCCAATTAGATGTAATTAAATATATAAAGTGGTTTTGGATCACTTTTGCGTCGGGGATATTTTTGGTAATACTAATATTCCTTTTTGCTAGTTGGGGATATTTTGGAGAAATGCCAGGTTTTGATGAATTAGAAAACCCTCAAAATGATTTAGCAACTCAGATTATTTCCTCTGATGGGAAGCAAATAGGAACTTTTTTTAAAGAAAACAGAACACCTGTTAATTTTGAAGATTTGGCTCCTGACTTGGTTAATGCTTTAGTTTCTACGGAAGATGCACGCTATTATGAACATTCAGGTATAGATGCAAGAGGAACGATTCGTGCTTTTGCCTTTTTAGGAAAAAAAGGAGGAGCAAGTACCATTACACAACAGCTGGCAAAGCTTCTTTTTACTGGAACAAGATCAAAAGGATGGCAACGATATACCCAAAAAATTAAAGAGTGGGTAATCGCTACTCGATTAGAAAGACAGTATACCAAGGATGAGATCATGGCAATGTATCTCAATAAATATGATTTCCTTAATCAGGCAATAGGTATAAGTTCTGCCTCAAGAATTTATTTTAATAAAACGCCTAAAGAACTTAAGAAAGAAGAAGCAGCAGTACTAGTTGGGATGTTAAAGAATTCTTCGCTTTTTAATCCTTTAAGAAGGCCAGAATTAGTAAAAAACAGACGCGATGTGGTTCTATCTCAGATGGCAAAGTATGATTTTATTACTACTCAAGAAAAAGATAGTTTACAACAATTACCATTAAACCTAGATTATGCACCAGAAGGTCATTCTGATGGAATAGCGACCTATTTTAGGGAATATGTAAGAAGTTGGATGGGGAATTGGGTGAAAAAAAACCCAAAAGGAGAAGATGAAGACGGAAACCCTGAGTATTATAACATCTATAGAGATGGCTTAAGAATTAATGTTACAATTGATTCAAGAATGCAGAAATATGCTGAAGAAGCTGTTCAAGAGCATATGTCTAACTTACAAAAAGAGTTTGATAAACAGGAACAAAAAAATAAAACAGCGCCTTTTAGGGATTTGACTAAAAGTGAAGTTGAAGGTATTGTAAAAAGAGCGATTAGAAGTTCTGCCCGAAGAAAGAAAATGTTATCTCAGAATAAAAGTGAAGAAGATATTTTAAAATCTTTTGATGTTAAGGCAGAGATGAAAATATTTTCCTGGAAAGGATATATCGATACTATTATGACTCCTAGGGATTCTATTTTATATTATAAAAGATTTTTGAGATCAGGTATGATGTCTATGGAGCCTCAGACAGGCCAAGTTAAAGCTTGGGTTGGTGGTGTAGATATAAAGCATTTTCAGTATGATCACGTATATCAAGGAGCACGTCAGGTAGGTTCTACGTTTAAACCTTTTGTATATGCTACAGCAATAGATCAACTTAAATTATCTCCCTGCGATACGTTACCAATGTCCCAGATCACAATTCCTGCTGGATCACATGGTGTAATGGAAGATTGGACTCCAAAGAACAGTGATGCTAAGTATACGGGATACTTAAGTCTTAAAGAAGCGCTTGCAAAATCTGTGAATACGATTTCAGCACGTTTAATGGATAGAATAGGACCTGAACCTATTGTAAGATTAGCAAAGAAATCTGGGGTGGCATCGGAAGTTATAGAAGTGGCATCGATAGCATTAGGATCTGTAGACCTGAAGTTATCCGAGATGGTAGGTGCATATGGTACTTTTGCCAATGAAGGGATTTATAATAAACCAGTAATGATTACTAGTGTTGAGGATAAAAATGGTACAACATTGTATCAGTTTGAACCAGAAACACGTGATGTCATAAGTAAAGAAGCGGCTTATGTAACGCTAAACCTTTTAGAAGGAGTTACGCAGTCAGGATCTGGAGCGCGTTTACGATCTGGACCTTCAAATAGATATGACTATAAGAATGTAGTAACAGGATATCCTTATCAGTTTACAAATCCAATTGCTGGTAAAACAGGAACAACTCAGAATCAAAGTGATGGTTGGTTTATGGGGATAGTTCCTAATCTTTGTACCGGTGTTTGGGTTGGAGGAGATGACCGTGCAACTCACTTTAGTTCTGTGAAATATGGGCAAGGAGCTACAATGGCATTGCCAATATGGGCACTATATATGAGAAAGTGTTATGCCGATAAAACGCTAAAAGTATCAAAGGGTGGATTTAAAAAACCTGAGAATCTTACTATAGAAGTGGATTGTAAAGAGTTTAAGAAGAATATAAAAATAGAAGATCCTATAGAAGATGAATTTGGTCTTTAGATTATAATCATTAAACTAGAATGGGGCAATCGGTTTTTAAAACAAAAAACAATAGACAACCTGTCAATTTCGATGGACGTAAATATGTTAGGTATTTCTGGATTGGTTTTATCTCCTTTTTGACCATTGTAGTCTTTTTATTTCTTTTGGCTAGCTGGGGAGCTTTAGGCGAAATGCCAACCTTCGAACAATTAGAAAATCCTAAGAATGATTTGGCCGCTCAGATTATATCCTCTGATGGCGAACAATTAGGAACTATCTTCAAACCCAATGAGAATAGAACGCCAATAACATATAATGAATTACCGTCGCATTTAATTGAAGCTTTAATTGCTACAGAAGATGTTCGTTTTTATAAACATTCTGGAGTTGATGCAAGAGGAACTCTTAGAGCTTTTACATCTTTTGGAAGAAGGGGAGGGGCAAGTACGATCACACAGCAATTGGCAAGATTACTTTTTATAGGTCTTAGATCGAAAAATTGGGATAAATATACTCAGAAGATCAGGGAGTGGGTAATTGCTGCTCGTTTAGAAAGGCAATATACTAAGAACGAAATTATAGTCATGTATTTAAATAAATATGACTTCACAAGACAGGCTATTGGTATAGGATCTGCATCAAGAATTTACTTTAATAAAAAGCCAAAGGATCTAAATATACAAGAAGCAGCAGTGCTTATAGGAATGTTGAAAAGTTCAACTATATACAATCCTAAAACCAGATTGAAAAATGCGGTTGATAGAAGAAATACAGTAATAAGCCAGATGGCTAAATACGGATATCTTACAGTTCAAGAAAAAGATAGTTTACAGAAAACACCCTTAATACTTAATTATAGATCAGAAGGTTATTCTGAAGGTAGTGCTACTTATTTTAGAAGACAAGTAAAAAAATGGGTGGAAGAATGGATTAGGTCAAACCCTAAGGGGAAAAACAAAGAAGATCAATTAGAATACCATGATATTTACGGAGATGGCTTAAAAATTCACGTGACTATCGATTCGCGTATGCAGAAATATGCAGAAGAGGCAGTTACGGAACATATGAGTAATCTTCAGAAAGAGTTTGACAAGCAAGAACAAAATAATAGTACTTCACCATTTAGAGGTATTTCGGATCAGCAAATCGATAATATAGTAAAGAAAGCTATTAGAACTTCATCGAGGAGAAAAAAAATGCTTGATTTAGGTAAAAGTGAACAAGAAATTCAAGATTCTTTTGATAAGAAAGTAGAGATGAAAGTGTTTTCCTGGAATGGAGTTAGAGATACTGTAATGACTCCACGAGATTCTATTTTGTATTACAAAAAGTTTTTACATACTGGATTGATGTCTATGAACCCTCAAACTGGAGAAGTAAAAGCTTGGGTTGGAGGTGTTAATCACAAATATTTTAAATACGATCATGTGAATCAGGGAACACGACAAGTGGGTTCTACATTTAAACCGTTTGTGTATGCCACTGCTATTGATCAATTAAAGTATTCCCCTTGTTATAAAATACCACGAGCGAAGGTCACGATACCTGTCGGAAAGCATGGAGTATCAGGTAAAGATTGGACTCCAACTAATACTGATGGAAACTATATAGGATCTGTAAGTCTAAAAGATGCATTAGCAGAATCGGTTAATACTGTTTCAGCACGATTGATTGATAGAATAGGACCAGAACCAGTTATCAATTTGGCTAAAAAGTTAGGAATACGATCAGATATAGATACGGTCGCATCGATATCTTTGGGAACTGAAAACCTTAAGTTATCTGAGATGGTAGGAGCATATAGTACTTTTGCCAATGAAGGGATATATATCAAACCTTTCATGATTTCTCATATTACAGATAAAAACGGGATATTATTATATGATAATTTTCCTGAAAGAAGAGATGTCATTAGTAAAGAATCTGCATATGTAACTCTTAATTTGATGGAAGGAGTTACGCAAACTGGCTCGGGTAAAAGACTTAGAACAGAAGCTTCTAATCAATATCTTTATAAGAAAGTAGTTACTGGTCACCCATATGTATTTACCAATCCGATTGCGGGAAAAACAGGAACTACCCAAAATCAGAGTGATGGATGGTTTATGGGTATTGTTCCTAATTTGTGCACAGGAGTTTGGGTTGGAGCGGATAATAGAGCAACACATTTTAAATCTACAGCATATGGAGCAGGATCGACTATGGCACTTCCGATTTGGGCGCTCTACATGAAAAAATGTTACGGAGATGATAATTTAAACATTTCAAAATCTGAGTTTAAAAAACCTGAAAATCTTTCCATTGAATTGGATTGTGAGCTCTATGAAAAGAGGAATAAGGTAGATGATGAACTTGGTTTTTAGTCTCTTATATAAATAACATTAAATATTTCTAAAACTATGAATGTTCAAACGTTTTAGTACTATTTTTTTAGTACTTTTAATCTGCTAAAATTGAACACTATGATTCGTAAAACAGTGGGTGGAGTTGTTGAAGCTACAGAGGGTGTAAAAGACAACATGACTTTTATGCTTGGAGGTTTTGGACTTTGCGGAATACCGGAAAATTCTATTGCAGAATTAGTAAAGAAAAATATAAAAGGATTGACCTGTATTTCTAATAATGCTGGTGTTGATGATTTCGGATTAGGACTATTACTTCAACAAAAACAAATCAAAAAAATGGTTTCTTCTTATGTTGGAGAAAATGATGAATTCGAGCGTCAGATGTTAAGCGGAGAATTGGATGTAGAACTCATTCCTCAAGGTACATTAGCGGAACGATGTAAGGCGGCTCAAGGCGGCTTTCCTGCATTTTATACACCGGCAGGTTATGGAACTGAAGTAGCTGAAGGAAAAGAGACCAGAGAGTTTAATGGCAAAATGTATATACTAGAAGAAGCTTTTAAAGCGGATTTTGCTTTTGTAAAGGCTTGGAAAGGAGATGAAGCAGGAAATCTAATTTTTAAGGGCACAGCCAGAAATTTTAATCCATGTATGTGTGGAGCTGCAAAAATTACTGTTGCAGAAGTAGAAGAGTTAGTTCCTGCAGGAACCTTGGATCCGGATCAAGTGCATATTCCGGGGATTTTTGTGCAAAGGATTTTCCAAGGAGAAAAATATGAGAAAAGAATAGAACAACGAACTGTTCGAAAGAAAGAATAACAATAAGTAAAAAAAGCTTTTAAAACTTAAAACACACAAATCATGGCGGTATTACGATTAGGAGATAAAGCACCAAACTTCGCGGCGCAAACAACAGAAGGAGAAATTGATTTTCATAATTGGTTAGGAGATAGCTGGGGGATTTTATTTTCGCATCCCGCAGATTATACACCAGTATGTACAACAGAACTTGGAACTGTGGCTAAGTATACTGATGAATTTAATAAGCGAAATGTAAAGGTGGCTGCACTGAGTGTCGATGGATTGGAATCGCATCGTGGATGGATTAAAGATATTAATGAAACTCAAGATACAAATGTCAATTTTCCGATTATCGCAGATGAAGATAGAAAGGTATCTGAGCTGTATGACATGATTCACCCTAAAGCTGACAGCCAGCTGACAGTTCGTTCTGTTTTTATAATAGGACCTGATAAGACAATAAAACTTACAATTACTTATCCTGCTTCTACTGGACGTAATTTCGATGAGTTATTAAGAGTTATAGATTCATTACAATTGACAGCATATCATAAAGTCGCTACTCCTGCGAACTGGAATCAAGGAGAGGATTGTGTAATATCTCCTTCGGTAAGTAATGAAGAAATACCTGCATTATTTCCTAAGGGACATACAGAGATCAAACCTTATTTAAGAATGACTCCACAACCTAATGGGAATTAATTCTTTTTAAAATTAGAATAAAAAATTATGCTTGATAAAAACGGAATAGCAAAACGAATAGCGAAAGAGCTCGAGGATGGGTATTTTGTGAACCTGGGGATTGGTATCCCTACATTGGTGGCAAATTATATCCCTCAAGGAATAGAAGTGGAGTTTCAGAGTGAGAATGGTGTGTTGGGTATGGGGCCATTTCCTTTTGAAGGAGAGGAGGACGCCGATATCATTAATGCTGGTAAGCAAACCATTACTACTATGCCGGGAGCTTCTTTCTTTGATTCTGCTACAAGTTTTAATATGATACGCGGCCAACATGTGGATTTAACCATTCTAGGTGCTATGGAAGTTTCGGAGAACGGAGATATTGCAAATTGGAAAATCCCTGGAAAAATGGTGAAAGGAATGGGGGGTGCTATGGATCTGGTTGCGAGTGCAGAGAATATTATTGTGGCAATGATGCATACAAATAGGGCAGGAGCATCTAAACTACTCAAAAGATGTTCTTTGCCATTAACTGGTGTAGCATGTGTTAAGAAAGTAATTACTAATATGGCAGTTTTAGAAATTACGGATGATGGGTTTAAGTTATTAGAAAGAGCTCCTGGAGTAAGTATCGATGACATTAAAAATGCCACGGAAGGAAGGCTTATTATTGATGGAAATGTGCCTGAAATGATTTTGGATTGATTTAATCAAATTCTATATCAAGACAAACGATTATTAAATATAGTACAACGAATAATAAATCAGAAAAGAAAACGTTATCCATAAAAAGGTATAATAATCTCTCTTAAAGTAAGAAAAAGACTACTTTTTATCCACCGGTTTTACTTACTTAAACTTTTACTTTAACCTACAAACACTACAAAAACATCTTTAAATGTTAAAATTTTGAGTATTTTGTCGATTTTAATGGTATTTAAACGTTGTTTCCAGAAATATTTTGCATATTAGCAGTCCCTATAAAGAAGTCCAGTTTTTTAATTGTGCTCTTTTTAAAATATTAATTAAGTTTTAACCCTCACACATTGCCCTATTATGAAAAAACGTATAAATCGTCTACAGAAATCAGTTAAGCCTACAATCGAGTTGATTTCTAACTGTATGTATTTAGCAAAAAAAGTATTTTTGTTTTAATAAAAAAGATAATTTTTGTTATGTGATTTTTTGTTGTTAATTAATCGCAACCTCCCCAAGTCGCGATGAATGAACCTGTTAGTCTATTGAGCTTAACAGGTTTTTTTTATGCAATACTTACTTGTAGTTGTGTAATCTATTGTTGTTTTAAAAAATCGAATACATCTATTTTTTTGGTTTTGTTTCGGCTATTATTACACCAAAGTTTCCTTCCATTTGTTCCCAATTGGCGGATGGTAAATATGTTCGAGATACAAATCCGTCAAGATATAATGCGTTTTTACAACCTTTGTCCTTAAAATAGCTTGCAAAATCGTAGAAATTTATCTTTTCTTTAGACATAGCGAAAAGTAAATTTCCATTGGGAAGTATTCCAACCCCATTTCTTATATGGATATTTGGAGATCCTAAATTGAATTTAGGATGGATTTGTCCATTGATTAATAGCATAGGACCAGATTGAGTAGCGTATTTGATGTTTCCTTCATTCTTAAAACTAGTTGTAGTGCGAATAGCAGGTATATTATCCTTTGTAATAGAAAATATCCCATTAGGTTGTAGATAGAAGTTTCCATATCCGTTTTTAAGAGTATCTATTCTAGATTTAATTATACAGTTTTCTATATACAATCCTTGAGGCGATAAATCTTTATTATACATGCCACCATTCATAGCAAAAATTAAGTCCTTATTATTCTTTTGCAATTCTGACTTAAGATTCTGGAAGTTTCTATAATTTTCATTAACATTATTTTTCCAATAGAATCTAATATTCTGATGCTTTAGATCAATTTCATAGCTTATGAACGTATTTTCAATATTTGATCTTTTAAGATTGGTAAAACTTATAATTATAAGACATAATGCTAAGAATAATACGGTTACAATGTTTTTCATATGAATAAAGTGTCATTATCTTAAGTTGGTACAAAGTACCTAATTCTAAACGTTTGTTTGATATTCATACAGCATAAGATCTTCGTCATCATTCGGAATATTGATGATTTTGATAAAGGAAAAGCCTAACTTCTCTAATAGTTTTTGTGAGGATTTATTTTCTTGTATCGTAATAGCACTTATCTTTTGGATACCAAATTCTGCAATCCCAACTTCCTTTATTTTTAGAGCACTTTCGTAGGCATACCCTTTTCCTTCATACTCTGGTAAAAAGGCAAAACCGATATCTACACCTTCAATTCCATCTCTATCATATAACCCACAACAACCTAATTTTACGTTGTCTGATTTGCGAATTACAGTATAATTAGAGTATCCTAATCGTTCTAGTTGAGGGATCATTCTTTCTGTGATATAGCGTTCTGCATCTTCGATAGATTTCACGTTTCGGTCTCCTATGTTTTGTAACCATTTGGGACAGTTAAGCAGCATTAGATAAAAAGCTGCATCATCGATGGTTGAGGGATTTAATAGGAGCCTGTCTGTTTCGAAATGTTTCATTGTGGATATAGAATAAGCTAAGTTATAAATAATAAGTATACAAAAAGCCCTGAAACATTTTTGCTTCAGGGCCTTATTAAAAATTAAGGTTATCTATCTTTAATTTTTATTTTTTTATAAAACTAACTGTATCTGTATTGACTTTTAATATATATGCTCCAGCTTCTAATGCTTCAACATTTATAGTGTTAGAAAATGTTCCCTTAAGAACCGTTTGACCTAACATATTATAAATTGAATAATTTAATGTTCCAGAATTTCCGGTTTGTACATTAAGAATTGCTCCTTTTAAAGGATTAGGGTACACTGAGAATATTGCAGTTGGTGGTCCTAAAAGATCATCAGAATTTGTAGTAAATGATGTAGTAGTTCCACATGCTCCTAGATTAGTCCATCCTGTTGCAGTTCTTTCATATAAGCTTCCTTGATATGTAACTCTATCACCGGTTTGGTACGATTGAGTACTACTCCATTCTGAAACTCCATCACAGATATCAGTTGATCCACCACCACCTGAAGTGCTAGTTAATGATACATTATCTATCGCGATATCTGCTTGCCAAGTAGATCCAGTAATTCGGTTAAATCGTAATTGAACTCCTCCACCTACATAAGCGGCAAGATCGATACTAGCATCTAACCAAGAGTTTCCTTGATTACCCGTTTGGCTCCATAGGTTTGTCCAAGTTACTCCATTATCAGTACTAGCGTCTACTGCGATACTTCCCATATCTGTGGCACCATACATATGGTAACTAAATGTGAAACTCGCTTCTGAAAGACTAGATAGGTCGAAACAAGGAGAATTTAAGATCGCTTGTTTATTAGGATATCCAGTTCCGTTAGTAGAAGCTTCAACAAAAATATAGTATGAACCTTGTGTTGCACTAGATGGTCCTGTACTGCCAGAAGGTGTTCCATTAGCGTCTACAGTCCAATTAATATCGTCAGCAGTAGACTGAGTCCACGCGCCAAGAGTATTTTCAAATCCTTCATTATAAGGGAAAGAAGAAATACCGGATGTACATCCACTTCCTGTAGATCCGCCAGCTGTAGTTACATTAACAGTATTACTTGATGTAGATTCGTTTCCTGCAGCATCTTTTGCTTTTACGCTGAACTGGTATGCGGTATCTGCAGTTAATCCAGTAATATTTGCCGTTGTATTAGTAACTTCCCCTAAAATAGCACTTCCTTGATATACATCATAAGCTGTCACACCTACATTATCAGTAGCAGCAGTCCAAGATAGTGTTAACGTAGTTTCTTCAATATTAGACGCAACCAAACCAGTTGGTGCTGTTGGTGCTTGTGTATCACCAGCTGAAGCTCCAATTATTACCGTATAATCTTCTACTTCTCCATACTGGAATGATTCACAAGAAGTAGGTACTCCATTGTATTTCATAGAAACACGCATTCTTGTATTTCCATTTACAGCACTTGATGGCACAGTAAAGCTTCCGCTAACCGGCGTGGTTTGTGTAGCAGCTTGAGTCCATACCTGTTCTCCAGAATCTGTAAATACTCCATTTTGATTGTAATCGATCCATACACTATATCCTTCACTATAAGTTGTGCCGCTCCAGGTTGGTGTTATCGTTATTGTATAGTCACTTCCTTTAGAAATTGATGTGGAAGTAGCAGTAAAATCTGAATAACCTCCACTTCCTGCACCAGAAGCATTGTTGATTGTTCCTAATTCAACATTACTAATATATTCGTCAGCTGTACTATCACCATTAGATGCACAATAGTTTAATTGAACTTCGGTAGTAGTAAAAGTAGTTGATGTGCTATAAGAAGAAGTTGATCCATCAGAACAATTACTTCTTACCTGTGCTTCATACGATGTAGTAGCAGTTAATCCAGAAATTACATAAGAAGTTCCACTAGCAGACTGAGTTGTCCAAGTAGAAGTTCCTGTTTGACGATATCTTACATCGAAAGATGCTCCGGGAACAGCTGTCCAGTTGATAGTAGCAGTGTCTGAACCTATATTAGAAGATCCAACTCCTGCAGGAACTGTAGCGTTACACACTACCGGTGTTCCTGTTAATCCGGTAACAATAAGAGAGAAGTCTTGGCTTCCTCCAACTAAGGATCCTTTGTTAGTAACAGTAATGGTATAAGAACCGGAAGCATTTGCTACGTCAATTCTTTCATATGGATCTACTGTATTATCTCCAGTTCCATTTGTCGTTATACCTGTTAATCTGTAGGGATTATAGGTTGTAGAGTTTTTAGTAACTCTAATATCTAAATCGTTTACTAAAACAGCGGTACTAGAATTAGCAACTGTGGTTGCAGTTCCGGCACGATCAGTCCAGGAAATAGAAGCTAATAAAGGATTTACTCCATCAGAATCTACAGTGATTGAATATGTTTGACCACTGGTTAATGTAAGCTCTTCTATTTTAGCCTCATTTCCATTAGTAGAAATTGCTTCTGCGGCAGCTTTTGCATTCATTAATCCCCATCCATAAACAGCATCAGGTCCAGAAGGTCCTGCATCATCAGCGGTATGAAGCGCTAACCCTTTTAGAGTAGCAGCTTTCATAAAGCTTCCGTTTAAGTTATCGTAATGTTGCTGTAATAATAATAAAGATCCTGTTACATTTGGAGAGGCCATAGATGTTCCAGTAATGCTGTTGTATGCGGTATCACTACTTGCGTATGTTGAATATACACCTGTACCATTACCAGTAATATCTGGTTTGATTCTTAAATCGTCAGTAGGTCCTTCACTACTAGAACTATTAATAGAAACGCTACTTAAAGATCCATCTGCATTAATATTAGCATCCTGAGCATTGGCAACAACCATATTATTTTTAGAAGTAGCGTGCCCTGAAAGTTTATCGTAAGATGAGTTTCCGTTAAGAGGAGCTCCATTAGCAGAGTTATCGTTTCCGTCGTTTCCTGCTGCAACCACCATAAGGTAATAAGGAGCATTAAACATTACTTCATCCCAATCTCTGGAAACATCAATATATCCTCCAAAAAAGTAAGTTGGCAATTGTGGATTTCCTTGTGCGTCACGTGCGCCAAATCCATACGAATGATTTGATACCAGCATCCCGTTGGCAGCTGCCGCAGTAGCTTCCGCTACATCATCATTCCACATATATCCATTTACTTTTGCTTGAGAGGCCATTCCTTTAGCATTTGCTTGTACACCAGAAGCCATAATCGTTCCAGTTACATGACCTGCGTGAAAATTAAGTCGAACACCACCTTCTGCTGTTATATCTTGAATAGTAACTCTATTATTCCCCCCAGGACCGTCATATTCTTGGTGAGATGCTCTTGCGTGACCACCATCCCATACGTGAGCAGTCATATTTTGACCATCTAGATTGAGTCCAAGAGATCCTCCATTATTCAAGTGATCTGTTCTTGTAGATCTTGCAGCAGCTACATTAAAGGTTTTATAGTAAATCGGTTTTCCCTCTGCAGTTAGTTTTTGTAATTCATAAAAAGTTCCGTCCTTAAGCGTAGTTGTTATAGGCCATCCATTTTTCTTAGCAGCTTCTACAGCTTCTTTTTTCTGAAGTGCTGCTTTTTTTGCATTTTGTACTTGTAGTTGGTTAAGTACAGTTACATTACTGTTTTGTCTAATTTGGTTTTTTTGCTCTGGAGTTTGTGCAAATACTCCAGTAGATAGTAGAAACATAGAAGAAAAAACTAGCGTGTGTAGTTTTCCAAACCTTTTTGGCATAAAGCCAAATACCCCAGTAAGGTTTTTGTAACTTTTTTTCATTTTTATTGAGTTTGAGTTAGCGATAATTTAGTTTCCTTGATAATTCAATAAGGAAACAGCCAAAACTCTTAAAATATTCCTAATTAAAAAAAGATTTTCGACAAAGAGCAGAAAATTACCATACAAAACCTTAACATTGACTTAACATTTGTTTCACGTGTTATAAAATGTGAGAATAATATTACAAAATATGGTAAAAACGTTAAGTTTTCTTACCATTTCTGTAAAAACGCTATGGTTTTCTGTTCGTTGTAATAAGTTTCTCCGTGAAGATAAAAACCAACGTGTCCACCAAAATTGGGTATTTCTAAAAATAAATTGGAGTTTTCTTTAGCTTCTTTGATTGGATAACATGCGTTTCCAAGAAAAGTATCATTTTTAGCATTAATGATAAGTGTAGGAATGTCAATACCCTTCAAAAACTGCTTGCTACTGCATTTTGTATAATAATCGATTGCATCAATATATCCGTGTGCTTTGCTTGTATATAGGTCATCAATATCCATTAGAGATTTACACGAACTAATGTCTGATTTACTAATTCTGTCTGGAAAAACCTCTTGTCTTTCACTTAATTTTTCCTTTAGACTTCTAATAAAACGTTGTTCGTATATAAAATTTTTAGGCTTATTGATTTCTTTTAAAGAATCATAAAGATCACAAGGAACCGATACTACTACGGCTGATTTTACCTGAGAAGGAGTCGCTCTTTCTCCTAAATATTTTAATGTGATATTTCCTCCGAGGCTGAATCCACAAATGGAAATATTGCTATAATCTTTTTTGACAATGTGGGTGATAATGGAACTTAAATCATCACTCACACCTGCATTATAGGATCTATATAGTCGATTAACTTCTCCGCTACAATTACGAAGATTTACTGCTGCAACATCCCAATGATTATTATTTAAGTGTTTGGCAAGCCCCATAATATATTGTCGTTGGGCATTGCCTTCCAATCCATGAATTAGTACAGCAACCTTTCTTGTAGATTCCGAATTGGCTGGATAACTCCAATCTATATCTATAAAATCACCATCGTCTAACTCTACACGTTCACGTTGTTGATTAATTCCTTTAACTGTTCTAAGTAAATTTGGGAATATGGTTGAAAAATGACCATTTCTAAAAAAATAAGGGGGCGTGTATTGTGATTCTACTATTGGCATTAATAAAGGATATTATCTTTTGGTTTTTCCTTTTCAGGAAGTTCTTTCTCATCTAACATATCTCTAAGATCAATCTCAATAGTTCTGCATAAAGCTGTCATTGGAACATCATTAATTCTGCCTTCAAAAGGATCTTCACTATTACTGCCAATTTTTTCCATAGTAGTAAATATCCAAGAGACCAAAACGGATAATGGAATCATTAAAAAGATAAACCATGGTTGCAGATGTTGAGACATATCATTAAGTTCATTTTCAAAAACATTTAATAACCCAAAAGGTAATAACAAAACAAAAATCCAGGTAAAAACAGTACTGAAATAAGCATATTGCCGAGGAAAAGGAGTGTTTTTTATACGTTCGCATTTTCCTTGAAGATTGTATAATTCTTCTAATACTCCGTGAAAAAGCTGTTTATCGAATTCGGTTATTTTGCCTGAATTTAATAATTCTTTAATGTGTAATCCTTGGTTTTTTACTAAGTGAGTGGCCGCATTTTTTCTTTCAAGTAAATCATTATACTCTTCGTTTGAAACAAAACTCTTAGTAGCATCACAGGCAGGATTACGCTCTGCATGTTTGTTAAAGAGACGTTCTACAGCTCCATTTTCTTTAATAGAAAAAGAAGTGGGTTGTCTTAATTGTATGCGTAATGCATTAATCCAAGCGATATGACGATAAATCAAAATTCTTTTGGTTTCCTGATCATCATTAACAAGTGTTAAAACTTGATTTGCCCACGTTCTACTATAGTTAACAATACCACCCCAAATTTTCCGCCCTTCCCAGAAACGGTCATAACTCTGACTATTTTTAAAACCAATATAAAAGGCAACAGCTATACCAATCAGCGATAGTGGTTGAAATGGGATGTCTATAAATCTTAAATCTAAAAAATAATACAGCGAAAAAATACTGGCGGTATAAAAGGAGAAGAAGAGTAAGTTTTTCCAAGCGAAGCGAAGGATAAGTCCCCAGCCAATATTACGTTTAATATACATCTACTAATTTTTGTTCTAAAATAAGAAGACCTCAAAGGTTTTCAAAACTCGTGAGGCCTTATTTTCTTTGAAACTCAATATTATAGAAACATTCCTCCAGAAGCTTCTATGCGTTGACCATTAATCCATCTAGCATCTTCACTTGCTAAAAACGCTACTATACCACCTATATCTTTAGCTACACCAACACGACCTAGTGCCGTTACCGAGGATAGTATTTTTTCCAGTTCTGGATTGTTCTCTAAAGCGTCTTTGTTCATGTCGGTATTTATAGCTCCCGGAGCTACGACATTCGCAGTGATCTGACGGGAACCTAATTCTTTTGCTAAATACCTTGTTAATGCTTCAATACCGGCTTTCATAGACGAATAAGCCCCATATCCTGGTAGACTAAAACGTGCTAATCCAGTAGAGATATTTATTATTCTTCCGCCATCATTGAGTAAAGGAAGCGCTTTTTGGGTAATAAAAAATGGTCCTTTTAGCTGGATATTCACAAGATTGTCAAAAGTTGTTTCAGAGGTTTCGGCCACCATTTCGTTAGCAATAATACCAGCATTATTAACGAGAATATCAAATTTTGAAGTGTTCCAATATTGTGAAAGTGAATTCTTGATTTCAGTAAAAAAAGCATCAAATAGGGTAATATCGCCTACATTTAACTGAAAAGCTAATGCTTTTTGACCTAATGCTCTTATTTCTTTAACGGTTTCGTCTGCCAGGGTTCTATTGGAATTATAGGTAACCAAAATATCCGCTCCTTGTTGTGCTAATCTAATAGCCATTTCTTTTCCTAATCCTCTACTGCTTCCGGTGATCAATGCAATTTTGTTTTCTAAAGTTCTCATAATATTTGTCTTTTAAAAGATTATTAAATAATTACACTGCAAATATGATCTAGAAATGGAAGTGCATAAAGGCATATTTTTTAGGAAGCATGGTATATTTTTTAGATTTGGTATTTTTAGAGAAAATAGTTGATGGTATGATTGGATTAAAAGCAGTTTATATAGCAAATATTCTGGTTGCAGGATGGATTAGTATTACTAGCTTATTTTTTCCGAAAAAAGCTGCGCTATCGGTTTTTTCTAATGCATACTCTTATTCCGAAATTATTAGATTGGTTGGAGCTTTGTGGGGAGCAATTTTTGTTTTATCAATATTAGGAGTGTTCTATCCTAAAAGAATGGCATTAGTATTAGTGTTTCAACTTTTATATAAAAGTTCTTGGTTAGCCTTTGTTGCTCTGCCTGCAATAGTACAAAAGAGACCATACCCAGAAGGTATGACTTTGTTTTTCCTAATTTGGTGTGTTGTATTGCCTTTTATAATCCCTTGGAAAGAAATTTTGGGATGAAATCATTTATTTCTGTATTGATTTGGGGTGAAATTGGTTTGTTTTTTAAAGAATTTAGAAAAATGAGTAGGTTCATTAAAACCAAGTCGATAAGCAATTTCTTTTATTGGAGTATTAGATTTAGAAAGTAAAGCTTGCGCTTCAATAATAGTTTTATCTTGTATCCACTTATTAGCAGATTGACCAGTTTTGGTCTTAATAACAGTAGAGAAATAGGCAGGATGCAATTGTTGATTATCTGCAAATGCAGCTACCTGTAAATCTGTGTTTTTTAGATTTTTTGATCTAAATACGCTTTCTAGATCTTTTTTGAATTGATTCACGATTTCACTGTCTCGATCATATGCTATTTTAAAGGAATCATCTTGTAGTAAAAATTCTTTTACTTTTAAAAGAAACACCATAAAAAGTGAACTTATGATTTTATGCCTTAATATAGATTTTTTGCTTTGTTCATTCAGAATCTGCTCCGACAAATGGAGTAATTCATGAAAACGATCTTGATCCAAAAAACAGGGAGGTACCATTTCTGTCAATAAAAAGGAGAGCTCATCAAAAACATCTGCGTGAATATGTTCCTTTAGATATTCTTCTGATGACGTGATAATAAAACCGTGTACAATCTCTTCTATTGCGAAGGATTTTAAATGACCAGGATTTGTAAAATATAATGTATTTGGTTTTGTGTAAAATTTATGATCATCTATTGTGTAAATACTTTTTCCTTTTTTAACTAAAATAAATGAAAAGTAGTTGGCTCTAAACACCGGTGATTCTGTAGGTCTTGGATGAACCTTTTCCATTCTGTGTATAGTAAAATCCGAATCCTGAAGTATACTTTTGCCCACATTCTCATCGTTATAAAGATCAGAAAGTTTATCGTAGGCTTTTATGTGAGAAGATGGTTTCATGTATCGGAATAAAGATACGATTTTTAACATGAGTTTGTTACGCAGGCATAATAAGTGTTTTGTATTTTTGCAGCCTAAAATTAATGAATATGTATTTAAAGGAATTTGAGATTAGATGGAATGATATTGATGCCAACCGTCATTTAGGAAACAAAACATATATAGAATATGCTGCTCATACCCGCATGTCATTTTTATTCGATATGGGTTTTGATCAAAGACTTTTGGGTAAGTTTAATATTGGGCCTATTACATTTTATGAGCATATCTATTATTTTAAAGAAGTTTTTTATGGCAAACCTGTCAAAGTTTCTTTAGAATTAGCGGGAATGAGTGAAGATGGAAAGTTTTTTGAATTCGTACATAATTTTTACGACCATAAAGGGAGGAATTTTGCACGTTGCGAGATGATGGGAGCATGGTTAGATCTAAAAACTCGAAAGTTAATACCCCTTCCTGAAGAAATGCTTCAATTTATGGATAAAGTAGAGCGTCCTGATAATTTTAAGATTCTTACCAAAGAGGATACTAGAAAATTTGCGAAAACACCTGTTGATTTAAGCTAGTTTTTTTGGTTTTTTGGTAACCAGATATACACCTAAAAAAACTAGTAGAGCAGATATAATTTTAACCAAGTTTAATGAATCTGCACCCATCGCCATGGCAAAACTAATAGCCAATAGTGGTTGAAGATAAATAAATGCACCTATAGTTGAGGCTTTTAATGTCTTTAACGCAAATACGTTTAATAAATAGGTGAAGAAGGTAGTTCCTATTACTACAAAAACCATTTTCCATATTACATCATAAGGAAGAGTGGTCCATTGCACTTCACTAAATTCTGAAATTGTAATTGGGAAATTGATAATAACACCAATTAGGAAAAACCACTTCATCAAGGTAAAAGGATGATATTTTGCCGTTAATGGTTTTACTAATACAAGATAAATAGCGTAACAAGCTGCATTAATGATAAATAATATATTTCCCAAAGGGATATTAGGAGCATCTTGTCTAGTTTCTGCTCCAAAAAGAATGAGTCCTAATGCTCCAGAAAAACCAAGTAAAATACCTACGGATCTCAATAATGTAATTTTTTCGCTTAGAAAAATGGCAGATAATATGAATACCAAAATAGGGGAGATGGTAATCATTACAGAACTATTTATTGGGGTTGATAGTTCAAGTCCTTTAAAGAACATCAACATATTAATTACCATTCCAAAAATTGCGCATCCAAATATCCTGAGCCAGTCGCTACGTTCAACTTTTTGTTTTGGAGCCCAGATAGAAGCTAGCCAAAAAAGTGCTGCAGCACCAATGACCCTAAGAAGGATAAAGCCAAAAGGTTTGATGTATGTAGGCATTACTCCTTTTGCTAAGGTGTGATTAACTGCATAAATCAAACTGGCACCAAATGCTGCAAGTAATGCTACTGTTCTTTTATCCATTAATAGCTGTGTTTGCAGCTTCTACTACTTTTTTACTATTTCCAGCAAATATTTGGTTGTTATACAGAATTACAGGACGTTTTAAGAACGTATAGTGTTCGAGTATTAAATTTTTATAGTCGTCTTCTGTAAGATGTTGATTTTTTAAATCCCGTTCTTTATAAAGTCTTGCTCTTTTGCTAAAAAGAGATTCATATGTACCCGAAAGGGATTTAATTTCTTCTAGTTGCTCAGTTGTAATGGATTCTATTTTAATGTCTTGTAAAACAAAATCGGAAGTAGGATTTAGTTCGTTTAAAATCCGTTTGCAGGTATCACAAGTGGATAGATGGTATATTTTTTTCACAGATGATTATTTAAATGTCAAAATCAACACAAAGGAAATTCATTTCACAATGAAAACTCATATTTTTGGCTAAAAATTAAGAACCTTTACTAAGTAAATATGAAAGATCAATTAGAAATCACTAAAACGAATAGAAGATTACTAACCAAAATAATGGATAAGTATTCATTAGAAGATCTAAATAAAGTTCCCGAAGGATTTTCCAATAATCTGATCTGGAATATTGCACATGTAGTAGTTACGCAGCAGTTACTTGTTTATAAATTGAGCGGGTTACCTTTGATCATTGATGATGAAATGATAGATCTTTATAAGAAAGGGACCAAAACAGAAAGAGTGGTGTCACAAGAAGAAGTGGATACAATCAAGGAATTGCTATTCTCTACTCTTGACAAAACAGAAGAAGATATTAATTCAGGGATTTTTAAGGAGTATCAAGAATACCCAACGAGTACGGGTTTTGTATTAAAATCTGTAAAAGACGCTATAAACTTTAATAATTTTCACGAGGGAATTCACCTTGGTTATATTTTAGCACTTAAAAAATCACTATAATATATTTACGGAGAAGTATTTTGCAACCTCTTCCTTATTGAATTTTAATTCAATAGGCCCTTCTGCATATGAACTTATTTCATATTGATTGTACAATAAAATGAGATGAGTGTCAGTCAAGCCAATGTTAGTAGGAAGAGCAAATGTGTCATTTTCAAAAAAGAATCCGGTACTATTTATAGATTGATTTTCAGGGATGTTGTGAATTTTTCTAAAAGTTTTTTCTACAAAACTTGAAAAGAGAATAGTATCTTTTATTAGTTTTTTGTTTGCTATGACTTTGCCAGTTTTCAGATTCATGTTTAGGTATGTAGAATTACCACTTCCGTGAGCACCTCCCGTAAAAATATAAGAATCCACAAGTACAGAGAGTATATCAGTGTTTTGGAAACTCATATCGCAATTTATACTGGCTTCATATGGAATTGTTTCTTGGGGGAACTCTTTTTTCATCTCTTGATAAGAAATATTGAAGCTTTTGATGGCTTTTTCTATGGAGTTTAATGAGGTATTATCTTCCATATTTAGGAGAGCACATGCAGCTTTTTCGATTTCTGCATTGATGCTTTTTGAAACTTCACTTTCGCTTACGGATTCTAATAGAAAGATTTCTGTTATGGCACAATCCGTCGTCTGGCAGTCAAAAAAGTCATTAATTGCTATCGTTCGCTTCTGAAAAGTAAAAGATTCGCTAGTCTCACAGCTGTTAAAACATACTAGAATCACTAGAAAAAAAGCGATCCTCAACATAGTGTTAGGTTTTGTGTTAATCATCTACTAAAGGTATTCGTTGAGATATGATTAGAACGAATTAAATCATACATTTGTTCAGTTTTTTAACATAAAAAGGAACAAGTTAATTTTTTCTGTTCGAAAATTTAAATATTGACTAAAGGAACGTCAAAAAATTAAGAATTATTATAAAAAATTAAGGTATTGAAATTTAATACTAAAACAATACACGGAGGACAAGAACCTGATCCTGCTTATGGAGCCGTAATGCCTCCTATATATCAAACTTCTACATATGCCCAGACCACACCAGGAGGGCATAAGGGATTTGAATATAGTAGAACACATAATCCGACTAGAAAAGCGTTAGAAGATTCTTTTGCAAGTATAGAAAATGGAAAATATGGATTGGCGTTTGGATCTGGATTGGCGGCCATTGATGCAGTGCTTAAATTACTAAAGCCTGGAGATGAAGTTATTTCGACTAATGATCTTTATGGAGGAACTTATCGGTTGTTTACTAAAATATTTGAAGATTTCGGTATCAAATTTCACTTCATTGGAATGGACAATTCAGATAAGGTTGAATCGTATGTAAATGAAAACACCAAATTGATCTGGGTGGAGACACCTACCAATCCAATGATGAATATTATCGATATCAAAGCAATTGCTAAGGTGTCACAAAAGCATAATGTTTTGTTGGCTGTTGACAATACATTTGCAACACCATACCTGCAAAGACCTTTAGATCTTGGTGCTGATATTGTAATGCATAGTGCTACAAAATATATAGGAGGACATAGTGATTTGGTCATGGGAGCTTTAATTGTTAAAGATGATGAGGTTGCGAAGCGTTTGTTCTTTATTCAGAATGCAAGCGGAGCTGTTTGCGGGCCTCAAGATAGTTTTTTAGCGCTTAGAGGAATTAAAACATTGCACGTTCGTATGCAACGTCATTGCGAGAATGGAGAAGCGATTGCGAAATATCTTAAAAGCCACCCTAAGATTGAAAAAGTATATTGGCCAGGATTTGAAGATCATCCGAATCACAATATTGCTAAAGAACAAATGGATGGGTATGGAGGTATGATATCCTTTATTCCTAAAGGCAGTAATTTTGATGAAGCGATAAAAATAGTAGAAAATTTAAAGATTTTCACTTTAGCAGAATCACTTGGGGGCGTAGAAAGTTTAGCTGGACACCCAGCCAGTATGACACATGCGTCAATTCCAAAAGAAGACCGTGAAAAAACAGGAGTAGTCGACGCTTTGATCAGATTAAGCGTCGGGATAGAGGATGTAGATGACTTAATTGCAGATTTAGAACAAGCAATTAGATAAAGTATTATTAAATTCAAAAAAATAGATGTATTTTTTTGAGAATAACATATATTTGACACGTTAAATTAACCTTTAAAGAAGAATCTTTTAATCCTATTAACATATGCAAGCAAAGATAGATGCATTCATGGAAGAAGTAAAAGCTCGTAATGCACATGAGCCAGAGTTCTTACAGGCAGTACAAGAAGTAGCAGAGACTGTTATCCCATATATCGCTACAAAGGAAATTTATAATGGGAAAAACATTCTATTAAGAATGGTAGAACCTGAGAGAGCTATAATGTTCCGTGTACCTTGGGTAGATGATAAAGGAGAGATACACGTAAATAGAGGATATAGAATTCAGATGAATTCTGCAATTGGACCATATAAAGGAGGACTTCGTTTTCACCATTCGGTGAATTTAAGTATTCTAAAGTTTTTGGCTTTCGAACAGGTTTTTAAAAATAGTTTAACTACACTTCCTATGGGTGGTGGTAAAGGAGGGTCTGATTTCGATCCTAAAGGAAAATCTGATGATGAGATTATGCGTTTTTGTCATAGTTTTATGAGCGAGCTTTTTAGGCATATTGGTCCTAATACAGATGTACCTGCTGGAGATATAGGAGTAGGTGCACGTGAGATAGGATTCTTATTTGGTATGTATCGTAAGATGCGAAATGAATTTACTGGAGTTTTAACAGGAAAAGGATTAAGCTGGGGAGGATCTGAGATTCGTCCGGAAGCAACGGGTTATGGTACTGTATATTTTGCAGAAAATATGCTAAAGACCAAAGATGATTCTTTTGATGGGAAAACTGTTTTAGTATCTGGTTCAGGAAACGTAGCGCAATATGCTACAGAAAAAGCAATCCAATTAGGCGCTAAAGTAGTTACGCTTTCGGATTCTTCTGGATATATCTATGACGAAGATGGAATCGACGAAGAAAAATTAGCTTTTGTAATGGAGCTTAAAAATGAAAAAAGGGGACGTATCAGTGAGTATGCGGATAAATATAGTTCTGCAAAGTTTCATAAAGGAAAAACTCCTTGGAGTGAAAAATGCGATATAGCATTGCCTTGTGCTACACAGAATGAATTAAATGGTGAGGATGCAAAAATATTAATTGATAACGGATGCATGTGTATTAGTGAAGGGGCGAACATGCCTTGTGATTCTGATGCAGTAGCAGCTTTTCATAAAGCTAAGATATTTTTCGCACCTGGTAAAGCATCTAATGCAGGTGGTGTAGCTACCTCAGGATTAGAGATGACTCAAAATTCATTACGTTTTAAGTGGACTAGAAAAGAGGTTGATGAAAAGTTAAAGCAGATAATGAATGATATTCATGAAAAATGTGTTCAGTATGGAACTGATGATGATGGTTACGTTGACTACGTTAAAGGTGCAAACATTGCAGGTTTTGTAAAGGTTGCTGATGCTATGCTGGCGCAAGGAGTTATATAAATAATCATAGGTATTTATAACGAAAGCCGTTCTAGTATATTAGAACGGCTTTTTTCATTATTTAAAAGCAATATTTAGTATTTTAGCGTGTTATCAAAGGCAGGTTAATATCACTCATAAATTATGCAATATTTCAGACAATTAATATTCCTAATCTTTCCAGTATGTCTTTTTGCTCAAGATTTTAGTAATCAGTGGACCGGACATTTTTCGTATTTTCAGATTAGAGATACATATGCAATTGATAATAAAGTGTATGTGGCTTCTGAAAATGCTATTTTTATTTATGATACTGATACTAGAACTTCAGAAACTTTCTCAACGATAAACGGGCTATCGGGAGAAGTTATTTCGGCAATTTATCACAGTGACACATATGATATTACGGTTATTGGTTATGAAAATGGATTATTAGAGTTGGTTATAGATGATGAAGTTAGAACGTTTGTGGATATATTAGAAAAACCGACAATTCCTCCAGTACAAAAGAGAATTAATCACTTTTTCGAAAATCAGGATAAATTATTTATTTCTACAGAGTTTGGAATTGTAGAGTTTAATTTAGAAAGAATTGAATTTGGAGATACGTTTTTTGTTGGCCCGGCAGGATCACAAATAAATATTACAGGAACAACCGTATTAGACAATTCTATATACGCAACTACTGCTAGTAACGGTATATTAATAGCAGATGTTACTAATCCAAACTTAGTCGATTTTAGTCAATGGACTACATTGATTCCTGGAGGGTATAATGGGATTACATTGTTTAACGATCAAATTTTGGTTTGGGAAAATAGTAACCTTGTTCGTAGATTAGAAGGTACAGTATTAACTACTGTTGTTACAGGTCCTGCAAATATTATAGATGCATCTGTTAGTTCAGAAGGTTTAACTGTAGTTACATCTAATACAGCTTTGATAGTGGATTCTAACTTTCAGGAGATAGCATCTGTAGTCAGTACTCCAGAAGACACTTTTTTACTTAATTCTGCATTAACCTTTGATGATAATATATATATTGGAACTCGGACTAAAGGATTGTTAGAGATTGGTTTAAATAACCTAAATTCTAAAACCTCAGTTACTCCTCAGGGGCCATTGCTTAATTCAGCCTTTGGTTTAGAGGCTTTAAACGATAATTTATGGGTGGTTTTTGGTCAGTATGACGTGAATTTTAATCCATTTGGGTTTGGACCACTTAAGCAGTGCGGTATTAGTAAACTTACAGCGAGTGGATGGTTTAATATTCCTAAAGATGAAGTCCTTGGAGTAACATCGTTATCTCATATATCCATAAATCCTAATAATGAAGATCAGGTTTTTATTAGTAGTTATGAGGATGGTTTATTAGAGGTAAATAACAACGTTGCTACTGAATTGTACAATGAGACTAATAGTGATTTTGGTGATGCTCTAAGGTTGAATGGTTCGGTATTTGACAATGAAGGAAATTTGTGGATTAATAATTCCAGAATTGATAATGGTTTAAGAAGATTTTCACCAAGCTCATCACAAATTTTAAATGTAAACTTAAGTGAATTTATACCAAATCCTGGAGGTAATCTTGGTTTTTCTGATACGGTAATTGATAGAGAAGGAAATTTGTTTTTGGGAGGTTGGAATTCAGGAGTAATTGGTTATAATGCTACTACAGGAAACCTAATCCAGTTATCAGGAGAAGGAGAAGGTTCTAACTTACCTAGTGATTATGTTTTAGCTTTAGAAGTAGATCGAAATAATCAATTATGGATAGGTACCTTTAGAGGGATCAGAGTGTTATTTAATACTTCGGGAGCGTTCCAACAAAATAATCCGCAAGCTAGTCAGATTATTATCTTGGATGAAGAAGGTGTTCCTCAAGAACTTTTGTTTGATCAAACAATCACAGATATAGAAGCGGATGGATCTAATAATAAGTGGGTGGCAACGGCATCATCAGGTGTGTTTTATTTTTCTTCAGATGGTCAAGAGACATTAGCTCATTTCACTAAAGATAATTCTCCCTTACCTACGAATAATATTAGAGATATTTCTGTAGATGATTCCACAGGATCCGTTTATTTTGCGACTGGACTAGGGTTGCTTGAATTTAAAGGAACAGCGACAGGACCCGAAAGTAATCTGGATAATGTAGCCGCATTCCCTAATCCAGTACGACCTGGGTTTAATGGACCAGTTACCATAAAAGGACTAACAAGTAGGGCGAATGTGAAAATTACAGATATTGAAGGTAATCTAGTGTATGAAGAGATTAGTGAAGGAGGTAGCATTCAGTGGGATACTACTGCTTTTGGAAGGCATAAAGTAGCTTCAGGAGTATATCTTATTTTAGTTACAGGAGAAGATCAGGCAGAAACAACTGTTTCTAAGCTTTTGATTGTTAGGTAATGATTGTGCAAACTTCAGCTATAGTAATTCACTCTTTGCGTTATGGAGAAAGTGATTTAATAGTTTCTTTGTTAACAAAAACTAGTGGATTACGTTCTTATCTATTAAAAGGTATATTAAAATCAAAACGAGGGAAAATAAGATCATCCTTGTTTCAACCTTTGACGTTATTAGAGATAGAAGCTAATCATAAAGATAAAGGTACTTTAGAAAGGATTAAGGAAGCTAAAATTCTAATTCCGTATCAATCGCTACATACAGATTTTGTTAAAAGCTCATTAGTATTTTTTCTTTCGGAAATATTAAAAAATACAATTCAGGAAGAAGAAGTAAACGAAGAACTTTTTCATTATCTGGAAACCACATTTCTGTGGTTAGATTCTCATGTTAATATAGGGAATTTTCATATTTCGTTTTTGATAAAACTCACGCAGTATTTAGGTTTTTATCCTGATGTGTCAGATATCTCTTTGCCTGTCTTTAATATGCAGGATGGTTGTTTTCAGTATGATAGTTCAAATGTATATTGTATAGAAGGAAGTAGTGTTTTAATGTTCAAAGAGTTTTTAGGCACGACATTTGAAGAAAGTATGAGTATTAAAATGTCTAGAATGGCAAGAAATGAAATTCTTAGCATGTTATTAGTATATTTTGAGCTACATTTGCACGGTTTTAAAAAACCGAAGTCGCTTTCTATTTTGAATGAAATTTTTAGTTAAGTAATGCGCTTATTTTTAATTGTTGTATTCACTTTATTTTTTATCACAGATAATGCTGCTCAAAGTATCACGGTGCTAAGTAGATCAAATAATCAGCCGATTCCTAGTGTTACAATTCATAATAAAGCAAAATCGAAAACGGCGCTAACGGATTTTGATGGAATCGCCGATATTTCGGTTTTTTCTGAAACTGAAACGCTATATTTTGTTCATATTTCTCATATTACTGCTACATCTACTAAATCTCAAATTATAGCATCTTCTAATATTGTATATCTTGAAGTAGATGAAAATCAATTATCCGAGGTTGTTATTTCTGTATCAAAATGGGAACAGGATAAAAAAGATGTAACCCAAAAGATTGTTAGCATAACCTCTGATGAGATTGCCTTTTCTACACCGCAGACTTCTGCAGATCTTTTACAAAGTAGTGGTCAAGTATTTATACAAAAAAGTCAATTAGGAGGAGGAAGTCCAATAATTCGTGGATTTTCTACCAATAGATTATTGCTTACTGTGGATGGAGTGCGCATGAATAATGCAATTTTTAGAGGAGGAAACGTACAAAACGTAATATCTGTGGATCCCTTTACTATAGACAGAACAGAAGTGATATTAGGTCCTGGATCGGTAGTATATGGAAGTGATGCTGTTGGTGGTGTAATGAATTTTTATACAGCACAACCAAAGATTGCGATACGTGGTAAAAACAAATTGAGTGGAAATGCAATAATGAGATATGCCAGTGCAAGCAATGAGAAAACGGGGCATATTGATTTTAATATCGGCTTAGAAAAATGGGCGTTTTTAACAAGTGTGAGTTATACGGATTTTGATGATCTAAAAATGGGGAGTCATGGTCCAGATGATTATTTGCGAAATGAATATGTAGAGACTATAGATGGCGTAGACACTGTTGTAGAAAATGATGATCCAGAAACTCAAAAATTCACTGGATATGATCAAATAAATTTTTTACAAAAAGTACATTTTATACCTAATGAAAGATGGGACATCAATGCTGGTTTTATCTATACAAAAACATCAGATTATCCTAGATATGATCGTTTGATTCGTCGTAGAGATGGAAATTTGAGATCTGCAGAATGGTATTATGGACCTCAAAAATGGTTAATGGGAAATCTTCAGTTAACCAATAAATGGAAAAATCGATTGTATGATAAGGCAAAATTCACAGCAGCTTATCAAAATTTTCAAGAAAGTAGAAACGATCGTGATTTTGGAAGTGATATATTGTCTAGAACTAAAGAAGATGTAGATGCGTATTCTGCTAATATTGATTTTGAAAAGAAGTTTGATGATAAGACATCTGTTTATTATGGGTTAGAATATATTATAAATCAAGTGTATTCTGAAGGTTCAGCTTTAAATATTGTTACTAATGATGTCACTGCAGCACAATCTAGGTATCCTAATGGATCTACTTGGCAGTCTATAGCGGCATATGCTAGTTTAAAAAGCAAATTGAGTGAGAAATTAAGATTTCAAGGAGGTATTCGTTATAATAGAATTATTTTATATTCAGAATTTGATGATGCATTTTTTGACTTTCCATTTACAGAAGCTAATTTAGATACAGAAGCTTTTACAGGAACTGCTGGAATTAGTTGGTTGCCAAATGATATTCTACAATGGAAATTTAATTTTTCAACGGCATTTAGAGCACCTAATATAGATGATGTTGGTAAAATTTTTGATTCCGAAGAAGGTTCTATAGTGGTGCCTAATCCAGATTTAGAACCAGAATATGCATATAATGGTGAAATTGGTCTAACTGTAAATCTAGGTGAAAATTTTAAAGTAGATCTAGCTACGTATTATACGCAATTGGATAATGCACTAGTTCGAAGAGATTTTTTATTTAATGGGAGTCCTACTGTTACAGTGGGTGAAGGAGCACATGAAGAAGAGTTGGGTGTTCAGGCAATTCAGAATGCAGCAAATGCACAAGTTTATGGTTTCGAAGCTGGTATTAGTTATGATTTTATAAAAAACTTTAATCTCTCTTCAAAATATACATTTACTGATGGAGAAGAAGAGTTAGATGATGGTTCCATTGCGCCATCCAGGCATGTGGCTCCGCAATTCGGAAGTTCGAATCTTACCTATACTAAAGATAAATTGATGATTGATTTCTCGGCAATATATAATGGTCAATTTGATTTCGAAGAATTAGCGCCATCACAGCAAAATAACGACTTTTTATATGCGCTTGATGAAAATGGGAATCCATATTCTCCCTCTTGGTATACACTTAATATACGATCAAGATACCAGTTTACTAAAAGTTGGCAAGCTACATTGACTATGGAGAATATTACAGATCAACGTTATCGGCCTTATTCTTCTGGTATAGCAGGTGCTGGGAGAAATTTCATTCTATCACTTAAATACTCTTTGTAACTAAAATTATTTCTTCTGAAAGATACACTTTATATATTCGACATTGATGGTACTTTAACCGATAGTGTAGCAATGTATCTTATTTCTGTAACTAAAGCTATGATGAGTTTAGGAATTAAGGATGTAGATACTGATTATAATAATTATAAACATCATACAGATAGTTATGCATTACGTTATAATTATGAGCGTAATTTTAAAGATACTTTTTCGAAGGATTTATTAAAGGATTTCGAGAATGATTTGGTAAAACAAATGCTTGAATTTGATCCGGTAAAAGAGATTAAAGGAGCTAAATCTTTAGTGCAATTTTTTAGGGATAATTCTATACCGTTTTGTTTTGCAACCGGCGCGTTACCCGAACCAGCAATGCTAAAACTAGAACAATGTGATATTTGGTATGATAAATCGTTATTAGCTACTTCTATGACACACGAGCCAAGAGAAGGGTTTGTTCTTGATGCGGTAGAAAAAGCAAAAGCTTTTTATGATAAGCCTGTTTTTAGAAATATCGTTTCTGTAGGTGATGGACTTTGGGATCTAAAAACAGCTCAGAATCTATCCTTGGATTTTGTTGGAATAGGAAACAGGAACAAGAAAAAACTATTAGAAAACGGAGCAACTAAGTGTTATGACGATATGGAAGAGTTTAAAAAAACTTTGTTTTAGTTCCGCTTACTCCTTAGTTTCTTTATTAAATCATTATCAAAGGTTTTTTTTAGGGCAGTAATTTCTTTTACATTTTCATTAGGTATAGCAATAGAAAGTACATAATGTTTTACTTTCCAGCCATCTTCCACTTTTTCTAATACGCCACTACCGCGGCAGATACCCATTTGCGTATCTAATAGCTCATCAAACCAAGCTAGATTTGCTGTAGGTTGTGCAAATATATTTCTTTCCAAAGTGCTAAAACTCCATGCTTTTCCTTTGTCAAAATAAGGTTTGGAAAATGCTTTAAAAGAGGTTAAATCCCAATTTTCTGTAGCATCAGTTCCAATAAATATTGCATCCTCTGTCATTAACCCAAAATATGAATCATACGAAGCATCAGCAGCAGCTTTATGCCATTGCTCTAAAACCTGGTTGATTTCTTCTTTTGGATCTGTGATTTTAGTGTCTTTTGTCTGAGCTGTGGAGTTAATGACAATCACTAGACAAATAAAAACAATGATATTTTTCATAATAATTTACTCTTCAATTTCTATATTCTTTTCTTCCGGATTTAGAATGGAGTCCCTTAAAATATCTCGCTCTCTCAGTAGTTCTTTTTCAATATCTTCTGGTATTGCTAATGACAATTCATTTAACTGAATAATTAAACTATTATAGGCTGTAAGTAACCTGATATTGGCATCCATTAGTTTCTGAGCATCTTGATTTTGTTTTTGGGTTAGCTGCAATAATAATCCGGACTCTGTAGCTAAAACTGAAATTCTAGAGCTTATAGGATTCACTTTTAAATCCTCAGATAAATTTTCTTTGAAATTTTGCACTAATAAATCGGCGCTATCTGCATATTTCTTGATATGAAAAGGATTTGATTTGTTCAAGGATAGTATTAAATTCTTAAGATTCTGGAAATCTTCAAAGCTTTCTAAATCTTTAGCTGTTTGTGTAGAAAGTTTTAATACGTCTATATCAGCTTTTTCTTTAGATAAACTGTCAAGTAGAACAATTTCAGTTTTCTCTGTAGTGTTAATGGTGTTCTCATTTTTACACCCAAAACAGATGATAGTAAGTATTAATAATAAGGATAATAATGATCTCATCATAAGATTTTCTATAACAGACCAAAAATAGGAAATATCGTTGCAACTAAAAATTAAAAGCCTTAGG
Organism: Aquimarina sp. BL5; assembly: GCF_003443675.1. Lineage (NCBI taxonomy): Bacteria > Pseudomonadati > Bacteroidota > Flavobacteriia > Flavobacteriales > Flavobacteriaceae > Aquimarina > Aquimarina sp. BL5. The sequence continues at coordinate 3,154,055 of NZ_CP031963.1, read as the reverse complement.
TATTATGAACCTAAGGCTTAAAACAATTTATCAAATATAATATTATTGATTATGCATAATACCAAGCGCCATTAACATAAACTACTTCTCTCCATCCTGTAGAACTGTAGTAGTACCATTTATTGTTATATCGGTATACTCTTAGTCCATAAACTGTGTAGTATTGTCCATTTTCGTAGGTTGGTTCACCACCGCCGTTACCACCATCAGGGTACATTTTATCAATTCCTTCTAAATCTGCTGTAGATAATGCATTTCTCTGAACAGAATATGTGCTTCCATCTTTTTTGGTAATCGTTGGTTGACCGTTTCTAGAGAATGAATACGCACCATACATCATGATAGATCCGAAATCTAATGTACCAGTATATTCGTCTCCGTCATATCCTTGTTCTACATAAGTTTTGAAGTTGAAATCTCTACCGGATTGTATGTTTTGAAAGTTAATGGTAACATATTGATCTCTATCGGCTCTACTTTGTTCATGCCATAGTCCAACGGCATGACCAATTTCGTGAATAGTGTTTCCTGTACTACAGCCACTTGCCAAATTGATATTTTGTCTTCCACCTACCATTCCTACACTTGATGAACATCCGCTACCAGGTCTAAAATAGATATAGTTGGATTCATTAGTTCTTTCGATAAAAGTAAGATTGGTATTGTTCTCCCAGCTAGCAATTGCGTTAGTAACTCTAGCTTTATTAGGAAGGTCACTTGCTATGGTGTAGTAAACTGTATTATCAGGCCATCTACCAGAGGTACGTCCAACACTTCTGCTTAAAGAAGCGTCTTGTCCATCTTCTAATACAAAATTAGAATTTTCTGTGTATACCTCGTCCTTAGGAAGGATAATGTCACCTTCAAAAATTCTTTTTCCATCTACTAGTTCATAGCTGATTGGTAATCCTGCGTAAAAACCTTCTTCGGTTGTTCCAATTTTATTGAAACTAGCTCTTTCAGCCCCATCAAAGACTTGAGTATCCGGGTTCAGGTTTTCTAATTCAGAAATTGGTTCATTTTCTGAACATGAGAGTACGGCCATGGCTGTACCCAACAATAAGATTGATTTGTTGATTTTCATTTGAGTTTGTGTTTAAATTATTAATAATATGTTAAACCCAAATGATTATCAAATATTACTTTTTTGTAACAAATTAACTTTTGATTAAAAAAAACGGTTAAAATGTTAAACTGAGTTTAAAAGTATTTTGAAATAGACGCTTTTATCCTTCCTTCAATACTATTGAATGTTTTTGTATTACATTTAATTGGGGGAATTTTACACCTTATGATTCGATAAATAAAATCCATTTATATTTAAGTTAGTAGCTAGTAGTTCAAGACTACGAGCTTTTCTATGTATCAAGAACCTGGATTCTGTATCGCCAAGTCGGATATAATTTGCCACTGATCTTCATTGTTTTTAATAAGAAGAAACGTGACTTGCATACTACTTTCTTTATTTTTTAAAAGAACAATTGCTGTTGCAGAATGTTTAGCGACATTAATGTTCAGAAATTCTGTATCATATTTTTTACCACCAATTTTCTCCTGTGTCATTAATGCAATGTATCCAGCTCCCGGAATGATCGAAGTTTTTTCTGGAGTAGGATATTGATTAACTATAACCCTAAAATCTGGATGTAATATTGTATCAAAGGCCGGTATATCTCTTTTTTCTCCAGCAATTATAAATGTTTCTATTACTTCTGTGATTTCTTTTTTCATATCCTTTTCTGAGTTTTGAGACTTACAATTGGTTGTACTTAAACAAAAAGTGCACACCATAAGAATTATCATGCTTTTCATCGTTTTAATTTTAAAGTTTTATACGATATGAAACTAGAAATATGAGTAAAGGAATAATGTGACTATCGTCACAAAATAAAACTTATAAGGATCTTTTTCTGATTCTACTTAGAGTTTCTCTTGTGACGCCCATATAAGAGGCTAAATGTTGAAGTGGAATTCGCTTAATTAGTTCGGGATTGTTTTTTAATATGTATTTATAACGATCTTCTGGTTTTAGGGAGGTTAGCATAGAAGTAAATTTATGTTGTTCACTTAACAGATGTTCTAATAACTTTCTTCCTAACCGTTCGAAAGAGGCTGACTTATCATATAGTTGTAAAAGATCGCTTCTTTTGATATAAAACCCTTCTACATCCGTAATAGCAATCATACTTTTTATAGAGGTTTTTTGAGAAGCAAGACTTGTAATTTCACTTGCAAAATCTGAAGATAGAAAAAAAGAACTATAAACTTCTTTAGTAATAATGATTAATCCAGTCGTTAAAATCTATATATCCGATAATATACTGAGGAACTGGGTCTTCCTTTAATTGTTCAGAAAGTTGATCAAATGCTTTTTTCTTTTCTTTTTCAGGATATTCAACAGTTTTTGATAAAAACTTTAATAATAATTTCTCATAGGATTCTATGTTTTTTTGCTTTTTTAAATGTTTTTTTATAGCATCAATTAGGTATCTTAAAGTAAACTCATTTTGGAGTTCATAATGCACTAAGAGATTAAGCCAATATGTATAAGTGATTAGATCTTTTCGATCTTTTTTGGTTTGACAATTAAGAATATCATTGATCCAATGTAATGCCTTTTTATAATCTTTTTTCTGAAAGTATATGTTGGCAAATTGAAAGCGGAAAGAAAGCCAGTAATCTGCAGGGATCATCGTTTTGTTATTGCTAATGAATTCCTGAATATTCTCAATCACCTCTTGCGTATTGTGAAGATCTTTAAGGTTTCTGTGGATTTCTAATTCAATGTTATAAAGTCGTAAGGTTTCTTTTATTAAAGAAGCAGAAGATGTTGTAATTTCTTTTGCTTTTTGTTTTAATAGTAAAATTCTAACAAAAGCTTCTTTGTGTAAGTTTTTAAATACCAGATACCCAAGATAGTTGTTGTAGACCGAGAAGTAGGTTGTGAAATACTCTTTTAGTAATTTTGGATTCTGTTCCCATTCTTTTATGAGTTTTTCTATAGTATGTTTTGCTTTTTCATAGTTTTTTGCTGCAAGCTGTTTTCGGTATATATGAAGGGTTTTTAATGTTTTGTTCTGAATTCGATGTGTTTTTTTATGAGATAAAGAGAAATTTATGGGATCAATATTTGCTAATAAAAGATTGATATACTCTACAGTTGAGTTAAGTGAAGTTTTTTGTTTTGAGACAATGTTTTTTAAAGTTTCGAAATCCTGCGGATATAGAGCCTGGTGTACTTTTCTTTTCCAATCCCGAAGTTGAAATAATAATAAATCTTGTTGGAAATGTATCGCTTTTTTCTCTGCTCGATTTAGTTCGCTTTCGCAAACGGTATATAAGCCTTTATGAAACAAAATTTCTATATTACGTAGAATGTCTGTTAATTCTGCTTGTATAGAAATTCGGGCATGATAATTTCTTAAAGATTGTAAAATACGTTGCTTTAAGTAATTTTTTATTGTGGTTAATTGATTTGTAAAGGCTTTGTTTTTAAATAACTCTTTAATTTCGGCTTCGTTATATTTTTTTTGCGCATCAATTGCATTAAATAATGTTACGTATTCTGACGTTTCATTTCCTTTTATATTAACTTTAAAATAACGCTTTTCGCTCTTGGTTAATGACTTTATCAGAAAAAATAATTCTTCGTTTTTTTTCATTTTAGAAACCTATGTTTTTTCAAAAATAATGTTTTTCTTGCTGACTTCTATCGTATACCTTTGAGATATTCTTAATCAATACAATATATTATTATGTCAAATGCAATTAGCTGGTTTGAAATACCAAGTACCAATTTTGAAAGAGCAGTAAAGTTTTACAGTGAACTTTTAGAGACAGAGCTTCAGCCTATGGATATGGAGTTTAAAATGGCATTTTTTCCATACAAAGATGGAGGTGTAGGAGGTTGTGTAACAAATGGAAATGGAAACACACCTTCTCAAGAAGGAACATTTGCTTATCTTAATGGAGGAGATGATTTATCTGTTCCATTAGCTCGTGTAGAGAAGGCGGGAGGAAAAATTTTAATGCCAAAAACGTCTATTGGAGAAAATGGTTTTATGGCAATTTTTCTAGATACGGAAGGAAATCGAGTAGCGTTTCACTCCATGACTTAACGTTTTTTTAGTTGTTATTTAGAGTGAAGTCATAACACGCAAGTTTTGATTTCACTCTAAATAACAGTGTGATTATATTTAAATTTTAATAATTTGGTTTATGCAATATTTCACCGAAGATTTCACCGGCTTTTTTGAAGAACTATCAAAGAATAATCATAAAGAATGGTTTCATACACATAAAAAGAGATATGAAGCAAGCGTCAAGAAACCTTTTGAGGTTTTTATAAGCAAAATGGTTCAGGAAATACAAAAATATGACCCTAAGTTAAAGATCGAACCTAAGGATTGTATACTTCGTATTAACAATGATATTCGTTTTTCTAAGGATAAATCACCATATAATCTACACTATACTGCATTTGTATCCAGAGGTGGTCGTAAAGACAAGAGTATTCCAGGGATGTTTTTGCGTTTTTCTCCGGAGATGGTAGGGGTTATGGGAGGATGTTTTGGTATTTCGAAGGAGCAATTACAGAATATAAGAACTAAAATCAATCAAGATCCCTCGGCATTTAGAAAACTGATAGAAGTTAGTGATTTTGTTCAAAAATTTGGGGAGATCAAAGGGAGAGCTTTGAAGCGAATTCCTAAAGAATGGAAAGAAGCATATAAAAAGGAACCTTTGATTGCCAACAAACAGTTTTATTTTGTAGGAGAAGAAGCTCCATCTCTTATTACTAGTGAATCTCTTGTTGATGAGCTTATGGATTATTGGAAAGTGATGCATCCTGTAAATGAGTATTTAACCAAAGCAATTCTATAATGGCATACAGCGAATATATAGCCGATCGGATTCATCGGGTTTTCCAGGAAAAAAGAGCAAATTTCTATACAAAGAAAATGATGGGAGGTCTCTGTTTTATGGTAGATGATAAGATGTGCTGCGGAATCCATTATGATAAAAAGAAGGAGACAGATCTTTTAATGGCTCGTATAGGAGAAGAAGCATATACAGAAGCGATAAAAAGAGAAGGTTGCCTTCCTATGGATTTTACGGGCAGACCAATGAAAGGATATGTTTTTGTAACCGCAGATGGGTTTGATCTGGATGAAGATCTGGAATATTGGATACAATTATGTTTGGATTTCAATCCTTTGGCAAAAAAGAGTAAAAAGAAAAAATAATTTTTCAAACCGATAACGGCTTTTCAATTAGGATACTTATTTCTTTTAACATACTTCTGTAATCCTATCCTTGCTTTCTCGACCTATGGGATATGTCTAAGCAAGTTTTTAATAAAACGAACGTATTTATAGCATTACAATATTTATTTGCAAGAAAGAAGCAAAGCTTTTTAGCAGCGATAGGAGTTTTATTAGGTGTAACAACTTTTATTGTTATGATCAATTTTATGACGGGAGTTAATGACTTTCTGGATGATGCAGTCTTTAATGGAAGTCCTGATATAATAGTTAGTGCAAAGTCTAAAAAACAATCTACCACAACTTCTAATTTATTATCCAATTATATAGAAAACAGTAACAAGATTGATGATGTTCTGAAAGTCGATGATAATGTTCAATCCTTTGCACACCAAATCATTTCGCCAGCAATTTTGATTAGCACATCTAAGCAGTTCCCTGGCAGTATCAATGGGGTTTTTCCTGCTCAGGAAAGTAATATGGTAAACTTAGAAAGACGATTAATAGAAGGAGAAGGTTTTCAGAGTTTGTTAAAAGAAAATTCTATACTGTTAGGAGTTAGTCTGGCCAAACGATTACAAGTTTCTGTAGGAGATCAGATAAAAATGATACTCCCTAATGGTAAGAATCAAGAGCTAAGAGTTTCCGGGATATTTAGTTTCGGAATAACCACTATTGATAATGTAAGAACCTATGTTTCTGCAAGCACGTTACAGAATTTATTAGACCAAAAAAATAGTATTACAAACATTCATGTAAAACTAAAAGATAGAGATGATGTTCGTCTAAAAAGCGATTTAACTGATAATATTGATGGAATCGCGACAGAAGACTGGAAGGATAGTAATAAGACGATAGTGATAGGGAATAAGGTTCGCGATATTCTTACCTGGTCTGTTTCTTTTGCACTACTTTTAGTAGCAGGATTTGGAATTTATAATATTCTTAATATTACAGTGATCCAGAAGAGAAAAGACATTGCGGTGCTAAAAACCATTGGGTATTCTAGTAATGATATTGTGTTTATTTTTCTTATACAATCACTTATTATTGGAGTATTAGGTGCGTTTTTCGGAGTTTTTTTTGGATACCTAATTAGTTATTTAATTTCTACCACACCATTGGATACATCAGATTTTATAATTGTGGATACCTATCCCATTAATTTTAAGATGTCATATTATATGCTAGGATTTTTCTTTGGAATATTGACAACTATTTTTGCAGGGTATTTTCCTTCCAAAAAAGCAAGTAAAGTGGATCCTGTGACTATTATAAGAGGAATATGATTTTAGAAACACAACATATAGATAAGTATTTTCTTGAACCAGAAAAGCATCAGGTATTAAGAGATGTTTCTTTGTCAATTTCTGAGGGGGAACTGGTTTCAGTATTTGGAGAATCCGGAAGTGGAAAATCAACCTTATTATATATTCTATCAACCTTAGATACCGATTTCGAAGGAAATTTGAATATATATGATCAGGATATTAAAAATTTGGCATCTTCGGCTCTCACCGATTTTAGAAATAAACATATTGGATTTGTATATCAATTTCATTATTTGCTTCCTGAGTTTAGTGTACTACAGAATGTAATGCTTCCAGCAATGAAATTATCTCAAAAAAGCAAAGAAGAGATTAAAGAAAATGCCTTGGGTTTATTAGATGAAGTAGGCATGAAAGCTTTTGCGAAACGGCCTTCATATCAGCTTTCTGGTGGTCAACAACAGCGAGTGGCTATTGCCAGAGCTCTTATTAATGACCCAGCCTTAATTATAGCCGATGAACCAACCGGAAATCTGGATCAAAAAAACTCTGAGTTAATTTTTGAATTACTTAAAGAAATAACCACATCTAGAAATAAAGCGGTGGTCATCGCAACACATAATCCTAAAATTTATCATAATTCTCACCGTAGTATTGAAATGATTGATGGTTCTATACGACTATAAGCGTGTAAAAACTTAAAAATCAATAAAATGGAAACTTCTTTAAACAAAAGTATTATTATATTCGATGGTGAGTGTAATCTATGTAATGGTGTTGTAGGTTGGTTAATGCAGTTTGCTCCAGAAGATCTTTTTCATTTTATTCCTTTTCAATCTCCTCAAGGTCAGAAACTACTAAAAGAACATGGATATCCTACGCAGCGATTAGATACTGTAATTCTTATTGATGAAAATGGATCACATACCCATTCGGATGGTTTCTTAAGGATAGTATCTAAAATTCCAAAATGGAAACGTGTAGCAGCTTTGTTAGCATTTGTTCCGAGAATGCTTCGGGATGGGATCTATAGATTAGCCTCGCGTAATCGAGTGAAATGGTTTGGTCAATCACAGAGTTGCACTATTAATTTTAAATAAGTTTCTCTTTATTTTAAGACTAATTACTTCAAAAACCAAATTAAAAAGAATGATTACATTTGAGAGCACACTTCTCAATTATTGTAATGGCTTTTTTTAAAACACAAATACTTTTCCTTTTCTTATTACTATTTATTATAATACCCATTTTTACGAAAGCGCAGGATACCAAATTCATCATTCCTGATAGTCTAAAAACTAAAACTCCAGAAGCGTTGGTAGACTTGATTACCTCTTCTGATGCTGATCATATAGAAGTCTATGAAGAAGTATTAGAGAGTTTTCATAAAAATGATACGGTTATTGGGAAGATATATATCGAATTAGGACAGTTTTTTTACATGAAAGAAGATTTTAAAAGAAGTGTTACATACGCGAATAAACTTCTTAATAAGAAACAGATAATTACGAATGATAAACTAATATTTTCAGCATACAGGATAATAGGGTCAAGTTTTTTACGTCAAGGAAAATATCAGAAATCGTATGATTACTATTATAAAGCACTACAAATCGCAAACCAACAAGAGAATCTTAGAAACATAATTATCGCAAATTCTGGACGAATATTAGTATTGCAAAAAATGAACAAATTGGACAAAGCTTTAGAAATTTCTAAAGAAATGTTACAAGCTATTAATAAAACTTCTTTTAAAAATGGAAAGAATCATGTAGCCATATTTACTAATATCAACGAAGTGTTCTTAGGTAAAGAAGAGTACGACTCTGTATTATACTATGCGGATAAAGGTATTAACATGAGTAAATCGTTGAACTATAAAGAAGGCCTCGTGGATTTGTATATTAAAAAAGGGATTGTCTATTATTATAAAAAAGAGTTTGATCAGGCTTTTGATAATTTAAAGAGTGCAAAAGATCTTTTAGATCTTTACAAGATAGGGAACAAGTTTTTCCCGACGGTAAAGGTTAACTACTATATGGCAGCTTGCTATTATGAACAACGAAACTATGATAAGGCAATTTCTTATTTATACAATACCATGGATTTTATTGAGGAAAAAGATAGAAGTAGGCTACCTGTAATCCAATCACACCTGTTATTAGCCAATTGTTATTTTAAGAAGAAAGATTACAAACAAGCACATTATTGGGAAAATATCTATGTAAAATTGAATAAGAACTATCAGGAAGAAAAGGATAAAACAGTAAACACAATTTATGAAAAAGAGATTGAAAAACACGAGAAAGAAATAACACAGTTAAAAAACAAAGAAAACATCTCAAAGTATCTGTTGATTGGTTCTATTACAATGTCTCTGATATTATTGTTTATAGGGTTTACATATTATAAAAAGCAACAATCAAACAAACTGGTGTTTTCAGAATTAGTTGAAAAAATCAAACATTTAGAGGGAGAAAAGAGTAAAAAAACCTCCAAAGATAGTAGTGCAACCATTGTAATTGATGATAAAAAAGTTACAGCAGTACTAAAAGGATTGGAAAAGCTGGAAGATGAGGAGTATTTTTTAAAATCTGAATGTGGTTTAGGGTTAATGGCTAAAAAAGTAAAGACCAATACCACTTATCTTACCAAGATTATTCATGCACATAAAGGTAAGAATTTTAATGAGTATATCACGGATTTAAGAATTGAGTATGCATTAAAACGATTAAAAAATGATAAAAAATTCAGAGCCTTTTCTGTTAAATCAATTGCTGCAGAAGTAGGCTATAAAAGTGATGATGCTTTTGCGAAACGTTTTAGAGCAAAAACAGGTTTAAATCCATCCTATTATATTAAGAATATAGAAAAGCTGCAACAAGATAATAACATTGCGGAAAGTGTATAAAAAAATAACCCGTTTTTGTCTAATATAGGGTAGATCTATTGTGATTAGTCCTCTTTAAAAAATATATTTCAGTAATGAATATAAATTATGGGGGATTCTGAAAATCCAAAAAAGAGTAAGAGCAACACCTAAATTATCTTGTTTATGAAGCAACAACAAAAAAACAAAATCGATCTAAAAAAGTTAACGATTGCAAGGATTAACTTAGATTCAATGCGTAATGTTAATGGAGGTAGTAGTGTCCCTACAAGTGGTGATCCAGATTATTTTTATTGTATTTTGGAGCATTGATTAATACTAATAAAATTATTGGAAGACCCTGTGTATTATGCAGGGTTTTTTTATTACCCTGTTTTATCCAAAACAGGGTTGTTTTGTTTTTTATCCTCTTTTTTTCAATCTAGCTTAGTCTCACAATCAAAGCGATGTCGACAATTGATTTTGATAAGGGGAAACCGAAAACCTTAAGATAGAGTAGGTACTTAAAACACAATATCATGAAAAAATCATTAAAAAATTTAGAATTAAAAAAACAAACGATTAGTAGTTTAGAACTTGATAAAGTAAAAGGAGGTGTGGGCTTACAAACATATTATTTATGTGGGAATACTGCCAGAACAGGAACAAATGGAGTTCCAGTTTGTATGGAACATTAATATAATGAATTATATAAAAAAGGGCAAACCGAAAACCTTATAACAGAGTAGGTACATAAAAACACGTAGATATGTTAGATAAAATTTTAGAGATGAAAAATGTCTCAATCATAGAAAAGAACCAACAACAATCTGTAAAAGGAGGAAACAATTATCCACACTGTATTTGGTTGGGTGGTCCTGATTGCCAACCTATACATATGCATTAATCCCATAATACATTTTGCGTTTTTTAGAAAAGATTCTTCAATAAGTGGAGAGTCTTTTCTTTAAGTGATTATCTCGTTAGGTCTTGATTACAATATGGAAATTATTGTAATTGATCCAATAAACTTATTTTAAGAAAGTAATTATTACATTTGGATCATCACACAATATTGATCCAAATGATTTCTTTTGTTAAAAGATGCATACCTAAATATGTACTTCTTTATGTATTTGCATCCGTTTTTTCAATAACAAAAACATACGGGCAAGAACAATCAACAATAATTCCCGATAGTTTACGATACAAAACCGCCGAAGAACTAGTAGAATTAATAAAAAAAATATACCCGGAAGAAACTGGTATATATGAAAAAACACTATTAGATAAGCGATATTCAGATGTTGCTATAGCAGAAAAATATTATAGTATTGGACGATTTTTCTATGATAAAGAAGCATACGCAAAAAGTTTAAAGTTTTTGGATCAAACCATAGTAATAACTAAAACTAAAAAAGAATTACAACGGTTAGGCAAAGCGTATAGTTTAAAAGGGCATGTGTATTTGCGAGAAGGTCAAGATCAACAAGCATTGGATGCATATTATGCAGCAATAGATATTGCGATTACAACAGGTGATATTGATCGTGAAATGATAACCAAATCTGGTCTTATCATAGTGCTTACCCGAATGAATCAGCTAGACAAAGCACATGAAATATCAGAGCATATGATACAGAATATCCATCGTACTTCGTTTGTAAATAGTAAAAATCATGTTCGTATATATACAACGATTAATGATGTATACATAGCGAGAGAGATGTATGATAAAGTATTGTATTACGCTGATAAGGGAATTGAGATTAGTAAATCTATCGATTTTAAAGTAGGACTTCTTGATTTATATATAAAAAAGGGAATGGTTTTTTATCATCAAAAAGATTATACTAAATCGCTAGATTATCTAATCAAGTCCGAGAAGATTTTATCGACAGAAAATATAGAAAACAAGTTTTTTCCAAGAGTTAATATCAACTATTTTATGGCTAGTTGTTATTATCAACAACAAAAATATAACCAAGCAATTACCTATGCGCATAAAAGTATTGATGTCTTAAAAGAGAGTGATAAAAACAAAGAACCTGTTATTCAATTGCATCTATTGGTAGCCAATTGTTATAGAGCAAAAAAAGAGTATGAACAAGCGCTATTCTGGAATGACGAATATGTAAGACTTAACAAGTACTATCAAATAAATAAAGATAAAACAGTACATAAAATTTACAAGAAAGAAACTCGACAACTAGAGTCGCAAATAGACATTTTGCAAAGTGAAATGATAGCAGATAGTAGAACTAAATATATAACCAATGGTATTTTGATTACTATTTGTTTATTACTTGTAAGTATGACAGGCGTGTATTTTAGAAAGCAACAAAAGAGTAAAAATAAATTTGTTCAGTTAGTTGAAAAAATAGATCAGTTAGAAGCTAAAAAAATGATAAAAAGTAGCAAGGTGTCTACAAAGGAATTAAGTATTGATGATCAAAAAGTTAGTACGATACTCCAGAAATTGGAAAAATTGGAGGCGCAAGAATATTTCTTAAAATCAGACTGTAACCTAAGAGGAATGGCAAAAAAGGTAAAAAGTAATGCAACCTATTTATCTAAGATTATTAGTACATATAAAATGAAAAACTTTAATGAGTATATCAATGACTTAAGAATAGAGTATGTACTTAAGCGATTAAAGGAAGATAAAAAGTTTAGATCTTTCTCTATTAAATCGATTGCTATGGAGATTGGTTATAAGAGTGACAATTCATTTACGAAACATTTTAGAGCCAAAACTGGAATCAATCCATCCTATTATATCAAGAAATTAGAAAAACTAGCAACCGAGTATACCTAATTTATTATGAGCAGTATAAGAAACGCAAATTGGACAATTTGAGGTTTGTTAGTTATGAATAGAAAAACATAAGAAGTATATTTCGTTTAATGAATAGTTGTATACGTTTCTATATGACTTAATTATATAATAAATATGAAAACTTTTAACTCATGAAAAACGAAAAAATAAATACAATTACACTGAAAAAGCTTACCATAGCTAGAATTACAATGACAGAAATGAATCAAGTTAAAGGTGGTAGTAGTTCTCCTACTACAGATGAGTTTTATGATACCCATATTCAATGTAATGACAGTGATACTTTTTAATTATTAGGAAGTAGTTTTCTAAAAAAGCACACAAATTTTAGTAACTCAAAATTAGCTCCGCAGTTTGAACAAACTGCGGAGTTTTAGTTTTTAAGCTTCTAAGTTGTCGTCTACTTTAGTCCTATCAGGATTTGATAAGGGGAAGCCGAAAACCTTAGTATAGAGTAGGTACATTTTAAATTTCATATCATGAAAAAATCATTAAAAAATTTAGAGCTTAACAAACAAACGATTAGTAATCTGAACCTTAAGAATATTAAAGGAGGAAGTGTAACAGGTACTATGTCCTTTGGTTGCGGAGGACCGAATGCTACAAATGCATTATGTAATTCAGTGCCTATTTGGGAAGGAGGAATAGGATGTGTGGCTAAATAAGAAATAGTTACCGTAATATTATAATCAAAATAATTTCTATTTCCCTACGATCTATTCGTAGGGAAATTTTAAAACCAATAACCTGAAAATGATAATAACATCTTGGAATATCTGATTAAAAATGATTTTTTGGAAAAATTCCTTGCTTAGTCATCTATTCGTTATTGTATGCTGTTTATCACTATATAGAATTTTCTGGATATAGTTTTCGATAAACGTTTTTATGCAAACAAAAGATATCTGATAATCATAATATACTTCTTTTTTAAAGAGCTTTCTCCTCATTTTGTCCAATATAGGGTCATATAATTTTTCATTTCTCTAATTAGGTGCTACATTAGACCACCAATGCAATAACACGAATTGATCTTCAATGAACACTACCAAAGTTTTAAAGGAAAAATTAAAAGAAATACACCATATTTTAAAAGAAAATTATACGAACAAAGAACATCTAGGTGTTTTGTCTGGTATTTCTGGCATCTCACTTTTTCAGTTTTATTATGCTCGATTTATAGAGGATGAACAAATTGCAGACATAGGAGTAGCCGTCATATCAGAAACTATACAACGTATGAACGATGGGTATTCTTTTCCTTCCTTTTGTACAGGTATAGCAGGAGCTGGATGGGTGTTAGAGTTATTAAATGAGGAAGAATTTATTGACATTGATAATGATGAACTTTTATCAGATCTGGACACCTATCTTTTAGAATCCATGAAATCAGATATCAAAAATGAATATTTTGATTTTTTACACGGAGCAATAGGGTACGGGTATTATTTTTTCAAAAGATATCAAAACACAGCGTCGGATTCATTAAAACAAAAGTACGCAGCCTATCTTCATTTGCTTATTGAAGCTCTTAAAGAGAGTGCTCGTACAGATCAGAGAGGTGTTTTCTGGATGTATGAATTGCATAAAAAGGATAAGCTTCACGGAGCTAATTTAAGTTTATCACACGGAATGGCGAGTGTCATTAATTTTTTAAGTAGATTGTATACGTATGAAGAGTTCCAAGAGTCCATAAAGGATTTGCTAATTGGCGCAGCGGATTTTATGATTAGTTATAAGTATCCTGATGAAAGCAACAGTTCCCTATTTCCGAGTTGGGTGTATCCGGAAATGGATGAATATACCAATAGTAGATTAGCTTGGTGCTACGGTGATTTAGGAATAGGCATTTCGCTTTGGAGAGTAGGTAAAGCATTAGATAATGATAAATATCAAGAATTAGCGATACATATTTTGAAATATGCTGCCAAAAGGAGAGACGCAGAAGAAGCAAGAATACATGATACAGGATTATGTCATGGCATGTTTGGAATCATTACTATATTCAATCACATGTATATAGAAACTAAAGAAGAAATATTTAAAGAAACAGCAGATTTTTGGATGGGAGAAGCGCTAAAGATGGATACATATAAAGACGGTTATGCAGGTTATAAACAATGGAGAGGTGATCTGGAACAATGGAAAAACGAATCTAATTTATTAGAAGGCATTGCCGGAATTGGCTTGTCAATAATTTCCTATTTGACGCCATCAGAAAATCAATGGAACGAATGTTTAATGATTAGCTAATCCGAAATAGCGAAGAAAAACTATGAGCTATAAAAATTTCCCAAAATACGTATTACGTACTCCACTATTTTCCTTTTCATTTTATAAAGAACTAACTAGTAATAGCACATTACAAGAAAACGAGCTAAAACAAGTTTGCTCTAATGAAATTATTAAAGAAGCTATTTTTTTGGCATCGCCTTCTTTATATCAGGAGTTTGAAAAATGGTTGAAAGGAGATATCAAAGAAAAAGCAGCTTCAGAGCGCATGATGTATTCTGTGTTAAAATACATTAGTAGAATGTCCTCGCGATGTACACCATTTGGGCTTTTTGCAGGAACAGCAGTTGGAAATTTTTCAGATACTACCAATATTGAACTTTTGGATAAATCAAAAAACAATCGTCATACCCGATTGGATATGAATTATCTGGTGGCGTTATCTCAGGATATTGTTAAAGATAAAGTCATTAGAGATCAACTTCTGTTTTATCCGAATACCAGTGTTTATAAGGCAGGTAAACAACTGAGATATGTAGAATACACCTATGTAGAAAGTAGAAGAGTTCATCATATCGTAGCAGTAGAAGATTCTGAATATTTACAAAAAGTACTTTCTGAAGCGAGAAAAGGATCTCAGCTTTGTGATTTAGCAGAATTATTGGTAGATGATGAAATTAGTAAAGAAGAAGCGTCTGGATTTATAGATCAATTAGTAGAAAGTCAATTGTTGATTAGTGAGTTAGAACCATCTGTTTCTGGGCCTGAATTTTTGGATCAAATCATACCAGTTCTTAAAAAAATATCAGGCACCGAACAAATCATTTCTGAGCTAGAAACTGTACAGCTAACACTGAAGCGAATAGATAAAAATATAGGAAACCCAACGAAGGAATACATTGATCTTAGTGAATCTTTAAAGAAATTAGGTACCGGTTTCGAATTGAAGTATATGTTTCAGACAGACATGAACCTTTCTTTAGAAACAAATACGATTAGTCACGAAACCTTAAGGAAGATCAAGAAAGGATTATCATTACTTAATAAACTTACATTACCACCAAAAGAAACGCTTAATTCCAGATTTAAAGCAGCATTTTATGAGCGATATGAGAGTAGAGAACTTTCTTTATCAAAAGCACTTGATGTAGAACTTGGAATTGGTTTTTTGCAGGATAAAGACTCGGGAGATGTGAGTCAAATAATTGATGATCTTGTACTACCATTCAAGCAGGAAAAAACAGTCGCAAGGGATGTTAGATGGTCACCCATACATGCAGTATTAAATAAAAGACTATTAGAATGCATTAAGGAGCAGCAGCGTACTTTGGTATTAACAGACAAAGACTTTAGTGATTTTGAGGAAAATTGGGATGATTTACCTGATACTATTTCTTCTATGATAGAGTTGGTTGAGGTAGACGGTGTCGAAAAAATTATTATGTCTAGTTGTGGAGGCTCAAGCGCAGCAAACCTTTTAGGACGCTTTTGTCATGGAGATGAAGATTTGGACACCTATACGAAAGAAATAATTGATCTAGAAACAAAGTTAAATCCCGATAAAATTCTTGCAGAAATTGTGCATTTACCAGAGTCTCGAGTAGGAAATATTTTGATGAGACCTAGCTTTAGAAAGTATGAAATACCATATTTAGCAAAGTCCATTCTGAATGATGAACAACAACTTTTGTTGGATGACTTAATGATTTCTGCCAGTCCGAACGGAAAGGTAACGTTGAGGTCCAAAAAATTCAATAAAGAAGTAGTTCCACACTTAACCAATGCACATAATTTTTCTAGTAACGCACTACCTATTTATCAGTTTTTAGCCAATATGCAAACTCAAAATCAGAGAGGAGGCATCGCTTTTGATTGGGGTCCATTTGCCGAAGAGTATGATTTTTTACCAAGAGTAGAATATAAAGATATTATACTTTCTAATGCTATTTGGAATATTACATCATCAGAAATTCAACCTTTATTAAAGAATCTGAATGATGAAAATAAGTTTTCCAAAGAATTGGAAAACTTTGTGGATAGTAAAAGTTTACCTCAGTTTGTTCTTCTGGTAGATGGAGACAATGAATTGCTAATCAATACTAAAAATATTACATCTGTAAAAATGTTATTGAATACAGTAAAAAAGAGGAGTAGATTTAAGCTCAAAGAATTTTTGCATGTTAATGGGAGTTTGATAAAAGAAAGAGGAAACGTATTTACAAATCAAATTGTTATGTCATTTTATAATGAAAAGAAATTAAAAAACTTGCAGAATTAATGATGGATGTACAAAGATCTTTTATAGTAGGTAGTGAATGGTTGTATTATAAAATATATACCGGACCAAAAACCTCGGATTTGGTTCTAACGGATATTATTAAGCCTACTGCAATGTATTTATTAGAAAATAATATCATTGATAAGTGGTTTTTCATTCGGTATAACGACCCAAAGCATCATATTAGAGTTAGATTCCATTATGAAAATCCTGAGAACGTGGCTGGAGTTATTAATGCTTTATATAGTTCACTTAAAGAGTTTTCTGATGAAGATCTGATCTGGAAGATACAACTGGATACGTATCAAAGAGAAATAGAACGCTATGGAGTAAAGACCATGAGTGAGTCTGAAGAATTATTTTTTCTGGATAGTAAGATGGTCGTAGATTTTTTGGATATGATTGATGGAGATGAAGGAGAAGAGCTAAGATGGTTATTTGGAGCAAGAGCGATAGATCAAAAACTCCAAGATTTTGGTTACAATGAAGATGAAAAAATGGTTTTAATGGAACGATTAAAGCTAGGTTTTGGAGCCGAATTTGGAATGAATAAAGGTCTCAAAAAACAGATGGATAAGAAATTCAGGAATGAGCATGATAAAATTAAGAGTTTTTTGAATTTCGAAAGAGAAACAGATGCTGATTATGCTCCTATTATTGATGTTTTGGAAGAAAAGAGTAAAAATAGTGAGCCTTTGGTTAGAAAGATTCTATCCGTTGTAAGTAAGCCTGAATTAGATGATATGATGGGTAGTTATATTCATATGCTTATGAATAGGTTATTTAGATCTAAAAACCGTTTACACGAAATGGTAATATATGATTTACTTTATAGAACCTATAAAGTAGCGTGGGGAATTAGAAAGTTTAAGAATAAAACAGAATCCACTTAACAAGTGTAAGGCATAATTTGTTTTTTCTGGATTTGGGCGTGACCACAAGGGCCGCGCTTTACATTCCAATTCCTCCCACTTCCTTTCAGTCAGGCTGTGGGATTTCTATTGCAATCGCTCACGAAAAAAAAAGAATCAAATTAACCAAAGGAAAATTTACCATAAACCACCTTTTGGTAGATATTTGTATTGCTGAATTACGATTACGAGCTTACGTTTCAATTTTATAGAATGTTATTCTTTGAGTATCTTTTTAGTGGTAGAGCCTGTTTCAGAATATATCATCATTAGATATAAACCAGAATGAAATGAAGAGATGTCAATACTATTGGTAATTGTGCCAGTATCTAGACGCTTCGAAAGAACTAATTTACCCTGAAAATCAAAAAACTCAACACGTTTTAACGATAAATTGATTTCACTCGATATATTGATAGTAGTATTGGATGGTATTGGATAAATAGTAATACCGTTTGCGAGGTTTTCATCATCAATTCCTAAAGTGTTGTCAAAATTAATACTAAATTGAGTTGCAGCAATATTTCCATTTCCGTATAGGTCAGTTAGACTATTTGTATTAATATTTATAGTGATGGTTGCGGATGTAATTGCCGTAATTGTAGCAGTATAGGATAGATCTCCTCCAGAAAGATTAGAAGCTATTCCATTTTCTACAATGATATCGTTTAAATCGAAACCAGTTATATCTTCACTAAAATTAATAGTGATTTCAAATGAGTCATTACTGGTTGGATTAGGTTCTGTAGATGTTATGCTTACCGTTGGCGGCGTTATATCAGTGATGGTTATATTTACACTAGATGAGTTAGTACAAGTTCCTGCTGTTATATATGTAATTATGTAGGCATTAGGTATTGAAGTAGATACGTCGATTTCTCCTGTACTACTATTAATTACTAATCCTGCTGGTGTAGATATGAAATCACCGCCCATTATTCCTGTTACAGTTGGAGTTGGATCTGAGCCAGTAGTTGAATAAGAAGTCTCTGTATATGAAAACGATGCATCATCTAAAGCATTGATGCTAATATCAAAAGTGGACGAATTACTACAAATTCCGTTAGTTGTATAGGTCACAGTATATTCTCCAGGCGCACTGTCCGCAATGTTAATAGTTCCCAAAGCAGGATCTATAACCAAACCTGTAGTGCTTGAAAATGTACCACCTATTAATCCAGTGATTGTTGGAGTAAGATTTGACGCATCTGTACAATAAAGTGCTGCATCATAACTAAAGCTAGGGTCGTCAAGTTCGGTGATAGTTACAGTTACATCACTTGTGTTCGGACAGGTTCCGTTAGTTGTATAGGTCACAGTATATTCTCCAGGAGTGCTGTCCGCAATGTTAATAGTTCCCAAAGCAGGATCCATAACCAGACCTGTAGTGCTTGAAAATGTACCACCCATTAATCCAGCAACTGTTGGAGTAGGATTTGATGCATCTGTACAATAAAGTGCTGCATCATAAATAAAGCTAGGGTCATCAAGTTCGGTGATAGTTATAGTTACATCACTTGTGTTCGGACAAGTTCCATTAGTTGTATAGGTCACAGTATATTCTCCGGGTGTGCTGTCTGCGATATTAATAGTTCCCGAAGAAGGATCTAAAACCAAACCTATAGTGCTTGAAAATGTACCACCTATTAATCCAGTGATTGTTGGAGTAGGGTTTGATACATCTGTACAATAAAGTGCTGCATCATAATTAAAGCTAGGATCGTCAAGTTCGGCGATAATTACAGTTACATCACTTGTATTTGGACAAGTTCCGTTAGTTGTATAAGTCACAGTATATTCACCAGGTGTGCTGTCTATGATATTAATAGTTCCCAAAGCAGGATCTAGAACCAGACCTGTAGTGCTTGAAAATGTACCATTAGCCAATCCAGTGATTGTTGGAGTAGGATTTGATACATCTGTACAATAAAGCGCTGCATCATAACTAAAACTAGGATCGTCAAGTTCGGTGATAGTTACAGTTACATCACTTGTATTCGGACAAGTTCCATTAGTTGTATAGGTCACAGTATATTCTCCAGGTGTGCTGTCTGTAATGTTAATAGTTCCCAAAGCAGGATCTATAACCAGACCTGTAGTGCTTGAAAATGTACCACCTATTAATCCAGTGATTGTTGGGGTAGGGTTTGACGCATTTGTACAGTAAAGTGCTGCATCATAACTAAAGTTAGGATCGTCAAGTTCGGTGATAGTTACAGTTACATCACTTGTATTTGGACAAGTTCCGTTAGTTGTATAAGTTACAGTATATTCACCAGGTGTGCTGTCTATGATATTAATAGTTCCCAAAGCAGGATCTATAACCAGACCTGTAGTGCTTGAAAATGTACCACCCATTAATCCAGCAACTGTTGGAGTAGGATTTGATGTATCTGTACAGTAAAGTGCTGCATCATAACTAAAGCTAGGATCGTCAAGTTCAGTAATAGTTACAGTTACATCACTTGTGTTCGGACAAGTTCCGTTAGTTGTATAAGTTACAGTATATTCTCCAGGTGTGCTGTCTGTGATATTAATAGTTCCTGAAGAAGGATCTAGAATCAAACCTGTAGTACTTGAAAAAGTACCACCCATTAATCCAGCAACTGTTGGAGTAGGATTTGATGTATCTGTACAATAAAGTGCTGCATCATAATTAAAGCTAGGATCGTCAAGTTCGGTGATAGTTACAGTTACATCACTTGTGTTCGGACAAGTTCCGTTAGTTGTATAAGTTACAGTATATTCACTAGGTGTGCTGTCTATGATATTAATAGTTCCCAAAGCAGTATCTATAACCAAACCTGTAGTACTAGAAAATGTACCACCCATTAATCCAGAGATTATTGGAGTAGGATTTGACGCATCTTTACAATAAAGTGCTGCATCATAACTAAAGCTAGGATCGTCAAGTTCGGTGATAGTTACGGTTACATCACTTGTATTTGGACAAGTTCCGTTAGTTGTATAAGTTACAGTATATTCTCCAGGTGTGCTGTCCGCAATGTTAATAGTTCCGAAAGTAGGATCTATAACCAAACCTGTAGTGCTTGAAAATGTACCACCAGCCAATCCGGTAACTGTTGGAGTAGGATTTGATACATCTGTACAGTAAAGTGCTGCATCATAACTAAAGCTAGGATCGTCAAGTTCAGTAATAGTTACAGTTACATCACTTGTATTCGGACAAGTTCCGTTAGTTGTATAAGTTACAGTATATTCACCAGGTGTGCTGTCCGCAATGTTAATAGTTCCGAAAGCAGGATCTATAACCAAACCTGTAGTGCTTGAAAATGTACCACCATCCAACCCAGTGATTGTTGGGGTAGGGTTTGACGCATCTGTACAATAAAGTGCTGCATCATAACTAAAGCTAGGATCGTCAAGTTCGGTGATAGTTACGGTTACATCACTTGTGTTCGGACAAGTTCCGTTAGTTGTATAGGTCACAGTATATTCACCAGGTGTGCTGTCGGCGATATTAATAGTTCCCAAAGCAGGATCTAGAACCAAACCTGTAGTGCTTGAAAATGTACCATTAGCCAACCCAGTAACTGTTGGAGTAGGATTAGATGCATCTGCACAATAGAGAGCCTGGTTATAATTAAAAGATGGATCATCTAAAGTATTAACCATTATTGTAATTGTTGTACAGGTGGCTATAGTTTCATCTATACATCCTAGATCACCATCTTCACCTCGTATGTAATAAGTGGTGCTTGGTATAGTGGGAGTTACTTCAAAAGTTGAAATATTTGTAGTAGTAGTCCCTAATAAGTTTTCTCCGCAAGAATCCGTATAAATAGACCAAGTCGATGCACTATTTAAATTACCAGATATGGTAATGATAGAACTTTCACCTTCGCACAATTCGGTTGTTCCAGTTACTTCTGTTATAATAGGGCTTATGCAAATAGGAACCTGTTTGAACCAAGCAAATCGAGGTGTATTAAAGCTACCTAATATAGCATCTTTTAAACCATCTCCATCTACATCTCCAAAATCTATAGTAGCAAAACTACCAATTTGTCCACTAGTAAGTTCACCATTAAATACGTTTTGGGTAGAAGCAAAACTAGGAATTGTTGTTGTACCAATATTTTCTATCCATCTAACGAAACCAGTATCAGTCATAAAAAACATGTCATAATCTCCATCTTTGTCAAAATCTTCAAATACAGGTATTGGAACATCCATATTATTAAAAGCATTTTCATCAATCCAAGGACTGTCCGTTTCAGACTGAAGTTCGAAGATGGGAGTGTTTATAGTACCAATATTTTTATAGTAGGTTAATTTATCACTACCTAATGCTACCATATCTAGATCTGAGTCATTGTCGAGGTCTACAAAACCTAAACCTGGAAATTCAGCGATCTCCTGATCGTTAAGTCCTGGTAAACCATCTGGGATATATTCAAAAACAGGGATTTCAGGGGTTCCTATATTTCTATAAAAAAGAACATCATTATTACGATCTCGTTCATAATCATAGTCGGTGCCTATGAATAGGTCTAGGTCTCCGTCATCATCAATATCTGTGAGTTGAGGTCTATTTTGATTTCTTACGGTCAGATCTCTGTCAATCCAAATAGTGTCCAAAGTCGGTATTGATGCTGCTATCCAGTTAGGAGCGGTTGCTGTTCCTTCGTTTTTAAAATAATGTATGGTACCTCCTTGACTACCAGAAATAAAATCTAGATCCCCATCATTATCTAGATCCCCAAGTATTGCAGAACGTAAGCGACCTCTTGTTATAGAGGTATTAGGTATTGTTGCTACATCTAATCCAGCAGGTTCAGATCCTGGTCCGGTAGACGTGCCGTCAGGATTTCTTAGAAGATTTCCTCCCTTAAACTCCCAACTTATGTAATCAGCTTGCGAAAATAGCAGTTGATTTCCTAAAATGAGGAGGACATAAATACATATTATATTTTTTATCATTCTATTCCAAATAAAGCCATTCACTCCATAAAATATAGAGTCTAATTACACTTGCTTTTGTATACAATTTATTTAAATAACAATATTACAGGTAACAAACCAATTATGTAAAAGAGGGTAATTCTGGAGAAATTTTACGTTCTCGTTATTTTTGGTTTCAAGAGTAATATTATAATTATCTAGAGGGGGGATGTTTGATAATATGATTTGGTTTACTACTTTTTGGCAAAACTAAGGATTAAGTCTTTGTTTAACAAAATAAAATAAAATTAACTTGTTGTGTATTTGGAAAAAGTTGTGCAACCTGCTAAGAGATAATAAATTGTATTTACCACACAACAATTAGGTATGCGCAACTTTCAGGCAAGTTAAAATAAAATACTAAAGGTTTTAAAAGAATTAGATTCTGAAATAGATTATTTATGTCTAATACGTAAACCTAAACTGAGAGATAAAGAGTTTATAGCTGTTGATTTAACTTCAGAATGTATGCGTATTGATAGTGAATGTCAACTTTTTCGAATTTTGCCTTCTGATTTATCTCACAAAATAGAACGGAGTGTTTACAATAGAAAGAAGCGCAGGTTGTTTTCTTTTAGAGAATCGCTTCGCAAGGCATTGGTAATGAAGTTGAATCAATCGCAACGCTGTTATATCATTGACAGTATGCCTTTGGAAGTTTGTAAGTTATCCAGAAGTAAAATATGTAAAGAACAAAACTATAGCTTACCTGAAAATTAATATTCCCTAAATGCTCAATGGGTTAATAGTATTAGACGAACCAATAGATTTTTATATAGTCGTAAATCCAATGTATGAAAATACTAAAACGTCTCCGGGAGAAACGTTAATTGAATAAGCTCCATCAAAATCAGTTTGTACTCCATTAGAAGTTCCTTTTACGATCACATTAACTCCTGGTAAGGGAGTTTCGTTAACAATATCAGTTACTGTCCCTGACATCTTTTTTTTCTTGAGAGATAACTCCAACTACTAAAAATAAAAATAAAGTGATTTTTTTTGCCTCATGTTTTCCTTTTATTGATTATTTGTGTTGTTCTAAATTAATAGTTTGAAGGTTTTCTTTTTTTTTTTTATCTCAACAACAGCATTTTGATAATGAACGACATATAACTGCAGATAACTGTTGTCATAAGTTTTTGTGGCTAAACTTTTTTTGTTTTTTATGTTATTTAATGATACTTTTTCACAATTTTTTAACTAAATCAAGATCATTCTGTGGCAAAAAGAGTGATTAAGAAGAAGTACCATTTCTATTTTTGGATAATATACTTTCTTTTTAATGTAATTAGATGAGGGTGTTACTTTAATGATTATTGGTAATCTTGTAGAGATTGGAGATAAAAGAATCCCCATAGGCCGAAACTATTCAATTCACGCTAAAAAACAAATATTAAAAAACAAAGGCAATCTATTTAATGAATAACTAATATCTTAATCCAATTCTATACAATATAAAAAAATAGCCTTTTTAGTACAATTGGCATAACCAAAAATATAGCAAATACATTCACATGAAACTAAGTACACTTGATTACTCAATTATAATAGTTATTCTTCTTACCACACTTTTGATAGGCTTAATAGTATCAAAAAAGGCAGGAAAGAATACTTCAGAATACTTTTTATCAGGAAGAAATATGCCTTGGTGGTTATTAGGTTTCTCTATGGTAGCAACTACATTTTCTACCGATACCCCGAACTTTGTAACAGATATAGTGAGAAAAGATGGTGTTTCTTCAAACTGGATGTGGTGGGCGTTTTTAATTACAGGTCTGCTCACTGTTTTTATCTATGCTAAACTTTGGCGGAGATCTAATGTGAGTACAGATATTGAGTTTTATGAGTTACGTTATGGTGGTGCTCCTGCTGTTTTTTTAAGATCATTTAGAGCTCTATATTTAGGTCTTGTTTTTAATGTTTTTGCAATGGCAGGTGTTACTCTTGCTGCGATTAAAATAGGTAGTATTATGCTCGGTTTAGAACCGTGGGAGACTATTGTATATGCAGGAATAATTACTGTAGTTTTTAGTGCTCTAGGAGGTTTTAAAGGTGTCGTGTACACAGATTTTTTATTGTTTTTTATAGCGATTGCAGGAGCAATAGGAGCAGCATATTATTTAGTGAACATACCAGAAGTTGGTGGGCTTAAAAGCTTGATGGAACATCCTAATGTGTCTGATAAATTATCTTTATTACCAGATTTTGATGATAAAGAAGCACTCATCACGTTATTAATTATACCATTAGCGGTACAATGGTGGAGTTCTTGGTTTCCAGGAGCAGAACCTGGAGGAGGAGGCTATATTGCGCAACGTATGCTTGCTGCTAAAAATGAAAATCATGCAATAGGAGCAACGTTCTTTTTTAATATAATGCATTATGCATTAAGACCTTGGCCTTGGATATTAGTTGCATTAGCTTCGCTTATAGTATTTCCTGATATCGCTAGTATTCAAGAGGCTTTTCCAAACGTATCCGAAGATAAATTAGGACATGATTTGGCATATTCAGCGATGTTGGCAAAATTGCCAAGTGGATTATTAGGTTTAGTGTTTGCTTCACTTATAGCAGCATATATGAGTACCATTTCTACACATCTTAATTGGGGATCATCTTACATTGTAAATGATTTTTATAAGCAACAGATAAAGAAAGACGCATCGGAGAAAGAGTTGGTAATGATTGGAAGAATATCAACAGTTGTTTTAATGGTATTGAGTGCTTTGTTTGCATTATATCTTAAGAATGCAAAACAACTTTTTGATATCATTATAATGTTTGGTGCAGGAACTGGACTTATTTTTATTCTAAGATGGTTTTGGTGGCGAATAAATTCTTGGAGTGAAATCTCTGCAATGATTATTTCGGGAATTGTTTCGTTAATATTTTCTTCATCAATTGGTGATTATGTATTTGGTGATGATGCAATAATGCCAAGTTGGGCAAAACTTCCTTGTATTGTGCTCATAACAACCATTATGTGGATAAGTGTAACGTTTTTAACAAAACCTGAAAGCGATAGTGTTTTGCAGAATTTCTACAGAAAAATACAACCTGGAGGACCTGGCTGGAAAGGTGTTATTGCCAAAGCAAAGCAAAACAATATTGAACTTATAAATAATATAGAAGGTTGGAGTGTACCATCAGGGATTTTAGCGTTATTACTAGGATGTTTCCTAGTATACGGAGTGTTATTTACTACGGGGCATATTATTTATGGAAATCTACAAGAATCATTGATTCTAGGATCAGGGACCATCATTTCTGGTGTTCTGTTAGTCATAGTGTGGAAAAGGATTGGAAAGAACCTTGTTGTTTAATAATAGAATAGATTTTTTATAAATTTAGTAATGAATAGCACTGATATTTCTCAGTGCTATTTTCTTTTTTAGAAGTACATTTCTTGTAATTTTTATTAGAGTTAACTAATTATAATAATACGATATCAAGTAATTTATTAGAATATCATAAAAATTACAGTTATAGGATTTTGCCTCATAATATCTACAAAATGATGTCATTTATCTATTTTAAAAATAGCTGATAAAAGCTATTCCGGAAAAATTATAAAACAATAAACTAGCCTTCGACAGGCTCAGACTGACAAACGTAACCTTCTTCTCCTATTAGAATGACAGTGATAATAGATTAGATATAAGTATTACCTATTCATCTCTAAAATGAAAATATATGTATTAATCTTGGAATAATCATTCCAAGATTAATACATTTGTTCTGTGAATAAAAAGCAGGCAATAGTATCATCCGCTTTAAAACTCTTAACAACCCAAGGAGTTCATAATACTCCAATGTCCGCCATCGCTAAGGATGCAGGAACTGGAATGGGAACTATCTACAATTATTTTCCAAATAAAGAAGTATTAATCAATTGGATCTATGTTGATATTAAAGAGAAGGAAAAAGACGTTTTTTTAGAGTTTCAATCTGATCGACCTATAAAAACTCAATTTGAAAATTATTTTATTTCAGTTGTTGAATTTTTTATTGGGAATCCAAGCTTTTTTAAATTTATGGAACAACTTCATGCCTCTCCAATTATCACTGAAGAAAGCAGAGAGGAAGGTGTTAAATCTGTTGAACCTTTTTTACAACTATTAAGTCAAGGAAAAAAAGAACATATTATTAAGAATATTGAAATTGAAGAATTATTAATGTTTGTTGGTGGAGCTGTTTTATCCTATTTAAGATGGTATTCAATAAAACCAAAAACCAAGAAAACATCTCTAAAAAGTCAGATGCAAATGACTTGGGATGCTATTAAGGAATAAAAAATTTAATTAACCATTGGAATGAATGTTCATTCCAAAATATTCACACAATTATGATTAAAAATGTATTAATTACCGGGACTTCATCAGGTGTTGGTTTAGAAAGTGCTATTCTTTTTGCGAAAAACGACTACAAGGTGTACGCAACAATGCGAAATCTTGCCAAGGCCGATATTCTTAGAAAGAGAATTAAAGAAGAAAATCTGAATATAGAACTATTACAACTCGATGTAACAAAAGTTGATACTATCAGTGCTGCTATAAATACTATTATTGAAAATGACGGAAAAATAGATATTTTATTTAATAACGCGGGAGCAGGTTTCGCTAAAACTACAGAACATGCTACAGAGGATGAAATTCGATGGGTTACAGAAGTCAATTATCACGGTGTTGTTTTCTGTACTCAAGCGGTATTGCCTTTTATGAGAAAGCAAAAGTTTGGTCAGATCATCAATATAACATCTGTTGGAGGTTTAGTCGGGCAACCTTTTAATGAACTATATTGTGGAGCTAAATTTGCAGTAGAAGGTTTTATGGAGGCATTAACTACCTATGTTAGTGATGCTTTTAATATCAAAATCACTTGTTTAGAACCTGGAGGAATAGTTACAGAATTTATGACTTCTGCAATTGACAAAACAAAGGTAGAAGGCGATCTGGCTTCTGGCGAATATTTACCGATATTTCAAAAATATTTAGCGGGGAATCAACAAAGAGCAAATGAAAGCAAAGAACAAGTCTATCAAACAGGCTTGGAAGTTGCTATGGTTGCACTAAAAGTGGCTCAAAGTGAAAATCCACCTTTACGTATGCGTACTTCTAAATGGGCAGAGGACTTTTGTAAACTAAAAACTCAGGCTGACCCCGATGGAAACAAACTAGTACAGCAAATAAAGAACAGTTTTTTATAGAATATGAAAGCAATATACTGGTCAACTACGATTCTATTATCAGCATTTCTTTTATGGAGTGCCTATACATACATGTTCCATAAGCCAACTATTCAAGGGGTTAAAATATTAGGTTTTCCTGATCATTTTAGAATACAGATTGCAGTCTTAAAAGTTATTGCATTAATTGTGATAATAATACCTCAGTTTCCAATTCAAGTAAAGGAATGGGCTTACGTAGGAGTTATTTTATTTTTTGTAACAGCTATTGTAGCGCATACAGCGCATAAGGATCCATTCATTATAACACTAGTCAATCTATTTTTAATAGTTGTAACAATAATATCAAACCTATACTTACATAGATTAGCAAACTTGCATTAATTTTGATTATTAAAGATATAAAATTGATAATCTCAAATACATAATAGAAACAAGCAAAACAGAGTTACTGGATAACTGGTTGGATAAAAAAAGCGATAAAACAAAAAAGCCTTAACTTGAATAAGTTAAGGCTTAATTTTGCTCCCCCTCTTGGGCTCGAACCAAGGACCCTTTGATTAACAGTCAAATGCTCTAACCAACTGAGCTAAGGAGGAATTTCGGTTAACAAGAGAGAAGTGTTTTTCTCTTTTGCGAGTGCAAATATATACTAATTTTTGATACTCAAAAAGATTTTTTTAATTTTTTATCAATTTCCGAAAATTGCGCGGTAGATATCATTACCATTTGCGAAAAGTAATAAAGCAATCAAGATTACAAAACCAACAAGTTGTGCATACTCCATAAACTTGTCATTTGGTTTTCTACCAGCTATAATTTCGTACAATAAAAACATCACATGTCCACCATCCAGTGCAGGTATAGGTAGAATGTTCATAAAAGCTAAAATAATCGATATAAAAGCCGTTGTACTCCAGAAAGCAGCCCAATCCCATACAGGTGGGAAAAGATTCCCTATAGCAGCAAAACCACCAATCTGTGTGGCTCCTTTTTTTGTGAATACATACTTAAATTGTGCGATATAGTCATGAAGCTTCCAATAACTATAATCAAACCCTTTGCTGATGCTTTGACCAAACGAGTATTCTTCTCTGTTTATTTTGTAAAAAACAGGTAATACTCCGATTGTTCCTTCTTCATCAGTTTTTACAGTAATAGTATTCTCAGATCCGTTTCTAAGGTAGGTAATATCAATTTCTTTTTCTTTGTTAGTACTTACTTCTTGTTTAAATTCATGCCACCAAGTTATATTCTTTCCATTAATAGATGTGACTTTATCACCATTTCTAAGTCCAGCAGCATATGCAGGTTTATCAACCACTACTGTATCCAATACAGTCTTGGTTCTAATCCCAAATGGCTTCATAACACCTTCCTCAAACATTGTTTGACCAATATTTTCTGGAATATCAATTGTTTTTGTATTTCCGTCAGCGGATAAAACGGTAATGTTTTTTACATCTCTTAGAAAAAGATACATATTAATATCAGTAGCATCCTTGAAATCCTCTCCATTTACTTTTAGTATTCTATCTCCATCCTGAAATCCAAATCCTTCGAAAATCTCTGCAACCTCATAACCATCAGGAATATCTTCTACAGATACATAAGAAGTTCCCCAGGTGAAGATAATTGCCATATAAATTAAAAAACCAAGAACAATATTTACAGTTACACCACCAAGCATAATAATTAGTCGCTGCCACGCTGGCTTAGATCTAAACTCCCAAGGTTGAGGTGGACCAGCCATTTGCTCTTTGTCCATGCTTTCATCGATCATCCCGGCAATTTTTACATAACCACCAAGAGGTAGCCATCCAATACCATAAACCGTTTCTCCGATTTTTTTCTTGAATAGTGAATATTTTACATCAAAAAACAAATAGAATTTCTCTACTCTAGTCTTAAATAATTTAGCCGGAATAAAGTGCCCTAATTCGTGAAGAACGATTAGAAGAGACAAACTTAATAGTAGCTGTAATGCTTTTACAATAATGGGACTCATATGGTCTTATTCAAAATTAAATCACGCAAAAGTAACCTTTTAGAGTAGTTTATGAAAGAAATCTAGTCTACAGATTGTGGTTTTAATATTTTTTTATGGAAAACTATAATTCTGTAAAAGATAATCCTCGTAATTTTGCAACTCTAAAATATCAGTATGCTTCGATTTTTTTCTAAGTACAAATTCTTTGCCATAGTTTTATTTATTCTATCCGCGATTATTATTTCTATTATTTATTCTATTCTAAAACCAAAACGTGTACTTAGAGTGTATGAACCGGATATGGTGAGTATAGAATTGGTTGATAGTACGGTACAACATGTTCGAAAATATCATAAAATAACGGATTTTAGCTTGTTAAATCAAAATGGAGAGAAAGTAACCCAAGCAAACTATCACAATAAAATATATGTAGCTGATTTTTTCTTTACCACCTGTCAGACGATTTGTCCGATAATGACAGGGAATATGAAAAAGATCCAAGAGGAATTAAAGAATGATCAGGAAACACTTTTATTATCACATACTGTTATTCCTGAAACAGATAGTGTGCCTCAGCTAAAAAAATATGCTTTAGAAAAGGGAGTGGATGATACAAAATGGAATTTAGTTACAGGAGATAAAAAACATATTTATGATTTAGCAAGAAAATCGTATTTGGTTGCAAAAACAAATGGTGATGGAGGGCCTTATGATATGATACATACAGAAAATTTCGTTTTAGTCGACAAAAAGAAACGTATTCGTGGTTTTTATGATGGTACAAATGAAGAAGAAATAGAGCGTTTACTGGAAGATATAGCAGTTTTAAAGAAAGAAAAATAAAATGTCACATTAAACACCTGAATGTTTAATGTGACAATAAGTAAATAGATTTATTATTAAAATGAATCAGATGTATTATTCCTGTAGTGGACAATCAGCGGGATTTTCATCGCACACTTCATTAATCCATTCTTGGAATCCTTCATAAAATGTTTCGTTAAAGAATTCTATAAGTTCATTAAAATCAACTTCCTCAAATAACTCATCAATATCAAGAGGTTCCTGAGGTTTGATATTGTAATTAAGGAACTCAATTTCAGAATCTTGTTCTAACTCTATCACTAGCTTAAGAGGTTGATTCATTACTGTTTCTGTTTGGGTTAATGGGAACGGGAATACCCAATTTTCATTAGCTTCTTCACAAGCTCCAATAGGCCCCGTTAATCTTATTCCTTGTCCACTATTCAAATAATATTCATTGCCAAATAATGACTGAACAGATGTGTTTTCTGGAACATAGTTATAGGGATGAGTTTCTACCACTTGACCTCCATTATCGAGCCAAATAAAACGCGACGCCTTAGATACTTTGATTCCGCAGAAATTATTTGGAAAAATTACTTCTCCATCATATTCAGGAAGTGTAGGCAAAAACTGAACTGGTATTTTGATAGTAGGTTTATCATCGATGATATTCGTGAAATCTAACTCAATACGATAGTTTTGCATCCCCTGAGTTCCATAAGATAATTGAATATAATCTGGCAATTGAGGAAAATCTTCGGGAGTAGGAGGGTTTCCACCTCCTCCTGGAGGATCAATCACTGGATCTGGTTTATCCATCATAAAATCGAATTGATCTTTACTCATTGCATTTTTTACGCGTAAACGAAAAGAGGTATTCGTTTTTGTATTCCAGGAATATGTATATACTTTGGTTGTATTTGCAGGAACTTCGAAACCTTCAGGATATAATCCGTTCGGGTTTTTCATTGATTTCCACTTACCATTAGAGTAATATTCAAAGTATAATTCAGGGCCCACATACGCATCGCAAGGAGGGCTTTGACAAAAACCTCCAGATGTATTGGAGGCAATATGATCATTGTCCCTGTTTTGAATCGCTTTACTACAGATTTTACCTTTCCATTTTTTGATTCCATTCATTACAGCATGGAGCTTATATCTTGGTCCTTTATTACAGTATGAAGCCGGTATACTTGCACAATCATT
This sequence comes from Aquimarina sp. BL5, assembly GCF_003443675.1. Lineage (NCBI taxonomy): Bacteria > Pseudomonadati > Bacteroidota > Flavobacteriia > Flavobacteriales > Flavobacteriaceae > Aquimarina > Aquimarina sp. BL5. The sequence goes on along the minus strand of NZ_CP031963.1, from coordinate 3,122,238 downwards.
AATAAAACCAAAATAATTATTAGGCGTCTTATCTAATGCTACAAATTCTGGGGTTCCTAAAAATCCATATGCAATTGAACTTGTAAAATCACTATTCTTACAAGCAATTACCCGAGTAGGATTGCCTTCATTACCAATAGGAAAATCGACTGCTACATCTCTTGCCCATCCTTGTTCCTGTAGTTCACTATTTTTAGCTAATGTTTCTCCATGTTTTATTTTTAGAAAAGATGGAACCTGAGTTCCTGGTTCAGAAAGAGCCCAGAACACTTCTTGCTCTGATACTTCTTTTCCTGCGAGTTTAGTAATATTTTCTAATACAGAGCATTCATTACAATCACTTTCTTCTAATATGAAGGTTCCCTTAAGTTCTCCATCATCAATTTTTTGAAAGCGAACTATATTTCCATTTGATAAGGTGATTTTAGCTTTAGAATCCGAAATTTTGGAATGCTGTTCTAAGCTATTGGTTTTGGATTCATTAACATCAGCTTTCTCGCAAGAAAACAGAAGCAAGACAAATGAATACAACCAAAAGCTATATTTTGAATTTTTCATTATTGTAAGGTTTTATAAGGTATTGTGTACTTACTCTTTTGTAAGGCTTTTCAGTTTCCGCCTTTTCTAAATTTAGATAGGACGAAATTATAAGTAGAAGCATCGATGAATGTCCGAGAATTTTGAAATTCAAAGATTTCGGACTGATTTTGGGTGATTCACCCTATTATGGATAGGTGTAAAAACTGTGATTTTGAAAGTTCTATATAGTAAAGGGAAAGCGTAAAGGTTGTTTTTTAACTATTTGTTATCTGTTTTTCCAGAAGATAGCTTTTTCAATACATATTTTTCCACTACTTTTGCCTTGTTTAAAATTAATCTAAATAAACACTTGAAACTTACTATTGCAAATCTCAAAAAAGGTCAGCGTGCGTTGATTAAGGAAATAACCTCGGATATTATCCCTCTTAAGTTATTAGAAATGGGATGTCTACCAGGTAATGAAGTGCAGTTGTTACAGACAGCACCATTTCAATGCCCTATGTATCTTACAATTAATGGCAGTCATCTTGCCATTCGTAAAGAAATTGCTTCACAGATTGAGATTGAAATTATTTAACAGTATTACTTTTTATGGCCAAGCAGATTAAAGTTTCACTTATCGGAAACCCAAATACAGGTAAAACATCTGTTTTTAATTTGCTAACAGGATTAAACCAGCAAGTCGGTAACTATCCTGGTATTACAGTAGAAAAGAAAGAAGGAGTTTGCAAATTACCTCGTGGAGTAAAAGCTCATATACTGGATTTACCAGGAACATATAGTCTTAATGCATCCTCATTGGATGAAAATGTAGTCATAGAAATCCTTCTGAATAAAAAAGATAAAGATTTTCCGGATGTGGCTATAGTAGTAAGTGATGTAGAAAATCTTAAAAGAAATTTACTCCTTTTCACACAAATAAAAGATTTAGAGATTCCTACCATTCTAGTCATCAATATGGCAGATCGTATGAAGAGAAAAGGAATTTCATTAGATATTCCTCTACTCGAAAAAGAATTAAATACTAAAATCGCATTGGTAAGTGCTAGAAAAAATGAAGGGATAGATGAACTTAAAAAACTAATTCTTTCTTATACTTCTCTACCGACTAAACCTTGTGTTAATGCACTAACGTTTGCTCCAGAATATTTTGATAGACTTAAGCAGGCATTCCCTAATCAGTCACTTTATAAACTTTGGTTGGTAATTACACAAGATGTAAACTTTAGAAAAATTGATAAGCAGAAACCTTCGGTAGCCCCAGATTTTGAGATTAAATCCGAGAGTGAATTGAAGAGATTTCAACAAAAGGAAACTATAAAAAGATATCAGTTTATAAATGAGGTTCTTAAAAAGGGGTTAGTAGTTGATGAAAAAGCAGCAACTGGAATGCGAGCTAAACTGGATCGAGTATTGACACATAAGTTTTGGGGGTACTTCATTTTCTTTGCTATTTTATTATTAATATTTCAGGCGATTTATGACTGGTCATCGTATCCAATGGATTTAATTGATGAAGGATTTGCCTGGCTAAGTGAAGCAACTAGATCTGCACTACCATCAGGACCGTTTGTAGATTTAATTACAGAAGGTATTATACCAGGATTAGGAGGGATCGTAATTTTTATACCGCAGATAGCGTTTTTATTTCTTTTTATTTCTATTCTGGAAGAAAGTGGGTATATGAGTCGTGTCGTGTTCCTTATGGATAGAGTAATGCGACGTTTTGGACTAAGCGGAAAAAGTGTAGTTCCTTTGGTTTCAGGAACAGCGTGTGCAATTCCGGCAGTGATGGCTACTCGAAATATTGAGAACTGGAAAGAGCGTCTTATTACAATTTTGGTGGTTCCATTTACTACCTGTTCTGCTAGACTACCTGTATATTTAATAATTATTGCATTAGTTATTCCTGATGAAAAAATAGGTTGGATATTTAGTTATCAAAGTCTAACACTAATGCTATTGTATTTTATCGGTTTTGGAGCAGCCGTTGGGTCTGCTTGGTTGCTGAATAAAATGCTTAAGATCAAAAGCAAAAACTATTTTGTTATTGAGATGCCGGGTTATAAGATTCCTTTATTTAAAAATGTGGTGATTAATGTGGTCGAAAAAACAAAAGCATTTGTTTTTGGAGCCGGAAAAATAATTTTGGCAATTTCTATCGTTTTATGGGTGCTGGCGAGTTTTGGACCTAATGAAAACTTCAATAATGCTGAAGAAATCATAGCCGCAAAATATACAGATCTTTCTCAAGAAGAATTAGATCAAAAAACAGCATCTTACAAATTAGAATATTCGTTTATCGGTTATGCTGGTAAGGCTATTGAACCAATTGTAGCTCCTCTCGGGTATGATTGGAAAATTGGGATAGGAATTATTAGCTCTTTTGCTGCTAGAGAGGTTTTTGTAGGAACACTTGCTACAATTTATAGTGTGGGTAGTGATGAGGAGGAAACGATAAAAAACAGAATGGCCGCTGAGATAAGTCCGGTAACTGGAGGGCCTTTATTTAATTTGGCTAGTGGAATTTCTTTATTGTTATTTTATGCTTTTGCTATGCAGTGTATGAGTACCTTAGCTATTGTGAAACGGGAAACGAATAGTTGGAAATGGCCGATGGTACAACTTATATTTATGAGTATCTTAGCATATAGCGTGGCATTAATAGCATATCAAGTTTTAAAATAAAAAATATTAGTTTTTGTATCTTTATTCGACTGATTAAATATGAATATTCTTATCCAAAACATATTAGTACTTGTCGTATTTGCAATAGCAATAGGATTTTTGATAAAAAAGTTCTTTTGGAAGCCTCGAGTTTCTTCGGTAAATAAAAAAATACCTGGTTCTTGTGGTAAAGGTGGTTGTGGTTGTCACTAATTGAATCATGACAACTATAATTATTTTAATAGCATACTGGTTTGATTATAAGTCAAATAAAAAGCAGTTCATTTCGGATCTAAGAGGAGGATTGTTATTTTTTCTATTATTATTTTTTACATTCTCTTTATTACATTTTGTTCTAAATCTGGGGATTCTATATGCAGTATTAGCAATTGGAATTGTGATTCCGATAAGTTTGTTGGTAAAATATCTCATTAAAAAGAGTAAATATTATAGGTAATTTTAAGTCTGAAATGGTATAACCTATTTCCTTCGTAACCATTTTACAGAGCCGTTACTGCTGATCAAATACACACCGATAAAAATTAAAACACAGCATAACAGTTTGGTAACAGTAATATCTCCTTGATATTGACTATTAACCACAAAATATGCTATACCAGCAACTAATAACATTGCCACAGCCGGTTGTACATATATATAACTACTAGAAACTGTAGGTTTTACAAACTGCAAGGCAAACACATTTAATAAATACGCTAAAAATGTGGGTCCAATTATCACATAAAATAAGGATATCCAATTAGAAGTTTCATAGGATCCAAAATCTGTATCCAGTAATTGACTAATGCAAAAAGGAAACATAAAGATAAAACCAAAGAAAAAAGTCCAAACAATAACAGTGATAGGTTTATATTTTACCATTAGTGGTTTTACAAGAACCAAGTAGAACGCAAATGCTAATGCATTAATACCTACAAATATATTTCCCTTTAAGGATCCTGTTCCTAAACCAGAGTTGCCTAAATAAATGAGTAAAACAGCTCCACTTCCACCAATACATATACCAATAATCCGTGTTAGTGTTAGTGGTTCTTTTAATATAAAGTAACTAATAATGACTGTAAATATGGGCATCGCAGTAACAATAATGGCCGCATCTACCGGAGAAGTCAAACTCAACCCATTCATAGAGAAGAATTGGTTTGTAGCGACACCTAATAATCCACAAAGTAGTAATCTTGGAATATCTTCTTTTATCACTCGCTCTTTGATAAAAAACTTTAGGATAAAGAACAAGAGTCCAGCTCCACTAATTCTAAGGAAAACCAGAGCGGAAGCACCTATTTTATCAGGCATTAATCCTTTTGCGATAAGATAATTGGCTCCATAGATCATATTAACACATAATAATGCAATATGAGCTTTAGCTTTATTAGAAATCATCCTGTAAAGTTAATGAAACCCGATTTTAAAAAGTTTGAAAAACGCATTTAAAATGCTTGGTAGAATGAATCCTGTTGGAAACGGAATCTAAAATGCATTTTTTTAAATATTTAAACAAACCACTTAGTTAGTGATTTAACAAAAAACATAAAGTAATAAATAATCACTATTATTTATTTAACAACCATTTCTAAATAATACTCAGAAGGATCTGTTTTTTGATCCCCAGAAGGATGTGGACTTAGATTATATCCATATATCGTTTGATCCTCAGATTTTAAGATCTCTTTGTTATTACTAGGTGTAATTCCTTTTGCTCCTATAATTATTAGTTTTTGTTCTAAAAGAGTATCATTCTCATATATCCCAATGATAACTTTTGCCTGTCCTTCCCAAACGCAGGTAACATAAGTTGGACAACGCGAATCTTCTATTACTTTTACAAATTGGATACTTTTAGTTTTAAAATTAACCTTCTTACCTATTTTTAGCTTCGTAATTATTTTAGGAGGGGTTACCTTTTTTGTAGTGTTTTGAGCTTGAGCTTTTATAAAAAGAGGGCTAAAAACTAAAAGTAAATAGATGAATCGTTTCATTATCATTAGGTGTTTATTTTATTGTTGGTTTTTGTTTAATATATAATATCTATGTTCGTCTAGAATTCTACCGTTCTTAACAACAGCTTTTTGGAATATTCCTTCTTTGTTATATCCGTTTTTCTCTAAGGTTTTCATAGACCCTATGTTATGCTCGAATATACCAGAAAAAATTCTAATTAAATTTAATTTTTCAAATCCATATTCGGTAATTAAAGCTACAGCTTTTGTAGCAATTCCATTTCCCCAATAGGGTTCGCCAATCCAATATCCTATTTCAGCTGATTTTCGGTAAATATCTTCTTGTATTATTAAACTTATTACACCACAAAGTTCGTTTTTAAATTCTATACCAAAACTTTGCTTTGGATTTTGCGATTTTGTTAAGTTAATAAAAGATTCTGCGTCATTTTCATGATAAGGATGAGGAATATAGTCTCTTAAATTATTCCAGATATTTTCATTATTAGCAAGTTTCGCTAGCTGTGATTTATCTGATAATTCTAATCCTCTAATTTTAATTTTTTTATCCTTCAAATTAGTAAATTTATTAAGAAAATGTGCTTAGACATATATTTTCTATTAAAGATATATAAAAAACCATACCAAATTATTCAAAATATAATCACTTTCTGTTTTTTACTAATATCTTTACGTGCAGAATATGTCAAATAAGAAAGTAATAATTATAGGATCTGGTATTGCGGGACTTGCAGCAGCAATTCGTTTGCGTAACCAAAATTTTGATGTACAGGTTTATGAAACCAATACGTATCCTGGTGGTAAATTAACTGAAATTCAGACAGATGGATATCGTTTCGATTGTGGACCTTCATTATTTACAATGCCACAATTTGTAACTGAGTTATTTACTAATTCTAAGAAGAAAGTTTCGGATTATTTTGAGTATTCAAAGAAAGAAGTAGTTTGCAATTACTTTTATGAAGATGGAACTAGATTTTCAGCTTTGGCGGATGCCAGAAAATTTGCAATTGAAGCAGAAAAGATATTTGATGTAGAGGAAACAGAAATACTTCGATATTTTAAAAATAGTAAACAGAAATATGATTTAACTTCATCTCTATTTCTAGAAAAATCCCTACATAAATTATCCACGTATTTATCTTTTGATACTATAAAAGCTATTACAAGAATAGGAAATTTAGGGATTAACACTAATTTGCATAATCATAATATCAGTAGTTTTAAGGACCCAAAGCTGGTTCAGTTTTTTGATCGATTTGCAACATATAATGGATCTTCACCGTATCTAACACCGGGAATTATGTCTATGATTCCTCATTTAGAACAGTACTATGGAACTTTTTTTCCAAAAGGAGGAATGCATAGTATTACTAAAAGTCTTTATCAATTAGCCCTTGATTTGGGTGTTACTTTTCATTTTGAATCCAAAATAGATCAAATCATTATAAAAAAGAAAAAGGCAACAGGAGTTACAATAGATAATAAGTACCTGGAAGCTGATGTCATAGTGTCCAATATGGATGTAGTTCCAACTTATCGGAAACTATTACCTGATCAGAAACCTCCTGAGAAAACACTGAAGCAACCTAGATCAAGTTCCGCGTTGATTTTTTATTGGGGGATAAAAAAAGAGTTTCCTGAATTGGATTTGCATAACATCTTTTTCTCAAAAAACTATAAAGAAGAGTTCCAGTATATTTTCGAAAAGAAACAAGTTTCTAATGATCCTACTGTTTACATCAATATTACATCTAAAAATGAATTAAATGATGCTCCGAAAGGATGTGAGAACTGGTTCGTGATGATCAATGTTCCCTGTAATGAAGGGCAAGAATGGGATGAGGTCATCAATCAATCTAGAAAAAATATTCTGGATAAACTTTCAGGAATCTTACAAAGTAATATTGAGGAATTAATCCAAACAGAACAAGTTTTGGATCCAAGAAGTATAGAGCATAATACCCAATCTTATCAAGGGGCGTTGTATGGTTCTAGTAGCAATAATAAATATGCCGCTTTTTTGCGACATCCAAATTTTTCAAAAAAAATTAAGAATCTTTATTTCTGCGGGGGCAGTGTTCATCCTGGTGGCGGAATTCCATTATGCTTATTGTCTGGAAAAATAGTTTCCGAATTAATCCAGAAAGATTTTAAATCCTAAAAACATGCGTGCAGAAAGAAAACTACTTATTTCTATCATACTAATTTGGTTATTCAATATTTCAGGAATTATAGGGATTCTTATTGGATATGATGATTGGTTTTTGCCTTTGACTCCTCTTAATTTGTTGTTGTATTTAGGGTTGATTATTTGGAATTCTAAATTCAATAAGTTTTTAATCTTAGGATTATTAATTCCTTTTAGTATAGGAATGATTACAGAATACTTAGGAGTGAATTATGGATTAATTTTTGGGAATTATCAATATGGCGAAAACTTAGGTGTTAAGATTTTAGGAGTTCCCTGGATTATAGGAGCGAATTGGGCCTTATTAGTGTATTGTACTTCGGCTATTTCGAAAAAAATACATCCTAGTGCAGTAGTTTCCTCATTTATTGGAGCAGTACTAATGGTTGCTCTAGATGTTATTATAGAAGTTTCCGCACCAAGATTTGATTTTTGGGAGTTTGAAAATGGAGTAGTTCCTTTACAAAATTATGTTGGATGGCTGATCACTGCATTTATAGCACATCTTTTATTTCAAAAAGTTTATAAAACCTTACATTATGGCATATCGGTTCATGTTTTCCTAGCTATATTTATCTTTTTTACCACATTTTTATTCTATTAGATGCAAAAGTATGACTACATCATTACAGGTACAGGTGCATCGGGTTTGATGCTGGTATATCAAATGTTGACGGATGGTTTTTTTGATCAAAAACAGATACTCTTAATAGATAAAGAGATAAAAAATCAAAATGATCGTACCTGGTGTTTTTGGGAAGAAGAAAAAGGAGTTTGGGATGCTGTAGTTTCAAAAAAATGGAGTCATGTTTTCTTTGGTAGTGAAGATTTTTCAGATACCAAAGACATTTCACCTTATAAGTACAAACTCATTCGAAGCAAGGACTTTTATAATTTTGTTTTTACATTTTTACAGGAAAAATCTAATGTCACTTTGGTGCAAGAAAAGTTGATTGGTCTTGTTGATGAAGGTGACATTGTAGAGGTAGAAACGGATAAAAGAAAATACTTAGGAGATAAAGTTTTCAATAGTGTTCTATTATCTTCAGCGTATAAAACACAACAACGATATCCGCTATTAAATCAGCATTTTATTGGATGGTTCATAAAGACTGAAACTCCTATTTTTGAAATAGACACAGCTACTTTTATGGATTTTAAGGTAGATCAGAAAGGTAATACACGGTTTATGTACTTTTTGCCAACTTCAGAAACCGAAGCTTTGTTTGAATACACATTATTCTCTAAAGAACTTCTTTCTAAATCAGCATATGAAACGGAAATCAAAGTATATTTAGAGTCCAAAGGAATTAAAGAATATCAAATTACGGAAAAAGAGAAGGGTTGTATTCCAATGACCTGCTACGAATTTAGAAAACAAAATTCTAAGAATATACTTCACATAGGAACAGCGGGAGGATGGACAAAACCCAGCACCGGTTTTACATTTCGTAATTCTGAGAGAAAAGTAAAAAAACTTGTTGCGTTTCTTAAGAAGAATAATGACCTATCTAGATTCGAAAAGCGAACTAAATTCTGGTACTATGATTTATGGTTACTGGATTTTTTGTCAAAAGAAAATCAAAACGGAGCAGCCTTGTTTTCCAGGTTATTCAGAAGAAACAAAACAATCAAGATTCTTAAGTTTTTAGATGAAGAAACGTCTTTTTTAGAAGATATAAAAATTATGTCGACTATGCCAATAGCAAAGTTCTTAAAAATAATATGGAAAAGGTTCCTTAAATAAAATTGATTTATTCTATTTTAAAACCAACCATTGGGATTTCATTTATAACAATGATAAGTTCTTTAGCATTAGGAATAGTAGTTAGATCAATATCGAGTCCAATTTTTCCTTCATTGTATGCTATTTCTCCTGTATAATTGAATTGTGTGTTATTGATTAGATAAATAATAGAATATACAGGTTCCTTATACTCAATAACAAACTTCTGAATGGTGTTATCTTCTTTCTTAAGGATTCCTGAAGAAGGAGTAATTAAATTAAAATCTTGGGATTTTTTATGGTTATAGAATAATGGAGCTTCAGAAAATGTTTCTTTGGTAATACTTTCTGTTAACAAACTATTCTCGTAAAAATCAGGGTAGTGCTCTTTTATGAATACTTCAGGAGCTGTTCCAAAATAAAAATAATTAGGTTTTTCTACGAATTTTTTAGCGTCAATGTCATAATACCCAGTACTTCCCCAAGTAGCATCAATTAAATATTTTTTAAAATTAATTTCTATGATATTCCATGCGTGATCGATCCGATATTCTTTTCCGATGTGATTTATTTGATTTTTAGCTTTTCCTAATACATAAAAACAAGTAATTTCAAGATGATCACAAAGATCCTTATAAAGTTGAGTGTAACCTTCACAAACAGCGGTCCCATTTGAGATGACTCTTTTAGAAATTTTTTCTCTGTATTTTTTTTCAGTCTTTAAATGTTTTTTGGATCCTGATTTTGTTTTGTCATAATCCATATAGTTAGTGGAGCGAAAACTAGGGAAAGGATTATGGCGAACTGATTTATATGAATTAGCATAATCGGTATAATATTTTCCAGATTCTTTATAATCATACAATATGTTCTTTGTTATCCAGGAAAATACGGCTTTCGCCTTATCTAATTCAGAATCAAAATCTTTTGAAATTTGATCTGCAAGTTTTTTTGAAGTCTTAAATTTTTTAGGATATAGACTCACAATAGAATCAATCCTATCGAAGTCTTGACCATTGGATTGATAAAAAGATAGTAGGCCAAATAAAATAAGAAATACCAGCTTATACATATATTATTTTAGCATCAATTATTAAACCAAATAAGTTACAATTAATAGTTTAATTCTGAAAAGGAACCACTAATTATATCATACCCCGCTCTTTTTGAATCTGTTCGTAAGCTTTTTGCACTTCTTTAAATTTTTCTTCAGCCCCTTTGATATGAACTGGATCCATATGCTGTACCTTGTCTGGATGGTATTTTTTTGCCATTGTTCGATATGCCTTTTTTATTTCGGCATCAGAAGCAGTTTTTTCAATCTCCAGAATTTTATAGGCGTGATCCCCAGTTTTAAAGAACATTGCCTTGATACTTTCAAAATCACTAAAATTCACACGCATAAAACCAGCCATTTTTTGAATTTCTATGGCTTCAGCTTGACTTACATTTCCATCTGCATTAGCAATTCCGAAAAGAAAATGAAGAATTTGGAGCCTAGCAGCATATTGGGTGCGCTGCGTTAGAAACATACAAATTCGCTGAGCAGAAATCTCCCTATTTTTTATGATTTCGTTAAAAGTTCTAAAGGTGGCATTGGCACGTTCTTTACCGTAAGCGCTTACAAAGTATTGTCGTACATAATCTAGTTCTGTTTGATTAACGCGACCATCAGCTTTTATTACGATAGATGAAAGAGAAAGTAAATTAAGTTCGAAATCACCCGGACTCACTTGTTTTTCCTGAGTAAATACTTGAGTAAAACCCTTACTTCCTTTAGTTCTTGTAGCATCAAACAAGCTGCCTAAAATAAAACCTAGTATCGCTCCAGGGAATCTGAAAAATACACCTCCTACCAAAGCAGCAATCCATTTAATCATTCATAGTCAATTTTGAAGGTGTAAAGATAATTCAATTATTTACACAAATTCATTTATATCCTATTAGTAAGATACTATGGAGTTTTGTTACTAAAAATAATAATTAAGATAGTAATAGAGATCTTTTCCGACTACTTGGCAGTCATAAGGATGTGGTACATTATTTGTATCTTTGCATCAAAGTTTTAAATAAAAAAATAGTTAAGAAATATGTATCCAGCAGATTTAGTAAAACCAATGCGTGAAGACCTAACTAATATAGGTTTTGATGAATTACAAACAGCAGCAGATGTAGAGGCTGCAATTGCAAAAGAAGGGACTACTCTAGTGGTTGTGAATTCGGTATGCGGTTGTGCCGCAGCGAATGCGAGACCAGGAGCAAAAGCATCTTTGGCTAATAATAAAAAACCAGATAATTTAGTAACTGTTTTTGCAGGAGTTGATCGTGAAGCAACGGATAAGGCACGTGGATTTATGGTGCCATTTCCTCCTTCATCACCATCGATGGCTCTGTTTAAGAATGGAGAACTAGTGCATATGTTAGAGCGTCATCATATCGAAGGAAGACCTGCAGATATGATAGCAGAAAATTTAAAAGATGCTTATAATGAGCATTGCTAGACTATTATAAGTTGATTGTAAAATATAGATAAACCACTTACAGCTGTAAGTGGTTTATGTTTTGATATCATTTATAACCTAAGAATTGTTTCCTAATGTTTTAGTGATCGTAATTTTATGGACTAAAGAATTGGCTAACTAAAAATAATATCAGACCTTGCACAATGGTAACACAAGTCAAAAATTATTAATTGCTAAGAGAAGGTATGGGGGCTTTAAAAAGGATAATTTCATATCCGCTTTCGATAGTTTTCTATTTATTTTTTGGATTAACACTGTGTGTTTTTCAACCATTGCAGTGGCTTGGAGTCAAATTAGGTGGAGCAAAAAGCCATAGAGGTGTAATAAACCTGATGAATCTTTGTTTATTACGATGTTTGCATGTCTTAGGGGTAAGGATAAGTTTTAAAAACCAATATAAGTTACCAAAAGACCGTTCCTTGATTGTTGTTTCGAATCATCAAAGTATGTTTGATGTTCCTTTAATATCTTGGTATTTACATTCCCATAAGCCAAAATTTATTTCAAAAATTGAATTGGGTAAAGGAATTCCAAGTATTTCTTTTAATTTAAGGCATGGAGGACATGCATTAATTGATAGAAAGAATCCGAAACAATCGATACCTGCAATTTCTGACTTCGGAAAATATATTTCTGAAAACAAGTTTGCAGCGGTTATTTATCCTGAAGGAACGAGAAGTAGAAACGGACAACCAAAAGAGTTTGCGCATACAGGTTTAAAGATATTGATGAAGAGGGCTGCGGATGCATTGATCGTTCCGGTGACCATTAATAATAGTTGGAAACTGGTGCGATATGGTAATTTCCCGATGGGAATAGGAGTGCATCTTACGCTAGAAGTACAAGAGCCTATTGAACCACAAGGATTATCAATAGAAGAAGTATTGAATATCACAGAAAAGAGAGTGATCTCAACTATAAAAACGTAAAAACATAGTCATGGCTATAGATAACATAAGACTAGAGGTAATGCAATTACTGGAGAAAAAAATCGAATCCTATATTGATAGATTTTTGATTCCCATAGATAAGGTATGGCAGCCTACCGATTTTTTACCTAATTCTCAGAATGAAGACACTTTTTATGATGAGGTTAAAGAGCTAAGAGAATTAGCGAAAGAACTTCCATATGATTTCTGGGTAGTTTTAGTAGGAGATACGATTACAGAAGAGGCGCTACCTACCTATGAATCTTGGTTAATGGACGTTGAGGGAGTTAATCAACACGAAGGAGAAGGAGGAAATGGTTGGTCTAGATGGGTTCGTTATTGGACCAGCGAGGAGAATCGACACGGGGATACCTTAAATAAATATTTATATCTATCTGGAAGAGTAAATATGATAGAGGTAGAGCGTACTACACAACATCTAATTAATGATGGCTTTGATATTGGTACAGATAGAGATCCGTACAAAAATTTTATATATACTAGTTTCCAAGAATTAGCAACTAATATTTCTCATAGCCGAGTGGCTAAGTTAGCTAGAGGATATTCGAACAAATCATTGGCTAAGATGTGTAAGATTATTGCAGGTGATGAAATGCGTCATTTTAATGCCTATAGTGAATTTGTAAAAAATATTTTTGAGGTAGATCCTAGCCAGATGATGGTCGCGTTTAGTGATATGATGAAGCATAAAATTGTAATGCCAGCAGTGTTTTTAAGAGAATCTGGGAATACGATTGGTAGTGCTTTTGAAGAGTTTTCTAATGCAGCTCAACGATTAGGTGTGTATACTTCTCAGGATTATATAGACATTATGCAACGTCTGATAGATAAATGGGAAATTGATAAACTAGTAGATCTTACAGATGATGCCGAAAAAGCGCGTGATTTCGTAATGAGACTACCGGCTAGAATGCAACGTATCAGTGAAAGGTTGGTAATTCCGGAAGAAGTTTTTGAATTTAAGTGGGTACAACCTGCATTGATTAAATAACTGGTAAATACGTATGATTGAAGATCAGATCATAAGTAAAACTGTAGATTTTGTAAAAAACACACTTCACGGAGCAGAAGGAGGACATGATTGGTTTCACATCCAAAGAGTGTTTAAAACATCACAAAACATAGCCAAAGATGAGGATGTCGATTTTCTGATAGTTTCTTTGGGAGCATTACTTCATGATATTGCTGATTCTAAGTTTCATAATGGAGATGAAACTATTGGGCCTAAAGTAGCAAGTGATTTTTTAGTAAGTATAGAAGTTGATAAAAGAATCATAGATCATGTGGTTCTTATTATAGAAAATATTTCTTTTAAAGGAGGAAATACTTCACAAAAATTTAAATCTCCCGAATTAGATGTTATACAAGATGCAGACCGGCTGGATGCTATAGGAGCTATAGGAGTTGCTAGGTGTTTTAATTATGGAGGATTCAAGAATAGAGTCCTATATGATCCCGAAATAGCACCTAATCTTACTATGACAAAAGAAGAATATAAAAGTTCTACCGCTCCAACAATTAATCATTTCTACGAAAAACTATTGTTACTTAAAGATAGAATGAATACCAAAACTGGTAAAAAAATAGCAGAGGAAAGACATCGTTTTATGGAGGTCTTTTTAGAGCAGTTCTATAGAGAGTGGGAAGGGCAGTAAAAAATGTATTTGTTGTGTATAAACTTGCTATAAAATAAGTACAGAGTCGAAAGCAAAATTGTATTGACCCTGTACTTTAAAAAAGCATAAATATGACGATTGCTTATAACTTACTATTGTTTTAGAATCTTTATATTTTTCTGTACTCCATCTTTTTGCATCTTTAAGATGTAGAAGCCTTTTGCTAATTTCTGTGTATCAATTGTTGCCTGTTTTCCATTGATAGAAATTTTAGTTTTCTGAACAGCACCATTTGATCCGATAAGTTGAATGGAACGAGCTGTTTTTTTAGAGCTAATTCCACCTATGGTTATCTTATCTGTAAAGGGTATAGGGAATACTTTGATTCCATCAAAATCGGTAAGATCTACCAATGGTGGAGTAGTATCAGTATTTTGAATTGCAGGCATTATATCGGTTTGTTCTGATGTGTTATACCTAACCGTGAATTCTGCAACAGATGCCCATCGTTTATCATCGACTTCAGAAAGTGCTCTGAAATAAAGATAGCGACAATTAAAATTGTCAAACTCTACTGTTTGTTTTAAAGTAGATTTCTGAAAAGTTCCTGCAGATAACTGAATCCAAGCATTACCATCCCAACCAAAAAGTATATAATCTTTTACCATTCCAGTGGTACCTGTTTGTCTTCCTTGATAAGAAAATCCAACTAAGTCCCTCGATACACCAAGGTCAATGGCAATAAAATGAGGATGAGATGTGTTATCATCGTACCAATTAGAGTGCCAATAGGTGTTTGGGTCACCATCTGCTGCTTTTTCTTTGGCATGATCAGCATTTGTCGTTTCCTCACTATTAGTATCGTAGACCACGCAACCTTCACAATTGTCAATAATATCAGGAGGATTGACAATAGTTCCTACTTCTACCTGTATCAAATTTGAGTAATTAGAATAACTATCTACATCATAAGCTCTAACTCTATATGAATAAATTCCATCTGCTACGTTTTTATCAATATAGTTGGTTACACCAGTCCCTACATAATCTATCCTTTCGAACGAGTTACCACTACTTCTTTCAATAGTAAAACCATTTTCATTATTAGAATTATCTGCCCAAGTTAAGGTTACATCATTTTGATTAATTTGCGATGTTAACTCACTTGGTGGATTGATTTCATCAGTGTCGGTACCTTCATCAAAAAGATCAGCTTCCCATATTCCACGCCCGTAGGTAGCAACACGAATTTTTCGAGTAGGATAGTGTATTTCTAAATCTGAGGTTTGTACCCTTGGTAAGTTTGTAGAGAAAGGTATCCAAGAATCAAGAGTGTCATTCGTATAATATACTCCAGATTGCATTCCTACATATAATCCATTGGCAGCAGTGTCATCAAAAACTAAGCATTGAGCAGAAATATTAGGTAGGTTTCCTCTTATGTTTGTCCAAGTATTTCCTGAGTTTGTAGAAATATATACTCTGGATCCTGTAGCTGCTATAGCTACTCTTTCAGGATTGTTAGGATCTACCGAGATAAAGTTTACATCTCCTCTAAAATCACTTACTTCAGTCCAAGAAGGATTATTACTTTGCCCATTTTTGGTTCTCCATACTCTTCCTTCTTCAGCTATATAAATGTAGTTGTTGTTAGAGTTTGCAATTGCGATTTCATCTAGTTTACCACTAATATTGATATTTGCTGTAATGTTTCTCCAACTGCCATTACTACCTCCATTATTACTCCGGTATAGGTCGTTATAACCAACATATATCTTTTTGTTATCAATTGGATCCATCATAAATGGAGTTACCCATTCTCCACTAAAGTTTCCTGGCTTACTTATGTTTCCAATACTATTTCCACCATCAGTACTTTTATAAAGAGATCCGAATTGAACAGTTCCGTAAACAGTATTTTTGTTTTTATGATCTATGAAGCATTCCATTCCATCAGCTCCTAACCATTCTTTAAATTGACGATTAGAACCGCTCATAATATTAGTTCCATTATCCTGAGCACCTCCTACGATCATATTGGCATCCGTTTTAGCACCTCCAATGCGATAATATTGTCTTACTGCTAATCCGCCTTGGGTAAGATCGGTCGTGTTATTTCCTCTATCTCGACTTCTAAAAATACCACCGTCAGAGCCTATATATATGGAACCTTTTACATACTGCATTACTTCTATATCAGCATGTACATAGGAACGATCACCAGGAGAACTCCAAGTTGCTAAGGTGGTAAAACTCGAACCACCGTCTAAAGATCTGGAATAATTCATTCCTCCTACATGAACTTCATTTGCATTAGTGTCTGATACGGTGATAGCCATATCACGAGAAGCCTGAGTGAAATAAATCTGATCAGTGGAAATATTATTATAACTTGCACGAATACTAAAACTGGTTCCTTCGTTTAACGATCTATATAGATATCCAAAACCGCTTCCTCTTTTCTGTACAAGATATACAGCGTTTGGATTTGCTGGCGTCACAGCCATCTTCATACGTTCACTACTAGCAATACCGCTGGTAACTCGGTTAAAAGAGCTTCCGCTGTTAGTAGATCGATAAAAACTTGTTCCGCAGGCGTACACTATATTTGTGTTTCCAGGTTTAAAGGCGACATCTTCAGAACGCGTGTTTAGAACATTGCTAAAATTGGCACCACCATTGGTGGACCTATAAAGTGCTTTAGTAGTACCAATAAATATAAGATCACTATTGGGGTGAATAAGGATGGTCCTCGGTGTACCACTTACCCTGTAAATTTGTGACCAGGAATTCCCACCATTAGTAGATTTCATAATTTGACCTGCAGAATTTCCTAAATAAACAATGTTGCTGTTATTTGGATCGATAGCGATTGACCATATAGACATATTTGCCATTTGATCTCCTAAGGGTTTCCAGTTTTGACCAGCATTAGTGGACTTCCAGATCCCTCCTCCCGGAGATCCTGCATATATCGTATTTTGTTGATTTGGTTCTACAGCTATTGCTGTAATTCTCCCTAATCCAGGAGACCAGCTTCTGGTACGTGTCCAGTTAAAAGGCCCAAGTTCGGTCCAACCACTATTTTGTTGAGCATTTTTATTTAATGATTCTGTGTTTTTCAGAAATTTTTCAGTTTCATCTACTACTTTGCGGTCACTTATTATATATCCATTAGTGTCAGCATTTCTCTTCGCCCAATATAGGTTTCGCATAAATAGCTTATAACCACTTCCTTTTCCTTTATCTCTATTTTCAAAATGACGTTTTCCTATGCGCTCTAATTTTTTTATTTTGACGTTTTCTTCTTCCATAACTTGGAAAAATTCTTGTGCTTTTAATGGTATATAGCATATGTTCATAAATAACAGTAAGAGAAATACCTGTCTTTTTTGTAGTGCATATATGGTTTTAAAAAGTATCATAATATTTTTTTGGTTAAAAGAATAGTTTGATAATGGATACTGAAAAATCTTCAGTATCCATTATGTTTTTATTGTACAAAGAATTTTTTGGTATTGATATTATCCGTATTAATTATCTGAATAAAATAAACTCCAGTTACTAATTCATCTATCGCAATACTTTGTTTAAAAGACAAATTGCTTGGTCTTTCTTTGGGTTTGATTGTTTTTATAACACGACCATTAATATCTCTTATCAAAATGTGTTCAATCTTATTCGTTGAGTTATTAGCTTCGATATTTAAAATATCACTTGCTGGATTAGGATATATACTAAAACTTGGAGGGAGTGCATAATCATCAACCTCACCAGGAAATAGAGAACGAGAAGCATTACTACAGGATGCTAATTGCTCCCAACCGTTAGCAGTCCATTCGAAAAGGTTACCTTGATATATGATTTTATCTCCGACAGCATAAGAAGTATTTTCATTCCAATCATCTACTCCAGAACAAGGATCATTATTTTCACAAGATCCAAGGCTATCCCAATCTTGGTTGTTATTTCGTCTAAATAAGTTTCCTTGATATATCACTAGATCTCCAGGTGAGTAAGTCGTATTTTCATTCCAATCATCTACTCCAAAACAAGGGTCTATGCTGCATACTCCTAAAGTGTTCCAATCATTGTTTGTGTTTCTTTCAAAAAGATTTCCCTGATATGTAACCTTGTCTCCGGCGACATATGTCACATTTTCTGACCATTCATCTATACCTGCGCAACTAACTTCATCACCGTTTCCGCCTCCGCCATCTGTGTTACAAGTGTCTACACAATTAGCTCGATTGATTGTTCTGCGAATTACATCAGCAGGTTGATTTCCAAACCCTTTACTTAGGTTTATTCCTGCACTAGTTAAATGACAATAACTCATAGTGGTTCCGCCGTTTGATGGAATTCCAGGTCTGCCACAGCTACCTTCTGTATTGTAGCAACCATCGATCGCGGTATTATTTCCGTTCCAAACGCAAGAATGCGTATGATTAGATCCAAAATTATGACCTAGTTCGTGTGCAATGACATTTACTGTCCAAGAATAAACAGGAACATTGCTATAATTTCTATTAATACCGGATAAACCATATCGATAAGATCCACATAATCCATTTAACCAAGCTACACCACCAGAATAGTTATAGGTAACAAAGTGACCAAGATCACCGTTAAATCCATTTTGGTTTCTATAACTGCGATAGTTATCTAAATTATTAAATGGAGCTGAGGATGTCCAGGCTCTTATACCCGATATTTTTATTTTTATTCCTTCATTGTTATATAATATTGCAACCTGATTAAAAATAGATTGGATATAGTTAGAAGCAGCTTGCGAACCTCCTTTATCTCTTACAATATCATTTCCGATATCAAAAAATATCTCAGGACATTTAGTTTGATTAGCTGCGGGAGCATTTTTTTGATAATCTCTTTCTTCCGTAGTTTCTATCGAACGTAAATTTTCTGTTTGGCAAACAAAATCATTTAGATGATTGATATCTTTATCTTCGTATAGAATATGATCGTCACTAGTATCTAATTTAGCAAGTACTAAATTGCCCTTTCCGTCACTAAGACTAATAATTCCAGATATTTCGCCATCTTTAATAGTAATTGCGGCAATGGAGTTTGGACTGTTTTTAACAATACCACGATAATGTGTAATGTTTTTTAATGGTTTGATCACTTTTCCCGAAGGCATTTCTACAATCGAAAAATCTTCAGAAACAATAGTTACTTTAACTAATTCAAGAAGCATTGATGATTTTTCACTAGGTAATTGAAGGTTTAAAGCTTCAGGAGCAGCGCCAATTTTTTTCATAGCAGACTGCCGTAATGAAAGAATTGAATAGTTTTTAAATTCTTTTGGAATGATCACATTTGATTTACTAGATTTTAGATTAAAAAGAGAGATTTCTTCAAAATGTTTTCCAGATAATTTAGCAGAAGTTATCTGATGTTTAGGTTTGATATTCTGGGATTGGGCAAAAAAAGGTAATGTCATCAATAAGGTGATGAGCAAAGTAAAAATACGTTTCATAAGTTTAGGTTTTAAGATATTATTAGTTTTGAATTGATTTTAGTTTTTCATAAAAGGATGCTTAAAAGGGTTATATATTTTATATAATAGATAGGACCGATTACTATAAATCGATCAAAACGTTTGTAAAATGAAAGGTTTGGTAAAGAACATTTTTTAGATCATACCTTCAAGTTAATTTTCGGATGTATTCAGAAATAGTTTTATTCTATTTAAGTATTAATTAGAATTTGAAACTAGGAATTAAGTACTAACTTAAATTGAGATTAGCACATAAATTTTGGCAGGGATAGGTGAGGTTTTGCATTGTAAGAGTTTTGAGGTTAGTGTAATGTTAATAATTGTTAAATTGGTTGACCAAATTTACGATTTTATTATGATAATTAAGCAAAATAACGTTAAATAATTATTACGTTGTTTATGAGTGATTTGAGGGAAGTATTAGGTTTTTATTATGTATTAGTGAGCATAATAATGCTTCTAGAAAATAAAAATCTTTGGTGTAAGTTGATAATTTATCAACTTACACCAAAGATTTTAAGTGATAAAAAGATGGTTTTATCTTTAAAGAAAATTTAAAGATAAGCTAAAATATAGGTAAACATTGATGAATTGTCTACCTAATATAGTATGCTACCTATCCGCTTTTTGATTTAATTTGATTGTTCGTTTTTGATTATGCAAAAATGCCAACTACAAACTCTACTATAAAGAGGAAGTAGTTAAGGATGAAGTCTATTAAAATTTTTGTGAGTGCTATCATGATCAGTGATTTATAGTTCCATTGTTTATTGTTACAAGTTGTGATGAATATCGATTTACAAATTCCAAAGTAAACCTGTCAATTTCTTCATATCCATCAACTTTTCTTATTAATAATTGATTTATTCTGTCAGCCTCAGAGTTAAGATCAGAATACTTGCAATTTTTTAATTCATACTCAGCGGTTTCTGTAGAGATTCCTTTCTCGGAATTTGCTAAACCCTTTACATATATAAATTGTTTGATCTGATCACATTCACAATTTGATTGTAAGACCTTTAGAATCGCATTTGATTTATCTTCTACTTTAGTACCATAGAATATTGAATAAGCTAAAATCCCAGCTATTATTCCAATAGAAAATAAAACAACTTGTTTTTTCATTATTGATGTCTTTCGCTGTAATAATTAGTTTGATCATTACTTCGTCAAAGTACTTTTAAAAAAACAATAATAGCAAGGAAGTGAAACCCGTTTTAAAGAAAAACGGGTTATTTTTTTTATTGTAAACCATTGTTTTTGAATTACTTAAATGTTAAAAACTTGTTTAAGTACAAAAGAACGATGCAAACCCTAAATTTATGAATATAGGGTGTTTTTGGCTGATTTTAATTTCGAAAAGAAGAAAAACTATTTTTTAGATTTTAGTTTTTTTATGTAGAAAGAAGGAAGAAGTCCAGTATGAATTTTGAAGTATTTAGAAAAAGAATCCGCAGTTTTATAACCTACTTCTTCTGCGATCGATTTTATAGAATATGATCTAAATTTAGAATCGTTTTTTAATCTCAGAATTGCATAGTTAATTCTTAGATCATTGATGTAGGTATTGAAGTTTTTGCCAAAATGTGCATTAATTACTTTAGATAAATACGAAGTATTTGTATTAACCTTTTTAGCTACATTGTATAGATTACATTCTGTTCTTAGGAAATATTCTTGTGATTCTACTTTTTTTAACCCAAGAAGGATTTGTTCATACAATTCATCGCTAATGTCTAATGGATTTGATTGCGACTCTAATTTGGCGTCTTTAGTATCTATAATTGGAGTAATTACATCATTAATTCCAATAGAAGAGGAGCCCGCGCTTTCTTGTTTTTCTATTTTAGCAAGTAAGGCTTCAAATTTATTCTTATTATTCTTTTTAGCAGTTTGAAAAAAGAAGAGAACTAAAACTATACCTATTACAGCTATAACCAATCCAACTTGAGCATATGTTAGTTTATTTTTTTGCCTCTGTTTTTGATTTTCAAGATTGGAAATCTCATTTTGATAATCGCTTACTGCTATATCTCGAACTTTTCTAGATGCTGATGATTTTTTATTATTTAGTTTGCTTAGACTTAGAATATGTTTCTCATAATATTCATTGGATTTTTCTATATCACCATACATTTTGTAAGCTTGTCCAAGTAACTTATAACATTTACTGATCTCATCAGAATTACTATATTTTTTAGTAAGAATTTCTAGAGATTCAGAGAGAACATTGATACTTTCCTTATAGTCTTTTTGTGCTAGTTTGCATGCTCCTATTAAATTCAGAATCTTTCCTAAAAATACGATGTCGTTAGCTTCATAACAAAGACTTTTCGCTTGATCTAAAAAATTAAGTGCATTGACATAATCTTGTTGATTCTGATAAATAATACCTCGGTGCATAAGCAGATCAATATGAACATTATCAACTTTTACTTTTTTTGTAAGTGCCAATCCTTTGTTATTTGCATATAATGCAGAATCCAATTGGTTTAATTGAATGTAAGCTTCAGAAATTCGAGCGTTGAAAAGCATTACTCCTTCCTGAATTCTTTTTTCAGGTCTACTGTAGGGTTTTTTAAGGAGGTTTTTTTCACTGTTTTTAAGTTCTTTTAATGCTGCACTAAAATCACCGGTTCTTAGCTTAATAAAAGCTAGGTTACTCTTCACTCCAGAAATAAAATTTTTATTATCTAATTCTTGAGCTATATCTAAAGCCTTAGAATAGGCCATACTTGCGTTATCATATTCCTCAATATCAAAATAATGATTTCCCTTTAGATTCGTTACATACATTTCTTCAAAATCCATGTTGTTATCTACTGCGATAGAAGCCCCATTTTCCAAATACGCTATAGCTAAACTATTATTACCTGAATTAAGATTCGCAACGCTTAAATGAATTAAGGCATCTATCATGCCTTTAGGATCTTCATTGTCAAAAGCTATTTTGTATAGGATATTGCTTAAGGAGATAATTTCATCGATTTTACTTTCATCCAATGCCTTTATTTGAAGACGAATGTCTTCCACGTTTTTGGCAACTATTATATCATCGACTTGCGCAATTACATGGTTAAAAAATAATATTGCAGAAAAGATAAATAGACGATGCAATCTCATAAAGAATGGCTATAACCTTGGGTGAAATCCCAAAAATAAATAAAAAAGCCTCAAAAAAGCTTCAATTGACCATCTTTATGCGATTCGTGTAAATTACAGTTTAAAGATATTTTATTTTCTTCAGGGAAATACTTTTTTCTGGAAATGGCAAACATTTGATGAATCTGATCAGCTATGTTTCCAGATCCTTTCATTCTTCTACCAAACACGTTATCGTTTAAGTTACCATCATGACATTCCATAATCTGGTGTAAAATTTTGTCTTTGCGATCGGGCAGCGTGTTTTCTAACCATTTAGTAAATATCTGCCCAATAGCACCATTTAGTCTTACAACGGTATATCCTATACTTTTTGCTCCTCGTTTAGAAACTTCTTTAGAAAGAGGTAGTATTTCGTGATTATTAATAGATGGAATAATTGGCGCCATCATCACATTTGTTGGTATCCCTGATTCATTTAGTCTTTCTAAGGTTTCTAATCGCTTTATAATACTTGCTGTTCTGGGTTCTAATATTCTTCTTGTTTCTTCATTAAGTGATGTTATAGATAAAAAAACGGATACCAGGTTATCTTTTGCAAGCTTAGAAAGAATATCAATATCTCTTTGTATGAGGGCATTTTTGGTAATGATACCGACAGGATGTTTATATTTCAGGAATATTTCAAGAAGTTGGCGAGTTATTTTGAGTTTTTTTTCTGCAGGTTGGTAACAATCAGTATTACCCGAGAGCGCAATAGGATACGCTTTCCAATTTTTACTTTTCAGTTTTTTATCTAATAGTTCAGGAGCATTTTTCTTAACTAAAATTTTGCTTTCAAAATCTATTCCAGCACCATATCCCCAATATTCGTGAGAGTTTCGGGCATAACAATACACGCATCCATGTTCACATCCTTGATACGGATTGAGAGAATACATCATACCAACATCTGGACTGCTTACTTTGTTCACGATCGTTTTAGGAAAAGTCTCAATAAAAGTAGTTTTATGATTGTGTATAGGCTCTCCTTCTTTCTGAAGATAATTAAGAAAATCATCTCTTAGTTCATAATGATTTGTGGAAAAACGATTATGTATTTTTTCCTGTGCACCTCTTCCTTTTATATGTTTCTTTGGTTCCAAAAGCATTGATTTTTACGGTTTAAAAGTAAAACTTTTGTTGGAATATTTCCAATAAAAAATGGAATAATTCCAAAATTAAAAAACGGCCTTGTGGTAGGTTGGTTTTAGGTTGAAAAGTCAGTTATGAAGAATAAAAGTTGTGAATAAGACGTGCTTTATCTTTGGCAGCAGAGAATAGAGAATATGATAGAAATTAATTCTAAACTGATTGCTTGGGAAAATTAGTTCACGATTTTATTTAAAAAATTCTATGAAGTGAATCATTCGGTTTTTAATATTTGGTTTCTAAAACTCGAAGGTGTTACACTCTCGAATCTATGAAACGTTCTATTAAAACTGGTTTTGGAATTGAATCCACACTCTAAGGCAATAGCTAATAATGTATATTGTGAAAAAGAAGGGTTTTTAATTTTTTCTTTTACTTCTTCAACTCTAAAATGATTTATATAGTCATAAAAACTTATTTGCATATATTGGTTTAATAAGTACGAAAGTTTTTTGTCCGAAATATCTAATTTTTCAGATAGAGATTTTAAAGATAATTCTGCGTTTAAATACCATTTTTGTTTTTGCATTAATGTTTCTAATTGTTGTTGTAAAGATTGCATTTCATTAGTGCTATATGTCGTTTTGTTACCGTTTAGAGATATGACATCCGTTTTTGAGATGTCTTTTTTTACGGTAACTTCTTTTTCGAGTAAAAATTTAGGTAATAAAACTTTAGTTTGCGAAATTCCGTGGTAAGCTAAATAAACAATTAAGAACACTACAAAAAAAGCGATAATACCTATTGCTATATTAATATCCCCATAGAGTACTTCAAAAATAGTAATAGAAATATCTATACTGATTATCAAAATGGTAGCATATAAGAATTTCAATAACCAGTTGAAATCAGAATGATTCACATTGCTATAATATAAGTTGACCAACTTTTTTGTTTTATTAAGAATTTTTATAGCAATTATACTATAGATTAATGAGTAGATAATACTAAGCGCAACTAAATTTTCTAATCCTACTCGCAGATGACCAAAAACATTAGGACTGTTAAACAAGCTTACCAATTTGGGTATACTGGCAAACATTATATATATAAATGGTATAATAAAATGTTTTACATTCTTTTTTAGAATGTTCTTAGTGGGGTAAAAAATAGCTTTAACGTATAAAAAAAATAAAGGCCCAATGCTTATTGGAATTGTATCTAAAAATAAAAAGGTAGCATAAAAAATTATTTCATTTTTATTTATAAAACCAAAAAAACAGATTTGTGTAAAAAAGATCCATAAAAAAATTATGAAAAGTACTTTAATGTGAAATTCTTTCCAACCATTTTTCCATAAAATGTAAAGTAGCAAAGCATTGGCAAGTATACCTAAATGAAGGGTAAAATCTATAATAAGTTCCATTAGTAATTAATCACGTCTAAAAGTCAATATTAAACTAAAAAGGAGCGCGAAATTACTGTTAATTTTTGATAGAAAACAAGAATTATATATTTAGTTAAAAGATTTACTATCTAAGTAATAAATCAAGCTCGTTAATCTGCTTTAATGATTGTGTTTTTTGTTAACAAAAAACAACTCATTTTTGTATAGAACCTATTTTAAATTAGATTGATTTTTTTAAGATTATGTATTTATAAAAAAACTTAAAAAAAAGAGTGCCACATCTTCTTATGGTACGAATATTAAGTAAATAATTCATTAATTCGCGGCTTTATAATAATGACGCTTCATATTAGAGTTAAAAAATATCAAGTAAAATTATCTTACAATTTAGGGTAATGAGATCATTTTTTTATACGAAGATTTAAAAAATGACACACATTTATAATAAGAGTAAAGTCAATTAACAAAGAAGTTATTTATCCATAAATTTTATAATCAAAAGTTTTGACAAAAAAGAAAGTTACCCCTTTTGTATTAGGAATATCATTTTTGTTATGTTTTGCCAGTTGTTCAAAAGATCAAAAACAACCTGAATCAGAAATAGAGGATCGAATGTTTACTTTGGAAAAAGTAGGTTGGAAATCCAAATCAATTTCGCATTTCTTTCCTGATATGGAATATAGAGCAACAGAAGTACCTATCCAATATTATATTCTTAAGAAAGAAGGCGACAACGACTTAGAGAAAGTAGATTCTATTTATCAAAAATTAAAGGATGAGCGGGTTATTGAAGTTGAATTCCAACATAATAAAGAAGATGATTTATTAAAATCAGTATATACAAATCGAAACTATGAGGAATCAGTAAAATATATGTCGTTTAACATAAAAGAAGATTTTAACGTAGTTACAACAGTCGGTGATACCATAGCATGTTCGGGTGTTACGTTTGAAAGGAATTTTAAAGTAGCGCCATTTAAAAGATTATTACTTCACTTCGGAAATATTTCTGAGAAAGAAAGTATCCAATTAATATATGATGATCAACTATTTGGGAATGGTCTGATCAAGTCTAAGTTTACAGAAATCCCTATAAAATTATAACACA
This sequence comes from Aquimarina sp. BL5, assembly GCF_003443675.1. NCBI lineage: Bacteria > Pseudomonadati > Bacteroidota > Flavobacteriia > Flavobacteriales > Flavobacteriaceae > Aquimarina > Aquimarina sp. BL5. The sequence continues at coordinate 3,095,774 of NZ_CP031963.1, read as the reverse complement.
GATTAGTGATATGATGCATACAGTACGAAAAAGCAAAATAACGAAGATAATATCAAGTTATTTGGCAATACAAATGGTAGTGCAAATGATACAACCAGCTCAATTATGGGCGTTGACGAGTGGCCCATCACAGCCAGAATTCAACTCTTTTACGCCTGTAGGAACTTCGGATATGGTTAATCTTTCGTCAGGGAATTTTAATTATAATATTCCAATTATGGATGTAGGTGGTTATCCATTAAACTTGGCATATGATTCTGGAGTTACAATGGATCAGGAGGCAAGTTGGGTTGGTTTAGGTTGGAACCTTAACGTTGGTCAAATAAATCGTCAAGTTAGAGGAATACCAGACGATTTCAAAGGAGATAAGATTACGTATGAGGATAACTTAAAAGATAATTTAACAGTTGGTTTAACAGTAGATGTTAATCCTCAGTTATTTGGTAATGAAGTTAAGAATATACCTGGGACAAAATTCTTTAATGCAGGACTTGCTGTAGAGTATAATAATTATAATGGTATAGTTTTTAGACCCTCTTACGGGCTTAATTTTAACTTAGGTAATCATGTTAGTGTAGGAATGAATCTAACAACTTCTGCTACTGAGGGAGCAACGGTTACTCCTAATGTAAGTATAAGTAATATAAAGGGAGGAACTGATAAATATTGTAATAATGCTTTTGGAGGAACATTAAATTTCGGGGTTCCGTTTAACTCAAGACAAGGTTTAATGGCTTTCAATATGAAAGCATCTCTTGACAAATACACCTCAATTAATGATAAAAATAAAAAAGATGATGACTCACGAGGGTTAAATTTTGGTACTTCTGGATCTGGGAGTGTCTCTTTTTTAAATACTTCTTTTACACCTACAAAGAGATTGCCATTCAAAAATAGAGGGATCACATTTGGTATTTCTGTAGGAGGTGATTTTTGGGGTATTGATGGAGAAGTTGGATTGACAGCTTATGGAACAAACCAGAGTTTGGTAAGAAATATAAATGTAGAAAAAGCTTTTGGATACGAATATACCGAAAAAGCAACTCGCAATGATATCCTTGATTTTAATAGAGAGAAAGAGAATATAGTAACAAAAGGAACAAGAGTTTTACCATCTGTAAACTATACCTACGATACATATACTATAAATGGTCAAGGGATTGGAGGAATGTTTAGGCCATTTAGATCACAGACAAGTTATGTTTTTGACCAATATGTAGAAGATCAAGGAGAAAGTGATAGCGGTGGAATTGAGATAGAAGGAGCTACTGGTTTTCATGTAGGAGTAGATTATAAAAGTTCACCAAGTATTAGTTATACTGGTATGTGGAATACTACTGCAACGGGGTATTTAAAGGAAAAACAAGGATCAAATCCTGATTATGAAAAAGTGTATTTCAAATCTATTGGAGATTTGTCTGTTGATCCTGAAAAGGATTTGTTTCAAAATCAACTAGGAGGTTATAATCCTATGGCATTAGAAATTGATAATCCAGGAGACTTTGCTTCTAATAGATTTAGAGTAAAAAACTTTTCTTCAAATGGTAGTTCATACAATTATGATGCGGTAACCTTTAATTCTGGAATTAAAAGAAGAAAACGAGAAAAGAGAAATCAATCCATACAACCGGTGTCTGTAAAAGATGTAGAAAAATTTAATCTAGGTTTATTCGAACCAAATTCTAATGCAGAGCCTCATCATAAAGCAGGAATGAAAGTGCTTCAACCAGATGGATCTACCTACATATATGGTAGCACAGCTTATAATACAGAAAAAGAGGAAGTTACTTTTACAACCAATAACACCGGAAATTGTACAACAGGAAGCGTTGCTATCGGATTAAATGAAAATAGTTCTTCGAATAACAGCGGAATAGATAACTATTTTAATAGGATTTCTACACCTGCTTTTGCACATACTTATTTGTTAACTAGTGTTTTGTCGTCGGATTATGAGGATAGAACAAATAATGGGCCAACAGATGATGATTTTGGTGCATATACCAAATTCAATTATAATTCACCAGAACAAGAATATCGATGGCGTATACCATTTAATAATGCATCCTATAATGCAGGATTAAATTCTGCAAAAAATGATCAAAAAGGTAGCTATGTTTACGGAAAAAAAGAGCTAAAATATATAGATAATATAGAAACGAAGACTCATGTTGCTGTTTTTCATTTATCTAATAGAAAAGATGGTAGAGGGGCTAAAGGAGAAAATGGAGGAGGAGACACGGGTAGGTCTGCGTATATGCAAAAGATAGATAGTATATCATTATATACGAAACCCGAATATCAGAAATATGGTGAAAATGCTTCTAAGATTAAGACAGCTCATTTTGAGTACGATTATTCCCAATGCAGGGGTATTGATAATAATTTAGATACCAGTTTTGAGGGGAATGAATTAAGTAATGAAGGAGGTAAACTGACCTTAAAGAAAGTATACTTTACGTATCGTAATTCTAAAATGGGTAAATATACTCCTTACAGTTTTAATTATGGTACAGGAAATTTTGACAATCAGGGTAATTGGGTACAGGAAGAAGATTCCAACCCTAATTATAACCTAAAAGGGTATGACATATGGGGTAATTACAAACCTAATTCGGGTAGCTGTAATGTTAATGATATGAATGTCCCGGCTATGGAGTTCCCTTTTGTTGATCAAGAAAATAAAGATGATCAAGATGTTTATGTTACCGCATGGACATTGTCTTCAATAAGTTTACCTTCTGGAGGTTTATTAAAAGTAGATTTTGAAAGTGATGACTATCAGTATGTTCAGAACAAAAAGGCTATGAGAATGTTTAAAGTTGTTGGAGCTAGTAGAACAAATAATATCACGAATTATTCTAATGAATTATATACTCCTGGTTCATTTGGAGATTTAAACGAGGCCAAATATGTAATAGTAGAAGTTGATCCTAATGTTTCAAATATTCAGCAATTTAAAAGAGAATATTTGGGAGATCATATTAACAAACCTATTTATTTCAACTTTATGCTGAATATGTCTAAGCACGGAGGTAGAAATAGTAAGAATTTTAGCAGAAATGAGTTTGATTATGTTTCAGGATATTTTAGAATAGATAATTCAAAATTTACCAATGACAATCTTTTTACATCTTCAGGAAAGAAAATGGTAGCTATTCCTATGCGATGGTCTGAACAAGAAGGGGGTATAGGTTCACAACAAGTCAATCCAATTTCTAAAGCTGGTTGGTATTTTGGAAGAAAACACCTAAATAGATTGGTTTTTGGTTTACCATTGGATGCTAATGATACCAGTTTATCCAGTATCGCCAGGTCTCTTGCAAAAAGTATTGGAGCAATCAATGAGATATTCGAAGGACCTAATAACAAACTTAGAAATGAAGAATTTATAGCAAGAAGGTTCGTTCCTCAAAAGTCGTGGATAAGATTGCAGAACCCAAACGGTATCAAATTAGGTGGAGGATCTAGGGTAAAGAGATTATTACTAAAAGATCAATGGAGCAAAATGCTAGAAATACCTGATGATTCCTCTAATATTGATCGTTATGCAAAAAGTTATGGTCAAAATTATAGCTATCGATTAGATAACGGAAGTTCAAGTGGAGTAGCAACTTATGAACCTTTTGGGAGTAAAGAAAATCCATTTATTGAACCATTTTATAACCAAGGAGATAAAACTCGTCCTCAGGAGGTAAACTATGTCGAAAAGCCTTTCGGTGAAGCTTTTTTCCCATCTGCAAAAATAACATACAGTAAGGTCAGTGTTAGCAATTACAAACCTTTAGATAATATTTCAGTTCACGGAACAGGTAAAGTCGAGCACGAATTTTTTACCTCTAAGGATTTTCCGACCATAACTGATTATACGGATATTGATAGCCCAGAGAATTGGGAATCTAATAGTGATGAAATCTTTTCTGCCGTTGGAAACGTAATTAAGGGATTGGTTGGTCTTAATGTTTCAGTGAAGTCAAAATTAACTCTGTCTCAAGGGTTTGTGGTACATACTAATGATATGGATGGCAAAATGAAATCTCAAAACGTTTTTAATGAACTAGGAGAATTTATTTCTGGTGCAGAATATAAATATAGTACAAAGGAGAATGATGAAACCAAATTGAATAATGAATTAACCACGATAGATAAGAACGGCAATGTTTCAAATAATGAAATAGGTATGCATTACGATGTGGTAACTGACTTTAGGGAGAGTTATTCTAAATCAAATGTATTCGGTGTTCAGGGTAATGTTGCTGGGTTTTTTATAGGGATTTTTCCAATTATTATTCCAAAAGGAGTTCCAGAAAGAAGTGAAAATACAAATATTCTGCATACAACTACCACTACTAAAGTTATACATACTACCGGTATTTTAAAGGAAAAAATAGTTAGAGATTTAGGTTCAGAGGTAAGAACAAGTAATGAAGCTTGGGATGCTTCCACAGGACAGGTTTTATTAACTAAGACGGTAAATGAATACGATGATCAATACTATAACTTTAATTTTCCAGCATATTGGGGATATTATACTATGGGACAAGCTGCTCAGAATTTTGGTATGACTGGAGAGTTTCATAAGGATGGTAATTTATTTGGTCTTGTAAATAATCAAACCGCAAAAGAATTTTTTACGTTAGGGGATGAAATTCTTGTAGATGACGGTTACAACCCAATGCGATTATGGGTGGTAGGATTTGATCAATCTGGCAGAAAAATGATGTTGATGAATAGAGAAGGTAACATCATTAATGAACAGTTGCAAGATAATGTCAAATTTAAAGTGATAAGATCGGGGTATCGCAATTTGCAGACCGCACAAATGGCTTCGATTACTATGATGGACAACCCGATTGAGGGAAAATTAGGAGGAAAAATCAATAATGCTGATTTTATCCAAACAGAAAACTCTTCCGTAGCAAATAAGAGAATTGTAAATGCAAGTGCAGTGATGTATGATGATTTCTGGAACTCACAATGCGAATGTGGTTTGGATTACCTCACACAAGAAGATCTGAAGAATCAGAGTGTAGTGAACTATGGTTTTAACCCATATTTGAATAATCTTAAAGGAGAATGGAAAGCAAAAAAATCATATACTCACTTGGTTGAAAGAACAAAAGCAGTAGAAGGTAATGCAAATAGAGCACATAATAGGAGAGAAGGTTATTTTAAAACTTTTCAACCTTTTTATGCGTTGAATAATCAAAATCAATGGAAACCTATTGATACTAATAATAATTCATCCGATTGGACATTTGCGAGTGAAGTGACTCAATATAGTCCTTTTGGGATCGAAATAGAGAATAAAGATGCGTTAGGAAGATATTCTACAGTTCAATATGGATACAATTTCTCATTTCCTACTGTAATAGCTTCAAACAGTAGATATCGTCATATGGGAGCAGATAATTTTGAAGATTCTTACTATAACAATGCCTTAGATCATCACTTTAATTTTAGAGAAGCTTTAGATAGTAGTGGGGATACTGGAGTGTTAATTTCAGAAGATAAATCACATTCCGGAAGAAATAGTTTAGTGATCAATCCTTCCGTAACAGGAGCAAATCAGTCAACTAGTTTAATAGGAGAAATAGAAGAAGATTTAGATCCCGATGAAGATGGAATAACAAATGTAGAAGAGTATGTGAATGGATATATAAATCCAGCTGATAACTGCCCATATACCTCCAATTCTGATCAAGCAGATTATGATAATGATGGTATAGGTGATGCATGTGATGATGATTCGAGACCTTTAATTACCGGTGTTTATAGTAAGAACAAATTTGAAAATGGATTGTTTAGTAAACTTGGATGCGGAAAAACGGCTAAGTTTACAATACACGGTTCGCCTAATGACAACGTAAGGTACAGATTTATTGTACATAATAATAATCACAATGCAATTATGTTGGGAGCTTTTAATGATGAAGTTGTTTTTGACTCAAGAACAGATGTTCCTAGTGGACAAAATATGTCTGTAATAAAAACTGTTAGGTTAGGGAGTTCTGGTAAAAAAAATATAGAATACGATTTTAGTATAATTAGACAAAGTTATAGAAATACAGGTCGACCCTGGAAATTAGAACTAATTCTCTTAGATAAGGGGTCTGAAACCCCTATTGAGGGAACCTCCATTTATTTCGAACTTTATAATGGAGGGTTTCCATACCAAAGATGTAGAGGAGGTCATCCTAATTATGTCCCTATCAACTAACGCATCTTTTTCCAAACAAAAAAAAGCATAAAGTTTATGAAAACTTTGAAATGTAAAAATATAATGACAAAGCATATCGGTTTTATAGTAATGAGTCTGTTATTATCTATAAATAGTTATACTCAGATAAGTGTATCGCCGTTAGAGCGACAGGCATTAATTGATCTTTATAACGCTACTGATGGAGATAATTGGAAAAATACAAAAGCAGGAGATAGGCCATGGAAGATTAAAGACCCAAGTTCTAGTATTGCTTTATGGAAAGGGATTCGATATACGTCTAATGGTCTTGGTGGTTATACAATTACTCATATAGACTTACGATCTAATAATCTAACAGGGACATTACCGAATTCTATTGGAAATTTAAAGGGATTATTGCTTTTAGATTTCACATCAAATATGATAACAAGTTCTTTACCAAAAGAGCTTGGCGCTTTAACAAGCTTATATTATTTAAGACTTGGGAGTAATAAACTCACCGGGGATATTCCAAAGGAAATAAGAAATTTAAAAAGTTTACTAGACTTAGATTTAAGAAATAACAAATTTTCAGTGAATTTACCTCCAGAGATAGGAGAATTATCAAGTCTACAATTTTTAAAATTAACTGGCAATAAGTTTACAGGGAGTATTCCAAAAGAACTAGGTCAATTAACGAATTTAGAGGATATCGATTTATTTGGAAACAATTTTATAGGACTTATTCCAGATGAATTAGGTAATCTTTCTAGCCTGCAGTACATTGATTTTTCTTCAAACAATCTATCAGGTACTATTCCGTCGACTTTAGGACAACTAAGCAATTTAGTTGAATTACGACTTGGATTTAATCCAAATTTAGGAGGATCTATTCCTTTAGAATTAGGTCAACTATCTAAACTAGAAAACTTAGAGCTGACTTCAAGTAATTTTAAGGGGTTTATACCATCTCAAATTGCTCAGTTTAATAGCTTAAAAGTCTTATTTGTAAACGAGAATAATTTTGTCTTTTCAGATCTAGAAGGTAATCACGAGTTATTAAAGAATAAATTAGGAACTAGATATAGTTTTCTCAATCAAGCCAAAGTTGATCAAACAGAAAGTCTTTCGGTTTCAGAAAACGGAACAATTACTTTATCAAGCACTGCATTAACAAGCCTTAACAATAGCTATCAATGGTATAAAGATGGAGTGGCTATTACTGGAGCTACAAATAAGAATTTGGTGATATCTGGTGCTGCTACTTCAGATGCTGGAGTGTATCACTTTACAGCTACTAATAGTATTGTTACGGGTTTAACTTTAGAACGAAACCCAATTACACTAACAGTAGAAGAAGATACTTGTGGAGTATCAGCAGCAGAAAAACAAGCGTTAATTGATTTGTATAATGCTACAGATGGAGCTAATTGGAAAAATAATACCAATTGGTTAACCGATGCACCCGTATGTGATTGGTATGGGGTAACTGTTGAGGATGGTAAAGTGATTCAATTATGGATAATAAGGAATAATCTATCTGGTAACATACCTGTGGAATTAGAAAAATTGACAAATTTAAAAATCATTAACATTGGTGTAAACAGATTAACAGGTGCTATACCAAAGGAATTAGGGAAACTAGTTAATTTAACTTATCTAAGTTTAAGTACAAATCAGTTAACAGGTACTATTCCAGAAGAATTAGGAGCTTTATCTAATTTGGAAATTCTATTCTTGAAAGAAAACCAATTATCAGGTACTATTCCTGAAAAACTAGCCGACTTAACCGCTTTAAAATTACTTAGTCTAAGCCAAAATAGAATCACAGGTACTATTCCGAAAGAATTAGGCAAATTGTCTAATTTAACCTCAATGACTTTAGAATCTAATGAGTTAACTGGAGTTATCCCAGATGAACTAGGGGACTTAACAAAACTAGAAAACTTTAGAGTTAATGATAATCGATTAACAGGTGTGATTCCGATTAGTTTAGGAAATTTGAGCGATCTGAATACCGTTTATGCATCTAATAATAAACTATCAGGAAAGATGCCTTCTTTTAGAAATATTAAACTTCTTGAGTTTTATAATAATAGGTTTGTATTTTCTGATTTTGAAGAAGATCATACAGTATTTAGTAACCCTGTTAATCTCTATAGATATAGTCCTCAAGCCAAAGTTGATCAAACAGAAAGTCTTTCGGTTTCAGAAAACGGAACAATTACTTTATCAAGCACTGCATTAACAAGCCTTAACAATAGCTATCAATGGTATAAAGATGGAGTGGCTATAACTGGAGCTACAAATAAGAATTTGGTGATATCTGGTGCTACTACTTCAGATGCTGGAGTGTATCACTTTACAGCTACTAATAGTATTGTTACGGGTTTAACTTTAGAACGAAATCCAATTACACTAACAGTAGAAGAAGATACTTGTGGAGTATCAGCAGCAGAAAAACAAGCGTTAATTGATTTGTATAATGCTACAGATGGAGCTAATTGGAAAAATAATACCAATTGGTTAACCGATGCACCCGTATGTGATTGGTATGGGGTAACTGTTGAGGATGGTAAAATCGTAGAGGTTGCTTTTTTTGATAATAACTTGGTTGGAGAAATTCCCTCATCTATTGGGAACCTTAAATCTCTAAGAACATTGGATGTTTATAGCAATAAATTATCAGGAATAGTACCTGTAGAAATTGGAAATTTATTAGCGTTAAAAGAACTTTTTTTAAGTGGGAATAATTTGTCAGGAAATATCCCAAAAAGCCTTGGTAATCTGCATCAGTTGTTAATTTTGGATGCACATGATAATAATTTATATGGAGAGATTCCTATAGAATTGGGTAGCCTACAGAGTTTACAAACATTTTCAATAGCCGATAATAAACTTACAGGTTCTATTCCAAGAGAGTTAGGTCAATTAACAAATCTGAAGAAATTGTTTTTATACAATAATCAGTTAGTTGGAGTGTTGCCTGTTGAGGTTGGAAATTTAAAAAACTTAAAAAGCCTCAGTTTATATATGAATAAATTGTCCGGAGTCATTCCTAAAGAGTATGGAAACCTGACTAATTTGAAATCGATAGATTTACATAGTAATCAATTGTCTGGAGAATTACCTGAAGAATTAAATAGTTTAGAATTAAAAGATTTATTCTTACAGAATAATCGTTTTAGTGGTGAAATTCCTTCTGGTTTCACAAATTTTACAAGCTTAACAAAATTTTTCTTTGAAAACAACAGCTTTGTGTTTTCTGATTTTGAATCAGAGTATAGTACTTATCAAAATAAGCTAGGAGTTAATTTTAAATATGCGCCCCAAGCCAAAGTAGACCAAACCGAAAGTCTTTCTGTAACAGAAAATGGATCTATTACATTATCAAGTAATGCCTTAACAAGTCTTAACAATAGCTATCAATGGTATAAAGATGGAGTGGTTATTACAGGAGAAACAAATAAAGATTTGGTAATATCTGGTGCTGCTACTGCAGATGCTGGAGTATATCATTTTACATCTATAAATAGTGTGGTTACTGGTTTGACTTTAGAACGTAACCCGATAACACTTACTGTAATCGAAGATACTTGTGGTGTTTCTGCAATTGAAAAACAAGCGTTAATAGATTTATATAATGCCACGGATGGTCCCAACTGGACCTATAGCTGGGACTTGGATACACCAGTCTGTGATTGGTATGGGGTAAGAGTTTTTGATGGAAAAGTAACTATTGTAGAATTAAGATATAATAATCTTAATGGCACAATACCATCAACTTTAGAAAATCTTTCTAATTTAAGAATACTTAATTTAGGAAAAAATAAGTTATCAGGAAATGTTCCAATCGAACTAGGGAATTTGACAGAATTAACTAGTATTTTTCTTTCATCTAACGAACTGTCTGGAACTATACCCAGCGAATTAGGAAAGTTATCAAAACTAGTTAATCTACAGTTCCAAAACAACAAGTTCACGGGTACTATACCTGTTGAGATTGGTAACTTATCTAACTTGGCATTTTTACAATTGCATAAAAACCTTCTCACCGGAACTATTCCAATAGAAGTAGGAAATCTATCTCAATTAAAACAATTGTTTTTATCTGAAAATCAATTATCTGGTGATATTCCTGTTGAGATCGGATCCCTTACTAACCTTCAACAGTTATACCTTTATTCTAATAAATTATCAGGTGTAATACCTAAGCAAATTGGCAGACTGATTAATTTGAAACATTTATATATATATGATAATAAGTTAGAAAATAGGATTCCTACAGAATTAGGAAATCAACTAAGTTTAGAAAGGCTTAATATTTCCAATAATAAATTGTTTGGAGAAATACCAAAATCAATCAAAAATCTTCCTGATCTTAAAGAATTTAGATTTCAAGTAAATGATTATGTTTTTAGTGATTTTGAGTCTGAATATTATGATTATAAATCTAAATTAGATGTTTTTATTTATATACCTCAGGCCAAAGTGGATCAAACAGAAACTTTATCAGTTACTGAAGGAGGTACAATAACTTTATCAAGCACTGCCTTAACAAGTACTAACAATAGCTATCAATGGTATAAAGATGGAATAGTCATTCCAGGAGCAACTAATAAGGAATATGTTATAGAAAATGCATCAGCTACAGCTGTGGGCTCATATCATTTTATAGCTACTAATAGTATAGTAACAGACTTAACTTTAGAACGTAATCCGATTTCATTGACCCTGGATCCTTGTGGAGTTTCTGAAGTGGAGAAACAAGCGTTAATTGATTTGTACAACGCTACCGATGGAGTAAACTGGACCAATAATACCAACTGGCTAACTGATGCTGCAATTTGTGATTGGCACGGGGTTACGGTAGTTGATGGAAAGATAACACGATTAGATTTGTCAAGTAATAAATTATCGGGTACTATTCCTAGTACTATTTCAGACTTTACCTCACTTGTTTCTTTGAGATTAGATAGAAATACGCTAACAGGAGAAATCCCTATTAACATTGAAACTTTAAATGTGCTTGAGGAGTTATATCTAAATTATAATGAGTTGACAGGCGCTATTCCAAGTGGCTTGGAGATCATTACTACCCTCGAAGTATTACATCTTGATAATAATAAGTTAACAGGTACTATTCCAGAAAATATAGGACAACTGGTAAATCTTCGATCCATTGGTTTATCGAACAACCAACTAGAAGGAGAAATTCCTGTTTCCATAAGTAATATAACTGGTTTAAAATATCTAAGACTTGAAAATAATAGATTTGCAGGTAACATACCGAATAGTATTGGAACATTGACAGAATTAGTGCAAATAGGACTTGATCAAAATGCTTTTTCCGGTCAAATCCCTCAAGAACTAACCAATCTGCCGAACTTAAACTATCTTAATATTGCTAATAATGAACTAAACGGAGTAATCCCAAACTTTACTTTAACACCAAAGCTAACCATTTTTGCTTTCAATGATAACGGTTTTATATTTTCAGATTTCGAATCAGAATTTGATGCCTATACGCCTAAATTTGATCCTAACTTTGTTTATAAGCCGCAAGCTAAGGTAGATCAAGAACAAACTATAAGGGTACAATTGGGAGGGTCAGTAATTTTATCTACCCAGCAATTATCTAGTCCTAATAACACATATACTTGGTATAGAGGAAACAATCAACTTATAACAACAGCAGATACAAGTATAACCATAGACAATATTACACAAGATGATATTGATGAGTATTATTTCGTTGCTACCAATAGTATAGTTGACGGATTAGAATTAGAAAGAAATAAAATCAAATTGGTTTTAGGGTTAACTGCACCTCCTGCTCAGAAGTTTTGTAATACAGACAATCCAATTTTTATAAGGGACTTGACATCACCATTCACTAGTCCAGCAAATTGGAGTTTTAGAGAAACAGAGCAGCTTATGATTAGTCCAGACTATGAAATAACAAGCACTATAACACTATGGGCAGAATCGGTAGATAATCCTTTAGAGCCTAGAATTGCTGTTCAAATAGTTATTAATGAAGGAATACCACGAGCTAGTCAAACTACACAATATTTTTTAGAATCTATGAATCCGGTAATAAATGATATTATAGTAAATGGAACTAATATTTTATGGTTTGATTCTGTAACAAGTAATGTTCCATTATCAGGAAGTTTACCACTAGAGCACAATACCTATTACTATGCTCAGCAGAAAGATAAAGAATGTAGATTAAAAATTTTGGTTAAAATTAATTCAGCCAATACAGACTGTAATATATTACTAGGTGTCGCGGATGGTGGTTTCGAAAATTGTTACGCTACAGCTGGGATCATAGGGACTGCAATAAGCAACAACGATCTTACTTGTAGTAATTTTGATACACCAAGAAATCTTATGTATACTTGGAAAATAGGAATAGATAATCAGAGAAGTCCAGGTGAGATAACTAATTTGGTACAACCATCGCCAGAAGGAGCAGTTTTTGCATCTTGTCGTGTTTATCAGCCACAAAGCCAATTCCCTACCAGGTTCTCATCTGTTTTGCAAAAACAGTTAGATAATTTAGAAATAGGATCAGAATACAAAATTTCTTTTTATCAATCTAATGGCGGATACTTTGGAATAACTAGTGAGTTTAATGCATCGTGGAAAGTCTCTTGGGGTAATGATAGGATAGAAACATCAGGGATTACTCCTGTAAGGAGTGAACAAATTTCTACAGGAGGTATTGATATAGGAGTTATTCCATCAGGAAACTATCAGGTATCACCACCAATGATAGTAAAAACAGGTTTTTCTATCAATACTTTAGATACACCAACTTGGGATTTAGTAGAAATAAAATTTACCGCTACTAATGCTACTCAAACAATTAAATTTACACCTGTTGTACCTACTTTGAATACGGTAGATAATGGAGTGCTTATGCATCTGTTAATAGACGGGATCAAAGTAACAAAAGTAGATGGAGATTGCGTTAACAATTCGGAAGCAGTAAATTTTTGTAATACTGATAATCCAATTTTTGTAAGAGATTTAGCATCTCCTTTTCCTGGAGAAACTAATTGGAGTTTTACAGAAACAGAACAGCCTGTGATTAGTCCAGACTATGAAATAACAAGCACAGTAACATTATGGGCACAATCAAAAGATAATCCTTTGGAACCGAGAGTTCCTGTTCAAGTAATCATTAATGAAGGAATACCAACAGCTAGCCAAACTACACAATATTTTTTAGAAGCTACCAATCCAGTAATAAATGATATTATAGTAAATGAAACTAATATTTTATGGTTTGATTCTGTAATAAGTAGTGCTCCATTATCAGGAAGTTTACCATTAGAGCACAATACCTATTACTATGCTCAGCAGAAAGATAAAGAATGTAGATTAAAAATTTTGGTAAACATCATTCCGTCTAACCCAGATCCGGATCAAGATTGTAACATATTAGATGAATATGTGAATGGAACATTTGAGGATTGTTCAAGTCAAGCTAGTTGGTATGGTCATAATGGTAAAGTTACTTGTGGTAATTGGGTGAATGGACGAGGAACAGCAGATACCTGGAATATTCCTTTTAAAGCACACTCAGGTATTGCAGATAACATACCAGATTCTCCTGATGGAGGTGTAGTTGCTGGTGCTATTGCAAGAAGTACTGTGAATAATGAGTTAGAATCTTTTTATACTTCTTTAGAAAATTTAGAAATAGGTGCTAAGTATACCGTTAAGTTCTATCAATCTAATGTTACCGGAACTTTTACCTCTAATGGAGGAATGCTTGAAAGAGGACGATGGAAAGTTCTTTTTGGAGATCAAAAATTATTCTCTTCTTATATGTTGGTAACCAAAAATCCAGTTTGGGAAGAAGCATCTTTAGAATTTACTGCGACTACTTCTGATATTAGATTGGAGTTTGTAGCTTCTTCTGCAGGTATTGCCGGATCCGCATCCTACGTATATATGCTGATTGATGGAATTAGCCTTACTAAAGTTGGAGGTACAAATGAGGATTGTCCGCAAGAAGTAGTCTATGAAGAGCAAAAATTCTGTACGATGAATAGATTCCCTACGGTTGCGGATTTGACTGCACCAGGAGGTGGGTCTAGTATTAACTGGTATAACCAAGAAATAGGAGGTTATAAGTTTGAATTAGATCAACCTTTGGGACTTGGAAATGGAAATACATACGTGGAAGTTTATTGGGCCGATAGTCCGGATTATACTTCTAGAGTACCTGTAAAAGCAGTCATTGATGAAGGAGCTCCAATAGGGGATAGTTTTCAATTATTTATGGTTCAAAACAATCCCAACGTAGGTGATTTGCAAGCACAGGGAACCTCAATACAATGGTACGATAGTTCAACAGGAACTGTTCCTCTTCCTGCAAATACGTTACTAGTAGATGGAGGTATATATTATGCAGCAAGTACTGGTGTTATTTGTAGGTTAGCGGTAGAAGTAAAACTTACGAATGCTCCGGCAGAAGCAAATAGCTGGCAGGCATTTTGCTCAAGTATTAATCCTACAATCAGTAATATTCAGGTTAAAGCATCCAATACTAATTTCGAGATAAAATGGTTTGCTGAGTCAGAAGGAGGGCTTCCTTTAAGTCCGAGTACATCATTGCAAAATAATACATTGTACTATGCAGGTCAGTTTTCTGGAGGTATAGAAATATCAGATAGAACCAGTGTGTTTATTGTTTTCATACAATCTCCTCCACCATTAGGGCCAGCTCAACAAGTTTTTGAAAGTGACCAATCAGCTACTGTAGGAGATCTAATAGCATTTGGGAATAATATTCGTTGGTTTGATGGAAATGATACAGAATTATCTAATGACCTAGTATTAGAAAATGGAGGCATATATTATGCAAAACAGACAAGTGTTTTTGGGAAATGTTTGAGTGATACTGGTCTTGCCGTACAAGTAGTCATACAAACAGAAGAACCACCAGTCTATGTAGATTGTGAGAAATTTAGACCAGAACCAGGTAAACGCTATGTGATGAGTGCTTGGGTACGAGAAAATGGCGCTACCATTTCTTCGACAAAAACCAAAAGTTTTCAAGAAATTAAAGGACAATTTTTAGATTTAGTAAATAGTTTAAAGGATCGTATTCTTGATCAGATTCCAACACCTTCAATCTTTGACCCTTCTCCAGAGGAAAGGAAATATGATGATATCATTCCTTTTATCAATGCTACTAACAAGCCTACTAATTTGAAAATATATGATCTAAAACCGTATCGTGAGAATCAAAGCGGAATTAAAAGAACAGTTGGTTTTTCTTTCTCTTTGGATCCAGATGGACAAACCGAGATTTTATATAAAACACCGAATTATGGATCTATAACATATAATGAGCGTATTCCAATACTTGAAGAACCGTTGATTGAGTTTGATAACTTAGAACAAAGTGGAATCAATGGTAACATAATTCTGAATTCAATGTTGATATTTAGGTCAGATTTAATTCCTGCAATATATAGAGTTGATGTTAATGTTGATATAGGAAATGCGATAAAACCTTTAGCCAATTTTAATACATATGTTGATACTTCAGATTATCAAGTAATGAATTATGAAAATTCGTTTATCCAAATAATTTATACAGATAGAAATGGTAGTGAACTCACAGAGAATGGAACAATTACATTTCGACCTCAAGGAAATATTATTGATGGATGGCAACGAATCTCTTCAGATTTTACGATTCCGGATAACGCCGAATTTATGACTATTTCTTTAAAGAATAGTGGAGAAAACCTGAACGTATATTATGATGATATTCGTTTTCAGCCATTTGATAGTAGTATGAAGACATTTGTCTATGACCCCGAAAATTTAAGATTACAATCGGAACTTGACGAAAATAATTATTCAACATTCTATGAATACGATTTAGAGGGTGGTTTGGTTAGAGTAAAAAAGGAAACAGAAAGAGGTACGTATACAATTCAGGAAACTCGTTCGGGTAGTTCTTTATTGAATAACGATTAGAAAAATGAAAATGAATTTGAAATCTAGAAAAGTGTATTTGAGAATTATATGTTTTTTGGCATCGTTTTCAGTAGTTGCACAGGATACTAATACAGATGAGGTATTACAAACGGTAAGTGATTTTTATCAAAACACTAATGCGTATGCGATTACTATGAAGTATAATGTATACAAGAACGATAATGAAATCAAACCTGTAGAATCTTACAACGGCGTATACCTTAAAAAAAATAAGTATAGTAAACTTCAACTTTTAAACTCTGAGGTGATTCAGGTAGTAAATACTCAATTGATAATAGATCATACTAATAAGGCGATTTCGTACAATAAAACATTAGGAGAAACACAAGTGGTTAACACTTTAGATTTTAAAAATTATCTAAAGTTTTATAAAACTATCTGTGTAGAAGAAGATCAGGAAAAAATGGTATTACATCTTCAGCTCAAAAACAATAAGACACCGATCCCTTATTATAAAGTAATATTACACATAGATCAGAAGGAACATTTTGTAACTAAACAGGAACTATTCTTTTCCTCAAAACTCCCATTTGAATCATCAGATGGAAAGAAAGAGTGGGGTAATGCGAAGCTTTGTATCGAAATGGAATTACAAAAATCTGTGAATCAAGAAGTTTTGCAAATATCAGATTACGTAACTCCTAATCCTAACGGACATAAACAACTGACCGGGAAGTATAAAAACTATCAACTAGTAGATCTTACTAAATAAAGAAACTCATATCTATAGCATACAACTATGAATGTTAATAAATTAAAATTTAGACTCGTAACCGTATTTCTATTCTTAGGGTTAGGAATGTATTCTCAATGGGATGAACAATTTTCTTCAGAACAATTGAATCAATCGCTTACTACTGGTGATGTTCTTACCTATGAAGTAGCTGAATTGCCAAATTCGACAATTAAAGATGTAAATCCATATACGTATGTCGATCTAAAGTTGAAAGATGTAGTAGGCAATTCATTATGGTTTACTATAAAATTAAAACTGGAAATAACCTCCGTTTTAGCATCTGGAATGTTAGATACAGAAACAAAAGAAGTTAATTTACAACTCGATAGTAATTATTTACCTGGAGCAGGAGGTAGTTTTATTGATGTGACTAAATATGTTTTAGATAATCGTTACGGAGCTCATATAAAAGTAATAGAAGTTAGATATACTGATAATTCAAGTGGCGGTGTAGAACAAGTCAACGTACCTATTCCAGATAATGTAGAATTAAAAGTTGGTTTTAGTGCAGAGCGATATCATAAGTTGGCATATCAAGATGTACCTTCTCTAAACCCAGCTTTCTTACAACAAAGCACCAACGAGCTTGAGATAAGTTGGAGTGAAGTTAAGGGAGCAATAGGATATGATATAGAATGGACTTGGATAGATTCGTATAAAGATGAATTAAATACGACATATACTGCCAATGAAATAAAATTCTCGAATCGGGGTTTTGAGTTGAATAGCTCCAGAATACAAACAAATGATACGTTTTATAATATTTCGGCCCTATACCGTAAAGGTTTTCTAATATATCGAGTCCGAGCTGTAGGTAGATATTTTGAAGATATAAGCAAATATAAATATAGTAATTGGAGTAGTGGCTCTAATTCAAAGAGTAAGGTTTCCGACTGGCCACATTATTATGAAATAAATGCTGAAAAATCGCATCATTCATTAAAAAATTGGCAATTTAAAGCAAGTTATGCCGAAGAAGGCAAAAAGAAAGAGGTGGTTAGTTATTTTGACGGATCCCTTAGAAATCGTCAAACTGTTACCAAAATCAATAGTAATAATCATGCTGTTGTAGGTGAAGTAATTTATGATGCCCAAGGTCGTGCAGCAATAGAAGTGTTGCCAGTACCTGTTAATAGTACTAAAATAGATTATGTCTCCGATTTTAACGCAGTCGAAGATAATAATGGAACTCTTTTGCCATACAGTTATCAGGATTTTGATACCGATGATAAGGTTTCTTTAAATCAGACATTAACCGAAAGTATGTCTAATAAAACAGGAGCTAGTAAGTATTACTCTGTTAATAATGATATTGAAGGTTTTTTTAAAGAAAGGATTGCACAAGCAAGTGGAAAACCTTTTTCGCAAATCGAATATACTAATGATAATACAGGAAGAATAAAAAGAAAAGGAGGGGTAGGAGCTACTCACCAGCTTGGAAGTAAACATGAAATGAAATACTACTACAGTACTCCTAAACAAAAAGAGCTCAATCGTTTATTTGGGTACAATGTAGGAAATGAATCGCGCTACAAGAAAAATATTATTATTGACCCAAATGGACAAGTTAGTATTAGTTATATAAATCCACAAGGCAGCACTATTGCAACAGCACTGGCAGGAGGTAACCCAGCAAGCCTAGAGTCATTAGCAGATGAAGCTAATCTAGAATTGCATAAAGAAATCACCTTTAATTTATTTGAAAGTTCAGAAAGTAACAGAATATTCAGTACCAGTGAAAATGGAAACTTGAATGACGCTAAGTTGTATACTTCACAACAAATGAACTTGGCAGATAATACTAGTTTTTATTTTGATTATCAACTTGCTATTAACGACCTTTCGTTTAATTATGGTTGTTTAGATGGCACTACAGAAGGGTTCCCTTTTGCATACGACCTTCAATTAAACATACTCCACGAGCAAGGCAATAATCTGCTTAATCCTGTCAATGAAACATTGATTGCTAATAATAATCTTTCACTTTTTACATTAACAGGTTCTGATGGTACAGCAGAAAATGTAGCACTAGGATCTTTTGGTATTCTTAAGTTGTTAAAAGTTAATAAGGATAAGTTAGAGGAATATACAGCACAATATATAGCAGCTATTACAGATGAAAATAATCCAGAATGTTATGTAGATCCATCAGGTTTTGCACCAGAAGCCACTCTAGAAGGATGTTTTATAAGTTGCGAAGATTGTAAAACAAATCTTTTAACTTCTGGAGATGGGATATTGCTTACTATAAATGAAGCAATTGATAGCTATGTGGATACACAAATGGTTCCATATGTAGACAGCGATACTGATGAAAGAGATGCATTAATAGAAAGATTTAGAAGAGAGTGGGAGCTGCTATATCTTGCTTGTGATGAGCCTTGTAAGGAAGATGGTATAGGAGATTCTGATCCATCAGAAGAAGAATTAAATGTGATTACCAACTCGATCTCTTGTGAAAATGATGTTGCAAATCTACTCCAAGATATGGAACTATCCGGTCAGTATGGTATGCAGTTTATCGTAGAAAACGAAGATGCTCAGAATACAGATACGCTAGAAGCACTTAGTATTTTTAATGAAGAGAATTCATTGTTAAGCGCTGTTGGTAAAAGTTGGAGAAATCCAAAGCATTATGTATATGATATCGCTACCGACCAAGGTCACTATTATGATGAAAATGGATTGATAAGTTATGTGCTTGCACAGGAATTAGATGATGGAACATATGATCCCCCGATTCTAGATGATAGCCCAATAATGGATGCAAGTGAAGAAGGGTATGTAAAAGTAGAACCTCAATATCTGGATCTGGAGAATATTAAAGATATATCACGATATTGGTTAAATTCCTGGGCAGAATCACTTTTGGTGTACCATCCAGAATATACATACCTCGAATATTCACTTGCTGTTTGTAGTGTTACATCTAGAGTTGCCACAGCTACTATGAATAGTGATGGGTATAACAACTTCCTAAACACCCTAACGACCTACCAAAGTGCCACTAATGCTTCTTTTAACGTTCTTTCTAGACCTACCATATTAGTAGATAATGATCCATATTTTTCAGAGACTTTAACAGGTATTGAGCATAGCAATTCAGCATACACTAACAGAGTGAATCTGATGAAACATGCTTTAGATACAGATTATGATAATTTAGGAGTACGGATGTTACAGGTGGCATACAATACAGCTGTATGTAATAGTGTTTCTGATTGTGATTCTAATCTTGGATCTTTTAGTAGTTTAAGAAGTGCTATTGCCTCGTTAGATACTCCAGACAAGGATAAAGTTATACAAACATATGTGTCGTACTACCTGATGCTAAAACAACGGGTGCAATATGTATACGCTACATTATATGCATATAATCAAGGATTTTATAATGGATGTATTGGTGATGGAGAGGTTACTTCTTCTATCGTTTCGGTAATCCTGGATTATCCACAATCTTCTACCATTAATGGGTTCTTTTCTAAACCATTAGAGCGTTTGTGTGATGCAACCGGAAGTGAGTTCTATGATGATAAAATAAAGCGTTTTAAACCAGTTGATAATCTATATGATTCACAACAATCTCCAGAGGACGCTATAGAAGAATTGGCTTTACAAGTCAATTACGAGTACTTTTTAGAAACTGGCGTTTGTCCTCTGGCTAGGGATATGCAATTTTACCTAGACGGGCTATTTTCTGAAACCTTACCAGATGGTACACCCGCTCTTATAGTAGGTGATTTAGGGAACTATAAAGGGCAATACTTAACAAAAGATCTATATACTGATTTAGGAGGTAATTTGCCTATTGGTAATTTTACTTTAGAGGGAAACCAACAGGGCAATAAGGTATCTATTACTTTTGATGGAGGTACACCTGTTGATCTTACATTATCACAAGGATCAGGATATAGTTGGTCAGGATATGGTTCTTCTTGGTATATCGATACGATTAGTAATTTGTTTTATACAGGTAATTACAACGCAACAACAGGTGTATTTGATTTTCAAGTATTGGCAAAAATTAGATCAACAAATACTTCTGACACCTCTTTTGAAGAAATAGTGTTAACAGGGCAGACCCAGGCCAGAATAGGTGAATGTTCTATTAATAACTCAGGTAATACGGTCGGACAAGATTTAGGATCAGGAGCGACAGGAACGGCAGAAACCAATGACTGTGATATTTTACCAAGTTTTAAAAGTGCTTTTGTAGCCTTATTTAATGAACTAATTCAAACTGGTACTATGGGTACAGCCGATTATGATATCTCACAATTAGCTGTATATCGTAATGGGTATCTACCGGAGTATTTTGAGGTTGCTGGTACAAGTGCTGCATATTGGAATATGGTGGGTAATATCATTACCATTGCTACGGATACAGATACATTACTTACGTATATTTTGGATGAACCTATTTCCTTTACAGCAAGTGATATGATTTTAGGACTCTTTGTCGGTAAAACAGTGAATAAGATTTCTGGTTTATACAGCGAGGCTAATTTGAGTTACTACAATAGTAGTTTTGAAAGACAACGTATTACCGGTAGGCTATTTAAAGAAGGGGGAACCTTATTAAACTTCTCTTGCTGCGGGATTCAGGACAATCCGGGCGACCCTACGGATGATAGCTTTTTATCTTGCGCAGATGGAGCAGTATCCTTAAAGCAGCAGGTTGCTTATCACTTTAGAAATTTGATGAATGCCTTATTGGCTAATGGTGACTTCTACAGGGATAATGTAGCGTTAAATACATATCCAGAATTCAATGAATTTTTACAGGACTTTATAACAGCAACAGTGAAGTACGATTGTGAAGTAAAAAGCGATTGTGCTTCCGAGTGGTCAAATGTCGATTACAGAGATGTGACCCAGGTTGCTTGGAATGGATCTAAAGTTTTTTCAGATTATGGGAATCAATATATTGATTATGCGGGTGCATATCAATTTACAATTCGATATATAGCTTCAGGCCCCACTAATATGAATGAAATAAGTTCTATAGAGTCATTAAAATTTAGTACCGATAATATTATAGAAGGACGTCTAAATGATATAGAATTCAATTATTTGGATATTCAAGGTACTAATAATCTATATCAAGGCATGTCTCTTGGGCTTATGAATTATCCAGAAACAAGGCTTGTTCGACCTGCTCATTATCAATGTAGTTTATTAGACATATTAATAGAAGAACCTTTTATTACAACCTGTGAACAAAGTGCTGATGCCGAAGAAAGGCTTGAGAGTCATTTAGTAGAAATGTTTAACGATGTTTTTAAAGTTTTTGACTCTGAAAAGGTTCAAGTTGATATTAATACTACAAAAACGAATAATTTTCTAAACGATAATATATTAAATATTGATGAAGCTGTAAAAATAAGAATAGAGAATGAAGGTAATTATGGTTACGGTTCTCCAATAGCTAGAGATATTGCTTTTTATAGGTATCGTACAAATTCACCTAATAAAATTACATTAAGAATTGGATTTCCTTCTTTGGATCAAACAGTCGACAGTGATGGGCATAATTTTTTCCAGTTCGATTTAGTATTACAAAATGATGATGATACCTCTTTTTCGATAGAGCAAATGGGACAAATAGGTATAATCGAAAAAATTGATTTTTTACCTAGTCAAAAATTAAATATAACTTACATAGAGAAAACTATAGGTAATCGTATCGAAGCTAAAGGAGGATATTTTATGGGGCCACGTAAACAGTTTCCAATTGGAGTGCCTCCTGGAAACTTAACATATTCATTTGGTTTATGTGAAAATTTCCTAAATTTAATTGAGAATAATTCTGCAAGAAATTCTCAACCTATATCCTCATCTTCATTCGTTAATTCAAAAACTATATCTGTAGGGATAACTAATGAAGAAGCATGCCAGCCATGTATCCCACCTGTAATCCAACCCATAAGTTGTACAGGAAAATTTCCTGTTTTGCAATCGATTGCAACGGGTATTACGGGGTATAGCTTAACGGATTTATATACGGTAGATTATTTCTGCGATATGAAATATGCCTACGCCGTAGACGATTATAAAGACTATATAGAAAGCTTATCAGTGACAGACATAGAGAGCTTACAATTTATGACCGTAGCAGAATTTGCTGCTTCTGGCATAAATATAGGAGGTTCGAGTACATCTCGAATCATCGATGCCTATGCTGTGCACGTATCGCAACAAGGAGAAAATGCAAAGGATTGGGCAGTGTTTGTAAAGGAGTATAAAGCTACAAATCCATTGCCCTGTGAGGCTTCTATATTGTTATCATTGCCAAACGCTCCTGTGATCATTGAAGACCCACAAACCGATTGTGAGGAGTTTATATTGAATGTGAGCGAATTGTATAATGCGGATAGTTATCAAAACTTTTTGGATGCGAAACGAATAGAATTCCAAAAAGCATACATCACTGCTGCATTAGAGAATGCGAATGAAGATTTTAGTATGCGTTATTTTGATAAAGAATATCAATATACCTTGTATTACTATGATCAAGCAGGAAATCTCAAGCAAACTGTTCCACCAGAAGGGGTAGATCGTTTTACAGAAGAGGAGCTAGAAGATCAAGGGATTCATGCGGCGATTAACGCCTATCGAAATAGCAATGCCGCTATCGAAAATGAAACCTTATTGCCAAAACATGAGTTGATTACCAAGTATCGATATAATTCATTAAATCAGCTTATTTGGCAAAAAACACCAGATGGTGGAATCACGGTATTTGCCTACGATGATTTGGGTAGAATTATAGCCTCACAAAACGCAAAGCAAAAGACACAAAATAGCTTTAGTTATACAACCTATGATAAATTAGGAAGGATTGTCGAAGCAGGAGAATTAAAAGCCAATACAGCAGTATATATTGATGATACCTCTGGTAAGTTTTTATACAGCAACATCAATGATAAGGTAGATGTTAGACTAGAACAAGGATATCCGTCAAACATTTCCAATATTCAGAAAGAGGTAACTCGCACAATATATAGCCAACCAGTAGCAAATGCTCAAGCCGTGTTTAACACTACCTCTGATCATATCCAGAATAGTAGAAATCGGGTAACGGCTATCTATTATTTTGATCAAAAACCTACTGGTACTTTAACTAGTCAGTATGATAACGCTATATTTTACTCATATGATATTCATGGTAATGTAAAAGAATTAGCGCAGCATAACCGAGAAATGTCTATTGATCAAAATGATCCGTTATCACAGATCAAAAGGACTGAGTATGAATATGATCTAATTAGTGGTAATGTGCATAAGGTAATTTATCAAAAAGGAGAATTAGATCAGTTTATTCATCAATATGCATATGATGCTGATAACCGTATTGTAAATATAGAAACCTCTGGAGATGGAATGATATGGGAGCAGGATGCAACCTACCAGTATTTTGCACATGGGCCATTAGCCAGAACAGAAATAGGAGACAAAAAAGTACAAGGAATCGATTATGCCTATACGCTACATGGATGGCTTAAGGGCGTAAATTCAGAAAGCCTAACACCGGATAGCGATATGGGTGGTGATGGAGCCGTAGAATCTAAGGTAGCCAAGGATGCTATGGGATATTCTTTAAGCTATTTTGAAGATGATTATGTGCCAGTAAGTAGTGTTACGACAAATGCATTTGGGTATAGCAATACTGCTGCTTTGCAAAGTCCTAAAAACCTTTATAATGGTAATATCAAACAGATGGTAACCAGTTTGTTAGATAATGACGAATCGATGCTGGATGCACAACTGAATCACTATCAATATGATCAGTTAAATCGTATTAGAGGAATGCAAGGATATAGTGCTAATGGAGCTACGATTGCAGAAAACTATAGTTCGAGTTATACTTATGATAACAATGGTAATTTGGAGACTTTGCAACGATCTGCAGTTAATGCGAGTGGTATAGTTACTCCAATGGATGATTTTACCTATAATTACAATACAGATGCTACAGGGAATAAGATTAATAATCAGTTACGCTCTGTTAGTGATGTGGCATCATTAGATGCCAATTTTGATACCGATATCGATAGTGGGCAATCTGTAGATAATTATCAGTATGATGCAATAGGTCAGTTGACAAAAGATGAAGCAGAGGGACTTACTAATATCGAATGGAGAGTAGACGGGAAAATACGTCAGATTACCAAAACTGACGGTTCTACAATTGGTTTTAATTATGATGGATTAGGAAATCGTATCTCTAAGACGGTATTGCCAGAGAATAAAACCACCTATTACTCCAGAGATGCCCAAGGCAATGTTATGGCGGTGTATAAAGAAACTGTGGATGTAACTAACAATACCAATGAGCTACGACTACAAGAACATCATATCTATGGTAGCAGTCGATTAGGGTTACAAGAATCTGATGTGCTACTAACAGCTGATACCCAAAATCCAACACCGGATACCTACATCAACGAGGTTGGTGACAAACGTTATGAACTATCTAATCATCTAGGCAATGTATTGAGTGTAGTAAGTGATCGAAAAGTAGTAGAGACTAATTATTTATCAGAAGTAAGTACGTTTGAGTTTACAGGATGGCAAAATCTAGAGGAAGATACTAACTGGAATCGTTATGGAGGATCGGAAATAACAACGACAGCAGATAAACTACAAGTTACCGTAGATGATAAGAGCGAAGGTGTGATACATACAATGCTCACAGATCCAGGAAATACATATACGGTTACCTATGATTTGGAGTTACAAAACTCTCCAGATATTGATATACAAGCAGAAGCATTTGGCACAATACTGACAAGTACCATAAATACCAATAGCGGTAGGCATAGTATTCGTTTTACAGCTACACAGGTAGTAACGAATGTCTCTTGGGCACGTACTCGTGATAAAGATGATATTGTAGATACATTTGCAATAGATAATATAGTGATTACCACACTGGGTACATTGGCAGATCACACAACTGAAAGTAGTACCTTTATACCAGACGTTCTTGCATTTAATGATTATTATCCCTTTGGGATGCTACTACCTAACCGACACGAGAACTCCGCTGAATATCGATATGGATTCCAAGGGCAGGAAGCTGACAATGAGGTAAAAGGGGAAGGGAATTCCGTAAACTATAAATACAGAATGCACGATCCTAGAGTGGGTAGGTTCTTTGCTGTGGATCCTCTAACCGCAAAATACCCCCATTATACTCCGTATTCTTTTAGCGGAAATAAAGTTATTCACGCTGTTGAATTAGAAGGTTTAGAAGAAGCATTAATAAATCGTGGAACAAGTTCTATTCGAAATGAAGGAGATACATCATGTGACAATGTTTATCATTGTGGTACATTTAATGAAGATGGAAGTGCTAAATTCAAGGAAGGTTGGTATACTTATAATGATTACGGAAAGGTTACCAATACAAATAGAAAAGTAACTCATTCTTACAGTAATAAAGATGGGAGTTTTACTCAATTTTCTATGTCTGCCTTAGCATTAAGAGTTACAACACAAGGAGCTAAGAACGCAGCAATTGCAGAAGTTGATGGGCCTTTTATTGCAGGTGACATATTATTGGGGTTATACTTAATATATTCGGCAATTCCCGATAAAATAGAAACTAGTTGGGAGGCCATTCCAATAGATGTTCCAATTACTCAGGTAGGGGCAAAGCCTAGAAATGGAGATAGTCCAGAAATGATTACATTTTTTAGAGGCGTAGTTGCTCCAAGAGCTGATGAAGCAATTAAAAATCAAGATTTGTCATATACTTCAAATGGACATCCTCAGTTGAATATGGCTCCTGGGTTTTATTTTACAACTAATCCTGCGCAAGCAGTTATTTGGGCTAGAACCAGTGATTTATCTGGAGTTGGAAAGATCGTAGGATATAAAGTTGTGGCTATTTCAATTGAGAAAAAAGTATGGGAAACATTTAAATTAGCTAATCCTGGTATAATAGATGGTCAACAAGTTTTAAGACCACCTTCATACAAAGAGCTTTTTTGGGATGAGACGATAATTCCGAATAATTTGATTAAATCATTTTCCAAGACTGGTATAATTTTTCCTGCTACACCTGACTTTGGTCATTAATAAAACAAAATTAACATGACAAAATACGCAATAATAAAGACAGAAAAATTATTTGATTCTGAACCTGAAAAAACTATCAAAGATTTATATAGTGACAATTGCATAAACGAAATAAAGTACTATTTTAAATTAAACCCAAGTAAGGTTCCATATTTAAAAATTGATGAAAAGTTTTATGTGATAGAAAATGTTTTATATTTCAAAATATTAAAAAACAAAAAAAGCGAGTTTTTAGTATTGTTGCCTAATACTATAGAATTAGAAAAAATAGAAGATAAAATTGAAAAAATACTATCTTTTGAAGATCTAAATAAACTGTATTTGAAATCAGCGCCTTCAATTAATATTATTTCTTTCCAAGAAACACTCACAGAAAAAATAGTTAAAAATTTGATTGAAGATGTTAAAGATTATTTAGACTCAATGAAAATCCCTAGTAGTAGTGTTTTTTTTAATAATGATTTAAATTCTGTTTGTTACGAATCTGATATAGTTGGAGGAGAGTTTTTTCAGTTCAAAGATTTTTTAAAGTCTTTAGTAAAAGAATATGGAAAAATACTTTGTGTGAATGGAGAAAAAAAAATAAGAGGAATTTCAATTGAAAGTGATTTGTAATTGTAAACCCGATGGCCTTTAGATTCGTATCAAGATAATTTTATGATTAAATTTAAAAAGAACGGAGTGAACTTTCCCGATCGCTAGATTTATAAGATCCAGTCCGCGTATTAGTCTCCGTCCTTTTTTCAAGTTACTTAGAACCATATAGAATTTTAGTTTGTCCTTATTAAAGGTCTTAGTTAAAGTAACTCAATTATTATCTTAAAATTAAAGTTATGAATTTTAAAAATGTAATTGGTATTGATATTAGTAAAAATACCATTGATGTATGTAATCATTTAGATCAGAAAAATGCTCAATTTAGTAATAGCAAGAAGGGTTTACAGAACTTTTATTTGTGGGTCAAAAGTTCAAAAAATGAAATCGAAGATGTGCTTTTTGTGTATGAACATACAGGTATGTATTCGCATTTAATAACCGAGTTTTTAACAGATAAAGAATGCCATTATCACATTGCACCTGCTTTAGATATAAAGCGTTCAATGGGAATCACAAGAGGCAAAGACGATGTAATTGATTCTAAAAGAATTGCTTTATACGGTTATCGATTAAAAGATGAAATAACTCCAACAAAAAGCTACTCAAAATCCATTACTCAATTGAAATCATTGATGAGTCTTAAAGCTAAGCTAATAAAACAACGAGCCGCTTATAAGGGTACTCTAAGTGAGCAAAAAAACATATATAAAACAAAAGACTTTAAAATCATTTTTGAAGTCCAGGAAAAGATGATTCGTTACATAACAAAACAAATCAAGACTCTTGAATATCAAATTTTGGAAGTTATAAAAAGTCAAGAGGCATTGAAACAAAGTTTAAAGTTAATTTTAAGTATTAAAGGTGTTGGAATGCAAATGGTTACAACGATGATTATTGCTACAGAAAACTTTACCAAATTTAAGAACTGGCGAAAATTTGCATCATATTGTGGTGTAGCTCCTTTCCCTTATCAATCAGGAACAAGTGTAAAAGGACGTAATAAAGTCTCACAACTCGCTAATAAAAAAATAAAAGTATTGATTCATATGTGTTCAATGGTAGCAATTCAACATAATCCAGAGATGAAAAAATACTATGAAAGAAGAATTGAAATAGGTAAAAATAAAATGAGCACAATTAACATTATTAGAAACAAGTTAATAGCTCGCATTTTTGCAGTAATTGATAGACAAACTCCATATGTGGATACAATGAAATTTGCTTAAAAAATAATTTGAAAAAAGCTTGTTTTAATCATAGAATACGCGGAGTTTGCTGTGAGAGAATCGAGAGATTCTCGTAACTGAAAATAAGATGGTAGCAGGCCTACCGATATCTGCTTGCAGGAGCTGGTATCAAACTGCCTTTCTAGTGCTAAAGGAGTGATTTTTTAGTTCGGAGCGAGAAAGGAAAAGGCTTTGTAAGGAGTCAATTAAGAATAAAAGAGATGAGCCTCCGCTCGTCCTAGAATGAGTGATCCCCTGATGGCGCGAGCGTCTCGTAATGATCGCTAGTGCTAGCATACATGCTAGTACCGTTTGTGATAATCGGTATGAGTGTTTCGTCCTAAAAAAAGTTTACATATTTTACGTTAATCCTAAAATAGTTTTACAACTTATACTTAGTCCTATTATTGGTTTACAATAATAGGATTTTTCCATAATTTTTCCATTTTTATATTGTTTTGATGCACTTGATTTGGAGTCAAATTACCTATACTCATATGTGGTCTTTGATTATTATACAATTCAACCACAGTTTTTAATAGCTCCGCAGCTTCCTTTATGTTTTCTATTTGCTAATCTAAAGGCTCGTCCTCGACTGAGTAAGGCTAGTGCTCGACTCTGTCGGGTACCGATGAGCATGTTTCGTCCTAAAAATTTATAGAACATGAATATTTTCAATCAATAGGGTTCGTAATAAAACTACTTTCTACCAGATTATTATGTATATAATCGATCTTTTGCTTGATCTCTTCTATATTCCATAATTCTATTGGTTTATAGTAATGCTGCCAGAATTGATATTTATTTATATTTTCTTTCTTTTTACTAGCTCGTTCAAACCCTTCGACATAGCTCAGGACAGGCATCCATAATAACCATTCTTTTCTACTCTCTTGTGTATAATTTTCTTTGGTCCCAAAAACATTGATTTTTACGGTTTAAAAGTAAAACTTTTGTTGGAATATTTCCAATAAAAAATGGAATAATTCCAAATAAAGAAAGTAATTTTGTAATGAGCTCATTTGGACTTCTTCATTCAACCGAAAAAGCAAGATTTATCTAAATGCGAAAGATGGTTTTGCAGGAAATGATGAAGCCTGAAGGAGTTCAATTGGTCAGTTTTAGGTTAAAAAAATAGTCAGTGATGAAGAATAAAAGTTATGAATATGATGTTGCTTTATCTTTTGCAGGAGAGAATAGAGCATATGTAGAGGAAGTGGCAAATAGCTTGAAAAATAAAGGCGTTAAAGTGTTTTATGATTTATTTGAGGAAGCTAATTTGTGGGGTAAAAACTTGTATGAGTATTTGTCAGAGATTTATCAAAATAAAGCAAGATATACAGTACTGTTTGTATCCAGCTTTTATAACAAAAAATTATGGACAAATCATGAGAGAGTTTCGATGCAAGCGAGAGCATTTCAGGAAAGTAGAGAATATATATTACCTGCTAGATTCGATAATACAGAAATTCCTGGAATTCTTAAAACAATCGGTTATATTAATTTGGAAAATAAGACTCCTGAAGAATTAGCCGTTCTTATCGAAAATAAGTTAAAAAGGGATCAGACATTTTTCAGAAATCGATGGTCGAAACTCTCTACTATGATTAATCCTAAGCCTTTTATTTTTACGATTAAAGTAGTAGATGAAAAAAAGCAATTGGTTACACATGCAAAGGTAGTGCTGGTAGCGAATAATTCTACTTATCTGGAAGGTTATACGGATGAGAACGGATTAGCACATTTTGTAATTCGGACCAGGAAGCTATATACCGTTCTTATAGCGCACTCAGAATATCCAGCTGTAATTTTTCATAGTATGAATCCTAAGGAAGATATTAAAGTTACTATTGAGAAATCCAATAACTCAGG
Organism: Aquimarina sp. BL5; assembly: GCF_003443675.1. Lineage (NCBI taxonomy): Bacteria > Pseudomonadati > Bacteroidota > Flavobacteriia > Flavobacteriales > Flavobacteriaceae > Aquimarina > Aquimarina sp. BL5. The sequence continues at coordinate 3,065,041 of NZ_CP031963.1, read as the reverse complement.
TTCAGTTATTATCAATAAATTGGGTCAAATTCCTGGAATCTCGGGTAAAGTAGAACCCATTTTGAAGCCTGATAAAAAGTTGAGTTTATATGCTGATAATATCGCAATTGAAGACGGAAAAGATCAACCATCCGATTTTGAACTTAATAAAGCGATCACTTTAGAGGACAATGGAGGAAATATCATGCACTTAACCTTTCGGTTTTTCCAAGGTAGGATTGCTTTAATTGATTTTTATAAAGATATCAAATAACATATATTTTTGTATCTATAGCTAGTTCTTTCTTTAGACTAGTGTGATGGAATCCAGGAAATAGGCAGCAAATGAAGTGCATTTCATTTGATTGTTAATGAATTGTTAAGAAAAATCAAAATACGTTAAAACCATAACTTTAACATATTTTTAATGATATTAAGTATGCGAATCGCGTTCTATTACTATGAAAGTGATATTCGCAGTATTTTTTGTAATTGGATTACAACATAGTTTAAGTGTACAATCTATAGAGATTGTGGATAATGACCCTGATGTGGAATTAAACATTAATAGTAAGTTCCTTTCGTTTCAGGAAAATACAGTATTTAATACTTGTATAGGCATTGATGAGGTTGATGTGAAAAATCAACAAATTAGTTTAGCTAATAAACCGCTAGCACAATTAATGTATTGGCGATATGAAGTTATGACTTCTATGACTGATAAAATGAAATCTATTGCAAGTATTTCTTCCTATACTTCCAAAGAGGAATTCACTAGTTTAGGAAGACGATTATTTGATTTAGGGGTAATAAACAACATCATAAATTAGATATAATAGAATCTGAACGTTATCCGATTTTTTATCAAATAAAAAACTGTCTCGTCCAGAAACAGAGTTATACTAAATCTAAGAACTCATCTTAAGTAGTGTTTTTCGACCGAAAAGTATTACTTAAGATGAGTTTTGAGTATAATTAATACTATTTATCCATTAAAATTTAAAATTCACTATTTTCAGGGGATAACTGCATTTAAAAATGTCTTACATTTATGAGGTCAACTAAATTCACTCAATATGCGATTATCACGTATCCCGTATCTTTTCTTTTGTATTGTATTTGTTTTTTCTTGTAAAAAGAAAGATGCTAAAGCCATAGCCGAAGCAAATGCATCAGAACTTAATAAATATCAAGAGTATATTTCAGATGTATCTACTGGAGTAATTTCGGTTCTGGATAATGTATACGTGGTTTTACAAACACCTGTAGAAGGCTGGGATGATAACCAAGAACTTTCTAATAAAGTACTTTCGGTTTCTCCAAGTGTAGAAGGAAGAGTGTTCGCTGTAAATAATCAAACAATTGCTTTTCAACCAGAAAAAGGTTTTAAGGAAGATACAGAATACACGTTTACTCTAAATTTAGATGGTTTAGTGAAAGATTTAAAGGATGAGCTGGATGGAAATTTTGTTTTTAGCGTTAAAACATTAAAACAACAGTTTTCTATAATTACAGATAACCTGCAATCTTATAGTAAAGATTGGCAATATATTAGTGGAACAATTTCTGCGAGCGATCAATTAAGTTTTGATACAGCAAAACAGCTAATTACGGCTACACAAAAAGGTAAAAATGTTCCAGTTACTTTTGGAGAATCACTTGATAAAAGCCGTCAGTTTAGTTTTAGAATAGATAGTATACAGCGTTTTGAAGAAGACTCGGAAGTAGCCATAAAATGGTCAGGGAAATCATTTGATATAGATACAGAAGGAGAAGATGTGCTAAAAGTGCCAGGAAAGAATAATTTTTCTGTAATTAGTGTTTCTGTTTCTAACTTTGAAGGGCAATATGTAGAGATTAATTTTTCAGATCCGTTGAAAAAAAATCAAAACTTCGATGGTTTAGTAACAATCGCAGGAGCAAAAGATCTAAAATATACAGTAAAAGGTCAGAATTTAAAAGTATATCCAAAACAAGAACTAAAAGGAACATTAGAGGTAACTGTTTTTGAAGGGATTAAAAGTATCGACAACTACAAGCTAAAGAATACTTATTCCGAAAACATTTCGTTTCAGCAACCTAAACCAGAAGTTAAATTATTGCAGAGCGGAGTAATTCTGCCAACTTCAGAGAATCTAAAGTTTAATTTCGAAGCAATAAACCTGCGTGCAGTAGAGGTTCAGGTGGTTAAAGTATTCGAGAATAATGTGCTGCAATTTTTACAGAATAATAATCTTGATGGCTCAAGTAATTTAAGAAGCGTGGCGAGACCAGTTGCTAAAAAACTAATTAACCTTCAGGAGAATGCTTCGTTAAATTTAAGTAAATGGAACGCTTTTGCTATTGATTTAAAAGAATTGATTTCGCCCGATCCGGGAGCAATATATAGAGTGGAACTAAAATATAAGAAGGTATATTCTCTGTATAAATGTGATGGAGCGGCTGCAGATGAAACCTCTATTGATGAACTTTCTGAGAATTATGATGACGAAGAAGAGGAGTCTAGCTTTTGGGATAGTTCCCAATATTACTATGATGAGTATTATGATTATGATTGGAATGAAAGAGACGATCCCTGTAGCAACTCGTTTTACAGAAATAAAAAGGTTGCAGCAAATGTATTGGCCTCCAACCTGGGAGTAATTATAAAAAAAGGATTAAATAATTCATATACAGTTACAGTTAATGATATCCTTACCACAAATCCAATTCCTAATGTAAAAGTTGCCTTTTATAACTATCAGCAACAAGAAATTGGAATTGCTACCACAGATGCGCAAGGTATGTCAGGATTTGATGCTGATAAACCTGCATTTTTTGCTATTGCTACATCAGGCAAACAACAAACTTATGTTAAACTGAATGATGGTAATGCATTGTCGGTTAGTAAATTTGATGTTTCTGGAGTACGATTGCAAAAGGGAATTAAAGGATATATCTATGGAGAACGAGGCGTTTGGCGCCCTGGAGACACTTTATTCCTTTCATTTATGCTTAATGATAATGCAAATAAACTACCAAAAGGTCATCCAGTTAAATTTGAACTAAAAGATCCTTATGGAAAAGTAATACATCAGGAGACCAAGACAGAAGGAATTGGTAATTTCTATAAATTTATAGTAGAAACTTCTGATGAAGCACCTACCGGAAACTGGCAGGCCAAAGTAAATGTTGGTGGAGCAAGCTTTGCTAAATCATTAAAAATTGAAACGATTAAACCCAATCGCCTTAAGATCAAAGCAAATTTTGATGATGAAGTACTAGGAGCAAATAAGAGTATAACAGGTGATTTAGAAGTACTATGGCTGCATGGCGCTGTAGCTAAGAGTCTTCAGACCGATATTAATGCGCGTTTTAGCCCGAAGAGGACCAGTTTTAAGACATTTCCTGGATATATCTTTGATGATCCATCAAGGAGATTTGGGACAGATGAACAAGAAGTATTTAGAGGTAAACTTTCTTCGGAAGGAAAAGTGAATTTTTCTATGAAACCAACATTAGAGAGTAAAGCAGCTGGAATGCTTAGAGCATCATTTATAACCAAAGTGTATGAAACCGGAGGCGATTTTAGTACTGATGTTATTTCGAAGGACTTTTCACCTTATGAAACCTATATTGGATTAAATGTTCCAAAAGGAGATAAAGCAAGAGGAATGTTACTTACAGATACGCAGCATAATTTTGAAGTAGTTTCTGTGGACAAAAAAGGAAATCCAAAATCAGTGAAAGACCTGGAAGTTTATGTTTATAAAGTAAATTGGAGATGGTGGTGGGATACTTCAGAAGATAATCTATCCTCTTACAATCGAGGATCATATCGTAATGAAGTATTTAAAACTAAAGTAACAACTAATAGTAGTGGTAAAACCAATTTTAATTTCGAAATTAAATATCCAGAATGGGGAAGATATCTGGTAAGAGTTATAGATCCGAATGGAGGCCATGCAACGGGAAAAGCAATTTACGTAGATTGGCCAGGTTGGGCTGGTAGAGCTAATAAAAATGATCCATCTGCAGCAACGATGTTAATGTTCTCTGCTGATAAAAGCACGTATAATGTTGGAGAAACGGCAATAGTGACATTTCCATCCAGTGAAGGGGGAAGAGCTTTGGTTACCGTAGAAAATGGTACTGAAGTATTGTCATCATTATGGGTAACTCCACAAAAAGGAGAAACCAAATTCGAATTACCAATAGAAGACCTGTATACACCAAATGTATATATACATATTACATTATTACAACCACATAGTTCTACCGCTAATGATCTACCCATACGATTGTATGGTGTGATACCTATTTCTGTAGAAAATCCTGCTACAAGAGTTAAACCTGTTGTAAAAATGCCAGATGTTTTACGTCCGGAAGAAACAATTGATGTAAAAATTAGTGAAACAAGTGGAAAAGCGATGACCTATTCTATAGCGATTGTGGATGAAGGATTATTGGACCTAACAAGATTTAAAACGCCTAATCCTTGGAATACTTTCTACGCCAGAGAAGCATTGGGAGTAAAAACCTGGGATGTATATGATGATGTAATTGGAGCATACGGAGGAAGTATTAACCAAATCTTTAGCATCGGAGGTGATGGAGAAGCTGGCGGTAGTAAGTCTAAAAAAGCAAATCGATTTAAACCAATGGTTGTATATAAGGGACCCTTTGAACTTAAAAAAGGAGAAACGAAGTCTCATAAAATCAAAATCCCAAAATATATTGGTTCCGTTAGAACCATGATTGTAGCTTCGGATGCTACAAATGCAGCTTACGGAAGTGTTGAAAAAACCACTCCTGTAAGAAAACCATTAATGGTATTGACCTCGATTCCTAGAAAAATTACACCAGGCGAAAAAGTGACAATTCCTGTTACCGTTTTTGCCATGGAAAACAAGGTGAAGGATGTCAATGTGACTCTAAAACCTAATAAAGGATTTACAGTTGTTGGAGAGACCAGCCAGCGTCTTAATTTTTCGCAACCTGATGAGAAAATGGTCTATTTTGACATAGAAGTGATAGAAGGAGCTTCGATTACAGATATAGAAGTGGTTGCTAGCGGAAATGGAGAAAAAGCGTCTTATAGTATTCCTATTGATATTATCAATCCAAACCCAATGACTACCGAGATCACCTCGATAGTTTTGGAACCAAATAGTGAGCAAGAGTTAGATTTTGCATCTTTCGGGGTGGATGGAAGTAATAGTACTACGATCGAACTTTCTTCGTTACCACCTATGAATTTTGAAGGTAGACTAAAGTATTTGATTCGATATCCTCATGGGTGTGTCGAGCAAACTACATCAGCAGCATTTCCGCAGTTGTATTTAGGGGATGTATTTACATTGCCTTCTGAGAAGAAAAATAAAATACAGCGTAATATGGAAGCTGCTATTTATAGGCTAAAAAGCTTTATCCAGCCCAATGGAGGAATGTCATATTGGCCAGGATATAGTAACGCCAATGATTGGGGAACGAGTTATGCGGGACACTTTTTACTGGAAGCTAATAAAAAGGGATATGTATTACCAATTGGATTTAAAAGCAATTGGATTAATTACCAACAACAACAAGCAAAGCGATGGAGAAGCGGAGGTAGTGATCTTGCGCAAGCATATAGATTGTATACGTTAGCTTTAGCAGGAAGCCCTGACTTGTCATCTATGAATAGATTAAGAGAGACATCTAACCTTTCTAACGATGCTAAATTAAGATTAGCTGCAGCCTATGGATTGATTGGACAGAAGAGTGCAGCCGACAAATTATTGAATAGTTCCAATATTGATTTTCAGCCAAGAAAAAACTATTACCATACCTATGGATCTACAAACAGAAATCGAGCCATGGCGTTGGAGACATTGGTGTTATTAGATCAAAAAGCAAAAGCACAAAAAGTGGCAGAAGCATTGGCTAAGGAATTATCTTCAAAACGTTGGATGAGTACCCAAACGAGTTCATACGCTTTAATGGCTATGGCTAAATATGCAACCTATGTAGGAGGGAAGGGAATAGAAGTTAATTACACACTTAATGGAAAATCCAATAGTGCAAATACCAATAAAACTTTACTGTCTTCTGGTGAATTATCTATTACTAAAAATAATAAGTTATTGCTTAAAAATAATAAGGAGAACACCATTTTTGTGCAACTGGCAACTAGCGGAATCCTACCTGTTGGTCAGGAGAAAGTGATACAAAGTAATTTTAAAGCGATTGTTGACTATAAAAATCGAGATGGAAGAATCATTGATGTTACTAAGTTATCTCAAGGAACCGATTTTGTGGCAGAAGTAACGATAACCAATACTTCTGGAAGTAACGTAAAAGATATCGCCTTAACAGAGATTTTTCCATCGGGATGGGAAGTGGTTAATACTCGTTTCACCGATTTCGGGTCTTTTAGGACTAACAAAGTCACCTATACAGATATTCGAGATGATCGTGTTAATTTCTATTTTGATCTAAAGCCAAAAGAAAGTAAAACAGTAACACTACTTCTTAATGCTTCGTATTTAGGAAAGTATTATTTACCAGGTATTCAATCCGAAGCTATGTATGACAATGATTATTTGGTTCGTACCAAAGGTAAATGGATTGAAGTAGTGAAATAGTATATAGTTGGTAAAGAATCGTGATAGTTTTGTTATTCCAGCGTCTCACACTGAGCCTCCTCCTGAGGCGGACACGGTGTCGAAGTGTAGGCTGTAATCCATTCTTTATTGGGGATATATAATATTCTATTCAAAAATGATGCAGTATACTATTAATAACAAAAACCTTCCGGAAGTGGGAGAACTTAAAGGTCTTTTTGAGCAAACTAGTTGGGCAAAAAATCGATCATTAGAAGGTGTTGAAAAGCTATTACAAAAAACGGAAGTATTTGTAGTAGTTCGAGATACGAATACGGAACAACTTATCGGATTTGGGCGAGCACTTTCGGATGGAGTTTATCGTGCTTTGTTAGACGATATTGTAATAGAAGCTAGTTACAGAAAAAGAGGTTTGGGAAAACGTATTGTTCAGGAATTATTGGATCAGTTACAGGATGTCGAGCAAGTATTTTTGAATACAAAACCTGAATTGGAGGTTTTTTATAATGAATTTGGCTTCACTAAAACTAAGGCATTAACAATGAGTTTATGATGATACATTTTATAAAATGATATTAGAACAAGCAATTTTATATATAAAACAAGGAGAATCTAAGACCTTCGAAAAAACCTTTGGCGAAGCTCGAAAAATTATTTCCTCTATGAAGGGGTTTATCAAGTTAGATTTGTTAAAATGTGTAGAAGAGATAGATAAATACTTGTTATTGGTATCATGGGAAACGATAGAAGATCACGAGATTGGGTTTAGACAATCATCAGAATATCAGGAATGGAAACGATTATTGCATCATTTTTATGATCCATTTCCAATAGTTGAACATTATAAATCAGTTTTTTGATAAGAACCGAACTTAAGAATTTGTTTTAGAAACTCATGACTGCTATGTGTATCATAGCGGATGAAAATCATACCTAGTCATTGACTTTTTCCACCTAGAAAAAATTAATACCTCCAACTTTTCAAGTCGGCATCTTTAGGAGCAACTTTATAAACTTTATCACCGTATTTTTTGATAAACATACGGTGATATCGCAGCCTACTAATATGATTTCCATTATCGTGATCGCCATTCCAGCAGTGTTCTGCTCTGTCGCCATAATCTACTTCACCATTATAATAGGGAGCAGTGGTTTCTGATAGGACTTCTTCGGCTAGATATACTGCATTGTTTAGATAATAATTGTCCATATCACCGCAATACAAATGAATTTTATTTTCCCAATCCTTACCGTTTTTTGCCCAGTCTCGTTTCAAAATATAAGAGAGGTCGTAGTTTTCTTTCCAATATGAAGCTACTTCTTTATCTATTTCTCCAGTTAGGCGATCCCAGATTCTTTTAGGATAGCCTTCTTCATCTAATGGCGAATACGTTGCTTCCCAAATATCCCATTGTTGTCCTGACCGAGCCTTTGTACCCAATATTAATTCTCGGTAATTCATGTCTTTTAAGCTAGCATCTACATTTCCTAAATAATCTCGATGACCAGGAACCAGTGTTTTTTTGAATGTACCTTCTTTGTAGTATGCATTTTTGTCTTCGTATATATTCACCAAACAATATGCTCTAAAATCAATTGGGTCCGGACAAGCGGCAAAACACATCCCATACTCTTTGGGATATTTTACCTGTACGGCAAGAGACTCCCATCCACCAGTACTTCCTCCGTAAACAAATCGTGACCAACCTTCTCCTATTCCTCTAAATTGTTGCTCGATATGCGGAATTAGCTCATAGGTAATCGCATCTCCATATGGTCCCTGTGCGGCACTATTTACAGCATATGAATCATCATAGTATGGTGTTGGGTGTTGGATTTTGATTGCAATGACTCTAGGGAAATCAGGACCTGTCCAGGTTTTATAAAAATCATACGCTTCTTGCTGGACCATCAAATTATATCCTTCAACATTAAAACGCTCACTGTATTCCGACTTTAAATTGGGATCGGGTGGAGTCATTCGAAACCCTCCAAAATCTTTCGGGAAATGCCCGTGCATGATAGCAAGCGGATATTTAACATTAGGGTGTGTTTCCCATCCTTCGGGCAACAGTATATGAGCTCCCAAATACATATCTCTTCCCCAAAAATCGCTCAATAACTTGCTTTTAATTTTTATATGCTTTACATACTTTGTGTCCTCAGGTTCGGAGATTGGAGGTATTTTCTGATCTAATTTTATAGCGATAGAAGGAAATAACCCATTCTTGATTGTGACTTTTTGAGGAGTAGAATATAGATTGCCTGGCGCTTTGTTCCACTGTTGTCCTTCACCTCTGTCCATAGGTAATTTCACTATATGTCCATCAGCCCTTTTAAAGGTTTCGTATTTGTGAAATAAGACTTGTACAAAGAATTCACCTGATGGTAGTTCTTTAAAACTACGAATTGGATATCCAAATGCTTCTGTGTCAAACTGCAGCGACTCTTCAGGTTTCCAGTCGTTAATATCCATCCCAAAGGCTTGACAAGTTTTGGAGTCGTCCCTGAGCTGAAATCTAGGTTCTGTTTCGATTTGTTTTGAAATCAAAACAATTAACCTTCCATCCAATGCTTCATGATAATGTTCTGTTGGAAAGGAAAATTGGATATATTCTGAAGTATCAGGATTAGAACAAGAGAAAAAAAATAGGGTAATAGGAAAGATAACAAGCAAGAATACATTTGTGGATGTGATGTCAGGTTTTTTCATTTTGTTGTTAGTTTTGATATATACTTGATTTGTGTTTTGGATTTTTTTTAAAATAGGACTACGCCTAAATATTTATTCAACCTTCTTTATAATAACGTCTCTTGTATGTTGCGTTTACTGGCCACCAAGGTAGCATATGCAATATACAAATTGTTATTTCCTTTTTAATTAGTTATAAACCTATTAAATGATTGCCAATATTTATCTTTATAAATATCAAAGTCTATTTCAATTATATTTTTGTATTCTTTTTTGATATTGTGGAGAACTTTAGATGGTTTTCTGAAATCAATACAGGTAAAGTAAATCTCCCTTAAGGAATCGGCAGTTTGCCTGCCTATATTTAAATATCCATCAGAATCTTTTAAATCAGATATTACTTTGTCTTCAATTTCATTGAGTAATTGATATTCCTTTTCGTTTGGCATTCCGTTATTTCCTTTTCCATCATATTTAATTTCGACTACTGCAACCCAAGGGTGAGATGCTTTACAATCCCAGTTTAATAAATCTGAATTTACTATTGCAAGTAATGGAAGTCCATTTTCTAATGTAGCTTCTAGGCTTGAAAAGTTATCATCATTTGTATTATGTCTTAGTCCTTTATATTTCTCAATAAATTCCTTCTCTCTCCAAATTAGAAAATCTTTCAATTTTGAAATTGAGATAAGTTCTTTCTCTGCTTGATCCTTTGGAATTACTTTCAAATTGTCAATAGTAGTCACCGAGTTTAATTCTCCAAGATAATTGTCGAGAAAAATATAAGTACCATTTATTATAGTTGATTGGTCCTTTTCATTGTACTCATCATGAACAATTACAATCTCAATTTCATCAGGATAGTTTTTATGGTCAATAGAATAAAAGGATAGATTTTCACTATCAAAAGTATAGCCTGCCATTTCTATACTTACATTTTTTATGTCAATTGCTGGTTTTAAAGCAGTGAATTTCCAGTTTGTCATTTTAGGAGCGGTTTGAACAAGCTCTTCTACAAAAACAATATTTTTGATTACTCCATCAGGTGTGATAACTAGTTCTGAAATATTTTCTTCATACATTCCTGCTAAATACCAAAATCCGTCTTTTAACTCGTTCAGTTTTGGTGCTAGTTTGTCAAAGAAATCACGTTTAATATTTCCTTGTTTTTTGAGAACGTTATGGAATTTTTTTTCATTTTCCAGAAACCAATCCCAAAACTCAGAGTATGAGTTTATTGGCTGTTCTTTTGTATTGAATAGTGATTTTAAAAAACTCATATTTCTTATTGATTCTGATTTTTTACGCATTGCATCTAACGGTTAATATATGTATCATAGCAAGGCAAAATGTTACCCTATTTTCGACAAAAATTGAGCACTGATTGTTAACCTTATCTTTTTACAAGCATTATGGCCTGTTAAATATATAATAATCATTCGATGAATTATCTAGTTGCTAATGATCACATATGTCGTGTTGTATAAAGTTCTTTTTTTAGGTATTCGTTTATCAAGTCAGTAGTTAAATATTGCGCCACTTGCATCAAAAGTATGTGAAGAGTCATTTCTTTTAACTTTATAAATCATTTCTCCTTTGTGCTTAAAAATAGAATCGCCAACAAAAAATGAGATATGTGCATTTTGCACAAAAGTATTCCAAATTTGGAATGTATCTTTTCGCTCTGTCACCAGTAAAGAATAGCCGCCTTTTCCAGTTTTGGTTGCGATAATCAATCCTTGTATTTTAATAGCTTTTAATTTCTCATAATTCTCTTTAGGAGTTTGAGAGCATGAATTGCATATTATTAAAGTTAACAATAGTATAGATATTTTGAATATTTTATCATTCATAACTAATCTCCATTTTGGACTATTGATTATATTTTGGTAATGTTATACAACAGGGGTCGCATACGTACTAACACACATATTTCTTTTATATATCCAATTGTAACCGCTTACGAACATATAATAAACGTTTAATTTTACGGTTCATTTTTAGTATACATTCAGAAAGTAACATAAAATTCCCTACATTACAAAATAAGATTGATACGTACAAGGTATTTTGTTTTATTTCATGTATTAAGAATAAGGTCTGATATGGTAAACTTGGATGTTTAGGTATTCTTCTCAAAACTGTTAGCTATCAAATTTCTATGGATAGCATCTCTAAGATGGTTTTTGTTTAGCGGTTTATTGATGAGGTCATTCATACCAGCTTTTTTACATTCGTCACCAACTTCGCTTAATTCTGAAGCGGTTAAAGCAATAATAGGAGTCGTTGTATCATATTTACGAATTTTTAATGTAGCTTGCATACCATCAAGCACAGGCATATTAATATCCATCAGCACTAAATCAAAACGCTGGCTTTTCAAAATCTGCACGGCTTCCAATCCATTTTCTACCATCGTACAATCACAACCAATGTTTTTTAGTAGGTTCTTAGTAACCAATTGATTTACCTTATTATCTTCTGCAACTAGAATTTTTGCGGAGATACATTCTGTTTTTTCTGGATTTTGCGAATCACTTACGAAATCATTTAAACAATCTTCGATCTCCACATCTAAATCAAAATAAAACATAGAGCCTACATCTTTTTTGCTTTCGAAGTGAATCTGACTACCCATTACCTGAACGAGATTTTTAACAATAGATAAACCTAGACCAGTTCCTTGTTTATTATCATATACACTCCCGATTTGAGAAAACTCTTCGAATATGTATTCTTTTTGGTCTTCTGGTACTCCCATACCAGTATCTTCTACCTCATAACGAAGTCTAATAGTTTTGGCATCTATTGATAAAGGTTTAATTCGAAGCCAGATTTTTCCTTTATCCGTAAACTTAATGGCATTTCCGATTAAATTAATCAAAACTTCAGATATTCGTAATGCATCAATGTTAACTAGTTTAGGGATACTATGGTCATGCTCCAAAATTAATTCGTTATCCTTTTTTTGAGCCTGGTACTCAAAAGATTGTAGAATGTTTTGAGATAATGAAAATACATCTGTGGGAGTCTTGATAAGCTCTTTTTCTTCGGAGTCTATCTTGCTTACTTTTAGTACTTTATTTACTAAATCGAGCAAGTAATCTGCAGAAAATTTCAATGAATTAAGTAACTTTTTATCTTTTTCCGTTTTTGGATTATTCTCTAATAGAATTGAAGAAATCCCAACGACACCATACAAAGGAGTTCTTAGTTCATGACTAATAGTGGATATAAATTGCGATTTAATCTTACTTAACTGTTCAGCTTGTAACGTAGCTTCTTGGAGTTCAGCATTTTTGATTTCCAGAATCTCGGATATTTTTTTCTTAGATTCATACCCTCTGTAATAAAAGAAAACAATTCCTGCCAATAAAAGTAAGCCAACGAAAGAAATATAATTAATAGTCTTGTTATTATTGGCAATGTTTTTTAATAACTGTTTTTCTCTTCCGGCAGTTTCTAGTTCTTGTTCATACTGATCAATTTTGAATTGGGTTTTTGCCGTTTCCTCATTTTTTATTCTTGCTTCTTTAAAAACCTTGAGTTCACTTTCATAGAACTTTTTTAAATCGGCATTTGCTTTGGGATAATCTCCAAAATTTTCATACATCTCTGCTCTATATTGATAGAAATAACTTTTCCCCTTTTGCCAGGATGCTTCTTCGTTTTCCAGAGTTTGAAACATTTTCTCAAAGTTTTCTTCGGCTTTTTTGAAATTCCTTAAATACGCATAATTACGTGCTCTAACAAGATGTAATGAGCTTTTACCTAATATGGCATCTTGATGAATCGTACTAGCAATACTATCCACTTCCTTTAGATAAGGGGCAGCGTCATCAAAGCGATTCAGATCCATATAGGTCCAGATCAAATTGGTAAGCGGAATGATAAAGTTGTTTGGGGGTACCTTACCTCTTGCGATATCTACTCCTTTTTTATAATAAATCAAGGCATTTTCATAGTCTTCATTATCCTCATAATATAGATTAGCTAGGCTTTGTAAAATATAGGGTAATAATCTTTTAGATTCAGATTTATCGCTGTATTCCAGTGCTTTTTGCAAATTTATTTTCGCATTTTCATAGTCAATAATTTCGTATTGAACATTACCTATAACAAAGTAAGAATGAGATAAGTAATGATGATGATTAAGTTTTTTTGCAATAGTAGTGGCCTTGAAAGCTAATTCTAGAGCTTCGTACATCTTGTTCTCTATCATTAACTTCTCTGATGTTCCGATAAGAACTTCTAAGGTGTCAATTCTCTCAAAAGACGGTTTTTCTTGCGAAAAGGAAGTTAGAGAAAGAATAAAAATAAATATGTAAATAGTATTTCTTTTCAAGGCAAAACAATTTTTGAAAAAAATAGATATAGTAAACAAAAAAGTTTCATATCCCATTTTATATTATATAAGCCACAATATTTCGAGTTAGATTTGAACAGAGTTTTACAGCTAAATTGTTTTTAAGAGTCATATAATTTAATGAAATTAAAGGGTTTTTCTGTTATAATTTAAAGGAAAACTAATGATTATACATTCTTATTTGTTGTTAAAAAGGGGATATTTCCTCTTTTTTTGACAAGTGTAGTTGAATGAATTAAACATGTTCCGAAACCTAGTACTAGAGAATTAAATGTAAGGTCATTACAAAACTTTTAAAGTGGTTCAAAAGATTATTTCTATGAGTAGATTTATGAATCTTGACTTACTTAATAGGTATAGGAAAATGATAAATACTTACTATAGTTTACGGAAAACAACATGAAATAATGAAATTATATTTAAACAAAGAAGTATCAAGAATGGAAATGTTTCTCACATCATTTTATTAACCATTTGTTGTTGTTAAATACTGTGAGACTGTTTTTTTAGATTTCGTTTTCAGTACTATTAATGATTAAGTTTTTATGGATAGCATCTCTAAGATCGTTTTTATTTAGTGGTTTATTGATGAGGTCATTCATACCTGCTTTTTTGCATTCGTCACCAACTTCACTTAATTCTGAAGCAGTCAATGCAATAATAGGTGTAGTTGTATCAAATTCCCGAATTTTTAATGTTGCCTGCATACCATCAAGCACAGGCATATTAATATCCATCAGTACTAAATCAAAAGTCTCGTTTTTCAAAATTTGTACAGCTTCTAATCCGTTTTCTACCATTGTACAATTACAGCCAATGTTTTTTAATAGGTTTTTAGTAACCAATTGATTCACCTTGTTATCTTCTGCAACCAGGATTTTTGCGTAGATACTGTCTGTGTTTTCAGGGTTTTTTGAATCATTAACTATATCATTTAGACAATCTGCGATCTCCAAGTCTAGATCAAAACAAAACTTGGATCCTACACCTTTTTTGCTTTCGAAATGGATCTGACTACCCATTACCTGTACGAGATTTTTAACTATAGATAATCCTAAACCAGTTCCTTGCTTATTGTCATATACACTACCGATTTGAGAAAATTCTTCGAATATGTATTCTTTCTGATCTTCTGGTACTCCTATACCGGTATCCTCTACCTCGTAACGAATTCTAACAGTTTTGGTATCTATCGATAAAGGTTTAATTCGGAGCCAGATTTTTCCTTTATCCGTAAACTTAATAGCGTTTCCGATTAAATTAATCAAAACTTCAGATATTCGTAATGCATCAATATTTACTAGTTTAGGGATACTATGGTCGTGCTCCAGAATTAATTCGTTATCCTTTTTTTGAGCTTGGTACTCAAAAGATTGTAGAATGTTTTGAGATAAAGAAAATAGATCTGTAGGAGTCCTGGTAAGCTCTTTTTTCTCTGAGTCTAGTTTGCTTATTTTCAAAACCTTATTAACTAAATCGAGCAAGTAATCCGCAGAAAATTTTAGTGAGTCTATTAATTTTTTATCTTTTTCTGATTTAGTGCTGTTTTCTAATAAAATAGAAGAAATACCGACTACACCGTACAATGGAGTTCTTAGTTCATGACTGATAGTGGATATAAATTGTGATTTAATTTTACTTAGCTGTTCGGCTTGCGCTTTAGCTTCATGGAGCTCTGTATTTTTTACTTCAAGAATTTCACTAATTTTTTTCTTAGATCGGTAGGCTCTAAAATAGAAAAATAATACTCCGATCAATAGTAATAGAGCTGCAGAGGATATAAAAATAATAATTTTGTTGTTCTTATCAATGTCAAGTAATAATGCTTTTTCCCTTTTGGCTGCCTCAAGCTTTCTTTCATATTCATCTACCTTAAATCTGAACTTTGCAATTTCCTCATTCTTGGTTTTTGCGTTTTCAAAAACTTTATGTTCATTTTTTAATAATTTTTTAAGATCCTGTGCAGCTTTGAAATAGTCTCCTATATTCTCATACATTTGAGATCTGTAGTCATAAAAATAACTTTTACCTTTAACCCAGTAGCTTTCTTTTTCTAATTGTTTCAAAGATTCGCTAAAAGCTTGTTCAGCTTTACCGATTTCTTTATTGTTAGAATAGTCTCTTGCCTTAAGAAGGAACAAGGAACTTCTGTCTACTTGTAAGCTATCAGGAATTGTTTTTTCAATACTATCTGCTTTTTTAAGATAAGGCCTTGCTTCGTCAAATTTATTTAGATCCATATAAGTCCATATTAAATTATGTAAAGTAATCTGGTAATTATCTGGATAACGTTCTTTATTAGTCAGTTCTAGTGCTCTTTTGTAATAAACCAGAGCATTTTTGAAGTCCTTATTGTCATCATAATATATATTAGCAAGACTATGTAATATGGCGGGGAGGAGTATTTTATCTTTTGTTTTTTCTGTATATTTTAAAGATTTTAGTAGGTTTTTTTTAGCATTTTTATAATCTATGATTTCGTGTTGAATTGTTCCCATTATCATATAGGAACTCGATATGTAATAATTATCTTGTACTTCGTGTGCATAGCTAACAGCTTTAAATGCGTATTCTAAAGCCTTATACATATCATTTTTGTAGCTTAACTCTTCTGCAGTTTTTAATAAGTAATCAATGCTATCATTTTTTTTAAAAGAAACATTTTCCTGTGATAAAGAAGAATAGGAAATAAAAACAATGAATAGAAAGTAATATTTTTTCAACACAAAAAACAATTTTATTAAATGAATAACAGCCCTAAAATGTACAGATGCTTATTTGTGGCACTTGCAGTAATTGTTATTATCAAAAGGATTCGTGTGAAGAATAATACCTGATAAATGCAAAATGTCTAAGTTAGGGAATTTATGCATTCTTTTGATGTAATTAAGAAAGAAAAATGTACGAAAGGAATTTTTTCATAGACTATAAAGAATCTTTTATTTACATAAATTTTAGTACCATTGTCTAAATATATTAATTGACAGTAATAGTGTTGAATACTCTTAAAAATTATATAAAGAAACACCCTAAGCGATTCGTTATTATTGGAATATTAATGATTTGGTACTATTTCTCCTTACCAAAACCATTGTTCGATGACCCTACGGCAACCGTAATCGAAACTAGAACAGGTGAATTATTAGGGGCTAAAATTGCTTTAGATGGGCAGTGGAGGTTTCCGGAAACAGATAGTGTTCCGGAAAAGTTTAAACATTGTATACTCGCATTCGAGGATCAACAATTTTATAGACATGTTGGATTCAATCCGGCTTCTATGATAGAGGCTGTAAGCGAAAATATAAGGGCAGGCAAAGTGGTGCGCGGAGGAAGTACCATAACACAGCAAGTAATACGGCTGGCACGAAAAGGACAAAATCGAACTTATTTTGAAAAATTAATTGAATTAATTCTATCCACAAGACTGGAATTTGGAACTTCTAAAGAGGAAATTTTAAAGCTTTATTCTTCTCACGCGCCTTTTGGAGGTAATGTTGTGGGTGTTGACATGGCTTCTTGGAGATACTTTGGCCTTCCAGCACATCAATTATCATGGTCAGAAAGTGCAACACTAGCCGTTTTACCCAATGCTCCATCACTAATTTATCCAGGAAAAAATCAACTAAAGCTATTAGAAAAAAGAAACCGATTACTCAAAACGTTATTAGAACAAAAAACAATTGACTCTATAACCTACGATTTATCTATAAGTGAATCATTACCAAAAAAACCATATAGTCTTCCGCAAACTACACCTCACTTACTAAATCGACTAGCTAGAAAAAATAAAGGAAAGCGATTACAAACTACAATTGATGTATCATTACAACAGCAGGTAAATCAACAAGTAAAAAGGCACTATAACATTTTACGCCAAAATGAAGTATATAATATGGCGGTTTTGGTATTAGATATAGAAACTAGAGAAGTTTTAAGTTATGTAGGTAATACACCGACAGATAAGTCGCATCAAAAAGATGTAGATATTATTCAAGCTGGTAGAAGTACAGGAAGCACATTGAAACCTTTATTGTATGCCGCTATGATGGATAAGGGAGAATTATTACCAGAACAACTGGTATCCGATGTACCTACCGTTATAGCCGGATATGCTCCGATGAACTATGATGAAACCTTTAGCGGGGCTGTTCCAGCAAATAGAGCTTTGGCGCGTTCATTAAATATACCCGCAGTTAGATTGTTACAACAATATGGATTACAGCGATTTCGAGATGAATTACACGCTTTTAGAATCAATGACCTTTCGTACAGTGCCGATCATTATGGATTATCACTAATTGTTGGTGGTGCTGAAGGAAATCTTTGGGATTTATGTAAGACCTATGCCGGATTTGCAGGTACATTAAATCATTATGAAAACACCTCTAGTGAATATTTTGCAAATGAATTTGCAGAACCTGTAATTCTTGCTGATAAAAAGGTTGATTTTGGTAAAAAAGTAATACAAAAACCAAAATTTGGTGCGGGAAGTATTTGGTTGACTTTTGAAGCTATGAAAAAAGTGAATCGTCCTGAAGGTGATGAAGCATGGGAGTTTTACGATTCGTCAAGGGAAATTGCATGGAAAACAGGAACTAGTTTTGGTAATCGAGATGCGTGGGCGATTGGTGCTAGTAAAGATTATGTAGTAGGTGTTTGGATTGGTAATGCAGATGGAGAAGGTAGACCAGAACTCACGGGATTAAACTCGGCGGCACCTGTTTTATTCGATGTAATTAATTTATTGCCTAATTCTAAATGGTTTCCTGCGCCATATGATGATTTGGTGCAGGTAAATGTTTGTAAACAAAGTGGATTTTTAGCAGGAAAAGAATGCCCGAGTAAGGAAATGTATATTGCTGCTGCTGGAACTAAATCAAAACCTTGTCCATATCATCAATTAGTGCATTTAGATCCCACAAAACAATATAGAGTGAATTCTTCTTGCGAATCAGTAGATACTATGATTCATGAACCTTGGTTTGTATTGCCTCCTTTACAGGAATATTATTTTAAAAATAAAAATGCTGATTATCGATCGTTGCCTTCCTATCGATCAGATTGTACAAAGGAATTGTTAGGAAGTATGGATTTTATTTTCCCCAAAGGGAATAGTAGCGTCTATTTACCCAAAGGATTTGATGGTAAAACAAATGAAGTAGTTCTTAAAATAGCACATACACAACCAGAAGTGAGAGTGTTTTGGTATATAGATAATCAATTTGTAGGAGTCACCAGACAGTTTCACGAAATGGCTGTTAGACCAATGCCTGGAGAACATCTTATTACCGTCCTTGATGAAAAAGGAAATGAACTAAGAAGAAAGATAGAAATCAAAGAATAAAAGCAAATCAACAATTGATTTTTTTGAAGTATTAGATGCTGCTTATTTCTTAAACGTGTTAATGAAAAGATCTAGATTATAATAAAGAACATTTAAGTATATCTCCTGGTTTTAGTGTGACTTTTCCTTTTGTAATTTCTCCATTTAACAGTTGTTTTTTTACTCCAGATATATTGATTTGTATTTCCTGATCATCAATAGATTGTATAATTAACTCTTTGGAGGTTTTTTTGACAAAAACATCGATGACTTCAGAAAATGTAATTTCAATGTTTTGTAGAGAAAGTTGTTCTGCATCAAAAAATAAGGAGGAATCCTTGTTGGATAAAGAAATTACATTAGGACCTTTAGCGTTCCAAGGAGATGTATTTAAAATCCAATCTTTAATTTTTGGAGTAGTTAAACTTTCATCAATGCGATCAGAATATCGAGAAAAAGGATATACTAGAGTGATAAAACTAAAAGTGTTATGGTCGTTTTTCGAAACCACAGACCATTGTTTTCCACGAGCTCCAGAAGAAATAACAGTATCTACTTCCCGAAGCTGAAAAATATCACAACCACTACCATCATCAAAAGAAGATCGTAATAGGTCAGGAGTATTTTCTTTAGAGTAATGCCCTTGCCAGACTTGTTTGTAAGAATGGGCTTTTTTCGAATTAAAATTGTCTTTAATAATCCAAAAATCATTTTTTATATATACAATTTGTCTGCTGTATCGAACACCTATATTTTCAAAACCATTATGACTGCCCATAAATACATCCAAATCATCTGTACTTTTCCATGCGATTGTTTTAGGTTTTGGTAATAGTTTAAATTTTCCGAAACCACTACCTCCTTTGTTAGATGTATATTCTTTGCCTTGTAATTCATCATCGACCAATGCTACATTTTTAACCATAGAGTTTTTAAACAATTCGAGGTCTTTAAGAGAATAACGTACTTGATAATTGGGTAAAATTACGTGACCATTAGCCATTGCCTGTATACCCAACATATCGCCATGCTGATGATCAGGTTTTTTATCATCTAATCCAGAAGAAATTATCATCATATTATCTTGATGATCCCAACCTTCTCTCATGATATAATATCCTGTTTCAGGAAATGTCGATGATCTGAATTTAGGAGCTTGTTTTTGTATATTTTTCAATAAGTTTAGTTGCTGTTGGTTTAAGAACCAATACGTGGTAGCATCTACAGTGTTTTTGGCAAAATACCCTATAAGAGGATCTTCAAAAAGTAAATATCCTAAAGTTAATGTAGCAGAGATATCATTTTTTTCTGCCCAAGGGATGTCTGTATCATCCTGCAAAACAGGTGCAGAGGTATCGGGATAGGCAATTTTGGAAAGCGTTATAAAAAGTGATTTTAGACGATTAGTCCAGAGTTGATCAATTTTGATATCACTAATTTTTGCTAGCTGATATATGTAATAATAATTATTAATATCGCTCATATGGTAGTGTACAGAACGCTCAAACTGAAAACCATCTTCATTAATTTCTTTGTCTAAGTGCTCTTTTAATAAGGTCATGGAATGAGTATACCATTTATCAGTATCTACAAAATCACGAAGAAGAATAGAAATAATGGCCAATGCAGATAATCCTCTGGTTTGGTGATTACCCGATTTAAAAGCAGCATTTTTTTCAAATAAATGAGCACCATGTTGTAACAATGTTGCTATGGTTCTAAGTTGATCAGCGTCAGAATAATGTTTTTGAGATAAAAACATGGCATGAATGCGAAACCAATTTAGTACTCTGTATCCAGAACGAAAGGCTTCATATACACCGTTTCCATCAACTATTTTTTCATATTTCTCTTGCTCAAGAGCCTGATTGAGCGATTGCATTTGGTTCGTAAAATAACGAAGTAACGTAGTATCTTGGTTTGAATAATGATACTGAAAACCAATATCAACCATCTTGTGTTGCCGCGCTAAATGTCTTAATGCATAGGCATTAACAGGTTTTCCGTTAAGGTAGTTAAAAGGGAGTTTCCAATGGGTAGCATCAGAAAATTTAGAAATATGATCGTTTGCTCTTATCTGGTGGTATTGTTTTCTTTGCGGATATATAGTATTATACTCATCAAATCGATTATTAAATGTTTTCCAATCATAGAAATAACGTTTAGAAAATTGATTGCGAAGATACTCGGCAAGACGTTTTTGCGATATTTTCTTGGTAGGGTCTAATTCTTTTTTGACATCTTCTCTTAAGTAGTCATATAACGATTCATTTGTAATTACTTTGTTAATAGGGATTTGTTGAGAATACATATAAAAGGTACTACAAAATAAAAACAGAAGTAATGTTGATTTAGATGTCATTGGAAATGGGTTTTTGACCAGGATTAGTGTGTGTAACCCTTTTACAGCTCACTAAGGATGTGTTTAGGTATTAGATTCATATTAACGAAGCTACGAAATATTGTGCATTAGAGGAGTTTCTTGTTTCCGCAACAATATGACTCAGCAGTTAATCGAACTAGTTCTAGCCAGAAGATTGGAATTTGGAGCTTCCAAAGAAGAAAGATAGAAATCAAAGAATAATATCATAAAAGTAGCCATAGAGTAACTCCAATTCTATGGCCACTTTTTTAATCTAAGAATAGAATAGTTATAATGAAGAATACACTAAGCCAAAACTTAATGCAGATTCTTTGCTAAAATTACGACCATCTAAAGTTCTTGTATAACCAGTAGAAACCCCCAGTTTATTCTTATATATGGGAATATATAAATTAAAAGAAAGGTTTGTGAAATCTACTTCGGTTTCTGGAAGTATATTAGGACCTCCTGCTTCGGCAAATTCTGGCGTTCCAATATCTAATCCAGACATAGAGTCCTGTATTTCTAAATTAGCGTGAACGTAGAAGAATGGATTATAATACCCTAATTTAAATCCGTATAACACAGCATTAGGGATATCAAAATCTTTACTATCTCGATTACTGTATCCTACTTGAACTTCAGTAAAAATGCTAAGCGGACTGATATAGTTTAGGATTATTGCACCATTGATAGTTGTTGCTTCATTTCCTAAAGAAAGTACGCCTGCTCCTTCATAATCACTTACTGGAAATGTAATCCCTGCAGCTCCACCTAGCGTAACTTTAGAATTACTATTTAAAGGCTTTTCGAAAATTTTTGCTTTTGCAAAAATTCCTAAATCTTGAATACCATCTACCTGATCTGTTTGTTGTACAGGATCAAGAACACCATCTTGACTTTTGGTAGAAATATAAGGTAATGTTACTACTGTGGATAACCAATCATTAACAGTATAAGAGGCGTATAATGAGAAGATATAAGAAGAAATATCTCCTAATCCGGCAGGGTTTCCTTCTGATAACTCAGAACCTCGATAAAACTGATCAAAACTTTTGTAGGAATAAGTCGGAGCAACAGTCAATGTTTTTTTTTCCGAATAAAATCCATTGATTGGAAACTGAGCGATTGCAGTAAAAATTGGGCAAAATAGCATAAGCCCTAAAATGTAGCGCATTATTGATTTGTGTAACATGAAATATATTTTTAGGTTAATAAGACGTTTTAGACGGGAAATATCACCTAGGTTAACACGTAAAAAATGCAAAGAATATGTTAATTCAAGTACTGTTATTTTCTAAGACTTTTTTTTATTGATTTCTTGTTTTTGAAGAAGTTTTTTTGGGGAATTTTCGTTTTTAAAAAAAATATGAAACAAATTTTTGAAGAATTGATTTTTTGTTAAGATTTGCGGTCTAACAAAAAATAACATTTAATTGTGAGTTTATCTGTGTGAAGTTCTAAAATTATTTATTTAGAATTTTAGCTCCAGTTTTTAAAAGGGTTCTTGCTCAATTGAGAATTGTAATACCTAGCATCTCCAGTAACTTCTTTTCCTAACCAATTTGGTTTTATGAAAGTTTCATTTTCAGTGCTTAATTCGATTTCAGCAATAGTTAATCCTTTATTTTCTTCAAAAAATTCATCTACTTCGATAATATGATTCCCAGACGGGAGCTCATATCTCGTTTTTTTGATGACTCCTTTTTCGCAAATATTTATAAGTGCTTCCGCTTCAGTAACAGGAATTTCTTTTTCCCATTCAAAGCGTGTAGTACCGGACGTATTACCAATACCTTTTACAGTAATAAAAGCCAGTTTTCCTTTAATTCGAACTCTAACCGTTCTCTCAGGATCAGTATTCAGAAATCCTTGTATAATAAGAGTGCTTTTTTTAGCTTCTTGTTTATAGAGCTCTGATGCGACTAGGAATTTACGTTCTATTTCGATCATATATGATACTTGATGTTTTTTTAAATGTAGATTCAAGATATTGTATTTTTCAAATCTAATATCTTGAATCTACAAAATGATTTTATCTAGACCATTTTTTGATGTTTTTCTCGTTTAATCTGATAAAATCTTTGTTTTTTACTTTTTTAGATAATTCCAAAGATCTTTTGGCAGCTGTTATTGCTTCAGTTTTTCTGTCTAGATCTGCTAGAATTAATGACTCTCTATATACCTGAAAAAATAAGGCATTTTTATTTTTGGTGACTTTTTTAATATATTCTAATGCTTTGTCTAAATCTGTTTGTGTTTCGTGTAAATACAATGCTACCTGGAAATATTGAAAATCAGTTGGTCCAGAAATGGTTTTTTCGATACTGGTCATTGTTTTTTTATGTGTGTCAAATTTTAGTGGTAAAACTATTTTGATCTGATCCCAAGCAAAAACTAACTGCGAACTATCTAAAGTGATTTGATCCATATAGATCATAAAGGTTTCTAAAACTTCATTTAATTCGATAAACTTGGCAGTAAAACTGGCAATAGGTGTTTGGTCTACATAGGTATTCCAGTTGCCAGATGTATAGGTGTAAAAATATACTTCCCAAGTGCTTTTTCCTGGTTTAGTAAGAATAGCATAAGAACCTTTTTTTATAGGTGTTTCCATAATGGTGACATCATCAGTAAAAGTAATCTTGGTTGTAGCGTTAGCACCAGTTCTCCATAACTCGTTATAAGGAATGATACCGTTTTCTCCGAAAATTGTTCTTCCTCTTTTACTCGGTCTGGAATATTCAATTTCGATTTCGGTTAATCCTACAGTTTGTATTGTTTTTGAAGATGGGCTTAGTGCAGGAACGGTAAGTTGCGAATTAACTGTAGCTATGGTAATAATACTGATAAAAAATATTTTGAACATAATTTATTAAAATTTTGATGTGGTTAAAGATTAGAAAAGTACTCTTTTGGAGTAGTTCCCATTAAATCTTTAAACGACTTGTTGAAGGTAGTTTTAGAGTTGAAACCTGCTTCTTGGGCAAGTCCAAAGAAGGTCATGTTTTTAGCTTTATCTGTTTTGGCCAAGGCGATAAATTCTTTTATTCTGTAATAGTTTACATATTCAAAGAAATTCATTCCTATCCGCTCATTCAGTAAACGTGCTATTTCGGGATTACTGACGCCTAACATTTCTGCCAGTTCGGATTTTAGAAGTTTTCTGTTTAAATAAGGTTTTCTTTCTTCCATTAAATGCTCTAATCGAGATTTTAAACTATTTAATTGTTGGTTTGATAATTTAGACTGAGCATATTTTTTTGGACTTACTAGCTGAGTAACTCTGAATAATTGCGGTTCTTTTATGTTGTAAAATGTAATAAACAGAATAATAAGAGCTATGCTAATCCATATTATTTGCCAAGCAGATTTATCTAAGAACTGGTATCCCAAGAGCCAGTAGATAAACATACTAAACCAGCAAAGCATACAGATCCCTACTGCTATCAGAAAATTCATGAAAAACTGAGATTTTACAGTATAACTTAATTCGTTCTGGATGTCTTTTCTAAATTTTAAAAAGATCCTAAAACTTAAGACCCAATATGTGATATTAAATAGTAATCCAATGGCGATAAAAAATAAGGTAAATCTAAATTGTTCTCCGCTTTCGAGTCTTTCTTGTAATATTTCGTCAGATGGGAGGATAAAAGCGGCAGTTACAAATGTATTATATGCCAAAGCAGGCACGTAATGTAGTAATTCTTTATATGAGAACTGCCTGTTCAATAAACTGGATCGAGTAAATAGGTAGATCGTAGCACCAAATAAGAGTGTTGCGAATTCAGAAAAAATAACCCATCGGTAATTATCCCCAAAGAAGCCAGAGATGTATAATATACGACCGCTTAATCCTATTGCTAAAACAAGTACTAAAAAAGCAATATATCTATTGATACTTTTTCTTTTTTTAGGAGAAAAAACATAAATAAACAGTAAAAATAAACTTTGGAAATACCCGAAATAAACTAATTGATTTAAGAATGATTGCATATTAGTAATGATCTGGTTTTTTGTTTACCCGGTTTATGTGTTTAGAAATTCTAAAAACATAAACCGGGTTTAATATACTAGTTTAATACAAACTGATTTACATGTAACACGCCTTTGTGATCCATTTTAAGATTTTCTTTGTAAAAAGCATCAAATTCTTGTTTGCTTTCCCATTGAGTAATAACTAGTAAATCGGGGTTGTGATAATACCCTAGTGGTGATTTTCCGTTAGTTAATTGAAGAATTTTTTTTCCTCCTTTTGCTGCTGATTTTTGAGACCAAAGTTCTGTGAATTTTTTGAACGATTCAGTATCTTTTTTCCAGTAAGATGTAGCTACAATGTATTTACTCCTGTCTATTTTGAAAGAAACATCTCTTGGCATTTCATAGTAGGTTAAATTAAATATAGACCACATTTTTCTACGTTGTACATGGAAATCCGGAACTATATCTTCAATTTCTGAAATAAATTGTTCACGATTTTTTAAGTCATTCCATTTGCCTAAAATAAAAGTAGTAGGTTGAATGTTTCCCTGAGTTGTTTCTTTGATATTAAATCCAGGTAATGGTTTATATGTTTTTTCTAATCCAACTGGAAAGACAGTCTTTTTGTATCTTTCAAAGTCTTTTTCGATATCTGGTTTATTGGTTAGTAAGAGAATATCTAGAACTTCTCCTTTTTTAAAGTCAAAGGATTTTACATCAGATTGAGCAACAAGACTTGTTGTTAATAGACAAGTTAAGAAGACTAGAATGAGATTTTTTAATAACTTCATTGTTTGTTTTTTAATGATTCATAATTTTCAAACAAATGTAGAAGCTGTTATGGATATTCAGTAATTATAGGAGCTCAGAAAGATACGGATACGGTATATGAACCAATTAGATACTTTTTTTCGTATGAATTACTTTGATTTCATCAGAAACGATTCTTTTACTATTGAATTCATTATTTGCTAACCATATCATTGCCGAAACGATTGTTTCAGGATGAATCGAACGATATTTTTTTAAAGATCCGAGCAATAGAGGATTTATTACTTTCATTAACTGTTTAAAGAAATATTCTCCAGTTCTTTTTTCATCTCTTTTACCACTAATTAATGACGGTTGTAAAATATGTGTTTTAGGAATTTCTAGAGATAAAACTGTTTCTTCCATTTCTCCTTTAGTAAGATTATAAAATACTCGACTTTTTGGGTCCGCTCCTAAAGCAGAAATAACAATAAAAGTTTTAATATTATTTTGCTTACAAAGTTGGGCTGCTGTTACCGGAATACCATAATCAATAGTACGATACAATCCTTTATCTGGGGTTTTAGCATTTGTAGTTCCAATACAGCAAAATACTTCATCTCCAATAAAATCCGAAGCTACAGTTTTTAATTGAAGCATGTTAATCAGATGCTCTTCAATTTTGGGATGAGAGATCCCTATAGTTTTTCTAGAGAATAACTTAATTTTAGAATAGCGATTATCATCTAGTAAAGAGTCTAAAAGAATTCTTCCTGTTAATCCTGTTGCTCCTAATATGATTGCTGTTTTTGCCATTTTACAAATTAAACAAGAAGAATCATAGGTATTATGGGATGGTTAATACCTATCTCATATATCCTTTATACAATGTACATACTAAGAGCCTAAAAAGAAATTCGTAACTTATTTTTTTATTGTAGTAATAAAAATGATGTTAATGCTAATTTTGAGCTACCATTACTATACTGCTTGGTTTGCAGCCTTCATTTTCACCATCCTCAGTAAGAGATAGATTAACAGCAGCTTTATCTTTGTTTGCCGAATCTATATGTAAAACAATTTTATAACCTTGTTTGTTTTCTTGATATTTTTTGACTTCGAAAGAAGCTCCCTTATAACTATTCATAAAAGGTTCTTTACCGGGTTTTAATGCCGTAGCTTTTCCACCTATCGTAGTTTTTTTACAGTATTGATTCTCAAACACAAGTGTGTATTGTATAGTGTCTTCTGATAACCAGGAAACAGATAACTTCTGGGTGAAATCACCATTCTTATCTTTTTGTGTAGCTGCGTATGTTTTTTGGGTAAGAACTATTATGCTCTCTTCTTCATTTACGCTATCGACCGTTTCTACAGGGTCAGTTTCGCTTAATCCATTAAGGTTGTTAGAAGGTTTACTTTCTGATTTACAACATATAAAAGCAAAAAGTAGGAGTAGGGTGTAATTTTTCATTTTTTAAATATAATTAAGTTCAAATTGATTGGGATCAATAAAGCAAGATATTATTTTTATCTGATAAAATCCTTACAAATATAAGAATATCATTTTTTAGAAGTATTTAATACTTGAATATTTACTTATATGAGTTTGGTTACAACGATTTAAAGTTGATCTATTATGAGTTCCTTTGAATAGTTTATATCCACTATTTTTGTAAGAGACAAAGAATGAAAAGTCAGAGAAAAATCATACACGTAGATATGGACGCATTTTATGCGTCTGTGGAGCAAATGGACAATCCAGAGCTTAAGGGAAAACCTCTGGCGGTAGGTGGAGGAGGAAAGCGTGGAGTGGTTAGTGCTGCGAGCTACGAAGCACGTAAATTTGGTGTTCGTTCTGCAATGCCTGGGTTTACAGCTAGGAAGTTATGTCCTGATTTACTCTTTGTGAGACCAAGATTTGATCGCTATCAAGAGATTTCCAAACAAATCCGTAAAATATTTTTTGACTATACAGATCTGGTAGAACCTTTATCACTCGATGAGGCATATCTGGATGTAACCGAAAATAAAAAAGGAAACCCTAGTGCATCTTTGATCGCTCAGGAAATCAGACAACGAATTTTTGATGAAGTTGGGTTGACTGCTTCGGCGGGAATATCTATTAATAAATTTATTGCTAAAGTTGCTAGCGATTATAACAAGCCTAATGGTCAGAAAACTGTAAATCCAGAAGAAGTAATCGAATTCTTAGAAGATCTGGATGTTAAAAAATTCTACGGGGTAGGAAAAGTGACACAAGCTAAAATGTATCAATTAGGTATTTATACCGGAAAGGACTTAAAAACGAAATCGGAAGAGTTCCTAATCCAACATTTTGGCAAATCTGGAGGGCATTATTATAATATTGTTAGAGGTATTCATTTAAGCGAAGTGAAACCAAATCGAGAACGAAAATCTCTTGCTGCAGAAAGAACTTTTAGCGAGAATATTTCTTCTGAAATATATATGTTGGAGCGACTAGAAAATATTGCAGAGGAATTACAAAAGCGTTTAAAAAGAAGCAAAGTAGCAGGAAGAACATTGACGCTAAAGATTAAGTATAGTGATTTCACTCTTCAAACTAGAAGTAAGACATTACCTTACTTTGTAAGTGATGCTGATATACTTTTGGAAACAGCAAAGGAGCTTTTATATCAATCAGAAATGAAGAACTCAGTGCGATTGTTAGGAATTTCACTTTCTAACTTAAATACAACGAAGAAAGATCAAAAGAAAATAGAGAAAGAAGAAGTGGAGATCATTCAATTAAGATTTGATTTTTAAAAACCATAATTAGATGAGTAAGAGTTTCTAATTAAACTGTAATTTGCACATATCATGATTATGAGTAAAAAGACTAAATTTAAGGTTGCGATTACAGTTGTTTCATTGATACTTTCGTTTTTGTATCATCTAAGTCCATATAAATTAGAATTTCTTGGCCATTATTATAAAATATGGGCTCATAGAGCCAATAGTGCCGAAAAACTTGATTCGGCATTACAATATTTTGATGGAGTGGAATTAGACTTGATATATGATGTAGAAGGAGATTTTTTTGATGTAAATCATTTAACTTCGGAGTCGGTAGGTCTAAAATTCGAAGAGTACCTTAACACTTTGGATAAAACGCAACATCCATTGTTGTGGTTAGATATCAAAAACTTGAATAAGGATACAGCCGGCAATATATTAGATAAATTACTTCGGATTTTCAGGAAAAGAAATCATCCCTTGAAGAATATTTTAATCGAAACACGTTATGCGGATGCATTACCAATATTTACCAAAGAAGGATTTAGAACTAGTTATTATTTGCCATATGATTTAAGAAAAAGAGACGAAGAGAAGTTACAAGTTGTGATACGAAAGATAGAAATGATTCTAAGCGAGCAACCCAGTATTGGAATTTCTACGAATCATCGCGATTATCATATCATAAAAGAACATTTCCCGAATCGCAGAAAATATATTTGGATACTGGTTCCTTTTATTAATATAGATTTTTTTATCACAAAGGAGATTCTTAATGACGAAAAGGTTGAGGTTGTTTTGATAAACTATAATGCGCTGAAGGGAAATCGATAAGATTATTTATATGTTACATAAAATTTCCGCAGCTCTTTTCAA
The DNA here is from genome assembly GCF_003443675.1 of Aquimarina sp. BL5. NCBI lineage: Bacteria > Pseudomonadati > Bacteroidota > Flavobacteriia > Flavobacteriales > Flavobacteriaceae > Aquimarina > Aquimarina sp. BL5. The sequence continues at coordinate 3,035,371 of NZ_CP031963.1, read as the reverse complement.
GGTGTCTTCTGTTTTAGCAAAACAAAATCGTAGCACTTTATCATCTTGTTGATTAAGATTAAATACCGAAACTGGAATAGAAGCAATTTTGTGTTCTTTTGTTAGTCTTTCGGCGAACGCCACATCACTTTCGTCAGTAATAGCTGTATAATCTAATAATTGGAAATAAGTTCCCGCTGCAGGAATGTATGAAAATTTGGAATCTTTGATTAATGATAAGAATACATCTCTTTTTTCTTGATAAAAATTGGGTAGGGATAAATAATGTTCAGGTGTTTTTAGATACGCTGCCAATGCATGTTGCACAGGATGATTACTACAGAATACATTAAACTGATGCACTTTCCTAAATTCAGTCATCAGATCTTTAGGTGCAATACAATATCCCATTTTCCAGCCAGTAGTATGAAACGTTTTACCAAAAGAAGCAGTAATAAAAGCTCTTTCTGCCAATCCGGGAAACCTAGCAATACTCTGATGTTCCTGACCATCAAAAATAATATGTTCATAGACTTCGTCACTTAATAAAATGATATCTGTATTCTTTAATAAAGCTTCTAGCTGGAGCATATCGTTTTTTGATAAAACAGTTCCGGATGGGTTATGAGGAGTGTTGATGATAATCATTTTTGTTTTGGAAGTAATTTTACTCGCAACTTCTTTCCAATCAATAGTAAAACTAGGTGCTGATAGTTGAATTGGAATGATCGTTCCTCCAAATAATTCTATAGAAGGTTCATAAGAATCATAGGCGGGTTTAAAAATGATCACTTCATCTCCAGGATGAATAAATGCTGAAATAATCGTAAAAATAGCCTGTGTAGCGCCAGAAGTAATCGTTATGTCGGTTTCGGGATGGTAATCACTGTTGTAAAGAGCATTCGTTTTTTCTACAATCACCTTTCTTAAAGATAATAAACCAGGCATAGGCGCATATTGATTATGTCCTTTCTGCATGCCAATGGTTACTAAATCAATTAATTTTTTGTCAGTTTTAAAATTTGGAAATCCTTGAGAGAGATTAATAGCTTTATAATCATTTGCCATTTTACTCATTACAGTAAAAATTGTTGTGGATACGTTGGGCAATTTTGTGTGGATATTCCTCATAGTTATACATCAAAAAAAGAGAAGGTATAAAAAAACCCTGAAAATATCAGGGTTTACTGATGACAAATTAAATTAATATCTAAAATATATGGCAATAACCTTGGTTACATCTATCCGAAAAATCACCTGTTACTTCCCAACAATCTTGTGATGTTTCGCAACGTAGATTTGTTCTGCAATAATAGCCTCCGTTGATAGATAACTGTTCTGTTTTGTCCAATTTGGCAACGTCTTTTAATTTTAGAATTTTTGATAACATAATTTTGTTTTTTAAACTATTGATGTTCTACCTACTCTATAAAAAGGTTTTCGGTTTACCCTTGTTAAAATCAAGTACTCATCATACACTGATTTTCAACTCAAGTTATATCGAAATGAAGGTGTAAAAAAATGAAACATCCGTATTTTGCGAAAAATACGGATGTAAAATAACAGTTAATTAAGAGGTTTGATTTTAATATACATCATTGCAATTACAGTGAGTCAAATGGCTTCCGGTATCAGGCTTTGTAGGATCACATTCTCCACCTTTTATTTTTATCATTGTATCGTGATTAATCTTAGCTATAGTAAGCTTTTTTAAGGCAATAGTGTTTTTTTGTTTTGTTTTCATAATCTTAATGTTTTTAAATGAGTTTTATTTATACACACTCCAACGAATATGATTTCAAGGTACTTTTTATACCCGGAAATTCATAAATAGGTAACCGTATTTTAAAGAAATTAAGGTGAGAAATATGGACTAAGTAACCATATTTTTATCTTTTGGAAAAATTCGCTTAATGCTATGAGATTTTAGGAGTTGTAATATTGATTATTTATTTTTTTGATATAGTAAGATGGGTTTAATCCAGTCTTTGATTTGAAGTGCTTTGTAAAAGAATTGTCGGTTTTATATCCAATTTCTAAGGCAATTGATTTAACAGAAAAAGATCTAAATTTTTTATCATTTTTTAATCGTTTTAACGCATATTCGATTCTTAGGTCGTTAATATAATCGTTAAAACTAGCTGCCTTATGTGTTTTAATAATTTTAGACAAATAGGTTGTATTCGTTTTTACTTTTTTAGACAGGGATCTAAGATCGCAATCAGTATTTAAGAAATATTCCTGATTTTCCAGTTTTTCCAATCCATCTAGTACAGCATTAACTTTTTTATCATTAATTATTACTGCTTGTACGAGGTTCTTTTCTTTGGGTTCTAGTGAGTTTATCTTTCCTAATAATTCATTAAATCGTGCATTGTTTGTTTTTTGTTTTTTGAAATATTTAAAAACAATAAAAATTAAGATAATACAAACGGATAATAGCAAGAAGAATGTATATTCTTTATAACGTTCTTCTTTCATTTCTTCATTTGTAATTATTTCCATTCGATTTTCTAATTCATGAATCTCTTGTTTATGTAATTTAGTAATCGTTTTATGTTTAGCATCTTCAAATTGATCTTTTAATTTTATGAGCTTTTGGAGCCAATGCATAGCTTCATTGGTTTTACCGATTTTAGAATAACAATTTGCTAATAAAATGTATGTATCAAGTACTCTACTATTTCGAGCATCTTTTTCCTCTAAGATGGGGATAGTGTTGTTTAGATAAGAAATTGCCTTGTTATATTTTTTTTCCTCATAAAAATGATTTGCTAGAAAGTAATTAATGTTTAAAATCGATTTTTTTTGAGTAATTTTCTTGTCAATGAGGATCTCTTCAGCTTTATGAAAGTATAGCAATGCTTTCTGATTGTCATTTTTATGGGAATACACAACCCCTTTTTTTGTATATAAATCAATGGATCCAATAGAAAAATCTAATGATTTGCTCATAATTAAACCGATGTCTGCATAATGATTAGCTGAATCGTATTTTTTTTGATCTAAGTAAATTTCACTTATAATATTAATAAGCCTGACGTGATTTTCGGTATTTTTATCAATTGAGTTTTCTGTAAGTTTTAATGAGTTTTTACAAACTTTAAGGGCTTTATCAAGCTGCCCCATTCTTCTTAGAATAATGGATATGCTAGAATTAGTAATAAATTCATTTCTAATATACCCATTACTTTGAGCAATATTTAAGGCTTTGTTATAATAATCCAGAGATTCTTGGTTTTTCCAATCCTTTAAATATGAATTGCCGGATGCGATAAAATATTTGCATAAAAGAGAATCATTTTTAACACCTTTAACTGATTTGATTGCTTTGTCTAAATAGTATATACTGCGATCGTATTTTCCTTTTTCATAAAAAGTATCAGAAACACTATAATAGTGCTCTGCTAAAATCGAATTGTCATTAAAAAGATTGGAAAGAGCAACTTCATAAGGTTTACTTTGTTTAGAATTAGAGGATTGTATTAGATGCTCTATTAATTCTTGAGGAGATTTGGTTGCTAAGCTATCTTGTGTGTTAGATTGATTTGCATTTGTTAGTGTATTTCCTAAAAGGAATAAAGGTGTTAAAAGAATAAATTTTAATAAGAACTGTTTCACCTAAAAGTAATGTGTTAAAAGTTTGATTGTTTTTCAAAAGTAGTGTTTTTCGTTTTTTAATATTTTGAAGAGACGATAACTAACAGCTTTATGACATCTTTTTGCAATATTAGTTTTGAAATATCAGTTTGATGATGTAAACGTAATAGTTGCAAGCCTGAATCCCATTATGATTTATGACATAAAATTAACATTTTAGTTATGAAGCTAATTACTTTTTGTTCAAAGTTAGCGCTATATTTCAAACGATTTCGTAATGAAAGCTAAACAAAATTTATAATCTATTTTAATTCATTATAAATACTGTATTACTGGTTCAAAATCTTGTTAAAAACAAGTTTGAAGCTTATTTTTGCTAATCAAATTTTTAAACATTCTTTATAATGAGTGGATTGATAAAATCTTCAATAGCTAGAAAGGTTGCGATGGCACTTTCGGGACTTTTCTTAGTATTTTTCTTATTACAGCATTTTACCATCAATTTTACTTCTGTTTTTAGCCCTGATACTTTTAACGAATTATCGCATTTTATGGGTACAAATCCGGTAGTTCAGTTTGCATTGCAACCAGTACTGATTTTTGGAGTAGTTTTCCATTTTATTATGGGATTTGTTTTGGAAATAAAAAACAGAAACGCAAGAGCAGTTAAATATGCTAAATATAACGGAGGGGCAGGTGCTTCCTGGATGTCCAGAAACATGATTCTTTCTGGATTGGTGATTTTAGCATTTTTAGGATTACATTTTTATGATTTCTGGATTCCGGAAATAGTACATAAATATATAGAGTTCGCACCAGAAGACCCATCGCGTTACTATCACGAATTGACGGAGAAATTTGTAAGTCCGGTACGTACTGGATTATATGTATTGTCTTTTGTTTTCTTAGCATTGCACCTGTGGCATGGATTTGCATCATCGTTTCAATCTGTTGGTTTCAACAATAAATTTTCTGTTGGAGCGACTAAGTTTGCTAAGGTGTTTGCTATTGTAATTCCTTTAGGATTTATAATTATATCCTTAGTACTTCATTTTAATCATAATCATTAAAACCACTATTATGTCAATTTTAGACTCTAAAATACCAGAAGGTCCACTGGCAGATAAGTGGACAAAACATAAAAACACAATTAACCTGGTGAATCCGGCCAACAAGCGTAATATAGATGTTATCGTTGTGGGAACTGGATTGGCAGGAGGAAGTGCTGCTGCTACGCTAGCAGAACTAGGATATAATGTAAAAACATTCTGTTATCAGGATTCTCCTCGTCGTGCGCACTCTATTGCAGCACAAGGAGGAATTAATGCAGCAAAAAATTATCAGGGAGATGGAGATTCTAACTACCGTCTTTTTTATGATACTGTAAAAGGAGGTGATTATCGTTCGAGAGAGGCAAACGTATATAGATTAGCAGAGGTTTCAGGAAATATTATCGATCAGTGTGTTGCTCAAGGAGTACCTTTTGCTCGCGAGTATGGAGGATTACTTGATAATAGATCGTTTGGGGGTGTATTAGTTTCTCGTACTTTTTATGCGAAAGGACAAACCGGTCAGCAGTTATTACTTGGAGCATATTCGGCCATGAATCGTCAGATCAACCGAGGGAAAATACAAGCTTTTAATCGTCATGAGATGTTAGATCTAGTGAAGGTTGATGGAAAAGCTAGAGGAATTATAGCACGTGATTTGGTAACTGGTGAGATAGAACGTCATTCTGCGCATGCTGTAGTATTGGCTACTGGAGGTTATGGAAATGTATTCTTCTTAAGTACGAATGCAATGGGGAGTAATGTAATGGCAGCTTGGAGAGCGCATAGAAGAGGAGCTTTCTTTGCAAACCCTTGCTATACTCAGATTCACCCAACGTGTATTCCGGTATCAGGAGATCATCAGTCTAAATTGACATTGATGTCTGAATCCTTACGAAATGATGGTAGAATTTGGGTTCCAAAAAGAAAAGAAGATGCAGAAGCGATACGTGCGGGTAAATTAAAACCAACACAATTATCCGAGGAGGAAAGAGATTATTACTTAGAGCGACGATATCCTGCATTTGGTAATTTAGTTCCTCGAGATGTAGCATCAAGAGCTGCTAAAGAACGTTGTGATGAAGGTTTTGGAGTAAATAAAACAGGAGAGGCTGTATATCTTGATTTTGCCGCGGCGATACAGCGATACGGTAAAGAAAAAGCATTAACTTCAGGTATTCATAACCCAACAGCAGAACAGATATTAGAATTTGGAGAAAAAGTTATCGAGGACAAATATGGTAACTTATTCCAGATGTATGAGAAGATTGTAGATGAAAATCCATACAAAACACCAATGATGATTTATCCTGCGGTTCATTATACAATGGGTGGTCTTTGGGTAGATTATAATTTACAAACTACGGTTCCAGGATGCTATGCTGCAGGAGAAGCTAATTTCTCTGATCACGGAGCAAATAGACTAGGAGCTTCTGCATTAATGCAAGGTTTAGCTGATGGATACTTCGTATTGCCGTATACAATCGGAGATTATTTGTCTCAGGATATTCGTACTGGGAAAATACCAACAGACACACCAGAGTTTGATGAAGCTGAAAAACACGTAAAGGATAGGATTGAAAAATTAATGAGTGGATCAGGAGAACATTCTGTTGATTATTACCATAAAAGATTAGGTAAGATCATGTGGAACAAATGCGGAATGTCTCGTAATGAAAAGGAATTGAAAGAGGCAATTGATGAAATTTCTGCCTTAAGAAAAGATTTCTGGAAAAGTGTAAAAGTTCCTGGAAATGCTAATGGCATGAATCAGGAATTGGAAAAGGCAGGAAGAGTTGCAGATTTCCTTGAGTTAGGAGAGCTATTTGCAAAAGATGCTTTGGATCGAAACGAATCTTGTGGAGGACACTTTAGAGAAGAATCTGTTGAACAAGATGGGGAACAGAAAGGAGAAGCACTAAGAGATGATAAAAACTTTAAATATGTTTCTGCTTGGGAATATAAAGGAGAGCCTAAAGATGCTGTACTTCATAAGGAAGATTTAGTATTTGAAAACATTGAATTAAAAACACGTTCTTATAAATAAAAGCTATGAATCTTACATTAAAAATATGGCGTCAGAGTGATGCTAAGTCACAAGGAAAGATAGTAGAATATCCAATATCTGGAATTGAGGGGGACATGTCTTTTTTAGAAATGTTAGACGTGTTAAATGAAGAATTAATTACCAAAGGTGATGAACCGGTAGTTTTTGATCATGATTGTAGAGAAGGAATATGTGGATCTTGTTCTTTACAGATCAATGGAGAGCCTCACGGACCGGATAGGTTAGTAACCACTTGTCAATTACATATGCGTAAGTTTAACGATGGAGATACTATTTTTATAGAGCCATTTAGAGCAAAAGCATTTCCTGTTGTTAAGGATTTGATGGTAGATCGTAGTGCTTTTGATAGAATTCAACACGCAGGTGGGTATATTTCTGTAAATACCTCTGGTAATACAATTGATGCCAATGCGATCCCAGTTAATAAAGATAATGCAGATGATGCGTTTGCTGCGGCAACCTGTATTGGTTGTGGTGCTTGTGTAGCAGCGTGTAAAAATGCTTCTGCAATGTTGTTTACCTCTGCTAAGGTATCTCAATATGCATTATTACCACAAGGACAAGTAGAAGCTACGGATCGGGTGATGGCTATGGTAAATCAAATGGATGAAGAAGGATTTGGTAATTGTACCAATACAGGAGCTTGTGAGATTGAGTGTCCAAAAGGAATTTCTTTAGAAAATATTGCACGTATGAATCGTGAGTATTTAAGTGCTAGTTTGAAAGGGTAAAACTTATCTATGTGAATAAAAAAACCCGAAGTATAGCTTCGGGTTTTTTTATTACTTTGAGCAAAGATAATACGTCAATTTACTTTTTAAGGAATCTTAATTTAGCACCTCCAAATATGGAAACAATATACATACCTTTCGATAGTTCAGATACTTCTAATTGTTCATCTGTTTCTTTAGCAATTACTGTTCGTATCAGTTTACCTTTCAAATCATAAATAGAGATATAATCTCCTGTAGTAAGTCCTACAACACTAATATAATCTTTTGCGGGATTCGGATATATCTGTATTGATTCATTTGTAGAAGGATCATTTTCTTTTTTGGAGGTAATACCCCAAGTGAATGTTTCCCATCCTGCAATCACATTACCTCTTGCGTAAAGAGGAGAATCATTTTGATTTTGTCTGGATTGCACATATTTGCCATTAATATTTGCTTTTAGTGCTACTCTGTTGTCTCCAAGATCAATCCATTCGAATTTTTCAGCGGAATTTATTATAGATTTATCCGCAACTAAAGGGTATGTGTTTGCAATGATTTTATCTGCTGAAATGTATTTTTTGTTTGGCAATGATTGTAATGCTATAAGATCGTTTCCGGCATCAATAACCGTGAATTTTTCCCAAGACCCTAAAGCTTTTCTGTCAGCTTCTAAAGGGGCGTTAGGTAGTTTTTGTTCTGCCACAACATATCGATTGTTTATTATAGATTTTAACCATATAAGCTGTCCGATTGGAGCGGTAGAGTTAGAGCCAATTTTGATATTTATGATAGCTTCCTGAACTCCTCCTTCATTATCCGTAGCAATAGCTTTTAAAGTGTATGTTCCTTCTTGTAGGTTTTTTAGCTGAGAATCTCTATCGCTTATATGTCCCCATTCATAAGGAGCATACTTTTCTTCTCTTATTAATTCGTTGTTTAAATATAACTTTACATTTGATATAGTTCCATCTGTATCGATAGCATTGACTATCGGCTTTAGACTTGTTCCCGGATCAAATTGAGCATCTTGATTAGGGTTAATAAAGCTTACTATTGGGATTTCATTCTGAGGGTTGGAGTCCTCAATCATAACAGGGTATAATGTTCCCCCACTTGGTGTTTGACTCGTAGGTAAAGCAGGAAAATTAGTAGCAGGATTGGCTGGTTTTACTTTTCTGGGGCCTTTGTACAATATTGAAGGATTTGACCAAGGTGTTGTACCATTATGATTCTCTTCTTTACATTGGTTTTTGAAAACAAAATTTGGATGATTAGAGTTTTGATGCTGTGTAGACCAAGGTCCCATAATTGCATAGTAGTTAGGTTCTTGATTATTATTGTAAGGAGCATTGGGAGTGTCTGCTTTAGAGTTAGGCATATCTTTAGGTAGGGTAATTCTGTTGTTCTCAATCAAATTATTTCCATTATCTCCACTATGAAAACTTACTTCTTGTCTAAAATCATTATCATAAACCACATTATATTCTACATTACCACCTTGCAATGAAATATGTCTTAAATGTGTTATTTCACATCCTGTAATTAAATTATAGGCACCTTGAATAAAAAAATAGCCTTGCGCACCTCCTGCTTTTTTATGAGCTCCATCCACTTTAAGATCTCGTAGCGTAATATGATTAGAAGGAACCCTAACAGGATCTTTTGCAGAATCATAAATATTTACTTTATCTAACCAACAATCAGAAGACTTTCTAAACTTTACAGAAATGTTATCATTATTAGGTAGTTCGTCATTGGCATTTAAACTATAATTCCATGGGTATTTTGGTTTTCCCCAACTACCTTGAATAGTTAAATTGTATATACCACTTTTACGCACTTGATTAAAATAGAAAGCGCTTCCTCTGTTCATTTTAATAACACATTTTACTCCATTTCTGGTTTCACCTATAAGACAAACATTGGATTTCATAGATATTTGTTGGTTGATAGTATAGCTCCCATTTTTTAATAAAACAGCTACTAAACCAGATTCTTTTGAAGCATCATTAATTGCTTTATTGATTGCAATACTATTGTCGCCGTTATTAAGAGTTTTTACAATTCTTAGATCATTCATAAAAGGGATGCCTCCTCTTACTCCAGCAGTTTCCCATTTTTTCATTTGCGGATATCTACTGTCATATTTACTTGGGTCGAAGGTGACTCCAGGGTCTCCAACCTTATTTTGAGAGTATACAGATGTTATGCAAACAGATAGAAGTATGATTGAGACAAAGGATATCCGTTTTTTGAATCCTTTAGCATTTGAATAGTTTAATTTCATGATTTGTTACTTTGTTAAAAATTGGCGATTGTTCTTTGATAAATCTAAGTCGTTATCTATAAGGCCTTAATCATGAATTAGTATTTGTTTGATATAAATTAGAATTAGTAATGATTTTTTAATGGAAGAGAATTGTTAAAAATATATCTACGAGAAGTTAAAAAGCTATTACAGGAGCTTATTATTAGGTTGTAATATTCAATATTTGAGAAAAGAATTTAAAAGATAATAACCTAAGAATTTAAAGGGAGGCAGAATGACCTAGATAGATGAGTGTTTCAATTGAGAAATTTATTGTACTTGTTATAGATACGTTGGTAGAAGTAATGAATTTCTATATAATTTTATTTAGTAGATATGCCTAAGCTATGAGTGAAACTATATTCTAATTCATTTTGTAAATTGTTACTATCAATCACCTTTCCTTTAGAAGAAGTTTCATAATCATAATCGGGGATTTTTAGTCCCATTTGTTTGCAGATTGTACTATAGTATTCAGCTTTTGGCGGATGTTCTGGATAGGATGCGTTAAAAGTATCATTCCAGTGATCTACTTCTATTATTCTTTTAATAATGCCTATACAATCTTCTCTATGAATTAGATTTACTGGTGCCTGTGGATTTTTGATATTTTTTCTTTTCGAAAGCATACTTGCAGGATGTCTTCGGGCATCAAACAAACCAGCAAAACGTAGTATAGTAGTTTCAAAATTTGGATTATCTCGCAGAACCTGTTCCGTTTGTATTAATTGTTTTCCTGCGTTTGAAGATGCATTGGGGATAGTTTCTGATGTAATCAAAGGAAATTCTTCCTGATCTGCAAAAACAGAAGTTGAACTAATAAAAAGTGTCTTTTTGATGGTTGATTTTGCTATGAATGGCATCAAATTTCGAATTTTATCTACGAAATTGCTTTCTGGGTTTCTTCTTAGTCCCGGAGGAATATTAATTATAAGAATCTCACTTCCTTCTAAAAATGAATCTATAGAACCTTTGGGACCACTTTCTTTAACTTTAATAAGAGATGGATGGATGCCTACATCTTTTAGATTAGTTAATTTATCCTCAGAGGTTGTAGAACCTTTAATGATATATTTTTCTTTTAGTAAAGCTTTAGCTAATGGTAGTCCTAACCATCCCGTACCTAGGATACTAATTTGTTTGTTCATTATCTTCTGATAAATTTGTAGATTGATCTTTTTGCAAAGATGTGGAATCCTGAGGTTTTTCAGTGTACTCGAATCTCAAAGTTTTCTTAATAGTAATGGCGTCATTCAGGATAAAGGGTTTTGGAATCATCGTTTCAGAACGTTTTGGAATAGAAAAAGCCTCATTTTCAAGCAGATCGTATGAGGATTCATATACAACGATTTCTGGCACAGAATCCTTATGAAACTGCATTCTTAACTCTAGGGGCTCATTATCTCTTAGGTGATATGTCAATAAACGATTATTCCAGCGATTAGTGAATGCATTATAAACAGATCCGTCTTTATTGGTTACATCTTTTGGAGCAACTCCGTTTGCCAATAAACTTTCAAAATTAAAAGATTTACGCATAAACAAATCAATCCTGTTGATATTGCGTTGTGGGCGAAGGCAAATATCCAGTATTCTTTTATCTCCTTGTATGCTGTCAAAAGAGGTTTCGACCTTTACCGATTTAAAATCTTTTAAGGAAGCATTATTCACATAGTTGAAAGCGTTACTATATTTACTTTCAATAGTGTTTTGATTCCAATCTTTATCTAGATTTTTAAGACGATCTATATGGTTTTTTGTCCAGGAATCTAATGTATGGTCATAAGATGCCCAATAAGCCTTATTTTGATCTTCGTGTATTATGTAAACTAAACTGTTTGGCTTTTGCCTTTCTTCGTTAAAATCGGATTTAAAGTGAGATGCTCCAAGGCATACTAATGCTAATACAAATACGACAGTACCTAGCATACTTTTTTTAGCATAAAAACCTACTACTGGTAGGAGTAATGTACATAGTAAAACGGTTAGTGCAGATGAGACAAAAGCAATTCTTAATCCTAAAGCAACTGGAAATGAGGCTATAAATGGTACAATCATAAAAATAGCTGGAAGGCATAAAATGAGCATCAGTATCGGAAATGGTCTTTTCTGATTAATCAAAACAAACTGGCATAAAAGACAGAGAATTACAGGAATAACAAAATAACTAGCACCTTCTAAATAAATAGCAGCACCTCCACAAATTACAATCCAGAAAAATAAAGGCGCTACCAATATACTGGGTAGTTCCTCTACATTATCAAAAATACTGTATACTTTAAAGAAAGCAGCAACAGCCAGTAATATAGCTGCTGCAATGTAATAATATCCGTTATAGGGGAAACCGTGCAAAATATCATTGTATTCCGGATAAATGATCAATATCAATTTCCAAAGTCCGAAACCTAAAGCCCCTGCTAAACCTACAGAAATAATAAATGCTAAAAACCCACTTCCGACTTCTCCTGCATTAATACGAAACCTAGCTTTTCCATACACTATGAAACCAATAAATAGAAAAATAGCCAACCCGAGTAAAGGGTAAATCCAGCTAAATGGATATTTAATAATCTTAAATATTGGAGCGTTAAAATATAAGAAGTCTTCTTCTGATTTCAGATTTGTAATATCAGAATTAGAAAAATAAGTTAATAGAGGCATTAAGTAACTACCTTGATGTTGTAACGTATTCAGATCTAGATTTTGCCATGTGTCATTGGCAGTATGATAATCAAAATGATCATCAATAAAAGCAAAATTATATCCTTCTATATCTCCGTGTCTCCTAAAAACGGTTAAATCAGTGTCATTAGGTAATAATTTATAAATGCTATATGCCAATGAATTTGTTACAGGAAATTGTGGATCTGCTTTTATGAATTCTTCAATCATTTTACCATTCTTACCATTGGTTTCCATCAACATATAAGAATTTCCCCCACTTCCTCTAGCTTCAAAATTTAGTACAAGGCCTACATTTTTCGTCCATGGATGTTCTGATACGAATAAATTAGCTCCATTTAGGCCTAACTCTTCTCCGTCTGTAATGCATATGATAATATCATTTTTAGGAGTTTTGTTTTGAGCTATATACGCTCTAATACCTTCTAAAATAGTTGCAACACCACTTCCTGCGTCACTTGCTCCATAGGAAGAATGTTGACTGCTATCATAATGTGAGAGGAGGAGTAATGCTTTGCCTTCTTCTGATGTGCCTTTGATTTTAGCAATTATATTTTGAGGTTTGCTCATACTACCTTTATCACCGATAGAAAAACCTTCCTGAATTTCGGGTGATAAGCCTAGTTTTTTGAGTTCTTCTATAATATAATCTTTAGCTTCATGATGTCCTGGGCTACCTAAGTAATGGGGTTTTTCAGATATTTTTTTAACATGTTCAAGTGCTCGCAAAGTAGAAAATTCTTCTTCAGGAGTGTCGAGACCAGAAATTTGCTGAGGCATACTACTATAAAAAGTATACCAAACAGAGAAAACAATTAATATAAGTGTGAGTACTGAAAGAATTTTTTTCATCAGTTATTGGTTGTTTGTGTTAGTTTGCGTGAAGAGATGTAGGTAAGTATTTATTACAAAAATGGAAACGTATAAAAGAAATGTTAGTAAACTCAATTTTATCAATTTGATTGCTATTTGTCTCATTTATTTAATATCTATTAAGATAAGTGTCACGAGTGTTAGTTTTTTTAGTAATAACTAATATTTATCTGTTTTATTAGTTGTGATAAAGGTAATAAAATAAGATTTTACTATTATAAATGTTAAAAATCCATTGAATAAGTAATGTAAAATGACTATATTTAAGATTCACTAAATCACTATTATTATGGGAATTATAAGTTTTCAGGGCGCTAGATCTAAGGTAAAAAAACAAGATAATACACCGATTAAAGTCTCGGATTATATGACCAGAAATTTGATTACTTTTTCTCCAAAACAGTCCGTTTTGGAAGTAATGGAGTCATTAGTAAAAAACAAAATTTCAGGTGGTCCGGTTGTCAATGAACAAAATGAATTGCTAGGTATTATTTCTGAAGGAGATTGTATCAAACAGTTAAATGAAAGTCGTTATTATAACATGCCTATTGATGATGCTAATGTAGAAAGGTTTATGGTAAAAAATGTGGAGACCATCGATGGAAACATTAGTATTTTTGATGCTGCAAATAAGTTTTTAGAAACTAAAAGAAGACGATTTCCAATTTTAGAAGATGGCAAGCTAGTAGGGCAGATTAGTCAAAAGGACGTAATGAAAGCAGCCCTAAAAATGAATAGCCAGAATTGGAGAGACAAGTAGGTTTTATTTCTTTTTTAACTCTTGTGCCTTAGGATCATCTGTTATGATTAGTTTGTTTTCACTATCACCAGATATATATAAACTTTTAGAAGAGTATCGATCAAGATTTTGATCGGACTCTTTCCAGTTTCCTGTACCCAATATTGTGATTTTTTCTCCTATTTCTATGACTCCTTCTCGATAACGTATGCTTTTATTAAAACCAAATAATCCAGTACTATCTTTACCGTGAGATTTTAAATATTGATCCAAAAAATTTGGGGGGTCATTCCAGGTTCCTGATGTATATTCTACGTCTTGATTAAGATAAACAGTTTTAGCGCTTTTCGGAATTTTTGTAGAGACTATAGCTTTATCACCCTGACTTTCAATGATAAAGTCCTGAAATTTCTCTTCTTTAATAATGGTTCTCCAGGAGCTGCTTTTTCCGTTGCTTCTTTTTTCTTCTACCTGTATTTTATAATACAAGCATTTCCTTTTTCCGATAGGAGATATAAAAGGTTCATTAATAGGAAAAGCTTTCCCTTTGATTTTTATATATTCATTTTCTTTGCAGAGTTGAATTTTCTTGAAAGGATACTCCTTTAATTTCCGGAGTATTCTGTTTTTCTTACTGTAAATTCGCGAAAAAATTAGAAATATAATAACTCCAAAGAGGAAAATAAAAAAGAAACCTCCGTTTCCCAAATCAAGTTTTAAAATGTTAAGTATATGCATACTAGCTATTTCTTTTAACTAAAGCGTAATATTCATTTTCTAGCGGAAGGTACCCTTGATCATATACAAAATAATATATCGTACCGACTTTAGTTGTGTAAATACTTGTAAAATGTTGAAAATCGAAGCCTTTGGCGATAAGTTTTGATTTTGTAGTTTTTGTTTTCTCGTTGGGATTGAGTTCTTCTAGTATCCTATAGTTTTTTCTGAGGCGATTATTAATATTTCTTACTAGATTTTTACTATCCTTATTAATTTTATTGTTAAAAGCATTTCTGCAGTAATCACTGCAGAATTTTTTATCGGCTCGACCGATAATTTTTTCACCACATTCCGGACAGTCTTTTTGCATTGTGTTATATTTAAATCAGCAAGATACAATAATCCGACTTAATCGTTTGTAAACGGCTTCTGTCTAGGCTTATTTCCTAAGCATCATAAACAAAAAAGCAACTAGTTCGGTAACTAGTTGCTTTTACATATTAGTTTAATAAAGTCTGTTATTGAATAAGTATTTTTTTAGTGAAAGTTTCTTTCGAATTTGCAAGAGTAACCTTAGACAAATACATCCCTAAAGCTAGTTTAGAAACATCATATGTATAGCTGTTAGAAGACAATACTTCATTGTCATCAAGTACGCTTATTTCTCTTCCGTTAAGATCATAAATACCTATTGATGCAATAGTTCCTTCTTTAAAGCTAAAGTTTATTATTTGGGTTGCAGGATTCGGATATACGCTAAATGAAATATCTGATAGATCATTTATACTTAATACGTTACCTGCAGAGCAGTTAGGGATTGGATTTGATAAAATTGGTTGTAAATAATCCATTTTCCATTGAACCACCGTACTCCAATCATTATCAAATATACCACCTGTATCTCCAGAATTAGGGTTTAATGCCCAAAATGTAAAATGTAGTTTTTTCTCTTTAATAAAGTCTATAAATTTCTGGAACCAGATTTCATCTAATCCTCCTTGTCCTTTAATTCCTAATTCTCCAATAAGTAGAGGCGAGGTTCCCTCTGTATTTAAGAAATTGAATTGTTCTTCCCATATCCCTGGCATATTATCTGGAAAATCTGCCGCTGTAAACCATTCTTGAGCAAATACTGTTGGGCCATATTCGTGCGGAGAATACATTAATTTTGTAGGATCACTAAGTCTTACAGGAAAATCTCGAGCACCTTGTAGGTTTCCTCCCCACCAGTAAGAAGTTTCGGTACCATCTGGTTTATTGTAAGCTTCAATACCTTCTACCATAATCAATACATTTGGGTTCGCTGCTAAAATGGCATTTCCACATTTTTCTGCAGCCAATCTCCAATCATATTGGTCATTGGTTCCCCAACGAGCTCCTTCAGGGTTATCTATTTTTCCATTAGGTTCGTTATTGATATCCATACCAATTACGGCATCAAAGTCTTTATATCTATTCGTCATAAATACCCAGTCCTCAATCCATTGTTCTTCTGATACGTTTTCAGTATACCATAGTTTTTCAACTAAATATGCATCAGGGTTTCTGGAATGACAGTCTAATATAACTTTCATATCATTATCCTGACACCATTGGATCAAATAATCCATAACCTCAATAGGTTTCGTAAGCCCTTGAAGCCCTAAATTAGAATATGGGCCGTTTTCTGGTGTTCCGTCATATGTATAAGGATCTTTTACCCAGTAATTTGCTTCTTGAAAAGTAGCACCGTCTCTTAGCATCATATTATGCCAAGGAATTCTAAGACAATTGAATCCTAAATCTTTTGTCTGCTGCAACATCCCTTCAATATCCCTAGCATATAATCCGTGAGGGATACTTATTTGAGTTTCGAAACCAAACCAGTTAACTCCAGCTAGAATTACTTCATTTCCATCGGAGTCAAGCAGTTTATTGCCACTAGTAGATAACCAATTGCCTTCGCAATTATCGGTTTGTGAGGTAGCATTGATGCATATAAGTAATGCACACAATAGGGTAATGTAAAAACTTTTCATTTTGATGATTTGTGTTACGGTTAATAAACATCTATAA
Organism: Aquimarina sp. BL5; assembly: GCF_003443675.1. Lineage (NCBI taxonomy): Bacteria > Pseudomonadati > Bacteroidota > Flavobacteriia > Flavobacteriales > Flavobacteriaceae > Aquimarina > Aquimarina sp. BL5. The sequence continues at coordinate 3,018,582 of NZ_CP031963.1, read as the reverse complement.
CGATTGCGTAAAAACTTTTAGTATTTCGTTATTGATTCTATTTTGTATAAATGGAATTTTTATCAAAAAACTTTTAACTGTATTGGTTTTTAGTTTTTTATGCACTAAAACGCTATGGTACTTGCGAATTTGTTAAAGGGAAGTGTTGAAATTGTTTATATGTAGGTTTATTATGTCTACAGGTTGTATTATAATACTTACAGTTTTAGCATTTTTTGATTTTCAATTATCTTAGAAATAGATTTCTTGAGCTAATCTAAAGGTATTTGCATGTGCATCAATTATGATTTTGATATCAGCGGAGTATCCACCACCCATAGAACACATTACTGGAATCGATAGATCCTTGCAAGTTTGCAGTACAAAACGATCTCTTTCTTTACAGCCATTAATCGTACAACTCAATTTACCTAGTTTATCCGAATCCAAAATATCTACACCACAGAGATAATAAATGAAATCTGGTTTTTGTTTTTCTATAAGTTGGGGAAGGATTTCTTTTAGGGTTTTTAAATAATCCACATCTTCAGTTCCATTATCAAGAGGAATATCTAAGTCGGATTGTTCTTTTTTAAAAGGGTAATTACTTGCTCCATGCATCGAGAATGTAAATACATCATCGTCATTCTCAAATATCTCTGCAGTTCCGTTACCCTGATGTACATCCAGATCAAGTATTAATACTTTTTTTGCCAATTGCTTTTGCAATAAATATTTTGCTCCAATCGCTTGATCATTTAATAAGCAAAAAGCCTCACCACGATCAGTATACGCGTGATGCGTTCCACCTGCGATATTCATAGAGATTCCATGTTGTAACGCATATTCTGAAGCTTTAATGGTGCCATCAGCAATGATTACTTCTCGATCCACCAATTCTTGTGACAATGGAAAACCTATTTTGCGAATAGCCTTGCGATCTAAGGTGAGTTTCGTAAGTTCATTATAATATTCTTGAGTATGAATTGCCAAAATATGGCGAGAATCAGGTATTTGGGGTGTAAAAAAATTCTCTTCTATACAAGTACCTTCATAAAGTAATTGTTTAGGTAATAATTCATATTTGATCATCGGAAAGCGATGCCCTTCTGGTAAAGGATGTTTATATATAGGATGATATGCTATTTTGAGCATGAAAAATTTATATTAATTGATCATCCATTTCATGAGTACTAACATGACCTGTCTTTTTAAATCAAATATACTCTATTCCCTGTGAACTAAATTTTTATTTTATCTTTTAAGAATGATATCAAGCTACACTATTAAGATGTTTTAAGATCCATGTTAGGGGCAAAACAACACAATAGTTATTTGAAAAATCAAGTTGTTGGGGGTAGATTTGAATATGAAAATACTCAAGTAATATGAACGTTAATTATAAATTAGATATAAAATGTTGTGTATAATTAAGCTGGATCTAATAAATATAAAATTAGAGCTTATCTCTTTTTACGTATTCTACGCTTGCTTTGTCGAATATTGTCAAACCAAAAGACTTCTTCGGACATATTTTTATCAGTAAATGTAGAAGGATCGCTATAATCTTTCAAGTCAAAGAATATTTCAATTTTTAGAGAAGTAGTAGATTTTGAAATATTTGAAAAATTAAAAACAGCTCTGCGCCAAGTGTTTGCTTTTCCTGAATAGATAAAATCTTTTTCGATATCTTTTCCAAATTTTAGAGTGATCATTCCCTTTGATTTAGGGGAAAGAAAATCAACACTGAAATATCTTCCATTTTTAAAATTTACCTTTCTTTGAAACTTATCAACTATTGTAGAACCCCAATATTCGGCTCCTGGTAATTCTATTACTTTTACAACATTTCCTGATGTATTGATCCCTTTAACTTTAGGGTTTGAATCCCTATAAGAGATTAGTTTGTCTGTATTAGAAACGACATTTTGATCCATTAAGGATTCAAAATTGATTTCAAACTGTGCACTTGTGACATTTATGTATAACAACGAGATGATTAAAATACTTTTTTTCATTTGTTTTCCGATATCTGATTTATGATTTTTTTGAGAGTTTTAATTCTCGTAAAAATATAAATAAGGTAAGGTAGCGAACGTATACATATGATTAATTATATACGATATATGTTTTTTAAATCTTATGGTTTATATGGGACATAAGAGTCAGACCATCTTTTTATAGTTATTTTATGTACTAATAGATTATTTTTAATGTAGAGGACTATTCTTTAAAGCTGTATAATTCATAGGTTCTTTTATTGGGATCGAAGAAACCATAATGTAACCTGTCCTTGTGTAAAAAGATATTAACCGCTTTGGTTTTGATATCTAAATTGTCCTCAAATTCAAATAGTCGATCATAGCCATTTTTCTTAATATCTCCTTGGATATGATCAAAGTTATTATCAAACAGGCAGTTGATATATGTAGACTTTGTGGTTGTATAACTACTATAGTTATAGAAGGTTGGATTAAAGCCTATCCACGCAACAGTAGAACCACCAACAGTACCTCCCATACCAAATCCACCACCAAATCCATTAATTCCAGTATATCCATTGCTAGTAGTAATTTCTTTTGTGCCCCCAAGTACGATATTATAAGCATTATCTACTTTGTACACGGATATCCCTAAATCAGAGGAAGAGATTTTCCTAAGATATTTGGATGTTTTTTCCATTTCTCTAACTCTATTCTCTGAAAAACCAGGAAGTATACCTCCTCCTTCCTGAATGATAGGCGAATTTTTAAATCGAATCGTATCTTCTTTAGTTACTTTATATTCTTTAATCATTTTTTCAGTCTTAAGATCCAATACAGTAAATTTCATTTTTTGATTGGAACTGGCGATCTGAAAAAGCTTATTATCGAATATATAAGAATTACTTTTACGATATCCCTCTTCAGTATTAGATGGCTTATCATAAGATTTCACAACGGTTTCAAAAGTCTCTAAATCAATAAAGCACAATTGAGTTTTCTTATGATTATAGTCAAAACTAAAAACCAATTGATTGTTAAACTGATATAACTTGTTTTCTTTTGAAGTAGTTTCAATAACGTTAGGGTTGCTTCCTTCGATTTTTTCAATATCTATAACAGAACGAGAAATTCCTCCTGTATCAGAAAGTAACAGATAGTATGCATTTATGGTGTGATTTCTGCTTCTAGGGTTAGGATATTCTAATTCTTTTAAAGAAACTGTATTTTTAGTAGGTATAAATTGTTTGTCAAAAGTGTAAATATTCAGATCCGATGATTTTTTTGTAATGGTGATTACATGAATTTTGTTGTTGTAAACAACACTTTCTACATATTTCTCTCCTTTAATTTTAAAGTCTAAAAATGTGTTTTTAGCAGTTTTTGTGTCAAAGTCAAAAGTTTGAACTCCAAATTTAGTACTCCAACTATCACTGAAGAAAATGGAATATGTATTTCCTTCAATATTATATCCTAGGATGTATCTGTATTTAGAAGGGATTGTTTTGGTAGAAATCTTAGATGTATTGGTGTAGCCGTTATCTAGCAAATGTGCGCGAAACTGTCTACCTTCTTCTAATAGAAGCATTAAATCACCAGTAAGCTGATTTGGTAATGCATAAGATTCCTTATTAGACTGAAATTTTACAAAACTATCTTTTAATTCAAATACTTTCTCTTGTGCCTTGGAGAAAAAGCATATGGATAGTAAGTTAATGAGTATTATATATCGTTTCATTTTTTTAATAAGTTGCTTTATATGTCAATAGTTTAGGCGATATCACATATTTAATCATCAAAAACCATACTATTAATACAAGTTTGTATAATGGATACTATGGTATTTTGGCCATTTCAGATAAGATAACAATTGGCTATATTTTGTAGACGAAGATACTATCTTTGTTAAAAAACTAATCGCCTTTTTAATGAAAAATGATCCATACTCAGCATTACGATATAAAGAGTTTACTATTTTTTTATTGATACGGTTATCGTTGGTGATGGCTTGGACTATGCAGTTTATAGTAATCGAATGGGAAGTGTATAGTCTCACAAAAGATCCTCTTTCTTTAGGTATCATTGGACTAATGGAGATAGTTCCTGCCGTGTCTTTGGCTTTATTTGCTGGCCATATTGTTGATCAAAAAGAGAAGAAAGGTTTACTACTAATATGTATTTTAGGGTTTTTGGCAATTAGTTTAGGTTTGTTTCTATTGACATTACCTAGTATTAGGAGTTCGCTGCCTGAATCTACTATCTTATATGGAATTTACTTTCTTGTCTTTTTAGGAGGTATTGTAAGAGCTTTTTTAGGTCCCACGATATTTTCTCTTCTGGCATTATTAGTTCCCAAAAAGATATACCCTAATGCTGCTACTTGGAGTAGTTCCACATGGCAAATTGGAGCTGTAGCTGGCCCAGCACTTGCTGGATTTACTATTGGTTTGATTGATGTGCATTGGTCGATGTTAGTTATTGTTGGTTGGGCTACACTAGCTTTCATTTGTTTGTTTAAGATCCCTAAAAAACCAATAATGAATCCCAACATAGGGGAACCTGTATTTAAAAGTTTGAAAGAAGGATTAAGATTCGTTTTTAAGACCAAAGCAGTTTTGGGGGCTCTTACTTTGGATATGATTGCTGTCCTTTTTGGAGGTGCTATTGCATTATTGCCTGTTTTTGCTCAGGATATTCTCAAAGTTGGGCCTCAAGGTTTTGGTGTTTTAAGAGCCGCTCCAGCTGTAGGAGCATTTATAATTATGTTTACCACAGCTTATTTTCCGATTAATAAAAAAGCGGGTATCAAGTTATTAGTAGCTGTTTTTGGATTTGGAGTGAGTATTATAGTTTTTGGTGTTTCTTCTGTTTTTTGGATTTCAGTGATTGCTTTGTTTTTTAGTGGAATTACAGATGGAATTTCAATGGTAATAAGGCAAACCATACTACAGCTTAAAACCCCTGATCATATGAGAGGGAGAGTATCTTCTGTAAATTCCATGTTTGTAGGATCTTCAAACGAGCTAGGTGCCTTTGAAAGTGGCATTACTGCTAAATACATGGGCACTGTAACTGCTGTTGTATTTGGTGGAAGTATGACACTATTAACTGTTATTTTTACGTCTATTATTTCACCAGCCTTTAGAAAATTAGACCTTAGAAAAGATATAGAAGAAAAAATTTAAGTAACTAGTGTTGTACTATATTTTAACTAATCACAGCTCCAGGATTCACTCCATCCTCATCTGGGTTCAGAAATACTAGTTTTCCATTGGGAGTTTCTGTCATAAGGATCATACCTTCACTTTCTACGCCTCTTAATTTTCTAGGAGCTAGATTTACGAGTACTGTTACCTTTTTACCAATAAGATCTTCTGGTTTAAAATGTTCTGCAATACCTGAAACGATCGTTCTAACATTAATTCCTGTATCTACTTTAAGCACTAATAGTTTTTTAGCTTTTGGCATTTTCTCTGCTTCTATAATAGTTCCTACTCTTAGGTCCATTTTAGTAAAATCCTCAAAAGTTGCTGTGTACTTTTGTGGTTCGATAATTTTATTTTCAGCTTCGTTGGTTTTTTTAGTAGCCTCTAGTTTGTCTAATTGCTTTTGGATATCAGCATCTTCAATTTTAGAAAATAATAGTTCTGCTTTTTCTATAGTATGACCTGCAGGAAGTAATACTTCTTTAGTTGCAATTTCGTTCCAAAGCGTCTCCAGTTCATTGGAGTTAACCGCTAGCATGTTTTTTAATTTCTGAGAAGTGAAAGGCAAAAACGGTTCTGATAAGGTAGCTAAGGCAGCTGCAACCTGTAAACCAACATACATAATAGTTTTTACACGTTCTGGATCGGTTTTCATTAATTTCCAAGGCTCTTCGTCCGCTAAGTATTTGTTACCTAATCTAGAAACATTTAGCAACTCCTGAGATCCTTCTCTAAATCGATATCGCTCTATAGAACTGCTAATAACACTTGGGTATGCCTTTAATTCAGTCAACGTTTGTAGATCTACTTCAGAAAATTCGTTTGGAGCAGGAACTACACCATTATAGTATTTGTTTGTCAATACAACTATACGATTGATAAAATTTCCAAAATTACCTACTAATTCGTTATTATTTCTATCCTGAAAATCCTTCCAAGTGAAATCATTATCCTTAGTTTCTGGAGCGTTAGCTGTTAAAGAATATCTTAATACATCTTGTTTATCAGGAAAATCTTCTAAATATTCGTGTAACCAAACAGCCCAGTTTTTAGAAGTAGAGAGTTTATTTCCTTCCAAATTCAAGAACTCATTAGCAGGCACATTTTCTGGTAAAATATAACTTCCTTCTGCTTTTAACATGCTTGGAAAAATAATACAGTGAAATACGATATTATCTTTTCCAATGAAATGTACAAGCTTTGTATCTTTATCTTTCCAATAAGGTTCCCAATCTTTTCCTTCTCTGGCTGCCCATTCTTTTGTAGATGAAATATATCCAATCGGTGCATCAAACCAAACATATAATACTTTTCCTTCTGCACCTTCTACAGGAACAGGAATTCCCCAATCTAAATCACGAGTAACTGCTCTTGGTCTTAATCCATCATCAACCCATGATTTAATCTGGCCATATACATTTGTTTTCCAATCTTTTTTATGCCCAACTAATACCCATTCTCTCAAAAAATCTTCATATTGATCTAATGGTAAAAACCAATGCTTCGTTTGTTTTAATGTTGGTTTTGCTCCAGAGATAGTCGATTTCGGGTTTATTAAATCTGTTGCGTTTAATGAACTACCACAATTTTCACACTGATCACCATACGCTTCTTCGTTTCCGCACTTTGGACAAGTACCAGTTACAAATCTATCTGCAAGAAACTGATCTGCTTCTGCATCATATAATTGTTCTGATGTCTCTTCAATAAATTTTCCATCTTCATATAATTTTTTAAAAAACTCTGAAGCTGTTTCGTGATGAATAGGGGCAGAGGTTCTGGAGTAATTATCGAAAGTAATTCCGAAGTCTTCAAAAGATTTTTTGATGATTGCGTGATACTTATCTATAATTACCTGAGGAGAAACTCCTTCTTTTTTTGCACGCATTGGGATAGCCGCACCATGCTCATCACTACCACAAATAAATGCTACATCATTCCCAGTGATTCTAAGATACCTGGAATAGATATCTGCGGGCACGTAAACTCCTGCTAAATGTCCAATATGAATAGGTCCGTTTGTATATGGTAAGGCTGATGTAATTGTATATCTCTTAGGTGCGTTCATAATGCTTTTAAAAATGAGGCACAAAGGTACTAAACACTGAGATAAAATAAGAAGGCTTTATTTAATTAATGTAAAACTTAAATAATGTGCAATTGCTAAAGGTATTAGAGGGTCTTTTACACATAAAAATAAAAAACAGTATCAGAAATTAATCCGATACTGTCTAACATAAAATAGGATGTTGAATCCAGTTATAAAATCATTACCGGTTTGCTATATTGTTGTTTACCTTTTGTTATTCTATACGCATAAAAGCCTTCAGATAATCTAGTCTTAGCTGCTTCTTTTACATTAATGACATGTTCTCCTTCTAAGAGGATTTCATTTTTTAATGTTGCTATTTTTTGCCCAGTAATGCTATATAAGTCAATATTAACGTGACCTACTTGGGCATTATTTATATGAAGAAAAGATTGACTACCGGTATAAGTGACGGTATGACTGAAGGTTTGAAAATCAGGAATTTCGTTATCGGTGCCAAGACTACTGCAATTAAAGCCTAAGTCGAGAGCATTATATTCTTGATCTAGAAGAACTTGATCTACAACATTACCATCTATACATAACCATTCTTTCATCATAGAAGCATAGACTTGTCTAAAATCGTTAGTGTTGTATAGGTTTCCGTTTCTATTCAAGTTAGATAAATCAGGATGCTCCCCGATAAGACCATTGCCGTCTAATCCAGTTCCAAAAAGCATCATCGGTGCAGCAGTACCGTGATCCGTTCCACGAGATCCATTTTCTTTTACCCTTCTTCCAAATTCTGAAATAGTCATAGCAACAACTTTATCATCCCATCCTGCATCTTTAAGATCATCATAAAAATGAGACATTGTTTCTGATAGTTGAGTAAGAAGCTGTTCCTGTCTATTTAACTGATCATTATGAGTATCAAAACCACCTAGAGTCACAAAATACACTTTAGTTCCTAAATTACCCTTTATTAGTCTAGAAACCACACTTAATTGTTGTGACAATCTATTATCGGGATAATTTCCAAAGTCAGATGTGCTTTCATAGGCATCATTAATGACACCTGCATAGGTAAATGTAGTATTAGCGACACCTTTTAGGTATCCTACTTTTTCTCCATGTGTACAATCCGGAAGATTACTTAAATCATAAAGAGATCCGTTTTGAGCAATTTCAAAGAGTTTCTTAGGATCAGCCACAGAAAAAGCAAAGTTATTTTGCTCTCCATTAAAAATGAGATTACCGCTGCTTCCAATTTGGATCGCTGCAGGACGTTCTGGAGGACTTAGTAAATAATCAGGATAGAGTTTTTCAAAATATCGTCCCATCCAGCCGGTTTCTTCTTGATCGGTTACATCAGAAGTTGCCCAAATGTCAGAACCTGTAAAATGCGATAAGGCACTTTCTTCGTATCCAACACCATGAACTATTTTCATTTTACCATCACCCCATAATCGCTCGAATTTATTGGCGTAATTAGGCATTCCATAATCGTCATTAAGATTAAATAACTGATTTTGTCGTATTCTTATATTAGGACGCGCGTTAGCATACGCATCGTATTGGTTTATTGGAATGACGGTATTTAATCCGTCATTACCTCCTTTAAGTCTAACAATAATAAGTACTCTATCCGTTTCTGATTGGTTTAGCGCAGCTGATAGAGGTGAGGGTTTTGATACGGATAACGCTGTATTCGCAAACGCTACAGTTCCTCCGCCTACAATACCTAAAGCTTGTAGAAATGAGCGTCTGTTCCATTTTTTATGCTCCTGATTATTACAACTATCAGGCTTAGGAGTGAAGTTTTTATAATGAGTATCACACATGATTTTTCTATTTAAGTTGGAATTCGGGAATTGTTATAAGAAATTCTAATAGTCTATAGACTTGTCTGGGAGCGGCATCCCAATTAAGATTCCAGGTACCATCTTCGAAATAGTTTTCAGGAACCTGATCTTTAAAAATTTCCAATCCCTGACTATATTCTGTGTCACTTAGTAACTCTTTAGAAAGGAAGTTATCTAATATAGATTTGGACACAAGCTCCACATCGTTAGAATCACTACCCATAATGTTTATTGCAAGTGTTCTAAACTGTTCTTCATTATGTCTCCACGATCTCCATAAATACCAACCAATTCTATCCCATCTTGTGGTTAACGTACTGGAATCAATCCAATCTTTATCTCCTTGCCAACCTGCTACATCCGTCGGTTTAAGTAAATCTTGCCCTAATTCTGTGCATCCACCTCTTATTTTGTTATTAAATTCAAAATCCGCAGGTAATTCGAAATTTAGATCTTTAAAGAAATTGATTTGTATATCAACGGGACTTTTAATAAGTACACCTTGACTCTTTTCGTCAAAAAAATGTTCACTTTTAAATAATTGTCTTAATACTGGTGCAATTTCGAAGTTGTTGTTCAGAAAAGTCTGTGCAAGTTGATCAACAATATCTTCATTCACAGAAGGACTAACAAAATAGCGATAGAATTTACCACAAATAAATTTTGCAATTTGCGCGGGTCTTTGCTCAAACAAAATCCGTATAACATCATTATAATCCCAGTTACCTTCTTGGTCAAAAATTATTTTATTTTCATTATCAAATTTGTTATTGTCAAAAGTGATGGCTCCCCAACGTTGTTCTCTTTCATTCCAACCGGTTAATGCTCTTGCAGTCTCTACAATATCATTTTGTGTATATCCATTGTCTACTCCTAAAGTAAAAAGTTCATAAAGTTCTCTTCCGTAATTCTCGTTAGGCCTATTTTTTGTGTTTTGATATCCATTTAAGTAAATTAACATGGCCGAAGAAAGTCCTATATCTGAAGTAAAGTCCTTAAAATTACCTAACGAATGAAATTGTAGTAGATTGTAATATTGAAACATATAAGCAGGACTTTGATATGTGTTATCTTCTGTTACAAAATGATTACTCCAAAATAAGGTAAGACGATCTCGGAGATTATTTTGAAACATATCTGCTACCATTTGATTTTTCCAATCCCTTCTATATGAAAAAGGATTTTCTGGTGTGGCATCAAAGTCATCTTTTATCCAATACCCCCATTCAGGTGCTGGAGTTGGGTTTAGATTCAAAGCTTCATCAATAAGACTATCAATTAAATTCGAAGGGCTTTGATTAAGAGCGCTGTCTACCATTTCAGGAGTAGCGCCAAAACCAAGTCTTCTATACAAATGATTAATCTTTTGTCTATTCCAGGGATTTGTATTAGTTGGAGAATAGACATTTAATGAAGCAACATTACACGAAGTATTTGTTGTCATCATAAGAATTTGTGTTAGTTAAGAATATTGTATTAGTTTAATTTTTGGAACGTAATTATTTGATAATTAGTTTCTTATTAAGAAACATTTAGCCATTATTATGAAAAATTTTGATTTTGTTTATTGTAAGAAGAGAACCCTTCTACTTACTATCAAAATTGACTTAAACTTATGAATTTAGGGAATGAATATACGTGTACTTTTAGTATACGCTGCTGGTCAATGAGTATTCGTTATTTTAATAATTTTTCGAATGTTAAAAAGTATTAAAATAACTTATAATTGTCTTAAAAAGAGAGGCTTGTTGTTTAATCTTTGAATTTGTGCTAAAACAAAAAGCTCCGGTTATTGATAACCAGAGCTTTTTAAAAAAAGAAGTATTTTTTCTTTCTAGGAAATCATCAGTGATCTACTAAATTCACCTGTTCCAGTTTCAATTCTATATACATATTGACCAGTACTTAATCTGGTTCCGGCAGATTCTTTTACATCTATAATGTGATCTCCTTCCAGAAGCATTTCATTTCTTAATGTGGCTACTTTTTGCCCAATGATATTGAACAATGTAATGTCTACATGAGTCGTTTCTGGATTATTAATATTAATAAAAGTTTGACCTCCATCATAGGTTACTATATGCGAGAGTGTTTCTCCATCTCCAGGTATATTGGGACTAACGCCACCACAAGTAAATCCTAGATCCAATGATTCAAACTCTGCACCAAGTAATGCCTGGTTTACTGTATCTGCAGGGATACATAACCATTCTTTCATTACAGTAGAATAGATTTGTCTAAAGTCATTTGTTTGTTCAGCATTATATCCTACTGATGGGTTTGTCGGAAGTTCAGGGTGTTCTCCAATGAAGCCGTTACCATTAAGCCCTGTTCCAAAAAACATCATAGGAGCAACCGTACCGTGATCTGTTCCTAAAGAACCATTTTCTACCAGCCTTCTTCCAAACTCAGAGATTGTCATAGTCAATACTTTATCATCCCATCCAGAAGCTTGTAGATCGGCATAAAAATTACTAATCCCTTCAGAAAAAGAATTTAGTAACTGTTGGTGTCTTTGTATTTGATTGTTATGAGTATCAAATCCCCCAAGCGTAACCATATAAACTTTAGTCCCAAGATTTCCTTTTATTAAACGAGCAACAATTCGCATTTGTCTCGCGAAACTATCATCTTCTAAATATCCTCCAAAATCAGTGGATCGGTTAAAGGCATCAAAAATTGCTTCAGCATAGGTGTAGGTTACATTGGTGCTTTCTCTTATAAAGTTTAATCGATCACCATAGGTACAATCAGGAGCAGGATCTAAGCTGTATCCCTGACTTTCGATATATTGCTCTAATCGCCCAGGGTCCGAAATTGCAAATGAGAAATCATTTTCCGGGCCTCTAAAAATTAGATTTCCAAGACTACCAATCTGAATAGATGGTGGACTTGGTGGTGGATCGGTTATGTAACTAGGATATAATCTCTGAAAATATCTACCCATAAAACCAGATCGCTCTTCTTCAGTCAGATTCGTATTTGCCCAAATATCAGTTCCTCTAAAATGAGATAATGTTTGGTCTTCATAACCTACTCCGTGAGCCACTTTCATCTGTCCATCTCCCCATAAGTTTTCTAACTTATTCATGGGTTTAGGCATGGCATATTCATTTTCTTCTAAGTTTATGAATTCACTAGGAGGAATTTTAATTAGGGGTCTGGCATTTGCATAAATATCGTATTGATTTACAGGAATAATGGTATTGTAACCATCATTTCCTCCTCCAAATCTGCAAATAATTAATATGTTATCGGTTTCAGCCTGACTTAAGGCTTGGGATAATGGTGAAGGTCTAGAAACAGTAAGGTTAGTATTTGCTAACATCATAGATCCACCACCTACAAGTCCTAACGCTTGTAAAAAAGATCTACGATTCCATTTTTTATGTTCGTCTGGATTACAAACTCCTTCTTTGGAGGTTGTTTTTGTTGCTTTTATATTGTTGGGCTGATGCGTATCACACATAGGTTTATTATTTAAGTTGGAATTCAGGCAATTCATCGATATGACTAAGTAGCGCATAAAATTGATCGGAAACTCCCGGTAAATCTAAGGTCCAAAGAAAAGGAGCTACTGCATCTGGTTCGTAATAATTCTCTGGATAAAATTCCTTAAAAATAGCTAAGGCTTCATCAAACAACGTTTGATCTTCTAATCCTCTAGGTAGAAAATAATCTAGAATTGCTTTTACCACGACGTTTACCTGTTCGCCTTGTAAAGTATTATTTACGAAACCATCTGCTAAGGTTCCGATAGGTAATTGATCTAGGAATAGACTAAATTGTGCCTGATTTTGGGAGTAAGAAGTATTAAGAATGTTTTGAACACCTTCCCATCTACCAATTAAATAATCCGGACTAATCCAGTCTTCATTTCCTTGCCAACCTTCTACATCAATTGGATTAAGCACCTCTTGTCCTATGGTAGTGGTTCTACCTAATAAGGAATTTAGCGAATCCAGTGTAGGTGGCGACTCGAAATGTAATTCGTTAAAAAAGGAAACAAATAAATCAATAGGACTTTTAATAATTGCACCGATTGCTTCTATGTTAAAAAAATGTTCACTTTTAAATAGTTGACGGAGTACAGGTGCAATCTCGAAATTATTATCAATAAATGTCTGTGCCATTTGCGCTACAATTGCTTCATTACAAGTAGAGCTTACAAAGTAGGTGTATAATTTACCACAGATATAATTGGCAATTAGGGTTTGTCTTTGCGTAAATAGGTGAGCAACTATATCATCTGGACTGCCAAGACCGTAATACCCAAAATTAGCAGTTTGCCCAAAAATATCTTTAGTATCATTACTAAACCGTGCTGGATTAAAGGTTATAGGTCCCCACGGAATATCATTGGTCTCTACCCAACCTGTAATGGCTTTGGCGGTTTCGATAATATCGTTTTCATTGTATCCATTATCCACTCCAAGTGTAAATAACTCATACAATTCTCGAGCATAATTTTCATTAGGTCTATCTCTAGTGTTTTCGTCACCATTTAGATAAACCAACATAGAAGAAGAAATACCTATATCATATACAAATTGTCTAAAATTACCAAGTGAGTGTAGCTGAAGAAGATTATAATATTGATATTGATAAGCAGGACTTCTGTATACTTGATCTTCGGTCACAAAATGATTACTCCAAAAAAGCGTTAATCGGTCTCTTAATCCGTTTTGAAGGAAATCATATATCATTTGTCTTTTACCTTCATCTTGGTAAAAATTGATATCATTATCTTCATTAGCTTCTTCTGCAGCTTCGAATTGATCTCGGTTCCAGAAACCCCATTCCGGAGCAGCATTAGGAGCCAACGCAATAGCGGCATCAATTAAAGAGTCTACTAATGCTGATGGATCGTTTTGGTTTAAAGCATCAGTTACTTGAGTCTTCGTAGCTCCAAAAGCAACACGACGGTATAAATGATTAATTTTACTGACATTCCAGGGGTTCTCGGATGTGGGAACATAGGGGTCCAAGGATGCTAAGTTACAAGAAGTATCAGAGATCATAGGCAATAGGTTTATTAGTGTTAAGGGACGATTTTCACTGTAATATAATAGTTTAGAACGAAAACATTTGTTAATTAGTATCATAAAATGAAATTTTAAGAAATGTTGAAGCCTGATTTTATAAGAAAAGGAGATAAAATAGCTATAGTTTCTACTGCAAGAAAAATTATAAAAAAAGAAATTGATGAAGCCATTGAGATTTTAAAAAAATGGGATTTAGAACCCGTTATTGGTGACACCATTGGCTTAGAAAACAATCAATTTGCAGGAACCGATGAAGAGCGAAGGCTGGATTTTCAGAAGATGCTAGATGATCCCGAAATCAAAGCTATTTGGTGTGCACGAGGCGGTTATGGTACAGTAAGAATAATAGATTTGTTGGATTTTTCTATCTTCATAAAACATCCCAAGTGGATTATTGGATATTCTGATATTACGGTATTACACACTCATATTCATAATTTTAATATAGCTACGATACACGCAGCAATGCCTGTTGATATTCATAAAGCTACGGAAGACTCAAGAAAATCGTTAAAGAGTGCTTTATTTGGAAAACCCAAGGATTATGTCATTCCAGTTTCAAAAAATAATAGATCTGGAAACTGTAAGGGAACACTTATTGGTGGAAATTTGTCGATTTTATATGCTTTATGTGGCTCGGTCTCTTCTATAGATACCAAAGGTAAAATACTTTGTATCGAAGACCTAGATGAATATTTATACCATATTGATAGAATGTTACAGAATCTGAAACGTAATGGATATTTTGATGAATTAAAGGGGTTGATTGTTGGAGGTATGACCAAAATGCACGACAATAATATTTCTTTTGGAAAAAATGCTAAGGAAATTATATTAGATATTGTAAAAGGGTATGATTTTCCTGTGGTTTTTGATTTCCCGATGGGTCATATAGAAGATAATAGAGCATTAGTTCTAGGATCTGAAGTTTCTATAGAAATGAGTCAGGATTCCGTAACGCTTAAATATATTTAGTATGGCAGAGCACAATACATTGGGCAAAGAAGGTGAAAAATTAGCAGTAGCGTTTTTACAGAAACATGGATATAATATTCTGGAAACGAATTATAGATACCTGAAAGCTGAAATTGATATTATTGCCCAAAAAGGAGATACTATTATAGTTGTAGAAGTAAAAACCAGAAGCACTCCCGAATTTGGAGATCCTCAGGATTTTGTAAAACCAAAACAAATACAGTTATTGGTAAAAGCAATTGATCATTATGTAGTGCAGAATGATCTGGATGTAGAAGTCCGTTTTGATATTGTTGCAATTATAAAGAATAAACTAGGAACTAGAATTGAACATCTGGAGGATGCTTTTTATCATTTTTAACAGTATTTAATTTAATAAGATCAAAGAAATGAACTATCATAAACTTGGTAATTCCGAATTGAAGATTAGTGAGGTGTCTTTTGGATGTATGTCTTTACAAGAAGATTTGGATATTACAGAAAAATTAATCCATCAGGCTTTTGATAAAGGAATTAATTATTTTGATACTGCTGATTTATATCAACATGGTCAAAACGAGTTAATGTTAGGCAATGCAGTTAAAGATTTTAGAGATAAGGTACTCATTGGAACAAAGGTTGGGAATCAACCGCGTAAAGACGGTAAGGGTTGGGACTGGAATCCTAGTAAGGAATATATCATAAAGTCGGTTGAAGAAAGTTTAAGAAGATTACAAACTGACTATATCGATCTTTATCAACTACATGGCGGTACTATTGACGACCCTATAGACGAAACTATAGATGCGTTTGAAATATTAAAAAAAGAAGGAAAAATAAGATACTACGGGATCTCTTCTATACGACCAAATGTGATTAGAGAATATGTAAAGCGGAGTAATATTTCTAGTGTAATGATGCAATACAGCCTCTTAGATAGAAGACCAGAAGAATCCTGTCTACGTTTATTAAAAGAAAATAATATTGGAGTACTGACAAGAGGATCCATAGCCAAAGGGTTATTGGCTGGAAAATCGCCAACAGACTATTTAAATTATACTGCTACAGAAGTAAAAAAGACCATTGACCTTGTGAAAAACATATCTAAAGATAATAGATCAATGTGCCAAACGGCTATTCAATTTGTATTAGAAAACATTTCTATAACTTCTTCAGTGATTGGTATTCGAACTGAAGAACAGTTACTGGAATGTGTGTTAGCTTCAAATGCTAAAAGATTGTCAAGTGAAGAATTAATATTGCTTCATAACAATCTGAAACCTAATCAATATGTGAATCATTTGTGATGTAAAAAGAGTGTTACATCTTTAAAATAATATATACCATTGTGTTTTTGATGAGGTAGTAAGCGGTATGATTGTGCCCAATCGGTCGCTTATATTTCTAAATTCTCTTAGATTTGAAAGGTAACTCTTAACCTTGTGTATGAATTCATTTGGAATTATAGATTTAATATTGTTTTTAGGAATTAGTCAAGGCATTTTTCTCGCTATTACATTGCAATTTTTGTCAAATAAGAATCGCTCTGCAAATTTCATTTTGTCTATTATTCTATTGATTTCTTCTATTATACTAATTGGAAGACTGTATTATTTTGTTTTTAAGGAAAGTGAGTTTTTAGCTAGGTTAGGAATGGTTGTGGATAGCTCTATATATTTATTTGGACCACTATTGTATTTATACGTTAGACGAATGGTAGTTAGTTCTAAAGAGAAGCCTGTTCTAAGGTGGGTAGAGTTTATTCCATCGGGATTACATTTTATATATGTATTGTGGACGTTCAGTTTATCGAGAAATGAAATGTTAGAGATGTACTACGATGGTTTCTTCGTAATCCCATATTTTATTGTAGAAATTTCTATTATCACTGTATTTACAATTTATATATTGAAATGTTTCATGCTGTTACGAAGATTTCGATTAGCAGAAGAAAGAGTTCTATCTTTTCATCAAGAAATATATTTTTATCTCATAGCATTAGTATCGGTTTTTTCTGTTCTAACGTTTTGCTGGTTTTTAAATCTTACCATAACTTTTGGAATGGGTGTATATAACCTATATTTTAATTACAACGTTGTTTGGTCATGTGTTCCTGTAATAATGTATGTTGTAGGTTTTTATAGTTTTAAACAACCAGAAATTTTTAGAGTACCTATTTTTTATCCCAAAAAAGATCTAACCAGAGATAGGCTTGGGAAAGATAAAATCGAAACACTTACTAGTTCATTAGAGCATTTGTTAATTGTTGATAAAGTTTATCTGAATCCAAATCTTACCCTCAGAAAACTAGCTGCAGAACTAAAAGTATCTTCTAACGATTTATCGTGGTTTCTAAATAAAATACATAAGTGTAACTTTTACGAATACATCAATAAATATAGGTTACAAGAGTTCATCGCTAAGATCCAAAAAGGAGAACACGAGCAACATACTATTTTAGCATTGTCGTTTGATTCTGGATTTAATTCTAAATCAACTTTTAACAAAGCTTTTAAGACAATATTAGAAGATACACCTAGCAATTATATCAAAAAGATGTCCAGTATTTAAGTCTTTATTTTTAGAGTGGATAAGAATAATCAGTCATTAATCAAAAAATAAAATCAATGAAGAAATCAAAAATCAAAAACTCTTTTTTATTAATGTTTGTGCTGCTTTTTAGCATGCTCTTTTCGCAAAAAAACAATGGCTCAAAAAGACATTTCTTCTTTAGAATTTAAAATAAGAAAAATGGACAGTTTACTTTTTCAGGTAGGGTTTAACGGATGCAATAAAGAAGTTTTTAAAACTATTTTGACAGAGGATATAGAATTTTATGATGATCGGTCAGGTTTAAACACTTCTCTAGAAAAGGAACTAGCCTCATTTAATGATAAATGTTCAAAACCTTTTTCTGTTACTAGAAGATTAGTTTCCCATACGATTCACGCTTTAGGAGATTATGGAGCTCTTCAAAAAGGGACGCACAACTTTTATGTAGACGATAAAAAAGTAGAGACGGCTAAATTCATTACTATATGGGAAAGAAAAGATACTATTTGGATTGTAAAACGTGCTATTAGTTATGACCATAAGAACCTATAATATGAGAGTAACATTATTCTTTTTCATACTACTCGGTATTATTATGACCTCTTGTAAAGATAAATATAATGTAAAACTAGATTCACTTATACCCAATCTTTTGTTAGAATATAAAGCACTATCGGTTGGTGTTGGTATTATAAACAAGGGCGAAATAGAGTTTGTAAAAGTATATGGAGAACATCAAAAAGGGATCAAAGCACCCCAAAACACTTTATTCAATATTGCCAGTATTACGAAACCAGTTGTAGCCACTACGGTTCTAAAATTAGTAGAACAAGGGAATTGGGATCTTGACGAACCACTTTATAAGTTCTATGTAGATCCTGATGTTAAAGAAGATAGTCTTGCTAGAATGATAACGACTAGACATTGCTTAAGTCATACCACTGGATTTAAGAATTGGCGATGGGATGAGAAAAATGGAAAGTTGCAGTTTAATTTTAAACCTGGAGAAAAATTTCAATATTCTGGAGAAGGAATGGAATATCTACGACGTGCTGTAGAGAGTAAATTTGGTATTGGTTTAGAAAAAATTGTTGACTCTCTTGTTTTTAAACCTCTAAAGATGAAAGATGCTACTATGGGTTGGATTAACGATAGTGATACCACAAGATTTGCAAAATGGTATAATAGTAAAGGGATACTTCATCAAATGCCCCATAAAACTGAAAAAATTAATGCAGCAGATGATATGATTCTAACAGTAAAAGATCTGGCATTGTTTGGTCAAGCCATCATGAATCAAACAATACTGAAAAAATCTATTTATGATGAAATGGTAAAACCACATTCCGCAATAAATAAAAAACGTAATCAAGGTTTAGGGTGGGTTGTTTATAATGAGTTGCCCAACGATGAGATGGTTTTAAACCATGATGGAGGTGATCCAGGTGTTGTTACAACACTTATTTTATTACCAAAAAGTGAAAACGGAATCATTGTCTTTGTCAATAGTGATAATGGTGCAGGTATAACCAATACTATTACAAAAGAAATAATGACTCATGGGATTGATATTATTGAAGGTCTTCATTGGGATAATAAAATACCCCAAGAGATAGCTATAGAAGATGAGTTATTGTCAAAATATACAGGTACATATCTTACTAATAGAGAGTTTTCTATAACTTTTGATAAATCAGGAAATACGCTTGTCACGGAAAGTGATGTTTTTCCTAAGCTAAAACTATATCCAAAATCGAACAATGAGTTTTTTGCACTTCCTTATGAGATCTATTTCAAGTTTATCGAAGAAGAAAATAATATGAAATTTCAACTTTTAACAAGTGAAAACATAGTAGAGTTAGAGGGACTTAAACAATAGTAATAAACTTCAAAAATAATATGTAGACATACACCTGTAATTTTTGGTTTTAGAGATGAATATTTCTCCTTGATCATTATAGTTTTTATATATCCACAATTTGTGGACATATAAAAATGAGAACAACGTCTTAGTGTGCCCAAAGCGTTGATTTGTAATGTGATTAGGAATTAATATTGGAGAAACTTTAAAATTATTATTATGAAACATTTTAAAAGAACATTCAAATGGATTTCCTTATGCAGTGTGTTAATAGCACTAATTTCTTGTTATGGAGATGGTATTGATACTAAATTAGAAGTAGAAACAATTGTCAGCAATTTTGCAGCGAATGGGGCTGTATCTGTTGACAGAAATGGAGATGTGTACGTTTCAGAGTATGGCAGATTCGTTGATACTGGTGGCAGTGGAACTCGAGTTTTTAAGTTAGATGCTAGAGGAAGAATCTTAGACACAATACAAGGTTTATCTGGTCCTATGGGTACAGCAAAAGACTCTAAAGGAAATTTATTTGTAAACAATGCAAATAATACGATTAATGGCCAGGTTCTAAAAATTACACCTACAGGAGAAAGAGAAGTGATTACTACAATTGATGGTTGGCCTAGTAGTATGACAATTGATAGACAGGACAATCTTTATATTTCTAATTATACTGTACCAACAGTACATAAAATTTCTGCTACAGGTGAAGTGATAGAATATGCGAACGATCCAAGGTTATTAGGAGGAGTTGGAATTGATTTAGATAGTAAGGGAAATGTAATCGTGGCAAATTTTTATACAGCTGACATCTATTCAATCGATAAAAATGGTGAAATTTCACTAATAGCGAATATTCCTGATATCGTTATTCAGAATTTTGGTATCGGTTATATCACTGTAATTAACGATGTTATTTTTGCTACTGGGATAGCTGTAAATTATGTTTATAAAGTAACCATGAATGGTAAAATTGAAATAATTGCAGGTAATGGAGAAGCTGCGCAAGTAGATGGACTATTACTAGAAGCATCTTTTAGTAATCCTAATGGTATAGCAGCAAATAAAAGAACAAAAACGTTATATATTTCAGAATATACGGGAGCCGGAGGACTACGTAAAATTGATTTAAAACCCTATTAATCCTGTATTACAAGGTAAAGGAGTTTGTGCAGACCAATTGGTGAACCTGTTTAATTAATGTAAGGCTAATTCGAATATTAAAAAAGATCGAGACATGAAGATTTCGATCTTTTTTTAGTTATGGGTAACAAAAAATAGTATTAGGAACTTTTAAGTAACAAACCTCATTCGCGAAGAGTAGACAAAATCCTGACTGTCTATAAAATGTTCGGAATTAATCATTTTTAAAATCAAAAATTATGTTACAAAACATTTTGAAATTAGAAGGTATAGAAATTCTTACCAAGAGCAAACAAAAAGTAATTATAGCAGGACAACGTTTTGTATGTACTTGCGGATTTGAGGGAGGTGGAAATGGCTATATCTATCTAGAAGGAACATTAATTGATGCGTTACAAGACATGAATTCAAACTGTGGTGGTGCAGGAGCGCAATGTGACGGAGTATAAGAAGCATCATAAATAAAACAAAACCTGAAGAATCGTTTATTATTCTTCAGGTTTTATGAAAAACTCTTTAAAAAAGGGGAATTCTCTTCTTTTGTACGTATCCTATTGTTGAATATAAATTAATCTTAAAACTAAATTATTAACTGTTGAATTAAGAACAACTGTGACTTTTATAGTATAAGATTGTTTATAGTAAGAAGTATTTGTGTACCCAATCGGTCGCTGATATATCTAAATTTATTTAGATTTGAAATATAACTTTTAACTGCATATATGAATTCTTTTGGAATAGTAGATTTATTATTTGTCTTAGGAATTAGTCAAGGGGTTTTTCTTGCTATTACACTTTCATTAATTCATAATAAAAACAAACCAGCGAATAAGGTTTTGTCTTTTATTTTGTTAATAGCTTCTCTAATGCTTGTAGGTAGAATATTTTACCCACGATTCTCAGGACCTTTGTTTTCCAGAATTGCAGGGTTTGTAGATACTTTGATTTTTGTTTTCGGACCTTTATTCTACACCTATATAAGAAGATTAACTTTTTATGAATCTCCAAATTATAAGATTCCGTGGTATCATTTTATTCCGGCTTTTGTTCATATAGTGTTTTTTAGTTGGACATTATTTTATACCACAGAAGAATTTAAAATCTTGGTTGGACAAGGAACTCTTAACTTTATATATTTCATTGTAGAGACTGTTGGTTTGATAAGCAATTTGGTGTATATGATTAAATCATATCATCTACTTAGAATTTATAAAACAGCAGAAAAAGCTAATCTTTCTTATTCGCAGAAAGTACAGACTTTCCTAAAGTTTTTTTTATTTGGAATTTCAATTTTCTTGATGCTATGGGTAATAAGCTATGCTAACTATTTTATGAGGTTTAAAGAGTTGCGTTTCATCAGCTATCATTTAATCTGGATGACCATTCCCATATTTATTTATATCGTAGGTTTTTTTAGTTTAAAACAGCCTGAAATATTTAGAGTTCCACTCATAAAGAAAAAAGAAGCCCAAAAAGGGAGATTGAATGGTGAAGAATTAGAAATACTAAAAAAGAACTTAGAAGATCTTATGGTTCGTAAAAAAATATATCTTAATAATGAACTTACATTAAAGGATCTCTCTGAAGAACTAAATACTTCTACGAACAATGTATCTTGGTTACTTAATAATATACATAACTGTAGTTTTTATGATTATATAAATAAGTATAGAGTCCAAGAGTTTATTTCTAAAATTCAAAAGGGAGAACACTTTAATCATACCATTTTGGCTTTGTCATTAGATTCGGGTTTTAATTCAAAATCAACTTTTAATAAAGCTTTCAAAATGATCAAGAATGATACCCCAAGTAATTATATAAAGAAAATGGGAATAGTATAATAAATTAGTATTACTGTATCCAAACGGTCGTTTATCATAGTTTTTGAAATTAGTTTCGAAGTTAATTTTAAAAATTATGAATGATATGAAAACTCTCTACGCTCTACTTTTTTTATTAGTAACCGCTAGCTTAAATTCTCAAACTGTAACTACTGTTATGGAAGGATTATTCCATGATGGACTTGCTTTGGATATAAATGGAAATTTATATGGATCTGATTATTCAGGTGATTCGGTTTTTAAATTGGATGTCAATGGTAATGTAAGCACGTTTGTGAGTGGTCTAAACACACCTAACGGAATTGGTGTGAATAGTAATAATGAAATTTACATATGTGATCATGAAAGTAATAGAATACTAAAATATAATGATCAGGGAGATGAACTTGCTAGCTACCCTACGCTTACTCCTGCTGGAATAAAAAAAATGCCGAACAGTGATGATATGCTTTTTGTTGGTTACGGTAATAATACCATTAACTTGCTTGCATCAGATGGGACAATTACTCAACTATTTTCCGGGAGTCCGTTAAATGGCCCGGCTGGTATAGCATTTGATGATAGTGGTACAATATTTATAGGAAATTTTAACGATAGAAGAATTCATAAGTACGATAATGGAGTATTGACATACGTAGCGCAATTACCCTCAGGGGGGATCAATAGCAATTTTTTAGGTTTCTTGACATATGCTAATGGATTTTTATATGCTACTCAATTGGGAGAGCATCGTGTTTATCGGATTAACCCTCAAAACGTGGATGATCTCGAGATATATGCAGGAAGTACTATTGGGAATGCGGATGGAAATGTTGCAGATGCTACATTTAATCTTCCTAATGGTATTTTGGCTAGCCCAGATGGGGCGACCATATATGTAAGTGATGCGGGAACAAAAAATCTCAGAATAATTTCTGATGTAACTCTTAGCATCAATGAATTAAAAGAAGCTGACTTTTCCCTACTATTATATCCAAATCCATCAACAGAAATGTTAACGATAAAAG
Organism: Aquimarina sp. BL5; assembly: GCF_003443675.1. Classification (NCBI taxonomy): domain Bacteria; kingdom Pseudomonadati; phylum Bacteroidota; class Flavobacteriia; order Flavobacteriales; family Flavobacteriaceae; genus Aquimarina; species Aquimarina sp. BL5. Next base: position 2,995,117 of record NZ_CP031963.1, on the reverse strand, counting down.
GAGTACTTCTGGAACAAAGTAGTTTTGATGTAGCGGTATATGATACGCTTGGGCAAAGAATTTTTTCAGAATCAAATCCATTTGAAACCAAAGCTTTTGAAAGAAATATAAATACCAGCACTTGGAGTTCGGGAATATATACAGTGCTTATAACATCAGGTACGTATAGGACATCAAAAAAGATAGTCAAATAAAGCTTCTTTAGGAAAATATTCGTTAAAAAAGGTTTTACAGGATACACACGGTCGATTATTAAACGCTTTTGATTCAATTTTGAGCATAACTTTTAAAATTACATCAAATGAAACGAACAGTTAATTATTTTTTGACACTTAAAAAAGCAATGTATTCTTCCATGGTTATACCCGTTTTTCTTTTTTCCTTATTATTTATTTCCTGCAGACCGGGAGAAGTACCCAATATAACAACGACAGTAGAAACGGTTACAGACGGAGCTTTTTATGATGGGCTAGCTATAGATCGTAAGGGAAATTTATACGGGTCAGATTTTGTAGGGAATACAGTGTATAAAATGACTCCTTCTAGAGAAGTGACCGTTTTTGCAAATGGTTTAGTCTCTCCAAATGGAATTGGAATTAACAAAGATGATGAGGTCTATGTATGTGATAATTTTGGAAACGCAATTTATAAGTATTCAGAAGAAGGCACGCAATTAGATAGTATTCCTGCAATTTCTCCTGCTGGTATAAAACGAATCCCAGGGACTAATGATATGTTATTTGTAGAGTACAATACCAATACGATTAATATATTATCAGAAGACAATACAATTACTAAATTATACGAAGGAGCGCCTATTAATGGGCCTGCCGGAATAGCCTTTGACAGAAGAGGAAATACGTATATAGGAAATTTTAACGACAGAAAAATTTATAAATACAAGGATGGAAACCTGACTTTTATTGCTGAGCTTCCTGCTGGAGGGCCAAATGCTAATTTTTTAGGGTTTTTGACATATGCGAAAGGTTTTCTTTTTGCAACTCAGTTGGGAGAGCATAAGATTTATAAAGTCAATCTTAACAAAGAAAATGAAGTTGAGGTATTTGCAGGAAGTACATTGGGTAATGATGATGGAGATATTTCTGAAGCTACGTTTAATTTTCCAAATGGAATTTTGGCAAGTTCAAATGGTAAAGTTTTATATGTCTCGGATGCCGGTACAAGTAATCTAAGAATTATTGAAAGTAGCATTGAGTATTAATTTTAGATCATTAATAAATTAGGGGAATTTTCCTATTTTATTTTGTAACTTACTCTCACAATACAAATTAATCTTAAAACCAAATTATTATGTTAAAATCAATTTTAACTCAACAAGGAGTAAAAGAATTAAACAAAAAACAACAACAATCTGTTAATGGAGGAGGAGGTTTAAACTCTGAATGCCAATCAGATAGCGAGTGCGACCATCCATTCATCTGTGCGGGATGTTTATGCAGACCAGTTGGTGGACCGTTTTAATTAAAGAAGAATAATTTTTAGGCTAATTCAAATATTGAAAAGGGTCAGAATCCTAAGATTCTGACCCTTTTTTATTCTTTTAATATAAAAGTTTTGGTTTTTGATCTTCACATGCCACTCCTATTGGCTCTGGTTCAATTAAACAGTGAGAGATGACACTTCATTTTTTGGTTATAAATATTTTTGCTAGCTCGTATGAGTAGGTAAATAAGTCGGATGTGGCGCCACTTCGATTCATTAGTATAGATATTGATAGATTATATTCCGGAAATAGAATAAATACAGATGTAGAACCCGCAGCAGTTCCTGCGTGATGGATGATTTGTACTTTTTGATTATTGTCAAACATCTCCTCGGTAAAGCTGTTACGCCATCCAATGGCATAGTTTTGTTTATTGATTTCTCCTGTGTCTAATTGTACTGGTTCTATAAGGGTTTCAGTGGTGGCTTTATTTAAAAGATTATAGTTTAGAAAGGCATTCCCTAGTTTTACAAGAGCCGTTGGTGTAGCAACAAATCCGCCTCCAGCCCATTTATTACTATTGTTGACTTTAAAAGTTTCTTTATACATGTTTTCATCCACTTCATAAAATTTTGAAATATTTTCTTGTGATAAAGATGATGTTTCTCCATTGATGTGTTTAATACCTAAAGGATTAAAAATTGCGGCTTTCATAAAACTTAGAAAATCTTTACCAGACGCACCTTCCATCATAGCACTGAGCAAGGTATAGTTGTAAGAACTATAGCTAAAATCAGTTCCAGAAGGAAACAGCAGTGGAGAATCACTAAATATTCCTACACTTTCTTGCACCGTTGTATACTCATCATTGTTGAGATGTTCCCATATAGGAAAGCAAAAGCAGGTTCCATAATTTCGTATTCCTGAGGTATGTGATGCTAGTTGTTTTAATTTTATTTCGGCCAGTGTTTCGTTTATATAAGGTACGAATTCTTTGACCTTAGAATTTAGATTTAATTTACCTTTCTGTAAAAGCAAACCTACTCCAATGGAAGTAACTGCTTTGGATGTGCTTCCTATTCTGAATTTTGTATCAAGACTTATTTTTTTATCGTTTTTAATATCTTGGTAACCAATTGCATTAGACCAAATTGCCTTTCCGTTCATTCCTATAGCAACTGATAATCCAGGTGTTTTAAGATGCGTAAACATTTCTTTTAAAATACTATCTGCCTTTTTTGAAGTATCATCATTATGATATGAGATAGGCTCTAATTCTTTACTGTTTGGAAAAGAATTCCACCCCGTTGTGTAGGTCATGATAGGTTCAAAAAGGAAGAAGCTTAGCATAAGTATTGGTAAGATTACAGAAGTGATTATAATGCATTTTTTCATTATGATGTTCGTTTAAGATTTGACAAATGATTTCCTGTCATTGAATATGGATTCAATGATTCTGTAGATGAAGAAGTTAAAATTAAATTAATCGGCTAGTATAGCTTTCTCTTTAGCCTTGATCATCTCGCAGACTTTAAAAAGTAGAATGATTTCTAATAAAATAGTAGGTGTAAGAAATATCAATCCAACGATAGATAGTAATACGGTTGTCATAAATGCGTAGGTAATGATTTCGAAAATCCCCGTAACTGTAGCGATGGTTCCTAACCCATTCTTAAGCCTTAAAACAGATATCCCAAACAAGATTCCTATAATTCCGTAGGTCATTGCTTCTGCACCGATAACAATATGATAATCAAAATCACCAACGTATAGGGATATAATGTCAAATGCATAGAATACGATCGTAATAAAAATGAACATGAACGCAGTTATTTTTAGCAAGTAGTTTTTAAAAATCTTACCGGTAAGTACAAAACCACGAGTAAAAAGGACAATAGAAGTTACTAAAACTATTTTCAGAAAAATATATAGCCACTGATCAATTACCATTTCATTTTCCTCAATTCTGTAATAATCTACTATCATTTCTACAAAACCAACCAGAAAATATATGATACCACTAATCCAGGCAATGTTTAGTTGTCTTGTCAGAAAACTTGCTTCTTTTTCGTCATCTATTTCAAGTAGGAATATCTTTTTAAATTCTTTTGTTACTTTAGAATCTTCTGTTTGAATTTTTTCTAGGTCGTAATCCAATGCAGATAGAATTGTTTTTATCGTATAGCTTCTCGGTGTAACCTCTCCGGCTTCAATTCTTTGTATGGTTCTAACACTAATATTACATTGTTCGACTAACTCTTCTTGGGTAAGTCCTTTTGATTTTCTGAGTTCTGATATTTTTATACCTAATGCTGGCTGTTCCATGATCTTTAAGTTTTTAGTTTCTGTTGAAGTAGTATTCTCTGCAGTAGAATTACTAGAACTTGTTTTCATTTGATACAGCAATATTAATTGTAAGAGATATAATCTCAAATTTTTTGTTTTGACTTTGACCCGTCATTAACCCGACACTTCAATATAATATAGGGTTTCAGGAGTTTTGTGTTTTTTTTAAAGTTAGAAATATAGGAATTATTCTAATATCTAAACTCATGTCTTTTGATTAAGTGGGTAACAAAAATTTAGATAAGGAACTTGATAGTAATTAAACTCATTCGCGAAGAGGAGACAAAAACCTGATTGTCTTTAAATGTTCAGGTATTAACTTTTTTAAACCTTTATAAAATGAAAAAAATAAGAATACCAAAACTGCTTCAGATATTAGTAGTTTTTTTATCTATAATGATTGTTACCTCTTGTGACAATAATCAGGAAGAACTTTCTTTTGAGGAAGATTCTATAGAAATATCGACAGTCTCACAAAAGAGTACAGCATTACCAAATAGATTTCAATTTTATTGCGGAGCCAGTGGAAATGATAAGATTATTAGTTCTAATAGCATTCCAGGAACAGGAAGCTGGACATCTGGTAGATATGTTCCTGGTGCTGGTCTTACTAAAACACATATTAGTGGCACTCAATTTGGAAGTAGAGTAGCTATTGTATATAGAGGTCGTCGTAATACAGGTAAAATTTATTATACGGTTTCGAACAATGGAACTGATTTCGGTACAGAAAGAACAGTTCCTGGTGCGTTAACATCTGAGAAAGGATTAATTAGAACGGTATCCAAAAATGGAGAATTATATGTGTTTCATACAGGAAAAACATCTACTGGTCGCATTTTCATGAGCAAATTTGATGGTACTAATTGGACGACGAATAGACCAGTGACTCCAAGCATGAGTTTTAACGATTTTGATATTATACAAAAAAATGGAGTATTTCTATTGGCTATGATAGGCAGTGTGCATCTAAATTATTTGCGTAGTGTGGATGGGTTAAACTTTCAGGACTTAAACATTAATATTAGTATTCCTTTTCCTGCATTTCAGTCTCCTGGTAATGCTTTGGATATTGCCATAACTTCAAGAACCGATTCCAGAGGATTGAATCATGTTGTGATTAGAACAGATAAAAACGAAATGTGGACATCTTCTTTTGGCAATGCCTTAATTCCTAACACTTTCCAAAAAGTAGAAGTGAGATTTAGGGATTTAGCTAAAACAGATCAACGTCCAGGAATTGCTACTAATGGAACTCAAGTGATATTGGTATATGAAGGGAACAGTTCTAGTAATATATATTATGCTTTTAGAAACGGGATTTTTTGGTCACAGACTAAAACAGGTATAAAAACAAAAAATTCTGGAGTAGATCTTTTATACATTGATTGAAAATGAATGGTGTTTATTATTAGTTTCATATATACTAATAAGATCAGCCTCTACACTTGAATACTATCTCGTATTTTTTTTTGGTAAGATTCTCAAAAGGCAGATATAATCCTATTACCTGGATAAAAATGAATAGGTTAATCATTATCAAAACACAAAAAATGTAAACAGGTGGTTTTTGGACTGCCTGTTTTATCATAAAATTTAAATCCTTTTTATCCCTAGTAGAACTAATAGAAGTTGTTACTATTTAATTCAGCAATATTTTTACAAAAAATAGTGTCAGTTATGATAATGTATGGACCTGTTTTTATTAGAAACAGCAATGTACATGTGATTTATGCACACATTTTTAAGTTATTCAGATAACTCTTAACTTCGATAAACATAGCTTCTTTGCTATAAAGATCATCGATGTTATTACTATAATGATAACCAAATGAATAATTCATGGAAAATTCCTCTATATCGATAAGTTCAGGGTGATTTTTGTAACTTTCTAACTCTTCAGCAAATCTTATTTCGACATTCGAATAATTGATAGTATAAAGTTTATGATTATTTAGTTGTATTGCTAAAGATTCGTTTAAAAAACTGAATTTTTCTTTTCTTTTCATAATCTAAGTTGGTTTTGTCATTATAATTCGAAATAAAGTTAAAAATAAAATGAATGTTTTCTCAATTTTTAAAGACCATCATCAGTTGAACTGTCGATGAAATACATTTTTATATCGATGAAAAGCATTTATTGTAATGAAACATAACTAATGTTTACATCATTCGAGAATTTTCAGTACTCCTATGAATACAATAAAAAAGTTGTAAAGCTTTAACCCTTTATTCAATAATTACTTTCTTCACGATACTTCCTTTGCCGTCATTGTATCTTATTTGGAAAAAGTAAATGCCTGTTTGCAAGTTTTCGATATTTACAATAAAGGTATTTGTTCCTTTAGCTTCAAAAACTAAATCCTTAATAAATTTACCAGTCAAATCAGAAACAATAACTTGATGAACCTGCAAATTGTCGGCAGTATTTAAGGTGATACTATTTCTTGTAGGATTAGGATATAATTTTATGTTAGTGTCTTTTGTGCTAGTATCAGGGATAGATAACGTACCATTAGTAAATAACTCGACACGATGTCTTCCACTAGGAACAGAAACTTCAATGCTATGAGAAGAAGCCAATATAGGATTGACTTCGATACCATCTATCTGAACAGATGTTATATCCTCTTTAAAAAAAGTGATATTAGTAGTGTTAAAAGCATGGATATTTCCAGAGTTTTCTTCCATAACTATACTCACAGGCATAGCAGCCGTAAACCCATAGTCGTTAGTTGCGCTTGTATCTAAAAATGATGTGCCATTTGTGACTGAATAGGCAATCGTATTTTCGGATTTTTTTCTAAAAAAAGCGGTTTTTCCTTTAAAAGTAACATCATTATAGGTATTACTTATCGTATTTTTTGAACCCAAATACGTATCAATAAAACTAGCATTATGAGTTATAGTGATACCGCTGTAATCCGAATTTGCGATTTTTGATAAAGATCCTTTGCTATGTGTACCATCTTCAGGAAAAATTAAAGTAGTAGCACGAATGACGCCATCTGCAGGTGCTTGGTATACCGCTTTAATATTTTGAGTTGTTTTAAACCCTTGTCCAAAATCACCTTTAAACGAACTAGCAAGAGTTACGTTGGGATTGGAGGCAAAGAAAACAGTTCCTTTTTCTGTTTCATCTCGATTTTCAGAATTGATGATAGCATTAATAGGAAAATTGTATTCCTGATTATTAGTTATAGTCACAGTATTTCCATCCAATACATTTGCTTGAAAATTAATGGTTACATCATCTGAAGAGTTTGTGGGTTCTACTTCATCATAAATTACAAAGTACCCATTAGATTCTCCAGGAATAGGATGAATGAAGTGTAATGTTCTATAATGAGTTCCATTATTGATTGCAGGTCCAGCATCAGTCGTTCCAAATTCTACGTTTCCACCAACAAGTCCATCAATTAAACCATTTCCGTCTGTTTGGGAATGTTGTGTATCATCACCTATTAAAACTGTATTTTGGAGAGAAGCTCTTTTCCAACGACCTCCATCTGGAGCATATCCAGGATAATTAAAGCCTGATCCGTCGGCATTAGTGTATCTTACTCCTGAATTCAAGACGATATGTTGTCCATATGCTGTTATATCAAAAGAGTTTACATCTTCTAAATCATGACCAAGATTATCTTGACCAGGATCATTTTTTAAACAATACAATATTCCTTGTAATGCTTCTTCAGAATCTGTTTTATCCCAAAGTGCAGCCCCCGATTGATCTCGTAGTAAAGAAACTGGCATAATAGGAGTTGGTTTATTAATATCTTTAAGAATATAAATAAAAAGGTTACTACTATTAAAGGATCCAGGATTCTTATTTCCAAGATGCCAATAAGCCATTCCTCCAACATCAGTACCATGCCTTTCTGCATAATAGATCCCAGAGTGGTTTGCTAATCTATTTTCTGTAAGACCTGTATCACCAAATTTAGTGTACCCTCCAAAAGGAGTTAATGCAAAAGTAGTGGCCCATTCATAAAGCAAGTTCATTCTAGGGTCGTTATAATAACTTCCAAGACCTGTAAATTCCATAACATCTTTAATGTGTGTTTTTGACATACGTGTATCTAACATTCTAGCAAATACATATCCTGGGGATTGCCCCCAAGATCCATCTTGCATCATCGATTTATTAAATAAATAGGCATCGTATAAATCTTTCCACTTAGTTATCTCAGCGGTATTGTTTTTATAGATGGCATACAATAAATTTATCCCATAATAAGATAGCCTCCAAGCAGGTTCATTGTTTTGGTACCAAGTAGCTACAGTAGCTAAATTACTCTCGGCAGCGGCTAATTCTGTTGGTGTTAAATCGTTATATATAATATCTAATGCTATAATAGCATTGAATTGAGCTGATGCAGCATCTACATAGTTTGCATGGGCTCCTCTTCTTTCTAAAAAAGGAACTTGATCAGGCCATGTATTTAAGATACTTATTATTTTATTTTTGTACTGAACTCTATTACTAGGATTAGGCTCTAAGACATAAGAGAGCATATTATAGTTTAACGTACCGGACAAGGAGCCCCAATCGCCATCACTAAAGTCATTGTCCCATCTACTGAAAGCTGCATCTCTTATATATTTAAAAGGTTGTCGGTTACCTACAAATTTTTGCTGTAGATCAGGATACATGTCTTCAGTAATAATTAAAAAAGGATGTGTTTGTGAAAAACTGTAATGGCTTAAAGATAAAAGACATACAGTAAGTAATATTAATTTTAAATGTTTCATTTTGGCAGTTTTGGGAATTAGTTAGTTTCACTTGTGCCAGTGATTATTCTTAAAAAGTATTTATATATGAGTGTTTGTGATAAACAAATTTAATAAAAATGTATTGTCAATCTTCTCAACGTAAATTTAATTCAAAACGTATGTAAACTCCATTGATTTTCATTAAGATAAGGGAAGAACACGTCTAATAACCCTGAAAATAGAGTAGATTGAATAGGTGACTTGTAAAGTAAAACAAAAGATTTATCCTGAATCTTTAGATTGTCAATTTCTAATCAAATCAGAATTCCTAAGCTTCAACTTCTGTTTTGAGTTTTAAGGGCTGTAAAACTTTTAATGCTTTATTCACCGAATCTATGTTTTCAAAAGTCAATAATAATCGCAATCCGTTTCTTGTATTTTTTTCTTTCATTTTACATTTGTCTGGATTTTTCTGTACAAATTGTAATATTCTAGAAAATATAGGACTTTGATAAAAACTCGATTGTTGATCACTGATAAAATATCCAATCAGTTTATCTTGTTTCATAATGATCTTTTCTAAACCAATGGAGGTGGCAATCCATTTGATACGCACAGAATTTAATAAATCCACAGCTTGATCTGGGATTTCTCCAAAACGATCTACTAACCTTTTCTCATAGGCTTGCAGCGCTTCTTCATTTTTAATCTCATTGAGTTCTGTATACAGATTAAGACGCTCCGTAATATTGTTGATATAGTCATCTGGGAATAATAACTCAAAATCAGTATCAATCTGTGTATCTTTTAAGTATACTTTTTCCTTTTGATCATCTTCATATAAGTCAGCAAACTCATTTTCTTTGAGCTCTTCAATCGCCTCATTTAGTATTTTTTGATAGGTATCAAAACCAATTTCATTGATAAACCCACTCTGTTCTCCACCTAATAAATCTCCTGCACCCCGAATCTCTAGATCTTTCATAGCGATATTAAATCCACTACCTAAGTCAGAATGCATTTCTAATGCGGTGATACGTTTTCTGGCATCGTCTGTCATCGCAGAATATGGTGGTGTAATGAAATAACAAAAAGCCTTTTTATTACTTCGACCTACACGACCACGCATCTGGTGTAGATCCGAAAGACCGAAGTTATTGGCATTATTTATAAAAATAGTATTCGCGTTTGGTACATCTAATCCGCTTTCTACGATCGTAGTAGAAATCAATACATCAAATTCTCCATTCATAAAAGAGAGCATCAGACTTTCTAGTTTTTTTCCTTCCATCTGTCCGTGACCTACAGCGACTTTAGCATCCGGAACTAGACGCTGTACCATTCCGGCAACTTCTTTGATATTTTCAATACGGTTATGAATAAAATATACCTGACCACCGCGTTGTATCTCATAACTTACAGCATCTCTAATGGTTTCTTCTGTAAATCGAATTACATTCGTTTCTATAGGATATCGATTGGGTGGAGGTGTGGTAATGGTAGATAAATCCCTGGCGGCCATCAAACTAAATTGTAAGGTTCTTGGGATAGGTGTAGCGGTTAAGGTGAGCGTATCTACATTTTCTTTGATGGTTTTCAGTTTATCTTTTACCGAAACACCAAATTTTTGTTCTTCATCGATAACCAATAATCCAAGATCCTTGAATTTTACATTCTTATTGACTAATTGGTGTGTTCCTATGATAATATCAACTTTACCGGCAGCTAAATCTTCTAGCGTTTCTCTTTTTTGTTTTGCTGTTCGGAAACGGTTTACATAATCCACCACTACCGGAAAATCTTTAAGACGTTCCCTAAAAGTTTTTGCATGCTGAAATGCCAGAATCGTTGTTGGAACCAGTATCGCAACTTGTTTTCCGTTATCAACTGCTTTAAATGCAGCTCTAATAGCCACTTCGGTTTTACCGAAACCAACATCCCCACAAATCAATCGATCCATAGGTCGCTCGCTTTCCATATCCGCTTTTACAGCTTCAGTAGCAGTACTTTGATCAGGTGTGTCCTCGTAAATAAAAGAGGCTTCTAATTCGTGTTGTAAATAACTATCTGGATTGTATTGAAATCCTTTTTGTAGTTTTCGTTTAGCGTATAATTGAATCAGATTGAAAGCAATATGCTTTACTCTTGCTTTAGTTTTTTGCTTTAAGGTTTTCCAAGCTTTGGAACCTAACTTATAGATCTGTGGAGGCTTACCGTCTTTACCATTAAATTTTGAAATCTTATGAAGCGAATGAATACTCAAGTATAAAACATCTCTTTCTCCATAAATTAGTTTGATGGCCTCTTGTTTTTTACCTTCGACATCTATTTTTTGTAACCCGCCGAATTTACCAATTCCGTGATCGATATGCGTTACGTAGTCACCAACTTCGAGATTAGTAAGTTCTTTGAGCGAGATCGCTTGCTTTTTTGCATACCCACTCTTTAGATTAAACTTGTGATATCGTTCAAAAATCTGATGATCGGTATAGCAAGCTATTTTACGATCATGATCGATAAACCCTTGAAATGCAGAAAAAACGATCGTTTCATATTGTTTTACACCTAGGTCTGCATCATCAAAAATATCATGAAAACGTTTGGCCTGTTGATCACTTACACAGAAGATATAATTCTTATAGCCTTCTTCGTGGTTTTTATTCAGGTTTTTGATTAGTAAATCAAATTGCTTATTGAACGAAGGTTGCGGCTTTATGTCAAACTTAATCGCATAATCAGCTTTGGTCAGTGGTCGATTTCCTATTTCGACTAAGGTGAAATCCAGTAATTGTTTTTTGATTAATGCGGAAGAAGCAAAAAGTTCCTCTGGAGTTCCGTGTTTAATATCTTCAGACAGTGTTTTAAAAGCTTCTTTCGCTTTTTCTAAGTTTTTGTCAATTCTTGCAGAAAGTAGATCAATATCTTTAGCAAAAACCACAGTTTTAGAAGCGATATATTTCAGGAAACTCTCCCGAGTTTCTTGCATCGCTTTGTTTTCTACATTTGGGATAATAGAAATTTTCTTAATCTGGTCTGTAGATAATTGTGTTTCTACATCGAAGGTCCTTATACTATCTACTTCATCTCCAAAAAATTCTATACGATAGGGTTCATCATTACTGAAAGAGAATACATCTACAATACCACCACGAACGGAAAATTCACCAGGTTCTGTAACAAAATCTACACGCTGAAATTGGTATTCGAACAATACTTCATTAACAAAATCCAATGATAAGGTATCTCCAATTGCAATCTTCAGCGTATTTTTTTCCAGCTCTTTTCTAGTCACTACTTTTTCGAATAAAGCATCTGGATAGGTAATAATTAGGGCAGGTTTCTTTCTAGAATTGATTCTGTTTAACACTTCTGCTCTTAAAAGAACATTAGCATTATCCGTTTCTTCAATCTGATAGGGTCTGCGATAACTTCCTGGATAAAACAATACATTTTTATCTCCGAGTTGTTGTTCTAAATCATTAAGATAATATGCCGCTTCTTCTTTATCATCAAAAACACACAAAAAAGGGGTGTCCGCTTGCTCAAAAGCAGATGAAATAACAAAGGATAAAGAAGATCCGATAAGACCTTGTAGATGCGTTTTACTTTCGGACTGGGCAATAGCATTCCTCAGTTTCTGAAGAGATAGAGACTGTGCAAAGGTTTGCGTGATTATATTTTTACTCACGTAGCAATAATTTTAGACAAATATACTATCATTCTTTTAGTTATGACAACCCTCTATGTCGTGATACGTACTAAAACTAACTATTTTTTAAAGTTTTTGATGAGAAACTTCATCGTTTCCTGTTTTGAAGTTAAATTTTGACAACGTATCTAGTTAAAAGAGAAATAGTTGGCCAACAACTTAATTAAATCGCTCCATCAATTTTTTCCCAGGATTAGTGGCTCTATTCAAAAACCCATGAACACTGGCAGCAAGTACTAATATAATGGCACCTGTAAGTGCTGTGTAAGCGATGGAAGTATAGGCACCACTATGTCTTACATATATTGCTATTAGTGCCCAAGCACCGACCAAAGCAAATTCTCGCATATTTCTTTTAACAATCATAAATAGATTTAACAAAACGGCTACAATTACCATAATTATGGTCCAGGTAATCTCGTCTAAACCAAATCCACCCCAATTAATCTTGGTTAAATAAATAGAAAAATTAGCTATTGTAGCCACAGAAATCCATCCTAGAAATAGGCATATTGGCCACCATACAAAAGCTATAATACCCAAAGGAGCATCCCAGCGTTCCATTTTAGTATTGATAACAATCTTGCTAAGAGAGAAAACGATACCTAACATTATAAGTACTGATAAACCAAAGTATTCATATGTAAATACTATAACCCAACAACCGGTTAATAGATTTGCAATAAAAAACCAGTATCCTGTTTGTAGTACATGATCTGCTTTTTCTGGTTTAAAAAAGGCATTTCGGATTTGATAAATTGAATAAGCAATAAGACCTGAAAATATTAATAACCATATTGCAAAAGCATAGCTTGCAGGTGTAAACAGGTTGTCATATTTACTGCTGAGTTCCCCTACAGTAGTATTATTAAAACGTAATGTTTGTGAAATATAATTTATGCCAATTACAAATACAACAGATAGTAGATTAAGGATCGCTAATATTTTCTTCATGATATTATTTTACGCTTCTAAAGGTAGTGTAAAAGCCCCACACAGATTAATCCAAAAAGAATGAATTGGTGTCTTTACGACCTGATTTTTCTTATATCGAACGCAGGTTTATACAAAACAATTGATCAATTTCTCAAAATCTTCTTCGGTATTATACACATTACAAGAAACTCGCATTGCATTTCCACGATAGGATACGAAAATTTGTGCTTCCTTCAATTTTGCCTTAATCTCTTCTACATTGATATGATTAGGAAGGTAGATCCCAAATAGATGATGCGCTCTACATGCGTCATCTTCAATAAAACACCCTAATTCTCGGAGTTTTTGTATAGCATTTTTGGAAATATTTTTCCCATATTCCTGAATGTTTTTTGGTTGCCATTCTATCAATTGCTCGACGGCTCTTATCATCATCGGAGTTAATACAAAGTTACTTGATTCGCCTACAGAATATCGAGCTGCTTTTTCCTGATATCGATCTTCGTATTTGGTAAGTCCAGAAAAGTCTTCGCTATTATACCGGTTCATCCAATTATGTTCTATTGGTGTTCCATTATTAAAAGCATCACTGTAATAAGCCAGGCCAATAGAATAGGGGCCTAATAACCATTTATAACCACCACAAACCAAAGCATCTGGCTCAATTTCTTGTATAGAAAAAGGGAAAGCACCTACACTTTGAGTTCCATCGATGACTAACATCGCGTTTACTGTTTTGGTTTTCTCGCGAATGGCTTTCAGGTCAAATAAAGTACCATCTGCCCAGTGCACATGTGGCATGGCAATTACCACTGTGTTTTTACTGATAGCTTCCAGAATGTTTTCATTCCAGCGCTTACCTCTGTTTTCTAATTCAACAGGAGGTCTAACAATTTTGATTGTCGCTTCATTTTTTCTGGCAACTTCTTGCCAGATATACACATTACTAGGAAATTGTTCGTCAACCAGAATGATTTCATCTCCTTTTTTTATAGGAACATTATTAGCTGCGTTTGCAATACCATAAGAAACAGATGGAATGATCGCAGTATTTTTATAATTAGGAGCTTCAATGAGTGTGGCAAAACGCTGTTTTAGAATTTCTTTTTCAGTAAAGAAATCTTCTGGTAAAACTTCATTAGGATGTGCTTTTCTTTGGACAGATTTTAAACCTATTTCGGTAACAGATTTTAATTGTGGAGCCATATAAGCTCCATTGAGATAGGTGATTTCTGGTGATAGATCGAAGAGATGTTTCTGATTTTGCATGCTATCTTATTATTGATGCACTAAAATAACTTCCTTTTTTGTGATAGCATATATTTTAACTTTTTCTGTAGGTTCTAGTGTGTGATTACCAGTAAATTCTCCAAAAGCAGGAAGGATAAGTTGATTCTCTTTCTGATAAAAACATGGTAAACGTAGACGCTGTTTACCTAGTCCACCTAAAAGTACTCCAGGATGAATATGACCACAAAAATTAAATAGTCCTTCTCTTTCTTCAGGATGATGGCTAAGTAAAAAGTTGTCTAGAATCAATTCTGAACCTATTTTGATATCCAGTTCTTCGTATTTACGAGGCGAGATAATATCGTGGTTTCCTACGATAAGAAGAATTTCAGGATTTGTTTTAGAAACCCAATCAGAAAACAATACCCATTCATTATTAATGTAACTATGGAATAGATCTCCCAAGAAACAAATAGTTGAAGGGTTAAAAATAGTAATTACCGTATCTAATTGTTCAAAGTTTTTGAGAACGGCTTCTTGTGGTACTGCGCTACCGTGTTTTCTAAAATGAGATATTTTACCAAGATGTGGATCGGCAATCAATAACATGCTTTTTTCTTCCCAGAACATAACTCCAGTAGGATGTAAGGTAAATTTTTGATTTTGTATCTGTATAATTTGTGATTTCAATAATTCACTATTTTTTAGATAACAAAGCTACCATCTTTTTAATACGATCTTCTAGTTTTTCGCTTGATAATTTTTCTCGTAGTCTATCTGTAATAATTGGAAATGAAAAAGGAGTTGCTTTTTTACAGGATTTCCAAATAATAGATTGATTTTCTATTCTTTCTAAGGCTTTTTGTAATCTTCCTTCTTCTAATTGATGTTCAAAAGTCTCAATAAAGGCTTGTTGATATAAGAGGTTTTCAGGTTCGTAATCTCTAAATACGTTGAATAACAATTGTGAACTGGATTGCAGATGTTTGCTTTTTAGCATTTTATCTGGATATCCTGTAAAAACCATTCCGGATATGACTGCAATATCTCTAAATTTACGTCTAGCCATTTCTGTTGCATTCAAACTTTTTTGAAGATCACTATGCATATGATCCGAAGTAAAGAGATTATTGTCGATTACTTGTTGCATATCAATTTCCTGATTAGATAATAGCTCAAAACCATAGTCATTAAATGCTATGGAGAATGAAATTGGTGATAAAAGGCTTATCCTGTAAGCTAACAAACTTCCTAATGCTTCATGTACAAATCGACCTTCAAAAGGGTAAAAAATCGCATGATATCCTTCTCGTGTTTTGAACGTTTCTATCAAAAACTCATTGGATCCTGGAATAATACTTTCTTCTTTCTGTTTTTTAAATATATGCGAAAGTGCCTTTAGTTCAGTAGATTTTTTTTCGTCAGTAGTAGAGGAAACTTTGTATAATTCATTACGCAATAATTCAGACATTTGGGATGTTAGTGTCAATCTACCGCCCATCCAGCTCGGAACTTTAGAAGTTTTTTTTGAAGATTTACGTACTAAAACCTTCATCTCCTTTATTCGTACAAGTTCCAGGTTTCTTCCTGCAAAGGTAAAAACATCTCCAGGTTTTAATTTTGAAATAAACCATTCTTCGATACTGCCGATATAGCCTCCTTTTAGATATTTAACCGTCAAAACCGCATCACTAACAATGGTTCCGATCTGTAGCCGATGGCGCATTGCAATTCCTCTATTATTTACTTTGAATAATCCATCTTCTAGAATTTCTACTTTCTTATACTCATCATAGCTTTGGAGGCTTTGACTACCAATGGTTATAAAATTGAGGATCCACCTCCAATCATCTTCAGAAATCGCTTGATAGCAGAATGTGCTTTTAATTTCATGATAAATTTTATTAGGGTAAAATCCATCGGAAACTGCCAATGTAGTAAGATATTGAACTAGTACATCAAAGCTATTTAAATAGGGAATACGATCTTCTACTGTATTATGTTTTACTGCTTGTTGTAAAGCAGATGCTTCTATCAACTCTATCGCGTGTGTCGGTAAAAAATAAATAACACTGGTTTTACCAGGTTGATGTCCACTGCGACCCGCACGTTGTAAAAACCGAGCGACTCCTTTAGGACCTCCAATCTGAATAATGGTTTCTACAGGAGCAAAATCTACACCTAGATCTAGACTTGATGTACATACTACAGCTTTTAATGATTCATTACGGATAGCCTGTTCTACCCACAGTCTTGTTTCTTTATTGATACTGCCGTGATGCATGGCCATTTCTCCTGCAAACTCTGGATATTTTTGCAATATTTTCTGAAACCAAATTTCGCATTGACTTCTGGTATTGGTAAAAAGTAACGTTGTTTTACTTCTCTTTATAATAGGTATAACCTCGTCCAATAAATGAATGCCCAGATGTCCGCGCCAAGGAAAGGTTTCCATTTCTTTAGGAATGATACTTTTTACTTTAATCTTCTTTTTAATAGTAGCTTTGATCAATACTGAGTTTTGCAAAGCATCTGATTGATACCCAAGTAAAACTTCACGAGCTTGTTCTAGATTTCCAATAGTTGCTGAAATCCCCCAAATTCGAAGATCTCTCGAAACTGTTTTTAATCTTGATAGTGCTAATTCTATCTGTATACCTCTTTTTGTTCCTAATAATTCGTGCCACTCATCAATAATAATAGCAGAACAATCTTTAAAGGTTTTGTCATATCCCTTTGATGCTAAAAGTAATTGTAAACTCTCGGGTGTGGTAATGAGTAAATCTGGCATGGATCGTTTTTGCGCAGCTCTTTCTTTTTGGGATGTATCCCCAGTTCTTATTCCGACAGTAAGTTGTGTGCCTAAATCATCCGCAAACCTTTCTGTAGCTTGTTTAATTTCTTGCGAAAGTGCTCGTAAAGGTGTAATCCATATTGCTTTTAATCCTTTTTTGTGTTTCGTTTGATAATCAGGGTTATGTTTTATGTAGTTTAGAACAATAGGAACCCATAAAGAATAGGTTTTTCCACTTCCGGTTGGGGCATTTAGTAACCCGTGCTTTCCTTGTAAGAATGCTTTCCAGCTTTGCTTTTGAAAAGGGAAAGATTTCCATTGTTGTTGTTGGAACCAAGATTCTGCAATATTGAAGAGTTCTTTTTGGGTCATGGTGATTCCTTTATAGTGTTCGGAATTAGTACTTTCAGATCCTCTAATGTATTAGCTTCGTCAATTTTTTTGTCTTGTCTCCACCTTAAAATACGGGGAAATCGAGTCGCGATTCCACTTTTGTGCCTTTTAGATAAGGCAATTCCTTCAAAAGCAATTTCAAATACCAATTCTGGAGTTACACTTCTAACTGGGCCAAAACGTTCTAGTGTATTTGCCTTTATAAATTTATCAACCTCTTTAAACTCGGCATCGGTAAGACCGGAATATGCTTTTGCAAAAGTGACTAATTCTGTTTTATTATCGTTCCAGAGCCCAAAAGTGTAATCCGTAAATAGATTAGATCTTCGACCATGCCCTCGCATGGCATAGGTTAATACTGCATCTATGGTTAATGGATCTACCTTCCATTTCCACCAATCTCCTTTTTTACGACCTACTAAATAAGGAGATTCCTTTCTTTTTAGCATTAATCCTTCAGATCGTACTTCTCTAGATCGATTACGCTCACTAGCAACTGCTGACCAAGAGTTAAAAGTCATTTTTTCAGAAAGGTGAAGTGGTATT
This sequence comes from Aquimarina sp. BL5, assembly GCF_003443675.1. Lineage (NCBI taxonomy): Bacteria > Pseudomonadati > Bacteroidota > Flavobacteriia > Flavobacteriales > Flavobacteriaceae > Aquimarina > Aquimarina sp. BL5. Next base: position 2,977,003 of record NZ_CP031963.1, on the reverse strand, counting down.
ATGGATTCTGGATCTAGTCGAGAATGACTGGTCTCTTGAAATAATTTTTCCAATAGATCACGGCGTTTAGAAAAGGGTAGATTTCTAATATCATTTCCCTGCGATTCTAGCATATCATAGGCTTTTAAAATTACAGGAGTTTTTTCGAGTAAAGCTTTAGAAACTATTTTTCTTCCTATTCTGGTTTGTAAATCATTAAAGGTCCCGATTTCTCCATTTGGATATGGAAGAATTTCTCCATCTAGTACAGTGCCATTAGGTATAACGCCTAAAAATTTTTGAAATTCCGGATATTTGTCGGTTACCAATTCTTCACCACGACTCCAAACAAAAAGTTCATTATTTCTTATGATAACTTGTGCTCTAATTCCATCCCACTTATGTTCTGCATACCAGTCTTCAACATTTCCTAAATCTGAAGCATTATTTTCCACAGCATAAGCCAAATAAAAAGGATAAGGTTTCGAAAGGAAGTCGGATTCTTTTTCTTCTAACACCAGATCCTGAAACGAAATGGTATTTGGATCCCAGTTTCCCATGAGTTTATAGGCTAAAATATCTTCATCAATTTTTGTAGCTTTAGATAAAGCTCGTGTCATTAATTTTTGACTGACTCCAATTCGAAAACCACCAGTAATTAGTTTAGTGAATACAAAACGCTCATAGTAATTTAATACTTCCCAGTTTTTTAGTAAATATGTCTTTTTTTCTTCTTCTGATTGCTTCTTAAGGGCTATCATCTCTTCTAGAAATTGTGTAAGTGTCTTTATAGAGCTTTCTTTTGATGCTGGAATTACCAAAGCAATAGTTTCAGCAAGATCACCAACAATATGGTAAGACTCTTCAAATAACCAAAGTGGGATGTTTGCTAATTCTGAAGCCCAAGTTCTGAGCAATGTTGTATTTACAGGTCTTGGTGGTCTACGATGAGAAAGAATAGCAATAGTCCATACTTTATCTTTTTCGGGTGCTTGCGTAAAATAAGAAGCCAACGCATTTACCTTTACATTGGTTTTATTGGTGCTATCCAAAGTTTTAATGAGGTCTGCAAATAACTTCATTCGATAACCTCACTTTCTTTTTTAGATTCCATTTCAGTTAGTTCTCCTTCGTACTGAGTTTTTTCTGTACGAGCATCGTATCCAAGTTCTCGAAGATATTTGGAGAATATTTCTGTATATCCGTGCGTGCTTATAATTTTAGTAGCACCAGTTTCTTTGACAGCAGTTAATAATCCATCCCAATCACAATGATCCGAAAGCACGAATCCTTTATCAATAGCTCTTCTTCTTCGTGCTCCTCTAAAAGTCATCCATCCACTGGCAGAAGCAGTTACATAAGGCACCATTTTTCTTATCCAAGTACTACCATGAGTGCTTGGTGGAGCTATCACTATATTTCCTAAAAGATCTTCTTTTTTAGTCTCTTTTGTGATTAAGGTAGTTTCTGGAAAATCCATCATAGGTCTTATAACATTAGTCATATTCTCTATAGCGCCGTGTGTATAAATCTTACCGATTTCAGGATTTAAATATTTTAAAAGCCGTTGCGCTTTTCCTAGAGAATACCCAAATAGGATAGATGTTTTTCCGTCCACCTTGTTTTCTGCCCACCATTGATTAATATTTTTAAAAACTTCTTCTTGAGGAGTCCATTTGAATGCAGGTAATCCAAAAGTACATTCAGTGATGAATGTATGACACGTTACTGGTTCATATGGAGCAGAAATACCGTCATCTTCAATTTTGTAATCTCCCGTAAAGACCCATATTTCTCCTTTATGCTCAACTCTAATTTGTGAGCTCCCAATGATATGCCCAGCAGGATGGAAACTAAACGTTACATTATTTATTAAGAATGCCTCTCCATATTCTTTTCCGCTAACTTTAATATCTCCTAATCGATGCTTTATGATTGGGATATTGGTGTGATGCGTGATATACTGTTTATGTCCCCATCTACTATGATCTGCGTGTCCGTGAGTGATGATAGCTTTGTCTACAGGTTTCCAAGGATCAATATACACTTTGGCTTGTGCACAGTAGATTCCTTTTTCAGTAAATTGAAGTAAGGGAGGTTTACTCATTTTCGATAACAAAAATTGAAAATTATCAGAAAGTTAATAATAAGTAATCTTCTTATCGTACTTTTTTGAAAGTATTAGTAATTGTTCTACTTTTTTTAAATACAATAAGTAAATATTCTTCTTTACTCTATGATTGAGATATTCTGGAAATAGGTTAGTGAATAAAACTATATATTGAGAATAGGTTTTGATTATAAAAATCTGGTGTTTTAAATTTTAAAAGGTGCAGAGTTTAGTTATATTTGCGGCAAATTAAAAAAAGTACATGATGTCTATATCTGATTTATTTGATAGTGGTTTTCAAAAACGAAATCAAGATCATTTTGCTGCGATCGTTAGAGTGGCTATGAGTGATGGAATAATAACGGATGAAGAAAGGGCTTTCTTAGATCGATTAGCTCGAAATCTTAATATTTCTGAGAATGATTATAAGGAAATATTAAAAGATTACGCTTCTCGTCCTATCAACCCTCCAACAAGTTACGATGCAAGACTAGAAAGACTTTTTGATTTGGCTAGAATGGTATATGCGGATAATATAAAAGGAGATGATCAAGTTTTATTATTAGAAAAGTTATGTATAGGACTAGGTTTTAGACCAGATAATGCTAAGTATGTTGTAGATAAAGCACTTTCTTTAGTAGACAAAGAAGTAGACGTAGATACTTTTGCAGATGAAATTAAAAATATGAACCGATAATTTTTTGTCGTTTCGATGAATTATATAAAAAAAGCCGCTTTTATGAAGCGGCTTTTTTAGCTATTTGTTTAACTATTTTGTAAATTAAATCTTCTTGTTCAAACGGTTTGGCAATAAAGTCATCCATTCCGGATTTAAGACATTTGTCTCTTTCTATTTGAGTAGATTTTGCCGTAAAACCAATGATAGGTACTTCAGAAATTACTTTGTCTCCATAGTTGTTTCTTATCATATGGGTTGCCTGATATCCATCAACCTTGGATAATTTTAAATCCATCAAGACTAGATCATAATTTCTTCTTTCCAGATAGCTGATAGCTTCTTCTCCATTAATAGCTACATCGACAAAGAAACTTCCGTGAGTGATCAAAATTTTCATAATTAAAAACTGAGTGGCTTCTTCATCTTCTACTAGTAGTACTCTGAATTTCTTTTTGGATTCCGGGAGACTATATTTTTTCTTTTTCTTTTCGGGAGATGATTTCGTAATTTCAAACTTAAAAGGTAGTTTGATGTCGAAAGTGGTTCCGTGTTCCGGTTTACTCGTTACTTTAATTTCTCCACTTAGTAGATCTACCAGATCCTTTACAATTGCTAATCCTAATCCTGTGCCTGAAATTTGTTTGTCCTCATTAAAGCGTGTAAATCTTTCAAAAATATTCTCTAAGTTTTCTGCCTGTATTCCTAATCCAGTATCTTCAATCTTAAAACTAATGCTTAATTTATTGGTGCGTTGATAATTTTTAGTTACCGAAAGACTTACTTTGCCTTCTTCAGTGAACTTAAAAGCATTATTAAGAATGTTGTTTAAAATCTGAAACACACGTGTTCTATCTCCGATAAGATATTCTTGGATGTTGTGATCAATGTAGGTTTCGAATTGTATTCCTTTATCTTCGGCTAGCTTAGCATAAGTTTCTTTAAAACCCTCTACAAGATTCACAAATAGAAATCGTTCTTCGACAATCTTAATTTTACCGGATTCAATCTTAGCAATATCCACCATGTCCTCAATCAAGGCATTAAGATGTAAACTTTGCCTCTTTATGATCCTAGCTAATTCTTCTTGCTCAAAATTTAAGTTTGTTTTTTCTAATACTTCTATAAATCCTAAAATTCCGGTTAATGGTGTTCTAATTTCATGATTTATATTGGAAATAAAACTATTTTTAAATTTCTCTTTTTCAAGAAGATATTCATTCTTAAGTTCTAATTTCTTACTCTTAAGAATAGATTCGTTTTTCTGTTGGGCTATCTTATTAAGTTCGTGATATTTTGAAGAATAATCGAATAGAAGAATGACAACCTCCTGAGTGTTTATCTTTATTGTTATATCACAAATTTTTTCAATTTTACCATCTTCTAGATGAATACAAGGAAAATTATAAGTAGTCTCCTCTTTTTCTAATACTTCAATAAAGCTTTTTAATATTTCAAAAAAAGGATGTGCATCATAGATAGAAGTTCCTACTTTCCATTGGAATACATTGGCATCGGTTTCCTTGATTTTTCCATCGTGATAGACTACAGTACATTGTGTTTTTTGATTAAATAGCAACCTTTCTTCTTGATATGTCATAGTACTAGGCAGTTATTTCCTTGGCAAGATCTAAGAAGAAATCCTGCACGTTTTTATTAGTTTTCGCACTGGTTAAACAATCAACAACAATGTTTAGTTCTTTAAACTTTGTTATAGTTTCCTTTTCATTCACTAAATCTAATTTATTACCTATAACCTTAATCTTTACTTTCGGATGATTCTTAGTTAGATATGCTAAATCCTTATTAAGATCTTTATAAGTGTCGATTCTGGTTAGATCAAATACATAAATAAAAGCATTGGATCCTAATAGATAAGATTTTCTTGTATCTTCTATATCTGAGTGACCTTCGGTATCCCAGATAATCATGGATAGTTCACGTCCATCGGGCATTTCGATTACTTTCTTTTTTATCTGAACACCAAGTGTTACTTTATAATCTTCAGAAAATTCGTTGTCGATAAAGCGTCTGAATAAAGACGTTTTCCCAACACCAAAGTGTCCTAAAAGCACTACTTTTTTAGACAATTTCATCTTCAAAATGTTTTTTTAATTTTTTAGTGAAAAGCTCACTATTTTCTAAATCTCTTTTTGAAATATTATGTTGAGCAAAATTAATAATTTGATCTTCTAATACCTCTTTAAACATCATATTATATGCACCAGAAATAACAGCGGCAATATAATAAGAATAAAAATTTTGTACGTGTATAGTATATAACTCGTATTCGATTGTTTCGAGGTTTTGATTTCCTCCCTGAAAAGCATCTTCTACAAAGCTTTTAATTGCAGTTAGCATTCCAGCTACCATATCCTTATCCACAGTGTTTTCGGATAATGGGCTGTAGTCTGCTATCAATAACCCAGAGTCTTTTTCGATGACGAACATTTGGATCAACCTTGGTTTTGCATAATCTGTGATGACTAAGTCACCACTACTAATTCCTTGTGCTCTGGCTTTGGTTCTCTTGAACCAATTTTTAAAAGAAAATGCTTGCCTGGTCTTTCTATTAATATTTTCACTCAATAATTTCATCTCGTGAGCGATATATTTCTTTATCATCTTACCGATAATAGGAAACAACGCTTCGACAACAGCATCTTGTGAATTTTTGATTTCTTCTTTTAAGGCTTCTGTAATAGTTGGCCCCAGAGTTTTAGGAATTTCCTGAACAAATTGTTCTAATTTATCATCTATAATAGGATCAACCTTATGAGAAAGCTCTTGTTTTTGATGAACTATTTTACTTAGTTCGTCGACTTTTTTTGCAATGGAATCTGCATACTCCTTCTCTTCAGTAAGAAGAAGTTCTTTAAGAATCTTAAGTTTATCCTGCTCTTCCATAATCTAGGATAGACAGATTACTTCTTGTTGATTTTCTCGCCCATTGCGATTAGGAGATCACCTAATGTTTTTCTATCCACTTTTTTATCATCCAGCATTTCTACCTTATCTGCAAGATTGTCTTCCAATTCTGTGATTCTAATATTAATATCAGTACTGAGGTTGTCTATTGCTAGATTTAATTCTTTACGAGTATCTTCGATGAAATCTTCAAGCTCCTTTTTTTTAGAAGAAATATCTTTTTTTACTGCATCAAACTCAGAATTGTAAGCGGCAATATTCTCTCCGAAGATTAGGTTTTTTATTGCTTCTATTTTTGAAGATGGGTCGTTTACTACTTTTTCTTCAACAGCCTTATTTTCTTTCGCCATTTTGGTTAATTTATGTTTTTTTTTTTTGAGCTATACGTAAATTTAACATAAAAACATTAAAAACAGGTGTTATGGACTGATAATGTTAAATGTTGTTTGTTTCTACGACGAGTAAGATAGCTTTATTTAACCATAGAGCTTAAATTGGTTAGGCGGGGAGAACTCTTGTGATTTTTTACCATCTACGGTGCAAGAATAATAAAAATAACAGTATTCGAGGGGTTTTCGACTCATTTTTTCGTTAAATACCTTCAGTTAATTTATTCAAAGCATAAAAAAGTGGTCAAAAAAGCAGTTAGTTTTCGGCCTAAATTATTCCGATACTTTCATAAACGATTCTACTTTTTCTACCATATTTTTACTACCACAAATAAACGGAGTACGCTCATGTAATTCCGTTGGTTTGATCTCTAAAATTCTTCTGAATCCATCACTGGCTGATCCTCCTGCTTGTTCTGCGATAAAAGCCATAGGATTACATTCATATAATAAACGAAGTTTTCCATTAGGAGATTTAGACGTACTTGGATACATATAAATTCCACCTTTAATCATATTACGGTGTATATCACTTACTAAAGACCCAATATATCTAGAAGTATATGGTCGATCTTCTTTTTCTTCTTGGCAGTATTTTATGTAGTCTTTGATCCCTTGTGGGAAATGAATGTAATTACCCTCATTTACAGAATAAATGTTACCATCTTCGGGAAATGTCATATTAGGATGTGATAAATAATAGGTTCCTAAAGCGGGGTTTAACGTAAAACCATTAACGCCATGTCCTGTAGTGTAAACTAGCATTGTCGAAGTTCCATAAATAATATAACCCGCAGCTACCTGTAAATTACCAGGCTGTAGGAAGTCATCCATAGTAACAGGGGTTCCTGTCGGAGTTACTCTTCGGTAAATCGAAAAGATCGTCCCAACCGAAACATTAACATCGATATTAGAACTACCATCTAATGGGTCCATAAGAACAACGTAATTGTTTCTATGGTCACTTTTTTGACCTTTTATGGTAATGAATTCGTCATTTTCTTCAGAAGCTATTCCACAAACAATTTCTCGATTAGTAAGTGTATTAATAAAGGTTTCATTAGCAAGAACATCTAGTTTTTGCTGGTCTTCTCCCTGTACATTAGTTTCGCCAATCGCTCCTGTAATATCAACCAAACCAGCCTTGTTCACTTCGTGATTTACCATTTTTGCTGCCAAACGAATTGAATTGATTAATCGAGAAAGTTCTCCACTGGCATATGGGAAATCCTTTTGATTTTCAATAATAAACTCTCCTAAGGTTTGGTTTTTTCTTGCCATCTTGGTTATGTTGATTTTGTGCAAAAGTATTATTTTTTAGATAACTACAACGTTTTCGCTTCTCTAATTTGTTAAACTTTTTTAAGAATTATAAAAACTGAAATTAGATTGGTATAACATTGTAAAATTGTCTGGTTTCTAATACATATTTTATAGTTTTGATAAACTTTAGATCTATGGATTATATAATTAGAGATGCTGTGGCCGATGATATGCCACAAGTACTATCACTTATCGAAGAATTAGCAATTTTTGAAAAAGAGCCAGATGCTGTAGATGTAACAGTTCAGGATTTAATCAAAGATGGTTTTGGAGCACAACCACTGTTTCATTGTTTTGTTGCCGAAACAAAGGATGAAATTGTAGGTTTAGCATTGGTCTATTTTAGATTTTCTACCTGGAAAGGAAGAACAGTACATCTTGAAGATCTAATTGTTAGAGAATCCAAACGGGGAACTGGAATAGGAATGGCACTATATAAAAGAGTTATGCTATATGGAAAAGAAAAAGGAGTAAAAAGAGTTGAATGGAATGTTTTAGATTGGAATAAACCAGCGGTTGATTTTTACTTAAAAAGCGGAGCTAAAATTCTGGAAGGATGGCAAGTCGTACAAATGGATGAACAGGGATTAAACGAATTCGTTTCGAAAATTTAATATTGATCTATTGAATATGAGATCATCATAAAATTATTGTATTAATGAAAGTTTTTAAGTTTGGTGGAGCATCTGTGAAAGACGCTAAAGGAGTAAAAAATGTAATCGAAGTATTAAAGAAGGTAGGTAATTCTAATATATTGATTATTGTTTCTGCAATGGGTAAAACTACCAATGCTTTAGAAATTGTTGTAAGTCATTACTTAAACAATCATCCAGAACTTAAAAACGCTATAGACTTTATAAAAAAGTATCATATTGAAATTCTAAAAGACCTTTTCGATAATAAACAGCATCCAGTGTTTGAGAAGGTCAATTCACTTATTTCTGATATGGAAACCACATTAAAGAGAAATAAGTCCGTGCAGTATGATTATGTATATGATCAAATAGTTTGTTATGGAGAATTAATTGGTACAACGGTAGTTAGTGAGTATCTATCTTTAGAGGGATATGTCAATAATTGGTTAGATGCTAGAGAAGTTATTAAGACGGATGAGATCTATCGGGATGCAACGGTTAATTGGGAGATAACTCAACAAAGTATTGCCGAAAAAGTAAATAAAAAGGGGTTGACGATCACACAAGGATTTATCGCATCTGATACTAATAATTTTACTACCACATTAGGTAGAGAAGGTAGTGATTATAGTGCAGGGATTTTTGCATATTGTACAAATGCCAATAGCGTATCTATCTGGAAAGATGTTCCTGGAGTACTTAATGGAGATCCAAGAGTGTTTGAGAACACGAAGTTGCTTTCACAAATTTCATATGAAGAAGCTATAGAATTAGCTTTTTATGGGGCTTCGGTAATTCATCCAAAAACCTTACAACCGTTACAACGAAAAGAGATCCCTCTTTATGTTAAATCATTTATTAATCCATTAGATGATGGTACTTCCGTTAAAAAAGGACAAAGATTAGTGCCTCACATACCTTGTTTCATTGTGAAGAAAGATCAAATATTGTTGTCACTTTCTTCGTTAGATTTTTCTTTCATTGTAGAAGACAATATAAGTGAGATTTTTAGTCTTTTCCATACCTATCAATTAAAAGTAGATCTTATCCAGAATTCTGCAATAAGCTTTTCTGTTTGTCTGGATGATAAATTCAATAACTTCGAAAAATTGTTGTCACATTTAAAGGCAAAATTCAGCGTTGTATACGAAAAAAGTGTCTCTTTATATACGATTAGACACTTTGATGAAGAAGCAATACAATCTTTAGAAGAAAACAAGGATATTTTGCTTAAACAAAGTACAAAAGAAACTTATCAAATGGTTGCAAAACAGTAAGATGTCCTATAGCATGATTTTGTTATATTTGTAGTTAGCACAAAACTTATTTAATGGCGGTAGTCACCTCAAAAGAAGTAGCCAAAGGGCTTAAACTAGATAAACTTGGCTTTATTGGCACTTTTGTTGGTTGGATGATCCTCAAAACCACTAGGTTATCAAAGATTAATCGCCAATATGATAGTATTAGTCATTTAGAAGGTAAAGACTTTGTAAATAGTGTTTTAGATATGTACGGAGTTACTTTCGAGATTCCTCCAGAGGATCTTAAAAGACTACCTAAAAATGGAGCTTTTATTACATTGTCTAACCATCCTCTTGGTGGGCTTGATGGGATTTTGTTGCTAAAATTAATGTTTGAACATCGTTCTGATTACAAGATAATAGCGAACTTTCTTTTACATAATTTCACTCCTTTGAAGCCCTATATTATGCCTGTTAATCCTTTCGAAAATAGAAAGGAGGCTAAATCTAGTCTTAAAGGAATTAGAGAAGCAATTCTGCATCTTAAAGAAGGAATGCCACTGGGAATTTTCCCTGCTGGCGAAGTTTCAACTTTTAAAGAAGGTAAGCAATACGTTGATAAGCCTTGGGAAAAAGGAGCAATGCGATTGGTAAAGAAAGCTAAGGTGCCTGTAATTCCAATATATTTTCACGCTAGAAATAGTAGACTTTTTTATAAGCTAGCATCGATAAATGATACATTACGAACGGCAAAACTACCTAGTGAACTTTTTTCGCAAGAGAATAGAGTAATAAAGGTTAGAATAGGTAATCCAGTATCTGTTAAGGATCAGGAAGAGTACGGTAATATAGAGGATTTTACGAATTTTTTACGTAAAAAGACCTATATGTTGGCTAATCCTTATGAGAAAAAAACCTTGATGGAGTCCATACCTCAAAATTTAAAACTTCCAAAATCTCCAAAGGAAATTGCCTCTGGAGGGAGTATTAATTCTATTGAATCCGAATTAGAGTATTGTCGCAACAATGATAAACGTTTATTAACTAGTAAAAATTACGAAGTTTTTCTAGCAAAAAAAGAATACATTCCGAATGTTGTGCACGAAATAGGTAGATTACGTGAAATTACTTTTCGAGAAATTGGAGAAGGAACAAATCAATCCATCGATTTGGATCCATTTGATGATTATTATCATCATATGTTTTTATGGGATATGGGAGCTAAAAAGATAGCAGGTGCTTATCGTATGGGAATGGGTAATGAGATCTATGCTAACCTAGGTATTGATGGGTTTTATTTGCAAGATTTATTTAGGTTCGAACCGGAACTTCATAAAATGATGAGTGAATCTATTGAGATGGGAAGAGCTTTTATTATTAAAGAATATCAGCAACGCCCTATGCCATTGTTTTTGCTTTGGAAAGGTATTGTACATTGCACACTCCGTTTTCCGGATCACAAATACTTAATTGGTGGAGTAAGCATTAGTAATAAGTTTAGTAGTTTCTCTAAATCATTAATGATTGAGTTCATGAAATCTCATTATTACGATCCATATGTGGCTCAGTATGTTAGGCCGAAAAAGGAATTCAAGGTAAAACTTAAAGATGCTGATAAAGATTTTGTGTTCGATGAGAGTAGGAGTGATCTCAATAAATTCGATAAGATTATTGATGAAATCGAACCAGGAAGCCTTCGTATCCCTGTTTTAATAAAGAAATATATCAAGCAAAATGCAAAAGTGGTGGCATTTAATGTGGATCCATTATTTAATAATGCCGTAGATGGTCTGATGTATATTCGTATAGCAGATCTTCCTGACAGCACAGTAAAACCCGTTATGGAAGAGTTTCAGGCAGAATTGGAGCAGAAATACTTTAAAAATGGTGATAAGTAGTTGTAATTGATAGTTGTTTTGTGTAGTTAATCGTAAAATTCCCTTTTTTTCCTCTTTTATTTTTTTTAGATACTGATATATTTTCCTAATTTGAAGATTAAAATATCTTACTGTGGTGATACAATACATCTATTTTGCCATTGCATTATTAGGCATTATATTATTTCTATTTCTTAATAAAAGGCTTTTTAAATGGTTGCAGAGTAAAATAAGCAAATTAGAGAATAATATTTTCTTTAGGAAAACAAAGTTTTCTCAACTCTTTCGGTTTATTACTCCTAGAAGAGAAAGGCATATTCTCTCATTTGTAATACGGTTATTAAAAATTACGATTATCTTCATTTTTTTAATATTCTATCTTCCTTTTTTGTTTAGTCTGGTACCACAAACAAAAGAATATGCAGATGTTGTTTTAGGATATATAAAGAAACCATTACTTTTTTTATATGAAGGTTTAGTAGGTTTTATACCGAACTTGTTTTTTATTGTTGTAATCTTTTTTGTTACGAAGTATCTTATTAGGTTTTTGAAGTATGTCACTGCAGAACTGGAAAAAGAAGCAGTAAGACTAGAGGGCTTTCATGCAGATTGGGCAAGACCTACTTTTAATTTATTAAGGGTATTTATTATTGCTTTTGCACTTATTATCGTTTTTCCGTACATACCAGGTTCTGATTCTCCTGCTTTTAAAGGATTATCGATTTTCTTTGGTATTTTATTCTCTTTAGGTTCTACTTCTGCTATATCTAATATTGTTGCAGGTGTAGTGATTACGTATATGAGGCCATTTAAGGTAGGAGATAGGGTAGAGATAGGTAACACTATAGGTGATGTAACAGAGAGAAGTTTATTAGTAACAAGGATTCGAACTATTAAGAATTTAGACGTTACGATCCCTAATTCTTCAATTTTAGGAAATCATATCATTAATTTTACTAAGAATGCTTCAGAAGATGTAGGTGTTATTTTGCATACTTCGGTTACCATTGGATATGATGTGTCTAGTAATGAAGTAATAGAAGCATTAAAGAAAGGAGCAAAGAATACGGACCAAATATTGTTAGAGCCCGTACCCTTTGTTTTGATTAAGAGTTTAGATGATTTTTATGTGAATTATGAGTTGAATGTATACACTAAAAATCCTGAAAAATCAGCGGCTATTTATTCGATATTGCATAAGAATATTAAGAATGAATTGCATCAAGCTGGTATAGAAATTTTATCTCCGCATTATAATGCGGTTAGAGATGGCAACTCCCTTGCAGTTCCTCCATCAAATATTCCTGAAAATTATGCTAAACCAGGGTTTAAAATTGAAAAATAAGCCGTCTTTGAGTTAAAAAAGACTAAGTAAGCTTCAAAATACTATTATTTATGAATTCATTGCAATACTCCTTAATTTGATTCCTTGTTTTAGTAAAAGCAGCATGAATTTCCTCTTCTGTTCCTTCAACTTTTGAAGGATCAAAAAAGTTGTAATGTAAACGTTCTGCTTTACCTGGAAAAAAAGGACATCTTTCTTTTGCGTTATCACAAACTGTAAGGATATAATCAAAATTTATGTTCAGATATTCTTCAAGATTATTGGATGTATGATTAGATATATCAATTCCATCCTCTTTCATAATAGCAATGGCTCTTGGATTTACTCCGTGAGTTTCTACTCCAGCGCTATAAATGGTTGCATCGTTTTTAGCAAAATACTTTAGATAGCCTTCTGCCATTTGACTTCTGCAAGAATTTCCTGTGCATAATACTAAAATGTTCATTATTGTGATGTTTTGTGGTTATATTATTTTTTTACTTCTTCGCTCTAGAATGGTATTGTCATACCAAGTTCCTTGTAGTTTACCTATCTTTTCCCGATATCCAACAATCCTGAATCCCAAAGAGGTATGTAATTTAATGCTAGCCGTATTATTACTGAAAATTCCGGCCTGCAATGTCCAGAATCCTTCTTGCTCGCTTTCCTCAATAAGTTTTGTCAAAAGTAGCTTTCCTATACCTAAATTGTGATATTTTGATGTTATGTAAATGCTAACTTCTGCAACACCTTTATATATATCTCTCTTCGAAGCAGGTGCTAAAGCTACCCAACCTACAATTTCGTTGTTTATAACTGCTTTTAATCTGCAAGATCTAGTATGAGTTTGATCCCATTGATCCCAATCAGGTACTTGTGTTTCAAAAGTAGCCATACCCGTCGCAATTCCTTCCTTATAAATTCGAGAAATATGTGACCAATCCGATTGATTAAAAGGCTGTATTACAATTTCGGGATTCATCTAGCAACATCCGCTTCCTGGTGCACAAGAAGTAGCTTCAGCAGAAGTGGTTTCTGGAATACCGCAAAGTTCTTTTGCTTTACAATCGGTAGGGTTTACCGCAAGCTTTACGATTAATTGTCCATCATTTACATTAAATCCTGTAACGTGTAAATGTGCAGTGTGAAACATGGTATTTCCATATTCAATTTTTACTGGTGCATCCATATTATATGCTGTCATTTTTCCAACTTTACGAAGAATACCCAACGCTTTGTATGCACTTAAGTAGTCACGTTTTCCTAGTTCACTTGGACTTTCCCATAACTGAATAATCGTTTCTTTCCAGGAATCTGTTCCAGCTCCGCAATCTACAGAGTCAATAGAAACGTGTTTAACTTCTGTGATATGATAATTAGCACCTACTAACATTCCCGGAGCATATTCAAAGAGTAGGGGTTTATCTTGATGTTCTCCCAATAGCGAGATAAATTCTGATGTATTCATAAGATTCGTTTTATAATTAATTTCTTGTTGGTTCTAACAACAATTTTGTTTTGTAGTGTTAAAAAATGAGTTTAAGTTTTGCTGTAATTTATTCCATTTATCAATATTGATACAATAGCACATGCTTTTCCCTTCGACCTCTCCTTTTAGTAATCCAATACTTTTTAATTCTTTAAGGTGCTGTGATATAGTAGCTTGTGCTAACCCAATTTCTTCTACCAGATCATTGCAGATACAGGCATCCTGTTTACTTATATATTGCAGTATGGCAATGCGAGCAGGATGACCTAGTATTTTAAAGAGCTGAGCTAGCTCATTTTGTCTTTGATCAAAAATTTGAGTTTTGGTAATACCCATAGTTAATATTTTAATATCGCAATATTACGATATTAAAATAAAATAAAAAAGCTAGATTGTTACTTTCTAGCTTTTTTATATTTATTTTCTAGAACCAAGGTTTTTTTCCTACCTGGTAGGTTTGATAAAATTCATCGTCCGATTTGGTTAGGTAGATAATTCCTTCTATTAATCCAATTACTCCAGGAACCCATACAAAAAGATATCCGATAAGGAAACAGGAAAGAATAAAACCTGCTATAAAAATTCCTAATAAAATAAATCCTTCTTTGTTATAACCTAGAATGAATTTATGAACACCAAAAGCTCCCAATACAATCCCCAAAATTCCGGCAAGAACTTTTTTGTTTTCGCCATTGTCACTGCCAAATGTTTCTTTTACTTCTTCAACAAATTCTTCTGCGGTTTCTTTTGCTTCTTCGGCAAAATCACCTGCTTTTTCTGTTGCTTTTTTTGCAGCATCTTTAGCACCGTCTAAGGCATCTTCCGCTCCTTTTTTTAAATCGTCACCCAAATTGTTGTTTTCTTCACTCATAAATATATTTTATATATAATTGATTAATGCGTAGAAAGTTACAAAAAAAAATGATTGTACAGGATGATCCCGAAAATGTAACACTATAGAAATGATATGCTTTTGTTAATTTGATGATTTGTACGTTTTCAAAAGCTCCCTAAAAATGAAAATTAGGTATCTCTGGTTGCTGAAAACAATAGTTTTTTAAGCAATGGTACCAGTTTTTTTTGCTCTTTTTCGGAAAGACCACTAACAGCTTTACGTGCTTCAGCAAAACGAACTTCGATAGCTTTATCAATTATTGCAACTCCTTTTTTTGTTAGAGCGGCGGCCTTAATACGGCCATCTTTTGGATCCGGAGAACGATAAACCAGTTCCATTTTTTCTAGTCTGCCTAATAGAGCTGTCATAGCGCCAGATGTTACCAATACTGATTCTCGTAATTGTTTGGGTGTTAATAGATAAGGTTTTCCTGATCTTCTTAATGTAGCAAGTACATCAAGATCTGTATAATAAATGCCACTATCTTTCAAAGCTAGACCGGCACTTTTTTCTAGCTTTTTGCCAAGTTGCATAACTCTTCCTACTATTTCCATTGCAGATGGATCTAGCTCAGGACGCTGATTGTTCCAGTCGGAAATTAAATGATCAATGATGTCTTTTTCTATCATGTATAATTGTAAGTATTTGTTTTTCAGAAATAAAATTACAAAATATATCTCAATATTAAGATATTTTACATAGATTTGTAAAGTATCTTAATATTAAGATACTTTTTAACCCTTAAAAATGAAAAAAATGAAACATATCACTTTTTATTTATTTGGATTGGCTTGTACTTTTTTAGTTTTGGGATGCGAATTTTCTAAGACGAGTACTAAAAATACTATTGCGGAAAATACCGTTGCTGTGTATAAGGAACCTATAAAACATAATTATGCTCCAACAGTATTATCTAAAGACACTACTCAGTTGTGGTTAGCAGAGGGCTCCATAGAAAAAGATACGGTTCTTATTCTTGGAGACGGAGGACCTAAAAATCAATTAGATTATGAGTTTAATGGAAAGATTGCTATGGCATATTTGCCTAATTTTAAAAACTATTACAATGTAAATCTTCATCAAGCTACTACCTATAATGAAGAGATTTTTAACTGGAAACATGAATTTACTTTGGATATGGCTGAAAAAGAAACCACGAATACTTCAGAAATTATGTATCGTGCGATCAAATATTTTAAGGATCGTGGTAAATATGTTGTAGTTGCAGGTCACTCGTACAGTGCATTTGTAATTCCACATTATCTTGCTAATTATCCATCTTTGGCCGATAAATATATTATTACTGGAGGCAGGTTTAAGGCAGATTCTCTACAAACGGTCTATCAGCTCAAAGATGTAAACACAATTTTTGAAGAAAGTGGTAAGTCAATAAGAATACCAGATGAGAATCGACCACCTAATCCTAATCGTCCTAAGAAATACTTTCAGATAAGAACTGCAAAAAACCTTTTGAAAGCCGCAATTGGGAAACACGACTATACCCAATTATTGAAAGGTAAGAATTTGTCTAATATTACTTTTTTCTATGGAACTAAGGATAGAAATGTAGGTGTACCAACTGCTTACGAATTGGACTTTCTTCGGTCAAAAAATGTTCAAGTTATCGAAGCAGATAGTGATCACTATAATATCTGGAAAACAATGATCGATAAGATAGAGTCTGGAGATGTAAGCTTATAAAAATGCCTTGTCTATAGGCTCCCACAGTTCGATTTTGTTGCCTTCGGGATCCACGATCCATCCGAATTTTCCATATTCGTATTCTTCGATTTCGCCAACTACTTTTACTCCTTCTTCTTTTAGTACTTTTAAAAGTTCTACTAGATTTTCGACTCTAAAATTCATCATGAATTCCTTTTTGCTAGGAGAAAAATAGTTGGTGTCTTCTTTAAACGGGCTCCATTGTGTAGAACAATCGTTTCCATCTTTATCTTTCCACCAGAAAGTACATCCATAATCATCTACAGGTAATCCTAAATGCTTACCATACCATTCTTTTGTTGTTTTTGGGTCTTTTGTTTTGAAAAAAAAACCACCTAATCCTGTTACTCTTTTCATCTGTTTTTTTGTTTGTTATTTTTTATAGAAAGAATAATATTACTGTTTTTATTTGTTTTTTACATTAGCTTCATAAGTCTCAATCCACTTTTTTGGAGTCATTTTTGTTGCTAATTCTCCAATAAGCTGCAGTGGTATTTGATCAATTTTTTTAAATCGAATACAGCTTTTTCCCATGTCTAATTTTGTTTTTACATATTTTGGATATTCTCCTACAAACCAATCCATTAAATTTTTATCAGCATAAATCCCAGAGTGATACACGGCAATAAAATTCTTCTGAGAAGCAATATTCATAAAGGGTAAAGGTAATTTAGGATCGCAATGATATCCATCAGGATATAGTTCGTGCGGAACTACGTAACCGATCATTCCGTAACTAATTACTTCAGAAAATCCTTTTGGTAAGTTGTCCAAAATAACCTGTCTCAGGTTTTGCATTGTCTTTTTGCGTTCTTCAGGAATTACTTCAATATATTCATCCGGTGTATTGGCTTTGTATTGCATAGTGTTGGCTTTTAATTATTAGTTGAAGGTTTTCGTTGTAGAATGAGCCCTGAAATTAGTGAAATTATAAATCCTATGATAAGCACAGTAGCCGACATTAATAAAAAATTCATCAGTGGACTGGAGAACATTTCTTTCTGAGCTTCTAATTCGGCTAGTTTTATTTTAGATTCTGCTTCAGGAAGTGAATTGGATATTTCTTCGACCATGCGACCATAGTATTCTGTAGTAAAATCGGGATTTATGTATTTTATATAAATCACATCCAGAAGCCCGAATGCGATTGCTGCAAACAGAGAAATGAGCACGCCTATAGCTAATGCTTTTCCAAAAGATACGACTCCGTTATTTTCTTTATCGCGATAGTGTTTTATTCCAAAGAAGACAAAAAGTAAAGACACTACCATGGTGGTGTAACCTATAACCTCTTGCAAGCCGTATGATAGATTCTTACCTAAAAACAATGCTAATAGGAATAGTACAGATATGGTTATTGCTCCATATATCCCATAACGTAAAACAGTATTTTTCATTTGTATGTTTATTTAAAAGTTTAAGTCAAAAGTATCTTTTGAAATCAAAAATTCACTCATACTAAAGTATGAAATTATCATATTTTCAAAAAATTCACACATCTGTATAAAGTAAACGAATTGTATAGGACTCCTCTATAAAAACCTTTTACAAAGGGATAATCTGAAACTCTTTAGCAATTTGTATAGCTTGAGTTCTGCGTTTCGCATCTAGTTTCACCAATAGGTTTGATACATGAGTTTTTATGGTGCTTTCTGAAACAAAAAGCTTTTCTGCAATCTCTTTATTTGATAATCCTAAAGCTATTTCGCACAACACTTCATATTCACGTTTGCTTAATCCTAAAGTTTCTATTTTTTTGTGATCGATCTCTTTAGTGATAGTTTTATGTTTATGTAATACTTTTTTATTAATAATAACTCCAATAATAAAAAAGACAATGGCGATTCCTGCGATAATAAATTCTATGGAAGTATTACCAGAAACAAGACTATATGTACTTAACTGAAAAAGTATCAATAATGCTAAGACTAATGCCCCGAAGATGAATATGGTTTTCCTCACGATATAAATGTAATAAAACTGAAGTTTATTTAGAGAGTAAATGGATTTCTTGCCTTATATTATTTTTAGCCTGATTTTCTAACCTATGGTAGAAATAGTCAGTTTTAAAAATTCTGGACATATCTAGAAAGTTTTTAAGCACTTTAATTCGACCTTTGTTATACATAAAATCAGGATAGTATTTGTATTCTCTCCTCACGTCCGTATAATATGTTCTATAATCTTCCCAAGAACTTCCTAAAATAGAAAGGTCGGCATCGGTGAAATGATTGACGTCCTTATCCTTCGAAATTTGATGTCCTTTTGTTGCTAGAATAATCTCCTTACAAAGTTGTATTCTTTCAGGATCTATGGATAATGAACCAAGTATATCTATAGCTTTTTGTGCGCTTTTCTCTTCATTATCTTGTTTTAAAACATTGTACACAAAATCATGATAGAATATTGCAAATAAAATAATATCCCAATCCAAAATTTCTTCTTTTATCAAAAGTAAGTTCTGATATAAGTTTTCCAAATGCGAAAGGTTGTGATAATATCTACTTTTCTTACTATGATTTCTAGCGATTTCATCCCATAAAGAATCGGTATATTCTTTATCCACTGAATATTTAGAGACGAGCGATATAAAAACTTCTTTTAGCAAAATTCGGCTTTGATTTTATCCACAATGGTTTGGGCAAGTTTTTCTTTTGACTCTATAGTCCAACCAGCGATATGAGGGCTAAGAATAACATTATCCATTTTTATTAATTTTTTTAAAGGCTCTGGCATTTCCACTTCTGAAGAAAATAGTTGCTCAAAAGAAGATTTTTCGTATTCTAAGACGTCTAATCCAGCACCTAAGATTTTTCCGGATTTTAGCGCTTCTACCAAATCTTTTGTGACCACGCTATTTCCTCTTGCGGTATTGATAAGCCAGAAAGGTTTTTTGAACTTATTAATAAACTCTGTAGTAACCATTTTGTCGGTTAATGGCGTCCAGGGTGTATGCAAGCTCAGTACATCTGTTTTTTCGAAAAGCTCCTCTAAAGTTACTTGAGTAGCGTCACTATTTTCTATAGCTGACTTGATGTCATAACAGATAATTTCTACATCAAAACCTCTTAGTTTACGTGCAAAAGATCTACCCATATTACCATAGCCAATAATCCCAACTGTTTTTAGGTCTAGTTCTATGCCTCGATTTTCTTCGCGATTCCATTGTCCATTTTTTACCTGATGATCCGCGGTGTTTAATTTATTGAATAATGATAGGATCATTCCTAGCGCGTGTTCTCCAACAGCATTACGATTTCCTTCAGGTGCAGAAAAAAGTTTAACTCCTTTTTTTTCTGCATATTCAGTGTCGATACTCTCTAATCCCGCACCTACACGGCCAATAAACTTAAGGTTTGTTGCCTGATCTAAAAAAGCTTTATCAATTTTAAAACGACTTCTAATGATAATACCATCATACTCTTTAATTTTTGATTCAATTTCTGATTTGGTAGAAGTATAATCTTCTTCGTTTTTAAAACCTACATTATTTAGTTGCTGAATTAGTAATGGATGATTGGCATCTATGTGGAGTATTCTCATGATTCACTTATTGGTATTTCAAAAATAACCAATAAAAGATGAAATGTTTTTAATGAAAGTACAATTATAACGTATATAGTTTTTTAAACTCTTCTAAGAAATGTTGTCGGCTTTGTAATCCATTATATCCGCCATTAATTAGTTTAGTGACCATATGGATATCATCAGCATCAGCATATTTGTTGATCTTTCTTTTCTGCCAATACCAGCAGGCAGAAGTCAATGCCCACTCTGGATTAGAAACTTGATCAGGATTTGATATGAAATCCTGTTTGGTAGTGTTAGAAAGCGCTTGGTAGTTTGATTTTCCTGTTAATTGTATCAAACCTCTTCCTCTATATTTCCATCCATCACCACTGGATTCCGTTCCATTTCCCATTCTGTTGGCGTATACTTTATTAGCAATTTTTTCTGGCTGTCGCGCATAAATATTTGCAGCTTCTAGAGTGGCGAAGTATTTTCTAAAAACTCCATATAATGCCTTTGCGGAGTAGTTTAAGTTTTCTGAAACGAATTTAAAACCTCCACTTTCATAAGTTACTTGAGCAAGAAAATTTGCTTTTCTTAGTGGAGTATTAATATCGTATTCTGGTAACACTGTATCAAATAAAGACACATACTTACTGGCGTATTTCCAGTTTACATCTGGAATTAAAGTCTTGAAATTTTCTTGTGTGATCATGATGCTGAGCTTGAAGGGATGAAAATTGCTTTGATTCTATCGATAATACCTTGTAAAATGCTAAAAATAGCATCTGATGAAAATCCACCAATAAGAGCCATTAACCCCTTATTAAATAGGTTTATGTCTTGAGCATCTTTTTGATAAAATGAGATAATCTCTGAAGAAATCAAACCGGCAATAATACCTAATACAATTAATGCTATATAGTATATAGTATCTTCTGGTACTAAAGTGCCATTTTTTACGGCTACACTTACACTTTTAAGTAGGTAGAAAAGAACTCCTAAACCAGAGATGGCTGTTAAGAACCCGAGGTTTAGAAGTAGAGGAATTCCTTGATTATCCATAATTCCTTTATCCAGAGAATCATTGTTTACATCAGGAGAAAGACCAGTAATAATGAATGCAGCAAGAAAAAAAAGTGATAGAAATATTAGATTTCTTACAAGTGGAAGCGTACTGAATAATGTTTTTTCTTTCCCTTGTCGATACAATTTTTTAGTGTATTCAATGGATTTAGGAGTTGCAGGAGCAATATTTTTGCACAATAAATTGTGGGCATTTATCAAATCATCTACCGAGCTGTTTTGGATAAGAGTATTTACCTCTGTATTAATAGTGATACCGTTATAAATCGCAAACGAAAGCATATTATTTATCTCATTGCTTAACTCATCAATAATTTCTTTAGAAATTCCTGGAACAATTTCGGGTTTTGGGGAAATTGTTTTAGTTGTCTCTACAGGGGCTTTACTTGTATCGGTTGCAGTAGCCATAATTTTGGATTTTGAAACTAATTGTTTAGTGCCTTAAAACTATAAAATTTACACCAGCAAAAGACATAGTATTTATACGTGTTTTTTGGTTTTTGAATTAGTATCAGTAAAAATTAATTGCTTAATTCTTAGTAGTTTTTCCCTTGCTATTGACTGCAATCGTTTCTAAGAATGGTAAAGGTTAAATCGTGGTTGACTCTACAAACTATTAAATAAACCGACTATCCAGAGGGTTTTCTTTAAGATTTCATTAAAGTTTTAATGTAGAATTAAGACCTAGTGATAGTGGATTATAAAAAAACACTATATCACTTATGTGAAACGAGTAGTTTTATTTTGTAAATTGATCGAGAAATTGGAAAGCATTACGATTAAACCTTATTGAATTATTTTAATAAAACCCAAAATTAAAACACTATGAGATCATTATTACTATCATTATTTATTATTACCCTTCTTGCTTCTTGTAAGTCTCAGCAAAAAAGCGATACCTTAAGTGGAAATGAAGATATTGAAAACATTACGGAGGACGAATTGCTTACAGGTAAAGTTCTAGGTAAGAGAAAAAAGAAAATGCAGTATGTTGCTGTAAAATTAGTGGTTGATGAGAATACTTGCATGAAAGCCTATACTGACGAAGATGGGTTATATGATTTTTTAATCAATCCTAGTAAAATGAAAGCAGATAGCTATTTTGAATTTGTTTATAAAGGATATGCAAAAAAACAAGTTCCATATAGTGAAATAGCAAAAAAAGGTACTGTCACTCTTAGTACTAAAGGAGATGTGGTAACAAGCACGGATTATCGTCTTTTTTATGAGTCTGTACGTGCATGTAAAGATGAATTGTAGTCTTGAACAAAAATAATAATATTCATTTTTAGGCCTGAATATTAACCAATATAGTTTGTAGGATAATAGCTATATCAAATTGATTTTACGATTACTTTTAGCGGAGTTATAAATAGCTTCCACAATTCTAATATCTTTCATTCCTTCCTCACCAGGAACTAGGACGTTAGTATTATTAAGTATTGATAGTGCATCATCATCCATTTGTTTAGCTTGTTGATTTTCTATATAAGTATTGAGTAGTTTTCCATCACTAGTCTCTCCTTGTACACCAGAATACATAGAAAAAGGTTGCAGTTGATACCATCCATTATCGCTATCTACTCGTAGTCTATGCATATCGTGTCCCACACTAGTTTTTCCGTGAGCAACTGCTCCTGATGGAAATTCTAATGTAAAATGAGTAGTCTCATCAGTTTCGGTAAATATTTTTGGTCTAGTAGTCATTTGTTCTGCTATAACGGATATAGGCTCTTCTCCCGTAGTATATCTAGCAGCATTCAAAGAATATACTCCTAGATCATACATAGTTCCTCCACCTAATTCTGAATCCAATCTCCAACTTTTTGCCGGATTTCCAACGTTATAACCTATCTCAGCATAAACTGTTTTAATATCCCCGTAGGGTTTGGTTGTAGCCCATTTTATGATTTGTTGAGTATTAGGTTCATGTTGCATTCTATATCCTATAGAAAGTTTCACCTTATTTTTTTGACACGCTTTAATAATAGAAAGGCATTCTTCTTCAGTTTTTGCCATAGGTTTTTCGCACCAGACGTGTTTTCCAGTATTGGCAGCCTTAATAGCATATTTGGCGTGTAGACCTGTGGGTAATACAATATATAATATATCAATCTCCGGATTGTTAGCAATATGATCCATTGTATTATAACTGTACACGTTTTTATCTGGAATATTGTATTTTTTCTGCCAGATAGGTATTTTAGAAGGTGTTCCAGTAACTATTCCGGTTAATCGACAGTGTTTTGTTAATTGTAATGCTGGTGCAAGCACAGTAGTACTGTAGTTACCTAACGCAACTAAACATACACCTAATTGTTTCTTGCTTGAACTAGCAAATAAATTGGAGTAGGGAAGCAAACTGCTTCCTAATAATAGACTTGTGTTTTTTATAAAGGTTCTTCTATCTAGACTCATAACATAAGTTTGATTTTATACCATTTGTCATTTGATTTTACAGGAAATAAATGTTCTTTTTCATTAAATTCAAACAACAACTGATATTGTTGTAGAAAAGTCTAACTAATTTTGACCTCTTATCAGTACTAAGGTGAATGAGGTTTGAAAAGTTATTAAATGTCAATATATTGAGAAACAGTCCGCTCAGTGGTGGTCTCTCCTGTATGTTTAGTGCTTGCTTTTTCGAATAAAAGAAGATGTACTTCTTCATTATTTTTTGTAGTAGGACAGTGTTCTACTCCCTTTGGCACTACAATAATTTCACCAGCTTCGACCTTTACTGTTTTATCTCTAAATTTCATATAAAGTGTACCTTTTACTACCTGAAAAAGTTCATCTTCCTGATCATGTTTATGCCACACAAAATCACCACTAATTTTTGCCAGATATACTTGATTGTCATCTACTGTTGCAATTCGATGCGGATGCCAATGCTTTTCAAATTTTGAAAGTTTATCATTAATGTTAATCGCTTCCATGTTTTTATATTGAATTTATGAAAACAAGGTACTTATTTCTTGATTGATTCTGGTAGGCCTTAACGTTTCTTTATGGAGTAAACACCACATGGTTTTAGCGGTAACAATTACTTTTTGGGTAGAAGTATTTATAATTTTAGTATGTCTTTCACTTTTGGCTCCGTGATGATGATCAATCCATGTTTGGAGTATTAGCTCATCATTTTTCAGTGCAGGGTTATGATACTCTATATAATGATTTAATACTACCCAAACGTAGGTATTTCTTATTTCTTGATTGGTTTTAGTTTCCCAGTGCTGTTTGGCAATATCCTGTATCCATTGCAGATAGACAACGTTATTTACATGGTTCATATCATCGATTGCTGACTGAGGTACTATTATATGTGATTCGAATATTTTAGCGTTCATGATATACCTATTGCTGTGCTCTTTTTTTTTGATAGATATTCAAAAAAGAGTTAATGAAAATATTAAAAACCAAGGATTAATTTTGCGATATAGAAAAACAAGAAAATTCCAAAAATATCATTACTTGTTGTTATAAACGGACCTGTTGCAATTGCAGGATCAATTCCTCTTTTATCAAGAATTATAGGGACAAAGGTACCAATTAGTGCTGCTACAATAATAACACTCATAAGGGCTATAGCAATCGTTAGACTAAATGAAATTTCATACCTCATTATAATCCCAAATAATATTACTAAAAGTGCTAGAGCAGCTCCATTAATTAAGCTAAGTCCCACTTCTTTTAATAATCGATTCCAAAGACTACCTTTTACATTGTCATTAGCTAAACCTTGCACTATAATTGCTGATGATTGTACGCCTACATTACCTGCCATCGCGGCGATAAGTGGTGTGTAGAAAAACAAGTCGCGTATTCTAGGGTTGGTCATAACATCCTCAAAATCTTGCATAATAAATACACTACCTAATCCTCCAAACAAGCCTAATATTAACCAAGGTAAACGTGCTCTTGTAAGCTCCCAAACATTATCATCAGCCTCTACATCCTGAGAAATACCTGCTGCCATCTGATAATCTTTTTCGGCTTCTTCCTTTATGAAATCTACCATGTCATCAATCGTAATACGACCCATCAAAACAGTTTCGTGATCTACAACTGGGATGGCTTCCAGATCATACTTCTGCATAATTCTAGCAACTTCTTCGCCTTCTGTATCGACATTTACATAGTCAACTTTAGGTATATAAACTTCGCTAATGTGTGTTTTTGCTGAGGCGGTTAGTAAATCTTTTAGAGATAATCTTCCTTTTAACTTTCCTTCTTTATCTATAACGTAGATAGAGTGGACTCGGGTAACATTTTCTGCTTGACGTCGCATTTCTCGCACACATCCTGCAACTGTCCATGTTTCTTTTACTTTAACCAGCTCTTTAGCCATTAATCCTCCAGCAGTATCCTCTTCATACAAGAGTAACTCTTTTATATCTTCGGCGTGTTTTTCGTCTTCTATCTCCGCAATTACCTCTTCAGCACGATCTTCTGGTAGCTCGGCAATAATATCAGCAGCATCATCAGTATCCATTTCTTCTAACTCTTCTGCAATTTCTTTTACAGATAGGTTGTCTAGAATACGTTCTCTAAAATCTTCTTCTAACTCCATAAGAGCTTCAGAAGTTTTCTCACTATCAAACAATTTAATTAGGTAGGTAGCTTGATAAAGGTTGAGCTCTTCGATTATTTCTGCAAAATCGGCAAAGTGGATTTCTTTAAGCATTTCTTGCAAATGAGTATCACCTTCATCATTGATGAGGTGCTTCACTTGTTCGATAAGCTCATTGGAAATCTCGAATGACATAAAATAGTTGTTTATGGATTTCTTTACAAATGCTCACAAAGATAACCAAAGAAATCAATTGCAGTTTAGATAGGTGTTAAATGAAATTAATTTACTGATTTTTCAATAAGTAATGTTAATTCTATAAACTGATCAACATTTAATTGTTCTGGTCTTTTGCTTAACATGTCCATTTCCTTAATTTCATCAATTAATTGGAAAGTTTTTAGGCTGTTTCTTAATGTTTTTCTTCGTTGTCCAAAAGCAGTTTTTACTACTTTGTAAAAGAGTTTTTCATCACAAGGTAGTTCCTGTATTGGTTTTCTAATTAAACGTAACACACCACTGTCTACTTTGGGTGGTGGGTTAAAAACAGATGGAGGAACAGTGAATAGATATTCGGCATCATAAAATGCCTGAGTTAGTACAGACAAGATACCGTAGGTTTTACTCCCAGATGTTTCGCAAATTCGTTGGGCAACTTCTTTCTGAAACATTCCTGTAAATTCAGGAATTCTATGACGTTTCTCTAAGGTTTTAAAAACAATTTGAGATGAAATGTTATATGGGAAATTACCAGTAATTGCAAATTGCTCATTGTCAAATAATGTGTCGAGATCATATTTTAGGAAATCCGCTTCGATAACCTGAAATGTTCCTTTACCGTTTCTGATTTCAGGATGTTCTAAAGGGAAATTGGTGTTGAGGTACTCGATAGATTCGGTATCTAAATCCATAGCAATTAGGTCAACATCTTTTTGGAGGATGTATTTGGTAAGTACACCCATACCTGGACCAATCTCGATTACATTGGTATAGTTGTTTAAGGTTAGGGTATCCCCAATTTTTTTTGCAATGTCTTCATCTTTTAAAAAATGCTGGCCTAAATGTTTTTTTGCACGGACAGCAGTCTTTTCTTGGTGCCCTTTATAGTTTAAGGATTGGGCTTTGTTTTTTTTGAATTTGGAAGACATCCTATGATTGTTTTGTGGGTGATTGGGTTTTTTCTAAAATAATTTTTTCTATTTCAGCACGATCCTTTTTTCTAAACCATGAAATTTCAAGATCAATTTTATAATCATCTTTAGTCACAATATAGGGTTCAGAACCTCCTTTAGCGGGATAGAAATTTTTAATAAGATCGTACGTAACTTCTTGACGACCTATAATCATATAATCGTTATAGAAACTAATCGTTGGCTTATTGGATCTTATGATTAAAAACGCAGCAAAAACAAAGGCTATAATAAGAAGTATAAATATTACTTTTTCGAAAAATGAACTTTCTACAAAAAAGGTAACTATATCTAGAAATATACTAACTATAAAAATAGAAAAGCCAGCCCCAACTATAAGACCAAAAATCTTAATTGCATATAGAAATGTTGGTCGGTATTGTTTCATTTTTATTGTTCGCTAATGATTTCTAATTCTGTTCTGAAAGCAACAAAATGTCCTGCAAATTTATTTGTTTTAGCTCGAAGGCGTTCTGCATCCTCAGCGTAATATTTTTCGAGTGTTGTTTTAGTATCTGTAGTATATTGGACAGAATAAGTAAGACCTCCCATTTCTTCTTCTACTAGAACTTTACTCATTAAAGCCTTACTGAATTTTCCTGTAGCCAGCATATCCGGAATATGTTCATTTTTCATCCAGTCTAACCATTGCTCATGTTTGGTTTCTTCAATGTTGATAGTAACGTTATAAATGTACATTTATAGAGTATGATTTATCGTTGATAGTATTGTGAAATGCAAAGAAACGAAATTATAATGGTTATCATCTTGTTATAATGACACGAGTCTATTGCTTATTTTTTGTAGGAAAATGTTTTACTCATTTATGT
Organism: Aquimarina sp. BL5; assembly: GCF_003443675.1. Taxonomy (NCBI): domain Bacteria; kingdom Pseudomonadati; phylum Bacteroidota; class Flavobacteriia; order Flavobacteriales; family Flavobacteriaceae; genus Aquimarina; species Aquimarina sp. BL5. The sequence goes on along the minus strand of NZ_CP031963.1, from coordinate 2,949,226 downwards.
ATAAAACAAACTAAGACTCCAAGTTGTAAAATAGTGTATAATACCTTTAACCAAGATTTACTACTATTATTATGACTGTTATTATTTGTTTGTACACGGCTAGTTGCACGAATAGCACAACTAAAAATAGCAAAAGGATACTAAATATAATACCCTAGCAATTAATTAGGATACGTTGTTATGTGTTTTTAATTAACTCTCCTGCTTTGCAAAACCTACTGTTTTACGATAAATATTAGGAGAGACTCCTACTTGTTTTTTAAAAAATCTACTGAAATAATATTCATCTTCATATCCGAGTAAAAAAGCCACTTCTTTTACCGATTTTGACGTAAGATATAGTTCTCTTTTTGCTTCGACAACTATTCGCTGTGCTATTAGTTTGGTTAGTGTTTTGTTAAAATATTCTTTAACAAGTTTACCTAAAACACTAGAAGAAATGTTTAGAATTTCAGCATAGTCTTTTGGGGTATGTTTTTTTTGTAATTCGTTTCGATAGAATATATTAATGATTGTAAAATCTGGGGTTTACTATTCTCTTTAGATGATATTTTTGCACTATTTGTATCTAATTTTTTTATTCTTAAGATTGAAATAAGAAATATCTTCAAATAAGATACAAGTGATTCGTGTTGTCCTATTTTGCCTTGTGTAATTTCTAATTCCATTTGGGTAATAATATTTAGAAGTGTTTCTTCATTTGATAAATTGAAAAAGCAACGCCCAAAAATACTATGAAACAATACTCCTTCTGTTTCGATCTCATTTTGATGTTTATAGGTGCAAAAAAAGTCGGAGTGAAAATTTAATACAATTCCAGAAATGTTTTTGATGGATTTTAAAGAATAGGGTTGGTATGGAGAAATACAAATAACTGTTTTATTTGGGATTATATATTTTTCTAGTTCTATTTGTAACTGAGCTTCACCTATAAGAATAAGTATGATAGAATAATAATTATGCCTTTGAATATGGTCAAAATTACTATCATCACTAAATGAAAATAGCTTAAATGCTAGTTCTCCATTTGTCTCATTGATAAGTGTTGATGCCTTGTTTTTCACTCTGAAAATAACTTAAATAACTGAAGATTAAGTGGGTTAAGTTAATCTTCAGTTATAGATTTAAAAATTAACTCATTTGCTTTTTTGAAGCTAATATTTCCACTTTTTCAATTGTAGGTTCTTCAGCTAATAATTCAGATGCATTTGCCATAAGTGCATTAGCAATTTTCCCAGTTAAATGTGCTTGTCTTCCTTCTTCGTGAGGGAAAGTATCAAAGATACCAAAAGTAGAAGAATCAATTTTGATGGCATACCAAGTAATCGTATCGGGTTCATCAATAGCTAAAGGAAGCGCGTTTGTAATAAAGTTTGCTACTTCTTGCTCTTTTCCTGTTTTTGCTTGTAGTCTTACTAATAATGCGAATTTCATATTTTTTTTATTATAATTAATAATACTACAAAACTATAGCGAAGTTCTCCTTCTGAAAATAGATAATTTAGGATTAATGATGGACATTTTTTTCTGTATCGAATCAAAAAAAGTTTCTATTTCGACTTACTACTTTATAAGATTACTTTTGTAAATGCACAAGATTTATTTATACGATGAATTGCTCATATCATCAATATATTCGAAAACACTAGGTAAAAGAAATAGAATTGAAAATAATGAAAGCAACCTAATTACTATAAGCATGGATATTACTTTCACCATCTTTTTTAGAGCGCTATTTTTTCTGATAGCACGATATACTAAAAGAAAATTGGCAACTTCGTGACCTACTAATTAATGGCATCGCCTCGTAAGGTTCGGTATTTTTTTCTGGCATCTACAAAATAAATACTATCTGCATGATTAAAGATTAGTTTCTCGTATAATTCTTTAGCCTTTTCCGGTTGTTGTAGCACATTTACATATAATTCTGCAAGCCAATAATAGGCATCATCAACAAGAATGTCATCAGGGTAGAATTCTATAATCTTTAGGTAGTTTACTTTCGCTTTTTCAAACTGTTTTTCTTTTTCGAACAATTTTGCTTGTCGTAGAAATGTTTCATCCTCAATTTTTTCACCTTTATGATTGACAAGTATTTCTCCGTATTTGGCGATAGCTTCTTGATTTTTATTCTGAAAAGCTAATAAGTCACCTTTCGCAAAAATCTTTAATGCGGTCTGCGTTGAATCTTCTAATGAATTGTCACTTATGATAAGACTCAATTCCATTGCGTCATTGGCAATTAACTGAGAGGTAGATGATTTCAGTACATCTAATTGCGTTTGTGCCCATGCAAAATCACCTTTGTAATAACTTGTTTTTGCTACTTTGAATCTAGCATCTTGAGCTAGAAAATTATTTTTCAAAGCGTTTTGTACTTGGGTGTAATAAATAAGTGCCTGGTTAAATTTTTGATCTAAAACAAGAATATCTGCAATTTTCATTTTGGCCCTAGAAGATTGAAATCTGGAAAGTTTTTCTTTATCTAATAATCGTTTAAGAAAATCAGCAGCTTCCTGTTTCCTATCTTGATTAAAGGCTAGGAAATGTGCATAATCAATTTGCAATCCAATAGTTTCTCTGGATTTTCCATACGTCTCGAAAATCGTGTTATATTGTTGATTAATCGCTTTATATTCTTTCTTGTCGGCAAGGTCAGTTTTGGCTTTCAGAATAATTTTATGAGCGGTTAGTTTCAAGTCATTTCCGGCAGGTGCTTCTAGAATGTAATCTAAAATTTGTGTTGCGGACTTTATATCTTTAGCTCCTATAGCAATTCGAGCGAGTCCAATAATACCTTGTAATCCTTCATCTTTACGTTTGTAAATAGCTTTTTCTTGTACAAAAGCTTTTTTGAAATCTTTTTGCTGCACAAAAAGCCAGCTAAGCATCTCATTGTAAATAATATCTGGATTTTGTTGAAGCTTTTTTATTAGTAATTTTCTGAAAATAACATTGGCTTCGTTTAACGGGTCATCTGTAATATATTGATTAAAATTTCTCTGAACAACATTCTTATAGTTAGGTTGTAGCTGAAGTAGGGAAAGATAGCTATCAAACATTTTTTCTAGCTTACCTTGCTCACCGTATATTTTAGCAAGTTGGACATTAAAATTAGCGCCAGGATTAGAAGCCATTCCTTTTTCATAGATTAAAGCTGCCTGATCGAGGAGATTATATTTTTCGAAACTTTGACCAAGAGAATATGCTGCATTTAGATTGTTGCCATTAAATTTTTTTAAGGCTTTATCATAATATGTTTTTGCTTTTACAGCATTTTCCTGAACTTCGTAATGATGCCCTAATTCTACAAGTAGTTGTGCATTGTTAGGCTTTTTTTCAATTTGTTTTTGTAGGATTTTTTCTGCCTTATCGAATTGCTCTAATTGCTGGTGTGATTCCACTAGCCCTAAAAGATAGTTGGTGCGATTGGGGTTTTTATTATATAGCTTCTGATATACAGAAAGTGCTTTTTCGTATTTACCTTGCTGCATATAATTCTTTGCCAGCTGCTCGGATTGGCCAAACACTGGGATCGCAAAAAATAAGGCTATATAGAATACGATAAAGCGCATATTGCAAGTTTTTTTGTAAATATAGCAAAATGCGCTTTGATATTTTGTTATTGGGACTGTTAAACTATTTGTAGTCTAATTGACTAATCAATGTATTCGAATCCACAGTAAGGAACTAAAACATCCGGGATTTTGATACCGTTTGGAGTTTGGTAGTTTTCTAAAATACCTGCTAATACTCTTGGTAATGCTAATGAACTACCGTTAAGAGTGTGCGCCAACTGATTTTTACTATTGGTGTCTTTAAATCTCAATTTGAGACGATTAGCTTGGTAGGATTCGAAATTAGATACAGAACTTATTTCTAACCAACGATCCTGTGCTGTAGAAAACACCTCAAAATCATAGGTTAGGGCAGCAGTAAATCCGATATCTCCTCCACAAAGACGTAAGATACGATATGGTAATTTTAATTCTTTAAGAAGCTTTTTTACATGATCTACCATTCCGTCCAATGCTTCATATGAATTTTCTGGTTTTTCGATACGCACAATTTCTACTTTGTCAAATTGATGTAAACGATTCAATCCACGAACGTGAGCTCCATAAGAACCAGCCTCTCTTCTGAAACAGGGTGTATATCCTGTACAACAAATAGGGAGGTCATTTTCATTTACTAATTCATCTCTAAACATATTAGTAACTGGTACTTCGGCCGTAGGGATTAGGTAAAGATCATCTGCAGTAACATGATACATTTGTCCTTCTTTATCTGGTAATTGTCCAGTACCATAACCCGAAGCTTCATTAACCAAATGCGGAACCTGATATTCCTTATAACCAGCTTCTGTGTTTTTATCTAGAAAATAACTGATTAAAGCACGTTGTAATCTGGCACCTTTCCCTTTGTAAACTGGGAATCCAGCTCCTGTAATCTTTACACCAAGTTCAAAATCAATGATGTTATATTTTTTAGCCAATTCCCAATGAGGTAAAGCTCCCTCTTCCAGAACAGGAATATCTCCTTCTCTAAATACTTCTTCATTATCATCTTCACTTTGTCCATCAGGAACAGAAGCATGAGGAACATTAGGAATTGTGTATAATAAATTTGTTAATTCATCTTGGATACCAGATAAACTGTTCGATAAATCTTTAGAACTTTCTTTAAGTTGACTTGTTTTTTCTTTTAAAATAGTAGCTTTTTTTACTTCACCATTTTTAAATAGCATTCCGATTTCTTTGGATAATTTATTAGAATCAGCAAGTGTATTATCCAGTTTTGCCTGAGTAGCACGTCTTTCTTCATCCAGATTAATTACCTTTTCCAGAATAGGAGCAGCATCAAAATTCCTTTTAGCCAGCGCTTTAATATACTCCTCTTTGTTTGCTATAATTTGTTGTACAAGTAACATGTGATTTGTTTTGGGCGATTCCACTCGTTTCCTCGTGGCCGGGCTATCCGCTATATCTTTTGTTTTTGTAATCCTAGTTATCATAGGAAAAAACAAAAGGATGCCGCTGCTATCCCTTTCGCGTTAAAGCAGCAAATTTAAAGAAAAGTGTGGGTTTTGTATGAACTAGAAAGATTTTTTTAAAAAAAGTATCTTTCTCTTAAAAAGGTTTATGAAGACACACCGTTTTTTGTATACATAATAAGGTTTTAATAAATAAAAAATGAACTTTTAATTTTGGTTACTTTTACTTTATTTCTTAAAACTCATAAATGACACTTAAACTCACACAGGTTTTCAGCTGGACTCTTTTGATACTTATTTGTTTGATTTGCAAAACAGGGTATTCACAAATATCCAAAGACACTATTGCAGCTGATTCCTATTATAAAAAAGGAGATTCATTATTGTATTATAGAAATTATAAAGAATCAGTTATATATTTTGAAAAGGCGATATCGATATACAAAAACACTAGATCTTGGAGTCAATTAGCGGATAGTCATAATAAAATATCAGGGAATTATATTAGCACCTTCAATTTTGAAAAAACAATTTACCATGCGGAAAGAGCTTTAGCAATTAGTGAAACCAGAATACCTGATAATGCTAAGGTGAAAGCTGCCACCTTAGATAATATAGGTACTTATCACAGAATTAGTGGTTCTGATTTTGCAATTGCTCTGGATTATTACAACAAGGCTTTTCGGTTACGATCAGAAAACCTAACAAAAGATCATCTTGATTTTGCAATATCTTATTTTAATTTGGGAACGGTTTATACCAATAAAGGACTGTATAAAGAGGCCCTAGAATATTTCGAAAAAGCACTTGAGATTAGAAGAAAAACGAGTATCGAGGAAACTATAGAAATATCAGAAATTTATCGACAAATTGGTAATGTTTTTTACGAGCAAGGATTATATGATGATACCTTAGCATATCTGGAAAAAGCTTTGGGTATTGCTAACAAGATTTATAAATCAGATAATTTTTATTTTGTTGATTTATACAACAATATCGGATTGATGTATAATTACAAAAACGAATATAATAGAGCCCTGGAGTATTATATAAAATCCCTTCACTTAAGCGAATTACAATTGGGGGCAGATCATCCTGATCAGGTGCGAATGCATTATAATATTGCGAATATTTATTATGCTCAAAAAATCAAGGAAAAATCACTATTTCATTTAGATAAAACGATAAAGATATGCTTACAAGCTTTTGGAGATGATTTTCCTAACCTTGCTTTACCATATAGCTTAAAGGGTTTATTGATAAGAGGAGAAGAAGGAGTGTCTTACATCAAAAAAGCACTTGTTTTAGCACGAAAAGTCTATGGAGAAAATAATGTTAGAACAGCTTATTTCTATTCTTATTTAGGCGAGCTGTATCACGAAATTGATCAATATGAAAAAGCATTTGAATATGCGAATAAAGGACTTGATATTAGGTTAAAAATTTTTGGTGAGCATAATTTTTATGTAGTCGAATCTTATAACCTTATAGCTACTTTCGAAATATCTAAAAAACAATATAAAAAAGCATTAGACTATTTAGAAAAGGCAATTTTAGCAAATAAACAACCTGATAATATTGTTGGAATAGAGCAGGGAGAGTTTGATATGTTTTTAAGCCCAACAAGGTTACTGACATCTTTAGAACGTAAAGCATTTGTGTTAAACACGCTGCATAAGAAAGAAAACGATGTGCAAATGCTAAAAGAAAGTGCCACTGCCTACGAAAAAGCTAGTCGATTGATAGAAATGATTAGACGTACTCAATTTAACAAGGAGGACAAGATGACATTTGCACGAGATGCAAAGAATGTCTTTTTTGGGAATATCTCTACACAGTTATTGTTGGATCCAAACACAAACGAATCTATCAGCAGCGCTTTTAATTATTCTGAAAAAAGTAAAGCTGGTTTTTTAAAGGATTTGTTGAATGAAGCGAATGCAAAAGGATATTCTAATTTGCCTAAAGAGCTGTTGGTTTTAGAAAAGAACTTGAGAAAAGTAAAGGCAGATGCTACATCTAAATTATCTCAACAGAAAACGGAAAAGAGTAATTCGGATACAAATATTTCTGCGGTAGAAAATGAAATTCTCGATATTTCTAGAAAGCAAGATTCATTAAAAACTGTGCTGGAAAAAGAATATCCTAAATATTACCAACTGAAGTATGAAAGTGAAGTAGTATCGATTGTGGAAATACAAAATAAACTGAACGAAAACGCAACGTTCTTAGAATATTTTGTAGAGCAAAATACAGTATATGCCTTTATAATTACTAAGAATACTGCTGTAGTAGAAGAATTATCGATAGCTGAACTTGATAAAAAAATAGAAAACTTCAGAAAAAGTATTACTCTTAAAAACACAGATGAATATATAAAAGAAGGATTACAACTATATAACGAACTTATCAGCCCCATAAGAAAGAATTTTAGAGGAGAACATCTAATTATTGTTCCAGATGAATCTCTATGGTATCTTAATTTTGATTTGATGTTGACTACTGAACCCGAAAAAGATGTAATGAATGAATTACCATATTTGCTTTATGAATATGCAATTAGTTATGCCAATTCTGCGAATATTTTATTTCGTTCTCATAACAGAAGAACAAAAGAAAATCAACTTCGAAAAGAGTGTCTTGCATTTTCTTTTTCTAATGAAGATGACATTGGAGATGGAGATGTATTAGATTTTGAAAAGTTTAGAAATTCTAAAGAAGATTTACCAGGAACACGTAATGAAATAAGAGCTATAGCAAATATTGTAAAAGGAAATTATTTTTTCGGTTCAGAGGCGGTAGAATCAAATTTTAAGAAGAATGCTAATCAGTATAGTATATTACATTTAGCTTTACACGGAGAAGTGGACAATGAAAATCCAGGAAATTCTAGGATTTATTTTACTAAGGCCAAAGATTCGATAGAGGATAACTTGCTATACAGTCATGAGTTATACGCTTTGAATATTCCATCTGATTTAACAGTACTTACCGCCTGCAATACAGGTGTAGGAAAAATAGCCAAAGGTGAAGGTGTCCTTAGTTTAGGTACCGCATTTCAGTATGCTGGCACTAAGAGTCTTTTGTTAACTAGTTGGGAAGTTCCTGATAAAACGACACCTGATGTTATGAAAAATTTTTATCAGAATCTGAATAATGGAATGGATAAAGCCAGTGCATTACAACAGGCGAAAATTCAATATATAAAAACGGCAGATGTATTTACGAATCATCCATTGTATTGGGGAGCATTTTATGTGCTAGGAGATAATTCACCTTTAGAAATTGATAGTCCTGCATCATCCAATTGGATGCTCTATTTTATTATTGGTTTATCTAGTATCGCAATACTATTGATTTTTAGAAAAAAATTAATTAGAAGTTTCTTTTAATCGTATTTCAGAATTTTTGTCATTAGGAATATCAAGGTATTTTTTTGCCGATTCTAGATCTTTTATATCCATATAGATCAAACCTTTATACCATAATGCTTCTTTGTAAAGACGTTTTGATGGTAGATTGATTAATGAATCCAATGTTTGCAACGCAATAGTAGTATGGTCTGTTTTATGTTTTGATAATGCGCGTATGAGTAATGCATCTTCATAATATAATTGCGAAGTATTATATTTTTTAAGCGTACGAATTGTAAGATCGTATTCCTTTTTCTCAAAATATTTATAAGCTTCTAGTATTATTTTTTTAGAAGGTTCTGCATTGTTATTTCTTACCAAATAATTCTCAAATCCTACTTTTCTATTCCAGGCATAATCAGTCAATTTATCCAAATCGGTATTGTTAGATTGATGAATGTAATACCAAGAAGAAATTAGAATCACAAAGATAGCTGCAATGCCTCCGATCCATTTAAAAGCTTGATAAGATGTAGAAGTAGTTTGTTTGTCAGAGATTAGTTCCTTCCATTTATTAGTTCGTTGTTCCTGTTTTTTATTTTTAACAAATTGATTTACAAGGTTTTTGCTTTTTGAGAATTTTTTCACTTTAAGTTTAAAAGAAGGATCCTGGATCATTCTTTTATCAAATTCGATCATTTCTTCTTCAGAAAGATCAAGGTCAAAATATCTTGAAATAAGTAATATGTCTTCGGTGTCTCTTTCTTCCATCTTACTTATATGTTATTAACTGGTCAAATATCTCATAAACCTTTTTAATCAGTCTCTTTTTACAATTGTATTTTGCTTGTACTAAAGCTTGATAGTTCTGAAATCCGAGTCGTTGTTGTAAATCTTTTAATTTTATTTCAGGATCTATTTCTGATTCCATCAATGTTTTGCATTTAGGAGATAAACTTTCTAATGCTTCTGATAACGCTCTTTTTTGTAACCACTCTTGTTCTAAATCTTTAATAGTATCTTGTGTATTCTCATAAGTTACCTCCTCTTTATCTTTTAACTGGTTTAGATCATCTTTTAAAGTAAAAGAATTCCAAAGATTGCGTTTGGAGATTAACCAGGCATTCTTACACATAATATATATATATGCAGTGCTATTTTTAGGTAATTGTTCTTGATTTACAATAAATCGTTCCCAGAATTTTTGCATTGAAACTATAAAAACATCTTGAACTTCGGCTTCAGAATTAGTTAGGGATAAGAGTTGTGGCTTCAATTTTTTAAATACATCTTGAAGGAAATGATCAAAAGCTAATTCATTTCCTTGAATAGCTTGTTCTATTATCTTTTTTAACTTCTTGTCACTCATGTAAATAGTGATTTCCTCTCAAATTTTTGTATTGATTGTTCCAGCATTTTGTATGGAAATCTCTAATGTTTTTTAGATATGCTAAAAGTAATTAAAAAAAGAATTTGAAAAAAAAGTAAAAATTCCCTGTTATGTTTTTCAATTCTTGCATTGATGGTATGTAGACCTGTGAGTTTTTAAATATAAATGACAGTGATACAGGGAATAATAAATCAAATGTGGGGTATTGGAATGGACACAAACCTTGAGTGTCGTAAAATGTTCAGGGCTTAATCATTTTTTAAATTATTACTTATGAAAAAATCATTGTTAAACTTAGGGAAAGTAATTAGTAAATCCGAACAGAAAGAAATTTCAGGAGGAATGCGAGGAGGTTTCGAGGCTTGTGGATGTACTAGTAATTATGTTGTAGAATGGGTGGATTCAAGAGGAGAAGTTTGTTCATATGCCGCTGCTGGAACATCTAATGGATCTCCTTTTCCAGGTGGTAGATGTCTTGGTAGGGTTCAAAGTGGAATGTGTTGTCCTGAATATTAATTCCACAATTTTAAATTAAGTTACTCATGAAAAAATCAATTTTAGATTTCGGTAGAGTGCTAAGTAAATCTGAACAACAGCAAATTAAAGCTAAAGGAAATGTCTATTGGTGTACAGGAGGTAATTCTCATACCACAAATCAATGGTGTCCGGTTCCCTGTTTTATGGGAAACTGTTTGTTGTAGATTAATTGTTAGCGAGGTTTTCTGAAAGGGGGAACCTCGTTTTTTCTTCTAGTTTTATTAGCTTCAAAATATAGGAGTATATATCGTATATTTAGTATATGATCACTACTACGACCAGGCGTTTTTTAGCATCACTTTTAATCCTTATAGGTTCTTTGTATAGGAATAAAAGAACTCGAAAATTTACATTAATACCAATGTTAGTAATTGGTTTAGGGTTTCTATTACCACAAAAAATGATTATTCCGATAAAAGGAGCTACGACTAAGGATTGGGACGATAATTCCTTTTGGGCCTATCCTTGGGGAAGTTCCATTACGCATAAGGGTATTGATATTTTTAAGGAAAAAGGCACTGATGTGATCTCAGCCACTTATGGGATAGTAATCTATACGTATGAAGGTGGTAAAGGAGGGAAGACGGTTATGGTGTTAGGTCCTAAGTGGCGGTTTCATTATTATGCGCATCTGGATGAGGTAGATGCATTTCCGTTTCAGCCTGTAGCGTCAGGAACTAAATTAGGAACAGTAGGTAATACTGGTAATGCCGTAGGTAAACCACCACATTTACATTATGCCATCACGACACCCTTTCCATATTGGTGGTTACGAGATCCTGATATTATACAAGGAAATCGAAAAATGTTTTATTTAGATCCAGATACTTGGTTGAGAGAGTAAATCGTATTTTTATTTAAAAGAATTCTTTTCTGTAGAATAGGTGTTTTGATGTTAGGTTAATACTAAAAAGCTACGCTGTGAGGCATAGCTTTTGGGTAATATGACGATGTGAGGTTTTGGGGGCAATATTTTTAAGTTTGTATTATATGTTTCTTTCTAGAGGCAAATCTTAGTTGCTTATTTTATGTTTCATACTAACAACACTATTTTGTTATTTTCTCTGATGTAAAAATAGTGTAGGTTCTCTTAATATTTCTTTAGAATTGGATAGAAGTAAAGTTTCTGTAGATCAAGTCCAGTTTACTATCGACCAACTGAAATATTATTAAACAATCCGATAATTTGGATTTACAATCTCTATTTTTATTGGTTCATGACTAAGGATTAAAACGAAGATTATCCTGTTTGTAGTTAATAGATCTCTAGAAGATTTTTTTATTTGTTAGGATACCGGAATTTCTATATTGATTACAGTACCTCTATCAATAGTAGAATCTATGACCATATTACCTGATAGAGAATGAAGTCGGTTTTTGATGTTCTTAAAACCAATACCCTCAGCCATCTTTTCTGAATTAAAGCCGATGCCATTATCCTCAAAAAGAAGCTGCAGTATCGTCTGATATTGATTAAGATAAATATCTATTTGATCCGCTTTGGCGTGTTTTAATGTATTCGTTAATAATTCCTGAATTATTTTGAAAAGCTCCTCTTTTAAAGGGTTTTCTATTTCATTAATTTTTTCCTCAGGATGAGGATTGAAAGAAATTTTTTGTTTACTACCTTGTTCTATATTATTTACGTATTCCTTTATTAAGGTTGAAATTCCATTGTTTTGAAACTTTTTTGAAGCAAGATTATGAGATAAATCACGCACTTGATGATATGTTTCGTCTATTTGATTTAATATTTTAGTCTGTATACTTTCATTGTTACTAGTATTAGAAGAAAGTTGTAATTTGATACTTGCCAGATTACCTCCAATACTATCGTGTAATTCCCTGGCTAGACGTCTACGTTCTTTATTTTGTCCATCCATAGTTGCTTTCACGAGATTAAGTTCCTGATCTTTCATTAACCCATACACTTTTTGAGAATTCACCTCTTTTTGAGACTTGTTTAGTGCTATTTGTGTTTTTAATTTCTGGAAGTATAAAAATAACAAGGCAATTACAGGGATTAATACAACCAGAAAACCAATCAAAAATGCTTTTTTGATGGTTCGCTGTCTTTTAATCTCACTTTCTTTGAGTAGTTGTTCTTCCTTAAGGGATAGTATCTCTTTTTCTTTTTGTAACGTTTGATATTTAGCTTCCATTTCCTTTGCAATAACTTTATTCTGATTCTCCAGAATTTGGTTAGAAATAGAGACATATTGAGTCATAAGGTTATAGGCATTCTCATAATCTTTTTCTGCAACTTCTATATTCCTAAGTACCTTAATTACGTCGCGTTGTAGCTCGAGTTTATTCCATTGTAAGGTGTTTGCATAGGCAGTAGATAATACCATTTGCGAAGCCTCTAGATGTCCTTGTCTATAATAAATAATTCCGACTCGAATTACTGCATCTATATAAAGGTCATAGAAGTTATGTTTTAAGGCCTGGTCTTTCACGGATATAAAATGTTCTAGACCTTGTTCCAGTTTGTTTTCGAAAACATCAATTCTACCAAGTCTTATTTTAATGTCTAAATCAACTTTAATATTTTTTTGAGTAAGAAGAAGTTCTTGTGCTTTCTTATAGTTTTCTTTAGCTTCTTCCGTTTTTTTCTGAAATAAGAGTATATCTGCTTTATATTTTATTGCTAAAAGCAATACCTCTTTATCTTCAGTATTTTTTATGCAGGTTTCAAATATCGATAGCGCAGTTTCGACTTCCAATTGATGCAGATACACAACCCCTAAAGCAATCTGATGCAGATTATGCATTTTTTCCATCTCCTCAATAGGAGATATTTCAATGCCATCGAAGTGATGTTTCATAGCATCGTCATAAAGGCCTTTTTCCAGTTTTCCTTTTCCGAGAATATGATAGGCTTTAGATAAATAGAGATTACGATTTAGAAGCAATTCTTTTTGAGACATTACTTCATCTTGAAGCAGGTTTCCGTAATATATAATAGAATCTGTAATCCCTGTTTGAATATGAATGGATGCAATCGTATCGATTAATTTTGCTCTTGTCTGAAAATCTTTGGCATTTTTTAATTCTTTATAAAGATATGAATCTACAAGCGCAGGAGTCTTGCCAAAAGCAGAGTACCAGTCTTTCTTCTCCTGCGCATTCACAGAAAATGAAATCAGTATGATAAATATATAAAGATGTCTATTCCTCATCATATTTAATTACCCAAGGATTGGTTGTAAAATAATTCCACGCTACACTTGTTAAATCTACATCAGGATCGATTAAAACTTTTAGTTTTTTTCCATTAACAGATACATTACTCCTAACGTATACTGCTATATCCTTCCCTTCTTTTAGGTATTCTTTTTTTAGAAATTGTGCAAACTGCCAAATCGCATCAGGTTTAGTATTTACTAAACGACGCTGTTTTTTGGAAAGATATTGATTCTTATCTATTCTTAACTTTTTTTCGGGATTATCCTTATGCTCAATATAAAAATCAGTAGACCCTGATCGCCCACGAAGCATCATTCTCCAGCTTAATTTGTGACCTTCTTCTGTCCATAAAACATCGCCCGGAATGAACCAATGACGAATTGGTAAAGCAAGTTGAACCACAAACCAAATTGTCAATGCTGGGATCAAAAATTTCCGGTAAGAAGGAATGATTAACTCATTTGCTGTATAAAACTCTTTTTTCGGCATAAAAATGCGATGGATGCGTTCTTTGGAAAAGAAAAATACGGTAAATGCTAATGACAAGTATGGGAATATCCCAATCTGAAATACAATAGAATTAAACAGGTGAAAAAAGATACTGATAATAAAAGCCGTGAGACGGGTTCTCCTCCATAGTAATAAAGGAATGATTAGTAGATCGAATAAAATCCCAAAATACGTAATACTCACATGTGTCCAATGTTGTTGTAATAATTCTCCAACAATAGGATAATTTGCTCTGGAAAGCATTAAATTTCTTGCCACGGTATAATCTAACCAATCCGGATATAATTTAGCGACAGATGCATATGTGTATACAATCCATAATTGGATAATAATAAATAAAATACACCATCGAGGCATGGATATTCTTTTAAGCGCCGGATTTTTCTTAACATCTATAGAGAAATAATTCCCAGCAGGTAACGTACTCATAAGAATGCATAGCAGCAGTAATAGGTAATAATGATTGTTGTAGGATGACTTTTGCATATAGTAAACACCGGCCCATAGAACTGTATAGGCAATCATGCTCCAGCGATATTTAAAACCTATCATAATAAATATTCCGAAAATACCCATTAAGGCAAAATAGAAATACATCCCATTTCCGGGGAGCGGTTGCAGAAAATCTAAACCAATAAAGTTAAAAGTAAATTGAGGTTCTACAAGAGTTCTTCTAACCCAACCGGTAAGAATAGCTCCAAAGGATTCTGCTGCAATTAGAAATCCAAAAAAAATCCTAAATATGATTAAAGCACTATTATCTATTTGTGTAAATAACCAACGATTGATCATACCATAGAATTTATATAATCTCTAGAAAAGTCTTCATCTTCTTGCATTGCATTTTTTAAAGCTTCTATAGAATCAAATTTTTTCTCATCTCTTATCCGTATGAGCATCTCAATTTGAATCTTTTTCTCGTATAAGTTAAATGAAGCGTCAAAAAAATGGGTTTCGATGGTTTGGTGTTTTCCATTTACGGTTGGATTATTACCAATATTCATCATCCCAAAATATGTTTTATTATTGATCTGGGATTTTACAACGTATACTCCTTTTTTTGGAATAAGTTTATAATCTTCTTCTATGTGTAGGTTCGCTGTTGGATATTCTAATTTACGTCCTAATTCTTTTCCTTTTATTATTTTTCCGGTAAGCATGAAATTATATCCAAGGTACCTATTAGCCTTTATAATATCTCCGTCGAGTAAAGCCTCACGAATTTTAGTAGAGCTAACTGCTACATCATCTATGTCCTGTTTTGAGATTTCTTCTACCGTAAAATCATTCTGAATACCAAAAGAGGCTAGATCCGTAATATTAGAATTGCGATTACGTCCAAAACGATGATCGTAGCCAATAATAACGTGACGCAGATTTAGTCTGTTAACTAACATTTCTTCAACATACTCCTTAGCCGAAAGACGAGAGAATTCTTTAGTAAAAGGATGGATTACTAAACTATCTAATCCCGTTTTTTCTAATATCTGGATCCGTTCTTCGATAGTATTAATCAGCTTTATATTTGTATCCTTTTGCAAAACCATTCTTGGATGTGGAAAAAAGGTAAGAATTACTGACTCCAGATTGTTTCGCTTGGCGGCTTCAACCAATCTTTCGATTATTTTTTTGTGTCCAATATGAACTCCATCAAAGGTTCCAATAGTTACAACCGATGGTGTATGGTTATCATATGTTTTGGCGTCTGTATAGCGTTTCATCCTTCGTCTTTATTTGTGTTCGATTGTCAGGAAGAATTCATTATTATACACTATAATTAATGTCGATTCGATAGGTGTATTTCGTTTCAAGAAGACTGATTTTTGTAAAACCATTTATTGTAATCTAGGTTTATTTTGCTCTTAATACGTTGGTAATGTATTAAAAATTGTTAGCTATAAAATTAAGGAAATGTTGTGAGATCTACTACTTATTTTCCGTTAAAGGTATTCATAGTATTTGCTAATCCTGCAGTTGCAAAGGATTTGATCAATGCAATTCCTTTATCTAATCGTTCTGGCATAGCAGCTTCTTCTTCAGAATCCCACTCTCCTAAAACGTAGTCCACTTGTCTGCCTTTGCTGAATTCTGCTCCTACACCAAACCTAAATCTACAATATTTAGAGGTGTTGAGTTGAGCCTCGATATCCTTAAGACCATTATGTCCACCTGCGCTACCTTTTGCTTTTACTCTAATGGTACCAAAAGATAGATTGATGTCGTCTGTAATGACTAAAAGATTTTCAAGAGGAACTTTTTCTTTAGTTAACCAATATCTCACAGCTTTTCCGCTAAGATTCATATAGGTATTTGGTTTTAGCAATACTATTGTGCGCCCTTTATGTTTATAGGTTGTGAGGTCTCCTAGTTTTTCAGTTTCGAAAGACAAGCTTTCTTCTTTTGCTAATGCATCTAGAATTCTAAACCCTATATTATGACGTGTATTGTGATATTTAGGTCCTATATTACCGAGACCTACAACAAGAAATTTTTTCATGAGTTCTTCTTGAGTTTCTTCCTTTTCATCTTTTTTTGAAAACCATTTTCTAAAAATAGAAAGCATATGTGTATTGGTTTTGCGTAAGGGATAGCAGCGGCATCCTTTTTTGTTATGCTCTGAGGCTCTCGAAGAGTACAATAAAAAAGATACAGCGAATAGCCCGACCGAAGTGTAACGGAGGGAACGCCATCCTGAAATCAGTGTAAAAATAAAAAAAGCACTCTGAAAATAAAATCAGAATGCTTTTTGATTGTTTTCTTTTTAAAGAAAAGATTAAGCTTCAGCAGCTGGTGCTTCTGCAGCTGTTGCTTCTCCTTCAGTTTCTTCATCTTCCTCATCATCCGTAACTGCTGTACGAGAAGTTTTCACCATACAAATTACTGTGTTTTCTGGGTGTAGAATTGTAAAATCCTCACTAGCTACATCCGTAACATATAATTTGTTTCCTATTTTTAGATTGGTAATATCTCCTTCTAACACGTCTGGTAATTTAGAAGCTAGTCCTTTTACTGTGATACGTCTTAGGTTAAAACGTAATACACCACCATTACGAACACCTTTAGAATTTCCTGTCGTTTTGAAAGGAAGAGCAATGGTGATCGGTTTGTCATCAAAAATCTGAATAAAATCGATGTGTAAGATTCTATCGGTTACAGGGTGAAATTGAATATCCTGTAAGATAGCATTTACCTTTGTACCATTATCCAACGCTATTACCACGGTATGAACGTCCGGAGTGTACACTAAATTTTTGAAAGCAATTTCTGGTGCTGCAAAGTGTACAATAGTGTCTCCACCGTAAATAACACAAGGTACCTGTCCAGCATTACGTAAGGCTTTTGTTGCTTTCTTGCCTACGCTTTCTCTTTGAGATGCATTGATTGTTAATGACTTCATTTTAAAATATATTAATAGTTATTAATTTACATTATAAATTTAGAGCTGATAGACTTATTGTGATGCACTCTATTCATAACATCTGCAAATAAATTAGCACAAGTTATGACTCTAATTTTTTCACTTTTTTGTTTTAGAGGAATAGAATCAGTAACGATTAATTCTTCTAGTTTCGAATTTTTTAATTTTTCATAAGCACCTCCAGAAAGAATAGGGTGTGTACAAATTGCTCTTACGCTTTTTGCACCTCTTTCTATCATTAGGTCAGCAGCTTTTGTTAGTGTTCCTGCAGTATCTACCATATCATCTACTAATACTACATTTTTACCTGTTACATCTCCAATCAATTCCATATGCGAAATTGTATTGGCTTTGGCACGTTGTTTATAACAGATTACTACATCACTTTTTAGTGCTTTAGAATACGCATATGCTCTTTTGGAGCCACCCATATCTGGCGAAGCGATGGTTAGATTGTCTAAATTAAGAGATTGCAGATATGGTAAAAATATTGTGGATGCAAATAAATGATCTACAGGTTTCTCGAAGAATCCCTGAATCTGATCTGCGTGCAAATCCATAGTTATAATTCTTGTTGCACCTGCAGTTTCCAACATTTTAGCAATTAATTTTGCTGCAATAGGAACTCTTGGTTTGTCTTTTCTGTCCTGACGTGCCCATCCGTAATATGGTAATACGGCTGTAATATGTCTTGCTGAAGCCCTTTTTGCGGCATCCAACATTAATAACATTTCCATTAAATGGTCCGAACTAGGATGTGTAGATCCGATTATAAAGACTCTTGATCCTCTAACAGACTCTTCAAAAGAAGGTTGAAACTCACCATCACTGTATGTTGATGTAATTACATTACCTAATTTTGCCCCATATGCGGATACTATCTTTTCTGCTAGTTCTGTACTTTGGTTACAAGCAAAAAATTTTGCTTCTGTAATTGAATTAGGCATAGGGTAAATTGTTGTTTTGTAATGAGTTAAAACTTATTTTCTAAAAACAAGGTGCAAATTTAAAAATTTATTTCTACTCTTCGTCTTATTTTATTACTTATTTAATGGATGTGATCAAATATTTTTTTAATTTTGCCGTCCAATTTACTTGGAAAGGCTCAAGTGGTGGAATTGGTAGACACGTTGGATTCAAAATCCAATGTCGCAAGACGTGCGGGTTCGATTCCCGCCTTGAGTACTGGAAACCCTGATAAATATTTATTTATCAGGGTTTTTTCTTTGGATGAAATTAATTTATGAAAGTTCTATTAGATGTTTTTTAAAGTTAATCATCCGAATCAATCAATAAGGGAGTTTTTCCATCGGTGATAATTATTTTACTGTTAGGTGATTCAGATAATTTGTTAAATGCTTCAATACTTCTAATCTTAATAATTTCTTGTGTTAATCCCTCTGAAAGAATTTTTTGAGCATCTCTTTCACCTTCTGCATTTATTACTTTTCTTTCTGCTTCTAATTTTGCTTGTTGGAGCACAAATTCCATTCGCATTGCGTCTTGCTCAGCTTGTAATTTTCGCTCAATAGAGTTGGCTAATCCATTAGGTAATTGTATACGTTTCATCAAAACGGCTATAAGTTCAATACCATCCGCTTGCTTTTTGAGGTTTACTTCCATTTTGTCCTTGATTTCGTCTTCTATTTTTGCACGCATTCCTGAGTGCATATCTTTTGCAAAAAATTGAGCACAAACATCCGAGGAAGCAGATCTGAATACACTAGTAATTATAGATTCATATCCTTGACCTAAATTTTCTAATACTGAAGGTATTTTACTTTGTTGTAAACGGTATAAAATTGAAATTTCAGAATTAACACTAAGGCCCTCTTTACTTGGTAGGCTAAGAACTAACTTTATATTTTTCGTTTGAGTTGATTCTCTTATCACTTTACTAACAAGAGGATTATAAGCTACAGTTCCTTGGGTTGATACTTTATCCGAAAATTTACCTAATGTCTGTTTTACTCCAGCTTCACCAGGTCTTATGACTGCACAATTAGAGCATAGTATCAACACTCCAATCAAAAGGAAAAAATTAGTTTTCATGAGTTCATTTTTTAATAATTAAAAGTACTTATTGTTCATTTTTAAAATCGTAAACGTATTCCAAGGCCTTCCATCCTTGGTGTTTGAGTTTTATGATGATTTATTTCGTTATTTACAGGACTTGTTAATTGTCCAAAGATGCTTACTTTATATAATTGATATTGTGAACGTTTTCTTTCTAATAAAACATTTATATGCGCTGCCCGCGATTTTATTTTTAGAATTTCTTTATTATTTAAAAGTGCTGAAAGTATTGGATTTTTAAAGTCCATATCAGTATAGTCCAAATAGAGATAGTTTTTATAATTTTCACTCGATTCTCTTTTTAAACCATTATTAATAGGATATCCATATAAACAAAATTGGGTTATATCATCAGAACATTTAACAAGAAAAATTTTAGAAGAAGGATCGTTTGTATTGCCATAAGCAATAATATTTAGGGCAATAAAAAAAATAGTTAAACTGATTGATTTTTTCATCTTCTATAGCTTTTGATTAACTTGAAATTGATTTTTCATTTCTCTAAATTAATGAATCTAATTCATATATTTTTATTTATATTTATTATGATTTTAATTAAAATAATTTATGAAAATAAAGAATATGATCGTGTTATTTTATTTCCTGAAATAGCAAGGATTATAAAGAGAAGCCTAATCCTTTAAAGTAGGCTAAATCTGAAAAAAATTGTTAAAAAAAAGTGTATTAACAACAGAGGAACAAGCTTCGTTGTCTCCACAATAAATCATAAGTAGTTAGGTTTTTTTGATTCAGGAATATTACGCAAGCAAGTAATTAAAACCTCTTCTTGTTGTTAAGGAAACAATACCTATAGTAAGACTAAACTTGTTTAAACATTTCAATATTTATTATTCCATCAATTTTCATATGAAGTCCCTTGTCACGGGCTTGTATGATCAATTTGGTTACCAATTCTCAAGAAGCCTTTAGTTCGATAATTCTCATTTCGGCGTGAATTACCCGAAGATCGTTCTTATTCTTAGCACTTAAGATTTGCAAGTTATGAAACTTAATTTTATCTGCAATTAAAGATAAGAGTACATCTGCAGAGTTAATTGGAGAATATGTTCCTTCTACTAACTTGATACTGTTATTGATTGGGTTCATTTCTTATAAGTGTTTTGATTTGTTAGATATTATAGCTTGTTTAGATAAATGATTTAAGCTTCTTTTAGGTAGTAGCTAATGATTTTAGAGAATAAGATAAAAAAGGCACTAGATTATTCTGTTTGTAAAAAATTAGTTGAGTTTGTAGAATAATAAAGTGCCTTTGGATAAGCTAATTCGATTTTTATGATAAATCTCTATTCCCCTTGTCCAAGAGAGAATCGTCTTTTACCGTCAAACTCGTATAAGTTTTCGGTTTTGATTACATCGAATCCTGTGCTATGGAGTTTGGATAAAAGAGCTATTATTTGCTCTTGGTCAATAGGGTTATAATTTGGAATAATTTTTTGTATATCTGAATCCGAGGCTACGAATCTACATCTCCAATGATCCGTGCAGTATGTTTCCTCTAAGCCGTTAGGATATACTTTTACTCCTCTATTTGTTATCATTTTTAGTTTCATATTGTATGCATTAACCTTAGATAAGGCGTCACCAATTTCTTTTGGATTAGCACCAATCCAGTCGATAAATACATCGACACCAACCAGTAACTTATTTACTTTTTTTCTTTTGTATTCGAAGGTTTTCATAACTCCAGAACCTTTTGCTAATCTGCTTACGCATAATTTCTTAGGGGATAATCCTAATCTGAGTATTATTTCGTTGGCAAATTCTTGTGTCGATACCTTTTTCTTACTTATTCCGGATTGATAAATGTCTTGAGTATGATACCCATCTTCTATTGTCTTCAAGAGGGCATTTTTGATTTTATCTGCTATGTCGGATTGACCAATATGTGCTAACATTAATATTGCTGCGTTGATTAGCCCTGAAGGGTTTGCTATCTGTTTTCCTGCGATATCAGGTGCAGAACCATGTATAGCTTCAAACATAGCTACGTTGGTTCCGATATTTGCAGAACCTGCTAGTCCAACAGATCCTGCAATTTCAGCAGCAATATCAGAAATGATGTCTCCATATAGATTAGAAGTTACAATTACATCATAGTTTTCTGGATTAGCAGCTAATTTTGCAGAGCCTATGTCAATAATCTGAGATTCACTTTTTATTTCTGGATATTCTAATGATATTTCTTTAAAAACCTGATGAAATAATCCATCTGTTAACTTCATAATATTATCCTTCACCATGCAGGTGACTTTTTTTCTTCCATATGCTTTTGCATATTCAAAAGCATATCGAATTATTCGTTCACATCCAGGTCTTGTGATTAACTTAAGACATTGCACCACATCTTGGGTTTGTTGGTGTTCAATTCCTGCATATAGATCTTCTTCATTTTCACGAATGATGACAACATCCATGTTGGGAAAGTTAGTTTTGACAAAAGGATGTAAAGATCCTACAGGGCGAACATTGGCATATAGTCCTAATGATTTTCTAAGTGTAACATTTAAACTTTTATATCCTTTTCCCTGAGGAGTAGTTATGGGTGCTTTAAGTATTAATTTATTACGATTAATGATTTTCCAAGATTCTTCATTGATACCTGCAGTATTTCCGGATAAATATACTTGCTCACCTAGATCAATAAATTCAGGTTCAATTTTGGCTCCTGCTGCCTTAAGAATATCCAGAGTAGCGGTCATAATTTCAGGACCGATACCATCACCTTTGGCAATAGCAATTTTTACGGCTTTCTGAATGTTTTTCTTATTTGATTTTTGAATTAACGTGTTGTCTTCCATCTTATTTGATTTAGTATATGAGACAAATATCTGATTTTTTAATCATAAATTTTTATTTATATATATTATGTATTTAATAAATTTAATTTATTAAATACTAACAGAGTATTTGTTCAAAAGACATGTCTATTTTTTATTTAAATATTGAAAATCAATGTGTTGTATTGTATTTTTGTGCTAATGTTACTTGTGTAAATTTCATTTTAAGCTATACTTATGTATCAGTATGAATTACTGTTTTTACTCGTAATAATGATATTATTCATACTAACATTTGAATAAATTTAAATAGGATCGAATGTATAAGATTTATTATTTTAGATAAGTTTTATTTATATTACACTTCATTTATATTATAAATACCCCAATGTTTAAGCGTACTATACTTTTTTTGATATCTATTATTTTTTTTCATAATACGATACAGGCACAGATTTCCGATAATGATTCTATTGAGGTCAAAAAAGTAAGGACATTACAAAAAGTGTCTCAAGCTGCATATCGAAAAGGAGATTTTGAATTGTATAAGAAATATGTAGATTCTTTGCAGCTATTAGCGAAAGAATACAATCTATTAGAAGATGAAGTTTTAGCTGTTGTAGGACAAGGTATTTATTATAGTAATATAGATGTGTATGATGAGTCTCTTAAAAAATACCTTAATGCATTAGATATAGCAAAAGAATTACCCGAGGATTCTAAAACAAGAATTATTGTTCTTGCCAATTTGGGCAATATGTATAATAATCTTGGTCAATATAATAAAGCTTCACAAACCTTCAAGAAGGTCATAAAACTTGCCAAAAGGCACGAAAATCCGGAGCGAGTATTGATTGCTTCATATAATGCTTTAGGCATTACGGCGATGCATCAAAAAAAATATGAAGAGTCTTTAGCATATAGTCAAAAAGTAGATAGTTTTGCCACCGAGCTTTCTAGGAATGATCTAAAAATAACTGCTCTAAATAACATGGCGGATTCGTATGTGAAATTAGAAAGATACCAGGAAGCCATGCACAATGCAGAACTAGCTTTACAATTAATAACAGAAGAAGAATCGATAGAAAGTAAGGCTGAATCGCATTTGCATATTGGAGTATCATTTATAGGGCTTAATAAACTTCCGGAAGCAATTCATATGCTTACAATTGCCCAAGAAATTGCAAAAAACAACCAATTTCTAGAATTAGAAATGCATGTTCATGAATATCTTGCAAAAGCGTATGAATTAAAAGGTGATTTAAAAAAGAGTGTAGCGGAACATAAAAAATACAAAGGACTAAGAGATTCTTATTTAAATACCCTTTCTGAAGGTAAACGTATTATCGCAGAAAGAGAACTCGCAGAACAGACAACTCTTTTAAAAGAACAGAAGAAATCACTATCCAAACAAAATAAAGACATCATTATTTATGGTTCTATACTATGTGTTATCCTTATCTTGGGAATATGGGGATATTTTTTCAATAGAAGGATTTCGTTAAAAAAACAATCCACTGACTTAATACAATATAAGCAGCTTTTGGAAAATGAAAACCAAAGTCTTAGAGCTAAGCTTAATACTGTGCTGAAAAAAAATAATGAAAGTCTTGTATTAACATCGATATCAGACAATTCTTCTAAATACCAAAATTCTTCCTTAAGCCCAGAAGATCGAGATGTTTATGCTGAAAGAATATTACAGTATATGGAAGAGCAAAAACCATATCTGGATGAAGATTTGAAGCAATCTGATTTAGCTGAAGCATTAAATATGAACATACCTCAAATTTCTGAAGTACTGAATGTATGTTTTCAAAAGAATTTCAATAATTTTTTAAACTTATATCGGATAAATGAAGTTAAAAAATTAATGAATAATCCCAATTACGAAGAGTATAAAATCGTAGCAATTGGGTATGAAGCTGGTTTTAAAAGCAAAACTTCTTTTAATAGAGCATTCAAAAATTTGGTCGGCCTTACTCCTTCTGAATATAGGAAAAAGAGTGCTTAAAACACAATTTATAGGTTTCAAATTATAATTTGAAACGTCTCCACTAACATTTATACATAGTTTTGAAGAAGGCAGAATGAAAAACAACGGTTTTCAGGGTTGACCTATGTATTCTGTAATTCTAGTTTTGCCTATGTAAATAAAAGATGAATATAAAGGGAATGTTCATTTTAGTTCAGTTTACAGGGAAAAATTGATTTTTAAATATTTCATATGATAAAAAAAATACACCTGAGTACTTTACTGTATTTGTTAATTTTTGGTTTATTAATAAACCCAGTATCTTATGGGTTCTCCTTAAATTATATTATTGAAGAATCTGAATCCACTAGTTTTGTTGGAGAGTTTACCACCATCTGGGATACGACAAGGCTAGGTACTTCTGCGGATAATGAGATTACAATTCCAATAAATCCAGCCTATACTTATAATTACACAGTTGATTGGGGAGATGGATCTACAGATACGGGTGTAACAGCTGGTATTACACATGCCTATGCTACTTCTGGAGCCTATACTGTAAAAATAAGCGGTGATTTTCCAGCAATTTATTTTAATAATTCCGGAGATAGACGAAAGATTATAGAGATTCTGGAGTGGGGAGTTATCGAATGGCAAACCATGGAAAATGCATTCTTCGGGTGTGAAAACTTGAATTTTGATGCAATTGATACTCCGGATTTATCAAGAGTAACTAATCTTACAAATATGTTTCGTGGCTGTAGCTCATTTAATGGAATAATCAATGATTGGGATGTAAGTAATATTACTGATTTAACCGGTACTTTTTTAGGCGCACAAAGTTTTAACAGACCCCTTGATCGCTGGAATGTGTCTAATGTAACTTCTTTAAAAGGAACTTTTAGCAGCGCCATATTGTTTAACGAGCCTTTAGATAATTGGGATGTAGGTAATGTTACAGACATGGAAGGTCTTTTTGCGGGAGCTAGTGCTTTTAATCAAAATATCAACAATTGGGATGTTAGTCAAGTGACTATCATGAAGGATTTATTCGCCAGAGCAAATACTTACAATCAGCCACTAAATCTATGGAATATCAATAGTGTAATAAATATGTCGGGCATGTTTAGTACAACTTCATTCAATCAAGATATTACCAACTGGATCGTTAGTAATGTTACTGATATGTCTATAATGTTTGCTAATACTCCTTTTAATCAGGATATTTCAGTTTGGGATGTTAGTAATGTTACTAACATGTCTTTAATGTTTAGAGGTGCTACAGTATTTAACCAACCTATCGGAAATTGGGATGTTAGTAACGTCACTAATATGAGGCAAATGTTTTTAGGGGGTAGTTCGAGTTTTACACTATTTAATCAAAATATAGAGAGTTGGGATGTTAGTAATGTTACTAATATGCAAGAAATGTTCAAGCAGAGTGAATTCAATCAACCGCTAAATAATTGGAACGTTAGTAATGTTACTGATATGTCAGGAATGTTTGCCGGTGGTTTCTCTAGAGAAACTACTTTTAATCAACCGCTAGATATGTGGGATACGAGCAGTGTTACCAGCATGGCAACTATGTTTTCGTCTTCAGTTTTTGATCAGCCGATAACCACATTCAATATGACTATGGTGACAAACATAGCTCAAATGTTTTTTAGAAATAGAGAATTCAATCAATCTATTAATAACTGGAATATTGCAAACGTAGTAGACTTACAAGCCGTTTTCTTACAAGCTACAAGCTTTAATCAACCTCTAGATCTTTGGGATACAAGTAGTGTTGTGAGAATGGATAATTTGTTTGGAGGAGCTACCAGTTTTAATCAGAATATAGCCGATTGGAGCATATCTAATGTTACCAATATGACAGATGTATTTAGTAATTCTGGTATAGATCAAACTAATTATGATCAGATTTTAATTGGTTGGGGAGGTCAAGCTGTGCAGTCAGATATTAATTTTGGAGCTGCAACATTAACCTATTGTGATGGCCGTATCGCCAGACAAGATCTGATTGATAATTTTAATTGGACATTCATAGGAGATACTATTAATTGTCCTTTTGCTACTTGTACAACTTTTGCATCTCCAACAGATGGTGATACTAATGTTCCCGCTAATTTTAATTTAGTTTGGAATGCTTCTCCTGATGCTACGGGATATAATGTAACGGTAACAGTTGATCGAGGAGGTACAATAATTTCAGTTTTAGATAATGAAGATGTAGGAAACAATGTAGCTGTAGATTTTGTAGATGATTTTATGCCTGGTGATATCGTTACGGCATTAGTAGTTCCTTATAATGGTGATGGCCCAGCAGTGGGGTGTACATCAATAACTTTTACTGTCGTTCCGAATTGGACAAATGATACTAATGCATTTATATTTACAATAGACACTAGCTTGGCTCAGGATGTAGATGACCGTAGACTATTCGCCATACAGAGAAATAGAGATTTTACATATGACTATTCTGTAGATTGGGGAGATGGTCAGTTTAATAACAATGTTAATGCTGATATTACGCATAATTACTTAGTAGAAGGAGTATACACCATTTCAATAATAGGTACATATCCTGCTCATATTCTTGGAAATAGTTTCAGGGATAGTGCACAAAAGCTTACCAGTATTGAGCAATGGGGAACTAATAAGTGGCAATCTATGGAAGATGCCTTTAGAAATACTAGAGATTTTGCAATTAATGACCCTATGCCACCTGACCTTTCTGAAGTTACTAATATGCAAAGCATGTTTGAATCATCAAGTTTTAACCAAAACATCAATAATTGGAATGTAAGTAATGTTACTAATATGGCTAGAGCATTTATAGGCATGTCTAATTATAATC
Organism: Aquimarina sp. BL5; assembly: GCF_003443675.1. Lineage (NCBI taxonomy): Bacteria > Pseudomonadati > Bacteroidota > Flavobacteriia > Flavobacteriales > Flavobacteriaceae > Aquimarina > Aquimarina sp. BL5. The sequence goes on along the minus strand of NZ_CP031963.1, from coordinate 2,922,124 downwards.
AGCCCTTAAATGATTGGGATGTAAGTAATGTTACAACTATGAGTGATATGTTTTTAAGTACTAGAAACTTTAATCAACCTCTTGATCAATGGGATGTGGGGAATGTAACCTCTATGAGGAGAATGTTTGATGGGTTTAATCAGAATATGGCTTTTAATCAAAACATTAATACGTGGGATGTTAGTAATGTAACAGATATGGAAACCATGTTTAGGAAGAATATAAACTTTGACCAATCTCTAGGTGATTGGAATGTAAGTAATGTGATCAACATGATGGGGATGTTTATGGACGCAATTGCCTTTAATCAAAATATTAATAGCTGGACTCCTGAGAATGTAACTAATATGGCTTTTATGTTTAGAAATGCAACAGCCTTTAATCAACCTTTGGATAATTGGGATTTGAACAGTCTAGAAAGTATGTCTTTTATGTTTCAAAACGCTACTAGTTTTAATCAAGATATTAATGCTTGGGATGTTAACTCGGTAGAGAATATGAGTGGAGTGTTTAATATGGCAACTGCTTTTAATCAACCCTTGGATAATTGGGATGTTACCAATGTTACAAACATGACGAGTATGTTTGAAAGTGCTACGGCATTCAATCAAGATATTAATACTTGGGATGTTAATTCATTAGTGAATATGACTTCTATTTTTAAGAATGCTACTAGTTTTAACCAACCTATTAATAATTGGGATGTAAGTGCAGTAGCTAATATGACAAGTTCTTTCGAAGGAGCAATAGTGTTTGATCAAGATATTTCTGCTTGGGATGTTAGCTCTGTTACCTTAATGTCTTCTACATTTAAAGATGCATCCGTTTTCAATAGTCTTATGAATGATTGGGATGTTGGATCAGTAACTCGTTTTGATAATATGTTCCAAAATGCGGTAATGTTTAATCAAGCATTATCAAATTGGGATACTGGAGAAGCTCAGAATATGCAAGAAATGTTTAGTGGTGCTACCTCATTTAATCAAAATATTAATCCTTGGAATGTTTCTTTTGTGATGACTATGGAAGAAATGTTTAAGGATGCAATAACTTATAATCAAACTATGGATTCCTGGAATGTGGCCTCAGTAGCTACGATGAAAGGAATGTTTCAGAGCGCTACATCCTTTAATGAAACTATTAACAGTTGGAATGTAAGAAATGTGACTACGATGGAATTTATGTTTGATGGAGCTACTGCATTTGATCAAATATTAAATAATTGGAGAGTTAGTGGTGTCGAAAATATGGATTACATGTTTAGAAATGCCAGTAGCTATAATCAGGAAATGAACAGGTGGAATATTGGTAGTGTTAGTATGCAATCTATATTCGAAAATGCCACCTCTTTTGATCAGTTTCTTGGTGATTGGAATATAAGTAGTGTTAATAATATGCTAGATATGTTGGATAATACGGCACTAACAAGAGAAAATTATGATAGTACATTGATAGCGTGGTCGGAACAAGCACTAACTTCAGGAATTAATCTTGGTGCTGAAACCCTTTTGTATTGTGATAGTATAGAAGAAAGACAATCCATGATTGATACGTATGGTTGGATATTTACTGGAGATATTCGTGATTGTCCGATACCCGTGTGTACACAGCTAACATCACCTGAGGACGGCGATGTAGATGTACCAATAAATACAAACCTTGTTTGGGAGTCAGTTCTGTATGCTACAGAATATGTACTGACCATTACACTTCAACCAAGCGGAACAATAACTAATGTAACAGTTGCTACAGAATCTTATGAATTTGCGGCGAATGAACTTGTTGGTTCAACCAGTGTAACCGTTCTTATAGAGCCTAGAAATGATGAAGGTACCGCCACAGGTTGTGTTGCCGAAACATTTTCTCTATCAACAAATCCTGCTACAGTGCCAGATTGTACTAATTTGACAGATCCAATAACCGGTGCAACCGATGTTTTAATAGATACAGATATTTCTTGGGATGCAATTGCGGATGCAGATGGTTATTTCCTGACTATAGGTACTTCTACTGGTGGGAGCGATATTTTAAATAATGAAGATGTTGGTAATGTCACTACATATGATTTGACAAATGATTTACCAGAAGACACCGAAATCTTTGTAACATTAATTCCTTACAATGAAGAGGGTAATGCAGCTGGATGTTCAGAAGAAAGTTTTACTACAGAGTTGATTGCTGTTGCGCCTTCCTGTACTACTATTTCAGAACCTTTGAATGGAGCAACTAATGTAGCGATAGGTACAAATTTAAGCTGGAATAGTGTAGATGGGGCAACTGGTTATTTAGTTTCTGTAGGTACTACTCAAGGAGGTATCGAAATCGCCAATAGTATAGATGTAGAAAATGTAACCATCTATGATTTTCCAACAGACCTTAGTGAGAACAGAACATTCTATGTAACAATTATACCCTATAATGATGTTGGGGATGCTGCTGGATGTGCAGAGGAGAGTTTTACCACCGAAACTATAGCAACCATTCCAAGTTGTACCACTTTATCGATTCCTTTGAATGGTGCTACCGATATTCCTGTGAATACAGATTTAAGTTGGAGTTCAATTTCTGATGCTACGGGATATCGATTAACGGTTGGTACAAGTTCTGGAGGTACAGATATTATCAATAATCAGGATGTTAGTAATGTTACTACTTTTGATTTGCCGACAGATTTACCAGAGAATACGGAGATTTTTGTAAATATTACACCATACAATGCAGTTGGCGATGCTACGGGATGTACAGAAGAAAGTTTTACTACAGAAACTATAACAACACCGACCGGTCGTCCATTTATCACAACTTGGCAGACTACCACAACTAACGAAAGTATTACTATTCCTACCGAAGGGACAGGCTATGACTACACAGTAGATTGGGGTGATGGGATCACTACTACTGGTGAAACGGGTGATGCTACTCATACATATGTTACTCCAGATATATATACCGTAAGTATCACTGGTAATTTTCCTAGAATTTTTTTCGATACTAATGGAAATCCAACACCAACAGACAATTCTGCCAAAATCTTGACAATTGAACAATGGGGTAGTAACCCTTGGACTTCTATGAGAAGAGCTTTTACCGGATGCATTAATTTAACCGGGAATTTCTCTGATACTCCTGATTTGTCAAATGTTACTGATACCACAGGAATGTTTGCTACCTGTAGACTTTTTAATTCTAATATAAACAATTGGGACATGAGTAATGTAACTGAAATGGCATTTATGTTTCAAAATAATGCTAGTTTCAATCAACCTTTAAACAATTGGGATGTTTCTAAAGTAACAAATATGTTTATTTTGTTTCAAGGAGCTGTAATTTTTAACCAACCTCTGGATAATTGGGATGTTTCTAATGTAGTTAATTTATCGAGTGCGTTTTCATTTGCACGAGCTTTTGATCAAAATATTGGAAGTTGGAATGTCGAACAAGTTGCTGATGCTACAAATATGTTTCAAGGGGTAACCCTATCCACAACTAATTATGACGCACTTTTAATTGGTTGGAACGCTCAAAATCTTCAGCCCAATGTTGTTTTTAGTGGAGGAAATAGCCAGTATTGTGAAGGTGAAGTAGCAAGAACAAATATGATCTCTTCAGATGGATGGGTGATTACCGATGATGGTATTGCTGGGCCTACAGTTGATGATCTGGCAGATCAAATTCAAGTAGATTCTTATACGTTACCTACTATAAATGGGACACAATTGACAGGTAATGAAGCGTATTTTACTGAAACAAATGGAGGAGGAACAAGATATGAAGTAGGTGATACAATCAATTTCGCAGATTTTCCGAGCTATCCGATTACAATTTATATATATGATGGTGCTGGGAGTTGTACTAGTGAACAAAACTTTCTTTTAACTATAACAACATCTAGTGTTGTTCCTAATTGCACTTCTCTGTCTGCTCCAACAAATGGAACTACTAATGTAGTGGTTGGTACAGATATAACTTGGAATTCTGTTTCTGATGCTACGGGATATCGATTAACAGTTGGCACAACTTCTGGCGGTACAGATATTATCAATAATCAGGATGTAAACAATGTAACTACTTTTGATTTGCCGAATGATTTACCTGAGAATACCGAGATTTTTGTAACCGTCATTCCTTATAATGCGGTTGGGGATGCCACAGGTTGTTTAGAAGAAAGTTTTACTACAGAAACTATAACTACAATTCCAAGTTGTACTACCTTATCGATTCCTTTGGATGACGCTACGGATATTTCTGTTGGGACTGATATAAGTTGGAATTCTATTTCAGATGCTACGGGATATCGATTAACAGTTGGTACAAGTTCTGGCGGTACAGATATTATCAATAATCAGGATGTAAACAATGTAACTACTTTTGATTTGCCGACTGATTTACCTGAGAATACCGAGATTTTTGTAACCGTCATTCCTTATAATGCGGTTGGGGATGCCACAGGTTGCGTAGAAGAAAGTTTTACTACTGAAACATTAGCGACTATTCCTAATTGTACTACCTTATCTATTCCTTTGGATGGCGCTACGGATATTTCTGTTGGTACAGATGTAACTTGGAATTTTATTTCTGATGCTACAGGATATAGATTAACGATTGGTACAAGTTCTGGCGGTACAGATATTATCAATAATCAGGATGTAAACAATGTAACTATTTTTGATTTGCCAACTGATTTACCAGAGAATACTGAGATTTTTGTAACTATTATTCCGTACAATGCAGTTGGTGAAGCTATAAGTTGTATAGAGGAAAGATTTACTACAGAAAATCCAATAATTGTAATAGATGATGATACTAAATATGGGTTTTCTCCTGATGGTGATGGAATTAATGAGTTTTGGGAAATCGATGGTATCGAAAACTATCCCGAAAACACCGTTTCAATATATAATCGTTGGGGAGATATGGTGTTCGAAATTTCTGGATATGATAATGCCTCAAGGGTTTTCAGAGGAGATGCTAACCGTTTGACCAATCTAGGTGGTGGCCAATTACCAGAAGGTACTTATTTCTTCAACATTAATATCCCCCAAAATAATTCTCTAAAAAAACTAAAAGGATTTTTAGTTTTAAAACGATAATCACATGACAAAATATATACTTCAGATACTGACAATACTGATCTTGTCATTAAATAGCAATGCGATACAAGCTCAACAAACACCTGTTTTTTCCGATTACTACTACAATCCAGTATTAATAAATCCCGCTCACTCTGGATATTCTCCAGAAACAGAAGTAAGCATAAGTAATTTTGGTTATCTAAATGAATTCGAAGGAAGCCCAAGAACATTCTCAGGAATTCTTAACACAAGTGTTTTTAATGATAATGTTGGAATTAGCGGAGGTTTTATAAGTGATCAGATCGGTGTGACATCAGCAACAACCCTTTTTGCATCGTATGCGTATAAAATAATACTGGATGAGAATTACAATCGAGCGAGATGGTGGAATTATAATCCAAATGTATTGTCGTTTGGTCTTACTACGGGAGTACTGTTTTTTAATGAAGATCTAACAAGATTAAATATACAAGGCGATCCAAATTTTGAAAATGATGTGAACGTAACTGTTCCAACTTTTGGTTTTGGGGTTTTGTATAATCATAATAAACTCTATGTTGGATTTTCGGTTCAAAATTTATTTTCTGATAGTATTGCTTCTGATCAGAATGTAAATATTCAGACACCTTATTATGTATACGGAGGCTACAGATTATACCTCAGTAGATTTGAAGAAATACGAATACAGCCGAGTATGTTGGTTAAGTTTGAAGAAGATGCACCGGCTCAGTTTGATTTTAATGTATCTGCAAATTATAAAAATAGAATAGAGATTGGAGCTGGTTATCGCAGTAGTTCTTCATTTAATGGACTAGTAGGACTCTATTTTTTGAAAAATTGGCGGTTTGCATATAGTTACACCGCTTTTGGAAGCAATACTCCTTTTAATAATACTAATGGTTTTATTCTTACCTATAAAGGAGGTGAAGGATTTTGATTTTTAGGGTACCAAGATTATAAGTGCGATAAAAAAGTACGGTCTATCAAATTATACGTATAGGCCTAAATATTCATAGTTGGGAATAGCTATTTTGTATGAGTAAAGATCATGTAATAGTTCTAATTTTTATATTGAATTTAAGAAAAATAAAATACTGACAATCAAGTATCTGTATTTATTTACCCCTAAAAGTGTATTATAGAAATCTTATTTAGTTATAATATTACATTGTCTAAGTTACGACACTTTTACTGTGATTTATATATGTCTTAAATAAGTAAAATGTTTAGTATATCATCTAATTAAAAGTATAAATGACTTAGATACTAAAAGTAATTAAAACAAGTTAATAAAAGATCGTCTGAATTACTACCCTTTTTGGACGTAAAATAGTAAGATTTGTAAGTTTTCTCCATTTAAAAGGAGAAAAAAATAATGGCTTTAATCAGAAATTGGGAAATTAAATTATTAAGTAAAAATTAAAAAAACTATGAATTTTAATCGCTCCAAAAACCAATAACCTGTATTAAACAAAAAAAGCAAGTAGTAAATATCGATTTCTAAATTCTATCTCCCACCCTTCCGGAATTTGGATATATCATTTTTTAAATATTGGATCGTACCAGAAGAATTTCTGGCTCGTAAGTAATGGTTATAGACCAGCTTGAATGTATTCGTTTAGCGTAAGGAGTATAAAACTTCCTTAAGTTAATCTTCGACATTACTTGTCTACTATCAGTTACTAACAGTTAGCCTATATCTTCTTTGGTAAATATTATGTATAGAAACTTATATAGTTATTGCTATTTGGGTTGCATACATCATTTGATTTAAAAATAATAAATAACACACAATTAAATTTAATTATGAAAATGTACTACACACACAAGAAACATTTTTCAGCTAATCAATTATTCTGGTTAGTTATGCTATTATTTATTTGGGCGGGTGGAACCGCTCAGACAGTTGTCCAAAAACATGGAAGATTAAAAGTGCAAGGCAATAGGATTGTTGATAAGAACAATCAAGAAGTAAGTCTTGCTGGAAACAGTCTTTTTTGGAGTAATGCAGGAGATACTTCGGATTTTTATGATGCTGAGACGGTTGAGCATCTAGCAAGTAATTGGAATAGCTCCATAATACGAGCAGCAATGGGTGTTAAAGAAAACTGGGATGGAGGGACTGGTTATATTGACAGCCCTAATTTGCAAAAAAATAAAATCAGAAAAATAATTGATGCAGCTATCGATCAAGGAATCTATGTAATCATTGATTGGCATACTCACGAAGCGGAAGATTATACCTCTGAAGCTGTAGATTTTTTTAAAGAAATGGCTTCTATCTATGGAAATCAACCAAATGTGATCTACGAGATCTACAATGAACCTATAAATCAATCTTGGTCAACAGTAAAAAATTACTCAGAAACTGTAATTGCGGCCATTAGATCTGAAGATCCAGATAACCTAATTATCGTAGGTTCTCCAACTTGGTCTCAGGATGTCGATATTGCTTCTAACAATCCTATTAATGATTCGAACACAGCATACACATTGCATTTTTATGCAGGAACGCATACAAATGGTTTAAGACAAAAAGCAACAACGGCGATGAATAATGGGATAGCGTTATTCGCTACAGAATGGGGTGCAGTAGACGCTAGTGGTGATGGAGCTTTAGAAATTCCGGAAACGGAAAGATGGATGCAATTTTTTAAAGACAATAATATCAGTCATGTTAATTGGTCAGTTAGCGACAAGCCTAGTAATAATGATCCTACTAGAGCAGAAAGATCTTCTGTAGTAGAATTAGGGAAAGGAATTAATGGATTGAAAAATGATCAGCTAACACAAACGGGAGACTATATAAAAGATCTTATTAAAAACTGGTCAGAAGATGATGGAGGTGATCCTGATGGTCCTAGTGGAACAATCAACTGTAATTCTGTAGATTGTATTAGAAACGCTATGCAAAATGCACAACCTGGAGATGAAATTATAGTAGCTCCAGGAACATATACTGCCACTGATAAGTTCAATTTTGGGAACAAGGCAACTAGATTTGGCTCAGATAAAAATGGAACTGCATCACAACCAATAACAATTAGAGCGCAAAACCCTTCGAACCCTCCAATTCTTAAAGGAACCAATGGGGATTATGATGGATATGTAATGTTTATTTTAGGTGATTATTGGATACTTAAAGATTTAATATTAGAAGAAGGTTCTAAAGGACTTGTTCTAGACAATGCTAATAATGGTGTTATAGAAAATGTTGTGGTTCGCGAATTGGGAGAAGAAGGAATTCACTTAAGAGATGGCTCCAGTAACAATTTAGTAAAAAATTGTAAGGTATATAACGTAGGAATTAAAAAACCCGGTATAGGAGAAGGTTTGTATGTAGGATCTGATAAAGGACAACACGAAAGTGCTGGACAAGCAGGTGATATTTTTGATAATAAATACAATCCTAGATGTGATAATAATACTATAGAAGGATGTATTGTTGGCCCTAATGTTACAGCCGAAGGAGTAGATGTAAAAGAAGGAACAGAGAATACGATTATACGTAATTGTACTTTCTCTGCAGATGGTATTTCCGGAGAGAACAGTGCAGATGCCTTTATTGATCTTAAAGGAGCGTATGGTTTTGTATATAACAATACTTTTAATTTGGATGGATCCACGATCATCAATGCTGGAGTAGATTTCTTAGACAGAGGAACTGGATTCAATACTGGTTTCAGAAATGCGATTTTTGATAATACTTTTAATTTAGGTAGTAGAGCAAACGAAATTCCAACAGCTAGAAAAAAACAAGGAAATCCTTCAGAAATTCATGTATGGAATAATACACGTAATCCAAATTCACCTGATTTTCCAGTGAGTGATGGCACCATAAATTTTGTTACAGAATCTTGTCCAAGCTGGAATATTGTTCCTTGTTCGGGAGGAGGAAACCAAAATCCTTCGGCAAGTATTACTTCTCCTTCTAATGGAGATAGTTTCGATACAGGAGCAAATATTCAGATCAATGCGAATGCAAGTGACCCTGACGGATCGATAACCAAAGTGGAGTTTTTTAGAGGGAGTTCGAAATTAGGAGAAGACACTAATGCTCCCTATTCTTACATAATTAATAATGCCCAAGCCGGTAATTATAATTTAACCGTTAAGGCAACGGATAATGATGGAGCAACGACAACTTCTAGTAATGTAAATGTTTCTGTATCTAGTGATACCGGAGGAGGTAACACACCTCCTGCAGTTTCTTTTGCAACACCTTCTGGTAATCTAACGGTGGATGAAGGATATAGTAGTCTTTATGTTAAAGTAAATGCATCTGACAGTGATGGAAGCATAGATAATGTAAAACTTTATATCGATGGTAGTCTTGTACGACAAGAAAGATTCGACCCTTATGAATGGGGGCACAGTACATCGCCTAATCCTGGAGAGACAACTGGTTTAGCAGTTGGTGATCATATATTTAGAGCTGTGGCTACGGATAATGAAGGAACAACGACTGAAACTACTTTTACACTTACTGTAAAAAGTGAAAATACAGGTGGAGGCAATGACTGTTCTTTTGGCACTCCACTTAATAGTGCATTGCCAGCATTCGATAGTGTTTCTTATTCTGAAGTGTACGTTTTAGGAAATGGTGGACCAGCTTTAAATAATTTCAGAAAATTTAGTATTAATTGGAATCCACAATACAACGGGTTATATCAATTTGCAATGAATACTAATAATGGTGTACCTAATTATTATGTAGACCTAAGACCCTTTAGTAATACTAGATTTAATACTAGTAACCCAGAAATAACTATTAGCAACTCTGGATTTAGTGGTTTGGATGGATCTTATTGGGTAGCAAAAGATGGTGCTAATTTTGTTATGGTTTCTAAGAATGGAGGCTTTACAATATATTTTAGTAATTCAAATACGCCTCCTAATTGTGATGATAAATCACCAATAGATGAGGATAAATTAACGAGCATTAAGTTATTTCCAAACCCGGTAAGTGAGGATATCTTAAATGTAACCGGTATTGCTCAGGAAAAATCAACATTAGAAATTGCCGATATGCAAGGAAAAGTTGTGCTTCAGAAATTTATCGAAAATACAGAAACAGACATAGATGTTTCTAGTCTTAAATCGGGGATGTATGTCCTGATCATAAAGGGGTTAAAATTCAGAAAATCTATGCTGTTTACTAAGCAATAATGTGTCTTAGCCAATATAATCATCAGGTAGTTTCTATACCTACCTGATGATTATTCTAACAATTCAAACACACACACAATGAATTACAAATACATAAGAAACGTATTTACATTAGTTTCACTTTGCTTTACCTCATTTTTATTTGCTCAGGAAAACTATGTATACCAAAATGATTTTGATCACCTATCTTCTGGTCAATACAATAGAGATCAGATTAAAGAAGCTTTGAATGTTTCATTTTGCAAAGGTGCGGATGAGGGGAGAGTACATATTTCTGATTTTGAGAACCGCGGTAAGGTATTGGATGTTAAATATCCTGAAGGACAAGTTAAGACTGGACAAAGTGGGATGCATACCAAAGTTCCTTTTGATGTTGAAGGGGAATATGACGAATTATACATCAGTTATTGGGTTTATTTTCCAGAAGATTTTGAATTTCGAGCAGGAGGTAAATTACCAGGTTTAGCGTATCAAACTTCAGAAAGGAATATGTCTTTACGATTGATGTGGAGGTATGATGGACTTATTGAGTTTTATGTGCATTATAATACAGAACCTACTTGGGATGGATGGCACGCATCTATTAATTGGAGTTTAACGGATCCTTATGAAGAACCTAATGGAGAACCTCAGGCAGATCAGGTTAAATTTAAAAAAGGACAATGGAATCATGTCGAAATGTACAATAAGTTAAACACCCCTGGGCAGAACGACGGAATTATGAGAGGTTGGCTAAATGGAGATTTAGCTATAGATATTACAGATAATGGTGATTATCGACAAGCAGATGAAGGAGATATCCATCTTAATATTATATACTTATCAACTTTTTTTGGAGGTAGTGATGAGACTTTTCAACCTACCAAGGATCTAGAGGCTTATTTTGATGATTTTATTGTGTCAACCAGTAGAATTGGAGACTCTGGAGGAAATGGTGGAGATGGAGGAAATGAAAACCAAGCTCCGATAGTCGAATTAACATCACCAACAACAAATAATGAAAGTTATACTCTTGGTGAAACAATTACACTAAGAGCGAATGCATCAGATCCTGATGGTGATATTGATAAAGTAAATTTCAAAATTGATGGGACATATTACAGATCAGATGCTTCAAGTCCATACAGTGCGTCTTGGACTCCTACCGAAGCAGGAACGTATGTAATCGCAGCAAGAGCTTTTGAAAAAGATCAAGAAGGATTGTCCATAGAGACTTCTAAGACGGTAGTAATTCTAAATTATGATGATGGCGGAGATTCGGGAAGAGGTTGTTCTTTTAATACACCTGTATCTAATAGTATCTCTAATATTGAGAAGACATCTTTTACAGAAGTTTATGTGCTAGGATCTAATGGTCCATCTATGAGTAACTTTAGAAAGTTTACCATAAATTGGAATGCAGCTAGCAACGGATTATACCAATTTGCAATAAATACTAATAATGGGATTCCTTCTTATTATGTAGATCTAAAAAATAAACTAACGCATACGCTTGGACAATCAAACCCTTCGGTAACCATTAGTAATTCAGGAATATCTGGATTAGATGGTTCTTATTGGATAACTAGAGATGGAGATAGTTTTGTAATGGTATCAAAAACTGAAGGATTCACATTATACTTCAGTAACGATGATCAGGCTCCTTCTTGTACCAACCGGTCAAGTACAGGATTAACTAAAGTAGATTCATTTTCATACTATCCAAATCCTGTTAATAATTCCATTTTTATGAATGGGATAGACGCATCCTTTCATGAAATAGTGATTTATAGTGTGAACAGTCAGATAGTTAAATCTATAAAACTGGGTAAAGAAAATTCAATCTCTATTAACGTGGACTCTTTAAATGCAGGACTTTATTTTATTGAATTGAGGTCTTTTAAAGGTGAATCTAAAAGGTATAAACTAGTAAAAATTTAATCATACAAACTTAACTTATTAACTAATCAGAAATTTTACAATCATGAAAGAAAAGGTTATTTATAAACGGAATAGGAATGTTTTTACGTTATCACTTCTGATAGTAATTTCATTTCTTTTTAACAATCAACGAACTTTTGCTCAATGTAATTCTATAATCGATGTAGATTTTAATAATTGGAATAACAGAAGATATTCTATTGCTGATATAAAAAGTGATTTTAACAATAAAGTAAAGCCGTGGACTGCATCTACCTACAGAGGAGTAGAAGGTCCTGGTGCTCCGAGTAATTTGATAGAAAATACACCACAGGAGACGAGAATTGTCAATGGAACTTTACGAGCGCAGTATTTAAAGAATGATGCATCAGGAAGATCAGGTGGTTTTCTCTTCGATCCTTATTTTGATGCGGTAGATGAAGCGTATTTAGAGTACAAGGTGAAGTTCGACGATAACTTCTTTTGGGCTACAGGTGGTAAATTACCTGGTCTGGGAGGTTCGACAAGCGGTGTTAATAGTGAAAGTACTGGTCGTGGAACCATTCCGTCTGGATGTAAATACAATACAAATGGATGGTCTGCAAGGCTAATGTGGAGAAGAAATAGAGCACAAACAACAAAACCCTATCTTATTCTGTATAGTTATTTTGCCGACAAGACAAATGGACAACCCAGACAAAATGGAGATTGTGGAGATGGAAAAAGAATTTATTCTGATCTGAAGGATGATAGATGGTATACTATCCGTCAATATATAAAAATGAACACGCCTGGACAAAGAAACGGAAAAGTGATTATGTGGATTGATGGAGAGGAAACATATCGTGATGATAATGCCAAAATTCGTAATTCAGGAAAAGGTAACTTAAAAATCAATGCCTTGATTATGAATACGTATCGCGGGGGAAGTAGAACAGACCCTGTTTGGCATTCACCAAGAACAGAATATACTTTTTTCGACGATTTTAAAGTGTGGACAGGATGTGGCAATCCACCCGGAGGAGAAGATAATAAACCGCCAACGGTTTCATTAACGAATCCATCACAAAACAATCAAGTTTTTACTTTAGGAGAAACGATAACACTAAGAGCAAATGCATCAGATCCGGATGGAGATGTAGATCGTGTTAACTTCAAAGTAAATGGAGGATATTATGGTCAAGATTATACGGCGCCATATACAAATTCTTGGACACCAACAGTAGCTGGGACATATACAATTGGTGCTAGAGCTTTTGAAAAAGAGCAAGAAGGACTTTCTACAGAAGTTTCCAGAACAGTAATTATAAAAGCACCAACCAGTAATCAGGCTCCAAATGTTTCTTTTGCAACACCTTCAGGAAATATAACAGTACAAGAAGGATATGATCTTGTAGTGCGAGCTAATGCTTCGGATGCTGATGGTAGTGTATCTAACGTAAAACTGTATATTAATAATAGTTTGATACGTCAGGAAAATGTGGCTCCTTATGAGTGGGGTCATGATAGTTCTCCGAATCCACAAGAGGTAAATGGAAGATCAGCCGGAACGTATACAGTTAAAGCTGTAGCTACTGATAATGAAGGTAAAACAGCTGAGGTAACTTTTACTTTAACTGTTCAAAGCACTAACACTGGTGGGGGAGATAATAATTGTTCGTTTGGTGCCCCTGTGAATAGTGGTTTAAGCGCTATGGACAAAATTTCTTATTCCAATGTACATGTTTTAGGAGCTAATGGTCCTAAACTAGGTAATTTCCGAAAGTTCACTATTAATTGGGTACCTGCTAATAATGGGCTGTATCAATTTGCGATTAATACGAATAATGGATCTCCAGAATGGTATGTAGACTTTAAAAACACAATGATCTTTCAGCTTAAAAACGCAAATCCAGAGGTGACTCTTAGTAGTACAGGTTTTGAAGGATTAGATGGTACGTATTGGGTAGCTAGGGACGGAGATAATTTTGTGTTAGTTTCTAAAACCAAGAATTTCACATTATACTTCAGTAACTCATCATCAGCGCCAGGATGTAATCGATCATCAGGTTTTGAAGAATTTGAAAATAAGATGTTAGTATATCCTAATCCTGCCAAAGGAGATATTATTTACGTTAGTGGATTGTCTGCTAAATACAAAGTACTTCAAATTGTAGATTTTCAGGGAAGAGTGATTAAAGAGTTGAATTCGGAAAATACATCCGAAACTATAGATATTTCCGAACTTCCATCGGGCCCATATCTTCTTATTAGTAGAAGTAAGAACTCTAAACAATCCTTATTGTTTGTGAAATAAGAATTCGTATATACCCAAAATCTAACCTTGTTATACATAGGTTGATCGATGAAAAGATCAACCTATGTATAATAATAACACCATGAATTATGAAACATTATGAAATTAGAAATATTATTTTTCTGGTAACATTTCTATTAGCAGGGGTTTATGCACATAGCCAAGTTCTTTGGTATGGAGACCCTAATAAAAGTGTAAATAGTAGCTTCAGAAGATTTGATGCCGGAAATTTTCCTCAAGACTATTGTAATAGTCAATCTAATAATTCATCTACAGCTACTACTACGAACGATTCAGAATATGGAAAAGTATGGAGAATTCGTAAGCCCAAAGGACAAAAGAGAGGAGAGTTTGCCAGAACAACAGGTACAGTTAATAATCATGTACCTAAGGATGGAGATGTGCTATATTATGGATGGAGATGGAAAATAAATTCAACTCCCAATATTACTAATGGAATTGCTGTATGGCAATGGAAGACTGATGCGGGCAATCAGAACAATACTCAAAACTATCCACTTAATATGGGATACGGAAATGGGAAACTGAGTCTCAGTGCTTGGGGGCCTTGTTATCCCTCATGGAATTCTTGTAACGGATCTATTAGTAGACGGAAAACCACCCTATGGAATAAATCTATTCCGGAAAATACCTGGGTGAGTTTTGTTGTAAAAATAAAGATGTCCAGAAATAAAGATGTAGGATATGTAGAATTTTGGTATAATGGAGAGAAACAAACATTAACCAATTCGGGATTTCAGGATTATAAGGTCAAATTATCTTCTGATGGTAAGAGAGCATATCACAAAACGTTTGATGGAACTGTGGTATATCCAAAATGGGGATCATATAATTCTAATGCCTGTAACTTTGATGTTACTACTTATTATGATGAAATGAGAGTTGCTACAACTTTAGCAGCAGCAACTCCTTCTGGGAGTTCTTCTGATCCTAATAAACCACCAACAGTCTCATTGACGAATCCATCTCAAAACAATCAAGAGTTCACCTTAGGAGAAACGATTACTTTACGAGCAAATGCATCAGATCCTGATGGAGATGTAGATCGTGTTAATTTTAAAGTAAACGGTGGATATTATGATCAAGATCAAACAGCTCCTTATAGTGTTAGTTGGACACCTACCCAAGAAGGAACCTATACAATTGGTGCTAGAGCTTTTGAACAAGGACAAGAAGGACTTTCTACAGAGGTTTCTAGAACGGTAATTATTAAAGCAGAAACAAGTAACCAATCTCCAAATATCTCTTTCACTTCACCATCTGGAAATATTACAGTGCAAGAAGGATATGACCTTACGATAGTTGCCAATGCTTCCGATTCAGATGGAAGTATTTCTAATGTGAGATTATATATAAACAACGGTTTGATCCGTCAGGAAAACGTAGCCCCTTATGAGTGGGGACATGACGGTTCTCCGAATCCTCAAGAGGTGAATGGACGTTCTGCAGGAGAGTATACGGTAAAAGCAGTTGCTACGGACAATGAAGGTAAAGAAGGAGAAGCAACCTTTATACTAACTGTACAAGGAGACGATGATAATGGAGGCGATGGAGATGGCGACAATAATTGTTCATTTGGAACACCGGTAAACAGTGGTCTTGCAGCGATGGATAAAGTCACATATTCTAATGTTCATGTATTAGGTGACGATGGTCCTAAATTAGGGAACTTCCGTAAGTTTACCATTAATTGGGTACCAGCGAATAATGGATTGTATCAATTCGCATTTAACACGAATAACGGAGCTCCTGATTGGTATGTAGACTTCAAAAATACCATGACTTATCAGCTTAAAAATGCACAACCAGAGATTACATTAAACAATACCGGTTTCGAAGGATTGGATGGATCTTATTGGGTTACAAGAGATGGTAATAACTTTGTACTAGTTTCTAAAACAAAAGACTTCTCTTTATACTTTAATAATTCATCTTCAACTCCAGAATGTAATAGATCTTCTGGTATTGAAAATATTGAAGAAAAAATGTTGGTATACCCCAATCCAATAAAAGATAATGTAATGTATGTCAGAGGGTTGAATTCTAAAACAAAGGTGTTGCAGATCGTTGACCTTCAAGGACGAGTGATTAAAGAATTAAATTCAAAAAACACATCAGAAACTATGGATGTTTCGGAACTTCCGTCTGGACCATATTTGTTGATTAGTAGAAGTAAGAACTCAAAACAATCCTTTTTATTTATTAAATAAAGGAATAGGTATGACCCCAAACTAGTCAAGACATAGGTTGATCTTCAAATATTCAACCTATGTATACTATATCATGTCGCAAATTAAAACTTCAACCTCAAAATACTTTACACAATCATGATAAATCACTTAAAAAAAACAAGAATAGTCTTGCGATTCTTTGTTTCCTCATTCTTGCTCTTATGTATGAGCAATTCGGGGATGGCGCAGGTAGAATTAGTTGATGAAATTAAAATTTCAAATCTCGGTTTACATTTTGACGGTTCTAAAGTTCCAGAAAGTGAAAGACTTACATTTCCGAATAGAGCGAAATACGATTTTGCATTTGGAAGTAGAATTACTCCGCATGGTGATTGTATTTATAAATACAAAGAATACGTATTCATGACTTGGTATAAAGGAGGAGAAAGTAATAGACATGTAATGCTGTCAAGATACAATACTAATACTAAGAAGACAGTTACTATTCAGTTTCCTCATAGACATACAGGTTTTCAGAATCGACCTCATATTGGAGAATCACATAATACGATAGCTGTTGGTATTGCCCCAACAGACGGAACCGTACATTTATTATATGATATGCACGCTTATTCCAGAACTCGACCATCTAATGGAAGTTTAAGAAGTGATTATTTTAGGTATAGTTATTCAAAAAAAAACGTAGCGACCCTGCCAGACAATGAATTCACGTTGGATAAATTTTTTCCGAAGCGTTTGTATTTAAAAAATGGCGATAATTATGAAGGATTGACCTATCCCAGATTTTTCAATAATGAAGTGGGAGATCTTTTTGTATCCATGCGTAAAGGGGGAAACAATAATGGAAAATACATGACTGCCAAATATAATGGTACTTCATGGAGTAGTTTCAAAGATTTCAATGTATTAAATGCTAGGAGTAAAGGCATAAGTTATAATTGGGGGCTTTATGGAGATTTTAAGTTTATCAATGGTAAAATGCACATTGGTTTTCATACTAGAAGAAACATCAACAATGATAAATTTTCTCTTAATAATGGATTTTATTACGCATATGCAAACAACTCAAATAATCTAACAGATTGGAGAGATCATAAGAACAGAAGCATAGCCACTCCAGTAATTGATCCGCAAAAGATATTTATTTCAGAACCAGGAAACGAAGTAAGTTCTTCTGGAGCTAACTCAGTTAAAATATCTAGTGGTGCCGATTGGACGGTAACAGAAAATGGTAGTATTCATTTTAGAACAAGGGTAATAGGACCAAATGGATCTAAAAATGTGCATACTTACAAGAAAGCTGGAGAAAACAATTTTAGAACATCTACGAATTTTCCTGGAGGAGATTTTCATAGTATAGGAAATGACGTATTCTTGATTGGATTGAAGTCAGGAAGACCAGTTGTTTATAGAGCTAATGCTGGAACCAATAACTGGGAAACCTTATATACAACTAATTCTGGAAAAACTTTTAGACATGGTGTAGTTCATATTAGAGATGGTATGTTATACTATTATTTAATGGAGAAAAGATCTGGAAGCGCTCAGCCAATTTATCTTCAGATATATGATCTTGGAGTAGAAAATCAAGATAATAAACCACCTATAGTTTCATTAACCAATCCTTCTCAGGATAATCAAGAGTTTACTTTAGGTGAAACGATTACTTTAAGTGCAAATGCATCTGATCCAGATGGAAATTTAGATTATGTCAATTTTAAAGTAAATGGTTCTTTTTTCAAACAAGATCAGGATAGGCCTTTTAGTGTTACCTGGAATCCTACAGTTGCGGGAACATATACAATAGGAGCCAGAGCTTTTGATAAAGAAGAGCTTTCTACAGAAGTAACAAGAACAGTAATTATCAGAGAAGAAATTGGTAATCAATCACCTAACGTTTCTTTTGCTACTCCATCGAATAATATTACAGTACAAGAAGGATATGACCTTACGATAGTTGCCAATGCTTCTGATCCAGATGGAAGTATTTCTAATGTGAGGTTATATATAAACAACAGTTTGATCCGTCAGGAAAATGTAGCTCCTTATGAGTGGGGACATGACGGTTCTCCGAACCTTCAAGAGGTGAATGGACGTTCTGCAGGAGAGTATACGGTAACAGCAGTTGCTACGGACAATGAAGGTAAAAAAGGAGAAGCAACTTTTATACTAACTGTACAAGGAGACGATGATAATGGAGGCGATGGAGATGGCGACAATAATTGTTCATTCGGAACACCGGTAAACAGTGGTCTTGCAGCGATGTATAAAGTCACATATTCTAATGTTCATGTATTAGGTGACGATGGTGCTAAATTAGGGAACTTCCGTAAGTTTACCATTAATTGGGTACCAGCGAATAATGGATTGTATCAATTCGCATTTAACACGAATAACGGAGCTCCTGATTGGTATGTAGACTTCAAAAATACCATGACTTATCAGCTTAAAAATGCACAACCAGAGATTATATTAAACAATACCGGTTTCGAAGGATTGGATGGATCTTATTGGGTTACAAGAGATGGTAATAACTTTGTATTAGTTTCTAAAACAAAAGACTTCTCTTTATACTTTAATAATTCATCTTCTGCTCCTACTTGTAGTGATAGGAGTAATACTTCCGAAATTCCTGATGATTCTCAAATTGTTGTATTCCCAAACCCTGTCAATGATAATGTATTAAATATTTCAGGAATGGATTATGAGCTTTCGTCAATTGAAGTAGTAGATATGTTAGGGAAGATAATAATTCATAAAGAAGAACAAACAAATGATACACAATTAAACGTATCTACACTACCAACAGGTACTTATGTTTTGATTATTAAAAGCTTAAAATCTAGAAAATCCATGCTTTTTACCAAACAATAATTTATTAACCTCAAAATACTCTTAAAACAATCATGAAAAATCATTTTAAAAATGCAAGTAGAATCACAGTATTCCTTGTAGCCAACCTATTATTTCTGTATGCCAGTTCCAGTATAGCAGGAGAGAAAACGATAAATGGAACATATAATAATTCTCCTACTGTATCCATAACAGGAATTAATAACACTTACTCGATAGGAGCAAACATATCAGTAAATATTAATGCGAATGATGCTGATGGAACGATAACAAAGCATCTGGTTTTCGTAAATGGAAATTTGGTAGATACAGATGGAACAAATTACACACCTCATCAAATATCGAATGTCCAGATAGGAAGTTATACAGTTAAAGTAGTAGTGACCGACAATGATGGAGCAACAGATGAAGATGCTAAAAGTTTCACCGTAACTGGTTCTGGTGGAGGCGGAAGTAATTGTGATACTGCATACGAAGAGAAAAATGGACTTGTTGTTATCGAAGCAGAAAACTTATCTACTTCAGGGAATTGGCAAAAAAAGAGCGCAATTTCGGGATTTACAGGAGGAGGTTATATTGAATGGACAGGTCCTGACCATTTTAATGACCCTGGTAATGGAGTGATCAATACAAAGATCAAGATCAATTCTGCAGGACGGTATAAGTTCCTTTGGAGATCTAAAGTAGGCGAAGGAGATAGTCCAACCGAAGCAAATGATACTTGGTTAAAATTCCCCGATGCAAGTGAATTTTATGGGCAAAAAGGTAGTGAAAGAGTATATCCTAAAGGATCTGGTCAAACACCTAATCCGGAAGGAGCAAGTGGTGAAGGATATCTTAAGGTATATTCTACAGGAACCACAAATTGGACCTGGGCTACAAAAACCAATGATAACGATCCTTATGATATCTTTGTGGAGTTTGATTCACCAGGTGTATATACAATGCTAATATCAGGTCGTTCAAAACATCATATTGTAGATCGAGTTACACTAAATCGTACGAGCGCTAATGCTACAAACTTGTCTTTGGAAGAAACAACTTGTGATGATGATGGAGGTGGTGACAATAATAGCAGCGCATCGATTACAGGTGAGCGAAGAAAATGGCATAAAGTAACACTAACTTTTAATGGACCTAATACTTCGGAATCAGCGGGTGATAATCCATTTCTAAATTATAGATTGAATGTAACCTTTACACATGAAAGTGGATCTCCATCGTATGTCGTACCAGGTTATTACGCTGCAGATGGGAATGCAGGACAGACATCTGCATCTAGTGGAAACAAATGGAGAGCTCATTTTGCACCGGATAAAACAGGAACTTGGAACTATTCAGTTTCTTTTAGAAAAGGAAGCAATGTCGCTGTTAATGATGGTGCTAATGCCGGAACTGTAGCTGGATTTATGAATGGAGAAACAGGATCATTCAACATCAGTGCGACGAATAAATCAGGTAGAGATTTTAGAGGAAAAGGCCGTCTGCAATATGTAGGAGAACATTATCTGCGTTTTGCGGAGACAGGTAAATATATGATCAAACAAGGATCTGACTCGCCAGAAAACCTGCTAGCATATGATGATTTTGATAATACACCGAACGCTGGAAATAGAAGAAAAGATTATCAACCGCACGTAGGAGATTGGGAACCTGGTGATCCTACCTGGAAGAGTGGAAAAGGAAAAGGATTGATAGGAGCTGTAAATTATATTGCTAGCGAAGGGTTAAATGCCATGTCATTCTTAACCATGAATATTAATGGAGACGATGAAAATGTATATCCATATGTAGGAAGCAATCAACGTACTCGAATGGATGTTTCTAAATTAGAACAATGGGCAATTGTTATAGAGCATATGCAGCATAACGGAATTTTTGCGCATTTTAAAACACAAGAAACGGAAAACGAGATGTTACTGGATAATGGTAATGTAGGAACACAACGTAAATTATACTATCGCGAACTAATCGCTAGATTTGGACATAATTTAGCACTAAATTGGAATTTAGGTGAAGAAAATGGAACTTTTGGTAGTACTAATCAAAGTACTGCACAGAGAAGAGCCATGACCCGTTATTTCTGGGATAACGATCCGTATCGTCATCATATAGTTATTCATAATGCACCTTCTTTTCTTCCAGATGATTTGCTAGGAAACACCTCGAACCTTACTGGACTTTCTTTACAAACTAATAAAGCCAATTTTAGTAATGTTTTTGGTTGGGTAAAAGAATGGGTAGATAATTCTAGAAATGCTGGAAAAAAATGGGCTGTAGCCTGTGATGAGCCAGGAGATGCTGAGGATGCAATTCGCCCGGATAATGACGCTGGAAACTCCCATACAAATGGTCGAAAAAATGCTATGTGGGGAACTCTACTTGCTGGTGGATGGGGTAATGAATGGTATTTCGGATATGGACATGCTGATTCTGATCTTTCTTTGCAGAATTTTAGAAGTAGAGATAAATGGTGGGATTATGGACGTCACGCAATTAGGTTCTTTGATATTGCAGATCTTCCTTTGACACAAATGCGAAATAATAACTCATTATCTTCTAACAACAATGATTATTGCTATGCGCAACAAGGAGAAGCCTATGTTGTATACTTAAAAAATGGAGGATCAACAAATCTTAATTTAAATGAACAAAGTGGACAATTTACAGTGAAGTGGTATAACCCTCGAAATGGTGGAAATTTAGTAAATGGTTCCGTAACCAATGTTAGCGGAGGAGGAAATAGATCGCTTGGTAATGCTCCAAACAGTACAGGTAGCGATTGGGTAATTTTAGTAACTAAAAATAATTCTAACCCTACAGAAAATGAAGCTCCTATAGTATTTTTTGCATCGCCTGCAGGAAATACTTCGGTGCAAGAAGGGTATACAAATTTTGAAGTAACCGTGAATGCTACAGATAGTGATGGTACTATTAGTGATGTAAAACTATATGTAGATGGAAATTTAATTCGTCAGGAAAGTGTTGTACCATACGAATGGGGTATGGGTGATAATGCTGCTGAACTTTTAAACCTATCCGTAGGTACTCATACTATTAGGGCTGAAGCTACAGACAATGATGGGGCAAAAGCCAGTAAATCATTTACACTAACAGTAAGTGGAGTAAATAGTAATCAAACACCACAAGTTTCTTTAACAAATCCTCCTCAAAATAATCAGGAATATACACTTGGGGAAACCATTTCCTTAAGTGCCAATGCTTCAGATGCTGAGGGAAGTATTGAAAAAGTAAATTTTAAAATTAATGGATCATTTTTTAAACAAGATCAAACTGCGCCTTATGAAGTGTCTTGGACACCAACTGTTGCAGGAACGTATACAGTTGGAGCTAGAGCTTTTGAAAGCGAACAAGAAGGGCTTTCTACAGAAGTATCTAGAACAGTAATCATTAAGGAAGAAACCAGTAATCAAGAACCACAAGTCTCATTCTCTAATCTTTCTGGTGATCTTACCGTGGATGAAGGATATGATCTTACAGTGGTTGTAAATGCTTCGGATCCCGATGGATCAGTAGCTAATGTGAAATTATATATCAATAATACTTTAATCCGTCAGGAAAATATTACTCCATACGAATGGGGTCATGATGGATCTCCTAATCCAAATGAACTTAATGGACGTCCAGCCGGAATCTATACAATTAAGGCAGAAGCTACTGATAATGAAGGAAAAAAAGCTGAAACTTCGATTACACTAACAGTTCAAAATGCTGATACTAGTGGAGGGTCTTCTTGTTCTTTTGAAACTCCAATAAATAGTGGTCTAACTGCTATGGATAAAGTCACTTATAACAACGTACATGTATTAGGAAACGAAGGACCTAAACTAGGTAATTTTAGAAAGTTCACAATTAATTGGGTTCCACAGAACAATGGATTGTATCAATTTGCAATCAATACAAATAATGGATCACCAGATTGGTATGTAGATTTTAAAGATTCCATGAGTTTTCAGTTACAGAATTCTAATCCAGAAGTTACTCTGAATAATACTGGTTTTGATGGATTGGACGGTGCTTATTGGGTAGCTAGAGACGGTGCTAATTTTGCATTGGTTTCTAAGTCTGGAAATTATACAATTTATTTCAGTAATTCAGCAACCGCTCCTAATTGTAATAGATCAAACCCAGAAACAGATTTTACACAAATAAATGCATTTCCTAATCCAGTTTTAGATTCTTATTTATCAGTTACTGGGATGATGTCTGAAGAATTAAAAACACTTCAAATAATAAGTGTAGATGGAAGAGTTGTAAAAGAAATTACTACTAAAAATGAGAGAGAAACTATAGATGTTTCTGAATTGCCATCAGGTTCTTATTTCCTTTCGGTTAAAGCAGTTCGATTCAAAGAATCACTGTTATTTATAAAAAAATAGAATCTATAATTAGCATTAGGATGTTTTGTTAAACAGAATGCCCTAATGCTAATAACTGCACGTTAAAAACAGCTAATCACAATGAAAAATTTTAAAACAAGACTTAATCAAAAGTTATTTTGGTTGCGAGAATATCTCGCTACTAATGAGCAGCAATTAAATGTAAATATTAGAAGACAAAAATTATTTTCTGATCTATTTATCAATAGGTCTGGTGCATTCCTTTGGTGTATCTTATTTGCCAATATACCCTTGCTTCAATCCCAAACTACTTCTTCTGCTACTTCCAGTTCAGGCAGTGGGTATTCTGTTATAAAAAATGATGGGTTTGGTATAGAAGATCCAGATTGTAAGCACAAGAGTTTTGGACCTCATATTACCCAAAGGTTTGATAATGAATTAGACAAGAATGTATTTGTTTTTCATAGTCATATCGATGACGATGATGATCGATGTAAAAATGATGATCGTGTGCGCATTGAAATAAAAGGAGGACCAGGAGCTAGTTCCAATACTTTGCGTCACCCCAGAAATTCTACGAGCTACTATAGGTGGAAGTTTCGTTTAGCAAGTAATTATAAAGCTAGTAATAGATTTTGTCACTTCTTTCAATTAAAGGCTAAAGGAGGAAGTAATGATAAGCCACCAATACTAACTTTATCAGCACAAAAAGATAAATTTGAGTTGGTACATAATAGAAAAAATCCGAATTCTGTTTATGTTGATCTAAAACAAGAACCACTATCTAGATTTAAAGGAGAATGGATCGAAGGGTATGTGAAAATAAAACATGGGGATAATGGAACACTCAATGTGGTGCTGAAAAAAGTGTCTAATGGACAAACTGTTTTTTCTTATTCTAATTCTAATATAGATTTATGGAGAAGTGGAGCAGATTATAATAGACCTAAATGGGGTATTTATAGAGGAAAAACGAGTGGATTAAATGATGAGCAGGTACGATTTGCTGATTGGTGTGTTTCCGAGTCTTCTGAGAGTCAATGTCCTTCTTCAATTGGTACAGGAGGATCCAATCAAAAACCAAACATTTCTTTTGCTTCACCATCAGGAGATATTAGTTTGCCTGAAGGTTATGATGAACTCGAAGTTACTGTAAATGCATCTGATAATGATGGTTCTATTAGTAATGTAAAACTATATGTAGATGGAAATTTAATTCGCCAGGAAAGCATAGCTCCATATGAATGGGGGATGGGCGATAATGCAACCGAGCTTTTAAACCTCTCTGTAGGTACTCATACTATTAGGGCTGAAGCTACAGACAATGATGGGGCAAAAACGAATAAATCATTAACGTTAACTGTAAATGGAACTGCTGGTAATCAAAAACCAATCGTTTCTTTAACAAATCCATCTCAGGAAAATCAGGAATTTGTTTTAGGACAGACTATAACGCTTAGTGCAAACGCTTCTGATCCAGATGGAAATTTAGATTACGTTAACTTCAAGGTAAACGGTTCTTTCTTTAAGCAAGATCGTACGAGACCTTTTAGCATAACTTGGACACCCACATCAGCTGGAACATATAGTATTGGAGCCAGAGCTTTTGATAAAGAAGGGTTGTCAGAAGAAGTATCAAGAACTGTTATAGTCAAAAATGGCGGTACTACTAATAATTGTGGATTTGAAACACCAGCGAATAGTGGTCTAAGCCCTATGGATAAAATCACTTATAGTAACGTACATGTGTTAGGAAGTGAAGGGCCTAAATTAGGAAACTTCCGAAAATTTACAGTTAATTGGGTGCCTCAAAATAATGGATTGTATCAATTTGCTATTAACACTAATAATGGATCTCCAGACTGGTATGTAGATTTTAAAGATACAATGATTTTCCAATTACAGAATGCTCAACCAGAGGTTACCTTAAATAATACTGGTTTTGAGGGATTAGACGGATCGTATTGGGTAGCAAGAGATGGAGAAAATTTAGTATTAGTTTCTAAAACAAAAGATGCTACTATTTACTTTAGCAATTCTCCGACAGCGCCGAATTGTAATCGTGAAAGACCAGAAAACGATTTGGTACAGATCAAGGCATTTCCGAATCCGATTTTATCATCTTCATTTACTGTGTCAGGTATGTCATCTGAATTAAAAACGCTTCAAATAGTAAGTCTGGATGGACGCTTAATAAAAGAGATAAGTACAAAGAATGAAACGGAAGTTTTGGAGGTTTCAGAATTACCTTCAGGCTCTTATTTCTTATTAGTAAAATCAGTTAGGTTTAAAGAATCATTATTGTTTGTTAAAAAATAAAATTGAGCTAATAACAACCAGGATATTTTATTGAATTAAGTGTCTTGGTTGTTAAATTTTCATCAAAAAAATATACCATTTTAATTGTAGTATAAGCATTTACTCATTTTTAATAAAAACAATATCACTTTTTAATCGAAATATCACAGAAGTGTTCTTTGCGAAATCTATAAAAAATATTGAAAAAATAAATTTAAATATATGATATACAGTATTTTATGTTTTTTGAAGATTGATTTAATATAAACTAAGTCAATAATTTCGTTAATATTGTTAAGTCGTAAAAACAAGAGAATCCAGACACTTCTTTTTACGATTTTTACAATGGATTATAGACAAATATTATTGGGACAATATGTATAAATAATTTTACATAAAGTAATTTTTGTTTTTAAAACGTTGTATCAAAAATTAAGCAATATTATCTGCTTAGTGCCTAAAAAATATTTCTTCCCTTAGATCTTTAATATTTGATGTGCATTAGCGCACCAGGCATTCCTTTTATGAATTTTTCATAGAATGGATCGCTAATGTTATGTAATTAAAAAAATTAATGATTTCAATATAGAATTGAATATTAAATCTTACCAATGCTTTAGACCCTTTTGGGCTGATTAATGCGATACCTATGATTTGTGTTCAGCTATATCAATTACAATTTTTAAAATGACAAATGTAGTATTGATGAAGATTAATAAATATTAGAGTTAAAAGAATATACTCTTATTATAAACCTTAAAAAATCAAACCAACGTAAACTCAACAAATCATGAAAAAACTAACAATCCCAATAACCATACTGAAACGTATAGCAAAACGGAATAATTTAGCAACAGTTGTTATACTAATATTTCTTACGTTTTGTGTTGGTAGACTTTTTGCTACTAATACCGTTCCATCGTCTAAGATTTCCTCTTCGTATGATTGTGTTCCTCCGACTAACTTGGCTACGATTAGACCAATTAATTCTGGTTTATGGACAGATGCATCTACCTGGCCCAATGGTATAAAACCTACATCAAATGATGATGTAGTGGTTCCTTCAGGTATAGACTTAAGAATGGTAGGAATCTGCAGAGCAAGGAACATCAATATACAAGGAAAATTAAGTGCTGTAAATTATCAATCCGAAGGTGCTTGGATTGATTTAGAAGCCAGAAGTATAATGGTTGCCAATGGGGGTTATATGGAGATTGGAACCGAAGCCCAACCTTATAATGCAGATAAGGGCCCTGGAGGTATTAGATGTCAAATCACACTTACTGGTAATAAAATAAACAATGCTCCTGCATCCTATAAGGCTATTATGGTGATGGGTGGAGGTCGATTAGAACTCCACGGAAAGGAAAGAATGAGTTGGACTAATCTTGTGACTACGGCTAATGCTGGAGCTACTCAAATCACTTTAAAAGATGAGGTAGATTGGGAAGTAGGCGATAAGATCGCATTGACTTCTACAGGGTTGGCTAGTTCGCAATCAAAAGCATGGAACGATGTAGATGAAGCAGAGATCACTGCAATTAGCGGTAATAGAAGAACTCTGACATTAGCATCTCCTCTTAAATTCAAACATATTGGTGGATCTAAGACATATACCAGAGATAGAGATGGAAAAACATGGAATGTAGATATCCAAGGAGAAGTTGGGTTGTTATCACATTATATTAAGATTCAGGGTAAGATGGATGGAAATAACGAACAAACAGGATTTGGTGGTCATATCATGCTTATGAAGAATTCTACTGCTCATGCAGAACATGTAGAACTCTACAAGATGGGACAGAAAGGGATTTTAGGAAGATATCCATTCCATTGGCATTTAAATGAAGATAAAGCACAAGGCAGTTATTTAAGAAATAGTAGTGTGCACAAATCTTTTAATCGCGCAGTAACAATTCACGGTACGGATTATGTAACTGTAGATGGAGTATTTGCGTATGATCAGATCGGTCATGGTATTTTTTTAGAAGATGGTGGAGAACGATTTAATACCATTAAGAATAATGTGGTATTTGTCACCAGAAGGCCAAAACCAGGAGAACAATTGACACCTTCTGATAATGAAGCTAATGAAGCCCAAAATAGAACACCCGCATCTTATTGGATCACTAACCCAAATAATTATTTTGAGAACAATATTGCTGCAGGTACCGAAGGAACAGGGTTTTGGTTTGCTTTTCCAGAAAAGCCTATGTTCGATTCTGGTAATTTACCTTATTTTCAAGGTTTAAACCCAACCACGGAGCCTTTAGGACGATTTGATGGTTTTGTAGCACATACCTGTATGACGGGTTGGGATGTTTTTGACCAACTGAATCCTGATCATTCCTTAAAAAAGAATTTTGGATGGAAAGTTAATACTAGACAATTGATTAAAGATGGTTTGTTTTATGGTAATGATCAAGCTTTGTATAGTGGATTAGGTGTAGGAGGAATAAATAAAAATACAGTTTTCTATAATTGTGCTTTTAGTGATAATAAAACTGTTTCTATGCTTGCCGGTGATCTTACAATAGAGAACAGCCTTTTTAATGTAGATACAGATTTAGGTGTTTTTAATGGTACGCGAGAATTCTTTAGATTTTATGATGGCCCTGGTAGGCATTTCGATTGTCATTTTGAAGGATGGAATCGATCAAATTCTCAAATGATTAAGCAAATTACTGGAGGGGGAGCTACCGAGAATTTTAATCCTACATTTAGAGGAACCACAAAAGGGTTTTCTGAACCTTTTCCGTTTAGATTTTTTCCTTTACCAAATACAGATGATACTCGTGCAAGAAAGGTTGGTCAGTTTTTTAAAGATTATGATGGAGGATTAACTGGTAAAGCAAATACCACAATGATTAGAGACATAGCATTCTTAAGAGATGGACATGAATACAGACATCCTTCTTGGAGAAATGCTGCTCGATCCGATTATTTCTTCGCGGGATTATGGCTTGCAGGTATTAACTCTAGTGGAACCCGAATATCAGTAGTTCGTTCTAAACAGGGAACAGAGGATGTTTGTTTCTATGAATCTGGAAATGCATCTTCAGGAACTTATAAATTCCCTACAATAGTTAATGAAGGTTTTATGTATACTTATTATTTAGATAGAGCCCCGTCAAATAGAAGTATTCATCTCATTTGGAATAGAGGAGATGTTGGTGATTTAGGATTTGTACGTTTTAAAGGTTTAGGAAGACTAGGTAATTTTAGAGCAAGGGGACATAATTTTAATCTGCCGCGTCTAAATTCTATTGCAGCGGTAGAAAATGCTACCGATAATGCTTATTTTATTGCAGGAAATGGAGATGTATACCTTAAGCTTAGAAATTTAGGCGGTGATGATAGATCTAATATTTTCTTTAATTGGGATAATAATGGAAGTTTTCAGCCCACTTCTCTTCCTTGTACGACCAATGATCTTGATGGTGTCACTGCCATTGATAGCGACGGAGATGGAAGACCAGATATAGTCGAAACAGATAGTTGTGGTAATCCTAATAACGCCTTTGATTTAAATTTTGGGTTTAATAGAACCTCAGAAAGTTTTCAGAAAGTTAACATTGCGGCAGATAACACCAGCAGTGATCAACACTGGCTGTTAAGAGCGGATAACTCTAATGATCCATATATAATAAGAATTGGATTAAAGTTTAATGGTAGTCAAGTGCCACAATTAAGGATTAGAACAAAGTCTGAAGCTGCTGGTACTTTCCAACTGTTCTGGGCAACTACAGACCAACCTGGTTTTGCGGCAAATCGTTCCGTAACTGTTGCTCCACAAACCACAAACGTCTTCGAAGAACTTGTGTTTGATATGAGTAATCTCAACACCTGGATGGGAAAAACAATTACTAAAATTCGATTGGATTTCCCACCGGATACATCTGCTCCAAGGCATACTTGGATAGATTATATTCATGGTCCGAATGCATCAGATGATCCTTGTGATAATACGCCGGATATTGCATTTACGAGTCCTACTAATACACAGTTAGAAGTGGGTGACGATTTAGGTGTAGTTGTTTCCGTTACCAGTGGAAGTGTTGCTAACATTAGACTATATCTTAATAATTCATTAGTACGACAAGAAAATGCAGCACCCTATGAATGGGGAACCGCAAATCCCGGTGCTAATGATACCGACTTATTAAATTTAGCAGCTGGAAACTATGACTTAAAGGCTATAGCGACTTCATCTAATGGACAAACTGCCACCAAAACGAAAATGATTACCGTAAGTGGTGGAAATGCAATTCCAATACCAGGAAATTTTGAAGCAGAAGCATTTACTGATGTATCAGGAAGTGTACGAACTGAGAACACACCTGGAGGAGGTCAAAACTTAGGATTCATTCTTAATAACAATTACACAGAGTATCAAATTAATATTACAGAATCAGGAGCCTACGATGTTGCGGCATATGCTTCAAGTAATACAAGTGGAGGTACAATAGAGATTTATGCGAATAACTCCTTAAAAGGATCCGTGCAGATTCTAGGTAATGGTAATTGGCACTCTTATCAACCATATTCAACTTCTATATCACTTTCTGAAGGAAATCAAACATTGCGATTAGTATATAGTGGAGGAACTACATATCTATTCAATTTTGATAGAGTGGAAATTACAAAACCTGCACGTATAGAAAGAACGACAACCCTTTCTGTTATTCACGATGCTTATCTAGATAATAGTATGCGATTTAATAACGCTATGGTACGTATAGAAAGTGGTAGGCGTACTGGATATTTGATGTATGATTTATCTGAAATTAGTGGTGAAATCGATAGTGCAATGTTACAGTTCGAAGTATTTGGCGATTCTGGAAATGGAGAATTGCTTGTACACGAAGCAATTCATAATGGTTGGACAGAAACTAATATTTCTACGCAGAACCGTCCCGGAATTAAGACACGAAGTATTGGTTCAAAAACAGGCACTTATGCTATAGGTTCTACAATACAGATTCCAGTAGATCTTTCTAAAGTTTCTGCCAATAGAGTGAGTCTTATTATAGAGATGAACGGAGGAAATGATTTTGCTTTCGGATCCAAAGAAAACTCAACAACAGGAGCTCCAGAGTTGATCATTAACTATCTAGAGAATAAAGAACCAGAGAACCAAGTAAATAGACCTGAATTGTATCCTAACCCGGTGAAAGATATAGTGCGTATTTCATCAGGTAATTTTCCTAAAATCATAAAGGTATATGATCTTTTAGGTGCCGTAAAAATCAGTAAATCATTGGGCGAGAATGAAACTGAAATTGATTTTAGTGAATTATCTAATGGAATCTATATGGTTCGAATTATTGATATTAATAATCGTCGAGCCGAACCGATGATCTATAAAATTGTGAAAACTAATTAATGTAATAACATAAATCCACTAAAAGGATAAGTTGTCAAATTGAGTTTGTCAAAGTTTACATTTTTGAATAATCAAAGTGTATTTGACAAGCTCAGATTGACAATAGTATCATCATTTTTTTTAAACTCAAATTGTATCTAAAACTTAGCTGCAATAATTGTTAATAGAAAATCCGTTTTTTGAATTAAACCTTACAAGTCAAATATCTTTGGTAACCATAAACTAAGTTGTGGTATATAGGTAATTAAAACCAGTACCAGAATCATAATTAAAAACAATGGCATTAATGGTCTAATCACTTTTTGAATACTTAATTCGGCAACACTACATCCTACAAAAAGTACAGAGCCCACCGGAGGAGTGCATAATCCAATACAAAGATTTAAAATCATCACGATACCAAAATGAATAGGATTCATTCCTAAATCAGTAACTATAGGTAAAAATATAGGCGTAAAGATTAATATCGCAGGAGTCATATCCATAAAAACACCGACAAATAGTAAAATGAGATTAATAAGAATCAAGATTATTATTGGGTTTTCACTTACAGAAAGTAAAGCATTGCTAATTTCCTGAGGGATATTTTCGTAGGACATTACCCAAGACATTGCGATAGAAGTAGCAATCAATAATAGCACAATTGATGAGGTTTTTATAGTTTCCAAAAGTATGGATGCAATACTTTTAAAAGAAATTTCTTTATACGCCATGGCTAATACAAAAGTGTAAATCACGGCAATAGCAGAAGCTTCTGTAGCTGTAAAAATTCCAGCAACGATTCCTCCAATAACTACAACTAGTAAAAGAAGGCTTGGTAACGCATCTAAAAACCTTTTGAAAAACTCCTTAAAACTCACTAGCTTTTCCGTAGGATACTTTTTGATTACTGAATAAACACCAGCAACCATCATTAGAGCAAATCCAATAAGCAATCCAGGTAGATATCCTGCTACAAATAAAGCAGCAATAGAAACTCCACCACTTGCTAGAGAATATATGATCAAGACATTACTGGGAGGAATTAATAATCCTGTTGTAGAACTCGTAATATTCACGGCTGCACTAAAAGGTTTATCATATCCTTCTTTTTCCATCATTGGATTCATAAACCCACCAATTGCTGAGGCTGCAGCAACTGCGGAACCTGATATGGCACCAAAAAGCATACAAGCAAATATGTTTACAAAAGCTAATCCTCCAGGAAGAGGTCCGACAATTGCCTTTGCGAAATTTATGAGGCGTACAGCAATACCTCCTTTATTCATAATCTGGCCAGCTAGAATAAAAAAGGGAATAGCAGAAAGCGTAAAACTATCTAATGAAGTCGCCATACGCTGTGCTAATGTTGTTACTGAAGGCATAAATGGCATAGCAACCATAAGTGTAAATAGTCCGGAAAGGCCAATAGCGTAAGCAACAGGGACACGTATGGAAAGTAATACTAGAAAACTAAGGGTCAGGATTAAAACTTCAGTATAATTCATAAAACATATTTTAAAATCTTTTTTTTCGAAGTAGAATTTCGATGGAGTAGTAACAAACTAATAATCCACTGATAGGTATTACCAAATAAATAAATCCTAAAGGAATCTCTAGTGTGGCCGATTTTTGTTGAAATACAAACGTAAGCCAACAAAGCCTCGTCCCACCGACTACCATGACTAAAAAACCAAAAATCAATACAGCCCCGTGAATAATTCCATCATATAGTTGTTGCTTTTTTGCTATAATGTGACCGGGTATTAAATCTATAGCCAGATGTAAGCGTTTTCCTGTGGCATATGCTGCTCCCAAAAGACCTAACCATATTAGAGAAAAGCTCGAAATTTCATCCGTAATTGTACTAGGAGACTTTAATAAAAACCTCGAAAACACTTGCCATATAACACTAAATAACATTATTGAAAATATAATGATCAGGGCTTTTTCTAAAAATGTATCGATTACCTTTCTCATTGATTCGTGTTTTTGATATTGTTAATCAGAGATAGCATTTCAGGTTGATCTTGAAACATGGCTTGGATGCTTTCTGTTTGTTTTTCAAACAAAACCTTATCAGGCGTTATAATTTCGACCCCTGATACTGTTATAGCATCTAGAGACTCTTTTTCAGAATCTGCCCATAATCTGCGTTGCTCGATAGTAGATTCTTTAGCAGCTTCTTTTAACCAAGCCTGTTCTTGTTTAGACAACCTTTCCCAGGTATCTAAACCAATTAATAGAACATCTGGGACAGCTGTATGTTGATCCAAACTAAAATATTTACATATTTCATAATGCTTGGAGGTATAAAAGCTAGGAAGATTATTTTCTGCACCATCTACAACACCTTGTTGCAGCGCGGTATATAATTCTCCCCATGAAATTGGAGTAGGGGAACCTCCTAAAGAGTTAACCATCGCCACCGCCATATTACTTTTTTGCACTCTAATTTTAAGACCCTTTAGATCTCCCGGAGTATTTATTGGTTTTTCTTTAGTATAAAAACTACGACTTCCTGCATCATAAAAAGTGAGTCCTCTTAATCGGTATTTATCACCTTTGGTAAGCATATCATCTCCAATAGAACCATCAAAAACCTGAAACGCATGCTTTCGATCTCTGAATAAATAAGGAATACTGAAAACTTTGTACTCAATAATAAAATTTTCTAATACAGCTGATGAGACTTTGGTGATGTCAAGACTTCCTATTTGTAGTAATTCCAGGCATTCGCGTTCTGCACCTAATTGACCACTTGGATATAATTTAACTTGTAAGGTGCCATTAGATTTTTTTTCAAGTTTTTCTCCTAAAATTACCATTGCCTTGTGCACAGGATGTTTGGTGTCTAAAGTATGCGCAAGTCTGAGTATTTTAGTTTCTTTTTCTTTAGAACAAGATCCTAATATAAATAATCCTATAAAAAGTAATAATAGTTTCTTGATCATCATGAGTTTATATGTTTTTGATTTTTTGTATATGCTGTAGCGCTTCTTTAATGTCTTCAGTCAGTTTTGGAAAGTTTTTACTTTTAATATCATTTTTATTGAAAAGCTGTGACCCCATCCCAACACAACTAACATCGGAATTAAACCAAAGTTTCAGGTTTTCTAAAGTTGGTTCCACACCTCCTGTAGGCATTATTTTTACTTGTGGCAAGACTGTTTTAACTGCTTTTATAAAATTGGGGCCAAGAATATTCCCCGGAAAAGCTTTAATGAGTTGTGCACCTAATCGATGAGCAGTATATACTTCGGTGATGGTAGCACATCCCGGAATCCATACTATTTCTTTTTTGTTACAAAAATCAGCAACTTCATGAATCAGGGCTGGAGAAACGATGAAGTCTGCGCCAGCATTCAGAAATCGTTCGCTTTGAGTTTTAGTAAAAATGGTACCTATACCCAAAATAAGATCATCATATTTAGATGCATATTTTCGTAATTCAATAAAAACGTTTAATGCTTTTGTGTCTCTATTTGTAAATTCAAATACTCTAATACCTGCTTGATAGGAAGCATCTAATACTTCTTTTGCTATGCTAATGTCTGAATGGTTAAAAACAGGAATCAATCCTGTGTCTTCCATTACTTTAATTATATGGTCATTTGTGTATTTCATTTATCCTAATAATCTTCCGATGTTATCACTCTGTAATAACTGCTCCACTTATCCTATCAGAAAGCAAATTTGCATCACCAAGAATACTATGTTTCCGTACAGATGATGCGACGGCAAATTCCATTGTGTGTTGATCATCTTTGCATAGTAGGCTATAAATTAATCCTGTCAAATTGGCTTCTGTTCCAACCAAATTAATAGCATATGAAACCGACTGCTCGAAACGCTCATTAGATGCATTGGTGAGACGCATTAAAACTTCGTCTAAAGTGACAACTCTTTTTTCCATATTATTGAGTCAGTATTGGATTTGATAGTCTTTCAATCTTGTTGTCAATCATTTTTTTAAACCCGTTATACGTTTTAAACTGTTGATCAGATTGTTCCCATCCAGAAAGAACATAAAAAGCGGTAGACTTTTTATTCGAAGCACTCATGATTGTGTAATATGTTTGTTGGATATCTGCTTTTTCCTGTAGAGCTTCACCTTTATTTATAAAATCTTCTTTTGATACTATTATTGCCATTCCCAGAGCATCATTATTTTCTGATTGTGGGCCAAAAGTTTCCAGAGCGTAATAGTTTTTTAAAGTCTTTGAATACGGCTTGTTAGGTTTGAGATTGACAATACCACTTACTAATTTCATGTCATCTGTAACACCGCTAAAAAAAACTTCACTTTGATATCCCCATTGTCCTTTCCAGATTGTAATTCTATGAGTTAGATCGATATTTCGTTCTCCAATTTTTGAATTCTTATAGATCATGTCAAAAATTGATCTTACTGGACCTTCAGCAATGACTTTAAATTCGGCTTGATCTTTTCCAGTGATTCTGATAAGTGAATCATTATATTTTATGGCTAATGCTCCGGCACCAAGTGAGTTTCCAACTTTTAGAATATCCATTCCCCAATCATCTAATTCGTGATAATTTGCGTCTCCCAGACCAACTCTGTCAAGAACTAGTTCTGAAGTTGTTTTTCCAAAAATGTCTATACCATTTCGTGGATCGAAATAAAATCTAAATCCAACTTTATCGTTCTCCCATGCAGGGCCTTCCATTTGATAAAAAAGACTATCATTAGCTCTGGGATCTCCAGTACGATTTTGCTTTAGAACTTCTTTTACATTGGTTTTGTTCGTTCCGATTCCGAATCTAATATTCGTTCTTGGGGTGAATGAAGGAATGCTTTCTCTAGCGATAGTAGTTAATTCTAACTTGACCGTTTGATTTGATGTAAAGTCAAGAGCTAAGCTGAGTTCATCCCAGATACCATCTTTTTCTAAGTCATCTAGTTGAAAAGGAATGATTTTCCCAGATGAGTCTTTGATTAAAGGAACTTTATTATTAGGAATACTATCCAGTATAGATAATATTTTATCTCTGCTTATAATAATACTTTCATCTGTTCGGTTAACATCCAGAATGTTCTTAAAGCTTATGTATTTTGTTTTTATGGTATGCTTTTCGGTCTTTTTACAACTTGAAATAATCAAGATAAATATGGAGGTAATAATAAATAGATGTTTCATTACTTTTCATTTGCTGGTTTACCTATGGTAGCTAGAATACCACCATCCACATAAAGAATATGACCATTTACAAAATCACTTGCCTTAGAGGATAAAAATATAGCTGTACCCGCTAGATCATTTGGATCTCCCCACTTTGCTGACGGTGTTCGATTGATTATAAAATCATTAAAGGGATGTCCGTCCACCCGGATTGGAGCCGTTTGTTCGGTTGCAAAATATCCTGGTCCGATACCATTAACTTGTATGTTGTGTTTTGCCCATTCGGTTGCCATATTCTGTGTAAGCATTTTTAATCCTCCTTTGGCAGCAGCATAGGCACCAACTGTATTGCGACCCAGCTCACTCATCATAGAACAGATGTTTATAATCTTTCCTGATTTTCGTCTGATCATTCCTTTTACAACATGTTTAGAAACTATAAAAGGGCTCACCAGATCTACATCAATCACTTTTTTGAAATCGGTGACTTCCATTTCTTCAAGCGGAACACGTTTAATAATTCCAGCATTATTAATTAAAATGTCGATGGTTCCAATTTCAGTTTCAATTTGCTGTATAGCTTGTATTACAGCTGCTTCATTAGTTACGTCGAATTTATATCCTCTGGCGTGTATACCTAAACCCTTGTACGTTTCGACTGCGCGGTCTATTTTTTCTTGAGAAGAATTACCATTTACTATGACAGTTGCCCCGGCAAGTCCTAATCCTTTTGCCATTGCCATTCCTAAACCGTGAGTTGCTCCAGTAATCAGTGCATTTTTACCTTTTAAATCAAATAGAGATAATGACATAGTTGTATTTATTTAAGAGCTGTTATTTCACATTTGTCCATATCGCCATAATCCAAATTCTCTCCTGCCATTCCCCATATAAATGTGTAATTAGAGGTTCCTGAGCCGGAATGGATTGACCAAGGTGGAGAAATTACTGCTTGTTCATTTTGCATCCAGATATGTCTGGTTTCATCCGTTTGACCCATAAAATGACAAACAGATTGGTCTTTTGGCACTTCAAAATAAAAATACACTTCCATTCTTCGGTCATGAGAATGAGCGGGCATTGTGTTCCAAACACTACCTTTTTTCAATTCTGTCATTCCCATTTGTAACTGGCAAGTCTCTACGATGCCACCAACAATCAATTGTAATACTGTTCTATGATTAGAGGTTTCTAAAGATCCTAGCTCTATTTTGTTAGCTTTTTCTTTTGTTACTTTGACTGTAGGATAATTACGGTGAGCTGGTGCAGAGTTGATATAAAATTTAGCAGGGTTGGATTCGCTCTGACTTTTAAACAATATATCTTTATTTCCTTTTCCTATGTATAAGGCTTCTTTATATTCTAGATCATAAGAAGTTCCGTCTACAACAACTTCTCCTTTTCCACCAACATTAATGATCCCAAGCTCTCTTCGTTCCAAAAAATACTCAGCTTTTAGAGGATCAATTGGCTCTAGTTTTAAAGTATCTTTTGGCACTGCAGATCCAGCAATGTACCTGTCGTAATGAGAATACGTCAGATTGATTTGTCCCAGTTGCATAAGATTTTCTATCAAAAATTCATCTCTAAGTTCTGTGGTATCCATAGCTTTAACAGCCTTAGGATGGGATGCATATCTGGATTGGTAAGCAGTAGCCATAATTATATATTTTAATTTTTTATTAAAGTGATTTTCTAATTCCCAGCTCGAGACCTCTTAGTTCAGCGAGACCTCGAAGCCTTCCGATACCGGAATATCCGGGATTTGTTTTCTTATGTTGATCGTCTAACATTTTGTGACCATGATCTGGCCTCATTGGGATGTTTAAGTCCGATCTACCTGACTTTTGTCTTTTGTTTTGTTCGTTGATTAAAGCTTTCATCACTTTATACATATCAACATCTCCTTCGAGATGATTGGCTTCATAAAAATTACCTTCTTCATCTCTTTTCGTGCTTCTTAAGTGTATGAAATGTATTCGATTTCCTAGACGCTCGATCATTGCTGGTAAATCATTATCCTTCCGTAACCCAAAAGATCCTGTACAAAACGTAAGTCCATTATTAGGAGAATCCACTGCGCTATATAAATCGAGAATATCTCGTTCTGTACTTACTACTCTTGGTAAACCTAGAATTGAGTACGGTGGGTCATCAGGATGGATACACATAAGTACTCTTGATTCTTCTGCAATTGGGATGATTTCTTTTAAAAATGAGTATAAATTTTCCTTTAATTCTTTAGCTCCAATATTTTTATAAGTATCCAAAATAGTATTAAAGTCTTCTAAAGAATATCCTTCTTCTGCACCTGGCAAACCTGCGATGATATTGTTCACAAGCAGTTTCTTTTGAGCATCAGACATTTGCTTTTCTAAAGTTTTTGCTGCCTTTACTTGGGTATCTGTATATTCTTTTTCTGCACCCGGTCTTTTAAGTAGTAATAAATCAAAAACAGTAAACTCTGTAGCATCAAATCGCAATGCTGTAGATCCATCAGAGACTTCATATTCTAAATTGGTTCTAGTCCAATCCAGAACAGGCATGAAATTATAACAGATAATATTGATTTTACAAGTGCTTAAGTTTTTTATAGTAGTTTTATAATTTTCTATGTATTCTTGATATTTTCCGGATCTAGTTTTGATATTCTCGTGTATGGGTACACTTTCTACCACCGACCAATTGAGCCCAGATGCTTCTATGATATTCTTTCTTTTTAGTATTTCTTCTATAGTCCAAACTTCTCCATTAGCAATATGATGTAAT
Organism: Aquimarina sp. BL5; assembly: GCF_003443675.1. Taxonomy (NCBI): domain Bacteria; kingdom Pseudomonadati; phylum Bacteroidota; class Flavobacteriia; order Flavobacteriales; family Flavobacteriaceae; genus Aquimarina; species Aquimarina sp. BL5. The sequence continues at coordinate 2,882,685 of NZ_CP031963.1, read as the reverse complement.
GCAGATACAATACCCGTTGCTCCCGCTTGTTTTATGTCTGATAATGAGACTGGGTCATTGGGTCCATACCATCTCCATGTTTGTTCTAAATTCATATTTATGTATTTTAAACACCACTAAATGCACTAAAACCGCCATCAATTGGCACTACAATGCCTGTTACGAATTTGGAACCGTCGCTACATAACCACTCTGTTGTTCCAATAAGATCTTCGGGTTCTCCATATCTACCCATTGGGGTGTGTTCTATAATTGTTTTACCTCTTTGTGTTGGATTTCCTTCGGAGTCTGTTAGCAATGATCTGTTTTGATCCGTTAGAAAAAAACCAGGAGCTAATGCGTTCACTCTAATACCTACTTTTGCAAAATGTACTGCAAGCCACTGAGTGAAATTTGAAATTGCTGCTTTTGCACCACTATAAGCTGGAATTTTGGTTAAGGGTGTAAAAGCATTCATCGAAGAGATATTAAGAATACTACAACCATCTTTTCCGATCATGTCCTGAGCAAAAACCTGAGTAGGTAATAAAGTACCGATAAAATTAAGATTAAAAACAAATTGAATTCCTTCAGAATCTAAATCAAAGAAAGTTTTAAAGTCATTTTGTTTATTTTCGAGATCTTCTAAAACCAAATGGGTATTGGATGTAGTTCCTTTAGGATGATTACCTCCGGCACCATTAATTAAAATATCACAGCTTCCTAATTTGGAGTTGATTTCGGTCCGTGCTTTTAATAAAGATTCTTTGCTAAGTACATCTGCAGCAATACCAATTGCAACTCCTCCTTGTGTTTTAATTTCTTTCACTACCTCTTCGGCGGCATCTTTTCTCAAATCTAAAATGGCAAGTTTAGCGCCTTTTTTAGCTAAGGCCAAGGCCATTGTTTTACCTAAAACACCACCGCCACCTGTGAGTACTATTACTTTATTATCCATATAGAAAAGAGAAAAATATTCAACTATCTCAAATTTGAAGCTTTTATGACAATTACAAATCAATTTTCGGAAAAGGATCATACAGAAAACAGGATAGAAAAGTACAATAATCTGATTATTAGATTTTTATGCGTTTTGATTGTTAAAAACAGTTTTTATTAAAAATTTGATTATTTGATTGGTGCCTTGGGGTTAGGATAGAATAAATATTAAATTTTTAAGACTTTTTTTGATTATTTGAACAATTGACACCCTTAAACTGAACTACTACTAGTATAAGTTTTAATAGTTTTGATGAGATATGTTTTTTAAAATCCCATTCTTGATCAACACTCTAGGATTAATCATCAACATCTTTTAGACAGAATAACAGTTCATTTGGATCCTTTGAGAAATAAATCATATGCTCTTTTTGCTAACGCGGAGATGGAATTAATACCTTCGTTGTATTATTATCAACTAGTGAAGGGACTGAATGATTGACAAGAAATTAATAGATTAAAGAATAGGGATAAGGTTAAGTTATTAACATTTTTTTAATATTTTGAAAAGCTTAACGTTATTAAGAGAAAATTTTAAGGGAATTGATGAAATATATATACGCATTACTTTTATTTTTTATTTCTGTCGTATCTATCGCTCAAGATAATTTTTACAATAAGTTTTTACATTTATTTACTTCCGATGGCTTATCACAAAGTTCGGTAATCGCTATTCATCAGGATCGGTTAGGACTCATGTGGATTGGAACCAGAGATGGATTGAATAAATATGATGGAGATAATTTTACCGTATATAGAAATATACTTAATGATTCTACCTCAATTAGTAATAATGATATTTTATCCATACAGGAGGATCAAGAAGGTTATATTTGGATAGGAACTTATAATGGTTTAAATAGATATGACCCGAAACTTAATGTGTTTAAATCATATTTTCATTCTAGCAAAAAGGGAAGTATTTCGGATAATACAATTTGGTCTATTAAAATGTTACATAATGGAGAACTTTGGTTCGGTTCTTCTAATGGTCTTATGATATATGACAGAGAATCCGATTCATTTATTACTATTAAAAATGATCCTACTAATGCTTCAAGTCTGTCTAATAATTATGTTTTGAGTATATATGAAGACAAGAAAAGAGATATTTGGATAGGTACTGCAAATGGTTTAAATAGACTGAAAAAAGGTAATGAGAATAGTTTTAGTTTTGAAAGATTTTATAGTAGCCAAAGGTCAAATAACTTAAGTGATTCTTATATTCAGGCTATTGTCGAAGATGACAAAAATAGATTATGGATTGGAACTAAATATGGAGGCCTTAATTATTACGATCTAACCTCTGGTTCTTTTAAACATGTAGAAAGAACTAGTAAAAATCAAATAATCAATAAGGATGTTAGGAGTTTGTCCATAGATAATCGTGGAGTCCTATGGATAGCAACCTATGATGGGCTTTGTATAAAAAACAATGATGATGCTATTATTTCTATTAAACATCAACAGAATAACCTAAAAAGTCTTAGTAGAAACTCGATCAAAACAATTTTTATCGATAAGAAGGGTTCAACTTGGCTTGGAACATATTACGGAGGGATTAATATCTGGGATGAATCTAATTCTAACTTTATAGCGCTTAGAAAGAATAATAATGACGATATTGAATATGGCGTGGTTAGTAGTATTTTACAGGATGATTCTGGTAAAATATATTTTGGTACAGAAGGGAAAGGTATTAGTATATTAGATTTAAAGAAAAATCAATCTTTTGATATTCAAAAAGTTTCTGATGATGAACTTCCTAGTCTCAATATAAAATCGCTATTTCTGGATGACCAAAAACTTTGGATCGGAACATATAATGCCGGTGTAGCTTTATACGATATAAACGCTAAGAAGTTTGTTACTAATTCATTAAGTAAAGATTTACGAGTACTTCTTAAAGATATCGGAGTATATACGATTAAAAAATCCGAACAATTTATGTATTTGGGGACTTTTGGAAAAGGTCTTATTCAATATGATTTAATAAATAAAGACTTCAGATTTATAGATCATAACGGAATAAATAAAAAATCACTTTCTAATGATAGAATTAGAATTTTATTTGTCGATAAAGGTTCTAATTTATGGATCGGTACTCAGAATGGCCTTAATTATATAGAAAAAGATAAGTTAAATGATAAACAAATAATTACTGTAAAGCGTTTCTTTTTTAATGAAGAACAATTATCAGGAGATGATATTTTAAGTATATATGAAGATAGAAAAGGAGTGCTCTACGTTGGAACCAAGGCAAATGGGATTTATAAGTTTGATGGTAATAAGTTTAATAGATTAGAGCTTAATGTAGTAGGAACAAAAATTAGTACAGTTTTTAGTATTATAGAATATGATGATAATGTTATATGGATAAGTTCCAACAAAGGTATTGTGGCGTATAATCCTGATAAAAAAACTTCAATTCTTTATAATCAAACAGATGGACTGATCAGTAATGAGTTTAATAATAATTCGTGCTTAAAAGCTAAGAATGGGGATATCTATTTTGGTGGTCCATCTGGTGTCTCTTTTTTGAATCCTAATCAGATAAAAAAGAACACTTTCGTACCGCAAGTAGTCTTAACAGATTTTAATGTTCAGGGTAAGAGAATTGATACATATGGAGATGAAAAAGTATTAAAAAAGAGTATTTCATATACTGATAAATTAACATTGTTGTATGATCAGGCTTCTTTTGGGATTAGTTTTGCTATGCCTAATTTTATTAACCCATTAAACAATCAATATGCATATCGATTAGTTGGGTTAGATGATCAATGGCAGTATACAAAAAATACAGAAGTAAATTATGCAATACAAAAACCAGGGAATTATACTTTTGAAGTAAAAGGAGCGAATAATGATAGTATTTGGAATGACGAAGCAACGCAATTAAAAATATCATTGAAACCGGCTCCTTGGAAAAGCCCAATTGCCTTTGCAGGATATGTATTAATGATAGTTTTGGCATTGTTCGGATTAAACCAAATTAATAAGGCAAAAACGAAACTGAAGCATAAATTAGATTTAGAACATCTAGAAAATATTAGGAAAGAAGAAATGAACCGTTCTAAGCTAGAGTTTTTTACTAATATTTCTCATGAATTCAGAACGCCACTCGCATTGATCATAGCACCTTTACAACAACTAATAGAAAATTATCAAGGAAGTAATAAGATGTATAAACGGTTATTGGTTATAGAACGTAATGCCGATCAATTACTGAAATTGATTAATCAATTGCTGGATTTTAGAAAGTTTGAAAATAAACATTCCAAGCTGGAAGTCGCAGAAGGTAATTTGGTTAAATATTTAAAGGAAATTTATCTGTCCTTTAACGAATTTGCAAAAGCAGGATCTTACAACTATACATTCGAAGCTTCTTCGGAAATTATTGAAGTATATTTTGATAGATACAAATTAGAAAGAGTATTCTACAACCTAATTTCTAATGCATTTAAATATACTTCGGAAGGAGGGGAAATTAATATTAGAATTTTTCAGAAAGGAAAAGAAGCCATAGTGGAGATACAAGATAATGGAAAAGGTATCGATAAAGAGTTTGTAGATAAAGTGTTTGATCGTTTTTATGAAGTAGCCGGAGATAAAGATTATCAAAAACAGTTTAATCAAGCGAGTGGTATTGGACTGTCTATAGCAAAGAAAGCGGTTGATCTGCATAAAGGTGTGATTGAAGTTGTAGAGACTAATGTAGATAAAGGATCTATTTTTAGAGTAAAACTGAAAATAGGAAAGGAACATCTTAATGAATCCGATATCATAAAAGATTTTAAAATAAGTGATGATATCAGTCAGTATGAGAATCAAATCTCCTCGGTTAGAAGAAGTAAAGACGTGGATCTAGAAATGGTAGACAAGGATGATCAAAAACCATTGATTCTGATTGCAGAGGATAATGATGAATTAAGGAATTTTATTGGTGACATGCTTAAGGATTATTATCAAGTTATTAAAGCAGAGAACGGGCAAGTAGCTTTTATAAAGACACTGCAGAAGCTACCGGATCTAATTATAAGCGATGTGATCATGCCAAAAATGGAAGGAACCGAGCTGTGTGCTAAAATTAAGAATGATATCAGGACGAGTCACATTCCTTTTATTTTGTTGACTTCTAGAACATCATTAATATATAAATTCGATGGTTTGGAATCAGGAGCAGATGCCTATATCAATAAACCATTTAACGTAAAAGAGTTTTTATTAACGATTAAAAACTTACTTTCTTCCATACAAAAACAAAAAGAAAAGTTCTCATCCAATGACTATAAATCATCAGATATAACGGTGACTTCTGTTGATGAAGAGCTGTTGAAAAAAGCAGTGAAAATCGTGGAAGATAATATAAGCAACACGTCTTTTGATATCCCATACTTTAGCTCAGAGCTAGGAGTAAGTAGGACAATGTTATTTTCTAAGATTAAAGGATGGACAAATTTAACACCTAATGAATTCATTCACTCTATAAGAATGAAAAGAGCATCTCAATTATTGGAATTAGGTCAGATAAATATTTCAGAGGTTTGCTACAAAGTTGGTTTTCGAAACCCAAAATATTTTACAAAATGCTTCAAAAAACATTTTGATCAAACACCTTCAGAATACGCTTCAAAATTCTTTTCTTAAAAAAAGGTAGTTTTTATAAGAATATCTCTTCTTATCTACTAATAATCAGCGTTTAGTACATAAGTATACCCTTTTTTGAACTTTTAGATATAGTGTTTTAACTAGGTTTGAGTATGAATTGGAAACAAAACAGATATATTTTTTTACAGCTTCTTTTCTCGCTGTGTATTGTATTTTTTTGTCTTCTGATTATATACCTCTATTAGAAATACTCACTAACATAAATCAACACTCATGAATGAAAAGTATACGTACTTAAAGTTACTAAGAAAGTGTATCCCAATTCTTTTAATTATGATGGGGTCAGGTTTATCTGCTCAAATTGATGTTAGCGGTATCGTTACCTCAGATAATGGAGTACCTATTCCTGGTGCTAATGTTAAAATAAAAAATACAACTAATGGAACCACCACTGATTTTGATGGATTGTATACTATAAGCGTACCTGATGAAAATTCAATTTTGGTATTTTCTTATGTAGGGTTTACTGATCAAGAAATAAAGGTGGGAAGCAATAAAAATATTAATGTTACTTTAACTACTTCTGTAGAGTCTTTAGAGCAAATTGTTGTAGTAGGATATGGATCTCGACGAAAAAGTGATGTAACAGGTTCGGTATCTTCGGTAAATTCAGAAGAGTTGAATGCTTTCCCTGTGTTAGATGCAGCACAAGCACTCCAAGGACGTGCAGCCGGTGTTGTAGTTCAATCTAATAATGGAGGAGAACCTGGTGCTCCCATAAATGTAAGGATTAGAGGAAATACTTCTATTAATGCCAGTAGTGCTCCTCTTATAGTTGTGGATGGGTTTGTTGGAGGTGTTTTTCCACAAGCAAATGATATAGAATCCATAGAGATTCTAAAAGATGCATCGGCTACAGCTATTTATGGTTCTAGAGGTTCTAATGGTGTTGTTTTAGTGACTACAAAAAAAGGTAGAAAAGGTAAGTTATCTGTTGAGGTGAATACTACCTATTCTATTCAGAATACAGCTAATCGATTGGATTTATTAAATGCCGATCAATTTGCAGCATATCAACAAACGATCAATTCAGGATACGTTCAAGGACCTGTTAATACTGATTGGCAAGATTTGTTATATAGAAGTGGTAGTACTGCGAATCATCAATTTTCTTTTTCTGGAGGAAGTGATAAAATAAATTTTTATGCTTCTGCTACCTATTTTAAACAAGAAGGTGTGATTATAAATTCCGAATTCGAAAGAATCTCTTTCTTGTCCAATATCGATGCACAAGTAACAGATAAGTTAAAACTAGGAGCCAATATATTTGGTAGTCGAGGAAATAAAGATGGTGTTCCTACACAATCAACTGGTTCCACGGTAAATGGTGGTGGAGATGATGTGGTTTCATTATTATTTCGATTTGCACCAGATCTTGGAGTACAAGATGCTAACGGTCTCAATACAATTAATTCTGTTGGTGATAATGTAGATAATCCATTTGCAATTGCTACAGAAAGTATCGATGAGACAAAAACAGATAATTACAGAGCAAATTTATATGCCAATTATGATATTTTTGAAAATCTTACTTTCAAAACAACATTTGGTTTTAGTACCATTAATGGTACTCAAGGAACATTTAGTCCTTCAACTTTAATAACTACAGCTGGAGCTGGTACCGGTGGAAGAGCAACGATAACAAACTCTAAGAGTACAAGTGTCTTAAGTGAAAACTATTTAACCTATAAGGCAGAAATAGGAAAAGGGAATCTTACTTTATTAGCTGGATACTCATATCAAAAAAATGCTACAGATAGATTCTCTGCAGGAGCTGAAGGATTTACTTCAGATTCTTTTTCTTATCACGCATTGCAAACAGGTTCTAATCAATTGATACCTACTTCCTCTTTTTCTGAAATAGAGATTCAATCTCAATTCGGTAGGTTAAATTTTGATTATGATGACAAATATTTACTAACAGCTACAGTTAGAAGAGATGGATCATCGAATTTTGCTAAAAATGAAAAATATGCAATTTTCCCATCAGGTGCCTTTGGTTGGAAAATATCAAACGAAAACTTCTTAAAAGATAATCAGACTGTTTCTAATCTAAAGTTAAGGGCGAGTTACGGTGTTACTGGTAATCAGGCAATTGTTGCATATGGGTCACTAGCCAGTTTTGCATCTGTCTTTACTCCTATCAATGGACAGACTGTAATTAATGTGACTCCAAATCAAGTTGCAAATCCAGATCTAAAATGGGAATCTTCTTATCAAACTAATATCGGTTTGGATCTAGGAATGTTTTCTAATAGAATCTCTCTTTCATTAGATTACTATAACATCAACACTAAAGATCTTATCATCGCAGATTCTAGTCAACCAGAATATTTAGGGTTTCTAACGGCAGCTAGTTTAAGAAACGTAGGAGAGATTAATAATAAAGGATTTGAGATTACCTTAAACACAAGAAATATTAGTAATGAAAATTTTAGTTGGACTACAGATTTTAATTGGTCTACAAATAAAAATGAGTTTGTTAGTTTATTAAATGGTGAGGATATATTTCAAGATGCTTCTCCAGGGTATTTTAATATAGACCAAACACATGTTTTAAGAGAAGGAGAAGCTGTTGGTGTTTTTTGGGGATACGAATATCGAGGTGTTTACCAAGGGGGAGCTTTACCAGAAGGAACGGCTGTTTTTGAAGGTGGAGAGGCAGGAGATCAATTGTTCACGGATTTAGCGGATGAAGATGGTAATTTAGACGGCGTAATTACTACGGATGATCAACAAATAATAGGAGATCCTAACCCGGATTTTACAATTGGTATTACGAACACTTTTACCTATAAAGACATTGATTTAAGTATCTTTTTTCAAGGTGCGTATGGTGGAGATGTTATGAATCTTACTAATGTACAGCTGTTTAATGGAGATTCTAATACTACTACGGATGTATTAAATGCCTGGACACCGACAAACACAAATACAGATATACCTTCTGCTAAACTTAGAGGAAAACAAATTTCTTCTCGTTTTGTAGAAGATGGAAGCTATATCAGATTAAAGAACATAGCTTTAGGTTACAATTTACCTTCACAGGTTACTGATAAGTTACGTATGGATTCTATCAGGGTATCTATAAGTGCTCAAAACTTAGTAACATTTACAGATTACTCCGGATTAGATCCTGAAGTGAATTTTTTGGGAGGTGGCGGTTCAGGTAGTCAAAACACATTTAATGGATTTGATTTTGGGAATTATCCAACGGTTAGATCTGTGAATTTTAGTCTTGGTGTAAAATTTTGATCAATAATTTAAAGCATATATTATGAAACAATATAAATATTTATTCTTATTGATAGGATTATCAATAATAGGGTGTTCTGACTTAGAAGAAGAACCAATAGGACTATTAGCTCCAGATGGTTTTTTTAATAATGTAAATGATATAAAGACAGCAGCAAATGGTGCTTATGGGCATATGACTCATGAAAATTTTTGGGGTAGAAGAATGTCTTTAGCATTAATGTTACGTGGTGATATGGTTGCCATTGGTGACCCGACAACAGCACCAAGAAGAATTGAACATGATGAGTTTAATGTTTCTACCGACAACGCAATGATTGACAGATCTTGGCTTAAAACTTATCAAATGATAGCGGCAGCCAATCAAGCAATTGCTGGTGCAGAAGAAGTAAGTGTAGAAGACGAAATAAAAAATCCAGTTACTGCTCTGGCATATTTTGCAAGAGGATTTGCTTATTTTCATTTAGTAAGACAATTTGGTGATATTCCTTATTTAGATACACCAGTAACTGATTTAGAAGCAGCAAGTTCTATTAGTAAAACTCCAGTTGAGGATGTGTATGAAAATATTATTGCAGATTTCGAGTTTGCTAAAACTTGGTTACCTGATAATCAAGCGGCCAGATCCATACCTGCTAAATCTGCAGCGCAGTCTTATTTAGCATTAGTATACTTAACTATCGGTGAATACCAGAAAGCCTATGATGAAGCCAAAGGAGTCATTGATAATGAAGGAACGTATAACTTAGGGTTAGAGCCAGATTTTCAAGATTTATTTGATTCTAGTAAAATCGATAGCTCTTCGGAACCCATTTTTGTATTAGATTTTATCGGAGCTAGTAATGGAGACGATGGAAGGGATTATCAAGCAGCATTGACTGGTCTTAGAGATGACCAACAATATGGTCTTGGTGGTGGTTGGTCTGTTGGTGTTCCTTCTTTAGAAGTCTTTAATACCTGGGATGAAAGAGATTACAGAAAGCGAGTTAGTCTAGATGTTACAGGGGTTTTTAAGATAACAGATCCTGTTACAGGCATCCAAACATTAGAGGAAAGACCCTTTACTGTTTTTCGAGAAAGTGGGGCCGGTAGAGGTGTAAATCGTCCACATATAGCAAAGTATACCCGTGCCATAGGAGCTACTGCAACTGGAAATGGTAGAGGATCAGAAGCTAACTATATGATGATGCGTTATGCAGAGGTATTATTAATCGCTGCAGAAGCATTAAATGAAATAAGCCCAGGATCAAATGAAGCTCATGGGTATATAAATAGAGTAAGAGCTAGAGCAAGAAGTGGTAATGGTTCTGATTTTCCGGCAGATATCTCGGGATTGTCACAAGATGACTTAAGAACCGTGGTTTTAGAAGAACGTAAATGGGAACTCGCTTTTGAGTTTAAAAGGTGGTATGATATTGTTAGAAGAAGACTTGGTAATGAGGTGTTTAGTGCAACGGGTTTAGAAGGGATAAAAGTAAATTTTGATCCAAATCAAGATTATTTATTACCATTACCCGCAGATGAGTTAGTAAGAAATCCGAACTTATTGCCACAAAACCCAGGATATTAATCGATATCTATGCTATGATAAAGGAAAAAAGATTTAGACCTCACGTATTCTTAGTCATCTTGTTAGTATTTTTTATAGGATGTAAAAATACATCTTCGGATAATAAAGAAGAATTGATAATACAACAAGACTCTGTTATCAAATATGCTGATAGGTTTTCTTATTTACTAGAGTATCCATTAGATTCATTAGCTTTTCCAAGAAGCGCTGGTGAGAATGGATCTATAAAAAAAGTACCATCAAAAGATTGGACAAGTGGCTTTTTTGCAGGTAGTCTATGGCTTATATATGAAATTACAGGAGATGACAAATACAGTGATAAAGCTAAGAAATGGACGGCATTTATAGAGAAAGAAAAAAATAATGATAGAACCCATGATATGGGTTTTAAAGTGTTTTGTAGTTTTGGAAATGGATATAAGATAACCAATGACGAATCTTATAAGAGCATCATTCTAGAAAGTGCTCAGACGTTATCTACTCGATACAATAGTACTATTGGTTCTATCCGATCATGGGATTTTAATAAAGAAGAATGGCAGTTTCCGGTGATTATTGATAATATGATGAATCTGGAATTACTTTTTGAAGCATCCAATTATTCCGAGGACTCTAAATATTATGAAATAGCAGAGCAACATGCCAAAACAACATTAAAAAATCACTTTAGAAACAACAATAGTAGCTATCACGTGGTGGATTATGACACCATAACGGGAAATATAAGATCTAAAGTTACACATCAGGGGTTTGGAAATGAATCTTCTTGGGCACGCGGACAAGCTTGGGGACTTTACGGATTTATAATGGCATATAGATACACCAAGAATGTTGAATTTCTAGAACAGTCTAAAAAAATTGCAGGTTTTTTAATGAATCACATAAATCTTCCTGAAGATGCTATACCCTATTGGGATTTTGATGCACCTAATATTCCTAGCGAGCCTAGAGACGCTTCTGCGGCAACAGTAATTGCTTCAGGATTGATTGAGTTGTATGAACATACGGGTGATAAAAAATATTTAGATTTTTCTGATCGAATTATGAGTAACCTTTCATCCATTAAATATATTATACAAAATGAATCAAACATACCATTCATTCTAAATCATAGTACAGGAAACTGGCCAAAAAATGACGAGATAAATGGTCCAATTAGTTATGCGGATTATTATTTTTTAGAAGCAATTCTAAGAAGAACAAGTATTAAATAAAGCTCTAGAAACCTATGAATAATGCTGTTTTGTATTCTTGTAATTTAATTAGGATTGTAGTATTTGTTTTTCTCTCTGCATATTGTTCTGCACAGGGATACAGGTCAAAAGAGAATATTAATAATGATTGGGAATATCTGGAATTGAATTTAGAGGATGTAGATCAGGTACATAAACAAACTGATTGGATGTCAATTAATTTACCACACACCTGGAATAATTTTGATACCATGGATCTTCAACCTGGATATAGAAGAAGTGCCAGTTGGTATAGAAAATACATCCAGATAGATACTATAGATGAGAAGTTAGCATATCAATTATATTTTGAAGGCTCAAACATTACTACGCAACTGTATGTAAATGGTAAACTTTCCGGAGAACATATCGGTGGTTATATTGGTTTTTCTTTTGATATTTCGGATCAGTTAAAGAATGGGAAAAACGAAATATTGGTTCGTGTAGATAACAGTTATAATCGAGAAATAATACCTTCTCAGAAAAGTGACTTTTTTATTTATGGTGGAATTACCAGAGATGTATGGCTTATTAAAAAGCATACATCTAGTATTTCGAATCTAAAAATTACTACTCCAGATGTTTCTAATGAAAAAGCATCGCTGAGGTTAGATTTGGAAATAGGAGGAGTAAATGCAAAAGAAGGATATGAAGTCATTGCACAGCTATTTGAGCCAAGTGGGAAAAAGATACAAACTGTTTCGAAAAAAGCAAATAGCAACCAATTAACAATAAATTTCAAGAACACCAATAAACCATTACTTTGGGATATTGATACTCCTAATTTATATAGGGTAGAAGTTTTATTATTAAAATCCGGAGAACAAGTTGATAAATTAGTAGATCGGTTAGGTTTTCGTTGGTTCGAATTCAAGAAAAATGGACCATTCTATCTAAATGGCAGGAGAGTATTGTTACGGGGAACACATCGTCATGAGGAGCATGCAGGATATGGTGCTGCTATGCCAAATACGTTACATCGCAAAGATATTAAAGCGATTAAGGAAATGGGGGCTAACTTTATAAGGTTAGCGCATTATCCACAAGATCCTGAGGTTTATAAAATGTGTGATGAATTAGGAATTCTGGTATGGGATGAATTGCCATGGTGTAGAGGAGGTATCGGGAATGAAAAGTGGAAAACCAATACTAAGAATATGTTATCCGAGATTATTAATCAAAACTATAATCATCCAAGTGTGATTATATGGTCTTTGGGGAATGAAATTTATTGGTTACCAGATTTTGAAGATGGTGATAACGAAGAGGAACTAAATAGTTTTTTAAAAGAATTAAATACATTATCGCATACCTTGGATCCAACAAGAATGACAGCTATCAGGAAATATTATGCGGGTTCTGATATTGTGGATGTATTCTCTCCTTCAATCTGGTCGGGTTGGTATTCTGGTAGTTATACAACGTATGAAAAAGCGCTAAAAAAGTATATCAAAGAATATCCTCATTTTCTTCATGCGGAATATGGAGGTTCTAGTCATTATGGGCGACATACAGAAAACCCAATTGATGGTCAGGGAGCTATGGACCCTGATGGTTGGACGGAAGCAATAACACAAACTTCGGTTACCAATATTGCAAAGATTGGTGATTGGAGTGAAAACTATATTGTAGATCTTTTTGACTGGCACCTAAAAATATCAGAAACTAACAAGTCTTTCGTTGGTAACGTGCAATGGGCATTTAAAGATTTTGGCACTCCATTAAGACCGGAAAATGATATTCCATACATGAATCAAAAGGGTATTATGGATAGGGAAGGAAACCCTAAAGATGCATACTATGTTTTTAAAAGTTACTGGGCAAAGGATCCTTTTGTATATATAGAATCACATAGCTGGACAGAAAGACAAGGCCCTAAAGACGAACCAAGGACAGTGAACATATATAGTAATTGTGATAATGTGGAACTATATTTTGAAGGCAAGGCCTTAGGTCAAAAGAAAAAGGATATAAATGTGTTTCCTGCTTCTGGACTTACCTGGGATGTGCTTTTTAAGGAAGGAGCCAATAAGCTAAAAGCAGTTGGTTTTAAAGATGGAGAAAAAGTGACAGATAGTCTTAGTATTCATTATAGATATAAAAAGAATGATATAGCTAATTCGTTATCACTTTCTTATAAAAAATTAGAAAATGGAAATTACCTAGTTATAGCTACAGCAAGAGACAAAGATGGTTTAAGATGCTTAGACTATGAAGAAAGAATATATTTTCAATGTTTGTCTGGAGGAAAAACCAAAAAACATTTAGGTACTCCTATGGGTAGCGAATCCATAAAAATGTCTAATGGACAAGCTTCTATTGAAGTTGTTCCGGACAAAGGGGATGATATACTGGAAATGATGGTGTTAAACCAAAGTTTTAAAGGAACGTATGTAACGATACTTAAAGAATAATAAGAGTTCACATTTTGTTAGTTTTTGAATTGTTTGTGGGGAAGGTGTCTTGTGTTACATCTTCCCTACTTTTTTTAAAAGGGAAAATACTCTTTAGCATTGTTATAGCAGATGTCAGAAACAATTTTTCCTAACCACTTTTCATCTCTGGGGAGCATTCCATTTTTTACATCTTCACCAAGTAGATTACAAAGAATGCGACGAAAATAATCATGTCTTGGAAACGATAAAAAACTTCTTGAATCAGTTAGCATTCCCACAAAACAACTTAGTATACCAAGATTAGATAAAGTGTTTAAATGTTTTTCCATACCATCTTTTTGATCTAAAAACCACCACGCAGCACCATATTGAACTTTTCCTTTAATGCTACCGTCATTAAAATTACCTACCATAGAGGCAAAAACTTCATTATCTGAAGGATTTAGATTGTAAATAATGGTTTTAGGTAATTGATCTGTTTTATCCAAAGAATTTAAAAAACCACTTAGATGCTTAGCTTGAGAATAGTCTCCAATAGAATCAAATCCGGTATCTGGACCAAGCTTTTGTAAAAGCCTTTCGTTATTGTTTCTAATAGCGCCTAGATGGAATTGTTGTACCCATCCTCTTTCATGATAACAAATACTCAGATAAGATAAAACTTCGAATTTAAAATAATTGGCCTCTACGGCCTCAAGTGGTTTTTTAGATTGTATTTTTTTGAAAATTTGTTCGATATTATAAGCACCTTTAGAGAAATGGTATAAATTCTCTAAACCATGATCAGATAACCTACATCCAGCAGCATGAAAGTAATCAATTCTGTTTTCTAGTGCTAACAAAAGATCCCCAAAGCTTTTAATCTGTATATTGGATTTTTCACCTAGTTTAATAAGATAGTCTGTGTACGATAAAGAATCTTCTACAGCGTACGATTTGTCTGGTCTAAAAGTAGGTAATAGCTTCATTGATTTTTCTTGAGTACCGTATGCTTTATGAAAATCAAGAGTATCAATTGGATCGTCAGTGGTGCAGACTACATCAACCTTATTCATTTTCAATAATCCTTGAGTTGAATGACCACGATTTTGTAATTGCTCATTAGTAGAGAGATAAATTTTTTCTGCATTATCTGAGGATAATAGATCATTGATCGAGAAGTGTTTTTTAAGTTCTATATGTGACCAATGAAATAATGGATTTCTTATTGTATATGGAACGGTTTCTGCCCATTTTAGGAATTTTTCTTTATCCGTGGAATTTCCTGTAATAAAATACTCGCTAATACCCAGTGTTCGCATAGCTCGCCACTTATAATGATCACCTTGCAACCAGACTTCCGTAATAGTATTAAATTTTCTGTTGTTGCAAATATCTTCTGGAGATAAATGATTATGATAATCTATGATAGATAGATTTTTAGCATACGTATGATAGAGAATTTTAGAAAATTCATTTTGCAGTAAAAAGTCATCATGGATGAAAGTGGATATTGCTTTCATATGGCTATAAAGGTTTGTTTATATTACCATTGCAATATACCTAGCGTTTGGTGTCTAATGATATGCTTTTAGGTAGGTAATAGTACAATACCTCTAATATTCCTAAGTAAAATAACTAAAATGATTTTTTTTAGTATATAAAGAATGGAACGTTGTAAAAGAAAAAAGACCTCTTATAAGAGGCCTTTTTTTGTTTGTATGATTATTTAACATTATGGACGTGAATATCTCTTTGTGGATAAGGGATTGAAATTCCAGCAGCATCCAATGCGTTTTTAGAATCTTCTAGAGCTTTAAAATAAACATCCCAATAATCCGCTACATTTACATTAGGTCGTACTACTAGATTTATTGCGTTATCTCCTAGCTCACTAACGGCAACTGTAGGAGCAGGATCTTTTAAAACTTTAGGATTGTCTGTAAGGACTTTCATAATAACGTCTTTTGCCTTTTTAATATCATCTCCATATCCAATACCTATATTAAGATCCACTCTTAGTGTTCCTTGAGAAGTATAATTGATAATATTACCATTGGATAAGGTTCCGTTAGGAATAATAGCTTCTTTATTTTCTGGAGTAGACAATTTAGTAGTAAAAATTTCTATTTCCTTTACAACACCTAAAACCCCTTGAGCTTCTATTAGGTCTCCAATTTTAAAAGGTTTAAAAATCATAATGAGCACACCTCCGGCAAAATTCGCCAAAGATCCTTGCAAAGCTAGACCAACAGCTAAACCAGCAGCAGCTAATATTGCAGCAAAAGAAGTGGTTTCTACACCTACTGTGCCAAGTACGGCAAGTATTAATACGATTTTTAAGATCCATCCTAGTAGATTAGTAAGGAATTTTTGCAAGCTTTCATCATAATTTCTTGCGGTCATTATTTTAGAGATTCCCGTCATTAATTTTTTAATAACCCAGGAACCTATAATCCATATGAGAATTGCTCCTATAACCTTTGGACCAAAATCTATAATAAAATCTAACCCTTTATCTAACCATTTTTGAATATCCATAAACAAGTTTTTTAAAATTTATAATTTGTGAATCTTAAAATTAATGATTTATGTATTCGAAAGTTTAATATGTTCTTTAAGAATGATAAAAATTCGATAAATGACCAAGCAACTCCTTTAAATGGTCAATATTCCTAAAATTTTTATAAGACTTCTTACAAAACTTCTAAATTGTTCTTTTTAATTGTACATTAGGCCACCTCAAAACCTTAAAATTATGTCAGAATTTTGGCTTTATGTAAAGCTCGGCTTATACCACGTTCTAGATTGGCAGGCCTATGATCATATCCTATTCTTAATAGTACTAACTGTTGCGTATACTTTTGATAACTGGAAAAGGATTCTTTTACTGGTAACTTTATTTACTCTGGGGCATACTACTTCGCTGTTTTTAGCCGTGTATGATGTGGTTTCTGTAAACTCTAAATTAGTAGAGTTTTTAATTCCGATAACTATTTTAGCAGCGGCAATATTTAACGTTTTTACAGCAGGAAAAACTGCAGGTAAAAACAAAGTTAGTGTATTATATGCTACCACAATTTTTTTCGGACTTATTCATGGATTGGGTTTTTCTAGTTTTTTTAATGCAGTTAGCAGTAATGTTAGTTCGAAAATTTTACCACTGATTGAATTTGCTTTGGGGATAGAACTAGCACAACTTATTGTAGTGATCATAGTTCTTATAATCAGTTTTATTATTCAAACGATTTTCAGATTCTCTAAACGAGATTGGATACTAGTCGTTTCTTCAATAGTAATAGGGATGGTTGTTCCGATGATAATTTCAAACAAAATATGGTAATTTATTGTCAATTAGGGTTGTATTTGACACATAGTCATAATATATTCGTATTTTAATAAATACAGTTGCCATCCAATTTTTATATGTCAAAAAAAAAACAACTAAAATATGACAAAGCGTATCTTAGGATAGCAAGAGAGTGGGGAAAGTTATCCCATTGTGAGAGAAAGAAAGTTGGTGCGGTTATTGTTAAAGATAGAATGATTATTTCTGATGGATTTAATGGAACTCCAACGGGTTTCGAAAATTATTGTGAAGATGAAGAAGGATATACGAAATGGTATGTGCTTCATGCCGAAGCTAATGCAATTTCTAAAGTAGCTTCTTCGACACAATCGTGCAAAGGAGCTACGTTATATATTACACTATCACCTTGTAAAGAGTGTAGTAAGTTGATTCATCAAGCAGGAATAAAGAGGATAGTGTATCAAAAAGGATATAAAGATAATTCAGGACTTTCATTTTTAGAGAAAGCTGGAGTGGAAATAGAACAGATTAGTGATTTAGACGATTAATGGGTTATTCAAAAAAATACTTGCCATTATTTATTGGTTTGGCGATGGGAGCGGGAGTTTTTTTAGGAAGTAAACTCGATTTTAGCAATCCATCAGCTAAGTTATTTTCCTATAATGCTAAAAAGGAAAAATTAAACCGTCTTATTGATTATATAGATTATGAGTATGTTGACGAAATCAATACCGATAGTATTGTAGATGTTACCGTAAACAGAATTCTTGAAAATCTGGATCCACATTCTGTATATATACCTCCAGAAGAACTAGAAGGGATCACAGAAAGTATGCAGGGAGATTTTATTGGTATTGGAGTAAGTTACTATCCTTATAGAGATACCATTTCCGTCATTAATACCATAAAAGGAGGTCCAAGCGAACGATCAGGAATTATGGCAGGTGATCGAATTCTTATGGCAGATAATGATACGCTGTATGGAGAGCGTTTAAGAAGAGATGGATTAGCAGATAAGCTAAAAGGAGAATTAAACAGCCAGGTTCAATTAAAGGTTTATAGAAAAGGTAAGGGTATATTTGACGTAGTCGTTAAGCGGGGTAGAGTGCCGCTACGAAGTGTGGATGCTAGTTATATGCTAAAAGAAAACTTAGGATATATAAAAGTAAATCGCTTTGCAGAAACTACGTATAAGGAGTTTAAAAATGCATTAGATTCTTTACAGGATCTAGGAGCAGAGACCTTAGTTGTTGATCTCAGGGACAATGGAGGTGGTTTTATTGCTCCTGCATTAAAAATGGCAGATGAGTTCTTAGAAAATGATAAGCTTATCATGTTCACTAAAAACAAAAAAGGATCCATAGAGAATAACTATGCCACACGTAACGGAAGTTTCGAAAAAGGAAATGTCTATGTGTTAATTAATGAGAATTCTGCGTCTGCAAGCGAAATTTTCGCTGGAGCTATTCAGGATAATGATAGAGGAACGATTGTCGGCAGACGTTCTTATGGAAAAGGATTAGTGCAAAGAGAGATGGCCTTAGGTGATGGCAGTGCGATTAGGCTAACAATTTCTAGATATTACACCCCGACAGGGCGATCCATTCAGAAACCATATGAGAACGGCAATAAAGAGTATTTTAATGAATACTTAGAGCGTTATAAAAATGGCGAATTGCAAAATGCAGATAGTATACAAGTTGCAGATTCTTTGAAGTTTAAAACACCAGGAGGCAAAACCGTATATGGAGGAGGAGGGATTATACCTGATATTTTTGTAAGTAAAGATACGACCAGAGTTGGAGAGACGCTAGATTATATGCTAAGATCCGGAAGAATGGGTGGGTACATATTCGAAGAGCTTGATAAAAAAAGAGATTTTTATAACAAGCTTACCGAAGAACAATTTAAGCAAGAAATAGAGATTGATGATGATTTTGCAGATGGATTCTTAGCTTACACAAGAAAAAGAGGTGTAGATATTAATTTGCAAAATTATAGAGAGCAATTAAAGAAATATCTGAAAGCTATTATGGCTCAGCAGTTATTCGGAACTAGTGCGTTCGAAAAGATTATTAATAAAGATGATAAAATGATCCAAAAAGTTTTATCGATATCCGATAGCTCTTAATTAAAACAAAGCGATATGTTAATTTCTGATGATTTTCTTATTGTTACAGCATTTATATCTTTTATTGCTGCTGCAGTACTTCGGTTAATGGATAATAGTGGTTCTATTTTACTTAAACATAGTATCTATATAGAATCCTCATACGTATCACGATCATTGCTAAAACAATACATCTTTAATGATAATGGAATAGATTTTTTAAAAAAAAAGCCTGAAAAGAGTTCTCGTAATTAAAAGTATTCATAATTTTTGTTTGCTAGTTTCGATAATGGTTATTAGTTGGGTGATTACAAAAAATGTTTTTTTTCGGATAGTTTTGACAAAAATAGAATACAAGTGTAAATAAATATAAGCCCCCAAAATCAAAATATGTCTGAACTAACAGAGTATCTAATAGCAATTGCAATTTGCTCTCCACTTTTTTTCTTTATTGTGGCTGTGGCGTTTAGGTTGTTAGACAATAGTGCATCCATCTTTTTAGATAATGAAATTCTTGTCGATTCTTCATATGTGTCTGGAGATTTAATTAGGGAGCATATTGATAATACCGAAGATATAAAACTAAAAAAGTCTTTAAAAAAGGCGCTTATCTTTAGGAAATTACATAACCTTTTTATGATCCTCGCAGTTATATCACTGCCGCCAGTAATTATAGCCTGTTTCTTAATACCATTTATTGCTTAGATACCTTTACTAATTTATCTGTTACCACGTTTTTGTTGGATAGCTCTGGAAACTAATAAAATCAGTAGTAAAATAATAACACAGGCAGAGGCCAGAATGCTAATAAGCGCAGTTTTACTATCCCCTTCTAGGAGATTACTAAAATTTAAAACAGTAGCATTGTATAGTATCAAAGAAGTAGCTACTACAATTAGGAGATAAATAAAATACTTCATTTAGAATAAGCCTTTTATATTAGTTGCAAATAATTTTACGGCAATAGCTAACAAAATTACACCAAATATCTTACGAATAACATTAATTCCTTGTTTACCTAAAACTTTTTCAATTCTTCCAGAAGATTTTAAAACGATATAAACAAAAATAATATTGATAACAATGGCAATTACAATATTAATCGGTTGATATTCAGCTCTAAGAGATAGAATAGAAGTCATTGTTCCTGCTCCAGCTATAAGGGGAAATGCTAATGGAACAACAGCAGCAGTTTCTGGTTCATCATCTTTATATAATTGAATACCCAGTATCATTTCTAGTGCTAGAAAGAATATGATAAACGCACCAGCAACCGCAAAAGAATTGACATCAATACCGATAAGATTAAGTATTTCTTTACCTACAAATAAGAATAGTATCATTAATATAGCCGCTACCAGAGAGGCTTTTTCACTTTGTATATGCCCTACTTTCTTACGCAGATCAATAATAATAGGAATGCTACCTACAATATCAATTACTGCAAAGAGGATCATACTCGCAGTCAGTATCTCTTTTAAGTCAAAGTTCATTTTAGTAGATTTTTAAGGTTGGCGCAAAAGTAAATAGACTTCGCATAGTAAAAGTAGCATAAAAAGATAAATAATCAGTAAAATTTATCTTTCATAAAAACTATCTTCGCAATATGTTTCAATTAGGAAAAACCATAGTTTCAGAAGAAATCATAGAAAAAGATTTCGTATGTAATCTTTCTGCATGTAAAGGAGTCTGTTGTATTGATGGCGAAGCAGGAGCACCATTAGAAGAGTCAGAGGCTCAAAAACTTGAGGAAATCTACCCTATTGTAAAACCGTATCTTCGAAAAGAAGGAATCGAAGCGATTGAAAAACAAGGAACTTATATCAAAACGCCACATCAGGAATTAGAAACTCCGCTAATTGATGGAGCCGATTGTGCGTATGTGATATTTGATAAAAAAGGCACAGCATTGTGTGCTATTGAAGAGGCTTATAATCAAGGAGAAATAGATTGGAAAAAACCAATATCCTGCCATTTATATCCTGTTAGAGTTCAGGATTACACAGAGTTTTCTGCCGTAAATTATCATAAATGGGAAATATGTGATGATGCCTGTACACTGGGCAAAGAATTACAAGTACCAGTGTATAAATTCGTAAAGCAAGCATTGATCCGCAAGTTTGGAGAAGATTGGTATATGGAGTTAGAAAAGGTAGCTGCAGATCTTAGAAAATAAAATTTCATTATTTTTATTGTCGTTAATGTTGACCTTGTAGGGAAAAGGGATACTAACAAAAAAACCAAAACAATAATTTTATGAAAACAATTCAAGTATGTATCGGACTTTTTATGCTTGCCACAGTTCCATTTGGCTGCGGTGATGATGACTTAGAAATAGAAGTTATCGAAGAAATTGCAAGTGGAGAAACTGTTTTAGAATTACAGTTTGAAGATTACGCATTAGGTGTGGAAGAAATAGGGCTTAACCAAAGAAAAGAAGAGCTTCTTGTTATTTTGGAAAATGATCCTCAAAATGATAATGCGCTCGGAGAATTAGAAAGTGTAAACAATAGGTTAAGTTTTATTGAAGAACGAGGAGGTGTTATCGAAGAAAGATTGGTAGGGTTTGGTCTGGGGCCAATTCCTCCACTTCCTCCATGTTTCGATCCGGGACCAGACAATAACTGTCCTGTACCGCTTAATGTTGTGAACACTATTTTGGTAGAACAGAATCTTAATAATTTTGGTTTTCAGCTTGTTGATCCTCAAAGTGAAGAAGTTTTATTTGCTTTAGAAGAGTTTGAAACTAGTGAATTGAATGAAAATTTATTAGAAAGCCCATTTCTTACTGAAGGAATACAACTTCCTGAAGAGTTTTTGGTGGTTGTTAAGAAATCTGAAGGGGGAATGGATCTATCATATAATTTTTATGGTACTTTGTAGCTGATAAATTAATATTAACTATAAATTATTAAATTAGCCTTTGTTCATACAAAGGCTTTTTTATGAAATATATACCACTTGTGATTTATTGTTTTTTATCGAGTCTTGTATTTTCTCAGCAAGAAACTCAGATAGATTCAGTTTTAGTTAGGAAAATAGAAAGACTTAACCGGAAGGGAATGAGCTTTTTGTATAGAAATCCTGATAGTACTCGTTTTTACTTACAGAAGAGTTATGATTTATCTAATCAAGATATTAATGGTTTAGACAATAAGTTAGGAACGCTTAGTTTGTTGATTAATTCTGATGGTTTTCATTTTGATTTGAAAAATCTAAAGAAAGATATTAATACCATGGATTCAATCATGGTCCATGATCCTTTAATTAACTCTTTAGTTTCAAAAAATGATTATCTGAAATTCCTTAATACTAATAAAGGAAATTATCATTTTAAATTGAATAACTTATCGAAAGCAAAAAAGTGTTTTAAAGAACTTTTAGATACATTTTATCCGAACGTAAATGATTTATCTCCTTTTGATATCGAAACAAAAATTAATATACAACAATACCTCGCATCAATTTATAGAAGAGAAGGTAAAAATGATTTAGCAGAAGAATATTACAGCAGAATTATAAGTGATATAGAAAATCATAAAATTCCAAGATGGCAAACACAATCCGTTGGAGTTAAGTATAGGCTTTCTCAAGTTTTAATGGCGCAAAAAAAATATGATGAAGCAAAAAAAATACAGCTAGAATCTTTAGATTTTTTTGAAACGATGGAGAATAAACCTGGAGCCATTAATTCAATAAAAGCTATTTCTCAACTTTTAATCAAAAACTACCTATCACAGGATAGCGTTCTGGTTGCTATAAAGTATATTGAGAAGAGTAAGAATCTTTATAAAAAAGAAGACATTTTGTTCGCTAAATTAGAAGTGTTAAAGGGTGATGCTTTTTTACAAAATATGGAATTCGAAAAGGCAGAAACCTTTTACCAATCATACCTTTCTAAAACCAAAGTGTATAGCCAAAATAAAAAAAACCGGGATGTGGCGGATGCTTTTTCCAAATTAGGGAAGTTGTATATAGCAAAGGAAAATCCAGAAAAGGCGTTAGAGTTTTACCAAAAATCTTTAATACAGATAGCACCTGGTTTTAATGATACGGATATTAAAAGTAACCCTAAACCCAAAAAAGTACTGTCTAAATTAGAGTTAGTTAAGATATTGAAGGAAAAACTAGAGGCATTTCAATTATTGCATAATAAAAGTAATCGGTTAGAAGATCTTAAAATGGCGTTGACAACATCTTATGCCATTATAGAGACATTAGATTTATTGAAACCTGAATTCGAAAGTAAGGTTGATAAACAATTTCTATTATCAGAAATGTATCCCGCTTTTCATAGGATGGTAGAAGTGGCATTTGATCTTTTTAATACTACTAAAGAATCATCTTATATTACAGATGCTTTTTACTTTATGGAAAAAAGTAAAAGTGTATTGTTGTTAGAAGCTGCTAGGAGTACACAAGCCAGTTCTTACGGAGGTGTGCCAGAAGAAATTATAGATAAAGAACAGCAGTTTAGAGCGAATATCATTCATTTAGAGAAGAAATTTTTTAATCAAAAGTCTAATATGGTAGTTTTTGATTCGCTGTTTCAATTAAAAAACAGATACTATAATTTTATCTCTGATATTGAGAATAATTACCCTAAGTATTATGATTTAAAATATAATTCGGAAGTGATTAATTTGGAAGAAATTACCTCTGAAATTATAAAAAAGAAAGCCCTGTTGAGTTATTTTTCTACGGATACAAATTTGTTTTTGATTGCTATAGAAAACGATTCAAAAAACTTTTATAAAATTCCTTTCGGAAAGAATCATCGAGAAAAGATCACTAAACTTTATTCATTATTATCAAAAGTGAATAGTAAAGGGTTACCAGATATTTATAAAGAAGGGTATTCGATATATGAGAACATTCTAAAAGAACCTTTAAAAAAGATTGAATCAAAAGAATTGATTATAATTTCGGATGATATATTAAATTATTTACCGTTTGATGCTTTGTCAACATCAAAAGACAAACCAGATTATTTGATTAAGGAATATCAGATTTCTTATACAAATTCAGCGACACTACTTAAAGAACAGCAAAATAAAATAAAAACTGCTAAGAATCGGCTATTGGCATATGCTCCGACTTTTGGTAATACGAGTATAAACACACAGCAAGATAGATCGGATTTTGGTCCATTGTTGTATAATACAGATGAGGTAAATCAAATAACCAAATTCTTTAATGGAAAAGCAGTTACAGGTAATGAAGCTTCTTTAGTATCCTTTTCAGAAAATTCTCGAACGTATAATATGCTTCATTTTGCGACACACGCAGCTGCAAATGATGAGCATCCTGATTATTCCTATCTGGCATTTGCTCCGAATAACAATGAAGCATCAAGTTTGTTGTACGTAAAGGACCTCTATGGATATAATATCAATGCGGATTTAGTAACGCTAAGTGCTTGTCAAACCGGTTTAGGAAAGCTTCAGAAAGGTGAAGGCATGCTTAGTTTGGCAAGAGGATTTAGTTATGCAGGAGCTAAATCTCTAGTGACCACTTTATGGAAAATTAATGATCAGACTACTTCAGAATTGATGCAAGACTTTTATGAAAATCTGGATGCGTCATTACCAAAAGATAAAGCGTTACGCGAAGCAAAACTAACTTATTTAAAAACAGCAGAAGACGAATTGCTTACCCATCCTTATTATTGGTCAGGATTTATGATTTCGGGTGATACTACAGCAATTCAAGTAGATAACTCTTATTTTTGGTGGTTACTATTACTAGGAATTCCGGTATTGTTTGTAGTGGTTAGAAAAATAAAAAGTCTATTATAGTAGTTTTACTATTTTAAATCTTTTAGAAGTTTTTCGGCTGTACCTTTTTTAAAACTACCTTTTTCTACAATTTCTTCCAATAAAAGAATAGCTTCTTTTTTTCTGTTCTCTTTTAAATAAGCAAGGGATAAATACCATTTCCCTCTTTCTGATAGCTCATCCTTTAATCCAATATGTTGCTCTAATAATGGAATTGCTTCTTTTATTTTGTCGGATGCCAATAAAGAATTTGCTTGATATAAAAGAAAATAAGGTCTTTTTGTTGTTTTATACAATTTTGCAAATTGATCTGTAGCTAATTCATATTCTTTGCTTTCGTAAGATGTGAATGCAATAATTTCTTCATTTTCATCATTCTCACCTCTAACAATTGGGGTTACCACGTTTTTATATGGTTCGAAATTATCTGCATACAACTCATTAGTATCCACTCCAAAAGGATTTAAGAGTGTTATTCCGCCAACGGCAATTATTAATAATATAGAAGCTGCAACCAATAATTTTTTGTAATTAAATAAGGGTACTACTTTAGTTTCGTTAGCTGCGATTTTAGCTTCAAAATCAGCCATACTTTTCCTTAACTGATCTCTATCTTCAGTACCAGAAACTACCTTTAAGTTTTTATGTAATTCAACATCTTCTCTGAATGATGCGTCATTTTCTAATAAGCTGTCAAACTGATCTTTTTCCTCCGGAGTCAGTTCCGACTGCAAATATTTGTCTATTAACTCTTCTCGTTCCATTTAAGCGGGGGTTTTAATTAATTCTTTTAGGGATTTTAAACAACGAGACTTCTGGCTTTTTACTACATTTTTACTTTCATAGCCTAAACTTTCCGCAATCTCATCAATAGTTAGTCCCCGATAATAGAATAAGGTTAACATTTCTTGACAACGTTTCCCCAGATTTTTAAAATGCTGTCTTAGTAATTGTTGTTCTGGAGTTAACTGTGGTTCTTCAAAAATTTCTGTTGTATCAGAAGTTTCTTTATAATCCAGGCTGTTTTCATAAGAAATAGTTTTTTTCTGCTTTTTAAGCTGATCATAGATCATATATTTCCCAATACTGAATAAATACGTTTTGACAGAGCTTTTTATATGGTCTAGTTTGCCATTTATTGCATGCTCACGTAATGCAATAAACGCTTCTTGGTATACATCTATAAGAGCATCGTGATCTAGATCATATTTTTTAGCAAACTGCAAAAAAGCATTACGATATTCATTATAAATCTTTTCTAAAGCTTGATTGTGACCTTTTTTTAGCGTTAAGAGTTCTTCCTTCATACGTTGTAACCTGACTATAGGGTAATAGGTTCATTCTTATTTTCCGAAGATAAAGTTAACCTTTTTTATAAAAAGCACACAAAGAGACAAAACCAAACATAAGAATTATGAAAACTATAAAGCAGATCATTGGGATATCAGTACTATTTTTTGTTTTACTAATCCCTCAGCAAGCGGAAGCACAGTTCTGGAAAAAAGTAGCAAAAACAGCTGAGAAAGCTGCTGAGAAAACCGTTTTGAAGAAAACAGAAGAAAAAGTATCAAAAAAAACAAGTAAGACAATAGACGATACAGTTGATGGAAAACCCAAAAAAAAGAAGAAAAGCAAGAATAAAAATAAGAAGACAAAAGGAGCTGTCATTTCTTCTAATAATGAAGAAGAGAGTGTGATACACGAAACAGAAAGCCTAGAGCCTTTGTTTGCTGCATACTCTAAGTTTGATTTTGTGGCTGGAGAAAAAATAATCGCCTTCGAAGATTTTAGTCAGGATGAAATCGGTGATTTGCCTGCACGTTGGAACTCCTCTAATTCAGCTGAAGTAGTTACTCTTAATAATCAAGAAGGACGTTTTATCCAGATAGGAACTGGAACCGGATCTTATGTTCCAGAATTCATAGAAGAATTTCCTGAAAACTTTACTTTAGAATATGATGTAGTATTTGATTTTGATGTCTCTAAATATGCTTACAAACGTGATCTTCATGTTGTGTTTTCTGATGTAGAGAATTCAGGATATGAATTACAAAAAGGTGCTCCCGGGAAAAATGGGTTCTCTTTTATTATTCGTGGAGGAATAAGCGGTGGCGGACAGGTTGATATTCAGAAATATTGCGCTGATCGTAATTTTAATTTACGTTCTGAGAAAAAATTCGGAAAACTAAATAAGGATAATAGTGGTCGAGGTAAAAAGATGCACGTTTCCATTTGGAAACAAAAACAAAGAATGAGAGTGTATATAGATGAACAAAAGGTGTTTGATATACCCAGAGCATTTGAAAAAAATGTAGTAATTAAGAATTTAAAATTTTTCTCAGAAACGACACCAGAAAACACATTTTACTATTTGGGTAATGTTAGATATGCAGTTGGTAAGCCTGATATGCGAAATAAACTAATTACAGAAGGTAAGCTAGTTACATATGGAATTACTTTTGATACAGGAAAAGCCACTGTAAAACCGGAATCTTATGGTACAATTAAAAAAATTGCCAATGTTCTTTCTGAGAATGCTGGGGTAAAAGTTCGAATCACAGGTCATACAGATACAGATGGGGATGATACTTTTAATCAAAAGCTCTCCGAAAAAAGAGCTGCATCAGTTAAAGAGGTGCTCGTCAATGAATTTGGGATTAATTCTTCTAGATTAAAAACGGATGGTAAGGGTGAAAGTGTTCCGATTGATACAGGAAATACTCCAGAGGCGAAAGCAAAAAATAGAAGAGTAGAGTTTAAAAAGATTTAATTTTTCTCAAAAAAATACTATAAGAATGTTTACCTCAGAACTTCTGAAGATACTAAGTAGTAAATTATCTAACAATTAAAAGAAAAAACAATGAATTTAAGATTAAAGAGAATAAGCGTGTTATTGATGATAGCTATTGCTGCTATATTTCAATCTTGTAGTAGCGAAGACGATGGATTAGTAATAGAAAACGAAAATCAATTAGAGGATATTCAAGGCCGCATAGAACAATATCAGACATCTATTGAGAATATTGAAGCTCCTGAAGGTATGGAGCAATATGCTCAGGAAAATACGTATGCATCTAACGCTGTTTTTTCACTAGCATCGTTACAAGTACAGGCTTTAGTATATTCTTCTGTTTTTTTGTCAATTCCTGAGGATGCAGAAGAGCAAAGCATTATAGGTAAGAATAGTCAAAACAATAGAACGTGGGTGTGGAGTTTTGGTGGTGTTACATTGTATTATACAGTAACTTCAGATGCTGCTTTTGATTATTTCACATATGATATTGAAGAAGGTGGTATTCGTAGAACCTTTTATGAAGGTAGAATTAGTAGAGATGGTACTTTTTTTGAAGTAAAGTTTAATGGAGAAGATGGAGAGTTCTTGTTAATGACTTACAATAAAACAGGAAGTATTATTAATTTTACAATAGAAGATGGGAATAATGACAAGATAGAACTTGTTTTTAATGAAACAGATCAATCCGGATCTATAAAAGCTTATGAGTCGGGAGTTTTAACAGAAAGTTTTGTTTGGTCATTTGATGGAACAGGTTTGTATACAAATCATCTTACAGGAGAAACTTTTTCTTGGCCTTAGAATTTAAAATGTATTAAAAAGATTATTAAGAAAAATCATGTACATCATTTGTATATGATTTTTTCTTTTTTTAGTTGTAAATATTAAAAAAAAGTAATTTTTTTTCGCATTTATTAACCTGTGGTTTTACCGTAAAATTGACGGTTTTTGGGTTTTGTTTTTTTAATGTAAAAAACCTTGTTAGTAGGTGAAAAATAAGTGGTTGATGAGGTTACTAACAACGTTGTTTATATCTTTTGTATAAAGACTAAATAATTGATAATCAGTATTTTAAATAGAAGTTGTGAATTGTTGTGTTTTAACGGTTAATTCCCGTCGTGTTGAAAACTTTGTTGAAAACGTTTGCTAACTTTTTGTGAAACTTCTAGCACATTTTTTGATCTTTGTTAGTCCGTAGCGGAAAAGAAAAAATATAAAACTAGCTAAAAGAAAAAAGATGAATGCAGTAGAGCCAATCTTGCAAGAAAATAAAGACCGATTTGTAATTTTTCCTATCAAACATCATGATATTTGGGATTGGTATAAAAAATCAGAGGCTAGCTTCTGGACAGCAGAAGAAATTGACTTACATCAGGATATTACTGATTGGGCGACTAAGCTAACAAATGATGAGCGATATTTCATCAAACATATTTTAGCATTTTTTGCTGCTTCAGATGGAATTGTAAATGAAAATCTCGCGGAGAACTTTGTAAATGAAGTTCAGTATAGCGAAGCAAAATTCTTTTATGGTTTTCAGATTATGATGGAGAATATCCATTCTGAAACTTATTCTTTATTGATCGACACTTATGTGAAGGACGAAAAAGAAAAAGACATTTTGTTTAAAGCAATTGATAACTTTCCTGCTATTAAGAAAAAAGCAGATTGGGCTTTAAAATGGATCGAATCTGATTCTTTTGCAGAGCGTTTGATCGCGTTTGCTGCGGTAGAAGGGATATTCTTTTCTGGGGCATTTTGTTCAATTTTTTGGCTAAAAAAGCGTGGTTTAATGCCTGGACTTACTTTTTCTAATGAATTAATTTCTAGAGATGAAGGAGTGCATTGTGATTTTGCTGTGCATTTACATAATAAACACTTGGTAAATAAAGTGCCGAAAGAAAGAATTCGCGAAATTATAGTGGATGCTTTAAATATAGAAAGAGAGTTTGTTACTGAATCACTTCCTGTAAGTTTGATCGGTATGAACTCTAAATTAATGACGCAGTATCTAGAATTTGTTACGGATAGATTATTAATGGAATTAGAATGTGAAAAGGAGTATGGTACTGCTAATCCATTTGATTTTATGGATATGATCTCATTACAAGGAAAGACTAATTTCTTTGAAAAACGAGTTTCAGAATACCAGAAAGCAGGAGTACTTAATAAAGATACAGAAGAAAATAAAATAAGTTTTGATGCTGATTTTTAATTAAAAAGATTTTCACCGATTAAGGTGGGTATCCAATAATTTGTCATTCCAGCGTAGGCTGGAATCTGAAAATCATTTCAGAATAAAAATACATTCATTCTGAGCTAATCAAGAATAGGACTTCTATTTAAATAGCGATTAGCTCAGTTTGATAAAGCTTTCTAAAAGCTTTGCGAACAAAACAAAAGAAGGCGAAAGTCATATAATTATATTTTACTTAATAAGAATAACTCTGGTTATTATAACACAGAGGTTTCTTTTTAGTATCCGATTTCGGGGGAAATCATTTGTGAATTTTAGTTTTCAATAAATAAAGGGAATAGTAACACAGATTAATATCACGTTCTTCAGAAGAAGAATTTTATAAAAACCAAAAGCGTATGTATGTAGTAAAAAGAGACGGTCACAAGGAGCCAATTATGTTTGACAAAATTACCGCGAGGGTAAGAAAGTTATGTTATGGACTAAACGCTCTAGTCGATCCGGTCAAAGTAGCAATGAGAGTGATTGAGGGATTATATGATGGAGTAACTACTAGTGAACTGGATAATTTGGCTGCAGAAATTGCTGCTACGATGACAATTGCACATCCTGATTACGCTAAATTGGCAGCTCGTATTTCGGTTTCTAATCTACATAAAAATACGAAAAAGACGTTTTCTGAAGTAGTTACGGACTTATATGAATATGTAAACCCGAGAACAGAGAAAAAAGCTCCATTGATCTCTGATGAGGTGTATGAAGTCATTATTGCTAATAAAGAGAAGTTAGATTCTACAATTATCTACAATCGTGATTTCGGTTACGACTATTTTGGTTTTAAAACATTAGAACGTTCGTACTTGCTAAAGATTAATGGTAAGATTGCAGAACGTCCTCAGCATATGTTGATGAGAGTTTCTATAGGAATTCATCTAAATGATTTGGATGCAGCCATAGAGACGTATGAGTTAATGTCTAAGAAATATTTTACACACGCTACGCCTACATTATTTAATTCTGGAACACCAAAACCACAAATGTCATCTTGTTTTCTTTTATCAATGAAAGATGACAGTATAGATGGGATATATGATACGCTAAAACAAACCGCTAAGATTTCTCAATCTGCAGGTGGAATTGGATTGTCTATACATAATGTGCGTGCTACAGGTTCATATATTGCAGGTACAAATGGAACCTCTAATGGGATTGTTCCTATGTTACAAGTGTTTAATGATACTGCACGTTATGTAGATCAAGGTGGAGGAAAACGTAAAGGTTCTTTTGCTATCTATGTAGAACCATGGCATGCGGATATCTTTGATTTCCTTGATCTTAAAAAGAATCATGGTAAAGAAGAAATGCGAGCACGTGATTTATTCTATGCAATGTGGATTCCGGACTTATTCATGAAACGTGTGCAGGACGATGCAGAATGGACTTTAATGTGTCCTAATGAATGCCCTGGATTATTTGATATCCATAGTGACGAGTTCGAAAAAGAATATTTACGTTTCGAAGCTGCTGGAAAAGGGCGTAGAACTATAAAAGCAAGAGAATTGTGGGAAAAGATTCTAGAATCTCAAATCGAGACTGGAACGCCATATATGTTATATAAAGATGCTGCGAACCGTAAGTCTAATCAACAAAATTTAGGTACCATTCGTTCTTCTAACTTATGTACCGAGATTATGGAGTACACAAGTCCTGATGAAATAGCAGTTTGTAATCTAGCTTCTATTGCATTGCCGATGTTTGTGAAAAATGGAGCATTTGATCACGAAGAGCTTTTTAGAATTACAAAACGAGTAACTAAAAACTTAAATAAAGTAATAGATCGTAATTATTATCCTGTAAAAGAAGCAGAAAACTCTAATATGCGTCATCGTCCTATTGGATTAGGTGTGCAAGGATTGGCAGATGCATTTATTATGTTACGCTTACCTTTTACTAGCGATGAAGCTAAGAAATTGAATCAAGAGATTTTTGAAACTTTATACTTTGCTGCTGTTACTGCTTCTATGGAAGAGGCTACAGCAGACGGACCGTATCAAAGTTATGAAGGATCGCCTATTTCTAAAGGAGAATTCCAGCATAATTTATGGGGAATTAAAGATGAGGAATTAAGTGGTCGTTGGGATTGGGCTAGTCTTCGTAAAGAGGTTTTAGAAAACGGAGTGCGTAACTCATTATTAGTGGCGCCAATGCCAACCGCATCTACTTCTCAGATTTTAGGAAACAATGAAGCTTTTGAACCATATACAAGTAATATATATACAAGACGTGTATTATCAGGAGAGTTTATCGTAGTAAATAAGCACCTTTTAGAAGATCTTGTGCAGTTAAATCTATGGAGTGATGACCTTAAGGATGCAATTATGCGTGCCAATGGATCTATTCAAAATATAGATATCATTCCTCAGGATCTTAAAGAGCTTTATAAAACTGTTTGGGAATTGAGTATGAAAGATATTATAGATATGTCTCGTCATAGAGGTTATTTTATCGATCAGTCTCAGTCGCTAAATCTATTTATGGAAGGCGCTACGATGGCGAAGCTTACTTCGATGCATTTCTACGCTTGGAAGAGTGGATTAAAAACAGGAATGTATTACTTACGAACTAAATCTGCGGTGGATGCGATTAAGTTTACACTTAAAACGGAAAAGAAAGAGCAGCCACAAGCAGAGCAAGTAGCGGTTGCTGCAGCGCAAGTAATGGAAGCACAATCTGCTCCCAAAACACAACCAGAACCAGAAGCAGTGCAAGTCGCTGTTGAAGGCACAGCCTTGACTCCAGAAGAACTTCGTGCGATTATTGAGCAATCTAAAGAAGCTGAAGGAGATGATTGTTTAATGTGTGGGTCTTAAATAGACCATTTATATAGGGTAAAAGGGAAGTTTTCTGCGAAGAAGCTTCCCTTTTTTATTTGAGATAAGTTGTTAGAAGAACTAGATATTTAGATATTTAGAGTTTTTTAGTTTTTTAGATGTAATATCTTTGTTTTTTAAATCTAGGGTATTTACGACATAAATACAATACTTTATGGATCGGAATGATAATTCATTTCGTACATAACTTCATAGTGTTATATTTGGACTATTATTATTTTGATAGCACATTGTTAGAATTCTGATTTTATGATGAACTGGGAACAGCTCCTATCCTTAAAAAGACAGGGAGATACGAATAAGAGATTGCGTAAAGAACAAGATGAAACCCGATTAGGTTTTGAAGTAGATTATGATAGAATTATATTCTCTTCAGCTTTTAGAAGTCTGCAGGATAAAACTCAGGTAATTCCTTTGTCCAAAACCAGTTTTGTGCATACTAGATTAACGCATAGTTTAGAGGTTTCTGTAGTGGGGCGTTCTTTAGGGCGAGTGGTAGGAAAGAAGATTTTAGAAAAACACCCTCATCTTTCCACAATTCATGGGTACCAGTTTAATGATTTTGGAGCGATCGTAGCAGCAGCTTCGTTGTCTC
This sequence comes from Aquimarina sp. BL5, assembly GCF_003443675.1. Taxonomy (NCBI): domain Bacteria; kingdom Pseudomonadati; phylum Bacteroidota; class Flavobacteriia; order Flavobacteriales; family Flavobacteriaceae; genus Aquimarina; species Aquimarina sp. BL5. The sequence continues at coordinate 2,848,930 of NZ_CP031963.1, read as the reverse complement.
ATGATATTGGTAATCCTCCCTTTGGGCATTCAGGAGAAAAAGCAATTGGAGAATATTTTGCTACCGGAAAAGGTAAAAAGTATCAAGAGTTTTTAACTCCAAAGCAATATCAGGATCTTATAGATTTTGAAGGAAATGCAAATGGGTTTAAAATCTTAACTGAATCCAGACAAGGAATAGAAGGGGGGTTGAGATTGTCTTATGCTACACTCGGTGCTTTTATGAAATACCCAAAGGAATCTTTGCCTAAAAAACCAACTTCACATATCGCACATAAGAAATTCGGATATTTTCAGAATGAAAGTACTTTCTTTAAAGAAGTAGCACAAGAAGTAGGTTTACTTTCGCATCAGATAGGGAATGAAACTACTTACAGTCGACATCCGCTAACGTTTTTGGTAGAAGCGGCAGATGATATCTGTTATACAATCATAGATTTTGAAGATGGTATTAATCTAGGGTTGATACAGGAAGAATATGCTTTAGAATATTTGATTAAGTTAGTAAAAGACACGATTAATACTGCAAAATATAATAGTTTAACCACTACAGCTGATCGTCTGAGTTATTTAAGAGCATTAGCCATTAATACTTTGATTCAAGAAGCCGCACGTACTTTTGTTCAGTATGAAGAGGAAATTTTATCAGGAAATTTTGCCGAAGCACTTATTGATAAAAGCAAGTATCAGGCACAAATTGATGATATTATAAAAATTAGTATAACTAAAATTTATCAAAGTTCTGAAGTAGTAGAAAAAGAGATTGCCGGATACGAGATTCTCGCTACTTTGTTAGATCGCTACTGTATAGCAACCGATAATTTTAATAAAGAACGCGCCTCTAATTACGATAAGCTTATTCTAAAAGCTGAGGGGAACAATTTTGACCATAAAAATGACGACCTATATACCAGATTAATTAGTATTAGTAATTATGTGGCCAGTCTCACGGATGGAAATGCGTTACTGAAATTTCAGAAGATCAAAGGATTAGAGATTTAGTGTTTTGTATTTATAAAGTATAACAGTTTTCTAGTTAATAATAATTGTTTTTCTAATGCGTTTGAGGATAATTGTTTGCTCTAGTCTTAAACAATAAGTGAGAAGAAGATTTAGTGGTATTTGCATCAATATAGCTTCCGTAATACAGTTGATGCTTAATGTAAAAAGGGCTATCATAAGTTACTCTTCTATAACAAATTGACTTAATACAATTATTTAGAATGTTGATGATTCTTTTAATTTAGGCATATTTCGTTGAACATATGTTAATTTTTAAGGCTTTTCGGCCTTATAAACAAAAAATATTCAATAAAAGTGGGTAGTTGAAAGGGAATTATATATTTTAGCAATTAAAATTTAGTACTTTTTTAAGAAAATTTTGGTTAGTCAATTCTTAAAAAATATATTTTGTCATAAAAATTTAATTACTTTTTTTGTTATGAATAAAAATTATTTTAAACTCTTCATTTTTATAATTGGAGTACATTTTGGTTTTGCCCAAAATCAGGATAACGTTAGTGTTATTAAAGACTATTTAGTCACATCCGGAATGGATCAAAAAGATGTTAGTGATCTTGAAATACAGTCGCAATCTTTTTCAAAAAGCATGAACTTAACGAACGTTTATGTAGTGCAAACATATAATGGAATTCCTATAAAAAATACAATAGGTAATTTTGCTGTTAAAAATGGAAAAGTTGTACATTTTTCCGGAAAGCTTATCAACGATCTACAGTCTAAGGTAAATACAGTAAGTGCTCAGTTATCTGCGACAAATGCTGTTCAAAAAGCAGCAATTGCTCTTAACCTTACTGATGTTGGTAATGCAACTATCATAAATAAGTCGAGTAATTCTAAATTTACAGTATCGAAGTCTAATGTTTCGGTAGATGAAATTCCTGTAGAACTTATATATGAATTTAAAGATGATCAATTATTATTGTCTTGGGATTTAAGTATACATGCTAAGGACGGTGAGAATTGGTATAGTGTTAGAATAGATGCTAACAGTGGAGAAATGATTAGTAAGGACAATTGGATGACAAAATGTACTTTTGATCATAATACTTCTATTAAAAAGAAAACGAATACTAAAGCGAATACCAATAAGACACATTCATTTGGATTTGGTTTTAACAGCAAGTCCGAGAGCTCTCCTCTGTTAATGGAAGGTACTTATAATGTGTTTAAGATTCCAGCAGTAGAGAGTCCTAATCATGGTGGCAGAACAATAGAAACGAATCCTGCAAATGTGGTGGCTTCTCCATTTGGATGGCATGATACAGACGGAGCAGCGGGAGCAGAATTTACTACTACTCAAGGTAATAATGTACGAGCGGCAGAAGATTTAAATGGAAATAATTTTCCTGGAAATCAACCAGATGGAGGTGCTAATTTAGTGTTTGATTATCCCTATGATCCTACAGCTACGGTATCTACTTATCAAAACGCATCTCTAACCAACTTATTTTATGCAAGCAACGTTGTCCACGATGTATGGTATCAATATGGTTTTGATGAGGCTTCAGGTAATTTCCAGCTTAATAACTATGGAAATGGCGGAGCAGGAGGAGATGAAGTAATCGCAGATGGTCAGGATGGTTCTGGTTTTAATAATGCAAATTTTGGTACTCCACCGGATGGAGCTAATCCAAGAATGCAAATGTTTTTGTGGTCTCCTTTGAATTCGGAAGTGAAGTTGGAAGTTAACAATACAAGCTTAGCTGGCGAGTATAGAGCATTAAATAATAACTTTGATCCTGGTAAGGTTAATCCTCCAGATGAAGCAAGTCCACTAACTGCGGATTTGGTATTGGCGATAGATGATAGTCCGAATCCAGATCCTAACGATATTTGTTCTACTATTGTTAATGCAACCGATATTAATGGTAATATCGCTGTGGTACGCCGAGGATCGTGTGATTTTACTGCCAAGGTGATTGCTTGTCAAAATGCAGGAGCACTGGCGGTTATAGTAGTTAATAATGTGGCTGGAGATATTACAATGGGAGGAGGTGACGATCAAGTTGCTATTCCTGCAGTAAGTATTAGCAGTGCTGATGGAGAAGCTATTATTAATTTAATAAGTACCGAAACAATTAATGTTAGTTTAGGTTTTGTCGGAGAAACGGCACCGGAAGATTTAATAGTAACAGCAGATGGATCTTTTGATAATGGTATTGTAATTCACGAATATGGACATGGAATTTCTACACGTCTTACTGGAGGAGCAGCTAATTCCGGTTGTTTGTCTGGTGATGAGCAGATGGGAGAAGGTTGGTCTGATTGGTTCGCATTAATGATGACGATTGAGGCTGGTGATACATCAACGGATATTAGAGGAATAGGTACTTATGCTACGGCACAGCCTACTACTGGCAGAGGAATTAGACCTTTTCCGTATAGTACAGATATGACAATAAACCCTGTTACCTATGATAATGTTAAAGATGAGGATGATTTTTCTGTTCCTCATGGAGTAGGTTCAATATGGGCTTCTATATTGTGGGATATGACGTGGGCTTTTATAGAAAGGGACGGATTTGATTCGGATTTATATAATGGTACAGGAGGTAATAATTTAGCAATGCAGTTGGTTATCGATGGCTTAAAATTACAGGCGTGTAATCCAGGTTTTGTGGATGGTAGAGATGGGATTCTTGCCGCTGCCGATTTGTTGCCTAATAGTGATGACAATAAATGTCTTATTTGGAGTGTATTTGCGAAAAGAGGAGTTGGTTTTAGTGCAAGTCAAGGTTTCCCTACAAGCAGAACGGATCAAACACCAGCGTTTGATGTGCCACCAACATCTGAGTTGGATTGTACTAATTTCACTTTAGGTGTTGATGATGTAAATGAAGGTGTATTCCAAATCTATCCAAATCCTTCTACCGGAGCGTTTGATATTAGAGTTGCTGAAAATGTAGGTAATAGTACAATATCGATATTTGATATAAACGGAAGAGTAGTTTATAAGGATGAAACGGTACTTACTAGTACTCATAGAATACAAACAAATCTTAGATCTGGAATCTATTTATTAAGAATAGAAGCAGAAAATGGTACTGCCATTTCAACATCTAAAATTGTGATACAATAAGAAAGATTCTTATGGTTTAACATACAGAGGCTGTCTTGTAAAGACAGCCTCTTTTTTATTCTTTTATTTGAGAAAAATAATTTGAGGCTTGCAGCGCTAATAGAGTGTTAATAATTTGAAAACTAAAAACCGCTGAACATCTTTTGGGTTTAGCTGAAGGATTGTTTATTAAATATATTTCAGGATAGTATTAGTGATTCCCTTAGCAGAAATACCACAAATTTCTTGTAATTCTTCTGTAGTTCCGTGATGAATGAATTGATCAGGAATTCCAAGATTTATAATTTTTGTCGAAAAATTATTTTTATTGGAAAAAACCATAATTGTATTTCCAAAACCACCCTTAATCGCACCATCTTCAACAGTAATAACGGTTTTGTACTTTTGTAATATTTCTTTTATTAAATCTGAATCCAGAGGTTTTATAAAGCAAAAATGGTAATGACTTATTTTCTTTTCAATAGACTTTAAAGCACTAGTAACATTAGTACCAATAGTGCCAGTAGATATTATTGCAATTTCTGATGTTGATTTAGTAAGACATTTCCCTTTCCCGATAGGCGTTTTCTGCATAGGTACTTGCCAATCTATAATTGTACCTCTTCCTCTTGGATATCTAATGGCAATTGGGTGTTCTAAACGCAAAGAAGCAGTGTAGAGAAGGTTTCTTAATTCAATTTCATTAGCAGGAGCAGCTATAAGCATATTTGGAATACAGTTTAGATACGAAATATCGAAAATACCATGATGTGTTGCCCCATCGGCACCAACTAAACCAGCACGATCTATGCAGAAGATAACAGGTAGATTTTGTAGAGCAACATCGTGGATCAATTGATCATATGCACGTTGTAAAAAAGTAGAATAGATAGTGCAAAATGGCACTAATCCCTGGGTTGCCATTCCTGCAGCCAGTGTAACTGCGTGTTGTTCGGCTATACCAACGTCAAATGCTCTATCTGGCATCTCTTCCATCATATATTTTAATGAACTACCAGTCGGCATAGCTGGGGTAATACCAATAATTTTTTTATTTTTCCTTGCTAATTCTAGAATTGTATGTCCAAATACATCCTGAAATTTAGGAGGTTGTTGTGTGTCTTTTTTGGGAAGTAAATCACCAGTAGTAGCATCAAATTTTCCAGGAGCATGATACGTTACTTGATTTTCTTCAGCTTGTTTTAATCCTTTACCTTTTGTGGTTATAATATGTAGAAGCTTTGGGCCATTAATGGTTTTTAACTTTTCTAAAGTTTCCAAAAGTTTAGGTAGATCATGTCCATCAATAGGTCCGAAATATGCAAAGTTTAACGCTTCGATTATATTATCGGTTTTGGGTTTGTACCCAACAGTTGCTTTGGTTAAGTATTCTTTTAATGCTCCTACACTTGGATCAATTCCGATAGAATTATCATTAAGTATGATAAGCATATTGGCATCTGTAACTCCTGCATGATTGAGTCCTTCAAAAGCCATTCCGCTTGCAATGGATGCATCTCCAATGACAGCAATGTGTTGTTTTTCAGTCGCTCCTTTTAATTTTGAAGCAATTGCCATACCCAAAGTAGCAGAGATAGAAGTAGAAGAGTGGCCAACACCGAAAGTGTCATATTCACTTTCGCTACGTTTTGGGAAACCGCTAATGCCTTCTAATTGTCTATTGGTATGGAAAGATTTTTTTCTTCCGGTAAGTATTTTATGAGGGTATGCTTGATGTCCCACATCCCAAACTAATAAATCATTTGGAGTGTCAAAACAATAATGCAAAGCAATCGTAAGTTCTACAACACCTAGACTTGCTCCTAGATGACCTTCTTTAGTTGCTACAATATTAATCACAAAATCTCGTAACTCTTTGGCTAAATCAGGCAACTGATCCGCAGAAAGTTTACGAAGGTCTTTTGGAAAATCAATATGTGAAAGTAATGTGTCTTTCATGATGCAAAAATACTATTTTGAAATGAGCTGTAACAATTAAGTTCATAACAACTATAGATGCTTATAGACGAGCGATATTAGACTTAAAAAGTATTTAAAAGTGATCCTGATAATACTTAGATATAAATTTTTATTGAATAGAAATAAGAAGGATTATATTTATTAGCTTTACTTAAAATTCAATTTTATATGTTTGATCCATATGACGATTCGCATTTTATGAGAAAAGCACTTCAGGAAGCTGAGGCTGCTTATGATAAAGGAGAAATACCTATCGGAGCGGTAGTAGTAGTGGCTGACAGAGTTATCGCAAGAGCACATAATCTAACGGAATTACTAAACGACGTTACAGCTCATGCAGAAATGCAAGCGATTACAGCAGCGGCTAATTTTTTAGGGGGTAAATATCTTAAAGAGTGTACGTTGTATGTGACTATTGAGCCTTGTCAAATGTGTGCAGGCGCTTTATTCTGGTCCCAGATAGGTAAAATTGTATATGGCGCCAGAGATGAACAACGTGGATGTATAAATATGGGAACAAAACTACATCCCAAAACTAAAATGACGGGTGGGATACTTGAGGAAGAGTGTGGTGATATACTGAAACGATTTTTTGTTGAAAAACGTAATTTGAATTGATGTCAGTTTTGAAAGTATGAAACAAATATTAAGAAATTTAAACGTGTGAAAAATACAATTGCAGAGCGAATTCAGGATTTTTTAAAACAATTCCCTCCTTTTAGTATGTTGGAGAAGGAAGAGCTTCTTATGATTTCCAGTCAAATCAGAGTATTGTATTTAGAAAAAGATACGTATGTTTTTAGGCAAGATGAAAAATGTCATGATGAGTTTTATATTGTAAGGGAAGGTGCTATTGGATTATATAGGAGTGCCGGTAATGAGCAAGATTTGGTTGATATATGTGATTCGGGTGATCTTTTTGGGCTTCGTATTATGATTATCAAGAAAGATTACAGAATGTCCGCTAAGGCAGATGAAGAATCTATAGTGTATGCAATTCCATCAATGGTTTTTAAACCATTTATAGATGAAAATAAAGAGGTAAATAAATTCTTGTTAGAAACTTTTGCGGCACATGCTAGGAACTATTATACGGAGACAACAAAAGGTAACAGAATTGATAATACAATCTCGATTGATACCGCAAAAGACCTTTCTACATTACGTACTATTTCTTATCGAAAAAAACCACTTACTTGTTCACCAAATGCCATCGTAAAAGATATTGCCTTAAAGATGAATCTTTATAGGACAAACTCTATAGTGGTAGTGGACGAAAATAAATATCCTTTGGGTATTATAACTGATAGTAACCTTAGAGCAAAAGTAGCGACAGGTTTGTTTCCTGCTACATCTATAGTTACTGAAATAATGACCGCCCCTGTAAAAACATATTCTAAAAAAATTACTATTGCCGAAGCTCAAATTGCATTGATCAAAAATAATATTAGTCACTTATGTATTACCAAAGACGGAACTCGTAATACAAAATTGGTTGGTGTTTTTTCTAATCATGATTTGTTAGTGTCTTTAGGAAATAATCCGTCGGTATTGATAAAGGAAATTAAACGTGTAAAGAAAATAGAAAGGCTTCGGTATATAAGAAAACAAGTAGAAAAGTTACTTAAAACATATTTAGAACAGGATATACCGACACTTCATATATTAAATCTTATTTCTGAAATAAACGATGCGTTGGTAGTAAGAACTATAGAACTATCATTAAAAGAAATGTCTTCACCATTACCTGTAAAATTCAGTTTTTTGGTATTAGGAAGCCAAGGCCGAAGAGAGCAGTTATTAGTAACGGATCAAGATAATGCAATAGTATTTGAAGATGTTAGCGAAGAGAAATATGAAGCTACTAAAGGGTACTTTTTAGAGCTAGCCAGAAAAGTTACTAAAAGTTTGCATACTATCGGTTTTGAATATTGTCCGGCAGAAATGATGGCGAGTAATCCGAGATGGTGTATGTCGGTTTCAGAATGGGAAGCACAATTTAGAAACTGGATGACAACTCCTACAGAAGAAAGCACATTATTATCATCTATTTTCTTTGATTTTCAGTTGGTTTATGGAGATTCTAATCTGGTGAATCGGCTGTCAGATGTAGTTTTTGATGGTGTAAATAAAAGTGACAGATTTTTGGCTTTATTGGGAGTTAGTGCGTTGCAAAAGCCTTCACCTTTGGGGTTCTTTAAACAGTTTTTAGTAGAGCAAAACGGGGAACATAAGGATACTTTTGACATCAAAATCAGGGCAATGATGGTGCTTATTGATGGTGCTAGAATTTTAACCTTGTATCATAACTTAAAAGGAGTAAACAATACGTTACTCCGCTATGAAAAACTTGCGGAACTAGAACATAATAATAAGGAACTTTTCGAGAGTTGTGCCAAAGCATTTAGGGTGTTGCTTAAATTTAGAACTCGTCAGGGATTAATGCATAAGGACTCAGGCAGGTTTATTAAGTTAAGTACACTTAGCAAAAGAGATAAACTAAGACTTAAAAGGTGCTTTAGACCAATACGAGATATACAAGAGGTATTAAGAGTTCGTTTTCAGCTTAAAACATTCATGTAGATGGGTTTATGGTCTAGAAAAAATGATAAAGAATTTCCTGGTTTCTGGGTAGAGTATCTTGCTTTTTTTGATAAGAAACAACAAAAAACACCAATCGAGAAAACTCGTTTTATTGCTTTTGATACAGAAACTACTGGTTTTGACTATATAGATGATAGAGTTTTGTCTATTGGGGCTGTTGCGGTCAATAATACCTCCATTGAAGTGGCAGATCAGTTGGAATTGTACTTAGAACAGGATGTTTTTAATTCTGATACCGTAGAGATTCATGGAATTCGAAAAAGTAATAATTTAGATACGATATCAGAGTCTGAGGCTATTGAGATCTTTATTAAGTATATTGGAAATTCTATCTTGATAGCGCATCACGCTAATTTTGATAGAAATATGATAAATAAGGTTCTACAAAGAAACGGATTAGGAACATTAAAGAATAAGTTTTTGGATACTGGGGTTCTCTTTAGTAAAACAAAACACTTGGTATATCGTAGTAATCGAAAACACATGCATTATAGTTTAGATGAATTATGTGATGATCTAAAGATATCTAAAAGTGATAGACATACTGCTTCTGGGGATGCATTTATTACCGCTATAGCATTTCTCAAAATTATGGCAAAACTAAAAATAAATAAAACGGATAGAGTATCGATTCTTTTTTAATATTCGAATAGTTAAAAGCTATTTGCAACTGTGCCTAAAGATCTACGTCTTTTTTGTAGAATCAACTTGAATGCAAAAGGCGCTATATTTTGTGATTTCTCTATTAAGTTTTGTTGGGTTTTCTCAAGATCAAGACATACTACGTGGTAAAATAAGAATGGACACACTCCCATCTAAATCCATAAACATCATAAATGTTACTAAGGGTATTGGAACGATTAATGATCGCGCTGGTTTTTTTCAGATAAAAGCTACAAAAGGAGATACAATTATCTTCTCTTCTGTCCAGCATCAACAAAAAGCACACATTGTTACTAAACAAGATTTAAAAAAGGCTGATCTATTCATTCAATTAGAAGTTAAAGTAAATGAATTAGATGAGGTTACGATTTCACAATACAATCTTTCTGGAGAAGTCAAAGAAGATGTAAAAAGTATAAAAACCTATGAAGACAAGCTACCAATGTTTAATGCAAAAATGTTAGACGAAACTCCATTTGTTCACGAAAAAGGAGCTGCTACAGTAAGGAATACTACGGTGGATCACAGAAAGAATGCAACAGCTTTTAATTTTATTGCAGCCGGTAGAATGGTTGCAAGTCTTTTTAAGAAAAAAGATAATCGAAAATCAAAAGAGATACGTATTCCAGAGGTGTCGGATTTTTATAACAGTGATTTCTTGGTAAATGAATTAAAAATACCCGAAACCGAGTTGTATAATTTTCTTGACTATATAAATCTGCAGTCTGAAACAAATGAAATACTTAAATCTGGAAACAAATTAATAATTCTTGAATATTTAATTAATCAAAGTAAACTTTTTAATAGTAATAATGGTTTGAAAAATTAAAGACTGATACTACCATATATTATTCTAATAACGAATGCAGAAAATCACTTACGTTTCTTTCTTATTAATTACTTTTTCAAGTTTTAGTCAGAAATCTTCTGAGCTTAAAGGAAGGATCATTGCAGCTGCATTGGAATTAGAATTCGTAAATATTGTAAATCTTACCAAGGAAATAGGTGCCGTAAATGATGAATCAGGATATTTTGAAATACTTGCAAATGTAGGAGATGCAATTGTGTTTTCTTCTGTTCAATTTCAATTAAAAAAGTATATCGTAGAAGAAGAAGATTTACAATTGGGTAATTTGCTCATTTTTTTGGAACCAGCCATTAATGAATTGGATGAAGTGCACATATCTCAATATTCTTTATCCGGAGATATACAAAAAGATATTCAAGAAATTCCAACGTATGAGGATAGATTACCACTATGGAATGCGGCTCAGATTAAGAAAATGGGGTTTGTTTGGCAAGATGATGCTCAGTCACCAGTAAAAAATATTGCTCTAGGAGGAGGCAGTAGCCAAGCCTCTGTGTCAATCGATTTGGGACTAGTAATTAATCTAATTTCTGGAGTATTTAAAAATAAATCAATACAAATTGATTCAAAAACTCATGCCCTGGATTTTTATAAAGAAGATTTTTTTATTAAAGAATTGAAGATTCCTGAAACTGAGTTTTATAATTTTCTAGATTTCCTAGATGAAGAAACAGGAATAAAATTTATTCTTATGTCAAACGATAGTCTAAGAATATTAGAATTTTTGATATATCAAGGCGATAAGTTTAAAGAAAAATATAATATTGGTGAATAAAAAAAGCGCTATAAATAGCGCCAGTGAAACTTAAAGATTTTTATCTTAATCGTGAATTACGCGAACTTGTGCTGCGATAATTCCTTTTCTTCCTTCTTCTTCCTGGTACTCTACTTTGTCACCTTCATTAAGTGCTTCGCCATTTAATCCTGAAGCGTGTACAAAGATGTCTTTTCCTGTTTCGTCGTTGGTAATGAACCCGTAACCTTTGGATTCATTGAAAAATTTTACTGTTCCTTCCATTGTAATGAGATAATAATATGAGTTATAAAGGTAACTTTTAAAACAATAAAATTTGTTATCAAAATGTAAATATTTGCAGAATTTTAGTTTTTGTCAGATTTTTCTTTATTATTAAAATCTCTCATTTTTTTGATATTTTCTTCGGTTAACATATAGTCTTTTACATTTTTGTTTTTCCACCTATGATAGATGAATAAAGGCATTAGAATAAAAGTAGCACCCAATATTCCGATTCCAACCCATTTATCTCCATTGGTGTGATCTCCTGAATTCTTATAATAATACCCAACAGCAACAAGAATAACAACAGCGATAAATAATATTCGAATAAGGTATTTCATGATATATGATTTACTTTTTTTAGTGATTTTAGGGTAATTTATTAACAATCAAAGGTTTTCGTAAAAACTTAATCTAATAGATTTATAAAAAAGCCGTTTTCCAAAATGTGATTCAAATTTAAACTAATTCGACTTTATACATAAATCAAACACAAACTAAAATTAAAAATTCGCACAATGAAAAAAAGTTTACTAATTGTAGTAATAGCAATACTTTCTACAGTAAAATGGGGTTATTCGCAAGTTGATAAGAATCTACCATTTATATGGGAGAGCGCAACAGTTTATTTTGTCCTTACGGATCGTTTCGAAAATGGAGACACTACGAATGATCTTGCATATAGTAGACCACAAGATGGTCCGCCATTAAGAAATTATGAAGGAGGAGATCTTCAGGGACTAATTAACAAGATAGAAGAAGGATATTTTGATGAGTTAGGAGTAAATGCTCTTTGGATTACGCCACCTATCGAAAATATTTATGGGTCAGTTCCGGGAGCCGGATATGGGTTTCATGGATATTGGGCAAAAGATTGGACGAACATAGATGCTAATTTAGGAACCAATGCGCTTTTTGGGACTTTTGTAGATATTGCTCATGAGCACGGAATTAGAGTATTACTCGATGTGGTGTTAAATCATGTTGGGCCAGATACCAGTACGGATCAGAATCAATCTTGGCCAGACGAATGGGTACGAAGAGATCCTGATTGCAATTTCCAAGGTCCTGAAGGCACAATACCTTGTGAGTTAGTTAATAATCTACCAGATATTAGAACAGATTCTAATGAGAATGTGAGTGTACCAGGTTGGTTATTGGATAAATGGGATCAGGAAGGTCGAAAAGAGATACAGGAAACGGAGCTCAATGACTTCTTTACAAGAACTGGAAAAACTAGATCTCCTAGAAATTATATTATCAAATGGTTAATCGATTATATTAGAAAATACGGCGTTGACGGATTTAGAGTGGATACAGTTAAACACGTGGAAGAAGATGTTTGGAAAGAACTAGAAACTGAAGGTGTTATTGCTTTAAGAGAATGGAAGGCTAATAATCCTGATAAAAAATTAGATGATCTTGATTTTTGGATGACAGGTGAAGTTTTTAATTACAACGCTCCAACTATGGGAAGAAACTTTACAGGAGACGGTTTTAATGTGGATTACTATAATAATGGTTTTGCAAATTTGATCAACTTTGAGTTTAGGTTTAATGCAAATGACGGATTAGAAAGTATCTTTAGTAGATACGATAATCTATTACAAAATCAACTTGTAGATGGCAAAAGTGCTATGAATTTTTTAACGAATCACGATACTGAAGAGGTGTTTGATCGAGATAGACAAAAAACTTTTGAAGCAGGAACTAAGTTATTATTGACCCCAGGACCGGCACAGATTTATTATGGAGATGAAACCGCTAGAACATTAACACCAGGAGGAGGTGCCAGTGGAGATGCTACGCTAAGATCTAATATGAATTTTGATGAATTGAATAATTCAAACTCATTAGCATCCCAAACCTTAAGACACTTTCAGAAAATCGGGAAGTTCAGAAGAGAACATGTTTCCGTAGGAGCAGGGAAGCATAATAAATTACAGGATAGTCCATATGTATTTAAAAGAGAGTATAATAAAAATGGTATTCAGGATGAAGCCCTTGTGTATACTGGTAACGATAATGATTTTACCGGAGCATTAGATGTGTTCGGAATTTGGGATGATGGAACAGAATTACAAGATTACTTTTCTGGGACGTTTGCAACAGTTTCCAATGGAACCGCTACATTCGGAACAACGTTTGGATTAGTATTAATCGGAGAGCCTACATCTAGAACACTTGGAGTTGATGAAGTTGATACATCGAATCTGGATTTTGTAAAAGCTTGGCCTAACCCTTTTACAAATTCATTAAAAGTTTCTTTTCAATTAGCCGACATAAAATTGAACGAGGTAGAAGTAGCAATGTATGATATTTTGGGTAAAAAAGTTCTAGGAAATGAACAGATTGATATACAACAAAATACTATTGATATTGCAGTGCCTAATCTCACAAAAGGAATGTATTTGATGAAAATAGCTTTTAATGGTAGAACACAAGTAGTTCAATTAATCAAAAAATAATTTCAATTTTATTAAGTGTTAAATAACCTGTTAAAAATTAGTTTTTAGCAGGTTTTCTTTTGTATTAATTATAACGATTAGTGTAAAGGCAGTTAATTTATCTTGTGAAGTTAATAAGTTTTCTTCTGTAGGCAGTTAATAATTTGGATTTAGAGATAAAACCGTGATATTTTCCATTTTTAATGACAGGTAAGTTCCAGGCTCCAGTATCCTGAAATTTACGCATGGCAGTTTTAGGGTTATCATCTTCATAAATAATAGCTGTAGCTACTTGTGTCATTACCATTTCTACAGTGGTTTTATGATATAAAGAAATGTCAAACATAATATCTCTTATATCATCAAGTGTCACGATTCCTATCAAAATATTAGATTCATCAATAACGGGAAATAAGTTTCTATTAGATTTAGCCACTGCTTCGCTCAGTAAGTGCTTCAGTGTATGTTCTGGGTTTACAGGGATGAAATTAGTTTCTATACAATCATCTAGTTTCATAAGAGTGAGTACAGTTTGATCTTTATCGTGAGTAAGTAAATGACCTTGCTCTGCTAATTCTCTAGTATAAATATTATGTTCAATTCTATTTTTTGAAATAATAAACGATATCGCTGTCGTTATCATTAGTGGTACAAACAGTTCATAACTGGAAGTGATTTCCGCGATAAGAAATATCGAAGTAAGAGGAGCGTGTAACACACCAGCAATTAATCCTGCCATTCCTAATAAGGTAAAGTTAGCTTCAGATACTTGAAACCCCATACCTAGATTATTTATGATTTTAGAAACCACATTACCTAACGCACTACCCATAACCATTGTAGGAATTATAATTCCTCCTGATCCTCCCGCGGCAAAGGTAGCTGTCATTGCAATAGCTTTGAATATTGTTATTCCCGTTAATAATCCTATGATCATCCAAATATTACTGGTCATGTTATCAAAAGGAGTATTTCCAATTGCCGCTAAGTGATTTCCATTAAGAAGATCATTTATAAAACCTAATCCTTCTCCATAAAGGGGAGGAATAAAATATAGCATACCTCCGATAGCAAAACCACCTATTAATAAGCGATGAATTTTTTTTGGAAAGCGATCAAAAAAATGCAAAATACCAAAATACATTTTAGTAAAATAAATAGAAGCAATAGCAGTCCCAACTCCTAGAATTATATAAAAAGGGGTGTCATAAATATCAAACTTTTCTATAACATCAAAACTAAATAATACTTCATCTCCAAGAAAGAAATAAGACGTAATGATCGAAGATACAGATGCAAATAATAATGGTAATAATGAGGCTAGGGTTAGGTCAAGACTAAATACTTCTACAGCAAAAACCAAACCGGCTAAAGGGGATTTAAATACTGCAGAGATAGCACCTGCTGCAGCGCAACCGATTAATAAAAATCGAGTTTTACTATCTAGTTTAAATAACGAACTAATATTTGAACTCAAAGTTGAACCCGAGCCAACTGCGGGCCCTAATAAACCAACAGAACCTCCAAATCCAACGGTTATCGGAGCGAGGAGGAGTGGTAAATATCCGCTTAATGGTTTTATCTTCCCCTCTTTTTTGGAAAGAGAATATAAAATCAAAGGAATGGCTGATTTTACGTCTTTTTTGATTATAAATTTAGTAATAACATATACAATAAGAAGTCCAATTATCGGAATGACAAAATAGAATGACGTTTGCCAAGAAATGATATCACTTTCCAGAACTACCTGGATTAAATGCGTGATATTCTTAAGAAGAAGAGATATAAGACCAGCACAGAATCCAACAAATATACTTAGTATAAGGACAAAGTTTTTATTAGAAATATGACGATATCGCCAAATCAAAAACCTATGAAGCAGTGTCTTTTTTTTAGTTGGCATGTATAGGTTAGTCTTGGTTTAGACTAAAGGTAACAAAAAATCCCGCTTTTGGCGGGATGTTTTGTTTTATAAATCTAGTTGAATATGTAATTCCTTAAGTTGTTCTTTATCAATATTAGCAGGAGCATCGATCATTACATCCCGACCACTATTGTTTTTGGGGAATGCTATAAAATCCCTAATGGTTTCCTGGCCTCCAAGAATAGCAACCAATCGATCAAACCCGAACGCAATTCCTCCGTGCGGAGGAGCACCATATTGAAATGCATCTAGTAAGAAACCAAATTGTTCTTTCGCTTCTTCTGGAGTAAACCCTAAATGATCAAACATTAACGCTTGGGTTTCTTTATCGTGAATACGAATGGATCCTCCACCTATTTCATTTCCATTTAAAACTAAGTCATATGCATTAGCTCTAACATCACCCGGTTTAGAATCTAAAAGAGGGATATCTTCTGGTTTTGGAGAAGTAAAAGGGTGGTGCATTGCATGATAACGCTCTGTATCTTCATCCCATTCTAATAAAGGAAAGTCTACTACCCACAATGGAGCAAATTCTTCTGGATTTCTCAAGCCTAGTCGCTCAGCAAGTTCCATTCTTAAAGCACTTAATTGTCCTCTAACCTTAGTAGCATCCCCCGAAAGTACGCAAATAAGATCTCCAGCTTTTGCTCCAGTAACTTCTGCCCATTTTGAGAGATCTTCTTGATCATAGAACTTGTCTACAGAGGATTTGAAGCTTCCATCTTCATTGCATTTAGCATATACCATTCCAAGTGCTCCTACCTGTGGGCGTTTTACCCAATCAATAAGCTTATCGATCTCTTTTCTTGTATATGAAGCGCCACCCGGAACTGCAATTCCAACAACCAATTCGGCATCGTTAAAAACCTTAAAGTCTTTATGTTGGGCAACCTTATTAAGTTCTCCGAATTTCATTCCGAAACGAATATCCGGTTTATCATTACCATACGTGCGCATAGCTTCATCATAGGTCATTCTTGGGAAATCACTAATTTCCTGACCTTTTATATCCTTAATCAAATGACGAGTAAGCCCTTCAAAAATATTCAAAATATCTTCTTGTTCTACAAAAGCCATTTCGCAGTCAATCTGTGTAAATTCTGGTTGTCTATCTGCTCGAAGATCTTCATCTCTAAAACATTTTACAATCTGGAAATACTTATCCATTCCACCAACCATAAGCAGCTGCTTAAAAGTCTGAGGAGATTGAGGTAATGCATAGAATTGACCTTCATTCATACGAGAAGGTACCACAAAATCACGTGCTCCTTCAGGAGTAGATTTGATAAGATATGGTGTTTCTACTTCAATAAATCCTTCTTCGGATAGATAGTTACGAACCTTCATCGCTACTTGGTGACGAAACATCAAACTATTTTTTACAGGATTTCTTCTTATATCCAGGTATCGATATTTCATTCTGATATCTTCACCACCATCAGTTTCATCTTCTATAGTAAATGGAGGAACCAGTGCTTCATTAAGAATTTGTAATTCTGTAACTAAAATCTCAATATCACCGGTTGGCATATTTGGATTTTTAGACTCACGTTCAATAACGTTCCCTTTAACCTGTATTACAAACTCACGACCCAGAGTTTTGGCCTTTTCTACAACATCTACGGGTGTACGTTCTTCATCAAAGATTAATTGAGTAATACCATATCGATCTCTTAGATCAACCCAAATCATAAAACCCTTATCTCGTGCTTTTTGCACCCATCCTGATAGGATAACTTCTTTATTAATATCTGAGGTGCGTAATTCACCACAAGAATGACTTCTATACATAGCTAGTTGTTAAGGCTGCAAAAATAAGAAGTTTAATATTAAATAGATGGAGTTTTTGCGAAAATGAAGGTCTTAAGTTAAAATGAATTTGGAATTTAAAAAATATGGTTTTACTATAAAAATATTATGGTTTTTACTTATATTTATTTGAAAGTCAATTAGTTCGGAACTAACATATGTTAGCTTTAACTTTTTTTTGTAAGAATGTTTTAATAGATTTAGCCAAACTTATAAACAAATCATTATGAAAAAAAAATCACAAATTAGCAAGGGGCTTTTGCTATTCTTGTTTTTCTTTCCGGTTGTGCTATTGGCACAAGAGACAATTACTGGAAAGGTAATTAATGAAGGTACTGGAGAAGGAGTACCTTTTATCAACATTGTGGAAGACGGAACTAGTAACGGAACTGCAAGTGATATTGATGGTAATTTTTCACTTACTGTCAGTAACCTTCCTGTAACATTGAGAGTGTTTTCTATCGGATTTACTACTAAAAAGGTTAACGTTGATAATGCGGGTGCAATTACAATTCAGGTAGAAGAGTCATTAGAAGCATTAGATGAGATAGTTGTTACCGGATTAGGTTCTTCTATTAAAAGGAAGAATCTAGCAAATGCAGTTTCTACTGTATCTTCAGAAGAGCTTGTTGGTAATACTAGTCAAACTACTGTAGACGGAGCGCTATATGGTAAAGTGACAGGGGTAAATATAACAGCTTCTTCTGGTGCTCCTGGAGGAGGATTTGCATTAAGATTAAGAGGGATATCTTCTATTAATGGAAATAATCAACCGTTAATTATTGTTGATGGTGTATATATAAACAACGTAGAGATTCCATCTGGATTACGTTTTGCATCTGGAGGAAACAGAGGAAATGAAGAGAATTCAGGAAATAGATTAGCGGATTTAGATCCAAACGATATTGAGAATATTGAAGTTTTAAAAGGATCTTCGGCTGCAGCCATTTATGGACAAAGAGGTAATGCTGGGGTAGTAATAATTACAACAAAAAGAGGTAAAGGAGGAAGGACTAAAATTAGTTTTAGTCAGGACACAGGAATTACCGTAATTCAAAATAGACTAGGACTTAGACCTTGGACAGCACAATCAGTAGAAGATACATTTGATGCTACAGAACGACAAAGGTTTGAAGATGCTATAGCTAATGGAGGTCTAATTGATTATGAAGACGAAATTTATGGAAATACAGGTTTTATTACCGATACAAGATTAAATGTAACAGGAGGAAATGAAAAAACGCAGTTTTATGTAGGTGGTTCTTTTCGTGATGAAGAAGGGATTATAAAAAATACAGGATTCGATAGATTGTCTTTAAGAGCAAATATTGATCATAAGATTTCTGATGTATTTGATTTTACATCTACTACCAACTTTGTTAGAAGTAACTCAAGCAGAAGTTTTACAGGTAATGAGAATGAAGGTGGATTAAGTTATGGTTACACCTTGGCATTTACGCGTCCTTGGGTTAATTTATTTCCTGATGCTAATGGGAATTACCCAAATAACCCAAATTATCCAGGAAATCCATTATTTGTAAGGGATCAGGCAAAAAATGAAGATACAAATAATAGAATCATCCAAGGATTTAAATTAAATACAAAGCTCTTTACGAATGAAAGAAATAGAGTTCGATTCCTAATTAATGGAGGTATAGATTACTTAGCAAATGAAACCTATGTTTTTGTTCCAAAGGAGCATCAAGCACAAGTAGGTGGGCAAGAAGGATTTATTTCTCAAGGTAAAAATAATTTTACTCAAATCAATGCTCAGGCTATTGCAATTTGGGATCACGATATGTTAGGTGATGATCTAGATTTAACAACACAACTTGGTATTACATACTTAGATCAAGAAGCTAATTTAGTAAATAGTAGAGGTTCTGATTTATCCGTTGGTCAAACTAATGTTGATCAATCTGTAAACCAGGTTATTGACCAGTTTTTATCTAGTGAAGAGGATTTTGGTTATTTTGGTCAAATAGAAGCTAACTATAAAAATCAATTCATAGCAACATTAGGGTACCGTTTAGATAAATCTTCTAGAAATGGTGATCCAAATGAGTTTTATGGATTTCCAAAAGCATCTTTAGCTGTAAATGTTTCTAGTTTTGACTTTTGGAATATAGAAGCAATGAACCAGTTAAAGTTAAGAGCTGCCTATGGTGAGACTGGAAATCCAGCTGCTTTTGGTGCAACTTTTACAAGTTTAGGTTCTTCTAATATTGGAGGAAACGGAGGTTCATCTGTTGCTGGTCTTAATGGAGATCCTGACGTTGAGCCAGAAACAGCTAGCGAATTCGAGGTTGGTTTTGATCTTGGATTTTTGAATAGTAGAGTTTCTTTGGAAGCAACGTATTATAATAAGAATGTTAAGGATTTGATCTTATCGAGATCTTTACCAGCATCATCTGGTTTTACTACAGAGACTACCAACTTAGCGGACTTAAAGAATGAAGGTGTCGAATTAGCTTTAAGAGCAGATGTACTTGATTCAGATAATTTTTATTGGAATACTGGGATTCAGTTTTACTTGAATAGATCCGAAGTAACGAGATTAGATGTACCTGCTTTTGCACAACCAGGTGCTGGATTTGGAACTGGATTGGGTACATTCTTTATAGAAGAAGGTCAGCCTGTAACACAGTTAGTGGGTAATATTGATGGGACTCTTACTCAAGTAGGAAACGTAGAACCAGATTTTCAAATGGCTTTTAATAATCAGCTTACCTTATTTAAACAATGGGATGTTTCATTCTTATTACAGTGGAAAAAAGGTGGAGATAACTTAAATTTGTCTAGATTCCTTACCGATTTAGGAGGAACAAGTCCTGATTTAGAAACTCCAGAAGGGCAGGCTCGTTTAGCAACTCCTGCAAATGCAGAACGTTTTGTTGAACCTGCAGGTTATGTAAGATTAAGAGAAGCTGCAATTTATTACCGTATTTCGTCGGATAATATTAAGTCACTTTTTGGAGATACTGTAAGTGATATTAAACTTGGGTTGTCTGGAAGAAATTTATTTACGATCACTGATTATAGTAGTTATGATCCAGAAGTTTCCGTAAATGGTGGAGCAGGTCTGTCTAGTGGTATCGAGGTAACTCCATTCCCAAGTTCGCAACAATTTTACTTGCATTTAAATGTTAATTTTTAATAGAAAGAAGATGAAAAATATATTTAAAATCGCGACTAGGTATGTAATTGTATTATTCCTTTTCGCTTTTGTAACTACTTCTTGTTCGATAGATGAGGTAGTTGATCCTAATGGTCCTAGTGTTGGAGGAGTTCTTGCTAATGCTACTGTTGCTCAATTAAATGAATTAGCAGTAGGTGTGGAGTCTACAACCAGAAATGGTTTAGGAGTAGATGTCACAGCAAGTGGAACTATGGCAAGAGAATTGTATTTGTTTGATGCAGATCCTAGAAATACTGGGGATTTGTTAGGTAAAGAAGGAATAACTCTTGATAATAACTCTTTTTATAGTACTTCTCAATGGAACGGGAGCTATAGATGTATTAAAAATGCTAATATTTTAATAGATGCAGCAAGCAATACTAGTACAGTTACAGATGCGGAAAGAAATGGTTATTTAGGATTCGCTAAGACAATAATAGCTTATGAATTAATTCAAATTTTGAAGTCTTATGGAATGGCTAGAGTAGATGTAGCTGATCCAAATAACTTGGGACCTCTTCTTGAAATCGGAGAAGTATTAACATTTGTCAGGAATTTATTGAATGAAGCGAATACAGATTTAAGTGCTGCTGGATCATCATTTGCATTTTCTTTAAGTAGTGGTTATGATGGTTTTAATACACCAACAACATTTGCTCAGTTTAATAGAGCAATATCATCAGTTGCAGCAGTTTATGATGGCGATGGAACTACAGCCTTAGCAGCATTGAATGCTTCGTATTTTAGTCTTTCAGGTGATTTGGATTTAGGTCCGAAGTATGTTTTTGGATTAGGCGGTGGAGGAGATCGAGCAAATCCTGTTTTTAGAGTTGCATCAGTCTCTGCAGCAGAACCTAATAATGGAGATCAAATTATTGTACACGATAGTTGGATTAATGAAGCAGAAGCTGGTGATACAAGAGTGACTACGAAGACTGCGGTTAGACCGGATCCAAGTATTCAGGATGGACTAACAGGAACTAATGAGACAAGGTTATATGTCTCTAATATATCTGATATTGATATTATTAGAAATGAAGAGTTAATTTTAGTTTACGCCGAAGCAAGTATATTAGCGAATAACTTACAAGATGCTGAGGATGCGCTTAATGTAATTCGTAATGCTGCTGGTTTAGCAGATTATGCAGGTTTACAAAATACAGCAGATTTAACAACTGAACTTTTAAATCAGAGACGTTATTCTTTATGGTCAGAAAACCATAGAATGTTTGATCTTAGACGATATGGATTGTCTAATACTTTGCCTATTGATAGAGCTGGTGATCAGGTGTTTAATGTTTTACCAATACCATTATCAGAAAACCTATAAACATAATAATATGTTGAGTAGTAGAAAACGCCGCAAATTTTGCGGCGTTTTTTGGTACAATTAGGTTTTCTCAATTATGTGGCTGAAGGTACAGGAACCTCAGTATTTCCATCACTTTCAAAATCTTGATCATTAATTATTATAGTATTTGCGCTTTTCTTTCCGCTAAATCTAGCTTTTACTTTATGTACAATAAAGAATAAACATGGTACAATAATAAGCGTAAGGAAGGTAGCGATGATCAATCCATAAATAACTGCCCAAGCCAATGGTCCCCAGAAAATTACATTATCTCCACCTATATAAATTTTTGGATCAAACGAAGAAAATAAAGAGAAGAAATCAATATTAAATCCAACCGCTAATGGTATCAAACCTAATACTGTTGTAATAGCTGTTAAAATTACAGGTCTAAGACGGGCTCTACCTCCTTTTACTATTAATTTCATCACTTCATCATTTGGTAGTAATTCTTTCTCGGGAACATTAAGTTCTCCCTTCTTACGATCGATCAATAATTGTGTGTAATCCAGTAATACTACACCATTATTTACTACAATCCCAGCAAGAGAGATAATCCCCATCATGGTCATCATAATTACGAAAGGAGCCCCTGTGATTAATATACCGCCAAAAACCCCAATAAAGCTAAGGAATATGGCAAGCATTATAATGGTGGGTTTTGAGATGGAGCTAAACTGAAAAATCAATATTAGCATTATTAATCCTAGTCCAGCGAAGAAAGCACCCATTAAGAAAGACATCTGTTTACCTTGTTCTTCAATTTGACCAGTATAATCAATTTTTACACCTCTGGGTAAATCGGTAAAACTAGCCATTTCGGTTTGAATTTGAGCTACAATAGCTCCAGCATCTGTATAGCCAGGTTGTAATCCAGAATACACCGTTACTACTCTTTTAGTATCTTTGTGCTTCACGGCACTAAAAGAAGAGGTGTTCTTTTTAGAAGCAACAGCGGAAACAGGAATCTCTTTAAGTCTACCGGTTGCCTGATCTCTAAACGTAATATTTTGATTGAATAAAGCACTGGTATTATAACGATCATTTTTATCAAAACGGACATATATATCGTAGTCTTCTCCTTCTTTTTTGTAAACACCAGCTTTTTCACCAAAAATAGAACGACGTAATTGATTTCCTACTTGACCTGCTGCTACTCCTAGTTCTCCAGCTTTTTGGCGATCAACCGCTACTTGCATTGCAGGTTTTCCTTTGTTTACATCTATTTTTAGTTCTTCGATACCCGGAATATTCTTTTCATTGATGAAGTTTCGCATACGTTCTGCTACATTAATCAATTCATCATAGTCCTTTCCTTCGATTTCGATGTTTATAGGATATCCAGCTGGTGGACCTACAGCATCTTTTTCTACGGAAATAGCAACTCCGGGATAAATTCCTTTTAAGGCATCTTGTACTTTTTGTCTAAGTACTTCAGAATCTTTTCCGTTTCTGAATTTGTATTCTCTCATCGCGGCAATAATTTTTGCACGATGTGGCATTTCTGCACTGCTACCTCCGTCTGTTAAGGGATTTCCGGCACCTTCTCCTACCTGAGATACAGCAGCTTCTACCAGAAAGTTATAATCTTCACCTTCAATATATTCCTGATCATTTATGATGGCATATACACGGTTTTCAATTTCTTTAGTAATCCTATTAGTTTTATCAATATCTGTTCCTTGTGGATATTCTATATAAACAATAATCTGATTAGGAGTGTTATCTGGAAAAAATTCGATTTTAGTGCGCTGACTTCCTACAGATGCACCAAACATCATAAATACAACAATGAGGAAAGCAAATGTTCCTAAAAAGAACATTGTAGGTCTCCATCCCTTTAATGCAAAAGATAAAAATCTTTGATAACTATTCTCTAACCAGGTTAAAATTCGTCTTTGGAAAAAATTTGCAGCACCTTTTAACAAGTATTTATAAATCCAGAACATAATCGCCGTAAAGATCATTAAAGTACCAAGTCCTCTCGCTGCACCTCCAACAATTAGAATAAAAATTCCGAATCCACCAAGTATAAGAGTTACTCTAATTAATTGCTTTAAGGTTAATACTTTTTCGCCAATCTCCATGAATCGTGAGACTAACATAGAGTTGATGAATATTGCAACAAATAATGAGGAACCTAATACTACAGAAAGCGTTATTGGAAAATATTTCATGAACTGCCCCATTACGCCTGGCCATAATGCTAGCGGAACGAAAGCGGCCACAGTAGTTAATGTAGAGATTATGATTGGGAATGCAATCTCACTGATACCTTTTTTAGCAGCTTCAATGCGAGACATTCCCTCTTCTTCCATTAGTCGATACACATTTTCTACAACCACAATACCATTATCTACCAGCATCCCTAATCCCATTATCAATCCAAATAGGATCATAGTATTCATGGTATATCCTAATAAAGATAGGATCATAAAAGACATAAACATGGACATAGGTATGGCAAATCCAACAAATAATGCGTTTCTAAACCCTAAAAAGAACATTAGAACACCTACGACCAAAATGATTCCAAAGATGATATTGTTAACCAAGTCATCTACCTGGTTAATAGTTTTAGATGACTGGTCGTTTGCGATACTTATGTTTAGATCGGTTGGGAATACATTTTCCTCGGCATCAGCAACGATTTTCAAGATTTTATCTGCGGCTTCTACCATGTTTTTTCCAGAACGTTTCTTTACTTCTAACATCACTACATTATCACCAAATTCTCTGGCATAAGTTGTTCGATCTTCTTCTTTAAAAGTTACTTTTGCTATATCTCGTAAATACACAGCTCCATCTTGGGATTTTACTACAAAATTATCTAATTCTGATGGTTGATCGATTTCTCCAAGAATTCTAATAGTTCTTCGTTGTCCACTGGTAATCATATTTCCGGCAGACATGGTAATGTTACCATTTCTGATAGTATTCAGTACATCGTCAAAACTCACTTTTGCAGCCATCATTTTATAGATATCAACAGCTACTTCTACTTCTTTTTCCTGTGCACCTCTAATATCTACGCCTTTGATCTCTTTTAGATCTTCAATTTCATCCTCGAGATATTCTCCAAACAACTTGAGTTTATCAACTGGATAATCTCCAGTAATATTGATGTTCATTATTGGAGTTTCTTCAGAGATACTCAAATCAAAAACATTAGGTTCTACCTTGGCTCCATTAAATGTCGGCCAATCTTCATTGGATTTTTCAGAATCTACCTCATCCTTAACCTTTTGTTTTGCTTGCGCTACGGTAAATTTTTCTTCGAACTCTACTGTTATGATTCCATAATCTTCCTGTGATGTGGATACGATTTCTACAACACCTCCAAGGTTTTTTAGTTTATCTTCTAATGGATCAACAATCAATCGCTCTATATCTTCTGCAGTATTTCCCGGATATGGAACACTAATATAAATTTTAGTTTCGTTGATCTCAGGAAAATTTTCTCTAGGCATAGAAAAGTATGCTGATAACCCTAAAACCAGGAATATACCAATCATTACATAGATTGTAGTAGGATTATCTATCGCCCAAGATGATAATCTAAACTCCTTATCTACTTTTTTCTTTTTAACTTCCATAGGATTTTAGTTTATGATTTCGACTTTTTGACCATCTTTAACACTTCTGGCTCCTTCACTTATGATAGCGTCGCCATTGTTAATACCCTCAAGGATTTCAATAAAATCCCCTTGTGTTTTTCCAGTTTTTACAATAGTACGTTTTGCTTCTGCAATATTGTTAGTGTTTTTTTCAGAAGTAACATATGCGTACTGATCTCCTTCAGAGTTTTCTGAGATGATACTTTGTGGGATCAGAATTGCTTTTACGCTGGTGTAATCATTGATTTTTACTTTGGCAGTAAGATTAGGTTTAATAACACCATCTTTATTTGGTACAGCTACTTCAACTGTAAATGAACGATTATTAGGATTTATATAATTACCAACTTGTCGGATTTTCGTGTCGATAGTTGTTCCAAGTATTGGAAAATGAACTTTTGCTTCTTTTCCTTTTACAATACTAGAGATGTAATTTTCAGGAACTTCTATCTCAATATACATGTCATTTAGGTTAACAATACGAATCAATTCTGTTTGCCCAGGAGCGACTACACTTCCTTGCTCAGCAATGACATCATCAACAATTCCAGAAAAAGGTGCAGTTACAACAGATCTGGCTAATTGTTGTTTCATCTGATTAACCCCATTTTTTGAAGATTCGTAATTCGTTTTTGCTTGTAAGTATTGAATTTCAGAACCTATTTTTTGTTCCCATAATTTTTTCTGACGCTCATAAGTAGTTTTAGCTAATTCTGCCTGAACTTCCATTTGAGCTACTTGTTGGCTAAGACCACCATCATCAATTCTAGCTAATGTTTGTCCTTTAGAAACACGTTGTCCTTCTTTGACCAATACTTTTAGTAGTGTTCCAGAAGTTTCTGGATATAAAACAATATTCTTTTTAGTTTCTACACTTCCTTGTAATTCTAAATAATGAGTAAACAAAGTGTCTTTTGCGCGTATCGTGGTAACCAACGGAAGTTTTTTGATGGTATCCAATGATGCAATTGCTTGATCTAATAGTTTTAATTTATCAGCAACGGCTTGCTGCTCTGCAACAACTTCACTTCTTTTAGCTCTAATAGCTGTTAAATCACCTTTTTCAATGACTTTTTCTATAGATTTTCCGCCTTCTTGCCCACAAGAAACGATAAGAAGAAATACAGATAATATGATAAGTATCTTTTTCATGGGTATATTTTAGTTTTTTGGTGTATTTAAAATTGATTCCAGTTTAGCTTTGTTATTTATGATTGTCAACATTGCTTGGAGTACTTCTTGCTGTACGCTGTACAACTGTAATTGAGCTTGCCTTAATTCAAAACTGGAAGCTAATCCTTCAGTATATTTGATTTGATTTTTGTTTTCTATTCTTTCCGCTAGAGAAAGGTTTTGTTTAGAAGTTTCATAAGTTTCTAAAGAAAGTTGATAATCGCTTAGTGTACTATTATATTGAAGCTGAATTTGCTGTTGCGCCTCTATAAAAGAAGTGTTTGCTTGTTCAAAAGCAATTCTGGCTCTCTGTGTCTTAGCGCTTCTTCCTAAAGAACTAAAAATGGGTATGTTAAGACTAACTCCTAAAACAGAAGATTGAAACCATCTTGTTTCACTTTCAAAAAACACGAAGTCATTATCGAAAGCGGCTGTTCCGTAATTAACAAAAGCAGATAAAGTTGGTAATGCTCTACTTTTCTCTAATTTTAACTCTAATCTTCGTTGTTCAGTTAACAGATATCCCAATCTGTAATCAATATTGTTTTCGATCATAAAGGGTTTTGTCCCTAAAGATTGATCTGTATTTTTAACAGTCAAATTATCAAGAGTATCTGATAAAACAGTATTAGAATCTACATCAACACCAATCGTAAGATTAAACATCTGTAATGCAATCTTGGCCAATCGTTTAGCGTTATTTAATTGGTTTGTGATTTGTAACAATGTAATCTGTAATTGTTCTACATCTTCTTCTTCTGCTAAGCCATTTTCGAAAATCTTCTTTCTTTCTTCATAGTTCTTCTCTAGTGCTTCTTTATTATTTTGAAGAATTTTTACACTTTCGTCTGATACTAAAACGCTTCCATATGCATTAATAACACTTTCACGCACTGTAAGCAGAGTTTTTTCCTCAGAGTCATTACTGAATTGTAAGAAACTTTTGGCTGCTTCTAATCCAACAAGATAGGATCCATCAAACAAAAGCTGTGATAATGTGGCGGTTGCTGAGGCCTGTTGTTGAGGTGTGAAAAATTCTTGAAACTGACCATCAATAGGTTGCCCCGTATCTTCATCAATTGCCGGAAATAAAATCGGTTGTTGTTTTAGTTGATTTTGATAATCAATTGCTGCACTAATTTGTGGTAGCCCGGTTGCCGTAGTTTCCCATTTTTGTTTTAAGGCTTTAGCCACATCACGCCTGGCGTTGATGGACTGATAACTATTCTCTAGTGCAAATTCAATAGCTTCATCTAGTGTAAAGGAATACTGAGAGGAAACTGGGGTTTCCTGTGCAAAACCAAATACTGTGAATAGGCTAAAGAAACATAAAGACCAAAGGTTGTTTCTCATAATTTATTGTTCTTTTATTAGCTTGTTTAAAATTTTTAATCCTTTTTCTGTGGCAATACCACGTACGTGATACTCTAAGTAATCTGCCATTAACTTTGATACCGGAAAACCTTGTCTTGGAAACATTTCCTGATCTTTTATTCCGATCATTCCCATAAAATAGAGTCTTGATATAATTTGAATATCAATATTCTCTCTAAAAACTCCCTTTTTGATGCCTCTTTCGAGATTTTCGATAACGCATTCTTGCATAGTTTCGAATTGCTTTACTTTAAGGTTATTATGTATTTTTGGGTAATACTTTTGAAGCTGGTATTGAGGAGATGTTTTCTCATCCTTCAAGTGATACATTACAAAAGCTTTGATCGCATATAATTCTTCAATAGGTTCTTTATTTTCTTCTAAAATAGCATCTATACCATCACTAATTGTACAAAACAGATGGTCAGTAGTAGCTTCCACCAATTTTGTTTTATTCTGAAAATGTGCATAAATAGTTTTCTTAGAAATCCCCATTTCCGAAGCAAGATCATCCATAGTAACGCTTTTGAAACCAAAGTTCAAAAACATATCATTTGCTTTTTCTATTATTTTTTCCTTCATCTAAGGGTAATTTTAGTTTGGCAAATATATATCAGGAAACTTTAAAAACATTAAAAGTTTCCTAAGTTTCACAATTTTTTAACATTGCCTTAATGTTCTGTTTATTAGCTAAATAGTGGTG
Organism: Aquimarina sp. BL5; assembly: GCF_003443675.1. Lineage (NCBI taxonomy): Bacteria > Pseudomonadati > Bacteroidota > Flavobacteriia > Flavobacteriales > Flavobacteriaceae > Aquimarina > Aquimarina sp. BL5. Next base: position 2,820,138 of record NZ_CP031963.1, on the reverse strand, counting down.
AAGTTGATTTTTAGCATATCTCAATTGAAAAGATTCATTTACTTTAGCATAAAAAATTACAGTGCATACCATTTCAGATTATCAAGGATATTTTTTAGACTACCTATCAAGAAATACAATACAAAAAGAGCCAAAAAACCTTTATGAACCTATCTCATATATTCTAAATCTTGGAGGAAAAAGGCTTAGGCCAACATTAGTATTAATGACTTCTGAAATTTTCGGAGGTTCATACCAAAAAGCACTTGATGCAGCTTTGGCGATAGAAGTTTTTCATAACTTTTCTTTGATACATGATGATATTATGGATGATGCTCCATTGCGCAGAGGTAAGGAAACAGTACACGAAAAATGGGATATTAACACAGGTATTCTTTCAGGAGATGCTATGTTGATTAATGCGTACCAGCTTTTCGAAAACTATAGCGGAGATACATTTAAAGAATTAGCTAAATTATTCACTAAAACTGCTATAGAGGTATGTGAAGGGCAGCAGTATGATATCGATTTTGAAACTAGAGACGATGTCACCATTCCGGAGTATCTAAAAATGATTGAGTATAAAACGGCAGTACTAGTTGCTGCTGCAATGAAGATGGGTGCAATCGTAGCCAATGCTTCTGAAACTTGTAAATGCTCTATTTATGATTTTGGGAGGTTGTTAGGTCTTGCATTTCAATTGCAAGATGATTATTTGGATGCGTTTGGTGATCCGGCTACGTTTGGCAAACAAGTTGGTGGAGATATTATTGAAAACAAAAAGACTTTTCTGTATCTTAAGGCAATGGAAGATGCAGATAGTAGTGTGAAAAAACAGTTAGAAGGTTTGTTTTCTTTAAACCCTGAAAATCCGTCAGAGAAGATTCAGACTGTTAAAGGTATTTTTGAAACTACTGGAGCTAAAGAGAAAACAAGATTGGAAATCGAAAAATATACAAATAAGGCTTTTAAGGTTTTGGATAATTTGTCTATTTCAGAAGATAAAAAGAAAGTTTTGCAAGCTTTTGGGGAGCAATTAATGAATAGAAGTGTCTAAACACCCAAATATTGTATCGGTTGAGCAGTTAATGGAACAGGTTGGGGGATCTGATCTATATCCTCAATTAATTTTACAACTTCAGAAAGACCTTAATAGAGCTGGTATTGATTATGAAATAAACAAGAACTCAACTTTTAAAGAACTCTTTTTAGATATTGAACAATTGCTTTTAGAAAAAATAAACAATGCATTTAATGATTTTTTAAATTTATTATATGCTGTTGATGTTTCAGAGAGAGAGATAAGAAATTGTGATTCGGAAGAAAGTGTTGCTGTCGGACGATATGCGACATACTTAATTTTGAAAAGAGAATGGCAAAAAATATATTACAGAAATATATTATGAAAATTTATTAAACCTATGAGGCTTTATAGTGGTATCTTATTTTTGTTTGTATTAAATGTTGGATATTGTCAGGATGTTTTTGATAAGACCAATGATGTTTATGAGGCTTTCTTAGGAAGAATAACTGATAAGGATACTCTAATAGAAAACAGGACAAAATATTATAAATGTTCTGAAGATTTGTCCGGAAGAATTGAGTTTTATTATCAAAATAAAGAGTTACTATTAATGACTCATGTTTATAAACAAGGTTTTGGTAATGAAACATTTTTAGAAAATTATTTTATTGAGAATGATACGCTAAGAATAAAGACTTCAATTTCTGAAGAAACCTATATGAATACCTTGTATAAACAAAGTAGTCAGGGGGTATCATCAACAAGTGTAGAGAAGGTAATTGAAGTTACAGAACAACGAATGTTTTTTAAAAATGAGCATAGTAATACATGCTTTGAGAGGAAACACGGAGAAAAACTCTCAGAGTGGGATTCGGAGTATTTTAATGCTCTTGCATTTGAAAAAGGCAAATGCATTGAGGATGCTGAAGAAATACGTTATAAGTATAGGTTACTCAGAAAGGCTGAGAAGAAATTAGTGAATTATTCTAATCAAAAACGTAAATGTATTTTTCATATCTGGTAGCCTGATTTAGTTTTTTAAAAATCAGATACTTGGGTGTTTGTTTTTTTGTTGTTCTTTATTATTTTAACAGATTCGAATTTAAGATCAGTCGATCCGGTAAAAGTTTTACCATTTCTTACATTCATAAATTTCCAATGATAACCCGAATCAGTTAATGTTATAGGAGATATAGCAATAGAAGATATAGAGATACCAAGGTGTTTTTCTATGATAGTATTAATTTTCCCTTGCACCTTTGGGTCGTTTACTTCATTTAATCCTTTTTGTTCTTTCTTTACATAATAAGGATTGTTAGCAGGATCAAATTTTGTGGTAACAGTCTTTTTGTTACTGGAGCAAGATGACATGGCTATCCCAATGGATAGCATTAGAATATATTTTTTCATTGTATTTTGGGGTTTTAATCGTAAATAATACCTAAAAATAGAGAAAATACAGTAAATCCATTGTTATTCTGCTGGATATTAGATAACTGGTATTTTTTCATAGATAAAAAACGCACTTTTGATGATGTTATTATATTTTTTTTAGAAAAATACTCTGATAAAAGGAGCATATGCACTGGCATAAATACTTTTATCATCATCATATAAAACATCATAACGAAGACCAACACTTACAAAACCAACTCTATAACCTGCTCCAATAAATAAGGCAGGATACCAATAATCGTCATTAATATCTAGTCCTTCAATCTCAAAACTTCTACTAACCCCCATTTGCTCAAATTCTGCAGATAGTTGTAGTGAAGGGAAGGGATTGTATAATGTGATTAGGCTAGCACCATAATTGGTGGCGGTAAAATTGCGTGAATCTGTATATCCAAAGTTAAGTCCAAACCCCATACTGAATTGATTATTAAAATCATAGACCGCAGAAGGAGCTAGGATGCCATTAAAAGTGTCATTAGTAAACCCAATTCCGATATTCCCTCCAATTCTAACGTTGGACCAAAAATTATCATCTTGAGAATACCCATTTTGTAAGGAAAAGAAAATTAAAGAAACTAAGATCAAGAATCTGATTTTCTGAATAAGAAACACTTTCATTGTTAAATTTATAAAAAAATGTTACAATAAATATATATAATTCGATACTCAATATACTGTAAATATTGTATTTTTGTGTTGTTTTATAATAAAAAGACGGTTGAATACTTACATATGGATAAATATTCATTTTTGAATGCGGCTAATACCGCATTTTTTGCAGATTTATATGATCAATATTTGCAAAACCCAGATAGCGTAGAACCTAGTTGGAGAGCATTTTTTCAAGGATTTGATTTTGGATTAGAGAGTGCAGATGACTCCGGTGAAACCATTTATATAGAAAAAGACTCGAAGGAAACAGTTACAGTTCCCGAGAATGTTCAAAAAGAATTTCAGGTAGTACGCCTTATTGATGCCTACAGAACTCGTGGACATTTATTCACCAAAACAAACCCAGTAAGAGAACGAAGAAAATATCATCCTTCTCTAGCATTAGAAAACTTTGGCTTAAGTCAAGGTGACCTTAATACTGTTTTTAATGCTGGAGAGATTATTGGTGTAGGTCCTAATACGCTAAGTAATATTATTGTTCATTTAGAGCAAATATACTGCGATGCTATTGGGATTGAGTACATGTATATTCGTAATCCGGAAGAAAGAGAATGGATACAAAGTCGCGTGAACTTTAATACCAATAGAACTAAATTTTCTTCAGACCAGAAAAAACATATTCTTAAGAAACTAAATCAAGCAGTTTCTTTCGAAAGTTTTTTACATACTAAATATGTTGGTCAAAAGCGCTTTTCTCTGGAAGGAGGAGAGTCATTAATTCCTGCTTTGGACGCTTTAGTAGAGAAGGCGGCAGATATGGGAGTTAAGGAATTTGTTATGGGGATGGCACATCGTGGTCGTTTAAGTACATTAACAAACATTTTTGGAAAAAGCCCTAAAGATATCTTTAGTGAGTTTGATGGTAAAGATTATGAGGAAGCTGTTTTTGATGGAGATGTGAAATACCATTTAGGATGGACTTCTAAACGTGAAACCGATTCTGGTAAAGCAATTAATATGAATATTGCTCCAAATCCATCACATTTAGAAACAGTTGGTGCAGTTCTAGAAGGTATAGCTAGAGCAAAACAAGATAAATATTATAAAGATGATATCTCACAAGTTTTACCTATTGTAGTTCATGGTGATGCTGCAATTGCAGGACAGGGACTGGTGTATGAAATAGTGCAGATGGCACAATTAGATGGATATAAAACAGGGGGTACTATTCATATTGTGGTGAATAATCAGATAGGATTTACTACTAACTATTTGGACGCACGTTCATCTACTTATTGTACAGACGTTGGTAAGGTTACATTATCTCCAGTACTTCACGTAAATGCAGATGATGCTGAGGCAGTAGTGCATGCAACCAATTTTGCATTAGATTTTAGAATGAATTTTGGACGTGATGTGTTTATTGACCTTTTAGGATATAGAAAATACGGACATAATGAAGGAGATGAACCTCGTTTTACACAACCTAAATTATATAAGGCCATAGCCAAGCACAATAATCCAAGAGATATTTATGCAGAAAAGTTGATTTCTGAAGGTATTATCAATAAGGATTATGTAAAAGAGCTTGAGAAAGAATATAAAGCATCCTTAGAAGAAGAATTAGAAGATTCCAGAAAGTTAGAAAAAACTGTAATCACTCCATTTATGCAAGATGAATGGGCTGGTTTTACTAGAGTTCAGGAAGATGAAATGATGGCGGTTGTTGATACTACTTTTGCTAAAGAAGATCTTACTGAAATTGCAGAAGTGATCACTAAATTACCTTCTGATAAAAAGTTTCTTCGTAAAATAGAACGATTGATTGATCAAAGACATAAAATGTTTTTCGAGAAAGATCAATTGGATTGGGCTATGGGAGAATTGTTAGCTTATGGATCATTGCTTAAAGAAGGTTATGATGTTCGAATGAGTGGACAAGATGTAGAGAGAGGAACTTTTTCACATAGACATGCCGTTATAAAAGTTGAAGATAGTGAGGAAGAAGTATTGTTACTAAATAATTTGAAAGGCGATCAAGGAGATTTTTATATTTATAACTCTTTACTTTCTGAATATGGAGTAGTAGGGTTTGATTATGGGTATGCAATGGCTAGTCCGAAAACCTTGGCTATTTGGGAAGCTCAATTTGGAGACTTTAGTAACGGAGCTCAAATTATGATTGACCAATATATTTCTTCAGCAGAGGATAAGTGGAAACTGCAGAATGGACTGGTAATGTTATTGCCTCATGGATACGAAGGACAAGGAGCAGAGCATTCTTCTGCTAGAATGGAACGATATCTTCAGTTGTGCGCAAAAGATAATATGTTTGTCGCGGATGTAACAACACCAGCAAATATGTTTCATTTACTTAGAAGACAAATGAAAGCTGATTATCGTAAGCCTTTGATAATTTTTACACCAAAAAGTTTATTGCGTCATCCTAAAGTGGTTTCTTCTGTAGAAGAATTTGCTAATGGAAGTTTCCAAACCGTAATTGATGATCCAGTTGCTAAGGCAAAAGACACTAAAACCTTAGTGTTCTGTACAGGTAAGTTTTATTATGACCTTTTAGAAACTAAAGAAGAATTAAAAAGGGACGATGTAGCCCTTGTAAGGTTAGAACAATTATTTCCACTTCCAGTAAAAGAGATGGATGCCTTGATCAAAAAATATAAAGCAGATGATATTGTTTGGGCTCAGGAAGAACCTCGAAATATGGGAGCACTAAGTCATATATTAATGCATTATGATGATGCGAATACATTTAGATTTGCTAGCAGAAGACCCTATGGAGCACCTGCAGCTGGTAGTGCAACAAGATCTAAAAGAAGACATCAGGAAGTGATTGATTTTGTTTTTGATAAAACAAAGAACAACCAAAGACGAAAAAAGAAATAATAGGATAAAATAACTATAAATAGAAATATTTTCGCGAAAGCGATATAAGTATAAATTTAGAATTATGGCTTTAGAAATGAAAGTCCCTTCTCCGGGAGAATCCATTACAGAAGTAGAAATAGCGCAATGGCTTGTAGAAGACGGTGATTATGTAGAGAAAGATCAGGCAATTGCAGAGGTAGATAGTGATAAAGCAACATTGGAACTTCCCGCAGAAGCTAGTGGTATTATAACACTAAAAGCAGAAGAGGGAGATGCGGTAGCTGTAGGTGAAGTTGTATGTCTCATTGATACAGATGCAGCTAAACCAGATGGAGATACTTCAGAACCAGCAAAAGAGGTTAAGAAAGAAGAAACTCCTGCTCCAGCTGCGGCACCAGCTACTCCTGCTAAAACTGAAACGTACGCTACGGGTACTGCTTCTCCAGCTGCAAAGAAAGTATTGGCAGAAAAAGGTATTGATGCTTCTCAGGTTAAAGGAACCGGACGTGATGGTCGTATTACCAAAGCCGATGCCGTAGATGCTACTCCGTCTATGGGAACACCAGGACCTGGAAGTAGAGGAGAATCGCGTAAAAAACTATCAATGCTTCGTCGTAAGGTGGCAGAAAGATTGGTTTCAGTTAAGAATGAAACTGCTATGTTGACCACTTTTAATGAAGTGGATATGCAGCCTATTTTTGACTTGAGAAAGCAGTATAAAGAAGCTTTCAAAAGTAAGCATGGCGTGAGTTTAGGGTTTATGTCATTCTTTACATTGGCTTGTGTACGTGCATTAAAAATGTATCCGTCTGTAAATTCTATGATCGATGGTAAAGAGATGCTTTCTTTTGATTTTCAGGATATCAGTATTGCCGTTTCCGGACCAAAGGGATTAATGGTACCAGTAATAAGAAATGCTGAAAACCTAAGTTTTAGAGGTGTTGAGTCCGAAGTGAAAAGATTGGCGATTAGAGCACGCGAAGGACAGATTACTGTGGATGAAATGACAGGAGGAACTTTTACTATTACCAATGGAGGAGTTTTCGGAAGTATGTTGTCTACTCCAATCATTAATCCACCTCAGAGTGCTATTTTAGGGATGCATAATATTGTAGAAAGACCAATAGTAAGGGATGGGCAAATTGTAGTAGCTCCTATTATGTATGTAGCATTATCATATGATCACAGAATTATTGATGGTAAGGAATCTGTTGGATTTTTAGTAGCAGTTAAAGAAGCATTAGAAAACCCAGAAGAATTATTAATGAATAATAATATAAGCAAGGCATTGGAAATGTAATATTGTTTAATATAATATGAATACCTCAGTTCCTCTACAGGAATTGAGGTATTTTTATTTATAGAAGGTTCATTCTAAAAAATGAAACGATTACATAAATGAGCGTTTATTCTGGATATGAATAATAATTAGTTTTTACAATAAATTAAGTATTAAGAAAAATTAAAATTAAAGGATGTTTTTTTTCGTTTTTAAACGATTTTTGTTAAAAAAATTAACTAAATTAATTTTTTTGTATTGTTTTAGTGTTTCATTACTTTTTTAAAGCGTTATTTTTTATTAGGGCTCTGTGAATTTCATAAAATGATAAATTAAGGAGTTCAATAACATATAATAAAATATAATGATATCATATACAATAGAGGAGATCAATACGATTTTACAGGGAAAATTAGTAGGTAATACAAAGCAAAGAATAACAGGGGTCGACCAATTAAAGAATGCGAAAAGTGACCAAATCACCTTTATCAGAAGTGTAAAATTTGCGCGTTTGTGGGAGACTTCTAGTGCTTCTGCTGCTATAGTAAATGAAAGCTTAGATATAGAGCCGGGTTCGGATCGAGCATTTATTATGGTTAAGAATGCAGATTTTGCAATGTCTAAGTTGTTAGAAATATTTCGTCTTAAAGATCCTGTTTTTGATATTGATATTCACCCAACAGCTGTGGTCGATAAATCTGTTATTATAGGAGCTGGAAGTAAAATTGGAGCGGGTTGTTATGTAGGTAAAGATGTTGTTTTAGGAGATGGTGTTGTACTTTATCCTAATGTTACGGTTTTTGATGATTCTGTAATAGGTAATAATACCGTTATTTGGTCTGGTACTGTAATTAGAGAGCGTTCTAAAATAGGCAGTGACTGTATTTTTCACAATAATGTAAGTATTGGTGCGGATGGTTTCGGATATCTTCCTTGTGCAGATGGTCGTGGACTTATGAAAATACCGCATATTGGTAATGTGGTAATAGGAAACGGAGTTGAGATTGGTGCTAATTCTTGTATAGATCGAGCTAAGTTTAGTTCTACTATATTAGGCGATGGTTGTAAGATTGATAATTTAGTACAAATAGGACACAATTGTGTGTTAGGACGTTTCTGTATTATGGCAGGAAGTAGTGGTTTGGCAGGTTCTGTTACATTAGGTGATGGAGTTGTTATCGGTGGAAGTGCTTCTATAAAAGATCATACTACAATTCATTCTGGAGCTACAGTGGCTGCAGGTTCTGGTGTTATGAATGATGTTCCAGCTGGAAAGACCGTTTTAGGCTATCCTGCTTGTGATTCAAGAGAAATGCTTAAGCAATGGGTTACTTTACGTAAGCTTTCGAAATAGTAATCATGCTTTAAAATATAAAAGGCTCAAAACATACTTGTTTTGAGCCTTTTCTGTTAGAATTTTGATAGTATTACTTTTCTAATAGATTAGAATTGCATTACTAATTTAAGTTTTACTGTTTTATGATTTTCGTTGTATAACTGCGACCTTGAGTCGTTATTTTTACTAAATAGAGCCCAGAAGTTAGATTGCTAAGATCTATACTGGATTTTGAGTCTTGCAATTGTTTAGACAAGATTTTTTTACCTTGAATTGAATACATCTTGATATCGGAAGATCCTTTAGAAACAGGGAATTTTATATTTAAAACCTGACTTGTTGGATTTGGGAAAATTTCAAATATTTCTGAAGCTTCTTCAAAAGTGTCAACCGATAAAGTAGCAGCTTGTTTTTGATAAAAATCTAAAGCGTGCATAGCATATACCAAAGGCGCATTCCAGTTAATGGTAATTTCATTTGTAGAATATGAACACCAGTGATCTACATATTTTGAAGCCGGTAGATTCGATGGAAAACTCACTCCAGAACCAGAACAATCCCCTGTGTCTGGATTGTTTTCATTCTGTGGTCCACCTACAATCATTCCGGGAATTGGCGCAGAAATACCATCCGCATCGGATATTCTATGATGAGGTTCGAATACTTGTCTGTCTCCAAACCCAGTTACATAAGAGTATCCAGTTCCATTTCTACCGAAAATATAATCCATGGATGTATAAGCAGCATTTAAATATGACTCATCCTGAGTAAGCTCATATGCTCTTATCAGTATTATCAATTGATTACCAACAGCTCCATTACTACCCCAAGCATAGTCATTAGAGCCCATAGTAATTTTCATAGGAGAAGAATTAACTCTGTCTCTTAATTGATCAGCTGCACCCAATAAGGTATTATTGGCGGCAGTAACATTAATGGAACTTTCCAAACTAGTAGTATGCTGAGCGATTGAAATTAATGCTAGTGGGTCACTATATGGCCAGCTTGGAGTTCCGCCTCCGATAGAATTTACATCAATATCATCTCGGTATGTGTTTTCTCCGGTCGTAATAAATAATTCGACAGCTGCCCATTGGAATTCGTCTGTTACGTTATTATCTCCATATTCTCCTGTAGTAATATCTGAAACTGGCGTTCCACTACCTTGACTGTAATAAATCGCAGGATTATCTTTTGCCCAAGCATAGGCGTCTTTTGCGGCTTGTTCTAATTGTGCACTAAATCCAGGTTTTACACTTTCATAATCAGAAAATATTCTTGATGCTACCGCTGTTACTGCAGCAAAATTTAAAGCTGCAGCTGTAGATTTCTGTACAACGAATCTTTCTAGATTATAAGCAGCTGGCATGATTCTTCCAGAGAAGTTTTTAGCCGTTAATTTATGATACACTCCACCATCGTTTGGATCTTGCATATCTAACATCCAATCTAAGTTCCATAAAACTTCATCCAAAATATCCGGAAGGTCTCCGCCTTGTTCGGGAATGTTATATTGTAAACTTTCCCATTCGGTTTTATAGTGTTCAAAAGCTGCTAATAAGGTATAAGTGCTAATTCCACTATTTACAATATATTTATTATAGTCTCCTGCATCATACCAACCTTTTGGAGCGGAAATGATTGTTCCCTCAGGTCTTGCTGATGTAGCTGCAGACGAATGTACTCGGACAACATTATCAGGAGTTCCTGCTGGTCTTGCATATATGCCAGCGTGAGTTGATTCTAATGCAGTAGAAGAGCGATTATAATAGTAATATTTAAAAGCTTCTTCTCTAAGCTCGGCATATCCATCCGCGCTTACATTGAAAGTAATTTCCTCTTGATCGATTTGAAAACGATAGGTTCCTTCTGCATCTACTTCAGATATATCTACGTTTGCAATATGTTCTCCAGAATCATTCCATAAAGAAGATACTCCTGTTGTTCCTGATAATACAACATTGTCAGAACTATCTAGGATGGTGTATGTTTGGTTGCTAAAACTACTTTGAGCTGCAATACTAACCGTTTTGTTTCTACCTGTCAAATACGCTACCTGATTATAACGGATATCAAATGTAGAAGGCGGAGGTAAGGCTTCTAAAGGCTCTCCAAAAGAAATCCAGTCGATTTCGATAGTTCCAGCATACCCTCCTTGAGCGGCATTTACAAAAAATTGAACAAAAGCTACTTTAGAGGGATCAACAGGACAGGGTGCTGTAGCTTGCGTGCAATTAGAACCTCCAAAACCTCCATCTTGTAAATTGGCAGAATAATCTAATTCGTAAATAGTAAATCCATTATCTATTCTAACAGACAGTGGACTTAGATTGGTCACAAAACCATCTTGGTCTTGTATGTCAATCCTTAAATCGGGATTAGAAGTGCCTTTTACCTTAATAAAAAGTTTGATTTGATTTGATATATCTACAGAGGTATCAGAACCGTTATTATGTAATGTATAGATAAAAGGACTAAAGGTTCCTGCTGTACCATTGGCATTAATTAATAGGTTATTGCTGGATAAAGAAGCAGAATAGGCAGATGTTGATTCTGCTGTGAGTATACCTTCATCAAAATCATCACTGTAGGTAGTTTGTCCTTTAATTAACGGAACTACAAATAATAAAAAGGCAATGGTGAATAGAATTCTCTTTTTCATTGGGACAATTTTAGGGTGAATTTTTTAAGTTTTTTAATTAAACATTTTTAATACCTCACAATTGATATGTTAAATTAGACTATTATCAGGTCATTAATAAAATAAAATTTAAATAATCACGAAAGATTCTACTTGATTTTAAGTAAATATTTATTTTCATTTTATTTAAAAAACCTATCAGGCAATATGTTTAACACATTAATTAATAGATATAGTGGTTAAGTTAAGAGGTAAAGTTATAAACAATAACAGTATTATATTTGTATTAATATCTTAACATTTTATGTACAGAAAGTTTTTTCTAAATCAATGTAGTGAAAATTCCCCTATTAGTTAATTTCTCTAAGGTTTCTGGAAAAAATGCGAGATATATAAAATGTCTAAATTAAAGATATTTTATATAGAGAAAAGATGTGCTTTATAATAAAAAGCCAGAGTAAGTACTGTTGTTTTATCTGAAATAGGTTGATTATAAAACCATTTCTGTATATGGGATTATTATATTGTATCCTTTATTTTTGAAATATTCCATTTCAGATACAGAACCTGTGGCTAATACAAAATCACCACCCCAGCCACCTAAGCTCTTAATGCTGCCCATATAGTCAGGGAATAAAGTAGATTTTACAGTCGGTGTTTTAATGATTTTAGAAATTACTTCTTCGTGCTGATCGATAAGCTCGCAGAATTCTGATAGTGAAGAGCAATTTAATATAGTATCGGTTATTTGTTTTACTATTTCTGCAGCTTTATCAAAATCTTTAAGTGGTAATGATTGATAATGCTTAATACATTGTTTACTATCTTGTTTTTGATTTAAATACACAAAAAATAGATGGTTTTTAAAAGCTGGATTGAAGCTAGCCTCTTCTACCAAAGGTTTATCTTCTTTACGTGTATAAAGTATAGGTGTTTTGTGCTGCGCACTTGCAATATCATAACCACTTCCCCCAAAGCTTTTCTTTAAGAGTAAGAAAGCATCTACCTCCGCCCATTGAGCAATATTGTTAATAAGAGTAGAAGAGGAGCCTAGTCCCCATTTACGGTCAAATTCTAATCGAGTTTCGACGGTATATCCTTTTTCTTTAGAAAGGAAATTAGGATTCAGCTCTTTAGCAGCTTGTAGAATTTCCAGAAGTGTTTCAGAAATACCTAGTCCCTCCTCATCGGTTAGAATTGATTTTTCGGATGTATTTGTGGTTTCAGATAGATGTAAAGGCAGTTTGATTTTGGTTTCAAACCAATAGTTACCTTCGTTATCAAGACTTTTCCAAATAATGCTTTTTTCATCATTTTCTTCAACAACTAACCATTGACCTTTTTTTGTTGGTAAAGCAAGTGCTTTGATACCATCAAGAACAAGATATTCTGAAGTTAGAAGAAGTTTACCGTGGCTATAAAAAGATTTTTTCATCAACTTGTTAACGTCTCAGTTTTTCGATTTGTTGTACTACCTCACTATGTGTTACTGTATTCGTTTTAAAATAGTTTACTAATTGTTCCTTTTCTTCATTGGTGGCTTGAAACTGATTTAGGATATTCATTAGATGCATTTTCATGTGCCCTTGCTGGATTCCTGTGGTAATAAGTGAGTTAATCGCGCCAAAATTCTGGGCAAGACCTGCCACAGCTGTAATCTCCATAAGTTTTTTAGCGTTCGGACTTCCAAGTAGGTGTAAAGCTAATTTTACCAAAGGATGTAGTGCGGTTAGTCCGCCAACCGTACCAAGAGCCAATGGTATTTCTATTGAGAAATGAAAAACATCATTCTCAATTTTAGCATTTGTTAGACTTGTATATTGTCCATCTTTTGAAGCAAATGCATGTGCTCCCGCTTCTATAGCCCTAAAATCATTTCCAGTCGCTAATACAACCGCATCAATACCATTCATAATACCTTTATTATGTGTCACGGCTCTATAAGGTTCTACTTTTGCAATTTGGACTGCTCTTACAAATTTCTCTGCGTATTGTAGAGGAGATAATTCTCCTACTTTAGGTAGCTCATTTACAGGGCAGGAAACATATGTCCTAACCAAGCATTCCGGAACATAATTAGAGAGAATACTCATAATAATTTCTATGTTCTTCTCTGCTTCAGAAAAGTCATTATATTCAGAAGCTGCTTTGGTTAAAAAATCAGCAAATTGCTCCAAACAAGAATTGATGAAATTAGCTCCCATAGCATCAGCTGTGCCAAATGTGCAATGCAGCTGATAGTAATTTTCAATTTCCGAAGATTTATCCCTAAGTTCTATATCTATAATGCCTCCACCGCGTTTCTCCATGTTTTTAGTGATGTGAGAAGCGGATGAAATAAGCTCAGCTTTAATGCTATCGAAAAATGTTTTTAGTTTTTGGAGATCTCCTGTATATGTAAAATGTACTTGTCCAACTTTTACAGTTGATAATACTTCTGCTTTAAACCCACCTCTATGCTGCCAAAATTTTGCTGCTTTACTTGCAGCGGCAACTACAGAGCTTTCTTCTATAGCCATTGGGATGGTAAAGCGTTTACCATTAATCAAAAAATTAGGTGCTACAGAAAAAGGTAAATAATAATTAGAAATGGTGTTTTCTGTAAATTCATCATGCAATTGCTGAAGTTTATGATCAGAATTCCAATACGTTTTTAGGGTGCTAACCGTATTTTGGTCATTGTTAAAATGATGTTCAACCAACCACTTAATTTTATCAGATTTAGAAAGCTTAGAAAAGCCTGAAACCACTGGAGCCATATTATTTTTTTACTGTCAGGCTTCAAATATACTATTCTGTTTTTTATCAAACAGTTTTACCAATTCTTAAAATGCTTTTGCTTACATATTTTCAAATTATAGTATCTCATGAATTATAGCGGTTTGGTTGATGATATGCTAATAAATATTCGTTTCTCGGGAAGCTTTTTATTGTATTTAACGTCAATTGTTGTATTTTTCACGGATTTTTTAGTATTCTTGGCGCTAACAATTTTTTATAAAAGTACAATATGAGAATAACCAGATTGTTTTTTGGAATTATAATATTATTAAGCACTGTGACCATTGCACAGGACAAAGCTTTTACTCTAGAAGAAATATGGGGAGGAACTTTTAGAGCAGAAAGGTTGCAATCTTTGCACTCTATGAATAATGGGAAGGAGTATTCTGTTTTAGAAAGAGACAATACTAGTGGAGATACATCCATTGAAGTCTATGACTATGCTACTGGAGAAAAAGCAAATACATTAATAAAATCATCTAATATAGATGACCTTAAATATATTCAAGGGTACGAATTTAGTAAAGATGAAAAAAGAGTCTTACTTTCTAGCGAACTAGAACAAATCTATCGCCGTTCTTCAAGAGGGATTTATCATATTTTTGATGTTCCTTCTAATAGTAGTTTCAAAATTAGTGATAAGAAAATACAGTCTCCAGCTTTGTCTCCTGACGGAAACAAATTGGCATATGTATTTGATAATAATATTTTTGTGCTGAATTTTGTAAGCGGAGAGGAGATCCAGCTAACTGATGACGGTAAGAAGAATGAGATTATAAATGGTATTACGGATTGGGTATATGAAGAAGAATTTGCTTTTGTAAGAGCATTTGATTGGAGTGCTGATAGCAATAAAGTGGCTTTTATAAGATTCGACGAGAAAGATGTTCCAGAATTTTCTATGGATGTATACGGGGCTGAGTTATATCAAAAACAAGATGTTTTTAAATATCCTAAAGCTGGAGAAAAAAATGCAGAAGTTTCATTGCATATAGCCGATTTAGGAAGCATGTCTTTAGATAAAGTAAATCTAGGTGATTATAAAGACTTCTATATTCCTAGAATAAAATGGTCTTCCAATCCAGATATTTTGAGTGTACAAGTTTTAAATAGACACCAAAATAATCTGGATTTAATTTTTGTAGATGCTAAAACAAAAACTCCAAAGGTTGTTCTAAATGAAAAAGATGAAGCTTACATCGATATTACGGATAATCTAACTTTTCTAGAAGACAATAGTTTTATATGGACTAGTGAAAAGGACGGATATAACCATATCTATCACTATAAAGAAACAGGAGAATTGATTAATCAGGTTACTGTTGGTTCTTGGGAAGTAACTGATTATTATGGATACGATGCTAAAAATAAAAGCATTTTTTATCAGAGTGTAGAAAATAAGAATATCAATAGAGATATTTATTCAATTGGTTTAGATGGAAAAAACAAAAAGAGATTAAGTACTAAAGAAGGAACCAATGATGCAGATTTCAGTGCAGATTTCAGTCAATACATCAATTATTTCTCAAGTGCATCTACTCCTTTTGAATTTACCTTAAATAATGCCGCGGATGGAGCGGTAATTCGTGAGATTAAAAACAACAAAGGGTTATTAGATAAGCTTGGACAATACGATGTAAGACCAAAAGAATTTTCTACTATAGATATTAATGGCGAAACATTAAATATGTGGACGATTAAACCAAAGGATTTTGATCCTGCTAAGAAGTACCCATTGTTTATGTATCAATATTCTGGACCAGGATCTCAATCGGTTAGTAATTCTTGGAACAGAAGCAACGATTATTGGTATATGATGTTAGCGCAGCAAGGATACATTGTTGTTTGTATAGATGGAAGAGGTACTGGTTTTAAAGGAGCAAAGTTTAAGAAAGTTACTCAGAATGATTTAGGGAATTTAGAAGTTCAGGATCAGATTGCAGCAGCAAAGCAATTAGGAGCACTAGACTATATCGATGCATCAAGAATTGGAATATGGGGATGGAGTTACGGAGGTTTTATGTCTAGTAACTGTTTATTTAAGGCTCCAGATACTTTTAAAATGGCAATAGCAGTAGCTCCGGTTACTAGTTGGAGGTTTTATGATACTATCTATACGGAACGATATTTGATGACTCCACAGGAGAATGCAAAAGGATATGATGATAATTCTCCAATCAATTTTGTAGATGGGTTAAAAGGTAAATTTTTATTAGTACACGGTAGTGCAGATGATAATGTACATGTACAGAATACGATGCGTTTAATTGAAGCATTGGTGCAGAAAAACAAAGATTTTGATTGGGCAATATATCCTGATAAAAATCATGGAATTTACGGAGGTAACACTCGATTACATCTGTATAATAAGATGACTAATTTTATTAAAACGAACTTATAAATCATTAAACAACTCATAAATTTTACTAACTTAATAATTGAATATGGAATTTAAATTTGGAGGTTCAGAGATAAACCAAAGAACCGTTTTAGGACATCCTTCAGGGCTTTTTGTTCTCTTTTTTACAGAAATGTGGGAACGTTTTTCTTATTATGGAATGCGTGCTTTACTTGTTTTATTTCTTGTAGCTTCTATCGTAGATGGCGGCTGGGGCTGGGAAAGAGATAGTGCATTATTGCTTTATGGATGGTATACGGGATTGGTTTATATCACTCCAATTTTAGGTGGTTTGATAGCTGATAAAATTATGGGGTATAGAAACGCTGTTATTTTAGGAGCGCTATTAATGACATTAGGTCATGCATCAATGGCTTTAGAGGTTACTGCAGACTTATTCTTTTATGCTGGATTAGGGCTTCTAATTATTGGTAATGGACTTTTCAAACCAAATATTTCTTCAATGGTTGGTCAGTTATATAAAACTCAAGGAAAAGAAAAAGACGCAGGGTACACCATTTTTTATATGGGGATTAATGCAGGTGCTTTTCTTGGAATTTTGCTTTGTGGATATATTGGAGAGAAAGTAGGATGGCACTATGGGTTTGGGCTAGCTGGAATTTTTATGTTTGTAGGAATGCTACAGTTTTATTTTGCACAAGGGATTTTTGCTAATATTGGAATTTCGCCTAAAAAAATGGAAGATTTAGATGATGTAATAGAAGATTCAATAGAAGATACCCAGGATGCAATTGAAGATGTAATTGATGAATCTAAAAAATCAAAAGTTACTAGAGATCGATTAATAGTGATTGGAGTTTTCTCATTCTTTGTAATATTTTTTTGGTGGGCATTTGAACAAGCAGGTGGTTCTATGACCATATTTGCTTCAGATTACACTGATAGAGTTCTAGAAGGTGATGGAGCAATGATTTTTAAGATATCAAATGCGGTGTTAACGGTGGTTCCTATGCTAATAATCACTTGGGTATTAGCCATGTTGTTTAAACAAACATTTGGAAAGTATTCTTTGTCTAATATTTTGTTAGGAGTTGGATTTGCAATTATATGGGGTATTGTAATATGGATGTTACAAAGAGAGTTTGTTGCTGATTCTACTGATGTTCCAGCTTCTTGGTTTGGGATATTAAACTCGTTCTTTATTATAGCATTTGCACCACTTTTTTCTAAAATATGGCAAAGTAAATACAATCCAACTGGACCTGTAAAATTTGCAATCGGATTAATGCTTTTAGGTTTAGGATTTGGAATATTGGCTTTTGGTTCTATGGGTATTCCATTAGGAGCAAAAACAGCGTCTGTGAGCATGATCTTTTTAATATTAGCATATTTATTTCATACACTGGGTGAACTTTGTATATCGCCAGTAGGTCTATCATATGTTAGTAAATTAGCACCAGTTAAGTTTGTTGGGTTAATGTTTGGGATCTGGTTTGTCGCTAATTTTATAGCGAATTTAGCTGCGGGAGTAACAGGTAGTTTTATAGACCCTATTGTAGATGAATATGGAATGAGCATTTTCTTTTTAATGTTCACAGTGATACCCGTTGCAGCTGGATTAGTGATGTTAATTCTTAATAAAACATTATTGAGAATGATGCACGGAATTCGTTAATACTAAAAATACTACTTTACCCGTTACCCAAAACGGGTAAAGTTTTTAATAAGGAACAGTTTTTGTTTCGACTAATGTATAAATACAAATTTTAAGCACATGAAAAACCTACTTTTTCTAATTGGATTTCTTTTTGTTTTGCCTACCCAGGCACAAGAGATAAAATGGATGTCGATGAACGATGCATTGGAGGCGCAAAAGAAAACTCCGAAGAAAATTTTTATGGATGTGTATACCAATTGGTGTGGACCTTGTAAATTATTGGACAAGAATACTTTTCATAATAAAGATGTGGTTGAATACGTGAATTCCAATTATTATGCTGTGAAGTTTAATGGCGAAGGAACCGAGGAAATTCGTTATAATGATTTTACTTACACCAATCCTAATCATAATCCAGATAGAAAAGGAAGAAACAGCCAACATTTTTTTGCGAATGCATTAAAAATCAGCGGATATCCAAGTATAGTCTTTTTTGATGAAAAAGGAAATTTAATAGCACCTGTTGTAGGATATAAGACACCACAACAGCTAGAGATTTATCTAAAGATGATTCATACAGATGAATATAAAAAATTGACTAGTGCAGAAGCTTGGCAGCAATATGAACAATCATTTGTGAGTACATTTAGTAATTAAAAAAAATACTTTACTAGAAAAAACTTCTTTTATCATAATTGGTAAAAGAAGTTTTTTTTTTGAATTTTATTGATTGGTTTAATAAGTAAGGTAACCCAATCTACTTTTCTGATACTATGCTACTCCACTATTTTTTTATCCTATTTCATAGCTGATTCTAGAAAATAAAATAGCTAAACATACTAGGAATTATTCCTAATTTTGTATCTTTGTTTTGGAATTATTCCTAATCATAGAGGTTCGTTAAACTTCATTAAAAGAATCTTAAAAACACAATTATGGAGTGCGTTTTGCTATTATAGAGTAAAACAGAGTATATGCATAGCACCAATACCTAATAGAAGAAATATGCCTTATGAGCGGTATTAAGTATGAAATACAGAACAGGAAGCTTAGATCTTATAAGCACACATTCGATTATAACTTTTGTAAGCAAAAGTATGATGAATATGCTCTTATGGATTTAAGTAAGTTTAAAAAATGTTTAAAGAAACCTGAGAAATTAGGTGAGATAGGACATTTGTGTAGTTTTATTCTTTGGGTAAAAAATAAAGATCAGGACGAGTATCGTGATTGTTTAGGAGATTACGGGTTAATTCACCTATTATTTCATTGTCTTGAGAGTAAACATAATGCTGATATTCACGCAGAATATATACATACTCTGTTTAAAGAAGATATAAAACTGGTTTGAGTGTAAGATGTGTTTCTTTTATTGAGATATATGTACATATTATTTTTTGATGATTTTATCAATATACTCACCCTCTTTCCAAAGACCTTGCTTGACTATAGTGCCGTTACTACCAAAGACTTTTCCTTTTCCATTTTTCTTGTTGTGTTTCCATTTTCCCTGATGTTTAGACCCATCAGTTTTGTATAAGGTTCCTTTGCCGTTCATTTGATTTTTTCTAAATGAACCTTCATAACGATCGCCATTAGGCCATGTATAGGTTCCTCTTCCCGAAACTTGGTTATTATAAAAGGTACCTGAGTATGTAGCTGTGTCAAACCAAAAAACATTCCCTTTAATTAAAGTGCCATTTAGTACTTCTACATCAAAGGTTACGCCTTCAGAAATAAACTTATGCCACCCACTTGGTAATTGACGAATCTGTTTTGTAGGGATTGTGTTTATTTGTTGTGCATTACTAGTAAACATAACACCAATAATCAGTACCAATAATAAAAGACCTCTTTTCATAGTATTTTTTAATAATTGTCGCAAATAGATAAGTCATACTTACAGGCTACTGTGTTTTTTGTAAATAACCTGAGTTAAATTGGTGCAACATGTAAATTATAATTCCATTAAAGAGAGTTTTTTCTTACAAAAAAATGCTAAAAACGTAGATTGTTAAATAAATAAATGTTAAATTTTGTAAAAAAACGTATTTCAACGATGATATTTGCACATAATCGTTATATTTGATCAAAATTGAAATAAATAATAAACCAAATCGTTTAATAAAAGTATTTAAAACCCTCCCTATTTTTTAAAGTTTTAAATATTCAACTGAGCTTAACCTATTATGAAAAAACGCTTCATCATTGCCCCTTCAATGCTGTTATTAATTGGATTGCTTTTTCCTCTTATTTCTGCTAATAAGATAGATCCTCCCAAACCTTCTAAAGAACTAAGTCAAGTTCAATCATCTACAGACTTTTTTAAGAATCCGATTTCGGATATGCAAAAAGAACTTTTGGTGGAAGCCATAGAATCTTATTTTAATCAAGCATTAAAGCAACATAAGATTGTTGGAGCTGGTGTTGGTATAGTGAAATGTGATTCGGTTATCTATTTAGGCGGTTTTGGAAAAAGAAATGCTTCCCTAAATGATACTATAAATGCAGAAACTCTTTTTAGAATTGGATCAGTTTCTAAAGGGTTTGCAGGTGTGCTTTCTGGAATGTATGTGGAAGAAGGATTACTTAATTGGGAAGATAAAGTACATGATTATGTCCCATCCTTTCAGTTGGCGAGTAGAAAATGGACAGATAGTGTAACACTTTCGCATATATTATCTCATTCATCAGGACTACCTTATCATAGTTTTACCAATCTAGTTGAAGATGGTGTAGACTTAAATACAATTGCAGGTCAGTTTAAAAGTATTCCAACAATCGACAAGCCAGGAAAAATATATAGTTATCAAAATGCTGTATTTGCGCTTAGCGGCGAGATGATAGAAAAAGTGACTGGCAAATCATATGGCGATGCAATTGCAGAAAAGATTTTTAAGCCACTTAACATGAATACTGCTTCTACAGATTATAATTCATTAAAACTATCTACTAATGTAGCAATGCCCCATAGAAAATATGGTAGACGACGTTGGAAGTCTTTAAAACTAAATCAAAAGTATTATAATGCTATTCCAGCCGGAGGAGTGAATGCCAGTGTAACAGATATGGCTAAATGGATGCGATTTTTGTTAGGCCATAATCCTAATGTGATGAGCGCAGATGGCTTAAAGAATGTTTTTAATCCGGTGATTAACCTTCCTGGTAAAAGGAAATATTATCAGAGATGGGACGGTCATCAAGGATCACACTATGCTCATGGATGGCGTATTCATGATTTTAAAAATAGAGAAACAGGAGAATCAAATAGAATGATTCATCACGGAGGTCACGTAAATAGTTATAGAAGTGAAATTGCTATATTTCCTCAGGAAGACCTTGGGATTACAATCCTTTTTAATAGTCCTACGAAATTAGCAAGAACAGTAATTCCTGACCTTCATAAAATTGTTAAGCAAGTTATGGAAATGCCAGAAGAACAATTATTGGCAGAGGTATCTGACCTAAAAGATATTATATTGTAAATTATATTTATTTAAAAATATATGCTCCCTTTTTATCAGTGCGATGAAAAGGGATTTTTTTTTGCTTACATGTTAGTTCCCATTTATCAAGATAGCTTCTGTAGTTACTTCCATCAGCAATAATCTGTTTAGGTTGTAGCGTTTCGATTACTCTATTTAAATGAATTTTTGGAGAGTTGGTTAAAATAACAACATCAGGATGTAGTTCTTTGATATTATAAATACCAATACTATCTATTACTAGCATTGTTTTCTCCTTATAACTATAAACATTGTTTAACTTTTTATTAGCGGTAAACCGAGAGTTGTTTTCGATGAGATAACCATTCAATAAAAAATTTTTAGACATAGTAGAAATAGAATCTTTGCTGTAAATAGTGAGAGATTGGTTTTGCAGCATGCCTAGAGTTGTATTACGTTGGTTATGAAAAACAATCAGCTCTTCCTTTTCATTATTTTGTTGTTTTTCATACATCAAATTAAACAACAAAAGAATTATACTTACTATGAAGACTACGATTCTCCTTAGATTAAACTTTTTAAACGCAAATATCAACGAGATTATAAGAATGTAGCCAATTAAGAGCATTCTCCAGGAAAATGAAATATGTGTTACTAAAAAAGTTTCTTGTTTTGATACCCAATGGACAACATAATTCATTGCATTTATACAATTTCCAAAAGTGGATGCTATCCAATTAGGTAATATCTTAACTTCTGCTAATATGATTACTAATATTCCAAAACCGAGTATGATTCCTAATACGGGAATGATCACAAGGTTCGCTATAAAAAACAAAAGTGGAAATTGATGGAAATAAAATAATGTTAAAGGTAAGAGGCCTAGTTGAGCAGCTATAGTAACTGTGAAAGTTTCCCATAATACTTTGTCAATATAAAATTTAGGTCTGTATAATTTGGCAATAGATGGCTGTATCCATACAATTGCAAATACAGCTAAATAGCTTAGTTGGAATCCGACAGAAAATAGCAATAACGGACGTAAGCATAATAATATAAACATCGAGACAATCAATGCATTATAAATACTGGTTTTGGATCGAATATGCATTCCTATTGCGATAAAAGAAAACATAGTTACAGCTCTAAGAACAGACGGGGATAAACCTGCGATAACTGCAAAACACCAAAGTAATAAAATGATGATAAAGGTTTTGATAATCTTACCATTTTTCCGAAATCTGTTCAGAGGGTTAAGAATAAGGTTTAGTATTATAAGAAGTATGCCAACATGTAATCCCGAAACTGCAAGGATATGAATGGCACCCGCATCTCTGTAATCTGCGAAAGTTTCACTATCAATATTCTGTCTTTGTCCTAAAAGTAATGCATTGATAATGGATAACTGTTTTTGGGTAAAATGATAACGAGCAAGTTTTTGATTGATATCATTCCTAATGAAAGCGGCTATACGATAGATAGAAATTACTGAAGCTTTCGTACATATTAACTGGTTAAAACCAATTGTGACTTTGTGAAAAATATATTGTTGGGATAGATAATGTGCATAATCAAATTGATTAGGATTTAGGGGTTTTGAGATAGATTGTATTTTAGAATACGTTAGATAGGATTCTCCAGTTGTAAGAGGTGTTTCTAGGTTCTTTTTAGGTATTTGTAACAGTAGATATCCTATTACCTTTTTGTTTTCGATTGATTGGAGAGTAATTACATACTTTTCATAGTAGGAGGTAGGTTTTAGTCTTTCCTTAATATAAAAACGGATCGTTACTGGAGTTGCTTGGTATTCATTCGTAGATAGATTTGTGTAATGATTTGGGTCGTTTTTAGGATGGTGAATTTGTACTAAGATAATTCCGAAAAAAATAAAAGTGATGATTACAAAAACACTAAAAGCATTAGAACTATGAAATGGCTTTTTTGCATACCACCAAGAAATTGCCAAACCTATGAATGATATTGTTAGGTACATGGACACTGACCTAATGTTAACAGAAGTATAATAACCAAAGACGATTCCAATGATCAATGAAAAAGTAAGAATCAGGAAAGGAATATTAAGTAATTTATGCACAGAGTCTAAAGGATTAATTGTGGAGGGTTTTTAGTCCCTACAATTAATCGTGTTATCTAAGAGGCATATGTTACCAGTAAAATCTTGGTTTTTTTAATAAAGAAGTTATAAAAGAAGTTTTTAGTGTAGATTAGCGTAGATAATTTTACGTGTTTCTTTGATAATTATATAGCGCGATATACCCAATATAAATTGTTCCTAAGGGGAGCATTTTTTGAGCATCTTCTTAAAAGTAAGATTTGGAGAAGGAAAAGATTTGTTGATTAAATAGCAACAACTATATTAAATTAAATCGAAAATTACGGTAAGCTGTATCTAAAACGTTTTATACACTGTATATATTTTTAGGAGATACTATAAAATTGATAATTTATTTTTATTAATTATTGCCTATTAACAGGTCTTAGACCTCGTCTTGTTAATTTCATTTCTCTGTTTATAATCGTGACCCTTCCTGCATCTATTTTTACAGTATAATCAGGGTTTGGTCCGTGTGGATCCACATCCAAAAGGATATGCAGAGACGAATTTGATGTCGGGCCGAAGTTATAGGTTTCTTGATACCCTTCATGTGTTAGTGCATCTATTCTTTTTCCGTCATGACGGATAATCATTTCAAACTCACCACCAATGCCAGTTTCATTATCAGGGCGTAAGAATTTTCTACTATAAGGTTGGAATCCTAGAAGACTACCAAAATATTGAGGTTTAGGAGTATGAAACCAATTCTTAAATCTTGGAGCTTCCTCCCATATGAACCCTCTATTATCTCTAAATCTATTAGACATCAAATGGGTCAATGTGGTAACTTCTTTTTTCACATTAAAATGATTTCTATTCAGATGGTAATAAATGAATTGTTCTTCATCATATTCTTCTCCATTTACTTTGGCATCGATAATTTTTTTTACTTCTGAAGGCGCTAAAGAGTATTCCATAATAAAAATGAGTTTTATAGTATACTAATATAAAATTATTTAGGGGAAAAAAACAAAAAAGTTACTAAGAAATAGAAGTTTTATTGATTATAAAATCCTTCTAACTCCCGCAAAACACTTATTCCAATACTTTTCTTCAAGACTTGATATGGTTACTCCTTTAGAAGTAGATGCATGTATAAATTCAATACGCTTTCCAGTAGTAACGACCAATCCTACGTGATTTACAACATTTTTATTTTTGTTAGTCTTAAAAAATAAAAGATCACCAATCTTCACGTTTTTTAGAGAAATTTTGTTTCCTTGCTTAGCCATAGCTTTGGAAGTCCTTGGCAGTATGATTTCTCCTTTCTTAAATGATGTATATATCAATCCAGAACAATCCATTCCTTTTTTAGTCGTTCCTCCATATTTATATCGAGTTCCTTCAAAAGTTTTCGCGTAGTTTATAATACTTTTGATCTTTTTGTTTTTAGGGTTTACTCGGGCTTTCTTACTTGATGTGCTTTTAGTTCTTTGAGTAACGGAAGAGCTTTTTTTAGAGCCTCCACAAGAGGAAAGTGTTATACATATTACAAGTAAAAAATAAAATAGCTTATTCATTTTGGGGTGCTTTATTTTGTGGTTTCTACAATTAAGTTAGCAGTTTTATCACTAGCTCCTTTTCCACCAAGTTTCTTTTCTAAATCGTAATAATCTAAAAACATAACAGCTCTGTTATAATCATCTAATATTTTTGTAAGCTCTTCTTTTAGTTTTTTTGTGTTGAAATCATCCTGAATTAACTCCGTAACTACAGGTTTATCCATTATTAAATTTACTAAAGAAATATACTCTAGGTTGATAATTCTTTTGGCAATATGATATGAAATGGTATTTCCTTTGTAGCAGACTACCTGTGGAACTTTAAATAATGCAGTTTCTAATGTTGCCGTTCCAGAAGTTACTAAAGCTACATTGCTTAAACTTAAAATATCATATGTCCGATTCATAATTAAATGTACTCCTTCTTTTTTTATAAAAGGCTCATAAAATTTTTCTTCTTGGCTTGGAGCACCAGCAATTATAAATTGATAAGATGGGAAATCATCGACTATACTAAGCATAACTTCCAGCATTTTTTTTATTTCTTGTTTTCTACTTCCAGGTAATATTGCAATAATTGGTCGCTCATCTAAGTGATATTGTTTTTTAAAAACATCTGGTATTACTTGATGATGATCAGCGATAGCATCTATAAGTGGATGTCCAACAAAATTTACATCATAGTTGTATTTTTTATAAAAATCTGATACAAATGGCAGTATGACATACATATGATCCACATTGGCCTTGATGGTTTTCACTCTTCCAGCTCTTGATGCCCATACTTGAGGACTAATATAGTAATGAGTAATATAGCCTTTTGGTTTAGCCCACTCGGCAATACGAAGATTGAAACCAGAGTTGTCGATTAAAATAAGTGCATCAGGATTATAGTGTTCAATGTCTTTTTTACATTGCTTTATAAAACCTAAAATTTTAAATAGATTAAGAATGACTTCAAAAAACCCCATAAAGGCCCTTTCTTTGTAGTGCAGAACCATAGTACCACCCACTGATTGCATTAAATCTCCTCCCCAAAACCTGAATTCTGCATCGGGATCTTCTTTAAGGATAGATTTCATAAGGTTGGAACCATGTAAATCACCGGATGCCTCTCCTGCTATAAGATAATATTTCATCTTCAATAAACTTTCTTCATATATTAACTAAATTTACTAATTGCTATACAAACAGCTGCAATAAGTGTAGCAAGAAGTACACCACGTGCTCTATAAGGTTTGTTTTGTTTTAAAAATAAAAAGAAGATTATCAAATTAAGAATAGCTCCTAAAGCAATTAAACTTCCTAAAAAATTATTTTGTTGAGCAGCTTTTAATGTTTCAGTGATACTCAATTCAGAAAATAATAATATATATAAAATGATACCAATGCTATTTGCAAATATTCCAGTAAAAAAACCAATAAGAATTTCTTTTTTAATCATGTAATGGCCAATTGTTTAGTTCTTGTATAAAATGATGTGCGGTAAGATCAAATTGTGTAGGAACGATAGAAACATATCCGTTGTGTAACGCCCATTCATCTGTATCTTCCCCTTTATCTTCATTAATAAATTTTCCTGACAGCCAATAATAGTCTCTACCCATAGGGTTGGTTCTTTTATCAAATTCTTCTACCCAATGTGCATTCGCTTGTCTACAAATTTTAATCCCTTTTATATCTTTTTCATCTAACTTTGGGATATTAACATTGAGGACAATACCTTTTGGCAGTCCGTTTTTAAGCACATTTTCTACGATTGCTTTTACAAATTTCTTAGAAGGTTCAAAGTTGGCATTCATACTATAATCTAATAAGGAAAAGCCAATGGCAGGAATTCCTTCGATTCCAGCCTCTACCGCAGCACTCATCGTACCGGAATAAATTACATTAATAGCAGAATTAGAGCCATGATTGATTCCACTGACACACAAATCAGGTTTTCGCTTCAATATTTCTCTGGTTGCCATTTTGACACAATCTACAGGAGTTCCAGAACAACTATATTCTTTCTGGGGAGCATTTTTGTCAATAGTAATAGGATCGCAGTATAATGTGCTGTTTATTGTAATTGCGTGACCCATAGCACTCTGAGGGCTGTCTGGAGCTACGACAAATACATCGCCAATTTCATTCATAATACTAATCAGAGTCCTTATTCCAGGAGCTGTAATACCATCATCATTCGTTACTAAAATCAACGGTTTTCTTTGCGACATAGAAATGTTTTTTTCACTGGTAAAAATACATTTTTTTTATTCTAAATATATTATTCATAATCAGTAGTGTAGATTATTAGTTCTTTTAAGAAAAATTTAGTATTATTACGGGATAATGGCACGATTTTTAATGTATTTTGCCAGGAACACCCCTAAATTAAAAATGAGCGTATGAAAAAGAGTTTTTTGGTATTGATGCTTACCATAATTGTTTCAGCTGCTTCCTGCAGCTTTACAACAAAAGTTGACAATGATCCTGATAAAGATCGAATACTGATTGATTTAATCAGTTATGTGTTAAGTAAAGGACATTATGATGCAAAGGATATTAATGATGATTTCTCCAAGAATGTTTTTGTTGATTATATAGATGCCTTAGATCCTTTAAAGCGCTATTTTTATAAAAGCGATATAGAAGAGTTTAAGAAGTTTGAAGATTTAATCGATGATCAAATCAGAGATAAAGAGATCGATTTCTTTAACCTTACTTACGAGAGACTACAACAAAGAATGACTGAGGCTAGATCTCTGTACAAAGAAATATTAGAAAGTCCTTTTAATTTCGAAAAGCAGGAAGATATAAATACAGATTATGAAAAGTTGGCATATGCTGGTAATAAAGATGAAATGAAGAACCGCTGGAGATTACAGCTTAAGTTCAATGCATTATCCAGCTATTATGACAAAGTTGATGAGCAGGTAGATTCTATAACAAAAAACAAAGAGTTTAAAAGGAAGTCTGCTGTTGCGTTAGAAGAAGAGTCTCGTGAATTGACAAAAACTTCATTAAAAGAATATTTCGAGTTTGCCGATGATTTAGAGAGAAAAGATTGGTTTTCTATCTATATAAATTCTATAGTAGAAGAATTTGATCCACATACGTACTACTTTGCTCCGCAAGATAAAGATCGTTTTGATATTGCGATGTCTGGAAAGTTAGAAGGAATAGGCGCCAGACTGCAGAAAAAAAATGATAATGTGAAAATTGTTGAAATTATTTCTGGTGGACCCGCTTGGAGAGGAAATAAAGTAGAGGTGGGTGATCTCATTATGAAAGTAAAACAAGAGGATGAAACAGAACCAGTAAGTATTGTGGGAATGAGACTAGATGATGCAGTAAGTCTTATCAAAGGTCCTAAAGGAACTAAAGTTGTTTTAACTGTTAAAAAAGTTGACGGAACAATAGAGAATGTGGAGATTGTGAGAGACGTTGTTGAGTTAGAAGAAACTTATGCGAAGTCTTCTTTAGTTAAAAAAAATGATAAGAGTTTTGGGATAATCAATTTACCAAAATTCTATTTTAATATGCAAGATTACAACCAACGTAATGCAGCAAAAGATGTGAAGCAAGAAATTATTCGTCTTAAAGAACAAGATATGGAAGGTCTTGTCATAGATCTTAGAGATAATGGAGGGGGATCTTTACAGACCGTTGTAGATATTGCAGGTTTGTTTATTGATAAAGGACCAATTGTTCAGGTAAGGACGAAAGGAGAGTCTCCAGAGGTTTTAAGTGATAAAGATCGAAATATTTTATGGGATGGACCATTAGTTATTTTAGTTAATGAACTTTCGGCTTCTGCTTCAGAGATTTTGGCTGCTGCAATGCAAGATTATAAAAGAGCAATTATCATCGGAAGTAAGCAGACGTATGGAAAAGGAACTGTACAGAACGTTATGGATCTTAATCGATGGATGCGTAGTAATGATTTTGGAGACCTTGGAGCATTAAAATTAACAACTCAGAAATTCTATCGAGTAAACGGAGGTTCTACACAACTGGAAGGTGTAAAAAGTGACGTAGTAGTTCCGGATCGTTATAGCTACATTGATATTGGTGAGAAAGATCAAGAAAATCCGCTTCCTTGGGATAAAATACCAGCTGCAGATTATGATTTATGGGATGGTTATATTGACTTTGATCAAACTATTAATAATAGTAAAGCTCGTATGGCAACTAATGAGCAATTAAAACTGATTGAAGAAAATGCAAAGTGGGTAAGAGAAAAGAGAGATGTAAATAAATATTCTCTAAACTATAATGAATACAAAGCGAATATCGAGTTAAACGAAAAACAAGCAGAACGTTTTGAACGCCTAAATGATTATAAAACTAATCTTACTTTCGAATCATTACCATATGAAAAAGATCTTATGGCAAAAGATTCAATCCTTAAGGAAAAAAGAAATAGATGGCATCAAAGCCTAAGTAAGGATGTATATGTAGAGGAGGCATTGAGTGTACTTGAAGATATGAAAATCAACAATATACGTAAATCAAAAAATCCACTTACACTAAAGAATTAATTTGCTTTAATGCAAAAGACAAAATCAAATTCATTATCAAAGCTAGCGCTCCAAAGATTTAAGAAAAATTTTTGGGGCGTTTTGAGTTTTTGGTTTATTATTATTTGTGCTTTCTTGGCTATTATGGCATATGTATTAGCACCGGATAATTCTATGAATGCAAATCAGATGCATTTATCCATTCATTCCAAAGAACCTGGTTTTTCGGTAACAATGTTGACCATACCTTCAGGAACGGGAAATGATCAATCTTACGTTAATAGAATATTCTTTGGTACAAAAAACACGGATACCGAAATCCCTATTGAATCATATAGTTTTAAAGAGACATCGATAGAAATTATCCCATATACTGAAGGAGAGCTTACAGGGATTGCTAAAAATATTGAATTCACAAGTTTTTCTGGTCACTTTCAAAAAGAAGAAATAGAACAAGAATTTATTAAAAACCAAACCTTCATTTTAGGTACGGATAAATATGGAAGAGATTTATTAAGTAGAATGCTTATCGGAATTCGAATTTCTTTTTCGATTGGTTTTATTGCGGTATTAATTTCCTTGCTATTAGGGATATCTTTAGGAGCTATAGCAGGTTATTTTGGAGGAAAGGTAGATGTTTTCATCATGTGGTTGATTAACGTAACCTGGTCTATACCTACCTTACTTTTGGTTATTGCTATTACATTAGCCTTAGGAAAGGGTTTCTGGCAAGTTTTCATAGCCGTTGGGTTAACGATGTGGGTAGAGGTCGCCAGAGTTGTTAGAGGGCAAGTTCTAAGTATAAAGCAAATGCAATATGTAACTGCAGCAAAAGCATTAGGGTATAATCATTTTAGGATAATCACAAAACATATATTACCTAATAGTTTAGCACCGGTAATTGTAATTTCTGCGGCCAATTTTGCTGCAGCTATTCTAATAGAAAGTGGATTGAGTTTCTTAGGTATTGGAGCACAACCACCAATGGCTAGTTGGGGAGCTATGATTAAAGATCATTATTCTTATATCATTCTAGGGAAAGCATACCTGGCGATTATTCCTGGTTTAGGTATTATGAGTCTTGTAATGGCATTTATGCTTATCGGTAATGCATTACGAGATGCATTGGATGTTAAGGGGTAGAAATGTTAAAGGGATTTCAGACATTAGATCATTTCATCCAGTTTTTAAATATCTTTTTTTACTATTCACAAGTTTTATAGCTTCATCTTTACAATAAATATTTAGCTTTTCGTAAATGTTTCTTATATGATATTTTACAGTATTGCGACTTACATAAAGTTTTTCTGCAATAGTAGAGTAACTTTTACCTTTAGTTAATAATTTAAGTATTTCATTTTCTCTTTTAGTGAGTTCTTTAAAATCGTGATCCTGAAAAGATTCAATAACCATTCGTGAAATAGCTGTACTCATCGGAGCACCTCCTTGCTCTAATTGTTCTAGAGCTTCAATAATTTGTAGGTTTTCATTTTTTATAAGATATCCAAGAACACCAGAAGATAGTACATCAAAAACGAATGTATGTTGTTGGTTTTTTGTCAAAATGATTATCTTGATTTCAGGAAATATGTTTCTAATATGTTTTATGTTATCAATGCCATTAATAGCTGGTATATCTATATCTATAAGAATAATATCAGGATGTGATTTTTCGATGTTTTGTAATGCTGATTCATAGTTTTTAAAATTGGCAATTACTTTAAATCTTTTGGAGTTATTTATTACGGGAGTACAATTTGTCTTTAAAAAAGTGCCATTTTCGATTAATGCAATTGTTTTCATACTGTAGATTTGACGTTTTTTGATTGATGAATAATGGCTCCAACTATAGTAGTTGAAAATGACCATCTATGTGGTAGTTATCTATCTTGTGATTTCTTACCCATAAGAAAATGTTAAAATGAGAAAAGTGCATTGAAAATAGATTCCATACGCTTTTAAAGGAGATAGTAAGGTTTTATTCTTTTTAAGAATCTCTCTTTTTAGATCTTCTATATAATACTATGCAAATGAAGAGAATAATAGGTAATAAGATAAGTGACCAATAAGCATATGGATAGTAATGGATTGATATCGGACTAGTATCGCCTAATAAAACAAACGTAGCCCAAAAATGTGGAGAGCTTTCTGATAAAGAGCTATTCCTAAGATATTTTAGTTTAGCCTCTCTTAAAGCTTGTGATTTAGTTTGTTGATTTTTTAAGTTTTTGTAAAACTCGTTCATTATATAGGATGTGGATCTATCATCAACATTCCATAAAGAAGAAACTACACTTTTGGCACCAGAATGAAAAAAACCTCTGGCTAGACTCATCACTCCTTCTCCAGTTTCTTGTTTGCCGAGTAATGTATTGCAACCACTTAGTACTACTAGGTCAGCTTGGTTTTTAGTAAGATATAATTCTTCAAGGTCTAATTTATTATTACTAAAAGCAATCCAAGGCGAAATAGAATCTAGAGCATCTGCATGTGTTGCCAGATGTATGATGTTTTGATCTTTTAGTTTAGTAAGAAAATTTTCTTTAGTAGCATTATCATTTATCAATACTTCTCCAGAAAAGAGGCTACTGATATTATTAACCTCATTCCTATTGTTCTCAATAGGGGGTAGGTTATATTTTTCAAAATTACCTGGAGCAAAACCTAGAAACGAAACTTTACTTTTAGGAGAAACAATATCTGATGAATTTTTCAGGAAGAAATTTGAATATCCATAACTGATCTCCGAATCTTCAATCAGGTATTTAGGCTTTTTAGCTAAATTGCTAGTAGTTACTAATGCTTCAAAAGGAACATAGTTTAAATAATTGTCAGGAATAATAATTAGTTTTTTGCCAGATATAATTTCCTTGATCTTTTCGTTAGGAAATAGATACTTAAAAACTTTATGCCCAATATCAGAGTATGATACAATATCTTTTTCTGTGCCAAAAGGAATAGCGGATTTTTTGATGAATAAATCAACAGTGTTTTTTAGGTTATCGATATTGGGTAATTGTATGAGATGGCTCTCGTCGTTAGTAATGTAAACAAGGTATCCTTTAGAATACTCTCTTTTGCCATAATCACTTCCTTCGTAGATTGGAGTATAACCATTATCATCATCAATAGATTTAAAATCAATGTGGTTAGATATATTGTATTCTACAAGAACGGTTTGATCATCAAGTTTTTTTTGGATAGATTTAAGACTGGTAATAGGAGAAGACTGAACGTTAAACTTAGAGTAATCCGAAAAAATATCTTTTATACTATCCTGTAATTTTTTTAAATTTCTTTTAAGATCTAAAATTTTTATGGTAATAATATCGAGTTCTTTTTTATTGGAACCCTTATTTTTTAATTTATTAAGTAAGTATATATTTTTCTGAAGTTTAATTTCTCTGTTTACTATATTTTCTGGTAGTAAAATTGACTGTTTAAGTCTGTTGTTCGTTATATCTTCTGTTAAAATTAACGCCTTATTTTTTTCCATAAAATAAAAGGCATTGTCGATATCCTCGGCAAGAAAACAAGCTTCTATTGCTCGTCCATATAAGGCAGAACTATGTTTACGCCAATATAGTTTGGATTGAAATTCCTGACTCTCAATACGAATTAGATCGATCATTTCGTCAGCGAGTAAAAATGTATTAATTGATTTATTAAGAGACAATTGATCATCTGTAGATCGATAATGTTTTAAATACGCATCTGCTAGATCCTCTAAAGTTGTTAAAAGATGCGATGAATCTAATGTTTCAGACAATATATTTGTTTGCGAGGAAACTTCCCGGTTATTTAGTTTTTGTCCTGTAAAATAACTAATAGCCTTTTGATAATGAGTAAAACCTTCTTTAAATTTCTGCTGCTCCACCAAACAAAATCCAATATTGGATATGCTAATCGCCAAAGATACGGAGTCATTTTTTGTAAAGTTTCGAATAGCTTTTTGATGGTATTGAATTGCTAGATCCTGATCTACAGTGTTGTAAAGGTTTCCCTTAAGTTCATAAGTTTTTGCGATTAGGATTGAATCCTTAAGATCTTTAGCTATAGACAAAGCTTGATCATAATAGAAAGAAGCTTTTTTCGTGTTTAGATTATCATCCTGATTATAAAGTGTTCCTAAAATAATTTTCAGATTGTATCTTGTTGTTGCTCTTGATTTAATTTGTAATGATAAGGAGTCTGCTATTAAAGCATTTTTAATTCCTTTTTTCAAACTATTTACAGTGCCAATTTTTATATATAATTTACCAGCATTAATGGCATTGGCCACAATGCTTCTATAATCTTTATTATCCCAAAATAGAGAATTTGCTAGTTCAAAATGAACTACAGCATTATGATAATCGTAAATATTAGTATAGCATCTACCTAATTTAGAATATGCATCTGCAGCATAATCGTTTTTAGAATTAATAGCAATTATCTCTTCATTATATGCAATACTTCTAGAATAATTACCTTGTTTATAAGCGAAAAACCCAAGATTTTTTAATCCATGCTGAATTAATGAAGGGTTGGTAGGAGTCATTTTTTTCTTTAATTCTAAAGATTGCTTTGCTGTTCGTATTGCAAGGTCTAGAGAAGTATTTTTATAGTGCCATATAGCATATTTATGGGTTATGCGCTCCAATAAAGAATCGTTTCCTTGTTTTTTGTAAAAGCTAACTAAAGAATCAATTTTAGTACGCTTTTGTACTATAGTTAGATCCGAAGCTAAAATAGTCTCCCAATTGGTAGCAGTTTGTGCATTAGAGTGAAGATAAAGAATAAAAAGTGTTAGGAGTAAATAGTAACTTTTTAAATGCATCAATAAAAAGGGTATATAGTTCTACTCCAAGATAAAAATTATATACCCTTATACCACTTATTTAATATATTTTTAAAACTTATATGAAGTTTTATTATTCATATATATTAATTCTGTCATTTGATCTAATTTTTGAAATAATGTTTCTATATTCATATAAAAGATCAATTGTACTTGGATCGTCATCTTCTTCTGGTAAATCTTGTGCGCCTCTAGAATAATCTATTCCAGACAAGTATGTCAAAAACCAATGTTCTACTTCAGATTCTGGTGTTGCTATTTTGACCAAGACTAAATCAGAATGTTTATTTGAAAACTCCCTACGAATTTTTGTTCGCTTATCTTCGTTTTCTGTATGATATACTAATTTTATTATTAAGCCTTCACCTTCATAACTATTATCGAAAGGCATGCCGTATTCATGTTCTTCTCCTAGATCTTCTGGATCGAAATAGAAAGATTTATTGAGTGAGTTTTTCGTGTTTTTTTCATTTTCAATGAGGGAGTCATCTGTAGAACAGCTTATAGTGATAAATGAAATCAACAATCCCCAAATTACTTTTTTTGTTTTCATACTAGTTTTTAAAGTTTAAATATTATCTATTCTTTATATAATATAGTTACAACAAATTGAAATTCTTACCCTAAGAGTTTATGATTTTTTTCATTCTTAGGAGCGATTTTTGCTAAATGAATTATATAAAGAATTGATAATATATTAGTTTAGTCTTTCTTTAGAGTCAGGTTATAGATAATATTAATAATAAATATCCTCAGAAGATTACGAAAATGCAAAAATTAGAAAGTAAAAACTATTTGGAAGGTCTTTTATCTGGTGATCAATCTGTGATTGACGAGATTTATAAGAATAACTTCCAGCCAGTTTTATCTTTTGTAAGAAAAAATAAAGGAGGTTATCAAGATGCAGAAGAGGTTTTTCAAGATGCTTTATTTCAGTTAATTGTTAGATTAAAAGTTAGAAAATTTGAAATCACATCCACATTCGAAGGATATTTATTTACCGTTTGTAAAAATCTTTGGCGTAAAGAATTAAATAAACGAAAAAATAGGGTAAGAAATACAGATGTAAAAGAACTAGTCATTGAAGAAAATAAACATAGCTCGTTTATTTTGGAACAAGAACGTTGGGAACTTTTTGAGGAAAAGATGAATCAACTCTCGGATAATTGTATCAAACTTTTAAAGGATTATTTTAATAAAGTGTCGTATGATATAATTGTAGAGAAGTTTAATTATTCATCAGAAAATGTAGCTTTCCAAAGGGTTTTTAAATGCAAAAAACGCTTAGCAGAGCTTATTAAAAGAGATAGTAAATATCAAGATTTAAGTTAAAAATGGACGAAGAGATATATAAGAAAATTGAAGCCTATTTGTGTGGTTATATGACTTCTGAAGAGCAAGAACAGTTTGAGCTAATGATGTCAAAGGATATGGAGTTGAAAAAGGAGGTGAATTTAGCTAATGAAATTAATCATCATTTAAACAAGGAAAGCTGGCTTTCTTTGAAGGGAACTAAAAATAAACAGGCAAGAAATGATATAGAAGATTACATTAAGAGTAATGAAGCTACTGAAATAAAATCCAATATAAGTACTGCAGGAAAAAGGTATAAAAAATCACAGTATTCGTTAAGAAGACGAATATTCATTACTTCTATTGCTGGTATTTTTACCATTGTATTATTATCTGCTATTTTTTTAAATCAAAATTCATCTACCACTGATTTGTACTCAAAATATTATACAGAAAATGATCTTCCTTCTATAGTTAAAAGAGGATCTCAAAATGAATTTTTGAATAATGGGATTATAGCCTTCAAAGCTAAGAAGTATGAAAAAGCGATCACTTTTTTCGAAGATTATTTAAAAGAAAATAATGATCCGTTAATATATAGTTATATAGGAATTTCATATCTCGAATTAGATAAGACAAAAGATGCGCTAAGTAGTTTTGATAAGCTATTGCATTCTGTTTCTTTAGATAAATCTAAGGCTTTATGGTATAAAAGCTTGATATATTTAAGGATGAATGATAAGGTAGAATTAAAGAAAACACTTTCTAGTATAATTAGTGATTCCACTAATTTTAATTATAATAAAGCAAAAGAGTTGTTATTGGTTATAGACTAATAGCGATATAATCACGAATTAATTATATCAAAGAAGAAAAAGGATTAAATCATTGATTTAATCCTTTCATAAAATCTTACGTCTTGCTCTTTAACAAAACGGAAATTTCTTAGAAACAAGGAGGTCCTTGTACCCATGTATATCCATTATGATAGCAACAACTTAGTGCTGGATCACAACGTCGTCTTCTGTTTTGATTTTTAGCAAGAACATATACGCCGCCAGTTACATCCTGTTGTTGTTTTTTAGAAAGTGTTTTAGCTCCTTCTAACTTTTTGATTTGTTTCATAATTTCTAGGTTTTTTTAGAGTTTTGATATTGAAAAATATTGCATTCTAACATGCGAAGTAAATGTATTTACTTCTATAATGTTAGCAATCATAACAAACGCCGTCCATACAAATACCAGGATTTCCTGAAGGAGTATCGAAACAAGTTTGTCCGTCAGTCTCCATAGTGCATATAATGATGTTCCCAAAACCACCATTTACAGAGTGTTGTTCTTTTTTACTTAGTCTTTTCGCTTTTTTAATTTTTAGAATTTGATTCATGATTTTTAAGTTTGAAAAGTTTTTATATGATAATATTGATTTCTTATTTATTGGGTTAATAAGGCCCACCTGGATATGTGCAAATACAACCAACACAGATTTTTCCAGGACAACAATTGCTATCAGTAATACACTCTGTAGGACATCCTGAACTACTTCCATTAATTGATTTTTGATCTTCTTTTTTAAGAAGCTTGATTCCGTTTAATTTTGAAAAATCGTTTAACATAATTAATTTGTTTTAAAGTTTTGATATTGAAAAGGATAAAATCCAATAAGTATGGCAATAAAAAACCACACTGACATTCTTCACTATAATCGAATGGATTATTGAGAAGACAAAACAGTTTACGTTTTATTTAATTAATTGGTATTGGGGTTAAACTATTTCCTGATTTAAAGGCTTCGAGATTATTTTCTGTTTAGAAATGAAAACTTATCAAGCTCATTTATTAATTACACACGTCGTAAGTGCAAGTGTAATAAGGATCATTTCCTAGAAAGGGATATTGCTGAATCCACCACCCTTGAGAACGTGGTCCACAACAGAATTGTTCTAAGGTAGGTATATAGCCTCCAGAAATTAATTTTTGTTGTGTCTTGTTTAATGTTTTAACCTCGGTAAGATTTAAAATTGATTGTAACATAATTATAGGTTTAAGAGTTAAAAAAAAATATTCCCCAAAAGTTTAAAGACATTCGGGGAAATATCTGAGTGAGTGTGTGAAGAAAAAGAGTATATAATACTTCTTTTCGTAATTTAGCTTTTCTAAAAAGAAAAGTTTCTTTTCTGGTTTATAGGAAATTTTTAATTGTTTAAAATCCTAAGCCGCCAATTGGATCAGTACCATCAGGACATGTGCTGCTGCAGGATACTGCGATAATTTCAAGATATCCATTACGTCCCATAACGATACATCCACAATCATCTGATACAGGAAATGTAATACCTCCTTTGACCGATCTTTGTTGTTTTTTGTTCAATTCCTGAACACCTTTTACTGCTAAAATTTTTGATAACATATAATTCGATTTAAGTTGGATTGTATTTTAATCAAACACCTACTGATTTTTCTTCAATTTCATAATCGTGTTCATTTTGATTTTCAATCATCATACTAGTAAAGTGAAAAAACTCATCATAGCTATACTTTTTAGGGTATATCGAGGTGTTTATAAGAGAAGCAGGAGTATAGAATAAATTATTCTTTTCTGCCCATTCGGATTGATTTTTAAGAACTCCAATATGGTGTTCATTATTTTTTGGAGTTCCATACTTTTTTATCCAGGTACTAAAAGTTCTATCATTAAACCATTCACTATATGCATTAATAAAACTATCAGATCCGTTATCATGATATAGCTCCATTAATCGTAAACTTATCTGAGTCGCTTGATTATCAAGATCATCTAATGATACTTTCAATCGTATAACGATTTGTAATTGTTCGCTCATCGTCCTTAATACGCGAGTGTATGCTTCAAAAGCACCTTTGCAGTAACCACACATAGGATTGGTTAGACTTACAATCTTAAATTTAGCATTAGGGTTACCTAAGACAATTTCATTAGCAATTGAAGTATTGTCTTCTATTTTATCAGATATACTTAATAAGTAATCAAATATCTGTCTATCACGCTTAAAGTGATTAAGCTTTATATTATCGCCTTTATAATCTTTGTTCTCGACCATATTCTCTTTCACATGAATATAACCTAAAGTAGCCAGTGCAGAAACCATGACAAAAGCAGCAATGGATACTAAGGTGAAGTTAAAAGAAAGACCAAGTAAAGCAACTACAATTAAACCAGTAGATATGGTACTAATAGCTATACATATTGCACACCATTTTTTTATAATAAATGCTTGAGAATATAGGGAATATACAATGAAGGGGATTCCGATAAGGGTTGGCAATAGTAAGGTACTATCAAAGCCATAAAATAGTTGGTATATGGTTAGAATGCCAAAAAATACAATACTTGCGTCTGCTAATGAAAAGTTCTTAAACAGTTTCCCTGTATTGTTATTAATTACATCCCCACAATTAGAGTTCCCTACAGATGTACAAAACTGATGCATAGTATTAGACTGTATACCTAAACTTTCTCTAACAGCAAAAAGACTAAAAACAACTCCAGAAATAGATAATAATAAAAATAGTATTTGGTAAAGATCAAACGGTTTAAAAACTAAAGCGATAATTGAACTCACTAACAAAGCTCCAAACAGAACGTTCTGAATAAGAGATTCTTTTGAGAAAATAGCACTTTTTCCTGTGTTATGCTCTACGGCTATTACCTTAGGAACCCATATTTTCTTAAATTCTTCATAGGTGAATTTTGTATTCTCAAGATCTGTATGTTTCAATTGAATGCTTCCATTCTTATTAATAACAGAAACAATCTCTTCTGTGTTATCCTTTTGTACTAATGAAACAAAACTTTTAGGGAGTTGGTCCAAAGCGTCTATAGGAACTTCTACAGCAATATTATCGATATTAAAATAATCCAGTGTATCTGTAATAGATTGAAAACTTGGATAATTGGGATGTATTTGTAATTGTAGTTCTAAATCCTTTTTGTCGTAGTTGCTGATCCTGTTCTGAATTAAAACAGTTTCAACTATATTTTCAATGTTGTTTTTCATGTATCCTTTAAGATGATTTTGTTTTCGTGTGCTTCACTTCTGATAAAGATACTA
Source organism: Aquimarina sp. BL5 (assembly GCF_003443675.1). Classification (NCBI taxonomy): domain Bacteria; kingdom Pseudomonadati; phylum Bacteroidota; class Flavobacteriia; order Flavobacteriales; family Flavobacteriaceae; genus Aquimarina; species Aquimarina sp. BL5. The sequence goes on along the minus strand of NZ_CP031963.1, from coordinate 2,780,336 downwards.
TAAAAGTTGATCGCCCCATGTCAACTTATAGGCTGATTTCTCTTGATATCAGATATTTCGAAAAAATAATTTTCAAAATTAAAAGCCTTCTAAATTAGAAATTTTAAAACGTATACTCGACGAGGATACTACATAAAATAGGAATGGAATAACCGTAATTTTATAATTTATTTATGTTAATTTACAGTATTAAGATACTGTTATTCAAATGTTTATAGTTTTTTAAAACACTCCAAAAACGTAGTGCTTGATTTGTGTTAAAGTTTGGTTTTATTCGACACTTTGCGCTTCAGACAATAATAGATAGTAACTTTCTTGATTAATTATAATCTAAAAAAACAAACCTTATCTGAATGTAGGTTGATTTTGATACTTTTGTGAATTGACTAGTGATAATCATTAAAAATCGAAATTTGAAAAGAAAGTTTATATATCCGTTGTTGGTTATTATTGTTACCGTTGGCTTCTATTATATAGAAAAAAAAATAGATGTAACTAATACGAAAGATGCAACGGAGCAGATAGTTAAAAATAAAGAACTTAGTTTTTTTTATCTTCCAACATCCACAACAGGTATTGTGGTATCGCATGATAACTACTCTTTATCCTATTCCGAAAAACATGAGCAACCAGAGTGGGTAGCTTATGAATTAAAAAAAGAACATCTAGTCAAAAATGAATTCAAGAGACCTTTTTTTGAAGTTGATAATAAGGTAAGGTCGTCTTCGGCAGATTGGAGAAACTATAAGAACTCAGGATATGATAGAGGCCATTTATGCCCTGCTGGGGATAGAGGGTTTTCGTATGATGCTTTTGAGGAAACTTTTCTTACTTCTAATGTTTCTCCTCAGAATCATGAGTTTAATGCTGGTGTTTGGAATTATTTAGAGCAAAAAGTCCGGTATTGGGCAAGTAAGTATGATGGTGTTTATGTGATCACAGGGGGAGTTTTAACGGATGATCTTAAGACAATTGGTTATGAAGCGGTTTCTGTGCCGAAATATTTTTATAAAGTAATTCTTAATAAGAACTCTAAAAACTCAAAAATGATAGCATTTTTGATTCCTCATGAGGATTCAGATAGGCCTTTAGAAGATTTTGTTGTTACTACCGATAGCATCGAAAAACTAACCGGGATTGACTTTTTCCAGGAGTTACCAGATACTATAGAAAATAAACTAGAAGCGTCTTCTAATAAAAACGGCTGGAAATTCTGATGACTACCATTCGTTAACCCGATTCGCATCTAATTTTACAAAGATAAAAAGTAGAAGTGTAAACCCCCACAATCCTGAACCACCATAACTAAAAAACGGAAGAGGAATTCCTACTGTCGGAAGCAAACCTGTAACCATTCCTACATTTACGGCAAAATGTACAAATAGAATACCTACTACGCTATATCCATAAACCCTACTAAATTGGGATTTCTGTCGTTCGGCTAAATACAGAAGTCTTATGAGTAAGCCAATAAACAGTATAACCACGGTAGCTGCACCAAGGAAACCCCACTCTTCTCCAACAGTACTAAAAATATAATCTGTATGTTGTTCTGGTACAAAGCCACCTTTAGTCTGTGTACCTTCTTTCCATCCTTTTCCAGTCCATCCTCCACTACCAATAGCAATTTGACTTTGATTTGTATTATAACCAATACCTTTAGAGTCTACTTCTTTTCCGAGAACAATGTTGAAACGATCTCGATGTCTTTGTTCGAAAACATTATTAAAAATATAGTTTACGGAAAAGCAAAATCCCGTAATCACCACAATAGTTAGTAAATATCTGGAGTATCTTGGTTTTTGTTTTCTGTTTTTAATTAAAATTAGTAGCATAACGGCTCCAATACCAAGAACTACCCATAAAGGTGTAAATAATAAAGTTAGTATGAATAGGGCAGCAGCAGAGGCTCCAATAATTAGATAGGTAGCTGCAAGACCTTCTCTGTATAATGGAAAGAAAAATGCAGCATATACTAACGCACTTCCAGGATCTGGCTGAGGTATAATAATCAACGCTGGTAATGCTATAATTAAGAATGCTCTTAGCTGATGGTTAATCAAATTAATATTTGTTTGCATATCACTTAAGAACTTCGCTAGTGCTAACGCAGTAGCTGCTTTTGCAAATTCCGATGGTTGCAGCCCGACAGGGCCAAAAGCATACCAAGATGTTGCTCCATTTACATTTTTTCCGAAAATAAAAAGTCCTAAAAGTGATACCAAGGATACTACAAAAATTAGGCCTGCAAATCGTTCATAAAATTTGGTTTCGATTGCTTGAGTGATAATTACAATTATAACACTTAAGACGATCCAGTATAATTGTTTTACATATGGTCTGGAAAAATCGGTCAAAGAGAAAACTTCATCATCATAAGATGCAGAATATATATTTACCCATCCAAAACCGATTAATGATAAAAATAGAAACACAGTTAACCAGTCTATGGCTACAATAGTCGATTTAGCCATTATTGGTTAATTTTAAAAGGTTCTCCGCTATATGGCTTTGCATATTCTTCTTCAAGACTGTGGGTTAGTACCCAGTCTTCAAGATCGGTCCTGGATATGGACCTTTTTATGTGTTTTTCTATCATTAAACTGGCAATTTTACCAGCGTATCTAGATCCCCAATATCCATTTTCTATAAAAACTGCGATAGCTATTTTAGGGTTTTTTTTAGGTGCAAAAGCAATAAATACGGAATGATCTGTTAATTGCATTCTTTGTCCATTAACCTTCGTGTAATTTTCTGCGGTACCTGTTTTTCCGCAAATTTCTATATCCTCTATTTGCAAAGACTTAGCAGTACCCTGAGTGTATACTTGATGCATCCCTTCAATTACAGGTTCAAAATGTTCTTTGTCTATGGTGGTGTATTTTGGTTTTGTAAAGTTTTCTATTTCTATAGGTTGACCGTCAATGGCTTTGATTATATGAGGAGTATAGAAATAGCCTCTATTGGCTATAGCGGCAGTCATATTAGCCAATTGTATAGGTGTTGCTAATACTGCTCCCTGACCAATAGCATTAGATATGGTAGCGGTAGCATACCATTTGTATTTTGGATATTTATATTGCTTGTTGTATAATTTAGAATCAGGAATTAATCCTTTACTACCACTGGATAGATCATTACCTAAATAGTTTCCTAATCCAAAGCTTTCCGCATGTTTTTTCCAATTGTCGATACCCTCTTGCGGAGTGTCATATTTGTTAATACTTCTTAGATATACATTCGCAAAATATGCATTACAAGATTGCGCAATACCGGGAATCATACTTAATGGGCTTCTGTGAGAATGACAACCAAGTTTAGCTTTTTTTCCATATCGAAATCCATGATTACAAGAAAAACTTTCTCTGGTGTCTACAACGCCTTCTTGTAACCCAATCAGTGCGGTAATAGCTTTGAATGGAGATCCTGGAGGATATTCACCTTTTACACCTCGATCAAATAATGGTCTGGAAATAGAATCATAGTGCAGCCTTGTGTAATTAGGAGATCTTTTTCGGCCTACTAATAATTCTGGTTTATAACTTGGAGCGGTAATTAAAGTGAGAATTTCTCCGGTAGCAGGATCTAGTGCTACAATACCACCACGTTTATTTTCCATTAGTTTTTGTCCATATGCCTGTAGTTCCTCATCAATAGTAATGGTTAGATCTTTTCCATTAACAGGTAGTGTATCATATTTGCGATTTTTATAGGGACCAATATCTCGGTTAAATCTATCTTTTTGAATCCTTTTTATTCCTTTTATTCCTCTAAGTTCGTTTTCATATTGTTTTTCTACTCCTTGCATTCCAATCAGATCGCCAGAAAGATAGTAAGGATCCTTTTTTATCAACCCATCATTTACTTCTGCAATATATCCAAGTACATTAGACGCATTTACTGTGTGATAATCTCTAAGAGAACGTTTCTGGATATAAAACCCATCAAACTTCCTCATCTTTTCCTGTAAATAAGCATACTCATCTTTTGTTAACTGAGGAATAACTACAGAAGGAACACGAGGAGAATATACTCTGGCTTTATTCAATTGTTTTACAAGTTTCTCTTTTGTTATTTTAAGGATAGAACAAAATTCTAGAGTATCAAAAGGCTTTAATTCTCTTGGTATTACCATAACATCATACGATGGTTGATTGGTAACTAAAAGTTTACCATTCCTATCATAAATTGCTCCACGTTGTGGATAATCGTATAATACTTTGATAGCATTGTCATCTGAGAGAGCAGCAAAAGAAGTGTTGTAAATTTGTAGATAAAAGAGTCTGGCAATAAAAACAATACCAGTGCTCATTATAATAAGATAAAGTAATAATTTTCTCATGAATCTTTTCTTCTAAACAATACCAAAACCAACATAATTACGATGATGGAGAATAGACTAGAAAATAACGTTTTTTTTGCTATTATTAGTGTATGAGAATAGTTAAATATTTCTAATGAAAAAAGTATAATATGGTGCATGAAAACCATTAAAGTGACATACGCCAATCGTTGCCCAAAACCAACTTTACTGAGCTTGACCGTTTGAAATTCATAGCTTAAACCAAAAACCGATCTTAGAACTACCGGACGTATATAGGTTATAACAATACATGCGGTAGCATGAACACCTCCAGAGTCACCAAACATATCTATCGTAAGTCCCAGAATAAAGCTTAGAAAAAGGAACAAGCTTTTGTTTATATTAATTGGAGCTAATAGTATAAAAATAATGTATATGTATGGATTAAGGTATCCTAGAAAATTAATATGATTGAGAATAAAAACCTGAACCAAAACCAAGCTGAAGAATCTGCCAATATATAAAAGAACGTTATTATTCATCTATTTTGGGGTTTTCTAAAGACTTAATTTCTAAAACATCATTGCTTTTTATGGCGTATAAGAAACCAATATCAGTCATATCATTAAATAGCTGTACGTCAATTAAAAAATAACTCTGATTTTGATCTAGCTTATAATTTAGGATGGTACCAATTCCTATGCCACGAGGAAAAATCGTTGAGCGACCATTGGTAATGATAGTATCTCCTTTTTGTAAAATTGCTTGCCTAGGTACAGTCTCTAATTGCACAATGTTAGGATCTTTACCATTCCAGACTAATGATCCATATTGATTTGAATTTTTTAAACCAGCATTAATTTTAGAGTTACTATTTAAAATAGAAAGAACTCTACTGTAGTTTTTTGAAGTGTTTTCTACAATACCAATAATACCTTTATCAGTAATGACTCCCATATCCTCCTCAATTCCATCTTTTTCTCCTTTATTGATTAAAATGTAATTGTCCGTTTTACTGTAATCATTTCTAAATACGTTTCCTTTTATGAAAGTAAAAGGTTTATTAAATGATGTAGTGTCTATAAACTTTGTAGCAATGGTGTCTGCAGTTAGCCAACTTATTTGATTTCGGAGTTGTTCATTTTCTTCTAGCAAACGTTCATTTTCACTTTTAAGTCCAAAATAATTGTTTATAGAATACCTCCATCCATAAACTCCACCTGTAAGGAAATTTGTAGAACTTATAAATTTACTCTTATGATAACTATGCGATTGTATGGTTAGAATAAGGGATAAGAATAATAGAAGCAGAAATAATAGGAAGTTTTTATTCCGTATTAAAAAATTAATAATCTGCTGCATGGGTTATGAGGTACTAAATTCTAAAAATAATGATTTCGTTATTTTTAATAGTGTTTTTACATACATTAAAAACAATCAAAGGAGAATAACGTAAAAAATAGATTTTAGGTATATTCTAATTATAATTTTCTGAAAACTATTATTTAATCAATACGCTCTTATAGCGATTAATATTTTTCAGAGTAATTCCTGTTCCTCTAACTACCGCTCTTAATGGATCCTCGGCAATGTAAACCGGTAAATCGGTTTTCTGAGACAATCTTTTGTCGAGTCCTCTTAACATAGATCCTCCACCTGCTAAATAAATCCCGGTATTATATATATCTGCAGCAAGTTCAGGAGGAGTTTGCGATAGTGTTTCCATAACTGCATCCTCAATTCTAAGAATTGATTTGTCCAAAGCTTTTGCAATCTCACGAAACGAAATTTGTACTTGTTTTGGTTTCCCTGTTAGTAAATCTCGTCCTTGTACATTCATCTCTTCTGGTGGTAACTCCAGATCTTCTGTTGCTGCACCTATCTGTATTTTTATTTTTTCTGCTGTACGTTCACCTACATATAAATTATGTTGTGTACGCATGTAATATATGATGTCGTTAGTAAAAACATCACCCGCAATCTTTACGGATTTATCACAAACAATTCCTCCTAAGGCGATTACAGCAATTTCAGTTGTTCCTCCACCGATATCTACAATCATATTTCCTTTAGGCTGCATTATATCAACACCAATACCAATAGCTGCTGCCATAGGTTCGTGAATAAGATATACTTCTTTACCATTAACACGCTCAGCACTTTCTTTTACTGCTCGCATCTCTACTTCTGTAATTCCAGATGGAATACAGATCACCATGCGTAGTGCAGGAGTAAATATTTTTTTCTTCAATGCCGGAATATCTTTGATAAACATACTTATCATTTTCTCACTAGCATCAAAATCCGCAATTACTCCATCCTTAAGCGGTCTAATGGTTTTTATATTTTCGTGTGTTTTTCCTTGCATCATTGCTGCTTCTTTACCAGCGGCAATTATTTTCCCAGTAACAATATCACGAGCAACAATAGATGGACTATCGACCACCACTTTATCGTTATGAATAACTAAGGTATTCGCAGTACCTAAATCTATAGCAATTTCTTCAGTAAAGAAGTCGAAAAATCCCATATAAAACAATAAAAAGGGTTAGAATTGAGTAAATGTACTAAAATTAATGTTTAAAATGACGTGTTCCGGTCATTACCATTGCAATTCCGTTTGCATCACAGTAATCTATACTTAATTGATCTTTTATAGAACCACCTGGTTGTATGACAGCTTTGATTCCTGCATTGTCTGCAAGTTCCACACAATCAGGAAATGGGAAGAAAGCATCACTCGCCATTACAGCTCCGTTAAGATCAAAATTGAATGATTTTGCCTTTTCTATAGAGTGCGTTAAAGCATCAACTCTAGATGTTTGACCTGTTCCACTTGCTAACAATTGCTTTCCTTTAGTAAATACAATAGTGTTGGATTTAGTATGCTTACAGATTTTTGAAGCAAATAATAAATCTTCTACTTGTGCATTTGTTGGAGCAACTTTAGTAACAGTTTTTAAATCTTCCGTAGCATCAGTTTTTAAATCTTTATCCTGCACTAAAGCTCCATTAAGACAAGAACGAACTTGTGTTTTTGGTAACTCAATATCTTTTTGGATCAGAATGATTCTGTTTTTCTTTCCTTTTAAAATTTCTAAAGCTTCAGCACTATAAGAAGGAGCAATTACTACTTCACAGAATAATTTATGAATTTCTTCTGCCGTAGCAGTATCAATTTCAGAATTACTAACCAGTACACCGCCAAAAGCAGAAACAGGATCACCTGCTAATGCATCTACATATGCCTGATGTATAGTTGGTCGCTGTGCTAAACCACATGCATTGTTGTGTTTAAGTATTGCAAAAGTAGGTGCTTCTCCTTTAAATTCATTCATCAAGTTTACAGCGGCGTCTACATCAAGAAGGTTGTTATATGATAATTCTTTACCATGTAGTTTGTCAAACATTGCATCAAAGTCCCCAAAGAAAAATCCTTTTTGGTGAGGGTTTTCTCCATAGCGTAACACTTTTCCTTTGGTTTCACTTATTTTAAGCGAAGCAATTTCGTGATCACTGTTGAAGTAATTGAAAATAGCACTGTCATAATGTGAAGAAACATTAAAAGCTTTAGCAGCAAAACGTTTACGATCTTCCTGAGAAATACTACCATTACCTTCAGAAATAGTTTCTAAAAATTCAGCATAGTCATCAACCGAAGCTACACAGGTTACATCAGCAAAATTTTTAGCAGCAGCTCTAATTAAAGAAATCCCTCCGATATCTATTTTTTCAATAATATCTTGCTCCGATGCTCCAGAAGCAACTGTTTTTTCAAAAGGATATAAATCAACAATGACGATATCAATCTGTGGAATTTCATACTGTTCAAGTTCTGCAACATCACTATCGTTATTTTGGCGATTCAGAATTCCACCAAAGACCTTAGGGTGCAAAGTTTTTACTCTACCACCAAGAATTGAAGGATATGAAGTAACATCTTCCACAGGGATGACTTCAACTCCTTGATCTTTTATGAATTTTTCAGTACCACCTGTAGAATAAATAGTAATACCAAGTTCATCTAATTTTTTTACGATAGGTGCCAATCCATCTTTACTGAATACAGAAATTAATGCGGATTTAGCGGTTTTTGTGTTGCTCATGACAGTTTTTAGTTAGTAAAACGCAAAAGTAGCAATTTAGTTACCAATTAGACAACCCATTATCAGTAATTGTTTTAGATATTTTGTAACAAAACTATAAGGAAAACGTCCTATCTTTATATTGTTCAAAAAATAGTACATGCTTATCTATCTTAGAGTGTTAAAAGAGAGTTTTAATTTTGCGATTAATGCTCTTAGAAACAATAAATTAAGAACTTTTCTTTCTTTGTTAGGGGTGACGATTGGTATTTTCTCTATCATTGGAGTTCTTGCCGCTGTTGATTCTTTGGAAAAAGAAATAAAGGGAAGTATCAGTTCTTTAGATAATAGTACTATATATCTTACCAGAGTTTCGTTCGGTCCTACGGATGTGCCTGATTGGAAAAGAGAACAATTTCCAGATGTTACTTTTGAAGAATATCAACTTGTTAAAAGAACTATGCCCAAGCTTAAGGCGGCGAGTTTTTTATTAAATGTTGGTCAGGAGGTTATAAAATACAATGATAAAAGCATCAGTAATGTGAGTATGGCTCCTGTTACTCATGATTATTATGATATAGAAGAATTACAGGTAGTTAAAGGTAGATTTTTTAATGAGCAAGAGTCCAATGGTGGCGCTCCTGTTATTGTAATTGGAGATGAGATTGCCAATAGTTTATTCGGAACGAGTGTTCCCATTGGTAAGAAAATTCGCGTATACGGAAGAAAGTTTACAGTAATAGGTGTTTTAAAGAAAGAGGGGAGTGGTCTTTTTGGAGAATCCAAAGATACTTCAGCAATATTGCCTGTAAATTTGGTGAGAAGAATTTATGGAGATAATAATAAGTTTACGTTTCCTATGATCATTATTAAACCCGAAACGGGAATTGATGTTCCGGAATTTGTGGCTTCCTTAACCCAAAAAGTTCGTTCTTATAGAGGTTTAAAACCCGATGAAATTGATGATTTTTTCATAAATCAATTACAGGGGTTTACCGATTTTATAGATAATATAACAGGAACCATGTCTCGAATAGGTGCTTTTATCGGTATGTTTTCTCTGTTGGTTGGTGGTTTTGGTATTGCCAATATTATGTTCGTTAGTGTAAAAGAACGAACCAATCTTATAGGAATCCAAAAAGCATTGGGAGCTAAAAGAAAATTTATTTTACTTCAATTTTTATTTGAAGCTGTAATACTTGCAGTTTTTGGAGGTTTGATAGGATTAATTTTGGTTTGGTTAATCTCAAAAGGAGCTTCTAGTATGACTGGCGATTTCGAATTTATACTTTCTACGTCAAATATGTTTTGGGGAATGTTTTGGTCAACCTTAATAGGCTTGATCGCAGGTATTTTTCCAGCTTGGATGGCTGCAAGATTAGATCCTGTAGAGGCCATCAGAACTGGAATGTAAAGTACACGATTCCCTTGAATTTTAAACAAATCTTGATAATAGGTAAATATTCATACCTAAAGCGATCAATATGATTACCAACACGGCAATCGGAATTACTTTCATCATAATATTTCTTTTTTTGTTTGGGGTCATTATAACTATTGTCATAGTTCAAAGATACTATGAATCAGAGCTTAAGGAAATAGGTAGAAATACTCGTTTATAATAAAGTGTCCTTATCAGATCTTTTTACTATTACATAAAAATCATTTGATAACTGTCTGTTAATCCATAATTTTTTAAATATTAAATTGAAATAATCTCCAGAACACGTAAAGTTATTAGGAGTTTCAAAAGGAGTAGTTTTTGTAGTTGTAATTTGACTTTTAGAATACCCCGTCAAGGGTAGCTGTAGCTGTGCATGTTCAATTAATATTCCATTCTTAGATGTTTTTCCAATTTCCATTCGTTTGATTCCATCCGTTTTTTGATGAAAAAACTGTTGTAATTCTTAAAATATTATTTAATCTTAATAGTTGGAAAGTTTATTAATGTTGTAGTTGTAATATCAGTAAAGATGTTAGAACCCTTACTGATATTAACAAAAATGGAATTATAATAATTTAACTTCTTGAAGGAAAAACTCCTTGAAGACATATGATGTAATATGTTGACAGCCAAGGCTGCATATTGTTTATTGGTTGATTATTACCAGTTAAGCCTACATCAATATTTCCAGCCAATGGAGCTGTGAATGGTTTTAATGTAGCATCGGAAGGTTGATTACTATAAGTTTTTACTTCCGAGCCGCCAGTATCTTCTGAAGTAGCTAAAGTAGCATTAGATGGATCAGCTAGATCTGCTGCATCTGCTAATACAGGGACTGATATATTGGCAACAGCATTCGCATTAAAAGTAGCGGTATGGTTGTGAGATGGTAATTGATTAGCATTTAGAATATTATACTCCGCACCTCCTCTTTGCCCTTCTCTACGATTAGTTAGGCCTGGTCCAGTTCCAGGGCCTATTGGGACGCGACCTCTTAGGTCTGGTAGTGCGAATGTAGTTCTCCCATCTCCGCCATAGATAGTGCCTAACAATGAAAATAAAGCTTGATTTTGACTGATTGGCATTAATTGTCCTGCACAAAATGCCCAATTTCTCGGTGCAAAACTCCCACCAAATATTCTGATTTCTGCCATTGTTCCTTCCATAATCTTGTGTTTTTAATAGTTGATTTTAATTTTTTTAACTTCTAGAAGGATAAATCCCTTGCAAACAAATAATATAATAAGTACTTAACCAGGGTTGCATATTATTTACAGGTCGATTTCCTCCAGTTTGGCCAATATCGACACCTCCTGCTAATGGAGCAGTAAACGGAGCAAGATTTGCATCTGCGGCTTGGTTGCTATAGGTCTTGACTTCTGAACCATTGGTATCTTCTGAAGTAGCTAAAGTGGCATTAGATGGATCAGCAAGATCAGCCGCATCCGCCAATACAGGTATGGATATATTGGCAACCGATGTTGAATTAATAATACCGATATGGTTATGAGAAGGCATTTGTAGAATATTTAATGTATTGTTTTCAGCTCCACTTTTTTGTCCTATTCGATGATCTGATAACCCAGGCCCGTGCCCAGCTCCAATTGGCACACGCCCTCTTAGATCTGGTAAGGCAAAAGAGGTTCTTCCATCACCTCCATATGTAGTTCCTAGAATTGAAAATAATGCATCGTTTTGCGATATTGCCAGTAACTGTCCTTCGCAAAATGCCCAAGCTCTTGGTGCAAAACTGCCACCAAACATGCGTACTTCTCCAATATATCCTTCCATGATAATTTGATTTAAAGATTAATAATTTAGTTGTTTAGTAAAGCTTTTATATAAAAACTTCTTTTTTTATTTTTATGCTTGTTGTAAAACAATGCCCTTGTCGTATTCCTAGATGGACAAATTTTGTTCCTGATAGAATGCCTGCATCAGAACTAATAGCATTTATTCGTAGTATTTTTCCGTATTTACAATACACATATAATCCTTCCTGAGGATGTGCGTGGATAATCTCACCAGCGGTTTTACCAAGTAAGGGCTGACTGTCTACAGGAGAAACTTCTAGAATTCTTAAAGGAGATCCTTGGTAATATGTGGTTGCTCCACCATATTTGGGATTGCAAGCATTTACTAAATTTTCTATTTCATCCGCTGATTGTGTTTCCCAGGAAATCGTAGTGTCTTTTTCTGTAGGTCTATTGTAATATGTAATTTCTTTTGTTGGCTGAGGTGTAAAGTTTTTAATGTCAGTTACCAGCCGAATTGTTTTTTGAATAACCCCATCAAGCATATAACTCATTTTGGAATTAGCCATTCCCAAGGTTTCCCCAGGAATTATAGGGACAGGTTGTTCTACTAGAATTTTACCAGTATCCCAATCTTCATCCATCTGATGAATAGTAATTGCAGTTTGTTTTTTTCCTTGTTTTATAGACCAAAATAGTGGGTCAGGACCCCTGTTTTCAGGTAATTTTCCAAAATGAACATTCAAGAAGCCATATTTTGGTATTTCTAATACTTCTTTAGGAATCTTGATAGAAAAACCACAAACCAATACCAAATCAGGAGCTTTATTTTCTAACCAAGCTTTGAATGTTGTATTAATATTTTGTTTATTAATGAGATATGTATCAAAACCTTCTTTCTGGATTGATGTCAGCCAAAAATTCTTCTTAGGATTGGATACTTCGGATTCCTGAAAACATACCGCTTCCAAATGATTGTCTTTAGATAGGTTGTTATATATAGAAAGGCAGACGGGAAAGCTTCCAATAAGTATTATTTTCATGAAATCAAGGTTTTGCAATCTACCAGATATGTATCCAGTTGTATTGATTGAATTGTTCATGTGATTTTTTGATATCACTGTTTACCAAAACTAAACAGAGTATTAAAATTGATCAATACGTATAATTACCTGAATTTTAAGGATGATATTAACTAATGAGAGCCACCGGTTTTTTAGCATATCATTTGTAGCGGTTTTTTTTGCTTAATTTGGGTAAATAGTGTGAAGTGTAAAGCGTAGTTATTTAACCTGAGTTCGATGTAAGAAAATTTATGTCAGTCAGAGTGATCCGCCCGAGGCGGATTGTATCGAAGACAAATAAATTTTCTAGAAAAAGCCTAATTTCGATACAATTTTTCTCCGTTTCACTATGAAAAATCACTCAATCTTACGGCTTTTTAGAACTAAATTTTTACATCGAATTCTGTGGAATAATAGATGTGTTGCGAAGAAGAAGTGTAAAAAAAAATAGTTATTTAAGGTAAAGACACTTTCGTTCATAATCTATAACGGCTTTTCCTCTTTTTAAAACATCCGCACCGATTATACCGTCTACTGGTTCCGCTTGATGTGCGATAAGTGCAGTATTTACGTGAGTAAGGTCAAATAAAATGAGTGAAATACTTTTTTTTGACCATTTGCCAAGCTGTAGCGTATTTTTTTTAGAAAGCTGTGTAAGCATGTCTGTAGCACCAGCGCCAGCAGCCTTTACATCACTGTCCTGCGCGAAAAGATTAAATTTTTCTACCGCATCAAAACCAACACACGAGTTAGACGCTCCAGTATCTACAATAAAATTACCCGCTATGCCATTAAGCATTGCTTTTACCTCAAAATGATTGGTTTTGGTATACACAAGTTTAATACGATGATATTCTTTTTCAATTAGAAACTGGCGGAGTGTTGTCATTTTAATTTTTGTCGAATCACGAACAAAAATAGTATAATTAATAAGAATCCTCCGATTATAAATATCCAATTTGATTTCTCTTCAGTCAGAGATTGATAGTTTCCATAATATACAAATGAAGCCCAGTAATATGGTGATTTTTGGGTGTTAGAGATTTCTTTTGCTTCAAGGAAATCTAATTTTGCTTTATGTAATCCGTGGACATAGGAGTTAGAAAGATGTAGATTTTGATAAAAATAGTGCATTAATTGAGAAGTAGTTTTGTCATTTACTTTCCATAACGAAAACAATACATTTGGTACTCCGGCATATTGAAATCCTCTGCCAATGCTAAGAGGGCCTTCTCCTTTGGCTAAAGTGCCAATACCAGTTTCGCAAGCACTTAGTACTACCAAATCAGCTTCTAATTGTAATCCGTATAACTGATTTACTAGGATGTTCTGATCTCTGAATTGTATAGAGGCTGGTCTTGAAAAACTTCCTGCTTCTGCGTGGGTAGATAGATGTAAAATTGAATGTTTTTTTGCCTCATCCAGAAAACGTGCATAGGTTGCTTCTTCTTTTTTTAGAAACACACCATCAAATTTTTGTTGCATGTAGCTTTGTTCTTCAAGAGAGAAAGGAAGTTCTATATTGGTGTTTTCAAAAACCGGGAAGACTCCTAAAATTTTTGGTTTTATATTATTACTATTTGATCTCAAATACTTATTTGCAGAAATTTCATAACTGATAATACTGGATTTGAGTAAAAATGGCATTTTCTCGAAACTCAGAACATTAGTTTTTTTAGTCAATAATGTTTCAAAAGGGATAAAATTGAGTAACCCATCAGGAATAATTACTATTTTTTTAGTGTTTGGAACCTTTAATATGTTATATAATTCAAAACTGCTTTCTGCAAAACCCTTTACATTATTGGTGATAGTAGCGGCTTTGTTGAAATAACCGATATAGTCTTGGATGATGATTCTAAAATGCTCAATATCTTTAGTTTTTGTTATTTCAATTGAATTTGCATCAATTTTGAACTGATACACAGTTTTTTTGCCAAAAAAGTATTCAATTAAAGTAAGATCATCTTGTTTTAGTTTTTCCTGAAGCGCTGAAAGTGAAACTTTTTCTTGTTTTAAAAGAAGATTGGGATATTTTTTCTGAAGCCTTTGAGTTACCTCCTTAAGGTCGATAGATGTCATTTCATATGCCGATGTCCATTTTTGAATTTGTGAGATATCGGCTTTGTCTTCTTTTTGTTTTTCCTTTAAGATGTAGGTGTCATATGCTGCTAGTTCGTTAGTAAGTTCATTGTTTCTCTTTACTAACGAATCGTTTTTATATTGTATTAATAGTTGCTTAGATAGTAAAGCTTCATTAACAAAAGGTGCTTTAGAATTTTCTGCCGCTTCAAATGCTTTTACAACATATTTCGCATCTTTTGTGCTAGTGTGTAAAGAGTATAAAAGATCAATGTAGGTTTCGGTACGATTTCGGTTTTGACTATGCTGAATAATTTTTGTGTTTTGTAATGGATACGTGGTATTTAATTTTGAGTTTACCTCAAAAGCTGCCTCAAGCGCATTAATGGTTAAAATAGGATCTTCTAATTGCTGATGGATATATGCCTGTACATCTAATGCTTTCATTAAGATTCTGTCTGCTATAAGAATTTCCTTTTTCGGAAAATCCATATCCGAAGAATATTCAGGAAGTAGGTACGCATAGATTTCTTTAAGATTTTTTAATGCTTCTGTATATGCTGATTTAGAAAGTAGAATATCTATATAAGCTAATTGCCATTTTGCAATATCTCGTGCTGATGTATTTGGTTTTTTTAATAACTGAAGTTTTGCCTTGTGGATATAGTTTTTTGCATTTTGTAGTTCCTTGTTTTCTAGTGCGATTGCTGCTAAGATTTGGTAAGCATTTACCTGGGTAACATCGATCGAGATTGCTTTTGATGCGTATTTTCGAGCTTCTTCTATTGATCCGGAATTCAGATAGTTAGTGGCTAAATTTGTTAAGATATTTACGTTTTTTGGAGCTATTTCTTCACCTTTTAGAAGTATTGTAATCGCTTTCTGATAATTACTTTTATTGTTATAAGCAACAGATAGGTTCGTGATGGCTGAAATTATTTTAGGAGTATTTTGAGATTGCTCAGCCAGATATAAATAATTAGTAATCGTATTTTCTGCTTTTTGTAAATCTCCAATTTTGATATATAAGTTTCCTAATAGTTGCAAACAATTTTCTATAATATCATAATCTGCGAGCTTATTGTTGTTGAATGTTTTCCATGCTTTTTCGTAATAGACAATAGCTGTTGGGATGTTTCCAAATTGATTGTGGTAATATCCCATGTTGGCATGAAGGATGACCCAGGCTAATTTATCTTCTTCGGTTATAAGTTGATTTTCTTTGGATAGCGTTATTTTACTCAACCTAAGTAATCCAGGTGTAGATGGATTTTGTAAAAAATAATCTAACTGATCATACAGGAATTTTGAAGTTTGCGTTTTTTGTTGACTGTGGAGTACTTGAGTTTCTAGGCATAGGAACATAAGAACCCATAGCAATGATTTAAAATTTCCAAATCCCATAAAACTGAATTTGAGAATTCGGAGTATCGAAATTGTATACGTATCTAACACCCAGACTAGGTCCGATCCGAATAGTTCCTAGATTCATTCCAACAAAAACTCCGGTTTGAAAATTGGTAAAACTATCATCTATTTCTTGCGCGACAAAAGAGTCTAAATCTCGATCAGGAGTGATTATTTGTCCTTGTTCTTCGATAATAAATCCTGTGCCTGTTGTTTCTTGATCATTTGTGCTTGTGATATCTAGTTTTAATTGAATTCCCGCACCCATAGCCAAAAAATTGGTAAAGTTATATCGGTAAGAAGCTGGTACAGCATATACAGAGATACTATTGTATTTGTTCGCTTCAGAGAATTCTATAAGATTTTCTATTCCATTAGCTTGCGTAGATCTGGTTTCAAAATTTCTTATTTCATCAAATGAAGATGCAGACAATAGCAGTTCTGCCTGATAATATCCTCTATACGATTTGAATGGAGAAAGCGTGGCTCCTACAAAATATTCTCTTTGATTATTTAATTCGGGAACTGTAATATACCCTGCTTTTACACCAATCGAAACTCCAGGTAAGAATCGGGTAGTGGCATAATTGGTAATAATAGGTTCGTTTTTGTCAAAATAAATAGCAGTTCTGCTTCGGGTCTTTTTCTTATGAAAGTTTTTGCCAAATTTCATCGAGTATTTTACAAAACCTTTAGTAGAATCAATTTCGGCTACATTTTTCTGTTCGCTTCCAGGAAGGTAAATTCTATTGAATTGAAATATGATTTTATCTTTTTGTAAAATAGTATCTAGACAACTGTAATTTACTTCTCGTTCTTTTGGACAAATTGGGCATTCTGGATACATGCCTTCAATTCTAAGTGAGGATTTGTCAAACATTTCTGGAGTATCCACCTGTAGTTTTATGGTGTTAGCAGGACCTTCTCCGTTATTCTGAAATCGTACTTTGAATTTTAATCGTTTAAATCTCACTAAACGGTAATTCATTAAAAAACCATTAGAGGACATTTTATTGGGATCATGAGAAGTAACAATTTCCATCTCAGTATCCTTTACGGTATGATTATCAAAATTATTGTCAGGGACATATACACTTCTTAGCGTTACAATGGCACTGGTATCTTTGATCATCTCTGGAGTAGTTTTCAATGTTCTAAAGATATTGCGCTCTTCTCCTGGTTTCATATCCTCAAATTCTATGATCTGATAACTTCGGTATAAGGCTTTTGATTCTTCTAGCGTAAGCGGAAAGTTTTTTCGTTTGGTAGTGTCTTGTACGAAAAGCGTTTGATTATATAATGAAGAAGTACTGTTTGAAACTAATAAAGAGCGATCATCATTTTCCGGAAGTATGGTGGTAACAGCATCCAAAGGAACGATTCGTTCTCCATAATGTAATCGAGTATCTTCTATAATAAAATTATCATTCTTAAATTGTCTGTCATTATAAAACAGATATAATTTCCCACTGGAGACATAGTTATTATTATTCTTGTAGCTAGTAATAAACACCATTTCTTGATCAGGAATGGGTTCGCGATTTCTTTTTAAAATCAAATCATCATCTTCAGTGAAAGGAAAATTATCTTCAATAGATGCTTCGTCTTGTACGTTATCGACGTTTACAGATTTTGGTCTGCTTGCGGGAGGTTTTCCGTTGTCATAGTTATTTGTTGCCCATAATTTAGCATCATATTTGCCATTTTTTTTATAGGTATGTGTTGGGGTTGATTTAAAACTATAATTACCATCTCCAAATTCCCAATAATAAGTGTAGAAAGCCTTAGGAGCACCAGCAATTTGATTAAGAGTAGGCATTTTGGCCTTGTAATTTACTTGATTTCCTTGGATTTCATAGGATATTGGTGCTATTCTGGGTATGGTGTCGTTAGTTAATATTTGTCCAATACAGAGAAAAGGAAACAATAAGGTTGTAAATAAAGCCGAAAATCTATTCATGATTTGTTGTTAGTGTTAATAAAGATAAACAAAAAGTTAAATCGCAGATATTACAATCTTTAGTGAATTAAAATTCCGGAAGGTCAACTTCCGGAATTTTTCTGAAATTTACTGTAACCCCCATCACCTAATATGCATATTCCAGTGTGAAGTTTGTCTACGGGAGATCGTTTATTAATGCAACTAATTCTGCTTCTGTTCCAGTAGTCGTAGTTCCAATTACTTCTGTATGATTTTCTCCTATGGTTGCACCTTGGATCGCATACACATATTGATCATCTTGTACAGATACAAAAATGAAGTGTACTTCTAATCCAATAGGTAGTAACCCATAATGTTCAGAGAATAAACCAGTTTCTGGGTTGTAAATATCTAATAGCGCTAATGCTGTAGGTTCTCCGTCATAAGATATGTATACGTTGCTATTAGTATTATCAAAACCTTGTGGTACATCTGCATATGCTATTGTTTTAGGGCCTTCAAAATTATACCATCGGTCTAAATTTGTCCATCCAAAGTTGCTAATAAAACCTCCGTATCCCGAAACTCCTTGTCCATTAGGACCTTCTCTTTGGATTGGTTCTAAACCTCCTTGTTCATCTTCTTCCCATACAATATCACATTGCATTTCGTCTCCATCGCAATTATTGTTCTGACCATTAAAGATTCTCATATCCTCATCAAATTCATCTGCAGGTGCAAAAAGCATAAAATCATTGACAAGTTGTAATTGTTCTCCATTTTGTTTGGCATTTATGTAAAATTCACCGCCAGAAACAAGTGTTTCTACATCTCCATTAGGGCGTTTTCCGTTTGTAGGCATTCTTGTTAGTAGCATCTTTGCTTTGTCATAGATTTCAATTAATTCTATAGTAACAGCGCCTGTAACAGGATTGCCATTTTGATCTTCAAAGCTGTTGACTGGGAAATATAAGATAGTACCTTCTGCTCCATATACCTCGCCAGAACCACCAGCATTTAGAATTGTTGTTTGTAAAGCTTCTTCACGATTTTCTATAATCTCAGTTTCTAATTCTAATCCATCAAGAAATTGCTCCACAATAATGTCATTGTCATCATTGCTACTACAGCTTGTTAATAAAAGAATACTTACACCTAAAAGTAAAAAGTTAATCATTTTTTGTTTTACATTCTTACTATCATTCGGCAATGTAATTGTTGTACTATTTGTTTTCATGTTTTTTAGTTTTAATTGCCCGATATGGACTTTCTAAATTTTGTTGTTTACATCTTCATATCAACAACACTAATTTTTTGTTACCCTCTTTCTTAAAAACTTTTTTAATTTAGATGTCCAGACAAATCATTTATGGGAACTAACAAAGCACATGCTGACCAGAAATATATCAAAGCTCTCTTAAATAATGATAGTAGAGTAATTGAAGAGATCTATGAAAAATTTGCTCCGAAGGTTGTAGGATACATAAGGAAGAATAGCGGAGACGAATCCAAGGCTCAGGATATAATTCAGGAAGTTTTAATTACAATTTATAAACAGACGATAGAAAAAGGACTAATACTTACTTGTCCGTTTGATGCTTATTTCTTTTTACTCTGTAAACGGAAGTGGTTAAATGAGTTGAAAAAGAATACTACAAAAGAGGTAACAATTAATGAAGAGGTAGTATCTATTAACGATGAGAGTGTTCAATTTGCTAACGAAACCTTAGTTTTTGAGGCTAGAAATGAGCTTTTTAAAGAAGTATTTGACCAATTAGGAAATGCCTGTAAAGAGTTGTTAAAAGCCACCTTTACTATAAAGTCTATGGAAGAAGTAGCATCAAAATTAGGACAATCCTATGGGTATGTCCGCAAGAAGAAGTCCCTATGTATTGGCCAGTTAACAAAAATGGTTCAAAGCGCTCCTAAGTATAATAAAATAAAAAATTTGTTATGACCCCAGAAGAAAAATATGAACTTTTTGAGCGAAAAATTAGTGACGAGCTTTCTAATAAGGAAGAAGAGACGTTATCTCGAATAATCGAGGAAGATCAGGTAGTTGCTGAAGAATTTAGAGTTTATAAGGAATGGAGTTCTTATTTGGATGCTAATCTGAATTTAGAACAGAATCAGTCTGATTTAGAACAGAATTTGAAAAAAGTAGGGGATTCGTTTTTTGAGAAAAAGCCAGCTAAAAAAGAAACTAAAGTAATAAAAATGCCTTCTTGGATATATGCAGTTGCAGCAAGTGTTGCGATTGTTTTAGGAGTATATACATTTACTAAAAGTGGTCCAACGTATAATGATTTTGCTGCGATACCGGAATTATCCATTACAGAAAGAGGAAGTGAAGATGGAATTGGTAAGAAAGCTGAAGTGTCTTTTAATTCGAAAAACTATCAGGAAGCGGAGAAATATCTTTCCGAGTTATTAAAAAATGATAACTCCAATTCAGAATATCTTTTTTATTTAGGAATCACTTTGGTGGAACAGGATAAATATGATAAGGCGTCCGGGATCTTCGAGAAACTGCAAGAAGGAACATCTGTCTATAAATACAAAGCTATCTGGTTTGAGGCTCTGAATCAATTGAAGCAGAAAAATATAGGTAGATGTGCTAAGTTATTAAAATTATTGCCACAAGAAGCTGAGGATTATCAGCAAGCACAAAAATTGCTAAAAAAACTTTAAATTTTCTATAAACTACTGATTTTTAAATTGTTAATTAACAATAATTTCTTTAATAAAAGCGTTGTATTATGTAACTTTTAGTGAGTTACAATGATACTTCCTTAATAATTTAAAGAGCATAAGTCATGGGGATAAATGATCACATACAATCGATAGAAAAAGAACAAATTAAACACCTGCATTTTCCGCATAAGGAAGTTCTAAGTGATAAGAGATCTAAACGTGATCGATACCGTAAATTGGTAAGAGGATTGAGTTTGGGTAATTTAGAACATCTAAAGGTCAAAATAGTTTTTGCAGATGATGAAGGTGCTAAAAAAGTAGAAACAACTATTTGGGGAATAACTGATAAATCAGTAATTCTAAAGCAATCGACCATTATTCCTGTAGAGAGAATTATTAGTGTTAATTGAATGTGTTTTTATTTAGAATACATTTATAAAAGTAAAAACCCTGAGAAATCAGGGTTTTTTAGTTATATATTATTATGGGTTGGAATCACCACAAGGACTGTTGAAAAACATAAAACAGCTACCAATAGGTAAGCAAACAAAACAACTACCAAAACTAGCGCAATCGCTATCTGTACTGCAGTTCTGAGGTGGCATTCCGCCTGTTATACTTTTTTGCTGATCTCTGCTGATTACTTTGGTCCCATTTAGGTTTAATAAATTTTTCATTTTTAAAATAGTTTAAGAATATGTCTACTCTATTGTTAATTAGGATTTTCGACTTTCTCCTTTAAAATTGATATTATATGATAATAAAGTTTGCTTTTCAGTTTTACTATTAGTCATTGCATCAAATAGACAGTATTAGTTAATGTCTTAACTGAATAAAATGTTACCCTGATTTATTTTGAACTCTAACAAAAGTTATTAATAACAGACTGAAAATTGAATTAAAATGTTGTTGTTTATTATATTAAAAGAGGCATTGGCGAAAGTTAAATTTGGTTATTTTTGTGGCATGATACTTACCGATACACACACGCATATATACAGCGAATCTTTTGAAGAAGACCAGGATAAAATGATGCAGAGAGCTATTTCTGTTGGAGTAGAACGTTTTTTTGTTCCTGCCATTGATTCTGGGTATACGCAATCTATGTATGATATTGAAAGCAAATATCCAAACAATGTATTTCTAATGATGGGACTACATCCTACGCATGTAAAAGAGAATTACAAAGAAGAGCTCCAGCATGTGGAAGAAGAGTTGGCAAAACGATTAAATGAAGATAGCGATAAAAAATTCTATGCAGTAGGAGAGATCGGGGTGGATTTATACTGGGATAAAACATTTCTAAAACAACAACAAGAATCGTTTAGATATCAGATTCAATTAGCTAAAAAATACAAACTACCTATTGTAATTCATTGTCGTGATGCTTTTGAAGAAGTGTTCGAGGTATTAGAGTCAGAAAAAGGAGAAGATCTGTTTGGGATATTTCATTGCTTTACAGGTACAATTGACGATGCTCGACGAGCTATTGGATATAACATGAAATTAGGTATTGGAGGAGTTGTTACGTTTAAAAATGGTAAGATAGACAAATTTCTAAATGAGTTTTCTTTGGAAAACATTGTTCTTGAGACAGATGCTCCTTATTTAGCGCCCGTTCCATATCGCGGTAAGAGAAATGAGAGTTCTTATTTGATTCAGGTAGTAGAAAAGTTGTCAGAGGTTTATGAAAAGTCTCCAGAAGAAATTGCCCAAATTACAACAGAAAATTCCAAACATATATTCGGAATATAGGTCTCAGATTCTAATATAAATTTTGTTCATTTGTGAGACCAATAAATGTATGGTTGCGATGAAGACTTCACCAAATATATTATTGATCTATACAGGAGGTACGATAGGTATGGTCAAAAATTTCGAAACAGGGGCTTTAATAGCTTTTGATTTTAATGAATTATTGCTCAATATTCCGGAGCTAAAACAATTGGACTGCAATATAGAGACCGTAAGTTTTAAAGAACCCATAGATTCTTCCGATATGGATGTCGAACGCTGGAAAGAACTAGGAGGTGTCATTAATTCTAATTACGAAAAGTATGACGGTTTTGTAGTATTGCATGGTAGTGATACGATGTCTTATACGGCATCAGCTATCAGTTTTATGTTCGAAAATTTAGGTAAGCCTATTATTTTTACAGGATCTCAGTTGCCAATTGGTGATCTAAGAACAGATGCTAAGGAGAATTTGATAACTGCAGTGCAGATTGCAGCTTTACAAAAAAAAGGAAAGCCAGTAATTACAGAAGTTGGGTTGTATTTTGAATATAAACTGCTTAGAGCTAATAGAACTACAAAGATAAATGCAGAGCATTTTAAAGCGTTTCAATCACTTAATTATCCAACTTTGGTTGAATCTGGAGTTCATCTTAAAGTAAATACCTCTTTTTTACAAGTTTCAAATCGTAGAAAAAAAATGGTATATCATACGCATTTTGATAATGATATTGTAATTATTAAAATGTTCCCGGGAATAAATGAAATGATTTTAAGGAGTATTTTTTCTTCGGAAACGATAAAAGGTATAATTATTGAGACCTATGGATCAGGAAATACTACAACCAAATCATGGTTTTTGGATATTATTTCTGATGCAATTAAAAAAGGAATACCTGTAATAAATGTAACACAATGTGCAGGAGGAAGTGTAGAAATGGGTAAGTATGATACAAGTGTTGCATTAAAAAAAGCAGGTGTTATATCAGGAAAAGATATAACAACAGAGGCAGCTGTGGCTAAATTGATGTATTTATTAGGAGAAAAGTTACCTCTTAAAGTGCTCAAAACCATTTATGAAACTTCATTACGAGGTGAAATGTCAGAAAATTAACGCCCCAAATTTTAGTAGTTAACATTTTTTTTGTTATTTGCTCAACCATTTTTTGGGCAAATTTTTTACTAGAGAGGTGGCCGAGTGGTCGAAGGCGCACGCCTGGAAAGTGTGTATACGTCAAAAGCGTATCGAGGGTTCGAATCCCTTCCTCTCTGCATTATTATTAAATTTTTAATAGATTTTGTAATATTTTTTTATCTTTAACCCTTTAACTAATTAAAATTAAGAATCAGCGCAATGAAAAGACTATTTTCTATTCTGGCAATCGCAACAGTAATGGCTTTTGGAAATATGCAAGCAGCCACTGCTCCAGCCCAGTTAACGGCAAACGTGCAATTATTAATTGCTCCAATAACAACAACTATTCAGGCTGAAGAGGAACCTGCAGCAGAGGAATCCTTTCACCAAAACCTTAAAAAACGTTTTATAGAAGGAGGTCCTAGCTTTATGGGAATCGTTCTTTTATGTTTGATTCTTGGTCTTGCGATAGCAATCGAAAGAATTATCTTTTTAAATTTATCCACTACAAACAGTAAGAAACTACAACAAAATGTAGAGGATGCTCTTAATAGTGGTGGAGTAGAAGCAGCAAAAGAAGTTTGTAGAAATACAAAAGGTCCAGTTGCATCTATATACTATCAAGGTCTTGATAGAGCTGACGAAAGTATTGATGCTGCAGAAAAAGCAGTAGTTGCTTACGGTGGTGTTCAAATGGGACAATTAGAGAAGAATGTATCTTGGGTATCTTTATTTATCGCTCTTGCACCAATGCTTGGGTTTATGGGTACGGTAATCGGTATGATTGATGCATTTGATAAAATTGAAGCAGCAGGAGATATGCAACCATCACTTGTAGCAGGAGGTATTAAAGTAGCACTTCTTACTACAGTATTTGGACTTATTGTTGCAATTATATTACAAGTATTCTATAACTACATTATCGCTAAGATTGATAGTATAGTAAATGATATGGAAGATGCATCGATTACTTTAATCGATATGTTAGTAGCTTACAAAAACAAGAAATAATAAATGACTGTTTAGATTTTATTTAAGATAATAAAATCTTCATAGGATATTAGAACATTTATTATTAAAAATAGGGTTGTTGAATTATTACAGCCCAATAAAAATTAGTCACATGAAAATTTCAAAAATTTTATCATACGTTGTACTAGCTATAGGTGCTATAGGTGCGATATTATTGTTCTTAATGAACGGTAATTTTACCACACTTATGGATAACTATGGTATTACAGAAGCGAAAGATTTGGTGAAAGATACATCTTCATCGGCTTTTGCAGAAGCTACTTCATTGGTGAGTCCTATGTACAATCTTACATTGGTTATTTTTGTTGTTATTATAATAGCGACATTAATTGCTGTTTTTTCAGCTTTAGCTAAAAATCCTGCTGGTCTAAAAAATGCTGGTATTGGGATTGTTGCTTTCTTAATCGTTATCGGTATAGGATATGCAATGGCAGAAGGTGTTGAAACTCCAATGAAAGATGGAGAAGTACTTTCTGAAAGTGGATCTAAATTGGTAGGAGCTGGTATTTATGCTTTCTACTTTTTGGCAGCTATTGCTGTTGGCCTGATGGGATTATCAGGTGTTAAAAAATTAATAGGTAAATAATTATGGCAAGAAGATCAGCACCTGAGGTGAACGCAGGATCTATGGCGGACATTGCATTTTTACTTCTTATATTCTTTCTGGTTACTACAACCATTGATACAGATAGAGGTATTAGTCGTAAGTTACCACCGCCTTTGGATGAAACAGTAGAGCCTCCAATTCTAAAACAAAAAAATATTTTTGTAGTAGAATTGAACAAAAATAATGACCTTTTAGTAGAAGAAGCTCCTATGGAGTTAAAGGATTTACGTGCTGCAGCTGTTGCTTTCTTAGATAATGGAGGAGGAAATGGTGATGAAGCTTGTAGTTATTGCAAGGGAGCTAAAGATCCTACTTCTTCGGATAATCCAGAAAAAGCGGTAATATCTCTACGTAACAATAGAGAGACTAGTTATGGTACCTATATAGCGGTACAAAACGAATTAGTTGCTGCTTATAATGAATTACGAGATCGAGAATCACAAAGGCTTTACGGAAAGACATTTACTCAAATGGAAACTGAGCTTAAGGATGTAAACTACTCTGGTAGTAAGGATCGACTTAAGGATCAGATAAAACAAATACAGTTAATGTATCCAGAAAAACTTTCTGAAGCAGAACCAAAGAAATAAGTATAACATAAAAACGTAATTATGTCTAAGTTTAAAAAGAAAAAGGGTGGTGAATTACCCGCTATTTCAACAGCGTCTTTACCTGATATCGTATTTATGTTACTGTTTTTCTTTATGGTTGCAACAGTGATGAGGGAGAATAACTTAAAGATAGAGAATAGACTTCCTCAAGCTGATCAGACGGAAAAGCTTGATAAGAAAAACTTGGTAATGTATATTTATGCTGGAAAACCTAGTTCTAGATATGCAGCAAGTGCAGGTACACAAGCGAGAATTCAGTTAAATGATAAGTTTGCTGAGGTAAGTGATATTAAACCTTTTGTATTAGCAGAAAGAGCTGCTAAGAGAGAGGAAGAAGTACCATTTCTTATTACCGCCCTAAAGGTTGATACTGATACCAATATGGGTCTTGTTGGCGATATTAAAAAAGAATTGAGAGAAGTTCAAGCGCTAAAAATTAACTACACCACAAGACAAGGTGATGCTACTGGTAATATTCAGTAAAAGTTAAAGATTTTAATATATTGAAAAATCCCGCTGATAAGCGGGATTTTTTTATGCCATAAATTGTTGAATTATTTTATATGAATGATCTTTTAGGTAATAGTCTTAGATTAAATAATAATAGTTACAAGAGCTATAATAGATTCAGCAATGTTATTTTTTTTAAGTATTTAATCTTCATTTTCACATAAGTGTTATACTGGCATAACAATTGTTGCTACTTTTTGTAACTGTGATCTGTTAATCCGATCAATATCTAACCTTCCAAGCCAGTGATATTGAATAATAGAAATAATACAGTTGTAATTCTATGATAACCTAGTTTTGATAATAGCTGCTCTAAGTTGTATAAATCAAAACTTCTATAAAATAGTAGGTGAATTAGAATTCCTTTATTCTTCCAAATAATATCACTTTAGGTTCACAGTGTGTGATTTAGTAAGTAATTATTAACTAAATATGTATTATTATGGCTAGAAGATTAGCACCAGAAGTGAATGCGGGATCCATGGCGGATATCGCTTTTTTATTACTCATCTTTTTTTTAGTAAGCACTACCATTGAAACAGACTATGGAATAAGTAGGAGATTACCTCCGCTTCCAGAAGAAATCAAACCTGATGCATTTGTTAAAGAAAAGAACCTATTTAGGGTAGAGTTAAATCAAGTCAATGAATTGTTTGTTGAGAAGAAACCTTTACGATTGGAACAGTTAAAAGCGGCTGCTATCGCTTTTTTAGATAATGGAGGAGGAGTAGCAACAGAATACTGTGGTTATTGCAAAGGCACACGGGATCCAAAATCTTCGGACAATCCCAATAAGGCGATAATATCACTGATTAATAGTCGAGAAACAAATTATGAGGCATATATCGCTGTTCAGAATGAGCTTATAAGCGCTTATAATGAATTACGAAATAGAGAGGCTGTCAGGATATATGGTGTGTCTTTTACAGAAATGAAAGCTCAGCTTAAAGATGTTAATCACTCTGGTGATAAAACGAAACTTCGGGAACGGATAAAAGAAATTCAATCTATGTACCCAGAGAAACTTTCAGAAGCAGAACCTGTAACTGCAGAATTATAATAACTTAAAAACTATTCGTGATGTCAATATTTAAAAAAAAGCCAAAAACTGAGTTACCTGCAATTTCAACAGCATCTTTACCAGATATTGTTTTTATGCTACTGTTTTTCTTTATGGTTGCTACAGTAATGCGAAATGATACGCTCATTGTTAAAAATGAATTACCATATGCGGATCAGATTGAAAAGTTAGAGAGAAAAAATATGGTGATACATATTTATGCTGGTAAACCTAGTTCGAGATATAAAAATGTAGGAACAGAAGCAAAAATTCAGCTTAACGATAAGTTTGCATCAATTCATGAGGTTAGATCTTTTGTTTTGGAAGAGATAAAATCTAAGCCTGAAGAACTGCGACCGTTTTTAACAACGGCAATAAAGGTGGATAAGGATACGAAAATGGGGCTTGTAGGAGATGTAAAAAAGGAATTGAGAGCTGTACATATGCTTAAGATTAATTATATCACAAAAAGGGGGCAAGCATCAAATAATCTACAATAATTTGTTTTTAAGTTACCTCCGTATAATCCCGTGATCTTTCACGGGGTTCTTAATTCTTGTTGTTTTTTAGAAAGTACTTCTGTTTTCTAAATAAATAGATTTATTTTAGTAACCTCTATGGAATGGATGTTAAGAAATGTTAGCCAAATGAAGCGATTGCTTTTGTTTTTAAGCCTTTTTCTCTTGGCTTGTCATGGTTTTGGTCAAGAAACAGCTTCAGATGATCTAGGTCCACAAAAGAAAAAAGCATTAGACTCTCTTTACAGAGAGGATCAATTCTATGTTGGTCTTACCTTTAATTTACTTTGGAATACGCCACCTGATGTTGGTCAATCTGGATTTTCTGGAGGATTTCATTTAGGTTATACTAGAGATATGCCTATTAATAAAAGACGTAATATAGCTATCGGATTAGGTTTAGGCTATTCGATTAATACCTACGGTCAGAATCTATTTATAGGAGAAAATGAGGAAACTGGACAGAGTATTTTTAGTAGCCTTGAAGGAATAGATTTTGATAGAAACAGGTTTACAACACATCTGGTTGAAGCTCCATTAGAATTTAGGTGGAGAACTTCTGTGCCAGATACTCATAAGTTTTGGAGAATCTACACGGGATTAAGAGTTGGGTATTTGTATTATTTTAATTCTAATTTTGAACAACCTGGGAATCAAGTAGGGCAAACAAAAATTGATGAATTAAACCGTTGGAGAGTGGGAGCTACTTTTACCTTCGGATGGAACACTTTTAATTTTCACTTTTATTATAGTTTAAATCCTTTATTTAACAACAATGCGCTTATTGGCACGGAAGAAGTTGGTCTTAATGTTGCTAAAATTGGATTGATGTTTTATATCCTATAGCCAGAAATTAACTAGAGTAAGTTGAGGGATAACACCTATCAAAAAACCAAGTGTAAGTTCTAGGTTAGTATGCGCCTTAAAATGCAATCTCGATGTAGCCACTAGACCATTAGCTATAATCATGGCAGCAATAAATAAAATAAGATTTATTTCGAAATGTATGCTTAATGCAATTGTAAACATGGTAACGGCTCCTGTTCCGATCATATGTAGGCTTGCCTTTATACCAAAAAACACCATAAAAATGGCACTTAAAGATGATAATAAAGCTCCGAGAAAGAAAAAATACAGTTCGGGGTAATTATATGCGTCGATAATCATTTTAATCACTAAAAGCAATAATAATGACTGCAACAATAAAGGGATTTTTCGTTGCTTTACATCTTCTAAATGAATAGAAGTGATAATACCAGTAGTCCTAAGAAAAAAGTAGAGAACTATTGGGATAAGTATGGTAACAACTATTAAGCCTAGAATTTTTGCTTGAATAATATTTTCCGGAATAAATCTAGGGGCAGTAACAAAATAAGTTACCGAGCCAGCTATGGGCATCAATAAGGGGTGAAAAATATATGAAATGCTTTTTAGTAAAAAGTTCATTAAATCTTTTTTCGTAGCCTGGCAACCGAAATATCCAATTGCTCCCTGTACTTGGCTACAGTTCTTCTGGCTATAGGGTATCCTTTTTCTTTTAGGATTTTTGCTAACTTCTCGTCTGTAAGAGGTTTTTTCTTGTCTTCTTCCCCTATCGTAATTTCCAGTATTTTTTTTATTTCTCTTGTAGAAACTTCTTCTCCTTGATCGTTAGTCATAGATTCAGAGAAAAATTCTTTGATCAGTTTCGTTCCATAAGGAGTATCTACATACTTACTATTTGCTACTCTAGAAACCGTACTAACATCCATATCAATCTCATC
The DNA here is from genome assembly GCF_003443675.1 of Aquimarina sp. BL5. Classification (NCBI taxonomy): domain Bacteria; kingdom Pseudomonadati; phylum Bacteroidota; class Flavobacteriia; order Flavobacteriales; family Flavobacteriaceae; genus Aquimarina; species Aquimarina sp. BL5. The sequence goes on along the minus strand of NZ_CP031963.1, from coordinate 2,750,612 downwards.
CGCGATATCTTTAAGGATCATAGGTTTTAGATTACGCTCGTCTCCACTTAAGAAATAACTTTTTTGATAGTGCATTATTGCACTCATTGTTAAAAAAAGTGTTTGTTGTCTTTGTTTAACAGCTTCAATGAACCATTTGGCAGCATCTAATTTTTGCTTGATAAACATTACTGCATCCTTTTGTGATTTAGATTTTTCCTTACTAGCTTTATAGCCTTGTAGCATATTGTTATACTCTCTGGAAACGTGTAATTCCGGAGCGTTACGGCCATTTAATGTAAGTTCTAGTTCTCCTTCCACAATTCTGATAGTGAAATCAGGAACTACGTGTTCTATAAGTTTATTATTACCGGCATAAGCTCCGCCCGGTTTTGGGTTAAGATGCTCAATTTCTTCAATTGCTTCTTTTAATAAATCTTCTGTAATGTCGAATTTAGTTAAAAGCTTATCATAATGCTTTTTACTAAAATGATCAAAAGACTTGTCTAAGATCATTGATGCCAATTTAATTGGTATAGTGATTTCCTTTCTTTCTAATTGAATCAATAGGCATTCTTGAAGATTTCTGGCGCCAACACCCGCTGGATCTAGTTGGTGTACTATTTTCAGGATGCTTTCTATTTTCTCCTCAGTGGTGTATACATTTTGTGTAAAAGCGAGATCATCTAGAATATCTGCTAAAGATCTTCTGATATAACCACTTTCGTCAATACTTCCAACAAGAAACTCTGCAATTTCTCGCTCTTCTTCGTCAAATCGATAGGTGTTCAATTGATTTACCAAATGTTGGTGGAATGATGTTCCAGATGCATAAGGAACATTTTTTTCTTCATCATCAGCACTATAATTATTAGAGCTTAAACGATAACTAGGTATTTCGTCATCACTAAGATATTCATCAACATTGATGTCTGTTTCTATTTTTTCTGTTCCGTAATCATCTTCACTGGAATTTTCATCACCAAAAGCATCCTCAAACTCATCAGCTTTTTCCTTGCCGCTATCTAATGCGGGGTTTTCCTCCATTTCTTGCTTTAAACGCTGTTCAAATGCTTGTGTAGGAAGCTGAATTAGCTTCATCAACTGAATTTGCTGAGGAGAAAGTTTTTGAGAAAGTTTAAAATTTAATTGTTGCTTTAGCATAAAAATGTCAATGTTCTTATACTCACAAAAATAAACAAAATACAGCGTACTTCTGTAGGTAATCGATGGTTAGTTTAGTGAAACTTTTTTATAAAATTCGCTAAAAGCAAAAGATTAAAAAAAAGATAGTTGAACTAATCCCGCATTGAGTGAGGGATCTTATTCATATTAGTTTTGAAAGTTTATCCAAAAAATATGTTTCAAAACTGTTTTATGCAACTTATCAATAAACGCGCCAAAATCGATTTATTACTTTATGAAGGAATTATTTTTTAAAGTAGTTATATAATCACTATGCTATGTTAAGGAATAAAAATTTTATTCTTTATGGCGTAAATTACAAGTCCAGTTCTATTTTTTAGATGTAATTTTTCAAATATAGAATCTCTATACCCTTCTATGGTTTTGGGGCTAAGACACATATCACTTGCTATTTCTTTATATGTTTTTTCCGTGCAAGCATGTTTAATGAATTCCATTTCACGCTCTTTTAATTGTACTTTGTTTTCTTTTTTAGGGTTGAGTGAACCTAATAATAAATTAGTAACATCTTTAGTGTGATAGAAACCGGTTTCTTGTACTTCTACCAGTGCATTTTCTAGAATACTCTTTTCGGTGTCTTTCAGTAAATATCCTTTGGCACCCGCTCGAAGCATTTTAAGAATGGTTTTTTCATCTTCTTCTACAGAAAGGGCTAGAACATTTACTTGCGGATATTCTTCTTTGAGAGCGATCGTAGTCTCAATACCGTTCATAATAGGCATATTGATGTCCATAAGAACAATATCCGGAATGTTCTTAGGATCTTTTAATCGAGTAAGTAGTTCTCTTCCATTTTTACACAGGTACAATATTTTGAATTTAGAAAATCCATTTACCAATCCTGCAAGTGCCTGTGATAATAGGATATGATCTTCTACAATTACTACTGAGTACTTCATGAGTGTATTTTTTGTGTGAATAGCCTTTTGGTGACTTTATATTATGTTAATCGACTTCCTCTTCTGTAACCATTTTTTTATAATGATATGTTAAGGTTATGGCGGTACCTTTTCCTTTAGCAGAATCCAAACTAACTTCTGCATTTATTAATTTTCCTCTATTCTGCATATTGCATAATCCAATACCAATATTTTGTCTGGATTTAAGATCTTTTTTATCAAAACCTACTCCGTCATCTTTTGCATTGATGATTAATTTATCCTTACTGTAACGAACATTTACATTTAGTTTAGAAGCTTTAGAATGTTTAATAGTATTGCTAAAAAACTCTTGTAATATTCTGAAAATGATAATTTCTGCTTTGTCATCTAAGGTTCTTACTTCTGTATTACTGCTTAGCGTAGCTTCAATAAATTGTAATCTATTAAATCGTTCTACTTCTAAGGCAATAGCTTCTGTAAGGCTCAGGCTTTTGATCGCATCTGGATTAATCAGTTTAGATAGCGCTCTTAGTTCCGTAAGACTCTTAGTAATCGTTTCTGTAACTTCCGGAAGCTTTTTCGGGTCTTCTTTAGCTACATCAACTTGTATTTTTGCTAGTGTGAGTAACTGACCAATATTATCATGCAGCTCCCAACTAATATTTCTAAGTGTCTCTTCTCGTATTTCTATCTGAGTTTCTGCAATAGCACGTTCGAACTTCTTTTCCGCTTCTTTCTGCTGTAGCAATAAACTGTTTTTTCTTCTCTGGAAAACCCAGAAAAGCGTAATAATAAGAATAACTAATATAATGAGTACTACAGTAGCTATTAATATTGCTGTTTCTTGTCGCTCCATATAAATCCAATAATAAAACAGGTATTCATGATTACTGTTAAAGTAATATTTACTAAAAGTAAAACTGTAGCATCAGTCAATTCGATGTAATAATTTCTTAGAATTCTGAAAGGCAGATTACCAACAAAATATATTAGTAATCCAAAGCTAATCCATATGAGCAGATTCTTTTTTGCGTTCAGAACCTGCTCAGAATTTAATATTTCAAAAAAGTAAAGCAAAATACTAATGACTAAAAATAACGCTCCCAGTATATATGGTAATCTTTGATATTCTTCAATATAATTCTCGAAAAAACCATTGATTATAAAAGAACTTAAATATATAATACTAAAATAAAGTGCTAACTTCTTGTTTTTATTATTTTTAAAATAGTACCGATATAATAACAAGAAAAATGTGAAGTTAACGGCATTATAGATATTGTGGATTATTGCGTTTACTCCTCCATCTAGTTTAATGTAAAGTCCTACCAATTCATTAAAAGCAACGTACCAAATGAAAAATATAAAATACCTTAGAAATTTCACGTTTTTATATTTGTAAAAGAAAATTGTTCCTACAATCGCCGTAAAAACTTCAAAACCAATACAAATTTTTATTAAGGTATTTATAAATTCGTTGCTTAGATTCATTGCTTTTTTTACTGTTCTTCTCCCATAGGAGGGGTTCCACTTACCTCATTTGCTATTAAACTATTTTCTTCTTCTAATAAGTTACTAAGATTTACATTAAAGAAACCAGCTTTTTGATACATTTTACCATCCTTTTTTCTAATACTATCAAATCCAATAATATCTTTTAATAGTTCGACATTGAATTTGTTGTCTAAGGTATATCCTAAATCAACAGCTCTTCCATCTATTTTTTTTCTTAGTGTCGGAGCAATGAAAAAGGTCTGTCGTTGTGCGTATTTTTTATTCTCTCTATCACGTACGTACTCTTTAGGGTATAGCGCAAAATAAAATCTAAATCCTGATGGTTTTACTCTAGCTTTACGTGATTTTATTTTAACATATCTAATATATTGTTGTAAATCATCAATGTCATAAAAGAGCGATCGTGTTGCTTTAAATGGTTTGTCCTCTCCATCTTGTCCTATTACTTGATTGATTAATTCTTCTCTTTCATCGTATAAATGGTAAATTTCTTTAGCAAATTCAGATTGTACGATATTGTTTGGTATTCTGCGCTTATCATCAGCTAATTCTCCAAGTTGCTCTTTTAAGTTACTGATAATACTATCTTTCTCCTTAATGCTTCTTTCTAAATTTGCTAATTCAGGAGCATTTGTTTGTCCTTCTTTACAAGAAATTACAAGAATTAATGCAAAGGCAATAATTACATACTGTTTAATGTGGTTGATTTGTTGTTTCATTTTTGATATAGGTTTATTAAGTATTTGTGTGATTTTGGTTTTAACCAAAATATGTATTAGCTAAAAACTTGGTTTAGCAAAGTTTTAAGAATTAAAAATACCATTTTAAATAGTTTAAAAAAATTTACGTACGATGCAATTGTATTTTAAATGGCGTAAAATGTTTAATTGCAGTTAGTTTCGATAGGTTTTCATGAAGTCATGATGTCAGCGGACTTTTTGAAAAAGGGGGAAACACCCCTTCGATAAAAAGGGGAATAACGGTTGTGTTTACACAAAAACTAGCCTTGAGACCTTTCACTTCGATTTCGCCCAGTGGTTGGAGAAAAAAAAGGTTTTTGTTGCCCAATGTCATTGATCTTGTCGAAAGGGTGGATGGATTTAGAGGACAGATACTTTTTGATGATGTTTCATTTTTTTATCTCACTACAAAATTGGTTTTGTTTTCGTATTGACCAAATTTTCAAAATATTGTACTAAACATTTTCGAAATATGTGACGAAATATTTTCGCCGTATAGAAGAGTTTTCTTATTAAAAAACATCAAAATTACTAAACTTTATAATACCAAAAATCATTGCTTAATAAAATGTTAAAATTTTGATTTTCCGAAAACGTTTTTCGTTAAAAAAAATGTTAAAAACACTTTCAGAAATTGTAAGGGAATTTTTCTTCTATTACTTATAAATAGCTATAAAGCAATCAGCTAAACTTTTCGAAAAGTAATTTTTTTACAACTAACATCTTAAACTAAAACCGCAATCATGAGAAAAATTTGTTTAGTACTTAGTGTGATCTTAGGTCTATTTTCTTGTACATCAGATGTAGACAATTTGGATTCAGAAATGAAATCAATCGAACTATCAGCAAAAACTAGTTCTGAAAACGTAAAGTTATTAACTGCCTGGACCGCTAACAGAAGCAGTCCGGTTCAGATCAATTACCAGCGAAAATTTAAGGTAAAGGTTAAAAATCTAGCATATCAAAAAGAAGTTGCAATCCATCATGCAACTTATAATGGGAATTGGGTAGATATACCGCTAACATTCGAACAAGCTATTGATAATGATGAAGAGATATGGGTGGGAGAGGTTACCCCTGATTATGAAATTTATAGTGATGAGTTCGTAGTGAAGTATACGGTGAATGGAGAAACGTATTGGGATAACAATAACGGTAAGAACTATAGTATGTTAGTAAATGTTGGAGGGTATCTGTCCCCAGAAATAAATGTAGAACTTAATAAAGATTTTACAAGATCTACTGGAGCATCATTTGCTATAAATGTTAATGCGAGACGTAATTATGGTGCTCCGGCAGCCGTGGAGGTGGTTTATACAACTGATAATTGGGTAACAAAAAATACTGTTCCCTTAACGTATCAAAGATATTTTAGAGTTGGGTATGCGCATTATATTATGAGCCCCAATCAATTTGATGTAGATGTTTATGACACATCTATTCGAGTGGCTGATAACGTTCAATCCATAGATTTTGCTATTATTTACAAAGTAGATGGACAGGAATACTGGGATAATAATTATGGGGATAATTACACTTTGAATAAGATTATATACTAACAATCAAATAATTAAGTAACCACAAATCACTAACAACAATGAAAAAATATTTTTATTTATTTATGAGTTTATTAGTGCTGTCCTGTAGCACAGAAGATGATTTTATCGAAAATCCCGAATCAGAAGTCACTAAGAATGAAATAGTTGCTAAAAACTCAAATCCAGTAAAATTGGTAAAAGCCTGGAAATCATTTGGTTCTTATCGGGGCTATACATCTTATTATCATAAATTCGCTGTAGAAGTAGCTAATTTGGCATATGATAAGAGTGTGTCTATTTACCACGAAAAGAAAGATGGGAGCTGGGATGAAATAGTTTTATCTTATAACACTACTATTGATAATCAAACGGAATTATGGACTGGTGAATATAGTCAAGGTGGTTATGGTATAACGGAGGAATATGATGATGAATTCGTAATAAAATATGTAGTAAACGGAAGTACCTACTGGGATAATAATTTTGGTGCTAATTATAGAATGGATAACCAAGAAGGTTATTTGTTTGCTAAATCCGATCTTAATGTAAGCGTAGACACCGATTTTGTATCACTATCCTATGCTCCTTATGATAATAAAAACACATTTAATATTACTGTGGACGTAAGAAATCTATCACCTGATAAGGAAGTCGGAGTAGTATATTCTTCAGATGGTTGGCAAACACAAAAATATGCACCATTAGCGTTTAGATCTACTTGGACTAATGGACCGTTCTATAGTATCCAAAGCCCGAATAATTATAATGTAGAGAGATGGCAAGGTTATGCTACACTAGACGCTTCAGAAGATCAGGTAGAATATGCAGTAGTCTATAGCGTAAATGGAGACGAATACTGGGATAATAATTATGGTAATAATTATACGGTAACTATAAATTCTTACAATTAAATAAAGACGTTTATTTAATGAATGAGTCCGCCTCGCATGTGTGTTTGTGCGGTGGACTTTTGTTTTTATAGTATTAACTCCATTTTGATGTTGCTTCGCAGATATGGTGAATCTTTTTCGAGATTAATTTCTGTAAAGCCATATTTTCTGTAAATATGTATGGCATTTTCTAAGATTCTGTTAGAGTATAAAATTAACTTAGTCCAGTGTTGGTCTCTAGCAAAATCTATACAGTATAACATTAATTGTTGCCCGATTCTTTGTCCTTGAAATTTTGGGGACACGGCCATTTTTCCTAATTCATAGATTCCTTCTTCGATTTTAATAAGCGAGAATGTACCTGCAATATCATCTTCTGACTTGGCAAAGAAAATATGACCACCTTTGTTGATAATTGTTTCCTCGCATCGTTCTAATAAGTCTACATCGTGTGGCTCTATCACAAAGTATTTTTCTAACCATTCCACGTTAAGGTCAGCAAAATTCTTAGCGTATTTAGAATCAAAAGGTATGATGGTGATGTTCTTTGTTGTTTCCATAAATTATTGATTATAGGTTTCTAATATTCTCTGATGTAATGATTTTTCTTTTAATTGATATTCTAAGTGATTGATGTGCTTTATAAGGCTAGTTGTACTACCTTCTGTAAGCCATTTTACCTGTTGATCCATGATTTCCCATAGAGGAATCATTTCTTTGTGCAAAGAGGATCCTTTTTTAGATAGTTTAAATATTTTTTTTCGTTTGTCGATAGGATCTGTTTTGTATGTAACAAGTTTTTTGTCAATCAATTTTTTCAATGCCTGTGTAATAGCAGGTTGTGTATAGTGTATTGCTTCTTGTATGTCTGTTGTGGTTGCAAATTTTTTATCAATAATTGTTTTAAAGATTGGGAAAAGATATGGGTCAAAATCAATATGGGCTGCATCATATACCAGTTGAATTTCTTTCATCATAAAATCGCTTAATCGTTTCAATCGCGACCCTAATCCTAATTCTCCAAACTCTCGTAGTTTATCTTTCATAAGTATTTATATAAGTACTTATATAAAAGTACATATTTTTTTTCAATTTTAGAACTACAAGCTGACTTTTTAGATCATATAGAGCGAAATTGTAATTGGGTTTTTTGTGAAGCTTGATATGTTCGTGGGGTTTAATCGAATACTAATCAAATATTTGCGAATACAGCTCTTTTGTTTACGAATACTATTTAGATGTATCTAAAGATACTATGCTGCTTTGAGTTCCGTTGTTAATAAATTACACTTTTTTTGAATATAACCGAACTCATTACTAAAAACTATAGCTTTTTTGTCTATAATTTTTTTAGAATTAATTAAACTCAAATCAATATTAAATTAACCACACATGATCTTTTTAACTCGATTAAAACTTTTAGCAGTATTGCTAATGTCTGCTTCTTTTGCAGCAGCGCAAGCCCCGGAAGGAGAATTAAAACGTTGGCACAAAATTACTTTATCTTTTGAAGGGCCTAACACTTCAGAGACGGCAAATCCAAATCCTTTTTCGGATTATAGATTAGATGTTACTTTTACTAATGGAAATCTTTCTTATGTAGTTCCTGGATTTTATGCAGGGTGTAATGATGCTGCAGATTCCAGTTGTGATTCAGGTACTATATGGCAAGTACATTTTACTCCAGGAAAAACAGGAAACTGGAATTGGTCGGCGGCTTTTACTTCTGGTAGCGATGTTGCTGTTAATGGCGGCGGTTCCAGCGCTGGATTTATGGATGGAGATGTGGGATCCTTTACCATAGAAGAATCTGATAAATCTGGAAGAGACTTTAGATCAAAAAATAAAGGAAAACTGCAATATGTAGGAGAGCATTATTTACAGCACTCAGGTACTGACCCTAAGAGCCCAAACGGTCCTTGGTTTGTGAAAGCTGGAGCAGATGCTCCGGAAAACACATTAGCGTATAACGATTTTGATAATACACCTAATCGTGGAGGTAGAAGAAAAGATTGGAATCCACATCAACAAGATTATGTTGCTGGTGATGCAAGTGGATATACTTGGAAGAATGGTCAAGGAACCGAGCTTCTAGGAGTAGTTAATTATCTTTCTACTAAAGGATTAAATGCTTTCTCTTTCCTCACACTAAGTCTTCACGGAGATGACGAAAATGTTTTTCCTCACTTGATAAAGGTTTCTGAAAATGTTTATAACGGATACAACGATGGTCAACAATGGAATCAAGGAGTACATAAAGATCGTTTTGATATCTCTAAAATGGCACAATGGGAGAAGGTATTTGAATACGCCGATAAAAAAGGAGTATTTCTACATTTTAAAACATTGGAAACTGAAAATGATAATATCATGGATGATAATACGAACGGGAGACAACGTAAACTCTATTATCGGGAGTTAATTGCCCGTTTTGGACATCATCTTGCATTGAATTGGAATATTACTGAAGAAACTACCTTACCAGATAGTGTGACAAAATCGATTGCTTCCTATATTAAAGATGTAGATCCATATGATAATCATATTGTATTACATACGTATCCTGGTCAGCAAGATCAACGATATGATCCACTATTAGGTGCTAATTCTGAACTTACAGGAGCATCTGTTCAGACTGATAAAAATAAAGTTCATGATGATGTAAGAAGATGGCTTGAGAAATCAAGAAATGCAGGAAAAAAATGGGTAGTTGCTAATGATGAGCAAGGAAGTGCAAATATCGGGGTTGATCAAGATGGTAAAGAAGATAAATTAGTACGTGACAAAGTATTATGGGGAGCTCTTATGGCCGGTGGTATGGGAGTTGAATATTATTATGGATATCAAACAGGAGAAACCGATTTAACCGCTCAAAATCATAGATCTAGAGATGTAAAATATTCTCATGCGAGTTACGCATTAAATTTCTTTGAATCTTATTTACAGGAATATTTGGTAGACATGGTATCCTCTGATGGTATTACATCTGCTAATGATTATGTATTGGCAAAACCTGGAGAAGTATATGCAATATATCTTCCAGATGGTGGATCTACAAACATTGATTTACCTTCTGGAACTTGGCAGGTACAATGGTATAACCCAAGATCTGGAGGGAGTTTAAGTGCCGCAACTGCTGTATCTAATACTATATCTGCGCCAGACACTAATGATTGGGTGGCTTTAGTTAAAGGAGAATCTGATGGGACAGATTGTACTAATACACAAAATGTAGTTGTTGCTCAAGATGCATATCTACAAGGAACTACTTTATTTAACTCGTCTGAATTAAGAGTAGAAAGCGGAAATAGAGTTTCTTATTTGCAGTTTGTAGTTCCAACACCTACAGAAACGATAACCGGAGTAAAGCTACAAATGTCTGTTAGCACTGATGGCGGTAATGGACTTATCGAAGTGTATAAAGGAACTACAAACAATTGGACAGAAAGTAATCTTTCTGATGGCAATAAACCAGGTGAAGGTGCTCTAATTGGCTCTTTAAATACAACATATAGTGAAGGTCAATCATACGAATGGAACTTATCTGGAATTAATGCGGGAGAAACTGTTTCGTTAGTGATTAGACAAACAGGAGGTAACGATGTTTCTTTTTCTTCAAAAGAAGGATCAAATGCACCAAAGCTTGTTTTAGAATTAGACTGCGCTGATGGTGACGGAGGCGGTGGAGATGGAAACAATACGTGTGCTGCTCTAGAAGAAAATGGAATCGTAGCAGTAGAGGCAGAGCATTTTGAAGGTCAGTCAAAAACTGACAAGAGGAAATGGTATTTCCAGGATGGAACTGTTGCTACTCCAACACCAGATCCTGATCCAAGTCATCACGCTTCGGCTAGTGGAGATGGATATATAGAAATTTTACCTGATACTAGAGTTACGCACGATGATCCTTTAGTAAATGGAGAAAGCTTTTCAAATACTCCAGGTGTCGTAGGTATTTTGGATTATAAAGTAAAATTCACCACTCCAGGAAGATATTTTGTATGGGTACGACTGTACTCCACAGGATCAGAAGATAATGGTATTCATGTCGGAATCGATGGAACTTGGCCTGCATCAGGACAAAGAATGCAGTGGTGCGCTGGTAAAAATGAATGGACATGGGAAAGTAAACAAAGAACTAATGCAAATCACTGTGGAGAAGCACAATTAATATATATTGATGTTCCTTCTGCTGGAGTACATACCATTTCTTTTTCTATGAGAGAAGATGGTGTGGAAATGGATAAGTTTGTGCTGTCTCAGACGTATACTAAACCAAATGGAGTAGGACCGGATGAGATCCTTGTTGATTGTGCACTTTCTGTGAATGAGTTTGATGTTAAGGAATTCAGTTTATATCCAAATCCTGCTCAAAATTTTATTAATGTAAAAGGATTAACCAAAGGAATGGCTTCAGTTTATGATATGACAGGAAGAGAAGTAATGTCTTCCATTACTATTTCGGAATCAGAAAATAATGCTATTGATATATCTGGAATCCCTTCTGGCGTTTATTTTATGGTGATTCGTAATAAAGGAAATCAAAATACATTGAAATTTATAAAAGAGTAAATTGATAAAACACATTTTTTAAATAATATTTAAAAGAGCCGAAAATAATCTAGGATTATTTTCGGCTCTTTTTCTAATAAGGATTGTATCTGATTTGTATATTTATTTCTAAAAACAAGAGTTACGAAATTTTAGCCATAGGGAATGTCTGTTTTATAACTCCTCTAGTATTATTTTTAAATTGAAAATCAATTTCTATTTGAGCGTAAAAGCGAACATTTATCCTTGAGAAATCTATAGGAATGTTCCGAGAAGGATATGGTAACTGAGTACTTGAGACTATAGCTATAGGAGCATTGATTGTTTTAGTTTCTGAATTATAAACATTTTCCTTATAAGTAGTAGATGTGGTACCTCGGTCATCTATAACTTCTTCTATTATCACGTATCGAATTTTTGCAGAAGATATCTTCTTTTCATTTTTAAGTATAATGATCTCTAAATTGAATTTTTCTTTATCGATATGAGTTCCTTTAAATCTAACTTCTTTAAGCAACCCAATACTATTTATTTTATATTGGCCATATCCAGCAATACCGATTCCAGCAAGCGCGGGTATCCAAAAATACTTTTTAAGAATATCACCAAAATATAATATCATAGTAATGATTATTATAAAAACTCCAATTATAAAATATAGATAGGGATCTATTTTATAAACCTTATCAAAATCATTAATAGTATATTCATAATTAGGATTAGTAAGAGAGACTATATTTTTATTTTGATGTTTTCCATCGAACGATTTGATGAGACTAACAATAAAAATATCTTTTAGGAGTAGGTTTTGGATTCTGGATTTTGATTCTTGATCAAATTCTACATCTAAATATAACCACCATATTATTTGCAGATTTCTTCCGTCATATGATGCAGGTAAATCTCCTAATTCAAATCTTCCTTTATAGTTGTAATTATTCTTTTTTTTCCAAGAACTATTTTGATCAACAATTAAAGATGATATCCTAGTTTTATTGCTGATTGCTTTACCTATGATTTGATATTGTAAACTGCATATAACACGATTAAACGTCATGTCTAATTGTGGATTAATGCGAATATCAAAACTGTTTACGGTGTTTGTTGAAAAACCATTATTGTTTTCAAATGAATAAAAAACATTTATATAATCTTTAATAGCCATAAAATTCTACTTTAAAACAATCGTATAAAAAATTTAATACTCCTCTAATATTATCTCCAAATTGCTTTAAAAGAATCTGCAAGACCTTTTTGTCTATTATAACTTCATTCTGTTCTAACGATGAGTATTGTGATATCCTTTTCTTTAAGATTTTTTCTAGTTTTTCTAGGGTTACTCCTTTGAAATGAAAAGTTTTGTATGTACGATTACAGAGATAAAGTTCGAGGTTTCGAAACCAATGCGTAGTAATCACATAAGAAGTATTAGCTTGTCTCCATAGTTGCAATCTCTTTCTCAAAGGGATATGATGTACACTATCAATGAATATGTTTAGGTTTCCTGGATTTGTAATGTTTCTATAACCATTACGATCTAAAAAGTATATTTTGGAATTAGATATTAATTGGTGTAGAGCTCTTAAATGAGTAGTTTTTCCTCGTCCCTTTTTTCCAACAAATTGTATGATAATTGGTTTGTTTTGGTTTAATGTGTTGGTCAATTCTTCAAAAGAATATTTAGGATCCATAACCTCTATTAATTCTTCATCATCAATACCTCCAAAAGGATTATGAAAATATTGAATGTTCTTATTTAGCACCAAATCATTGTAATTTATCTTCATTTATGATTTGCTTTTAGCCAATTACTTCTTAAATTCTTTATATAAAGCTATCGCTTTTAAGTAATTTTGAGCACCGGTTTTGGTCTGATCATATATAAAACCATCCAGCTCAGGATGATTTTTTTTGATCCAAGTTACCATCTCATTTTTCGTAAGATTCCAAAGCTTAAAATCAGAGTCCATTTCTATGTTTTTTATTTTAGAAATTTTTTGATTCTTTATTTCAATTACTTCTTTGGAAATTATGGGTTTCTCATTTAGAAATTTAATTCTAGTACATATTTTAGAAACTTTAATTGCTACTTTTTCATCAATCTCTTTAATTTCTAATAATTCATATTTTGGAGAGAAAACTGAATCCCACTGAAAGTGTTTGTAATAATCATCTTTAGAATAATTCATATGATAATCTCCTTCGCTAATGGTTATACTATCCCCAATAATTTTTGATAATTCAAAATAATTACTTTGATTTAATTGATCGTAATAATTTTGGACTATTTGCGTATTGCGATCTTTTGTTGAGCAACTGCCTAAAGAAAAAAAGCAAGCACATAAAATCACAAAGTTTAGTAATGTTTTCAGTTTTATCATATTGCAATTATTTCTCTAACCCTTTCTTCAATACATCTTGAATTCCTGATAAATGTTCACTAAACTGCATCATCTGAGCCAATACTTGTGCCATTTCATTTTTATCACCAAAGCCTTTTAACTTATTATTTTTGATAAAAGTTTCTTTGATAGTTTCCCAACGCGCAGCCTCTTCCTCTATAATGGTATTAGTTAGTTCTTTGTATTTAAGAAGGTTTGCTTCTGCAGCACTGGTTAACGTTTGTGATTCATTTTCATAATGTGATAGGAGTAAGGTTTGTAATTCTTTTTCATTCATAATCGGAACTACTTTGGCTACCAGTTTACTCATATCACGATAAGATCCTTGTAATTTAAAAGAAGGTTCTGTGCGATAAGAATCTTCCATTGCTGCAGATTGTATATATGCGGCATTTACTTGCATTACCGTATTACGTATAGTCACTACTTTTTCTAATACTGCCAGATAATCTTGTATTTCTTGCTTAGTGTGATTGCCTTTTAGCTCTATGCCTTCTTGAGTGCCAGATTCTACCATTTCAATTAGTCCATAAATATCTTCAAAATATTTACTGCTTAACTGGTGTAATACCGGGTTAGAAGTCAAAGCATTTTCTATCAAACTGAGTTTGAATAAATCTGCTGTATCCCCAATAATATCTCCTAAATTGTATATATCAGCTCTATTGGCTAACATATCCGGAATCTGAAACTTATCTCCACTTTCGGTATATGGATTTCCTGCCATAATTACACAGAATTTCTTACTACGCAGGTCATATGTTTTAGGATGTCCATTATAAATTCCTTCAATCTTACGAGTACCATCTGCTAGCGAAATAAATTTCTGTAAAAACTCTGGATTACAATGTTGAATATCATCTAGATAAAGCATTACATTATTCCCCATTTCAAAAGCTAAATTTAATTTTTTTAGTTCTTCGCGAGCAGCAGAATTAGTAGCAGCCATTGGATCGACTGAAGTAACTTCATGACCAATCGCTGGGCCATTGATTTTCATAAATACCAACCCTAAACGGTTAGCCATATATTCCATCAAAGTTGTTTTACCATATCCAGGTGGAGAGATCAGCAATAGCATCCCCATTCTGTCGGTACGTTTATTGTCTCCGACGCTTCCTAATTGTTTAGAAAGATTATCTCCAAATAAAGGCAGATAGACTTGATCAATTAGCTTATTACGTACAAAAGAAGATAAGACTCTTGGTTTAAATTCTTCGAGTTTAAGATCCTCTTTTAAGGATTCAGTTACGGCATGTTTTGCTTCTCGATATGCTGAGTATGCAGGAACTTCTATATCTGAAAATTCTAATAATCGAGTAATAAAATGATGATAATTAAATTCAAAATTAGTTTCATTGATAGTAGGATGACTCCCTTTCAATCCTTCAATGATTTGTGAAGGATTTACGTGAATTACTTCTGAAACTGATTCCTTTTTATATAATAAAACACATACAATTTCCTGCGCATATTCTATCTCTTTTGGATGATGTGCTTTCAGAAAAGCGGTTACCCATTGCAATGTTAAACGTATTAGATCTTTTTGACTCTTTCCAGCAGTAGGCTCTATAGATTTCTTAAACTTGCTAATTACTTTTTTCTTTTCCAATTCGGCAAGAAATAAATCGTGTAATTCATTTGCAGTTTGACTGATACAAAACACATCATCTGTTTGCAGTTCGGTAAAAAGGTAATTGCTAATGGTGTTACTATATTTTTTGCCAAAAAGCTTTTGCGTTTCCGCGAAAGTAGAAATCTCTTTTGCTAAATCAGAAAGTATTGTTTGATACTCCGTACTATCCGAGAAAATTTCTAAAACTTCTCCTGATGCTTTTATGGTATTATTCCAATATGTTTTCTTTTCTGTATCTAAACTACTCCAAAAGTATTGTGCATAGGATCTAGAGAGTGAGTCATAACGTAATAACCCAAGATCGTGATCTTTACTCACTAAAACCTTTAGAATTGTAGCAGCATCTACATCGTGAACTCCTTTTACATATCCTTCAGCATAGTTTTTACTACTTTCCGATTTTATGAGTTCTAGTAATTCTTCTTCTCCTAGATTTAATAATTCATCCTTTTTAGTATTGAATATTTTATACGCTAAATAGGCTGCACGATATATTTCTTGGTTTTCAGAAATTAGCTCTTGATCCCAGTATTTTTTAGATTTTAGTAATATTTCGTTTTCAATTTCCTGATAGAAATCGGTACCAGTAAGATGATATTGTAATGTATTGTCTTTGTATACAATAGTAAGATCTAATGGTTGTTTGTTTACACCAAACTTATGTTTTCCTAGTTTAATGATATTCTCACCATCTTCATAGAGATCTTGTTTGTCTTTTAACTTACGCGTAGCATCTTCTTTGGCTACTTTTAATGCAGTTTCAATAGTCTCAGCTTTACCAGCGTCGTCCAGTTCCATTAAATTCGCAATGATGTCTCTAAGCTTATTGATCATTAGATCAGATGCAAAATATCCATTGATATCAGCGACAGAATCAAAACTTAATGCCTTTTTAGTAACTCCTTTTAGTATTCTACTTGCAGCATTTTCTAAAGCAACGGCTTTTTTATTCCTTGCCTCGATCAAACTGTTTTTTCTGGCTTCAAAAGCATTGTATACTTCTTCACGCTTTTCTATAATTAGCGTAATAAACTCTTCGAAATCAGCAAATCTACCTTCCAGATCTTCTAACTGAACTGATACCTTGTTTAGTAATTCATCTGTTTTTTCTGGAGTATTGGCAATATCAAGGTAATTGATAATACTCTGGTCCACTAATTTCAGTTGTGCGGCAAATTCTGCATTCGCTTCTTTGCTACCCAGGGATTTTATTTTATTCTTAATTCCAGCTTTTAGCTGATTAATCGTTGCAAAAATCAAGGATATGTTATCAATAATCTTAGTAGAATGCGAAGTGTCTTCGATCTGTAGATTAGAAACTATGTCAATAAGCATTTCCAAATCTTTAGCAATTTGATTGACCTCTTCTTCTAATTTTTTGGCCTCAATTACTTTTTTGATTGCTTCTAGCTCTTGTTGTTTTTCTTCTACTCGAGCGTGATAGGGTAGTAGTGCCTTATCATCTAATAAGAATTGTACACAGCGTTGCGAAATTTTATCAGTTTGTTCAGCGATTTCGGTTTCTAGGTCGGTGATAAATTGTTTATCAATGTATCTGATGTCATTTAAACCAATAACTTCACCACGTAACGTTCTTAGTTGTGATAATACTTGTACAAAATCGTCAATAGATCTAAATGAACTACTTTTTATCTTGTTAAATATTTCTTTGGCAGTTTCTTTAGTTTCTTTGGTGACATTGGCAGCGGTTCTCCTTAGTTGTACTACCTTCTCAAACTCATCAATAGCTGCATTAGCAGCATTACTTATTTCCCCTAAGGGGACATCTAAGCGACATGTGTCTTCTTCTCTAATCCAATAATAGCTGTCAACAATGTCATTAGAAGATTTAGCCAGATCGTCATATAAACCATCATAATTATCTTCTTTATTAAGGAGTGTGATGAGCGCATGGCATTCTGCCATTGCCTTTACGATATCTTTGTTACCAATTTTATATAATAATGTATCTGTATGTTCTGAAGGAATCTCGTTTCCTTTTAAGAAAGGAGTTTGCCATATCTGAATGACATGATGTTTTGTTTGTTCATCTTCCGTCTTGAAATAACACAGTTCTCCACCTTCTAAAATGGTAAAACCATTACAAATAATTGGAGTTTTTACTTCTTGTTCAATAACATTATAGGACATTAATGTATATAGTCCTTTTTTACTTTCATAAAACACATATAAGAAGTCTTCGCCATTAGGAGAACTAATTTTTTCCTGAAATTTCACATCAGAAATCTCGTTGGTAAATAGTTTGACTTCACCAGATTGCAGATAGTATCCATTAGGATATATGATTCCTTGATCATCTGGTAAGAGAACACAGGCGTCTTTGATACACTCAATTTTTTTAACCTCTTGTACCTTATGATTATACACGAAATATCTTGGAGCTTCCTGAAACGGTTTTATTTCTAAAGCGATGAGGTTTCCTAAATTCGCATATCGATATTGACCATCATCAAGTGTTTGATCTACTTGTTCTACAGCTTCATTATAAATTCCTTTTCCGTCATCGGTATTATCTTCGATTTTTATGGTAAGATCACCACCTACAGTTTCTACAAAAACTTTATCTAATATAGAAATATGTGGATGTATTCCATAACGATGCATGTCACGCGTAACCTCCACCCATTCGAATTCATATTGTTTTGGAAATTTAAATTCGTGCTCACTTCGGTTATCTACATAGGTAAGTGTACCTTCGTTTATAAGCCATTTAAAGGTTTTGATGTCAGTGACACTTTCGCTGAGCTGAAACACCATGTGTAGGTAATTACCAACAATAGCAAACTTAGAAAAGATCGTATTTCTATAATATTTATATAGATTTGTGAAGTCATCAATGAAAACAGAATCGTTGATGAGGTCTAATTTTTTATTTATAAAATGATCATCGGCGTACGTATATATACTGAATACATCATCCAGTTTTATTTCCGTTCGTAATCCGAAATGAACATTATACCCAAAAAGACAAAAATCACCTATAGTTACAATATCTCGTGCAATACAATTATTCTCTGTATTGATACGATTATTGGCAATGAGTTTGGTTTCTACACTACCAAAAACTTCTTTTCTCGCATCATTAAGTTGTGTAAGACGGTTCTGGAGTTCACCCTTTTGTTTTTGCAAACGCTTTTGGATGATTTCATACGTTCCACCATCTAGTTGTATGTCGTTAGTGTTGGTTTCTTCCATAGTTGTTACTCTAGTTTTTAATCAGAGTTAAGATTAGTTTCTCTCCTTTTTTAAGAAAATTAATAACAGGCTATAATTAGACTTTAATATTTAACTTTCTTAATTTCAAATCCACCTAAACTGTTTCTAAGCATTATGGTACGCTCTCTTCTCTTTAAATAGATTAGTTCTTTGTACATTTTCGTTTCAGAATTTTGAAGTGCTTTTATTCTTTTTTTACAATAAAAATAGGCTTTGTTATCAGAATCATATAATTCTTTATACATTATTATTGCATTTGGTTTGCTTTCAATTACTTCATAATAATTTCCAATCAACCATTTAAAATCTTTATTTATGTTCGATGCATCAGTAAGTAATTCTAAAGCTTTTTTGTATTCTCCTTTTTTTATATAGCATCCTGCAATATTTGCGTCGTTTTTAAGATGTTTACGTTCTTGCTTTTTAACCAAAAGAAATCTTTCTAAAGCCAGATCTATTTGATTATTGTCATAAAGAATTTCCCCTATGATAGCTTGTATGTTAGTTATTTTATTCTGTTTAGATAAGAACTCATCATTTTGAATTAGTGAATCAGCATATTCAATACCCTTGGAGAGATCTTTATCTGATTGCTGATAGATTTTTTTGATTTTTGAATGTAACAGCAAAGCATTTTTATTTAAAGGATTAGTTATTTTTTTTTCTTGTTGAATCTTGAGATAATTTTCATTATTAGGGTGTTTTTCCAGCTCATGCGGAATTGTATTCCACAAAATGTTTGTCAACAATCCTTTGTATTGGATATAAGTTATAGAATCACCTAACGAAGCTTTGTTATACATTTCTCTTTTAGGAACTACGTGAACCTTTTGATTTGAATTTCCTGTTATTGTAAAAGAAAATCCTTTGGGATCATTTTTCTGTTCTGGTATAGGAGCGAAAGGGGTTTCTCCAGTACTACTTCCACCAGAACGCCCTGTGTTGTTTAAGTGTTTTTTGTTAATAATCATTCCTTTATGAAGCTCTTTTTTCGACATCACTCCGTCAATAACAAATAAAATTATTGATACAAAAATTAAATAAATAAACCCTTTCTTTATAGACATTTATAGATAGATTAATTTTATCTGATATACTGTTTTTTTAGTTACTTAATCTTCTCCATCCTAGAATTCGTAGGTTTTTATGAGTCATATGTAATGGTGACAGAATCTCCTACTTTACCCGTCTTAGAGAAATATAAGTCATGTTCACGTTTTGAAATCTCTTGTGTTTTTATATAATCCTTATTATTAACTATGTATTTATATTTGATATGAATATTCTCTACAGTAGGAGAGAATTCGTTATCAATCTTGTTTCTTGAAATTTTTTCTATTACCGCAGTTGTAGTTGTACCATTTTTTATCAATCTCTCTTTTTTATAATAAGTATTGAATGCTAAAATGCCTACTGCGATAAATAATACTACTATTAATCCTAAAAATTTTTTATTCATAATTTTTTCTTTTTTTTATTATCTAAAAGGTCCAAAACTAACTCCTGGATCATTCTGGAAATGCAGTATTATTCCCCAGAAAATGATAGCTACTAGGAACAAGCTAATAATTCCAATAATGATATTTCTTTTTTTTGTAGCCTTTTGTTGTTGATTTATTTTTAACCTAATTTCTTTTAGAATTTCTTCTGAAACTGGTTCCACTTTAATTCCTTTGCTATCTGCATCAGATTCTCCTGTGATATGACTAAAAGCTTCTCTCTTAACTCTTCGATTATTATTTTTCATCGAAATGTTCATTCCTGAAATTGCACTCATACGTTTTTCAAGTTTATAATTTATATTTCGATGATTTTTAGAATAACAACCAAGCTGTTGTTATGATGCCAATTGTAATAACTGCTATAATTTTGATAGTAGTTATTCGATTTTGCTTCTGAATCTTATTTCTAATTTCTGTTAGAATTTCTTCAGAAACAGGTTCTATTTTTATTCCATTACTTTCTTTATCAGAACTAGTCCATCCATCAAAAGCTTCTCGTTTATTTCTTCTACTATTATTTTTCAAGGAAGTTATCATTCCCTGAGCTCCTCCAAATCCCATATTAAACCGTATTTAAAAGTTAAACAAATCCCATCTAGTCAATCACTCGCTACCCCAAAGAGAGTTCAAGACTTTCAGGGATTGACTTTTATGGGTCTAAAAATGTACTTATGATTGTATTCATAAAGTTTTGTGGATTTCTAACCTCCTCTTTATCCGTCTTAGACGGATTCATCCTCCTCCTTGAAAAAGGAGGAGTGTTTTTCTGAATGTTATTTCAATTTCTTATCAGATAATCCTAATCCTTTTGCCAGATTAAACAGATTGCTAAAGAGATCATTTTCATCTTGACTCGTTGATTTCTGTTTTAGATCCATTAAGATATTGGCTATTGTAAGATTTTTTATATCCTCTGAAGAGACTCCGTATTTAGTAGCAAATTCTTTTACTTTCTCTAAAAGATTTCCTTTTACATCATCGCTTCCTAAAATTGCATCTTTTACGTCTTTTACAGTATCCGAATGTTTAACAAGTCTGTCAAATCCTTTTGCTTTGGTTACTTGTCCAATAATTTGATCAAAGAACATGGTTTCTCCACCAACGATATCAATGTTAGCAGCTTTTAATGCTTCTCCAATCACATCTGCCTGAGCATATGCAATTTCTTTTTGGATATTGATTTCGGCTAAGTCTACTTGTAATTCTTTATCTAATCGTAACTTGAATTCTTCGTGTTCTTTTCCTACACCATCCAGTTTTTTCATCGCTTCCGCTTTCTCTTCGATTCCAACAGCTTCTGCTAATGCAATTTCTTTATCTCCAATTGCTTTGGCAAGTGCTTTTTCTTTAATTACTTCAGCTTCTGCAACACCTTCTTCTTTTAAGGCTTCTGCTTTTGCAGAAATACCAGCAGCTTCTGCTTTCGCTTTTTTCTCAATAATTGATGCTTCTACAATTCCTTGACGTTCGTGTGCCTCTGCTTTTGCGTGCATTACCTGAGCCTCAGACATACCAATAGTAGCTTCTTCTTTTGCTTGTGCTTCTGCTAATGTTTTTCTTGCAGCTGCTTCTTTTTCGCTAGCTTCTTTATGTGCTAATGCTTCGATATTAATTTCTTCCGCTTTTTGTTTAGCAGCCTCTTTTTGAGCTTCGGCAGCTTTTATGGTAGAAATTAATGCTTCTTCTGCATTTGCTTCGGCAATTGTAATTTTTACTTGTTTCTCACGATCCGCAGTTTTAAAAGCTTCAATATCTTTCATATTTTCTTGCTCTTCTACCACACCTTTTTCTAGCGTAACACGATCACGAATTACATCCTGGATGTTTTTCTTCTCAACCTCTACTACTTTTTCTTTTTCTATCTGAGCAAGGGTTACGATACGTTCACGTTCTGTAGCTTCTAACATTCTGTCTTTTTCTACTCTTTCTGTTTCTACAGCATCGGTACGTTGCTTATTTTTCTCAGCAACAATGATCTGACGTTGCATATTTTCTTCAGCAACTTTTACTTTTTCTTCTGTAGAGATACGAGCTGTTTCAGATTTTAGTCTTTCTTCTTCAGATACTTTTAGTATTTCTGCTTCTTCCCGGGCTTTGATATTCGAAATCTCACGTCTTTGTTGCTCTTCTTTTTCTGCTAATTGCTTATCTAATTCTAAAATGGCTTCACGTGCTTCTACATCCTGCTTGCGAATTACCTTTTCCTCATCACGTTTAATAAGGTTAGCTTTCATATTTTGAGCAGCGGTTAATTCAGTAATCTTTTTGATACCTTCTGCATCTAATATATTATCCATTTTCAAAAATGAAACGGGTGTTTGTTCTAAGTAGTCAATAGCACAATCTTCCAGCGTGTATCCATTAAGATCTGTACCTATGATATTCACTATTTCATCTCTGAATTCACGTCTTGCCTCATATAACTCAGTAAACTGAAATTTCTTTCCAACAGTTTTTAAAGCTTCAGAAAATTTAGCTTCAAATAATTCTTCTAATGTTGATACTTCTGAAGCTCTTTCACAACCAATAGTCTGCGCTACTTTTTTGATAGAATCTACATCACTGTTTACTCTAACGAAGAAGGCAACCTTAATGTCTGCTCTCATATTGTCTTTACATACTAATCCATCACCTCCTAAACGTTCGATTTGAATTTTCTTAACAGATATGTCCATGATTTCTACTTTGTGAAATACAGGAACAACATATAATCCTTTGTCTGTTGCTACTTGTGTACCCTTGAATCCTGTTCTTACAAGTGCTTGTCCTTGGGGTATTTTTTTGTAGAACATTGCGATGATCGCAAAGTATACAATGATTAAGAATAGAATCAAGCCTATCCCGATGCCAATAAATGGTAAAATGCCTGTCATAATAGTTTAGTGTTTATTAGTTGTTATTAGTTTTACTTAAATAAGATTCTAAGGATTTAATCGTCATAGGATTGTACATAATAGAAATTTTTATCTTCTGACTGTTTAATAATTAAAATCTCTTGATGATAATCTATTTGTTCTCCATTTAGTGATTTTACATAGATTGACATTGGATTTCCGTCAGCTAATACTTCTGCCGAGCCCATTTTATCTTTGGAAACGGTGGATTGTATAATTCCTTTTCTACCTAGTAAATCAATTGGTGCATCTCCATCTTTATTTAAATTCTTAAAAAAACTTTTAAATGGAGTAGTAAAAACTTTGGTTATTAATAGAGATGGAATAATTCCTGCAAGGAAGAAAATGAATCCAAAGTTGCTATCATAACTATTAGTTAGCGTGGTGGTTATTGTCGTACAGAGCCACCAGATAAATATCCAACACGTAAATGTGAACATAAATGGTAACCCAACAAAGTTGAAGTAGATTAATAGGATTTGCCACCATTTTAATGGTTTTCTTCTTTTGCCAATAACATCTTCTTTATTAACTTCGGTGTTAGCTATGTCTTCAAAATCCAGATTTCCTCCTTCGATATTACTATCGGCATCCATATCCAGATCAACGTCTGCATCAACATCGACATCAATATCTACGTCTACATCTAGATCAAAATCAATCCCCGAAATCATGGTAAATAACCAATACAAGATTAATAAGAGCATAAGTATGGTTAGTACCATATTTACTTGCGAAAAAGCTATGTCCAATAATTCCTTCAATGTTTTAGTTGTTTAGTTAGTTACTAGTTATTTAGTTATCTCTTTTTTCAAAATTTTCCGTTTTGTAAATCTTAATTCTTCTAATAATCAAATAGATCAGAGAGGTAATAATAAATGTCCAAAAAAATCCTACAAATAAAATTTCCATATCTTATTATTTAAGTTTTACAGCCGTGCCATATGCCAGGATTTCTGATGCTCCTTGCATCACCATAGAGGTAGTAAGTCGCACATTAATAACTGCATCTGCTCCTAATCGTTGCGCATCCTGATTCATTCTTTGCATAGCCTGTTCTCTAGATTGTGCCTGTAATTTAGTATATTCTTCAATCTCTCCGCCAACTATATTTTTTAGCCCTGCAAAAACATCTCTACCAATATTTCTTGCTCTCACTGTACTTCCTCTTGCTATTCCTAAAATTTGAATTACTTCTTTATTAGGTATCGTTTCTGTCGTAGATGTTACCATGATTTATTAGTTTTTTTGTTAATAATTTGCTTAAGAGACTGAAAGTGTCTGATTATTAAACGGTTCTACTTCTTTTTTTCATTCAGTCCTAACTGCTCTTTTAGCTTTGCTAAATCATCTTCTGCATTCATTTCAGTCGTATTTGCAGCTTTATCAAGTTCATCATCAATAGATTTAGATGCATTTGCGATATCCCCATAGGCTTCTGCTAATGCTTCTTCTTGATTTACTTTGTCCTTCATACGCTCTAGCATAGAAACCGTACTGGAACTATCTATTTCTGCCATTTGTTTATTTACATTTTTAGTGGCCGCAGAAACTTTTACTCTTGCTTTGAGGGTTTTTAATTCATTTTCCCATTTGCTAATATTCTGTTTGATCTCCTCCACATTTTTTTCTAATTGAGATACAGAACCATCAAATTTTTCTGTTTCGACATTCCCACGAGTTACATGCTGAAGTGATTCTTCTTTTTTGATCAATGCTTCTTTAGCTAATCGATCCGCTTCTGCAGTGTCAAGATCACCGCTTTGTGCTTTTTTAAGAATTAGCATTGCTTTTTGTTGATAATCTTCCGCTTTTGCAGCAAATTCTTCAGTATCATTTTTAGACCTGATAGCTAGTGCTTTTACTTGCGCTAATGCTTCTAGGCTTTTTTCGAGATCAACTTTCATATCACGGATCCCCTGTTCTGTCATTTTAATAGGATCTTCCATTTTATCGATAGCAGAATTTGCCTCAGCTTCACCTATTTTAAATAGTCTTTTGAAAAAGTTCATAGTATTAATATTTTGAAAAATTTATAATTTGTTGCGAGTATTCACTCAATAATAGACCTAAAGAATTTAAGGTTCCTTCTAGTTCATTTAGGTCCAGGTTTTCTAATTGTAAGGTATCTCTAAAGATTACTTTTTCCCCGGTTTCATCAAGAACAAATGCTCCGTGAACTATATCTCGGTTTTTCTGAAGTAAACTGCGATATACTAGTTCATTTTTGTTTTTGATATTAAAAATATGTTGTTCTATAATTAAAATTGGTAATGCTACACCAAGAATTAGGTTTTTAATCCCTTCATTTTCTTTACTGATCATTATAATTCCATCTTTTCTGTTTTCGTGGGTTATGTAGAAATTAAGCTTCAGTAAATAATCTTTCACCTGTTGGAAATGATCTTGCATGTGATGGTTATTTTTTGATTGATTATTAGTAATTTATTTCTTGTTTCTGACCTTATATCAATATTACAAAAAGTGAGATAACTTTTCTACTATATCGACAGCTAAATTGGCAATATATTCTGCTACTGCTATCATGGGTATGTTGTTTTAGATTAATGAATTAGTTGTTTGCTAAAATTTTTAGTATTCTAAATGATTTCGCCCAAAATCAATATACTTTAGAAAAGTATTTCTACTAAAATTAGCATTTATTAAATATATTAGCTAATATTGTTAGTGTAAAAGTACAATAAATTTTTATAATTGCAAATAAAATTAGCAAAAATGTCATTTTTTGGAAAAAATATTAAAAAAATTAGAAGTGTTAAAAGTTTAAGTCAACAAGCTTTTGCGGAGCTTTTTGATCTTAAACGCGGTACATTAGGGGCTTACGAAGAGGGAAGGAGTGAGCCCAAAATAGATACCATTATAAAAATAGCTAATTATTTTAGCATAGAAATAGATAAATTACTAACCGGTGAACTAACCGTAAATGAACTATTAAAGTTTAAAGGAGATCTTACTACCTATGCACAAGATTTAAAACGTGAGCAATTTGCTTCGATTCCTTGTATTACCGAAAGTACATCTAGTGAGTATATATCTTTATATGATAAGACGAATTTCATAAAAGAATTGCCTACTATTCAGTTACCAGTAAATCCATCCAAAGAGTTTAGGGGGTATACTGTTCTGAACTTAGAAATGACCAATCATGATCAAGGGTTTTATCCTAAAGACATTGTTATCGGAGAGAAAGTGCCTTCTGATGTTATTAAAAAACTAAATAATGGAACATTGGTAGTTGCATTAACTGATGCAAAGTTAATTTTTAGAAGATTATATATCACTAAGAATAGCGTGGTGTTACGTGCAGATCATAAAAATATTGATGATGATGAATATCCTATTTCTGAAATTAAAGAAATGTGGAGGGTGCGATATGTATTTTGTAAACGTATTCCTGAATTTGCAGATGGAATGGAGGGGAAATTACAAATGATCGAGCAAGAATTACTTAGAATGAAAGAGAAGTTAGGTTAGTCTAATTCATACATTAAACAAATAATAAAGGAGCGAATAGCTCCTTTTTTTGTTTTACATTTTAAAAGTGAATTAAACCCAATTAGTCCTTTTTTTAACCTTTTTGGACAGAATGGACTATATCTTAAGGTCCTGTGAATATACATTTGTTTCATCATCAATCAAGAAACGAAAAGTTATGGGATTCAAAAAAATACTATTATTTATTTTGTTCATCGTAGTGAAAACTATGAGCGCACAGAACGGCATTACAGGGAATGTTACCGATCAAAACAATGAACCTTTGGTTTTTGCCAATGTGATTTTATACAAAGACAAAACTGAAACAGCAATTTTAGCGATGGCTACCAGTGAAAAAGGAACTTATTTTTTCGAAAATATTAAAGCAGGGACTTACCGAATCGAAGTATCAATGTTGGGATATGAAACAAAGGTTTCAGAAACGTTTAGCTTTAGCAATGATGCACAAGAACTATCTATGGATTTTGTATTACAATCCGAGCAGTTGGACGAAGTTTTAATTACGTATAAGAAACCAATTATTAAGCAAACTGCCGAGAAATTAATTGTAGATATCGAAAAATCCGAAATGATCAATACCAATCTACAAGATGTAATGAAGAAGGTACCTGGAGTAATTGTGACTAATGGTAATTTAAGTTATGGAGGGCAAGGAAACATACGAATACTCATTAATGGTAAAACAACGGATTATATGGATGTTTCGTCTCTGTTACGAGAAATGCCCGCAGATAATATAGCAAGAGTAGAACTTATACAGCAACCAGGAGCTGAATACGATGCGGAAGGTTCAGGTCCTATAGTTAATATCATTTTAAAGAAAAACGTGAAATTGGGAACTCACGGAAGTATAAAAAGTACAATTGGGTATGTTAATGACTTTACTTATGGAACCAGTGCGTCTGTTGCTAGCTACAAAAACAAACTGAATTGGCAAGCTAGTGCTGGATATAATAGATCTTCTTGGAGAGAAGATTTAATAATTTCCAGACAAGTATTGGATGAGACTTATAATCAAACATCAATTTCTCCATATGATCCAGAGACGTTTAGAATAAGTGGTGGTTTTGATTATTATGTCAATGATAAAAATACTATTGGTTTAAATGCAAATAGAATTCAGTCGCTTTCAGATCGAGTCACGAAAAATAATACAACCATTACTAATGGAGTTTCGTCAGTAGAATTGCTGACAGACAATAGTTATGATAGAGATAGAGTGACGTATACCTTTAATCCCTATTATGAGTACGATGATAAGAAGAATAAAGTAACACTAGATTTTAGCTACATCGATTATACCTTTGAAAATGAGAATAATTTATTCAAGACTGAAGTAAGTCCGGTTGAATACGATAATCAACGATATTTTCAAAATGCTGATTATGAAATTTTTACGTATCAAGGAGATTATAAAAGAACACAGAGTGATAATTTTAGTTGGGCGGCAGGAGCAAAATATTCAGAAGTAAATTCTGATAGTGATTTACAAGCGTTAACAGAGAATGATCAGGGTGAGTTTGTAAATAATGTAAATCAAAGTAATCAATTTTTGATAGATGAGAATATTCTAGCAATTTACTCAAAGTTTAATGCGAAATATAATAAATGGTCGTTCTCCGGAGGGCTACGTTGGGAAGAAAGTGATACAGAAGGTACTTCGGTTACACAGAATGAAACAAGATCAAGAAAGATTTCTAAATTGTTTCCCAGTCTAAGTTTAGGAAGGGAAATAATGGAAGAGTTAGGGGTCAATGTAGCTTATAGTTATCGAATTCAAAGACCTTCATATAGTTCTCTAAATTCCTTTGTATACTATTATGATCCTTTTACTTTTGAAGAAGGAAATCCAAACCTAAAACCTGCTTTCACTAATAGTTTTCGTTTTAACCTAACCTATGATGATCAGCCTTTTTTTAGTGTAAGTTATAGGCAAACGAAAGATGCATTATTCGAAATTATAACTCAGAATGATACTTCTGCAGAAACCTCTCGTTCTGTAATCAATCTTGCCGAAAATAATAATTTTACTGCTAGTCTATTTGGTCCATTAGATTTTATTAAAGGATTGGATGGATATACAGGAGTAATCGTGAATTATAATGAATATAAATCAGAACGATTAACTCCAGCTTTGGATGTATCGCAATGGAGTTTGACCTGGTATACAAGTGCAGAATATAAATTACCTTGGGGTATAAACTCAGAAATCTCAGGGTATTATTCTACTGGTGGATTAGAAGGACAAATAGAATATAAATGGATAGCGGGAATTGATGTTGCTGTAAGTAAGAAATTTATGAATGATCGCTTAAAGGTGAGTCTTGAATTTGAAGAAATTCTGAATAGAAAATTCTTAGGAACTATAAATTATGATAATGTAAATGCAACAATCGTAAATGATTGGCCACGACAAAATATTTTTCTTCAGTTGAATTATAATTTTGGATCTAAGTTTAGTAAAAAGAAAAAGAGGAATAATGTTTCTGAAGAGGAGCAGGATAGAATAGATGATAAAAACTAAAATAAAAGTATGAGAAATTTTGTAAAAAAGTTTAGTGTTATTGTGCTGATTGGTTACTTAATTACCAGTTGTACTTCTGTAGATAATGATTCAGTTGATAGTTATTTAGGTTTTGACATTCCAAAGGATTCTTTAGATGCTTTTATTACATCCAAAATGGCTGAATATAAAATTCCGGGGATTTCTATTGCTATCATTAATGAAGGAGAAGTTGTTTATTATAAAACACAAGGATACGCTAATGCAGAAGAAAAGTTACCAATAACAGAGCAAACTATTTTCGAAGGCGCTTCTATATCAAAACCCGTATTTGGTTTTTTTGTAATGACATTTGTAGAAGAGGGTGTTCTCGATTTGGATAAGCCATTATATCAGTACATGGAGTATCCGGATATTGCTTACGATGAACGTTATAAAAAAATAACGACACGTATGGCATTAAGTCATCAAACGGGTTTTCAGAATTGGCGAGAAGATGATAAGGATAATACGCTGAAAATTCAATTCGAACCAGGAACCGATTATTTCTATTCAGGAGAAGGGTATCAATATGTAACGCAAGTTTTAAAACATATTCTAAATGTAGATGATGCAGGTTTAGAGGCAGAATTTCAGAAAAGAATAGGAAAACCAATGGGCTTGGATCATACAGTTTACATTCAGAATGAGTATACCAGAAAACACAAGGCAGAACCTTATGATGAAGATAACAATCGGGTGGATTGGGAGAATAACTATTGGGTTAAGAAAGAAGATGGTATATTTTCAGCGCCAGCTTCTATACATTCCGAATCCATGGATTTTTCTAAATGGATGATTGCTGTAATGAATGAAGAAATTTTATCTGAGGATAGTTATGAAGAATTATTAAAACCACATTCTAAAGTGCCTTTTGATGATTTTGACGTGAGATATACATTGGGGTTTGCAAATTTAAAAGTGCCGTTTACGAATATATATAGTCATGGAGGTAATAACATCGGATTTACTAGTTGGTTTCTTTTAGACACGAAAAAAGATTGGGGATATGTGCTATTTACTAATTCTGAGTATGGTGAACAAATAGGGCAGGATATGTTTTTCTATTTATTAGCTGATCCGGGTAGTACAAAATTATATATGACTATAGGTGTCTTGTCGATTTTACTTATTCTTGTGATAGTATTTTTTGTAAAATGGGTTATAAGACGTGTAAGAAAACGTAAAAATTAACGGATTTAAAATATGGACACTAGATTAAATAAATCGGATTATATCTTAATTGCTATTATCTATGCGGTTTCTGCCATTTTTAATTGTATCGACTATTACCGTTCAGAAAATGTTCTTATAGAGTATCTTATAGATATACCATTGTCAGTTGTTCTTTCTTTTGTAATCATATTAATTTTCATGTACTGGCTAATTCCAAACTATATAGTAAAGGAGAAAAAATATGTTCAATTTGTTGTTTTTGGTCTTATTACTTTATGTTTTTTTGGAGCTATAGATTATTTGGTAGGATATTGGACAGGAAATGGGGATTGGAATAAATTTCCAAAGTGGTACGATTTTTTATTACAGAGTTTCTTTCGACTTTCCGAGGACGCTGGTTTTGTATTTGGTATTTTATTAGCCAAAAAGTTTTATGAAGGTCAAGCTCAGTTTTTTAATGTACAAAAACAGCAAAAGGAGAATGAGTTGAAGTTATTAAGGTCTCAGATAGACCCTCATTTTTTATTTAATAATCTCAATACATTAGATGCACTCATTGATGGCGATACTATAAAAGCCAAAGAATACATTAATCGTTTGTCGTTAATTTATCGT
The DNA here is from genome assembly GCF_003443675.1 of Aquimarina sp. BL5. Lineage (NCBI taxonomy): Bacteria > Pseudomonadati > Bacteroidota > Flavobacteriia > Flavobacteriales > Flavobacteriaceae > Aquimarina > Aquimarina sp. BL5. The sequence goes on along the minus strand of NZ_CP031963.1, from coordinate 2,719,792 downwards.
TATTTGATTCGAACTAAAGATGCTGAGGTGATGGAGCTTTCTGAGGAAATTGCCTTTGCGGAGAATTATATTTTTTTAATAGAAACCAGATTTGGTAATGATTATGATTTTCAGATTAAGAGAGAGATGTCGTTTACAGATAAGTTCATTCCTACCGGATCAATTCAGGCACTGCTAGAAAATGTTGTGAAACACAATAAAACTGAGCAAATGAATACTATTAGGGTAGTAGTTAGTATAGAGGAGGATTGGTTAACAGTAATGAATACTAAAACCAAAATTCAATCTAGAGAAGAATCTTTTGGAACGGGTTTAAAGAATTTGAGAGCACGTTACAAATTATTATCTGATCAAGAAGTACAGGTTATAAATACGGAATCAAAATTTAAAGTTTCTATTCCGATTTTGAAATTAAGCAATGAATCTTAAGGTTATGAATATTTTAATTTTAGAGGACGAAATTCCTGCATATCAAAAATTGACATCAAGTTTGAGTACTTTTTTTAAAGAGCAAATTACTCATGACTGGTCCCGTACTGTTGCAGATGGAACCACATTTCTGAATAATAACAAATATGATTTTATATTATCCGATATCCAATTATTAGATGGTACTTCGTTTGATTTGTTCGATACAGTAGAAGTGGAGTGTCCTATAGTTTTTTGTTCAGCACATGATGAATATTTGTTTCAGGCTTTTAACACCAATGGTGTGGCATATATTTTAAAACCATATTCACAGCATGATTTTAAGAAAGCTTTAGAAAAGTATCAATCCTTATTCAAACAAGGTGCTTATAATCCATTAGACCGTACTACAATTAATGTGCTAAAATCTGCAATACAGGAGGAGCAGGTGAAATACAAAAAACGTTTTGTAATTAAACGAGCAAAAGGAATACAGTTATTAAATGTTACTGATATAAGTCTGATCGCAGCATCCGGAGATTTTTGCATTGCTACAGATCTAAATGGAAAAACACATCCGGTTTTAGAAAAAATAGGAGTTATAACGGAACAGCTAAACCCTAAAAAATTCTTTAGAATTAATAGAAGTCAGATTCTTCATATTGAATATATCGAAACGATTGAAAATCATTTTAAAAATAGATTGCTTATAAAATTGAAAGGTGTAAAGGAAAAGGTAATGACAAGTTCTGCTACTACATCAGAGTTCCGGAAATGGATAGAAGAGTAGTTTTGTTATTGAAATTATAAATTTCTGCTAATTAGAGTATTCCTGATATATTTTTTTGATATCTTCAGAAATAATATGAGCGGTATCGCTTAATCATTATGAATATTACAACTTTATTTCAATGAATACAATTTTTGATGCAATCAGATCTGAAAACTTAGAAGCCGTAGAAGGCTTTCTTGATAAGGACAAAGATTTGATACATATAAAGGATCAAAGAGGCTCTACACCACTTTTACTTTCTACGTATTATGGGTTTATGGAGATTACGAAACTGATTCTTAGTTACAAACCTGATGTTAATGCAAAGGATGCTTCTGGAAATACCGCATTGATGGGTGTTTGTTTCAAAGGATATTATGAAATAGCAGAATTATTGATCGCATCAGGTGCTGATGTCAATATCAAGAGTTATAACGAAGCTACTGCATTGATTTTTGCAGCTAATTTTGGTCAGAAAGAGATTATGCAGTTACTTATAAAGAACGGTGCGGATGTTACTGCGCAAGACAATAATGGACAGACAGTAGCAATGCACGCGAAAAACCAAGGGATCGATTTTTCTGAACTATTGAATGTTAGCAAGTGAGTATAAATGACTCCATAGAAAATATAAAATCCGTAAATATACGTTCTACCGATATCAAAAGACGTTTATTAATGTCTTCGTTTACAGCAGATACTTTTCAATCTTTTCTTAAGGATAGTATTGGAGATGAAGTACTTATTATAAACACTAATATTGGTATGGAGGTTTATTACTATTCTAATACGGATTACAGTAATTTTATAAAAGAAAGTGCTCTTTTATATGTGCTAAAACAGATTGATACTACAAAACTGAAATTTAGAAATTCTGTTGACAAAGAAGAGGTGCAGAAAAATTTTACTGAGGCGATCATAACTTTTGCTCAGTATCCACAGTTATTTTTGGCGTATGCAAAGAAATTTATTCGTCTTAGAGATAAAAATACTCAGAGTCAATATGTAATGCCTATTTTGAACGCCTTTTTCGAAAATACAATGAAGTTATTGGCTGAAACAGGAAAGGTACCTCATTCGGAAAAAATTAAAAAAGCAAAAAATAAATCTCAGAAATTAGATGCTTATCAAAGTGTAATTGATGATCTAATTTCTGAGATTTTATTAAAGAAACATAGAAATTAAACTATGTTTTAGAATTCAGCATTTAATGGAGTTCTTGGATAAGGAATTACATCACGAATATTACCCATACCAGTAACGAATAATACCAATCTTTCAAAACCTAATCCGAAACCACTATGTTTACAAGTACCGAAACGTCGTGTATCCAGATACCACCATAATTCTTCTTCTGGTATGTTTAACGCGGCCATTTTTTCTTTAAGAACATCAAGTCGCTCTTCACGCTGAGAACCTCCTACAATCTCTCCAATACCTGGAAAAAGAATATCCATCGCTCTCACTGTTTTTCCATCTTCGTTAAGTCTCATGTAAAAAGACTTAATATCCGCGGGATAATCAAATAATATTACTGGACACTTAAAATGCTTTTCAACTAAAAAGCGTTCATGTTCACTTTGTAAATCAGCCCCCCATTCGTTAATCGGGAATTTAAATTTCTTTTTCTTATTTGGTTTAGAGTTTTTAAGTATTTCTATAGCTTCTGTATAGCTTACTCGTTTAAAGTTATTCTCTAAAACGAACTTTAGTTTATCTCTAAGTAGCATTTCTGCTCTTTCTGCCTGAGGTTTTTGTTTATCTTCCTGAACGAGTCTGTTTTCTAAAAACTCTAGATCATCCTGACAATTATCTAGAACAAACTGGATCACATACTTTATAAAATCTTCTGCAAGATCCATATTGCCATCTAGATCACAAAAAGCAACTTCTGGCTCTACCATCCAGAATTCGGCTAAGTGACGCGAAGTATTAGAGTTTTCTGCTCTAAATGTTGGGCCAAAAGTGTATACTTGACCTAATCCCATTGCATAGGTTTCTGCTTCCAATTGTCCAGAAACTGTTAAGTTGGTTTCACCACCAAAAAAATCTTTCTTATAATCTACCTCACCATGCTCATCTTTAGGAACGTTGTTAAGATCTAAATTTGTTACTTTAAAAGCTTCTCCAGCTCCTTCTGCATCACTTTTAGTAATTACAGGAGTATGTACATAATAAAAGTCATTTTTCTGGAAGTACTCGTGTATGGCGAATGACAATTTTGATCTCATGCGCATAATAGCTCCAAAAGTATTTGTGCGAACTCTTAAATGTGCTTGCTCTCTTAGTTTTTCTAAGCTATGACGTTTAGGAGAAAGGATTGTTAATTTTAATTCTTCTGGATCAGCTTCACCTTCTATTTCAACACTAGTAACTTTAATCTCTACTCTTTGTCCTTTTCCTTCACTTTCTGTAAGCGTACCAGTAATAGAAAGAGCTGCGCCAACACTTATTTTATTAGCAATAGCGGTATCAATAGTATTATCTTCAATGACACATTGAATATTTTTGATGGTAGACCCATCATTTATAGCTATGAAGCGGTCGTTACGAAAAGAACGAACCCATCCTTTTACTGTGATAGGCTGTAAAAGTTTATCACTCTGTAATGCCTCTATTACTTTGGTATGTTTCATCAGTTTAATTTTATTTGTTTTACATCGGTTCGATGATGTGGGCAAATTAGTATTATCTTTCTTATTATACTACCACTACTTTTAATTTAATCAATTCATTAGATTATACTCCTAACTTTCATTTTTTAATAGATGTAGGATATAAAATTTCAAGGTAGCAAAGATAATTTTTTAATCGAATTGATACATAATCTTGCTATTCAAAAAAACGAATTCTAGTGATAAATGTTTTATAAGTTTTTGTTTTAATAAAAACTGATGTTTCTAAAATAAACTAAAATTTGACGGTTTTTTCTAGAGTAATTCTATGTTAAAACCATAAAAAGAGGGTTTTTGAGGGAAAAAATCACTTTTTTTTAAGATAGTTTGTAAAATTCAAATAAAAATTCTTACAAAATTTTATATCATAAATATATGTTTATCAGTAATATGTATTTTTTTGTGTAATTTTTAGACTACAAAAAAAATGTTAAAACAATATTTATTTTAACAAAAGGGGGAAATCCCCCCCATGAAGGGGTTTCAAAATACAAAAAGGGAATGTATCTTGCATATGCAATTATGACGATTGTGTTTACGTTAAGTTTAGTTCGATAGGTTTTGGGGTAATCTATCTTACACGGAGTCTCGCTAGTTTACTGGCGAGACTTCTTTTTTTAAGTAAGTAAATAGCTTAAATTTTTATTGCTTTTCTTCTTCCTCGGTAAGTTCATCATCATCGTCACTTGCAATAATTTTTAATGCAGGCTCCTTCAATGTCTTTTTGTTCGCGATACTTCTTTCTAAAGAAAGTAATAATGATGGCAATAATAATAAATTAGCTAACATTGCAAATAATAACGTTGCAGAAACTAATCCACCTAAAGCTTTGGTTCCTCCAAAACTCGAAATCATAAATACTGAGAAACCAAAGAATAAAACAGTAGAAGTGTAAAACATGCTAACTCCGGTTTCTTTTAATGCGGCAAAAACCGATTTACGAATTCTCCAGTGATTAGATTTTAGTTCTTGTCGATATTTTGCTAAGAAATGTATAGTGTCATCTACAGAGATACCAAAAGCGATACTAAAAACTAATATCGTTGATGGTTTTATAGGAACTCCTAAGAATCCCATTAAGCCAGCAGTCATTAATAAAGGAAGTAGGTTAGGTATTAATGATATAACAATCATTTTAACTGATCTAAACATCCAAGCCATAAATAGTGCTATTAGTATAATAGCTAATCCTAAAGAGAATATAAGATTCCATACTAAATATGTTGTTCCTTTCTGGAAGATTAGTGCTTTGCCCGTAAAAGTTACTTCATAACGATCTTTAGGAAATAATTTCTCTAATTTTGGAGCGAGATTGGCTTCTATTCGTTCCATTTCTTCAGTGCCTACATCTTTCATAAATGTAGTTATTCTAGCGTACTGACCGGTAGAGTCCACATAACTATTCATAGCCCCAGCTTCGGATTCGAAACTTTTAGCATATGGCAGAATAAAATTTCGTTCCTGGCTTGTAGGTAGTTGGTAATATTTTGGATTTCCATTATAGTACGTTTGCTTAGCATATTTTACTAAGTTAACAATGGAAATAGGTTTAGATAGCTCTGGTGTTTCTTCAAGTAGTTCTTCTAATTGTTCCATTCTCCGCAACGTAGGTAGTTTCAGAACTCCTTGTTTACGCTTTGTGTCTATTAATATTTCTAATGGCATGATACCATCAAACTCATCTTCAAAAAACTGAATGTCTTTAAAAAAACCTGCTGATTTGGGCATGTCTTCTAATAAACTTCCAGAAACTTTTATTGTATAAATTCCAATAATACTTGCAATCAGTATAACAATAGAGGAGATGTAAATGGTTATTCTTTGGTTTTTAACAACGTGTTCCATCCAGTTAACCAAGGTTTCAACCCATCTTTTCCCTAAATGTTTTAGATGCCTTTCTTTGGGTTGAGGCATATAACTGTAGATAATTGTAATAACCAGTAAACAAAGAATAAATAGTGCTATAATATTTAATGCGGCTACAATACCAAACTCTTTTAGTAACTTACTTTCGGTTAAAGCAAATGTAGCAAAACCTGCAGCAGTGGTGACATTAGTCATTAATGTTGCATTTCCTACCTTAGTAATAACACGCTGAAGAGATTTTGCTTTATTACCGTGTTTTTTTATTTCCTGCTGATATTTGTTGATTAAAAAAATACAGTTCGGAATTCCAATGACGATTACTAGTGGCGGTATTATTGCTGTAAGAACCGTAATTTCATATTCTAAAAGTCCTAGTAATCCAAACGCCCACATTACCCCTATAATTACTGCAGTCATCGATATAAAAGTAGCTCTGAATGATCTAAAAAAGAAAAAGAAGATCAATGATGTAACCAGTAATGCTGCTAAAATGAATATCTGAATCTCGTCCATGATATTCTGAGAATTCATTGTTCTGATATATGGCATACCAGAGACTTTAACGTCCATACCGAATTTCTCTTCGAATTCTATAACTTTAGGGTTTAAAACATCTTCAATAAACTTTTTTCTTACAATTGTATTTACAATATCTTTATTAAGATAAATTGCACTTTGTATGGTGTTGGATTTATTGCTATAGATGAGTCCTTCGTAAAAGGGTAATTTGTTAAACAATTCATCCTGGTATTCAGCAACGTTCTTCTCGGTATAGATACTGTCTTTTATGAAGGATACAAGTTCGAATCTAGCGGGATTATTTTCTTTTTTCAGTGTTTTTAAATCACTAACAGAAATTACCAGATCGATCTCACTAAATTGTTTGAATGAATCGTTAAAATCATTCCAGGCTTTTAACTTTGTTGGAGTAAAAAGAGAGCTATCATTTACTGCCATTACAATAAGATTACCCTCATCTCCAAATTTATCTAGAAACTCTTGGTATTTTATATTTACTTCGTGATCATCAGGAAGAAGATTAGCTTCAGAAAAAGAAAAACGCATATTTTTCCACTGAAAGCCAAAAAAAACGGTTATACCGATAATAATTATGAATATTATTGCTCTATTACGGAGTATAATTCCAGCTAATGTATTCCAAAACCCGAAAGTTAATAACTTTGCCATTCTCTATTTTCCTGGTGCAAATGTAAGAATTTGAGTTTTTAATACTTAAAAAAAAATCAAAAGAAAATTAATAAATAAAAATGTGTTAAAGCTTTAGGTAAAAAGTGAATTTGAAGGCGATATTATCCTCAATCTTTGGTAGGTGATATGCTCCATAACGGTAAGCGAAACTTAGTCCAAAACCAGCAAAAAGTTTATTTATTTCGAATCCGGATTCCTGATAACCTTGTTGAAGAGAATTGAAATTAACGCCGAGGTGTTTATCGCTATTGCTTACATCTCCGATTGCATATCTAGTGATTAATACCATCTCTGGTTTAAGCCAACTAGCTATTTTAAAGGGTCTTAATCTATGTCTTATTTGTAAAGTAGCAAGTCGGTCACTAAAAAACTCACTAAAATACATAGTTTCGAAACTTCTGCGGCCTGCTACAGAAAACCTCTGAAAAACAGTTTCTTTGGTCGGAGCATTTGGATATGCGTGATACAAGTGTGTAAGTGGTACATCACCACTTGCGATATCCGCTTCTAATAATAAACTTGTGCTCGATTGGTTAAGACGGTTGATTATATATTCTGCTTTAATTCCTATTTTACTATAATTAAAATCACTATCAAATATCCCCTTGTACCCTTGAGTGTATTGGGCTGTGATTTTTGGATATCCATCTTGTATTTCTTTATAACCATTAGGTGTTTTTAGAAACTTACTGAATGGGCTCCATCTAAGGGCTATAGTAGATTCTGCAGTTTTATATTGTGAGAATAAATTACCATCATTAAAATACCGGTAACCACCAGTTTGATCAATGTTACTCACGGAAATCTGAGTTTCTGATAATAATTTAGGTAAAATCCTATGCTGTAAACTTGTGCTCCAGGTTCTGTGTTTGTAGTAGAAATCTATATTTACCAATCGTGGTTCGAATAAGGAGTATACGCGCCTATCTGTTAAATAAAAGAAACTACCAACTTCTTTAAGGTCATCCGTATAATTTACATTTAACCAAGATCCTGAATCCTTATTTAGTAAGACTCCACCACCTAGTCCGAATTTAAACTTACCATCTCTAAAGCCATAAACGAGATAACCTTCTGCGCGAAACCGTTTAGAAAACTTCTCATTTGTTAGTCCACCAAGTCCTAGACGTAATCCTTCAAAATTATTGTATTTTATAGGGTAAGTTAGGTCAAAATCGAAAAATCCAACAGGGTAGTATCCAATATTAAAACTCTGGATAACATCTATTCTTCGCTCTATGTTCTGTGCTTGAACAATACTGTCCACGATAGGAAAGGATTTTAAATCTTTTTCTGTAATGGCAGTTGTTCTGTACGTATTCCAGTATTCTTCACTTCGAGTAGTGGCTTCAGGAGCTATTTCAATCGCGGATTGTTGGAGTTTAATCTTAGAATCTGGTTTGATTGTATAATCAAAGAAATCCGTTTTAGAAATTAAGAAGTCGTTGTTGCCTGTAAAACTTTTCTGATCATTTCCTAATCTACCAACTGATATTTGGCCTCCAAATAAAGTAACTTTTTGTTTTCCGATACCAGGTCTGATAGTCACTTCCTGATTTCGCGGAAGCCATAACTTTTCTTCGGTATTGTATTCAAAATCATGGGTTACCATAACGTTAAGTTCTCCTCTTAATTCTGCAACTGCTTTCTGGATGGCTAATGTTTTCATATCTAGATATAAAACTCCTTCAAGACTTGCTATTTTTTTGGATCGCCTTGGTTGAAAGAGTATTACATACGCAGGTCTTTTGCCTTGCGTAGTGTCTAGTACTTTATAATAATAATTTTTAAGAGCTCTGTTAGATAAAGGACTGGCATATCGGTTATTAAAGATTACATAATTTTCCTGATATAACGAGTTAGATTGAATTTTGATTCCCAGTACATTATATACTGGTTTATTAAATCCGGTCATTCTAGAGGCAAGAACAGTTTCCTTTTCATCACGTCCTTTGTTAAACTGATGTTGGCTTACTTTTTCAGAAAGAAAAGAATGAGCATCGTTAAAGATACGTTCCATATCTGCTCTTGTAGTATCTGGAGTTTCGAATCTTGCCTGATTATCTTCAGTAATTTTAAACTTGTTATAACTTTTGTAGCTATAATTTTGTAAAGTTTTATTTGGGTTATTATCGTTTTTGTTGATAATAGCTTGTTTAATAATGTTAGAGGCAATACTTCCGGGAACATCTAGTCGTACCGTTTCTAAATTTTCTTGCTTAGGAGAAAGTTGAATCTCTACTTTTACGATATCTTCGGATTTAATAGAAAAGTTTTTCTTTTTATACCCGATATAACTTATCGTTAAATTAACAGGGTAACTATCACATCTTATTACAAACTCACCTTTTGAAGAAGTTAGTGCATAAGAGTTGTGATCTGTTTTTACCGTAGCAAAAGGTAGTGGTTGGTTGGTGCTTTGGTCAATTACCTTTCCGGTAATGCTAATTTGGGATAGTAAAACAAAATGGGTAAAAAATAGTAAACAGAAGAGTTTGTTTTGCATTATCCGAATTGATTCATAAAAATTGAAGGTAAACAGAAGTGTTTTTTTGTGTAAGAAAACACTTCTGTTTTAGGTGTTTAATATAAATTAGACTGTCATAATCTCTTTTTCTTTGACAGCCAGCATGTCGTCAATTTTCTTGATATACGTATCAGTTAATTTTTGGATATCTGCCTCGGTGTTTTTAGCCATATCTTCAGATAGTCCATCTTTTTCTAATTTTTTAATATCGTTATTGGCGTTTTTACGATCATTACGTACGCCAACTTTTGAGTCTTCAGCTTCAGCTTTCGCTTGTTTTACAAGGTCTCTACGGCGTTCTTCAGTCAATGGAGGCACACTTATGATTACACTTTCTCCATTATTCATAGGGTTAAAGCCAAGGTTAGCTGCTAAAATTGCTTTCTCGATTTCCTGAATTAAAGATTTCTCAAAAGGCTGTATCGTAATTGTTCTAGCGTCAGGTGTATTTACGTTTCCTACTTGATTTAATGGAGTAGGATTTCCGTAATATTCCACCATAACACCGCTAAGCATGGCAGGAGATGCTTTTCCTGCTCTAATTACAATTAATTGTTTTTCTAAATGAGCTATTGCGCCCTGCATAGATTCTTTAGTTGAATCCAGAATGAAATTTACTTCTTCGTTCATCTTAATATAGTTCTTTTGTTTATTAGTCGATCAAAAAACGAGCCACTATTCTTATAGGTTTACTTTTGTTCCAATAGATTCTCCCGAAATAACTTTTAATAAGTTCCCGGTTTTATTCATATCAAAAACTATAATTGGTAATTCATTTTCTTGACTTAAAGTAAATGCTGTTGTATCCATCACTTTAAGTCCTTTTCTTAAAACATCATCAAATGTAATGAAATCAAATTTAGTAGCTTGAGAATCTTTTTCTGGGTCTGCAGTATAGATTCCATCTACTCTTGTCCCTTTAAGGATTACATCTGCATTGATTTCTATGGCTCTTAATACAGCTGCAGAATCTGTTGTGAAATAAGGATTACCTGTTCCTCCTCCAAAAATCACTACTCTTCCTTTTTCTAAGTGTCTAATAGCTCTTCTTTTGATAAATGGTTCTGCTACTTCATTAATTTTTATGGCAGATTGAAGCCTTGTAGGTATATCGGCATCTTCTAATGCGCTTTGCAGTGCTAAGCCATTGATAACAGTTGCTAGCATTCCCATATGATCTGCTTGAACTCTATCCATACCTTTACTAGCGCCAGCAACACCTCTAAAAATATTACCACCACCTATAACTATAGCTACTTCTACGCCTTCATTAGTTATTTGTTTGATTTCATTAGCATATTCCGCTAATCTTTTTGGGTCAATACCATATTGACGCTCTCCCATCAGGGCTTCACCTGATAATTTTAGTAATATTCTATTGTATTTCATCATTTGCTTGAACTGTGGTGCAAATATAATGATATTCTTAATTTAGAAAATACTTTAATAACTAAAGGTAAATCTTTCTGAAATTAGATGAAAATGTTAAAAGTGTAGTGTTGGTATTGAAAAAGGGTTCTTTTCCCCTAATGCCCCTATTGATTGGCTTTGTATAATGTTATACGTTTGTAAAAGGAAAACAAAAATGGGGGAGATGAGGAATATTTTTGAATTAGTATTGAAATGTTTTTTATGAATTTACATGCTCACGAAAGTGTAATGTGTATTCTAGACTGATTGGGGAGTTAGTCTTTTTTGGGGTAGCATTTTGGAGGGGTCCAGAATGTTTAGAAAAGCGTTTTAAATACTAATAAAAGATATTTCGAAAAATGATGAAAAAAGCCGCTTCAATTGAAGCGGCTTTTTGTTTTTACTGAATAAATTGTGTCTTATCTAAAGATGTTAACCTAGGGTTACTCTTTCAAATCCAGTTACTTCAACATCTCCATATGATTTAACATACTTAGCAACATTGATTTTTTCATCTTTGATAAAATTTTGATCAAGAAGACATTGCTCCTGATCCAGTGTAGTGTTGTCAGAAATAAATCTTTCCATTTTTCCAGGAAGAATTCTATCCCATATTTGTTCTGGTTTACCTTCTGCTTTTAGTTCTGCTTTTGCATCTTCTTCTGCTTTTGCTAAAACTTCAGGAGTTAGTTGAGACATTGATATGTATTGAGGTACATTTTTCAATGTTTTACCTAAACGACCTAATTCTTCGTTATCTTTTTCGATTACAGCAATTCTAGCTTCAGTTTCTGAAGCTACATAAGCTGGATCAAAATCTTTATAAGAAAGCGTTGTAGCACCCATAGAAGCAATCTGCATAGCTAAATCTTTAGCTAATACATCAGACTTGTCTACTTTAGAAGAAAGTCCAACTAGAGCAGCGATTTTGTTTATATGAACGTATGAACCAACATAAGGAGCTTCTAATCTAGAAAATGCATTAATTTCTAATTTCTCACCAATAACACCAGTTTGTTCAACTAATTTTTCTGCAACAGTCATTCCTCCAAAATCTGAAGCCAAAAATTCTTCTTTAGAAGAATGATTTAATGCTGATTCTGCTAATTCATTTGCTAGCGCTACAAAACTTTCGTTTTTACCAACGAAATCTGTTTCACAACCTAGAACTATAGATACACCAACAGTGTTATCCGCATTGATTTTGGCAATAGCAGCTCCTTCAGATGAATCACGATCTGCTCTTTTAGCTGCAACTTTCTGTCCTTTCTTACGTAATACATCTATAGCCTTGTCGAAATCTCCTTCAGCTTCAACTAATGCTTTTTTGCAGTCCATCATTCCTGCACCTGTAGCTTTTCTTAATTTATTAACTTCTGCGGCGGTTATCTTAACCATATCTTTAAATATTTAATGTGTTTGTGTAAAAAAATAAGTCGTTTAGTTATGATTACTACGAAAGTAAAGAACTAAACGACTCATTAATTTTATATTAAAGTTAAGTTTTAAGAACTTATACTTTAACTTGTAATTTTAATGATTGAAAGCAATCAATGAATGTTTATTCTTCTTCTTGCTTAGCAGCTTCAGTTACTGCTGGTGCTTCTTCGGTTTTAGCAGGAGCCTCTACAACTGGTGCTGCAGGAGCTTCGGTTTTAGCGGGTGCCTTTTCAGCTTTAGCAGGTGCTTCTGCTTTTGGCGCCTCTTTAGAAGCTTTTCTTTCACTTAATCCTTCGATAATAGCATCACTAACGTATGTCATTACTTTGTCGATAGATTTAGAAGCATCATCATTTGCAGGGATAACATACTGTACCTGACGTGGGTCAGAGTTTGTATCTACCATTGCGAAAATAGGAATGTTTAATTTTTGAGCTTCTTTTACCGCGATGTGCTCACGAGTAATATCTACAACAAATAATGCACCAGGTAGACGAGTCATATCAGAGATAGAACCTAAGTTCTTTTCTAATTTAGCTCTTAAACGATCTACTTGTAAACGCTCTTTCTTAGATAAAGTGTTGAAAGTACCATCTTTTTTCATTCTATCAATAGCAGCCATTTTCTTTACAGCTTTACGGATAGTAACGAAATTAGTAAGCATTCCACCAGGCCATCTTTCTGTGATGTATGGTTGGTTAGCTTTTGCTGCTTTTTCAGCAACGATTTCTTTTGCTTGTTTCTTGGTAGCAACAAAAAGGATTTTTCTACCAGAAGCTGCTATTTTCTTTAAAGCTTCACTAGCTTCATCAATTTTTGCAGCTGTTTTATATAGGTTAATGATGTGAATGCCATTACGCTCCATATAAATATACGGTGCCATATTAGGATCCCATCTTCTTGTCAGGTGACCAAAATGTACACCTGCATCAAGTAAGTCTTTTACTTCGATATTGTTTGCCATTTTTGTAATAGTTTACGTTCTGTTGAATTAGCAATACCCAAGTGGCTATCGTTTTGATATGGCCTTGAATATTTAGATGCTAAACTAACTCCCTATAATAGGGGATAACAACAAATACTGTTTTAATAAATTAACGTTTAGAGAACTGGAATTTCTTACGAGCTTTCTTCTGTCCGAATTTCTTACGCTCTACCATTCTAGGATCTCTGGTCAATAAACCTTCTGGTTTAAGGACTGTTCTGTTCTCTTGATCTAACTCGCACATTGCTCTGGATATCGCAAGACGAATTGCTTCAGCTTGTCCTGTAATACCACCACCATATACATTTACATTTACATCGAACTTTTCCTCATTGTCGGTTAAGGCAAAAGGTTGGTTCACTTTGTATTGTAATGTAGCAGTAGGAAAGTAATCATTAAGATCTTTTTTGTTGATCGTAACTTTTCCAGAACCTTCTTTAAGGTAAACTCGAGCTACAGCCGTTTTTCTACGGCCAATTTTGTGAATAACTTCCATTACTTAAATTCTTTTAAGTTAATAGTTTTCGGTTGCTGAGCTTCTTGATTGTGAGTTGCTCCAGCATGTACCTTTAAATTACGGAATAAAGCTGCTCCTAATTTGTTTTTAGGTAACATTCCTTTTACCGCTTTTTCGATTAAACGCTCTGGGTTTTTGTCAAATAACTCCTGAGCAGTAAGACTCCTTTGCCCTCCAGGATAACCAGTATGACGGATATACGATTTATCTGTCCACTTTTTTCCTGTTAAGTTGATTTTTTCGGCGTTTGTAATAATTACATTATCACCGCAATCAACGTGTGGGGTAAAGTTAGGCTTATGCTTTCCTCTTAATAGTATTGCTACTACAGAAGATAGACGTCCTAAAGTCTGTCCTTCAGCATCTATATGTAACCATTCTTTAGAAACGGTTGCCTTATTGGCAGATACTGTCTTGTAACTTAATGTGTCCACACTAACTAATTTTACTAATTAAACATTCCTTTCCTATATAAAATAGGGGTGCAAATGTACAATTATATATTTATATAGCAAATAGGTAATTGATATTATTTCAAGAAGATGATTCATTGGTTTTCAGGTAGATCGATTATAGGATGTTTTTTTATTGTTCTAACTCTTAAAACTTCTCTTTGGTGTTAATTTTTTATTAAATAAGTGTGCGAACTGTGACAAAGATTCATAATTTGAGTCATTCATTTAAACATCAATCAACAAAACTAATCATCATGAAGTACACTCTACAAGTGTTAGGAGCCTTCTTTTTCACATTATTTATCAATGCACAAGATTCTACAGTTGTAAAAAAAAGAGTCTATACTACCAAACCTCTTAATGGGTCAGAAGTACCAACAATTAATGGCATAATAGAAGAGCCGAGTTGGGATTTGGTTGAATGGTCTGGTGATTTTATCGAGAATCAACCGGACGAGAATACTCCACCAAGTCAGCAGACTAAATTTAAAATACTATATGACCAGAAATATCTTTACATCGCATATCGCTGTTATGATACGGAACCAGATAAAATTGAAAAAAGATTATCTAGGAGAGATGGTTTTGCTGGGGATTGGGTAGAGATTAATTTGGACAGTTATCACGATAAGCGAACTGGATTCTCGTTTACAATAACCGCGGCAGGTGTAAAAGGAGACGAATTTATATCAGAGAATGGAAACAATTGGGATGGCAGTTGGAATCCCATTTGGTATACTGCTACTAATATTGATGATGAAGGATGGACTGCCGAGGTAAAAATTCCATTAAGTCAATTAAAGTTTGGTAAAAGTAAAGAACAAATTTGGGGTCTTCAGTTAACTCGAAGATTTTTTAGAAAAGAAGAAAGATCCGTATGGCAACGTGTTCCACAAGATGCGCCAGGATGGGTTAGTGAATTTGGAGAATTACATGGTTTGATCAATATCGAACCACAGAGACAACTAGAGATTCAGCCTTTTGGAGTTGTACAATATGATACTTTTCCTGAAGAAGATGGCAATCCTTTTAGAGATGGAGATAATTTTAAATTAAATGGAGGATTGGATGCCAAAATAGGTATCACTAATGATCTTACAATGGATTTAACAGTGAATCCTGATTTTGGACAGGTGGAAGCGGATCCCGCGGCTATCGCTTTGGATGGTTTTCAGATTTTTTTTAGAGAACAACGACCATTTTTTGTGGAGAATAAAAATATTTTTGACTATAGGTTTGCTAATGGGCAAGATAATGTGTTTTATTCCAGAAGAATAGGAAGAAGTCCTCAAGGTTCTATAGGATCAAGCCCAATCGTCACTGAATATATGGATAGACCTAATAACACTACTATTTTAGGAGCTGCTAAGTTTAGCGGTAAAACGAAAAATGGGTGGTCTATTGGTATTTTGGAAAGTGTTACAGAGAGAGAAATAGCTAAAATTGAAGACGCTGATGGAAATAGAAGAGAAACAATTGTAGAGCCACTAACAAACTATTTTGTAGGTAGAGTACAAAAAGATTTTAATGATCGCAACACATATATTGGAGGCATCTTTACAGCTGTTAATAGAAATTTGGGCGATATATTAAATATAGATTATGATAATCCGGATACTGATGAAACATCAGAATTGGTAGGGGTAAGAGAAAATAATTTAAACTTTTTGAGAAAATCTGCCTACACTGGAGGGCTAGATTTTAGACACAACTGGAAAGATAGAAAATACTTTATTGAGGGGAATATTGTAACGAGTCACGTAGAAGGATCTAAAGAAGCTATTGAGGCAACACAAAATGAGTTAACACACCTTTTTCAGAGAGTGGATGCGGATCATGTAGAAGTTGATCCTAACCGTACTTCGTTAACCGGTACAGGAGGTAAATTGATCGGAGGGAAAACCGGAGGTGGAAATTGGAGATATGAAGGTGGATTGTTTTGGCGTTCTCCTGAATTAGAATTAAACGACGTTGGTTTTCTGAGACAGGCAGATGAAATTAGACAGTTTGCCAATGTTCGTTATTTGTTCTTAAAGCCTACAAAATGGTATAGAAGAGGGAATATTAATTTTAATCAATTTTCTACATTTGATTTTGAAGGAAATTATAATAGGATACAGTATGGTCTTAGCGGATACATGAATTATAGTAATAATTGGTGGACAGAGGTAGAGTATATTCATAAACCTAGGATTTTTACGAATACGATTTTGCGTGGAGGACCACGTTTCCGGTTTTCAGAAGAAAACATAGGAGTATTATTTTTTGGTTCTGATCAAAGGAAGAAGTTCAGTTTCACAATGGGGCATGTAAATTCTCAGGCACAACAGAATAATTTTTCTTTTCAGCGATATGTGCTTAGGCTTAGGTATCAGCCTTTTAATGCATTTAGTATGTCTATAAACCCGGAATTCGAGAGAAACCCTAATAAAACTCAATATGTGACCGAAGTCGATTTCGCAGGAACACCAAGGTATATTACTGCCAGAATTGATCAGCAAACATTGAGCGCTAGTATTCGACTCAATTATAATATTAATCCTAATCTTACTATTCAATATTACGGCCAACCTTTTATTTCCAGAGGTACATATAAAGATTTTAATTATGTTAATAATTCTATAGCTTCGGATTTGGATGAAAGGGTGACTTTATTTGATGATGATCAAATTTCCTTTGCGGATGATGTGTATTCGGTAGATGAAGATGGTGGTGGAGTGGATTATACCTTTGATAATCCTGATTTTGCATTTGTACAGTTTAGATCCAATCTTGTATTAAGATGGGAGTATATTCCTGGGTCAGAAATTTTTCTAGTATGGTCACAAGGAGTTACTAGTTTTGGAGATCCAGGAGATCATTTGTTTAGAAGTTTAGATAATCAAATTTTGGATCAACAACCAGAGAATACGTTTTTAATCAAAGCAACATACAGATTTGTCTTGTAAAAATCCAAAAAAGGTGCTAAGAAAGTTTTTACAAAAGGTTTTTTTAAATGTATTTTGCAGCAATTAAGATTGTTGCTGTATGAAAAAAATTATAGGCTTTTTTATTTCTTTATGCATTATTGGGTGCACAACTTCTAAGATGGAGGAAAAAGAGGTGGTTTTAGATCAAAAACAAAAACCAGAAACGGAAAAGATAGACTCTTTGTCGTTTTTTCTTGATCATTATGAGAAATTTTTTGCAACTAATTTTAATATCTCAGAATGTCCTGGTGCAGCCATAGTGATTGTTAAGGATTCTACAGTAATTTACAAAAGAGGTTTTGGTGTAAAAGAAATTCATACAACGGATTCTGTGGATGTCAATACGGTTTTTAGGATTGCAAGTTTATCCAAAGGAGTAACTTCTGTTTTAGCCGGAAATCTGGTAGATAATAATGAATTGCAATGGGGGCAAAGTGTAAATAAATCTGTAAAATCTTTTGACCTTAAAGATAAAGCGCAGGCTAAAAGATTGAAAGTAAATCACCTTTTGTCTCATACGGCTGGATTATATAAATATACGAACTCTAAACTTATACATAAAGGTCTACCGTTAACGAGTATTATTTCTAACTTTAAGAGAAATGGAGTTGTTGCCAAAGAAGGAACGGATTATGAATATCAGAATGCTGTTTTTTCGGTAGTAGAGAAGGTGATGGAAAATGCAACAGAAAAATCCTTTGAAGCTTTGCTTAAAGAACGATTGTTCATACCAGCGGGAATGGAAAATGCTTCCAGTACCTTTGCAGATATTAAGCAAAATACTAATGTAGCTTTACCTCATAAATGGAATCATTATTCTAAAAAATATTCGTTAACAAATCTTCATAGAAACTATTATAATGTAGCTGCTGCAGGTGGTATAAATGCCTCTATTTCTGATATGGCAGAATACTTAAAAGTACTCCTAGGATACCGTCCTGATATAATTTCTAAAGAAAGCCTGACAGAAGTTTTTAACCCAATGATTTGTACGAGTCAAAAAGACACCTATGTTAATTTGTGGGATGGTGTTACAGATTCTTACTATGCGAAAGGTTGGAGAGTATTGGATTATAGAGATAGAACTATCATTTATCACGGTGGAAATGTGAATCAGTATAAAACACAATTAATGATAGATCCAGAAAATAAGATAGGAGTTTGTGTTTTATTTAATGGTCCTAACCCTTTTAATGGTCCTGTGATCCCCACTTTTTTAAATTACTATGACTTTTTTGCTGATGTTTCTAAAAGATGAATTAATATTTCCATAATGTAATATTGAAAATTATTTCAAGTTGTAACCTATAAATAAAATAAGCCCTGAAAACTCAGAGCTTATTTTTTTGTTATCTAATTTTAAAACTTTATTGCTTTAAAATTCTAGACACATAGGTCTTTGTATTTGTTTGTAGCTTTAAAATATAAGTTCCGCTTTGTAAATAAGAAAAATCTAATGTTTGGTTATCTGTTAGATTCTTTTGTTCGAAAACTTTATTTCCTAACATTCCGTAAAGTGAAGCGGTAATGTGCTCTCCGTTAATCGCTCCTAAGGATAAAACAAGTTGATCTTTTGTAGGAACTGGATACGCTTTAATTCCTGCAGTATCGAAATCCTCAATTCCTAGAGTAACATTAACATTAAGTATTATTTTGTTTCTAATTAATGCTAAATCAGGAACATTATTATTTGTAACTATACAGTCATAGGCTCCAACATCAAGAGAACTTGAATTTGAAATTGTAAAAGAGCGTTCAGTTGCACTTTCAATCTCTACGTTATTTTTACGCCATTGATATAGATTGTTAGGGTTTTGTGTAGTTTCTACAGATAGAGTGGTTTCCTCCCCTTCATTTAGTACAATGACTTCTTCTGTATCAATTTTTGACTGAGGGGAGTAATTAAAATAATCAATATTTGTATTATAGTTTTCTAATATGCCTTCTATATCAGAAAAAACTAAGTTGTTATTAGTTATAAAAAAACTTGAAATATTGGTAGAATTAATGGTAGGTAATGATCCTGATATTTTGTTACTGGAGAGATTAATTCTTCTTAGATTAGTTAATGAAGAAAGTGAAGAAGGGACGTTCCCAGATATTTCATTGCCTTGCAATAGCAAATCTTCTAAAGAAGGTAAAAGATTAAGAACATCAGGAATTATTCCAGTGATATTGGTGTATGAAGCGTCAAATACCTTTAGATTAGTTAGATTGTTTATAGTTTCTGGTATTTGCCAAAGGTTTAAGTTTGTCAAACCATTTAGTTGTAAATGCGTAAGGTTTGTTAAAGACCAAATTTCATTCGGTAAAGTTCCTGATATATCATTTTGCCCAATACTTAAACGGTATAAATTAGTTAAGTTACCTATGTCACTTGATATTGATCCTGTAAAATTGTTTGTATCAAGTAAAATACTATTAAGCATCTTTAACGACCATATTGAGTTCGGGATGTTACCTTCTAGTTCATTAATCGAAAGGTTTAGATTATTTAAATTAGCTAGGTTTCCGAAGGTGTCCGGAATACTTCCTGTTAATTTATTTCTAAATAAAGATAGAACATTGAGTTTAGTTAGGTTTCCTAAATCATCTGGTATTTCATTGTTTAAGTTATTAGAGTTCAACCAAAGCGATTCAAGGTTGATTAAATTTCCAATCTCAGGAGGTATACTTCCACTTAGTTCATTATTACTTAGGCTAAGTGCAGTTAATGAAGATAAACTTCCAATTTCAGCAGGTATATTTCCGTTTAATTCATTGTTGGTTATATCAAGTGTTGTTAATAAAAACAAATTTCCAATCTCCGGAGGTATATTTCCGTTTAGCTCATTTTCTCTTAAATTTAGTCTTATTAAATTAGGTAAATTTCCTATTGAAGATGGTATAGCTCCTGTTAAATTATTTTTTTGAAAATCTATAACTTTTAGATTTGATAAATTTCCTATTGAAGATGGTATTTCTCCAGATAAATTATTTCCAAAAAAATTTAAACTTTCCAATTTCGTTAAATTACCAATTTCAGAAGGAATAGGACCTGTTAAATTTTCTTCTGCTGCAATAAATAGATTTTTAAGTTCAGTTAAATCTTCTATTTCAGGAGGAATGGAACCATTCATTCCTTGACCAAATAATGAAATTTCGGATACCTTTCCGTTTTCGTCAAAAGTTAATCCGTTCCATGTTCTATAGTCTGTAGAAAGATCCCACGGATCAGACCAGTTGGCTCCATCTGTGGCGTTATATAGTGCTACAAGAGCATCTCTTTCAGGAATAGGTTCATTAACATCAAAAATTTGAATATTATCAATATAGACTTCAAAATCATCATTGATAAATGAAGCTATACTTATTTCAAAGTACCACTCTTCTGTAGTTGTTGGAGTTATTTCTTTATTAACCGTGTTCCATTCAAAATTTTGAGGGATAGAACTTGATGAATTATATGGGTCAAAATCAGCGGCGCCATATTTATAACTAATAACTTGTTGTCCAAACGATGAGCTCCCGGATTTTACTTTGTAATCGAAACTTAGTCTGTACATTTTTCCACTCTCCAAGATGTAACTAGAAGCTACAATTTTTGGTTTAGTGGCGCTTTCGATAAATAATGCACTACTATTTCCACTAGTAACTTCGACTTGGTTTTGAGTAATATTTCCTTCTTGTAGTGTCCAATTATTTAACTGTCCTGAAGTCCAGTTTTCAAGGTTTCCATTTTGGATTAAATTAGTTTGCGAATAGGAAAAAGTTGTGTGCGCCAAAAAGGCAAGGAGTAATAGTTTTTTCATTTTAGGGCTTTTTTTAATAGTCGGCAAAATTAATAAATTAGTTTTAGGTGTTTGTAATAATCTCAATTTTAATTGTTTGATACTATATTAGTTTAATTGCATAAAGAGCCAATTTGTTACTGTGATTATTCGTTTTTTTTTAGATTATGACAATTTTTCGCTGCAACTACCCGAAAATAAGCGCAAACAGAGATGTCCTTAGATCTTTGTATCGTTTTTTTTTGTGATACTAAAAATTCACAATAAACGGTTGTTAACTAAAACTCTAAAAATTATGAAAACCAATTTTTTTCTTCCCGCAATTTGTTTTGCACTATTTTTTACTTCTTGTAGCTCTGATGATGATGGGGGAGATCCTACAATAGTTTCTCTTGTTGGGACCTGGGAGCTTACTTCTGCTTCTGAAGCATTACCAGTTGATCTAGATATGGATGGAAATGCTTTTACTAATTTATTAGAAAAACTAGCTTGTTTTGAAGATACTATTACGGTAAGTAATGATAATATGTATAGTTAAGAAGTGACAGGGATTGATGTCAATGTGGAATTGGGTGTGCCGCTTGTAGTTACTGTTGATTGTACAGGTGTCATTCTGGATGAAACAGGAACATGGAGTCTTGATGGTAATGAATTAACATTTGCTGGCACAGGATTGGATTCAAAAACAGTAACTATAACACTAACGGATACAACACTTTCTTTTACAGATGAAGTAGAAGATTTAGGAGCGGTTGCATTGGTGTTTACAAGATAATAATTTAGAGTGTACTTAAATCAAAAAGCGCTTCTTTTTCGAAAAAGAAGCGCTTTTTGATTTATAAGATTTTAGAATAAATAGAGTTCTTAGGGCCTATTTGTCCTCTGTTTTTTGTGCCATAGATTCTTGTTGGCTCTTTTTGAGCAACAGATTTTTTTGATAACGTCCTTGTACAATGTCAACAATCACTAATACAATGATCACAAAATAAAATGTAGTTTTACTCATTGGGGTGATTGCATTCTCAAAAAGATGTAGATGTGCTAGATGACCACCTTCTGATAATAACATAATACCTACTATAAATAAAATAAAGAGACCTAATACTTCGTACATTCTGTTTTTCTGAAGGAAATCAGATACTTTATCTGCTAAAACGATCATTAAAACACCTCCAAATACGATAGCTATAGACATCAAAATTAATTGTGGTATATATTCCATGTGACTGGTAAGAGCCATAGCACTTAGGATAGAATCAAAAGAAAAAACTAAATTCATTATTACGATCCAAAAAATGATTTTATTGGTAGAACTTTTCTTGTTTTCTTTTTCAGCCGCTTCATGTTCATGAAGTAACATCATATGCCAGATCTCTTTTACAGCAGTATAAATGATAAATACACCTCCGGCAAGAACGATAATACTATGTACATTAAACTCAAATTCAATAATGCTATTATCGTGCAGACTAATAAAAGGATCCTGAAAAAACTGTATTAATGACATTAATACAAAAAGTAATACGATACGTAAGATAATAGCTAGTCCAACTCCCATCTTACGAACAAAGCTTTGCTTTTCGGCAGGTGCTTTTTTGGATTCTAAAGAAATATAAAGGAGATTATCAAAACCTAAAACAGCTTGTAATAATACCAACATTAATAGTGTAAATAGGCTGTCTAGTGTAAAAAGTTGTTCCATAAAATAAATATTGTTTAGTTAGTTATGTTTATATGTATAAAATTATTAGAAGTAGTTACACTTGTTTAATGTGCCTCCAGCCAATTATCTCCTAATCCCATGTCCACATCCAAAGGAACAGCTAAGGAGTAAGCGTTTTCCATTTCTGATTTTATAAGGGATTGTATCGATTCTAATTCGGTTTTGTATACATCAAAAACCAATTCATCATGGACCTGCAGTAGCATTTTGGTTTTGTAATTTCCTTCTTTTAGTTTCTTATGAATATTGATCATGGCAATTTTGATAATATCCGCAGCACTTCCTTGAATTGGTGCATTAACAGCATTTCGTTCTGCTGCTCCTCGAACTATTGCATTAGCAGAGTTGATATCTTTAAGGTATCTGCGTCTTCCTAAAACAGTTTGTACATATCCATTTTCTCTTGCAAAATCTACCTGTTCACTCATATAGTTTCTAAGCTTAGGGTAGGTTTTATAATAGGTGTCTATTAATTCTTTGGCTTCGCTACGAGAAAGATCTGTTTGGTTGCTTAATCCAAAGGCAGAAACACCATAGATGATTCCAAAGTTTACCGTTTTCGCATTGCTACGCTGTTCTCTTGTTACTTCTTCAAGCGGAACATTGAATACTTTTGCAGCAGTTGACGCGTGAATATCTTCTCCGCTTTTAAAAGCATTGATCATGGTTTCTTCTTCACTAAGTGCAGCAATGATTCTTAATTCTATCTGTGAATAATCGGCAGCTAGTAAGGTATATTCTTCATTTCTAGGTACAAATGCTTTTCTGACTTGTCTTCCACGTTCTGTTCTGATCGGAATATTCTGTAAATTGGGATTATTGGAACTTAAGCGACCCGTAGCGGCAACGGTTTGCATATAGTCTGTATGGACACGACCTGTGGATTGGTTTACCTGATTAGGTAACGCATCGACATAAGTACTCTTTAATTTTGATAACCCTCGAAAATCCAGTATATCTTGAATAATCTCGTGATCTTTTGCAAGATATGATAGTACATCTTCTGCTGTAGAATATTGCCCGGTTTTGGTTTTCTTTGGTTTATCTACTAATTTCATTTTTTCAAAAAGGATGACTCCTAATTGTTTTGGCGAAGCAATATTAAATTCTTCTCCAGCTTCAGTATATATTTTGGATTCTAAAGTTTTAATGTCATTATCTAATGTTGAAGAAAGCGATTGCAAAAATTCTTTATCTAGATTAATACCTTCTACTTCCATATCAGCAAGAACTCGTAACAAAGGAACTTCTATGTCTTCAAACAATGACAGAATATTAGCATCATTAAGTTCTGGAGCAAAATGTTCTTTTAGCTGGTACGTGATGTCAGCATCCTCGACAGCATATTCTGTTTGCTTTTCTGCCGGAACTTGTCTAAAGGATAGTTGATTTTTACCTTTTTTTCCAATTAACTCAGTAATAGAAACAGGTGTATAATTAAGGTAAGTTTCAGAAAGAACATCCATATTATGTCTCATATCAGGATTGATAAGATAATGAGCCAGCATCGTATCGAAAAGTTTCCCCTTTACTTCCATGTTATATTTGGCTAATACTTTGATATCATATTTTAAGTTCTGGCCAATTTTAATAATATTCTCAGCTTTAAAAAAGGGTCGTATTTGTTCAATTAGCTCTTGTGCTTCTTTTTGGTCTTCTGGAAATGGGATATAAAATCCTTTTCCAGCCTCCCAAGAAAATGCAATACCTACTAATTCTGCTGTTAATGGATCAAGACCGGTAGTCTCTGTGTCAAAACATACACTCTCTTGTTTTAGTAAATTTTGCAAGAATAATTTCATCGCCATTCCAGGAGCAACACTTTGATAAAAATGTTCTGTATTTGCAATTGTTTTTCTACTAGAAAAGGAGGTGGATGACGAACTGGATTCTTGATTATCTCCAAACAATGAGAACTGACCTGCTCCAGCTTGTCCTGCCTGTTTCTTAGAGGACGAGCTAGTAGTTGTGGGAGTTGAGGCAGCTTCTGAAGGAAAGAAGATTTTGGTAAATTGATCGGTTAGTCTTCTGAACTCTAATTCTTCAAAAATTCCTTGAACCTTTTTTGCATCAGGTTTTGAAATTTCATAATCTTCTGCATTAAAAGTTACATCACAATCAAGAATAATCGTGGCTAATTTTTTAGATAGAATCCCTAATTCTTGGTTAGCGGCTACTTTTTCTTTCATTTTGCCCTTCAGTTGATCGATGTTTTCAAAAAGACCTTCCATAGATCCATATGCAGCAATAAACTTTTTAGCAGTTTTATCTCCTACACCAGGTAGACCGGGAATATTATCTACTGCATCTCCCATCATTCCTAAATAGTCGATTACCTGTTCCGGACGCTCTACTTCAAATCTTTTTTGTACTTCGGGAATGCCCCAGATCTCAATACCATTACCCATTCGTGCGGGGCGATACATAAAAATATTTTCAGATACTAACTGCGCATAATCTTTATCAGGAGTAACCATGTATGTTTTATAGCCTTCTTTTTCAGCTTGTTTAGCAATAGTTCCTATTAAATCATCAGCCTCTACACCAGCTCTTTCTATAATAGGGATATGCATGGCTTTTAGGATTTCCTGTATTATTGGGACTGCAATTTTTATCGCCTCAGGAGTCTCATCTCTATTGGCTTTATACTCTGGAAATATTTCTAAACGGTCTTTACTCCCTTGTTTATCAAATGCAACTGCCAAATGATCTGGATTTTCTCTTTTGATAACGTCAAAAAGCGAGTTTACAAATCCCAAGACAGCCGAAGTGTCTTGTCCTTTAGAATTGATTCTAGGGTTTTTTATCAAAGCATAATATCCGCGAAAAATAAGCGCGAAAGCATCAAGAAGGAAAAGACGTTTTTGTGACATAGTGTGTATTCAGTTTTTAGAAATGCAATATAAAAAGAAGATTGATGAATATGGTTTCAAAATTATACTAAATAAGAAATGCCGTCAATGAATGACGGCATTTCGCCCCAAAATAAAATTGATAACAATGTTATCAATTGCTATAAATACGATAGTAATATTTTCTGAATAAAGTAGATTTTTTTTGTAAATCCCCATGATTAAATGGTCAAACGAAGGTACGAATAAAAAATTTACATACGAAAGAAAATTCTAAGATTTATAGTGTTGAGGGTCTCTAAGTGCGAGTAAATGCTGTATTTTCTTATAGATTGTTTGTAAACCGTTAATTTTTACTTAAATATGACTATGGTTGTAAAAAGGTGAGATAGTTTTGTTTCATCAAAAAATTGTTAGTTGTATGCGCTGGATCATCCCATTAATCCTTTATGTTTTAATAGAATTATATGCTTATCAGGTGATTAGAACCATTTCTAAAAATCAATGGGTTCAAATTGTGTACTTAATTTTCTCTTTGCTTATTATAGGCTATGTGATATACGTTTTTGCGAATTATGATAGGAGTGTGGGGCCTACCAAATATTCTCTTAGAGCTAGTGGTTTGTTATTGGTGACTTTGGTTCCTAAGTTGATTTTAGTATTGTTTATGTTTGGTGAAGATATTATAAGACTTTGTGTGGCAGGTTATACCTATATGACAAACACTTTTTTTGATGGAAATGCCACCCAATATTTACCGGATCGAAGAAAATTTATTAGCCAATTGGCTTTAGGTGTGGCGGCAATTCCTTTTGCTGGATTGGTTCATGGTATTTTTAGAGGGAAGTATAATTTTAAGGTGATTAATCATGTACTTTATTTTGAAGATCTTCCTAAAGCATTTGATGGATTTCGTTTGACACAGATTTCGGATATTCATTCAGGGAGTTTTGATGAAGTAGCTAAAATTGAATATGCTGTAGATTTAATAAATGAACAGCAAAGCGATTTATTAGTGTTTACTGGAGATATAGTGAATACAATGGCAAGTGAGATGGATGATTGGATTGATATTTTTAAAGGACTTAAAACACCTTTTTATGGTAAATACTCTATTCTAGGGAATCATGATTACGGCGAATATGTGACCTGGGATACCGAGGAAGAAAAGGATGCTAATTTTGAAGCGATTAAAGAAGTACATTCTAAAATTGATTTTAGGTTATTGCTTAACGAAAATGCCTTTGTGGAAAAAGATGGAGAGCGTATTGCTATTGTTGGTGTAGAGAACTGGGGTCATAATTTCAAAAAAGCAGGAGATTTGACGAAGGCATCAGAAGGTATCTCTAAGGAAGATTTTAAGATTTTACTAAGTCATGACCCTTCTCACTGGGAGTATGAAGTAAAAAAACACGAAGATCATTATCATCTTACGCTTAGTGGACATACACATGGATTTCAGTTTGGTATTGAAATTCCTGGATTTTTAAAATGGAGTCCAGTTCAATATGTATATAAGCAATGGGCTGGAATGTATAATGAAATGGGGCGTTATTTGAATGTCAACAGAGGTTTTGGTTTTCACGCATTTCCAGGAAGAGTAGGAATTTGGCCTGAAATTACAGTGATTGAATTGAGGAAAGGCGTCAAACCAGCTTAATTCATAGAAAATGTTATATTTACAATTATATATAGGCTTTGTTCGTTACTATGGCAGAGTAAGAAGATAAAATTTTTAAAACATGTCAAAGTTTGGAGAGTTAATAGGTATTGAAGTTCCGGTTCTTCTGGATTTTTATACTGAATGGAATGAACCATCTGTATCCATGCATCCCGTGTTGCGCGATGTAGCTGCTGCTCTTGGCGATAAAGCCAAAGTGATAAAGATAGATGTGGACAAAAATGAAGAATTAGCAACAGCACTTCGTATTAAAGGTCTTCCTACCTTAATGATTTACAAAGAAGGTGAGATGGTATGGAGGCAAAGTGGAGAGCAGGATGCTAATACCCTGATAGGTCTTATGAAAGAATATGTTTAATTAGAATGTAATGAAAAAATTGGTTATATCTTGTCGAAAACGTACCCTTTCTCTGTAAAGTATTTGAGTACCTTGGGTAATGCAAATTCTAGATTTTTTGAAGCTTTAATGCTGTCGTGAAAAACAATAATACTTCCGCTTTTTGAATTATTTATTACATTTTCGAAACATTGTTCTGGGGATGTGTTTTTATCCCAATCTTTTGATAAAACATCCCATAATATAATTTGATATCCACGCTTTCTTAATGCTGTTAATTTTGATTTGCTTAATTGTCCGTATGGAGGTCTAAAAAGTTTACCTTTTATTTCTGTGTGTTCACTTATTTTTTCTTCACATTCTTGAACGTTCTCTATATATTTAGAAAATGCACTTTTTCTGGCTTTTAGATGATTCATAGTGTGATTTCCGATGCGATGTCCTTCTGCAATGATTCTGCTAAAAACCTCAGGATGTTTTTTAATGTTTTCTCCGATCGAAAAGAAAGTAGCTTTTGCTTTAAATAAGTTTAATTGATCTAACACAAATTCTGTAACTTCAGGAATAGGTCCATCATCAAAGGTGAGATATATCTTTTTCTCTTTTCTAGCATAGAAATCCCAAATATAATTTGGGAATAATAGTTTAATACTGTCTGGTGTTTTGGCTGGTATTATTTTCAAACTAGCAATAAAAAATTGAGCCTCTTTTTTTAAAGAGGCTCACTGAATTTTATGAATTTGGTATACTGTCTAAAGAATCAATAGTTTGGGCACCTTCTAAAAGTTCTTTTCCAATTGAATTATTCTCATCTAATTCCTCTATTGTCATTGGTTGGTCTCTATCATACTCTTCATCTTCAGAATAGAGTCTTGTAAATAGTCTAAGATATCTATTAAACTCTTCTGCTTTTTCTTCGATCATATCTCTATCCTGATTAATAAGTAATAAATCTACAACACTTCTATAACGTTCTACATTACTTACAATTTCACTAGCATATTGATATTGATTTTCTAAAGTAAGACTTCCAAAATAAGTGAGTTGCTCCTGATATTTTTTAGCAATTTTATTCCATAATTCACGTGCCTTTTCTTTTTCTCCTACTTCATAGTATCCACTAACGTATGGTTCTAATAATGTGTAGTATTCATAATACTCGATAGGCATTTTTTCCATTCCCAGATCAAGAATTTCTTTAGCCTTTTCCTTTTTCCCTTCTGTAATAAGTGCTTCCACTAATCTAGCGAGATTACTTCTGTAGGTTATGGCATTTTTACGAGTTTCCGGATCGTGATAAATATTAGGATCTTCACTATTTCCCCAATTCCAACTTGTTACATTTTTATACATAACATCTGTATCAATACGTCCCATATCATATGGATTACTTTTGTCTATTGGGGTTCTGATTGGAACCAATTTATACGTTACACCATCTAATTGTAGGTAATCCTTCATCCATAAATAATCATCATCTCCAAAACTACCTCCAGTAAAATATATAGGCCTCTCCCAATTATTGTTAGCAATGATGTCCAACATTAGTAAGCGATTTTTGAAAAGTAAGTCTCCTTTTAAATGTATGTCTATATAGGGTACGATTAGATCTGCATCCTTTTGTGGCACAATCCCGCTTCTAAGAACAGCTTCTTTATCTACAGGGATTCTGATATGCTTAGTAGGGAATGTATTAACTTTTTTCCCGTTTTGTAGATCACCTTTGGTTCTCGGGTCGTCTGTTTCGATCCATCGCATCCAGTTTTTAATAAGCATAGTATCATTGGTAACTGGCTTGTAATAAATAGCGTCATTACTCCCAAATCGATAGAAATTATGAGTTAACTGAGATGGGATAGGTTTTCCATCATAAGCTGCACGTTTCATCTGATCAATATACCAGTCTGTTGCAAAAAGGCTAGTATTCACAGTTCTTACATCTGTTCTATATTCTTCTATATCCTGTGCATACCACAAGGCAAATGTGTCATTATCACCAATAGTAAAAAGAATAGCGTCTTTCTGACAAGATTGTAGATACATTTTTGCCATTGCTTGAGCAGTATATCTATTAGAACGATCATGGTCATCCCAATTCTGTGCAGCTAATAATACAGGTACTGCAAGCAGGCATATTGTAGTTATTATAGGCGCCAGTAGCTTTGGTTTCAGGGAGTTTTTGAGGATATCAAATAAGGCATAGACTCCAAAACCAATCCAGATGGCGAAAACATAAAATGATCCAACCAGTGCATAATCTCGTTCTCTAGGCTCAAAAGGTCTTTCATTGAGATATATTTTTAATGCTAGACCAGTAAATAAGAAAAAGACTAATAGAATCCAGAAATTCTTTTTATCGCGTTGCATTTGGAATACAAAACCAATAAGTCCTAATAATAGTGGTAAAAAGTAGTATGTATTACGAGCTTTATTCTTTGTTACATCAGTTGGTAAATTATCCTGAGATCCTAAATGCATCTCGTCTATGAATTTGATACCACTTAACCAGTTACCTTCTAGATCAGTATATTTTCCTTGATTGTCATCCTGCCTCCCAACAAAATTCCACATAAAATATCTCCAGTACATATATCCCATTTGATACTCTACCAGATACTGTATATTTGATTTAAATGAAGGTTTCTCTACATTAAGATAATCTCCAAAGGAGCGTAAGAATTTATTATAATCATCATTATCAAGCTTTCCTACAGCATATTCTCTTCTAAACTGTGTTACCGCTTCCAATAACTCTGATTCATCTTGATATTCTGGCTTAATGGTAAACTTTATAGGACCAGTAAAATCCATATAGTTTGATATATGTTCTGTACTCCACATTCTAGGTAAAAATGCTTTTTGAGCATCATCGATATTCTGTCTGGCATTTTTCCAGTCGTTTACAATGTCGTATTTTCCTGTTTTTAGATTCTTCTCATATTTAGGTTTGTCATCTTCATATGGATTTTCCTCGTCTAGTCCAGCATATATTTCGGTAAATTGTGGTCCATAAAACAAATGGGTTTCTGGATATTGTTCCAGATTATAGTATGCTAATAATTCACGCGCATTATTAGGGTTATTTTCATTAATAACAGTTCCTGCATTTGCTCTAATAGGTAGCATTATCCAACATGAGAATCCAATGAAAATAAATAATACGCAAAGTACTGCAGAGTTAATTAAAGGATATTCTCTTTTTCGTGTTTGCTTTAAAATAAAATAGAATGCAGTTGCAATTATAAGGCCTAAAAAGATGGTTCCTGAATTGAAGGGCATCCCTAAAGCGTTAACAAATTTTACTTCAAACCATCCGAATAGCTTTAAAGTAGATGGTAATAGTAATTTAAAAATGAATAGTAATATGGCAACAACTACAATGTTAGCAACAATGAAGTTTTTTAGGGTGACCTTATAATTTTTAAAATAATAAAGTAATCCAATAGCAGGAATAGAAAGTAATCCCATGAAGTGAATTCCAAAAGAAAGTCCAGCGATAAAAGCAATTAAGATTAGCCAACGATTTCCTCTGGGTTTGTGCATGTCTCTTTCCCATAGTAATCCAAGATAGAAAAGTATCGATAATATACAAGTTGCCATCGCATACACTTCGGCCTCTACTGCATTAAACCAAAAACTATCGGTAAAAGCAAATGCAAGTGACCCTACCAGTCCACTTCCTAGTGTTGCTAACGCTTTGCCATGCGTGAATTCTTCATCTTTTATAATTAGCTTCTTTACCAGAATTGTTATAGACCAAAACATAAAAAGAATAGCAAATGCACTCGCAAAAGCTGAAGTCATATTTACTACAAACGCTATGTTAGTTGGATCTGATGCGAATATCGAAGCAAAAGCACCAATCATCTGAAATAAAGGAGCTCCAGGAGGATGTCCTACTTGTAATTTAGAAGAGGTTGCAATATACTCGCCGGCATCCCAAAAACTGGCAGTCGGTTCAACGGTTAGGTAATAGACTAATAAGGCTATCGTAAAAACTACCCATCCTAATATTTGATTCCACTTTTTAAAGTTGAATGTATTCATAAGATAACTGTTATATAAAGTGTGGCGAATTTAGTAATAAAAATACTTCTCTATTAGTTTTTTTAGCAAACGCTTAACAGAAGTTTATATTTTGATAAAGCTTGCATTTAAATTTATCCTTTGAAAACTGTTAAAAAACAACTGCAAGGTAAATTTTTAAAAAAAATGTTTGCAGACCAAAAAGAATATATTAAATTTGCACCCGCAAAGATACATTGGTCTATGGTGTAACTGGCAACACGTCTGGTTTTGGTCCAGAAGAGTCTAGGTTCGAGCCCTAGTAGACCAACATAAAAAGGAACAACTAATTTACTGTTGTTCCTTTTTTTTATATATAGATATTCTGTTCAGAAATTACACAAACTTATTAAAACATACAAAGAGCAATAGTTTAACTATTGCTCTTTGTGTTTAGCGACTTTTATAGAAGTTATATTTTAAAAGTTAGTACCGGTCTTTTAGCATGATTCACAACATCTTCACCAAGACTTCCGTTTATAAAGTGAGATAATCCTTTTCTTCCATGCGTACTAATTCCAATTAAACCAGCATCCACGGAATTGGCAAAATTTAGAATTCCTTTTTCTACATTAATGTCATTATAAATATTCAAAGTATAATTGTCAATAGGAAGATCAGCGATCATTAAATTCATTTTCTCTTCAGTTTCGTTAGTGGTTTTGAAACTATTGGCGGTGTTTATCCATAATAAATGAAGTTTTGCGTTCAATTGTTTAGCAAATCCGTGAGCTGCAATTAAAGAAGGTTTATCTTCATCATCAAAATTTGTAGCATAAACAATATCATTAACGCTAAAGATGTCGCAATCTTCTTTGATAACTAATACTGGTTTTTCGGAGGTTCGAACTACTTTCTCGGCATTCGATCCGATAAATAACTCTTCAAACCCTGTGGATCCATGCGATCCCATGATAATCATATCAATATCATTTTTTTTGCAAGAATCCATAATACCTTGAAGTACATCTTCAAAACTTACAGTTTCGATTATTTCTAGACCTTGTAAATAATCACTGGCCATAACTTCTTCGAACTTTTTATGAGTTTGCTTCATGAAAAAAATAGCCTCTGGTGCTGGAGCAGAAGCTCCGGTAGACATTAGGTCAACTAAATGAACTGGCATTTCTAAAATATGTAAAAGATAAATTTGACAGTCATTTTTTTTGGCTATTTGTGCCGCTACTTTGAGGGCGCTTTCGGCTTGAGAAGAAAAATCTGTAGGTACTAGAATTTTTTTGATCATGATTAATTGTGTTTAGGAAAAATTGCCAGTAAAAAGACAATTTTATTTCGTTTTTTGGTTAAAGGAAGCGTTATGCTATAATATGTCTTATAAGTATTACTTTAGATAAATTATAGAGGTAATCCCCTAATAGTCATTTAAAATTACTAATAAATTCATTCTTAAGTAGGTTTTGAATCTAAGATATTATTACTATCTTTGCACCGTTGAAATTAAAAAACCAGATTGAGGGGACGAAAAGTCCCCTCTTTTTATCTACTTATGTCATTAAAAGATAAAGTTCAGAGTTTATTAGAAGAAGCCCTTGAAGAAAGGTCCACGCTTTTTTTGATTGATCAAAAAATACAACCAGGTAATAGTATTGAGATCATCATTGATGGTGATGAAGGTGTGACTGTAGAAGATTGCATAGCAGTAAGCAGGGCAATTGAACATAATCTGGATCGCGAAGAAGAAGATTTTTCATTACAGGTAATGTCGGCGGGAGTTTCTGAAGGACTAACGCATCAGCGACAGTATAAGAAGAATATAGGAAGAAAATTAAAAGTTAAAACAGAGGATAGTACTACTATAGAAGGAGAATTAACTTCTGTGACAGGTGATAATATAACGTTGGTTTGGAAAACCAGAGAGCCGAAACCAGTGGGTAAAGGAAAAATAACTGTAACAAAAGAAGCTTGTGTTTCTTACAAAGAAATACAAGAAGCAAAAGTTATGATAACATTTTAATTATAAATTGATATGGAAAACATCGCATTAATAGATTCATTTTCAGAATTTAAGGATGATAAGTTAATCGATCGTGTTACGCTAATGGCGATCTTAGAAGATGTGTTTAGAAATGCATTAAAAAAGAAATTTGGTAGTGATGATAATTTCGATATCATTATAAACCCTGATAAGGGAGATTTAGAAATTTGGAGAAACCGTATTGTAGTTGCTGATGGAGAAGTAGAAGATGGGAATCAGGAAATATCTCTTTCTGAGGCTCAAAAGATAGAACCTGACTTTGAAATAGGAGAAGATGTTTCTCAGGAAGTTAAGTTAATAGATTTAGGTAGACGTTCGATTTTGGCTTTACGTCAAAATTTAATTTCTAAAATACATGAACACGATAATACTAATATTTATAAGCAATTTAAAGAATTAGAAGGAGAGATATATACTGCAGAAGTACATCATATTCGTCATAGAGCGATCATTTTGTTGGATGATGAGGGTAATGAGATAATTTTGCCAAAAGACAGACAGATACCATCTGATTTTTTCAGAAAAGGAGAAAATGTAAGAGGGGTAATTGAATCTGTGGAGTTAAAAGGTAATAAACCTGCAATTGTAATGTCCAGAACTTCTCCTTTGTTTTTAGAGAAATTATTTGAATCTGAGATTCCTGAAGTGTTTGATGGTTTAATTACTGTTAAGAAAGTAGTAAGAATACCTGGTGAAAAAGCGAAGGTTGCTGTAGATTCATATGATGATAGAATAGACCCGGTTGGAGCATGTGTTGGTATGAAAGGGTCTCGTATTCACGGGATTGTTAGGGAGCTAGGAAATGAAAATATAGATGTAATTAATTATACGAATAATTTACAATTATATATTACTAGAGCGTTAAGTCCGGCAAGAGTAACTTCTATTAAGTTAAATGAAGAAGGTGGGCGAGCGGAAGTTATGCTAAAACCCGAAGAAGTTTCTAAAGCAATTGGACGTGGTGGTCATAATATAAGATTAGCAGGTCAATTGACAGGATATGAAATTGATGTATTCAGAGAAGGTGTAGAAGAGGATGTTGAATTATCAGAGTTTTCTGATGAAATTGATTCTTGGATTATAGAAGAATTTGCTAAAATAGGATTAGATACAGCTAAGAGTATTTTAGAACAAGATATTAAAGATTTAGTGAAAAGAACAGATCTTGAGGAAGAGACTGTAGGTGAAGTTATTAGAATATTAAAATCAGAATTTGAAGATTAATAACTTCAATTAATTTATATTTGAGCATAAAATAAAAGGCATTTATGGCTGAAGCAAAAACAATGAGATTAAATAAGGTATTACGCGAATTCAATATCTCGCTAGATCGGGCTGTTGACTTTTTGAATTCAAAAGGTCATGAGATAGACTCGCGTCCTACCACAAAAATTTCTGCAGAGATCTATCAGCTGTTGTTTGATGAGTTCCAGACAGACAAGAGTAAGAAAGTGGCTTCAAAAGAGGTTGGTGAGGAAAAAAGAAAAGAAAAGGAAGCGCTTCGAGTGCAGATTGAGACCGAGCAGGAGGAAAGACGCAAGCGTGCCGAAGCCCGTGAAGTTGTAAAAGCTAAAGCCCAATTAACAGGACCTAAACAAGTAGGTAAGATTGAATTGGATAAGAAGAAGGAAGAAGTTGCTGAACAGTCCGAAGAAAAAGAAGCAATAGAAGCAACTGAAACGCCTAAGAAGGAAGAGGTAAAGGAAAAAGAAATAGAAAAGGAGCAAGTAAAAGAACCTGAAGTGATTTCTAATAGACCTGCGAAAAAAGGTATAAAAATTGCAAAAGTGGCTCCTATTGATTTAGAGCAAAAGAAGGCTTCAAAACCTGTGGAGCAAGCTTCTGCAAAAAAAGAACCTCAAGCTCCTCAAGAACCGGATGTTCAGGCAGAGCCGGTTAAAGTCGAAACACAGTATAAAAAATTAGATGGGCCTAACTTTACAGGCCAGAAAATTGATTTAACTAAATTTCAGAAACCGCCGAAAAAGAAGGAAGAAAAATCCGATAAATCTTCTGATGGAGATGCGAAAAAGCGTCGTAGAAGAATAAGTAAAGAGGGTGCTGGTAAATCTGGAGGACCTGGTAATAGAGGTGGAAACCGTGGTCCAGGTAATAGAGGTCCTGGAAATCGTGGTCCCGGAAATCGTGGTCCAGGAAAAGGAAAAAGACCGGCTGTTGTTAAAGAAGAGCCGAGCGAAGAAGAAGTACAAAAGCAGGTTAGAGAAACTCTTGAAAAACTTCAAGGGAAATCAAATAAATCTAAAGCGGCTAAATATCGTAGAGATAAGCGTGATCAGCACCGTCAAAAAGCGGAAGATGATGTAGCTCAGCAAGAACAGGAAAGTAAAGTGCTTAAGGTAACAGAGTTTGTTACTGTTTCAGAGGTAGCGACTATGATGGACGTTCCGACAACTCAGGTAATTTCGGCTTGTATGTCTCTTGGTATTATGGTTACGATGAATCAGCGTTTAGATGCTGAGACATTGTCTATTGTTGCAGATGAATTTGGTTATGAGGTAGACTTTGTTACTTCTGATATAGAAGAATCAATTGAAGAAATTGTTGATGCACCAGAGGATCTTGTGTTAAGAGCGCCTATCGTTACTGTAATGGGACACGTAGATCATGGTAAAACATCCTTACTGGATTATATTCGTGAAGAGAATGTAATCGCAGGTGAAAGTGGTGGAATTACGCAGCATATTGGTGCGTATGGTGTGCAGTTGGCAAATGGACAGAAAATAGCATTTTTAGATACACCTGGTCACGAAGCCTTTACGGCGATGCGTGCTCGTGGTGCTCAAGTAACGGATATGGCTATTATTGTGATTGCAGCGGATGATGATGTAATGCCGCAGACCAAAGAAGCAATTAGTCATGCACAAGCTGCAGGAGTTCCGATTATTTTTGCAATAAATAAAGTGGATAGACCGGAAGCTAATCCAGAAAAGATAAAAGAGAAGTTGGCTTCTATGAATTTATTGGTAGAAGATTGGGGTGGAAAAATTCAATCTCACGATATCTCTGCTAAAACTGGACAAGGAGTTAAAGAGCTTTTAGAGAAAGTATTGTTAGAAGCTGAAATCTTGGAATTGAAAGCTAATCCAGATCGATTTGCTTCAGGAACAGTAGTGGAAGCTTTCCTTGATAAAGGTAGAGGGTATGTATCTACAATTTTAGTACAAACAGGAACTTTACGTGTTGGAGATTATGTATTAGCTGGTAAGAATAGTGGTAAGGTGAAGGCGATGCAAGATGAACGAGGTAATAATGTTAAAGAAGCAGGGCCATCTACTCCAGTTTCAATTTTAGGTCTCGATGGTGCGCCGCAAGCAGGTGATAAATTTAGTGTGCTTGAAGATGAAAGAGAAGCTAAGGATATAGCATCTAAAAGAGCTCAATTACATAGAGAGCAGTCTGTAAGAACGCAACGACATATTACACTTGATGAGATTGGACGTCGTATTGCTCTCGGAGACTTTAAAGAATTAAATATTATCCTTAAAGGTGATGTGGATGGATCTGTAGAG
This sequence comes from Aquimarina sp. BL5, assembly GCF_003443675.1. Lineage (NCBI taxonomy): Bacteria > Pseudomonadati > Bacteroidota > Flavobacteriia > Flavobacteriales > Flavobacteriaceae > Aquimarina > Aquimarina sp. BL5. The sequence continues at coordinate 2,682,605 of NZ_CP031963.1, read as the reverse complement.
GCTTTAACGGATTCTTTCCAAAAATTATCTACTGAAGAAATTCATGTAAATATTATACATAAAGCTGTTGGAGCTATTACGGAGAGTGATGTGTTGTTAGCTTCGGCTTCTGATGCAATCATTATTGGGTTTAATGTAAGGCCAGCTGGTAATGCTCGTCAGGTTGCAGATAAAGAAGAAATTGATATCAGAACATATTCGATTATTTATGACGCAATTAATGATCTGAAAGATGCGATGGAAGGTATGTTATCTCCAGTTATGAAAGAGGAGATTACTGGTACCGCAGAAATCAGAGAAACATTTAAGATTTCTAAAGTTGGTACGATCGCTGGTTGTATGGTACAAACTGGAAAGATAATCCGAAATGCTGGTATACGACTAATCCGCGAAGGTGTGGTTGTATATACTGGAGAGTTGTCTTCTTTAAAGAGATTTAAAGACGATGCTAAAGAAGTATCTAAAGGATATGATTGTGGATTACAAGTCAAGAATTATAATGATATTAAAATAGGGGATGTAATTGAATCTTTCCAGGAAGTAGCTGTGAAGAAAAAATTATAGAATCTTAAGTAATAGATAATAAAAATAAAGCCCGATCATATTGATCGGGCTTTATTTTTTTAAGTGTGGTGGAATAGTAGTTTATTTTTTTTCCGGCTTAAAAGGGAATGCACCTGCAAATTCTTTTTTGATGTCCTTTAAAGCTCGGTCTGTTTCTAGTTTACTTCTGTAGTTACCGATCCAAACTTTAAAATCTGGAGTTTCCCACTTGATATCAGTCTTCCATTGGGGAAAAGTTGCTTCTGCTTTTTTTAGAACCTTTTGAGCTTCATTCATATTTCCATTATATAATTGGATTTTATAATTTTCACTAAGTACTCCGTCTTTATCCATTTTCGTTTTGATGTCCAGTAGTTGTTTAATTCTAGGATCTTGATTAATGGTTACGACTGGTTCGGCAGGAGGAGTCATCTCCACTGTAGTAAAAACCGACGGATTATCAGAATTAGTAGAGTCTTGTGCGCTCAGATAAGTGATTCCTGTAAAACAAAAACCTAGTAGTAAAAGGTTGTTTTTTTTATTTAAAATTCTCATTACAAATAGATTTGATACAAAGGTAAAGTTTAATAACTCAAATTCCTTTAAAAATATTATTTAGAATTGTTATAAATTAGCACTTAACAGTTCGCTAACATTTCTAAAATCGACTTATTATAGTACTTTTGCTGTCGAATTAAATGGGAGTGGTTTTTACACGTTTTTTTACGAATAATGAAAAAACCATACCAAAATTTAGACGATAATTCTACTTAATAATATGAAACAGGTGAAATACCGAAATTCAGCCTCAAAACTCCTACTTCTAGGAACTGTCTTTTTGTTCTCTTTATTGACTCCAGTTTTTGCACAGGGAGATCCGGCATCGACTGAAGCTGTTGTTGCAGAATCTACCGCAGGTGGAGATGTAGCTAAAGGAGAAGCGTTATTTAAATCGCTATGTGCTGCTTGTCATAAGCGTTACAAAAAGATGACAGGTCCTGCGCTGTTTGGAGTTACAGAAAAACACGATAGAGAATGGTTATATTCTTGGATTAAGAATAGTGCAGCGATGATTGCTTCTGGTGATGCAGCTGCTGTTGCTATCTATGAGGAGTATAACAAAACTGCTATGAATGCATTTCCGCAGTTAACAAACGCGGATATTGATAATATTTTAGCATATGTGTCGGTTCCTTATACACCGCCAACACCACCACCTGGTTTAGAGCCAGTTGCTCAGACTGGAGGAGGGGTTTCTTCTAACCTTGCCTTAGCTGCATTGGCATTAGTGTTCTTAATGTTGGTAGTTGTATTGTTTTTGGTAAATAAGACACTTAGGAGTTTTGCAGAGGCGAATGGTGTTGAATTGCCTGAGACAGAAACTAGAACTCCAATATGGAAAGCATTTGTTCAAAACCAATTCTTAGTATTAGTGTCTGCAATATTTTTATTGTTGGCTAGTGGGTACTTTGTTTATGGTTATTTTATGCAAGTGGGTGTTGATCAAGGGTATATGCCAATTCAGCCTATCCATTATTCGCATAAGATTCACGCTGGTGATAATAAAATAGAGTGTAAGTACTGTCACTCTTCTGCTAGAGTTTCTAAGCACTCAGGGATTCCTTCTCTAAATGTGTGTATGAACTGTCATAAATCGATTAGTGAGGTTGCGGATGCTACCGCAACTGCCGATTACTCTAAAGAGTTTTATGATGGAGAGATTAAGAAACTATATAAGGCAGTAGGTTGGGATGAAAACACACAGTCTTATACAGGAGATACTGAGCCGGTTAAGTGGGTTCGTATTCATAATCTTCCTGATTTCGCATACTTTAATCACTCTCAGCACGTAAGTGTTGCAGGAATAGAGTGTCAGAAATGTCACGGACCTGTGGAAGAGATGGAGATTATGTATCAACATGCTCCTTTAACTATGGGATGGTGTATTAACTGTCATAGAGAAACTAATGTGAAGGTAGAAGGCAATGAGTATTATGAAAAGATTCATTCAGAATTGTCTAAGAAGTATGGAGTAGATAAACTCACAGCTGCTCAAATGGGTGGTTTGGAATGTGGTAAATGCCACTATTAATAAATGATTTATTCGTTTAAGCGAGAAAATAAGTAAGAAGCTAATATCAATTATATATGTCATCAAACAAGAAATACTGGAAAAGTGTTGAAGAGCTAAAGGAAAATAGCTCTATTGTTGAGACGCTACAACAAAATGAGTTCGTTCAGGATATTCCAACGGATGAGTTTTTAGGAGATAAATCATCTCTGGAAAATTCTTCGACTTCACGTCGTGATTTTCTTAAATATGTAGGTTTTAGTACAGCGGCTGCATCTTTAGCAGCTTGTGAAGGACCAGTAATTAAATCAATACCATATGTAGTACAACCAGAGAGAATTGTTCCTGGCGTTGCTAACTATTATGCAACTACAATTGCCGACGGTTTTGATTTTGCAAGTGTTTTAATTAAAACAAGAGAAGGTCGTCCGATAAAAGTAGAGAATAATAATCTAGCTACTTCTAACGGAGAAGCAAATGCTAGGGTTCATGCGTCTGTTCTGTCATTGTATGATAGTTCTCGTTTACAAGGTCCTAAAAAAGCAGGTGAAGATATTAGTTGGGAAGATCTTGATAAAGAAGTAGGTGCTAAATTAAATAGTCTTGGAGGTAAGCAAATTGTTTTGTTAACCCAGACTTTTGCTAGTCCTTCAACTTCTAAACTAATAGCAGAATTTAAAGCGAAGTATAATAACGTTTCTCACGTTGTATATGATGCTGTTTCTTCTAGTGAAGCTTTGGATGCTTATGAGATGATGTATGGTGAAAGAGCATTAGCAGATTATGATTTTTCTAAAGTAAATACTATTGTTAGTGTTGCTGCCGATTTCTTAGGGGATTGGCAAGGAGGAGGATATGATTCTGGTTATGCAGAAGGACGTGTTCCGAAAAATGGAAAAATGTCAAAGCATATTCAGTTTGAAGCAAATATGTCTCTTTCTGGAGCAAATGCAGATAAAAGAATTAAAGCTACACCTACGCAACAAAAACAGGTGTTAGCTGCATTGTATAAATATGTAACAGGTGCTGGGTCTAAAGGATCGTTAGATGCTGAATTGGATGCAGCGGTTGTGCAAGCTGCTAAACAAATTCAGAAAGCAGGCAGCAACGCTATTGTTGTATCAGGAATTCAGGATGTGGATGCACAATTATTAGTTTTAGCTATTAATAAGCATATTAATACTAAAGCTTTTAGTGAAGATACACCTCGAAAAATACGTCAAGGTAATGCTAAAGCAGTTGCTCAGTTAGTAAAAGATATGAACGCAGGACGTGTTGGAGGTCTTTTAGTAGCTGGTGTTAATCCATTGTACTCTCTTTCTAATGCGGCCGAGTTTAAAGCTGGTTTAGAAAAAGTAGATATATCGGTAGCATTTAGTATGCATAATGATGAAACTGCTTCTGAGTGTAATTATATTGCTACAACTCCACATTATTTAGAATCTTGGGGAGATGTTGAGTTAAAGAAGGGTAGCTACAGTTTAATGCAGCCTACTATTCGACCTTTATTTGAAACAAGACAGTTTCAGGAAACATTGTTAAAGTGGACTGGAAATACTGCTACATATAACGATTATATTAAAAGTGCTTGGACAGGTGTTCTTGGTGGAACTTCTTGGAATCAGGCATTACATGATGGAGTATTGGTTAAACCAGTCCTTGCTAAAGAGTCATTAGAAACTGCTATTGCTGCTCCGGAAGAAGATGCTGTAGAAGTTGAAGTACCTGTTGGTCCTAATATTGGAGCTGCGGCAAGAAGATTGGCTACAGCAAAATCAAATGGACTAGAACTTACTTTATATACGAAGACTGCATTAGGTGATGGACAACAGGCGAACAATCCTTGGTTACAAGAGATGCCTGACCCAATTACTAGAGCATCTTGGGACAACTACTTAACTGTATCAAGAGCAGATGCAGAATCTCAAGGATTAATAAATGAGAATGTTGCTAATGGTGCTTTAAACGGAAGCTATGCCACTGTTACGGTTAATGGTGTTAGTGTAACTGCACCGGTAATTATTCAGCCTGGACAAGCTCAAGGATCTGTAGGTTTAGCTTTAGGGTATGGTAAGAAAGCTGGTCTTAAAGAAGAAATGCAAGTTGGTGTAAATGCATATACATTATATCAAAACCAAAATGCTGTCCAATCCGTTACGTTAGCAAAAGCTGAAGGTACGCACGAATTTGCTTGCGTGCAATTACATAATACACTAATGGGTCGTGGTGATATCATCAAAGAAACGACTTTAGAGATATTTAATACAAAAGATAAGCACGAATGGAACGCAGTTCCAGAAGTGAGCAAGAATCATATAGAATATGAAGTGACTTCTCCAGAAGTTGATCTTTGGGATGAATTTGATCGTTCAATCGGGCATCATTTTAATCTTTCTATTGATTTAAATGCTTGTACTGGATGCGGAGCTTGTGTGATTGCTTGTCACGCGGAAAATAACGTTCCTGTTGTAGGTAAATCAGAAATTCGTAGATCACGTGATATGCACTGGTTGCGTATTGACCGTTATTATTCTTCAGAAGATAGCTTTGATGGCGATAATCAAAAGAAGAATGACATGAAAGGGCTAAGTAGTTCTTTGTCTGAGTTTGGAGAAATGGAAGTGCCTTCTGATAATCCAGAAGTTGCATTCCAACCAGTAATGTGTCAGCATTGTAATCACGCACCTTGTGAAACTGTTTGTCCTGTTGCGGCAACATCTCACGGAAGACAAGGTCAGAATCATATGGCTTATAACCGTTGTGTAGGTACTAGATATTGTGCAAATAACTGTCCTTACAAAGTACGTAGGTTTAACTGGTTCTTGTATAACGAAAATGACGAGTTTGATTACCATATGAATAACGATTTAGGTCGTATGGTATTAAATCCTGATGTTACTGTTCGTTCTAGAGGAGTTATGGAAAAATGTTCTATGTGTATTCAAATGACACAAAAGACAATTTTGGATGCTAAGAGAGATGGAAGAGCTATTAAGGATGGGGAATTCCAAACGGCTTGTTCGGCGGCTTGTTCTTCTGGAGCTATGACATTCGGTGATATAAATGATAAGGATAGTGAAGTAGCTAAATTAACAGAGGATAAACGTATGTATCACTTACTGGAGCACGTAGGTACTAAACCGAATGTGATGTATCAGACGAAAGTAAGAAATACTACAGAAGCCTAATTAACTAAATAAAGAATCAATTCAATTATAAAGGATTATGTCTCATTACGAAGCACCTATAAGAAAACCTTTAGTAACTGGCGATAAAACGTACCACGATGTAACTGTGGATGTTGCAGCACCAGTTGAAGGTAAAGCAAATAAATCTTGGTGGATTGTGTTTTCTATCGCTCTTTTTGCTTTCCTATGGGGAATAGGTTGTATAATTTACACAGTATCTACAGGTATTGGAACCTGGGGATTAAATAAAACAGTAGGATGGGCCTGGGATATTACCAACTTCGTTTGGTGGGTAGGTATAGGTCACGCTGGAACTTTAATTTCGGCGGTATTATTGTTATTCCGTCAAAAATGGAGAATGGCGATTAATAGATCTGCGGAAGCAATGACTATATTTTCAGTTATTCAGGCAGGTTTATTCCCAATAATACATATGGGACGTCCTTGGTTAGCATATTGGGTATTACCTATTCCGAATCAGTTTGGTTCTTTGTGGGTAAACTTTAACTCACCATTACTTTGGGATGTATTTGCAATTTCCACATATCTTTCAGTATCATTAGTATTTTGGTGGACTGGTTTGTTGCCTGATTTTGCAATGATCCGAGACCGTGCTATTACGCCTTTCAATAAAAAGATATACGGCATCCTTTCATTTGGATGGAGTGGTAGGGCTAAAGATTGGCAACGTTTCGAAGAGGTATCTTTGGTACTTGCAGGTTTAGCGACTCCATTAGTGCTTTCTGTACATACGATTGTATCCTTTGACTTTGCTACCTCGGTAATTCCTGGATGGCATACTACTATCTTTCCTCCGTATTTTGTGGCAGGTGCGATTTTCTCTGGATTTGCAATGGTAAATACACTTCTTATTATAATGAGAAAGGTATCTAATCTTGAAAATTACATTACGATTCAACATATAGAATTAATGAATATTGTAATTATGATTACAGGTTCTATAGTTGGTGTCGCATATATAACCGAGCTGTTTGTTGCTTGGTACTCTGGAGTAGAGTACGAACAATATGCATTCTTAAACAGAGCTACTGGACCTTACTGGTGGGCATATTGGGCGATGATGTCTTGTAATGTATTTTCGCCACAGTTTATGTGGTTTCCTAAACTAAGAAGAAGTATAATGTTCTCATTTATTATCTCTATTGTGGTAAACATAGGGATGTGGTTTGAACGATTTGTAATTATTGTGACTTCGCTTCACAGAGATTATTTACCATCTTCTTGGACAATGTTTTCACCTACATTTGTAGATATTGGGATATTTATAGGAACGATAGGATTCTTCTTTGTATTATTTTTATTGTATGCTCGTACATTCCCAGTGATAGCTCAAGCAGAGGTGAAAACAATTTTGAAATCATCAGGAGAAAAATATAAAAAACTTAGAGAAGCAGGTATAGATCATAGAGATGAGTTACCTAAGGTAAAGGCTCAAGTTATTATAGATGAAAAATCGGTAGATACTGACGCTCCATCAAAAGGTAGTGAAGCAAGTCAGGACGATATAAATAATCTATTAGGAAACTTAGGAACTTTTGATGCTGCTACTCAAACGGCTGATGATCTTAAAAAGGTTAATGGTATTGGTCCGGTAATGGAGAAAAAACTTAATGAGATAGGTATTTATACTTTTGATCAGGTAAGTAAGATGACCGAAACAGAATATAATTTATTAGATAGTATCACAGGATCTTTCCCAGGAAGAGCACAACGCGATGATTGGGCTGGACAGGCTGAAAAATTAAAAAACAACTAGAAGTATGGCATCAAAAGTTATACATGCATTATATACAGATGATGATGTCCTTATGGACGCTGTAAAGCAAGTACGTGCGGAGCATTATCATATCGAAGAGGTTTATACACCTTTTCCTGTTCACGGTCTTGATAAAGTAATGGGATTAGCTCCAACAAGGTTAGCTATCACAGCATTTATGTATGGATGTGTTGGACTTACGGTAGCAATTACTATGATGAATTACATCATGATTGAAGATTGGCCTCAAAATATAGGTGGAAAACCAAGTTTTAGCTATATCGAAAATATGCCGGCTTTTGTTCCAATTATGTTCGAACTTACAGTGTTCTTTGCAGCGCATTTAATGGTAATTACTTTTTATATGAGAAGTAAATTATGGCCATTCAAAGAAGCTGAAAATCCTGACGTAAGAACTACCGATGACCATTTCTTAATGGAAGTAGATGCTAGCCATCATGATCTAGATACCATGACAAGCTTCTTAAGTAATACAGGTGCGGTTGAGATTAAAGTAATAGATAAGCAAGAAGATAACCATTAGTAATAATGAAGAATAGTATAAATATAATAGTAGTAGCAATAATGATGATAAGTATTGTTTCTTGTAAAAAAGATACAAAGCCTAATTATCAGTATATGCCTAATATGTATGCGCCAGTAGGTTATGAAACTTATGGTCAATACGGAGTTTTTCCAGGGGGTCAGGAAGCTATGCTACCTGCAGAAGGTTCTATTCCCAGAGGTTGGATGCCTTATGACTTCGAGAATGCTCCTGAAGGTTATCAATTAGCTAAGGACTCTTTAAAGAATCAAATACGCTATACGAAAGCAAATGAGGAAGCTGGGAAAGCTTTATACGATATTTACTGCGCTATTTGTCACGGAACAAAAGGAGATGGTAAAGGTACTTTGGTTCAAAGAGAAAAGATTCTTGGTGTTCCTAGCTATGATGATATAGGTAGAGCCATTACAGAAGGTAGTATTTATCACGTAATGTATTACGGTATTAATTCAATGGGTTCTTATGCTTCTCAAACAAGTGAACACGAGCGTTGGCAGATTGTACAATATGTACAAAAACTAAAGGCGGATTTAGAAGGCAAAACGGCTCGTATTGATTCTGATATAGTAGCAGCAAAAGTAGAGGAAACTCTGCACGAAGCAACAGAAGAAAATCATGATAACGCACACTAGTGCATTAGTAAAAGTTAAGAATAACGATATTATATAAATATGTATACGCTATCAAGTAAATTAAGATTATTTTCTATCATCCTTGTGGTTATAGGTGCTTTAGGGCTTACTTATGGTTTTCTGTCAGCTCCTAAGACTATCGAAGATGTAAAAGAGATGGCAGCACACGATGCTCACGGAGGAGGACATGGAGATGTAAAAGCAACAAGTGGAGATCACGCAAATGAAAGTCATGGTACAGAAACTCACGGTAAAGAAGATGCCCATGGCGGAGATGCTCATTATGAGCATACTTTGCATCAATTACAAAATAAGCCTTGGGCAGCATTATATGTAGCAGCATTTTTCTTTTTTATGATTGCACTAGGGGTATTGGCATTTTATGCAATTCAGTTTGCTTCACAAGCAGGATGGTCTCCAGTTTTATTTAGGGTAATGGAAGCTATTACAGCATATTTAGTTCCTGGAGGAATTATACTTTTTGTGATACTTGCCTTATCAGGCTTCCATATAAATCACTTATTTGTGTGGGCGGATCCGGAAGTAGTTGCACATGATAAATTACTACAAGGAAAAGCTAGTTGGTTAAATGGTGGTTGGTTTATTTTTAGAGCGGCATTTTTCTTAAGTGGATGGATGTTATATAGGCATTTCGCTGTAAAGTATTCCAGAAAGCAGGATGAAGATACAGCGGGTAACAAGTGGTACAAAAAGAGTTTTAAAATAGCAGCTGGATTCTTAGTGTTTTTTATATACACGGAGTCTATGGCATCTTGGGATTGGATCATGAGTTTCGACCCGCACTGGTTTAGTACCTTATTTGGTTGGTATGTTTTTGCAAGTTTATTTGTTTCAGGTATTACTACAATTGCACTAATTACGATATATCTAAAATCAAAAGGATATATGGACTTCGTAAATAATAGCCATATTCATGATTTAGCTAAGTTTATGTTTGGTGTAAGTATATTTTGGACGTACTTGTGGTTCTCTCAGTTTATGTTAATCTGGTATTCTAATATTCCTGAAGAAGTAACTTATTTCATTACACGTATAGAAGATTATAAGCTGCCTTTCTTTGGGATGGTAGTAATGAATTTTGTTTTTCCATTATTGGTATTAATGAATAGTGATTATAAACGTATCAACTGGTTCGTGGTGATGGCTGGAGTCATTATCTTATGTGGACATTATGTGGATATATTTAATATGATAATGCCTGCAACGGTAGGAGAATCTTGGTTTATTGGTGTTACGGAAATTAGTGCTGTATTACTGTTTTTAGGGTTGTTCTTATTTATAGTGTTTAAAGCACTTACTAAAGCACCATTATTGGCAAAGGGTAATCCTTATATAGAAGAAAGTAAACACTTTCATTATTAAAAATTAGATCGTAAAAAAGAAGATAGATAAAAAATGACTGTATTCTTAACCATAGTAGTTATAGCGCTTATTGGAATCTCCTTATGGCAGATGTCAAAAATATTGAAGTTGTCTCAAGTTAAAAGTGTTGATAATTCTCAAGTAGCTAACGACAAGGATAATAACTTACAAGGTAAGTTAATGCTTGCTTTTGTAATATTCATGTACCTTTTAACTATATATTGCTTTGTGCAATATCATACATTTTTCCTTCCTGAATCTGCTTCAGAACACGGTGTTGAGTACGATAGATTAATGATTATATCGATGATCTTAATATTTATTGTACAATTTATTACACAAGGATTATTACATTTCTTTTCTTATAAATATAGAGGTAATAAAAATAATAAAGCATTATTTTTTGCTGACAATGATAAGTTAGAGTTTATCTGGACAATTATTCCGGTTATTGTTTTAGCTGGATTAATCATATACGGATTATTTACTTGGACTGATATTATGAATATTGATGAGGAAGAGGGAAATCCGTTGATTATTGAGTTGTATGCATATCAGTTTGATTGGAGAGCAAGATATGCAGGAGAAGATAATGAATTAGGGAAAGCAAATGTCCGTTTTATAGAAGGTGTAAATACACTTGGATTGGATGCGTCTGATTCTTACGGAATGGATGATAAGATCGTAAATGAATTGCACTTACCAGTAAATAGAAAGGTAATCTTTAAGATGCGTTCACAGGATGTATTGCATTCTGCATATATGCCATTTTTTAGAGCACAAATGAATGTAGTACCGGGAATGATCACAGAGTTTTCATATACGCCTACTTTGACTTCTGAAGAGATGAAAAATAGTGAGTTTATGGTGGAAAAAGTTGCTACAATCAATAAGATCAGAAAGGAAAAAAGTAAAAAATTAGTTGCAGCTGGTGATGAAGCTTTAGAAACTTATGAATTTGAGTACTATTTGTTATGTAATAAAATTTGTGGTGCTTCTCACTATAATATGCAAATGAAAATTGTAGTCGAATCAGAAGAAGATTATAATGCTTGGTTGAAAACGCAACAAACTTTTAAAGAGCAATTATCTGCACAAGCAAGTAACTAAGAAGAAAAAGAAAAATTAATATATTTTATTAAAATAATAACTGTATGTCAGCAATAGCACACGTAGATGGTCACGAGGAAGATCACGATCACGGACATCATCATAAAGAGACATTTATAACTAAATATATTTTTAGTCAGGATCATAAAATGATCTCCAAACAGTATTTAATTACTGGTTTGATTATGGGGATTATTGGTATTGCAATGTCTTTATTGTTTAGAATGCAATTAGCATGGCCTGACCATAAATTTACGATTTTTGAAGTATTATTAGGTAAGTTCGGACAAGACGGTGTGATGGATCCAAGTATGTACCTAGCTCTGGTAACAATACATGGTACTATTATGGTATTTTTTGTATTGACAGCTGGTTTAAGTGGTACATTTAGTAACCTCTTAATTCCATTACAGATTGGAGCTAGAGATATGGCTTCAGGTTTTTTAAATATGATTTCATATTGGTTGTTCTTCTTAAGTAGTGTAATTATGGTATTGTCTCTTTTTGCAGAGGCAGGACCTGCATCTGCTGGTTGGACAATTTATCCTCCGTTGAGTGCTTTACCGCAGGCTATTGGTGGATCCGGTACAGGAATGACATTATGGTTAGTGTCGATGGCAATTTTTATTGCATCTTCTTTATTAGGTTCATTAAATTATGTAGTGACGGTAATTAATTTACGTACCAAAGGTATGTCAATGACGCGCATGCCATTAACTATTTGGGCATTCTTTGTAACAGCTATTATCGGTATTGTATCATTCCCGGTATTGTTATCTGCAGCACTATTACTTATTATGGATAGAGGTTTCGGAACTTCATTCTATTTAAGTGATATTTATATTGCAGGAGAGGTGTTACATAATCAGGGAGGGTCACCAGTACTTTTTGAACACTTATTTTGGTTCTTAGGACACCCTGAAGTATATATTGTTTTATTACCAGCATTAGGTATAACTTCTGAAATTATTGCAACAAACGCTCGTAAACCCATATTTGGATATAGAGCGATGGTCGCTTCGATTTTAGCAATTGCGTTTTTATCTACAATTGTTTGGGGACACCATATGTTTATTTCTGGGATGAATCCATTTTTAGGTTCTGTATTTACCTTTACAACACTATTGATAGCGATACCATCGGCAGTAAAAGCATTTAATTATATAACTACACTTTGGAAAGGTAATCTCCAGCTCAATCCTGCGATGTTATTTTCTATAGGATTGGTATCTACATTTATTACAGGAGGTCTTACTGGAATTATACTTGGAGATAGTACGCTGGATATCAACGTTCACGATACATATTTCGTAGTAGCGCATTTCCACTTAGTAATGGGTATCTCTGCGTTATATGGTTTATTTGCAGGAGTATATCATTGGTTTCCTAAGATGTATGGTAAAATGATGAATAAGAATCTTGGGTATGTACATTTCTGGGTGACAGCGATAGGAGCTTACGGTGTGTTCTTTCCAATGCATTTTATTGGTATGGCCGGTTTACCAAGACGTTATTATACAAACAGTAATTTTCCATACTTTGATGATTTAGCGGATACTAATGTGTTGATTACTGTTTTCGCATTGATTACAGCTGCTGCTCAGTTAGTATTCTTATATAATTTTATACATTCTATCTTCTACGGAAAGAAAGCTGTACAAAATCCATGGAAATCAAATACGATGGAATGGACTACTCCTGTAGAGCATTTGCATGGTAATTGGCCTGGAGCGATTCCTCACGTATACAGATGGCCTTATGATTATAGTAAGACTAATGAAGATGGTGAATATGTGATTGCCGGACAGGATTATGTTTCTCAGATCACTCCGCTACAAGATGGAGAAGAAGAAATGCATCATTAGAAGCAGTTTACACTTAATAAAAATATATAAAGCCTTTTCATTTTCTTGAAAAGGCTTTTCTTTTTATGAAAAACCTTCAAATGATCTGGTTTATAATTTAAAAGATGCTACTTGGTAATTTGTTAAGTTGAATTTTAGTTTTATTTTAGGCTATAAATACAATTATAAAAATTGAACTCCTTCTCCCTAGCACATGTCTTTTGTTATATAACTGTAGTAATAGTTTTTTTTTGTGGGTTGTTTTTTGGAAACGAGGAACTGATTTTTATAAAACCTATTTCATCTCTGACATTAATTTGGATCTATTTCGAAAACAGAAGAAAAGTTAATGTTTTATATCCTTTAATTATCTTAGTAATTATTATAAATGACTTCTTTGTCTTAGGTGATTTTGATCGATTTTTTAATTATATAGGGATATTACTATCATCTTATTATTTGTTAAGTTCTTACCTTTTGATGCCTTTTATATCTTTTAGGGATATTAGATATAAAGAGATGTTTTCTCCTTCTGTATTAATTGGCTTGTTGTTGGTTATTTACCTTGCCTTTTCTATATTTAATCTCACAATAATGCCTAGCTTAGAGAGTTCTATAGCCTATGCAGTAATGATTATGGTTTCCTTGTTTTATTTCCTGGGATGTAGTTTTATAATTTACATAAGAAATCGTTATACATATTCTTATTATTTATTAATTGCGGCAAGTAGTTGTATTTTGGTAAATGCTTTAGTGCCTATCCAAGAGTTATACTACCGTAATTCCATTTTTGAAGCCATTATATATTCGGCGGATATTGTGGCTATGCTTTTCTATTTAAAATTTTTAATAAGTGCTAAGCCATTAGAAGAAAATAGTGATTCTAACTTTATTTAGTATAATAGGTTATTCTTTGTAGCAGGAGTTATTTGATTGAGGTGATAAATTAATTTCAAAATTAATGAAAACTCCTTTGGAAAATTTGATGTTAAATCAAAATAATTTTTCACAGTTACTATGTTATCTTTGTTAAGGAATATTGAAAATTGACTTTTATGAACGAAAACCTGAATCCATCAAGCGAAAACTATTCTAATGAAGATCTGGATATAGAAAAAGCTTTAAGACCTCTTGCATTTGAGGATTTTGCTGGACAGGATCAGGTGCTTGAGAATCTAAAGATTTTTGTTCAAGCTGCTAATTTAAGAGATGAGGCACTAGATCATACGCTATTTCATGGGCCTCCAGGATTAGGAAAAACTACATTAGCACATATTCTTGCTAATGAATTAGGAGTGGGAATTAAAGTTACTTCAGGACCAGTTTTGGACAAACCAGGTGATTTAGCGGGATTATTGACCAATCTTGATGATAGAGACGTTTTATTCATAGATGAAATTCATCGATTGAGTCCAATCGTAGAGGAATACTTGTATTCGGCTATGGAAGACTACAAGATTGATATTATGATCGAAAGTGGTCCAAATGCTCGAACTGTTCAGATTAACTTGAATCCGTTTACGTTAGTTGGAGCAACAACCAGGTCAGGTTTGTTAACGGCACCTATGCGGGCTCGTTTTGGCATTCAATCAAGATTACAATACTATACTACAGAATTATTAGCTACCATCGTAGAAAGAAGCGCACATATATTAAATGTTCCTATCTCTATGGAAGCAGCGATCGAAATAGCAGGAAGAAGCAGAGGGACTCCAAGAATAGCTAACGCTTTACTGCGTAGAGTGCGTGATTTTGCACAGATTAAAGGTAACGGTAAGATTGATATAGAGATCTCTAGATTCGCTCTTAAAGCGCTTAATGTGGACGCCCATGGGCTTGATGAGATGGATAATAAGATTCTAACTACTATGATTGATAAATTCAAAGGAGGTCCGGTAGGATTGACTACTATCGCAACCGCTGTAAGTGAGAGTGCCGAAACTATTGAAGAAGTATATGAACCTTTTTTAATTCAGCAAGGATTTATCATGCGCACGCCCAGAGGTAGAGAGGTGACGGAAGCAGCTTATAAACACCTAGGTCGCATAAAAGGAGGAATCCAAGGAGGATTGTTTTAATTCAGTTCGGTAAAAATAAAAATATGGTAATCCCTAAAGTCTCCTTTTTTCAAGTTCTCAAAAATGCTAAAAACATTTTGAGTAACCCTTTACCCTTTCATAATAAGAATTTCGAAAAGCATGGAGATGTATTCGAAGTAAACTTGGGATTTGGAAATTCTGTTATTTTCACTAGAGATGCTGGTTTTGCAAAACATATGTTGCAAAATCAACATCGTAAGTATCATAAATCACCATTGCAGAGTAAAGAATTGGCAAGATATATAGGTAATGGTCTGTTAACCTCTAATGGAGATCATTGGTTAAGACAAAGAAGATTAATACAGCCAGCATTTTACAAAAAGAAGATAGATGTAATTGCAAATACAATTAGAGAAACAATTTGTGAAGAACTTTCTAGAATAGAACCCAATGTCTCAGCGGATATTTATCCATTAATGAATGATTTGGCTTTTAAGGTGGTTGCAAAATCATTGTTCAGTTACACTGATACAGGTAATACTATGGCTAGGTTACAGCATATAACCGAAACTGCACAAAAATCTTTAATTAGAGAAATTAGACAGCCATATAAAAGATGGTGGTTTCATCTTAGTGGTCAAATTAAAAGTACACTGAAGTTAACCCAAGAAGCTCGCGATATACTGGACAATATCATTGAAGAAAGACGAAAATCGAAAGATACATATGATGATCTATTAGATATGTTGTTGAATTCTAAATATGAAGATGGTAGTTCTATGGATAATGAAAGATTGATCGATGAAATATTGATTTTATTTGTTGCAGGACACGAAACCACTTCTAATGCATTGTCTTTTTGTTTAAGCTTATTGGCATTGCATCCCGAGATTCAAAATAAAGTATTTAAGGAAGCTAGCGAGTTTGATTCAGAAGAGCTGTCACTAATGGAACAATTTCAGAAGAGTAAATATACTACCCAGTGTGTGGAAGAGGCAATGCGTCTATATCCACCAGCGTATTTCTCCGATCGTGTGAATATAGAAAATGACGAATATCAGGATATCAAATTACGAAAAGGGACTACAGTTCTTATTTCATTTTTTGAAATACATAGACATGAGAGCTTTTGGGAAAACCCTACAAAGTTTGACCCTGATAGATTTCATTCTGATAATAAGAAAGAATATTCTAATTGGTATTTTCCTTTTGGAGCCGGTCCAAGAATGTGTGTAGGTAGTAATTTTGCTATGTATGAAATGATTTATACAGTGAGTGAGTTAATCAAGAAATATAAAATTTCGACATCCATATCAGAAATTGAGATTAAGCCATTAATAACATTAAAGCCGGTGAATGCAATATTAAAGTTTGAAAAAAGATAAGAACTTTGGACACTAAATCTATACATACACAATTAATAAAAACCGAAGCTCAACGCCTCGGTTTTCTGTCTTGTGGTGTTAGTAAAGCAGAGTTTTTAGAGCAAGAAGCACCTAGATTAGAAACATGGCTGAATAAAAATATGCATGGACAAATGTCTTACATGGAAAACCATTTTGACAAGCGTCTTGACCCAACCAAGTTAGTTGAAGGTTCTAAAAGTGTGATATCATTATTACTTAATTATTTCCCTTCTGATATACAAAAAGATCCCGATGCTCCCAAAATTTCTAAATATGCATATGGTCAGGATTATCATCACGTTATAAAGCAAAAGCTAAAACAACTACAAGAATTTATTACCGAAACGATAGGAGAAGTAAATGGAAGAGCTTTTGTGGACTCGGCGCCAGTGCTGGATAAAGCCTGGGCAGCAAAAAGCGGATTAGGATGGATTGGTAAGAATAGTAATCTACTAACTCAAAAAGTCGGATCTTATTATTTTATTGCAGAATTGATTGTGGATTTGGAGCTGGAATATGATACTCCAGTGACTGACCATTGTGGAACTTGCACGGCTTGCATAGATGCCTGTCCCACACAAGCAATCGTAGACCCATATGTTGTAGATGGTAGCAAGTGCATTTCTTATTTTACCATTGAATTAAAAGAAGAAATACCTTCTGATTATAGAGGAAAATTTGATAATTGGATGTTTGGTTGTGATGTATGTCAGGATGTGTGTCCTTGGAATCGTTTTTCTAAATCTCATAATGAACCTCTTTTTAATCCAAAGCCAGAATTACTAGAAATGACTAAGAAAGATTGGGAAGAAATTACCCAAGAAGTATTTTCTAAAGTATTTCAAAAATCAGCCGTGAAACGAACCAAGTTTTCAGGGTTAAGCCGAAATATTAAGTTTTTGAAATAAAAACTTTTATTATTTTGAAGATTACATAATACAAACGGTTGTATAGATGTTTTTAACTGCTTTTGGTATAAAACCGTTAATAATTTTAGGATAAACTTGTATATTCATCAGATTTTTAGCTTAATAATTAACTAAATTTAACTCATATCGTTTTTTTACTGACATTCTAAGAAGTAAAAAAATTATATAAAGCATTTAAATCTTTCACACATGAATGAATTATCTTATATCGACATTGCAGTAATTGTCGTGTATCTCATCGGGATCATTATCTATGGAATTTCTAAATCAAAACGAGGAAGTTCGGAAGATTATTTTTTAGGAGGAAGAACAATGACATGGCCAATCGTTGGTATCGCTTTATTTTCTGCTAATATATCCAGTTCTACTTTAGTAGGACTAGCTTCAGATGCGTATCAAACCAATATTAATGTATATAATTACGAATGGTTTGCGGTTGTCGTATTGATTTTCTTTGCTATTTTCTTTCTTCCGTTCTATTTGCGCTCAGGTGTGTATACAATGCCAGAATTTCTAGAAAGAAGATACGATAAAAGATCACGTTATTATTTTTCATTTATAACGGTAGTTGGTAATATTTTAGTAGATACTGCATCAGGTCTTTATGTTGGTAAGATTGTTTTAACCTTGTTGTTTCCTTCAATGGATTCTACTTTGATTTTAGTAATACTAGCAGTTGCAGCAGCAGCTTATACAATTCCAGGAGGATTAAATTCTGTAATTCAGACCGAAGTTATACAAGCCGTTTTACTGATAATTGGATCTTGTTTGTTAACATATTTCGCTTTTGATCAGCTTGGTGGAGGATGGTCAGCAATGACGGCTAAACTTGATGGAATGTTATCTGCCGGAGAAGTGAATTTTGGAGATCGTTTAGCTGAAGGAAAGTATATACCTACTAACTCAGATGAAGTCTTTAGTCTTGTTAGGCCAGATAATGATGAATTCATGCCTTGGTGGGGATTATTAACTGGAGTGCCATTGCTTGGGTTTTACTTTTGGGCAAATAATCAATTTATGGTACAAAGAGTTTTGGGAGCTAAGGATCTTAACCACGGACGTTGGGGTGCGCTGTTTGCAGGCTTATTAAAGTTGCCTGTAATTTTTATTATGGTAGTTCCAGGTGTATTAGCCTTGTTGCTGTTTAGTACTTTGGATATTACAGGTCTTAATTATGCATTAACTGACGGTACTATTTGTAACAATCTTGCAGATTGTCCTAATCTTACATATCCTGTATTATTATTTCAATTATTACCTGTAGGAGTATTAGGTCTTGTAGTAGCTGGATTAATGGCAGCAATGATGTCATCGGTTTCTGCGACATTTAATTCTGCATCTACACTAGTAACAATGGATTTTGTAAAACAACTAAAACCGGAGCTTACTAGCAAGCAATTGGTTAAGGTGGGGCAAATAACAACGGTCATATTAGTGGTTCTTGCAATTGCTTGGGTGCCTTTTATAGAAAGAGTTAGCGATTCATTATGGACATATCTACAGTTAGTTATCGCGTATACCTGTCCTCCGGCTGTTTCTACCTTTGTTTTAGGATTGTTCTGGAAACGTGCCAATGGTAATGGGTCTATCGTGAGTTTATTGACAGGTTTTTCATTAGCATTTTTAATGATTATGTCACAAACATTTGATTGGATTCCTGCAGTAAATGAATTACACTTTTTAGCAAAAGCTACTTGGTTATTTGTTATTTGTATTCTTGTTCATATAATAGTAAGTTTAGCTACTAAACCGCAATCAGAACAACAAGTAAAAGAGTATACGTATAAACGAGCGATGTTTGCAGAAGAAACGAAAGAGCTTAAAGGGTTGGCATGGTATAAAAATTATAGAATTCTTTCGGTGATACTATTAGTTATTACATCTATAGTGGTAGGTTTTTTCTGGTAATATAAATAATTAGATATGCAAAATCTTAAGTTTGAATATTTCATAGTTCTTTTCTTTTCTTTCTTAGTCATCAATTGTAAAAATGAAGAGAAGATAACATATTTAGGTCATGCTAAAACCTTAGAACAGTTAATCCAGCAGGAAGATACGGATGGAGATAAAAAGATAACGGTTGAGGATAAGGGTCCAAAGCAATTTGAGTTTATTGACGCTACCGGAAAAGTAAATCAAATAAAAGGAACATATCAGTTATCTAATTTACTTCAGGAATTGGCAATTGCCGAAAAAGAGGATACGATTTCTCTAGATAGAATCGCTGAATCTCCGAGTAACCGAATTTCAAGATTAATAAAAACTAGATATTGGGATAATCTCACAAGGTCAGTTGATAAAGCGGGATTAGCAAAAGTGTTAGAGGATACTAAATCCGAGACAGATATTTTTAGATTATATGTTCCTTATAAAGATCAAGAAGCTATTACGTATTTTGAATCAATAAAATCAGAAGTTCCTAAGCTAAAGGTGATAACACTACCGGAAGAAATTACACCAGAATATGTAAAGACATTGAATGACATTCCAGGAATTTTAAATTTAGCTCACTCTAAAGATGATAAGGGAAAGTATAAAGCGAAACCATTTGTAGTTCCTGGAGGAAGGTTTAATGAGATGTATGGTTGGGATAGTTATTTCGAATCGGTAGGATTGTTGATTGATGGGCGAGCGGATCTTGCTATGTCTATGGCGGATAATTTTGGATATCAAATAGAACATTATGGAAAGATTCTGAACGCTAATAGAAGCTATTATCTTACCAGAACACAACCGCCTTTTTTTAGTTCTTTAGTGAAAGAAATATATCAACAAAATCCTCAAGTTTCAAGAGATTGGTTAACAGCTAATCTAAGAATGGTGATTAAAGAATATGAAACAGTTTGGATGGAAAAAGGAATACGCCTAACAAATACTGGACTAAGTCGTTTTTATGGAGAAGGGATTGGGGTTCCACCTGAAACCGAACAAGGTCATTTTGACTTTATATTGAATAAGTATGCAGAAAAACATAAAGTTGGTCTACAAGAGTTTACAGAAAAGTATAATTCGGGTGAAATAAAGGATCAAGAACTTGATTTGTATTTTACCCATGATCGATCTATGAGAGAAAGTGGTCATGATACCTCTAATAGATTGGATGATATTTGTGTTCATTTAAATACTGTTGGAATAAATAGTCTGTTATTCAAATATGAACAGGATATTGCCTATTTGATTAAAGAGGTTTTTGAAGATAAATTCAAAGTAGATTCTAAAGAGTATACGTCTTCATTTTGGTTAGCGAAAGCAGAGGAAAGGAAAAAACGAATGAATGATCTAATGTGGGATACCGAAAAAGAGGTTTTCTATGATTATAATTTTGTGACCAAGAAAAAACAAAAAATAGAATCTGCTACCAATTACTATCCACTTTGGGCAGGATTAAGTACTAAAGAACAGGCTGCCTCTTTGGTAAAGAATTTATTCAATAATTTAGTTCAGAAAGGCGGTGTTGCTGCAACTACTGATATTGCTAATAAAGAAGATCCTAATGCTCCACAACGCCAATGGGATTATCCAAACGGTTGGGCGCCACACCAGATGATGATTTGGAGAGGTCTTATGGATTATGGATATGAAGAAGAAGCAAAAGAGCTTATATACCGTTGGTTATGGATGATCACAAAAAATGCAGTTAATTATAATGGGACCATCCCTGAAAAATATGATGTTGTAAAATGTACACATAAGGTGTATGCTGAATATGGTAACGTAGGTACAGAGTTTGATTATATTACACCAAGCGGATTTGGGTGGATGAATGCATCATATCAGTTAGGATTAAGTTTTTTAGATGAAAAATTAAAATCTCAATTAGATAAACTTGTAGATCCTGATGATATCTTCAGTAAAAAGAGTAATTAGGTAGTGAATTCATAATATAATTCATAAAAAGACATATAGTTTTCTGAAGTTTCAATTTTTTTGAAGATTACTGTGTTTTGCCTTTTGCATCTCGCATAGACTTGTACCTTTGTATAGCACACAATTTTTATTGATTTAGTATGAGTATCGAAAGTAAACGAAGAGAAGCACTAATTTATCACGCAAAACCTACTCCTGGTAAAATCAAAGTAGTACCCACAAAAAAATATGCAACGCAAAGAGATTTATCATTGGCATATTCTCCTGGGGTAGCTGAACCCTGTTTAGAAATAGAAAAAGATACAGCAAATGTTTATAAGTATACCGCAAAAGGAAACTTAGTAGCTGTAATATCTAATGGTACGGCAGTTTTGGGTTTAGGGGATATTGGGCCCGAAGCATCAAAGCCTGTGATGGAAGGGAAAGGATTATTGTTTAAAATTTTTGCGGACATTGATGTATTTGATATTGAGGTGGATACAAAAGATGTGGATGCATTTATAGAAACAGTAAAGAATATTGCTCCAACTTTTGGAGGAATTAATCTAGAAGATATAAAAGCTCCTGAAGCATTTGAAATAGAAAGGCGCCTTAAGGAAGAGCTAGATATTCCTGTTATGCATGATGATCAGCACGGAACAGCCATTATCTCTGCAGCAGCACTTTTGAATGCTTTAGAAATTGCAGAAAAAGATATTAACAAAGTAAAAATAGTAGTGAGTGGAGCTGGAGCAGCAGCTGTTTCTTGCACACGACTGTATAAAGCCTTTGGAGCAAAAGCAGAAAACATAGTAATGACTGATAGTAAAGGTGTTATCCGTAAAGACAGAGATAACCTTACGCCAGAAAAAGCAGAATTTGCAAGTGATAGGGATCTTGATACTCTAGAAGATGCAATGAAAGATGCAGATGTTTTTATTGGATTATCTATGGCTAATCTAGTAGAGCCGGAAATGCTATTGACAATGGCAGATAATCCTATTGTATTCGCTATGGCAAATCCAGATCCCGAAATTAGATACGATCTAGCGGTACAAACGCGCAAGGATATTATTATGGCAACAGGTCGAAGTGACCATCCTAATCAGGTTAATAATGTGCTTGGGTTTCCATTTATTTTTAGAGGCGCATTGGATGTAAGAGCTACCGGTATTAATGAAGAGATGAAAATGGCAGCGGTTAAAGCTTTAGCAGATTTGGCTAAAGAGCCAGTTCCAGAGCAAGTAAATATAGCTTATGGTGAGACTCGACTTAATTTTGGGAAAGATTATATTATACCAAAACCTTTTGATCCAAGATTAATTGCCAAAGTGCCTCCAGCTGTTGCTAAAGCGGCTATAGAAAGTGGAGTTGCTACAGAACCAATAGAAGATTGGGATAAATATGAGAGTGAACTTCTGGAGCGGATGGGGAATGATAATAAATTAGTAAGATTGTTAATTGATCGAGCTAAACTAAGCCCTAAAAGAGTTGTGTTTGCAGAAGGAGATCATCTGGATGTTTTAAAGGCAGCGCAAACTGTAAAAGAAGAAGGAATTGCTTTTCCTATATTATTAGGGCGAAAAGATATTATCGCGGAGTTAATGAAGGAGATTGATTTTGATCCTACTGGAATTACTATTATTGATCCTAAAGCGGATGAGGAAATTGATAGGAAAAACAGATATGCTCAGAAGTATTGGCAAGATAATAGTCGAAAAGGAATAACACTTTATGGAGCACAACGATTGATGCGAGAGCGTAATTATTTTGCCGCTATGATGGTCAATGAAGGGGATGCAGATGCACTATTGTCAGGATATTCTCGAAGCTATCCTACAGTGCTCAAACCTATGCTAGAGCTTATAGGATTGGCAAAAGGAGCGACAAGAATCGCCACAATGAATGTAATGATGACCAATAAAGGTCCTTTATTTATTAGTGATACTTCTATTAATATTGATCCTACCTCTAAAGAGTTAGCCAAGATTGCCCAAATGACAGCAAGAACTGTGGAAATGTTTGGGGTTGATCCTGTAATAGCAATGATATCTTATGCTAATTTTGGATCATCAAAGCATCCAAATGCTTCTAAGGTAAAAGATGCAGTTTCGTATTTACATCGTTACTATCCAGATCTTATCGTGGATGGAGAACTGCAGATGGATTTTGCTTTGAATAGAGATATGCGGAAAGATAAATTCCCGTTTTCAAAACTTAATGGACGTAAGGTGAACACATTAGTTTTTCCTAATTTGGATTCCGCCAATAGTACATATAAAATGCTAAAAGAATTGAATAATTCAGAATCTATAGGTCCGATAATGATGGGGATGAAAAAACCAGTTCATATTCTCCAATTAGGAGCAAGTGTTGAAGAAATGGTTAATGTTGCTGCCGTAGCAGTAATAGATGCTCAGGAGAAAGAAAAAAGAGAAAAAGAGATGTTTTCTTTAGTTTCTGGAGAGGTACAGTGATTAAATTACAGACCAAATTTTAATAGTTTAATAAGCTTCAAAAATGATAAGTTTTTGAAGCTTATTTTTTTAAACCATATTGTAGTATAATTTTATTACTTTTGGATGCTTAACATTCATTTAACTAATGATTACACAAATCAAGGGGCGACTTGTAGAAAAAAATCCAACTGATGTAATAATAGATTGTAATGGAGTGGGATATATACTGCATATTTCATTACATACTTTTTCTTTATTATCAGACCAGGAAGTAATAAAGCTATATACACATCTGCAAGTAAAAGAAGATTCGCATACGTTATTTGGTTTTGCAGAGAAATCAGAAAGAGAGATCTTTAGACTTTTGATTTCGGTTTCGGGAATTGGTGCAAGTACAGCCAGAACAATGTTATCTTCTTTGCATCCTGATCAGATTAAAGATGCAATTGCATCAAATGATGTAGCAACGATACAATCGATCAAAGGTATTGGGGCAAAAACTGCACAGCGTTTGATAATTGATTTAAAAGATAAAATTCTTAAAGTTTATAATATTGATGAACTTTCTGTATCCCAAAACAATACTAACAAAGATGAAGCGTTATCTGCTTTAGAAACCCTTGGATTTAATAGAAAGCAAGTAGAAAAAGTTGTTGACAAAATTCTAAAGGTTAGCCCTGTCGAAACAGTTGAAAATATTATTAAACAAGCACTAAAAAATTTATAAAAACATTGAGTTCATTACATTCCTTATATTTTAAATTTTTAAAAAGACTAGTTTGTTTAATCGTACTCTATGGGGGAGTGCTTTTTGGTCAGGAAAATGAAACTGTACGAGATTCTACGAGTACAACATATTCTCTGGGTGAGATTTCCCTTCCAGATCCTAATAGCATAGTTGCTAAATACGAATATGACCCAATTACTAATCGTTATATTTATCGTGAAATGTTGGGGTCTTTTAATGTTAAATATCCCCTTTTTCTAACTCCTGAAGAGTTTGAGAGCTTAGTAGAAGAGGAGCAGAGAAGAGATTATTTTAAGGAAAAAATAAGCGCTTTTAGTGGTAAAACAGAAGGAAGTGAAGAAAGGCGTAAAAATCTTCTTCCTATTTTCTATGTGAATTCGAGCTTTTTCGAAACTATTTTTGGCGGAAACGAAATCGAAATAATCCCGCAAGGATCTGTAGAAATGGATTTAGGGATTTTATATACGAAGCAAGATAACCCCGCTTTTTCTCCTAGAAACCGAAGTAATTTTACATTTGATTTTGATCAAAGAATAAGTTTGAGTTTATTGGGTAAAGTTGGTAAAAGACTTCAGATAACGGCCAATTATGATACAGAGTCTACATTTGATTTCCAGAATCAGATAAAATTAGAGTACACACCAACTGAAGATGATATTATAAGAAGTATAGAAATTGGTAATGTAACCATGCCTATAAATAATTCTTTAATTCAGGGGTCGCAAAGTCTTTTTGGCGCAAAATTAGGATTACAGTTTGGTCGAACTAGTGTTACTGCAGTGTATTCTGAACAACGATCAGAAACTAGATCCGTAAATGTAGAAGGAGGAGGAACAGTTGAAGACTTTGAAATTGATGCTTGGCAGTACGATGATAATAGGCACTATTTCTTATCTCATTTTTTTAGAGATACGTATGATAATGCTCTTGCAAATTACCCTTTTATAAACAACAACATACAGATCACACGTATTGAGGTTTGGGTTACGAATAGAGCGACCAGCGCACAGACGTTAACGGACGCTAGAAATATTGTAGCGCTGCAGGATCTTGGTGAATCTCCAATTGGAGGGAATTTTACAATACCAACTTCGTTATTTAATCGACCGGCAGGTTCTTTTCCTGATAATGGGAATAATGATTTAGATCCTTCTGCTATCGGAGGTACCGGTTCAATTTCTAATGCAGTGCGTCAGATATCAACTGTTCAGCAAAGTTTTACAGGTGCTATTTCTGGTTTTAGAGAAGGAGAGGATTATGCAGTTTTAGAAAATGCCAGACAATTAAATCAAAATGAATATACATTAAATACACAATTAGGGTATATATCCTTAAACCAAAAGCTTAATAACGATGAGGTCTTAGCAGTAGCTTTTCAGTATACCGAAGGTGGTGATGTGTATCAAGTTGGAGAATTTGCAAATGATGGTGTAGATGCTACGATAGGAGATAATTCAGATGGAGGTGTTCAATCAGGATCTAGTAATAGTTTAGTAGTTAAAATGCTTAAAAGTCCAATATTTAGAGTTGATCTACCAATATGGGATTTGATGATGAAAAACATCTATAATACAGGAGCTTTTAGATTGGATTCTCAGGATTTTAGATTGAATATAGTATATGCTAATCCTTCTCCTGTTAATTATATTACTCAAGCACCTGGCGCTAGTGCTACTGATCCTGCATTGCCGGATGATGTAGAACAGACAAGATTGTTAACAGTTTTTAATATGGATCGATTAAACCCGAATAATGATCCAGTACAAGGAGCTGATGGAGCTGGAGACGGTTTCTTTGATTATGTTCCCGGATTGACAATCGATCCAGAAAACGGAAGGATTATTTTTACTACAGTAGAACCTTTTGGACAGCATCTTTTTAATAAACTGGATAATGATGGTGCGCCAAACCCCAATGACTATAATAATCCTGATATTTATAATATAAACCAAAGTAGATATGTTTTTAGAGAACTGTATACAGAAACAAAGGTAATAGCAGAACAGCAAGGAGCTGATAATAAATATTTTCAGTTAAGAGGACGGTATAAATCTTCTGGACAGGATGGGATTCCACTAGGTGCTTTTAATGTTCCACAAGGATCAGTTACAGTTACTGCTGGGGGTAGAACTTTACAAGAAGGAGTAGATTATACAGTAAATTATCAATTGGGACGAGTTAATATTTTAGATGAAGCATTGCTATCTTCAAACACTCCTATTCAGGTTTCGACGGAGAATAATGCAGTATTTGGTCAACAGACTAAGCGTTTTACTGGAATAAATGTTGAGCATAAATTTAGTGATGATTTTATTATAGGAGGTACGTACTTGAATCTTAATGAAAGACCAATTACCCAAAAATCCAGCTATAATTTTGAGCCTATCAATAATACACTTTTAGGTTTTAATGTTAATTATGCTACCGAAGTACCATTCCTTACTAGAATGGTAAATAAATTACCTAATATTGATACAGATGTCCCTTCTAATGTTTCTATTAGAGCAGAAGGTGCATATTTAATTGCTGGAGCACCAAAAGGGGCTGATTTTGGGGGAGAAGTAACGACCTATATTGATGATTTTGAAGGCGCACAAACACAAATTGATGTAAGTTCAGCCTTATCTTGGGAGCTCTCCAGTGTGCCTATCGGTTTTGATCCTCGTAGTAATGATGAGGTTCGTGTTGGTATTGAATCCGGTTTCAAAAGAGCAGATCTTTCTTGGTATACTGTTGATCCAATATTTTATAGCAATTCTAGGCCTAGTGGAGTTACTGATGAGGATGTAGAATTTAATGCTTCAAGAAGAGTTTTTATTGATGAAATATTTCCTGTAACGGATAGACCACCTGGTCAGACATTGTCACTATTTCCATTAGATCTTCATTACAGGCCTTCTGAGCGTGGTCCTTATAACTATAATAATACCGCTACAGGTAGTGAATTGAATACATTGCCAGATCCCGAAAGTAATTTTGGAGGAATAATGAGACAATTAACCTCTACTAATTTCGAACAATCTAATGTAGAGTTTATTGAGTTTTGGTTGATGGATCCGTTTTTCGATCCAGGAGGGGGAGAAAGTTCACTGACTGAAGCAACAAATGGAACTATAACTTTTCACTTAGGAAATATTAGTGAGGATGTATTAAAAGATGGTAGAAAGCAATATGAAAATGGACTTCCTGCTGACGGTTCTGATCAGGATGTATTCGAAACTGAGTATGGTGACGCAAGAGTTCCTGTGAATCAGTCCTTAATTTATGCCTTTGATACAGAAGGGCAGGCAAGACTAAATCAGGATGTAGGATATGATGGTCTGGGTGATAGTCAGGAAAAACTCAATCCTATTTTAGATAGATTCAGTGACCTTGAGGATCCTGCTAACGATAATTACACCTATTATCTTCAAGCTGAAGGGAATATTGTAGAACGTTACAAGGATTATAACGGTATAGAAGGAAATTCTCCGACCAGTGTAGCCAATGATGATCGTGGTAATACCACTTTCCCTACGGCAGAGGATGTGAATCGTGATAATACTATGAATACAATTGATAGTTATTATGAATATGAAATACCTATTTTTCAGGGAATGCGTATAGGTGATGATGGAGGAACGGGTTATATTACCGATGTACAGGAGGGTGTTAGAACTGTACTTAATGGGCAAACTCATGGATACAGATGGCTTCGATTTAAGGTTCCTATCTATGAACCAACAGGTTTGCAAAATATAGGAGAAAATGATTTCAGATCTATCCGTTTTATGAGAATGGTAGTGACTAACTTTGATCGACCGGTAACTTTGAGGTTTGCTACGTTGGATTTGGTAAGAGGGGATTATAGAAGGTATGTGCAAGCAGGTAATACAACAAATGATCCAACCAGCGGATTGAACATTAATGGTGATGAAGTAATTGTTACATCTGTTAGTAGTGAAGAAACGCCGAATTATGTAACTCCTCCGGGAGTACAAAGAGAAGAGCTGATTAATAATAATACAACAATCAGAGAAGATGAAAGATCGCTGGCATTAACGGTGAATAATCTTGAAAATGATGATTCACGAGGTGTCTATAAGAGTTTTAATGTTGATATGCGTCAATATGAAAATCTTGAAATGTTTATACATGCAGAGAATCTACCGGAACAGACAACATTAACAGATGGAGAATTGGTTGCCTTTATAAGAATGGGTAACGATTTCACGAATAACTTTTATCAGATAGAGTTGCCTTTAGATGTAACGGAGGATAGGAATAGTAGGGTTCCTGATGAGGTGTGGCCAATACCAAATAGGTTAAATTTAAAATTGAGTTTATTACAAAAAATAAAATCTTTTTCGAATAGAGCTTCGACTACATTTGATAATACAAAATTAAATTATTTTGATAGTAATGGTGATCTCATAGGGCCAGATTCAGAAAATCCAGACCCTAATACTACTCTAGGAAACTTACGATTAGGTATTAAGGGTAATCCTAATATTGGAGATGTGCAGATTATGATGGTAGGGATTAAGAATACCAGTGGAGAAAATCAATCTGGGACGGTATGGTTTAATGAAATGCGATTGAGCGACCTTAAAAATCAAGGAGGCTGGGCGGCTGTTGGTAGTCTGGATGCTAATGTTGCGGACTTTGCTACAGTAAGTGCTTCTGGTAGAATAAGTACGATAGGTTTTGGAGGAATAGAACAAGGGCCAAATGAGCGTAGTATCGAGGATGTTAAACAATACGATCTTACTACGAATGTGAATTTGGGACAACTCCTACCTAAAAAATGGGGGTTACAAGTTCCGTTTAATTATACCAGAGGAGAAGAATTGATTACCCCGCAGTATGATCCAGAGTTTTTAGATATTGAATTGCAAGATAGATTAGATGCTGCAGGCAGTTCTGATGAAAAAGATAGAATTCTAAAGCAGTCAACTGATTATACAAAACGACAAAGTTTTAATGTAATAGGGCTCCGAAAAGATAGAACAGGAGATAGTAAACCAATGCCATATGATGTAGAGAACTTTGCTTTTTCTGGGACTTATAATCAAACAGATCATAGAGATTTTGAGATAGAGAAATCTTTAGATCAAAGTGTCCGTTTAGGAGGTACCTATGATTTTAGTTTTCAACCTAAAGAAGTTGAGCCTTTCAAAAAGATAAAGCTTTTAGGAAAAAGTAAATACTTTGATTTAATAAAGGACTTTAATTTTAATCTGTTGCCAACAAGTGTTTCTGTAAATTCTAATATTACGAGACAATTTAACGAACAAGTGTTTAGAGATATCACATTAGGGCCAGAGGATATTGGATTACCGCCGCTCACACAGCGTAATTTCCTCTTTGATTGGCAATACGGAATTAATTATAATTTAACGAAATCTCTTAACTTTAGTTTTAATTCTGCTAATAATCGAATTGTTAAGAATTTTATTGATGACGATGGTTCTATAAATAATTCTATAGGAGTATGGAGTGGTTTGTTTGATGTAGGAGATCCCAACTTTCATAGCCAACAATTACAAGTAAACTATGAAATTCCTTTTAACAAGATTCCTTTGTTTAAGTTTATGAGAGCAACATATTCGTACTCGGCAGATTTTCAGTGGACTAAAGGGAGTGAGGCTTTGAAAAATCTGGAAGGAATACCTGATTTAGGAAATACTATTCAGAATGCGAATGTGCATACCGTTAATGGTTCATTGGACATGAGTACTTTGTATAAGTATGTCGGTTTGACTAAGAAAAAACCAGGAAGGAATAAAGCTAAGAAAAAGAAAACAGCAAAAGCAGGAGAAGAAAAAGATGGATCTAAACCAGCTTTGGCCGGTGCTAAAAAGAAAAGAACTAAAAAGAAGTCCAGCAAGCTTACTGTTGGTGATAAAGTATTAAATACGGCAATAGGTTTGGTTACCGCTGTAAAAAAAGTAAATATTAATTATCAACAAGATAATGGTATTTTCTTACCTGGTTATTTGCGTGAACCAGGATTTGTTGGAACATTAAAGCCAACGGTCGGTTTTACTTTTGGTAGTCAATCAGAAATAAGAGATTTAGCGGCAAGAAATGGATGGCTTACTTTATATCAAGAGTTTAATCAACAATATAGAGAAGTAGAAGGAAGACAACTTAATATACAGGCTTCTGTAGATTTATTGCGAGATCTTAAAATTGATATTAGTGCTAATAGAAATTATTCTGAAACCTACACAGAAAATTATAGAGTAGATGTAAATAATGATTTAGAATACCAATCATTAACACCTAATTTGTTTGGTAACTATACGATTTCTACGTTATTGATCGGAACAGCATTTAAGAAGAGTGATGAGTTTAATTCTGAAACTTTTGATAAGTTTAGAGAAAATAGATTGGTGATTGCAAGGCGTCTTGCGCAAGAAAGAGGTGTTACAGAGGATTCAGATGGTGATGGCTTCCCTAATGGATATGGAAGAACAAATCAAGCAGTGCTCTTACCAGCTTTTCTTGCTGCATATACAGGTGCGAATGCGGAAAGTGTTCAGAAAGGAGCTTTTAGAGATGTTCCACTCCCCAATTGGGATATTAAATACACCGGTTTGATGAACTTGAAATGGTTTAAGAAGCGATTCAAAAGGTTTTCTATGGCACATGGATATCGTGCGAATTACACCATCAATCAATTCAGAGCAAATCTCGAGTTTAATGCAAATAATCCAGATGAATTAGATCAGGGAGATAATTTCAAAAATCCTGAATTGTATGCTAATATAAATCTTACGGAGCAGTTTAGTCCACTGATTCGATTTGATATGGAAATGAAGAATTCTATTAAAATTCTGGCGGAATGGAAAAAGGATAGAGCATTATCTTTAAGTTTTGATAATAATCTACTTACGGAAATCCAAGGGAATGAATATATTATTGGACTCGGATATAGAGTTCAGGATTTGACATTTGTAACTAGAATTGGCGGTAAAAAGACCACTTTGAAGAGTGATCTTAATTTTAGAGCGGATTTATCACTTCGTCAAAATGAAACCATTATAAGATATCTAGATATTGATAATACTCAGGTTACTGCTGGACAAGATATTTATGGTATTAAGTTTACTACAGATTATGCATTAAGTAAAAATTTAACCGCATTACTGTTTTATGATCATACCTTTTCTGAATATTCGATCTCCACAGCTTTCCCGCAGACTACAATTCGCGGCGGTTTCACACTAAGATATAACTTCGGAAATTAATAGTCTTTTAGTAGAGTGGTACAAGTGGTAATTTTGATGAGGTTTTATAGGTGAAAACTAGTTAATAATTAATTTTTAATAATTTTTGATATAGTTTTTCTAAAATCTGATAAAATAGATTTATTTTCGTCTTCTAAATAATAACAATTTATAAATACTTTTTCGGATGAATATTCCTTCAGATTTAAAATACACAAAGGATCACGAGTGGATCAAAATTGACGAAGACATAGCAACAGTGGGAATCACTGATTTTGCTCAAAGTGAATTAGGTGATATCGTTTATGTAGAAGTTGAAACCGTTGGCGAAGAACTAGAACAAGAAGAAGTTTTTGGTACTGTAGAGGCT
This sequence comes from Aquimarina sp. BL5, assembly GCF_003443675.1. Taxonomy (NCBI): domain Bacteria; kingdom Pseudomonadati; phylum Bacteroidota; class Flavobacteriia; order Flavobacteriales; family Flavobacteriaceae; genus Aquimarina; species Aquimarina sp. BL5. The sequence continues at coordinate 2,650,481 of NZ_CP031963.1, read as the reverse complement.
GTAAAAACAGTTTCAGATTTGTTTTTACCTTTAACTGGAGAGATCGCAGAATTTAATGAAACTTTGGAGAGTGATCCAGAGTTAGTTAATAGTGACCCGTATGGAGATGGATGGATGGTGAAAATTAAGATATCTGATGCCTCTCAAATTGATGATCTTTTATCTGCAGATGGTTATAAAGAGCTTATTGGTGCATAAATATTTGCTCCTGCTGGTATGCGTTTACACTAGCTTGATCGGATGGTTGTCCTTGGCTAAAGTTTTTATTCCTGTAAATATTAGTATAAAGGGAAGTGATAAGATAGGACATTTGTTAGCATATTTTGTTTTTGCAATTGTTTTGTTTTTGTTTTTCTTTTATTCGGAAAAATTGCACAAAAGATTTTCTCAAAGTTTAATTTGGGCAGCCGTTTTAAGCTTTTTATTTGGGATTTTGATGGAGTTTCTTCAAGCGGTGCTCACAAGTTATCGAAGTCCAGAATGGAATGACGTATTAGCAAATACTAGTGGCATTGTTTTTGCTCTAATTATTTTGAAAACACTTAAAAATAAGCTGATTAACTTAAGAATGAGATAAAGTTAATTAGTAGAAGTATTAGATTAGCTGTTGCTAATCACAGTATAATTCTAATCTGATAAAAGTTAAAAATTGTATTTTTTGTTTTACATTTTTACTATTAGTTGGAAAATACAAAAGAAATTAGCTATTTTAGCAATCATATAATAACATTTGTAATATGGAACCAAAGAAAAATCCGAAAGCAGATTTAACCAAAAAAAGTGCCTTGTTTCTACAATTAGGGCTGATTTTAGTGTTATTTGTTACTTGGCAAGGTATAGAGTGGAAAACCTATGATAGAAGTAATATCGATATAGGTCAGGTTAATCTTGATGAATTAGAGGAAGAAGAAGTTCCTATTACTCAGAATTTAAATACACCACCTCCACCTCCACCTCCACCACCAGCACCAGAAATTATTGATGTTGTAGAGGATGAAGAAGAAGTAGAGGAAACAATTATAGAATCTACTGAAACCAATCAGGAAGAAGAAATTGTAGAGGTAGAAGAAGTAGAAGACGTAGAAGAAGAAGAAGAAATTGCTGATGTACCTTTTGCAGTGATCGAAAATGTTCCTGTTTTTCCAGGATGTGAAAAAGAATCAGGGAATGCAGCTAAAAAGAAATGTATGAGTGATAAGGTTAAGAAATTTGTTAACCGTAAATTTAATACAGAACTTGGAAGTGAGTTAGGTCTTTCCGGAGTTAATAGAATATACGTGCGTTTTAAGATTGATAGAGGTGGAAATATTGTAGGAGTTCAGGCAAGAGGTCCACACCCAAGATTAGAGAAGGAAGCTCAGAGAGTGGTAAAAATGCTTCCTAGAATGACTCCAGGTAAGCAAAGAGGAAAAGCAGTAGGAGTACTGTATTCTTTACCTATTGTTTTCCAGGTTCAAGATTAAACAAATTTTTTTTAGATATTATAGTCCCTTTTGTTGTAAAAGCAAAAGGGACTCTTTTTTTGGTATGCTTGTTGTGTTTAGAATTAACTGTAACGTTAAAACTAAATGATATGAGTAACAAGCATGATGCTAATGTGCGAAAAGGCACATTAGTAAACTTTCAGATTGGGCTTATAGCAAGTCTATTATTTACCTATGTGATGTTCGAAGTGTATACTTCAGAACCAATTGACAAGATAATTTCGGATCCGATAGTCTTGGAAAATGAATCTTTTGTTTGGAATGAACAATTTGTAGTTTATCAGGAACCTGAACAGAAAGTGGTTGCGCAAAAAAGACCGGAGCCAATCCCAGATCCTACAGAGTTTGAAGTAGTTGAAGATGATAAGGTTATTGAGGATCTAACAGATGAGTTTAAAAGTGAAGATCCACCGGTAGAGTCAACTCCATTTAATCCAGATGCTATTGTAGACAAAGAAGAGGAGGAAATCCCTACAAATGTTCCATTTTCTGCAGTAGAAGATGTACCAATCTTTCCTGGTTGTGAACGTTTAAAAACCAATAAGGAAAGAGCAGCTTGCTTTTCTGAAAAGATCAGTAAGATCATTTCTAGGAAATTCAATACGGATTTAGGAAAAGATTATGGTTTAGAGGGTGTGCAGAGGATATACGCTTTATTTGATGTCGCTGCGGATGGAACTATTCAGAATATACAGGTTAGAGCACCGCATCCCAAGCTTAAAAAAGAAGCAGAAAGAGTGATTGGCTTGTTCCCTACGATGACTCCTGGGAAACAACGTAAAACACCCGTAACGGTAAAATACCAGTTGCCAATTGTGTTTAAAGTTCAGGATTAAATAAAGGTCGTTTTGAAATATAAGAATCCCGTTACGATAATCGTATACGGGATTCCTTTTTGGTATGCTTGTTGATTCAGATTTTAATTGTAACGTTAAAACTAAATAGTATGAGTAACAAGCATGATGCTAATGTACGAAAAAGTACATTGGTAAACTTTCAGATTGGGCTTATTGCAAGCCTTTTATTCGCCTTTGTAATGTTCGAAATGTATACTGCTGTTTCAGTGGTTAAACCTCCGGATATTGGTTCTACAACAATTGATAAGACTATTTTCACCGTGGATGTTTTTAAGATTGAAAAAGAACCTAAAAAAGAAGTAGTTGTTAAAACAAACAAGATTAAAGAGCCTGATTGGACAAAGCCTAAAGTCGTTGATAACAATGCAGCTTTGAAAAACCTTAAAAAAGAATTGGCTGCAATTGGTGATAAAACAATATCTAAAGCGCCACCGGTTGATTCTATAATTGATGTAGGTGTTGATGAAAAAATTGTATATTCTATTGATAAAGTAGCTATAGCTCCTATTTATCCAGGTTGTGAAAAGTATAGCAGTAATGATGAGAGAATCGCTTGCTTTTCGAGTAAAATCCGAAGATTGGTTTCTAATAAATTCAATGCTGGTCTAGGAGAAGAATATGGTCTTAAAGGGTTGCAACGAATTGATGTTCAATTTCAGGTAGATACCGATGGACTTATAAAAGAGGTTAAGGTAAGAGCCCCACATCCAGCTTTAGAAAAAGAAGCTAGAAGGGTTGTTAAAAAATTCTCTAGTATGGAACCTGGAAAAATTGGAAATAAACCGGTAAAAGTAAATTACATTCTACCAATTACTTTTAAGGTTCTTGATTAATTGATAAGGCCCAGCTAATTTTAGCTGGGTTTTTACTTTGATAAATATTATGTTTTTAACCAGCTAAAATTGAGGTGAAACTATGCTCAAACCTGTTTATTTAGCTAAAACAGTTGTTAAAAGTTGAATTATAAATAGTTATAAGTTGTCTAAAATCCTTTTAACACATATCTTTGCACAACTTTTTAAAAAAGCTATTTAGTTAACGTGCAAAATTTGAGTATAACCCAAGTCGATACTGCCAAAGTTTCTGTGATTCAGGATTTTAAAGAGATCACTAAAATGCGATTGGCATTAAGTGTAGTTTTTTCGTCCGTGGCCGGCTATTTGTTAGGAGTTGATACCATTTCTTGGAGTACACTGGTGCTTTTGTCCATTGGAGGATATTTTATGGTTGGAGCATCTAATGCTTTTAATCAGATTATAGAACGTGATCTGGATGTTTTGATGGATCGTACCAAAGATAGGCCTATTCCATCAGGTAGAATGTCTGTGAATACAGCTTTTGCAATTGCTGCTATTTTTACTGTTTTAGGAATTTCTGTTTTGTATTTCATAAATCCAAAGACAGCAATGTTTGGGGCGATTTCAATTTTTATATATGTTAGTTTATATACTCCATTAAAGACTAAAACTCCTTTGTCAGTTTTCGTTGGAGCTATTCCCGGAGCAATACCGTTTATGTTGGGATGGGTAGCGGCAACAAATGATTTTGGAATAGAACCTGGGACTTTGTTTATGATTCAATTTTTCTGGCAGTTCCCACATTTTTGGGCAATAGGTTGGTTTTTGTTTGATGATTATAAAAAAGGAGGTTTCTTTATGTTGCCTACCGGTAAGAGAGATAAGGGGACAGCAACTCAAGTAGTTATTTATACTTTGTGGACAGTCATCACCTCATTAATACCAGTATTTGGTGTTACTGGTAAATTATATATTACTCCGGTTTCCGGAATTTTAATTTTAATACTTGGCGGATTTTTGTTTAGATATGCAATTCGCTTGTATAAAGTAAGAGATGCTAAGACTGCAAAACAATTAATGCTGGCGAGTGTGTCTTATATTACATTGCTACAGATTATTTATGTAGCAGATAAATTTATTCGTGCATGGATTTAACGCAAGGAACAACAGTAGAAAAACAGAAAAGAGCAAAAAAAACCATGATGTGGTTTGCGATGGTGAGTATGACTATGACATTTGCAGGTCTAACCAGTGCTTATGTGGTAAGTAAAACCAGAGAAGATTGGTTGACTGATCTTGTTTTTCCAGATGCTTTCATAACTAGTGTATTAATTATTATAGTAAGTAGTGTTGCTTTTTATTTTGTTAAAATTGCAATCGAAAAAGGAAACCGAAGCTTGGCGACTATTTTATTATTAACTACTTTGAGTCTTGGAATCCTATTTGTGTTTATGCAATTTCAGGGATTTGAAGATATCATGGGGCAAGGATATTATTTTACAGGACCATCCGCTAATATCGTCCCTACTTTTTTATATATCATAGTAGTATTGCATATAGTTCACGTAATTGTTGGGCTGATAGTACTTTTAGTCGTAATTTATAATCATTTTAAACAAAAGTATAAAAGAGGGCAAACCCTTGGTTTAGAACTGGGTGCTATGTATTGGCATTTCGTAGATGTTTTGTGGGTTTATCTCTTTTTATTTTTATATTTCGTTAGATAATAAAATTGATTACTTTTGTGGAAAATTTAACAATACCAAATTCTATATATGGAAACAACTGTTGCTAACACAGGTACAGAAGGTAAAACTTGGGGTGGAGGTAATCAACCGCTCAAGGTGAGTTATGGTAAAATGATGATGTGGTTTTTTATCCTGTCTGATGCACTTACATTCTCTGGGTTTCTTGCCGCTTACGGTTTTTCGAGATTTAAGTTTATCGATTCATGGCCAATAGCGGATGAAGTCTTTAATCACTTTCCGTTTCTTCACGGGGTTGATGCACCAATGTATTACGTGGCATTGATGACGTTTATATTAATATTTTCTTCTGTAACCATGGTATTAGCTGTAGATGCAGGTCATCATATGAAACAAAAGAAAGTAATTCTTTATATGTTTCTTACCATTATTGGAGGAGCGATATTCGTAGGTTCACAGGCTTGGGAGTGGAAAAACTTCATCAAAGGAGAGTATGGTGCAATAGAAACTAAAGGAGGTCAAATATTACAGTTTGTAGATGCCGAAGGACATAGAGTGGCATTACACGATATTGCTATTGTAGATAGTAATAAGAAAAGACTGCAGCACGAAAGTAAAAAGGGAATTTGGTATGACTCAGAAGGTACACTTCCTACATATACTGTGGATGAGATCAAAGCTGGCTTCTCTAAAAGAAGTGATCTTTTGATAAGAACACAGGTGCTTACTGATAAAGGAGAAAAAACAATATTATCTAGAGAAGAATCTCTAAAAAGATTAAATACAGATGCTATTGGTGTAGTAGAAGGAGCTAATTTAGTTCATAACGAATACGGAACGCCATTATTTGCTAATTTCTTTTTCTTTATTACTGGGTTTCATGGATTTCACGTATTATCAGGTGTTGTAATAAATATTATCATATTTTTTAATGTAATATTAGGAACTTACGAGAGAAGAAAGAATTATGAAATGGTAGAAAAGGTCGGTTTATACTGGCACTTTGTCGATCTGGTTTGGGTATTTGTATTTACATTCTTCTACCTGGTATAATAATAAACAGAATTTATAGTAACATGGCACACGATACAATACATCACGAATCGAATACGTCTAGAATCTGGAAAGTATTCTTTATATTATCTCTTGTAACCATTATAGAAGTAATATTCGGAATCTGGAAACCTGATTTTATGATGTCTACCTTTATAAGTATGAAATTGCTTAACTGGTTTTTTATCATATTAACATTATATAAAGCTTATCTAATTACCTGGGCATTTATGCATATGGAAGGCGAAACAAAAGGTTTAAGAAGAGCAGTAGTATGGACAGCAATATTTCTAATCTGCTACTTAATGTTTATACTGCTAACAGAAGGTGATTATATATATGAAGTATTTAAAGCTGGACATAAAAGCTGGGACTTCTAATACTACTTTTTTGGATACGTTAAAAGCATAATAAAAGATAATAAAAGACGGTTGTTTTCAACCGTCTTTTTTATTTTTGCAAATGAAATAAACCACTTCGTGGGAAGCCCACAAGGCATTGGTTGGAGAGTAATTTTGATTTCGAGGAAAGCCTCACATTATTCAAATCTCTATTATCGAGTAAAGTCTACGATTTAATGAAAAAATTTTTAGTTCTCGGAGTACTGTTTATACTGCCGATAGTGATGTACTTATTTTTCGCTTCAGCAGTAGATAATTTTTCTAAACTTCCTGTATTAGAAGAGTCTATAGGTAATCTCGACAACTTCGAAAGCTTAACAGGAGAACAGATTACTTTAAAAGATAAAATCACAATATTAGGTTTTTTTGGAGAAGGTATTTACAATAAAAAAGGGAATGCTTTTAATCTGAATCAAAAGATTTATAAAAAAAACCATGAGTTCCGAGATTTTCAATTCGTAATGATTTTACCATATGGAAGTGAAAATGCCGCTAAAGAACTCTTAGAGGAATTGGATGATATAGCAGATGTGTCAGGATGGAAATTCCTTTTTGGAACTCCAGAGGGAATTCAGAGTTTTTTTAAAGGCCTAAGAACTCCTTATTCATTAGATCAAAGAAAAGCTACTAATTATGCGTTTATAATTGATAAAGATGCGAATCTAAGGGGCAGGGATGGTAATCTGAAAAAAAATGAAGAAAAGGTATATGGCTATGATACTAGTTCGGTAGCAGATCTTAATAACGTTATGGTAGATGATGTAAAGGTTATTTTGGCTGAATATCGTTTAGCACTGAAAAAATACAAAGCAGATCGTAAAGAAAAATAGAACATGAAGAAGTATTCATATGTAGGTATATCATTTGTTATATTGATTTTTGGAATCATTTTTATTCCTAAAATTGTAAATAGAGTTAAGGATACTTCTATTGTGAAAAACGATAGGATGAGTGCTGACAATCCCGTAGCTAATGAAAAACTATCCTATATAAAAATTAATGGAAAACCTAGAAAAGTTCCTGAATTTGCGTTTCTGAATCAAGATAGCTTATTAATCACGAATCATGATTATAAAGGCAAGGTGTATGTTGTTGACTTTTTCTTTACAAGTTGTCCTACTATTTGTCCTAGAATGACTCGTAATATGGTGTATTTGCAAAATGAGCTTAAGGATTATGAGAATTTTGGAATTGCTTCTTTTACAATTAATCCAAAACGTGACTCGCCACGAATACTTAAAAAATATACAGAAAATTATAAGATTACGGATCCTGATTGGAATTTATTAACTGGAGATCGAGAAGACTTATATGATCTGGCTAATGCCGGGTTTAATATTTATGCAGCAGAGAATCCTGAAGTTCCTGGTGGTTTTGAGCACAATGGATTTTTCGCTTTAATAGATCAGGAAGGGTATATTAGATCTCGCTATGATGCTTCTGGAAACCCAATTATATATTATAGAGGTACAATAGGAGTTGAAGAAAAAAAGGATGAAAACGGAGAAGAAGAGCAAGTCACAATCTTATTGGAGGATATCAAAAAATTGTTGAAAAAAGATGAGTAATAGTATATCAGAGGTCGAGAAGAAATATAATAAATGGATAATCATTTTATCAATAGTTATACCGGTAGCGGTAGCTGCTTTATTTGGTGTAAACCTTCGTAGATTAGGATTTGATGTAGAACCTTTAACATTTTTGCCTCCAATTTATGCAAGTATTAACGGATTGACTGCCGTTATTCTAATGATAGCATTTTGGGCAATTAAGAATAAGAAGGTCAAGTTGCATGAAAGGCTAATGAAGACGGCAATAGTGTGCTCCGTATTATTCTTGGTAATGTATGTCGCTTATCATATGACCAGTGATTCAACAAAGTTTGGAGGAGAAGGTGTTATTCGATATATATATTATTTTATATTATTTACACATATAGTATTATCGATTGTTGTGATTCCATTTGTTTTGATAACTTATGTAAGAGCATTAGCAAAAAATTTCGACAGACATCGAAAAATTGCCAGAATCACATTTCCTCTATGGTTATATGTAGCAATAACTGGTGTTGTTGTGTATTTAATGATAGCTCCATACTATAGTTAATGTTGCGTTTAATTTATTATTCTTGCCCTTCGGTTTCGGTCATAATAAAATAAAAGCTGAATCTAAAATGAAAACAAAAACCCTTTACATATCAATTTTATTTTTGCTCTTCGCAATTTCAGTAGATGCCCAATGTGCTATGTGTCGTGCTGTTTTAGAAAGTGAAGAAGGCCAGCAAACTGCAAAAGGGATTAATAATGGAATTGTATATTTAATGATTGTTCCATACGTTCTTATTGGTGTTATAGGGTATGTGATGTACAGAAATAAAAAGAAAGCTAAATAAGGTTAGGGTTGAGAAAAGACAGTTAATAGTGGTATGTTTTTTGTTTCTTACCTATTGCGATTTTAAAAATGGGTTTGCATATGATAAAAAAAATACTTTTAGTTATTGGGTTGTTAGTGTTTACGTTTGGCTTTGGTCAGATTCCTACTCTTGCTGTTCATAAAGACGATAAAAAAACCAATTTACCAATACATAAATTATTAATTCAGATAGATGTAGTAGGTAATATTTCTAGAACCACATTCGATATTACATTTTATAATCCTTATGAAAAAATTTTGGAAGGAGATTTTTCATTTCCTCTTAATGAAGGACAAGATGTTTGTAGGTATGCTTTAGATGTTAATGGGAATCTTCGGGAAGGCGTAGTTATTGAAAAGATAAAAGCCAGACAAGTGTATGAAGCAGTGGTTCGTAAGAGTATAGACCCTGGGATTTTGTCTAAAACTAAAGGTAATTTTTATAAAACCAGAATATATCCGATTCCAGAAAAGGGATATAAAAGAGTACTCTTTGCTGTAGAGCATATACTTCCAATAACTGGTAATGAGTTACATTATTTATTGCCTATGAGTATGACAGAGGAAGTGGGAACATTTTCTTTGGAAGTAAATGTGGTAAAGAGTGAGAAAAAACCAATATTGAGATCAGAAGACTATCCAGAATTTACTTTTGACATTGTTTCTGAAATTTATCAATTGAACTTCAATCGCGAAGAGTATCAGCCTACAAAAGAATTGGATTTTGGAGTTCCGTTTTTTAACAAGTCTGATCAGTTTGCTTACACAGAAATGTATAAAGGTCAAAATTATTTTTATACTAGTTTTAAGATTCCTGAATTTGAGACTAAACCTAAATTATCTCCCAAAAATATCGCAATCTATTGGGATTGCTCTTTTTCTGGAGAAAAACGAAACATTGAACTAGAATTTAGAGTTTTAAAGAAGTATCTAGAAAAGCTTAAAGGAGAGAAAGAAGTTCGTGTTCATACTTTTAATTATAGAGAAACTAGCGATAAGAGATTTAAAATTACAGATAATGCCTCTGTGTTAATTTCATATTTGCAAAATATTCCCTCTGATGGTGCTACGAGATTAGAGAACTTAAATTTTGCTAAAGATTATGACGAAATTTTACTCTTTTCGGATGGGATTTCTACTATAGGAAACGAGAATATGATATTACCAAAAACACCTATTTATGCGTTTAGCTCTTCTCCTGGATCAAATTATAGCACTTTAAAGTATATAGCTTCAAAAACTAATGGGAAATACTTGAAGCTCGACGAAAAATCTATAGATCAGATGTTAGGTAAATTGAACACTTCTAGTATCCAGCATATGTCTTTCGATTTTGACCCAGAAGAATTTACGGAGATCGTAGTTTCTCCAGATTCTTATGAAAGAAGTAGTTTTACAATGGCTGGGATCTCTTTACGACAGGATGCAGAGTTTACAGTTAATTTTGGAAACGAAAAAGGAACCATATGGAGTAAAAAGGTCAAGGTAAGTAGTAATAATACAGATCGAGCAATTATCCCAAGAGTTTGGGCTCGATTTAAGATTGCAGAGCTTTATATGCAATATCAAAAAAATAAGGAAGCAATAACTAATTTAGGAAAAGAGTATGGGATTGTCACTCGCAATACTGCTTTTATCGTGTTGGATCGCATAGAAGATTATGTAACGCACGAAATAGTTCCTCCCAAAGAATTACAAAAAGAGTATTATAGCTTACTGGAACAAAAAGAGAAAAAGAAAACAAAAGATGATCGTGACATACAAAAAAGGAATGTGAAGCAATTATCAATATTAAAAGATTGGTATGAAACGATTATAACACCTAAAAGAGATTTTGATAAAGCGATAAGAGCTGGAGCAGCTGCGAATAGTAATATGTCAGCAGCAGAACGAAGAAGGATGGCGGAATTGTCAGAAACACAAAGAACATTAGAAGGAGCAAATCAAAGAATGGCACCACCTACTCCTCCCGTGCTTGCTGATATAGTAGAAGATGATTTAGAAGTAGAAGAGGTGATAGTTGAAGATGTAGCAACTGAAGAGTCTATTAACGTAAATAAAAGGAGGAGATCTGGTAAAACTTCAGGACCAAAAATTAAACTACTCGCGTGGCAACCAGAAGCTCCGTACCTGGATAGTTTAAGAAACGTTTCTCCTGGTAAAACGATTTCATTATACCATCAGTTAAAAGAAGGATATAAGCATACTCCTTCTTTTTATATCGAAGTAGCAGATTTCTTCTTTAAGAATAAAAATAAAAAACAAGCAGTTGTAGTATTGTCTAATCTATTAGAGCTTGATCTGGAAAACGCAGAACTTCTTAAGGTAGTTGCCAGAAGGTTGCTGGATGAGAATGAAAATGAGTTAGCCATTGAAGTGTATAAGGAGATACTGGAACTTCGTCCGGAGGAACCTCAATCACATAGGGATTTAGCTCTTGCGTATGTTCAAAATAAAGAATATCAGAAAGCTCTAGATCTGTTCAATCATATCTTAAAAACAAAATGGGAACGATTTGAGTCCATCAAAGAAATTGTATTGAATGAGATAAATATGTTGATTTCTCAGCATAAGGTGAGTTTAGATATTTCTATGGTGAATAAAGAGCTTATCTATGAAATGCCTATAGACGTGCGCATTGTAGTAGATTGGAGTAGTAATGATAATGATATAGATCTATGGGTGATGGATCCTAAAGGTGAAAAGTGTTACTATCAGAATAAACGAACTGAAATAGGAGGTAAGATAAGCACTGACATTACTGCAGGATACGGCCCAGAAGAGTTTACACTAAAGAAAGCACCAAGAGGATTTTATACTATATATGTAAATTATTTTAGTGAATCTCGTCAAAGTATCATAGGTCCTGTTACTGTATATGCAACGATGTATACCAATTATGGTAGAAAGAATCAGATAGCCAAACGAATTGCTATCCAGTTAGAAGATGGAAAAAAGACATTGCAAATCGGACAACTAGAGTTTTAGCGCAGCTTAATCTTTAACATTTTCATAACATAATAAAGTGTAACGAAATTAGAGTATGAGAAGTCTTATGATATAAGACGACACTAACCAATCTATATTCTTTCTAGAAAGGGAAACTAGAAAATTGATCTACTTAATTTATTGTTATTTATAGTCAGTGAGTCTTAGTTAAAGGAAAACAGGTGTAATGTTATACCTGATAAATCTTAATCTTGTATTATGATTGAAATTAAAGACTTACATAAATCTTACCAAATGGGGAGCAATTCCCTTCATGTTCTTAAAGGAATTAATTTTAGTGTTAAAGAAGGAGAGCTAGTTGCTATTATGGGATCTTCGGGTTCTGGTAAATCTACATTACTGAATATTTTAGGAATGTTAGATGAGGCAGATACCGGAAGTTATTTTCTTGATCAAGTTCCTATTAAAGGACTAAATGAAACAAAAGCGGCACAGTATCGCAATAAGTTCTTAGGCTTCGTTTTTCAATCTTTTAACCTAATTAATTACAAATCTGCCTTAGAAAATGTAGCATTACCCTTGTATTATCAAAGGAAGAAAAGAAAAGAAAGAACTGAAAAAGCCCTGGAATATTTAGGTAAAGTTGGCTTAGCAGAATGGGCAACCCATTTACCTAGTGAACTTTCTGGAGGACAAAAGCAAAGAGTAGCAATCGCACGTGCATTAGCAGCTGATCCAAAGGTGTTATTAGCAGATGAACCAACAGGAGCTTTGGATAGCAAAACTTCTTACGAAGTAATGGATATAATTCAAGGTATTAATGATGATGGAAAAACAATATTAGTCGTAACTCATGAAGAAGATATTGCTAATATGTGTAAACGTATCGTACATCTAAAAGATGGTGTTATTGTAGAAGATAAGGCAGTAGAACAAGTAAGAGCATCGCAATATGTTTGATAGAGATAGGTGGCAGGAAATTTTTGAGGCAATAGGTAAAAATAAGTTACGAACTTTTCTATCTGGGTTTACTGTTGCATTAGGGATATTAATTTTCACCATTTTATTAGGGTTAGGTAATGGTCTACTCAATAGTTTTCTTAGCAGTTTTGTAGATGATGCTCAGAATGTAATTTTTATTAGAGGAGGAAGAACTTCTAAAGCCTTTAAAGGTTTCCAGGAAAATAGAAAAATTCAGTTTGAAAATGAAGATTTCGAATTTGTAAACTCTAATTATATTGGTAAAGTGGAATATGCTACGCCAAGAATTTATCGTAACGGATTAGCTAAATATAAAAAAGAATCGGGGAGTTATAGCATAAGAGCGGTTCATCCTGATCATCAGTATCTCGAAAAAACGATCATGATGAAAGGGCGATATCTTAATGAAGCAGATATCGTAGAAAGGACTAAAAATATCGTTATTGGAAGACTTATAGAAAAAGATCTTTTTAAAAATGAAAATGCCCTTGGAAAAACTCTTGAAGTAGATGGTATAGCTTATAAAATTGTTGGAGTATTTCAGGATAGTGGTGGCGATAATGAAGAACGAATACTTTATATGCCGTATAAAACAGTTCAGTTACTTTTCGGGAATAATGAAGATTTAGATCAGATCAATATCTCCTATAATATGGCGATGGATACGGAGCAAGCTATTGCTTTTTCTAAGCAAATTGAAGAAGACTTTAAGAAAAAATTCAATGTATCACCCGATGATCAAAGTGCTATAAGAGTTCGAAGTTTTGCAGAAGATATTAAAGAAACTATGGTGATTTTAGGCGGTATCTATGCGCTTATATTTGTTGTGGGAATAGGAACATTAATTTCAGGAGTGATTGGTATTGGAAATATTATGACCTTCAGTATAAAGGAAAGAACGAAAGAATTGGGTATTAGAAAAGCTTTAGGTGCTTCTCCTAGATCTATAATAGCAATGGTGCTTCAAGAGTCAGTTTTAATTACGGCTGTAGCTGGATATTTAGGTTTGATTTTAGGGATGCTAATTTTGAAACTAATAGGTAATAATTTAGAAGATTTTTTTATTCTTAACCCAAAAGTGGATACAGGTGTTATCGTGGTAGCAACAATTACGTTAATACTTTCAGGACTGTTAGCTGGATATATTCCCGCGAGAAGAGCTGCAAAAATCAAACCGATCATTGCGCTTAGAGACGAATAAATAAAATAATTTTGACATGAAATTTATATTCGAAAGAGATACCTGGCAAGAAATTTATGGAGCAATCCGGAAGAATAAAATCAGAACGATCATCACTGTTATAGGTGTAACGTGGGGAGTGTTTTTGTTTGTAGTTCTTTTAGGAATGGCAAAAGGTCTGGATAATAGTTTCAGAAGTCAGTTTAATGATTTTGCGACGAACACTATGTTTCTTTGGGGGCAACAAACCAGTATGCCTAATAATGGCTTTAAAAGAGGGAGAGGCATGCAGCTTACTTTAGATGACGTAGAAGCTTTAGAGTCACAAGTAAACGACATAGAATATATTGCACCACGTAATGTTACAGGGCAATGGGGGACACCTCCTGGTCAATTTGTTAGAGGGTCAAAGTCTGGAGCATTTAAGGTATTCGGAGATTACCCAACTATAGATAAGGTGTCAAAGAAAAAAATATTTGATGGCGGTAGGTTTATCAATGAAGAAGATATTAAATATGAACGTAAAGTTTGTGTGATTGGAGAGGATATCTATAAGCAGTTTTATGATAAAGAAGAAGAAGCTATTGGTGATTTTGTGAAAATTAACGGTATATATTTTAAGGTAATTGGTGTTTATAAACCTACCCAACAAGGATTTGAAGGGGATGACTCTATTTTTCTTCCTTTCACTACATTCCAAAGTATTTTTAATCAAGGAAGAAATATTTCTTGGATGGTAATAACCGCTAAACCTGATAAGAATATAGTGAATACAGAAGCCAAAATAAAAACTGCACTTAAGCGAATGCATGACGTGCACCCGGATGATGATCAGGCATTTGGGAGTTTTAATTTAGGAGAAGAAGTAGCAAAAGTAAATGGATTTTTGTCTGGAATGCGATTGATAACCTACATTGTTGGTATAGCTACACTTATAGCAGGTGTGATTGCTATTGGTAACGTTTTATTAATAACTGTTAAAGAGCGCACACGAGAGATTGGAGTAAGAAGAGCATTGGGAGCAACTCCAGCAGAAATACGAGGGCAAATAATGTTAGAGTCCATTATGTTAACTTTTATAGCAGGTCTTATAGGTTTTGTTTTTGGAACTATTGTCCTTTGGGGAGTAAATAGTGCTATTGGTAATAGTGATGATGTCCCCATATTAAATCCTACGGTAGATTTCTTTGCTGTGGTCGGGGCATTACTGTCTATAGTTCTTTTAGGAACAATAATCGGTCTAATTCCTGCGCAAAAAGCAGTAAGTATAAAACCAATTGAAGCATTAAGAGAAGAATAAAATAACAATCAAAATAACCTAATCGATCAAAATGAAGAAGTTTTTTAAAATTTTATTAGTTGTAGTTTTTATAGCCTTACTAGGTTTTTCTGGTAAGTATCTTATAGATTCCAATAGTAAATCGCCTATAGTATTTACTACAGAAAAAGCTTTTAAAACCTCAATAGAAGAGAAAACTGTGGCTACAGGAAAAGTGATTCCGGAAGATGAGGTAGAAATCAAACCTCAAATATCAGGAATCATCGAAAAAATATTTGTGGAAGAAGGAGAGCCTATAAAAACAGGTGATTTAATTGCTAAAGTAAAAGTTGTGCCTAATGAACAATCATTAAATAGCGCTAGAGGACGAGTTAAAAATGCACAGATTGTATTGAATAATTCTAAAACGGAATATGATAGAAATAAAGCCCTTTTCGAAAAAGGAGTAATTTCTAGTCAGGATTTTAATGCAATCGAGCTTAATTACAATAGAGCTAAGCAGGATGTTTCTAATGCGCAAAGTGATCTTCAGATTATAAGGTTAGGATCCGCAGGAGGATCTTCTTCGGCAAATACAAATATTAGAGCTACGGTGTCAGGAACGATTCTAGAAATACCCGTAAAAGAAGGTGATCAGGTAATAGAAAGTAATAATTTTAATGCAGGAACTTCTATCGCTACTATTGCAGATCTAAACAAAATGATTTTTGAAGGTAAAGTGGATGAAGCAGAAGTAAGCAAGTTAAAAATTGATATGCCTCTAAAAGTAAGCCTTGGTGCAATTAGGGATAAAGAATTTGATGCAAAACTTAAATTCATTGCGCCTAAGGGTAACGAAGAACAAGGTGCAGTTCAATTTAAGATTGAAGGAGAAGTGTTTTTAGATGACGAGTATTTTGTAAGAGCAGGTTATAGTGCTAACGCTTCTATTGTATTAGACGTTAAAGAAGATATTTTAGCAATTAAAGAAGCATTATTACAATTTGATAGAAAAACAGAAGAGCCATATGTAGAGATCAAAACAGGAGATCAGGAATTTGAAAGAAGAGAAATAGAGATAGGTCTATCTGATGGGATTAATGTAGAAATAGTATCGGGCTTAACAGAAGATGATGAGATTAAAGTTTGGAATAAAACTGAGCCAATTAAAATAGAACCAGAAGGAAGTGAAAACTAAAAAAGCACTGAAAATTATAATACTTATTTTTGATTTCAGTATAGGTATTTTATAAAAAGGGATTTTTTTCATAAATAAGTGTAACAACAACGATCAATAGTATACAAATAGGTGTTGTGAAATGAACTATAAAGCATTTTATTGTTTTTTGGTTAGTTTCCATCTGACCTCTTAAAATAAAGAAAAACGGATGAAAGTTAAAATTTCGATTATTTGCTGTGTCCTCTTTGGGATACTAAGTACCCAGGCACAAGATAAAAAGTGGACATTAAGGGAGTGTGTAGAATATGCTTTGGAGAATAACATAACGATTAAACAATCTGCTCTTAATTTAGAAGCTGCAGAGATTGATAAAAGTGATGCGATTGGAGCATTATTGCCAAGTTTTAATGCAAATGCAGGAAATACTTGGAGTTCTGGGTTGAGCCCAGATCCAATTACAGGAACAAATAGAACCGCAACATTTAGAAACTCTAGCTATGGTGTTGGTGTAGGTATAACCTTGTTTGATGGATTAAGAAATTTAAAGCAATTACAAAGAGCTAAGATTAATCGATTATTGAACCAGTATAATTTGGGCAAGTCCAAAGATGACATTGCACTTTTTATCGCGAATAGTTATTTACAAGTTTTGCTAAACAAAGAATCATTAAAAGTAATAGAAAAGCAACACGATATTACTTTGGAGCAGCTAAAAAGAACTAAGGATCTTGTGGATGCTGGTGTATTACCACAAGGAGATCTTTTGGAAATAGAAGCTACTTCTGCTGATGAATTAACACGTATCGTTCAGGCCGAAAATGCAGTTTTAATTGCACGAGTTGGATTGGCACAAACACTGTTAATTAAAGATTATGAAAAGTTTGACATCGCAGAACAAGAGTATTTAGTTCCAGAAAGTTCTATATTAAATAAATCTATAGAGGAAATCAGATCTAGTGCTAGAGAAGCTCGATATGAAGTTCAAATTGCAGAACAAAATAAGTTAATTGCAGAAAAGGATTTGGAAATTGCTAAAGGAGCTTATTATCCTACACTTAGTGGATCATTTAATTATGGAACAAGAGAAGTAGGAACGAATACATTTGATGTTATAGGAATTGACCCGGTTACTCCTTTCGATCCAATTGGAACAGTAGAAGGTACAGGAGATACCGTTTTTTCTCTTATACCAAATCCTGTGTTGCAAGAGGCAGGACCAACTCCTTTTATAGAGCAATTGTATACCAATGATGGAATATCTTATGGTTTATCACTAAATGTTCCTATCTTCAATGGCTTTTCTACAAGAAACGCTGTTAAAAGAAATAAAATCAACGTAAAACGTACAGCTTTTCAATTAGAGCAAGCGGAGTTAGACTTAGATAGTAATGTATATCAAGCATATGTAGATGCTAAAGGATCTGCAGAAGCTTATGAAGCATCTTTAGTAGCGGTAAAAGCTCAAGAAAGAGCATATGAATATGCTAAAGATCGATATGACGTAGGAAGAACGAATGCATTTGATTTTAGTCAATCTAAATTTAGATTAGAAAATGCGCAGAGTAATGAAGTACAAGCTAAATTTGATTATATTTTTAAAATTAAAGTGTTAGAACTTTTTTTCGGAATTAAACTAGCAGATATAAAACTATAAATAAATATCAGTGTGTTTGGGCTGTTAACCAAAAGGTTGTAATTTCATCCAATCAAATTAACTTTTTAATGTAAGTCATGAGTAGAAAAACTTTACTAATCATTTTAATCATTGTTGTAATTTTAGTTATTGGACTAGTTTTTGGTAAAAAAGCTGGATGGTTAGGTAAAGATGGAAACCTAAAAGAAGTAGAGATATCTAAAATTGAAAAACTAGATATTATAGAAACTGTTTCTGCTACAGGGAAGATTCAGCCTGAGGTTGAGGTTAAGCTTTCTTCTGAAGTTTCTGGAGAGATAATTGACTTACCTATTAAAGAAGGGCAACAAGTAAAGAAGGGTGATCTTTTAGTTAGAATCAACCCAGATATTATTCAGTCTGGATTAAATAGATCTCAAGCTGCGTTAGAAAATGTAAGAGCAGGATTAAGACAAGCAGAAGCAAGTTTAAAGGAAGCAAAATTAAGCTATGATCGTAATAAGGAGTTATTTGATAAAGGAGTGATTTCTAAAGCAGAATGGGATGGATCGGTTTCAGGGTATGAGGTGGCAGAAGCTGCGAAGCAATCTGCATTCTATAGTGTAAAAAGTGCTCAAGCTACTGTAAATGAAGCAAAAGATAACCTTAATAGAACAACAATCTATGCCCCAATGAACGGAACAATTTCTAAATTGTCCGTAGAGTTGGGAGAGCGAGTAGTGGGTACGCAGCAGATGGCAGGTACCGAAATCGTAAGAGTGGCTAACTTAAGCAATATGGAGGTTGAGGTAGATGTAAATGAGAACGATATTGTCAAGATTTCTTTGGGAGATTCTACAATTGTCGAGGTCGATGCTTATCTCAAAAAACAATTTAAAGGCTTAGTTACCGAAATAGCTAACTCTGCAGAAAGTACACTAAGTGCGGATCAGGTAACTAATTTTAAGGTAAAAGTTCGCATCCTGGAAGAATCATATCAAGATTTAGTAAAAGATAAACCAGAGAGCTATTCACCTTTTAGACCAGGTATGACTGCTACCGTTGATGTCATTACAAATAAAAGAGAAAGCATTATTGGAGTTCCAATTAGTGCTATTGTGATTAAGAGCGATACTTCTAGTAAAGTTAAAAGATCTTATACAAAGGAAAAACTGAAAGAGTCAGACGAAAAGTTTGAGTGTGTTTTTGTGAAAGATGGTGGAGCTGCTAAATTAAGAGTTATTAAAACGGGTATTCAGGACGATAGTAATATCGAAATTACTGAAGGTTTAAAAGAAGGAGAAGAAGTTATTACAGGGCCGTATAATGTAGTTACCAAAACATTAAAGACAGGCGATAAGGTTACTTCAAAAAAGGAAAAAAAGACTGAAGAGTAATTAGGATAATTAAGGGTATCTTTGCGTAAATTTTTTTAAGATGGCCTATATTCTTTGTATAGAAACTTCTACAACTAATTGTTCCGTAGCCTTAGTTAACGATAAGGAGGTAGTTGTGTCTAAAGAGGATTATGATACTAAATATTCTCACGCTGAGCGTTTACATCAATTTATTAATATTGTAGTTAATGAAGCCGGAATAGCTTTTAGAGATCTCGATGCCATATCCGTAAGTAAAGGACCTGGTTCTTATACAGGTTTGAGAATTGGTGTTTCTACAGCAAAGGGATTATGTTACGGTTTAAATATTCCGTTAATTTCTGTGGATACATTACATTCGTTAGCCTTACAGGTAAAAGCTAAAGAAGGTTTTGTGGTTCCTATGATTGATGCTAGGAGAATGGAAGTGTATTCTGCAATTTTCTCTAATACCTATAAACAACTAAGATCTACAGAGGCGGAAGTATTAACAGAGGCTTCTTATGAAACCTATTTACAAAAAAATAAAGTATATTTTATTGGGAATGGAGTTGCTAAATTTGCTGAAATTAACAAACATAAAAATGCAGAATTTATTTCAGACAAATTGCCATCTGCAATAGAGATGGCTACTGTAAGTTACACAAAGTTTTTAGAAAAAGATTTTGAAAATGTTAGTTACTTCGAACCCTATTACTTAAAAGACTTCGTGACGGGTTAGATCGATATTTTTTAAAGCATTGTATTTTGCTACTAACTTTATTAAATCTTCCTTTTTTCTTGACTTTTCTTTTTTGATATACTTTTTTAGCTCATCTTTCTAGTCAGAAAATAAAGCTAATAAATCACTTTTTTTAGTAGGCAAATCAATTATGATCCCATTCTCTTCAAAATAATAAGTTTCTGAGTTGCGCGGAGCCAGTATCTGTATCCATAGATTTTGGTTCTGCAATTATGAGATCGTACTTTTTTGTATATTCAATATTGTTTATTAAGATCTGCAAGAACATAGTATTTGTGTTTGTGTTCATAAAAAAACCATTCGCTGTGGTCGAATGGCTTTTATATATATCCGTTATGTTATATTAAAAGATTTAATTTCTCCTAGATCTAGTGCTAAGTAAACTTCTCGATGGACCACCATCGGTACTTTTTAATGCATTATATCTGGATACAAGTCGTATAAGATCTTCTTCTTTACGGACTTTTATTTTTTCCTTTTTCATATAAACCTTTAACTCTTCTTCTTTATCACTAAGAGCAGCTAAAATTTTCTTTTTATTCATTGGTAATTCCATGATAACACCACGTTCTTCAAGAAAATATGCCGTTTGTATTTGTACCTTACCTGGTGTTGAAGTTCCACTTGCCGAACCTTTTTTATTAGGTTCTGTTATTTTGACAGAATATTTCTTATATATTCTGTAGCGCTCAGTTAGTTCCACTAAAACATAGTAACCAGGTCGCTTTAGACCTCGTTGTGTTTTAAAATTACAATAGTAATAATAATCACCATCTATTCTGGCGTGTGAGGTAGGACTTTTTACAAGTTCAAATAATTTAGAACCCTTTTTATACTGTAACGCATCTGAATAAGCATTATACCTTAGTTTAGTATCAAAGGTACCTGATTTTTCATCTATAACACTTGCATCTTTATATCTAAGATGTTTAAAGATAGAACCATCATATTCATCAAATGTACTTATTCTCTCGGCCGGTTTTACTAAAGATTGCGGAAGTTGCGCAAATAAAACGGGCGACATTACTAAAAACAAAAATTGTAGTATTTTTCTCACGGTGTATTGATTTAGGTGAATTAAATGTAATAAAACGTGAGATTAAATGCAAAAATACAAGTTTTAATACAATATTTTTATCGATTTATCAAAGGATTACCTTTTTTGACAAGGTATTTACGGAAAATATTATGTTTCATTGAAAATATAACACCAGTTTTTTATGGTAAAACAGTAATTTTGATAACGAAAACGTTGTAATTTTGTAAGAATAATCTTCATTTGATTGTTTAACTGCTTGATTTACTTCCCTTCTGGAATATTTTTATACCTATTGTTTACGTAGATAATATAGTAAGGTTTTGTTCTTGAAAAATTTTATTAGGTAGATCGATTTCTGAAACCTAAAATACTTTCTATTTATAATTCATTACATATATACGATACAACAGGATCATAAAGTAAATAAGCTTAAACTATAGATTGCTTATTATGATCTTTATCAATTGTAAAGAATAAAATTATTATGATAACATAGAAATGTTTCACTTTGATGATTTCTAACAGTATTTAAAAACGTAAAAAGCATCCTAATACTATTAAGATGCTTTTTACACTAAGCAATATATTTTTAATTTATCTCGAAAGATATTTTAAGAATAACTCTATATGCAGAAATTTCATTATCCTTAATAATCATTTTTTGATCCGAGACCCACGCAGATTTAATGTTTTTCACTGTTTTACTAGCTTCTTTTATTCCATTTTTTGCTGCATCTTCCCAACCTTTTTCTGAGGTTGCTATTACTTCTATTACTTTAACAATTGCCATTTTAATAATTTTTTGGTTAATATTTTACAAAAGGTTCTCTAATATACGAGATACTTTGGTTTTTATTAAACAATAACTACTATTATTTATATGGTTTTTTCGATATCATTAAAGATAATTCGATGAACTACCCATTTATTGCTTCTACAAAGGCTACTTTATCTTTTAGCATCTCTTTTAGCATATTTTCTATACCGTTTTTTAAGGTAAAGGTAGAAGAAGGACATCCGCTACAAGCTCCTTGCAAAATTACTTTTACTACTTTACTATCTGGATCATAAGAGTCAAACATAATATTACCTCCATCACTAGCAACAGCTGGTTTGATATATTCCTCTATAATGTTTACAATATCCTTTGAGGTATCATCTAATTTCTCGAACGTTGCCTCGGCTTGCTTTTCTACTTGACTTTTGGATACGGTAGCATTTTCTGAAAGTACTTCTTTGCCTTGCTCTAGATATTCTCTCAGAAATTCTCTTATTTCCATTGTAATATCATTCCAGTCTGCCATATCATACTTACTAATAGAAATATAATTCTCATCAATATATACTTCCTTCACAAAGGGGAAATGAAACAACTTTTCTGCAAGAGGAGCTTCTTTAGTATCATCAATACTTTTAAATTCGTGTCCTGTAGCAACTAGTTTTTTATTTGCTACAAATTTAAGTACTGCAGGATTTGGAGTACTTTCCGCGTAAATGGTTATAGGTGTTTTTTTAGTAGATGTAGTTTCATTTATAACCAATTGCCCACTGTTTAAATATTCTTTTATTTGTCCCGCAACCTCTTCTTGTACATCAGCCCATTCTATAATATCATACTTATCGATAGCTACAAAGTTTTGTGCTATAAATACTCTTTTTACAAATGGCAAATAAAATAATTGTTGGGCTAACGGTGAATTTTTAGCGTGATCTATATTTTCAAATTCATAACTAGTATGTTCGGTTAGGAAATAATTAGCTTCAAATTTTATGATACTCGGATTGGAAGTGGGTTCTATTTTTATTTCAAATTTCTTTTCCATGATATATTTTTGGCAAATTTACTAAAAAGTAATTCCACTTTAGAGTAGGGTTTATAAGATTAAGATTGTTTTAATACTAGGGCGAAAAGATATGTTCTGTTAAAAATTAATATATTTGCTCCCGGCAATAAATAATATTTTAATTTGGGAAAAGAAATATTAACGCCCCACAATATAAGCAGAATTAAATAGTTTATATTGAAATAATTAACCTAGTTTTCCTTTTAAATATAATGCCTCTAATGAATTTGAAGAAATACTATTTGTTGTTTGCTATACTAACCTCACAATTTATTTTTTCTCAGGAAGGAATTCCGGTTTATGCAGATTATCTTTCTGATAACTTATATCTGGTTCATCCTTCTATGGCTGGAGCTTCTAATGCGAATAAGATTAGGCTTACGGCAAGGAAACAATGGTTTGATGTAGATAATGCGCCTAATACCCAATCAGCTAATGTTAATTTTAGAACTGGAGATAAAGTAGGTCTTGGAGCAATAATATATCAGGACGAGAATGGTCCTTTTTCTCAGACAGGAGTTTTTGCAACATTCGCATATCATTTGTTATTTTCTCGTGATCGAACCGATCTGAATATGTTATCTTTTGGTATTAGTGGTGCATTTATTCAATCTAACTTAGATACTAGCGAGTTTGACGATCCTTTGGATCCAGATCCTGCAATACAGGGTAGACTGCAAAAAGATGGATATTTTAACTTGGACGTAGGGATGTCTTATCATTACCTAGACTGGTTTGCTCATTTTACAGTAAAAAATATATTGCCAACTACAAGAGGTCTTTTTGATAATTCTAATAACACAATCGTAGAGCCTAACAATCAGAGAAGATATATTTTTTCTGTAGGACACGTTTTTGGATTAGGAAATGGAGGTCCTTGGAGTTTAGAACCGTCGATTCTTTA
Source organism: Aquimarina sp. BL5 (assembly GCF_003443675.1). Lineage (NCBI taxonomy): Bacteria > Pseudomonadati > Bacteroidota > Flavobacteriia > Flavobacteriales > Flavobacteriaceae > Aquimarina > Aquimarina sp. BL5. The sequence goes on along the minus strand of NZ_CP031963.1, from coordinate 2,626,706 downwards.
TCAGGCAACTGACCAAACTAAGGAAAGCACTATTGATGGGAACTTAAAAGCGTATAGGAATTTTGGAGAGAGTATAGTATTATGGGGAGGATTGTCTTATCGAAGAAGTTTTGATGGAGCAGAGTTCTCTCAAACAGGTTTAGAAATTGAGAGCCAAAAATTACAATACATCACACCGTTTCTAGGTATAAATTATAGAAAATGGATGGTTGGATATACCTATAGTTATCAATCTAACTCTGTAGTTTTAACTAATGGAGGTTTTCATCAGTTAACATTAGGGTACGATTTCGGAAAACGTAAAGAACGATGGAACTGTCATTGTCCAGCTGTTAACAATTAGACAAGGATATTATCTAAATATAAAATAAAGGCCAGCTTAAAAGCTGGCCTTTATTTATTCTACTTCGGTGCCTGTAAACTTTAGACGCTCATCGCGTATTGGGACTAAAGAGGATAGTTCGTATATGTTTTTATAGCCATAACCGTAAAGATTAATAAATGTTGGGATATTCAACGCTAATGGTATGCTCTTGGTTGGAAAATTAAAAGCATCACCATCGATATTATTATTACAATAAATTAATATCCTGGTTTTTTTATCTGGAATTAGTTTGGCTAATTTTTCTTCAGTAAAATCAGAAAAATTTAAATGAATCGAACCCTTAAGATGTTTTCTCTTATAAGCTGCTTCTGATCGTGTGTCCAATAAAATGGTGCCATTGTCTTTTGCGAAATCAAGAAATTGATCCAAAGGTATTAATCTGTTTTGTCGATATTCCATAACTTCTTCCGTGATTTCTAAAAAGGAATTGTAATCGACTTTAGATTTTTTTAATTCTGATTTTTTTTGAGACAACATGGTTATGGGTGTTAAAACGATTAGCAGAACGATTATATTAGTTTTCATAGTTTTTGTATTTGGTTATTCTTTCCAGCTGAAGGATTTTCTCTCTCCTTGAGTTTTTATAGCTTTAATAAGAGCAGCTTCAAGATTAGAAGCATCTTTTTTGCTATTGTTCTTTATATACGTTATTCGTTTCTTGTTCAATTCCTGAATTTTTTTCTGGACTTCCTTTCGTTCATTACTTTTTTGAGTGATGTATTGTTTTAGCTCGGTGTTAGACTTATTCTTTAATTCTTGAGGTAACTCTTCTTTAGCTACTTCTTCTAGCTCGAAATCTTTATCTTCTGCAGCATCCACTAAATCCCAGCTTTTGTTTTTATAAAACCCAGAACTTTTACTTACAGTTCTGCTAACTGCGTTCGCCGGACTATATGATCTTGCATTACTATCTTGTTCGGCTTGTAGACTTATTTTTTTAGAACCTTCGTTTCCATAATAGATATAGGTGTTGTTTAATTTTCGATTTAATTGTAAAATGATATCATCATAAGGCGTTGCTATATGTATAGTTTCCCTATTATGATCAATAGCGCTATATTCTCCTTTAGTTAAATCCGCTCCATCTTTCCAGTTCGTTTCAATACCTTGTTTGTAGTTTCCACAAAAGATGGTATTTATCGTAATATCCTTTTCTATAGCATCGGTAGCAGCATCTTTATAGTTTACAGGACCTTGCGTAAAAGGTTCGTTCCCTGCTATAAAGATTAGTTTTAGATGATCATTGTTTTTTTTCCAATCTAATTGGTTAATAGAAGTGTTTATTACTTTTCCACAATATTCGTTTCCGCCATTAGTAGTTAAGGCAAAAAGCTCTTTCGAAATCTCATCAAGGTCGTCAGAAAAGGGTAGTACCTGTCTTATATAACCTTCCTTTGATGGTAAAAGATCATTACCATATTCATATAAAGCAATCTGTAGTTTTATTTTATAGTGACCACATTTTGCATAGGATAACTCATTTACGATTTCCCATAGTTGTGCTTTTGCTTGGTCAATTAAACCGTCCATACTATTGCTTGTATCCAATAATAGTGCTACTTGAATATTTTTGGTGTCTGGATCTGTCTTAGATGTGTAAATCTGATGTGAATTTTCCGTTTGAAAGGCTAATTCTGGACGGGAGTTATTTTCCGCTTTACATGAAACAGGAATCATTAGCAAGCATAATAAACTCCATATACATACTGTCTTCATAATTGTTACTTTTTTTATAATTTAAGCTAAAACTAACAGGAACTTTTTTAGATAAAAACTATGGATTAGGAATGGGTTGTTATGAATGAGTGAAAAGCCTTTTTCAGTTAGGGAAGTAATGTTTTATGATATTAATACTCCGAAGAAAGCAACTTATGAGTAATTTCTGATTTTATTATCCCATATAAATGGATTAAGTTTACCTTTCTTATTTAGTATATGATGAATAGATTTTGTTTCATTTTATTGTTTATGTGGTTGTTACCCAGTACTTTTTTTGCTCAAGATGATGTAAGAAGAGCGACTGAGGCTGATATAACCATACGAGGTACTGTAAAAGAAGATAAAACACTAAAACCCATAAGAGACGTAGAAGTTCGGGTAGAGGGAATAGGAGATAAGGTATACTACACTAATAGTTTAGGTGATTTTAAAATACAAGCTAAGATTGGTGATAATATTATTATTAAACATGATAGTTTTAATACAATTTATTATACGATTACAAGCCGGGAAAGAATAGATGTTAAAGTTCAGGAAAACCCATCGGTAACGAATGTTCAGAAGGTTGAAAAACAAAAAAGATCTTCTGCCGCATACGGAGCTAATCTTGCCGCTGCAAGAAATTCTTTGAAAAAAGATGCCGCAACAAGTATTGACTATGTTACAAAGGCTTTGGAAACAATAGAGGAAGACGACACTTTTGGTGATGAGAAGAAAGCTGAACTTTTTGAAACTTTAGGAGATATTTATGCTCACTGGAAACAGCCGGATCTAGCAGAAAGTAATTATGCAACTAGTCTTACTAATAAGTATAGCGCCGATGTAAAAATAAAATTAGGTATTGCTCAATTACTTAGTGAAAATTACGAGACTTCATTATTAACCTTTAATGAATTAGAGAAGTCTAGACTTAGCTCCTTACAGAAGGTGAAGGTGTATCAAGGACTAGGAGATAGTTATAAAGGACGTAACGATAATACTAATGCAATAAATAGCTATAATAAGGCATTATCATTAGCACAAAAAAAGAAGTATGAAGACATTATTGTTGAGTTAAATTCTAAGCTTGCTGAAATACTTCAAAGACAAGGAAATCTAGATGATGCAGAAGAATATTTGGGCAACTCAGTACAACTTGCTAGTAGGAGAAGTAAAAAATCATCTGCACGACAGAGAGCAAAAGCAGCGGATTTTTATAATAAGAGTAATAGTTTTGATAAAGAGATTGAATTAAGAAAAGAAGCACTTGAGGATATTCAGGATATTGAACGAAAAGAGGAATTCAGCACAACAGTAAAGGATACTATTGCATCTGCACCAGCTAGTATAGATGATCGTGCTATTACATCGCAGGTGCAGAACTATAAAATAGCGAATGCCTTTGCAGCGCAAGCTGAATATGATGAAGCGATACCCTATTTAAAAGAAAGTATTAAAAAAGCAGCCTCAGAAAATGATCTAGTTGTTCAGAAAGATGCTACAAGAAAATTAGGAGAAGTGTATCGTGAAAAAGGCGAACTTAAAAAAGCTTCTGAAGCTTTTGAAGAATATGAAGTAATTATTGATAAACTATATATTCAGAAAGAGCAGGAGATATCCCAAGCAACCAGATTTAGTAGAGAATTAGCATTAAAAGCAAATCGCATAGCTACCTTAGAAAAGGATAGAGAACTTAATGAAAGTAAATATAAACTTGCTTTTGCATCTCAGGAACTAGCTGGACAGCAAAAAATAATTATTTATTCCTTACTTGGATTATCTGTATTGTTGTTCCTTGCTGCGTATTTAATGTATCGCAATATAAAACAACAACAATATGCTAACAATTTATTAGCATTAAAATCATTGCGTTCTCAGATGAATCCGCACTTTATTTTTAATGCTTTAAACTCGGTAAATACATTCATTGCAACTAGTGATGAAAGAGCTGCGAACAAATATTTGACTGACTTTTCATTGTTAATGCGATCGGTTTTAGAAAATAGTGAAGAAGATTTTATACCATTAGAAAAAGAAATAGAATTGTTAGAATTGTACGTACAGTTGGAACATTTTAGATTTCAGGATAAATTCGATTATACTATAGAGGTAGATCCAGAAATTGATATTAAAGAATATATGATTCCGCCAATGTTGCTTCAGCCCTATGTAGAAAATGCTGTTTGGCATGGATTACGATACAGGCCAGATAAAGGGCTATTGTCCATACATTTCTCTAAAACATTCGATGATACAATTGAAATAACGATTTCTGACAATGGAATCGGAAGAGAAAAGTCTAAAGCATTAAAAACCCTGAATCAAAAGAAGCAAAAGTCGCAAGGGATGAGTAACATTAAAAAGAGGATTAATATTCTAAATACGATGTACAAGGATAAGGTAGATGTCTTTATCTCCGACCTAACTGGTCAGGAAGAAGGTACTCTGGTAAAGTTAGTACTCAAAAAAGATAAATAACATCTTATTTTTTATGCTATTAAGCATATATATGACTTATAAGTAATTAATAAATCTGATAACTGTGAATTTAACAGCAATTGTAGTAGATGATGAGGCTAATAGCCGAGCAATCTTAAAAAATTATCTTAATAAATATTGTCCAACGGTAGAAGTGTTAGGAGAAGCCGCAAGTGTTCAAGAAACATTAACGCTATTAGAATCTAATAATCCCGACCTTTTGTTTCTAGATGTAGAAATGCCATACGGTAATGCTTTTGATTTGTTGGAACAAGTGCCAGACAGAACTTTTGAAACGGTTTTTGTAACTGCCTATGACCATTATGCTGTAGACGCGCTAAACGCTCAAGCGACATATTATTTATTGAAACCAATAGCAATAGATAATCTTATAAAGGCTGTAGAACACGTAAGTCATATAAAAGAACGTGAAAAAGAATTGCAGGATAAGGTATTAACACCAAAAGTGTCTGCTGCTGCCGATGGAAAGATTACCATACCGCAACAAGATGGTTTTGAGGTATTGAAAATATCCGAAATTTTGTACTGTCAAGCCGATGATAATTATACCAAAATATTTCTCAATCAAGGACAGAAACTAGTTAGTAAAACCCTAAAGTATTTTGAAGATTCTTTGTCTGATCAAGGGTTTGTTAGAATTCATAAAAGTTTTTTAGTCAATGTAAGTACCATTGTGCGATATAAAAAAGGCAAAGGAGGCAGTGTTCAGTTATCCTCAGGAAAAGAACTTATGGTCTCCTCCTCTAAGAAGGGAGCTTTACTAGATTATTTTAAATAAGAAAGAATAATCCTAGTTGGCTAAATGATCCGGTCTGCTGTATGAATTAGTATAGGCAACCGTTTTCCTTCTTTTGTATAGAGGAGAATCTAGAAAAAGTGTCTTTACTTGATTATCCCAGTCCTTGACAATATCAAAATAACTACTGTTAACCACAGCCATTATTTTTCCGCAATCATCACAGATATGTTTTTTGTATTCTAGGAAATAATGCGCAAATTCGTGGAAAGCAACTACCTTTAGTATTTCCTCATCCAGCAAGGCTACCCAGTTAATCACTATATTTTCTACTTTGTTGTTTTTGTCTCTTGTAAGCATTCCTAAAGTGGATCCTTTTGGAGAAACGGTAAGTGTATCAACAATATCGATGTTTTTTAGTTCAAATAGCTTATCATAATATTCAATATTATATTTTTTACAATACTCAAAGAATTTATCTAAATGCGGTTTTAATCTTCCGTCTATTTGCACATTGTTTTGTGCTACAGAAAAAGTCACACAGAATAATCCAAAAAGCGTTACAATGCTTTTTTTCATAACTACAGAATTAGGGGTAAAAGGTTTAATAGTATCTTCTTTACTGTAGGAGCTTAACAATCAAGAGATTATCAAATAAAAGAAAAAAAGTACACAAACAGAGATAACGAGTGTTAAAATTCGTTAAAGAGTATTTTTTTAACATGTAATTATAAAAAAAGAAAGTTAATTCTTACGTATAGCTAAAATGCTAACATTTTTGAAATGGAAGGGATATTACTTTTTTTTAGAATCTCTTGTAGAATATGTAATGACCCATTAGTAAAAAAAGTATGTATTCCCTGCTGTGAATTAGCACTTAGAAGATCGTTTTTGGAAAGAATCACTTTAGTTTGTTTAGCTACTGCTTCACCAGAATCTATGATGTCTATATGATTGGGAAGCATTTTTTTTAAGATCGGGATGAGGTATGGGTAATGACTACAGCCTAAAACAAGATAATCAATATTTTTTTCAATCAAAGGCTGTATATATGACTCTAATAGAAGATGCATTTCTGGAGTTTGGATTTTTCCCTCTTCTATAAGTTCTACCAATCCAGTTCCAATAACTTCAATAACCTCTATTTTGTTTGCATAGAGATCTGATGTTTTAGCAAACAATTCACTGGATAATGTACCTTTTGTAGCTAAAACACCAACCTTTTGAGTTTTTGTGTTAAGAGCGGCTGGTTTTATAGCAGGTTCAATACCGATGAATGGAATATCAAATTGTTCCCTAAGTACTTTTATGGCATTTGTAGTAGCAGTATTACAAGCAACAACAATGATTTTGCAATTTAGTTCAATAAGCTTTTTGGTGTTCTTAATACTTAGTGATATAATTTCATCGGTACTACGTTTACCATAGGGAGCATATTTACTATCTGCCAAGTATATTGTATTTTCATTTGGCATTGCTAAAGCAATTTCTTTCCAAATGGAAGTTCCACCAATACCTGAGTCAAAGATGCCTATTGCTTGTTTATTCATTTTGTGAGATAGTAATGTTCCAAAAATAAAAAAAACAGTGAGTCTAGACTCACTGTTTTTTATTTTATTCTATGAAGGTATTTTTTTTAGATACCTAAATCTTTTTTTACATCTGCCATTAGATTTTTTCCGTCAGCTAGAATAACTCCTGTTCCGGTTGTAGAATCTAATACGTATTCAAATCCTTGTGCTCTTGCTACTTTTTGTATAGAAACACGTGCGCTTTCGTAGATAGGCTTTAATAGTTCAATTTCTTTCTTCTGAAGATCTTGTAAAGCATTCTGTCTGTAGTCTCCGATGCTTTTCTCTGTAGTTTGAACTTCTTGTGCTCTTTTAGCATTTTCTTCTTCAGTTTTGGTAGGAGCTTCGGCCTGATACTTTTTCATCGTATTTTGCAATTCCAAAACCATATTCCTGATTTCTGCTTCATACGTTTTGTTTAGCTTGTCAATTTCGCTTTTGGCAGCTTTAAAAGCAGGCATTGCTTCCACAAGTTCCTGCGAAGCGATATGTGCTACTTTAGATTGTGCATTTACAAAGCTTGATGCTCCTAGGATGAATGCACAGGCTACTAATAGGGTTCTAAACTTTTTCATTTCAAGTAATATTAAGTGTGTTATAAATTTAAAAATTAATTTCTCTAATTATCATCATTTTCCTTCGTCTCACCATCATCATTATTAGAAGGTGTATCGTCTTTCAATTGCTCTTTTAAAGCTTTTATTGAATCTTTCTTTCTTTTTTGAGCTTCTATTAATTTAGCTCTTCTTTCTTCAAATTCTTTTTTCTTAGCAGCTCTGATCGAATCTCTTGCAGCTTTTCTTTCTGCAAGTAATTGTTCTCTTTCAGATTGTTTACGGGATGATGCTTTTTCTCTATCCGTTACTTCTTTTTCCTGTTCAACATTTCTTTTTTCAGCACGCTCTAATGCTTTTTTCTCTTTCTTACTATTAACTTGCTTTCTTTTGGAAGCTCTATTAATTCTTAATAATATTTGATCACTTATATCGTATCTATCAGCAGAATATAGCATTACTAGGTCTGCAGATTTATCAAATATAAAATCATATTTTTTATTTTTTGCTACTTCTTGTACTGCAACAAAAACTTGATCCTGTACAGGTTGTACTAATCTCTTTTTTTGAAGAAATAAGTCACCATTAGGTCCAAATCTCTTTTGTTGATATTCAAGAATTTCTTTTTCCTTAAAGAAAATATCTTCTTCTCTTTCTTCAATAAGCTCTTTAGTCAGCAGAACACGTTCATTGTTGAGGTCTTTCCTCATTTGTTCGACTTCCTTTAATTCAGCTTCAATTTCTACTTTCCACTTTTGTACTTTGGTTTCCAGGTCAGCCGAAGCTTCATTATATTCAGGTACATTTTCTAAGATATAATCCATATCTATATAACCGACTCTTATACCTTTTTGAGCTTCTGCTGTGTTGGAGAAAGATAACCAAAGGATAGCTGCTAATACTAAAAGAACTTTTGTTTTCATGATCCTGTTTTGTTTATAGAAATAATCGTGCCAAAATTAAAATTGTTGTCCAATGATAAAGTGAGTCTCCCATCCATTATTTCCTGTCGTACCTGGAATTGGGTCAAAACCATACCCAAAATCAATACCCAGCAATCCAAAGGCTGGCATAAAGATACGTAAACCTGCTCCAGCAGAACGATTTAATTGAAACGGATTGAATCCTCTAAAGCTATCATAAGATGCTCCACCTTCTAAAAATGTCAGCATATAAATAGAGGCTGATGGTTTTAGAGTAATAGGATAACGAAGCTCTAACGAATATTTATTATAAATTGTTGCCCCATCTTCTACAAAATCTGGGTCATTTGCTCTACTTAATGGAATTAGTGATTGGTTTGGATACCCTCTAAGGGCTACAACTTCCCTTCCGTCCAAGGCTGTTGCTCCTAATCCATCTCCTCCTAGGAAAAATCTTTCAAAAGGAATATTTCCTCTATCATTGTTGTAGGCTCCAAGAAAACCATACTCTGCTCTGGTTCTCAACACTAGCGGTTGTTTGCCTATTTTAGCTAAGGTAGTATACCAAGTAGCATCAAATTTAATTTTGTAATATTCTAACCAGTCAAATCGTTCTTGATCAATCTCACCTCTTTCAGTTGATAGAGCCTGAAGTTCATCGGCACTTAATCCCGAGTTTGGATCCTCTAATTGTCCTTCGATATCAGATCTTCTTTCTGCTAATTCGCTGTAGTTCGTACCGTCCCATAATGAATATGGAAGAGAAAGTTTAGCGATAAGATTAAACTCTGATCCAGAAGTTGGGAAAATTGGATTTATGGCTGTATTATTCCTGTTAATTCCTATGGTGTATGCAAGGTTATTAGAAGAACCATTACCAAAGGTAAATAATCTGGTATTATAGTTTTTAAGGTTGTAGTGCTGAATACTTATTGCCTGAGATAGGGTAAAGTAGTTATCAGGCCAGTTTAACCTTTTCGCAATACCAATAGATCCACCGGTAATCAAAAACTTACTGTCTCTATCTACATCTCTAGTTCTGTTATTGAATAAGAACTGAATCGTATGAGAAAAAGATGTAGAAAGTTGGAATGGTCTTTTTCCACCAAGCCAAGGTTCAATAAATGATAAGCTATACGTTTGGAAAAATTGACTAGCTTGAGCTCTTACACGAAGCGTCTGACCATCTCCCATTGGTAAAGGACTATATGCTTCTTTATTGAAAATGTTTCTGATCGAAAAGTTACTGAAGGCTAAACCTAAGGTTCCAACAAAACCTCCACCACCAAAACCACCTTGAAGCTCAATCTGACTAGCTCCCTTTTCTACAACAGGATAATTGATGTCTATAGTTCCAGCTTGTGGATCAGCATTTTTAAACTGAGGTTCTAATTGTTCTGGATCAAAGAAACCTAATTGACCTATTTCTCTAACCGTTCTTACAACTAAATCTTTACTATATACTTGACCCGGTTTAGTTCTTAGTATTCGATAAACAACATGATCATTTGTTTTATCATTACCAGTAATTGTAATATGATCAAAATGAACTAGTTTTCCTTCTCGGATTCGTATTTCAAAATCAATTGTGTCATTCTTTACATTTGTCTCTACCGCATCAATGTTAGAAAATAAGTATCCATTATTTTGATAAAGATTGGTAAGGTCATTTGCATCAGGCTTAGTGTTGTCAGCAATCTGTTTCTCAAGAAGGACACCATTGTATACATCTCCTTTCTTGATAACTAGCTGTCTGGCTAATTGATTATCCGTATAAACACTGTTTCCTAAAAAATTAATATCTCCAAAATAGTACTTATTACCTTCTTCTATCGCAAGATTTAAAGATACGCTATTGTCATCTTCTACAATTAAAGAATCAGTAGTTATTCGAGCATCTCGATATCCTTTTTCTTTGTATTTGCTAATAATATTTTCTTTGTCTTCCTGATAATCATTCTTTATATATTTAGAACGTTTCCAGAATCTCCAGAACTTTTTCTGTTTGGTATTTTTCATTGCTGACCTCACCTTGCCGTCAGAAAATTGTTCGTTTCCGTTAATGTTAATCTTATCAACTTTTACACGATCACCTTTGTCAATACGAACTAGCATATTAACCTTGTTGGTAGGAACAGTGTCCTTAACAGGAGTGGTGTTAATAATAACTTTGGTATTAAGAAAACCATCTTTACGATATTTATTGGTGATAAAGTTACGTGTAGTAGTAATTAGATTTTCTGTAACCTTTGCTCCAGGGGTAAGACTATTATCTTTAATCAAATCCTCTGCTTTACGTTTTCTAACACCTTCTATCCGGGCTTGGTTTAATTCAGGAACCTCTTGGATGTTAATCTCAAGATAGGCGGTATCACCTTCAACTTTGGTGATATAAAAATTTATATCGCTAAATAATTCAAGATCCCAAAGTTTCTTTATAACCTGGCTGATGCGATCGCCTGGTAATGAAATTCGTTGACCATTCTTAAGACCTGTAAAGGTGATAATAGTATTTTTACTGTATGTAGATATTCCTGTTACCTCAATATCTCCAATAATATACTCTTTTCCGCTAGTACCTGGTAAGTTTTGTGCCGAAAGTAATACTGTATTTAATAAAAATGCAATAAATGCAAAATACGTAATAGGTAATTTTTTTGTCATCTTTTTAACTAAGCTGCTCACTAGTTTTTCCAAATCTTCTTTCTCTTTGTTGATAATTTAAAATGGCTTCAAATAAATCTGTTCTTTTAAAATCAGGCCATAATATTTCAGTAAAATATAATTCTGCATACGCAATCTGCCATAATAAGAAATTACTAATACGTTGTTCTCCACTGGTACGTATTAATAAATCTACATCTGGTAGCGTTTTGGTATACAAATGCTCATTAATGACTGCTTCATTTATAAGATGTGGCGAAAGTACATTATTTTTAACTTTATTGCTTATTTCTTGAATAGTTTTTATTAGCTCTTCTCTGCTGCCATAACTAAGAGCTAGGGAAAGCGTCATATGCTTGTTATCCTTAGTCTTTTCTATAACTTCCAGTAATTCCTTTCTTGCCTTTTCGGGTAGTGCCTGTAGGTTTCCGATGGCGTTTAGACGGATATTATTTTTTTGTAGTGTTTTTATTTCTTTTTTTAATGAACTTACCAAAAGTCTCATTAAAGTTTCTACTTCTAACTTAGGTCTGTTCCAGTTTTCTGTAGAAAACGCATACAATGTAAGATACTTTATTCCTATTTCTGCTGCTCCTTCTACAACTTCTCTAACGGCTTTTGTTCCATTTTCGTGGCCAACAGCTCTAAAGAATCCTTTCTTTTTTGCCCATCTGCCGTTACCATCCATAATGATGGCTATATGTTCCGGAATGTTAGAATTGAGTTGTTCTTTATTAATCATTTTTTAGAATGCACAATAACATGGGATTCTACCCCACGTATAGGATAATGTTATACCGGTAAATACATACCAATCATTATTATCCAAATTACCAAATCCTGTTCCAAACGCACTGTCTGGATCACTTCCATCTAAATTATCGGTGAATGTATATCTCGCACCAATCTCCGCTCCTAATACCCAATGACGTCCAATAGTTTTCTTTACACCGACTACTATTGGGATAGCGGCAGTCCATTTCTCACTATAAGAGCTAATTTGATTGCCATTATTAGGGTCAACCGCTTTGGCGCTATAGTTAAAACCAGTCAAGCCAGTGTATAAATATGGAGTAAATTGTGGTTCACCATCATATAAATACCATTCCCAGAAATTAAATTCTAATCCAGCAGATAACTCTTTTACCGAATTATTGAAGCTAAAACCTCTTTGAACTCTTCTGTCATCTCCTCTAGAATCATTTGATTTAAGGTTGGCGTATAAAAAAGATGCTCTAAACGCATGTCTTTTACTACGATTCCACTTTCCGATTGCTCCAATAGCAAAGGAATTAGGTGAAATATAGTATGTAGAACCTACATCTCCAATATAATTAGAACCACCAGCCATCAGTCCGACCTCGTAAGTTTGTGAGGTGATAGATTGCCCAAAAAACAAAATTAATACAAAGGATGCTAAGTATCTCATAGATTTTCAAAAGTTTGCAAATATAACAATTAACTTTAGTACACAAGAATTTGAGTAAAATAGTATGAATTAAAAAACACTTTTTAGTAGATTTTATTGTCTAATTACGTTTATCTTCACCCCAAAGCATTTTTTTTCGCAATGTTTTTAAGAAACTATCGCCTTCTAAAACAACCATATTTATTTTAAAAGGAGCTTTTTTAATAACAACTGTTGCTTCATTTGGTAAAGTGTGTATTCTTGAATCCAAAGAAACTAAATAGGTGTCTTCTCTTCCAGAAACTTGTAACTTGATTTCTTTATCATCAGGAATAACTAGTGGTCTTGCATTAAGGTTATGAGGCGCAATAGGTGTTAGTACCATGCTTTCTGCATCAGGCATCATAACAGGGCCGCCGCAACTTAAGGAATACCCTGTAGAGCCGGTTGGAGAAGAAACAATGAGTCCATCTGCCCAATAAGAAGTCAGAAATTCATCATTAAGACTGGTATGTACTGTTATCATAGAAGTAGTATTTCTTCTGCTGACAGCGATTTCATTCATTGCAAAATTTAGAACTCCAAACTCTTCTGTTGGTGGAACCGTATCTATAGTTACAATGGTTCTTGGAGAAATATGAAATTTTTTATCCAGTATAAGGTTGATTGTATCTTTTATTTCTTCTTTTTGTATAGTTGCTAAAAAACCTAGTCTCCCAGTATTGATTCCGGCAATTGGAATACCTAAGTCTCTAACATAGGTGATCGTTTTTAGGATAGTTCCATCTCCTCCAATACTAAAAAAAAGGTCATAGGAATCATCTAACTCCTCAAAAGTGCTAAAATGAGAGTAGCTTTTGTCAATATCATCATGAAGATTAATAAGCTCGAGAAAGTTTTTCTCGATTACTACCTCAATGTTATTTTTGTCCAGCGCTTCTAATAATTGTTGGATATATATTCCAGATTTTTCGTGATAGAACTGGCCGTAAATACCTATCTTCATTATGATTTAATTTGTTTAGGTGTTGGTTAATATTATTTCCTAAATATTAAGGTATTTTTCTAAATACTGAGACCTTTCTTTAAGATTGTTTAAAAATGAATCTTCATGGTGCTTAGAGACAATATTGTAACTATATCTTCTAAATGTTTGAACAATATTGTTTATATCGCTATCATTTATTTTTAATGTTATTTGAATTACATCATTTTCCATATTAGAGATGAAAAGACCAAGAAGTTTAGCGTTATTTGATTCTACAATTTGTGAAACTTCACTAAAAGAATAATCTAAGACACCTTTTTCTACAATTAAAATATTACCCGGTTCGCTTAAAAAAGGAGTTTCGTTAAAAAGATTCATAATATCTCTTAATTCAAAATATCCTTGGTAGTTGTTGTCATCATCAAGAACTGGTAATATATTAGAATGATTTTGAGCAAAAGATTCTAAAATATCTAGCCAGTTAGCATTAGTTCTAACAAAAAAACCTTCTAAAGCATAAAGATAGGATTCTAATATTTTTTCAGTTTCAAAACATCTAACGTCTGCCTCTGATATACATCCTACATAAATACCGTCTTTTAAGACAGGGAAATGAGTATAGGTGAGTTCGTTAAATAACAATTGTGCGTCCGCAACCTTAGCAGTTGTGGACAGTGGATCTATTTCGTTTATTATATATAAGCTTGTCTTCATATTCCCGGGGCTTTTTATGCAAATTAATCAAAAATATGTAACCGAGGCACTATCAAGTTCGTATTTTTGCTTTTTATTAAAGGTTATATCAAAAACTATGACAAAATTAAGTGTTAATGTCAATAAAATAGCAACGCTACGTAATTCAAGAGGAGGTGATACACCGAATTTGCTTAAGGTAGCTGCTGATATTCAGGATTTTGGGGGAGAAGGAATTACGATCCATCCTCGGCCTGATGAAAGACATATTAGGTATCAGGATACTTATGATTTAAAGCCAGTAGTTCATACGGAATATAATATAGAAGGAAATCCAATACCAAAATTTATTAATCTTGTGAATGAGGTTAAGCCAACTCAGGTAACGTTAGTTCCCGATGCGGTTGATGCTATTACTAGTAACTCAGGTTGGGATACTGTGAAACATAAAAATTTTTTAAGTGAAGTGATTTCGGAGTTTAAGAAAAACGGTATAAGAACTTCAATTTTTGTGGATCCCGTGAAAAAGATGGTTGAAGGAGCTAAAGAAACTGGCGCTGATCGAATAGAATTGTATACAGAATCTTTTGCATCAGAATATGCTAAAGGGAATTTAGATTCGGTCCAACCGTATGCAGAATGTGCTAAATTGGCTTTGGATTTAGGGATAGGTATAAACGCGGGTCACGATCTTTCGCTTGATAATATTAAGTTTTTTAAAGAAAATATTCCTGGATTGTTAGAAGTTTCTATTGGACATGCATTGATAAGTGAATCCCTGTATCTTGGATTAGAGAACGTTGTCAATATGTATTTATATAGACTTAAATAATGAAAGCATATGAGGTTACACGCTAACGTTTTTGGAGAAGGAATGCCATTTTTGATTTTACATGGTTTTCTTGGTATGGGCGATAATTGGAAAACCCTTGCTAAAAAGATATCGGAATCCGGATATCAAATGCACTTGATTGATCAAAGAAATCATGGTCGCAGTCAGCATAGTGATGCATTTAACTATCAACTTTTAGCTTCTGATTTGTTAGAGTATTGTGATAGTAATAATCTGAAAGATGTAATACTATTAGGTCATTCTATGGGAGGTAAGACGGCTATGTTCTTTTCTGTGAATTATCCTGAATTGCTTAAAAAATTGATCATCGCTGATATCGGACCAAAATACTATCCATTACATCATCAAGATATTCTCGATGGACTTAGTTCTTTAGACTTTGATGTATTAAAAAGTAGAGGAGAAGTTGATAAAGCTTTAAGTGCATATGTCCGGGATATAGGTGTGAGAATGTTTTTGATGAAAAATCTATATTGGAAGGATAAGAACGAGCTTGGATTGCGAATGAATTTGGATAGTTTAATACAAAATTCTTCAGAAATTGGAGTCGAACTTCCGGTAGACACTATGTATAAAGGAGAAACACTTTTTCTTAAAGGAGCGAAGTCTAATTATATTCTGAATGAAGATGAGGGTCGAATTATAGGGCAGTTTCCTCGAGCACGAATCAATGAAATTTCTAATGCAGGGCATTGGCTGCATGCGGAAAATCCCGCCGAATTTTTAGGATCGGTGTTAGAATTTATCAAAAATTAAACAAAAAATGCTATGTATGCATAATATTTTAATGATTTAGTTGGATAATTGGTATTTTCTGCTAAATTTGGTGCATTATTTTTTCAATATTCTAAAAAAACAAAAACAATTCTAATTTATTATGAAAAAACTACTATTATTAGTTCTATTCGCCTTCGTGACTTTGGTCACTTATGCTGGTGGATATAGAGTTAGTGTGCAAGGGCAGAGAGCTATGGCTATGGGGCATACAGGTGTTGCTGTGGTGAATAGTGCGGAACTAGTATTCTTCAATCCTGCGGGACTTGTGTATTTAGAAAACAAATTAAACATCAGTGCTGGTGCCAGTGGTATTTTCACAGATGTGATTTATCAAAACTCGGATTTTGGATCTTCTTCGGAGACAGATAGTTCTGTTGGTACACCACTTAATTTATATGGATCTTATAAAGTTAATGATTGGTTAGCTTTAGGTCTTGGAGTATATACTCCTTATGGTAGTGAGGTAACTTGGCCAACTGACTGGGCAGGTTCTCATCTAGTTAATAATATTGAATTAGCTGCGATTTATATTCAGCCAGTGGTTTCTATAAAGCTTTCTGATCAGTTTAGTATAGGTGGTGGTCCTATTTATGTTACTGGTTCTGTTAATTTTAATAGAAATGCTAATAGAACATTAACTGATATTGATGGTAATCGCTCTAATATTACTGTTGATGATTCTGGAGTTAGTAACTGGGGATGGAGTGTAAGTGCTATGTTTAATCCTACTGAGAATTTTAGATTAGGGTTTAGTTATCGTAGTGAAATTATTTTGGAAGCTGAAGGTGGTGAAGCTACTTTTAGTAATTTTCCGAATTCTCCGGCAACACCTGCCAACGGAACTACAACATTTGATGCAGAATTACCATTACCTGCTGAGTTAACGATTGGACTTTCATATCAGTTTCACAAAAAATGGTTGTTTGCTTTTGATTATAACAGACAATTCTGGGATGTATACGAATCTTTAGATATTCAATTTGGAAATGGTTCAACTTCATTAAACCCTCGTAATTATAAAAATTCTTCGGTTTATCGTTTTGGATTACAATATGATGCTACTTCCAAAATTTCTCTGAGAGCGGGATACTATTTTGATGAATCTCCGGTGCAATCAGGATTTTTTGCTCCAGAAACACCTCGTAATGATTCTAATGGGTTTTCAGGTGGTTTTAGCTTTGCAATCACTCCTAAGTTAGCAATTGATGCTTCATTCTTTTATTTGAGATTTGAAGAAATTAATGAATCCTATGATTCTTATCAGGAAAATGGACAGGATGTGCCTTTTGGAGGGACTTATAAATCAAGCGCATTTGCGCCAGGACTTGGTTTAACTTATAAATTATAATTTGAAGATGAAAAACAATATAAAATATTTAGCAATTCTGGCATTAGGTTTAGTGGCTTGTGAACCAGAGTTTGATAATCCAATTGATGAAGCTGGAGTATATTCTAGCGGAGAGGCTGACTTCTCTAATTATGTAGCTTTAGGGAACTCACTTACTGCAGGTTTTGCAGATAGTGCTTTGTATATTACTGGACAAGAAAATTCTTATCCTAATATATTATCTCAACAATTTGCTCTTGTAGGTGGTGGAGAATTTACGCAACCGCTAATGGCGGATAATACTGGTGGTGCTTTGTTAGGAGGAACGCAGATTTTAAGTAATAGATTCGTATTGGCGTTTGATGCTGAAGGTAATCCTGGTCCTGCTATCTATGCAGGTGCTTCGCCAACAACGGAAATATCAAATAATTTAGGTAGTTTTTTTAACAATATGGGAGTACCTGGAGCTAAAAGTTTTCATTTAGGAGCGCCGAATTATGGAGATGTTGCAGGGGTAGCTGTTGGTACAGCAAATCCATATTTTGCAAGATTCGCTTCTTCTGCAGGAACTTCTGTTATTGCTGATGCTGCTGCTCAAAATCCTACGTTTTTTAGTTTGTGGATAGGAAACAATGATATTCTTAGTTATGCTACTTCTGGTGGTGTAGGTGTGGATAGAACTGGAAATCCAAATCTTGCTGATTATGGGAGTAATGATATCACTGATCCAGGTTTGTTTAACTCGACATACCAAGCATTAATCGGTGCTCTTACTGCTAATGGAGCAAAAGGGGTAGTACTTAATTTACCGAATGTATCTACATTGCCTTTCTTTACGACTGTGCCATTTGCACCTCTAAGTCCGTTAGATCCTAATTTTGGGCCACAAATACCAACGCTTAATGCAACTTATGCAGGATTAAATGCTGCTTTTGCTTTTGCAGGTGTTCCAGAAAGAGCAATATCGTTTTCAGCCAGCGCTGCTAGCCCTGTTGTTATTAAGGATGAATCTTTAGAAGATGTTTCAGCTGATTTAGCCATAGCCTTAGCGGGTACATTTGGTCCTTTAGCTCCAATTGTTGCTGCACAATACGGACAGGCAAGACAGGCAACAGCTAATGATTTATTAGTTTTAACTAGTTCTGGTGTTATAGGTCAAGTAAATGAGGCAAGATTGGCAGAATTAATAAGTTTTGGTTTAACACCAGAGCAAGCAGGTCAATTTTCAGTTAATGGTGTAAGCTATCCAATGGAAGATCAATATGTATTGACTCCAGCGGAACAATCCTCAGTGGAGAATGCTCGTCAGGCTTTTAATACTTCGATTGCTACTATCGCTTCAGAGAATGGTTTGGCCTTTTATAATGTTGCAAATGATTTAGCACAAGCGGCAAATGGAGGAATTCTATTTGATGGAGGAGTGATAACTTCTGATTTTGTAACTGGTGGTGGATTCTCTTTAGATGGTATACACCCTACGCCTAGAGCACATGCTTTAGTAACTAATGGTATTTTGAATGCAATAGAGATTGCGTATGGAGCTACTTTGCCTTCTGTAAATCCAGGAGATTACGGAACAGTTACACTTAGTAATGAAGTAGGTGCAAACTAGTATCAAAGTTTTATAATACATTTTAAAAACCTGTTAAGAGATTAGCAGGTTTTTTTATTGCATTGTTTTTAGTTACTTTGATAATCAATCTAAACCTGTACTTATGAAATTCTTATTAAAAATGATTCTTAGTGCTGTTGCCGTTTTGGTATTGGCAGAAATTTTACCTGGAGCTAACGTCGATAATTACGTAAGTGCTCTTATTGTGGCGGTCCTTTTGGCGATTCTTAATGCAGTTGTTAAACCTTTATTGGTTATATTAACATTACCTGTAACGATCGTTACTTTAGGGTTATTTTTGTTGGTTATTAACGCAGCAATCATACTAATGGCGGATCACTTTGTTTCAGGTTTTAGCGTTAATGGTTGGTTATGGGCACTCATATTTAGTATTTTGTTATCCGTGTTTCAATCTATATTATACTCTATTTTAAAGAAAGATAAAAGCTAACTGTTTTTCAGGAAGTTAAAACTTTGTTGAGTTGTAAAAAAGTATTACTTTTGCAACCCGATTTTTAGTACAAAAAAGTAGAGATAATGAATATTTCAAAAGAGCAATTAGACGATTTAAACGCTGTAGTAACAGTAGATATTGCAAAAGAAGATTATAGCGATAAAGTAGAGAACATTCTTAAAGATTATCGTAAGAACGCCAATATTCCTGGTTTTAGAAAAGGTCACGTTCCTATGGGATTGGTTAAAAAGCAATATGGGAAGGCAGTTTTAGTAGATGAAGTTAATAAACTATTGCAGGATGCTCTTAATAAGTATCTGACAGAAGAAAAACTTGATGTTTTAGGTAATCCATTACCTAAAGAGCAAGATAATTTCGATTGGGATACTGATAATTATTCTTTCGAGTTTGAATTAGGTTTAGCACCAAAATTTGAAATCAAACTTAATGGTAAAAAAGCAATCACTCATTATAAGATTGTTGCTACTGATGAGATGATTGATAATCAAATCACCACCATCCAAAAGCAATATGGTAAGTTAGTGCCAAAAGAAAGTGCTGAGAAAGATGATTTAATCAATGGTACTTTTGTAAATGAAGAAAAAGAGATAGAGAATCAAGCAACTATTTCTTTAGATAAAATAAAAGGAAAGAGAAACTTAGATAAGTTTATTGGTTCTAAAGTTGGAGATGTTTTAACATTAAAAACGAAAGGATTATTTTCTGAGGATCACGATTTAGTAGATGCGTTAAAGATTAGTCAAGATGATGCTAAAGGTCTTGATATCGAAGTAACCTTTACTATTTCTGAAATCAATAATCAAGAACTAGCTGATTTAGATCAGGATTTATTTGATAAATTATACGGTAAAGATGGCGTAAAATCGGTTACTGAACTTAAAGAAAAAATCAAAGAAGATGCTGCTCGTCAGTTTGTACAACAATCCGATCAACAGTTGCTTAATGATGTAACTGAGAGTGTTCTTGAAAACACTAAATTTGATCTGCCAGCAGAATTTTTACAAAAATGGATTCAGGCTACAGGTGAGCAGCCTTTGTCAGAAGATCAAGCGAAGGATGAATATGAGAAGAGTGAGAAAGGATTACGTTTTCAATTAATTGAAGGAAAAATAATCAATGATAACAACCTTCAGGTTACTTTTGAAGAATTAAAAGAATTCGCGAAAGATTTGATAAAAGGACAAATGGCTCAATTTGGTCAGATGTCACCAGAAGATAAAGAGCTAGAAGATATTGCAGCTAGAATTTTATCCAATCAAGATGAAGTGAAAAGAATTTCTGAACAACTTATGAGTCAGAAATTACTTGCCTATTATAAGGAGAATGTTAAATTGAAAGAAAAAGAAGTGAGTTTTGATGATTTTGTAAAAGAAGTTTACAAATAATCAACATAAACTAATAAGGAATTTATACTTATATTTAGGGCGTTAAACCAAGATCGGATTAACGCCTTTTTTATAAAAATAAAATTTCAGAAAAAGAACATATGAATTACGGAAAAGAATTCGAAAAATACGCTACACAACATCATGGTATTAATAGTAATTACTATGATAAAATTATCAGTAGTATGTATCCAACTGGGATGACTCCTAATATTATAGAAGAACGTCAAATGAATGTAGCCATTTTTGACGTATTTTCTCGTTTAATGATGGATCGTATTATATTTTTGGGTACTGGGATCAATGATCAGGTAGCTAATATTATACAAGCTCAGTTATTGTTTTTAGAAAGTGTAGACTCTTCAAAAGATATACAGATTTATATAAATTCTCCTGGCGGTAGTGTATATGCAGGGTTAGGTATTTATGATACGATGCAGTTTATTAAGCCTGATGTAGCAACAATATGTACAGGGATGGCAGCATCAATGGGAGCGGTATTATTATGTGCGGGTGAGAAAGGAAAGCGTTCTGGTTTACCACATAGTAGAGTGATGATTCATCAGCCGCTTGGCGGTGCTCAAGGACAAGCTAGTGATATAGAAATTACTGCTCGCGAAATATTAATATTAAAAGAAGAATTGTATAATATTATAGCCAAACATTCAGGTCAGAGTTATGATAAAGTTTATGAAGATAGTGATAGAGACTATTGGATGAAAGCGGATAAGGCTCTTGAGTATGGAATGATTGATGAAATACTGACTAGAGAATAATTTATAGTAAAATAATAATAGCGGATGGAAGATCGTCTGCACCCCTAGAAATAAGTCTATCAATAAATAACACATAGGTAGACGAGTTTTGTTGAAATAGATAATTATGCCGAAAGAAGATTTAGAATGCTCGTTTTGTGGAAGAAAGAAGCCGGAAACTAATTTGCTAATTGCTGGGTTAGATGCGCATATATGTGATCGCTGTATTGTTCAGGCTCATGGAATTGTTGTAGAAGAAGCGAGAGATGAGGAAACAGGAGAACTTAGCTCAGAATTAATGCTTCGTAAGCCTATGGCTATAAAGAAATTTCTGGACGAATATGTGATCGGACAGGAATTTACTAAGAAAGTTATGTCTGTTGCTGTATATAACCATTACAAGCGTTTATTACAGCCTACAACTGATGATGATATCGAAATACAAAAGAGTAACATCATTATGGTAGGACAAACAGGAACGGGTAAAACTTTGATAGCAAAGACCATTGCTAAAATGCTTAATGTTCCTTTAGCTATAGTTGATGCTACTGTACTTACTGAGGCGGGGTATGTAGGAGAGGATGTAGAAAGTATTCTTACTCGTTTATTACAAGCGGCTGATTATAATCTTGAAAAAGCTCAAAGAGGTATAGTGTTTATTGACGAGATTGATAAAATTGCCCGTAAAAGTGATAACCCAAGTATTACAAGAGATGTTTCGGGAGAAGGAGTGCAGCAGGCTTTATTGAAGCTATTAGAAGGAACCGTAGTGAACGTTCCACCAAAAGGTGGGCGAAAGCATCCGGATCAAAAATTTATTGAAGTAAATACCGAAAATATACTTTTCATAGCAGGAGGAGCTTTTGATGGTATCGAAAATGCGATACAGAAGCGTCTAAATATGCAGGCAATGGGCTTTAGTGCTTCTAAATCTGAGGATGTCATAGAAAAAGACAATCTACTACAGTACATTATTCCTAAAGATTTGAAGGATTTTGGATTAATTCCTGAGATAATAGGTCGTCTTCCGGTATTAACACATATGAATCCATTGGATAACAATACGCTGAGAGCTATTTTAACTGAGCCTAAAAATGCAATTATAAAGCAGTATAAAAAACTTTTCGAAATGGATAATGTAGAGTTTACTATTACACCAGGAGCTTTAGATTATATAGTAGAAAGAGCTGTCGAGTATAAGTTAGGAGCAAGAGGGCTACGTTCTTTGTGTGAAGCAATTCTAACAGATGCAATGTATGAATTACCGGAGAGTGATGAAACAGAGTTGAGAGTAACGAAGGATTATGCTGAAAAGAAACTGAATAAATCGATAATAAATAAGCTGAAAGCAGTTTCGTAATTTCTAAAGGTTATATTTAAAAAATAAACTCCTTAAGTGTATAAAGCTTAAGGAGTTTTTA
This sequence comes from Aquimarina sp. BL5, assembly GCF_003443675.1. Taxonomy (NCBI): domain Bacteria; kingdom Pseudomonadati; phylum Bacteroidota; class Flavobacteriia; order Flavobacteriales; family Flavobacteriaceae; genus Aquimarina; species Aquimarina sp. BL5. The sequence continues at coordinate 2,603,982 of NZ_CP031963.1, read as the reverse complement.
TATTTAAAATACTTTTTATGAAAGCAAAAGTATCGATGTTATTTTAAAATTTTGAATGAATCTCGGTTAATCTTCTTCCGAGTATAATATCTCTTCTATTTTCTTGGAAATGATTTCTTCTGTATTTCTTATTACCAAATCTTTACTGTCTTTAAGGTTTATTTTAAATCCATTTTTAGCAATCAATACTTCATAAAAAGCAACTTTAGAAGTTTCTCCATAACAAACCTTGTTTATATCCATAATTGTATTTTCTGGATTAGATATAAGAGAAGAAGATTCTTTAGAAAGAGTCTTGTTTGTAGAAACATTTTCTTCAGTGGTACTGTTATTAGAAATAGTAGCTATTTCTTGAGCATTAACAGCTGCAGAACAGGAAACAAAAATAAAGATGAGTAAAAGATTTTTCATATTTGGGACGCTTGTTAAATCATAACTTACTGGTATCAAATTTAATACGAAAAGAAGGTGTGTGAAAGATATTTTTTGTTTTTTAGTTCAATCGTTTTTTTTAACCGATGAACTACACAATTTTAACGAAAAAACAAAATTTCTTACGTAATTTTTTTACGTAAAAACCGTATTTTTAAAAACACAAATGGGGAATTTTGCTATTTTTTTGATATAGTTTTAGTCAATTAAAGCGAATATGAGCCAATTTTGTTTAATATAAGTAACTCATCAAGATATTTTCTAGAGTTAGAGAGTCTAGGTATTTTGTGCTGGCCTCCAAGTTTATCATTTTTTTTCAACCAATCATAAAATAAATAAGGTCTGGCATTATTAATCTGTAGAATATTCAATGTGGTATTGTTGTATCTTTTTGCTTCATAGTCGCTATTAATGTCTTGAAGATTTTGATCAAGAATATTGGCGAAATGATCGAGATTCTTAGGGTGTTTTTTAAACTCAATCATCCATTCATGAGCGCCTTTTTTCTTTCCTTCCATAAAAATTGGCGCCACTGTATAATCAATGATTTCACTATTGGTTTCTTTTGTAGCTTTCCTAAGTGCTTCTTCTGCATTTTCAATAATAAGTTCTTCTCCAAATACGTTGATATGATGTTTTGTTCTTCCAGATACTTTTATTCTATAAGGATTAATAGAGGTAAAACGAACAGTGTCCCCAATTTTATATCTCCATAAACCGGCATTGGTAGTAATAATAACAGCATAATTTTTACCAATTTCTACATCACTTAATGGGATCACTTTTTCATCTGTTCCTCCGTATGTATCCATAGGGATGAATTCATAAAAAATGCCATAATCAAGCATTAATAGCAGTTCAGATGATTCATTACGATCTTGGATTGCAAAAAAACCTTCGGATGCATTGTAAATTTCGTAATATCTAAAAGAATCTCGTGGAAGGATCTTTTTGTATTGATCGATATAGGGTTCAAAACTTACTCCTCCGTGGAAGTATACTTCAATATTCTTCCATATTTCAAAAAGATGTTCTTGGCCTGTTGTTTCCAATACTTGATTTAATAGAACGAGCATCCAGGATGGCACTCCGGCAAGGCTTGTAACATTTTCCTGAACAGTTTCATTTACAATTGCCATCATTTTTGTTTCCCAATCACTCATTAAAGAAACTTCGTTACTTGGGGTAGAACTGAATTCTGCCCAAAATGGCATATTGTCAATGATAATTGCGGACAAATCACCGAATGAGGTGCCATTTTCCTTATATAACTCTTTGCTTCCTCCTAGGCGCAAGCTTTTTCCAGTGAAAAGTTTAGAATTTTCATTGTTATTGAGATACATACATAAAAGATCTTTTCCTGCTGCATAATGGCAATCTTCCAGTGATTCTTGACTAACAGGGATAAATTTACTTTTAGCATTCGTAGTTCCACTAGATTTGGCAAACCATTTAATGGGAGTAGGCCAATATATATTATGTTCTCCCAATCTGCTGCGTTCGATCATTTCTTCATAATCTTCATAAGAACGAATAGGAACACGCTCTTTAAAGGTTTCATAACTATATATTGATGTAAAATCATAGGTCTTGCCTACCTCGGTATTTTTGGCCGTTTCTAATAAAACATGTAATAGCTCGAGCTGCACTTCATTAGGGTATTTTAGAAAAAGCTCCATCTGATGAAAACGCTTTTTTAGAAACCAGCTAGCGATAGAATTTACTAAAGGAATTGGCATTTTTTGATGTATCTTTAGGCCGTAATTAGCATTAATATGATTGTGTGGTTGACTTTCTTCGGAAACTAAAATAATAAAAATAATATCATTCTTTTTATAGATTAACTTATAACTGAACTTTTTATGCAATATCAAGGAGTATTAACCAAAATGCAAACTGAGGTAGCGAGCCCAATTCAATACTATTTAGTTTTTGATTCTGATTTTATTCATATGAATCAATTACTAAATAAAACTCTGAGTATAAAATTTGTTGGTTATCAGTGTTTAGCTTGTGGCGAAAACAAGAAAATATATAGACAAGGATATTGTTATGATGATTTTTATAACCAACCTCAGGTGGGAGATTGGGTAATGCGCCCTGAGCTAAGTAAAGCACATTTAGATATCGAAGATCGAAATTTGGATTTTGAAAAGAAAGCACAACTTCAGCCGCATATTGTTTATTTAGCTAATTCGAGTAACATTAAGGTTGGCGTTACTCGAAAGACACAAGTTCCTACCAGATGGATCGATCAAGGAGCTCACGAGGCTATTGAAATTGTTGAAGTACCTAATCGATATCTTGCGGGGATCACCGAAGTAGCTTTAAAAGATCACGTAGCTGATAAAACGAATTGGCGAAAAATGCTCAAAAATGAGATTGAAGATGAAGATTTAACAACATATAGAGATAAACTTAAAGCATTTATTCCTGACGAAGTAAAAGAGTATTTCATAGAAAATAATAAAGAAACCGAACTTGATTTTCCTGTATTGGAGTATCCTAGTAAACTAAAGAGCTTGAATCTGGAAAAAACACCCGAATATTCGGGTGTGCTAAAAGGTATCAAAGGACAATATTTGATTTTTGAAGATGATACTGTTTTTAATGTTAGGAATAATGAAGGATATGTAGTTCAGTTAACTATTATTTAATTAACGTTTTCTATTGCTAATATTTCATTTCCGTATAATTCACATTGTTCGATAGTTTCTTTAATATGATCTAAAGTTGTTCTGGGGTTGATTAGACACATTCTTAATACTACTTGACCTAAAAGTACTGTAGTGACTAATAATGCTTCTCTAGAGTGAATCATTTTTTCAGAAATCTTCTGATTTATTATATCAATCTCCTTTTCTGAGAAATTTTTATCAATAGGGTTATATCTAAAATTTATGACTGCTAAGGTAGCAGGTGATATGACTTCCCATTTAGGACTTTTTCTTAATAAACCTTCAGTTTGGTCAGCTAATTCTATATTATATTGAATTGCCTTTTTAAAAGAATCCAAACCAAATGTCTTTAGTGACATGTAAAACTTTAATGCTCTAAACCGTCGAGTTAATTGAATACCGTGATCATAGAAGTTAATTTCTGATTCGTTACCTTCTACGTCTCTTAGGTATTCTGGTTTTTCGCTAAAGGTCCCACTAAGCCAATTATGATTCTTGACTAATAAACAGCCCATTTCATAAGGTTGGAAAAACCATTTATGAGGATCTACTGTTAGAGAATCTGCTTTTTCAATACCTTTTAATAACTCTTTTCCGTTATTGGCTAGTATAGCAGCACCGCCATAAGCCCCATCAATGTGAAACCATAATTTTTCTTCTTTACAAATTTTAGCCATTTCATCTAACGGATCGACTGTTCCTGTATTTGTAGTCCCAGCAGAGGCGATTAGGCAAAAAGGTTCTAATCCTTGAAGGCGATCCTTAGCGATAGCATTTTTTAACTTATTAAGAGATATTTTGAATTCCAGATCGGTAGGTATAACTCTTATTTGACTCTTTTTAAAGCCTATTACTTTAATCGCTTTTATATTAGAAGAATGTGCCTGGTCTGATAAATAAATTACTGCTTTAGAAAAATCATCACCACATTTTATTCTTCTGGCGGTTACTAATGCAGTAAGGTTAGCCATGGATCCTCCACTTGTAAAAATACCTCCTCCTTCTTTGGTACCAAATCCGAAAATTTCTAATAGCCAGTTCATTGTAAGAATTTCTAATTCTGCTGCTCCTGGAGATGCTGCCCAGCCACCAGAGAAAATATTAAACCCAGTAGCAATGGTATCTGCCATAGCACTGATGTAGTTACTTGGACCTGGTACGAAAGAAAAGGATTTAGGGTGTGATACAATAGTGCTTTGTGGAATAACATTTTCCATTACAAAGTTAAGAACCTCATTGGCTCCTGTCGGATGATGTGGTATACCTTCCGCTAACAAGCTGTCCATTTCTTCTCTGGTCGCTATTGCAACTGGTTTTTTGGAGTCTTGAGTATCAAAATGTTCTACGATATGATCTATAATTGTATAGCCATACTGTTTCATATCATCTTTAGATAACTCTAATTTAGCGTTGAGGTCATTTTCTTTCATTGAGATTTTTTTTACCTACTTTAATTTGCAAAAATATGTGATTTTAAGTAGTATCTACTAGTATAAATTTATTAAAAAAAGGTATTCTCCTTTTGTAATGAAACAATAAAAGGATTCTCAATTTCACTGCCGTAATAGGAGCATAGGCAATTGCACCGTTATTAAGATTGTGTTGATATAATAAAAGTACGTTAGTATTTTTTAATAAACCTTAGTGTTTGGGTATGATAGTGTGAGAATGTCGTTAAATTCCGGTTAGCTGTTTTTTGGTTACGTTTTACAGCTTTTACTTAGAAAAAGAGTGAAACTGATTAGTGGGATGTATATAAACTGCTTTAAGCAAAAATAGATAATTATGCTACTAAGAATTTTACTCCTTGCACAAAAGAAATAGCTATGAGCGCAACACCAATAATTTTAAATAATTTAGTTTTAGAATCATTGGATTTTTGAGCCATTTTGTTTCCCCATTGACTGTATAGGTACAATGTGCCGATTTTACCAAGGTATATCCCTGAAAAAAAGAGAAATAAAGCAATTATTGGAGTATAAAGTGTAAGTTCGAAAAGATGTTTGTTTGTTAAAGATATTGCTACTATCCAATAAATAATTACTGGGGGATTTAAAAACGCAAGAGAGAAGCCCGTTAGGAATTTAGATTTTCCCAACTTGATTTTAGGCGCTTTCGTATTCATTTCTTTTTTGTTTTTTCGGACTAAAAAATAAATACCAATTACTAAAAATATGGAAATAATCACTAACTGAATCCATCGGTTATTTTCGAAAAAACCTGTGAGCTCCATACTACAATGTAAAGCAAACAAGGCCAATAATACTTCTCCAATACCAGCTGCTAAAGCGATACGAAATGCTTTTCTGGTATTTTCTTTAATTGTTGTGTTAATTACTGCAATGTTTACTGCTCCCAGTGGTAAAGCACCGGCTACTGAAGTTAAAATTCCTAGGATAAGATAGAATGCGATCATAAGGCTTTAGTAGTAATTTTATAATTACCCTTACATTTATCAAGAGGATTATGCGTAATTAAAAAGAAGCGATCATTTTTATATTATCGCTTCTTTTCGTGATGTTATAATAGTTGTAGTTTGTGTGTTAAAAATTTGATTTAAAAACTTCTAGTGACTCCGATTCTCATTTTTTTTATGATTTCCTCGTAATAAAGAATCGTTAGTATAATTTTTTCGGTGTCGGCATAAGGCACAAGCTCTTCAATAGAGGTTTGTGCTGTATTTATAGCTTCTTTAGTAGCTTCTGAACTTTTCTTAAGTGATTTTATGTGACCAGAATCTTCTTTGATTCCTAAATCGCCTAATCGAACTCCAGGTTCATTTGTTAGTGATAAAAATGGAATAACCGTTACAATTTCTCTAACTCGATCCTGATATAATTTGATGAGTTCTCCTTTTTTTAAATTTTCGAGATCATTTATAGTATGAAATTTCGTGATTTGATCTCTCTTAGCAAAAAAAATGGCTTCATCTTTTTCCTGAGCATTCGTGTATTGGAAAAATAGAAAAAAGATGAAACCTATTAATAATTTTGATTTAAGCATAATTTAAACTGTAGTATTAAAATTCATTTGATGGATTTAAGGGATCCGGAACAAAAAAAAGTATTTTTCATTATTAAAAGGTGCTATTTATTGCATTACCATATAATTATTCATAGCCTTTTTAAGTTGAAATTTTGGAGCCGATTTGCTAGTAGGATCTTCAAAAAGATTATCTACGCTTACAAAATCTTTAGTGAATCTATTATACTTTAAAACATTCATCACACCATTACTTGGTTTATAGCTCACTTCTACACCTTCTCCGTGAATGTTAAAAAAACTATTGTCCATTTTAAAAGCTCTTTCGATAACCGCTAGAGACGTATAAGAGTCATCGAATTTTACTACGTTTAAAAAACCTGATATTTTGGAATTGTGTAAATACACTAAAGCAGAGTTTTTTGCCGAAATAGCTGATGACGTATGTATATAATTGGTATTGTCAGAAAGGTTTACAAAAGTAGAATTAGTAATAGTAACATCTGTAATAGCATTAGGTTTCAAGTATCCTGAATTTTTATCATACCCATCAATCTCTATTGCATAAGATCCCTTTGGACTATTAATATATGGATGACGTATTGCCATTAAATAATCCAGATCACCTTTAAAACCTTCAGAAATTTGAAAATCATCATCCTCTGCTTTGTATGAAAGCATATTTCTCATATTATTATTTCCTCCTGTCCAATTAAATGAATCCTGACCAGAGTAGCTAACCATTACATGATCTATTATTGAGGCTGTTCCTATTCCGAATAGAGATAACCCGTTAGAGTTTTTGATTCTTTTCGATTTATTACCTGGAAATTCTATTCGAACAAATCTCAAAATTGCAGTTTGTTCATCTTGATCATTTCCCCCATATACAGAATACTGAGGATTAAAATTTCCTTTAATGACACCATTACCAGATACGGAGTTTACTTTCCCCGAACCAGCTATTATTATTCCACCCCAATCTCCACTTGCTCTTGATTTAGGAGCTTTGTTGGATGTGAAAACAATAGGATAAGCTTCTGATCCAACTGCTATCAATTTAGAACCTCTTGTTATAATAAGATTTGCAGGATTTTCATGATCTCCTCGGATTACAGTCCCTTCTTGAATTGTTAGTATAGCATTACCGGTAACATAAACGTCTCCAGAAAGTAAATACACTTTATCATTATTTAAATAAGTGTCTTCTGCTATAATATTTGGAAGTTTTTCATCAGCTTCAGGGTAGTTTGTGGTATTAGGAGTAAAGTTGGTCCAGCCTTTTATCCATTTACTATCGTTACCATTAAAATCTTGTGCGTGAGAGGTTAGAAAAGTGATAGCTAGTAGGAGACATGTAGTCAAGGCGCATCTTAGTTTCATAAAAGTTTTATTTTGGGGTTATAAATTAGGAAGAAAATTCTTTCTTCCTTTTTCAGGTTACTAAGTTAATATACTTTTGGAAGAGTAGGTTACGGGTTTTCCGTAAAATATGTACGTTCGTCGTTATTTTAGGTTTAATTAGCAAAACATTAAGAGTATAATTCCTACTTATTGTGATTTTATATTGTTGATTATCAATAATTTAATATTTGTTTATTTATATTTAAAAAAAGGTAAACAAAATAACTTTTAATTCTTAATTATTTTTTTGAATGAGAACTTTTTTTTATTAAAACATTGTTTATTAGTGTTTTATGTATTTTTGCTTTTCTGTGGTTTTGCCGCAGATTTTGGTGTTTTATAGAAAGCTTTTGCTTTTTGAAAAGAAGAAAGACACAAAGTGAAAAAGTCATATGACAGTTTTTTTGTGTCTTTAGTCGATTTTTTTAATTATTATGTGTCGGAATGTAGATTCAGATATTTCCTTCCTTACCTAATCGCATCTTTTTAATCATCTCTTCAAAATACAATACAGCCCAGATAATCTTATCTGTATCAGAGTAAGGAACTAGTTCTTTTATAGTGTTTGTTGTATAAACAAATGCTCTATCCGCTATTTCATTATTTTTCTCTACTATTTTGATTTTATCAGAATCTTCTTTGATGCCTGCATCACTAAGACTGGTTCCGGGTTTATTGGTTAAAGATAAATAGGGTAGCACTACAAAAATTTCTCTAGCACGTTCTAGATATAGTTCTATTAATGCTCCTTTATTAAGATCTTGTAATTCATCAATTGTATGAAATCGGTTAATCAGTTTGTCGTTATCAAAAAATACTCCCTTTTTCTTTGTTTGTGCGCTTATGCTACTAAATGTAAGTGTTATTAGCAATAAAGTAATTATTTTTTTCATGATGTTAGTTTTTGATGCAATTGTAGCTTATTGAACTACCATATAATTGTTTAATGAATTTTTTAAAGTAAAATTTGGATTAGCTTTGTCTAAAGGATTACTAAAAACCTCTTCAGGCTGCTGAAAAGCTTTAGTAAATCGATTATATTTAAGTAAATTGAATGTGTCACCGGTTATATTATGATAAGTAATAACACCTTCACCATGCACATTAAAAAAACTGTTATCGAGCTTAAAAGCTGTTTCTATCATTTTAAGAGTAGAGAAAGACTTATCTAATTTAACTACATCAGAAAAACCTGATATATTAGAGTCATTTAAGTATAATTCTCCAAGGTTGTTTAAGGATATTGCCGCTCTAGAATGATGATAGTTACTTTCATTCACTAAGGTAATTAATGTTGCACCTGTGATATCAATACTAGAAAGTACCTTAGAATTCTCGAATCCTAAATTTTTATTATAACCATCTACTTCTATTGCGTAGGATCCGTTATTGCTTGTAATATAAGGATGTTTAATAGCGAGAATATTTATAAGTTCACCTCTATATCCTTGTGTAAAGTCAAAATCATCATCATTAGATTTAAAAGAAATAAGGTTTTTAGCTTTAGATGCTCCTCCATGCCATTCGAAGGAGTCATCTGCAGAATAACTCACCATAATGTTTTCTACTATAGACTGATTTCCCAGAGTATATAACGAAAGCCCATTTGTAGATTTACCTGCGTATTCAATTCTAACGTATCTTAAAACTGTAGTTTCCTCTTCAATATTGTTTCCACCAAATATGCTATACAATGGATTGAATTTTCCTTTTATAGTTCCTTCTCCTTCTATAGTGTTTGCCTTACCAGAACCTATAATAGTAATTCCGCCCCAATCACCACTTTTTCTAGAGTTTCTGGATTTGTTAGATGTAAATACTATAGGTAGTGCTTTACTACCATCAGCAATTAGTTTAGCTCCTTTGGTAACAATTAGATTAGTAGACTTTTCTGTATCTGCTTTTATAAGAGTTCCTTCTTGTATTGTCAATGTAGCATTGTCAGTTACATATACGTCTCCAGACATAAGATAAACAATATCACTTCTTAGGTAGGTGTCCTTGTTTATAATATTAGGTAATTGTTCATCGTGGGTAAGATAATTGGTTTTGTTTGGTTCAAAATTGGTCCAATCCCTGGTCCACTTCATATTATTAGGATTAAAGTTGCTTTGAGATAATCCCGAAATTGAAATTGCAATAAATAAAAATATGCTTAACAGTTCTCTTTTTTTCATAACTTCATTTTTTTAGTCTCACACTTTGTTAAACCCGATTGGATTGTTCATCCAAAAAATTAAAATTTGTTTGTAATACACGGTTTAGTTCGGTGGAATAGGATAAAGATTACAAAAAAATGATTTATTAACATTTTTTTTGTAAAAGTTGAGATGTTAGTAAGCTATAAGATTTCACTCTTTTTGTGTGTCTTAACTGTTGTTTTTTATAGGTATAAGCAAAAAAAAACAGCCATATGTGGCTGTTTTTATATATTTAAGGGATGTGAGTTTTAGAAATTCCCGTTTACCCCTATTCGAATTTTTTTAATCATTTCTTCATAGTATAGAATAGACCATACGATTTTTTCTGTATCTGCATAGGGTATAAACTCGGTTATTAAATTACCAGTACTTTCGAATGCTTCGGTAGTGGTTTCATGATGTTTCTTTAAGAGTTTTAGATTATCGGAGTTTTCCTTAATTCCAATATCAGAAAGACTTACATCAGCCTCGTTAGTAAGTGCTATATAAGGTAGTACCGTAATAATCTCGTTCGCTCGCTCTATATATAATTTAACAAGTTCTCCTTTTTTTAGATCTTCTAATTCATCAATAGTATGAAACTTAGTAATTAAGGTGCTTTGATCAAAAAAGACATTCTTTTTAGTTTGAGCAAAGCCTGTAGCGGTAAAAAAAATAGCTAGGAATATGGTAATTGATTTCATTATAAAGATATTAATTAAGGTAAAATTTAATTTTATTGCATGACCGTATAAGTGTCACGTGCTTGTTTTAACGTAAATTTTGGGTTTTTAGCATCTAATGGTTTTTCAAAGAAATCAGATACGTTTTTAAATTGTGTAGTGAACATATTGTATTTAAGAAGTCCATGTACCTCATTTTTCGGTTCCAATGGGACCAATACATTGGTGTCGTGGACATTAAAAATACTGTTTTCTAAAGAAAACGATGTCTCTAAATTAGTATAAGATATATAAGATTTGTCAAATTTTGCTACATTGGCAAAGCCAGATATTCTAGAATCTGTGACATGTAGCCGCGCTAAATTTTTAGAAGAAATAGCAGCTCCAGTATGTTGGTAATTACTGCTGTCTGATAAATTGATTAAAGTAGCATCTTTTATATCCACATTAGATAATTCTAGAGACGTCATACCTAATTTTTTATCATAACCGTCTATTTCGATTGCATAAGAACCACTGATATCAGAAATGTATGGATGTCTAATCGCGATAATATTATATAGTTCTCCTTGGTAACCTAAAGTAAAATCATAATCATCATCTTTAGCTTTATATGAAATAAGATTGTTCATATTTACAGTACCGCCAAAAAACTCAAAAGAATCATCAGCAGAATGACTTATCATAATATTATTAAGGATTGATTTTTTTCCTAACGCATATAAAGATAGACCATTTAATTCTTTTGATTGATTGATTTTTTTTCCTGCGTACTCAATTCGTACATAGGTCATTATAGTAGTCATCTCATCATCATTATCACCTCCATAGAGAGAGTATTGTGGGAGAAAATCACCTTCTATAACACCAGCTTTGGATGGAGAATTGATGATTCCTGATCCTGCAATGATAACTCCACCCCAATCACCACTTTTTCTCGCTTTTGGTGACTTGTCTGAAGTGAATACAATAGGTTGCCCTTTTAGACCTCTGGCAATTAGTTTAGCTCCTTTACTAACCACAAGACTTGTTTGGGTTTTGGTATCACATCGAATAATCGTTCCTTCTTGGATAGACAGTGTAGCGCCATTAGTCACATATACAATTCCAGTCAGAAAGTATACAGAATCATTTGTTAAGTGCGTGTCTTGATCAATTATCGCAGGGATGTCTTCATCTGATTCTGGATATGCCTCGTGATTCGGATCGAAATTAGCCCATCCATTGATCCATTTCATGGGATCATCGTTAATTGTATTTTGGGACAATACGATAGATGGGAAAAATATCAGTATTGTTAGGGATAAAATAGTTGATTTCATAACTGTTTTACGGGGGTTTTATATTTTGGGAATAAAATTATAACTATAAGTGTTCTACCTATTGTGTCTAACTTTATTAAATAGTTAATCCAATTTTAATAAATTTATTGTGTTGCGGTTACTATTTCTTTGATGAAATAGTCGCAAACGACAGCGAATGTTGTTTGTGAAGTTTTAATATTTTGATTTTAAATGGTTAATATTCGTTTTCGAATCCAATTAAAATCCTATACTTTTTCTGAGTTATCCCAGCACTAATGTAATAAGAAATCAGGTTAAAAAAAATTTATTACTAGTAGAAATTCACAAGAATTGGAATTTTTAGACAAAGTGTAGAAATCTACCATTTCAACTTGTAAAATGACAAAGACTAGCTGGTCTACGCTATGTAAATCTGTTTAGTTTTTGGTTTTTGTAGTGTCTTTTTTCTTTTTCTTGCCAAGAAAACCTCCAAAAATATCTTTGGCAACGTCTTTTAATTTGTCTTCAGGCTTATCCGAAGTTGTCTTAGTAGAGTCTTTATCTTTTTTAGAACCTCCTAATAAATCAGTAAGAACTTTAGTGCCTTCTCCCACTATTTTATCTTTCGCTTTTTCTTTTTGCTTATCGATGATTTGTTGCGTGAGTTGAGTAACCGCTTGTTTGGTGTTGAGATCTATTTTCGGGTTAGAAAAATTCCCTGATATGCCAATTGGTAATGCAACTTTCATTTCGTTTGCTTCTTGATCGCTAAGTTTAGAAATCAATCCGCTTGCATCACTGCCCAAGTATCTTGCAGGTACATCTAATGAAACATTGTAATCCATATTCATGTCAAAACCATGACTACCTCCTGCGGTTATCTTGATTCCTTTAATATCAAAATCAAATGGCTTTACGTTAATTTTACCATCATCAAAGGTGAGCGATGTTTTAAGATCTTTTAGATTAAGTTTATCGAGGTCTAAAAAATTTAGCTTGCTATCCAATTTAGATAGTAATGGTGTTTGGGCTGTACTTATCTGAGCATTTAATATTTCTGCCAAAGCATCCCCTTTTACAGAATTTAAAACTGGCGTAAGGTCATTTTTTAGATTGCCATTTAAGTTGATTTGTGTAGTCAATGCACCTGTTAAGGCTTTAGCAATAGGAGCTAATCCTTGTAGTAACTCTAGACTCGAAAAAGATTTGACAATATCAATTTTACTTAAGTCTAGATTCATACCAAAATTAGGGGTTTCTGATTTTGTAGATACTTTACCATTAAAGGCAAGTCCTCCATCAAAAAGATTGGATGTTACATTTTGTAAATAAGCTGTTTCATCATTTATTTTTACACTTCCCTTGGTGTTTCGTAATTCTAGATTATCATAAATTACTTTTTTTGCATCAAAATTTAAGGTTGCATCTATAAAAGAAGGGATTTTGAGCGGGTCGTTTGTTGCTTTTTCTTCAGTTTGCTCTTCTACTGTTTCATTTTCAGCTACCATAAAATCATTTACCGCAAAAACTTCAGAACTAACATCAAAGGTTCCTTTGAGATCTTGTTTTGAAAATAGAAATCCCATTAAGTTATTTATAGTTCCCTGAGCTGAAAGATCTGATTTACCCGTGGTAACTTCCATTTTATCTAAGGTAATGGTATTTGGCTTAAAATTCACATTGGCTCTTTCAATATTTATCTCACTAGGTAATTCTGGTGAAGCGTATGTGAATTTATCCAAACTAATTGTTCCAGCACTTTTTACGTTTTGATATTCTTCTTTTTCTAAAGATTGCATATCAAAATTGGTGTTTACATTTGCTTTAAGTATTCCATTGAGTTGTTGCTCTAATTCTAAAGGATATGCTTTATCTAAATTAGCAAGATTCAGGGTTCCGTTTACTGCCATATCTACGATCATATTTGTCGTTATATTTCGTAAACTACCTTTGGCTGCAAAGGTATCCTGATCTATTCTGAAAGCAAGATTTCCGATGTTTATATACATGTCATCGGCTAAACCAGTGTCGTTTTTGATTTGCGTATCTATGTTAATATTCTGAACACTTTTTGGTAAATCAGGGTATTTAAAAGAAGCATTATGCGATGCAATTTTAATATCCATTTTTGGGATATATACATCATCAGTTTTTCCCTTGATGATTCCATTTACAGAGAAATCTCCAGTGGTTTGAACCCCATCTAGATTTTTGGCATATACTTCAGGTATAACGGCTAAGAAATTTTTAAAATCCGATGAAGGGGTTTTAAAACTAAGATCTACATCTGTGTATTTTTCAAAAAGCTGTACGAATCCCTCAAATTCTAGAGGAAGTTGATTTATAAAAGCCTTATTTTCTTTGAATGTGTATCGCTGATTTTCGAGGTCTAATTCTAATTCGGCTTCAAGTTTCAGTGAATTTTTATTGAGGTATTTGGTGTTGTCTAAACTAAAAGAAACTTCAGAGCTGGATGCTGTGTCTAATACTATATTTTCTCCGGATAAAGATCCATCACCGCTATGATTTACATTAGTCATAAGTAAAGCGATCTTGCTGATATCATTCTGGTATAAAAGCTTACTATTATTTATTTCATAATGATCTAGTTCGAAGGTAAAAGAACCACTTTCTTCTTTAGTCGCTACTTCTGTTTGTTCTGATGCTTTAGCAATGTCAAAATTAGAATTCCCTATTGAGTCAGTCTTAATTCCAATGTTTGCTTCGTCTATGATAAATTTTTGAATACTGATAGGTTCTTCAGCATCTTTAAATAATTCGTTTATAGACATATCTAGCGATATCTTTTTAGCATAAGCTAACGTATCACCTTCAAAAGGAGCAAAATTAATGATCGAAAGTTCATCAATGATAACAGACGCCTTTGGGAAACTCCTAATCAAGCTAATATCTACATCGGCAAAATCAACTTTAGCATTTACATGCTCATTAGCTAAATACCGTATTTTGTCTTTTATTGTTCCTCCAAATAAGAGCGGTATCGAAATGATTACTATAATTAATAGAGCAACAAGAATTCCGAAGATTTTAAGGGCTTTTTTGATCATTTTAATGCTTTTATGTAAAGTAACGCATTACAAAGGTACGATGTTGCTATTTTTGAGTTAACTATTTGTTAGATTTTTTTAAATTTCAAGAGCTAATTCACCTCCCTGTTTTAGTCCAAACCTTTTTCTTAAGAAATAAACAGCTATATACAGCAGCGGAGTGTCAAAAGCCGCAACCAATACTTTGAATAAAAACCCATTGAGTAATAATACTCCAAAACGATCCCAATCAATAACTCCAGTAGCGCATAACAATAATAATACGGTAAAAGTATCTATAAACTGAGAAGCAAAAGTAGAAAAGTTGTTTCTGATCCATAAGTGTTTCCCTTTCGTTATTCTTTTCCAAAAATGAAAAATCTGAATGTCGATATACTGTGCAAAAAGATACGCCATCATGGAGGCAAAAACCGCTACCACAGTTGCACCAAAAACTTTGGTAAATATTTCATCATTAATAGGAGACCAGCTCGTGGCAGGAACTTCTTTAGAAACGTATATAATTAGTAAAGAAAAGAATGATGCGAAAATACCAGCAGTAACAATTTGATTGGCTTTTCTTTTTCCATAGATTTCACTAATAATATCCGTGATTAAAAAAGTAATTGGATATGGCAAAATTCCAACAGAAATTTCGAAAGTATACACTCCAAAAAAATCCCAGTAAAAAAATTTCTGGAAAATAAGATTTGATGCTACAAGAGAGGAAATAAATAAAGCTCCAAGTATCAAGTAAATCCTGTATGCCGTTATTTTATCTTTAAGATTTAGGGAAGTTTTATTCAAAATATAATTAGTTCATAATACTTCGCCCAAAAATAAGGTGAAGTGGTTTTGTTTTCCTTAATTTGTTCTTAAAAATACGGAGTTCTGATCAGAATATAAATATCCTCATTTGAAAACATCAAATCATATACATATTTCGTTAGGAAGTAATATAGGCAATCGACTGGATTATCTTCAGCAAGCTTTAGAAGCAATTTATGAAACTGTCGGAAATGTAGTAAGTGTTTCTAGTGTTTATCAAACACCGGCTTGGGGATTTAGTAGTGATGATTTTTATAACGCTTGTATTCTTGTGAAGACGTTTTATTCTACTTCAGAAGTATTGGATAAGCTTTTGGAAATAGAAAATTCTTTAGGAAGAAGTAGAAAAGATGGGGAAGGATATGAAGCAAGAACGATCGATCTGGATATTGTTTTTTCTTCAGAAGGAATCATAGAAACCGAGAACTTGATTGTTCCTCATCCATCTATGCAAGATCGAATTTTTGTTTTGAAACCTCTTGAAGAAATCGCAGCAGAATTAGTGCACCCAATATTAAATCAAACTGTACATCAGTTATTAGAGAAAACTGCAGATGTATCCGTGGTGACTAAGCTGTCTGAAGTGATGCTAGGTCCTAAGGCGAAATATTCCTTATCGACTTTTCAATACCTTACTATTGAGGGTAATATTGGAGCTGGTAAAACAAGTCTAGCACGTCTGATAGCAGAAGAGTTTAATGCTAAGTTGGTGTTAGAACGTTTTGCAGATAATCCTTTTTTACCCAAGTTCTATGAAGATATGGAACGATATGCTTTTCCGCTAGAAATGTCATTTTTGGCAGATCGTTATCAACGATTACAGGATGATATTGGTCAATTGGATCTATTTAAAGATTTTGTGGTAAGTGATTATGATGTGTTTAAATCATTGATTTTTGCTCAGGTAACATTGCAAGAAGATGAATATAAACTGTACAAAAAGGTTTTTGATATAATGTACAGGGATTTACCAAAGCCAGGTTTGTACGTGTATTTGTATCAAAATACAGAGCGGTTGTTAGAAAACATAAAAAAACGAGGTCGAGACTATGAACAGAAAATCCCTGCAGAATATCTGAATAAGATTAACAAAGGGTACTTGCAATTCATTAAATCACAAGCACACTTTAATGTAAAGGTTATTGATATATCTGAAAAAGATTTTATTTTAAACAGAGCAGATTATATTTGGATATTGAGTCAGTTGACCAAATAATCTATCCTTTCTGAAGCTCATTAGCAACTTTTTGAACTTCATCCAAAACACGAAGTAAATTACCGCTCCAAAGTTTTTCTATTTGTTCTTCAGTATATCCACGTTTTACTAATTCTAAGGTAACATTGAAGGTTTCTGAAGCATCACTCCAGCCTTCGATTCCGCCACCACCATCAAAATCAGAACTAATACCAACGTGTTTAATGCCAATCTTTTCAACCATATAGTCAATGTGATTTACAAAGTCCACCACATCAACAGCAGGAGGTAAGTCGGTCATTTTTTTGACCTTTGCCCGTCTTATCGCGGCCATTTTTCCTAAAAAATCATAGTAGGTTTCTTTTTCTTCAGAACTAAGTTTCATAACTTCTTCTCGTTCTAACCAAGTAATACCCATAGAATCCGCAATTTGTTTTCCTATTTCTACTTCTTTTACAACTCTCTTTTCGAATTTTTCAGTATTTAAGTAAGAAGTAAAAGCGACTGTTTGCACGACACCTCCATTTTCTTTTAACCATTGTAATTGTTCGTCATCTAGATTTCTACTATGATCACATAACGTTCTTGCGGAAGAGTGTGAAGCAATAATAGGCGCTTTAGAAAGCTCGATCATCTGACGCATGGATTCCTTAGATGGATGAGATACGTCGATCATCATACCCCATTTATTCATTTCGGCCACTACTTCTTTTCCTAGATCACTTAATCCATTATGTAGCCATACATCATCCGCTTCACCTGTATTAGAATCACAGAGTTGGCTATGCCCGTTATGAGATAATGACATATATCTTCCTCCTAAATCATAAAACTTTTTTACATTATTGATATCGGTTCCCACTGGATAGCCGTTTTCAATCCCAATCATCGCTACCTTTTTACCGGATTTATGAATTCTACGTACATCTTCAGAAGTTAACGCTAATTCAATCTGGTTCGGAGCAATGGTGTCTACTAATCTGTGAATTGCATCAAATTTAGACATAGCAATCTTATGAGCTTTGTCAAACCCTTCGGTGTTCAGTGAATCTTGTCCTGTATACACAATAAACCAAGCAACATCTAATCCACCTTTATTCATTTTTGGTAAGGTAATCTGAGAGTTTAGATCTTGTGTGTAATTAATAGAATCTGTAAAGTTTTTAATATTAATATCGCAATGTGTGTCTAGTGTAATAACGTTTTTATGTATTTTTTTTGCTTTTGCGATCAGTTGATCTTCTGTCATAGATGCTTCTTTTTTAGCTTCTGTTGTTTTTTCGTTACAACTTATTAAAGTTAGACAAATGACCAGTATTGCAGAGATGTATTTCATTATAAGAATAGTAATTGAGTTAGTTAGCCTTAAACTTACAAAACAAATCTTACAATTTAATTTATAGGTACTGTAAATAATTATGATACGGTTTCTGTGTGTTGTTTAATATTAAGTAATTTATTTTTAAAGAAAGAAATTTCTGGTCGATCTGCTACTATGACAAATAAAGGGATCAATGCATGTGGTAAACGTATTAAAACTTCCCAAGTCCATTGATTAAATGAGTTTCCTAAAAACTCAATATGAAAATGTCCTACCAAACGAGCTAAGGCAGTGAGTCCTCCCCATATAAAAGCATAGACCAAAGCAGGATAAGAAATCTTTGGGATAAAAATGGCAATTGCAACCACAAAATCTAGAATACCAGCAATTTTTAATAGCATATGAGCACTAGGTTCACTGATAGGTAAGGTGTTTAAAGTCATGTCGATGAAATTACCTGGTCTTGGATAATACCCTATTGCATAGAGACCATGACAACTAAAGGTGAATGCGATAGCTATTAGTGCTATTAAACGGATTTTTTTAAACTCGACGGTTGTAAACAATGCTAAATACAATAGAACGGGTGACATAAATTGAATCATATATTCAAAAAATTGCCCTACGTGAAGAAATTTTTGTTTGCAATACAGAACAGCTAGTATAAAGAGTCCAAAACTACCGCCCAATAAAAAAAGTTTACCTACTTTTTTCATATTTGGTTTAATGATTAGAGCAACAATGGCACATGCTAAATATAATACGCCTATGACTTTTGTCATTGTGTTTATTCCATTGTCAACCGCACCACTTGTTACATATTCATTCCAGGAAGTATTGAAAATGTTTTCTATAATACCTTGTAACATAGATTCATCCCATAAAAATGTACGATAAGGGGCATCCCATACTATATGCTGATAAGCTCTTCCTAAAAAAATCAAAAAAGCGGATATTTTTAAAATAGAAATAAGCCTTGGATTGATTGTTTCTGAATTATTCATTGATGCCTTATATAAATTAGTTGAGTATTATTAAAAATAGATAAAAATGAATTATTATTTTACGAATGGAAATTAAATCTTCAATATTTTTCTGTTAAGAAAAATTGATTTGAGACTTTTTAGTGTGAAGTGTAAAACTACTCGAAAGAAAATTCAAGCAGTTAACAAAATTGATACAAATCTTGCTAGGTTTTGTTTATTTTTAATGGATTTTTAGGTTTCATTAGTAGATTAAGAGTTTAGGTTAACGTTTCCAAAATCAGTTTCTAAATATCATTTACGTTATGATTTTGTCAAAGGGTAATTTGATACTGATCAGCCTAATAGTTAATGCAAATCAAGATAATTCTAATATTGTAAATTTTGCTTTTCGTTGATAGCCATTTTTTCTTTTTTTGAATATCAAAAATGATTTCAGATGGATGAATAGCAACCTACTTTTGGTTGAAGTTAAAAGTTAAATAGAAATTTGTAGAGCCCCTTTTTGTTAGTAAGCTAATTTGTTTAAGATTTTTTATAATTTCGAAAACAGATCCCAAATTACAATTCCAGTACTTACAGAGATATTTAAGGAGTGCTTGCTTCCATATTGAGGAATTTCAATAACTTGATCACTTGCAGAAACTACTTCCTGTTGAACTCCTTTGACTTCATTTCCAAAAATAATAGCATAGGTTTGATTAGGTTCTGGGCTAAAAGTATTTAGCATTGTAGCGTTTTCTGCTTGCTCAATAGATAGGATTTTGATGTTTTCGGATTGGAGTTTGGTAACCAGATCTATTGTATTTTCTGTATACTCCCAATCCACAGTATCAGTAGCTCCCAACGCGGTTTTCTGAATATCTTTATGCGGTGGAGTAGCGGTAATCCCACAGAGGTATATTTTTTCGATCAAAAATGCATCAGCGGTTCTAAAAACAGATCCAATGTTATTAAGACTTCTGATGTTATCTAGAATAATAATCAAAGGTGTTTTTTTAGCCGTTTTGAACTCTGTTATGGTTTTACGATCAAGTTCACTGTTCTTTAGTTTACGAGCCATTATTTTGCGGTAGCAATTTTATTAATTGATGATTTTATTAAATAATGGGTCAAAGGTATAACTTTCTAACACATAATTTCGGACCACCTTTTTAGGATCCCAAAAGTTGCTAAAAGTAAAGTAATAAGAAAGTGCTACCCCTTTATAAATCTGTAGCTTTTGTTTCCTTTTTCTGTAGTGACATTCATAAAGTATACACCAGATCTTAAATGATCAGTATTGTATTTAGTGATTTTAGAGGTGAAATCAATTTTCTCAATAACCTTACCTAGAATATCTCTAATAACGGCACTATTATTTTCTGTTTCTGAATAATTAGTGTTGTTAATAGTCAGTAATCCTGATATTATAGGATTAGGATATATGCTGAAATTGGAAGTTACATTAACATCTTCTGTACTTAATACGTTTCCAGTGTGTGGATTCTCAATGTTTACTACTGTTCCTCCATTTGGATTCCATAGATCAATATTAGAAGGGAGTGTAAATAAATTAGTATCATTTAACAGTCCAACTTCATCAGCGTTATCCACTTTTATAGTTCTTAGTTCGATCTTTTCCTTATCTATCCATAACCATTTAAATTGATTAAAAGAACCAGAAGCCTTTGTCCAATCTTTCGAATCATTGGCGCTTCTGGTAGGAGCTCCCCAGCATCCTTCTCCTACATAGATAGCACTATTGGGATCTGTATCTGCTCTAATGAAACCTTCATCGCTACCATTTCCTGTAGAAGGTTTGATTGGCCAGGTACGTTTGACTACGTGGGAATCACTTTCCATTACTAACTGCACGGCGTGGTCATAAAATGGTTTAGACCAAGCTTCATATTGATCATTCTGCTCTGATTTTCCGGATTGATGAGGTCGGGTAGCTCTATGATATTGAGCTACTGCCCAGAAGTGATTTGCTGCATTTGCAGTTAGATCATTCTGTAACCAATTGCCTTGGGTGCCTCCAGGAGTCACTTCCGTGTTAAGTGTATAAGTCCTTATTAAATTACCTCCAAAACTTAATGCATAGTATTCCCCTCCAGCATCTGTAGGGATATCAAATAAATCTCTAACGTTATTAGAGTCTTCATGATTTCCTCTAGCGGCTACCACAGGAATCATTCTACCATCAGATCCAATAGTTAATTGCCAGTCATTAAACCAGTTTTGCCATTGTGAGTTTGTAGAGTCATCTGTCATATCACCTCCAAATAACACCGCATGTGGCCTCAGTTTAGAAACTAGCTTATTAGCATTTTGTCTTGGAGTTCTATTATTTCTAGAATCACCTCCTGCAACAATAGATAATCTGGTATTAGGATCATTTGGAGCAGTTTTAAACCAAAATCGATCAGAGACACCTTCACTATCTTTAATTACAAAATAATATGCGGTATCCGGTTGTAATCCTGTTAATCTTGCAAAGTTATTATCCATACCTTTTCTAGAAACTGTTCTGTCGACAGTTTTGTTATTTGGATAAGAATTATAATTAGTTCCAAAATCTTCGATTCCATAATAAACTACAGGAGAATTGCCACTGATCTGATTCCATCCTATAACCATTGTGGTTGATGGATCTGTTCTCCAAGTCAGACGATATTTGTCTGTGTTTGCTATAAGACTTCCTATAGTTGTTATAAACAGAAGTATTAGTAGAAACAATGATTTCTTACTTGTTTTCATGATTTTGAGTAGGTTTATGAGTTTACAGATTTTAAAATTAAGGACTTATTATTGTTTAACTTTAGATATTTATCAAACAATTTATTGAGATTTGTCAACTTTCATAAACGCTGTCTAAAAGGATATTAATAAAAAGTCATTTTTTTTATAAACGTTGAATTTTACTAAATCATATGTTTTTTACAGAGTAGAATCAATAAAAAGGAAGAAAGGTATAAATCTGATAATGTTCTCGTTAGATAGTTTGGAAAAATTGTGAATAAAAATGAATAACTCCTTTTAACTAGGTTTCAAAAAAAAATGGAGAATACCTACTTTAGCCAAATTAGAAAAATCATATCCTTTTGGCAGCAAAAAAAGAAAAAAAAGTAACCCCATTAATGAAGCAATACAATGCGATTAAGGCTAAATATCCTGACGCATTGTTGCTGTTTAGAGTAGGGGATTTTTATGAGACTTTTGGCGAAGACGCTATTAAAGCAGCAGCAATTCTTAATATTGTGCAGACTAAAAGAGGTAATGGTAGTGAAAACGAAACTGCTTTAGCTGGATTTCCGCACCATTCTTTAAATACATATTTGCCTAAATTAGTAAAGGCTGGAGAACGAGTTGCCATATGTGATCAGTTAGAAGACCCCAAGCAGACCAAAACTATTGTCAAAAGAGGAGTAACAGAGTTAGTAACTCCAGGAGTTGCACTAAATGATGAGGTTTTACAGAGTAAAACCAATAATTTTTTATGTGCTTTACATTACGGTAAAAAAGAATTAGGAGTTGCATTTTTGGATGTTTCTACCGGAGAATTCTTAACGGCACAAGGAGATGTGGCACAGATGGATAAGTTGCTACGTAATTTTAATCCAAGTGAGGTTTTAATTCCTAAACCAAAAAAGCAAAACTTTCAGAATGATTTCGGCAATGATTTTCATACATTTTTCTTAGAAGATTGGGTCTTTAAAACAGATTATGCAAATGAGACGCTAAATACTCATTTTGAAACTACTTCTTTAAAAGGATTCGGAGTAGATCACTTGCAGGAAGGTGTTATTGCCGCAGGTGTAATTCTTCATTATTTAGGAGAGACACAACATCATAAATTGCAGCATATAACTACGATACAACGTATTGCAGAGGATGAATATATATGGATGGATCGTTTTACAATTCGTAATTTGGAGTTGTATAATCCTAATGCTGCTAATGCCGTAACGCTAATAGATGTAATTGATAAAACAATTTCTCCGATGGGAGGTCGTACCTTAAAACGATGGTTGGCATTACCGCTTAAAAATATTGCAAGTATCCAAAAACGCCATGAAGTAGTACAATACTTTTTGGATAATGGGGTGTTACATCAGAAGATTCAACATCAAATTAAGCAGATCGGGGATATAGAACGTTTGATTTCTAAAGTAGCTACTGGAAAGGTAAATCCTAGAGAAATCATTCAATTAAAAAATTCCCTGGAAGCTATAGTGCCGATTAAGGCGCAAGCAGCTAATAGCGATAATGAAGCATTAAAAGTAATCGGAGATACACTTCACGATTGTGAATTGTTACGAAATAAAATTAAAGAAACGCTTAATGAAGAGGCTCCCGTAAATATTCTAAAAGGAAATACTATAGCAGATGGATATCTGGAGGAGTTAGATGAGTTGCGGTCTATAGCATTCTCTGGTAAAGATTATCTGGATAAAATGCTGGAACGTGAAACGGAAGCTACAGGGATTACTTCTCTAAAAATAGCTTCTAATAATGTTTTTGGGTATTATATTGAAGTAAGGAATACTCACAAAGATAAAGTTCCTGAAACTTGGATCCGCAAGCAGACACTGGTTAATGCTGAAAGATATATAACTGAAGAATTAAAAGAATATGAAGCTAAAATTCTTGGAGCCGAAGAAAAAATTCTATCATTAGAACAACAATTGTTTAGTGATCTGATTGTATGGATGAGTGAATATATCAAACCAGTACAGCTAAACGCTACTTTAATTGGTCAACTAGATTGTTTGTGCTCATTTACTCAGTTAGCCAAAGAAAATAAATACACACGTCCTATTATTGATGATTCTCATCATCTGGAAATTAAAAATGGACGTCATCCAGTAATTGAGAAACAATTACCTCCAGGGGAACAATATATTGCGAATGATGTTTCTTTGAATAGAGAAGATCAGCAGATGATTATGATTACAGGTCCTAATATGAGTGGTAAGTCGGCCATATTAAGACAAACAGCGTTAATTGTTTTATTAGCACAAATGGGAAGTTTTGTTCCTGCAGATGAAGCGAAGATAGGAGCTGTAGATAAGATATTTACTAGAGTAGGAGCGAGCGATAATATCTCTATGGGAGAGTCTACTTTTATGGTAGAGATGAATGAAACAGCAAACATTCTAAATAATATATCGGATAGAAGCTTGGTGTTACTTGATGAAATAGGTCGTGGAACCAGTACTTATGATGGAATTTCTATTGCTTGGGCCATTAGTGAGTTTCTCCATGAACATCCGGCAAGACCGAAAACGTTATTTGCGACACATTATCATGAGCTTAATGAAATGTGTGAGACTTTTGATCGAATCAAAAACTACAATGTAGCGGTAAAAGAATTGAAAGATAATGTGCTTTTTCTGCGGAAATTAGTTCCTGGAGGAAGTGAGCATAGTTTTGGTATTCATGTGGCTAAGATGGCAGGAATGCCTCAGCAAGTGCTTCATAGAGCTAATAAGATGCTTAAGAAATTAGAGAAATCTCATAGCAGTGAAGAATTAACTGATAAAATAAAGGGAATCCAAGAAGAAGAAGATGAATTACAATTAAGTTTTTTTAATCTGGACGACCCTTTATTAGAAGAAATTAAGGATGAAATCGTAAATATTGACATAGATACGCTTACTCCGGTAGAAGCTTTGATGAAATTAAATGAGATTAAACGTATGTTAACCAGGAAGAAAGCTTCTACAGTGTAAAGTTTTTTATTCTTTTTTTAGAAAAGACTTTGGTATTACTAGAAATGTTTTAAATTTGCATCCGCAATAACACATTGCGAAGTTCATAAAATTACTGCGAAAGTAGCTCAGGGGTAGAGCATCACCTTGCCAAGGTGAGGGTCGCGAGTTCAAATCTCGTCTTTCGCTCTGAGGAAATATACCACGCTCGGGTGGTGGAATTGGTAGACACGTTGGACTTAAAATCCAATGTCCATTAGGACGTACGGGTTCAAGTCCCGTCCCGAGTACATAAGCAAACCCTTTGATTTTCAAAGGGTTTCTTTGTTTTTAGACGTTTCCTATTTTGTTTTGAAACTGTTTAATTCTCTGCTGGTTTCAACATAGTTTCAACATTTATTCAATGTCTTGATACTATTTTGATAGTAAGACTAATTTTAATTTTTTAATTTTTCAAGTTATTAAATAATAGTTATTTATTGAAAAACATATAGGTTTCAAGTTTGTTTGTGTCTTCGGTATTCATAAAACCGAACTTGTGTTTTTTGTAAATGTTAATAAAGTTTGCAAAACTATACCCCAAATTGATTTTAAATATTTCGTAAATAATATTAAATTTCCCCTAATTCTATTTTTATTAAATAGTTTTCCTTAAAAAAACAAGTTATTTGAATTCAAAAGACAGTAATACACTTTCAGGAAACGTATTAAAAGCAGTAGATTTCTTCTGTGGAGCGGGTGGAGTCACTTGTGGTTTTTCTAAAATTGGTATTAAAGTACTCGGAGGAATTGACATCGATCCAAAGTTTAAAAAAACCTATGAGGAAAATAATAAGACAACTTTTATAAATGAAGATGTTTCTGAATTAAGTTTGCATCCAGAAAGGTTAAAGGAATTACTCCCAATACAAGAAAATGATGACAATCTTATATTTGTAGGTTGTAGTCCTTGTCAGTATTATTCTAATTTGAAATCAGACAAAACAAAATCGGAAGCTGGGAGGTTATTGTTAGACGACTTTAAGGAATTTGTTTTATTATATAAACCTGGTTTTGTTTTTATTGAAAATGTTCCTGGATTAGGAACGAAAGATGGAAGTCCGATAGATAGATTCAAAAAAACTTTGAAAAAAGAAGGGTATACTTTCGATGACGGTGTTCGGAATGCCAAATATTTTGATGTTCCTCAAAATAGAAGACGATATGTACTTATCGCGTCCAGAGTTATTGATGAAATTAAACTTCCAGAAGAACAAAAGGAGAAAAGCAAAATAATAACTGTACAGGAAGTAATAGGGGATTACAATAAGTTTCCCCCTATCCAAGATGGGTATAAGGATAGTTCAAAATTACAACATTCCGTTGCAAAGCTTTCTGATTTAAACCTTAAAAGAGTTAAGAAAATACCTAAAAATGGAGGGACGCGTAAAGCTTGGGAAAATGATAAAGAATTGCAATTAGAATGCTATAAAACCCACAAAGGTCATTATGATGTTTATGGGAGATTGTTTTGGAGCAAACCTTCACCAACTATAACTACACGTTTTATATATACAAGTACAGGAAGATATTCACACCCCGAACAGGATAGAGGACTCTCTTTAAGAGAAGGAGCGACATTACAGTCGTTTCCGCTGGACTACCATTTCTATTCGTCTAATCAAGGAGCAATTGCTACTATGATTGGAAATGCAGTACCCCCTAAATTAGCCGAAAAGATAGGATTATCAATAAAAAATCAATGGGATAAATGGCAACATTCAAAGCAAAAGCACGTGCTGTAGAACTACTTGGAAAAGGCCAAATAGCAGATTTACCAACGGCAATTACTGAATTATGGAAGAACGGTTATGATGCTTATGCTAAAAACTTAACTTGTAAGCTTTTTCTAGATTCTTACAAGGATAATCAAAGACCTATTTTTTTACTTTCAGATGACGGGTTTGGTATGTCTGAATCTGATATTTTAAACAGATGGTTTGTACTTGGAACTGACTCTAAAGCTAGGGGGCAAAGAATCCAGCCTCATTTCGGTTTAAAGGAGAGAACTCCCATGGGAGAAAAAGGAATTGGTCGTTTATCTGTATCCTATTTAGGAAGCCAGATGCTAATGTTGTCCAAAAAGGAAGGTGAAAAAGCTAATGCTATGATAATGGATTGGCGGATTTTGGATAATTATGATTTCTTCTTAGAGGATTTAAACATTCCATTATTTTCTTTTGACACGATAAAAGAATTCAATTCTGAATTATCAAAAGCTAAAAAAACCTTTCAAGGAAATCTCAAAAAAGAAAAATGGGAAGATCAGAAAGAATATAGAGAAGATATTATAAGAGATTGGAATTCTTTTGATTTGCCTGATTTTATAGAAGAAGAACTAATTTCCAAATTTTGTGATGTAAATTATCATTGTACCACTTTTATAACTTTAACTCCTCATGATCAGATATTAGAGCTTTCTGATAAAGATAGAATAGAATTAAAGGGAGATAGTTCTCTTACATATTTAAGAGCTTCTCTTAGTGGGTTACATAATGATTTAAAGGATCCAGATAAAGATTTTGAAACCCATTTCTTAATTTATGATGCTAGCGGTAAATACGACTTGATTGATGATTTCTTTACTCAGAAAGAAATGAGAAATGCAGACCACTGGTTAAAAGGTGAGTTTGATGAAAATGGTTTTTTCTCGGGAGAGATCAAGGTGTTTAATAAAAGAGAAAAATATACGTTTCGCCCTAACCGCCCTCCAGGTAAAACAACTTATGGCCCTTTTGCTATTGAATGGGGATCTGTTGAAGGTAATATTTCAAGTTCACAGCTTAATAATGAACAATACAGAATTATTGATGAAAAACTTGAAACCTTTGGTGGTTTGTATATTTATAGAGATGATTTTCGCGTTTTACCTTATGGTAGAACAGAAGCAGATTTTTTAGAATTTGAAAAGAGAAGAAGCTTAGGTGCAGGATATTATTTCTTTAGCCATAGAAGGTTTATGGGATATATTGACCTCTCTAGAGAAAAAAACCCCACTTTAAGAGATAAAGCAGGTCGAGAAGGATTTATTCAGAATAAAGCCTATAGGGAGTTTAGAGATGATCTAATTGAATTCTTTATAGATGTAGCTAAACGCTATATGAGAGTTGATTCTAAGAACGAGGAATATTCTACTTATCGAGAAGAACAACTATCTGAAATTCAATCGAAATACAAAAAACAATCCAACGCAGCTAAAAAGAAAAACAAAAAAACAAAAAAGGCATTTCTTGAAGACTTAAAAGAAAACACAACAAAAATTCCTGAACTCCTAAAAGAGATTGATGAATTGGAAGGCAAAATTACCAAAGAATCAGAAGCAATAGAGATCAATTATAACAGTTACAATGGGTTGATTAGTGTGTTAGAAGAGAAAAAGAATGAACTAAGATCATTAAAACTTCAAAAACCTCAGAATGTATCAGTTACCCAAAGGCAAGAAAAAGAATATCATTCTTACCAAAAATCGTATCGCGCTACTGAGGATCGAGTTCGATCCTGTGTTAAGATTGTAGAGAAAACAAGAGAACGTATAAATACAGAAAATCTAAAACTGGAATTTAATGACAAATTCCGATCTCATATAAAATTTTTAGGAAAGCAATTTTCTAATTTTCAATCTGTTTCTAGTGAGGGTTTTGATAGAATATATAAGTCTTTGGGAGAGGAAAAAGATGTACAAATTGATCTTTTTAAAATACAATCTGAACCTCTTAAACTTAATACTTCAGATACAAAAGAAGACATTACCGCGAAAATAAAGAATCTGGAATCAATTATTGAGGAGCAGAAAATTACAATTCAGGAATCTTTTGGAGGTTTTATAACCCATGTTTCTAATCTACAGATTGATGTTGATGATGACTTTTTGAGGAGTTGGTACGAAAAGCAAAATATAGAATTAGAGAAAAGAATACAAGATTATGAAGAACTTGCTCAATTAGGTATGTCCATTGAGATTATTGATCATCAATTTAATGTCATGTATTCTCAAATGAATGACGCTATTAATGAAATAGATCAATTTGCTCGAAAGAATAAGGAAATAGATTTCAGTTTCAAACAGCTTAAAAATGCTTTCCAACATATGGAAGGTAATTACAAGTTATTAAAACCTCTATATAGGACTAGTAGAAGAGTAAGAGAAGTAATTTACGGACATCAAATAGAAAAATACATCAAAGATTTCTTTAAAAATGATTTTAAAAGATATAGAATTGATTTCTCAGTAAATGATGCATTTAGAGAGTACGACTTCTTCTCTTATGATTCCATAGTAAAACCGGTTTTTTTGAATATAATCAGTAACGCAAATTATTGGTTGATTCCAGTTGAAGATCGTAAAATAAGAATAGAACTAGAAGATCAGGAAATTAGAATTATGAATTCAGGTGAACCTATAGATGATTCTCACCTGGAAGATGTCTTTACTATTTTCTTTACCAGAAAAAGGGATGGTAGAGGTATCGGATTATATTTAGCTAAAAAGAATTTACAATCGATAGGTTACGAGATATTTGCTTCTAACGACCCCACCAAGAATAAACTTAACGGAGCTTGTTTTATTATTAAAAAATCTAAATAACCTACTAAAATGACTTTTGAATCCATTGCAAATGAGGTAATAAAACGATCTATTAGATCTGCAGTTTGTCTTGATGATATGTTTGAACAACCATATATGACAGAGAAAGGAATAATAGAAAGAAATCAAGAATTGTCTGAAAGGGATAACCGGAAAATACAATTATTTAAAGATATTCCCGAAAAACTTTACAATTCTTTTAGAGAACATGGTTCTTGTGATATTGATATTTATAATTTTAAAAATATTGAAGAAAGTTGGCGCCCTGATTATATGCTTAACAATAAAGATCTTCTTGTAATAGACTGGGAGTTAGAAGGAAAAGGTAATTTTGAATCTACTATTGAAATATTGAAACAAGCGATCGAATCTAACGAATATACTAGTGTTCCATTTATAATAATATATACTCACTTACCAAATGAAGATTTTAAGTCTATAATTGTCCAATTAATTGAGCAATTTAATCCTTTTCTGAATAAAGATATTGAAACAAAAAGAAATGAATTTAGTAAGAACTTCAAATCAAGTTTTGAAGGCTGTTTTGAGGAAGAACCGGATGAAGAAGAAATAATTGATTGGCTTAATGAAAATAACAATCTATTTTTTGAATTTTGGAATCAAAATGCAGAAAAATTTAGAGACGAAACCAAAGGTAGAATAGCGAGAAGTATAAACGAAAAATTTAATACCATTACTAATAAACAAAGTAAGGTGTTGACAAAATTAAAGGGATCTCTTAAAGAAACTTTCTCTATTGAACTTAATGAAGGAATTGAACTTCTTCTTTATTTATCCCTTGAGACTAGAAACAATATTACATCTTTCTTTAAGCGTATCGACTCTTCTGATTTAGGAATGAAAATTAATGATTCAATAGTCACCATTTTTTCAAAAAATACAGACAACGGTGATGGAGTTAAGCCAGAAGAGGTATTTAAATCGTTTAGCGATTTAATATCCAAGGATCCACATAATTTTTTAACACTTCTTAGTATTGAAATGAAAGATAAGCTAAGAGATGACTTGTCAAAAATTGGCAATTCAATTTCTTCACTAAATGAGAAAGCTTTTTTTCATCATTTGCAGAATTACCAAAAAAGATCATCAAATCCAGAAAATGAATTTTTTGATTTTCTACTTAAATGTTGGATGAATGAGGTAGAATCTTATAATTTTAACAATCCACCTACTATTTTTAATACTATTAGTAGCTATGTAGAAACAAGAAACTA
The DNA here is from genome assembly GCF_003443675.1 of Aquimarina sp. BL5. Taxonomy (NCBI): domain Bacteria; kingdom Pseudomonadati; phylum Bacteroidota; class Flavobacteriia; order Flavobacteriales; family Flavobacteriaceae; genus Aquimarina; species Aquimarina sp. BL5. The sequence continues at coordinate 2,573,411 of NZ_CP031963.1, read as the reverse complement.
TAAAGATCTTAAAGGACATGAAATAAAAGCTGAAATAGGTGAACTGGGCTATAAGCTTTCGACAGTAAATAGAGAAAGTAGACTTCTGAATTCCCCCAAAATAGGTTTTGGGGATATTTTCAAAGTAAATTACTCTGGCGATCAAGAAAATCAATCAGATGAAGATGAATACATGATTTGTATTACCCCATCATGTGTTTGTGTGGATCCAACAAAGGTAAACAACAACTTTTATTTTATAAAAAGTGAAAATGTAAAGGAGTATACAAAATCATCTGCAGCAAAGGATATTGAGACGAATTATTTTTCGCTTATTAAGCCAAAAAGCTCTGTTTGGGCTATAAAATGGGAATGCAAACCCTTTTCTATATTTATTCCTGAGAATAATTTAAATAATTTAAAATCATACTATTGTTGTAAACCAATGATTTTAGAATATGTAACTACTTCAAAAGAAAATTTCACACAAAGAATAGCTAATCAGTCATTTGCCTATGGGAACTCAATAGGTATTGATTTACCAAATATGAAACTTGGATAACAATCTAAAAAACATAATTTCAACTATTACCAGGATAAAATTTTCTGGGAAATTCAAATCATATATTGACTTTATACAGTTTCCGTATTATAGAAACATGGAACTGGACTCAAAAATAACGTTTGATTTTCCTTTAACGATTTTTATCGGCCAAAACGGATGTGGTAAAAGCTCTAGTCTTCATGCGCTTTATGGTGCTCCAGACAGATATACTCCTTATCAATTTTGGTTTGATACCAAAGTAGATCCTGTTGACTATTACAATAACAAGAAAAAAAGACATTCATTTTGGTATGGATTTGTTGATGATAATGGTGTTGAAAAAGAGGTGTTAAAAGCGAGGATTAGAAGAGAAAACGACCCTAATTATTGGGAGACAAGTAGACCTTTAAAATGGGCAGGGATGAAGACCCGAAAAAATAAGAATGACCGTGATTCACCAATAAAAAAGAAAGTAGTTTATTTGGATTTCAGAGCTGAACTGAGTGCTTTTGATAAATTCTTTTACTTTGGTAATGTAAAAGATAGAAAATCTAAAAATAAGCAAGAATTTATTAGGACAAAATCGGCTTCTTTAAAAAAACTTCTAGAAAAAAAGAAAAAATTCATTAATTCTAGTACAAGACAACTCAATGATGAGGTTGAGGTATTTTCTCAAGACATTTTAAAAGCAATCTCTTTTATTTTAGGACGAGAATATACTTCGGGCGTTTCCGTATACCATGAACTTTTCAGGAATGAAGGGTATTCAGTTCTTTTTAACACTTCATACGCTAAATATTCTGAGGCGTTTGCTGGAAGTGGAGAAATGGCCGTTTTTAGATTAGTTACAGAAGTGTTGTCTGCACCTGATTATTCATTAATCTTGTTAGATGAACCGGAAGTTTCTCTCCATCCTGGAGCACAAAAAAGGCTAAGAGATTTTTTATTACAACAGATAATAAAGAAAAAGCATCAGATTGTCTTAACTACTCATTCACCATCAATAGCAAAAGGGATGCCTAATGAGGCATTAAAGGTGTTTTATCAAAATCCTAACACAGGTAGATTTTTTGTAAAAGAAAATTTGTCTCCAAAAGAAGCTTTTTTTTATGTTGAATATCCACAGGAGAATAAAAAAAATCTTATAGTTGAAGATATACTTGCACAGAATATTATTGAAGGAGTACTTGATAAAATGGGTGAGGCGACAAGAAGCTTATATGATGTAAAGTTTAATCCCGGTGGTGAAACTGTTATTAAAAAAGAGTTTACCACCGTTTATAGCAGGGAACCTAATTCAAAAAATTACATATTGTTTGATGGTGATCAAAAGCCACCTCAGTTACATTATAATTGGCGTGACTTTAAATCTAGCGATCTAACCATCACCAACTTTACAAAAAAAATTAAAGATCAAACAGGAGAAAATATTAAATTTTCGGTAGATGGTGGCTCATTGGGAGGAAACAAATCACAACAAATCGAACTTTTGAAGTCTTACTTAGATTATTATTTAGCAAATGTTTTTTATCTACCTAAAAACATACCTGAAGAAATTATTTGGGATTCCGATATGGCTAACAAACTTATTAGTGTTGTTACGTCTTCAAGTACTAAGCTGGATGAATATAGGAATGAAATAGAGTCTGCAAGTTCATTTAAAGAGAAGTATGCAAAAATTGCTTTAATTACTCAAGGAATCAGTAATTCTGAAACTATTGCATCTATCCACAAGATGTTTTTGAAAAAGTGGTTGTCAATGGAAAATCAAGATTATCAAGATATAAAAAAGATAATCACTAAAATCACCTCGATTTGATTAAGATTTCCATTAATTAATGCAAAATTCTGAATACTGTTTTAACAAACTTTTTCTTTTTTTAGAGAGTTCTCTTAATTCTTTATTTTTCAATAATTTATTAAACTTTTTGCAATCTCCGAGTTGGTACAGACATAGAGCTTTATAAAAAATAGGATTATCGCGGGGCTTAATAGCGTAGCTTGAATCGTAATATTTTATAGCATCTTCGTAAAAATAGTCATATTCAGAATATAATGCTAGGTTATAGTAAACTGTTCCTAATTGGTTATAAGTAGTATATCCATTTTTATTTATGGCTATAGATTTTGTGAAGTTCTTAATAGCATTTTTATAATTCGTATAGATAACCGAATCTCTTACATGCTTGTTTTTAATAAGACTATCATTATTCTGATACTTGAGTGCTCTCATAAATTGGATATCTCCCTGTAAGAAATATTCGGAGTGATCAGAATAACTTGTTAGATGTTTTTCCAAGGATTCAAGTATTTCTCCTTTTGAATCTTCTCCTAGTAAACCCGCGTCTGTTAAAAACTTCATCTTCTTTCGAACCTCATAGTATTCCTCATCTGATTCTAGGAAAGCAGAAATTTGGTTATTTGTAAAAATTCTTTTGTTAGAATCCTCATTATTAATATAACTGAAAATATTTGAGACTAGTGATATTATCAAAGGAATTAAAATAGCCAACCAAATAGTTTTATTTTTAATTTGATGTTCTTTAATTTCAAGAAGTTTTTTTTGTTTTTCTAATTCTTTTTCTGATTGATCCATGGTTTTACTTTTAAATAAATCTCTTAATCTTTAATTGGAATTGTTAAGAAAAGGAACGTCATAACAATTTATCATGTAAAAAATCTGATGAAGAATCTTCTAATATTTCTATCCAGATAGGTAGGTGATCTGACATCTGATTTCTCTTCCAGTATCTATTATAATATTTCAAAAATGCTATATCATCTATCAAAGTAGACGGATCATCTTTATGCAAAAGCATCTTATTGTGATAATAAGAAACCATTTCTTCCGTGTAAACGTAATCATAAAGATTGAAGACACTTCCACTTTCTAAATTATTATTTTTCTTTAACTTGAAATACTTATCAACACTTAGAAAAATCCTATCGTAAGCTTCAGTTAGACTAGCATTTGTGGGTTTTCCTTTGAGACCGTCACATTCTATGAATTCCTGCTCTAATAATAGTTCAATAATATCTTCATTGTCATTATATAAATTTGTGTCTCCTAGAATAATCAAATTCTCACTCCATAAGTGCTTCTTAGCTTTTTTCTCAGAATAAAGGTCTAATAATAACTCAATTTCTTTTTTTCGAATTATTTTATCATTTGTACTATTACCTGGATGCAAGTGTACACCAACAACTGCAAATTTTTTCCATCCACATTTGAATCCTGTTATAGAAGGTGTTCGCTTTAATTGTTTGAATTCATCATCATCTGTCATTTCTGGAGATACAACTAATTCTCCCGATAATCCCGAATGCTTTATTCTTCGGGTATCATAAATGAATCCAAAACGTTCTCTATTACCATTTTTCCCCTCAGTTATATCTGTAATTATATAAGACCAATGATCTCCTAATATTTTAATAATTTTACCAAGATCAAAAAGTGAAGTTTTAATTTCTTGAATTGCTATTAAGTCAAACGAGTTTATAATCTCAGCTATATAATAGTATGATTCAGGAAGTCGTTCTTTTAAATGTCCAAATTCTTTAATATTCCATGAAGCAATTAGAATGTTATTATCTATTTTTTTACTTGGAACGTTATTGTTTAGTCCAGATTTTAGAGTTAGTAAATTAGTAATGGTTCGCTTTTTATCAGCATTACTTAATAATAATTTTTCTTCATAAAACGTAAGGTTATATTTATTTGGGATTAATTCTTTTTTTGGACGCAAGTCATTGTACCACATAAAAACTATATTTTAATATTACCTAAACCCTTTTTAAACAAAACACCCCATATCCAAAATGAATCTGGATACAGGGTTTCTGTAAATTTTACGTTGCTCTAAGTTAATAATAAAAATTTAAAACACTATTATTTCCCCAAAAAAAAACTTGTTTTTTCTAAATCAAATAACTATGCAGTCAGTCAGGAGGATTAATAAATTTAGTCATTGCCTATATTCAAAAGTGTTATAACTCCTCCAAGTCTTCGTCTCTGGTTCATACTCGTATAACAACATTTTCTCTTGAAATCTTTTGGTAGTAAAATGAAAGCGACCGTATTTTTGGATTAAACCAAAGAGGACTTTTTTTATATAATAATCATCTTTTGATAGATCAGGGATACCATTAAGCATAAAAATGCCCATACTCATCTCAGCTCTTCCTTTTTCGTTAGAGATTACTAAAACACCTTTTCTTTTCGCATCTGAGTAAAACGTATCAAATAATTCTTTATCCAAAATGATATTTTCCGCGACTAAAACTTTTTTCATAACTAGGATTATTTCCTAGTTAAAAGTATAAAATTAGGAAATATTCCATCATTAAAGTTGTAAACAGATTTTTATTTGTTAAAAAGTCTTTTTAGCAATCCTTTTTTCCGCTCCAAAACAATTGTAAACAAACTATCCGCTTGTGATCCGTGGTTATGAAATTTGATCTCAGCGACTGCTCTTTTTCTTCGAAATAGATTCCAGGGAGACTTACCAGGCTTTTTGTAATAGTAATAAATATCAAAGTTGTGAATGATTTTATAATTAGCCATTAAAGTATCCAGTTCAGGGACATAGATACCTTCAAAATCCAGATCTGGATTATGGATTCCAAATTGTTTTGCAGGCAATGATTTTAATTCATTGACTACATACATTGTGTCTTTTCCTTTTGCTTTAAATTTGCCTTGAGTAGATGATTTCACCGCTGAGTAACTGATCAAGTTACGTCTCAGGTTTCCAACTTCTTTTTTCAGTAGTTGCCGGAGTTCTTCATTCATGACCAATTTTGCATTTCTGGCATTGATTTCTGCTATTTCTGCTCGGGCTCTGCTTTTACCCTCCTGATCTTTCCATTTTTCTATCTCCTGGAATTGGGCACTCTGAATCTCCTTAAAATCCGAGATTTTTTGGCGTTCTCTTTTCCATTGGAAAAACAATATTACTACTAGAATAACTAACGCTATCGGCAGTAGCCTCCAGATCGTTTTTATAATATTGAGATAATAAGTCATACCATTGCTTTTTGAGGTTGTTCTTCTAATTCTGGATTAGTCTCTGCAGCTCCGATAATTTGTTTGGTAGAAATATTGTATTTGATTCCAGTAATGCCATATCTATTCTTGGAAGTAACAGCATAATTATTCTGGAAGGTATCATCTACTTTGATTACTTCAATATTGATCCCAGCATCGTATAAAGGTGCTGTTCCTCCACGAATAGTTTTCTGAGTGGTACGCTGAAAAATGACAATAAAGATAGTATCCGGATACTGCTTTCGTAAGCGGTCAAAGTCTTGTGAAGGTAATCCCGTTTTATTCCAACTATCGATAATAATAACATCAAATGTACCAACGGCACTTGTAATTGTATTGTATCCATTGGGAAGCCTGTCTGCTCTAGAGATACGATTTCTATTTTGTGGACTAAGGTATTCATTTTTCATCCTGGTGATCAAGTCTGATTTACCGCCGATCTCCAAAGTGAAAATGGCAACATTATTTCCCATTTCAGCAAATGCATCTGCTAGTTGATATGTAAATCTTGTTTTACCACCTCCTTGATCACCTTCAATGGTGATAGCTAATTCAAACTTTTCTAAATCTCCCAACAGTTCTCCCATTGCTCCAGGTAATCGAAACGTAGGGGTAGTGCTGGTCAAGGGCTGTTGATCAAATGACGTAAACAATATATTATTCTTGGTATCGGTAATAGGGATGTTTTTATTCTCTTTAGAAACCATATACTCAATACCTGATAAACCCACTGTTGGGTTTTGATTCACAATAGTTTTAAGTTCAGATCGCCATTTGCGATTGATGATAATTTTTACCTGTTCCTGCAGGATCATTTCATTATGCTGTTTGATCAATTTATGTTGTAACTTATCTATGTGCATAGCATAAGGATCATTTTTGGTGATTTCTTTTTTAGATACTGCTTTTTGTAATGCATAAATGAAGCTCTTTAATTCATTTTTAGATTTAATGGTGCTATGCATATCTAGAAAAGTCCTGATAAAGGAAATAGAAGCATTATTCTTAATCAAGTTTTCTTGAACAGATAGATATGCGTTCAACTGCTTCAGATAGATGTCAATAGTTTCTTTGATTTCTGGTTCTTGGTGATAAAAGTCTTTGGCTTCTATAAAGAATTGATGTCCTTTTTGCAGGATCTTTGGTAATGATTTAATGCTGACCTGAAGGATAGCATCGTTGTAATTTTCAAATGAAATAACGGGTTTTTCCATTTGGTAATAGTATCCTAAATGATCGTATTACTTTCTGGATAGTTCGGGATGGGTTATGATTTTGAGAATAAAAGTTGAAGTCGTAAAGCTTTTGATTGTAGCTTTAGAATATTTCGATCGTTATTCTTCTTTCTACTATTCTGCTTGAACATACTTTTTATAAGTTGTATTCCAACCATTTTAACTACAGGAACGCTAACCGCGTTTCCGATCAATTGATACCGTCTACTGTCACTAAGCTCTATTTGTTTTCCATCCCGAACACCATATTTTGTCCAATGATCCGGAAAACCCTGTAAACGTTCACATTCTAAAGGAGTGAATTTACGGATACACTCTAAATTGGTTAATAGGTTATCTCGATATCCTTGTGCCAGAATAGCACTTGTTTTACCATCCATACGAGGCACAAATTGCTTTTCCTGAAATGGAGCATAATCATTTCCTTCTTTTTGATGATTTTTTCGAATTCTTTTAGCTTTCTCCGTACGTTCCTTTCTTAATGGCATCCAATTATTGTGCAATAAATTGTCTTGAGGAACTCCGGTAAGACAATTGGTATTAACATCTTTTCTAAACTCTACTTTTGATCCTCTTTTTACATTTCTACCGCTTCTAATGGTTAATATATAAGGATTATCTTTTACGTATGAGTCACCTGCTTTGGTATGTATTGTTGAAGAAATGTTGGCTTCCGAGAGTTTTTTTCTAGTGCAGTTTTCAGTCTTTTGACAGCTTTCTCCGATAGGAAATACTTCGGGGCGGGTTTGTCCTCTAAGTGATCCGACAAGGTAGATACGCTCTCGATTCTGGGGGAGAAACCAGGAAGTATTAAGCAATTGCCATTGGATGTCATATATCCCAAGGTTGGCAAACGATTTAAGTACGATTTCAAAGTCTTTGCCCTGGTTACTAGAGAAAAGTCCTTTGACGTTTTCAAAGATAAACAGACTGGGTTTATAGAGGTTAAGGATTCTAATTGCTTCAAAAAAGAGTTTGCTTTTACTTCCTTTGATCCCTTCCCGTTTTCCAGCAATCGAAAGATCTTGGCAAGGGGAACCGAAGGTGATAATATCTGGTTTTGTGATTGTTCCTTTTTTGATGTCTTCGATAGGTCCTGCATAGATTGAGTTTTTGAAATTGTAAGAATAATTAGCGATTGCAAAAGGATCAATTTCACTGAAATAATGTTTTTTGAATCGAAAACCAGCCTCTTTTAATCCTTCAGGAAATCCTCCAATTCCAGAGAATAAGTCTAATAGAATTAGTTCTTTCATAATTTCCCTTCTTCTGCAAATGAGTAAAAGCTCTCTTTGGTAAGAATGATGTGATCTAATAACTGAATATCTAGTAATTCCCCTGCTTGTTTAATTTTAGAGTTTATTCGAATATCTGAAGTACTTGGTTTTAAGGTTCCAGATGGATGATTGTGCGCGATTATGATACTTGTCGCCAAACTTTTTAGTGCAACGGAGAAGAGAATTCGTATATCTACAACACTTCCTTTGATGCCACCAACAGAATGTGTATGATATCCCAGAACTTTATTACTATTATCTAAATACAACACAAAGAACTGTTCTCTAACTTCTATAGTATTCTTTGTATAAAATTTGGATACCGTCGTAGCTACATCCTTTGCTGAGCCTATTTTCCCGTTAACCTTTCTTTTTCTCGAAAACGTGATATTAATCTCTGGAATTGGAGTAGCGTTAGTAGATTCTTTTAAGCCACCTAATCCGCTGATGGTATAAGAAGGAGTTTTTGAAGTTGTTCCAAGAGTATTCTTCTTGGATTTTAATTCTTTAGAAGCTCTTTTGATCGCATTGGTCCATTTCTCTCCTTTCTTTCGGATTTGTTTGGCTCTTTTGCTAATTTGAGCAACTGTATTTTTTTTCTTGATCATTATTTAGGAATATCTAGACGTAATGATATGGCATTGCTAGATCTTAGTTTCTGGTTGGGGTGTTATTCTTATAAAAATATCTTTTAATTTGAAGAGGAGATAAGATTCTTAAAACAAGTAATACAATTGCGACATTAGAAAGATAGGAAACAATATATTCTCCTTTTTTTCATAATAAGTAATATCTACGGCAATATGCTTTCCAACATTATCACAGAAAAATATTTTTTTACAATAATATTTCCCCATTTTATTACTTGTTGTTACCTTTAAGAAAAGATACATAAACAATGTTTTTCTCTTATGAATAATCAGTATTCTGTAGGCACTTTGATGGATATTTATTCTCAAAGCTTATCTTCATCTCTTGATGCTCAGTTGATAAATATAGAGGGCTTTTATTTTGATCAGGAAGGAAAATTGTATGGTAAGGTTTATTACGACCGTTTGACAGATAAGAACAAAAGAAATCAGCTTACCATCCAAGTCCCTCAAGAAATCAAATCAAAGCTTGTTTCAAAACGTTTCTATCAATTTCAGGGATATATAAATAAAGCGCAATCAATAGATAATGATTCGAGGCTTAAGGTATATTTCAGAGTTACCAAAGTGCTAAAGCTTGAAAAAGATGTTCAATTAATTGATAAAGTAGAATACGATATCATCCGGGAACGTTATGACCGTGAATTTCCAAGTATAGAAGACTTATTAATAAATACTATTGAAAGAAAAGATAAGCCTAGGATCGATATTATAATGGGTGAGAATTCGACATCCAAGGATGATTATTCGAATGCTCTATATGACAAAGATTATTATGAGATTTGTCACCATAAATGTAGCCTTTCTTCTCAAACAGCGATGCTGAACTTTATGAACTCTTATGATTTTTCAGAGACGGACTTATTGGTATTTGTACGAGGAGGCGGAAATGGATTGGAGGTTTTCAATGAATTGGAACTTTGTAAAAAAGCAATTGAACTTCCGGTTCCTTTTATTACCGGTATTGGTCACGATAGTGATGTGACATTATTGCAAAGGGTATCTGATAAATCATTTTCTACTCCAACTGCTGTCGGTGTGTTTTTTCAATCTACAATAGATATTCATAAAAAACGCCAAAATGCTTTAAGGGATAAAGATCAGAAGATGGAATATGCAGAACAACAACATCAAAAGGATCAAAACCTATTAAGAGATCAAATAAATAGTCAACAAAAACAGCTAAGGAATAGCTGGATTATTCTTGTGCTACTGGTTTTAATTATCGCAGGGTTACTATATATATTATTTTAGTAATCCGTTCATTACCGATTATAGCCTGACCTATGGTTCCCCTAATCGTTCGAATAGAAAGCGTACCACTTCAGGGCGTAGTAATTTTGTGCTTTTTTTATACCCAAACTTTTGCAATTCCTCTAAATAAGTGTGAATCCAAGAAGAAAAAGTTTTGGTGCATACATTATACAAAGCTGCTAGTTCATGTTTATAATAAGCTCTTAGCTTAATAGGTTGCTCGCCTTCAAAATATGTTCCTTTTAACTGTGAAGATTCCATACTATTTTGCTAAGTTTTTATTTGCGAAAGAATCATATCCTTCTTTGCCTTCCCATAACGATTCCAAAGATTCTGTATCATCATCTACTTCATAGGTAATCCTTTGCGGGTTTTCTAAAACATATGGAGCTCCAAAGCTATCAATCGCTACTCCATACTTAGATGATAGTTTTTCCAAAGCTTTGATAAAAGCTTGGCAACGTTTTCTTTTATCTTTTTGAAGTTTGATATTCCATTTCATAGTACGTTGTTGTCTGTATTTAATTCTTCACCCAGGCAGGTCCCGATGAACCCTCCAATTAATATAAAGGGATAGGTTTCCTTTGGAACGTATTTTTTAGCTACAATAAATCCAAGCATACTCCCGATGAGTATCCAACCAGCTTTCTGTGTGTTTTTCGATATTCTCATAAGTTCATTCTGTTCTTATTCTGAGCTTGTCGAACGGATAGTAATAGCAACCCTCCGGCAGCGGCTATTGATCCCCAAGCAGCTAATTGTAAACGTCTTCTTCTTTCATCTCTAAAATCTACTAAGGTTACCGTAAAAGAATTTCCATATCGTTTTCTGTGTTCATTAGAAAGTTTTAGAAAACTTTCAAAATCATCAGCATTGGCAAATACCAAACACCCTGCAGAAAAATCATCAATCACTTTGGTTGTTCCTTGTTTTCTAGCTCGGTGGATGTTGATTCCAAATCTTCCTGTATCCTGAAATCCAGATTCAAACCATTTAAAGAGTCCCTTTCGTTCATAGTTACGAATGACGCTTACTGGTTTTTTTTGGATTAATGCCTGATACACTCCTCGATGTAATCCTAAACTGTAGGCATCTACATACTGTCCTTTTTTTAGAAAAGCAGTTCCTTGAGAATGCATAGGGTTATACAACCAATATTGCCCAGGATCTGTAGTTGCTTTAAACATATGATATACCCATTTTCCTTTATCATTGGTATAGAAAACATGTATCTCATCATCAAAATGGTTACTATTTATAAAACGACTGCGATACCCCACAATATTGAGTCTATAAGGTTCTCTATACACCTTGTATCCTTTGCTTTGTAATATTTGTAAACTCTTTGCCAGCATAGTTGATGGTAATTTTTGCTTGTCGGTGCTACCGACTACCAATGAAATCAGATACTGCCCATATTTGTTTTTTGAGCCTTCGTTTTTTGTAAACACCATCGCCTTCTCTGGATCCATTATCATTGGTGTTCCCTTCTACAGTAACAATCCAAGTAGAATTCCATTCATCTATAAAACCAATATGTGCCGGACGATTTAATTTGTGATACCAAATCATAAATACATCTCCTTTTTGTGGCTCTTTTGCTTCAAACTTTCCTTTTTGATAAATACGTTTACGCTGTAATGCATAACTCGGTACCCACCCGCTGAGCGGGTTCTGAATACCTACATTCTGATAAACCCAAGAAACAAAAGCTGCACACCAAGCATATCCAGGACCTAAATTCACACTCTCCAGATACATCTCTACGTGAGATCCTCTATTAGCGCCACCAACTTCGCGAACTCCTATCTGAGAATCATACAATTCTTTCACGCATTCACGTTTGTGTCGCTCATTAATTTGAGTTTCTGTCTGGCTTACAAAGTCCTGGCTAATAATGCTACTGCAAACAAGAAAGCAAAGAATATAAAAGTAGATAATTTTAGCTTTTGCCATGGTGTTATGGTATTAAAATCGTTTCTAAAATGATGGTCTAAATAATCTTCTGAGGTGGGCCAGATTAGTTTCATTAGTATGCGTACAATTCCGTGTAGAATAAAAACCCCAATGATTGCAAATAGATATACCTGAAATACTCCGGCATCATAGGTTCCTGCTGTAGGATCTATCCATCGAAGAAATACGGCACTATGGATCCATAGAATTAATCCAACTGCTAAGGAAGAAAGCTCTCTCCATACTTTAAAGTAGCTCCAAAGCGGTTTGAATTTATCAAAGATTGGTTGTAACCATCGAATTACTTTTTTCATGTGTTCTATTGTTTTTTTTTGAGATTCGTTTTCCGTTTTACTTATAAATAATAAACCTGTCTCTGACAGTTAGAAGGAGGATAGGTTTCTGGTAGGAGCAAAGACGGTTTCTCCGGATTGTGTTAGAATCCTGGTAGTACCATTCTCCATTCCCGTGATATATCCTACGACTGTATTGGGAGCTAGTTCTGGAACAATAAAGGATCCATCAGTTGATTTAAGCAATGTCGGTTTTACAGCAATTGCCAAGTTCCATTCATTATTAATACGATCCTGATTATTTATAAAGGTGTCGATGACACCTCCTAGTCCTGGGATAAACCACACGCCTCGTGCGTTTTGTTTGAGTCCCATACGTCTAAACTCTGATCGAATTTTTACTTTCTCTAACTCTTTTTGTTTGAATGCCACACTAAGAAGTGCATTTACTAAAGAAGTGACCCTGATCCCGGCAATCCGCACTCCCTGAAAAAAAGTACTCACAGATTGATACTGGCTTACGGAATTTATTTTCTTTAATCCATTCAATACGCCAAAAAGGTTTCTTTTATTGGCAGCATCGATGATTTCTTTAGAGATCGATGCTGCATCAAATCCTGATGTTGTGGTTTTGCCAACTAAAGTGGTAAAATTAGATTGTGTTATGGCAGAAGGAAATCCAGCAGCTCGTAATGCTCGTTCTGTTCCTTTTCCAAAAATCCCATCCACACGACCATTTCTAAAACTTGTTTCTTTGATGATCATGGCGGCTTGTCCACCTTTAGCCAGGAGTACATTTTGTATCATACTCACCAAAGCACCTCGAGCACCTCTCTTCACCGGAAAGCTACCAGAGGTAGCAATTGGCAAGTTTGGCGTTGTTATCGTGTCTTCAGAAGGAATTGTAATTGGATCATTTGTAAAGCTTCGCCTTGTAGCAGCTTTATTTCTGAAGTGGTTATACGCTAGATACCCTATTCCCAGAATCACGCCACCTCCTAATCCTATCATTACAATCTGCTTTTGAGTAAGTGGTTTCTTTTTATTTTTATTTGGCTGTCGCCCTGCGACTCCGCCTCGGACTTTCTTTTTTCTGCGGATCGCAGTTGTTATATTTTGTCGCATAGATCTTATCTTTTTGAATTAATAATTTCATTAGCAATAGCAAACTCTTCAGTAGTGAGTTCGCTTTGCAAGTCAGCTGAAAGATTTCTGCCTTCCAGATCTCTATAAGCACGTTGTACTTTTCGCATCATACTAGCAGTTGGGATTTGCTCTAAGGTTCTGAATAAGGATTCTTCATCCGTTCCCCATCCAAAAGCATTATCATTTTCAAAAGCCATGACTAAACGAATAGCAAAATTGGCTGGGTTTCCTTCCTCCAAGGCTTGTCCCTCACGAATATCCTTTTTGAATTTTCGAACTAATGCTCGGATTCCCAAAAAGACAACAGCTCCTAATCCTGTAGCTAGTAGCACAGAAATAGTAGTGCTACCAATAGTAAGCTTTGGTCTTTTCTTTATTGCTTTCACTGCCAGTGCTGCGGGGAGTGCCATGAATTATCCTTTTTTTATTTTGATTTTAACCAGATTTCGGATAAAAGCATCGTTTAGAAATAGATGTTCCATCCTTATAATGCCTTTAGCCCCAAAATTCCTATTCATCGTTTCAAAAGCTTTTTTTACTTGATGTGCTTCTGCTTTATCTTTGACTGCTATGTTTACAGTGATTGGTGTTTGCATAATTTCCTTTTTTAGTTTTTATAAGTTTCAAAGTGGCAAAGAATCAAAGTTCCAGAGTTAACATTGTTTCTATGCTTCTTTTTTATTTTGTGACTTCTTTTCTTGTAATTGATTTAAGTAATATCCTATCTTCTGGAGAAGCCCTTGATCATCTTTGATCTGACCCCCTAACTGGAGCATCAATTGAATGACTTGTTCAAACTGCTCTTCAGTAAACACCTCAGTGAGGTGATTTAGAATTTGAATTAGATAATCTTGATCTTCCTCTTTATCTATATTTTCAGGTGCATCGCTGATACCTAACCTCCCTAGTGTTCCTGCGATCCCTTTCATCTGATTGGGGTACTGTTTGGCTAATACTGAGATAGCACTAGGGAGGAGGACTTTTCCTAACTCTACAAACCCTAACTTTTTAACCAAGGTTTCAATTTCTTCTTGTTTGATTTCGGTTTCTTTCTTGGATTCACTGAGGTCTTTTTCTAATTTATCTATCTCCTTTTTACTTTTTGCAAAAGACTCTTTGAGTTCTTCAAAGTCTCGTTTCTGGAGTTCTTCCTGAAGCATACTATGCACTTTATGATGCACTCCGTTTAAGGTTTCCTGACTACTTTTGGATACTTCTTCCAGTTTCTCCTGTAACTTTCGATTCTCTATGGATAGCCGTTGAATAGTAAGCTTGTTTTCTACCTCAGCACTTCCCCGACGAGACATACCATCTGCAGGTAATTGTCGAATTGTATCATTTTCAGAAGTTGTTTTCAGAACTTCAAGCTTGGACTGACCTTGTTGCATCTTATACTTTACATAAGCACTTTCACTAGTAAACCCCAATCGATCCATTTCTGCATACTGCTCCTCGTTCAATCTTACTGATCCGGGTTTTCTATGCCTTGCTTCCATCATCCTTTGTTTTTAGAATCACTTGTAAAAAGCGAATGGTGCGCTGATACTTTCGGGTATTGATAATTTCTATCCGATCTCCATGTTCGTGAGCATTCTCCGCAATTCCCTGTGTATACCAATTATCATAGCGTCCATAATCCGATTTCACGATCAGTCCCCAAGAGATATACGTCACTAACCATATTTCATTATTTGCCTGAAACTTCAACACCCCCATAGGAGGTATCATAAACTCCCGATAAACAATCCTGTAGTCCTCGTACCCTCGTTCCTTGGCTCTTCTATCTGCATACTGCAGTGCAAATTCTTCCCTCATCACACATTGTGTGTTTTATTATCCCACTCTTATGCACGCATTGCGTGATTTATGTATTTACTTTAGCGGAGATAATTGATTAGTAATTCCTTTTATAAAAGCTCTTCTGGAGCCTCTTCAATTAATAGCCATACGGTTACTTCGTATGGATAAGTAGCTTGTCCTTCATCTTGATAAAAAGCGGTGATGTAATCCGTGTTTCCTGATTCATCCACCAGCGTCAATTGTTGATGTTCTGGAGTATCTAGTAACTTCAACCCCTTGTCCGGAACTAATTCTTGAGCAATAACTTTTGAGAACTTGTCTTCAGAGGATAGTTGTTGTTCCTTATAGAAAATCCCTCGTTTCTGAAATAATGATAGTGTTCCTAGTACCATACTGTGAGATGTAGATTAAGTATATTCTTCAAAGGTTATAAAAGTAGAGCCCGTATGAATTCCACTCCATAAAAAGAAAAGATCAGGATTACATTGTCCTTCGAATTGAAGGTTTAACTCCTTGTATTCTTCAAGTGGTTTCAAAAAACCATCTCCCTGATAAAAGGGAAACCTATCTGTTGCAGGATGTGCAAAATACCACCATCCTTCGGTTTGCTGCTCTACATAAATATCAGGGGAATAGGTGTCATTATATTCAATACCATCATCAAATTGAAGAAAACGTTCGTCTTCCATTTTAGAATCTGTAATTCCAAAATAATATCTGGGGGTGATAGGTGAATCACTACATTTTTTTTCGACTCTAGAAGTAACTAAAAGTGCATTGACTTTTGCAGTAGTGAATGGAAGTTTTGCCCCTGCGTTCAAAAATTGGTTTTCCCTTTGGATTGTAAATTTTATAGGGACAAACTTCCTCCGCACTATAACAGTACTATTACTACTTTTATTGTTTTCTTCTTTAATTATACATTTCATAACTAGAAATCGTTAAATTTTCCTTTGGTTAACTTTATCTACAACCGTTCACTAATTAGTAAGATAATTGTAACTGTGTAACCTCTTTCGAAAGTTGCATTACTATGATCTTTATCTTCAAAACGAACCTTTACCGAAAGGTCTCCAGGTAACACATCACCTAGTTCAAAAAAACGTTCTCTGGGAGCTACACTTAAAGAAGACATCAAAATTTTACTCTCAAAACCATCAGGAAAGAGTTCTTCGCCACCAATCTCAATACGTTGTTTTCCTCGGTAGTATAATCGATCTGGATACTCTGATATTAGTTGAATCCCTTTAACTAGGTTGGTGTGTTTTGGCAACTCAAAATTATCCACGGTAACAAGTCCGTTCTGCTTTTCCACCTTAAAGGAAAATACAACCCTTGTTTCCTTTGTGTTTTCTTGTTCTTCTGCGTTCATCTAATTAGTATTGAATATTCATTTTAATTTTTGCCCGGCACGGCTCGTGCCTAGGCGGGGACAGTAGCTGTTCCGGCGAGTACTACTTTGATCAGTGCTTTCTCAGGAGCATCATCACCAAGTTCGATATTGAATTCGAATTCTTCATCATCACGAATAAAGCGTGGACTTTCTAAAAAATACGTTCCAAGGTTCAGCATCGTATTACCATCGGTGGCAAATTCCTGCATCGGACGTTCATCAATAATAATCTTCTTATTAGCAATCAGTGAGAACACTCCGTTTTGCAACCCACCTACTTTTTTGATACTATCAAAATTGGTTTGTTTGATGACTCTTTTAAGCGCTGAATCACTTCCTGGAAGATCCCCTTCAATTTCTGCAGCTAACAGGATAATACGGTTGCACAAAAACAATCGATCTTTCTGAAGCTTGGCTTGTGTGACATTAGTAATCCCAATTTCTTTAGCATCCTGAGTCTCGAACATATCAATATTAGCTTTGTTTCCTGCAAACTTGATCGCATAGTAAGCGGTATCAGCTAGTTGCAGTCTACCTTCTTTGATCCCTGTCGCTACATTCACCATAGCGGGATCATATTTCTTAGCCTGATCTCTTAGTGAGATATGAGCATTCACAATTTCTAAGAACTGTGATCTTGAACTTTTTTTAATTGTATTCATCATAATTAGTATTAAGTATTTAGTAATGAGTAATGAGTATCGAGCAGTCAGAGTCTTATACTATGTACTCACTACTCGATACTCTGTACTATTCTTATGCTACCGCATTGAGTTCACTGATATCTTCTGATCCGCTGAGTTGTATGCTATCAATTCCGCTGATATCCCCATCAAATCCATTAGCAAAATCCTGCTGAATATCGATAGTGGGTAATTGTTCCCCGTTTTCAATTTTTCGGATGATCTCATCAACTTCGCTGGTATCAAAATCTCCTGTATCTACAACTTCGGATCCCATAAACACGAGTGGACGATCTTCAATATTTCCAAGTGCCAGTTTCTGTGCCAGGGAAGGGGATAACTTATCCAGATATAATTTTTTACCTATGGCTTTTAGAGAATTGATAGCACGATCTTTGGCATCATCAAGATTGTCTTTAATTCCATCAACACCATTAGCGGTTTGTGGTTTTCCTCCAAATCCGTTTGAAAATGCCATGCCGACCCCAGCTGAAGTGATCCAGTCTTTACCATAGTAGGCTCCCCCGAAAATAGTCAACGCACCCAATCCAAGGGAGTACCTTCCTACAGCTGATCCTGCGATCATTCCTAACATTCCAGTACTGAGATGTTTTCCAACTTCCAGAAGGCTATTTTTTGTATTTGCTTTTGTTTTCATAATAAATTTCGATTTCTGTTTTTACAATAATGCTTTTGGCACAAGTTTCTCTGGAGCTTTTCTTGTTGGGTCTTTTTTTCTACCTCTCCGGGTTCCGGAGCCTTTGGTAAACCTTCCTAAAGCATCTCTTGATGTTGTTTTTTGTCTACCTCTCTGTGATCGTCTTTTCGGAGTTCCAGAGATTGTTCTAGTAGTTTTCTTTTTACCAGATCGCATTGCAATGGCAACACCAGTTCCGACTACCAATATTCCAGCTCCAATAAGAATGGGTGTTTTATGCTTTTTAAAAAAGCTTTCCTTTGCTGGAGTATTGGTATTTGTATTTTGAGGTAATGCTTTATTTTGTATCATCTGTTGATTAACCGGTCTTCCCGGAAAAGCAGGTCCAAAATTATGTACAGGAAATTGTTGCTGTCTTGGATCTCCAAATCTGACAGGAGATACTTGCTTTGGTTTTTTAAATAAACTCTCCGCTTGTTCTTTTACCTCTTTTCCCTTAGTGAAAATGTTACCAATCTTTCCTACTAAAGCTGCAACTCCTGCCACAGCACTGGTTGCTGCAGCAATAGACGCACTAGTCGCTATAGCTCCCAATCCTTCTATCTGAATCTCATTATTCAAAAATGCTTCCACCACATCAGGATCTGATTCTACTACAAATTTTTCGAAAGGATCATTAAAAACATCCGGTTCTCCATCATCGAATGGGTTTCCTAAAGCATATCCACTAAGTGGCACCTGCTTATCCTTATTTCCTTTTCCTTTGAGAATTGCTTTTTTAAGATTCTTGACTTTGCCACCAGCCATATCATAAATCTTCTCTGCTTTAGAAATGGCTTTACGCATTTTGGCAAACTTGCGCATATCTCCACCTCGTTTTCTGGCTTCTGCTTCACTGAGATATCCATAGCGTAATTTCTCTGCTACCTTGAACATATTGATCTTCATCGCTAATAGAAATCCGTTTCTAAGTAAAATCGTAGCAGGATTTAAAAATCGGTTGAAAGTTTTTACAACAGGTTTAATCACTTTTTTACCAAACTTTTTTAGACCTTTTCCGATCTTTTTAAAGAAACCTCCCAAACCATCAATCACATAAATGTTTTCATCCAGGTCAGCATACATAACCACATTTCCATCATCATCTAATATCTCATATGCAATCTCCGGGGCGGAGTCAGAGACTCCATTTATTATCTCACTCGAACTTTGGATACTACTAATATCCAAACTATCTAATCCTGTGGCATCAAAGCCGTCTAATCGGTGTAATTCCATACTATTCTTATTATCAGGTCAATGACCTTTTTCTATTCTTATGTTGCTTCTTTTTACTAGCATTACGAGTTTTGTTTCTGGTTCCGCCAGTTTTGCTTTTTGTATTACGGGTGAGGAGCTTTAAAACTCCAATTCCTGCTGCTACTGATATTCCTGAAAGAATTAAAAAATTTAATAGTTTAAAATCTTTTTTAGGAGCAATGGTTTTGATCTGTTTTCCATCATTCAATCGAAAAGGAGACAGGACGCGTCCTGATTTCTCTGCCAGAGGCAGTTTGGCATTTTCAATTGGGATGGGACAGCGTGATTGTTCTCTTTTAGGAACTATTATTTTTCTTAATGGAATCGATGATCCTTCTAGTGCATTCAGACTAATATCGGCCATATCTACTCCACTTAAGGTTCCCAGGCCATCAATACTAAATGAGCCTATAGCTTTGATGTCTTTTTTTTCGGAATAGGGGACTTCATAATTGAACTGATCGGCTACACAATCGATGGCAATATGTCCATTGGGAATAGGGACTATTGGGTATACATGCTGAAAATGATGTTTCCCTCCGTATTTGGTAATTCTCATTTTAAATGGAATTCCAAGATTCGTAAGAATACTTCCTATAAACACAGTGTAACAATCACAATCTACACCCGTAAAACGATCCGCCCAGGTTCTGGAAGGCCTGCGAACCTGTTCAACACCGATTTTGTCCATTTTGTACTGGATGTGTTGATACACGAAATTCCAAATCCTTTTGCAAGTGTCAGTCACATTGTGGCCTTTTAATTTAGAAGCGAGATTCTGAGTGTCTTGCAAAGTCTCTCCTACTACGAGTTGCATTAATTGTAAGGTGTCTTCTAATTTTGCTTTGCCAGCACCGACCATAACGGTATCCTTTTGAACACTTGATGGAATCAAATGATCAAAGCTTCTAGTAGCACGGATATGTCTTTTTGTTTGCGCTTTCATTAGAGTTGTAGTGTAATCGTATCTGTTTGTTCATAGGGCAAGCCATTAACACGGGTAATGATTTGCGTTTGCAAGTTCAGTTGTATGGGATTTCCCAAACGTATGTCGCTGGCTACTTTGGTGCCCAATATTTGAATCAATGTTAACCACCCCGCAGATTGAATATATAGATCAAAATCTTTTTGGCTGTTTTCTGTAATCTCGATTACTGTATTTTCTACCGTAGAGCTTCCTAGAAGTTTGTTTTTATGCAAAATCTTGACAAAAGGATGTTGTAATCGTAAGGTTACTGGATTAGGGTTTTGTAATTGTACCATCGCTTTTA
This sequence comes from Aquimarina sp. BL5, assembly GCF_003443675.1. Lineage (NCBI taxonomy): Bacteria > Pseudomonadati > Bacteroidota > Flavobacteriia > Flavobacteriales > Flavobacteriaceae > Aquimarina > Aquimarina sp. BL5. Next base: position 2,552,926 of record NZ_CP031963.1, on the reverse strand, counting down.
ATTCAATACCCATTAGGTTCACTTTATGAATCCGTACCCGAATTCGAGAAGTGATATTGGTACTCGCTTTTTGTAAACGAGACAAGTATCGAATAGAAAATAAAGCAGCCAATCCACCAGCGATCCACTTAAACATACTCTTTGTTTTCTATCAAAGAAATAGTATGTATAAATACCCTGCAAACAAGCTTGTATAAGCTTGTTTTAGTTATGGAAATCCATCATTATTGTGATAATTTGGTAGTGTATAAGTGCTTTTTGAGATTGTATTGTAAACATTTGGTTCTTGCATCTTAAAAAACACTTTTGTGAACCCATAACACCCATAAAATGATCTATAGATTTTGGAGTAAGGCCGAGTTGGCAATCCGTTTTGGAATTAGCAGGGAAACGCTGCGATTGCGGTTAAAGAAAATTAAAGGATTGAATACGGGTAGGAGACAGTTATTATACCCTTATGAGGTTCGGATGATATTTAAGGAGTTCGGGGTGGAGGAGTGAAATTAACGTTCCATTAAAAAATATAAATAAATCTGGGTAACAAATAAAATTATCAAGAACTACCTAACAAGTTAAGTGTTTAACAAAAATAAAAACATTATGAAAGTATTAAATTTTTTAGCTCTACTAGTATTAGTATTGCTACTGGGTTCTTGCGAACTCCAATCTGATTCTGACATTACACAAGGTATTACTGTTTCAGAAGTAAAAGACATTTTCAATAAAAAACAACATCAAAGACTGGAAAATGGAGTAGAGTTTATAGAAATTAAATGGGATCAAGCTATTTATAAAATAATAGATGAAAAAGAAGTGTTAATTTTTCCTATTAGTGGATTAGATGATGAATACATTAGTAAAAGTGCAAACAAAAATAAACTATATCCTATTTCTAACAATTCATATGCTATTGCATATAGAGAAGAAGGTAATTTGCAACTTAAGTTGATAAAAGTAATTCCTACAGAAAGTTCAAAACCATTTACAGGTTTTATAGAGGTGGAAGATTGGAGCGGAAAAACAAACGGAAGTTATGAATATAAAAATGGAAATCTGGCTTTAAATGATAGTTTAAGTAAATCTCTAGACTGCACAACAACATATTATTATGCCTGTACCGAAGTAAGTGTTGGAGGAGAAGTAGTTGGAGATTATTGTGATTTAATAAGAACAGCTACTAGTTGTGTTAGTTCTGATGCTCCTTCCATAATATTTCCAGATGATCCATTAGGAAGTGAGGGAGGAGGCAGTAGCAGCTCTTCAGATGATACTGAAGATCCAAGTTGTGAAAGTTTCAATTTTCAAACTTACCCAGGTTCTTTATATCAAGAAGCCGCAGTAAAAGGTGTTCATTTTAATATTGTTGTGATTTCACAAAATGGAATTCAAAGAGCGACTAATATTAGTTTTCCTCAGCCAATTCTTTTTGGAATTCCAACTAACTATAGTATTGGGGGTGATTTTTCTGCTGGAGCAGCTGCAGAATTATCAGCTGAAATCTTGGAGATCACCATGGATGAGATCGTGAGACTTTATGGGACTGGAAATTATGCCCCATCATTTCTTCGCACTCAATTTAGAAATCTTCTTATATCAAACTACAGAAGTTATACGGCTGGAGGAGGCAGAGTTCAATTCAATTACTCAGGTAGAATACCGGCTACTCAATACCAAACAAATTGGTTTACTAATGGGGATTGTGATTAATACATAAAATTTAAAAAGAGTAGTATTTTTATTTGATTGGGATAAGAATCATAGTTCTACTATGAAATTCTTATCCCATTCTTATACTTAGCCAATTCTTTCCCATTAATCTTATTCTCATAAATAATAGCAGTCTCCCAGGTACCTTTAAAATGTTGCAATAGCATTTTTTCCAATCTTCGGATTCCTAATGCCTGATTAGGTTTGGATCTTTTATGTTTTTGGTCAAATGAATAAAAGGTTCTGGAGTTACCATCGTGAAAGTATACAATGCATTTACTCAATGCCTGATCTGGATTGGGATGTATCATTGTTTACGTGTTTACGACTTTATGTAAACTCTTTTCATACTGACTAAGTAAACGGTCGTCTTTGTACTGTGACAAGCGTTGTTGTTGTATTCTAAAAAGTTGTAAACGTGTTTTGTTTTTGTGTCTTCCTTTCCCTTTTTTATGATCATTCCATTCGTATTCAGTTTTCTGAATCAGGATCTGGTTTCTGATTTCTTTCTTCAACAATTCTTGTTTTAAAAACCATTCATAGGTTTTATTAAACCCATTGCGTTTGTTTTCTGGATTGAAATACAAATGTGGCGGTGGAATCCAGCGACTGGGATTCCGTTCCAGCCATCTGGAAACCATATCGATTCGTTTGTAAAGAATCTCCTGATAGCCTTCCCAATCTTTTTTGCTTCCAGTTATTTTAAATTTTCGATATACGGACGACCAAATAGCGTTTAGGATTTCAGTTTCTTCAGGTTGACTCAATTTAATATCTGGGTACAGAAGTATTCTGGTGTAGTTCCAAAAATCGCGCACTAGTTGTAATAAAAAAGCCGAATCCACTTCTTTGGCATTTGTAGATTTTGCAATCTGTTCTTGCTTTTTAGAAGCAGAATTTCGGCTTTCCCTGATGTTCTTGTGTTGTTCTTGTGGGGTTCCTGTAACGGCAGTTATTTCTTGCCTGTGAGCTGATAAGCGAACTCCTTCTTTTTTGGTTGTTAACTTATTCACACTGCTATTATTATTTTTTAGTTCTTGTTGTTCATGAACTAATGGGTGAAAATTTTTCACTTTGAGGTTATAAACCTCTTTTATTATTTGAATATTGTTATGAATTGTTGATACTTTTTTAGCCTGAAAAATGCTTGGATTGATCCATAGTTCTATCCCGGATTTCCCTCTATGGATCTCATTGGTTATAAATCCAGCTGCTTTTAAACGTTCTTTGTGATTGATGATCGTGCGAACTGTACATCCTTTACAAGAGGCTAAACTTGGATTAAAGGTCGTAAACCCAGGAAGACTTTCTGTGATATCTTCACCCAATGTGATCGCCTGATTCAATTGTTTTGCATACAGTCGTGTAATTAATTCTGCGGTGGCCCTATGATTAGCATTTAAGCGTTTTGTGAGCTGATCATGGTTTCTGTTATGGGTATCGATAAACGTTTTTGTTGCCGTAAACAACCTACTAAAATCATAATAACCTTTTAGTGCTTTACTATTTTCCATAAGATGTATTTTTAAGAGATTGAAGTTCCTTTAAAGAAGATAATACAGAGTCACAGCAGAAAACAGTATGATTCACTTTCTCTGTAAATATGTGTCTGTATCGATCACCAAATTGTTCCTCTAAGCATTGTATCAATCTTATGGAATCTTTGCGTTGTTCCTTTATAAATAACAATTGTTCTTCTAGTGTTAGCATAATAATCTGAGATGTTTACAAAAGTTTACAGTACAATATGTCTATCGAGATATTCCAAAATACTTCTCTTAGAATATCGAATGACTTTTCCTGCTTTAGAATATCGGATTTCATCACAATCTCGCAATTCCTGTAATTTGGTTTTGCTTTTGATTCCTAAAAGTTCCTTAGCTTCTTGAGCTGATAACCAATCATTAGCTGGATCCATATTCGCCATGGCTTCTTCCTTTGCCTCGCGAATGGTGGTTCTTACCATTTGCATCATCTCTTTTTGTAGATGTTGATACGCTTCTGATTCTAATACGATTACTTCCATATTACTATTTGTTTGCATTGATTTCTAATTGTCTGAGAAATTCTTGTCTTGAAATAAATAAGGAATCAGTATCTATTTTGTCACTAAATAGATCAAGATGCTGTTTCAGAATTTTCTCTCCGAATGGTAATTCTTTCTGAAGTAATACATTCTGTTTTGATCCGGTTGATTCCATTATTATTTAATTTCTCTTTTATCTGGGTGTAAAGAGAAACAATAGAATCATACCAAAACAGTGGTAAAAGGGTTTACAACCCCTGAAGAAAAGTTTAAAGAATTGTAAATCAATAATTTGAAATTCAAAAAAACATGGTATTTATCTAAAAAATAGTGTTTAGATACCACTCAGCCCACAAAACACGTTGAAAAACTGAACCCTTTTACAACCCCTTATTTTCATAAAATTTTGTGAAATTTTGGTTGAATTTGTCTTTGTGAGATTGAAACACTAAAAATTAGCTTTCGCTTTGAATCGAATTAAGCTGTCTTAGTATCGCTCTCAACATTTTTCTTACCGAGATTTTAGCACTTTCAGGGATGGAATAATATCGGTTACTTAAACTTTCCGGAGAAATTATATCCCTTTTAGATGTCTTAAAATTATTAGATATAAACTCAAAAAATGTTTTTTTAGACCCGTCTAATAATCCCTGCTCATATAACAATCTGGTGATCAAAGATATTTCTGAAACGGATATCTTAAGAAGTTTTTTCTGATTTGAGTATATCTCATTATTATCATTTTGTACTTTGACTTGAGGTTTTCTATCAATTACTTTTTGATAAAACAGGATTTCCTCTGTAGTCTTGACCAAGAGCTGTTCTTTTAATGAAGGTAATTCTGGATTAAATCTTTGATTACTAGTTATGGCAATGGCTTTGAGTTCTTTTAAATATCCAAAGAGAATCACCAGTTTTTTATGGATACTCGATACTCCGTTCACTCTTTTTTTAGCTCTTTTTGAAATGTAGGAGAATATATGGAATGTATTAAAATCCAGACTAATCATTAGTGCATATATTTCCGAAATATTCGGATTTCCTTTAAGGAAAAGTTTTCGCAACACCTTTATATATAACAAGTAATATGATTTCTGAGAATAGGTAAGTTTTACCAGTTCATTTTTTGAGATGCTTTTTAATGGAGCGCTGATCAAATGTTTCAGTTCTGTACTGATATTAGATTTTTCAATTAATAGGGATAATTCGGTACAACGACTTTTCTGGTTATAGGCAAACCATAACTTTCGCTGATATGGCATCTCAAGAGAATGCTCCAAATATTTGTAGAAAAATGCTTCTAGGTAGTCTAAAATCGTATCTAGAGTCTGATATACTAATTTGAAAATATCAGTGATGGACTTATCCTCTGAAATTTGATATTTCTCGTTTTTATCATCCGGAAGATAGGTTTGCTCAATGACCTTGCAGTAGTTAAGAAGTAAAATTTGATGATTCTGTATAATAGAATTAATACTACTGGGATCATCAATACATCGAAATACCTTATTATGAATATCTCTCTTTACTTTTTTTAAAGTATCAGATAACAGGTTTTCATAAAATGAGTATCTCTCTTTTTCTTTACTATTATTTTCTTCTTTGGTTAATTCATGATTTGGTTTTTGGTTTTTAGAGTTTGGCGAATTAAATTTTTGAGTTGTTTGGCTGGTCAATGGATTCAGATCTTCGTGCAGAATCTGATAAAATATATCCATAGGTTCCATAGACGATGTGTGTTTGATACCATCTCTCACATAAAATAATCTTATAAAATTATTTCTTTTACTCTCATACTTCGTCATAAAATATATTGATAGCTATGGCTATCCAGATATTTTCATTCTCGTCTGAAACCAAAATAATTTAATTTTATTGGGCGATCATTTTATATCAGAGTTGGTATTAGTTATTTTCCCTTTTTATGTATTTATAGGTTCATAGTGCTGATTTTTTTAAGTTGTTAGTTTCTATACTGCTTTATATTATAATCCCAATAGCAGTAAATTTCCTTGCGAATCCCTTTTTGAAATATTATGTGCCATTAAAAAAGCACTTATCTCAATTTCGTGAGGGGTATTTTGTACATTTTCTAAGAGGTTGCTTTTGTTTAGTCTTAAAAGTTCTAATGGTGCATATTTTGTTTTAAAATAATAAGTAGTGATAGGGTTCCACCAACTAAAACCTCTTCTCACCTCTTTATAAATATGAATCCAGTCATTAGATCCCTCAAACTCACAGAAGTTACCGTTTGGTAAGATTGTAAACCCAAAAGGATCTACAGCGCTTTCTTGATCCATATCAGATGAAATAATGCGTTTAAGATGATCCGATTGTAAGGGGCTTTTTGCATAGTATAACAAAACTTCCATTCGATGCAAAAGATCAAATACTTCAATCTTTTGCATTCCTTCAAAATTGCGCATGACTTTATATAATAGTTGTTGTTCTTGTTTCATTTTTGTTATTATTAGGTCATAAACTAGCCCCCTCTCTTTTGATTAAGATCCAAAGGAGGTATAATTATTTTGTTTGTTGAATTGAAAACACTAATCTATTTGCAAATTTGGTAGGATGTTTTGAAAATAAGATAGGTTTGGTTGACTATTGATATAACCGTTCAGTTGAACCAGCCACAAATCAATGTAACTGGTCTTTACTTTTATATTCTTACTCTTATCGCTGCGAAGTCGCGAGATATTCGTAGAGCCTTATATTACTTAGTCAATCTCGGATTCCAAATCCGAATTATCTGACTCATATTTCTCTAATTCTAATTTTATTTTATTTAACCACTCTTCAGTTGCTTCAATATTTTCAAAATAAATATTTGACTCAAGACTAATTTCTTTCCAATGTTTATGAACATTAGGGATTAAAGTATTAAGCTCTTTCTTGGCTTGTTCTAATTCTCGCATTGATTTCTCAGATTTATTGCAATCGGAAATATAATTTAATACTATTTCTTCATCACTTAAACCTTCAAAATCTGCATCAGGAAAATAACCGACAAAAAATTGAAACAATTCAGGGTATTCTTTTTTTAATATCATTTTTATAATTTTATTTAGGAAACGCTGTTAATATGTTATAGCTTCCACTACCTGTAGGTTTAAGAATTATTCTTGCATTTGTTAAATTCGAAACAGCACTTTGCCCTCTCATTATACCACGACCAATAACAGTATTACCTGTATATTCTAGAACAAGATTTCTTGTCGAGCCACTTTTAAGCCATGTATTTAGTGTAGAACGATTTGACCTAATAGCTGATGAAATTATTACTTCAGCCATTGGTTGATTAGAGAAAGTACTTGCTCCTGATATCCTTCTAGAAGAATTTAGTCTAGCTATTAATTGAGCATCAGTTTTTGCAATGTGTCGTGCAATTGTGTGACCCACACCTTCGTGAAAACTCAGCCATCCAGCATTACTACCAAAAATACCAGCTTGTTCTGACGCACCTAATACAGTTCCTGAAATATCATCTAACTTACTGGATGCTTTTGCAAACCAACCCAAACCACTAATTCCTCTACCAATCCAAGCAAACACTGCCTCTCCACTAAGGATTAAAACAGCATTATCAAAAGCTCCCATACCAACCCCCTCGGTATGTCTAATTGAATAACCTTCAGATTCTAAACGTGATTCTGTATTTCCTTTGGGAGAATAACTTTTTACACCATCAGTTACTATGGTATCATAATCATTATCATCTGCAAAAACTTCTGCTTTTTTAGTCTTAGTATTTATTCTAATAAAATCATCTGGACCACCATCCCCACCATCAGTTTCACTAACAGCTCTTTGCCAATCATCAGTTGTTTCACTTGTTCTATTATTTTTATACTCTCCATTACCAACATAAGTCCAAGCATCTGCTCCACTAGGATCAGCCCAAAAAACGGGATTATTATCAAAAGCAGTATAGGTAGACATCGAATGATGCGTAACAGGATCAATACTTGTCCATCTAGCAATTGTGGGATCATATTGACGTAGTGGCATCTCATAAAGATTTAATCCTAAATCCTCATTCAATTCAATACCATTATATTTATACTTAAGAGCAGGATTTGTGCTGGTGATAAGGTTGTTATATCCTTGATGTTTTAGACCAAAAGGATAATAGTTATTTTCCTCTAAGATTTCGTGAACCAGATCTCCATCACCGTCTGCATCTACGTTATTTCTCAGTACATCAATTTTACTGTCATTGTCCTTATCTGAGTATGAGAGCCTGATGTTGCCAAGATGATCCTTATATTGATAAACGTAATTAAATTCACCAGTTCCATTCGGTTCTATATATCCTTCTGGATGGTTAAAGAACTTAAGCTGTTCGTTTTCATAGATGAAATTACCAGCATATTCAGTTGCTATTAAAGAACTTCCCTCTGTTACGATCTTTTTTAGTTTCGCTCCAGTAGCGTCGTAAATATAGCTAATATTTCCGGTATGCTCTGCATTATCAATGACAACTGCACTCGGTAAATTTAAATAATTATACGTAATACTGTTGATCCCTTTATTATGATCCACAGTCATATTACCGTTCACATCATATTGATACTCATCTTCTGTAACTGTAGTTGTTTTAGAAAATCCAAAAGGTATTAATACCTGATCAGTAACATTACGTAATTTATTTCCTTCATCATAGGTATATGTAAGATTATCCATCATACCAAAATCACTAGATCTACTATAATCAGGGTTTGTTACAATCGCTCCGGTTCTCCGTAGGGTTTCAATATTTCCGTTTTTATCATAAGATACATTACTTAGGTTATACCTACCATCACTACTAGCTCCTGCGAGAATTCTATTCAGTGCATCATACTGGTATCCATAAGCGCGTCTGGTATTGTCATTAGCAGTTTTCCAACTAGCTTCACTAATATTACCATTATACAAGGCAGTTGCTCCTAAGTTTTCGGTAGTGGTATTGTAATTAATGGCAAAACCAAATAGATCTCCATTATCAGTAGTACCTTCATTAATGGTTTTTAACCAACCTCTTACGTTATAGGTGTAATCTACCTTTTGTAGTCCTCCTTCTACTCGGGCACTGAGCGAAGCGGAAGTGCCTCCTACGGCCTTAGACTCCAATTGTCCCAATTCATCATAGGTATTAGTAACAATACGTTCGGGAGCTTGTGTATTAATCGTTTGAATTTGCTCTAGCAATCTACCAATATGATCATACGTAAAAGTATCTACTGTTACAATTGGGTCATTACTATCTTTGGTATGCGTCATTGTGCTTTCTAAAACCTTACCAGCAAAATCTAGTTTAGTTGCTACGACATCTACTGTATTTAGATACTCATTTTCACTTACTACATATACCGGTTGTGCCCTTTTATCATAGTAGGTAACGGTAGTAATCCAGTCTGAGGTATCCAACACTTTTACTTTAGATCCGGTTGCTAACGACTTGGTACGACTACAGATCGGTTGCTCATACACATTTACAGGATTCACAAAAGATGCTACAGGGCTAGTGCCTAAAAACTGATAATCATTATAATAATTGATGGTTAATACCTCTGCATTTTGCACATCAGGATACCCGCCGTTCGTATAATACATGGTAGTGCCGCCAATCATTCTTTCCGAGCTGCTTTCTACCCACAAAGCTTCTGTAAATTCGTTGGCTTCCGTTTGTAGTTCTGCTCTTGTTTTATCATTGATTACTATTTTACCTGTGTAGGCTACCCTTCCCAATGCATCATATTTGGTAAAGAGCCAGGCAGAATCTGCCTTTAAAAGTGCATCCTGAGTCAATACAGGTTGATTCAATGTATTATACACAATAGATTCCCATCCTTTGCCCGGTATTTTCTTTTTGATCATTCGATTTCTGTAATCATACTTGTATTGGTAGCACAGTTCGGAAAGCTCAGTATCAGAGACAGCATTTGTTACATCCACTTTTGGTGGGATGACAAAGGTCAAATTCCCAAAATCGTCATATACATAATAAGTATCGTGAGCTTCTCCTTGATCAAAAGTTCTTTTTAGAATAACTCTTCCAGATTTGTCTTTATATTCTCTAGTAGTATGATCATCTTCATATGTTTGACCAGGTTGCCAGTTTTCATCCTTGGCAATGGTTACATATAATTCATTGGGATTATAATACCCATTTTGTGATAAACTTGGCGTTTCTGTATTTGTAGAATCATTAAAAATAACTGAGAAATAAGCTACTTCTTCCAGGAAATTACTACTCCAACCAAACTTAATCGTATGATCCGTATCCGAGTCTTTATCAGCTTTCCAATCTTTTCCTGGGGCTCCTTGTTCTAAAACTCGTTGTAAAGGAGAGGCCTCAAAAATACTTTCTGAATAGGCATTGACATCAGCTTCTGCCATTCCGTTGAAGTCATTAGAGTACTTTGTTTGATAATGCCTATTGATATCTTCAATAACATCTACCGTATGATAACTACCTATGGCATCATTTTGTCTTTCAAAAGGTAAATACTGTTTTGCTTGTCTTCCATAGGTATCATATTCCATATGGATCACAATATCCTTTTTATCAGGAGAGGCTTTAATTCCTATTTGTTGTTTAGGACGACCTAATCCATCAAAATAACTAATGCTTTCCATTACATCTTTAGTATATCTAATAGAATCTGATGATGTCATCTTCCTTTGATATACTTTGGTATACACATAGTTTTCATTACTGAAAGTTACATCTTGATAAGGTGTTCCTTCACATCCTGCGATCGTTCCTGCTACATCAGGACATTGATCGGTGCTATCAGAGACATACCCTACGGGTTGAACACATTGAGTTTTTATAACTGTGGAATCTCCAAAACCATCTCCGTCCGTATCCGCATACCATATTGTCATAGGATTGATGGTCGCATTACTGTCATTACAATCTGTTACCGGTAGTATCGTTTGTGTATATCCGCTACCAGGATTATTACATTGAGTTAGTTTTGAAATGGCAAAACCATCTCCATCGGCATCTAGGTACCAATCAGGAATAGGAATGATACTGTAATTAATTGTTCTTACAGGACTCCAACATAAAGAATTATTGTTTCTTGCCCTCAAGTAATACGCACTACCACTGGTTCTACTTACAGTAGAATTGCTATTAGCGGTGCTTGTCCCTCCCGCAGTTTCCTGCCAATACCAGGTCACTCCACTTGGTGGATTGCCTCTAGATAGGAGACTATTTCCACAATTATTAGCAACTGAAGGTGCCGTTGGTGTTACAGGAACTGATTTGATAATATAATTTACAGTTCTAGCAGGACTCCAGCATTCAGATGCATTATTTTTAGCTCTTAGATAGTATGTACTACCGCTAGTTCTAGTTACGGAAGGACTACTATTAGCGATGCTCGTATCTCCAGCAGTTTCCTGCCAATACCAGGTAACGCCACTTGGAGGAGTACCTCTGGATAGCACACTATTCCCACAATTATTAGCAACACTTGGTACTGCTGGTGTGATAGGAACTGATTTAATACTATAGTTTACCGTTCTTGCAGGACTCCAACATCCTGAACTATTATTTCTTGCTCTTAAATAGTATTTGTTATCGCTAGTTCTGGTGATAGAAGCACTACTATTAGTGGTGCTAGTTCCTCCAGCAGTAGCTTGCCAATACCATGTCACGCCACTTGGTGGATTGCCTCTGGATAGCACACTATTCCCACAATTATTAGCAACACTTGGTACTGCTGGTGTCGCAGGCACAGCTTTGATACTATAGTTTACAGTTCTAGCAGGACTCCAACATCCTGAGGAGTTATTTCTTGCTCTTAAATAGTATTTATTATCGTTAGTTCTGGTAACAGAAGCACTACTGTTAGCTGTACTTGTTCCTCCAGCAGTAGCTTGCCAATACCAGGTAACGCCACTTGGAGGAGTACTTCTGGATAGCACACTATTTCCACAATTGTTTGCAACACTTGGTGCGGCTGGTGTCGTAGGCACAGTTTTGATACTATAGTTTACAGTTCTAGCAGGACTCCAGCATCCTGAAGCGTTATTTCTTGCTCTTAGATAATATTTGTTATCACTAGTTCTGGTAACAGAAGTACTACTGTTAGACGTACTGGTTCCTCCAGCAGTAGCTTGCCAATACCAGGTAACGCCACTTGGTGGAATACTTCTGGATAGCACACTATTTCCACAATTGTTTGCAACACTTGGTGCGGCTGGTGTCGTAGGAACTGATTTGATACTATAGTTTACCGTTCTTGCAGGACTCCAACATCCTGAACTATTATTTCTTGCTCTTAAATAGTATTTGTTATCGGTAGTTCTGGTGATAGAAGCACTACTATTAGTTGTGCTAGTTCCTCCTGCAGTACTTTGCCAATACCAGGTCACTCCACTAGGTGGATTACTTCTGTTAAGCACACTATTGCCGCAGTTGTTAGCAACTGAAGGTGCAGTTGGTGTTACAGGCACTGATTTGATACTATAGTTTACTGTTCTTGCGGGACTCCAACATCTTGAAGAGTTATTTCTTGCTCTTAGATAATATTTGTTATCGGTAGTTCTGGTTACAGAAGCACTACTATTAGAAGTACTGGTTCCTCCTGCAGTACTTTGCCAATACCAGGTCACTCCACTTGGTGGGTTGCTTCTGCTAAGCACACTATTTCCACAATTATTAGCAACACTTGGTGCAGCAGGTGTTGGAGGTACAGCTTTGATACTATAGTTTACTGTTTTTGCAGGACTCCAGCATCCTGAAGAGTTATTTCTTGCTCTTAGATAGTATTTGTTATCGGTAGTTCTGGTGATAGAAGCACTACTATTAGAAGTACTGGTTCCTCCTGCAGTACTCTGCCAATACCAGGTAATCCCGCTAGGAGGATTACTTCTGTTAAGCACACTATTTCCACAATTGTTAGCAACAGTTGGTGCAGCTGGTGTAGGAGGAATTAATTTAATAGTATAGCTTACCGTTCTAGCAGGGCTCCAGCATCCTGAACTATTGTTTCTAGCTCTTAGATAATATTTACTACCAGAGGTTCTGGTAATGGATGCATTACTATTCAAGGTACTGGTGTCTCCCGCAGTTTCCTGCCAATACCAGGTAACTCCACTTGGTGGAGTACTTCTGCTAAGCACACTATTTCCACAATTGTTAGCAACACTTGGTAAAGCAGGTGTCGGAGGTACAACTCTAACACTATAGTTTACGGTTCTAGCAGGGCTCCAGCATCCTGAGGAATTATTTCTTGCTCTTAGATAATATGCACTACCAGTTGTTCTGGTAATAGAAGAACTGCTATTAGTAGTGCTAGTTTCTCCAGCAGTACTTTGCCAATACCAGGTAACCCCACTTGGCGGATTGACTCTAGTAAGAACACTAGCCCCACAATTATTCGCAATACTTGGTGAAGTAGGTGTTGGAGGTATAGCTCTCACGTTATAGTTGACGGTTCTGACTGGACTCCAGCATCCTGAGGAATTATTTCTAGCTCTTAGATAATATGCACTACCAGTTGTTCTGGTAATAGAAGAACTGCTATTAGCCGTGCTAGTTCCTCCAACAGTACCCTGCCAATACCAGGTAACGCCACTTGGTGGATTGCTTCTGCTAATTACACTACTACCACAATTGTTCGCAACAGTAGGCGCAGCAGGTGTTGGAGGTACCGCTTTAACACTATAATTAACTGTTCTAGCAGTACTCCAACATCTTGTCGTATTGTTTCTAGCTCGCAAGTAATATCTACTTCCGCTAGTTCTAGTAATAGAAGGACTACTATTAGCAATGCTAGTTCCCCCAGCAGTACTCTGCCAATACCAGGTAATGCCACTTGGAGGATTGCTTCTGGATAGCACGCTACCGCCACAATTATTAGCAACGCTTGCTGCGCTTGGTGTTGGTGGAGCGGGAGATTCATCAATCGAACCATCCTGATCATTATCTTTTCCATCGCATAATTCAGTAGCTCCGGGATAAATCGTAGCATCATTGTCATTTTGATCCCATTGAAATTGTCTTGCAACATAGCCAGCAGGTCGAGTGCGATTACAAACAGCCTCATGTGGATTTCCGTACCCATCACCATCGGCATCTAAATACCAGGCTTCTCCGCCAAAATCATCCCCTCTACAAGGGTTTAAAACAATTTGAGCATTAGCAAACTGAGCAATACACAGAAATATAAAAGTTATATAATAATATTTGGAATTCATTTTCTTAGTTGTTTTTGTAATGGTACTGGTTCTCTGATAGTATGTTACCATCTTCATCTTTTACTACGGATAATCGATTAAAACCACCATATTCATAATACATCGTATAGCCTCTGGGATCTGTCATACTGGTGACCCCAATCATGGGATCATAGGTGTAATAGCTCATTTCCGCATCCGCAAAGAAGGCGTGAGATCTTAGTGTTTCTAGTTGCGATCTCAAGGTGGCTTCTTTTGTACTATTGTTTTCTGTGTTAGAAGTAGTCTTGATCTGATCAATCAAATTGGTCACTGTTGTTGGCATTCCATCGTAGCTGGCATTATCAATCTTCGCAATGGGATATTTATCATTGTATCCCCAGATATAGATGGAATGTATTCCATTGGTTTGTGATACTTCTAGCGGATTACCTTTCGTGTCATACTGATGATATCGCATGCGCTCTTCCAGCGTTGCATTTCCTTTGCTGGTATACACAAATTCTGGAGATACGTGTTTTTCGGTACCCCATAATTTATAATCTGTTCTTTGTTTAGCCAGTAGGATGTTTTCAGTTCCTTGTTTGATGTACTGCTCTACTTGTAAAGGCATCCCAATACGATGGGTATCTATCATTACATCAATAGCTTTGTTGGCATTAAGAGGTAAAGTACCGAGCGCTGCTCTATCCTGAGGATAATACATTTTAGAGATCCCGATCTCCCCATTGTTTTTGGTGGTTTGCGTACGTGTCATTTGTTTATGAGTATCGTTATCATAGAAGTATTCTGTTTTTTGCTCTATGAGCTGATCCTCAAAAAATTGTTTTTCTGTTTTTGCCTCTAATCGTGTCCATATAGGTGTTAAGCGGTACTTGTTGGCGAAATAGGTGGTATATGGCCCTGATTCTCCTCCTCCAAAACAACCACCCACTATAGGGTCAGCAAGTGAGACGGAAATGGTATACGTACCATTTCCGTATATTTTTTTCTTACAGGCCTGGTGTGCAACTGCCTCCGGGATCATAAAGACTCCGTTGTGTGGCATGGTGGTACTCAGGGTTTGTTGTGAGTACAGCTGTGAGCTTTGCTGCACCATTTTTCTTTGATCATTATAGTGGGTAGTCGCTCTCAGTCTTCCGTTTAGATGGTATCTGGGGAAATAAGGACGGTTTGCTACCGCAACACCATCATCTTGATTGTAAAAGGTATAGGTGGTATGCCCTTGATATTGATTATTTTTGAATTGTATTTCAGATACGTTGGTATAGGCGATATTGTATTTTGTTTTTGGAGCCAGGTTGTTGCTATAAAACTTATACAAATTCACTTTTGCCCCACTAAAAGAAACATCATGTGTATCTCCTAGAATACCACTATGTTCTTCTACATCAGAAAAGAATAGTTTTTGATGCACCACTCCGGAAGAAGCATAGTTACCTTCTATAATACTAGGAGTAATTACTCCATTTTCAGGCAACGTATTATAATAATAATACTTAGTTAATACATCATTAGCATTTTCTGAAGGTTTGTCTTCTGTTTTAACCAATCGTAAACCTCCTACCATATTGTTTCTTCGTATTTCTCGTTCTACCAACAAGTCATACTGAACATTCAAAGCTGTATTAGCATTTCCATTGACTAGTAAAATGCGATAATCTCCTTCTTCTAATTGTAAAATAAAATCACTATCAGGAGTCGTACTGAAGTATACAATCTTTGGGTTGGTAGTAGGATTACTAGTCATAATATCGCAATAGGTCAGTGGTGCTTCTCCTCTATCACAAATCGTATAGGTATCACCTGATACATCCAAGGAACATCCATTAGGTTGTAAATCTCCTTCAGGGCAAGGACGTGTCTCACACTGACCCGTTCCTATTCGAGATTTATACACACAGACAAAGGTTACTGCATCCTGTACTAATGGTGGTCCGGGATTGTAATTATTGAATGTGGCATCAAAAGCAATTGCTTTATTTGCATTTAAAGCATCAATGGTAAACTCCCCATTGGCAATATTCTGAAGGTTGTGTAAGTATCCGATATCATCAATATTAGGACAATCATCGAGATCATTGGTACTGGCTATTGGGTTGTCACTTCCTCCCTGAACCGCAGTGGTGTATCTTTGTAGATTAATTGTTGCCTCTTCTTCTAAAGGACCACTATGTCCATTAAAAAAGAATTCAGTGCTTCCTCCGGTAGGATAGGTGATTTTTTGTAGCGTTCCGTTAATTGCAAATTGAGGTTTAGATGTTCGGTCAGACCCTGGGAAGTCATAATCTAATCGGCTCAATCCATATTGTTGGTTAAAAAGAAACAAGTTCCCCACCACATTGGTGATATGTGCTCCTCCACCATTATAATATCCCCAAAGATCCATATAATGAGAACTTATGTGAGGAAGTTGTGTCGGGTTAAAATAGTCAAAACTATGCGTTTTCTCTTTAGGAGTTGTAGGTGATGTATTAACAGTTCCTTGATCACGAAACACCTCAACTTCACGAATTGCATCTAGTTTTAGACGTTTATCACCTGCTGGATATATCCCAGAACCGGATTCTGACACGAAATATGAATACTCAAATTCAAAGGATTTTATAGGCTGTCCTAAAATGTTATAGGCATTGATACCGGTAATCGCAGATTGCCCAAGCAAATCTTCTCGCTGCAGACTACTTCCAAAATCTACTGCCAAGGTACCATTATGAAAAATAGCTGTTGGGTTAAATTGTTTGATCTTATAGATCGTTTGCTTATGTTGTTCTACAATTTCTTGTATAACAGTTTCTCCTGAAGCGCCTCCACTCGTATGAGGATGGTAATAAAACTGAGTGATATAGTCTAAAGGCAACCGCTGATTCTCTGCATAGTAGGCTCCATTACCGTAGTAGTATACGATTGTATCTTCTTTATCAGCAGTTTCTATGTTGGTAACATACCAACTGGAGATATATTCTGCGGTATACTCATTCTGTTGGGTGCTATAGGATGTATGGGTGTATTCTGCTTTGGCAAACTCATATCGTGTTCCCTGGGTATCAGTAATAATCCAATTGGTGATCTGATCTCCTAACAAGGTATAATCAATTTTGACTTCTGGATTATCAATACAAAAAACTTGATATTTTCCATTTTCAGTTACATCATAGTTGATTCCGATGGTACCTGATAATCCGTTAATAGAAAAACTAAAGGTATCTGCCTGGATATCGATATTGTTCATACTATAATTGGTTAACAAAGCATCGGCAGCATCCATCGCCTCTACGGTAGAAAAAGCAGTCATATGCGCATTGTTGTAGGCAGCATCAAGACCCGCTCGAGTGCCTGGGTCTGTAATTTTAGCATAGGTTCCATCCGCTTGATCAGGAAGTCCATGTACCTGACGAGAAACTACCCCACCATAGTTCAGGTTCCATCCCAAACCAACCTTAGTAGCTAATTGATTCACCTTGATCCCAGAAGCGTCGTAGGTCATCGATATCGGTAGCGAAATACTTTTACCAGAAATTTGACAAATCGGAATCGAAATATTAGGAGTACCTGTATATTGGTTTAATGGAACATTTCCATATTTAATAAATGCTGCTGCTTCTGGAGAGTTAGGAATCGTAACTGCTCTAGAAAGCTCTGCTGTATAATCAAATGCAGTAGTGCCTCCACCGTCATCGCCAGTCTGTGCATATCCCAAACTTGTAATCAAAAAAAGTGTGAGAAATAATGAAATGTTTTTCATAAAAAATACTATTTAATAATTGTTGCCTTACTTAATTTTTTAAATGGATAACCCATCAGTTTCTTAATATGTTTAAGAATACTACTGAGGCAATTTCGCCTCCCTACTTGTACGTGTCGTTAGAAAGAGAAATGTTACCTCTGTTTTTTACTTTTTTTTAAAATTCTATACGATATGATGTTTTTAAGTGTTTTTTAGACTTCCGACTTCGAGACCTGTCTGTCTCAGGAGGAACCTCAGTCCTCCAAACTTCACCTCTCACATTCCCAAGTAATCTTTAACTAACATGTTACCAACTCTCCATATACCGGATCGCTCTGTACCATCTTCTGTAAACGTTCTTTTATAATGCATTTCTTTTTACGTGTATATCCTTCTGAACATCCAGTGATATTAGCAATGTCACGATTACTTTTTTCTTCAAAAAATAACTTGAGTATACTTTTATTACCTTTACTAAGGTTATCCAAATGCTTGTTAAACAGGTTTTGTTGATGCTCTTTTGTAATTGTATCTATTATAGAATCTGATGGATCTGGAGTACTTTTTTCGCATAGTTGATAATATTCTGAAATGCGTTTTTTTCGTAATTGATTTCTCCACATATTTTTACAAATTCCTATGAAGTAGCTGTGAATAGAGGTATACACATCCAGTTCGCCAGACTTCAATTTATGATATAGCAATACCAATGCCTCCTGAAATATATCCTCCACATCTTCCGTAGTACCATTATATTTAAGAATTAATCTTCTTACTAGAGGTAGATTTTTTTTATAAAATGATTTAAGAATACTGCTATCCCCAGCAATAATTCCATCGATGATTTGTTGATTTTTTGTTATATTCATTGTTGTTTTTTATAATTTTTCCCTTTAAAATTTGACATAAAAATATCCTTTCGGTATCCGGAAACACCGTTTTTAAAGCCTGCAAATCCGTAGTTGCAGTAAATTGTTTTATGGATTATTTAGATCATTGAATTGTTAGATCGATAAGATCTTTTTCTTTCTTATGAAAGTTCTTTTTTTAAAATCATTACGGAAACCTATAAAGTTGTTATTGATTTTTATGGTAGTTTTGTGACTGATCAGATTTTCGAACTACGTTTTTGTTGCGAGGCAAATATAGAATAGGAAACAACTGTAAATCAAGACAAATAGATCTATATTTATAAATTCTGGATGCGGAATTTATAAATTTCGAGTTGTTTTCTCAATCTTTGTTCTTATATCCATTGCTATTGTAGGTAATTAATTAAATGAAAAATCCATATAAATCTTTAGATTCTTTTTGCCTTAGAACTCCTTTAAAGCCTTTTGATTTCTTTGAAGAAATATTCTGTCAGGAAGAAGTTAGTAGTGAATCATTAAAAAAAAATTGGAATTATAACGAAATAATCAATGAGGCAATTTTTTTAGCATCACCAACTTTATATTTAGAAATTAGTAAATGGGTAAAAGGAGCTATTAGTAATCCTAAAAGGGAGGAAAAAATAAAGCTTTCATTGATAAAGTATTTAGTTCGTTTGTCAAGTAGGAGCACCCCGTTTGGGTTGTTTTCAGGATGTAGTATTGGAAAAATTGTAAATGATCCGTCGTGCTTAAATTTTAAACCTATATCTCAGTTTAGAAGAACTACAAGTTTGGATATTGAGGTTATCGACCATTTAGTTGAAATTATTAATCAGGATATTGAGGTTAAAAAGGATTTAAATTATCAAATTAACTCTAGCATTTATAATTTGGGTCCTGAGTTACGGTATTATGAGAAGTATATTTATAAAAATGAAACAAGTTATACAATTGAAGGATTAGAAAAAACCAAATTCTTATCAGAGCTTTTACATTGGATAGGTTTAAAAGGAGCAACTTTTTCTGAAATCATTGAAAAACTTACTGAGTTAAATTTTACAGAGGAAGTTGCTACAAATTTTTTTAATGAACTATTTGAAAATCAAATATTAATAAGCTCATTGTTTCCCAACTTAACCGGTGTTGATTGTCTAAAAAGAATAATAGGTATATTAAAAAAAGTAAAAACAAATAAATACATAATTTTAATTGAGAATATTGATAGTCTTTTGCAAGGGCTTGATGAAAAAATCAATAACCCTGTTGAAAAATATCTTGATATTTTAGAGTTGTTAAAAGAGAAAATTCCAAATGAACAGTATTCGAATGTTTTTCGATCCGATTTAATAAAGACTACTCAAGATAATAAGCTAAACAGAAGAATTATCTCAAAGAGTATTAGTGCTTTATCAATATTGAATCGGCTGACAGTCTTTAAAAGAAATAGTAATCTTGAAAATTTTAAAACTGCTTTTAAGGTAAGATATGGAGATCGAAGAATACCTTTATCTACAGCTCTTGATATAGAAACTGGTATTGGGTATATGCAAAACAGAGAAATATACGATACTGCACCTTTCTTGTCTGATATAATTTTTAACAAAAAAGAAGGGAGTAACTATAATATTGTGTGGAATAAAGTTTATGATATTTTACTTCAAAAAGTCACTAATTGTTTATTTAATGATCAATATGAAATAAATATAACAGAAAATGATTTTAGTGATATAGAAGAAAACTGGAGTGACCTTCCCGACACACTTGCTATGTCTTTAGAACTTATAACTTTAAATAAAGAAAATAAAATTGTTCTAAATTTTGCTTCGGGATCTAGCGCAGCTAATTTGATCTCGAGATTCTGTCATGTTGATAATGAAATAAAAGAGTTAACTAAAGAGATTGTGGAAAAGGAATATGATATAAATCAAAACAAAATTTTAGCTGAAATTATTCATTTACCAGATGTAAAAAAAGGAAATGTTTTGAAACGACCTGCGTTAAGAGAATTTGAAATTCCTTTTCTTGGGAATTCTTTATTAAATACTGAAAAACAAATTAGAGTCGAAGATATACTTGTTGAAGTAATTAATGATAGAATCAAACTGGTACATAGAGATAGTAGTAAAGAAATTTTACCTTGTCTTACAAGCACTCATGACTTCAATTTAAACCCTTTACCAATTTATCATTTTTTATGTCATCTTCAGAATCAGAGAAAAAGAAATACTATTTCTTTTAAATGGGGGCCTTTAGAGGATAACTTTTCTTTTCTGCCTAGAGTTTTATTCAAAGATATTATATTAGCAAGGGCTCAATGGCATTTCAAAAAGGAAGATTTACCTTTCCTTACAAATCGTATTACAAAAAAGGATGAATTTCTTGAATTGGTTACAACTTGGAGGATTAAGAATAAACTTCCAAAAAGGGTAGAATTAATAGAAAACGACACACAATTATTAATTGATTTCGAGAATATAACCTTAATTCAGATGTTTATTTCTGAAATTAAGAATAAGGAAAAAATAAAGTTAAGAGAATTCCTAAAACCTGATAACTTAAGTAACGAATCTAGTTATGTAAACCAGTATTTAATCCCTATCTACAATGAATTCGGATGTAACCAACCAAAATAGAAATGTCAATATTCAAAGAAAGTTTTTAATCAATGATGGATGGTTACATTTTAAAATCTATTGCGGAGTAAGAATACAAGATCAAGTTCTGAAAGAAATCATTGATCCTCTAACCAAAAAACTTCTAACTGAAGATGTTATTGAAAAATGGTATTTTACAAGATATAGTGATCCTTACGAAAGTATAAGGTTAAAACTGAAATTATTTAAAAAAGAATATCATTCAAAGGCTTTTAATTTGGTAATGGATTCCTTGGAAAGGCATACAAATTACGATACCATTTGGAAAGTGAAATTAGATAGCTACGAAAGAGAAACCGAGAAATATAGTCAAAATGATATTCACCTTGTAGAAAGTTTCTTTTACTATGACAGTACTGAAGTTATTCGTTTATTAAAGTACAATGATAATGATTATGATTTATTTTTCTCAACACTGAAATATATTAACTATATCTTAAATAATTTTGAATTTGATATAAGGGATAAACTTATGTTTGTCAAAAAGAACAATAAAATTTTTAAGCGCGAGTTAAATGCAGATAAAAGAACCAATAAATCGTTAAGTTTGAAATACAGAAAGTTAAGACCCAAAATTGAATCATTGTTATTAACAAGTGACCAAGAAGTTTTTCTCAACGAAGACTTAAACAACCATAGGTTTAAAGCTCAACAAATTATAGAAAAATTAGTTGTCAAGGATAAGAATAATGATCTAAAAGTTGAGAAAAGTAAGCTTTTAATAAATTTCATACATATGTCTATAAATAGAATTTTTAGATCAAAACAAAAGTTTTATGAATTGGTAATCTATGATTTTCTGTTTAGATATTACACCTCAATAAATGCTAGAGAGATATAAAGTATGCTTAATTCATTGAATTACTTCAAATATTTATTGATTTTATTGCCAGAAATTATTTTTTCTAGTCAAAGGAAAAAGGTTGATGATTCTTTAAAAATCAAAACATTCACTTATTTAAAAGAATCTTTTGAAAATAACAAGTTTTCAAACCCTGATTTAGCAGTTCTGTATGCAGAGGTTTATCTGGAAAAGGCAAAATCGAAAAATGATAATATTGAAATTGCAAAAGGGTATGAACTTTTTTATAAATTAAACCGTACAAATTCTAACGCTCTGGTGTATTCTGATAGTATAATTTCTCTAACAAAGGAATTGAAAGATTATGTTTATCCTGCTAGGGGTTATTTTTTGAAAGCGGCTTATTATTATAGACAAAGTAATTACGATTTAGCGCTAGAAAATTATTTGTTAATGGAGAAATTTGCCAAGTTAAATGGTAATCCATTTCAACAGAATAAGGTTAAGCATTCGATGGGGCTTCTTAAAAATGCAAGTGGGGAGGAAAAGCAGGCAGTTCCTTTATTTGAAGAGTATTATAATTTTATAAAAGATCATAAAGATACTCATCAAACAGAATATTTGGTGTCATTAATAGCTCTTACGGATGCATATGTCAGAAAAGAGGATTTTGGATCTGCTAAAGAAACAGCTTTTTTAGGCATAAAGGAAAGCTACCAGGATTTGGATAAAAGATTATATTCTTCATTCTTGCTATCACATGGAATAGCTGATTATTATTTAAAAAAAACAAAAACTTCTATCGATACTCTTAAAAAGGCAGAAAAGCTTCTATCTAAAGACTTGAATAACAATGATGTAGGTGATTTATTGGTAACCTATTTATATTTAGCAAAGGCTTATGATTTTAAGAATGATAAGGCTGAAAGTGTAAAATATCTTGTTAGTGTTGATTCTCTTGCTCAGTCTAAAGATGTCGTTTATCAGGAGATTAGAGATGCGTATGGGCTATTGATTGATTACTATAGAAAGGTTGATGATAAAGACAAGCAGCTGAAATACATAGAAAGATTGTTAAGTGTCGACAGTATTCTTTATAAAAATGAAAGATATTTATCCAAAAATATTTTAAAGAGTTACGAAACTCCTAAGTTGTTATCTGAGAAAGAAAAAATTATTCAGGACTTGGATGAAGAGAAAGGAACTTTTAGACTTTTGTCAATTTTCATATCTGTTTTGTTGTTAATCACAATCAGTATCATTCTTTATTTAAACAAAAAGAGAAAAATCTATAAAGAAAGATTTAGCGATTTAATGTCTAAGGAATCCAAAAGTGAGATAAAACAAAAAGAAATAAAGATTAATTCGGATCAAATTGGGATTCAGGATTCAGTTATAAATGAAATTCTTACCGAGATTAACAACTTTGAGAAAAACCACGGTTTTTTAGAAAAAGAAATTACTCTAGTAAAAATAGCAAAACAACTTAATACAAACTCAACTTATCTATCTAAGATAGTTAATACCTATAAGGGAAAATCCTTTAACAGTTATATAAATGATTTGAGAATTGACTATGCTATCGAAAAAATCAAAAACGACAAGAAGTTTAGGTCTTACTCAATAAAAGCAATAGCTATTGATTTGGGTTTTAGAAATTCTGAATCTTTTTCAAAAGCTTTTTACAAAAATACTGGGGTTTATCCTTCTTACTTTGTAAAACAAGTGCAGAAATCAAATTAAATGATGACAGAATAGGTCTGATTTTATAAATTCCGACTAGTAAATCAATTCGGTAAACAAAATATTTAATTAAGTTTGACGAAATTTAAAAACTATAAAAATGAAAAAAGAGACGAAGGGAAAACTTACCATTAAGAAAATTCAAGTAGCTAGACTGATAAGTTTAGATAAAATTTATGGAGGGCGTGATGGGCATTGTAATAGACCAGGCACTAAATTAACTAACGAAACAAAACACACTGACGATTGTCCTTAAATCAAATTTAAAGAAGCTAATAAAAGTTACTTTCTGGAATATTTAAACAAGAAATTTTTAGAAAGTGACTTTTTTAATAATCATTGTTTTGCCTTAACGATTATTAGTATTAATAATAAATTTGTTTCAGGTTAATATCAAAGAGCATCTTATATTATATAAATCACTAATTATACTCAATGAAAATATTCTCAATTACAACGATAGTCGTTTTATCATTTTTAATCTTCGGTTGTGAAGAAGATATTGAAAAGAAAGATAATTTATCCATTCCCTCCGTGGAGGTTGAAGATTTATATTGTGGGATTAAAATTAAAGATTCTTATCGCAACTTTGAAAATCTAAAAGATACAGCAGTTGTAAATTGGTTTAAAAACCAAACAAAAAGATCAAAAGAATTCATTGAGACTATTCCTGGATATAAGGACTTAAAAAATCGAATGAGTCAATTAGAGAAGAGAAAAGAATCATCGATCAGTAATTTGCGAGTAACCAATCAAGATGAATATTTTTATTTAAAAAAGAATAAAGCAGATAAAAGCTATAAGGTGTTTTTCAAACAGAATATAAATTCTAATGAAGTCTTATTATTTGATCCTGCTACCTATAAAAAAGAATTGCAAAAGGATTACGTTGTTAACTACATAAAACCAAGTTGGGATGGTGAGTTTTTGGCCATATCTTTAACTTCTGGAGGTTCGGAAATAAGTGAAATGGTTTTTATGGAAACTGGTACAAAACAAATCTTGTCTAACACAATTACAAATTGTTGGCCTTCCGAGTTTGGTTTAACCTGGCTTCCGGATAATAGTGGTGTAATATATCTCCATTTACCCACAGTAGATAATACCTCTAACGATTTTTTATTGAATACAAAATCTGTTCTTTATAAATTGAATAATGATCCAAAGAAGCTAAATATAATATTATCTAGAGAAACTCATCCAGAACTTAATTTAAATCCCGAAGATTTTCCAGTAGTATATTTGTCCAATCAGAATGATAAATATTTTTATGGATTCGCTGGAGGTTCTTCCGGATATAGTAATACCTTTTATGTTGATTCCAATGATTTAGGAAAAACTGATAAAATTAAATGGAAAACACTTTTCAATGGAGATAGTGGTATAAGCTATGGTAATTTTCTAGATGACGATTATTATTTATATGTTTCTTCTAAAAATGCATCTAATTTTAAAATAGAAAAAGCAAAAATTACTGATAAGGGATTAGTTGATAAAACAATAATTGTACCTGAACAACCTGATGAAGTGATAACAGATTTTCAAGCAACGAAGGATGGAATTTATTATACCACTTCTAAGAATGGAGTTGAAGCTAAGTTATACTTTTTATCTAAAGGGTCTGATAAAACGAATAATATTAAATTACCTATTAAATCTGGAAGAATCAGATTAGATATAAAAGGTTTGGAATATGGTGATATATGGGTTAATATTAGGGGATGGCTTAATGATTCGAGAAGGTATTATTATGATCTAAAAAACGATAAATTTATCCTTCAGGAAATTATCGAACCTATTGAATATCCTGAATATAAGGGTTTTGTAGTGGAAGAAATTGAGATAGCCTCGCATGATGGAGTTAAAGTTCCTGTTTCTTTAATATACAAGGAAGAATTATTGAAGAATAAAAATACACCTATTCTTTTCTACGGTTACGGTGCTTATGGAAGTTCGATTGATCCTTTTTTCTCAACCAGATATCTTTCATGGGTTGAAGAGGGAGGTGTTTTTTGTGTAGTACATGTTAGAGGAGGAGGAGAAAAAGGAGAGGAATGGCACAAAGCGGGTTATAAATCTACGAAGCCTAATACTTGGAAGGATCTTATTTCAGCAGTTGAATACATGATCAAAGAAGGATATACATCGAATAAAAACACTGCAGTTTTTAGCTCAAGTGCTGGTGGTATTCTAGTTGGAAGAGCTATGACCGAAAGGCCGGATTTATTTGCCGCATCCATGATTCGTGTAGGTAATTTAAATCCTTATCGACGAGAATTTTCTCCTAATGGGGCTAATAATGCAAAGGAATACGGATCAATTAAGGATTCGTTGACTTGTAAAGATCTCTTATATATGGATCCATATCTGCATTTGAAGCCTAACACAAAATATCCTGCTACTTTTCTTACAGCAGGAATGAACGATGCAAGAATTTTGCCTTGGATTCCTGGTAAGTTTGCTGCGCGTTTAATGGAATATAACACCTCAACTAAGCCAGTTTTATTTGATGTTGACTTTGATGGAGGTCATGGATTTGGAGAATCTGATGAAAAAGGAATTATTGAATATGCTAGTATTTTTGCATTTGGCCTTTCACAAACAGGACATCCTGATTATCAGCCTAAAAAGTAGTTTTATTTAAAGAATACTGTTTCAAAGACTTAAATTGGAAAACTCCAAATTGCAATTCTATCAAAAGATCAGCAGTATGTAGTTTTTGGAGGGGATGATGACGACAACAGCGAATTAACTGTATTTACGGTACAGACTAATAATGAAAATTGTGATAAATAGTAACCTTTTAATGCATTAAGTTTCGAAAAATAAACTTAGCACTTATTATATTTACATCTTATGAGATACATGTTTGTTATTGCTATTATTTTTTTTTCAAGTTGTATGGATTCCGTGAAATCACCTAAGTTCAAAAAGCAAAATATATCGGAAATTCATTTTGGACAACAACTTTCGGATCCATATAGAGCTCTGGAAAATTTAGACGACTCGCTTGTAAAAGGTTATCTTAAGGAATATAACGAATATAGTAACAATTTGTTAGGTGGATTAGAACAAAAAAAACAACTTATTAAAGACCAAAACGTTTTTGAAAAAAGAAAAGGAATTGCTTACAGAAAAATACAATATGTGGATGATAATATCATCTATTTAAAAAGAAAAGCTCAAGAAAATTATTTCAAATTATGTTTTATCAATAAAAGTAAAAACAGTAATGAAATCCTTTTATTAGATCCAAAAACAATAGATCAAGATTACAAGATTAATTATTTTAAACCTAGTTGGGATTTTTCGCACGTAGCTATCAGTCTTACAAAAAATGGTGATGAGTTTTCCAAAATAATTGTTTTAGATGTTAAAAATAGAAATGTACTACCAGTCGAAATTATCAATTGTGCCCCGACAGTATCAGGAGGAATAAATTGGTTACAAGATAATTCTGGTTTTATTTATTTAAGGTTCAGTGGTAATGATTCCTTAGAAGACAAATTTCTTAATTCCAAATCTGTAATTTATACGTTGGGAGAAAAAGGGGATAAATTTCAGGATGTTTTTTCAAAAAAGAATAATAAAGAAGCATCTATACAATCAAATAATTTTCCTGTTGTTAAAGTTTATAAAGATGTGGATAAATATCTTTTTGGCCATGTTGCTGGAGCAGGATCTTATCACGACGCTTATTTTAGGAAATACTCAAGTCTTTCGTTAAATTCAAAGTGGAATCTTTTATTCGAAAAGTCAGAAAAGATAAAAGATTATTTTCTAAAGGGAGATACTTTAGTGTATAAAACCGCAAAAAATGCTTCTAATTTCAAAATTTGTAAGACTTCAATTGTACATCCAGATTTTAGTAATTCAGAAGTAATTGTAGGTGAAAAACAAGATCAAGTAATTCAGGACTATATTGATATAGATAATAATTTTTTCTATAGTACGGTTAAAAATGGTGTTGAAGCTAAAATGTTTACAATTTCATCAAGTGGGGATGAAAAAGAAATTTCGATTCCAATGGCTTCAGGTAAAATATCTTTTGAAAAAACAAATAGAACCAATCTCTTAGCAGTATATCTTCAAGGTTGGATTACACCAAAAACTAGGTATTTATATGATATAAATACATTAGAATTCATAAAAGATTCGAATTATCCCGCTAATTTGGATATTGGATTCGATGATTTGGTTGTGGAAGAAATATTAGTTAAATCTTCTGATGGAAAGGAGGATATACCTTTATCGCTTGTTTACAAAAAAGGACTTAAGAAAGATGGTACCACACCTGTACTGATGAGGGCTTATGGCTCTTATGGAATAAGTATGACACCCAATTTTTATTATGGTTTTTTATTGTGGGCTGAAAAAGGAGGAATTTATGCTGTAGCCCATGTCAGGGGAGGAAGAGAAAAAGGAGATGCTTGGTATTATGGAGGTTATAAAACCACTAAACCTAATAGTTGGAAGGATTTTATTGATTGTACGGAGTATCTGATAGATAATAAATATACTTCAAGTACTAAAATGGCTATATGGAGTGGAAGTGCAGGAGGAATTGTTATTGGTAGAGCTATTACTGAAAGACCAGAATTATATGCTGCTGCAATTATTGATAGAGGTTGTCTTAATACAACTAGATTGCACGTTGGTGCTAATGGTGCTAATAATGCAAGGGAGTTTGGAAAGTATAGTGATTCTATTGATTTTAAAAATTTGTACAAGATGGATTCTTATCATCATATTGAGAGAAATGTTAAGTATCCATCTATGTTAATAACTACAGGCTTTAATGATTCAAGGTTGCCTCCTTGGCATTCAATAAAGTTTGCAACGAAATTAAATAATTCAAAACCATCAGATAACCTTGTTCTTTTAAAAACTGAATTTGATTCTGGACATGGTATGGTTTTCGATAAGAAAGATAAAGAGTTTAACATGGTTGCAGAAGTTCTTTCCTTCGCTCTATGGCAAACTGGGCATCCGGATTATCAACTGAAAGATTAGCGTTTAAGAATTCAATCAAGATATACGCCAGTATCGTTCAATAGGTACTGGTTTTTTTATGGTTGATATACTGTATTGCAAACTATTGTAAAAGCATTAAAATAAAATAATCAATAAAAACTTCAATTTTATAGGTAACATATCCCCTTATCAGTACACTTACTAGTACAGTATAGACCTAAAAAAGAAAAGTAGGCAATTAAAACAAAATCATCCCATGAAAAAAATTTTAAAGCTAACCATACTGATTTTTCTGGGGTATCAATGTCCACTAGCAGCACAGACGACCAAGGCGTCTTCTGCGAATAAAAAAGGTCTAATCATATCAAAAACGCTATCCAAAGAAGAACTAAAAACCTGGTATCATAAAGATTTTGCAGAGGATACTATCCCAGGTGTAAGTTTAGAAAAAGCATATAGAGAAATTATAAAAGACAATAAAGGACAAGAGGTTATTGTTGCAGTGCTAGATACAAAGCTAGACATTCATCACGAAGATCTGAAAGATCAAATATGGCGCAATACTGATGAAATCCCTGATAATGGTATTGATGATGATAAGAATGGCTATATCGATGATAGTAATGGGTGGGATTTTCTAAGTAATACCAAAAGTGAATTTGTAAAATATGAGCATTTAGAAAGTACTAGGATAGTTAAAAAATATAATACTCTTTTTAAGGGTAAAAAGGCGAACCAAGTATCTGATCAAGATCAAAAATCTTATGGGTTGTATACAAAAGCTTATAAAAAATGGGAAAGTGATATTGTCGAAAATAAAGAAAGCCAAAAAAATATTCAGCTGCTTAAAGATGCGATCATATATGGTACAACCTTATTAGATAGTATCTATCCCAAAAAAGAATATAAGCTTGTGGAATTAGATAGTTTATTACAGGTGTATGAAAACGATTCGATTGCCAAAAATGCTATAGAAGGAGTTCAAAAAGGGATACGATATGACCTTACCCCAAAAGGATTGGACGTATATATCAGCAATTATAAAAATAGAGAAGAAACAATTCTCCGTGTAGATCATAACGAACGAGCGGTACCGGGAGATAATCCCGATGATATTAATGATAACCACTATGGAAGTCCTGTAGTGTATGGAGATGTGCCTTTTCAGCACGCTACCGCAGTTGCTGGAACATTAGGTGCCAATCGCTCGAATGATTTGGGCATAAAAGGTTTTTCGGATCATATCAAGATAATGCCCGTGGTGATGGTAGCCACCGGTGATGAGCATGACAAGGATGTTGCTTTAGCCATACGTTATGCAGTAGACAATGGAGCCAAGGTGATCAATATGAGTTGGGGTAAAACTCTATCGCTACACGAAGATTGGGTACAGAATGCCATTAGATATGCTGCGGAGAAAGATGTACTTTTAATAACAGGAGGAGGAAATAATAATATGAATAATGATCTTCAAAAATCGTATCCAAATGATTATACCAAGGAAAAAGAGTTCGTTGATAATTTTATTGTTGTTGGTGCCAGTACCTGGGATTTACAAAATCTGAGAGCTAGTTTCTCTAATTATGGAAAAAAGCATGTGGATGTTTTTGCTCCTGGAGTTGATATGTATACTACAAAGTATGGTAATGATGCCTACACTTCTACCAGAGGTACATCTCTTGCTTCTCCTGTAGTTGCCGGAATTGCAGCTTTGATAAGAGCTTATTATCCTAAACTTTCTGCAAAAGAGGTAAAACAAGTTATCTTGGATTCTGGAACTCGTTATGACTTTGATGTAGTCGTACGAAAACAAAAGGACGAAGGTAGTACAATGGTTCCTTTCTCCGAACTCTCTAAATCCGGTAGAATAGTGAATGCTTATAGTGCATTACTTTTAGCAGATCAGATTTCTAAAACTAAAAAATAGATATTCGAACACTTATGAATGAAACCCTTTTTAGCAAAGAGTTACGTATACTGTTTTTCTACTTTGTAATTTTAACGCCATTTAAGTTTAATGCACAGGTTCAGAGTACTAAAAATGATTCTTCCGAAAATAAAAAAACAGATCCTTGGTATTTTAAAGATGTAACGAAAGATTCTGTTTTTGGAATAAGTTTAACTGAGGCCAACCAGGTTTTAACTCAAAAGAAATTAAAAGGTAGAGAAATAGTTATTGCGGTAATTGATACAGAAATAGACATTAATCACGAGGATCTCAAAGATCAAATATGGCATAATCATAAAGAAATACCTGATAATTCTATGGATGACGATGATAATGGTTACATCGATGATATTGATGGATGGAATTTTTTAGGGAATACTAATGGAGAAAATATAATTCACTCCAATTTTGAAATTACCAGAATTGTCAGGAAGTATCAGGAAAAATTTGAAGGGCTTAACATAGATCAAATTAAAGTTCCAGATACTTCAAATTTTAAGTTGTACAAAAAAGCAAAAAAAGCTTATGATGATCAACTTAAGGAAGCCAAATTTAATTATGATTATGTTAAAAATATTGATCTAAAATACAAAACCGCAAGAAAAGAATTAACGGCTTATTTTCCTGATAATGATTTCAGTAAAGAACATTTGGATAGCATTAAAATAGATACTACAGATAGTAACTTAAAAAAGCATTATCTAGCTGTAAAACAAATGATTGATTATAAAGTGACGCAAAATCAAATTGATCAAACGCTTAGTATTTATAAGAACTATTTAGATTTCTATCTCAATCTGGAATATGATGAAAGAATCCTGTTATCCGAGGACAACAAGAAAAATTCTAACTACGGTAATCCTAATGTTTCTGGGAATACCGATAAGTTATATCACGGAACTTTAGTGTCTGGTGTATTAGCCGCTAATAGAAATAATCAATTGGGTATAAAAGGTATATACGATAAAATAAGAATTATGCCATTGTGCATATCTTCAAATGGTGATGAATATGACCAAGACATAGCTCTAGCTATTAGATATGCTGTTGATAATGGAGCTAAGGTGATTAACATGAGCTCGTCAAAAGATGTTTCAATGTATAAAAAAATGGTATATAATGCTTTACAATATGCCTATGAAAATGATGTTCTCTTCGTAAGATCTGTAGGTAATGACAATTTAGACTTAGATCAAGAACAAAATAGATGCTATCCAGAAAAAAATAAAAACTACGATTATAATAAAATTTTCATATCTGTTGGAGGTTCTACCGAAGGAATAAATAAAAGTTTAAAGGCTTCCTTTTCTAGTTACGGTAAAAATTCTGTTGATATCTTCGCTCCCTCCGTCAATATAAAAACGACTAGCATAAATAACGAATACACCATGGATGAAGGTAACTCGATGGCTGCACCAATAGTTTCTGGCATTGCTGCGCTTTTATGGGGATACTATCCTAATTTAAGTGCCGTTGAAATAAAGGATATTATTATGAAATCTGGTAGGGATTATAAAAATAGTGTAGAAATCGAACAACAAGATGGAACTAAAATACAAATCCCCTTCTCGGAACTTTCTAAATCCGGTAAGGTAGTTAATGCATATAATGCATTATTATTGGCGGATAAATTATCAAAAAGCAAAAATTAGTAATATTTATTATAGTTTATATTAAAATGAAAAAAATATTCTTTGTGTTTTCAATGGTTTCTATTTCTTGTTTCGCTCAGGATATAGATATCCTAATTTGAATGCTTCAGATGTAAAAAATATAATCATGAATTCAGGTAATAGTTATCATTTAAATGTTACAATTCCAGGCAAGAGGAAAAGTCCTAAAATTCCATTCTCAGAACTTTCTAAATCCGGTAAGATAGTAAATGCTTATAATGCGTTAATTTTAGCAGAGCATATTTCTAAAGTCAAAAAATAGATATTTAATTCTGGTACTTATGAAAAGAATTTTGTTTTATAAAGGTTTATTTAGTATTCACATTTTATGTTTATTTATTGTTTCATGTGATAATAAATCAAATACGATAAACAAACCTCCAATAGCACCATCTGTATCAGCTGTAGATACGTATCATGGTCAACAGGTAGAAGATCCCTACAGGAATCTGGAAAACTTGAAGGATTCTACTGTACTAAATTGGTTAACGGAACAGGGAGATTATGCATTTGATTATTTAGAAAATATTCCCGGTAAAAAAAAGATCATTGAGCAGTTACAATCGTATGATAAAAAACAAAACTTTTCATATACATCATTTAAAAGAACCAAAGGAGGAATTCATTTCTACAGTAAAACTATTGGAGATGAAAAAGTAGCAAAACTTTATTATAGAAAAGATTTTGAAGATGAAGAAGTTTTACTATACGATCCTTCAGATTATGCTGAGAAGGAACAATATAGAATTAGCTATATCCAACCAGATCGCAATGGAAAAAAAATTGTAATATGTTTAGGTGAAAAAGGCCAGGAGCTTTCGCAAGGTCTAATAATGGATGTTGCTACTAAACAAATATTACCTTTAAAATTAAAAAATGTATTGCATTCGTTTATTGGGGTTAGATGGCTATCTGATAGTTCTGGGGTTTTTTATTTGTATTCGCCTATTACTGATCCAACGGATAAAAATTTCTTACTTGACACTAAAACAGTTTTGTGTAAAATAGGTCAAAACCCTGTAACTATTTTTTCTAAAGACAGTAAAGTGGAAAATAACATAAACCCAGAGGATTTTCCTTTGATATACAACTATGACGCTAAGGATGGGTATCTGTTTGGTGTAGTAGGTGGGTCAGACTCTTTTTATGATATTTATTATGCTAAAGAATCCGATGTGGTGTCAAATAACGTATCCTGGAAATTATTATTTAAAAAAGAAGATAAAATAAAAAGATTTAGGGCTACCAGTGAAGGAGATTTAATTTATCTATCTTCTAAAGATGTCGTCCATAATCAAATATTAAGGACTTCTATGGAAAATCCTGATTTGGTTAATGCCGAAATTCTTGTCCCTGAGAAAAAGGATGCAACCATTATCACATTTGCATTAACAAAAAGTGGGTTGTTTTATACTACCTTAAAGAATGGAGTAGAAGCTAAATTATATTTTGTGACCCACCGAGGTGAAGAAAAAGAAATTATCCCACCCAGACAATCTGGAAACATTAGTATTGGTTCTTATGGTCCTGATAGTGATTTTTTAAGAGTAATTACTCGAGGCACAACCTCTCCTTCTGTTAATTATTTCTATGATGTTTACCAAAATGAGTTTAAAAGAGATCTGTTTATCCCTGTCAATGAATATCCGCAATTTGATAACATTGTCGTTGAACAAAAGGAAATTCCATCTCATGATGGGGTTAAAGTTCCTATTACCATCATTAGAGATAAAGACCTTAATAGGGATGGAGATACTCCTACTTTATTTTTTGGGTATGGATCTTACGGACAAATGGCAAGAGCTTCTTTTAATCCAAACTTTCTAACCTGGGTTCATAATGGAGGCATTTTGGTTTTTGCCCACGTTAGAGGAGACGGATATAAAGGAGAAGCCTGGCATAAAGCAGGGTTTAAAATGACCAAACCCAATACTTGGAAAGATATGATTGCCACCACTGAATATATGATTAAGGAAGGCTATACTAATCCCGATAAAACTGCCTTATGGGGCTCAAGTGCTGGAGGAATCTTAGCAGGAAGAGCTATGACGGATCGACCGGATTTATACAAGGCGGTTATCATGACATCTCCAGCATTAAATATGGTTCGTTCTGAGATACAACCCAATGGAAAAAATAGTATCAAAGAATTTGGAACTGTAGCAATAAAAGAAGAGTTCGAAGCACTATTAGAAATGGATTCTTACCATCATATTAAAAAAGGAGTGGAATATCCTGCTACTTTAGTCACAGGAGGTATGAAGGATGGGCGTGTAGTTATCTGGGATCCTGCAAAATTTGTAGCAAAATTACAAGCATATAATGCTGCAGATACTCCTATTCTTTTTGCAGTTAAGACGGATGAAGGGCATTCTGGATCAAATTCAGGTAAAATGGCTGCATATGAATTGTATGCAAATACTTTTTCTTTTGCATTATGGCAAATGGGATACGAGGAATATCAACCTAAAAATTAATAACACTATCAAGAGCTTCATCGGTATCTTTATGAATGAAGTTACCTTGATATCCAATAGTGGTGGTCAAATGAGAATGTCTGTAGAGTTTTTGAAGCATCTGAGGAGATATTTTATCACCCGCAATATTACCAAAAGAATGTCTTGCAATGTGGGTAGTCACTTTTTTATCAATTTCTGCTTGGAGAGCAATATCTTTTAGATATTTATTGAACTTTTTAACAGCGGTTTTTACTTTGGCATTGATATCTTTTAGGTCTTTTTGATTGGCTTTTTTTAGCTCAGGAAAAATATAATCGTGTTTACTTTTTTTGTCGTGGCGATAATAATTGATGATAGACTTTACTTTATCAGATAATTTTAAGGAGTCTACTTTATTGTTCTTATTCATTCTATAAATAATACGATCATCTTGTATATCGGACCATCTAACATTTAATACATCAGAGATTCTTATACCAGCTAGGTAAAAAGAAAAAAGAAAAACATTACGGGTATGCCAAATAGGAGAGTAGTGTTCTAATTCTAATGATTCAATTTCGGAAATCTCCTTTTCATCTAATCCAATCTTGACTGTTTCGGGAAACTTGATCTGGATTCTGTTTTTTCCGAAAGGGTAATCTTTTTGGTCAGCTCTTCTTTCGGTAATTGCTCGGTTAAATAGTGTTCTAATTACTACAAACGTATTCATTACAGATCTTTCTGCAGATGTGTTACCTCGTTGATTAGTTTTGGTAAGTATATATGTTTTAAAACGTTTTAAAAGCGCAGTGTCGATTTCATGAAATTGAATGTCTGAACCTTTAAGAAATTCTTTAAATAATTTTATCCTACTACTGTCTGGGTTTGCTCTGTTGAATTTCCCTTGTGTCCTGAGTTCATTTATATATTCCTCTGCTAGCTTAAAAAATGAACTATCTTTTCTCCCGTCTTTAAGAACATTGACAATATCTGTAGATGTAAATGATTTTCTTTTGGTTTCAAATTCAAGGATGAAATCATTTGCTTCTGCTAACTTTTGTATGATTCGATGATTTAATCGTTGTGCATTAGGATGTGATTTTTTAACTCTCATTTGATTACTATCCCAATGTTTTTCTGACAGCCAATCAAAAAACAAATAACTCGCTTTTCTATTGTGAGTAATTCTAAGTGATAGAAGGAGTGTCCCATCTTCTTTTTTCTTGCCTTTATATAACATTAGTTTGGTAGTAGCCATACAGATATTTTACTTTTATAATGCAAATATAATCAATCTGGTTTCAACATAGTTTCAACATTTTACGGTTTTCCTTGGTTTTTTATGATTTTTAAAAAACCTTGTAAGTATTGATTTTGCTAGTGTTATTGGGGCGTTACGGTTTTTTTTGGTTTTTTTGAGACTGTCAAAATTTGGACTTAAAATCCAATGTCCATTAGGACGTACGGGTTCAAGTCCCGTCCCGAGTACTTAAAGCCTTCTTAATCTTTTGATTTTGAAGGCTTTTTTGTTTTAAGAAATTTCTTGTCTTTATTTTGTAACTGTTTGACACGTTTCTTATCTCCATTTAATATAGTTTCTGCATTTTATCTAAAAACGTTATCTTCCTTTAATTAAATCTAATGAAGAAGCAATCGTTTTATTGAACTTCAGTTATTATCTAATAGATTTATTAGGCTTTCATTTGTAAACAAACAACCCCATATCCAAATTATTTGGATATGGGGTTGTTAAATTTTTCGTTGCTCTAAATTACAAAAATAAATAACGAATTGATAATCTTATTACTGAGCTTCTTTTTAAGAAAATATTAACTCTTCTACCAAATGGTTTTAATTGTTTTATTTCATTATTTTAAACTTTGTGTAAAACATTACACACATTGACCAACGCCACACTTCCATGCATACGCACAATTCATGCAATAATTATAATTACCGTTATCCGAGCCATGCCAGCAATTATTATGTGAACTAACAACATAACTAGCAGTTATGCCAGCGCAAGTAACTGTTCCACCTCCACCTCCAGAGGCAGTGCCACCACCATTTCCTACGATGTATTTTAATTGTTCTCTTGATAGTATTGTAAACTCATGTAATTCTAGAAATTTAGTTTTCATAATAACATTGTTATAAATAAGACATATTTTTAGTTTATAAATATAGGTAATAACAGCATAAATTTTCCCACCCTCTTAGGGTAGTTTTTGGGTTTTAAAAATTAAAGGGAGAAGTTTTTTATTAACCTTTTACAGAACACACCTTATGTTGTTATTACCTAAAAGAAAGTTGGACGTCATCTTCTTCATTACTAAGAAAGATCTACAAAATATTTATTAATTACCAAAAGTAAATGCATGTAGCTTTATATAAAAAGATTCGAAAACCATCGTTTTATTGAACTTTTATTGTGTTAACATCCCTTTCTATTTCCGAAATAAACTTTTATCTTTTGATTCTAATATTTTGAAATTATAGGTGAACCCGAAAAATTGACCAAAGGAAAATTTTTCATCGATAGGTATTGATTCTGAGGTTGTAAAATCATAATTTCTGGATTCATTAACTTTAAATCCAGAGGCTAGTTCCTTAATTGATCCCATTGATAATCCGTAGTGAAACACCCATCTTTGACTTTTTCCTAAAATTATATTAATCCCTGCTAGACCCTGAAAGCTTTGATTTTCAGAAAAAGATAGCCCCAAACTAATACCTGGTCTTACCCAAGACCCACCTCGAAGAGATAAATTCAACATTGACCCTATGCCATAATCAAAATCACCTAAACTTCTCTCTTTTATAATTTTGTTTCCTGAATCACTTGAAGGATCATCTATTAGCAAATATTGTTTGTCACTCAAATTAGTTATAAAAATACCAGCGCTTACATCAAACTTAAGTCCTCCTCTAATCCATACTTTTGGAGAATAAGAATCATAAGGAGTTGAACTATTAATTTCAAATCTTTGTATTAAAAACTCTACGTAGTCTATATTTTGGCCATTAAGATCGATTGGCAAAGTATAATAATCCGTTTTGACGCTCATCAACTCTATTAGGATAACATTTATTTTTTTTATTTTGTCTTCAATGCTGTCCTTTAATGAATCGATGTTAAATGTTTCAAAACCACTCGATACCACACTATTATAAAATCTATTTGGATTTTCTCTATCTTCTTCTCTACCTCTTAAATAGCTAGTTCGTGGTTCATCACTCAAGTCTGGTCTATTTTCTTCTATATCCTGTTCTTGTCGGTACTCATTTTCTTCATAGAGAGTAGTTTCTGGCTGTTCAATGCCATCAAATTCTAATTGATCATAGATTTGAATAATTCTCGTAAACTCTAACAGTCCACTTTCAAAGCTTTTCTTATAATTTAAAATCTGCTTTTTATATTTTTCTAAGTTCAAATCATCATACAATATCAAAGACGATTTATATGTTTTAATACTTTTTTCTATTTTGTCAAAATCGCGATTTAATCTTTTTAGATTTAGTTCTATTTTTTTTAAATTGTTATTATCAATCAAAGAATCTTTAACAATCGGATCAGTTTTGGATATTCTCTTAAATCGATTTTGCAATGAATCTAATGGATCGTACTGTATAGCCTCATATTGGTTAACTAATTTATAATTGAGCAAATATTTGTACCGAAAAGGATTCCCTCCGGTCAATCGAATTGCAAGTGGTGATTCTGTTGGTACTACCAAGCGTGGTATCTTTTTAGAATTAGAGTTCATAATACTATTCTGAGAAGGCTCTGATAGGTCAAATGTTATTACCGTTGTCTCGATAATTTCTTGGCCAGATAAAAATGAAAAATAGAAAAAAGAAAATGTGTAAAGTAATTTTTTAATCATAATAGTAGTAATTTTAAAACAATGATTGAATTTGTTTTACGTTTTTTAAATAAACATAACTTTTTAAGGTTTTTAGATTTATTCTTTTTCGTATATAATTCTAATAAATCACCCCATACCCGAAGAAATCTTCAGATATGGGGTGATTCATAATTTTTTGTTGCTTTTAAAGTTAATAAAATAAATTTAAAAGACTAATTTTTCCCTTAATTTTTACAGGTTTTTCATAATATGAGTTTTGTAAATCTAATTTCTGGGAAGGGGTACTAATTCGTGCTTATCCAAATAACATATCGGTTCATTTAAGTGTTAAATAGTAAACTTAGGAATTGAACCGATTTATTGAACTTGCTACGTTTTAATATCCGGTTTCTAACCAAAAGTTCACTAAAACCACCCAATTTTTTAACTTAGATTTTATGAATTGAAGATTACTAAAAATTGATTATAGAAGTGTAATATAGACATAATAAGTTCCTGCGATTGTGTTCTTCAACATGTTTAGCATGGTCCCTCTTACATTAATTTTGCCAGGCTTAAGTTTTACATCAAATATAATTTGTTTGTCCTTTTTACGAACTCTTTTAGTCTCAGAATAGTCACCTATTTCCATTTTTATAAATTTAATAGGTAACGATTTTATTTCATCGCCGTAAATCAGCTTTTCAATACCACCAGAGGCACTCCAAGCATCTATTTTTTTATTAAAAGTTGGAATTCCATTGATAGTAGCATTGGCTTCTTTGGGCCATCTCCTAACTTCAAATCGATACGTACCTTCTTGATGTATTTTAATATTCCATTCTCCTATTTCTGAGTTTCCCTTAGCCAATTGTGCGTGGTTCCAGGGAACATTGGGAAGGTACCAATCTGAAGTTGTTAGATAGGTTTCAGTATCATCTGGGTGTCCAACTATAAAAAGTGGTTGCTCTCTATCTCTAGGGGAAACAAGTGACCAATATTTGTTATGCTCCTCACGGATTCTTTTTACGACGCCTGGATGTTCATCTATTATATTATCAGATTGATCAGGATCCTCCGAAATGTTATAAAGCTCCGTATTATCAATTAATCTCCAATCATTGGTCATACCTACTGTCTGTAACCATGGTTCTGATGTAAATGTGCGTTGAGTTTCTACAAACAAAGTTCTTTCTTCTAATGGGATTTCCGGATTATATAAGTGCCTTTTTAAGCTTACACCATCAAAATCAATTTTGGTATCAAGGGTGAGTCCACATAATTCTATTAATGTAGGTAGCACGTCTATATGAGCGGTCAAATTCACAATATTAGTTCCTTGATTAATTTTTCCTTTTGGCCAATGTATAAAGAAGGGAACACGATGACCACCCTCATAAACATCTCCCTTACTGCCTCTCATTCCTGCATTGAATAATTTTACGCCTGCAGTACCACCATTGTCAGTCATAAAAATGATAATCGTATTTTCTGATAATTTGGATTCAGCAAGTACCTCTCTTAACCGACCTATATTTTGATCTATATGTTCTATTCCTTTGAAGAAGTAAGAAACATAATCTGATACTTCTGTGTTGTTATTCATCGCTGGCAATTTCTTTGGTAATGTGTGCGGATGATGAGGTAGATATGTTGGTAAATAGATAAAAAATGGTTTTTCGCTCTGTTTATTTTTGGTTATGAAATCTATCGCTTCATTATAAAAAATATCTGGTGCAAAACCTTCCTTTTTTTCACGCTCACCATTATGCCAATAGTAATCATTGACTCTGTCATTATCAAACCAGTCATCGGTAGTGCCCGTTCCTCCATCACCCTGACCTAACCATTCATCAAATCCTCGATCTATAGGCCTGTATGGATAATTAGAACCTAAATGCCATTTTCCGAATAACGCCGTTCGATATCCCGATGATTTGA
Organism: Aquimarina sp. BL5; assembly: GCF_003443675.1. NCBI lineage: Bacteria > Pseudomonadati > Bacteroidota > Flavobacteriia > Flavobacteriales > Flavobacteriaceae > Aquimarina > Aquimarina sp. BL5. The sequence continues at coordinate 2,512,391 of NZ_CP031963.1, read as the reverse complement.
ATACTTCGGCCATAGTTTTTTCATCGGTGCGAAGATGATTTCCACCACTAACGGTATGCCAAACTCCTACGTGGTGCGAATATTTTCCTGTTAGTAACGCAGCTCGGCTCGGTGCACACGTTGGATCTACGTGAAAATCTGTAAATCGTGCCGATTCTTCATAAAGCTTATCTGTGTTGGGAGTTTTTACATATGTATTACCGTGACAACTTAAATCACCATAACCTTGATCATCAGTGACAATCAAAATAACATTTGGAGGTTTATGGACACTTGAATTTTGAGAATACGATACAGATATTAACCCGAAAAAGAGCAGTAAAAGAATTCCAAATTCTTTGAGTTCATTTAAAGTTTTGGGATTTATATTTATTAATCTTGGCATTGATTGATACTAATTTTTAAATTATTTTAAAAACTAATGTATGCTCTAACCCTGTTGATTTAGGCAGTTCAATAGTAAGAACATCTGAAGTTTGTTCAAAGGTAATATCTCCATCATATCCTAATAATTCAATAGATGTAATATCGATGTTTGAACTGTTTAGGTATTTGATTTTCACTTCGTCTTCAGAAGGAATTAATGCAAACGCATAAAGAGTGTTATCTTTTGTAGTAAATCGAATATCCTCTTTGGTAAAACTTTTATTTTTACTTTCTGAAAGGTGACCTAATTCAGTTTTTGTAGGTCCTTCACCATATACTTCCCAATATTGAGAACCGTAAATGGCTTCTCCATTTATTTCTAACCATTTTCCGATATCCAAAAGTGTTTTTTTCTGATCCTCAGGAATAATTCCATCTTTTCTAGGACCTATATTTAGTAATAAACATCCATTTTTACTTACAATATCTACCAAATCAGCAATTAATTCTCCTGAAGATTTAGGGATCCAATTTTCTGAATAATACCAAGAATTTTTTCCTATTGAAGTGTCTGTTTGCCAGTATTCTTTTCGAATATCATCCAATTTACTTCGTTCTAAATCTAGCATATGTGTGCCTTCTGGATAGGAAGGATATTTGTGATTTTTGGTTTGTAATACTACTTCTTTCCCTCTCTTTAATCCTGAGTTATAATAATATGCCGCTAATTTTTTATGATACGGCGCAAACTCAGGTCTGTCTAGAAAAAAGTCAAACCAAAGAATGTCTGGCTCATAGTTATCTATAATTTCTTTTGTTCGAGGCCACCATATAGTGGCTAACCATTCTTCACTTACAGGGGTGCCTGGCTCATGAAGTGGTGCATAGAGATCAGAATATTCGGGATCTCCGGTATCAAAGTAATCTTGTTGATTATAAAAACTCCAATTATATGCCAGATGAGAACTTGCTCCGCAGACTAAACCTTGTTTTTTTATTTCATCTGTTAATTCCTTAAAAACATCTTTTTTAGGGCCCATATTAACAGCATTGTATTTTGTTATTGAAGATTCATACAATGCATAGCTATCGTGATGTTCCGCAACAGGAACAACATATTGAGCACCAGATTTTTTAAATAAATCAACCCAATCTTTAGCATTAAAATTTTCCATAATCCATAAGGGAATAAGATCTTTATACCCAACATCTTTATGATCTCCAAACTTTTTTTTGTGATACGCAAATGCAGGATGGGGCTTATCATTGATCCTTTCTCCTGTTTGGTGATTAAGGCTTCCTTTATCCAGGTACATCCATTGCGGATACCAATCGGTATGCAACTCAGCTACCGAGTTTGGTCCCCAGTGAATAAAGATCCCAAACTTTCTGTCTTTAATCCATTGCGGAATTTTGTATTGCTCTAAACTTTCCCAATTCTCTTGGTAGGTAATAAGTTCTTTTTTCACTTCTGTAGCATCCTTAACCACTTTACTATCTTTACAAGCAAATAATGATGTAAAAAATAAAAGGAACATTAATTTTTCGGTTACTGCCTTCATATATTTCAATTTTATATTGAATGTGAAATTTTCACAAGCATATTATTTCTTGTTTACATTTACCTTCTTCATGTCTGTCCATTTTTCTTGAATGGCGCTTTCTGGACTTGTTCGTTGAAACTTAGCCACATACTCTTGCCATTCAGATTCTTTTGGAAGATTTTGCCATATTGGAGCTACTTTTTCCAAATCAAAGTCGGGCTTGGTGTCCATGATCAAGATAGCTTGATTGCTATACAAGTATATTTCCATATCCTTAACACCTACCTGTTTCATGTTTTTAGTAATCTGTGGCCATGCTTGCCCAATGCTATGAACTTTTCTATATTCATTTATTAATTCTGGATTTTCTTCTAGCAGTAATGTCCATACAAACCTTTTGCACTTCCCTAATTTTGTTTTTAATTGTCCCTTTTGCGGCTCGTAACTTTTTTTTTGATCAAGTTCGAAAATGCGTTCTAAAGGAGCTACTTCTATAAGTGAGTTATGGTTTATGTCTTTTTGATTTTCGAGAGAATTTAGCATACGTTGAGCCCTTATAAACGCTTTTTTGACATCCGTATGGCTCATTTCTGGTTGGGCATCCACAACAAAAAAAAGTTGATGCTCCTTTTGATATTCTTCTACATTAAGAATTCCAACGGTATTCAGCGTGGCCCTATCTAATTTAGAAAAGGAAGGCATCGTTTCTTTGGAATCCGTTTCCAAAAAAAAGGTAAAACGTCTAAATTGATTCTCTAAATACTCCATAAAAAACTTAAACTGTTTTGTTAGATGTACCTTGGATATTTACTCTATGCCCCCTAATCGCAAAAAACAGGAGGTACACATAACAAATAAGTGGAATGATAAACGAATAACGGATGTTAGAAATATCAGAAATATAACCCATTAATGGTGGAACAATCGCCCCACCAACAATCCCCAAAAGAAATACTGAAGAACCTGTTTTGGTATACCCTCCCAAATCTTTCATACTCAAGCTAAAAATAATTGGGTAAACTATAGAGGTAAATAATCCAACAGAAGACAAGCATGCTAATGATAAATAACCATTGGTACTCATAGAAATTGCTACCATAACAAAGGCTCCAATACTACAAAAAACCAAAACTCTCGCAGGTTTAAATACGTTTAAAATATACACTCCTAATAAGCGACCTATCAACACCAAAGCCATAAAAACAGTAATAAAAATAGCTGAGTTTTGCTCTGTTAGATCAGGGATATTCAACCATTTGGCATAGCGAATAATAAAACTAACAATACCCACTTCAGCACCTACGTAAAAGAATTCTGCGCCTACTCCATAAAGAGTATGCTTGAATTTAAGAATGTCTTTTAATGGTTTTTTTTGTGAAGAATCACCATCATCATCCTTAATTTCAGGTAAGTTGACAAAAACTACTATAATAGCAATTACAGCTAGAATGCCGCCTAATATTAAATAAGGTGCTTTTACCAAATCTGCTTCGCCTGATAAAAAGGTTTGTAATTCTACCTGCGAAAAAGCATCGATAGTAGTTTGTTTGATATCCTCTTCGTGTAGTAAAAGTTGTGCTGCAAGAAAGGGAGCGATTGTTGCACCAACGGATCCTATTGCTGCAGATAAGCTAAGCCTACTTGAAGCCCCATCAGGATCTCCTAATTTTGTAATATATGGAGAAGCGGTTACTTCTAAAATAGCGAAACCAGCCGCCATAATAAATAATGCTGCCAGGAAGAAAGAATAGATTCTGGTTTCGGCCGCAGGGAAAAATAAAAATGCTCCTATTGATGCCACTATTAGACCTGTTATAATACCTATACGATACCCTTTTTTCTGAATATACCATCCTGCCGGAAGCGCCACGATAAAATAGGCGCCAAAAAAAGCAGATTGCACTAATGACGACTGAAAATCAGTTAGTTCACATGCCCGTTTTAAATGAGGAATAAGTACATCGTTAATATTTCTACTCAAATTCCAGAAAAACATCAGTGCCATAATGATGATTAATGGGACTAGATATTTTGAAGATGTTATACTTTTTGATTTGGACATTCTTATATTTTGATTTGTTGTTTACATTTTTACAATTCAATTATTGCTTTAATCAAATCGCCTTTACACGTATATAGTTTTTCAAACTCATCGGGAATATCATCAAACTTTATTCTATGAGTAATAAAGGAGGTTGGGTCTATTTTACCAGCTTCTATTAATCGAATAATGCGACCAAAATCTGAGCTTAAAGCAGCTCTGCTGGCCTTTAGTGTTAATTCTTTTTTATGGAAATAGGGATCATTAAAAACGACATTACCCAAAAATAATCCTATAAAAACAATCGTACCTCCAGCAGCAGCATAGTTAAAGGTATTCAACATAGATTTTTCACTTCCTGTAGCATCCATAACGATGGTCGGTAAATCACCATCTAGTAATTCTGTTAATAATGTTTCCACATCCCCAAGAGCATTAATTGTATCAGAGATCTTAGTTATTTTCTTGCATTTTTCCAGTTTAGCATCATCTAGATCCATGGCAATTACTCTGGCACCTGTTAATTGAGCAAATTGAATGGTTGCTAACCCTATAGGACCGACTCCAATAACTAAAACAATATCTTTATGGGATATGTTAGCTCTATCTACTGCATGACATCCTATTGCTAAGGGTTCTATCATTGCCAATTGGTCTTCTGATAATGTGTTGGATGAATGAAGAAATTTTGCTGGATATTTGAAATATTCCTGCATCCCACCATCTACATGCACGCCCAAAACTCTTAAGTTATCCCCGCAATTGGGTTTGCCATTTCTAACTGCTTGATTTATGCCCTCATTATAATAAGGTTCTACAGCGCATTGATCTCCGACTTTGATCGTTTTAACATCATTGGCGACATCAATTACCTCTACAGCTAATTCATGGCCTAAAATTCTAGGATACTTAAAAAAAGGTTGACTTCCTTTAAATGCGTGTAAATCTGTCCCACAAATCCCTATTTTCTTTACCTTAACTAATGCTTCTCCGGGTGAAAGCGTTTTATCAAATTTTGAAACTTGAAAGGATTCCCATTTTCCTGGTTCATTAAGTCTAATTACTTTCATGTCGTGATTATTTCGGTAATTTCATTAAATATATCCTCTGGCAACTTTCCTAAATTCCAATCCTTGATTGTAGATTGTATTTGTTTTAAATTCCTAGCTCCCATAACTACTCTGTCCGCTTCTGCTATAGAAAACAGATAACGTTGTGCCAATGTAGCTAAGGGCATAGCTGTTTTATCTGCAATTGCCTTAACTTTTATTGCATTATCCAGATCCGTTTGCGTTATCCACTCGCCATCAATGCCTTCTTTTACATATTTTTCAAATCGATTTCCAAGTAAGGAAAAATGTAAGGCTGATGCGGCATAGTATGCAATACCACCTTTTTTATATTGCTGAATTTCTCCATTATAGGCACTAAGATTACAGGCATCCATTCTTAAAAAACCAGATACAACGTCAAAATTATCATTGGTTATAAATGGTTTAAATTCTTCTGAAGGATTTCCTCCAACACCTATTTTTCTTGCTAAACCTTCTGATTTAAAGCTTTTAAGTGTATCCAAAATTTGTTCAATTTTATCTAAAGGAACGAATTGAGGCTCGTGTAGAAATAGTAGATCAATGTGTTCTAAACCTAAAGTTTCTAGACTATTGGATAGACTTCGCTTCATCGATTCTGGCGAATAGTCGAGTTTAACATCGAATGCATCATCACCGCGCAAGCGACCTACTTTGGTACTAACAAATGGTTTTTCTCCTTTCCATTGTCGCAATGCTTTACCTACGTATAATTCTGAATTAGCATAAGAAGGTGCGGTGTCTAAAACAGAGATCCCATTTTCTAACGCAAATAATAACGCATTTACAGATTCTGATGCTTCTACAGGTCCCCAAACACCACCAAGTGCCGAAGTGCCATATACTAAGCGACTTTGATTATTAAAAGCTATACTTTTAGAATAGTCTCCTATATATGTTGGTTTCATAATTTTATTTTCCATAGAAATTAAATAGCATATTCCATCATATGGGTTAAAAATTTACGGCGGCCCCACCATCAACAGGTAACACGACTCCCGTGATATATTTTGCAGCTTCCGAACTTAAAAAGACAGCAGCATTTCCTATATCACTAGTTTGCCCAAAATGATCCATTGCAATTCTATTAGTGATTTGCTCTTTCCTTTTTGGGTCATTGTTTATTGCATTCAAAAACATATTGGATTCTATCCAGCCTGGCGCTATAGCATTTACACGCACATTGTCTTTTGAATATTCCGTAACCAATGCATTTACTAATCCTGTTAATGCCGTCTTAGAAGTGCCGTAAGCGATTACTTTATCTATTCCGAATAAACCGGCCATAGAACCTATCATTATAATTGAACCCTTTTTTCTGGGTAACATATACTTTGCGCATTCGCGCGTTAATGTAAAAACACTCATTACGTTGGTTTGCAGAATTCTTTCAAAATCTTCATCAGTAGTATCTTGAGCCATTGCTTTATGATGAATACCCGCGTTATTCACCAATATTTCAATAGGGCCAATAGTGGTTTCAATGTCACTCACTAAACTCGGGATTTCCTTTTTATTCGTAATATCATTTACGCGATACGATGCATTTTCACCTAATTCTTTTACAGCTTCCTCCAATACTTGTTCTCTACGGCCTGTAATAATTACTTTTGCTCCAACTTCTATAAACGCCTTTGCAATACCAAGACCTATACCCGTGCCTCCACCAGTAATCAGTGCAATTTTATTCTCTAATGAAAAATCTAATAGTGCCATATTATTTTATTTCAGTTAAGTGATCATCTATAAAGGTAAATCCCCATCCAGGTATATCATGAGGTTTTGCATAACCGTCATCTATTTTCATTGGATTATCAATTAATGGGTCTACCCAATCAAAAGATTCAGCTCCAACACCATTGGGTATGGTACAAAGTAATGGTACATCATAATCTTTGTAATAGTGTGGTAAAACAGGTAAATGAAAACTATTTGCCAAAGCAGCACTTTCTCTCCAAGCTTCAACACCACCAATTCTTAAAATATCTGGTTGCCAAATATCTAATGCATTTCTAGTTACCAATTCGCGAAGGGGGAGTGTATCAAATTCTCTTTCTCCCATGGCCAAAGAAATACCTGTTTGATTCTTTAGACTTTGGTACGCTTGAAAATCTTGATGATGCACAGGTTCTTCAAACCAATTAATGTTTAAGTCTTTTGCACCATTTGATAATTTAACCGCAGAAGTTAAATCCATGCCTTGATTAGCATCCATCATAATATCAATTTCATTTCCTACGGCTTCTCTTACTTTTCTTAAACGCTCTAGATCTGTGCTTACTTTTGGCGACCCAACTTTTATTTTTACTGCTTTAAATCCTCTTTCTGCATAATTGGTAACTTCTTCAATGAGTTCGTCTATGGTGTAGGAGATCCATCCACCACTACCATAAATACTCACCTTCTCTTTAGTGACACCTAATAATTTATAAACAGGCTGATTTTGTACTTTTCCCCAAGCATCCCACATAGCAATGTTTATTGCAGATTGTGCCCACCTCAATAAACCTTGATTTCCAAAATATTCAAACAAACCTTCAAGCTTTTTGTATACTAAAGCTGTTTCATAAACTTTATATCCTTTAACTATTGGAATTAAATCTTTTAATGCCCCTATTATTGCATTTGGTGAATATTGAAACGATAGTAAGTAAGACTCTCCAACTATTCCATTTTCTAGTTTAATTCTCAAAACAATAAAAGAAATTTCTGTGAGTGTATGGGTAGCATCAGAAATTGGTTTTTTTAATGGAGTAGAAGCTTTGTAAATTTTTAAGTCTTTTATTTCTAATTCCTTCATTTTAATATTGCCTATTTAGTACCACAAATATCTTTAAATTGATTTTTGCATTACTATATAATATTACACTTATTGTACACTATATTGATTTTTAAAAGTTTTATTACTGCTTTTACATCAATATTTTACATTTTTAACTACTTTTATTCTATGAAGGCTCAGCTAAAACAGGTTACTACATCTCCCAATAATTCTTTTAAAGTTAAAAGATTTGAAGAAAAAGAATTTAAGGCAGAATGGCATTTTCATCCACAATACGAACTAACCTATATAATACAAAGTACAGGAATTCGATATGTAGGAGACTCCATGCAATCATTTGAGAGAGGAGATCTGGTTTTAGTAGGCAAAAATGTACCACATTCTTGGAAAACTATTGATGCGAAAAACGAACAAGTTAAATGCGTTGTTATTCAATGGGATGAAGACTTATTTAAATATTGGATTGATAAACCTGAGTTTATTAGTATCAAAAATATGCTTCTAAAATCTAGCTATGGTATTTCTTTTGATTTAGAAACAGCCCTTTCTTTAGAAAAATCATTTAGTTCTATTTTTAACCAAAATCCATTTGATCGATTCTTAAACTTATTAAATATATTAAACATTTTGGCTACTAAAGCTTCTATGAAACTATTAGCAGGACCTAGTTTCGGTAAAGATCTTTCTTTAAAAGAGAGTCATAGAGTAAATGTGATTAACAATTATATTAAAGATAATTATCAAAATGAACCTTCTCTAACTGAATTGTCGAATATGTTATCGTTAAGTAAAGAAGCCTTTTGTAGATTTTTTAAGAAAACCTTTGATAAAACGTATTCAAATTACGTAAACGAATATAAAATTACGATAGCTAGTAAAATGCTAATAGAAACCGATTTGTCAGTTTCAGAAGTAGGTTATGAATCTGGATTTAATAACTTATCATTTTTTCACAGGAAATTTAACAAGTATAAACAAATGTCCCCTAATACCTATAGGCAAATCTATCAAAGGATTTGAATAATTTTTAGGATTAAAATGTTTATACAATCCTGTTTTATCTGCTCTAGTGGAGTTATGAATAGGTTATGTTTTGCATAAACTCAGCTTAATAAAAAACAATAAATTCTTCTTTTTCACCCAATTTTAGTATTGTTTTTATAATTTTAGTTTCAGTATGTACCATAACCATACTCAATATATAACTCAGGTAGGATATCATTTAGAATTAATTGTGAGTGTAATGTATTTGCGAATTTTTTTATTCCATTTGTATTTATTAAACTAGGTGCTTAAAAAAATCTTTTATAGATAGACTGGCAATCATAATTTAATACAAAATTAATTAAGTACGATCGATCTCCTTAAAGTTAATCTAGTAGTATAGAAATGGGTTTATCTAAAGTAACTTTTTTGTCAAAATATGTTTTTTTCGAATTAGCATCTATAATTCGGATGTGTGTTTTTATACCGACACGTTTAACCTCGATATCAATATCTTTCCCATAAAGACGTACATGACGTAGTGCCATTTCATTCCAATTTTGGGGTAGCCTTGGTTGAATATTAAAGCTATTAAAACTAGTAGGGGTGATCGCAAATAAACCTTCAGTAAATATGCGACAGTATAATCCACTCTCAGCGGATAAATGCGCCATATCTCCTTCCGGAAATGCTTCTACTACATAAGGAACACGTTCGCCTAGCAAACGTTTTTTCGAAAATTGTACTAAATGTTTAAGGGATTTATCGGTGGCACCAGCTCTAAAAGTACCTCGTAAAGCGTATAAGGTACCTCTATCCCAGAAAATTTGAGAAATATCATAATTAGAACTGTTTTTTTCTACGTGCACTCCGTTTTCTGTCCATAATCTTTCAAGTAAAGCTTCTATGGTAGCATCTTTCCGTTTATTGATATCTACTACTAAGGGTAGAGCAATCCAATGTCTCAAATATGTATGTTCTTTGTAATATTTATATGTGTCTAGTCCTTCTGTTCGGGCTCCAAAATAACTTTCAATAGACATTTTTAGTTTTTCCTGACGAGTCTTATAAGTGTTGATTTCTTTAGTTGAAATGTTAAGTTCTTTTCCAAGATATATAGCATTTGTTAGGGCTCCATAATATAAAGAGGAAGTTGATAGATTCGCTTTTCCGGTTTCAATTCGGCCTTCCATTTCATCTGATTCTGATATAACGACACCTTCATCGTTAAGCTTAAGGTGGTTATAATCAAGGCACCATTTAACTAGAGGCCAAATCTCTTTAGCTTCTTTTAGGTTTCCTCTGGCAAGTAAATATTGACTTGCTCCATAAGCTATCATCGCGGCATCTCCACGATCTAATGGAGAAGGAGGAGAAAGGGTTTCGACCTCAAAAGCGTATTGGATAGGTTTAAAATCTGGAGATTTTACTTTATTAAATGCTTTATAACAATTATAGGCACTTTCATTACCTAATTCATAATTCAAATATGGAAATAAAGGACTAACATATTCAGCCTGATCATTAGCCCATATTCCAACATAGTAGCGTCCTCCACCAGGAGAATGAATAGGTCCCAATTTAGAATCAAAGATACTTTCTGAGGCTCTAATTTTAGAAAATTCGAATAACTGATTAAGGATAGGATTAGGAGTTTCTAGAATAAGATTAGACTTCATCTTCTGTAAGAATGTATTTCTTTGATCAGATAAAAGTTTAGGAGTTACACTTCCAGAAATATTGGTGTTCTCTTTAGTACAGGAAATGCGTACATAAAAAACAACAGATTTTTTCGCAGGTAGTATTACACTTTTGCCATCATATGTTACAGGTCCTTCCATGATTATTTGATATTCCCCATCGGATCCTCTGGACTTATGGATATACCTCTGCGAGGAAGGTGTAATTGATATTGTTTTGTTAGTAGTATTAATAAATTCTAAAGCTTCTAAAAAAGCTGGTGTTGACGGAGAAGGGAATAACTTTCTATGAAGTACAATTCCCTGTTGATTAGGTTCATGTTCAAAATTTATAAAGCCATTAATATTTATTTTTTTAATTTTTCCCGGAGAAAATTGTTTGTTTTCTACATAAAATTTTGGAAGTATATCATCACTATATTTTTTTTTCAAATAGGATCGATATATAAACCAATCAGGATCACTATCCTTAATATATGGATGAATCTGAGGAAAAATAATCTCTCTTTCTATATAAAGTTGTTGGTTTTTATCTACTGTATAAGAAACTATTCCGGATACTTTTCGACCAGACATTTCTATATTATCTGTATGAGGGAGTTTAGATCCGCTAATTGTCCAGGTAGTACCATTGTTCTCTGTTAGTTGCCATCGAGTATCCTGGCTCTGACTAATTATAATATTAGAAATAAAAAAAATAAGTATACTAAGAAAAGTATGTAGCATAAAACTAATTTTTAGAGATGAAATAGGTATATCGTTGTAATTTTTGGTAAAATAGGTGTTAAATTTATTTTTTTGTAATTTATCCTATTAATCATTTTATTTCTATAAATATGAAAAAACATAGTTTAACTTCGAAGATTAAGTTAGATAAAATTAAAATTGCAACTTTAAATTGTCAAAATTTGCATAACATTAAAGGTGGTGATCTTTACATACATGCTACCCTTCGCTGCCCTCAAAGATCCGAACGTTCAAATTGTTGTTGATACTTGCTTTTATGATTTTACTGAGTAATTTATTGTAAAAAAACCTGTGAAACTATACAAATAGTCTAGAGAGTAAATATTTTTGATTGTTTTTTTACTTTTATCAATATACCAATCTCTTCTTACAAGAATTTTTTCATGAAATCACTCTTATAAGCTCTGCCTAAAGGGATTGCTTTCTGATGTATTAAATAAATTTGATTAGCAGACACTCTCTCAATCTTTGAAGTGTTAATAATATACGATTTGTGTACTCTCACAAATTTTTTCGAAGGCAAAATTTTCTCCCAATAACGAAGTCTTTCAGATGATACGTGTTTTTTGTTTTGTAAGTGAATTTCTGTATAATCTGCATCAGATACGATATAGGTGATATCATCAATAAGAATGCGAACTAAGTCATAGCCTACTTTCATATATACTTCATTCATTTCTGTAGTCTCTGCACTCGGAATTAAATTTTGTTGTTTGGTCTCGACCTTCGAAATTGCTTTAATGAACCGCTGAAATGAAAATGGCTTCAATAAATAGTCTACCACATCAAATTCATAACTTTCTAAAGCATACTCAGAGAAAGCTGTGGTAAGTATAATTTGGGGTGGATTGGATAGTGTTTTTAAAAAGTCAATACCTGATATCTTGGGTAAATGAATATCCAAAAAAATCACATCTACTTTAGTCAATTTCATCATTTCCATAGCTTCCAGAGCATCAGTAAAAGTTCCTATGAGTGTTAGCGAACCTGTATCTTCAATGTATTTTTTTAAAATACGTTGCGCTGGTAGTTGATCTTCTATGATGATACACTTCATTATTCCTGAGACTTTTTTAGATCGATAGTTAATTCCACTTCATAGGTTTCTTCATTAGCCTCAATTTGTAATGTATGTGCCTTTGGATATATAATCGCAAGCCGTTTTTTTACATTTTCCAAGCCAATTCCGCTATCTAAATTGTTTGTATTGGTTTGTGTTTTATAAGTGTTCGAACATTTAAAATAAAGCAATCCGTCTTCGGTAATCTTGATATCCACAACAATGATTATACCCCCTGTTTGACTAGAACTCCCGTGTTTCAATGCGTTCTCAAGAAAAGCAATCAAAATAAGTGGAGCGATCCGAAAATTTGATTGGATGATACTTTTTGAGAAAGAAACTGTGCCACGCCCTTCTATTTGCAAACGTCCAAGATTGATAAAGTTCTCTAATTGTTCCACCTCTTTGGAAAGCGAAACGTATTTTGCCTTGCACTCATAGAGCATATATCGTAGCACTCCGGATAACTCTAAGATAACCTCTGGCGTGCGTGGGGATTTTTCGATGGCATATGAATACAGGTTGTTCATATTATTGAATAAGAAGTGAGGATTAATTTGCGACTTCAGGAATTGGAGTTCGCTTTCCTTTACAGAATCTTTTAATTCTTTGACCTCTTTTTGTTTGATAAGTGCGTCCCAACCAAATTTGAATCCCGCTAGGACCGATAAAGTTGGCAAAGTGCTCATAAGATTATATGCTACGCCCAGAAACCTAGCACCACGCGTATCTGGGAAGTAGATTTTTTCTAATATAACTTCTTCCACAAAAATTACCCATACTACTACCAATGCAACATAGAATGCAAACTTAAGATATACTCCGGGATATAGAAATTTTGGCAGAAGTACATAATTGACCACAAGACCGGCAATTACAAAATTCAAAAAGAATACATATTGATAAGGTTTTATTTCAGGATTACGACGGTCAAATGAATAAAAAGTAAATACCACAATATGCAATATCACCTGAAACCAAACCTCTTTATTTAAGAATATTTTTTTCACAATATCGAAAGCTGTATAACAAATATAGTTTTTGCTTCTTCAACTATAAGATTTAAAAGGTAATCCTCTTAATAATTACTATAAACGGCAGATCTATCGAGGTCAATTACAATAATGTCGTTTATGGGATTACAATAGTAGTTTACCCAAATGAATTTTTATAAATCTTTTCTTCTCCTTTTCTTTGAGTAATCAAATTATAATTAAAATATAATGAACATACGGTTTCTTTTAATCCTATTCTTTTTTACGGTTGGCATCTGTGCTCAAAATAAGGAAATACTAGTTTCTGGATCATTAGTGGAAGCCGAAACAGGTCAACCTATTCCTTATGCCACAGTTGTTTTGAATGATACAGGTTCTAAAGCTACAATTGCTGGGGCTATCACCAATGATGACGGTTTATTCGAGATAAAAACTACAAAAAAATATTTTTATGTAGAAATAAGTTTTATAGGGTTTAAAACCATTCAGCTTAGAGATTTTAAAATAAAAGATAATGAAGTTTATTTAGATAAGATTAAGCTTTATCAAGACAGCCAAACACTGGATGAGGTTGTTGTGAGAGGAGAAGTTTCTAAAACAGAGTTTAAATTAGATAAACGTGTTTTTAATGTCGGAAAAGACCTGAGTACTGCTGGAGCTAGTGCCTTAGAGGTGCTTAACAATGTACCATCAGTTAATGTGAATATAGAAGGTGAGATAAGTTTGCGAGGAGCTGGAGGAGTCCAAATCTTGATTAATGGAAAACCCTCTGTATTAGCCGATGAATCAAGTAATGCTTTGGGAACTATCACCGCAGATATGATTCAAAGTATCGAGGTAATCACTAATCCTTCTGCCAAATATGAAGCCTCAGGTACTTCAGGGATTTTGAATATTATCTTAAAAAAAGAAGAGAAAAAAGGCTGGAACGGTTCTGTTTCGCTTAATACTGGTATACCTGACAATCATAGTATAGGAGCTAGTCTTAATCGAAGAACTGAAAAATTTAATCTGTTTACGCAAATGGGTGCAGGTTATCGTTCGCTGCCTAGAGATAATGAGGCGATCAACCGAAACCTTGAAAATGGGGAAGTAATTTTTAGTGACGGAGAAAACTTTAGAAATGAGACTTTTTTCAACCTTACCTTGGGTACAGACTACCATTTGAATAAATACAACGTTTTTACGCTTTCAGGAAACTTCGCCTACGAAATCGAGGACCAACCTTCTGAAACTAACTTTCGTTTTTTTGATGTAAGTAACTCTTTGGTGTCTAGGTGGTTGAGAGACGAAATAACCGAAGCTACCAATCCCAAATGGCAGTACGAATTTAATTGGAAAAAACAATTTAAAAATAATAAAGACCATACATTCCAACTAAGTGCTTTAGGAAGTTTCTTCGGAAAAGATCAGTCTTCCTTATTTACAGACACTACTTTAGAAGGAGAAGATGTAGATAATAATCAACGGACTGCTACTAATTTTCAGCAAGCAGATTTTACCTTCAAAGCAGATTACACCAATCCATTAACTAAAGAATATACCATAGAGACCGGAGCACAATATGTTATAAACGATGTAGGAAATGATTTTGAGGTAGAGGATCTTATCGATGGAGAATTTGTAATCAATGAAAATCTGACCAATGACTTTGAGTGGAATCAAAAGGTATTGGGGATTTATGGAACTTTAGCATATGAAAATAAAATTTGGGGAATCAAGGCAGGCCTGCGTATAGAAAATACTGATTTAGAAACGTTATTAGCAAATACTAACGAAGGTAACTCCCGAAATTTCACCAATTTTTTTCCTAGTTTTCATACTTCTTATACGTTTAGCGAGAAGTTTTCGCTTCAAGCTGGCTACTCAAAACGTATATTCAGACCTAGACTTTGGGATTTGAATCCTTTTTTTAACATTCGAAATAACTTCAATATCCGCACTGGAAATCCCGAATTACAACCGGAGTTTACCAATTCCTATGAATTAACGAGTATTTATAAAATAGGAAGGGCAAGTATGAGTTCCAGTTTATACCATCGCTATACGACAGATGTAGTAGAACGAGTATCGACTTTTGTAGATAATGTGAATTTTACTACCCCCGAAAATATTGGTACAAATTCTTCTATAGGTTTTGAAACAAATGGGAAGTATAATCCTGTAAAATGGTTGACTTTTACTGGAGATTTTAATTTTAATTATTTTGACCGAAAAGGAACTTTCGAAGGTCAGGTTTTTGACTTTACAGGAAATCAATGGTCCACTCGTTTAGGTTCGAAAATTAGTTTGCCAGCTGATATTGATTTAGAATTCAATGGTAGCTACCGCTCTGGATTTGAAACAGTACAAGGGGAGCAAAGTGGTTTTGCCTTTCTCGATATAGGTATGCGTAAAAAAATCCTAAAGGGAAAAATAGTAGCGAATCTAGGAATCCGCGATGTTTTTGCTTCCAGAATTCAAGAACGTTTTGTGAACCAACCCACTTTTGAAACGTACAATTTTGGACAGCGCGGACGCTTTTTTACTTTTGGACTAAGTTATGCTTTTGGCAAAGGAGAGGCAATGACTTATTCGGGTGGGAGAAGAAGGTAAATGTAGTGTCTAAAATTTAGACAATTAATTATTTATCAGTTATTCAACTATGCTCACTTCTGAGCTTTAAACTATTGAAAGATCTAACACGTATTTTATCTTGCTTGTTAATTATTATAAACGCTATTGATGGAATAAAAAAGCATACTCCAAAAATAAAAACCAAGCCACTACTATCTGATAATTGTAATGTTCTGTAGGTTAGGTATATTGTTAAAGAAATACCTGTTAAAAAAAGAAGTACTGCAATTTTTTTAGCAAGTTTTGACCTTTTCGTATAAAACTTATCTACAAATATATTATCTAAATTGCCACATTTTTTACATTCAATCATTTTGAATTCACCTTCTTTCATTACAAATTGTACTCTAGTGGAGCAATTTGTTTTATATTTATTCTCGTATTGACAAATGCTACATTCCGTATAAATATTCATCAGTTAATTAAACTTTTAATTATTTTCTACTTTTGATGTTATCAATTAATTCTTCAATTTGCATTCTTAAATATCGATTTCTCGATTTTCGCTTGCCTTTTTCTAATATTGGAATCGTTTCTTTTGTTGATGTTTTCCAAATTACTCCTAGTATTTTAAGCATAAAATCATCACCACTGCTTTTAAATTCTTCTAAAAGAAAATTATGAATTTCTGGATGATCAGAATTGTTTAAAGCTTCGATAGCAGCTAATCTTTCGTAATATTTTCCATTTATTACAATATTCTTAATGGGATTGATATCATAATCTATTGTTTTATGAAATTTCCATAACCCTTGAAGAATTTGTATTTTATAATTTACTTCTACATCCAATTTTTTCATTAAAAAATAATAAATCTCTTTATTATTAGTATTTCCACATAAAGACGAAAGACACCAATAAATATCATCTTTTTTATCAGAATATTCTTTTTGAGTTAAAAAACTTATAAGCTCATTTTTAAATTCTAACTTTTTTAAGTTTCTTATCTGATCTCTAATGTAATAACTTATATTATCTTCTGATCCATAGCTTCTTAAAACTCTTCGTTTTTTTACAACTAGATTCGAGAAATAGGCTGAAGAATCTATATTGTTAAGCAAAAAACTAATATCTTTTTTCTCTAACTCTGCAATATACCTTTGCTTTTCGTTCTCGAATTCTTCTCTTAGTTTGTCCTTTTGCTTATTGTTAATTGATTTAAAAAAAACTGAAAGAAAATTCTTCATGTTCAGGTTGTCGCTTTATTAAACTTTTATTTTTATTAGTCTTACCAATGTTCTGTTCCCATTTCTCCTTTAAAAGGTCCTACTAAGTCTGGAGTAATCCATCCTGCATAAAATTTACTCGCTTGTGCTTCGACCTGTTTTCCATCTATATAACATTCAAGATGCTGAGGATAGAATGCTATATGATCTTTTAATGCTGAAAATTCTGAAAAAGGATTCGGATAGGACCAAGCAATGGGTTGGTCGATCAAGGCTTTTAAAGTCCAATAAATTGCATTTCCTTTCCATTCACACAAGGAGGTCTTACCAAGTATTTTTACCAATTTGTTTATTTCAATATCAGATTTTGGTATATAATATGTTGGTGGACTAGCAGTCTCTAAAACAGCTAAAGAATTGTGAGAATCTACTATCTTTTTGCCTTGACAATTCACTGTTATTTGTTTGTCGATTTTTTCGATAATTGGTGGACGGGGAAAATCCCAAACAGATCGCTGACCTTTTTTTGGTTCTATTGCGAATGGAGGTCTTTCTTTACCTGTATTGTTCCAGTGTTCACGAGCCTTCTCTAGCCAATTTATACTTACTTTTCTATCGTCTTTTCGTTTCATGGATTTGCCCTAAACATTCATTGGTTTATTGAATTTTATTTTTTATCTGTTTTTTACATTATAGGTGAAGATACTTATTTTAAAATCGTTCCGTTCTATGCATAATTATAATTGTTTGATGAAATTGTAAATATTCTTCAGGGAGAAAACATCTTTTATGAGGATGTAATTCATTCATTAACTCCTAAAGATGTATCTGATAATTTGATGTTGTTTACTTTGGATGAGCCGTTATTATCTGCACTATTTTTAGTTTAATACTTTGATTATTCTCTAAAACGATAAAAATTGCCTTTTATCGGAAATCTACATTTTTATAAAGTTTTATATTCATTTTTAGGAAGTTAGAGTGTTAATTTCAATATAGATTTTAGTAACAAGTCTAAAGTTGATACAATGAAAGAGGAGTTAAATATTTCGGATTTAAGACAGGTCATACGTAATCTAATTACTTTCATAGTGGTGGATGGAAAGGAATATGTGGATGATGATAAGAAACGTGAATATGTGTCAAGTTATGTACTTCTTTTGGTCAAAATTGTAAATCAATTGGATAGTGAAGAACAAGCTTCTTTGATAGAAAATATTTCAGAAGATATATCTAATTACATGAAGTAAGGGATACTTTTTGGAGTATATTTTATTATGTTAGATTTGGAAAGCCTTTTTTTTAATTAAAAAAGGCTTTCTTTTTATTTTGGCATGAATCATATAACTTTAATATATTGAGCTTTGTAAATCCCGAAATCTAAGATAAAGTGACTGAGCAAGAACGAATTGAACAGCTAGAGCAAGAAAAAAAGCAATTACAAGATCAATTAGATCAAATAAAAAAAAGAAAAGAGAAGAAAAAGAGTATTGGATTTTGGATACTTAAAAAATCCAGTGTGCCTCTTCTCGGGGTGAGACTGAAGAGTAGTATTAATAATGCTATTACAGAATATAAGGAAAATAAATCGGTATCTGTGGATACGGTTTCTGATGTGTCCTCTAATATTATTTGGCGTATTACCAGAATTGGTCTTTTTGGGTTACTGGTAACTCTTATTCCTTCTATTATCTTAATATACCAGACAAAACTTGTTATCAATCAGAATACATTAGTAGATAACCAAAATGAATTAATAGAAGCAGAAAGAAGGTCTTCTTTAGTTTTTATTATGGATAACCTACTTTCTGATCTTAGTGAAGAACTGAAATATAAAGGATCAAGCGAACGTAATGTTAGCCCGGTTTTGGAAGCTAGAATAGCAAGTTTATCTAGAGCAATGAAACCCTATAAGTATAAAGAAGACGGGGAGTTAATTGATAAAAAAATAAGCCCAGAAAAAGGGCAATTATTATTCAGTTTAATAAGAAGTGATTTGGCTGATCAATCCTATAGAGAAATCTTGGATGCTTCGGATTTTAGTTATACCTATTTTAAAGATATTTTTTTAGGTAGAGGAGTTAATCTTAGATATGTTAATTTAAGTCATTCAAATTTATCTGAAGTAAATTTACCTGCCGCTAATTTGGAAAGAAGTGAATTGGTAGAAGCTAATATGGAAAAAATAAACCTTTCTGATGCTATTCTTAAAAGAGCTAACCTTACAAATGCTAATCTTAGTAATTCGGAGTTATTAAGTGCCGATCTAACAAATGCCAAGTTATATGGAGCGGATCTAACGGAAGCAGATTTAACGGAAGCTACCTTATGGGGAACAAAACTGGAGGATGCTAACCTCACAGATGTAGTACTAGATAATGCCATCGTACATCGACAAGATTGGATAACCTTTATAACAGATTCATTAGATCTAAAAGGAGCTAGAACGATTCAAGATAAATACCTGGTTAAAAAACAAGGAAAACAACAGTTTATTCTTGTTGCAAGGTAGAAGATGAATCTATCTCCTGCTTTTTAAAAATGAGACCGTGAATTTTACCAACCAACCAATTTCCGGCTGGAAAATACAAAGCAAAGAATAGAGCCATTCCTAAACTAAAATTTTGAGGGTTGAATAGTTGATCAAGAATATTATTCGGATAGACATAAGAGGTTTGTAACCAATAGCCTAAAAATTCTAGAATTCCCATAGCTACTAAACCATATGCGTATTGATTAAAGAAGTTATATTCTTTTAGCATAATAGATATAGGAACCATATATAAAATATAACAGGTGATAACTTGCCACCAGTTCGCAAATTTTGCTATTTCCATTTCGGCTCCAAATTGATTCATTCCTAATCCCCATAAAAAATAGATAGTAATATAAGAGAAAAGCAAAGTTTTAGGAGTTTGTTCTAATTTTTTTAGATTTCGAAATAGGATTTCTTTCATAATTAAAGGTCAATTTTTGTTAAGGTTCTAAACCAAGGTTTTTTATTAATACTATATTTTTTTGTATTACTTTCATTCAGAATGAAATCTAATTCACTACGCGTAAAAGCTCTTTGGATAGCTATTAATCCATCTTTTTTTGCGAGACTAGAAATCGGCATTATATAACTCGAATATTTAAATAATATATAAGCTACTTTACTTCTTCTTAATTCACTTAATATAACATGGCTAATTCCTTTTTGTTGTGCTTTTTTTAAAAAGATTGGTAAGTCATTACTCTTAAAGTGATACACAAAATGACTACTTATAACAATGTCACATTTTGGTATAGAAAACTGTTCATCTAAAATATTATCAGTTTTAAACTTTATAGTATTATGATCTTTATATTTAGAAGTCGCATAGGCAATGCTTTGCGGATTACCATCGATTCCAAGAAATGAAGTTTTTATATTATTTTGGTTAAGTTTTTTCGAGATATAATGAATACTATCGCCTCCGCCACAACCCAAATCTATAATATGAAAAGTCTTTTTCTCTGGGTTTGCCTGGCAATACTCAAGTATACTATTAGCTAAGTGTTTGTGATTTCCAAAGATTTTATTAATGAACTTGAGACTAGAAAGTGTTTGTAACAATACCTCACCGGATAAAGATAGATTATCCAGTTGTTCACTTGAATGTGCACGTTTATTAAAATTCAAAATAGGGAGTAAATATTTGTTTTCCTTAGTCTCAATATTAATAATAACTTTACACTTAAAAGAGAATTTTATGAATAAAGAGTTTTTGAATCAAATCATAAGAGAACGTCGAGCCATATTTCCTTCTCAGTATAATGATAAACCAGTTTCCAAAGAGTTTATTAAGATTTTATTAGAAAACGCGAATTGGGCACCAACGCATCGATTAACAGAACCATGGCGTTTTAAAGTTATACAAGGAGAAGCAAAGGATCGTTTAGGAACCTTCTTGTCTGATACGTATACAGATATTACTCCAGAGGAAAGTTTTTCACCTTTCAAGCATAAAAAAATTAAGGATAAGTGTACAGCAGCGAGTTCAATTATAGTAATATGTATGCAACGTGATCCTAAAGAGAGGGTACCAGAATGGGAAGAAATTGCTGCTACTGCAATGGCAGTTCAAAATATGTGGCTTACTTGTACAGCAAATGAGGTAGGTTGCTATTGGAGCAGTCCTGCATTGATAAAATATATGAATGAGTTTTTCGAGTTTGAAGAAGGGGAGCGTTGTCTAGGATTTTTGTATTTAGGAAATTATAATAAAGACAAAACGTTAAATTCTAAGCGAAATTCTATTGAGGAAAAGGTAGAATGGCATGATTAAAAGCAAAAAACCATCCGCCGCGGCGGATGGTTTTTACATATATACTTCTTTTGTATATTATTGCTTTTTTAATGCATCAGTAGCTTTGTTAGCTCCTTCTTTTACAGCATCAGTTCCTTCTTTCACTGCATCTTTTGCAGCATCAGCTCCTTCTTTTACTGCGTCTTTTGCATCTTCTACAGCGTCGCCTGCAGCGTCTTTTACGTTTTCTACAGCATCTTTTGCATCTTCAACTGCTTCACCTGCAGCATCTTTCGCGTCTTCTAAAGCATCTTTCGCTTCTTCTTTTACTTCTTCTGCTGCTTCTTTTACTTCTTCCACAGCATCATTAGCAACATCTTCAGCTTTTTTTGTATCTCTACAAGAAGTTACTGAAACTGCTAACGTTAGAGCAATTGCTCCTAAAAATAATCTTTTCATAATTGATAGATTTAGTTAATTGGGTTATTGAACGCCAAATTTAACATTTTATTTTACATTTCGTTTTTTTCTGTCAAGTATTTCCAATAACGCTTGGGAAGATGCTGCATATGTAGTTTTGAGTTTTTTCTGGATTTGATATTAACACTGTTAAAATAAGTTTGCCATAGCTTCTGAAAATCTAACTCGTTATCAGCATAATTTTCCTTTTGAATATTTGTATTTAGTTTTGAAAAAAAGTCTAAGGTTATAATATCTACTTTATCAAGATTATAATATAGTCCGTATGATCTCTTAATATCATAGATTAACCATTTTTGGTCAGCATATCGATCTTTGAAATGATGTATCAACAATGGCAAAACATTAAAGTCAGGTTCAACAGTGGAAACAAAAATATCATCTTTTGTTCGTTGGAATCGAACAAAAGCCTCCATTCTATGTTTTTCCCTTCCAACCATTTTAGCTACTTGACTTATTTTAAGAATATCTTTATTGCTGTAATCAATAATAGTAGAATTGGGTGTGTCGAAAATATTCTGAATATAACATAGAAGCGTGTTTTCCACTCCTTTAATCTCACTTAGAAAAGCTTTAAAAAGAATTTTCTGTTGAGAGGATGGTATTTTAGTTTTTATACCTTTCCATACTCGGTTAGATTTTGTTTCATCAGTAATAATTGTTTCAGAAATTGTAAATAGCTGATTATTTGGTTCAGATTCTTTTCTAATAATAGGAGCATCTATTTTTTGCTCATATACAGTAAATATGCAGGTTAAAAATCCATCAAAACTTCCGTCATATAATAAAATGGTTTGTGGATTCATATCTGGATGTACTAGAAAAGACTCAATTGATTCGTAAAATACTTAGTGTATTTACTTTTAGAATTTTTTAGAATGATATTCTTAAGCGTTAGTGGAGTAAGATCTTTGTGGTAGAAGTCTTTGGAGTTGCAGGTAATGAAGTATTGTGCTCTATTTAATGCGATACCAATTGCTTTAAGATGTGTCCAATCTAATTTTCTAAATTTTCTTGCCTGAAGTATTTTTGAAACCGATTGCATCCCAATTCCAGGTATTCTAGCCAAAATGTTTTTGTCTGCCTTGTTAATGTCAACTGGGAAAAAATCCAAATTACGTAATGCCCAACTTAATTTAGGATCAATATCAAGTGCTAAGTTTTTATATTGGTCATTTAATAATTCGCTAATCGAAAATCCATAAAATCTTAATAACCAATCTGTTTGATACAATCGATTTTCCCTGAGAATGGGTACTTCGGTCTGTAAAGAAGGTAAACGATGATCTGTCGTAACCGGAACATAACCAGAATAATATACCCTTCGCATATTAAACTTTTTGTAATAATAAGTAGCAGAATACATAATGTCTTTATCGCTTTCTCCCGTAGCGCCAATAATCATTTGAGTGCTTTGTCCTGCTGGAGCATATCTAGGTGTACTTTTTATAATTTTTCGTTCTGCTTTGTATTGAAGGATTTCATTTTTTACCTTTTGCATAGGTTTCATAAAATCCTCGTGTTTTTTATCGGGTGCTAAAAGTTTAAGTCCCGATATAGTGGGTATTTCTATATTAACACTTAGACGATCAGCGTAGAGTCCAGCTTCTCTCATCAGTTCATCACTGGTTCCTGGAATTGACTTTAAATGAATATATCCGTTAAAATTCTCTTCTAACCGAAGTTTTTTGGCAACTGCAACCAATCGTTCCATAGTATAATCAGAGTTTTTAAAAATTCCTGAACTAAGAAATAATCCTTCTATGTAATTTCTACGATAAAAATTAATGGTTAGGTCTACAACTTCCTGTATTTTAAAGGCTGCTCTTTTTATATCATTACTTTTACGGGTAACACAATACGCGCAGTCAAAAATACAATGATTGGTGAGCAAAATTTTTAATAACGATACACAACGACCATCTTCGGTATAACTATGGCATATACCCATGCCCGTGTTATTACCTATACCTTTACTAGTATTTTCTCTTTTTCCTCCACTACTTGCACAGGATACATCATACTTGGCGGCATCCGCAAGAATCGAGAGCTTTTCACGAGTTCTCTCAAACGACATATCTGCTTCTATTGGATAGCTTAATTTGATGTTTTAAAGCTCTAAAAATTTCTTCTATATCTACTAGAATTTGATAATCAGTAAAACGTAATACTGTTATGCCTAAGGAATGGATGTGTAGTTTTTTCGGAGTATCTTGACTATAAACTTCAGAGAATTCGTGCGCGTATCCATCAATCTCTATGGCAATTTTTAGTGAAGGAGAGTAAAAATCAAAAGTGTAGTTATGAATCTTATGGTTTCTTTTAAAGAGAAAACCTTTTTCGATTAACCGTTTGTAAAGTTCCTCTGTCGCAGGAATTGAATTATTTAACGAATATCGAATAGTTTTTTCTGATTCTGGTCGGTGTAAAACAATTTGTGATGCCATATGTATTTGGTTAACTAGTAATTTTTCCAAATTTATGGAAATATTCCAACAAAATAAAAATGAAATGGTGTTAAAATTGGAAATATTCCAAAAAATAGTATATTTGTTGCATAATTATCCCAAATCCGAGTAACAGAAATGTATACTAATTTATAAATCAAAGTTGTATGGATAATTTAACTAACCAAACCATTCAACGCTTTAAATCGATCCGTGAGGAAAATCATTTTACACAATCTGATTTTGCTAGAATTCTTAATATTAAAAATTCTACTGCGGATATAGAAAGAGGGAAAACGAAAATTTCAGGGAAAGTCGTTTCTAAATTACTTCAGGAGTTTGGAGTAAATCCTCTTTGGTTGTTTGGCGAAAGTGAGCAAAAGAGAATTCAGTTGCATAATGGTGATGTTGCACCAAAAATAGTGACTGTAGATTCAGAAAATAATGAGAACATAGTTCTTGTTAATGTAAAAGCAGCAGCTGGTTACCCGCATAATGTTCAGGATGTGGATTGGTATCAGCAATTACCTGCTTTTGATATTCCTCTTCCAGAATATAGAAATGCTACTTATAGAGGTTTTCAGGTAGAAGGTGATAGCATGTTACCTGTTTTAGAGCCCAAAGAATGGGTAATAGGTAGAGCTGTAAATAATCTTTCTGAATTACGAAGTAATGCACTCTATGTGGTGGTGTTGCAGGATAGTGTAGTGGTGAAAAAAGTGAGGAAGAATGAGGATTCTTCTGTGTTGACATTGATTTCTCTTAATGTTGATTATTTACCGTACACCATTCAAACACATCAGGTTGTTGAGGTTTGGGAAGTGAATAGTAAGCTTAGTTTCAATATTGATGCTAATTCTGATGCTGCAGGTATTAAGCAGTTGCAAGATGCAATGTTAACGCTTACTTCAGAAGTTAGAAGTTTGAAAAATTAAGAAATAAACCCGTGTTGTCTTGCGTGTTCTTCAGCTTCTTGTGATGAGTGAACAAGAAGGATGGGAGTGGTGGTAAAAGAATTGATGATTTTGGTGATTCTTTTTTCTTTTCTTTTATGATTTACACTTCTCAGGTAAATGGCTAAAATTCTATTAGGGTGTTTTATTGCTATTTCGGTATAGATGTCTGCGTCTTTTTCTCCACTATCTCCAATAAGAATAAATTTCAAATTGGGATATATTTCTATGAGATTTAAAATTTCAGATTGTTTATGAGGTACTATAGGCTTAGGTGTTTTATCAAAAGGTGTTCTAAAATCTCTTAGTAAAATAGGACCTTCAGGAAAATAGTGTTTTTTTAGGAAGGCCGTTAAGTAATCATATAAATTCCAGGGACTATTACTAACATAAAATATAGGGTTAATTGGTGTAGTGTTTTTACCTAGTTTTAACTTTTGATAGAATTGAACAGTTCCTTCTAAAGGCAATCTTCTGTCAAAATTTTTTAAAAAAGTATTTGTAATCACTCTCCATTTGAATAATGAAGCAACTCCAGTATGCAAAATAGTATCATCAATATCACTAATGATACCATATGAAGCATTTTTAGAAGGTGTTAGCATTCTTCCTTCAAATACATTGTTCTGTATGATCCTTTTATTATCGCTTTTGTAGGAAACAATATAGGGTATCCACTCTTCTTTATCTGCTAATAGAAAAGTATCAGATAGAAGTTCATCAAAATGGTAGTATCCTTCCGAATCCGTAGACGTAGAGAATTTTTGACCATTTGATAGTTTTAGCTCGATACGGGCTTTTTTTATTTCATCACTTTCAAACTGTTTAAATATATTATATAGTGTTTTAAGAATTCCTGTATTACCATCAAAGTTAATGTTCTCATCTTCTAAAGCTCTACCAGTTGCTCTTAGTCTGGTTGTTGTTCCATACCCTAGATAAGAGTTAATTCGTAATGGTTTTTTTTTGAACATAGAATTTTCTTAAAGTATAAAGATAAAAAACCCCGCTAATTAGCGAGGTTCTTTATTGGATAGCTTTTGAAAATTATTTTATAGAAGCTCTAATTTCTTCAATCTTAATTTTTACTTCTTCTTCTGTACCTTTCAATTTTTTGGTTTCTACAGCAGTCTTGCCATCTTGGGTTTTTGTAATAGTAACTTCAGCATTGGCTATATCTCCGTGCATATTCATCTTAACTTCGATTTGTTTTTCAACTGGGTTAGAAGATGATTTCGTCTCAATAACTTCGATTTCGTTAGTTGCTACTGCAGTTTCAGAAGTATGACCACCAAGTATAGGTGCAATTACAAGTCCGATAAGACAGGTTAGTTTGATTAATATGTTCATAGATGGTCCTGAAGTATCTTTGAAAGGATCTCCAACGGTATCACCAGTCACGGCAGCTTTATGAGCATCAGAGCCTTTGTAAGTCATCTCTCCGTTAATTTCTACACCAGCTTCAAATGATTTTTTTGCGTTATCCCAAGCACCACCTGCATTGTTTTGAAATATTGCCCATAAAACACCAGATACGGTAACTCCTGCCATATATCCTCCTAACATTTCGGCAATTGCCAAGGTATCCATTCCGAATAATAATGGAACAAATGCTATTACTAAAGGAAATCCAATAGTTAGTAGTCCAGGTAACATCATTTCCCTTAAGGAAGCTTGTGTCGAAATTGCAACGCACTTATCATATTCAGGTTTTCCTGTACCTTCCATAATTCCTGGAATGTCTTTAAACTGACGACGTACTTCCTGCACCATTTCCATAGCTGCTTTTCCAACGGCATTCATTGCTAAGGCAGAAAATACTACCGGTACCATACCTCCAACAAATAACATTGCTAATACTGGAGCTTTAAAAATATTGATTCCATCTATGCCTGTAAAGGTTACATAAGCAGCAAATAAGGCTAAAGATGTTAATGCAGCAGAAGCAATAGCAAAACCTTTGCCAGTTGCAGCTGTTGTGTTTCCAACTGAATCTAATATATCAGTGCGTTCTCTTACGATTGGTTCTTGTTCGCTCATTTCTGCAATTCCTCCGGCGTTATCGGATATAGGTCCGAATGCATCAATTGCTAATTGCATAGCGGTTGTAGCCATCATTGCAGAAGCGGCTAATGCTACGCCATAAAATCCTGCAAATGCATAAGATGCCCAAATGGCTCCTGCAAATAATAATACAGAAGGGAATGTAGAAATCATACCCGTCGCCAAACCTGCTATAATATTGGTTCCTGCACCTGTGCTTGATTGCTGTACAATTTTTAGGATTGGAGATTTACCTAATCCTGTATAGTATTCCGTTACCGATGAAATCACAGCACCAACTACTAGTCCAACAAGTGTTGCATAAAATACGCGCATTGCGGAAATTTCTATAAGTCCTTCTCCGAAGAACTCCATTTTCATTGTTTCAGGAAGCATCCACTTGCACAAACCGAAACAAGCTGCTGCTACCAATATAATTGATGTCCAGTTACCAACATTAAGTGCTCCCATTACTTGAGCTTCTTTAGCATCATTGCTTTTAATTTTCACCAACATGGTACCAATAACAGAGATGATAATTCCTGCACCGGCAATTGCCATTGGTAATAAAATTGGGCCAATGCCTCCAAAAAGATCAGAGATTGCACCTCCCATATCCTTGATTACATAGTTTCCAAGTACCATTGCCGCTAATACAGTAGCTACATAAGAGCCAAATAAATCAGCACCCATACCTGCAACATCTCCAACATTATCTCCAACATTATCTGCAATTGTAGCAGGGTTACGTGGGTCGTCTTCAGGAATACCTGCTTCTACTTTACCTACTAAATCTGCTCCTACATCAGCTGCTTTCGTATAGATCCCTCCACCTACACGAGCAAATAGCGCAATAGATTCAGCTCCAAGAGAGAATCCGGCTAAAGTCTCTAGAACGATGGTCATGTCCATTGTATTGGTCCATTCTCCGCCCATAAAAAAGTGAAAGAAGAATATGAAGAAAGCAGTTAAGCCTAATACAGCTAGACCTGCAACACCAAGTCCCATTACAGTACCACCTCCAAAAGAAATTTTAAGTGCATTTGGTAAACTAGTACGCGCGGCTTGCGTTGTTCTTACATTAGTTTTTGTAGCTATTTTCATTCCTATGTTACCTGCAAAAGCAGAGAAAACGGCTCCGAATATAAAAGCAATTACAATTAACCAGTGAGTAGTAGGTACTACAAAAGAAACAATGGTTAGTAATACACTAACTATTACCACAAATATCGCAAGTAATTTGTACTCTGCATTTAAAAAAGCTAAGGCTCCTTCGTAGATATGATCTGAAATTTCTTTCATTTTACCATCACCGGCATCTTGTTTCATTACCCAAGATTTTTTAACCAGCATATAAATAAGCCCTAATATTGCCAAAACAATTGGCATATAAATCATATTTGATTCCATTAAATGTGTTTTTAGTTAATTAGTGACTAAATGTAGTAAAATAAAGCTAAAAAGAAAAAGCGCAATATTTTATTAAAAATATTGCGCTTTTATTTATTTTTCGTATGAACTTTAGTGAATACTAAATAGACCTTCGGGTTTGTTTGGCATATCTTCAAAACGTTTTACGCACGCTTTAATGATTTCTCTAGCTTCATCTATATTTCCCCATCCACCAACATCAACTTTCTTTTTCTCGAGATCTTTATAAACCTGGAAAAAATGTTCTATTTCTTTTATTAAGTGTGGGTTCATTTCTTTTAGATCTGCTAATCGACTAGCTATAGGATCCGCTACGGGAACACAAATAATTTTTTCGTCAGGGCCTTTTTCATCTGCCATATGGAAAACACCTATTGGTTTTACTTCCATTACACATCCAGGAAAAGTAGGTTCTGTTACTAATACCAAAACATCTAATGGGTCTCCATCCAATGCTAAAGTTTCTGGTATGAATCCGTAATCTGCAGGATACATCATAGAAGAAAAAATCATGCGATCGTAACGAATTTTTTTTATATCAAAATCGTATTCATACTTATTACGACTTCCTTTTGGTATTTCGATTAGTACATCGAAACTTTCGCGGGTTGCTGCGCTCATATTCTTATTCTCATTTTTATGGGCGGCAAATATAAGTATTACAAGGGGTTGGTTAAAATTTATAACCAAAAATAACAGGTTTATACCTTAAATTTTAATGTTATGGT
Organism: Aquimarina sp. BL5; assembly: GCF_003443675.1. Taxonomy (NCBI): domain Bacteria; kingdom Pseudomonadati; phylum Bacteroidota; class Flavobacteriia; order Flavobacteriales; family Flavobacteriaceae; genus Aquimarina; species Aquimarina sp. BL5. The sequence goes on along the minus strand of NZ_CP031963.1, from coordinate 2,482,946 downwards.
AACCTATAAGCTTTTCGTAAAAATGTATTTGGTAATTTTTTTAGATTGAAATCACTAATAATTAGTACAAATAGATTAGTGTTAACGAATTTATTTCCAGTTTTTAGAAATAGAACCCAAAGGATCCTGTTACCCCAAAATTACGCGCATCCGGATTATCAAAGTAATTTCCTCTGAAGTGGAAGTCAATTCTAAAGATTTTAAAGATATTTCCTACGCCAACGCTATATTCCCAATATATTTCGTCATCAGGAGCTCCAACAGTTTGCAAAAAGCCAGAAGCGTCCAGAGCTATATTTTCATCAGATAGTTCTCCCCATACTCCTCGAATACCGACAAGTTCACGTAAGTTTAATTTCCTCAATAACGGTATTCTAGAAAAAATTCTACCATTAAAGTTATGTTCCATATGAACTGCAGCATAAGTGTCGGTCACAAATTCATAAAAGTTTAATAAAGGAAATGTGTTCTGAATCGATAAATAAGTTTGGTTACCAGGTATTACGCTTAATAAACCAAGCGGAACTTCTCCAAAAGTCTTTCCTACTTCTAAAGAGCTATTTAAGACTCCAAATCCACCAATATTCCAAGGTTGTCTATAAAAAAATTGAAGCTTTTGATACTCAAAATCGCTTTCTAATATATGGTCTAAACCTACAGAATAATTAAGGAATAATTGAGCAAAGTCACCATCATTAACAATAACTCTATCTACACCATATCCAGTAGTTTTTCTTCCAGGGTAATATGCTAAAGAGGTTCCTATTTCGGCCTGCTTTATTTCAGATTTTATCTCACCAGTATCGGGATCAATAAAATCTAAACTAAATAAATCATCATCTGCGGGTTTTAATGTTCTGAAAGACCCTGTAACCCCAAGAGTAAAGTTCTTTCTGGGTTCTACTTGCATGGAAAAGGCGGATAAGTTAATAGAAGTCAGTCTACTGTTATCTCCAGTTGCTACAATAGAGGAAGATGCTAAACTTCTACCTTCTACATCATTAGTGTTGGTAAGGCTGGCTCCAAGTTGTTCTACATCTCTTCGATTCCCAGCAGAAACAATCAGTCTGGATTTTCGGTCAACAAGATATTTTCCGGATAATCCATATTTAAATTTGTTGTCTCTAAAACCATATGCACCATATCCTTCTATTCTCCATCGGTCGTTTGCTGTGAAATAAGTTCTACCTCCAGCTCTTAATCTAAAACCTTCTATAGTGTTATAACCAACGGTAGAAAATAAAGGACCAAAATCCCAACCATTAAATTCTACATACCCTGTAGCTAATATGGTTCCAATATTATATAATCTTTTAAATGCTTTAACAGTTTTTAATGTGTCTAAAAGTTTGTATACTTTTTGTTCATCTTTGTTTAGGTCTTCCATTCTGGAATTTGTCCAAAATGAATCATCACGATTATAAATTTCTTGATTATAAGGATCTACTTGGCTCTGATAGAATTTTCTGCCTTTCTTCTGATCAAATTTATAGTTATCATAAAGAGTTGTTCTTTTGCCATATACTCCTCGAGATTTTTCTTTTTTATTGAAGGCAAAATCTGATTGAAAATAATCTTTTGTTATTAAAAATATAGAATCGTTAAGAACGTCAAATTCTTGTTCAATATATAGGTCTTTTACCCAGTTAATATTAGCACTCTTAGTAACTTCTAGATTAATTTCTTTGATTGCCCAGGTTGTATCATTTACCCAAAAATCTCCTTTAAAAGTTAGTTCGTTTTTTCTTCTTGGATAATATATAATGTTATAGCACCATTTATCACCAATGTAAGCACTATCAGAAAGGACATAGTTATACACGCTGATTCCGGTTCTGGATAATGGACTTGTAAAACTTTTATCAAAGAACTTTAGATAATTATCATAGATATCGTAATCAGAGTATAGATCTTTCACGAAAGCAATAAGTGTTTGGTTATCACTAAAACCTGCATTTTTGTTTCCTTGAAGAACTTCTTTAAGTTCGTTAAGTTCATTATCACCATATACTTTGGATATAGCCTCATTCAGAAAAATGGGTAAGTATGTTTTTCCAGTTATTCTGGAAGTATCGATATCTTCAAAGATAAATTCCATACCATTAAAGATCCTACTATTTACCAATGCACTATCGATAGTATTAAGGTCAAATTCTAACTTTTCATACTTATCGTAGTTGTATTGCTTGAATTTTTTAACGCCATTTACTCTTCTGTTGTCCCAAATTTTACGAAGGATATCTATAGCTGGGTTATTTTTTTTAGAGGTTTTACCTTTGTATATAACAACTTCATCCAGAGAAGCTGCTTCTTCTTCAAGAACAACCTCCATGTTGTAAGTAGTTCGTTTAGAAAGTTTTATTGTTTTTGTTTCAAAACCAACAAAAGAAACTTTAATACTATTGTGGTTTTGGTCAGATTCCATATAGAACTTACCATTTTCATCTGTAATGGTTCCTATTGTAGAATTTACAAAAACAATATTTGCGAAAGGAACAGCTTGTTTGTTGCTGTCATATACATGACCACTAACTTTAGTCTGTCCGAAAATGAAAGAGTTGCTAAAAACAAAAAATAAAAACCCTAAAACCCAATATCTCATCTAATATTTTTAAATAATTATGATTGAACATCATTGGACCGGTTTTTTAATTGAAATAATTCAACCTGTTTTAAATCAAAAAAGGAACATCTAAGTCCTCTTTTTTTTGATATTAATTACCGGTATTAAAATTTAACTCTGTTTAATCAATTTAAATGTTGTTGTTTTTTTAACTTAAACACATCAATACATAAATACCCTACCTTCAATGACGCAAATTTTAAAATGTTTTGTTTTAAGCTTAGTATTAAAGTTTAAAACAAAACATTTTAAATATATAATTCAAGTATTTCAAAGTACCCTAATAAGTATTGATGTTTATAAATCAAAATAGTTTTATCAAATTCCGAGCCAATATTAGTGAAAAATGAATTAAAATCTGAAAACTATCAAACACAAAGAAAAGGGTTCATTTTATTTATACATTACTTTTTTGACAGCTTTAACAACATCTTGGCTATTTGGTAACCATTGTTCAAGTAAAACAGGAGAATATGGAGTAGGAGTATCTGCTGTGTTTATTTTTATAATAGGAGCATCTAAATAATCAAAAATATTAGATTGAACTTGATATGTAATTTCTGACGCGATATTAGCAAGAGGCCATGCTTCTTCAAGTATTACTAATCGATTTGTTTTTTTAACTGAAGAAAAAATCGCATCTAGATCAAGAGGACGAACTGTTCTTAGATCAATGATTTCACAAGATATATTTTCCTTAGCAAGCTCATCTGCTGCTTTATAAGCTTCTTTAATTATTTTTCCGAAAGAAACGATAGTTACATCATTACCTTCTCTTTTGGTTTCTGCTACACCAAGAGGAATGGTATATTCACCTTCTGGAACTTCACCTTTATCACCATACATTTGCTCACTTTCCATAAAGATTACAGGATCGTTATCACGAATAGCAGATTTTAATAATCCTTTAGCATCTTTTGGATTAGATGGAATAACAACTTTCAATCCAGGAGTATTGGCGAACCAGTTTTCAAACGCTTGGGAATGTGTAGCGCCTAATTGACCTGCAGAAGCTGTAGGACCTCTGAAAACAATAGGAATGTTAAATTGACCCCCACTCATTTGACGCATTTTTGCAGCATTATTGATAATTTGATCAATACCAACTAATGAAAAGTTAAAAGTCATATATTCTACAATAGGACGATTACCATTCATGGCGCTTCCTATTGCGATTCCAGAAAAGCCTAATTCAGAAATAGGTGTATCGATAACCCTATCTGATCCAAACTCGTCAAGCATTCCTTTACTAGCTTTATAAGCTCCATTATACTCAGCCACTTCTTCACCCATTAAGTAAATAGACTCATCTCTGCGCATTTCTTCGCTCATTGCTTCGCAAATTGCTTCTCTGAATTGTATCGTTTTCATTTATAAAATAATTATTTTTGTGCTACTCGAAACGCAAAAGTAGCAATTAATACCCTTTACTGATCACTGAAAATTGAAAAATTTACTATGCATGCATAGTAAATTCGACATTTTATTTGTACTTTCGCTTTTATTATTAAATTCTCAAAAAATACCTATATAAAATGAAGATATTAGTTTGTATTAGCCATGTGCCAGACACTACTTCTAAAATTAATTTTACAGAAGGGGATACTAAATTTGACACAAATGGAGTACAGTTTGTAATTAATCCTAATGATGAGTTCGGATTGACCCGTGCTATGTGGTTTAAGGAAAAGCAAGGTGCATCTGTTGATGTAGTAAATGTTGGTGGAGCAGAAACAGAGCCTACTCTAAGAAAAGCGTTAGCAATCGGAGCAGATAATGCGATTAGAGTAAATACAGAGGCTACTGACGGTTTTTATGTAGCTAAGCAATTAGCAAAAGTAGTGCAAGATGGAGGTTATGATCTTGTAATTGCAGGAAGAGAGTCAATTGATTATAATGGAGGGATGGTGCCTGGAATGTTGGCTGCCCTTACAGAAGCTAATTTTGTAAATACTTGCATTGGATTAGAAGTAGAAGGAGATACAGCTACTGCTATTCGAGAGATTGATGGAGGAAAAGAAACTTCTACCACAAAACTACCACTTGTTGTTGGTGGTCAAAAAGGTTTGGTAGAGGAAAGTGATCTTCGTATTCCTAATATGAGAGGAATTATGATGGCACGTAAAAAGCCACTTACCGTTGTGGATGCGGTTGAAACTTCTCAGGAGACAAAAGCGGTTAAATTCGAAAAACCAGCTCCAAAAGGAGAGGTGACTTTAGTTTCTCCGGATAATGTAGGTCAGTTAGTAGAGTTATTACATAACGAAGCTAAAGCAATATAATAATATAAAAGGACACCTATTTTAGTATAGGTTCAACATAAAAAAATAGTACATATGTCAGTTTTAGTATACACAGAAAGTGAAGGAGGAAAGTTTAAAAAAGCAGCCTTCGAAGTAGCATCCTATGCAAAAGAGGTTGCTAATATGCTCGGTACTACAGTTACCGCCGTTAGTGTTAATGCCGATGATAGTAGTGAGCTTGGGAACTATGGTGTAGATAAAGTATTAGAAATTAAAAATGAGAAACTAACTACTTTTAATGCAAAAGCGTATGCGGATTCATTAAAACAAGCAGCAGATAAAGAAGGTGCTAAAGTAGTAGTAGTAAGTTCTAGTGCAGATAGTAAGTTTTTGGCATCTATGTTAGCTGTAAATCTTAATGCAGGATATGCTTCTAATGTTGTTGCTTTGCCAGAAAGTGCTTCTCCTTTTACAGTAAAGCGAACAGCTTTTACGAATAAAGCATTTAACATTACTGAAATCTCAACAGATGTTAAGGTTATAGGATTGTCAAATAATGCTTTTGGACTTAAAGAAGCTTCAGGTGCAGCCGCGGTTGAAGGGTTTGATCCTTCATTATCTGATGAAGATTTTACAGTTAATGTAACTTCAGTGGACAGAGCTACTGATAAAGTTTCTATAGCAGATGCAGAAGTTGTAGTTTCTGGAGGAAGAGGTCTTAAAGGGCCAGAAAACTGGGGAATGATAGAGGAACTTGCAGATGTTCTTGGAGCAGCTACAGCTTGTTCTAAGCCAGTTAGTGATATGGGATGGAGACCTCACGGAGAACATGTTGGTCAAACAGGAAAACCTGTGGCAACTAACTTGTATATCGCTGTAGGAATTTCAGGAGCTATTCAGCATCTTGCAGGTATCAATTCTAGTAAGGTGAAAGTAGTAATCAATAATGATCCGGAAGCACCATTCTTTAAGGCTGCAGATTATGGGATTGTTGGTGATGCCTTTGAGGTAGTACCTCAGTTAATCGAAAAATTAAAGGAATTTAAGGCGAATAACGCATAATTTTCATAAATTGTGCCCAATCAAGGGCTGTTTGAACTTAGGTAAAGTCCATTTGTTCAAACAGCCTTTTTTTTATTGAAAATTACTATGAGTTTAGTTCGTCTGAACATAAAAGGAATATCGTACAGTCAAACCCAAAATGGTGCTTATGCATTGATTTTAAGCGAGGTAGATGGGGAAAAAAAATTGCCAATTGTTATTGGTGCATTCGAAGCACAATCCATAGCAATAGCGTTAGAGAAGGAGATTAAACCTCCCCGTCCATTAACTCATGACTTATTTAAAAACTTCGCTGATCGATTTGATGTAGTTGTTAAGCAAGTAATTATACATAAACTGGTGGATGGCGTTTTTTATTCTAGTATCATTTGTGAACGTGATAAAATCGAAGAGATTATTGATGCTAGAACTAGTGATGCTATCGCTTTAGCATTGCGTTTTCAAGCACCTATATTTACGTACAAGAATATTTTGGATCAAGCTGGAATTTATTTAAAAGTAAATCCTAAAAAAGCCGATGAAGACGATCCCGAAAGCCTGTTGGTAGATGAATTGGTTTCTGATGATGTGGAAATGGTGGGCAAGGAAACCAGTTATCAGGATTTATCTCTCGAAGAATTGAATCGAATGCTTGAACAAGCAGTCGCTAATGAGGACTATGAATTAGCAGCAAGAATCAGAGATGAAATTTCAAAACGTGGTTAAATTTTGATCACTTTTACCGCATATTCCGAAATATTATAATATTACTTCTATTTTATGAAAAAAGGACTATTATCTTTCCTGTTATCATTATTTGCTTTTACTGTAATCTCGGCTCAATCTATTGAGAAAAAGTGGGTTTTAAAAAGTGTAAAAGGAGAGTCTGAAAATACTTTTCAAGTCGGAGAGAAAGATTATTTACTTTTGGATAAAGGTTTGTTTTCTTACTCGTTTAATGACCAATTAGAAATACTTAATGGTGATTATGTAACACAAAATAAGGTGCTGCTTTTTTTTCCAGAAAGAGTTGAAGATTCTATCATAAAATACAAAATTCAAAGCATTACTGATTCTACCTTGGTTTTATCAAAAAAGGATCTTATGTATTCCCTTGTTGTTAAAAAGAAAATAGCTGAAGTAGTTCCAGTAGTAGCAAAGAATGAACTGATCCCGAATCAAGGGTTTTCTTTTACAAGTTTTTGGAGAGGAGTTTTAGGTATGTTAACGCTCTTGTTAATTGCGTTTTTATTTAGTAGCAATAGAAAGGCTATTAATTGGAAAACAGTTGGATTAGGTGTCGGGTTTCAATTAATTATTGCTATTGGAGTTTTAAGAGTGCCTTTTGTTCAAACTATATTTGAATGGGTTGGAGGCCTTTTTGTTAGTGTTTTAGACTTTACTAGAGCGGGAAGTAAATTCCTGTTCGAAGGTTTAGTTGTAGATATGGATACCTTTGGTTTTATATTCGCATTTCAAGTATTGCCTACTATTATATTCTTTTCGGCTTTAACCTCCTTGTTATTTTATTTGGGTATTATTCAGAGAGTAGTAAAAGGCTTAGCTTGGTTATTAACTAAGGCTTTAAAGATATCAGGAGCAGAAAGTTTAAGTGTTGCGGGTAATATATTTTTGGGCCAAACTGAAGCACCTCTCTTAATTAAGGCATATTTAGAAAAGATGAATAAGTCTGAAATGCTATTGGTTATGATTGGCGGCATGGCTACAGTTGCAGGAGCTGTACTAGCAGCTTATATTGGATTTTTAGGCGGAGATGACCCAGTTTTAAGGTTGCAATTTGCAAAACACCTGTTAGCGGCATCAGTAATGGCAGCGCCAGGAGCAATTGTTATTTCTAAAATACTATTTCCGCAAACAGAAGAAATTAATACAGACGTACATGTTTCTTCCGAAAAAATAGGATCTAATATTTTAGACGCTATTGCTAATGGAACAACTGAAGGCTTAAGGCTAGCTGTAAATGTTGGTGCTATGTTATTAGTATTTGTAGCTTTTATTGCTATGCTGAATGGTATGTTAAGTTGGGTTGGAGACATCACCTCTATAAACGCTTGGATAGCATCAAACACAGTTTACGAAAACTTATCTCTTGAGCTTATTTTAGGATATCTTTTTTCACCATTAATGTGGTTGATCGGAGTTGCTAAAGAAGATATTGCTTTAATGGGCCAGCTTCTCGGGATAAAACTAGCAGCTAGTGAGTTCGTTGGTTATATACAATTAGCAGATTTAAAAAATATAACAAATGCCACGCATTTAACCTATAACAAATCTGTTATAATGGCTACTTATATGTTGTGCGGATTTGCGAATTTTGCATCTATAGGAATTCAAATCGGTGGGATTGGATCGCTTGCTCCGGGACAACGAAAAACATTATCAGAGTTTGGAATGAAAGCACTGATCGGAGGAACTATCGCTTCATTATTGTCAGCTACGATTGCCGGAATGATTATTGGATAAAAAATATAGGTTTTTTTTGTAGGAAACACATTTATGAAATAGGTTTTACAACTATTTCATAATCTACATATTAATAGATATCTAGAAACCTATTTTTTGTATATTTGACTAGAATTAGTATTTATTTAACAAACCCAAAAGAAAGTTATTAAGGGAATATGAAGCAATATCTTGATCTAGTGCGACACGTGCTGGAAAATGGCAATGAAAAAGGAGATCGAACAGGAACTGGAACTAAAAGTGTTTTTGGTTATCAAATGCGTTTTGATCTGAGTGAAGGCTTTCCAATGGTTACTACAAAGAAACTACATCTTAAATCAATTATTTATGAGTTGCTATGGTTTCTGAATGGAGATACCAATGTTAAGTATTTACAAGAGAATGGAGTTCGTATTTGGAATGAATGGGCAGATGAAAATGGAGATCTAGGGCCTGTTTATGGACACCAATGGCGTAATTGGAATGGTGATGAAATTGATCAGATTAAAGAAATCATAGACGCGTTAAAAAATAATCCAAACAGCAGAAGAATGTTGGTATCAGCTTGGAATCCTAGTGTTTTGCCAGATACCTCAAAATCTTTTTCTGAGAACGTGGCAAATGGTAAAGCAGCATTGCCTCCGTGTCATGCTTTTTTTCAGTTTTATGTTGCAGATGGAAAACTATCTTGTCAATTATATCAAAGAAGTGCCGATATATTTCTAGGAGTACCTTTCAATATAGCATCTTACGCTTTATTTACTATGATGATGGCGCAAGTATGCGGATATGACCCAGGAGAGTTTATACATACGTTTGGAGATGCTCATATATATAATAATCATATAGAACAATTAGAATTACAGTTATCCAGAACCCCAAGAAAATTACCAACCATAAGGATCAATCCTGAGGTGAAAAATATTTTTGGCTTCGTTTTTGATGACTTCATACTGGAAGACTATAATCCGCATCCTCATATAAAGGGTGCAGTTGCAGTTTAACTCCCCCCTAAATCCCTAAATTTAAACTGAATTTATGATGAAAAAACTACTACTTATTTTAACAATTTTATGCTCAACTTTTTTGTTTGCTCAGGATAATATTATTCTGTCTAAGGAAAATGCAAATGAAAAAGGAATAACACCTATGTGGCCTAAATGTGAAGATTCCAGACAGGGTCCACTTAAGTGTTTTGATAATAGTTTGAGAAATCACATTATTAGAAATTTTAGATACCCCGAAATTGCCGAAAAAGACGGATTAGAGGGTACCGTTACTGTGGAATTTATAATTAATAACAAAGGGAAGCCGGAGGTAATAGATGTAAAAGGCGCTCATAGATATCTTCAGAGAGAAGCTGTTAGGATTATAAGAGCAATTCCTAAGATGAAACCAGGTAAATGGGGTAAAAAGCCCATTGCCGTTGCTTATGAAGTGCCAATTACTTTTATTAAACCAAAATAAATACTTGAAGATTTTTAACATTGGATTAACTCTGCTATAAAGTAGTGTCAAGATAAAAATGATTAAATTTGAGTGTATTCGTAAATCGAATACACTCTTTTTTTATGGTAATAACTGATAATTTACTTTCTTCTTTGTTAGAGACTAGAGCTCATTCAGAAGAAATTTGTGCTTCACTTCAGACCGAAGATTACGTAGTTCAACCTATAGTAGATGTTTCTCCTCCAAAATGGCACTTAGGTCATACTACTTGGTTTTTTGAAGAGTTTATTCTTTCTAAATATAAAGCAGGTTACGCTCGGTTTCACGATAATTTCGCATATGTTTTTAATAGTTATTACGAAAGTATCGGTAAACGTGTGATAAGAACTAATAGGGGAAATCTTTCCAGGCCTACCGTTAGTGAAGTATACGAGTATAGAGATTATGTAACTAATAATTTACATTCTTTATTGGAAGAGGTGGATAATAAAGAAATTAGATCTCTTGTAGAGATAGGTATCCATCATGAAAAACAACATCAAGAATTATTACTTACGGATATTAAATATATATTAGGAAATAATCCATTATTGCCTAAGTATAATGATACTTTTAACGAAAATCCTAATATCCAATCTTCTTCAGGGTATCATACTATGAGTGAGGATATATATGAGATTGGTTATAGAGGCGACGATTTTTGCTATGATAATGAGTTAGGAGTTCATAAGGTGTTTTTAGAAGAATATAGCATAGCCAAAAGCCTTGTAACGAATAAAGAGTATTTAGAATTTATTGATGATAATGGTTATGGAAATAGCCTTTTATGGCATGCAGAAGCCTGGGATTGGATAAAGAATAATCATATAAAAACACCTTTGTACTGGCATGAAATTGATTCAAAATATCATCAATATACGCTAAGAGGATTAAAGACTCTAGATCTTAATGCTCCAGTAACGCATATATCTTATTATGAAGCATTTGCCTTTTCTCAATGGAAGGGAGAACGCATCCCAACAGAATTTGAATGGGAAGCGGCGCAACAATTTTTTGATTGGGGGTCAAGATGGGAGTGGACAGAAAGTGCTTATCTACCTTACCCTAATTATTCCAAAGCTCCTGGAGCTCTGGGAGAGTACAACGGCAAGTTTATGGTTAATCAAAAAGTACTTAGAGGAGGTTCTGTAGCTACTCCTAAAAATCATACAAGACCAACGTATCGTAACTTTTTTCACCCGCAGCTAAGATGGCAATTTAATGGATTGCGATTAATAAAAAATAAATAATTCCCAATACATGAATTCAAAAGATCAAAGCGTATTAACTTGTACTTTCGGTAAAGAAGTGCATGAAGGACTAACAACTTTCCCTAAATATTTATCCTCTAAGTTCTTTTATGATGAAGTAGGGGATAAGCTTTTTCAAAAGATAATGGATTTACCAGAGTATTATCTTACTAATGCAGAATATGATATTTTTCAATTACATAAAACCGATATTTTACAAAGTTTCGATACTCATAAAGAAGGTTTTGATCTTGTAGAATTAGGTGCTGGTGATGGTAAAAAAACCAAGGTATTACTAAACGAATTACTTGATCAAAAATACCCTGTTACTTATCATCCGATAGATATTAGTGAAAATGCGATTGATGGATTAGTCAAAAATCTTTTTGAAGAATTACCTACTCTTAAAGTACAGGGCCAGATAGGAGAATATTTTGAAGTTTTAGATAAACTAAAACATATTAGTGATCGTAAAAAAGTGATTATGGTTTTGGGATCTAATATAGGTAACCTATTACACCCAAGAGCTATTCAGTTTTTGAAAAAGTTGAATGCCGTAATGCATCCCGATGATCTTATATTTATAGGTTTTGATCAAAAGAAACATCCACAGAAAGTTTTAGATGCCTATAACGACAAATCTGGTGTGACTGCAGCATTTAATAAAAATGTTTTAGCAAGAATCAATAAAGAACTTGATGGTAATTTTGATTTAGATTCTTTTATCCATTGGGAGGTATATGATCCAGAAACAGGAACAGCCAAAAGCTATCTTGTAAGTACAAAAAAGCAAACTGTAGATATCGATTGTTTGTCTTTGCAAGTGCATTTTGAAGCTTGGGAAAGCATTCATACCGAGATTTCTCAGAAGTATGATGATGATACGGTTAAGTGGTTGGCAGAGGAATCAGGATTTAAAATTACGAGTTCTTTTACTGATGAAAATGAGTATTATAAAAATTATGTGTTTAAAAAGTCGGAATAGATTTTTTAAATTAAAAAATTAAAAATATGAAAGCAATTTGGAATAATGAGATCATTGCAGAAAGTAATGATACAAAGGTGATTGAAAATAATCATTATTTTCCACCTGAAGCGATTAAAAAGGAATTTTTCACATCAAGTGAAACTCATACTAATTGCCCTTGGAAAGGAGTTGCATCGTACTATACTGTTACAGTAAACGGGAAAGAAAATATGGATGCAGCTTGGTATTATCCAGAAACTAGTGATCTGGCTAAGCAAATAAAGGGATACGTAGCATTTTGGAAAGGAATTGAGGTTGTAGAATAGTGGCTACAACCTCAATATCTTTTTATTAAAGTACAAGTAAACTATTCTCTGCAGCAGCAAAATCGTTCCACTGATATCCATCAGCTTCAGATTCATTAGTCCATTGTCCATCTACAACATATTTAAATTCGAATTTTTGATCCTTCGGTAGGTTCAAAGTTCCTTTAAATGTGCCATTTTTTAATTTCTTTAATACCGTAGCTTCAGTATTCCATTCATTAAATTCTCCTGCTACACAAACATTAATTGCTTCTTTTGCTGGAACTGAAAAAGTAACTTTACAGATTGGCTTTGATTTTAAGTATTGCTTGGTTATTGCCATAATTTTAGTTTGTAATTAGTTTTCTGTTAATAAATTCAGGTTAAATTAGTGTAAAAGATCAAAAAAGAAAAGAGTAAACCGTCAGATTTTCAATAATTTAATCAACATTTAACAATTAAATATTAACGATAACGATGTAGTTTTAATAACCTAAGCATAGTGTTAGAATACTCTAATGATTTTAAAATAGTATAGCGGTATCAAAAAACTACTAATGCTTGACCATAAATCGTAAGTTTTGAGTTTCTTTTTTATGGTAATCGACAGATAATATATACAAACCGTCGACTAAATGTGAAACTTCAATAGTATTCCCATTACTCATAAGCTTTTTAGAATCAATTACCATTTGTTTTCTTCCTTGCAAATCGTAAATATTAATTGCTACAATTTTGTTAGTGTCATTAACAGATTTTTGTATAAAAATTTCTTTGCTAACAGGGTTAGGAAATAGTTTTATATCCTCTTCATTAGTAATAACAAAGTCTCTATTCACTTGATTATCTACATCAATTAATTTCCATTTGGTACAATTACCTGTATATCCTTGAGATACTTGTGTAATAGGAATGGATTCATCATTAATTGCAGAGCACCCTTGCGATCTTATCCAGCTGCTTGTTTGTCTATTTTGGATTCTAAAATATCCTTCTTCATCTGTGGCTACTAATTTCCACTGTTCACACCATCCGAAAGAGCCTGGACCTACTTGAACTATTTCAATGGAATCATTCGAAGTATTACTACAATCTTTTGGTCGGTATCTGCCATTTGTAGCCTTGTTTTGTAGAAAGTAATATCCATCATCTGTTGGGATAAATTCAAACATTGTACAATTTCCTGTATTGTTAGTAGAAGTAACAACTAATGGAATGGTTTCGCTATAATCATTAGAACATCCTTCTGTTCTTACCCATTGTTTGTTTACTTTATTTTCTAACCTCCAAAGTTTACCAGTAATATCGATTTCATTATCCTCTCCTTGCCACCATAAGGCTCCAAAATTTTCTATTTGAGAAAAATTACGTGGTTTAACCCAAGTTGCATAAATAGATCCAATAATATTTTCTACACCTTCAGAAGCGGTTTGCCATTGATTAAAGTTTGTATCGACATCAGCATCATAAAATGCACCTACAATCTGTTTAAAACCTAAATCAGAGAAAAACTGAAGTGATTTTGTACCTCGATCTACAATCTTTTGACCTTCCCACCAGGTAGCAAGTATAACCTTTTCAGGATTGACAGTAACCCATGATTGATCTAATGTGTTGTTAATTTGATAATAATTAGCAATGGCATTATGTTCCGGATCGATCATATCGCTCCAAAAATAATATGATGCATCTGGTGCGACTTCAAAAAGATCTTCAAAAGCGTGTTCTATACTAGTAGCTAGAGCAGTACCTGAATTTCCAATTTGTGTATCTAATGGTTCCCATCCACCTGTTCTTATTTCTGAATAGTTAAGTAAAAATCCATCCGGTTGAAAATCATTATAAAGTTTTTGATGTATGGTACGCATTCTATTATAGATTTCAGGATGATTCCAAGAAGCAGATATTTGACCACTTGCAGTTGGGAGCCCGTGATATCCAGTTATTTTTACGATGTCACCTTCTTTTATGTTTACACCGCTATTAATTATAATTTTTGGAGGTGTATGATGTGTGTCAAAAGAACCAGCAAATCCTGATAATCCTAGTTTAGGGTCCGTAGGAAGTTCAACATCATTCCCAAATTGAAGATTTTGACCATTGCTTTTTGAGATACTAACGGGAAGATCATCTCTATTAATCCAATTTAAAGAAGGAGTATCAATAACTTCAATATCATCCCACCAAATACTTCCATTAGTTCCTCCAAACAGAGATAAGCCTAAATTAACCTTTGTAGCATTTAGACTGTTAAAAGCAATCCTCATTTCTGTCCAATCTATCGTTAAGTTATTTGGACGATTGAAATATGATCTTCCACCATCTGATTTTAGTAATGAAAATCTAAGATTCGTAAGGTTTCGATCTTTATTGTTATCATCTCTAATAATTGGCAATAAGTTCGATGCACTTAAATTTTCTGTTTTAATCCAACACCTTAAAACATATTGGTGGAATGGCTTGACATCGAAAGTTGTAATAATTCTCGACATTTGATTGTCTCTTGCATCTGCTCTAAAAGACGCATTACCGCTTCTTTTTGTATTAGTGTCAATAAATGTTCGTTCTCCTGGTGCATCCTGAAATTGCCAACCATCTGGACGATTTTCTGATGAATTCTCGAATCCTCCATTTACTAGATTAGAAGAAGAAACGGGTATTAGTTCTCCATTAGAAGCAATGAGTTCTTGATCTGTGATTGGGTATGCTGTAGTTAAATTAGGATTGGATGCGATTAGCGAACTTGCAAACCCCATAGAAATAGTAATAAAATGTAATTTCATTCCTCTTTCCTTAATTCCGTCCACTAATATCTGGATTCGTTCATCCCATCTGGATCCTGCTGTTCCATTTAGACCATAAGAGTTTAATTTGGTATCCGAATATAGTACGGTATTTGCTCCTGCAGCTTTAGCCCGATCTATATATACAAATAAATCTTCTGGAGTATCTACGACTAGATTAGCAGAGATATGTAATACTTTATCTTCTTTGCCAATAACTTTTGCAAGTATATCATTTGAGCTCCTATTGGGTATCTGTGTTTCTTGTGAAGTGGTTAAAAGAGCGATAAATAAAAATAAGGATGTGAGAAATAAGTTAAGTTTTTTCATAACATTTTTGTGTTTACGTTTTAAGAAATTGGTTAATCTATTTGGTTATATTGTTATAACAAGAAAGATACTTCTTTGTCTGTATATGTTTGGATACCAAAACAATATCTGGTGAATACCAATTTGTCGTTGTCTGTTATAATTTTGTGGTTGGGAATCAGTTTATAACGACTGCTTAAACACTTTAAAAAATTATGCCATTTTAGAGATTCTAGTAGGAATCATTAATTACGTATTTTAACACGATATCTATTTGTGTTGCCTTTCTACAAGTACTGTAGAAAAAGCGTACTCTTTTTGTAAAGAAAATCTTTTTAAATATTGGCTAATAATTTATCGATATCCTGGATTGTATTGTAAAAATGAAGACTTATTCTAATACCACCTCCTCTAAGAGAGGTAATAATATTTTTTTCTTTTAGTGAAGTGAATAGCTTTTGATCTCCCTTTATATTGAAAATAGAACTATGATTGTTTCTTTCTAAAACGTCTTTTTCCAACAGGTTTAAATTTGCTAATTCGGTTTTAGCGTAATTGCTTAACTCGTTTACATGTTCTTCGATTACAGAAAGTCCTATTTTGGATAAAAACTCTAGAGAATATAGTAAACTTCCGAAGCTGAATGTGTCTAAGTGCCCGCATTCATATCTGGCTTGTGAGCTTGTGTATGAAGAATCATAGTCGACATCATCAGCTGCTTTTTTATAATTTTCAGGAGTAATTTGATCCAAAACACCTTCTTTAAATAAAATAAAACCATTTCCATAACCGCCTAATAACCATTTATAACCACTACATCCCAAAATGTCGATTCCTGATGTATTAAAATTAAAAACCTTAGTCCCGCAAAATTGAGTGCCATCTGCAATGAGTAACAAATCAGGATTTTTAAGTTTTAATTGTTTCAGAAAATTAAGATCAACAGCAATTCCGTTAATGTACTGTACTAAGCTAAAAGCAAAAACATCGGGTGCGTGTTTTGCTATCGCTTCCTCAATGTTTTGTTCTAAAGATGCATTTACTTCAGCATAGCAAATCTTAAAACCTTTATTGATTACCGAAAAGTTTACAGAAGGATAATCCTCATCCAATAGCAACACTTTTTTGTTTTTTTCTAATCCGTTTAGAATGGTATTGAAGCCCAAAGAAAAGTTAGGAGTTAATATTGTGTTCCGTGATTCGTATCCAAAAAAGTCCCCAACTGATTTTCTTACACTATTTAAAAAATCTTGTTGTTTATCTCTGAAGATACTTCCACCAATAAGAAAATCAAGATCATGCTCTTGTCTATACTCTAATAAAGAATCATACAATAATCCAGAGGATGCTGTATTTAGATAAGTGTTTTGTGAAAGTACGGGAAATTCTTTTCTTAAATTCTTCATAAGTTAGTTTAGGGCTTTTTGGCAAAACCTTTATATTTACTAGCGCATATTAATCAAGCATTACTAAGGTACTATTAAAATGTTTTCAAAAAGAAAAGAAACTCCACAAATTGATCCTGTACAGCGAGAATTGTATGAACATGCTCGTAAAAGGATCGTTCAAAAGAAAAGATTATTTCAGCATTTTATCGTTTTTTTAGTTGGTTCTGTTTTTTTTGTTATTCTTAATTTATTAATCGGAGTTGGTAAAGAGATTACTTTTTTTGGCTTAAACTGGTATATTGTAGCAATCGTTTGTTGGGCATTTCTTTTTGTACTGCATTTTTGTAACGTATGGTTATTTCACAAGTTTATGGGAGCCGAATGGACAAGTAATCAGATGGAACGATTAATAGCTAAACAAAAAGCAGAAATTGAATTAATTCAGAAAGATGTAGATCAAATGTATCCAAAAAATGAATTGATCAAAAAGAAAGAAGAGTTCATAAAACAAAAACAGCCAAAAATTATAGAGAAGCCTTTGGTGACTAAATCCGAACAAATGATTACAATGATTGCTGCAGCTGGAGAAAATAATGCTTTAGGTAAAGACAATGATCTGGTTTGGCATTTACCTGATGATTTTAAACGTTTTAAACAGTTAACTACAGGGCATCATATCATTATGGGGCGTAAAACTTTTGAATCCTTTCCGAAGCCATTGCCAAATCGAGTACACGTTGTAATTACAAGAAATCAGGATTATAAACCTGACGGTGCGGTTATTGTACATTCTATGGATGCAGCCTTAGAAATAGCAAAAGATGATCCACAACCATTTATTATCGGCGGTGGAGAAATTTATAAAATTGGAATGGAATATTCTGATTGTATAGAGCTTACTAGAGTACACGGAACATTCGAAGCGGATACTTTTTTTCCTGAAATAAATCCCGAAATTTGGACAATTGAAAATAAAGAACTTCATGGAGCAGATGAACGACATGAGTTTGCCTTTACCTATTTAACGTATAAGAAGAAGTAAACTTCACATTGCTATCGAAACAAACAATAGAACACTTTGAGGATCTACTTTGTGAAAAAGTAATAAAAATAAGAACGCTGTCTGGAGGTGATATTAATGAGGTTTATTTATTAATTACTCAAGTTAGGAAATTAGTTGTCAAGCTTAATCGTGTATCTATGTTTCTGGGAATGTTTGAAGCAGAGGCAAAGGGACTAGAAGAATTAAGGAAAGCAAACATTTTTACTATCCCGAAAGTACTGCATTATGGGAAATACAGTGATGATGCTTTTTTACTATTAGAATATATTCGATCCGGAAATCAAGTAGAAGATTTTTGGTCTTTATTTGGAGAACAACTGGCGATCTTACATCAGAATAGTAGACCATATTTTGGTTTTGAAAGTGATAATTACATTGGTAGTTTGCCTCAGTATAATACGGAGTCGCATTCTGCAGTGGATTTTTATATCGCTCAGCGGTTGTCTCCACAATTTATATTAGCTGAGAAAAAAGGTTTCTCTTTTCATAACCTTGATAGCTTTTATAAAAGTATTGAATCCGAAATTCCAAATGAAGCTTCAAGTTTAATTCACGGAGATTTATGGAACGGTAATTTTATGATTGATCATAATGGATTTCCTTGTTTAATAGATCCTGCTATAGCTTTTGCTCCTAGAGAAATGGATATTACTATGATGCACCTCTTTGGAGGTTTTAATCAGGAATTGTTTGAGGTGTATCAAGATATTTTCCCTCTCGTCGAAAATTGGGAGGAAAGAATTGCTATTTGGCAATTGTATTATTTGTTAGTGCATCTTAATCTGTTTGGCAGTTCATATTTAAAACAAGTACATTCAATCATAAAAAGATATTCTTAGAATGTTTTATGTGCAATCTATAAAGCACTGTTCTTTATATCTTTCCTAAATCGTATTGTGAATTAAGAGTGATCAGCTATTGATTCAGATTGGTCATTCATAAAATTGGGTATTTCAGGACATTATATTACACTCTATATTAGTTGTCTAACACAAATTAATCTTAATTATGAGAAAATTAGACATACTAACTACTTTAATGATGTTATTCATGGTAGCCCAACTAGTATCACAAACAATTGTAGAAAGGCATGGGCAATTAAGAGTAGAAGGAACTAAAATAAAAGATAAATGTAATAGGAATACTCAATTAAAAGGAATGAGTTATTTCTGGCATCAATGGGAAGGTGGAGAATATTGGAATAGCAATACACTAAAATGGCTGAGAGATGATTGGAAAGTAGAAATAGTGAGAGCAGCAATGGGTGTTAGAGGAGGTGGTGGAGATTATATTGATGATCCTGTAGGTTCGGTGAATCAGGTTAGAGCAGTAGTGAATGCAGCCATTGAGCATGGGGTATATGTAATCATTGATTTTCATGCCCACCCTAATTATAAACAAGAAGCTAAAACTTTTTTTAGACAAATGTCTAAAGAGTATGGAGCGTATCCGAATATTATCTATGAAATATGGAATGAACCTATTGGTGAATATAATAATCACGTAGGAACTTGGAACGAAATAAAAAGTTATTCTAGAGAAGTCATTGCAGAGATCAGAGCAAATGATTCTAATAATATTATTGTGGTGGGAACTCCATTTTATTCCCAAAGAGTTGACACTGCCGCGGATAATCCTTTAACCACAGATAGTAATAATAATCCAGTAAGTAATATCGCATATACAATTCATGCGTATGCAGGAGCACACAAGCAATCATTGAGAGATAAAGCAAATTATGCGATCAATAAAGGGTTAGCATTATTTATGACTGAGTGTGGAAGAGTTGGCACTAATTATGGTCCTAACAACAATCTAGATGCTGCAGAATGGAATCGTTGGGAACAATGGATGGACAATAATGATATTAGCTACTGCAAATGGTCTTTGAGTAATAAAAATGAAATCAGCTCCTCTTTAAATAGGTCAGCAAGTCCAAACGGTAATTGGAATTATAATAATGATCTTACTGCAGAAGGAAAATGGAATAGAGATCATTTTAGGTTAGTGAATATTACTCCATCTGCTTGTGACGATACAGGAGGAACGGATGAGGATATAATCAAATCACTAATTGCTCCAGATCAGGTAATACAAGGAGGTAAAGCTTCTGTGGAAATAGCCTATTCCTCAAGTACGAATAGAGATCTAGTAGCTGTATTTCAATTAAATAAAAGCCCTTATACCGTGTATGGGTCAAAAAGAGTAAATGTTACTGAAGGTTCTGATAATATTGAACTAGATATTCCAATTAATGCGAATACTCCGATTGTTAATGAAGATTATAAATTTCAAATTTTTATCACACCACAAGGAGGTGATTGGAACCAAAGGTTGCATACAATTTCTAAAATAAATATCGATTGTGTCGAAAACACTAACAATCCATTAAACGTGGTAGTTAGAGCAAAAGGAACCAACAATTCAAAAATTGAAGTGCGTTATAATGATACATCAATTGATAATGCTGTAACGCTTACTAATAGCTTTGCTAATTATAGCTTTTCAGTTTCTGAGACTTCAGGAAATTTTAAAGTAGCTTTCATTAATGATGATACTGGGAGAGATGTAGAAATTGATTGGTTAGAAATTGGTGGAGAAAGAATTCAAGCAGAATCCAGAGAAGAAAATACGGGAGCTTGGGATGGAACTTGTGGAGGAGGAAGTTTTACACAAGCAATTCATTGTAATGGATATATCAATTTTGGAAATGGTAATAATTTAAATCAAAATGGAACTATTGAAATAGGAGCAAAAGGAAATTGCGGAGGAGAAAAAATGCAACTGTTAATTGACAACAAAAAAGTATCGGAATGGTCATTAGGAAATAATATTTCGGTGTATACATATGAAGGATACAAAAGTAATCAGAATATAAAAGTGTCATTTGTAAATGATGGTAACATAAATAATTGTGATAAAAATGTATATGTAGATTGGGTTAAAGTATGTGAAACAAGATATCAGACAGAAAATGTAGCTTCTAGGAATGGTTGCGGAAATTCAGAATGGTTATTCTGTAATGGTAATTTTGATTTCGGAAGTCCTAGCTGTGATAATAAAAAACCAAATGAGGGTATTCAGAAAGTTTTTGATATGTATCCAAATCCGGTTACTAGTAATAAAATTACCATAAAAGGCTCTGAACTTTATACCATAGCAATTTACAATATGGAAGGAAAAAAGGTTAAAGAAGAAAATAATATTTCTAATACTAGTACCATTATTACAGCACATCTAACCAACGGTTTGTATCTGCTAAAGATGTATGATCATACTACGAAGACCATTGAAACTAAAAAAATAATTATAGATAATCGTTAATTAATTATGCTACAAAAGAAATACTGAGCATAAATACCTGCTCTGTATTTCTTTTTATTACCAGCATATACAAGGTTTACAAAATGTCAGATTATGAAAAAAATAAAATTAGCGATAATGTTCTGTCTGCTATGCGTGATTTTCGCAAATGCACAGAAAACATATTACGTAAGCTCTCAAAATGGGAATGATAATAACTCAGGACTTGAACAAAATATAGCTTTTGAATCAATTCAGAAAGCAGTTAATTCTGTAAATGAAGGAGATACTGTAAAGATTTTACCAGGAACCTATACAGGAGGAAGTGATAGTCCTTGGAGTGAAATATTTATGTCTATATCTGGATCAGAAGGAAAGTATATTACCTTTTCTGGGGTGCCTGATGCACAAGGAAAATTACCCATAATAATTTCAGCTTCGGTGAAGGGGATTGATTTACTAGGATCCTCATATGTGATTATAGAAAATTTAGAGTTTATTCCGGATAATGAAGATGTAAAAGGAATGATTGATGATCCGTCATTTGGATTAGAGCTCTGGAGAGCAAGAAGAGCTATTGGTATTGATAATGGTTCTCATCATATTATTATCCGGAATAATTATGTACACGATTTTCCAGGAAATGGAATTGCCATTGGAGGATCCGAAGTAGTTTTGATAGAAGGAAATTTGGTGGAACACTGCGCGTTTCAAAGTCGTAATGGAAATAGTGGTATTTCATCTTATCAACCTGCAAATTTGAACGTAAATAGCTTTCCGGAGTATCCGAATCACAGAATCATTTATAAAGATAATGTTTCAAGATACAATGTAAATCTAAGAGGATTTCTTGGAGGAGGTAATAGAATTACAGATGGTAATGGAATTATCGTTGATGATCATATCCAAGATCAAAAAGAAAACGGGATTCCTTATAACAGCAGAACCCTTTTGATCGGAAATGTCTGTTACGGTAATGGAGGTCAGGGAATTAATGTGTTTTCTAGTGATAATGTGGATGTTTATAATAATACGTTATTTGACAATGCACAGAGTACACGTATTTCTAATCCTGCGTATCCAATTGCTGTGGGTGATTCTCAATTATCAATTGGAAGAGTAAAAAACGCTCGCGTTAAGAATAATATTTTGTATAATTCCAATGCGTCAAAAACTACGATATCACGATATCAGGACGAAAATATAAGCTATGATCAAAATATACATTGGAACCTAACTGGAAATCCAGAACCTTTAAGTTCCAATGATCTTATAGCGGACCCAAAATTGAAAAGTATTCAGGCATTAAATGAATCACAAACTAATTTATTAGCTACTACATCTAATCCATTTAATATAAATGGGGCTTCAGCAAAATTATTTACTCCCACAAAGAATAATAATTTTCCAATTCATGATATGAGTTTACAATCTAGTAGTCCAGCAATCGATACTGGTGTTAATGTGGGATTTGGAGCTATTATTGGATCATCAATAGATATAGGGGCAAAAGAATTTGATGGAACAATAAATTCAATAGAGGACAAGATTATTGCTTCATCAGTACCTGATCAGGTTCAACCTGGACAAGAAGTTCTTATAACAATATCGTATGAAGCAAAAGAGGATAGAGATATATCGATAGTTTTTCAATTAGACTCAAATCCTTTTACCGTATACAAATCTAACAAAACTAGAGTTTCAGTAGGGAGAGGAACAATAAATATACCGATTTCTATACCAGAAAACACTCCTATTGGGAACGATAGATATCAGTTTCAAGTATATATTGCTCCCATTGGAGGAAATTGGAATAATCGATTAGACAACCTTAACAAACCTAATATTGATTGTGTTTCGGGTGATTCAGGAACCACCGGAGTTTTAGAAGTAGGAGCAAAAGGAAATTGTTCTGGTGAACAAATAGAAATTCTTCTAGATGACCAATCGGTGGCTCAGTTTACGTTAACTAATAATATCGAAGTTTATCGCTACACGGATTATAAAGAAGGTCAAAATATTAAAATAGCTTTTGTAAATGATGATAATAGTGTTTGTGATTTTAATGCTTATATCGATTGGATTAAAATTTGCAATACTTTATATCAAACTGAAGATTATTCTAGTAGAACAGGATGCGGTTCTTCAGAATGGTTATATTGTAATGGGAATTTTGATTTTGGTGATTTGTCTTGTGGTCAAAACAGAAGAGGAGAAACTAAAATAGAATCAATAGTAGTATACCCAAATCCAGCTCAGCATGCTCTTTTTGTAGAGAATACAGAAGGTCAATCGCTTTTAATAAAAGTTATAAATGTTGAAGGAAGAGTACTTAAATCGTTTAGATTAGAAACAAATGATATTGCAACGAGCATTGATATAGATGATCTCCCTAGTGGAGTGTACTTAGTGAATATCTTTTCAATAAAAAATAGAGAACAAAAAACAATTAAAATTTACAAAGAATAAAACTTGTAGCCATATATTTAATTTAGATAAAGCAGATGTCGAACTAGATCATTTGCTTTATCTATTGTAATTTGATTTTGAGAAAATTACTTCGGTTCATAAAGAAACACTTATAATATCAAGTTGAAATTGTATAATAAACATTTATATTGGTTTTTTTTACTTTCTGCTATAGTAGCGATATCACAGGCTCAAACTAAGAAGAGCGTTGCTAAAAGAGATAGTTTATTAACTATTTATACTATTTGTGAGGATATTGAACAAGCCAAGGCGTCTTATGGTCTCAGCTTGTATTACAAAGATGTAGATATGGATACTTCTTTACAATATGCAGAAACGGCTAAGAAACTATCATTATTACATAGAGATTATGGTTTGTATGCGCGTAGCTTAAAACGACTAGGTGTCATTTATATGTATTCTGAGGATGCGGACTTAGCTCATAATTATTTTAAAAGAGCGAAACGTATCGCAAATGACGAGAAAGATTATTTTCTGATTGCAGATATTCAATCGGATATAGGGTTATTATACCAGAGAGGAAGTGATTATAAAGAATCACTTAGTAATTTGATGGAAGCTTATTATTTTTTTAAGGATAAAGAACCTTCTGTAGAAAAACATAAATCGCTAAATAGACTTGGGATTTTATATTCTAAACTAGATAAAAATAATAGATCTGTTGATATATTCACTGAAGCATTAGACGTAGCAATATGTCTAGGTGAAAAAGATAGAGAAATTACCAGTTATATAAACCTAGCAGTAATACAAACCCAGTCTAAAAATTTCGAAAGCGCTATTATTTTGTATAAAAAAATATTAGATAAGAATCTAGATGATAATCTCACATATCAGAATCAAAAGAGAACCTGTTATAACAATCTAGCATTTAATTATTATAAAATAAAGCAGTATGATTCTAGCCTTATTTATGCTAAAAAATCCTTGAATATTAAACCTGATAAATTATTTGATAGCCGGGTAGCTCAGACATATCGTACTTTGGGGAATGTATATTTGGATATAGGTGATTATAAAAAAGCAGCATCTAATCTTAATCGAGCATTATCCATAGCAGAAGAATATAATATTAAAACAGCCATCATTGATGCCTACAAAGATTTATACAGGTATCATAAAAAAACAGAAAACTATAAAGATGCCCTTGCTTACTATGAAAAATTCACTTCATTAGAATCTAAGTTGCTGGACAATAGTTTTTCTGAACAAATATCGAAAATTGAATCTTCCAAAGTAATTGAGCAAAAAGATGTAGCTTATGCCTCTCTATCAAAAGAGAAAGCAGAAGATAAAAAAGAATTCGAGTCTGATATTGGAAGGATTATTTGGATAATGAGTATCATTTTAATTATTATCTTAATTACCGTTGTGTTCTATATATATAGAAATAGATTGTATTTAGCAGAAAAACAAAAACAAATTTCGATAATGAAATTATTTGCATTACGATCACAGATGAATCCTCATTTTATCTTTAATACAATAAATGGAGTACAAAACTCCATATTGAAATCAGATAAGTTTAATGCTTATAACTACCTGAGTAAATTTTCTCAATCTATTAGGTTGATTTTGGACAATTCTAATGATTCGTTTATCAGATTACAAAAAGAATTAGACCTAATTAAGGTATATGTGGATTTAGAAAAAATACGATTCAGAAATAAGTTGGATTTTACATTAAAAGTAGACCCTATTATCGAGGAACAAAACCCTTATGTTCCTGCAATGATTTTACAACCAATTGTAGAAAACTCTATAATCCATGGCATTAGTAATAAACCTGAAGGTGGTCATGTTTCTTTAATTATAATGGCTTCTAATGATAATTTAAAAGTTATAATTGAAGATAATGGTATTGGAAGAAAAGAGGCTCAAAAGATCAAAATGTCGAAGCCAAAGGGCTTTATCGGAATTACTTCAATAAACACAAAACAACGAATAGAAATTTTGGCAAAATTGGGATATAAAGATGCTAGATATTATTTTGAAGATCTTTTTGATGAAAATGATGAGGCAAAAGGAACTAGGAGTATATTAATTCTGCCATTAAAGAATATGTATGACAAAAATAATTAACGCAATTATTGTAGATGATGAATTAAACGGAATTGAAAACTTGCAATCTTTGATTGTAACATTCTATCCGAAAATTCAAATATTGGGTACAGCCCAAACTTTTACAGAAGCTCAAATACTGTTAGAATCATATGATGTTGACGTAGCTTTTTTGGATATCCAAATAGGTACTAGAAGTATTTTCGAGTTTTTAGAAAAATTCGACAAAATAGATTTTGAAATAATTTTTATGTCTGCTCATAATCACGCTTTGGAGGCTTTTAAATTTATGGCATTAGATTATCTTCTAAAACCTATTGATATTGATGATTTTAAAAAATCTATAAATAGACTTCTTGAAGGTTTGGAGAGAAGATACTTTGCTAATAATGCAAAAGAATTGATAGAACAACTTAAGCTAGAAAAAGACAAGTTTAATAAGATTTCTATTCCCACTTTTGATGGTTATGAAATTGTTTCTATAAGTTCAATTTTATATTGTTTGGCAGATGGTAGTTATACGCAGTTGACACTTAAGGATAATAAAAATATTGTTGCTTCACAGAATTTAAAATATTATGAATACTTGCTAGAGAGTTTTGGTTTTTTGAGGATTCATAATTCTAGCTTAATCAATAAAGATCATATAACTCGTATTAGTAAGTCTGATGGAGGTTTTGTTGTAATGGATAATGGTAAAAAACTATCAATTTCTAAAACAAGAAAAGTGGATTTTTTTAAAAGTTTTAAAATTAAATAGGCTGTTTAAAAACATTTTTTAGATGAATTACTTTTGACATTTATACTTACTTTTGTTAAAATTTTAAATACACAATACATGAACGCATATGTTTTTCCAGGTCAAGGGGCTCAATTTTCAGGAATGGGTCTGGATTTATATGAAAATTCGGAAATCGCAAAAGAACTTTTTGACAAAGCCAATAATATTTTAGGTTTCGAAATTACTAAAATCATGTTTGAAGGAACTGCTGATGAGTTAAAGGAAACAAAAGTTACTCAGCCGGCGATATTTTTGCACTCTGTTATTCTTAGCAAAGTATTAGGAGATAGTTTTCAACCAGATATGGTAGCAGGTCATTCTCTTGGTGAGTTTTCTGCTTTAGTGGCTAACGGAACATTAAATTTTGAAGATGCACTTAGATTAGTTTCTAAGAGAGCATTAGCGATGCAAAGCGCTTGTGAATTAAAACCTTCTACAATGGCGGCAGTGTTAGGATTAGAGGATGAGGTAGTAGAAAAAGGATGTGAAGAAATTGACGGAGTAGTAGTGGCAGCAAATTATAATTGCCCTGGTCAATTAGTAATCTCTGGAGAAGTAGAAGCTATAGAAAAAGCTTGTGAATTGATGAAGGAGAAAGGAGCTCGTAGAGCATTGGTACTGCCGGTTGGTGGTGCTTTTCATTCACCATTAATGGAACCTGCAAGAGAAGAGTTAGCGGCGGCAATAGAAGCAACAACGTTTAATACGCCTAAGTGTCCAATATATCAAAATGTGACTACAACAGCTGTTACTGATCCAGAAGAAATTAAAAAGAATCTGATTGCACAATTAACTGCTCCTGTAAAATGGACGCAAAGTGTACAAAATATGATAAAGGACGGAGCAACGTCTTTTACAGAAGTTGGTCCTGGAAAAGTTTTATCAGGATTGGTGAAAAAAGTTGATAGATCAATGGAAACTATTTCTGCTTCGATCTAAAATAGGAAAAGACTAAAGATAGTAGAACCTCGAAGTTGATTAAGCTTTGAGGTTTTTTTATATCATATATAAAAGCGTTTTGTTATTTAACTCTTAATTCATCTTTCATGAATTTATGAATATACTGTGCTATTTCTTCACCTTTCTCTTCTTGTAGAAAGTGTCCTGCATCTTTAATCTTGATTTTTTGCTGCTCTTTTGCGGTAGGAATTAGTTTATAAAAGAATTTATCCAATCCTCCAAGAATCTTATCCTTATCCGAAAATAATACCAAAGCAGGTTTGTTCCATTTAGAAAGAACATCTCTTGCTTTCTGAATTGGTTTAACTGCAGGATCATTTCTATTAGCTGGAACTAATAAAGGAAAAGCAACGGCTCCTCCTTTATGCTTTCTATTTGGAAAAGGTGCATCATAAGCTTCGAGAACTTCTTTTGATAGTTTTTGGAAAGAACCACGCTTTAGGATTGTGCTAATAGATAATGATGGATGATACTTTGCGTACATCCGCCAGATCTTAAAGAAGAGTGACATTTTTTTACCTACTGGTAAGAAAGTATTTAATACAACAACTCGTTTAAATCTCTCTGGATATTTTGCTAATAAACTTAACCCTAACATACCGCCCCAATCTTGCACAACTAGCGTAATATCGTTGAGGTCTAGTTTATGAATAAAATGTTCTAAAGATCTAAAATGAAGATCGAAAGTATAATTTTTCCATCCCACAATTTTATCTGATTTACCAAACCCAATAAGGTCTGGAGCTATAAATCGATAGTCTTTTAATGTGGGGATAAATTTTCTGTATAGATATGACCAAGTGGGTTCTCCATGAAGCGCTAAGATTGTCTCGCCTTTTCCCTCATCTATGTAATGCATTTTGAAGTCGTCAAAATCAATGAAATTTTCCTGATATGGAAAATCTTTAATAGCTTCGAAACGAGTGAGATCTGTTTTTAGAATTTGCATGTTATAAATTTTATTAGCCGTTTCTCGTGATTATAACATATTCGTCGTGCAAGATCTTATTTCCTGAATTTATATATTAAAAAAATTATTAATTACTTGTTGTTTTTTATAAGAAAGATCAATATTTAAAAAAGATTAGTGGGCGCTATTATCACTTTTTTTGGCTTTAAATTTAGTTTCTAAATAGACTTGTTTCCATTTGCTATCTACATATTCTCCAACCTTAAAATTGTAAGTGTGATCATTTACATATTCCCACATATCAGTCACGATTGATTTTCCATATTGATATTGGTAGATGAGGTTTTTTCCATCCACTGTAATAGCTCCTTCTGTTACGCCTCCAAAAATATCAAACTCCCAGAATTTAATGGTTTTCGTTTCTTTATCAAATTTTCTAATACCGTGGTTACGCCATCCGTATTTTGTTTGTTTTGGATCAACAAACCCTTTGGATCTTGTAATAACTAATGTGTTGTCTAGGTCAAACTTAAAGATGGTTTCTTGCTTAAATACGGTACCATCTCCCCATTTACCTTCAGCCTTCCATTTTTTCCCGATCAAGTTTTTAAATATAGAAAGATCGGTTTCTTGGCTCTGGGTAGATATAGAAATAATAACTATCAAAAGAAAGATCTTAAAGGTCTTTATGGTCATCTTCTAAATTTTATAATTTATTAGTAAATAACCACTCAATTGCCGAGGTAAAATGTTTTTTCCAAAAGGCTTCGTTGTGTTCACCTTCAGGATCGATAATCATGTGGATGTTTTCTTTAGGATGATTTGACGAAAGGATTTGAGTATGCATCTTTTCAGTGTTTTCTGTCATTCCTTGTCCTTCTTTTTTGCCAACCAATAAGAATAGTCGAGCTTCTTTAGGGATAGGGTTATTTTTAGTAAATGTAAAAACATCGTCAGAATACCAATAAGAAGGAGAAAAGATCCCTACTTTGTTGAAAATTTCAGGGTATTCATAGATTGCATAGTGAGAAATCAATCCACCCATAGAACTTCCTATAATTGCAGTATTGTTTTTATCGGCTAATGTCCTGTAGTTATTGTCTATATAGGGTTTAATTTGATTTACGATAAACTTCATATATGCTTTGCCTTCCGCTTCTCCAAACTGTGAGTTTTTCCACGGACTAAGTTCATTCATACGTCTTTCTGCTCCATTATCAATCCCAACAACAATGAGCTCGATATCAGATGTTTTTGCTAGTTGGTTAAGGCTTTCGTCTACTTCCCATTCTCCGGAATATGAGGTGTACTTGTCAAATAAATTTTGTGCGTCATGCATATAAAGCACAGGGTGTTTTTTATCAGATGTATGGTAGCTAGGAGGGAGATAAACTCGAATCTGTCGGTTACGATCTAAGCCAGCTATCTTGAATTGTTTTTCTACTACTTTTACATTAGACTGTGCAGTAGTTTTTAACGTAACCGTATCTGTTATGAGTTGCCTTGCCTCTTCTTTTTGTATAGTTCCAGAAATTTTTGATGCTTGATTCTTACATCCTATAATAAATATTGAAATGAGTATAAGATAAAGATATTTGGTATTCATTTTTTTATTAATTAGAATAGGTTTTTGATAATAAATTATCAATTTGTGTAAAGGAATATTTTCCTATTAAGTCACCTTCGGGTGAAATCAAAAATTTAGCTGGAATTTCTGAAACCCCATATTTTCTTGCAATATCCGATAACAGAACAAATCGGTTTTGATTTACAATTTGATTCTTCCACGTATACCCGTATTTGTCAGCCACTTTTTTCCAAGATTTTAGATTCTTCTCAAGCGCAACAGTAACTATAGTAAGTTGGTTGTTATGTTTTTTATAAAGTGCTACCAATTCAGGGCTTTCTTTAAGACAGGGAGCACACCATGAACCCCAAAAATCCAACAGTACATATTTCCCTTGTAGATTTGATAACTTAAACGGGGTACCATCAATAAGAGTCGTTTCAAAATCTGGAGCTAAATCTCCTTTTTCGGCTGCTGAAAATTTTGTAAACAAATAGAAGATCCCAAATAATATGATTACTCCAAGAATACTATAATTCAATATCTTTTTCACAATTACGAATCTTTTGGGAACTAATCTACAGGCTGGTTATAAATTACTGTTTGTAAACTTTACCCTCTTTCATTACAAATACTACATTTTCCATAGTCTTTATTTCTTCGGTAGGATCTCCATTTACTGCTACTATATCCGCTATAAAATCTGGAGCTATTTGCCCTAATTTTTTGCTCATATCCAATACTTTAGCATTTACGATTGTAGCACATTGTATAGCTGTTATAGGTCGCATACCAGCTTCTACCATATACCCAAATTCTTTAGCGTTTTGTCCATGCTTAAAAACTCCGGCATCAGTACCAAACGCTATACGAACACCTCGTTTATATGCTTTCTTAAAAGTGTCTTGGATCTGAGGTCCTATTTCTAGCGCTTTAGGAACAATAACGTCTGGATAATATCCTTCAATGTTTGCTTTTTCGGTTACTTCTTTTCCAGCTGTAATGGTAGGTACTAAATAGGCTTTCTTTTTTTTCATTAAATCCATAGTCTTAATACTCATTAATGTTCCGTGTTCGATTGTTTTGACACCGCCATTAATAGCACGCTGCATTCCTTCATCTCCATGTGCATGAGCAGCCACGTGAAATCCATAATCTTTGGCAGTTTTACAAATTGCCTTTATTTCGTCTAAAGTAAATTGTGGATTAGAACCACTTTTGGCAACACTTAGCACTCCTCCTGTCGCAGTAATTTTAATGAGATCTGTTCCATTTTTATACCGTTGTCTCACCGCTTTTTTTGCATCTTCTAAGCCATTTACCACACCATCTTTTGGTCCTGGATCTCCAATAATAGTTTTTTTGCTTCCATTAGTTGGATCTCCGTGGCCTCCTGTGCTGGATATGATCTTTCCGGCTGTAAAAATTCGTGGTCCTATAATTTTTTCCTGAGCGATTGCTTTTTTTAAAGAAATATTAACTCCACTTCCTCCAAGATCTCTTACCGTAGTAAAACCTGCCATTAATGTTGCTTTAGCAAACCCAACAGAGTTGTAGGCAACATCTGCATCATTATGGGTGTAACGCTCTAAATAGGCTTTTGGGTTGGATTCACTCTCCATATGTACATGCATATCGATTAGCCCTGGCATAACGGTTTTGTTTTTAAGATCAATAATGATATCATTACTCTCTCCCTCGGTATAACCGATCTCTACTTTTGTGATTTTATTGCCAGAAACAACAACTGTTCTTTCGGTTAGAATTTTACCAGTTTTGGTGTCGATTAATTTTCCGCAATGAAGATAAGTGTCCTGAGCAAAAAGAGTAGTACTTATTAAAACAAAAATGAAGGTATAAAAGAATTTCATAAGCTTATAAATTGTGTGTAGTTGTTTGTGAATGAATTTGTGCTAAATTATAAGATTAACAATTTAAAATAAAATACTGTAATTGATGAAAAATTATGATTTCTTTTAGAAGAATTTGCCGTGATACTTCCTTTTAGGTATAAAACCAGTTTTCTGTTTAGGGCTTTGTTTTAAGATAGATTTTGTCGAGATGCTATAAGTATTTTTTTTGTTTTAAAAATTTAACCATTCCCATCGGTATTTCTTTTCTGGGAATTTTCCGCAAAGGCTTTGTTTTTGCTCCATTTTTGACTAGTAGATTTACAATGTCTTTTTGGTTTTCTCTTGCGGCATAACATATAGGAGGTTCTATATAGATACCGCTTTTAAGTTCCAAAGAAGCTCTTGCATCAATAAGAATTTCCACCTGTTCTATTTTTTTATTTTTTATAGCATGACATAGAGGTGTACCAGTTCGCAGAGAAATGAAATTAACATCAGCGCCTTTTTTTAGTAAATAATATATTATTTCTAAATCGTCATTAGTAGATGCCATACTTAACGCAGTCGTATAAAGGAATGAGTTTGGGTCTTGAATGTAATCAATATTGGCTCCATGTGTAATTAACAAGTCGGCAATCTGTATATGTTTGTTAAATAATGCTGCTTTTAGAGGAGTGTTTCCTAATGTACCTGTTACATTAGGAGAAATACCCGTGGATAGCAGTTTAGATACTGTGTCATATTCCCCTTTATTACAGGCAAATATAAGTTCATCTGTTTCACTTAATATTGGAATTATTTTTTCATCTACAGTAGAGTGTATTTGTGCTTCTGTTGTCTCGGTGACTTTTTCTTGATGAGATTCTTCAAAATCTACACCTGTAATTTCCCAAAATAGTAATGATTTTTTCTGACGTTCTTTTTGTGATAAATAAGCTATGCTTTCTTTGAAATATGAACGTAATGAAGAGTTTAATTGTTCTACATACCTTGTGTCTTTTTCTTTTTTCTTTAATGATAAGGTAGCCATAGTATAAGCAATTAATTGCTCTGGTAAATATCCTTGATTGGTCATTTTCCATCCAAAGCCATTGTCTATTCCAGATTGAAAAACAAATTTGGAATTGCCAATAAAAATTCCAAAACCATATACGATTGCAACAAGATCTGTAAGATGTTCATCGTTTGTAGTGATTCTTTTTTCACCCAATAATTTTTGATGTGCTAGTTCATGACTTATTGTAGCAATTAGGGACTCTGTTTTTTTTAGCTGTGATTTCTCTATACTAATGATGATTTTATTGTTGACTTTTTGATAAGTTCCGGCGGCGCTTTTCCACCTACCGAAATTATCAGCTGGTGTTGTTAGAATACTTCCGTCTTTTTGATATATTGGTTGATCCGAAAAGAATTTTAATTCAATCGGAATATCACCTAAGTTCATGGTGGTTTTGATATAATCTAAAATATAATATGCATCAGATTCATTTTTTTTAAACTCATAATTAGATAAAAAGGTTTCCGGAGAAATCGTAGTCATTTTTAAAACCTTTTCTAATCCAATGCTATCTTTTAGAAAAGTAAGTTTCTCTTCTATCCATAATTGATCTTCAATCGTTACTGGTAATTTTATTTTTTTTCTCCAAAACATAATTGGTAATTGTATTTAGGTGAATTTAGATTAACATCAAGATTTCTTTATTAGGAGACATTGGATTAGAAAGTATGTATGCTCATACTTAAAAATGAATACCTCTTTAAGATAATTTCATATTAATTACCTCAATAATTCCTCTAAATCACTTTCAATATAATCAGGAATCGCGTCAATAGCAATAATCTCATCAGAAAGGTTCTTTTTATGTTCTTGTAATTTAATGATCTTTTCTTCTATTGTGTTTTTAGTTATAAAACGAGTGACCATAACATTGTTTTTTTGACCGATACGATGAGCACGTGCAATAGCTTGTTTCTCAATAAAAGGATTCCACCAGGGATCTAACAAAATAACGTAGGAAGCCTTAGTCAGATTAAGACCTACTCCTCCAGCTTTTAATGAAATAAAGAACAAAGAGATTGCATCGTTTTCCTGAAATTCATTAACAATCTTTTCTCTGTCCGAACCTTTAGTTTGTCCTGTAAGACTGACAAAAGAAATGCTTTGATTTGTAGACCATTCCTGATATAAGTTTAAGTGAGATACAAAAGAGCTGAATATCAGTACTTTTTTATTGGATTTTACTAAGGTTTCTAAATAGGAGGTAACATCTTTAAATTTTCCGGAAGAACTTTCGGTATTATGATTTAGTAATTTAGGATGGTTGGCTAATTGTCTAAGTTTAGTTAATGTGTTTATAATATGAATTTTGTTAGTAGATACAGTATCAATACCTAGTAATAAATTTCTAGCGGCAGATTTTTGAGATTCGTATTCTTTTTCTTGCTCTGTAAGCATCTCTGTGTAGATTGTTTGTTCTGATAATTCAGGTAAATCCTTAGCTACTTGTTCTTTTGTTCTTCTTAGAATAAAAGGTTCTATTAATGCTTTTAGTTCTTTTACACGCTCTTCATTTTGATGTTTTTCTATCGGAGTTTTAAAGTGATCTTTAAAAAAAGGATAGCTTCCTAACATGCCAGGATTGATAAATTCCATCTGAGACCAAAGATCAGATAATGAATTTTCGATAGGTGTACCGCTTAAAGAAATTTTATGTTTTACGTTGATATCATTAATCGCTTTGAATATCTTAGATTCTTTATTCTTGATTTGCTGACTCTCATCAGTGATTAGATACGTAAATTCTGTTTTTTGTAGCGTAACAATATCTTTTGATAATGTAGTATAGGTAGTTAGAATAATATCATAAGTCTCTAGATATGGAGCTATTTTTTTACGATCGCTTCCTATATATTTTGTTATGGTTAAGTGTGGGGCAAATTTCAATATTTCCTGAGCCCAGTTAAATACTAATGAAGATGGTAATACAACTAGTGCTTTTAGATATGTTCTGACCTCTAAAGGATTGCTAAACAGATCTAATCGAATAGTTTTGATATCATCTGGAGCTGGAGCAAGCTGTTCTTTTGCAAAAGCTAATGTTGCGATGGTTTGCAATGTTTTTCCAAGTCCCATATCATCAGCAAGGCAAGCTCCCAATTGATTTTGATAATGCTTTACTAACCATTTTACACCTTCTTCCTGATATGGTCTTAAGGTAGCTTTTAATTTAGAAGATGGTTGGTAATCAATATCAATATTTTCTGAGATATCTAGTTCTTCTGGAGGAACAATCTGTTTTAAGAGCGTATAATTAACTTTGCTAACTAGAATACTATCTTCTTTTACCTTTCCAAAATTTGCTAGGCTTTTATAACGCGTCATCCATTCCAACGGAATAATGAAAATAGATTCATCGTTCATTGGAAAAAAGCGATTATTCTCTTTTATATATTTAATAAATTTAGAAAACGGAATTTCCTGAGAACCAATAAGAACTACTCCTTTGACATCGAACCAGTCATTTTTTTTTTGTTTTGGATCTCGATCTGATGCGGATCAAGATTTACCGATCTGTTTTCCAGATCAGGAAGTATTATCTCAAACCCTTCTTTTTCTAGTTCTTTATGATGTGTTTGAACCCAATTAAAAATAGCTAATGGATCATCAGAAGTTTCAAGCTCAAGCAAAAGATTACTATTGATCGATAGTCCTTTAGATTCAAGTAAAGCTATAATTTCTTTTTCGGCATTAGGATCTCTTTTGATCTGAGTTATTTGAATTTCTTCATTTTCTCCAAAATGTACGTCAGAGGAAGTTTTTTTGGCACTGTTATAGTCAAAAGAGGCTTGACCATAATTAAAAATTACCTTGGCAACATAATTTTCTTTTATGAAATCCTGAATAATTTCTATTCCATAAGATGCTATGTTTTTGTGAATTATGATCTCAAAACCATTCGCAATTACATCTACATTTTTTATAACAGGAATAATAACTTTATCTAGATAGGTTTTAATATGTTTTTTAGCAATAGTAATCTTTTCCTTGCTGAAAAATGGTTTTAATTTGTTAGCATTTAAGTTGCTAATATGGTAAATAGATTTATTAACTGTAATCCAGGAAGGTTCATTTAGTAATATCTGAATGCTATGATTCTGAGGAATTATAACTTTTTCTCCATCTTTTAAAGAAAAAGCATAATCTATTCCTTCATCTGTTTTTGTGAATTCTAAAATTGGATTGAGAATACTAGCACCAATTGATAATCTATGGACTTCAAAAGGGTCTTTTCTTTGAGCATTATGCACTACAGCATATTGGTTCTCAATTAAAAGGGCATAAAAAACAGAAAGCTTATTATTTATGTAATTGATAACTACATCTTTGATTTTTGGATCTTTTAGGATATCCGCTAAACCAAATGTTTTTCTTTTTTTAGCTGGTCTGAATTGCTGTTCTAAAACAGGAATTTTTAGACTAGCACATATTTCTAACAACTGTTCATGCGGTGTCTCTAAGTATGCTATTTTGAAACTAGCTAAAGTCTGAGGAGTAGCCTGCTTTTCTACATAACCAAGGCGGTCATTATTTACAGGTACAATATAGGTTTCTGGTAAAGGGGGAATTCCAGGAAAATTATTATGATCTACAAGATTATAACAAATACAAAATGAATCCATTATAGGCGTTTATGAGTTTTGTAATAATTAATTAAACAACTATGAATAATTAACTTTTTTAGCTTATTTAGTAATAAAATCGATAATAGTTTTTGTGATAAAATCAATTTGTTCATCATCTAATTCTGTATGCATAGGTAACGAAATGACTTCTTTCACAAGTTGATTGGTAACGGGGAAATCAGACTCATTATAACGCTCATCACGATACGCTTTTTGATTGTGTAAAGGTATAGGAT
Organism: Aquimarina sp. BL5; assembly: GCF_003443675.1. Taxonomy (NCBI): domain Bacteria; kingdom Pseudomonadati; phylum Bacteroidota; class Flavobacteriia; order Flavobacteriales; family Flavobacteriaceae; genus Aquimarina; species Aquimarina sp. BL5. The sequence continues at coordinate 2,446,179 of NZ_CP031963.1, read as the reverse complement.
AATATACACCACACGGAATTCCAGTGTCATTAAGATGTTTTGCTAATGCATCACGATCTGCATTGATGATACGAAGTGTATACTGATGAAATACATGACAGTTACATGAATCGCAAATTATATCTGAACTAGTTCCACAACTATTTCCTTTTACTTTTGGTGTTATTATATTCTCTACACTTTCAAAAGCTTTGTTATATTTTCTTGCTGCCATTCTTCTGGCATTATTATAAGAATCAAGATTAGGTAGTTTGGCTCTAAGTACTGTAGCTTGTATGGAATCTAATCTAGAATTAACGCCAACTACATCGTGATGATATCTTTTATACATTCCGTGATTCACAATTCCACGAATAGTATGTGCTAAATCATCATCATTAGTGAAAATAGATCCACCATCTCCGTAACATCCTAAATTTTTCGAAGGGAAAAAAGAAGTAGAAGACACATGACCAATAGTTCCTGTTTTGGCAACTTTTCCATCTGCAAATTTATAACTAGAACCAATACCTTGTGCATTATCTTCTATTACATACAAATTATGCTCTTTGGCGATTTCCATAATTTCATCCATATTGGCAGCTTGACCAAATAAATGAACAGGAACAATTGCTTTTGTGTTTGGAGTGATAGCTTTACGGATAGCATTTGGATCAATATTAAATGAATCCGGTTCTACATCTACTAAAACTGGTGTGAGCTGCAACAATGCAATTACTTCCACAGTAGCGGCAAAAGTAAAATCCGCAGTGATAACTTCATCTCCCGGTTTTAGGCCTAATCCCATCATCGCTATTTGCAAAGCATCTGTCCCATTTGCGCAAGGAATTACGTGTTTTACATCCAGATATTCTTCCAATTCTTTTTGAAAACTATGTACTTCCGGACCATTTATAAATGCGGCATTGGAGATGACATCGAGAATAGATGCATCCACACGCTCCTTTATTTGTTCATATTGACCCTTTAAGTCAACCATTTGAATCTTCTTCATAGGATGAGTTTTGTAACCCGACGAAAGTACGAAATAATGACACGATTGCCAATGTGATGACTAAGTTTTGATATGTTTTTTATTAACGAATAGCATCAAAATAGTATCATATTAGCAAACGCTTTTCTTTCAGATGTTTATAATCTTATTTTTTTACGAATTTTATAGTCTCCTTTTTGTTAACCTGCAAAAGATATATACCGCCAGATAATAGTTGTAGATTTTCCGATATGTTATACTGCGAATTTTGATTTACAGGAACAACAAAATCCATAATCTTTTTACCTGTAACATCGTAAATGTCTATTGAAATTTTATCAGAAATATTATATCCCTCAAGTGATAACAAAGCGTAGTTTTTAACCGAATTTGGAGTGATCTTCATAGATTTTTCAGTTTTGTTAAAGATATCACTTGCTCCTTCATCCATATTCAAAGCTTTATTAATATCACCAACTACAAAACCAGAGATGATACTCCTTTTAAAATTGCCGTTACTTTCTGAGTTTAGAAATAGGCTGTATACACCTTCATCAAGATTTTTAGTGTCAAAATAGAAACTACCATCCTTTTTATGGAAAGTAATTACTTCTGGATCATTTTTTAATGAAGTTCCATCAATTTTAGAAGTTTTGGTAATTACACCACGTATTTCCGTATTGACAAGTAATTCACTATTTTTTTTCTTTGAAAAAATATCAACTTTTAATGTGGGATAGTTGTTTTTTATTTGATGTTCTAAAGACATGGTAATTCCATTATTTTGTCTGATAAAAGCGGCAAAACGAGAATCACTTTTCAGCTGAATATTACTTTCAGAAAATGGAATCACTGTTTTATGATCCTCTTGATTATGACTTTTTAGTGTGCTTATTTTTTTTTGATCCTGATCAAAACCCTGAAATTCGGCCGTTGGTTTTTCATGAAGAATTTCTGCCACTGCAAATGAGGAGTTTTTGTCTAATAATACTTTATCATACTCGTTTTCTGAATGAATGATATAATAATTGCTTTCTGTGATAAAATTGGCAGGAGTTTCCGTTTCAAAAGTTTGATTACTATTGCGAGAGCGATTTTGTAGATATGATTTTACATATGGCCAACTAAACTGTCCCAAACTTACATCAATATGATCAAAAAAGGCTCGAAAATCATTTTTCCTGAATACATATTCTGCACCAGGTCTAAGCGTACTTCGATAAGGAGCGACACCATCATTAGCTCCTTGCACTGGAAGTAAAATTCCGCCTGTAGCCGTAAAAGCTGCTCTGGCAAGTAGGTTGGATCCATTAAAATATCCAGATGCCCCTAATACTACAAATTTTTCAGGTTCGTTATTAGGATTATTGTCTAGATAAGGGCGCACTACATCTCTACAGTAATATGTTGTTGATGTTCTTGCTCCTTCGTTTAACCCTGTTAGTCGCCAGGCCCAATTTAACCAAGGCATTTGGGAAATATCGGCCAAATAAGTTCCCCAATAAGGAGTGCCCAACGCAAAAACTTGTTGCACTTTATCCTTTTTTCCATATTGTATCATGGCTGCTTCTGCAGCTTTTCCACCATTACTATGTGCTATAATGGATACATCTGTTACATTATATTTTTCTGTGATAATGTCTATTGATTCGGCTAATAATTCTCCATTAACCCATATACCGCCACCTCTTGTAGTGGCTACAAAAACCGCTTGATACCCTTCATCATATGTTTTTTGATAAAAATTGTTATCAAATAGAAATTGTGTTTGATTTAGATCGATATATCCATGATTAAATAGAATCACTTTTCCATTATAATTAGGTGGAGTAACACCGTGGTGAATTGTAGATTTAAAAAGAGGTCCTATAAAAAAAGGACTAAGTTGATCTGGTTTTGGGAGTTGAACTTCTACAAAATTCTGGGAGCATAATATTGCACAGGAAAACAATGCAATTAAAGTAGTTTTTAATTTCATAAAGCTTAGAGTTTGTGTGATGATAAGTGTCAATTTAGTAATTTTATTGATTTTATTTTGTTAAAAACATAAAAAAACATGTTTATTTTTATTAAAATTTAAATTTCATTGAATTTTAATCAATTTGGCAAATATACTTTTTGAATAGAATGTTTATCAGTTTTTATAAGAAAGAGCCGTATTTTAGCGACGCATAAAATCAGAACTCTTGAATTTTTTATATAATCTTCTTATCTCAGCATTCAATGCGTTGCTTCCGATTATAGGATTAATAAGTCCAAAACTTACACTGTTTGCAAAAGGAAGGAGAACAGTGTTCGAGGTATTAGCAAAAAGTATAAATAAAGAGGATAAAGTGATTTGGTTTCACTGTGCGTCATTAGGAGAATACGAGCAAGGGGTTCCTGTAATGGAAGAGGTTAAGAAAAAGTACCCTACTCATATCTTATTAGTTACTTTTTTTTCCCCATCAGGGTATGAAGTGAAAAAAAATAGTACCCTTGCGGATGTTATTGTTTACTTGCCAATAGATACTAAAGCGAATGCTAGTAGATTTGTGAAATTGGTAAACCCACAACTTGCTATTTTTGTGAAGTATGAGTTTTGGCCTAATTATTTGAAGAAGCTAAAATCTAACGATATTCCTATTGCCATAATTTCTGCCACATTTCGAAAAGATCAAGCATTTTTTAAGTGGTATGGTGGTTTTATGCGATCAGCTTTAAAAACGGTGGATCATTTTTTCGTACAGGATACTACTTCACAACAATTATTAAATCAAGTTGGGTTTGATAATGTTACTATAAGTGGTGATACACGTTTTGATAGAGTATCACATCAAATAGAAATGGATAATCAAGTAGATTTTATTTCAGAATTTATTGGAGATAGACTATGTATAGTTATAGGAAGTTCCTGGTCAGAAGATGAAGAAGTATTTATAGATTTTGTAAACCAGGCTTCGGATGATTTGTGTTTTATCATTGCGCCACATGAAATAAAAGAGAATGGGGTACAAGCGCTAAAAAAGAAGCTGAAACACAAAACGGTTCTTTTTTCTGAAAAAGAAGGAAAAAAAATGAGTGAATATAAGGTGTTTATTATGAATACAATTGGGTATTTATCACGAGTCTATAGTTATGGAGACATTGCTTATGTTGGTGGAGCGATGGGAACATCTGGATTGCATAATATTCTAGAACCTGCAACTTTCGGAATCCCTATTATAATTGGTAAGAATTTTGAAAAATTCAGAGAAGCGAAACAACTCCAGAAGTTAGCAGGGTTATTTTCGGTAGCTAATGCAACCGAGTTTACTAATATCCTGAACAAATTAATCGATAATAAAAAATTCAGACAACAGACAGGTATGATTTCCGGTCATTTTATCAATAGCAATACAGGAGCAACAAATAGGATCGTTAAATATTTAATTGAGAAAATAGATAAATTCTAAACCGTTACTGCCTCATTTAAGTATCTTCTAAAAGGAAGCATTTCTTTATATACTTCAATTACTCTTTCATTAAAATTACCTTGTAGAATTTCTTCTTTTGTCAAAGGATGAATAACAGCAATAGTTTTACGGCGTAATAAGTCTATGTGCTGGTGATCCATTGTATATCCTTTGGGAGCTTTTTTTAAAGAATCTCCATCATCGTATAATTGGCCAAATGTTTTTCGAAAAGTTTTTTTATTTATGATCTTAAGTAATTCATCTCCATTATAGTCAATTGCTTCACGAATACTATTTAGGATTTTATTATCCGGTTTCCAATAACCTCCCGCCAGTTCGCAATCGTTGATGCCAATTTGTATGTAAAAGTCTCCTTGCTTGGATCGTTGATCTAATCCGGCGGCAAAGTGATCTTTGTAAACTGGTTTGTTAGGGTGAAAAAGAAGATTATTATTAATTCTGTTAATTCCCTTTTTGCCAGATGTCGGATAATAATCGGGATCAATTTTAGCAAATTCTGTATCTAAATGATCCAACCAGTCGATAAAAGAATTACGAATTTTTTGGTACCATTTTCGGTTAGCATCCATCCATTCTTTGTTGTTGTTTTGTTGCAATTCAGAAAGAAATTGAAATAAGTCATTGAAATTCATTGTGTTAAAAAAATTAAGATTTTTTGTGAAAACATTACCAAGGTAATAGAAATAGTGAGATTAGAATGGCGTTATAGCCATATAATAACAACTAAAATTTTTATATTATGAAAAAAGTAATTTTAGCATTAGTGTTTTTATTTACTTTAAATGTAGCGTTTGTTTCTTGTAGAGATACAAATAAGGAAACAGAAAATGCCACTGAAGAAACTAGCGAAGTACAAAAAGAAGTTGAAAATACTGCTGAAGAAGCTGTAAAAGAAGCTGAAGCGATTGAAAAAGAAGCAGAAAATGCTGTGAAAGAGGCTGGTGAAAAACTTGACAAATCTTTAGAAAAAGCCGTAAAAGAAGATAATAAGGAAACTGAAACTGAAGGTGAACAACAATCTTAAGAAGTTTAAGTAGAAAGTAAACTTGCCAAAGGTGAGTTTTTAGAAAAAAGAAGGCCTTTCGATTAAGAAAGGCCTTTTATTATTTCTGGAATAATCCGTTTAATTCTGCATCAATACGGTTTATAATATTACCAAGATCTTCTGGATTGTCCACAAAATTAAGATGATCCACATCCACAATAAGTAGATTGCCTTTATCATAGCCATGAGCCCACGCTTCGTATCTTTCGTTTAGTCGGCTGAGATAATCTATGCTAATTGTATTTTCATATTCGCGACCGCGTTTATGAATTTGAGACACAAGATTAGGAATACTGCTTCGTAAATAAATAAGTAAATCAGGGCCTTCTACCACACTTTCCATTAAATCAAATAGAGATTTGTAGTTTTCGAAATCACGATTCGTCATTAATCCCATTGCGTGAAGGTTAGGAGCGAATATGTAAGCATCTTCATAGATCGTTCTGTCCTGAATGATATCTTTTCCACTTTCACGAATCTCAAGAATTTGTCTAAAACGACTATTCAGGAAATAGATTTGTAGATTAAATGACCAACGCTCCATTTTATTATAAAAATCCTCTAGATAAGGATTTTCCAATACATCTTCGAATTGAGGTTCCCATCGATAATGTTTGGCCAATAGTTTGGTTAATGTTGTTTTTCCGGCACCAATATTTCCAGCAATGGCTACATGCATAGTTGATTAATTTTTTTGGGGTGTTAGATCAAAACTGTAAATCTTACTTTGGTGGTAAATATAAAGGATTTCATTAGTAACATAAAACTGTTTTATAGGAATTTCCGGAAGATTTATTTTTTCTATTTCTTTTGTCTTTGTGGAATGATAATATAACCCGTCTTCTTTTAGTAATAACAGATCATCATTAATAATTCTCATATCGATATACCCGTCATTACCACTTCTGGTTAATAAACTTCCATAGACATTGAATTGGGAAAGCGTTTCTGAAGTAAGAATCCAGCAATAATTAAAATTACTATGTAGTTTAGTCGGAAGTTCGGTAATAGGTTGTGTGGTGATTAACGTTTTGTTAGAGATCGTATTAAATAGTTCTAATTGCTGTGTATTATTATCAAAAACCCAAACACTATTATCATTTGCGGGAGAAACCAATGAAACACTCTTAAATTCTGCAATAGTATTAAAGTTTATACGATCAATTTCGGATAAATACTTGTCAACTAGTACAATGGTGTTAGAAGACTCATAGAACAATACAATTTTTAACGGATTCAAAATAGATACTTGTGTGAGTTGGCCTAGAATAAAATCACCAAATTGCCACTCTTGATTATTCCATTTTTTATAAAAAATATTTCCTTTGGTGTAATAAACTGCACCAAAAGAGTCAAGCCCTAAAAAATGATCAGCTCCTAATGAGATGGAATCTCTTGCAATAGCATTCCTCTGAGCAGGACTGCTATAGACAAAACCGAATAAGATTAAAAAGAATAGTGCCTTCTTCATGAATTAGCAAAGTACAAAAATAAGGCCATTTCTAACAAACTAATTTATACCCAAACCCTCTAACATTAATAATCTGAATGGAATCGTCTTGTTTTAATTTTTTTCTTAGCTTGGTGATAAACACATCCATACTTCTACCATTAAAGAAATCATCATCCCCCCAAAGTTTTTTGAGAATCATAGAACGGTCTAATACTTGGTTTTTGTTTTTTACTAAATGAAATAACAAATGTGCTTCTCTATGGGTAAGCTGATGAGATTTACCTTCATAGTTAAGGATCTGTTTTGGGAAATCAAAAATATATTTACCAATTACAAGTGTTTCAGAATTTTGTTGCGTTTTAGTTCTATGAAGTAGATTGTTGATTCTAACTATAAGTTCTTCCATGCTAAAAGGCTTCTTTAAATAGTCGTTGCCTCCAATTGTGAAGCCTTCCACAACATCCTGTGTCTGTGATTTAGCCGTGAGGAATATAATAGGAATCGTATCATCTTCTAATCGAATTTGTTTGGCCAAAGTAAATCCATCTTTTTTAGGCATCATTACATCCAGCACCAATATTTTTGGCGCAACAGATTTATATATCGAATAGGCTTCTTCACCGTTTTGCGCAAGGTGCACTTTAAAGTTTCTTGTTTCTAAGCTTTCTTTGATAATTTGCCCTAATGAAGGCTCATCCTCAGCCAATACTATTTCAATGATTTTATCCATTGGGTAAAGTTATTTTGAAATTAGTTACTTCTTGATTAAGAAATAATTCTATAGTTCCTCCGTGCTTTTCGATGATAGTTTTAGTATAAAATAATCCAATTCCGAAACCTTTTACATCATGAGTATTTCCTTTTGGAACTCTATAAAACTTCTCGAATATTTTATCTTTTTGTGATTTATTTAATGATGTTCCATTATCCTTAATTTCAAGAATAATATGTGAATTCATGTTTTTTAAGTAAACTTCAATAGTATTTCCTCCATATTTGATTGCATTATCCACGATATTATTGATTGCATTTTCAAAATGAAAAGCATCTACTTTTTTCCGTATAGTCGATTTTGTAGAATGAAATTTGATTTTCTTTTCAGAAACACTTGCTTGATATCTGTTTGAAATTGTTTGAATAAGGTGAACAAGATTTAACTCTTCTAGATTTAATTCAAGTTCTTCGCTATCCATAGTAGCGGTTTCTAATATTTTCTCGACCATAGTGTTCAGCTTTCCTAGTTGGTTAGAAGACATCTCCACATATTTTTTAGTTTTTTCGGGGTCGTTTTCGCGATTAAAGTTTTGGATGCCTTCCAGAGCTGCACTAATAGTAGCAATAGGGGTTTTGAATTCATGAGTAATATTGCTAATAAGATCATTTTTCAACTCTGCTAGTTGTTTTTGACGATTAATAATATTCAAAAGATATAAAAGACATCCGATCACAGCACTTACTAGTAAAAATGATAACATAATACCAAAAAGATTTTTCTTAAGAATCATACGTGTAGTATTCATAAAAGATAATTCTAAAGAGCTTCCTCTTGGTAAATAGGATGATTTTGTCTTAGTTTTTAATTCGGACTGATTTATAATGGTGTCGCGCAGATTGAAAGAAGTACCTTTCTGATCCAGAAAAGTAACTCCATAGTTAATATTTAGCTGTTTTCGTTTTAATTGATTCCGGAGAATGGTATCTAAAACTTCTAATTTTAATGAATCTTCATTAATAGAAATTATAATTTTAGAAGTAAGTTCTTCAAAAATCTTTTTTCTTGAATCATTATTTTGGACGTGATTAATTGGACTAGAAAATTTGGAAGTTCCAGACGAATCTAAGTTATGATGCATATGCACATCTCTGAAATTTATACTATCCGCGGAAAAACTTCTGAATATTCTAATATCACTATGAACTGAATCATCAGAAAACGTATAACTCTTAAAATTAACATCCCCAGAATCTATTTTCTTTAGAAATCTTGAAAAACTACTTTTTTTAAAAAAATCTTTAATGTTTGAAGAGTCCGATGAAAATCTAATAGCGTTTCTTTCTGCTAATTCAGTGTAGTATTGATCTACTGCATTGTCTAAACTTATTTGTACATCATTAATTAACTGTTGTTTACTTGCTTCATAATTTTTAAAGTTCCAATAAACCTGAATGTTCAGTGTAACTAGAATTACAAGTGTAATGAAGTATAATACATTTTTATAGCTATTCTTTTGCATACTTCAAAAATAGGATTCTTAAACGATATAAAAACTATCGCTTAACACTCGTTAACACTGGTTAACTGTTTGATTTGTATGGACTCTTCATCTTTGTAAAAGAACAATTAAAATAAACAAATCTCAATAATAACTAAAAGATATAATTATGATAAGATTAATCGTACTGATAGCTCTATCCACATTAGGAAATATCTCTGCACAAGATTTTCAGGGAGTTGCAACCTATCAAACTAATAGGAAGTTGGATATTAAGTTAGATAGCACTCAGTTAAATTCTGAAATGCAGAAGCAGATACATGAGATGATGAAAAAACAGTTTCAAAAAGAATTCACCTTACATTTTAATAAAACAGAATCTGTTTATAAAGAAGAAGAAAGTTTAGAAACTCCGCAACCCTCTACAGGAATTAGGGTAATGGTAGCTGGATCTGGGGCTTCTGATATTCTTTATAAAAATAATAAAGAAGAGCGATTTGTAGCGCAACGAGAAATGCTGGGAAAAATGTTTCTGGTAAAAGATACACTAACTCATTATAATTGGAAGCTAGAGAATGAAACGAAGAAGATAGGAAACTATACCTGTTATAAAGCTACAGCCAAAAGAACAATTCAACGAATAACAAGTATGTCAACTAATAATGTTGCTGAGGAAAATGTAGAAACAGAAGAAGAAATAACGGTTACAGCTTGGTACACGCCAGAGATTCCTGTTAATAATGGTCCTGCTAATTTTTGGGGATTACCAGGATTAATTATGGCTATTAATGATGGTCAACAGAGTATGTTATGCGATAAAATAGTGTTGAGCCCGAAGAGAAAAGTAGAGATTTTAGAATCCAATAAAGGCAAAGTTGTAAATGAAAATAAATTCGAAGAAATTATGCGTAAAAAAATGCAAGAAATACAGGATAGAAGACCAAACCGGGATGATGGAAATAGTATGCAGATACGAATAGGAGGATAATCATCATAATCAATCAAAAAATGTTACAGAAAACTTGTATAAGCCGGTTTTGTATTGACATAAACAGTAGGCAATCAAAAGCTACTTTTTTAGGATATAATTAACTTATTTCTATTAAACCGTAAGCTAATACTAGAGTCTAAATATTTTAAAACTGCCTTATATGAAGACTGCATGTACTTTAGTTATTATTCTCGTAACCTCATTAACAATCGCACAGGATTTTCAGGGGAAAGCTTATTATTTTAGTAAGACAGGAATGGATATGGATTTTGTTAGACGACAAATGTCTGAAGATCAGAAGAAAGCCATAGCCGATCGGATGAAATCTGCTTTGGAAAGAACATTTATACTCACTTTTAATAAAAGCGCTGCAACCTATAAAGAGGAAGCAAAACTAGAGACGACTGAAGTTGGAGGTAGGTGGGGAGCGATGATTTCTGGAATAACATCTAATAACTATTATAAAAATATTAAAACGTCCCAGTATTATGATCAACGAGAATTTTATGGAAAAAACTTTTTGATTAAAGATTCGTTACCCTCTTATAGTTGGACTTTGGTTAATGAAACTAAAAAAATTGGAAATTATACTTGTTTCAAGGCTACAGCTACTAAAAAAGTTAATGAAGTTTTGGACTTTAGAGCTATGAGAAGAAAGGCTAGGGAGCAAAGAGACCGAAGAGAAAAAAGCAATGCTGATCAAGTAAGTATCAAAAACACTTCAGATGAGTTAGAAATATTAAAAGAAATAGAAGTTACAGCTTGGTACACACCAGAGATTCCCGTGAATCAAGGTCCTGGAGCCTATTGGGGGTTACCAGGTTTGATTTTAGAAGTTCAGGAAGGAAGAACAACATTATTATGTAATAAAATAGTTTTGAATGCTGAAGAAAAAGAAGAAATCAAACCGCCTACAAAAGGAAAAGATGTCACGCAAACTGAATTTGACGAAATCACAAAGAAGAAAGTAGAAGAAATGATAGAGCAATTCAGTACACAACGAAGAGGAAGAGGCGGCTTAGGTGGAGGGCGTCGAAATTAGACTTCTTTTTTAAAAAATTAATCAACAAAATGAAGCAAAAAATACTATATACCATATTGTTGGTAGGGATCACTATGTCCGCACAGAAAGTTCAGATTACTGGATTTGTAAAAGATTCATTAGGAAATCCATTAGAAATGGCCAATGTTATCGCTTATAAAAAAGCAGATAATGCTATGACAGCCTATGGTATTACTAATGACTTTGGGAAATATAAATTATCAGTACCCGTAAATGAGACATATAAACTCAGGGTTAGTTTTATTGGACTCTCTGCTAATGATAAAACTATTGCGGTAACTACTCAGGATGTTACAACTAATTTCGAAATGACTTCTGAGGCAGATAGCCTTGATGAAGTAGAAATAGTATATGAGATGCCAGTAGTAGTTAAAGGAGATACACTAGTCTATAACACTGATTCATTTACTAATGGTAATGAAAAAAAGTTAGGTGATGTTTTAGAAAAATTGCCTGGAATAGAAGTAAACGATGATGGAGAAATAGAGGTAGAAGGAAAAACGGTATCTAAGGTAATGGTAGAAGGCAAAGACTTTTTTGACGGAGATTCTAAATTGGCTACTAAAAATATTCCGGCAGATGCATTAGATAAAGTAGAAGTGCTAAGGAATTACGAAGATGTTGGGCAGATGCGTGGTTTACGAAATACTCAAGATCAAGTAGCTATTAACATTAAATTAAAAGAAGGGAAAAAGAACTTTTGGTTTGGAGAGATCACAGCTGGTGCAGGAGTTGGTGAGACTGAACGGTATTTAGTAAAACCCAAATTATTTTATTACAGCCCTAAATACAGTCTCAATATTTTAACAGATTTTAATGATATAGGAGAAGTGCCTTTTACAAGAAGAGATTATTTCAATTTTACTGGTGGTTTTAGAAATATAGGAAGAGGAGGAACATCTTTTAATGTCACGACAGATGATCTTGCTTTTGCAGTGTTACAGAACAATCGTGCCAATGAAATTAATACAAAGTTTGGCGCAGCTAATTTTAGTTTATCTGCTAATAAAAAATTAGATATTAGTGGATATGGAATTGTTAGTGATACCAAAACAGATTTGATCACTACTACCAGAAGAACCTATATTGATGATACGTCAGATTCCATTGATAATACGATAGAAGAGACTTTTGATAATACAGAACAGCGAAGTAAATTAGGATTGTTAAAACTAAGTGCAAGTTATAGACCAAACAATGATTTTAGGTTGGATTATGACATTTTTGGAAAACTCTCCAAACAAGAAGAAGATGATGTTTTCATTTCTGAAAGAGATGATATCTCTGAGGATATCAATGAAAGACTAGAGAATAATCCCTTTTCTGTGAAACAGAACTTAAATAACTATTATACTCTAAATTCAAAAAACATTTTTGCTTTTGAAGCCCAACATCTATTTCAGGAAGAAGATCCGTTTTATAATGCTATTAGGTCCGAAATTCCATTTAGAGGAGTTTTTACTCAAATTACGAATCCAGATGATTCCAGTTTGGATACATATAATCCGCTAGAGGAGTCAGATAGATATAACATCAACCAACAAAAAAATGTAAAAACTAGTAAGTTCGATGCTACACTTGATTATTACTATATTTTAAATAAAAAAAGTAATCTAAACTTCACAGTTGGATCTACGTTAAGTACTCAGAAATTTGATTCCGATATCTTTCAAATTTTAGATAATGGAAATCAAAATGATTTTGAAGCTGATGAATTTACTAATGATGTGACTTATAAATTTAATGATGTTTATGCAGGATTACACTATAAGTTCATCACAGGGATTTTTACATTTAATCCTGGAGTTAGTGTTCATAATTATAGTCTTAAGGATGAACAGTTAGGAACCACTGCTAAGCAAAATGAGTGGCAGGTATTACCCGATTTTTTTGCTTTGGTTCAGTTTAAAAAGAGTGAGAGTTTACGTTTTAATTATTCAATCACCGCTAATTATACAGATGTGAATAATTTAGCAGAAGGATATGTATTTAATAATTATAACTCACTATCCCAAGGAAATAGAAGTCTTGAGAATGCTTTATATGATAATTATTCATTAAACTATTTTAGTTTTAATATGTTTAATTATACTAATATTTTTGCTAGATTGAATTATACAAATAGACGGAATCCTATTAAGAATACTAGTGTTATATCTGGTATAAATAGAGTAAATACTCCAATTAATTCTAATCTTGCGGATCAGATTTTATCAGGTAGTGGTAATTTCACAAGAACTTTTGGTAAGATTAAAGGAAATCTAAGTGCTAATGTAAGTTGGTCTAGTTTTAATAACATAGTAAATACGTTGCCAAGTGAGAGTATAAGTCTTACACAAATGTACCAAACAGAATGGTCTACGAATTTTAAAAAAGGTCCAAATTTCGATTTAGGATATAGTATTACAGTTAATGATTACGATAATAATGGTGCGGAAAGTACTTTTTATACTAGCCGCCCTTTTGCAAGACTAGATTGGGCATTTGCCAAAGGTTTTTTGTTAAAATCTTCTTATAGCTACTACAATTATAGTGATACGAATACCACATTGAATGAGTATAGTTTTTGGGATGCAGAAGTATTTTATCAAAAACCTGATAGTAAATGGGAGTATAAATTTTCTGTTACTAATCTATTAAATACCGAAAGCATAAATAGGGATAGCTTTAATGAATTATTTAACAGTACTTCTAGTTATGTAGTGCAGCCTAGGTATTGGATATTAAGTGTGAAATATAATTTATGACAGTAATGTTTCCAAAAGATTTTAATCTTTTGGAAACATCTATTTAATATATTTTAATAGGGTTTGGTAACATGTTAATCTTATATGAAATTAGAATTTGTTTTGGTTTTAAGTTATCTTTAAACCAAAAGTTATTGGATGTTTAAGGATATTATAGTACTATTTTTATTGGTTTTATTAAGTTCTTGTAATATTACAACACAAAAAGAAAATGTAGAAGATAAGAACAAAGGATGGCAGGTTATTTATAGTAATGATAATGAAGGAAATGCACTGTCTGGTGATATTGATAATCTTAAAAAAGCTGTTCGTCAGGGATGTGAAATACGAGTTGGATGGGGGCAATATAGTGAATACAAGAAAGATGGCTTAACAGGTGTTTTTGCTGTTGAACATACAGCTGATGCGCAATTTTTAACAATTAATAAGGGACATGTATATGCTCAATTATCTAGAATTATGGGGCAAGCTCCTTCTAGAGAGCGGCATCATATTAATCTTGTTAAAACTCATTATTGGCAATCGGTTTTGGGAACAACAGGAGAAATGACTCAAGTATATCTAGATCATTCTGATGTAAATAAAAGCGATGATTATAGTGATAACGTAAAAGTGATCTGGTATGTCAATAGGAATGATTGTAACTATGAAAAAAACGATAATCAGGTTTTGTATTAAAATTTATTTCAAATGAAAAGATTCATTTTTAGTTTTCTATTTACTTTATGTTTGATTTCCTGTAATCAAGTTGTTAATGATACGTCTAAAGCAGAACAAAATGCATTAGAATCTATGGAAATAACAACGCAAAAAGGAGTCATCACTAAAGAAAGTACTAAGAGTTTTGACGAAACATATAGCACCCTTATTAAGGTGCTCGAGAATAATCCTAATTTGAAAATAATAGCCCAATTAGATCATCAAGCAAATGCCGCTTCTGTTGGGTTAACGCTAAACCCAACAAAGATTGTTATGTTCGGTAATCCTAATTTAGGAACTCCTTTAATGCAAAGTGCTCAAACTACGGGATTAGATCTTCCTCAGAAAATATTAGTTTGGCAAGATGATCAGGATATAGTTAGGATTTCATATAATGATCCACAATTTTTACAACAACGTCACGAAATAAAGGATGCACAAGAGATATTGATTAAGATAAGTGTAGCTTTAGACAAGATTACTTCTGTTGCTTCAGGATTATAATTAGCTGAATACGTTATATTTTTTTATTACATTAAAAATCAGTATCTTATGGTTGTGTAATCAATATTTTTTTACATTATGCTAACTATAAAATCATTAAATAAATGGGCTAATGCTCATACGTATTATCCATTAGACCTTCTTAGAATTGCCTTAGGTGTATTTTTATTTTTAAAAGGAATAAATTTCATTAGTAATAGTCAAATATTAGTGGATTTACTAAAACCGGTTCAAAACCTCGCAGGAGGAATGATCGTAATTCACTATGTCGCTCCAGCTCATTTAATTGGAGGAATTCTAGTTGCTTTCGGTTTATTGACTCGATGGTCTGTAGCTGTACAATTACCTCTTTTGATCGGAGCGATCGTTATCAATTTTGTAGGAGAGATGCACATAGCTAATCTGATTGTTGCCAGCGTCGTATTTTTGCTGTGCGTATTCTTTATATTTTACGGTTCTGGAAAACATTCTGTGGACTATTATCTTAAAATGCAACAATAGAAAGAATGGCTTAGAAAATTAATTGTGTATTTTAACTTTGATCGGGCCTCCGCTTGATACATAGTTACCGCCTATTTCGTCAATGTTTATATTCAGTTCATCACTTGTACTTACTTTATTGATATCTACCTTGAGTTTATCGTAGGTATTGATGCCTTTTATATTTACATCAATTTGGTCAGAGGTATCTAGTTTAACCATTATTGTCCCATCATCATTAATAGGCACTATTCCGTAATTGGACGATGTCCCAGTACCGTTTGCATATGCTTTTGGTATAATGTTTATATCTTTTAAAACAATAATACTTAAACAAACGGCAATAATGGTTAGGATAGCTTTAGTGTAACTGTCAGTTCTCATAATGAAGTATTTTATATTTTTAATTGATATCAAAAATTACGCCGATTAGTATGTAACTGTTAATTTTTTTGATTTCTTTCAAAATCTTAGATATCATTAGAATATAAAAAAAATAGACAAACCTCTCTATTACTTTTACCACTCAGTTATTTGTGAATTGGTTTTAGGAATTGTTATCTCTAAGTAAATAGTGTCAATAATCTTTGAGCTATGAATCCCATTCTTATTACTTGTAATTCTTTTTTTATTTCTTCGAATTTGCCTTTTAACCTTTTTCCATTCCCTTTCACTATAAAATTTCTCATTATTATTGTTATAAGATATGCCTTTGTCGGAAACAGGTTCAATAAGAGTATCTTTAGTACTTTTCTCCTTTAGGTTTTCAGAATTACTGTTTTTAGTTTGACTAACTTGTCCGAATACGCTTTGACCAATCCATATCAAAGCTATCATCATTACCATTTTTAATTTCATAGTTCTTTCTTTTTCTTTTTTTATAACTGTTTGATCTTCAAGTGCTAAATTAATATGTTTATAATGATATTGCTAGAGGGAAAACAACCCTTTTTATTTAAGAATTATCCCCTCAACTAGGAAATATGATGTATTGACCACAAAAAAAAGACTGTCGGAAGGACAGTCTTTATAGTATTTATTAAAATGATCAGTGTTTATTTTACCAACCAGATAATTGTGATTTTTTACTGAAACTAGGAGCAGTAACAAAAACAGTGTCTACGGTTTTGGAAACAAAAACTTCGTTATTTTCTGCAACCCTTTTTTTATTATTTAAGATTTGTTTTTTAATATCTGCCCATTCTTCATCAATACAAGAGGTATAGTCTTGATTCAGAGCAGCATTTTCAGAACTTTCAATTATTAATCTATCTGCAGATACAGAATCATCTGCACTGTATTGCCCTTCCTCTATCTTGATATCAACTTCTTTGAGGGATTTAATATTGTTTTTGTAATCTTGTCCAAAAGACAAGCTACAGATACAAAACAATATGAAAGCGATTCCAATTTTTAATCTCATTTCAATACTTTTTTTGATAATTTAATCATTTGTGCTAAAGATATTCGTTTAGAATAATAGTTACTTTAACAATTTAGTATTCGTAGGTCTTCATATAGTATCTGATTTAACGATAAAACTGATTTTATCGTTAAATAAATACTATAAAGTATTGGAGGTTACAAATTTACATCAAATTAATGATAAAATTATATTTTAAAAGCCTTTTTTACCTGATCTACATAGTCCAATTTTTCCCAGGTAAATAATTCTACTTCTTTTTCTACTCTACCGGAGTATGGACTTTCAAAAACTTTTGTTACTATTTTTGATTCTTTTCCCATATGTCCATAAGCTGCAGTTTCTTTATAAATAGGATTACGTAACTTAAGACGCTCTTCAATTGCAGCAGGTCGCATATCAAAGATTTCTGCTACTTTTTCTGCAATTTCTCCATCAGTAATCTCTAAGTTACTGGTACCATAAGTATCAACAAAAATTGAAGTTGGTTCTACTACTCCAATGGCATATGATACTTGCACTAATGCTTCACTTGCAACACCTGCAGCAACTAAGTTTTTTGCTATATGTCTAGATGCATATGCCGCAGAACGGTCTACTTTACTAGGGTCTTTTCCTGAGAATGCTCCACCACCATGAGCTCCTTTACCACCGTAGGTGTCCACAATGATTTTACGTCCGGTAAGTCCGGTGTCTCCGTGCGGCCCACCAATTACAAATTTACCTGTAGGGTTAATATGATATGTTATTTGATCATTAAATAAATCCCGTACATATTTAGGCAATTGAGAAATCACTCTAGGCATAAGTATAGAAACGATATCATTTTTGATCTTTGCTAACATCACATCGTCATCAATGTCAAAATCGTCATGCTGCGTAGAAACAACAATAGCCACAATACGTTGAGGTACATTGTCATCACTATATTCTATAGTAACCTGACTTTTAGAATCAGGACGTAAATATGGAATTTCAGCTCCTTCTCTTCTTAGCTTAGCCAGTTCAAGAAGAATCTTATGAGAAATATCTAATGCCAAAGGCATATAGTTTTCAGTCTCTTTGGTAGCGTAGCCAAACATCATTCCTTGATCACCAGCGCCTTGCTCTTCCTTAGTCTCTCTATCTACACCTTGATTGATATCTTGAGATTGTTCGTGTATAAGAGAAATTACTCCACAAGAGTCTCCACTAAATTGGTAAGCTCCTTTGGTATAACCGATTTCATTAATTACTTCTCTTGCAATTTGCTGCACATCAAGGTATGTTTTGGATTTAACCTCTCCAGCAAGTACAACTTGCCCAGTAGTCACCAAAGTTTCACAAGCTACTTTTGAATCTTTATCAAAAGCTAAAAAGTTATCTAATAAAGCATCACTAATTTGATCTGCTACTTTATCCGGATGTCCTTCAGATACACTTTCCGAAGTAAATAAATATGCCATTCTTTTTTGTTTTTATAGAATAAACTATAATAAATTATGACGGGATTGCAATAAAGAAGCTTTCGATTAGAATAATATTGTATCGAACTGCTTTAGCATTTAATTACTGAAACAGTCTAGTATTCACTTACGAATGCTGCTATTTTCAGCTCTTTAGGGTTGCAATCAGTCAAATCTATCCCTTTTAATAATTCGGCAAAGGTAAAAAAAATGATAATATTGGAAAGTATTTAACGTATCATTAATTTTCTTCCAATGAAAATTTCTTTTTTAGAGCGTTTTTTTCGATACATATAATTTTTAAAACAAATTGTTTCAAGTTTAAAAATAATTACTAGCTTTGCTTCGAAGTTTCTTATACATATTAGTAAGTTATTAAGAAAGGTGGAGGGAATAGACCCTATGAAACCTTAGCAACCCTTTATATGTTCTGATGCATATCAGGATTTTAAAGAAGGTGCTAAATTCTATTCGTCATTGACGAAGAAGATAACTCGATCCAATTACAAGACTTGTAATTGTCGTTTCCTTTCTTTTTAATTTTCTATAACCATACACTAGACGGTGTTTGATGTATTTGAATTTTATTTAATTATTAAAATTTAAAATAGAAAATTATGAGTGCACAAAAATTTGCAACAGAAGCTTTACACGCTGGTCATAACGTGAAAACTAATGGAGGAACAAGAGCAGTTCCTATTTATCAGACAACATCCTATGTTTTTAATGATGCCGATCATGCTGCTAATTTGTTTAATTTATCAGAACCAGGATTTATTTATACAAGATTGAATAATCCTACTAATGATATTTTAGAACAACGTTTGGCAGCTTTGGAAGGTGGAATTGCAGCAGTAGTAACAGCATCCGGTACGGCAGCAATTAATACTGCATTATTAACATTACTAAAAGCGGGTGATCATGTTGTTGCTTCTAGTAGTTTGTATGGTGGAACATATAACCTTTTAAATGTTACTCTCCCAAGATTCGGAATCACAACAACTTTTGTAGATCCATCGGATGCCGATAATTTTAAAAGCGCTGTACAGGAAAATACCAGAGTGTTTTTTGTGGAGTCACTTGGTAATCCAAAGCTTGATGTATTAGATCTTAAAGCTATTTCTACTCAAGCTAAAGCGTATAAAGTTCCTCTTATAGTTGATAATACAGTGGCGACGCCTGCTTTATTGAACCCAATAGAACACGGAGCTAATATTGTAATTCACTCTTTAACTAAATATATTGGTGGAAATGGAACTTCTCTTGGAGGTGTGATCATTGATGCAGGTACTTTTGATTGGTCAAGCGGTAAATTTCCTGAGTTTACAGAACCATCACCTGGTTATCATGGGTTAGTATATCACGATGCTTTAGGTGCTGCGGCATTTATTGCAAAGGCACGAATAGAAGGATTACGAGATCACGGCGCTGCCTTAAGCCCTTTTAATGCATTTCAGATTATACAAGGGTTAGAAACCTTAGAAATTAGAATTAAAAAACATAGCGAAAATGCTCTTTCATTAGCGAAATGGTTACAGGAACAGGATGAAGTTACGTGGGTAAAATATCCAGGATTAGAAAGTGACCCTTATCATAAACTAGCAAAAGAATACCTTCCTAAAGGTCAAAGTGGTATTATAACTTTTGGAATAAAAGGAGGTTTTGATTCTGCTAAAACGGTAGCTAATGAAACTAATATATTTTCATTATTAGCAAATATTGGAGATTCTAAATCCTTGATTATTCATCCAGCTAGTACGACACATCAGCAGTTAAATCCTGAACAACAAGAATCAACAGGAGTAACTCAGGATTTGATAAGACTCTCAGTTGGGTTAGAAGATATAGAAGATTTAAAGACAGACCTAAAAAGTGCGTTTGCTAAAGTAGCCGAAAAAGTAAAATAGATATAATTCATTAGAATTGAGTTTCTAACCTTTTGACTGTAAGTCGGTAAAAAGATTGGTAGCTCTTATGAAGTTAACGTAAAATATGCTCCTACAAGTTCAAATATCTGATTTCATTACCTCTAAAGGCAAAAAGATTGATCAAATGCCTTTGTTTTATGAGGTATTTGGAAAACCTTTACATAAGGCTCCAATAGTTTTGGTTAATCACGCATTGACAGGTAACTCTACGGTTTGTGGAAATCAAGGATGGTGGAGTGGTTTGATAGGAACTGGAAAATGTATAGATACAGATAGGTATACGGTATTGTCATTTAATATTCCGGGTAATGGCTATGACGGTAAAGAAGGGAATTTAATTTCCGATTATAAACTTTTTAATGCCAGAGATGTCGCTATGATTTTTGCAAAGGGATTGAAACAATTGGATATCAATAATCTCCATGCTGTTATTGGAGGATCTGTTGGTGGAGGAATTGCCTGGGAACTTGCAGCTTTAAGTCCAAGTTTAATTGACCATTTAATTCCTGTAGCTACCGATTGGAAATCTACCGATTGGTTAAAAGCAAATTGCTTGGTACAGGAACAAATTTTATTAAATTCTGATAACCCTATCCATGATGCTAGATTACACGCGATGCTTATCTATAGATCTCCAGAGTCATTTAGACAAAAATTTGATAGAAGTTATAATGATGAAAAAAATATGTACAACGTAGAGAGTTGGTTATTCCATCATGGAAATAAACTAGATGATCGATTTACCCTTTCTGCATATAAAGAATTGAATTACATATTAGCAAATATTGATATAACAGAAGGAAGAGATAGTTTTAAAGTGGTAGCAGCTACAATTACATCCAATATCCATATCATAAGTGTGAATTCTGATGGCTTTTTTACTGCAGCAGAAGATGAAATCACTTTTAAAGAGTTAAAAGAGGTAAAACAAAATGTGACGCATCAAATTATAGATTCCGTTCACGGACATGATGCGTTTTTAATAGAATTTGATCAACTCAGTAAGTTGTTAGTAGATGTGTTTTAAAATAATATAAAGATGAAGATTTTAAAATTTGGAGGAAAGTCACTATCAAATGGTGAAGGAATTCATAAAGTGGTTGATATAATAGAAGATAAAGTTAACAATGGCGAATTGATTACCGTGGTGTTGTCTGCAAGGGGAAAATCAACGGATGAATTAGAAGCTATTTTAAATAAAGCCGTTAGAAGTGAAAGTTATCAGAAACAACTAGAAGTATTTAAGCAATATCAAGTAGCTAATTATCCTAGTTTTAATGTAGACGATGAATTCGAAACATTAGATAAGCTTTTTGAGGGAGTATCCCTGTTAGGAGATTATAGTAAAAGAATAAAAGACCAAGTATTGTCGCAAGGAGAAGTGATTTCTGCAAAACTACTTACGCATATTCTTAAAGAAAAAGGAGTGAATGCTAATTTTACGGATGGTAGAGAGTTAATCAAAACTGATGGTAAGTTTGGTGAGGCAGAACCTTTGGATAAATTATCTAAAAAAAATGTAGTTGATCATTTTAGAAAGTATAATGGAGCAACAGTAAATGTGGTAACAGGATTCATAGCTTCTAATATGAATAATGAAACAACAACGCTTGGTAGAAATGGTAGTAATTATACGGCTGCTTTATTGGCAAATTATCTGGATGCAGAAGAATTGCAAAATTTCACCCACGTAAGTGGTATTTATACTGCAAATCCTGATTTAGTACCTGACGCGAAAAAAATAGAAAAACTATCTTTTACAGAAGCGAATGAACTGGCTTATTTTGGAGCTAATATTTTGCACGCTAAAACCATTATTCCACTGATAGAAAAAAATATTCCTTTACGCATTTTAAACACTTTTGATCATAAAAATAAAGGAACTTTGATCACTGCAGAAAATGATGAGAAAGGAATTAAATCTCTTTCTGTTTTAGAAAATGTTTCTTTAATTAATTTAGAAGGAAGAGGTCTGTTAGGAAAAGTAGGAGTAGATGCTAGGATTTTTAAAGCATTAGCTTATAAAAATATAAGTGTAAGTATAATTTCTCAAGGTTCATCAGAGAGAGGTATAGGATTAGTGGTAGAAGGGGATAAAGCAATAGAAGCTAAAAAAGTTTTGGAACAAGAGTTCGAGACTGATTTTTATAAGAGAGATGTGAATACAATCACAGTAGAAAATAACGTTTCCGTAATTTCCATTATCGGACAAGATTTAAGTACTTTTCATCGACCATACAATGCATTGATTAAAAACCAGGTAATCCCTTTGCTTTTTAATAATACTATTTCTGGAAAGAATGTAAGCTTAGTCGTTTATAAAAACCAACTTCATAAGGCATTGAATGTTATTCATGGAGAGATTTTTGGTGTCTCAAAAAAAATAAATATCGCCATATTTGGACACGGTTTGGTAGGAGGAACATTGATATATCAGATTTTGAAATCTGCAAAGAAGATTGAAAAGAGAAAAAAGATTGATCTAAATATTTTTGCCGTTGCGAATTCCAAAAAAATACTTTTAAGTAAAAATGGAATTGATACTAATTGGCGATCCGATATAATAGAAGGAAGTTCTTACGGAATAGAAGATCTCATTAAGTTTGCAGATGAACATCATTTAGAAAATTTAATTGCAATTGATAATACAGCGAGTAAAGTATTTGTAGATAATTATATCACTTTGGTGGAAAATGGATTTGATCTGGTTTCATCCAATAAGGTGGCAAATACACTAGGTTTTGACTTTTATAAAGAACTTCGACTAAAGTTAGACGAGCATCAAAAAAAATATTTTTATGAAACCAATGTAGGTGCTGGATTACCACTAATAGATACAATTAAACTTTTGCATTTATCCGGCGAAAATATTACAAGAATTAAAGGTGTTTTTTCTGGATCGTTAAGTTATTTGTTTAATACTTTTTCGAAAGATGATCGGAAATTTAGTGAAGTATTACAAGAAGCTATTGATAAAGGTTTTACTGAGCCCGATCCTCGTGAAGATCTATGCGGGAATGATGTCGGAAGGAAATTGCTGATTTTAGCACGGGAGTTAGATCTTAGTAATGAATTTACAGATATTAATATCCATAATTTAATTCCTGAGAATTTGAGAGAAGGAGATGCAAATAAATTTTTGGAAAGATTGGAAGAATTAGATGCTGTATACCAAAACATAAAGGATGAACAAAAACCTAATCATGTGCTACGATATATTGGAGATTTACATGGGGATTTATTCAAAGAAAAAGGTATTTTGGATGTTAAATTGGTATCTGTTGAAGAAAGTAGTGCGTTAGGACAAGTAAAAGGATCCGACTCTATATTCGAAATTTATACAGAATCATACGGAGATCAACCAATAGTAATTCAGGGAGCAGGAGCGGGAGCGGCTGTAACTGCTAGAGGAGTCTTTGGAGATATATTAAGATTGACCGAAAAAGGATAGAAAATTAATTGCGTTAGGGATTACTCATTGTTTTTTATTGATTTAAGAGATAGTGAATATAAAACATTTGATGCGGCATCCTTTTTTACGTGAGTTCGAGTGTCCGCCCAGGCGGATTGCCTGCCCGCCTTTGGAGGGTATCGAGAACAAGTAAAAAAGATATAGCAGAAGGCTGACCCTATGATGTCACACTGAGCTTGTCGAAGTGTAGTCGAAAGGTAACGTTCAAATAAAATAGATAAAAACAGATACGATGAAAATAGAATTAAAAAGAATAGATAACGATTATCATTTTGAGTTAAAAAATGAAAGAGGGCATCTAACCTATATAGATAGTAAACCCGAAGTGGGAGGTCATGATTTAGCACCAAGTCCAATGGAATATGTGTTGATGGGAGTTGCAGGCTGCAGTGCGATTGATGTAATTTCTATATTAAAAAAACAACGACAAGAAATTACAGATTACAGAGCAGAAGTAGATGGGTCAAGAGTAGAAATTGATGGAGCGAAACCATTTAAAGAAATTTCGGTTACTGTATACTTAGAAGGAGAGATAACTCCAGAAAAGGCAAAAAGAGCTGCGCAATTATCATTCGAAAAATATTGCTCTGTATCAAAAACATTAGAGCCAACTGCAACGATCAAATATAAAGTAGTCGTTAATAACGAAGAAGTATGAGCTTAAAAAGCCAAAATTTTGAAACACAAGCTGTAAGAACTCAGACAGAAAAAACTCAGTTTTTAGAACATTCTACACCAATGTATCTAACATCAGGATTTGTTTTTGAAGATTCTGAGGAAATGAGAGCAGCCTTTGCAGAAGAGAAAGATCGTAATTTATATAGTCGTTTTAGTAACCCGAATACCACAGAGTTTGTGGATAAAATCTGCAAATTAGAAGGAGCAGAAGACGGTTACGCCTTTGCTACAGGAATGGCAGCAGTGTTTTCTACATTTGCTGCATTGCTAGATGCGGGAGATCATATAGTTTCTGCGCGATCCGTATTCGGTTCTACACATTCGTTGTTTACTAAATACTTTCCTAAGTGGAATATAGAGACAAGTTATTTTCCAGTTAATGAGGTTGATAAGGTAGAAAGCTTAATACAGCCTAATACAAAAATTATCTATGCAGAATCTCCTACCAATCCTGGAGTAGATGTGCTAGATTTAGAGTTACTAGGTGAGATTGCAAAAAAACATGAGCTGTTATTGATTATTGATAATTGTTTTGCGACGCCATATTTACAAAACCCAATAAAATTTGGAGCTGATCTTGTAATCCATTCAGCTACAAAATTAATTGATGGGCAAGGACGTGTATTAGGTGGAGTTACCGTTGGAAAAAAGGAATTGATCAGAGAGATCTATTTATTTTCACGAAATACCGGACCAGCTTTATCACCTTTTAATGCTTGGGTATTGTCAAAAAGTTTGGAAACATTGGCAGTAAGAGTAGATAGACATTGCGAAAATGCCTTAAAATTAGCCAAGTTTTTAGAAGAACATCCTAAAGTGAATTGGGTGAAGTATCCTTTTCTAAAATCTCATCCACAATATGAAGTGGCTAAGAAGCAAATGAAATTAGGAGGTAATATCGTAGCTTTCGAAGTTAAAAACGGAGTAAAAGGAGGAAAAACATTTTTTGATAGTATAAAAATGTGTTCACTTTCTGCTAATTTAGGAGATACCAGAACTATAGTAACCCATCCAGCTTCTACCACGCATAGTAAACTAGCGATTGAGGATAAATTGGCAGTAGGAATTACAGATGGAATGGTAAGATGCTCAGTAGGATTAGAGCATATTGATGATATTATTGCGGATCTAGCACAAGCTTTAGAACAATCATAAAACATATCTAATTTAAAACTAGATATGTTTTATGACTTTTTATTAAAAAACTATTTTTCCATTGCAATAATTTCCTGTTGTTGTGTTTTTTAGAGTATACAGCAGGATAGAGTTCTTTGGAGCATAGTTCTTAAGTGGTATTAAGTTTTCTTTATTAGAAAGTGATTTGCTGATTATTTTTTGTCCAGAAATGTTATAGATTTCGATATTGTAAGAGCCATTGGTTAGCACTGGTAATATTAATGTGTTATTTTTAATGTATATGTTATTACAATCTAATGATGTTTTTGAGGGAACGTTTCTTTCTTTTGATATTATGAAATCTAATGGTTCAAGACAAGATATCTCATCGTTTGAACAGGTTAAATTTAACTCCCATCTTCTTATTTTATCGAAGCCATTAGTTTTACTGAACAATATATAGAATTTATCCCTGTCGATAACTGTATTTGATTTTCCGTATTTATCCATAAATATAGGATAATGCAAATCACTATTACTCCAAGCTTGACCATCCTGATCATCTGCAAAATAAATATCATATCCTTCGCTCCAATTTGTAAGATCGAACGATTTGTGTAAAGAGATATGGTAAGTTTTATTTGTGTGATCGCGATATTCTCTCACTCCTATAAAGTAATCGGTATCTTGAACTTTTGCAACACTAAATCGATGACTAGATCCTAAAATAGAAGTGCTTTTCGGGCCTTCAATTTGAAGAAAATCAGCTAGCCTTTCTTTACTGAAATTTTCAGGTAATGATTTATACCAACCACCATTGTAATAAATTTTGTATGCATTTGGATTTGTGGCTTGGGGTTCTGGAACTCTTATGACTTTGATGCCAGAAGCAGAAATCATTCTTGGGCTAGATTCAGAAAAGAATACATAGATATATCCATTGTATTTAATAGATGAAGGATGTCTTAATCCGCTAGTTAATTTTTCACCTCCTACGTAGTATGGTGAGAATGTAGGAGCCGTTGAATTATTGTCATAGTTAATCTTGGTGGCATTTTTTAAATATCCAGTACTTGGCCAAGCGATTGGTCCCATATCAATATATTTTTCATGACCCCATCCATTTTCTTGATCACTTTTTAACCATGCCATACTTAAAAATGCATAGTAATTTTCTAAAGGGGCAGACCATACAGCAGTGGTGTCGTAGCTTCTAAAGTTGTTTTGATATTCATGACTATAATTCGCGCCATTTTCACCGTGAACAAAACCTATATTAATTATTTTATCTAATTGCTTAATCGTTTCTGCTGCGTATATTCCGGCATAATTTCTTATATGATCAGTTGATCTAGTTTGCCAATTTGCGTGATGGACTTCGCTAATAGTATAGTTAGGTATTCTAACCGAGACGTTGAAATCTGTTCTTTTGGGAATGCAAGCTTCTATAAAACTGTCACATGATCCAGCTTCAGTATTATCTACCATATTTTTTGCAGTAGTTATAAAACGTGAGTTTCTGCCCACTTCGTTGTAAAAATATCCTCTCCAACATCCCATAATTATCCATGGTGGAACTTCGGTAATTATACTATTTGTAGAATTTTCTGCTGAAATTGTAATTTCCGTACCCCTTGTGTTTGGGTTAATTTTTTTTACGCAGGTAAAAGGAGCAGTTTGCGAAATACACAAATTACTAATAAAAAATGCCAATAAAAATGTGATATGCCTCATGTTTCTTTAATTGATAAATTTTTATTTTAAAAATACAGTTTTCCAAATATTTCATCTTCAAAATATTGTTTTATTGATGGAATTCAGAAAAGTAGTTTAAAGTATCTTTTAGTAAGTGTCTTAAGCTTATGATTTGTTACCGTGAATTTTGAAATAAATTATAATTTATCATTTTGTGAGGATAAATTGGCGGTAGTGATTTTTTCATTTCACTAAGATTTTAGTGTATCGATATTTCAGGACGGGACAGTTATATAATAAAAAGGGTGGGGCAATTTTTCCACCCTTTTTATTAAAAATCTTTATAAAGTCTATTGTTTTGTAAATGTGAAAAATGTCATACCTGTTGAAACCTGTGTAAATCCTGAAAAAGGAATGGATTCATTTAGTGCTTTCTCAAGTAAAAGAGTTTGAGAATTCAAACCAGAAATTTTAAAAGACTCCTCAGTTCCTTGAACGTCTAAAATTAGATTCCCGTTTTCAATTATCCATTCTCCAGAAGCTGCGAAACCGGGAGTAGGAATTTCTTGAGTAGTGGTTTCCTGACCAAGAACTGTATTTGTAAGAACGGTAGTGTATCCTCCATCACTTGTAAAAGTTTGAGGGTCTTCAGAAAAAGTAACAATCGTATTAAAATCTTTTCCAAACGAAGAGAATTCAGAAAATAGAACACGAGTTCCTTCAGATTCAACAAAAGTCTGACCGTTATCCAATCGGAATGCCTCTAATTTCCACTCTCCTGTAATTTGAGTTTCATCAATCCCTATAGAAGGATCATTGTCATCACTTCCGCAGGAAAGGAATAGGGTGGTAGAAGTTAAAAATAAAAGTAAAGTAAGTTTTTTCATAATAAAATAATTAATCGATTTATAAATTTATCTGAATGGTAAAATCCAAATAAGGAGTACGAATCAAATTTTAGCCAGAGGCAAAAGTAAAATGATCTATCATTAATTTTCCCACCCGAAAAGGATGGTTTTTGAAAATTGAAAAAATAATGATCGCATTTAGAAATCATATCTTTTCTTAGGAAATAAGAATGGTACGATTCATGAAATATAAAATGTATATTTATTTTATCATTTTGTTTTTATGAAAAGAAGTGTTTTATTATGTTTTGTTGCTTTGTTGAGTGCTTCTTTTTATGGAAATCAACAACAGTTTATTACTGAAAAAGGAAAGGACACAACTAGGCAAATTGTAAAAAAGATTCCTTTATCTCACTCTGTATTGGCAACTGGCAACTGGTACAAATTTTATATAGAGAAAACAGGAATATATAAGCTTACTCCAGAATTTTTATCCAATTTAGGGATTGATGTCGCTACAACAGATCCTGCAACAATTAAAATTTACGGAAATGGAGGACACATGCTTCCTCTTAAGAATAGTAGAAATACCGAGTTTGATCTAAGGGAAAATGCTATAAAAGTAGTGAGAGGAGAAAACGGTAAGTTATCAGAAGGTGGCTATATCCTTTTTTACGGTCAAAGTACTAAGGGATACAATTCAGATAGTAAAACCCATATTAATATATACGATGATAAATCATATTATTTTATCACCACATCTGGAAAGAGAGGAAGAAGAATAATCAATTCAGAATCCTTTGACAAAAAAGCGGATACAATTATTACCACATTTAACGAGGATCAGTTTTACGAAATGGATCAATACAATCTCGGGATGATGGGGAGAAGATGGTTAGGAAATCAAATTAAAAATAATGAAGAAAAACAATTTTCATTTCATTTTCCTAATAAAGTAGATGCAACAGCTATTACCTATAAAATTATGGCAGTAGCTAAATCGAATAAACCATCAAAACTTAAAATTAGTTTGAACCAAAAAGAAGCTGGAGAGATTAAATTTAGACCTGCATCAGATCGATTAATAGCAATAGAAGGTAGTTTAGAAAAAAACAACAAAAGCTATGATGATCCTATTCGGATAGGTTTGCAATACGAAGTAGAGGGTAAAGCACTTGGGGAAAGTTACCTGGATTATATCCGGGTTTCTGCAGAAAGATCCTTGGTAGGATCAGATAAACAATTAAAATTTACGATTCCGAACACTAATTCTAAACGCGAAATTGGAGAAATACAATTGAAAAAAGCAAGGAAAATCTCTGAAGTGTGGGATGTAACAAATCCAGAAGTAGTCAAGGTTTTCGAAAACACATCTTTTTCCAGTAAGTTTTCTTTCAAAACGCAATTAGATACTAAAAGAAAGTTTGTTACGGTCACTACTTCGGATTATTATGAACCCTTAAAACCGTTAGAGAGTATTGTAGAGAATCAAAATCTGAAAGGGACTATTTTTCTTGATGAAGAAAATAATTTTAAAAACATCGATTATCTTATTATTACCGAAAAGGATATGTTAACTGCTGCTGAACGATTGGCAGATTTTCATAGAACACGAAACAAGATGAATGTTAAAGTAGTTCCTGTGCAGAAAATCTACAACGAGTTTAGCAGTGCGAAACAGGATATAGGTGCAATTCGTAATTTTATTAGGTATGTGTATGAAAACGCTTCACATGATAACAAAAAGCTTTCTTATGTATGTTTTATGGGAAATGCTACAGTCGATTACAAGGATATACTCAAGGATAGATCTTTATTAAATACCTACAAGAAAAGTATAATTCCAAGTTTTATGAGTTATGAGAGTTTTTCTAATACGAGATCCTATGTGTCTGATGATTTTTTTGGAATGATGGATCCAGAAGAAGGTGAAATGAAATCAACGGATGATCTTGATATTGTACTTGGACGAATATTGGTTGATACGGATGTAATGGCAAATGATGTAGTTGATAAAACTATTAGATACTATAAGAAAAATTCTTTTGGAGATTGGAGAAATAATGTGCTCCTATTATCAGATGATGTAGATAAAGTGTGGGAACAAGGTATTCAAAGAAATTTGAATAGTTTAGGAGATTCTTTAGTTAAAAAATATCCTTTTTTAAATATTTCTAAAGTATATAGTGATGCATATATTCAAAAATCAACATCTAATGGCGAGCAATACCCAGAGGTAACCAAAACGCTAATAGAGAAAATAGAAAAAGGTGTTGCTGTATTAGATTATTTTGGACACGCGGAGGAAGAAGGTTTCGGTACTGAGTTTTTCTTTACCAAAAAGGATGCTATCAATCTTAAAAATAAAAATAAACTACCATTGTTGATTACGGTTACTTGTCTGGCAACTCGATTTGATAACCCTTTTGATATTTCTATTGGAGAACATGTTTTTAGAAACCCAAATGGAGGTGCTATAGCAATTATTGCAACAACTAGAGAAATATTTATGAATGCAGGAGTTAACATAAATAATGAAATAATGAAAACGCTTTTTTCAGAAAATGGGCCTTACTTGAAACCGGCAGAAACCGTCTTAAAGCTTAAAAATAAATTAAGGTATCAAGATAAAAGAAGCGTTTTTTTTATTGGAGATCCTGCAATGTCGCTTCAGATGCCTCAACCTGGTGTTCATATTACTAAGATTAATGGTATTCCACTCCAAAAGTTTAGAGATACGATAAAAGCCTTAGATAAGATTAGAATATCTGGACATCTAGTAGATGCTTTTGGAAAGATTAAAAAGGATTATAATGGAGAAGTTTTTATCAAGATTTTTGATAAAAAAAACAGTAAAAAAACATTAGGGAATAATAAAATTAAAAATAGGAAAGGAAATCTTATACAACTAGAATATAAAGATCAAGACGTAATAATATATAATGGAGATTTTGATATTGAAAAAGGAGTGTTTGATGCTGAATTCATGATTCCAAAAGATATAAATATGTCAATAGGTAATTGTAAGATAAGTTTATATGCTAAAAAGAATAATATTTTGGAAGATGCGGTTGGTGTGTATGAAAATGTATTATTAGGTGGAATATCAAATGTAACATCACTTGATAGTAAAGGACCAGAGATTAAAGTGTTTATAAATGGTAAAACATCGAAAGCGATTAACATTATTAAAGCTAATCCAGAATTGAAAATTGAGCTTGCTGATGAGAATGGAATGAATGTTTCCACCCAGGGAATTGGACATCAAATGAAAATGATTATTGATGGAAAAGGAAAGCGCGAGGTGATACTAAATGATTTCTATAAGAATAAAGAGAATGGTTTTAAAGAGGGATCAATTTCTTATACATTAGATACATTATCGCCAGGATATCATACTTTAGAAATTAAAGTATGGGATACTTTTAATAATAGCAGTACCAAAAAAATAGAGGTTGTGGTATTAGATTCTTTATAATATTGCTTACTTCGATAATAATCTACTAAATCACTAGGCTTTTTATTAATAATATCATAATTCTTTCATTTCTAGTAATTTTTTCAAAGATTTGGGACTAATGAATAGATTTTTATATATACATTTGTTTAATAACCTAGTATTCCGATAGGGTAATAGGTTTTTTTGAAAAAAAATGATTGTAGATCAAATGATATTAGATAAGGTAGCTACGAAGAAAACATCGTACGAGACTGATAGAACTTCAGAGAAGCCATTGCGTAGTATAGCAAAGGCAGTTAGTTGGAGGATTGTTGGTACATTGGATACATTGATAGTTTCTTACGTTTTAACTGGAGAGATAGCACTAGCTACTTCGATAGCATCAATTGATTTTGTTACAAAAATGATTCTGTATTTCTTTCACGAAAGAATTTGGAATCGTATTAAATGGGGAAGATAATTGCGGTTTTACTTCTCGACTGTGCTATAAGGGACAGAAAAAGAAATATTAAAAATGAAATTTACAGGAAAGGAAATAGAGAACTTAAATAATACGCTAAAGGATAAAACTCCTTTAGAGATTACTCAATGGGCAATTTTAAATGCGAAAAGTCCTGTCGTAACGACAAACTTTAGACCTTATGAAGCTGCAATTCTTAGTGTCTGTGCTAGTTCTCTATCAGATATTCCTGTGATCTGGTGTGATTCGGGTTATAATACTCCTAACACGTATAAACATGCGGAGGAAGTTATTGATTTATTAGAACTTAATGTACAGTTGTATGTGCCTAAGCAAACTTCTGCTCATAGAGATGTGGTAATGGGAATTCCTGATATTGAAGATCCCAAACATAAAGAATTTACAGAGCAGGTAAAACTGGAGCCATTTAAAAGAGCAATGTCGGATTTTAAACCAGATGTGTGGTTTACAAATCTTCGAAAAGGACAAACTGCTTTAAGAGATTCTTTGGATATTTTGAGTTTAGGAAGTGATGGAGTACTTAAGGTAAGCCCTTTTTATTATTACAGTGATGCAGAATTAGATGTGTATTTAGAGAAACATAATTTACCAAATGAGTTTAAGTATTTTGATCCAACGAAGGTATTAGGAAATAGAGAATGTGGATTACATACGAATTAAACTAATTTGTTATTTATTTAGATCAAAAGATTATTAAAAAAAAGATTAAATTACATGGAAGTAATTGAACAAATAAAAGAACAAGTTGTGAATGCAAAAGTACTAAAAGTAAATCCTTTAGAAAGTGAAGCGATTTACATTTTTAGAGAAGTTGTTGCTCAATTTGAGAAGCCTGTTTTACTTTTTTCAGGAGGTAAAGATTCTATAACATTAGTAAGGTTGGCTCAGAAAGCATTTTATCCTGGTAAAATTCCTTTTCCATTATTACATATAGATACTGGTCATAATTTCCCGGAAACTATTGAGTTTAGAGATCGTTTGGTTAAAGAACTTGGTGTAGAATTAATTGTCCGTAATGTTCAGGATTCTATTGATCAAGGTAAAGTAACAGAAGAAAAAGGTAAGTATGCCAGTCGCAATAGTTTGCAGACTACGACGCTTCTTGATGCTTTAGAAGAATTTAAATTTGATGCTGCCATTGGAGGAGCTCGTAGAGATGAAGAAAAAGCAAGAGCAAAAGAACGCATATTTTCGGTAAGGGATGATTTTGGTCAATGGGATGAAAAGAATCAGCGACCTGAATTATTTGATCACCTTAATGGAAAGATTGATTTAGGTCAGAATGTTCGTGTATTTCCGATCAGTAACTGGACAGAGTTAGATGTTTGGAGTTATATTCAAAAAGAAGAAATCGAAATCCCTTCAATATATTTTGCTCATAAGCGTAAAACATTTATTAGAGATGGTATGATTTGGTCAGCAGAGGATGAGGTAGTACATAGGGAAGATGACGAATTGGTTGAAGAAAGATTGGTTAGATTCCGTACCGTGGGAGATATGTCATGTACTGCAGCGGTGCTTTCTGATGCAATTACAATTGATAAGGTTGTAGCGGAAATTAGAGAATCCACAATCTCAGAAAGAGGAGCGCGAATCGATGATAAAAGATCTGAAGCTGCAATGGAAAAAAGAAAACAACAAGGATATTTTTAAAATAAGTTGATAGTTGTCAGTTGTTGGTTAATATATTTTCCATCAACGACCAACCATTAACAATCAACTATAAAGAAATGGACGTATTAAAGATAGCAACAGCAGGAAGTGTAGATGATGGTAAGAGTACCTTGATTGGTCGTATTTTATATGATACAAAATCATTAACTTCTGATAAATTAGAAGCAATCGAAACCAGAAGTAAAGCTAATGGGTTTGATTATCTGGATTTTTCATTAGCAACTGATGGTTTAGTTGCAGAACGTGAACAAGGTATTACTATTGATGTAGCTCATATTTACTTTTCCACAAAAACTAAAAGTTATATTATTGCGGATACTCCAGGTCATATAGAATATACCAGAAATATGGTTACCGGAGCGTCTACTTCACAAGCGTCAATCATTTTGGTAGATGCTAGAAAAGGTGTGATCGAACAAACCTATAGACATTTTTTTATCAATAATTTATTGAGAGTAAAGGATGTGATTGTAGCTATTAATAAAATGGATTTAGTTGATTTTTCACAATCAACATATGAAGCAATTAAGTCTGATTTTGAAAAATTAATTGCAAAAAGCGATTACAAAGAACAGAACATAACTTTTATTCCAGTAAGTGCGTTACAAGGTGATAATGTAGTTGACGCATCTAAAAATACTCCTTGGTATAAAGGTAAAACTTTATTAGAACATTTAGAAGAATTAGATGCTCAGGATGTCTATGAAAAGGCAGAGGTGCGTTTTCCTGTTCAAACTGTGATCCGTCCTAAAAAAGATGAGTTTCATGATTTTAGAGGATATGCTGGTAAGCTATATGGTGGTGATCTTTCTGTAGGAGATGAGGTGACAGTTTTGCCATCCTTAACAACATCCAAAGTTAAAGAGATATTCTTTTTTGACAAGAAATTCGATACAGCTGGTAGAGGCAGTTCTTGCACGATTACATTAGAAGATGATGTAAACGTAAGTAGAGGAGACATGATTGTTAAGTCATCAGAAAAGCCAAGAGTAGAAAAGCAATTAACCGCTACTATTTGTTGGATGGATAATAAAGACCTTAATCCTGGAGCTAATTATTTTATTCAGAGCGGAAGTAATAGGATTTTAGCAAAAGTGAAAAATATTAGTGGAACAGTTGCTACTGATTTTTCTGGAGAAGATACCGCTAAGAATTCGCTTAGTCTAAATGAAATAGGAAAAGTTGAAATACAATTAAGTAAACCACTGGCTATTGATTCTTACAGTAAGAATAAGGTGTCAGGGTCATTTATATTAATAGATTCTCAAACCAATAATACTTCAGGAGTAGGTTTTATCCAATAGATAAAAATCTTTTACTGAGAAGAAGAAAACAGGAATTTTAGAATAAAAAAACCTTTATACAAAAGTCATAAGTATGTTCTTTTTTAAAGGTTGAAATACGAAAGAAAATGCAAAGTTTTAGAACAGAAATAGAAAACCCAGTTGTCGAAAAAGACATTATCGAATTAGCTAATAAAATAGAGCAATTCCATAAAGGGACGATTGATGAAGAGAAATTTCGTAGCCTTCGTTTAGCTCGTGGGGTATATGGTCAGCGACAAGAAGGAGTGCAGATGATTCGTATCAAATTACCATATGGTAAGGTGTTGAGCAATCAATTGCGAAGAATTTGCGATGTTTCTGATGAATATTCTAGAGGTAGATTACATATTACAACCAGACAAGATATTCAGATTCATTACGTAGATCTTAATAGAACACCTGAGCTTTGGGCAGAGTTAGAAAGAGATGATGTAACACTTAGAGAGGCTTGTGGTAATACAGTTCGTAATGTAACGGCATCAGAAACAGCTGGGATTGATTCAAAAGAACCTTTTGATGTATCACCATATGCAGATGCATTGTTCCGATTCTTCCTAAGAAATCCAATATGTCAGGAAATGGGACGTAAGTTCAAAGTTTCTTTTTCTGGGACCGAAGAAGATACGGGATTGTCTTATATGCATGATCTTGGTTTTATTGCAAAAATTGAAGATGGAGTAAGAGGGTTTAAAGTAATGCTTGCAGGGGGATTGGGCTCACAACCAAGACATGCAGATGAATTATATAGCTTTTTGCCAACAGATAAGATCATTCCTTTAATGGAAGGAGTGCTTAGAATTTTTGATCGTCACGGTGAGCGAAAAAGTAGAGCCAAAGCGAGAATGAAATTTTTAGTAAAAGATATCGGTGTACAAGCTTTCAAAGAATTAGTAGAGGCAGAACAAAACGCAATTGCTCAAAAAACGGTAGCTATTGATGCCGAAGCCTATGTTGCATCCGTTCCGGTTTCTGTAGAAGTTCCTAAAGTAGAAATTCAAGATCAAAAAGCTTTTGAATTGTGGAAATCTACAAATGTGATTGAGCAAAAACAAAATGGATATGTTGCTATTGGAATCAAAGTGCTTTTAGGGGATTTTTATACAGATAAAGCCAGATTATTAGCGGATTTAGTGGAGAAATACGCTGCTGGAGAGATTAGATTGTCTTTACGACAGAATATTTTAATTCCTTTTGTAAAAGAAGATTTAGTACCATTTTTCCATCAAGAATTAGAGAAACTTGGATTTGTGGAAGCAGGTTATAATAAAGCGGTTGATATTACAGCTTGCCCAGGAACAGATACTTGTAATTTGGGAATTGCTAGTAGTACGGGTATTGCTGAAGAATTGGAAAGAGTTATTAAGACTGAATATCCACAATATTTAGAAAAAGAAGATCTGGTAATCAAGATTAGCGGATGTATGAATGCTTGTGGGCAACACAATATGGCTAATATTGGTTTTCAGGGGATGTCAGTAAGAACTAAAGATAAATTAGTTGCTCCGGCATTGCAAGTGTTATTAGGAGGAGGAAATCTTGGAGATGGAAAAGGTCGTTTTGCTGATAAAGTGGTTAAGATACCAAGTAGAAGAGGGCCAGAAGCATTACGAAGAATCCTAAATGATTTTGAAGAAAATGCAAATGGTAAGACTTTTGTAGACTATTATACAGATAAAGGAGAAAAATATTTTTATAATTTCCTTACGGATTTATCTAATGTTGAAAATTTGACTCAAGAAGATTTTATTGATTGGGGAACTGAAGAAGAATATGTAAAGGCTATTGGAGTTGGAGAATGTGCAGGTGTTGTGATTGATTTGATTGCTACTTTATTTTTAGAAAGTGAAGAAAAGATAGAAAATGCAAAAATATCTTTTGAAAATGGGATATATTCTGATGCGGTGTATCATGCGTATAGCTCTTTAGTGAATTCTGCTAAGGCATTATTACTAGCAGAAAATAAAAAAACTAATACGCACGCAGGAATCATAAGCCAGTTTGATGAAGAGTTTGTGACAAGTGGTAAAATAGAACTTGATGGAACATTTGCTGATTTGATATATCAACTTCAGAAAAATGCACCAAGCAGGGATTTTGCAGTGGATTATATCAAAAAAGCAGGGCAATTTTTGCAAAAAGTGCAAGCATTTAGAGCCATTGAAGTAGAAAATGTATAATATCTTTACGAAGATATAAAATCTTCATAATTAAGATAATAAGTTGTTGGAAATGAGTAATAAAACGCCAAAATTAACAGTGGTAGGAGCGGGGCCGGGAGATCCAGATTTGATTACGCTTAAAGCAATCAAAGCATTGGAATCTGCAGATGTGGTTTTGTATGATGCACTTATCAATGAATCTTTATTGGAATATGCACCGAAGGCAGAAAAAATCTTTGTAGGTAAAAGAAAAGGATGTTATGCATATCAACAGGAACAGATTAATGAGTTAATTGTTAGCAGAGCTAAAACTCATGGACATGTAATACGATTAAAAGGAGGAGATCCGTTTATTTTCGGTCGCGGAGCAGAAGAAATTGACTATGTTCAAGAATTTGGAATAGAAACAAATATGGTTCCAGGTATATCATCATCTTTGGCAGTTCCTGCGTATCAAGGAATTCCTTTGACAAAAAGAGGTTCTTCAGAGAGTTTTTGGGTGATTACTGGGACAACGAAATCCCATAAATTATCGCAGGATGTTCGCCTGGCAGCAAAATCTAATGCAACTGTGGTAATTTTAATGGGGATGAGCAAGTTAAACGAAATAGTTAGTATCTTTGCAGCCGAAAATAAACAGGATGTTCCCGTCGCTATTATTCAGAATGGAACTACTGAAAATGAGCGGTTTGGGTTCGGTTCAATAAAAACAATAGAACAGGTTGTATCTGATAAAAAATTATCATCACCTGCTATAATTGTAATCGGTGAAGTAGTTGAGCAAAGAGTGAAATTAGCTTCGATTTATAAAGAAG
The DNA here is from genome assembly GCF_003443675.1 of Aquimarina sp. BL5. Lineage (NCBI taxonomy): Bacteria > Pseudomonadati > Bacteroidota > Flavobacteriia > Flavobacteriales > Flavobacteriaceae > Aquimarina > Aquimarina sp. BL5. The sequence continues at coordinate 2,408,037 of NZ_CP031963.1, read as the reverse complement.
TAAAAGAAGAAATCGTATCTTGATAGTTCAGGATAGCTATAAAGATGGAAGAAAGAAATAATTTATATCCGGTTTTTCTGAAAGTTAAAAACCTTGAAATCCTAATTGTTGGAGGAGGAAATGTAGCTGAAGAAAAACTTACGTTCTTATTGAAATCTAGTCCAGATGCTAAAGTAACAATGGTGTCTCCAATGTATCGAGAAGATACAGTTACATTGGCGAATAAGTTTGGGGTAGAAATGATTAAAAAGAAATATCACAGACGTTTTCTAAAAGGGAAACATATTGTGATTGCTACTACAGACGTTCCTAAGGTTAATGTACAAGTGTATAAAGACTGTAGAAAAAGAAGTAAATTGGTAAATGTAGCTGACAATCCTCCATATTGTGATTTTTATATGGGAGGTATTGTAACCAAAGGAAATGTGAAAGTGGCAATTTCGACTAACGGAAAGTCGCCCACTACAGCCAAACGATTGCGTCAGTTTTTCGAAGAAGTAATTCCAGAAAATATTGATGATTTGGTCAAAAATTTAAATGAATATAGAAAAACAATAAAAGGTGATTTCGAAGAAAAAGTGGAGACGCTTAATGAATTTACCAAAGGATTAATAGGAAAAAAAGAAGTTGAACATGATCAAGACTGATATTCTAATCATCGGAGCAGGACCAACAGGATTATTTACTGTTTTTGAAGCTGGATTACTAAAATTGAAAACACATCTTATTGATGCATTACCACAACCAGGTGGTCAGTGCTCTGAGATATATCCTAAAAAACCAATATATGATATTCCAGGATTTCCTGAGATTCTTGCGGGAGATTTAGTGAACAATTTAATGGAGCAAATAAAGCCTTTTGAACCTGGATTTACTTTGGGAGAGAGAGCCGAAACTATTGAGAAATTAGAAGACGATACTTTTTTGGTTACAACCAATAAGGGAACTCAGCATAATGCTCCTGTAGTTGCTATAGCTGGAGGGTTAGGTTCTTTCGAACCTCGTAAGCCACCTATTCCTAATATTATAGATTTTGAAGATAAAGGAGTTGCTTATATTATTCGCGATCCAGAAGTATATAGAGATAAAAGAGTAGTAATTGCGGGAGGAGGAGACTCAGCCTTGGATTGGACTATTTTCTTAGCAGACGTGGCTAGTGAAGTAACCCTTGTACATAGAAGAAATGAGTTCCGTGGAGCATTAGATTCTGTGGAAAGAGTAGCGGAATTAACCAAGTTAGGCAAGGTAAATCTAATTACTGAAGCGGAAGTGAAAGAACTAAAAGGAGATGATCACGTTACTGGTGTTGGTATCAAACATAAAACCGAAGGGGATATTCACTTAGATACAGATTACTTTATTCCTTTATTTGGGTTGTCTCCAAAGTTAGGACCTATCGGAAACTGGGGATTAGAGATCGAAAAGAACGCTATCAAAGTGGATAACTCTTATGATTATCAAACTAACATTCCTGGTATATATGCAATAGGAGATGTAAATACCTATAAAGGAAAATTAAAATTAATTCTTTCTGGTTTCCACGAAGCAGCTATTATGTGTCAGAGTGCATATCAAAGAATATTTCCGGACAAGAAGTATGTAATGAAATATACAACTGTTGGAGGTGTAGAAGGATTTGATGGTTCTAAAAAAGAAGCCAAAAAAGAAGTTGTAAAAGCGATAGTTTAAAATTTTAGAATAAAATAGTCCTCGCAGTATATACTAAATGATTTGGTATATTTGCGAGGATTTTTATACAATTAAGACAAGAAATATGTCAGACGTTACCATAAAGATAAAAGATAGAGAAGGAGAGATTCACGAAGTACAAGCTCCTACCGATATGGCCATGAACCTGATGGAAGTGTGTAAGGCTTATGAGCTTCCTGTAGAGGGAACTTGTGGAGGTATGGCAATGTGCGCATCTTGTCAATGTTATGTTTTATCTGATCATAAACTTCCTGAAATGAGTCAGGATGAGGATTTAATGTTAGCAGAAGCTTTTTATGTAGAGGATAATAGTAGATTAGGATGTCAGATTCCTATAACTCCAGAACTTGATGGCCTGGAAATAGAATTAGCTCCTGAATCCTAAAAAAACAGAATAAACTTGCAAAACAAAAGACTATACCTTTAATTTGTAAGCAGAATCACAGTGAAAACTGTTTAGTTCATAAATTTATTTAATATGTTATCAAGAAAGGTGGAGGGAATAGACCCTATGATACCTTAGCAACCCTTTACACGTTCTGATGCTTATCAGAATCTTAAAGAAGGTGCTACGTTCTATTCGTTTTAAATACGAAATAGATAACAATGACACATAGCAATTAGCTATTTCCATTTATTTTCTTGATACATATTAATTATATTCTCTTTATAAGGGAAACTTAATACTATTTAATAATGTTACACCGAGCTTCCTCTTGAGACGGATAAGTGTCGAAGTGTTTCTATTAATAATTTTTTTTAAAAGGCTTCGTCATGTTGAGCCTAACAGTGCGTAAATGAAAGATATAAAAAAAATACTTGAAGAAAGAATTCTGGTGCTTGATGGAGCAATGGGAACGATGTTGCAACGACATAAATTTACAGAAGAAGATTTTAGAGGGGAACGATTTAAAGATTGGCCCGTTTCTGTTCAGGGTAATAATGACTTATTGAGTATTACACAACCCGAAGCAATAAAAGGAGTACATAGATTGTATTTTGAAGCAGGAGCAGATATTATAGAAACCAATACGTTTTCTGGAACTACAATTGCGATGGCGGATTACGAAATGGAGGAATTAGTATATGAATTGAATTTTCAATCTGCAAAAATAGCAAAAGAGGTTGCAGATGAATTTACAGCGAAAGAGCCTCATAAACCACGTTTTGTAGCTGGGTCAATTGGCCCGACAAATAGAACAGCTAGCATGTCTCCAGATGTTAATGATCCAGGATTTAGAGCAGTTACTTTTGATGAACTTAGGATTGCTTATAAACAACAGGTCGAAGCGCTATTGGATGGAGGATCAGATATCCTTCTCGTTGAAACCATTTTTGATACTTTAAACGCTAAAGCAGCACTTTTCGCAATTGAAGAAGTAAAAGATGAAAGAAATATAGAAGTGCCAATTATGATAAGTGGTACGATAACTGATGCAAGTGGTCGTACACTATCAGGTCAAACAGCAGAAGCTTTTTTGATTTCCGTATCACATATTCCGATGTTATCTGTGGGGTTTAATTGTGCTTTAGGAGCTAGTCAATTAACTCCTCATTTAGAAGTGTTAGCTCAAAAAGCAAACTTTGGAGTTTCTGCACATCCAAATGCTGGATTACCAAATGCATTTGGTGAGTATGATGAAACTCCAGAACAAATGGCTTCTCAGATTAAGGAATATATGGATAAAAACTTAGTAAATATTATAGGAGGATGTTGTGGGACAACACCGGAACATATAAAAGCGATTGCAGATTTAGCCAAGAATTATAAACCAAGATTAGTAGAAGTTTTAGTATAGATTATGAGTACGGAGCAAAAAAGAAAATATCTAAAATTATCTGGACTGGAACCGATGATTGTTTCAGCAGAAACGAACTTTATCAATGTTGGTGAGCGAACCAATGTCGCGGGGTCTCGAAAATTTCTTCGTTTGGTAAAAGAGGAGAAATTTGATGAAGCCTTAGATGTAGCTAGGCATCAGGTAGAAGGAGGAGCACAGGTGATCGATATCAATATGGATGATGGTTTGATCGACGGTAAGGAGGCAATGGTGAGATTTTTGAATCTTATTATGGCAGAACCTGATATTGCTAGAGTTCCTATCATGATCGATAGTTCTAAATGGGATATTATTGAAGCAGGATTGCAAGTTGTTCAAGGAAAGTGTGTCGTTAATTCTATAAGTTTAAAAGAAGGGGAAGAAGAATTTATAACACACGCTAAAAAAATAAAGCGATATGGAGCAGCTGTAATAGTGATGGCCTTTGATGAGGTTGGTCAAGCTGATGACTATGATCGTCGTTTAGAAATCTCTAAAAGGTCTTATGATATTCTTGTAAATCAGGTCAATTTCCCGCCAGAAGATATCATTTTTGACCTCAATATATTCCCTGTTGCAACTGGGATGGATGAACACCGAAGGAATGCAATTGATTTTATTGAAGCAACAAGGTGGGTCCGTGAAAATCTTCCTCATTGTAGTGTAAGTGGAGGTGTTAGTAATGTTTCTTTCTCATTTAGGGGAAATGATAGGGTAAGAGAAGCTATGCATTCAGTATTCTTATATCATGCGATCAAGGCTGGTATGAATATGGGAATTGTAAATCCTGCTATGTTGGAGATATATGATGATATTCCTAAAGAATTATTGGACCACGTAGAAGATGTTATTCTGGATCGTAGAGAGGACGCTACAGAACGATTATTAGATTTAGCAGAATCTGTAAAAGGAACAAGTAAAGAGCGAGTAGTAGACCTTTCCTGGAGAGAAGAACCACTACAAGATCGAATTACTAGAGCCTTAGTAAAAGGTATTGATCAATATATAGTAGAAGATGTAGAAGAAGCAAGGCAAGCAGCAGATAAGCCCATTGAGGTAATAGAAGGCAATCTGATGACAGGGATGAATGTCGTAGGAGATTTATTTGGATCAGGTAAAATGTTCTTGCCACAAGTAGTAAAATCAGCCAGAGTAATGAAAAAGGCGGTGGCTCATTTATTGCCCTATATTGAAGAAGAAAAAAAGAAAAACCCTCAGTTAGCACAAGGAAATGGGTCTGCTGGCAAAGTTTTAATGGCAACAGTAAAAGGAGATGTGCATGATATAGGTAAAAATATTGTTTCGGTTGTGTTAGGGTGTAATAACTACGAAATTGTGGATATGGGGGTAATGGTTCCGCCAGAAAAGATTATTCAGACAGCTATTGACGAACAAGTAGATATTATTGGATTGAGTGGCCTAATTACACCATCACTTGATGAAATGGTGTTTTTAGCTAAAGAAATGGAACGTAGAAATTTTAAAGTTCCTTTATTGATTGGCGGTGCTACTACATCAAAAGCACATACCGCAGTAAAAATTGATCCACAATATAAAAATGCTGTGGTGCACGTAAATGATGCTTCTAGAGCGGTTACTGTGGTTGGAGATTTACTTAATAAAAGAAGTAACCAAAAATATGTAGGCGATCTTAAAGAAGATTATGAGAAGTTTAGAGAAGGCTTCCTTAAAAGAACAAAGCAAAAAGAATATTTAACGATTGAAGAAGCTCGTACAAATAAGTATTCAATTGATTGGAGTTCTTCTGAAATAATAGAACCAAATAAGTTAGGAATTCAGGTTATTGAAGATCTTGATTTAAGAAAATTAGAACCTTTTATTGATTGGACTCCATTCTTTAGATCGTGGGATTTACATGGTAAATATCCTGCAATATTAACTGACGAGGTAGTTGGTGAACAGGCTACTTCATTGTACAAAGATGCGCAAGAATTATTAGAAAAAGTGTTTGATGAAAAATTATTAGGAGCTAAAGGAGTTTATGGTTTGTTCAAAGCGAATACGGTAAATGACGATGATATTGAAGTGGAGTATAGTCGCGCTGATAAGTCCTTCGAAAATGCTAATGATAGTCTAAGTCAAAATGCTGATAATGAAACTTTCAAGTTTAGAACGCTTAGACAACAGTTAAAGAAGCATGCGGCTAAACCAAATTTTGCATTGGCAGATTTTATTGCACCAAAAGAATCAGGTTTACAAGATTATATAGGATGTTTTTGCGTTACTACTGGATTTGGAACTAAAGAATTGGCAGAAGCTTTTGAAGCAGATTTAGATGATTATAACTCAATTATGATTAAGGCATTAGCAGATCGTTTAGCGGAAGCATTTGCCGAGTACCTACATAAGAAAGTTCGAAAAGAAGATTGGGGTTATGCAATAGAAGAACAGCTTACAAATGATGAGTTGATTAAAGAATCTTATAAAGGAATACGACCAGCACCGGGATATCCAGCTTGTCCGGATCACTTAGAAAAACTTACTATTTGGGAATTATTGCAAGTCAATGAGAGAATAGGAGTAGAGTTAACAGAGAGTTTGGCGATGTGGCCAGCAGCTTCTGTATCTGGATATTACTTTGCAAATCCTGAAGCAAGATATTTTGGATTGGGAAAAATAAAAGAAGATCAGGTTAAAGATTTTGCAGAGCGTAAGGATATAGATTTAGAATATGCGAAGAAGTGGTTAAACCCGAACTTACAGGATTAAATTAAATGTAATGATAATTTCACGGTTTAAAAATCCATAGTTAATGCGTGAGGGATAGAACGGTATGTCTGAGCTCTTTTATGATCCTAATGAGCTTGTCGAAGTACGATCATAAAAAGCGAGTAGTGAAAGCCCGACCGGAGTGTAGCGGAGGTCACGCCAAAATAAATAAAAATACCAACTAAGAATTATAAAGAAGAATGAAAGTAACAGATCATATAAAAAAAGCAAAAGGGAAGACCTTGTTTTCTTTTGAATTAATACCACCACAAAAAGGAAGAAGTATACAGGAACTCTATGATAATATTGATCCTTTGATGGAATTTGATCCTCCTTTTATTGATGTGACTACTTCGAGAGAAGAATTTATTTATATCGATCGAGAAGGTTTATTAGATAAAAAGCTGACTCGTATGCGCCCAGGAACTGTTGGGATTTGTGCATCTATAACTCATAAGTATAATGTAGATACCATTCCACACGTACTTTGTGGGGGGTTTACAAAAGAAGAAACTGAGTATCTACTTGTAGATTGTCATTATTTAGGGATTGATAATGTAATGGCTTTGCGTGGCGATGCTATGAAAGAAGAAAAGTATTTTAACCCAACAAAAGGAGGGCATTGTTATGCTAACGAATTGGTGGAACAGATCGTTAACATGAATAACGGACGATTTCTCCATGAAGTAATTGAAAGTGATAATCAATCTGATTTTTGTATAGGAGTGGCAGGATATCCAGAAAAACATATGGAAGCCCCATCTATGGATTCTGATATTAGAAGATTGAAAGATAAAGTTGATGCTGGTGCGGATTATGTAGTAACGCAAATGTTTTTTGATAATAAAAGATATTTTGCCTTTGTAGAAAAAGCCAGAGAAGCCGGTATTAATGTGCCTATAATCCCAGGAATCAAACCAGTTGCGGTATCTAGACATTTACAGTTATTACCACAAGTTTTTAAATTGGATATGCCGGATGAGCTGGTAAGAGCAGTAGAAAGTTGTAAAACAAATAAAGAAATTAGACAAGTAGGAATTGAATTTGCGATACAACAATCCAAGGAGTTGATGGAATACGGAGTGCCCGTTTTGCATTATTATTCAATGGGTAAATCGGATAATATTAAGAAAATAGCTTCAGAAGTATTTTAATTACTCATAAATAAACTTTTATTTTGTAGCGATGTAATTTAATAAGTGATTTGATGAAAAATAGATTTTTTTTTCTCTTCGTTTTCGTTTTTGCTGTTTTTGGATGTAAAAACGATGACGACATTCAGGTGCGAACTGGAGATATAAAAATAACCGTACTAACCGAAAATAATACTATAGTTTTAGGTGCTATTGTTAAAATATTACCTAATGATATTGAAAAAATTACAAATGAAAATGGTGAGGTGTTTTTTGAGGACTTATCTGAGGGAACCTATACTGTTATTGTTAGCGTTCCAGGAGATACAATAAATGAAGAATTTGTCATAGAACCTGGTCAGCTTAACTTACTTACCATTTTAGTAGATGGTATAGTGGTTATTGAACCAGATCCTTTGGATATTAATTTTCTTATTAATACTATTTATGCCAGATTAAAAGATGATACGCTTTTTGATTCCGGCGGTTACTCAATGTATTGGGGGGATATAGGTGTAGATGTCGTTTCGACTAATACTACAGTTTCTTCTAATTATAGAGACTTAGATAAATTTGAACTTACACCAACCAATTCGATTATAAATGATGTTTGGGTTAGCCATTATGAAACTATAATAGAAGCTAATACAGGACTAGAATTTCTTGAATCAATTGATCCGATTTCCAATCCAGAGATAGACAAAGAGTTACTTACTGGTGAACTGCGATTTTTAAGGGCGTTATTATACTTTAATTTGGTAAAATTATATGGTAATCCAGTTTTGATCACTTCTGGAAATAATATTGATATTAGTAATCCTCCTATTTTCATTCAGGATACAGAACAAGTTTATGATTTGGTAGTTGAAGATTTACAGTATGCTCAAGATAATCTAGTGGTTTCTGGTCCTAATAATAGAGCATCGGTAGCAGCTGCTCAAGCATTATTGGGTAAGGTATATATCCAAATGGCGGGTTTTCCGCTTTTTCAAACTGATAAGTATCAAAAAGCATTAGAGGAATTTGAAAAGCTTAGAGGTGGGTTCAATTTAGAACCGAATTATGAAGATGTATTCGACGTGTCAAATGAAGTGAATAATAGTGAGGTTATTTTTTCAATAGATTTTAGTGCAGATAACCCTAATGAAGGGAGTAACTACGGTGTGCTTTGGGGTCCTTTGGGATTAGCTATAGAAGATAATCTACTATTGGTTCCTAGTTTTTTAGAAAATTATTTTGAAGGTCCGATAGATTTCCCATTAAACACAAATGATCAAAGGTTTAATCAAAATATAGCTACGTTTACAGTACAAAACGGTATGGTAACAAACACTGAAGATATAACCGATTGGCGACCTTATAAATTTAAAAAAGATGTATCATCACCAGTTATTAGAAATGGTGAATCTTTTGATTTTCCTTATTTACGTTATGCGGATATTCTTTTGTTGATTGCAGAAGCTGAAAACGCAATTAATGGACCCACGCCAGCTGCTTACGAAGCAGTTAATATGGTTAGAAGACGTGCCTTTGGTACAGCGGATTATGAATTAACAGAGGGGTTAAATCAAGAAGAGTTTTTAGAGGCAATTCTTAAGGAGCGTCAGGTGGAATTGTGTTTCGAGGGACATCGCAAAGATGATCTAATAAGAACACAAAAACTAGAATCAACAATTAATTCCTTTAATAATGACAACCCAGGAGATGTGAAAGATTTTCAATCTCACGAATTTATCTGGCCAATACCACAGATTGAGATTAATCTAAATCCCAACACAATTCAAAATCCAGGATATTGATTGTTTTAAAAGAATACTTATTTTGTTCTAAGTTTATTTCTAATAGTAAGCGAGAATTGACAAGAGCGTTTAAAAAGGTATTACTACATTTGTCGGAATGATTTTACGGACTACTATACTTTTTTTTATTATTTCTCTTCAAGGTTTTGCGCAATACGAAGACCAGACAGGTTCTGATCACAGTAAAGCATATTATAGTTTTGATGTAAATAACTTCTATGGAACTATCCTGAAGCATAATCCTGATATATCACATTTGATTACAGGACATCCATCAGGAGTTATTCTTTCTGTAAATCGAAAAACTTTTGGGAATAAGGAATGGCAACGATTGTATAATTCTCCTGATTATGGAGTGTCATTTATTTATCAAAATATGGATAATGAGTTTTTAGGTGAAAACTATGGACTCTATGCGCATTATAATTTTTATTTCTTCAATCGTGTTTTGATGCTACGACTAGGTCAAGGGTTAGGGTATACAACAAATCCTTACGATGAAGATAATAACTTTAGAAATGTAGCCTATGGTTCTCATTTTATGAGTTCTACTTTTGCCATGTTAAACTTGAAAAGAGAAAATATAATAGGCGGATTGGGTTTGCAAACAGGATTGGGAGTGATTCATTATTCTAATGCTAATTTTAAAGCACCTAATAAAAGTACGAACACCTTTGTTTTTAATGTTGGGATTAATTATGTGTTAGATACCCAATACCCTGAATATGTTGAAAAGGAAAAAGGTACCGTTAGGGGCTCTGAACCTATTGGTTATGGATTTATTTTTCGAGGTGGAGTTAATGAGAGTGATGTTGTAGGATCTGGTCAATATCCGTTTTATACAATTGCAGCATTTGCAGATAAACGATTGAATAAAAAGAGTAGCATTCAGTTAGGAGCAGAATTGTTTTTTTCAGAAGCTCTAGAAAGATTTATTGATTTTAGATCTACGGGAAATTTTAGAGGGGATGATACAACAGGTGATGAAGATTCGAAAAGAATAGGTGTTTTTTTAGGGCACGAATTAAGAATTAATAAAATATCAATACTTACTCAATTGGGTTATTACGCTTATTACCCCTATGATTTTGAGGGGCAAGTATACAATCGTTTCGGAGCACGATATTATTTCAATAAAAATATATTTGGATCAATTACAGTAAGGTCACACGCAGCTAAGGCAGAAGCTGTAGAGTTTTCAATTGGATACAGATTATGAAAAGAATAGCCCTTATAGTGTCAATGTTTTTAGTAATCGCTTGCGATACGGAAAACGCTTTAGACTGTTTTCAAAGAACAGGAGATATTATAACACAAGAAGTTGAGGTTGCTGATTTCACAAGAATTTTAGTGAATCCAGGTGTTGAATTAATCTTAAAAGAAGGGGAAACAACTTCTGTGATTATAGAAACTGGAGATAACTTGCTGAATGAGGTTTCTGCCATAGTAGAAGGAGGTCGTTTGATTTTGAGCAATACCAATGATTGTAATTTTGTAAGAGACTTTAACCAAACTAAAATTTTTGTTACGGCACCTAATATTACAGAAATCAGAAGTGCAACACAGTTTGATATTTCTTCAGATGGAATTTTAAGATTTCCTTCTTTGCGATTGTTATCGGAGGATTTTAACGAAGATAACGCGGGTAATATTACCGGTACTTTTACTATGCAGTTAGATGTTGAAGAATTAGATGTAGTAGGGAATAATATTGCATCGTTTTTTATCAAAGGGAGAGTGGAAGATCTTTATGTTGGTTTCTTTTCAGGTACCGGAAGATTCGAAGGAGCTAGTCTTATAGCGGAAAATGTGGGTATTTTGCATAGAGGAACAAATAAGATAATTGTGAACCCTCAACAATCGATTAAAGGAGAGATACTAAGTACTGGAGATGTTATTTCGGTAAATAGACCTTCAATAATAGAGGTTGAAGAGTTTTTTACTGGTAGATTGATATTTCAATAAACTATATTTTTATTTTAGTAAAGGGAATATTCTCTGTTTTTTTAAAATGAATTGAGCTTTCTTTGTTCAGGTAATTATTTTGTTTTTCAAGGTTTTCTTTGATGTTATTAACATTGTTAGATTTCTCTCATCTATATATTTTAAAGGGGTTACGTTGTTTTTTTGTTTCGATTAGTATAGTTTTTTAGATATTTTTTTAAAAAGAAATATACATTAATACCGTAAAATTATTGCGTCTTTATTGTTTAGTAATGTGGTTAATAATTCATAAATTGAAGTAACCCTTCTAATAGAATACCCCCCCATTATAAAATCTAAGGAATTACACTATGAAAGAACAAGAAAATATAGAATTAAAATCTATTTCAAGTGATAGAGAAAATTATTTAAAGAAGGAGTTATATGATCTCATCAAAAAAGATGATTCTATATTCGATTTTATACAACAAGGAGTGCTTGACGGGCTATGGTTTTGGGATCTATTAGATCCTGAAAATGTGTGGATGAATTCCAAGTATTGGACTACTTTTGGTTACGATCCTGAAAAAATGCCGCATACAGTGGATTCATATCAAAATATCATTTTTAAGGAAGATTTAAAAAAAGTATATGCCAATTTTGCTAGTCATGCTAAAGATCCTTCTTGTCCTTATGATCAAATAGTTAGATTTAGACACAAACTAGGGCACACAGTATGGGTTAGATGCAGAGGTGTCATGATACGTGATGATAAGGGAAAACCGATTAAAATGTTAGGTGCCCATACCGACATCACGGATATTAAAAATCACGAAGAAGAAATTAGGCTTCGGTCGGCTCTTTATGAACATATAATCGATGGCACAGATTTGGGCACTTGGCAGTGGAATGCACAAACGGGAGAAACAATTTTTGGCGAAAGATGGGCAGGGATTATTGGGTATTCTCTTTCTGAGTTAGAGCCGATTTCTATAGATACTTGGTTTAAATATGCACATCCTGAGGATGTTAAGAAGTCTAATTTGCGTTTGCAAGAACATTTTGAAGGAAAAACATCCATTTATGAATGTGAAGTAAGGATGAAACATAAAAATGGAGACTATGTTTGGGTGTTGACTAAAGGTAAAGTTGTTAGTTGGCATCAAGAAGGGATCCCAGAATGGGTGTTAGGATCGCATCAGGAAATAACCAAAAAGAAAAAAGATTTTGAGAGAAATAGACTTTTTATAGAGCAAACGCCAAGTGCTATTGCTATGTTTGATACAAACATGAATTATTTGGCAGCTTCAAAAAAATGGTTCGAGGTTTATAATATTAAAAATAAAAATATTATCGGGAAATCACATTTTGAAGTGCTACCTGAAATAGCAAAAAAATGGAAATTTAATTACCAAAAATGTTTTGAAGGAGAAACTATTAAAAATGAAGAAGAATGTATCGAAAGAAAAGATGGAACCGCACAATGGTTATCTTGGGAACTTTGTCCCTGGTATTCTAATGAAAATAAGATTGGAGGATTAGTAATTCATACTTCGGATATTACAGAAATTAAAAGAGAAAAGGAATTAAAATCATTATTAAAAATAGCTGAAGATCAGAATAGAAGATTGAAAAACTTTGCTCATATCGTTTCGCATAACCTTAAATCCCATTCTGGGAATTTCGAAATGCTATTAGACTTATTCTTACAGGAGAATCCAGAAATAGAGGATAATGAAATTATTAAACTTTTTAAAACAGCTTCGATTAATCTTTCTGATACTATAGCTCATCTAAATGAAGTAGTCTTAATTAATACTTCTTTAGATAAAAGCTTGGTTTCAATAGGGTTAAAAGATGTTATTGATGAAGTAATAAGAGGAGTTTCTGCTATAGCACTGGAGGCTAAAGTAGAAATTAATAATTTAGTTAGTAATGATCTAGATGTATTGGCTGTTCCGGCTTATTTAGATAGTATATTACTTAACTTTATAACAAATGGTATAAAGTATAGATCAAAGAAACGAAAAAACCATATTACCCTTAGTGCAATTAAAAATAATAGTTATGTAGTATTGTCTATAGAAGATAATGGACTAGGCATCGATTTGAACAAGCATAGGTCTAAATTATTTGGTATGTATAAAACATTTCATCCTAATGTCCAGAATGCTAGAGGAATTGGGTTGTTTATTACTAAAAATCAAGTAGAGGCAATTGGGGGTAAAATAGAAGTGACTAGTATAGTTAATAAAGGAACGACTTTTAAAATTTATATGAAGTATGAAAAGAATTGATATCGCTTGCGTTATAGATGACGATCCCATTTTTGTTTTTGGAATCAAAAAAGTTATGCAATTGATTAACTTTTGTGAAGGAATTATGGTTTTTAAAAATGGCCAGGACGCATTAAATAATTTGAGAGCAATTATTTCTGCAAAAGAAAAATTGCCAGATGTTATTTTGTTGGATTTAAATATGCCGATATTGGATGGGTGGCAGTTTCTGGATGAGTTTGTTAAAATACCTTGTGAGAAGGAAATACTTATTTATGTAGTTTCTTCATCTGTTGATCCAGAAGACGTATTAAGGGCTAAGTCCTTTGATGGAGTTAGTGATTACATCGTAAAACCTATATCCGTCGCAAAATTAAAGGAAGTTTTGTACAACTTTGAAAATGCCTTTTAGCTTTACTCTAAAAGCATTATTTAGTTAGTTCTCTAAATAAGCTCTCTAAATCTTTGTTTTTTCTTGAAAGTTGAAGAATTTTCAATTCATTATCATGTGCAAAATCAAAGACTACAGAGCGCATATCTGTTGTTGTATCAAATATGAGTTGATAAGCAAATCCATGAATGTTCTTAACATTTTTTATGTGGTCAAGTTTTAGTAAGAAAGCTTCCTCAACTCGATAGTCAAACTCCACCTCAATAATCTGATCCGTTTGATCCATCATTTCATTTAAGTTTTTATCAGCTACTATTACCCCTTGATCAATTATAATAACTCGATCACACATGGCTTCTACTTCTTGCATGATATGTGTAGAAAGGAAAACGGTTTTTTCCTTTCCGACGGATTTAATTAGTTCTCTAATCTCCACCAATTGATTAGGATCAAGACCTGTTGTAGGTTCATCAAGTATTAAAACTTTTGGATCATGTAATAATGCGCAAGCTAACCCAACCCTTTGACGATACCCTTTAGATAATTGGCCTATTTTTTTGTTTGATTCTGGTGTTAGACCAGTTAGTTTAATGACTTCTTCTATTCTAGATTTTGAAATTTTGTAAACCTGAGCATTAAACGATAAATATTCTCTTATGTACATTTCCAAATACAACGGATTGTGTTCAGGAAGATAACCTACACTACTCTGTACATCAATTGGTTGTGTGTTTATATCAAAACCATTTACCAACGCTTTTCCTTCTGAAGGATCCAAATATGTAGTTAGGATTTTCATCATTGTAGACTTACCGGCACCATTAGGGCCTAAAAAACCAACAATTTCTCCTTCATTTACTTCAAAAGAAACTTCTTTCAAAGCATTTTGTTGATCATATATCTTGGAAATATTCGAAACTGAAATCGACATGAAATAATTTTTATCAAAAATAGACAATAAAGTTTCCCATGCTAACGGGTTTTAGTGATATTTATGTTTTGATCAAATATAAAACTCAGAAGAATGTTTTATTTCTTTTAAAACAAACGTACTGTTTAAAACTCCAATATTTTCAATTTTAGAAAGCTTTGTCTTTACAAAATCGTGATACTCTTCCAGGCTTTTGGTATGGATTTTTAAGATAAAATCTACTTGTCCAGCCATATGATAGCATTCCTGAACTTCGTCTAAATTCTGAATCTGCTCTTCGAATTTCTCAATAAAAGCTTCATTGTGATATCTCATAGAAACCTGACAAATAGTAGTTATTGATCTGTCGATTAGCTTCTTATCAAGGATTGCTACATATTTTTTGATAAAGCCGTGTTTTTCTAACCGTCTAACTCTTTCATAAACAGGAGATGGTGTTAGATTGAGAATTGTGGCAATTTCTTTGGCTGTTTTTTTAGAATCTCTCTGAAGAATCCTAAGAATTGTAGTATCAGTTTGATCTAATTGTTCCATTTATTAGTGATAAAAAATTACTTTAAAATAGTGATTGAACTTATTGTAAAAGTAAATATAGCTTCTATTATTTGAATATAAAGGAATTATTACTTAGTTTTTTGTAAAAATCGGATATAAAAGTTGCTATTATTACTTTAGTAAGTGAATAATGCTTAATGAGTGTTAAAATTTTAAGAATGAAGATGGATACAAAAATTTTAGTAATTGGTGCAAATGGTCAACTGGGTTCTGTGTTGACTACGGAACTTAGGAAGAAATATACAATAGAGAATGTAATAGCTTCAGATCTTAAAGAGAATGATAATCATAAGGGTATATTTGAAGTTATAGACGCCACGGATAGGAATAGAATTCAGGAAGTTGTAGAAAGATATGGGATAACCCAAATATATCATTTGGCGGCCATTTTATCAGCGAAAGGTGAAGAAACTCCATTAACAACTTGGGACATTAATATGAAAACCTTGTTTAATGTGTTGGAAGTGTCTAGGAATAATAATATTGATAAAGTGTTTTTTCCAAGTTCCATTGCAGTTTTTGGTGAAGGTGCACCTTTGGATAACACACCAGATAATGCATATCTTAACCCAGCTACAGTATATGGTATAAGTAAAGCTGCCGGAGAAAATTGGGCGCAGTACTATTTTCTTAGATATGGTTTAGATGTTAGATCTATTCGATATCCCGGAGTTATTGGGTATCAATCACTACCTGGAGGAGGAACGACGGATTATGCTGTAGATATTTACCATAAAGCAGTATTAAAAGAAAAATTTAATTGCTTCTTGAAAGAAGAAGCAACACTTCCGATGATTTTTATGGATGATGCGATAAGAGCTACTATAGAACTAATGGAAGCGCCAAAGGAAAGTATAACCGTAAGAACCTCTTATAATATTGCAGGAATTAGCTTTTCTCCTGGAGAAGTTGTAGATGAAATTCGTAAATTATATCCTGATTTTAAAGTAAATTATAAACCAGATTTTAGACAAGAAATAGCTTCGAGATGGCCAAAATCAATTGATGATGCGTCTGCGGTAAAAGATTGGAGATGGCAATCGAAGTTTAATCTGAAAGATATTACGGAGATAATGATCCAAAAATTACAAGAGAGATATAAAAAAGGTTCACAAAATAAGGAGATTTTAATGTTTTAATTTTTCTTTTCTTGCTAGCTTATAAATACTAAAAATAAAGAATACTATCATGTTTTCAAATATAAAAGACAACTTACAAAAAGAAATAGAAGAGATTAAATCTGCCGGATTGTTTAAATCCGAAAGAATAATCACAACTCCCCAAGGAGCAGAGATAGATACTACGAATACAAAACATGTATTGAATTTTTGTGCCAATAATTATTTAGGTCTTTCGTCCCATCCTGATGTTATTAAAGCAGGAAAAGATGCAATTGATTCTCATGGGTATGGATTATCTTCTGTACGATTTATTTGTGGTACTCAGGATATTCATAAAGAATTAGAGCGTAAGACTGCAGAGTTTTTAGGGATGGAAGATTGTATTCTATATGCGGCGGCTTTTGATGCGAATGGAGGTCTTTTTGAGCCAATTCTTACCGCAGAAGATGCTATTATTTCAGATTCTCTAAATCATGCATCTATTATTGACGGAATTCGTTTGTGTAAAGCAAAACGTTTTAGATATGAGCATAATAATATGGTAGATCTTGAAAAACAACTTCAATCTGCTAAAGGATCAAGAAGGATATTGATTGTAACCGATGGTTCTTTTTCTATGGATGGGACGATTGCGCAATTAGATAAGATTTGTGATTTAGCAGATGCGTATGAAGCAATGGTAATGATAGACGAATGTCATTCTACAGGTTTTCTAGGTAAAACTGGTCGCGGAACTCATGAATATCGCGATGTTATGGGCAGAATAGATATTATCACGGGAACATATGGTAAAGCACTTGGAGGAGCTTCTGGTGGATTTACAGCAGCTAGAAAAGAAATTGTAGAGATGCTAAGACAACGCTCTAGACCTTATTTATTCTCTAATACAGTTGCTCCATCAATAGTGGGAGCATCTATTAAGGTATTAGATTTGCTTAGTTCATCTACAACACTTAGAGATAAATTAGAAGACAATACTAAGTATTTCAGGTCAGAAATGACCGCTGCAGGATTTGATATCGTACCAGGAGATCATCCAATCGTTCCGGTTATGTTATATGAAGCAACACTAGCGCAAGAATTTGCTGCTAAGTTGTTAGATGAAGGTATTTATGTAATTGGATTCTTTTATCCAGTAGTACCAAAAGGAAAAGCACGAATCAGAGTGCAATTATCAGCAGGACATGACCGTGAGCATCTTGAAAAAGCGGTAAAAGCATTTACTAAAGTAGGTAAAGAACTGGGAGTAATTTGATTACTAACGTTTGTTAGTGGTCTAAAACATAGAAGATTCTTATTATATTGGATTATTTATTTAAAATATTTCATTGATTCTAATTAAAAATTTGATATTTAATGATAATAGGTAAGAATCGATGAAAAAAACGAAAATTTATTTTCTATAGTTATAGTTTTAGCTACTTTAGCAGCGTAATAAAGAAACAACAATGAACAATTTGTTTACTTGGAACCGATTTTATTTTTTCTTCTTTTATTTTAAAAGTAGGAACGGGATCGCTATGTAAATAAATCAGCAAAATTTATAAAACTAGAATCCCGATGAAAAGTCGGGATTTTTTTTTGAAGTAAAAATTTATAACGTTTGAGAAAGAAGGTTGCTATACAAGGAATAAAAGGATCGTATCATCATGGAGTTGCACAAGCATATTTTGGTAATGACGTTGATGTTGATGAATGTATGTCGTTTCAAGAGCTTGTTCGTAGTTTAGAGAATGAGAAAAGTACGGATGCGGTAATGGCGATAGAAAATTCCATAGCAGGGTCTATTATTCCTAATTATGCATATATTGATGAGCATAATTTAACTATTTGCGGAGAATATTTCCAACCTATTCATCATTGTTTGATGGCTTTGAGTGGGCAGAAAATTTCGGATATAAAAGAAGTGTATTCTCATCCTATGGCATTGCTTCAATGCAAAGAGTTTTTTAGAGGGCTACCACATATCAAGTTGGTGGAAGATGCAGATACTGCGGATGTAGCAAAAAGAATTAAAGAACAACAACTGAAAGGCGTAGCGGCAGTTGCAGGAGAAACAGCCGCTAATATTTATAAGCTGAATGTTTTGGCAAAAGAGATTCAGACAATTAAGTCTAACAGTACTAGATTCTTTATACTGAACACAAAAGAGGATTCTGGCGTCGATAGTAAGGAAATTAATAAAGCATCCTTAAAATTTCTAACGGATCATAAAAGAGGAAGTTTAGCTACTGTATTAAACGTAATGAGTGATTGTAGATTAAACCTTACTAAAATTCAATCATTACCTGTTATCGATATGCCTTGGAAATACTCTTTTTTTATAGATGTTACTTTTAATAAATATGAGGATTATCAGAAGGCTATTTCAATATTAAAAATCATGGCTTTAGAGCTTAAAATTTTAGGAGAATATAAAAATCAAAACGGATGAGCATTCAGACGGCAAAACGGTTAGAAACAGTAGAGGAGTATTATTTCTCTAAAAAATTGCGAGAAGTAAGAGCCTTAGCGGCTTCTGGGAAGCCTATTTTGAATATGGCTATAGGTAGTCCCGATTTGGATCCACCTAAAGAAGTAGTGCAAGCGATACAAAGTGCGGTAGTTTTAGATGGAGCTCATAAATATCAGAGTTATCAGGGGATACCAGAATTAAGACAGGCGATCGCAGATTTTTATAATAATAAATATACAGTAAAGTTAAATCCCGAAAATGAGATTCTCCCTTTAATGGGATCCAAAGAAGGGATTATGCATATATCATTAGCGTATCTTAATGAAGGAGACGAGGTATTAGTTCCTAATCCTGGATATCCTACATATACCTCAGTAACTAATTTGGTCGGAGCTAAACCTGTATTTTATGATTTAGTAGCTTCTAATGGATGGGAACCTGATTTTGATGCTTTATCGAGAAAAGACTTAAGTAAAGTAAAAATTATGTGGATTAATTATCCGCATATGCCTACCGGTGCCAACGGGAATGTCAATTTATTTAAGAAACTTATTGCCTTTGCCAAAGAGCATAATATTTTATTGGTAAAAGACAATCCATATAGCTTTATCCTAAACGATAGTCCGTTAAGTATCCTGTCAATTGATGGATCTAAAGAAGTGGCGCTAGAGTTAAACTCATTGAGTAAGACGTTTAATATGGCTGGATGGCGAGTAGGAATGGTGAGCGGAAGCAAAGATAAAATAGAAGCTATTCTTAAGGTAAAAAGTAATATGGATAGTGGAATGTTCCAGGGTATTCAAAAAGGAGCTATTGCAGCATTGAATATTTCGGATAGTTGGTATTCAGAAATGAACACTATCTATAGAGAAAGAAGAGAATTGATTTGGGAACTGGCTTCGGTTCTAGGTTGTACTTACGATAAAACAGCAACAGGAATGTTTGTTTGGGCAAAATTACCCAGCGGAGTAAATGCAATGGAGTTTATTGATACTATATTACATCAGAATAGCGTATTTATTACTCCAGGTGATATTTTCGGAAGTAATGGAGAAGGATATATTCGTTTTTCGTTATGTGTAACTAAGGAAAATATAAAAGAAGCGATAAAAAGATTACAAGTAGAAGCATGAAAGTATTCGTCATTGGTATAGGATTAATCGGAGGGTCATTTGCGATTGATATCAAAGCAGCATTTAATGAAGCAGAGATTTACGGTATTGATAAAAATGAAGAGAATCTTGATAAAGCTATTTCTTTAGGTCTTATAGATGAAAAATCAAATTTTTCAGCGTTAGATCAAGCGGATATAGTGATTACATCAATTCCTGTAGATGTTACAGTAAAAATTTTACCAGAGATTTTGGATAAGATAAATGATGAATGCCTGGTGTTTGATGTAGGATCTACCAAAATGAAATTATGTAACTCTGTGAGTGATCACCCTAAACGAAGAAATTATTTAGCGGCTCACCCGATTGCCGGTACTGAATTTTCTGGACCGCAAGCAGCTATTGCTAATCTGTATCGCGGTAAGACCAATATCATATGCGAAGTAGAAAAAACCGCATTTAAATTACAGGAACGAGGAATGGAGATTTTTACTAGGTTAGGAATGCGAATTCGATATATGGATCCTGCATCACATGATAAACATATCGCATACGTTTCGCATTTGTCACACATCAGTTCGTTTATGTTAGGAAAAACTGTAATCGAAAAAGAAAAGAACGAAAGAGATATTTTTGATATGGCTGGCAGTGGATTTGCTTCGACCGTTCGATTGGCAAAGAGTTCTCCAGAAATGTGGGCGCCAATTTTTAAGCATAATAAAGAAAATGTAATTGAGACTTTAAATGAATATATAGCGAATCTTACTCAATTTAAAGAACTCATGGAAGAGGATAATTTCGTTGAAATTTATAAAGAAATGGAAGACACAAATCACATAAAAACAATCTTAAAAGGAATATCATAAAATAACCACATAAAATAAAATACTAATAGAGAATAAAAAATAGAGATGGAGAATAAGAAAGAACTTAGAAACTGGTTAGACGAATATAATTTAGATCACCCTTTAGTAATAGGAGGTCCTTGTAGTGCAGAGACAGAAGATCAAGTAGTTAAAATTGCGCATCAACTTAAGGAGTCGGATGCTACTGTTTTGCGTGCGGGAATATGGAAACCAAGAACAAGGCCAGGTAATTTTGAAGGAGTCGGAGCTTTAGGATTAAAATGGCTGCAACGTGCCAAAGAAGAAACAGGAATGAAAATCGCAACAGAAGTTGCGAATCCGCATCACGTAGAGTTAGCTTTAGAACATGGGGTAGATGTATTATGGATAGGAGCAAGAAGTACAGTTTCTCCTTTTATTGTGCAGGATATTGCAGAGGCATGTAGAGGAATCGATAATCCAGTTTTGATCAAGAACCCTATAAATCCAGATTTATCACTTTGGTTAGGAGCTGTGGAGCGTTTTTATACGTGTGATGTTAAAAACTTAGGAGTGATTCATAGAGGTTTTTCAACCTATGAAAAAACAAAATATCGTAACATTCCAGAATGGCAAATACCTATCGATTTGCAAAATCGTTTTCCAGATCTACCGTTGATTTTGGACCCATCACACATCGCAGGAAGAAGAGATTTGATCTTTGATTTATCACAAACCGCTTTGGATCTTAATTTTGATGGATTAATTGTAGAAACACATTATGATCCGGATAATGCTTGGAGTGATGCTGCACAGCAAATTACACCAGATACTTTAATTCAGCATATGAAAGATTTAAAAATCCGTAAAGAAGTTGGCGTAGATGAGGCATACCAGAAAACCTTAAATGAATTACGCGCAAAAATTGATGTTGCAGACAATCAATTATTAGATGTTTTATCTAAAAGAATGAAAATTTCAGATGAGATTGGTAAAGCTAAAGCAAAACAAAATGTAGCTATATTACAGTCCAAACGTTGGAATGAAATTCTAGGGAAAATGATTCTGGAAGGAGAAGAAAAAGGATTAAGTGAAGAGTTTATTCTAAGGATATATAAAGCGATTCATCAAGAATCAATCAATCATCAAGAAAAAGTTGCTAGATCTTAAAAATGTATAATAGCTATTTGATATAGAGATTTATTCGCATCTTTGCGATTATGACAGGTACTGTATATAAATCTACCGGAAGTTGGTATACCGTTAAAGCAGATAATGGTAAGGTGTATGAATGCCGTATTAAAGGTAAATTTAGAATTAAAGGTATTAAAAGTACCAATCCTGTATCCGTTGGTGATAGAGTAGATTTTAAGTTGGAGACCGATAATGATACGGAAACCGGTGTGATTGAAAATATTCGGGAGCGACAGAATTATATTATCCGAAAATCTGTTAATCTCTCAAAACAAACCCACATCATTGCGGCAAACATTGATGTGGTTTTTTTATTAGTTACGCTTAATAATCCTCCTACGTTTACTGCGTTTATAGATCGTTTTTTAGTAACTGCAGAAGCCTATGATATTAAAGCGGTATTATTATTTAATAAAATAGATACGTATGATGAGGATGAACTTCTCGAAATAAAATATTTAGCAGCTTTATACAGAGAAATAGGCTATGAATGTATTGGGATTTCGGCAAAAACAGGTAAGAATATTGATAAGGTAAAAACACTGATGGAAGGAAAGGTTAGTATGTTTTCTGGACATAGTGGTGTAGGTAAATCTACACTAGTAAATTTGATTGAACCTAATTTGTCTTTAAAAACAGCTGAGATTAGTGATCAACATCAGCAAGGTCAACATACCACTACTTTTGCAGAAATGTACGACCTTAGTTTTGATGCTAAAATTATTGATACTCCTGGTATTAAAGGTTTTGGAATCGTGGATATGGATAAAGAAGAGGTTGGTGATTATTTTCCTGAGTTTTTTGAACTTAAACAACAATGTAAGTTTAATAACTGTCTCCATATAAACGAACCAAAATGTGCTGTAAAAGAAGCGTTAGATAACGAAGAAATTGCCTGGTCACGTTATAAGAGTTATTTGCAGATTTTAGAAGGAGAAGAAGAGCATTATAGGAAAAATCACTACGATAATGAAAATTAATTATTTTTTTTGAATTTAGATGGTAACATTTCCTTTCTAAAAGACACATACATATGAGAGCTGTTGTTCAAAGAGTTTCTGAAGCATCTGTTGAGGTTGAAGGAGAAAAAATTTCACAAATAGGTTGTGGCCTTTTAATCTTGATTGGTGTCGAAGAAGAAGACACTAAAGAAGATATTGTATGGTTGTCTGGAAAAATAAGTAGATTAAGAATATTTGCAGATGATAATGGTATAATGAATAAAAGTCTTCTTGATATAAATGGTGAAGCCATAGTGGTAAGTCAATTTACATTACACGCCAGTACACGTAAAGGAAACCGACCAAGTTATATCAAGGCCGCTAAACCAGAAACTGCAATTCCTCTGTATGAAGATTTTGTAAAACAGCTAGAGTTAGAATTAGGTAAAAACATTGGAACTGGTGTATTTGGAGCGGATATGAAAGTATCCCTTCTTAATGATGGACCGGTAACCATAATTATAGATACTAAAAACAGAGAATAATAACTACCCCAAAATAAAATTTTATATGCAAAAAAAAGTACAACTAATTCTGGTTGCCGTTTTTCTATGTGTTTCTGCGAAAGTTAATGCTCAAGATGATCTTAGTCTGCAAGCCATATTGATTGATTCGGTACTTACTAAAAATGCCAATGCTATCGTGAGATCAGAGGATATTGTGATTACTATTAACTCAATAAATTCTGTAACCGTAAAAACGAAAAGAGTCGTTACCGTATTGAATAAATATGGAAATCCTTACGCAGATCTGAGTGAGTATTATGATCCTGAGGTCAAAATTAAAAAGGTTCAGGCAATTGTTTACAATGCTTTAGGACAGGAGGTTAAAAAAATTAGAAGAAAAGATTTTAAAGATAGGAGTGTTTATGATGGTGGATCTTTAATAGATGATAATCGTATACTTTATTTTGAACATACGCCAACAGAATACCCTTATACTTTAGTTTATGAATGTATAACTGAGAATAAAAGTACAGCTTGGATTAGACCTTGGTTTCCAATAGGAGGAGTATATTTAAGTGTTGAAGAGTCAAAGTATACTGTAATTAATCCAAAAAAAATACCATTAAGGACAAACGAAAAACAATTTAATGGGTATCCGGTAGATGTGAAAAGGGGAGATCAGGAACTGACTTATAAGTTGTCTAGAATCGCGGCAATCGAACCGGAACAAAAAGGACCTCCTATTCGTGAATTAGTACCCAATGCAAAAATAGCTTTAAAAGATTTTTCATTAGTTAATGTAGAAGGATCTGCAATGGATTGGAAATCCTTTGGTAAATGGCAGTATGATAATTTGGTATCAGGGAGAGATGAACTTTCTACGGAAACCATTCGTAAAGTGGATGCCTTAGTGTCTGATGCTAAGACTAATAGAGAAAAAGCAAAGAGGATATATGAATATGTTCAAAAAAAGTCTAGATATGTTGGTATTCAATTAGGTATTGGTGGATGGATGCCAATGCTAGCAAGTGATGTGGATAGATTAGGGTATGGAGACTGTAAAGCATTAACCAATTATACGAAAGCACTATTGGATAGTCAAGGTATAGAATCTTACTATTGCGTAGTTTGGAGAGATGATTATAAGAGGAATATTGATCCTGAATTTGCTTCTTTAGAAGGAAACCATGTGATTCTTAATGTTCCTGATGGAGAGAAAGATATTTGGTTAGAATGTACGAGTCAGACACTGCCATTTGATTTTAATGATTCTACAACAGATGATAGGAATGTGCTGGTTGTTAAACCCGATGGAGGGGAAATCAAAAGAACCAAGAAGTATATGCCAGAAGAAAATACGTTGCACACGATGGCAACAATTTCATTGCAACCAGATGCATCTATCGAAGCTGAAGTAACTTCTGTAGCCAAAGGTTTACAATACGATTGGAGATATTTGACAAAGTTAGAATCTGTTAAAGATCAAAAACTATATTTTAAGGAGTACTGGGATCACATTAATAATCTTAATATTTTATCTATGGATTTAGAAGATGATAAAGATAATATTAAGTACCAAGAAAAAGTAAAAATAAATGCTAGAAACTATGCGACAAAGGCAGGAAGTAGATTGTTGGTGATTCCTAATGTTTTTAATCGTTTAAATGGTAAAATGACAAAGTATAAGGATAGAAAAACTCCATTAGTAATTTCCAGAGGGTATGTAGATACCGATGAATATATAATTAACATCCCAGTAGGTTATTCGATTAACAAACTTCCAGAAGTGAAAGTTTTTGAGACTGTTTTTGGTATCTATAAAAACAGTCTCGAAAAAATAGATGAATCTACTTTGAAGTATTCTAGAACATTAAGAATTAATGATGGTTCATATCCAAAAGAAAAATATGAAGAATATAGACAGTTCATGTCTAAAATTCGTAACGCAGATAAATCAAAAATAGTACTTAAACAACAATAAATAACGATTAACAGTGATGAAAAAAACACATAAAATAATTGGGATCATGTTTATGGTTTTGACTATTCATATGTCAGCCCAAGAATATAAATTTGGTAAAGTATCTAAGGAAGAATTATTAGAAAAAGCATATCCCTTAGATAGCGCTGCGAACGCTGCGGTATTATATGAAAACAAGAAAGTGAGTGTAGAATATAATTCAAGTGACGGTTTTCAATTAATAACGGAGGTTTTTAAGAGAATCAAACTATATAATAAAGATGGATTTGAGTATGCTACAGAAGAATTGTTTTTATATAAAAACGGAAGTGATAAGGAAAGTGTAACTGGTTTAAAAGGAACCACATTTACAATTGCTGATGGTAAAATAAAAGAAACTAAACTTAAAAAAGATGGTGTTTTTAAAAGTGAGTTTTCTGAAAATTATAATCAACAAAAATTTACGATGCCCTCTATAGAAGAAGGTTCTGTAATTGAGTATAAATACAGAGTTGTTTCGCCTTTTTTATCTATTATTGATAGAATTTATTTGCAATATAAGATTCCCGTTAAAAAAATGGAGGTCAAAGTAGCATCTCCAGAATACTTTAGTTACAAAAAATTCTCTACAGGTTATTTACCTGTAAATTTAAAAGAATCTACTTCCAACGATAAGATCACTTTTAATAATAAGGTTAGATCTAGACCAACTCATGGTCAGGGTGGAGGTACAAGTTTTTATCAAAATTCTGTTGATTTCAAAGTGAAAGTAGATAACGTAGAATCTACTGATGTGCCTGCGTTCAAAGAAGAACCTTATTCTGGTAATGCACAGAATTATATTTCATCTTTAAGTTATGAATTGTCATTTGTTAAATTTCCAAATGAAGCGATAGATTATCGATCCACCACCTGGGAAGATGTGACTAAAAAGATTTATAAGAGCCCTAGTTTTGGAGATGAATTAAAGAAAACATCGTATTACAAAGAAGACGTAAATAATCTTATTCAGGGAGCAACGGGCGAAGTGGAAAAGGTAAGTTTGATTTATAGTTTTGTGAAAAGCAAAATGAATTGGAATAAGAAACGAGGTGTATACACTAGAAAAGGAGTTAAAAAAGCATATAAAGAAGGTACCGGTAATGCTTCAGAAATTAATTTAATGCTTACCTCGATGCTTGCTTATGCTAAGATAGATGCAAATCCTGTAATAGCAAGTACTAGTGATAGATTGATATCTCTTTTTCCAACGTTAAATGGGTTTAATTATGTGCTCACCAGAGTTAAACTTTCTGATGGGAGTATTTTTTATTTAGATGCTACAGATAAATATGGAATGCCTAATATTTTGCCAAATAGAATTGTAAAAGGAATGGGGAGAGTAATTGCTAAAAACGGAACATCTCAGATGGTAAGTTTCAGACCCACAAAACCTTCAGCGAACATATATCAAGTGCAATGCCAGATTGATGACCAGGGAATAGCAAAAGGGAAGGTTAGTATTAGTCATAGAGACTATTTAGCTCATAACTTTAGAGCGGTATATGCGACAAAGGATGATGAGAGTAAAGTAAAACGTTTTGAAAAAAGATATGGAATTACTGAACTTGATGAATATACCATAAAAGGTGTTAAAGAATATGGTAAAGGCATCAATGAAAGATTCAATTTTATAATTGAAGATGAAATTGAGGCAATAGATGATGAGATATTCTTTTCTCCTTTGTTATTTTTGAGGGATAAAGAAAATGTTTTTAAATCAGACGATAGAAAATATCCAATAGATTTTGGATATGGTTTTTCAAATAAGTATATGGTGAACCTTAAAATACCAGAAGGGTATGAAGTTGTGGAGTATCCCAAAACATCAGCATTTAAATTGCCGGATGATATGGGTAAATTTTCATTTAGATCTATTGTGTCTAATGGTATAATACAGGTTGTGGTAGATGAAACCATTACATCACCTGTTATCCCAGCTGATTATTATCCTGCTATTAAGGAATTTTATAATCAGATTATACAGAAAGAAAACGAACAGGTAGTTCTTAAAAAAATATAAGATGAATATTCAAAACGCTCAGAAAGCCGTAGACGATTGGATTAAAAATCATGGTGTTAGGTATTTTAATGAGCTAACAAATATGGCTCAACTCACAGAAGAAGTTGGTGAAGTGGCTAGAATAATAGCACGTAGATACGGCGAACAAAGCGAGAAAGAAAGTGATAAGAATAAAGATTTAGGTGAAGAGTTGGCTGATGTGATGTTTGTGGTCTTGTGTCTTGCTAATCAGACTGGGATTGATCTTCAGGAAGCATTCGATAAAAAGCTAGATATTAAAACAAAAAGAGACCACGATCGCCATCATAATAATGATAAATTAAAATAATGTTTAAATCAATTATTTCTTCGAAAAGATATTGGGTTTCGGTACTCTTTTTAGGGCTGATCTTTATAATACCGTTTAGTGTTATTCAATATCTTATGGAATATGGAGGTTTAGCATTTGATACTTTTATAGAAGAAAAAATAAATAATGGCTTTTGGGTACGATATCTATTGTCTCGAATTGTGGGAGGACTATCGTATGGGATGATTTTAGGGTATTATTTTGAATTAAGAAAACGCAAATCGAACCAATAAAATGAATTTGAAATTAAAACGCATTTCGAATATTAAAAGCAATACATTACAAATCACTGGATCCAAGAGTGAAACGAATAGGTTATTGATCTTGCAGTCACTATATCCCGAGATAGAAATTGAAAATGTATCAAACAGTGATGATTCACAGTTAATGCAGGCTGCATTGGCAAGCAAAGATGAGCTTGTGGATATATACCATGCAGGAACAGCAATGCGTTTTCTTACTGCTTATTTTGCAGTACAAAAAGGAAGACAAACTGTTTTAACGGGTAGTAATCGAATGCAGGAGCGTCCCATTAAAATTCTTGTAGAAGGACTTAGACAATTGGGATGTGATATTAACTACGAAAAAGAAGAAGGATTTCCACCAATAAAAATTATTGGGAAAGATCCAATATCGAATAGAGTTTCATTAGCAGCCAATGTAAGTAGTCAATATATTTCAGCATTGATGTTAATTGCATCATCACTATCAGACGGTTTAGAAATTGTATTAGAAGGAAAAGTCACTTCCGTACCGTATATAGAAATGACATTAAGTTTGCTTAGAGATATTGGAATTTCAGGAAGTTTTGAAAATAATGTAATAAGTATTAAACCGGTAAAAGTAGTTTCTCCAAAACTAGTAGTAGTCGAATCTGATTGGAGCTCCGCTTCATACTTCTACAGTATCGTGGCGTTGTCTATGGGTAGTACTATAACATTAGGAAGTTACAAACAAAGTAGCTATCAGGGTGACTCGGCTTTAGCAGATATTTATAAAAAACTTGGGGTAGAAACTATTTTTAATAACAACAAGATTACTTTAAAACAGATTCCTTTACCAAATGATTCAAAAGTGTTAGAATTAGATTTGGCTAACTCACCTGATATAGCTCAAACAATTGCTGTTACTTGTTTTGGTTTAGGAAAAGCTTGCTATCTCAAAGGATTACATACACTAAAGATAAAGGAAACAGATAGGTTAGAAGCGTTAAAAACAGAAATTGAAAAATTAGGAGGCGAAGTCACCATAACAGAAGATTCACTAAGATTAGCTCCTGCTAGATCAATTAGATCAGAGATTTCTATAGATACATATCATGATCATCGCATGGCTATGGCTTTTGCTCCATTAGCTTTAAGAACAACACTGTTTATAAATGATGCTGATGTAGTATCAAAATCGTATCCAGATTTTTGGGATGATTTAAAGAAATTAGATTTTAAAGTCCTGTAAATAAAAATATATATGGTCATTTACTTGACAACCCCTATGTCCAGATTGTATATTTGCACCTCCAAAAAAACAAACACTAATGAAGTTATCACATTTTAGTTTTGATCTTCCACAAGATTTATTAGCGGAATATCCCTCAGAAAATAGGGATGAAGCTCGTTTAATGGTTCTGAATAGAAAAGATCAAACAATAGAGCATAAGCAATTTAAAGATCTTATCGATTATTTTGAACCTAACGATGTTATGGTTCTTAATAATACCAAAGTTTTTCCAGCTAGATTATATGGTAATAAGGAGAAAACGGGTGCTAGAATTGAAGTGTTTTTATTACGTGAATTAAATTCAGAAACTCGTCTTTGGGATGTACTTGTAGATCCTGCTCGTAAAATTAGAATTGGTAATAAGTTATATTTTGGTGATGACGAAAGCTTAGTAGCAGAGGTAATAGATAATACCACTTCTAGAGGACGTACACTTCGCTTTTTGTATGATGGTTCTTATGATGAATTCAGACAAAAGCTTACGGATTTGGGAGAAACTCCTTTACCAAAATATATAAAGAGAGATGCCGAGCCAGAAGATGAAGAAAGATACCAAACAATTTACGCTAAGAACGAAGGAGCTGTTGCTGCGCCTACTGCAGGTTTGCACTTTTCTAAACACTTAATGAAACGTTTAGAAATTAAAGGGGTGGATTTTGCGGAGATTACACTTCACGTTGGTTTAGGTACTTTTAATCCAGTAGAGGTTGAAGATTTATCCAAACACAAAATGGATAGCGAAGAAGCATACATAACAGCACGTGCTACTGAAACTATTAATAATGGTATTACCAATAAGCAAAGAATCTGTGCAGTTGGTACCACTGTAATGAGAGCACTAGAAAGTTCTGTTTCTTCAGACAATACATTAAATGAGTTTAGAGGATGGACAAATAAGTTTATATTTCCTCCGTATGATTTTAGTATAGCTAATAGTATGATAACAAATTTTCATACGCCAAAATCTACTTTATTAATGATGGTTTCTGCTTTTGCAGGACACGATTTTATCAAAGAAGCATATGAAGAAGCTGTGAAAGAAAAATACAAGTTTTATTCCTATGGTGATGCTATGTTAATTATATAAGGAAAAAATCTTTTAATGATAGTATACAAAACTCTACTTTGTTATATAAAGTAGAGTTTTGTGTTATTAAACTTTAGTAGGAGTTGGTAGTTTTTAGCCTACATCAATTAAGTAAAATATGGAGGCATTTGTTGTATAAATCTTAAAATTAATAAGTTATAATGATTGTTTCGTAAAAAATAAGTATTTTCGCCAAGCTTTTTGAAAAACATTACGGTTTTACCGTAGTTCAAACAAGCTGTATGTCGATTAATTTGGTTTTTTGTCGAAAAAGATGAATTGAGAGAATTATTGGTTCTTCTTTTTTAAGAAATTAGTCGTTTATTGCGCATACCCTAAATTAATAAGTGAACTAAATAGTAACCTATGAACAGAATATTACACATCGTTTTGTTTTTTGTAACCTTCATTTCATTTTCACAAACCAAGGTCGGTAATCTTCATTTTAATGATATTGATGTTTTTGAAAACACTGAGCTAATGCTTAATGGAGCTGGAGAAACAGATAAGCTATATACTATCGGCTTATATCTAGATTTTGAAGTAGATGGAGTTGAAGATGGACTTATGGTAGCAGATAAAAATGCTACTATGGCACTTACTATTAAAACAATTTCTGATATTTCTAATGAGGAATTAAAAGGAATTATAAGAAATGGATTAGAGCGAGCCACTGATGGGAATAGCTATCTAATGGAAGATAATATTAGAGATTTTCTTAAACTTCTTCCGAAAGCGATCAATAAGTATGAGATTTTTAAAATAGTATATACTAAAGATGAAAATCTTACTCTCTACAAAAATAAAGAAAGACTTGGAGCTGTAAAAAACAGTCTAGAGTTCAAAAAAGCGCTTTTTAAAATTTGGTTAGGAGATAATCCTGTTGACACTGAACTAAAAGAGGATCTATTAGGAACATTTGATACTAACCCGATATTAGGTCAATGGAAAGCATATGATAAAAAAACAGGAGTAGCAATTAATATTGTTCAGTTGTATATGATAAAAAATAAAGTTTTTGGATCTGTACAACAAATGTTACGTCAATCAGAAAGAGATGCAGTATGTTATCAATGTGAAGGAGATGATAAAAATCAGCCGGTAGAAGGATTGGTTATTATAAAAAACTTAAGAAATAAAAGTGGGTTTAAGTACGTAGATGGTAGATTTACAGATATCACAACTGGAAAAGTATCAATCTGTCAAATATGGATAGATGAAGATGATATGAATGTACTTAATGTAAGATATAAAGGCGGAGGCGGTGTACATCAATGGAAGCGCGTTGAAAACACACGTAAAGATAATCGAGAAGACTTTCGTACAGTAAAATTCTAAAAATAAGTCTACCAACTTTTATAATTCTTAAATAGTTTACACTTTCAATTAGAGAGCCATTTATCTTTTGCATACTTTTGCAAAGAAATGAAGTCAAAAAAGAAAGACATACGAGCTCTGACAAAAGAGCAACTTCGAGAATTTTTTGTGTCAAGTGGAGATAAAGCTTTTCGTGGCAATCAAGTATATGAATGGTTGTGGAGTAAAGGTGCTCACAGTTTTGAGAATATGACCAATATCTCAAAGACTACAAGAGAAATATTAGAAGATAATTTTGTGATTAATCATATCAAGGTTGATCAAATGCAGCGTAGTACAGATGGTACTATTAAAAATGCTGTTCGACTTCATGATGGTTTAGTGGTAGAATCCGTTTTAATTCCTACTCCAAGTAGAACAACTGCTTGTGTTTCATCACAAGTTGGCTGCAGTTTAGATTGTAGGTTTTGTGCTACTTCTCGTTTGAAAAGAATGAGGAATCTTAATCCTGATGAAATTTATGATCAAGTTATCGCTATTGATAACGAAAGTAGGTTATATCATAATCGTCCATTATCTAATATTGTTTTTATGGGAATGGGAGAGCCATTAATGAACTATAATAACGTTCTAAAGGCAATTGATAAAATTACCTCTCCTGAAGGTTTAGGCATGTCTCCTAAAAGAATTACTGTATCTACTTCTGGAGTGCCAAAAATGATTAAGAAGATGGCTGATGATCAAGTACGGTTTAAATT
The DNA here is from genome assembly GCF_003443675.1 of Aquimarina sp. BL5. Taxonomy (NCBI): domain Bacteria; kingdom Pseudomonadati; phylum Bacteroidota; class Flavobacteriia; order Flavobacteriales; family Flavobacteriaceae; genus Aquimarina; species Aquimarina sp. BL5. The sequence goes on along the minus strand of NZ_CP031963.1, from coordinate 2,375,586 downwards.
AGCAGTATCTCTACATTCTGCAATTGATGAGGTGAGAACTAATATAATGCCATTTAATGAAAACTTTCCGCTTACAGATCTAAAAGAAGCATTAGAGTACTGGTACGAGAAAACCAAAAGTAGAATAACCTATGAATATGTAGTTTGGGAAGGAATTAATGATAGAAAAGAAGATGTAGATGCGTTATTAAAGTTTTGTTCATATGTCCCATGTAAAATAAACTTAATAGAATACAATCCAATTGATGATGGAGAGTTTCAACAAGCATCGAATGCAGCAATAGAAAATTATATAAATGCATTAGAGTCAAGAGGTTTTGTGGTGAATGTGCGCAGAAGTAGAGGGAAAGATATTGATGCAGCTTGTGGACAATTAGCGAATAAGACGTAATTCAGCTTCCGGTGTTAATTATTTATTATCTGTTTTGACCCTCAATTAGGATTATACTATCTTCGCAACTAGTTATAAAACAAAATTATCTACCTGGGATTGAAAGTTGTAGAGCAAATAAAACTACCTATAATCGATGAGATGGAACTTTTTGAACAAAAGTTTTCTCAATCAATGTATTCTAAAGTAGCTTTACTCAATAGAATCACGCATTATATTGTAAATAGAAAAGGAAAACAGATGCGTCCCATGTTTGTTTTTCTTGTGGCTAAAATGGTATCTGGAGGTGAGATAGAAGAACGCACCTATCGCGGAGCTTCGGTTATAGAATTGATACATACAGCTAGTCTCGTTCACGATGATGTAGTGGATGATTCTAATCGCCGTAGAGGCTTTTTTTCTGTCAATGCCCTTTGGAAAAATAAGATTGCCGTACTTATAGGTGACTATCTACTTTCAAAAGGAATGTTGGTTTGTATTGATAATGATGATTTTGATCTACTAAAAATCATCTCTGTTGCAGTTAGAGAGATTGTAGAAGGTGAGTTGTTACAAATTGAAAAAGCAAGAAATCTCGATATTACAGAAGAAATTTATTATGAGATCATCCGCCAGAAAACGGCTACCTTAATAGCGGCTTGTTGTAGTTTAGGAGCTTGTTCAGTAGAGCCAAATTCCGATTCGGTAGAAAAGATGAGGAAATTCGGAGAGCTAATTGGAATGGCGTTTCAGATCAAAGATGATTTGTTTGATTATGGAGATACTGCAATTGGTAAACCTACTGGTATTGATATTAAAGAACAAAAGATGACATTGCCATTAATTTATACATTAAATCACTGTACAAAAGAAAAAAAGAAATGGCTTATTAACTCTGTTAAAAATCATAATAAGAATAAAAAACGAGTTAAAGAGGTTATTGATTTTGTAAAAATGAGTGGTGGACTAGAGTATGCTACTAGTATAATGCACCAATTTAAAGAAGATGCATTGGCTATATTATCTGAGTACCCAGAATCAGAATACAAATCTTCATTAGAATTAATGGTTAATTACGTTATTGATCGAAAGAAATAGCCTTTATTCACTTCCTTTGTTAAGGGAACAGTATTTATTTCATCCAAAAGACAGATATTGGTATTAGTTTTGATGCCTATTACTGATCAAAGATTATTTTTTCATACTAAGACAACCTTTTTATATTTTTTAGCGTCTATCATTAAGAAATAAGGTTCATTAAATTTTAAAGAAAGTAGTATTTATGACTAGGAAATTATTTTTATATGTTACAATCATATTGTTGTCAAGTTGTGCATCTGTAGAAAAGTACAATCAACAAATAAGTGAAATTCATAGTCCTGAAGAATTACATCAAGATGTTGATTATGCTTATAAAAAGCTTAAAAAACTACATCCAGATGTAAATTGGTATATTTCTAAAGATGAATTAGACAAAAAGATAGATGATCTAAAGAGTGAATTAACGAAGCCATTAACTACTAAAGAATTCTATAAGTTATTCGCTCCGGCTATTACTAGTATAAAACAAGGTCATTTATCAATTCATACACCCGTTAAAAGACAAACTAAAAAAGAAATAAAAGGAAAGGGAAAAAGAGAGTCACCTTTTAATTCTTTATCATTTTATACTTCAGATAATAAACTGTTCGTAAAAAAGGTTTTTAAAGGTGATACCACATTAATAGCAGGATCCGAAGTAATATCTGTTGATGGCGAAAAAGTTAATGATTTATTAGATTCTTTTACAATACTACACGCTAGTGATGGGTATAATGAAACTTTTATGCCAGAATTTGTAGGAAGTCGTTTCGGCTTTTTTTATTCAAATACGCATAAACAAAAGGACAGTATTTTATTACATCTAAAATCAGAAGATAGTTTGTATAACAGATATTTATATGCGCACTATGATAAAACAAAAGCTTCTTCGGAAGAAGGCAAAGACACTGTACGTGTTGAAAAGAAAAAGTTAAGTAGATCTGATAAGAAAATAGCGAAAGAAACTCAAAAGAAAATACGTAAGAAAAATTATAAATATGGATACAATAAAAAAACAAAAGAATATAATAGAAATTTTAGTTTTTTAGAATCTGATACGGGAGTATCTATTGGTTATTTGAAGATTAGAAGTTTTACTAATGGAGGATATAAAGACTTTTATAAAGAGAGTTTTGCTAAAGTTGATTCTGCGCGGTGTAAAAATTTGATACTGGATTTAAGAGGTAATTTAGGTGGTAGATTAGTAGAAATTGATGATTTGTATTCTTATCTAACGGATAAAGAGTATGTGTTTATAGAAAAGTCTAAAATGACTGGAAGATTAAGTTTCTTATATCCATATTTTCATACAGAATCTTGGCCTACGAAAACATTTGCTACGATTCTATCACCAGTATTAGCTGTATATCAAATTTTCAAGGTTAAGAAAGAAAACAAAGAAGCTTATTTTAAATTTAAGTATAGCAAATTACGAAAGCCCAAATCGGATACTTTTACAGGTAAAGTATATGTGCTGATTAATGGCGAAAGTTTTTCTGCAAGTAGCATTCTTGCTACGCATTTAAAAGCAACAAAGCGAGCTACTTTTGTTGGAGAAGAAACAGGTGGTGCTTATAATGGAACAGTGGCTGGAGTATACGCAAAAGTCGAGTTGCCTAATTCTAAGATTAATATACGCATAGGTCTTATGAAAATAAATGCTCCTTATACCATAGAGCCGGATGGTTATGGTATTAAGCCAGATATCCCAATAAAAAGCAAAATAAACAATGAAGATGAAGAATTACAATGGGTTATAGAGGATATTGAGATGTCTAACAAAAAGAAATAATTTTTTTATTCGTGCCAGGCAACCTTTTTGATTTTTATAGCGTCTATGTAAATAGAGGGTCTTAAATAATTAATTTTTATTTTGAAAGTTATTCAGTTTTATAAAAACGAAACACAGCTTATCAAGAAAGCTACCAAAGAACATCGTGATGCTCAGTGTCAGCTGTATGACAAATATTCTCCTAAAATGCTAAGCGTATGCAGGCGTTATGTTAGAGATATTCATTTTGCAGAAGAAGTAATGCTAAGTGGTTTTCTTAAGGTGTTTACAAATTTAAAACAATTTAATTTTGAAGGAAGTTTTGAAGGATGGGTTCGAAGGATTATGGTTAACGAATCGATATCATTCTTAAGAAAACAAAAGCAAGTATTATTTACAGAGGATATCTCAGTGTATCACGAAGAATCTTGGAATAACATCAATATAGAATTAGAAGTAGAGCAGATACAGGAATTGATAGATAGTTTGCCAGAAGGTTATAAAATGGTGTTTGTATTATATGCTGTAGAAGGATATAAACATAATGAGATTGCTAAAATGTTAGAAGTAAGTGAGAGCACTTCGAAATCTCAACTTTTTAAGGCAAGAAAAATGCTACAGCAAAAGTTAAACGAACAAAATAAGATTAGTAATGGCGCCATTAAAATTTGAAGATAGTATAAAGGATAAGTTGGAGCAGCGCACAATACAGCCATCTAGTGGATCTTGGGATAAGTTAGAGGAACAATTGGGTCAAAAAAAAGCTAAAAACCGTCAATGGTTAGCTCTAGCAGCCAGTATTGTAGGCTTTTTAGTTATTACAACAGTTTTTATTACGAATAATAAAGATGTTAAATCTTCTGATGTAGAGCTTGTCGATATTGATAAAGAAATTATTAAAGAAGATAAATCAACAGATTTCGTGGAAATATCAACTGAGAAATCTAAATCCGAAATAAAGAAAATTCGAGATACAGAGGAAGATCTAGCTTTGCCCGTTGTTATAGCAAAAAACGACAAAAAAGAAAACGACAAAAAAGAAAATAATAAATTAAGAAACAGCATAGCTAAGGAAAATATACAGGCTGATAATAATAGAACAAATATTCAAGAAGATGTTTTTAAGGAGAATGCTATAGAGGCTATTGCTGTCCAGGCCGAAACCATTGAAAATGAAATTGTAAAAGAAGATAAACTCTTGCGGGTTACGACAGAGGTAATAGATAGTAAAATTGCCAGTGTAATAGAAAAAGTTAAAGAGCTAGAAAGAAATAAAGGAATAGTTACGGATGCAGAGGTTGAAGCTTTATTACGTAATGCCCAACTTGAAATAACTACTCAACAAATTTTAAAATCTAATTCAGTAAGCGCATCAGCTTTGCTTCTAGACGTAGAATCAGAGCTTGATGAATCATTTAAAGATCGTGTTTTTGAAGCACTAAAAACAGGTTTCGAGAAATTAAAAACTACCGTAGCAGAAAGAGATAATTAAACATTCATTCATCAATCAATCCTTACCGATTCCCTCTCTTAACTGAGAGGGAAGAGTAAGTAAAATCTAACATTTATGAGAACAATAATAATGTATGTCGTATTAACGACAATGACCCTTAGTGCCCATTTTTTAAATGCACAGGACACCAATAATTCGGATAAAACTGAAAAATTAAAACAAGAAAAAGAAGAAATAGTAATCTCGGAAAAAGAGGCACTTAAAGAAGAAGTAGAAGCTATTAATGAGCGATTAGTAAAAGGAGAAATAACTACTGAAAAGGCGCAAAAACTAAAGGAAGTTGCTGCAGAAAAACATGCTTTAAATATAGAGAATAGATTGACGATTATTAATAATCAGATTGCTATAATAGAAAGGAATGATAGTGATTATTTGAATTCTAATAAGGGTAAAATTTCAATAGGTCTAGGCGCTAAAGATGAGGATAATGGAGATATCTTATTTGGATTTAATGTTAATACCGGAAAGAAATCAAAGATACGATATGATAGACGTACTTATTCTGATTTAGTAGTAGCTTTTGGGTTGAATAATGCAATAGTAGATGGACAATCATTAGATGATTCGGATTATAAGATCGCAGGAAGTAGATTTTTTGAAATTGGCTGGGCGTGGAAAACTAGAGTGTTCAAGAATTCCAATTTCATGAGAATTAAGTATGGTATCTCATATCAATCTAATGGGTTGAAACCTACAGATAACAGATATTTTGTAGAAAACGGAGATCAAACAGAATTACAAGAATTTAGAGTAGAGTTAGACAAGTCTAAATTTAGAATGGATAATATCGTAGTACCTATACATTTGGAATTTGGAGATTCAAAAAAGATAGAGACAGAGGAGAAAATTAGATTCTCAACTTCAGGAAGGTTTAGGATTGGGTTAGGTGGTTATGTTGGCGCAAATATTAGTACACGTCAGAAGTTAAAGTATAAAGAAGACGGTGATCGAGTTAAGGATAAAATAAAAAGAGACTATAATACTAGCGATCTGATATATGGATTAAGTACTTATATAGGTTTCGGTGATATGTCCTTATATGCAAAGTATGATCTCTCTCCAATTTTCCAAAATGCATTGGTTGATCAGAACAATGTGTCTTTGGGGTTGCGTTTTGACCTTTAAGAATTACCATAATCGGTAAGGTTCTCTATAGAATTTAAATTGAAAACATAATACAAGTATAAAATTGAGGGTGATTTAATTTTTTAGTGTTAGCCTATTTTTTATGGGGAAAGAGTTGCGAGTAATCGTGACTCTTTTTTTGTTATATGAAATTAGATGTTTTATTTTATCTAGATTCTGCAAGGGATAGAGAATACTCTACTAGTATACTATGAAAAGTTTAGTTATTTTATTTTTGTTAAATATTACACAAATAAATACCAATTGTTAAATATGCAAATAAATACAAATACCTTAATTTGATTACGGTTTTAAAGTAAGTTATTGATTGTAAGTATTTTATGACATTTATTTTTTTTATTCTCTATATAAATAACATATATTTAAATCCCTTGAAATTTTGATTTTTTAAGGTTTATTAAAAACTTTTACTTGTGTACTTCCCCCTTTTCCGCAGGTCAAAGATAAACTACTTATGTGGAAATTGGTATATAACTATGTAACTGTTAACCAAATTTTATATATATGAAAACAAAATTCTATTACGTAGCATTTCTTATGCTTTGCAGTTTTGGTATGCTTGCCCAAGTAGGACCAAAAAAAGCCAATACTATTAGTGAGTCTGTTTATATGAGAGAAATACAGGCATTCTCCAAAATGGATAATATTATTTCGGCAAAGGACCAAGGGCATGTTGCTCCTCCCAAAAGAAGAGGGTCTAATACAGTAGTTCCTGGTAAAGGATTTCCAAAAGGAGAAGATCCTTTTTATACTGGTGTTGAGAAAAGTGCATCAGGTGTTCAAATGAGAGCGCCATTAGCTTCATTTGATGCACACATTGGGACGGTTCTAAATGATGCTACAGGAGCAATTGGACCCAATCACTATGTATATGCTTTTAACTCTGGTTTTGGTATTTTGGATAGAGCAGGAAATGTGCTGTTGCCAGAAGCATCACTTGCAACTTTATTTCCAGGAGAATCACTAGGAGATCCAGTAGTGGTTTATGATAATTTTGCAGATAGATTTATTATAATGCAATTCAGTAATACTCCAAATGGATTTCTAATTGCAGTAAGTCAGGGGCCAGATCCGGTAAACTCAGGATGGTTTACATATCGTTTCAATACAGGAACATTTCCTGATTATGAAAAATTATCAATCTGGAGTGATGGATATTACATTACCGCTAATAAGGATCAAAATGCTCCTGATAGCAATGATGTAGTATTTGCAGTAAATAGAGATCAAATGCTTGCAGGAGAGGCTTCTGCTCAGTTAATTGGATTTCCACTTCCTGGAGCAGAAACAAATGGATTCTACAGTCCAGGAGGATCAAATGCAACAGGTACTACGTTGCCTCCAGTTGGGGTTGGACACTCTATAATTTATTTACAAGATGATAGTTGGGCAGGTGTTTCTAATGATCACTTGAAAGTTTGGACAACTAATGTTGACTGGGCTAATCCTGGTAATTCTTCAATTTCGCAACCACAGGAGATCACTACTTCTCCTTTTGATAGTGTATTTGATGGCGGTTCATTTCAGAATTTAGATGAGCCTGGTAATGGTCCTGATATCGATGCTTTACAAGCTACTATGATGTATATGACACAGTATAGACGATTTGGAACTCATAATTCGATGGTACTAAATTTTGTTGTTGATTTAGATGGTACTGATAGTCTAGCAGGTATTCGTTGGTATGAATTAAGGCAAACTGCAGATGGACAGCCATGGACAATTTTTCAAGAAGGTACTTATGTACAACCAGATGGTTTAAGTGCATTTTGCGGTAGTATTGCTCAAGATTCTCTAGGTAATATTGGATTAGCATACACAGTAGTTAGTAGTTCTGTATTTACTTCACTTAGGTATACTGGTCGTCTGGCTAATGATCCGCTAGGTACTATGACAATGGCAGAAGAAGTTTCTGCTGATGGGGATGCTCAAAATAATAGATCGGATGGTCGTTATGGAGATTATGGGCAAATGACTATTGATCCATTAGATGATATGACTTTCTGGCATATTGCAGAATATATGAAAGGTCCAGCTCCTAATGTTAGAAGAAGTCATGTAGTTGCTTTCAAGATTGAACCTGCAATAATAGATGAAGAAGCACCTTCTACACCTGCAAACTTGGCTGCATCAAATACGACAGCTAGAGAAACAACATTAAGCTGGGATGCATCTACAGATAATATAGGAGTAACAGGATACGATGTATATCAGGATGGTGTAGTAGTAACAACAGCTGCTGGTACGACTACCACAATTACAGGTCTTACGCCAGAAACAACATATTCTTTCTTTGTGATTGCTAAGGATGCATCTGGAAATGAATCAGGATCAAGTAATACGGTTAGTATAACTACGTTAGAAAGTACAACAGGCCCAGGATGTCTTGATGGAATAGTAGCACCTTATGCGGAGAGTTTTGAAGCTGGTCTTGGTGCTTGGTCTCAAGCTGCAGGAGATGATCTTGATTGGACGGTAGACGCTGGTGGTACTCCATCTAATAATACAGGACCTTCTAGTGCGGTAGATGGATCAAACTATATTTATGTAGAGGCTTCTGGTAACGGAACTGGATTCCCTAATAAGCAGGCGATTTTAAATTCACCTTGTTTTGATCTTAATGATGCAACTTCTGCTTCTTTCTCATTCCAGTATCACGCGTTTGGAGCCAATAATTTTGGGTCTCTAGATGTGGAGGCAAGTAACGACGAAGGTGCAACTTGGACTAGTATTTGGAGTATAAGCGGTAATCAGGGTAATTCTTGGCAAGCTGCTAGTATCGATTTATCAGCTTATTTAGGTTCTGGATTACAATTAAGATTCAATAGAGTAACTGGTACAACTTGGAGAGCTGATGCAGCTATTGACGACGTAAGATTAACTGCTGGTGGAGGATCAGGAGGCGGAGATTGTGTTTCTGGAGATGTGACATTAAGTATTACTTTTGATAATTATCCTCAGGAAACTTCATGGACATTAACAAATTCTGGAGGAACTATAGTAGCTTCAGAAAGTTATTCTACTGCAAATCCTGATGGATCGACTGTAACAGAAACTTTTGCTGGCTTAGCCAATGATACATATACTTTTACGATTTCAGATTCGTTTGGAGATGGTATCTGCTGTGGGTTTGGTAATGGTTCTTATACATTGTCAAGCGCTGGTGGAACAATTGTAACTGGAGGAGATTTTGGTAGTTCTGAGGCTACAGACTTCTGTATAGAAGGAGGTGCTAGATTAGATACATATCCTCTTAGTGGGCTTCGTTCTGTAGATAATGACGCATTTAAGATTTATCCGAATCCAGCTTCAAACATATTAAATGTTACTGTCGGAGATAAGTCTATTGATAATGTAAAGATCTTCTCTATGTTTGGGCAACTGGTAAAAGAAATTACTAATCAGGGAACTCAGCAACAAATAGATATAAGTAATTTAGCTTCAGGCACATATTTTATTCGTTTTACTTCTGATAAAGAAGAACTTTTGGTAACAAGAAAGTTTATTATTTCGGAATAGAAATTATTGAAGTTATAATTTAGCCACAAGGAGGCTGTCTTTTTTAAGGCAGCCTCTTTGTTTGTATCATAATTGAGAAATGGAGTCTCAATGAATTGTCTTATTTTTGCTAGTTGTATAATATTACATTTATTGCTTAATGATTCATAAGTCAACTATAGATACTGTATTCGAAACTGCCCGATTAGAAGAGGTGATAGGAGATTTTGTGCAACTTAAAAAATCTGGAAGTAATTTTAAAGGACTAAGTCCTTTTAGTGAAGAAAGAACACCATCGTTTATGGTTTCTCCTGTTAAACAAATCTGGAAAGATTTTTCCAGCGGTAAGGGAGGTAACGTAGTGGCATTCCTTATGGAGCATGAGCATTTTACATATCCTGAAGCAATAAAATATCTTGCAAAGAAGTATAATATAGAAATTGAAGAAACGGAACAAACCGATGAACAAAAAGAACAAGCTAACGAAAGAGAAAGCATGTATTTGGTCAGCGAGTTTGCAAATACCTTTTTTCAAAATACGCTTCATAAGACCGAACAAGGTAAGGCAATAGGTTTATCTTATTTTAAAGAACGAGGTTTTACTACAGAGACAATGCAAAAGTTCGGATTAGGGTATTCTCCTGATACTTGGGATGCATTTACATCAGAAGCAATAAAAAAAGGATATAAGCTAGAGTTTCTTGAAAAAACAGGGCTTACCATTGTAAAAGAAGAAAAGCAGTTTGATCGATTTAAGGGTAGGGTAATGTTTCCTATTCAATCGATGTCTGGTCGTGTATTAGGTTTTGGTGGAAGAATTTTGACCAATGAAAAGAAGGCTGCAAAATATCTAAATTCTCCAGAAAGTGATATTTATCATAAAAGTAAAGTGCTTTATGGTATATATCATGCGAAGCAATCAATAGCAAAAGAAGATAATTGTTATCTGGTAGAAGGATATACAGATGTGATTCAGTTTCATCAAACAGGAGTGAAAAATGTGGTTTCTTCTTCTGGTACAGCACTTACATCTGATCAAATTAGATTGATAAATCGACTTACCAAAAATATTACTGTTTTGTTCGATGGAGATGCTGCGGGTATGCGGGCATCTATTAGAGGGATCGATCTGATTCTGGAACAAGGGATGAATGTAAAAGTATGCAGTTTTCCTGATGGAGAGGATCCCGATAGTTTTGCGAAGCAAAATACATTAGAGGAACTAACAGTATATTTAGAGGAAAACGCTCAGGATTTTATAAGGTTTAAAGCTTCACTTTTGCAAGAAGAATCTAAAACTGACCCGATTAAGAAAGCCGAATTGGTGCGTGATATGGTGGCTAGTATTGCCAAGATTCCAGATGTTATTAAACGAGAAATCTATGTGCAGGAATGTTCGCGTATCATGGATATTTCTGAAGACGTACTTTTCGATACGCTGGCTCAAATGCGTAATGTTGAAGCCAAAGATCAAAGAAAACAACAAAAAGATTCCAAAAAACCTTTAGAGGTTGTAAAACAGGAAGTACAGCAACAACCTAAGGTAAATGAGCAAAACGGTCTGGAAAAAAAGATTATCGAAATCTTATTGTTATATGGCACCCATGAAGAAGAATTTGAGGATCTCATTATGAAAGAAAATGATGAAGGAGAACTGATTCTGGAACCAGAACTATATACTACAAAGGTTTTTGAAAAGATATATCTGGATCTTCAGGAAGATGAAATTGAATTTACGCAAAGCACATTTAAAGCGGTGTATAAAATTTTAATGGATCAATTAAACCAACAAGAGGATTTTAAAATTGAGCATTTCATAAATCAAATCCCTCCAGAGGTTGCTTATGAGATTACTGAAATTATGATGGATGAAGAGCGGCATTCTCTTCACAGATGGGTGGACATGGAGATTCATGTGAAGAAGAAAGAACATTCTGTATCACAATATGTTTCTGATACAATTCTTAATTTGAGAAGATTTTTAATTAACGAAAAAATAAATGAGCTTTCACGGGAAGTGAAAGCTCAAAATTTTGATGATAATAGAAACATCCTAGAGGATATTAATAATTATTATATTCTTAGGAGACTGCTCTACAGAAAATTAAACCGCGTGATTTAATTAATATGTAATAATCTACTTTGATGGATTAGATCTGCTAGATTATCTACTTTTAGTTTCTTAAGTAATCTGGTTTTGTAAGTGCTAACAGTTTTTTCATTTATAGATAAAGTACTAGCAATATCTTTATTACGTTTTCCTGAAGACAATAAATTTAATACCTCTATTTCTCTAGAAGATAATTTCTTGTACTTCACAACCATATTGTTTTCGTTAGTATTACCATTAGCTAACTGTTGAGTTAGATTATCATTAAGGTAAATACCTCCACGAGCAACTCGTTCTATTGCTTTCTTAAGAGTTTTAGTAGCAACTGTTTTTGATAAATAAGCAGAAGCACCTGCTTTAATAGCACTTAGAGCATACATTTCTTCAGGATGAGAGCTAAAAATAATAACTTTAATTCCTGTAAATTCTTTTTTTATGGTTCGCAATGCCATAATGCCGTTAATCTGAGGCAAGTCTAACTCCATGATCAATATGTCAGGAGTGTTAGATTTTAGAATATCATACATTTCATTTCCATTACTTACTTTTCCGATGATTTCAAAATCTTCAGAGTTTCTAAGTAAAGAAACAATCCCTTTTCTAGTAATAGGATGATGATCTGCGATTAGTACGTTTGTCATTCTTGTTTACAATTGATAAATGTTAATTTTTAATTTAAAGGGGTTAACATCTCTAGGGGTAATTCTGATATTTAATTTCATTGCAAAATTACTAAGAACTAATAGTCGTAAACTTTTTTTTATGAAGTTATCGATAAAATGTCATTTAAATCAGATTAACGGGTATTTCGCAGACAGGAATCGGTATCATTTTGTGTTGATTTACCGTATTTAAACGGGAATAAATCTTAAAGACCTCTTGTTCTCGGCCAGAAAAATCTTCATTTTTCTTACCTAAGTCCTTCATTTTCATAGCCCATTCTAATTCGTCATAACTCGCTCCAATCTGATCCTCATCACTTCTGCTATCTCCAAATAAACCATCAGTTGGAGTAGCAACTTGTATCGAATCAGGTACTTCCAGTACCCTTGCTAATTCATAAACTTCACTCTTTAATAAATCTGCAATTGGACTTATATCAACGCCGCCATCACCATATTTAGTATAAAAGCCTACGCCAAAATCTTCAACTTTATTTCCAGTACCGGCTACTAAGTACCCATTTAGTCCTGCTAAATAGTATAAAGTAGTCATTCGCAATCGCGCTCTGGTATTGGCTAGAGAGAGGTTTAAGCGTGTGTCAGAATCACTTTCTGGAACCGAATTTTTAAATTCTTCAAAAACTGGGGTTAGATCTACTTGAGTGTCAGATACTTTGTTAAATCGTTCTTTTAGTTGAGAGATATGTTCTTGCGCTCTGTTTACTTGGCTTTGTGCTTGATGTATTGGCATTTCTACACATAAAACATTTAAGCCTGTTTTAGCGCATAAAGTAGAGGTGACCGCACTGTCAATTCCACCGCTAATCCCAACAACGAATCCGCCAATATTTGCTTTCGTTGCATAATCTTTCAACCAATTTACAATGTGGTCAATTACTTTTTCAGTTTGCATATTTTATTTTTTTAGTAATGATTGTGTTAAAGTTAGTATTGCTTTTGTAAAGAATTATCTTGCAAAACGTAATTCGATAATATTAAATTTGTGGTTATAAAATTAATAAAAAAAGATGGCGTTAGAGAGTAAGGGTAATTATTTATGTAGATACGATAATATTATAATGAAGTATATTAAATTTTTAAAAATGATCATAGTTTTTTGCGTTTTATGGTCATGCGCAGAGGAAAGTAAAATCGAAAAGGAAATAGCTGCGATACCTGTAGAAATTGGTATTGAACGTTTTGATAGAATTTTTGCGGATGTAACATCAGAAAATTTGGCGGATGTAAAAATGAGATATCCTTTTTTGTTTCCAGAAAAAACGCCAGATAGTATCTGGATTCAAAAAACCAAAGATACTATACAATTGGAAATTAATACAGAGGTTGAAAAAGCCTTTAGCAATTTCTCAATAGAAAAAGAACAAATCCAATCTCTCTTACAACATATAAAATATTACTTCCCGGAAGTAACAACACCAAGAGTAATTACAGTAACGTCTAATGTCGATTATCAACGAAAAGTTATCTTGTCAGATAATTTGTTGATTATTTCTCTTGATACTTATTTGGGAGCTGATCATCACTTTTATAGTGGTATACAGGCGTATCTTAAGGGGCGTTTTGTAAGAGATCAAATTTTGCCGGATATAGCCACTATGTATGCTAAGCAATTGGTTGAATTACCAAGAAATAGAACTTTTTTAGAGAATATGATATATTACGGAAAAGAAATGTATCTAAAAGATTTGTTTCTTCCTAGCTTTTTGGATAGCCAGAAAATGGCATATACAGAGGATCAATTTGCTTGGACGCAAGCAAATGAAGAGGAAATATGGAGGTACTTTATAGATCGTCAATTATTGTATAGTACAGAAGCTGAGTTGTTACCTAGATTCTTATATCCTGCCCCTTTCTCTAAGTTTTATTTAGAAGAAATTGATCAGGAAGCGCCAGACAGAGTCGGTCAGTATATAGGATGGAAGATAGTGAGTTCGTATATGAAAAATAACAATGTATCTTTGCGCCAATTATTATTAACAGATGCTGAAACAATTTTTAATGCTTCAAAATATAAACCCGAAAGATAATGGCAAATACTCATAAATCCGAGATCAAAATAGAAATAGAACTTGATGAAAATAAAGTTCCAGAAAAGCTACATTGGACTGCTAAAGATGGAGGAATCGAAAACGAAGAAACAAAGGCAATGTTATTATCGGTTTGGGATAATAAGAACAAGGAAAGCCTTCGGATTGATTTATGGACAAAGGATATGCCAGTTGATGAAATGAAGGTGTTTTTTCATCAGACTTTGGTGTCAATGACCGAAACATTTAATAGGGCTACACAAGATGAAAAGATGTCTGCAACAATGAAAGATTTTTGTGATTATTTCGCTGAGAAACTTGATCTTAAGGAAAAATAATCTCATTTTGATATAAGAAATTATTTTTTTTCTCGACTAAGGTTATAAAAATCGAAAGCTTGAAAAGAACAATTATATTCATATATAACGCTGATTCTAATATTTGGAATAAGTATTTGGATTTTGCACATAAAATTTTAAGCCCATCTACCTATTCTTGTAATCTTTGTAGTTTAACACATGGAAATTTTTCGGAGAATAAAGCTTGGAGACAGTTTAGAGAAGAAGTTCCCTATGAATTTATTTTTAAGTATAAAGATCAATTTGTAGAGGAATGTAATGAGTCTGAATATGAAAAATTTCGATTTCCTATAGTTTTAGAGCAAAAAGAGAGTGTATTAGATATTCTGGCGAATGATAAAGAACTTAATATGATGAGTTCTGTAGAGGATTTAATAGAAACTTTAAGAAAGAAATTGACTTAAGAATTGGCCATTTGCTGATTTATATCCTGTATATAATCTAATACTTCATCTTTACCCAATCCAGAAGAAGATGAACTAATAAAATAATTTGGCATTTCTTCCCAGTGTTTTAGCATTTCATTAGTGTAAGCTTCAATATTTAGAGGTAATTTGGTTTTTGTGAGTTTGTCCGCTTTCGTGAAAATTATGGAAAAGGGAATTTGGTTTTCACCTAGCCATTGCATGAATTCCAAATCAATTTTCTGTGGTTCATGTCTACAGTCTATTAATACAAATGCAGAAACTAGCTGGGTTCTTTTAGAAAAATATGCAGTAATAAATTTCTGAAATACTTTTTTAGATGATTTAGAAACTCTTGCATAGCCATAGCCTGGTAAATCTACCAAAAACCAATTTTTGTTAATTAGAAAATGATTGATTAATTGTGTTTTTCCAGGTCTTCCAGATGTCTTTGCTAAACTTTTGCGGCTAGTCAACATGTTGATCAAAGAAGATTTACCCACATTGGATCTTCCGATAAATGCATATTCGGGTAAATTATTTTTTGGACATTTTGCAACATCACTGTTGCTCATTACAAATTCAGCGCTACTAATCTTCATAAATTATAGTTGATTAGAAATTACGCTCCTGTAACCAAGAATGTAATAGTTTATTAAACTCTTCTGGATGTTCCATCATGGCAGCGTGCCCACATTTGTCTATCCAGTATAAATCAGAATCTGGCAGTAATCGGTTAAAATCATCTGCAACTTCAGGAGGAGTAACATTATCATTTCTACCCCAAATAATACAAGTTGGAGTTTTCATATTAGGAAGATCTTTAGCCATATTATGTCGTATGGCACTCTTGGCAATTGCTAATGTTCTTATAAGTTTATTACGGTCATTAACTGTCGCATATACTTCGTCAACAATTTCTTTAGTAGCAATTGCAGGATCATAAAATACATTTTCCGCTTTAGCTTTTATGTATTCATAATCACCTCGTTTAGGATAGCTTTCACCCATTGCACTTTCATAAAGTCCTGAACTACCTGTTATTACCAAAGCTTTTATTTTTTCCGGAAACATTTTAGTGCATAACAATCCAATATGTCCTCCAAGAGAATTACCTAATAAAATTACTTCTTTGTAACCAAGTTGATCGATAAAGTCCTTAAGGTATTTAGCAAAAGTACCAACGCTAGTTTTTATCAACGGCATTTCGTATAGCGGAAGCTCCGGTATCAAAACCTTATATCCATTTTCTGGAAAATAAGTGCTTACGCCGTCAAAGTTGCTTAAGCCACCCATTAATCCGTGTAAAATCACGATTGGTGTGCCTTCCCCTAATTCAAGATAACTGAATTTTCCGTCTTTTTTTAATTCGTGCTTCATTAATACTTCTTACAAGAATTAAAAGCAAATATAGCATTTTCATAATTAGTTTGAAGATTTTTTATCAATAGTGCGATATGATTTTTTTAGATTTTTTCAATCGGTCATTTTTTTTAATCATGAATACATCAAAACCAAGATTTTATACCTCCAAAGGTGCCTTATCAATAAACAAAATATTAAAGTTTAGGAATACCTCTTGCTTCACTTTTTGGTGACAACTTATTAACAATGTGGTAGATTGTGGTAAAAAGTGGTAAATTTTTCAATATATTTGACTAATTATAGCAGCAAGAAAGTAAAAGTGGTAAATCTTATAGGTACATACGAGTGTAAAGCAGACGCTAAGGGACGTTTGATGATGCCTGTTGCTTTTAAAAAACAACTTTCGCCGGTATTGCAAGATGGATTTGTATTGAAAAGAGCTGTATTTCAGCCTTGTTTGGAGTTGTATCCTATGGAAGAATGGAATCTTTTGATGCAAAAAATGAATAAACTAAATCGGTTTAAAAAGAAAAACAATGATTTCATCCGAAGGTTCACCGCTGGAGTAAAAGTTGTAGAAATCGATGCTAGTGGTCGTCTTTTGATACCAAAGGATTTAGTGAGTTTTGCTGGAATCACAAAAGAACTTGTGTTGTCTTCTGCTGTTAATATTATAGAAATTTGGGATAAGGAGCAGTACGAAAAAGCAATTGATGATGCCGCAGTAGATTTTGCTGACCTTGCCGAAGAAGTAATGGGATTTGACGATGAAACAGATGGAATATCATAACCCAGTTTTACTGAAGGAAACTGTCGATGGTCTAGCGATCAAACCTGATGGCGTATACGTAGATGTTACTTTTGGTGGAGGAGGCCATTCTAGAGAGATTCTGGAAAGACTTGGGCCTAAAGGTAAATTGTATGCTTTTGATCAGGATAAAGATGCGCTCCTTAATACTATTGATGATGAACGGTTTGTTTTGATTAATGAGAATTTTAGGTTTATCAAGCGTTTTCTTCGTTTTCACGGAGTAAGAAAAGTAGATGGAATCTTAGGCGATTTTGGAGTTTCGTCTCATCAATTTGATGTAGCAGAACGAGGTTTCTCTACTCGGTTTGAAGCGGATTTGGATATGAGAATGAATCAAGGTGATGAGCTGTCAGCTTATCATGTGATTAATGAATATGATGAGTCAGATTTGAGAACAATGTTTTTTCAGTATGGAGAGTTGAGAAATGCTCCTAAGCTGGCAAGAGCTATCGTTAGCTCAAGAAAAGATAAGCCTATCAAAACGAGTGCAGAACTGAAGGAAGTGCTAAAACCGTTTATGCCAAAATATAAAGAACATAAAATATTGGCGCAGATATATCAGGCTATAAGGATAGAAGTGAATCAGGAAATTGAGGTGCTCAAAGAATTCCTAATGCAGACGCAAAATGTATTAGATGAAGGTGGTAGAATTAGTCTGATATCATACCACTCTTTAGAAGATAGATTGGTGAAAAGGTTTATCAGAAGCGGTTTGTTTGAAGGAGAACCTGAGAAAGATATGTATGGTAATGTTTCGGTGCCTTTTAAAAAAGTAGGAGGCTTGATAATTCCTACAGATGAAGAAATTAAAGTAAATAACAGAGCACGAAGTGCGAAACTAAGAATAGCAAAAAGGATTTGAAGCAAACAGTATATGATATATTAAAAGGTAAGTTTCTAATTGCTGATGACGCAATGAAGAACTGGCGTATGCTACTTTTCTTGTCGTTTTTAGCAATAATCATGATTGCGAGTTCTCATAATGCAGAAAGCAAAGTTCATGAAATTGCAAAATTGAATAATGAAGTACGAGAATTAAGAACTCAATTTGTAGATGGTAGAACAGAATTGATGCAATTAAAAATGGAATCATCTGTCATCGGAAAAATGACAAAAAAAGGAATAAAAAGACCAACAAAACCACCACAAAAAATAATAGTAAAAGAATAGAGTTGTTTTGGCAGTAAAAGATAAAAACATATTAAACAGGTTATACTTCATTGCGGGATGTATGTTCATCTTCGCAATTTTAGTTGTGGTAAAGCTGGCGAAAACACAATTCGTAGAGGGTGATATGTATCGTGCTAAGGGAGAACAACGTGTTTTTAAAACATTTGATATCCCGGCAAACCGTGGTAATTTATATGATAGTAAAGGTAATCTGTTGGCTACATCGGTACCTAAATATGACATTCGTTTTGACGCGGTTACGGTAACAGACAAAGATTTCAGAGAAAATATCACAGAGTTGTCTAAAGCATTGTCAAAAGAGTTTGGTAAATCAGCAGAACATTACGATGATGTATTAAGGAGAGCTAGAGATAATAAAAACAGATACTTTTTAATTCAAAGAAATCTAGGGTATTCTCAATATATACGGGTTAAAAATTTCCCTTTGTTAAAATATGGCGCAAACCGTGGGGGATTGATTGTAGAACAGCGAACAATTCGAGAACATCCAATTGGGAAAATAGCAGAAAGAACCGTTGGGTATGAACGTCGCGATGATCAAGGGTATTATACCAGAGTTGGATTAGAAGGTGCTTATGGACCTTTTTTGAGAGGAAAAGAAGGAAAACGTAAAAAACAAAAAATAGCAAAAAATCAATGGAAACCTATTGGAGATGCTAATGAAGTAGAACCGCAGGATGGGTACGATGTGATTTCTACAATAGATGTGAATGTTCAGGATATCACACATCACGCTTTATTGGCTCAATTAGAAAAGTTTGAAGCAGAACACGGAACTGTTGTGGTGATGGAAACCAAAACTGGGGAGATAAAAGCAATCTCTAATCTTGGACGTACCAAGTCAGGTAAATACTATGAGAAATTGAATTATGCAGTCGGAGAATCTCATGAGCCAGGATCAACATTTAAACTAATGGCTATGGTAGCAGCTTTAGAAGATAAAGTTATTGACTCTAGTTATGTAGTAGATACTGAAAATGGTCGTGTAAAATTTTATGATAGAGTTGTAAAAGATTCTAAATGGGGTGGATACGGAAAAATATCTGCTGCAAAAGCATTTGAATTGTCATCAAATACTGCTTTTGCAAAGATAATTGATGAAAATTATAAGAATGACCCAAAGAAGTTTGTAAATAGATTAATGAATATGGGGTTACACAAAACCTTAGGATTATCTATTAAAGGGGAAGGCAAACCAAAAATTCCTTATCCAGGAGATAAAGATTGGTATGGTACTACATTGCCATGGATGGCACACGGATACGGTGTTGCAATAACTCCGCTTCAAACATTAGCTTTCTATAATGCCATAGCTAATAATGGGCAGATGGTAAAGCCTAGGTTTATAAAAGAAGTAAAGGCTTGGGATAGAACCAAAGAAAAGTTTGACAAAGAAGTACTGAATCCGGCAATATGCTCTAAAGAAACAGCAAAGATTGTTCAGGAAATGATGAAAAATGTAGTAATCAGAGGAACGGCGGATAATATACAGACTGAGAATTTTCAGATAGCAGGAAAAACAGGTACATGTTGGGGTAATTATGGGAAAGCTAAAGAAAGAGAATACATATCCTCTTTTGCAGGATATTTTCCTGCAGAAGATCCTAGATACTCTTGCATAGTAGTTATTCATAAGCCTAATAAAGAAAAAGGATATTACGGGAATATCGTTGCAGCTCCGGTTTTTAAAACAATAGCTTTAAAAGTTTACAATGATATACCGGTTGTTGATGAGGTGTCTCCCAACATTGTTGAAAGCAAAGAAATAGAAAAAAGCTATGAGGAATACTTTCAGAAGGCAAGAAAATACAAAACTATAATGCCAAATTTAAAAGGGATGCCCGCTATGGATGTTATTTCTCTTTTAGAAAATATGGGATTAAAAGTAGAAGTAAAAGGCTCAGGAAAAGTAAAGAGTCAATCGATTGAGCCAGGAACCAAAGTACAAACAAATCAAACTATTAGAATAGAGTTATCGTGATCGAGTTAAAAGATATTTTATATAAAGTGCCTATGAACGCTGTCGTTGGAAATACTACGACTCGCGTAAGGAAGATCGAATTCGATTCAAGAAAAGTCGAACAGGATGATGCGTTTGTTGCGATTAAGGGAACTGTAGTAGATGGTCATGATTATATTGAAAAAGCTATTGACCAAGGAGCAATAGCTATCATATGCGAAACAATGCCAGAATTTTTGATTGATGGTTTGGTATATGTCCAGGTAGAAGATGCACAGAGAGCACTGGCAATAATCGCAGCGAATTACTATGGATCTCCATCAGAGAATTTAAAACTTGTGGGAGTAACAGGTACTAATGGAAAAACAACCATAGCTACTTTGCTGTATCAACTCTTTAAAAAGGCTGGCTATAAAGTTGGCTTGCTATCTACGGTAAAAATTCTTGTTGATGATGTAGAATATAAGGCAACCCATACAACGCCAGACTCTTTAACAATAAACTACTACCTAAAGGAAATGAATGAAACAGGTGTAGAATATTGCTTTATGGAAGTAAGTTCTCATGGAATTGATCAGAAGCGTACAGCTGGTTTGGTGTTTGAAGGAGGTGTTTTTACAAATCTGTCACATGATCATCTTGATTATCATAATACTTTTAAAGAGTACAGGGATGTAAAAAAAGTGTTTTTTGATGAATTAGGTAATAAGGCGTTTGCATTAACTAATAAAGATGATAAAAACGGAAGCTTTATGCTTCAAAATACGAAGGCTAAACAATATACGTATGCATTAAAATCTTATGCAGATTTTAGGGGGCAAATTTTAGAAAATAGCCTTGGTGGTCTGCTGTTGAAGATAAACGATAATGATGTTTGGACGAGACTTATAGGAAGCTTTAATGCTTATAATCTATTAGCAATTTTTGGAACAGCAGAGTTATTAGGACTCGAAACATTGGAAATTTTACAACTACTAAGTGATCTGGAAAGTGTTAGTGGAAGATTTCAATATCTAATTTCTGATAAAAAGATTACCGCTATCGTTGATTATGCACATACACCAGATGCGCTAAAGAATGTGTTAGAAACAATTAATGATATACGAACCAATAATGAAACTTTAATCACCGTGGTAGGTTGCGGAGGTGATAGAGATAAAGGAAAAAGGCCTGTGATGGGTAATATCGCTACTACATTAAGTAATAAAGTAGTTTTTACCAGTGATAATCCAAGAACAGAGAGTCCTGAACAAATTATTGAAGATATAGAGAAAGGTGTAGAGCCTCAGAATTATAAGAAAATAATGTCAATTACAGATAGAAAGCAAGCTATAAGAACTGCTTGTCAATTCGCAGAAGAGAACGATATTATTTTGATAGCAGGTAAAGGTCATGAAACCTATCAGGAAATAAATGGAGAGCGAATAGATTTTAATGATTTTGAAATAGTAAAAGAAGAACTAAAAAAAATAGGAAAATAAATAAATCCTTTCAGCTCTGTTCTTTTTGGAATGGAGATAAAAGGTGAAAATATATATGTTATATTATTTGTTTCAATATTTAGAAAGTGAATACCAATTTCCTGGAGCATCCTTGTTTCAGTTTATCACATTTAGGGCGGCAATGGCGATTATTCTATCGCTATTGATTTCTACTATTTATGGTAAACGAATCATAATTTTTCTGCAAAAAAAACAGATGGGAGAGAGTATTAGGGAACTTGGTTTAGATGGACAGGCTGAAAAAGCAGGTACTCCAACTATGGGTGGGATTATAATAATTTTAGCTACACTGGTTCCAGCACTACTTTTTGCTAAACTTGACAATATTTATATCATCCTCTTGATCATAACCACTTTGTGGATGGGTGTTATTGGTTTTACAGATGATTACTTAAAAATTAAAAAGAAAGATAAAGAAGGATTAGCCGGGAGATTTAAGGTAATAGGTCAAGTGGGACTTGGACTTATTGTGGGTTGTACTATGTATTTTCACGATGATATTACAGTTAAAGAAGAAAAGGTTAATTCTGATATAGAACAAGTTATAACGGTAGAAGGTGAATCGGATTTTAACCCAGCAATCAAATCTACAAAAACAACCTTACCGTTTATTAAAAATAACGAGTTCGATTATGCTAGCTTGATTACATGGATCAATCCTAGTCTAGCTAATTACGCTTGGTTGGTTTTTATTCCTATTGTGATTTTTATTGTAACAGCCGTTTCTAATGGTGCTAATCTTACGGATGGAATCGATGGATTGGCAGCTGGTTCTTCTGCCATTATTGTGCTTACGTTGGCTTTATTTGCCTGGGTATCAGGTAATATTGTTTTCTCTGATTATCTAAATGTGATGTATATCCCTAATTCTGGAGAGATGACTATTTACATAGCGGCATTTGCAGGAGCATTGGTCGGTTTTTTGTGGTATAATACCTATCCGGCTCAAGTGTTTATGGGTGATACGGGTAGTTTAACGATTGGAGGAATAATAGCAGTAATAGCAATTGCAATACGTAAAGAGTTTTTAATTCCGATTGTATGCGGAATCTTTTTTATAGAAATTGTATCTGTGATGATGCAAGTGAGTTGGTTTAAATATACCAAGAAAAAATATGGAGATGGAAGAAGAATTTTTCTAATGTCACCATTACATCATCATTATCAGAAAAAAGGAATACACGAAAGTAAGATTGTAGCTAGATTCTGGATTATAGGAATTTTCCTGGCAATCATTGCTGTGATTACTTTAAAGGTAAGGTAGTGTGAAAAGATTAGTTGTTTTAGGTGCAGGTGAAAGTGGAGTGGGGACTGCTATTCTAGCGAAGAAAGAAGGATTTGATGTATTTGTTTCTGATAAGGGAACAATTACAGATACATATAAAGAAGTTCTTGGAAATTTTGAAATCGAATGGGAGGAGCAAACGCATACAAAAGATAAAATTCTGAATGCAGATGTGGTAATGAAAAGTCCAGGAATTCCTGATAAAGTAGCTTTAGTTCAGAAGTTACTTAACAAAGGAGTGTCTGTGGTATCGGAAATTGAGTTTGCTTCAGAGTTTACATCAGCTAAAATTGTTGGAGTAACAGGAAGTAATGGTAAAACTACTACCACAATGCTTACGAATCATGTATTGAAGAATGGAGGCTTGGACATAAGTATGGCGGGTAATATTGGAGATAGTTTTGCAAAGCAAGTTGCAGAAAATGATACACCATATTATGTGTTAGAGTTGAGTAGTTTTCAGCTGGATGGAATTAAAAAGTTTGCACCGCATATTGCAGTGTTAACGAATATTACACCGGATCACTTGGACCGATATGAATATAAATTTGAAAATTATATCGCTTCAAAGTTTAGGATCACAATGAATCAAACAGAAAGTGATTATTTCATCTACGATGGGGATGACGAAGTAATTATAAAGTATATAGAAGAGCATCCTATTCGTTCAAAATTATTACCATTTTCATTAAAGAAGAAGGTAGAAAACGGAGCGTATTTGGAAGGAAAAAACATAAAAATAACAATAGACAACAACGAATTTATCATGCCAACAAAAAATTTAGCATTAAAAGGAAATCACAACGTGAAAAATGCAATGGCAGCTGCCACGGTATCACAATTATTAAAAATTAGAAAGACTACCATACGGGAATGTCTTGAGAATTTTCATGGAGTGGAGCATCGTCTAGAAAATGTACTTAAAATAAACAATGTTCAGTATGTGAATGATTCTAAAGCAACAAATGTTAATGCTACTTTTTATGCACTAGATGCTATGAAATCAGCAACTGTATGGATCGTTGGTGGCGTTGATAAAGGAAATGATTATACAGAGCTATATCCTTTAGTTAATGAAAAAGTAAAAGCAATTATTTGTTTAGGTGTAGATAATACAAAGATAATTAATGCTTTTGGTAATTGTGTGGATAATATAGTAGAGACACAGTCTATGAAAGAAGCCGTTAATATAGCTTATAAAATTGCGGAGCGTAATGAAAATGTGTTGTTGTCACCAGCTTGTGCGAGTTTTGATCTTTTTAAAAATTACGAAGAGCGTGGAAGACAATTTAAAGAAGCTGTTCGCGAGTTGTAATGAAAGAAAATAGATTTAGAAAACGGGAAATAAATAATTACAATAAAAAATAAAGAAGAATATACATTGACCAAGGTTTTAAAAAATATAAAAGGAGATAAGGTGATATGGGCAATTGTTGCGCTGTTAGCATTGTTTTCATTTCTTCCTGTGTATAGCGCTAGTAGTAATCTAGCGTATTTATATGGTGATGGAAACACTTTTGTGTTTTTGATAAAGCATTTTGCACACTTGCTTTTGGGGTTTGGTATCATGTACTGGGTTCATAAAATTCCATATCATTATTTTAAAGGGCTTTCTATTATTATGTTGCCTGTTGTTGTAGTCTTGTTGTTGTTTACAATGGCTCAGAATAATACAATTGGTGGAGCAAACGCTAGTAGATGGATTCGTTTGCCATTTGTAGGGGTTACCTTTCAGACTTCCACCTTAGCAGCTGTTGTTTTAATGGCCTATGTAGCCAGGTATCTTTCTAAAATTAAGGATAAGAAAACAACTTTTAAAGAGTCGTTGATTCCACTTTGGTTACCCGTTTTTATAATTCTTATGCTGATACTACCAGCTAACTTTTCTACCGCAGCGATTATTTTTTCTATGGTAATTATGTTAGTGTTTTTAGGAGGGTACCCTCTAAGGCATATTACGGTAGTACTAGGAACAGGTTTATTAGCACTCACATTTTTTATTTTAACAGCGAAGGCTTTTCCCGATGCTTTTCCTAACAGAGTTGATACATGGGTGAGTAGAGCGGAGAATTTTTTTAATGATAAAGATACACCAGAAGATTATCAGATAGAACGTGCAAAAATTGCAATAGCCAGAGGAGGAGTTATGGGAAAAGGGCCTGGTAAAAGTGTACAAAGAAACTTTTTGCCGCAATCTTCATCTGATTTTATTTATGCTATAATTATTGAAGAGTGGGGATTAGTTGGAGGCGTTTTTCTAATGTTTCTATATCTAATGCTCTTGTTTAGATTGGTCATCGTTGCTCATAAAAGCTCTGATGTATTTGGTAAACTGTTAGTAATTGGTGTAGGGTTACCTATCGTTTTTCAGGCGTTGATTAATATGGCTGTTGCTGTAGAATTATTTCCAGTGACAGGTCAGACACTTCCTTTGGTTAGTAGTGGGGGTACATCCATTTGGATGACATGTATGGCAATAGGAATGGTGTTAAGTATAAGTAGTAGCAGAGAGGAAATGTTAGAAACAAATCCGTCTAGTGCGAACGGTGAAAATGAAGAAGATTCAAATATAAAAGAAGAAAATCCATTAGAGGTTTTGAGTGAAGCAATATGAAGGAACAGCCAAGAATCATATTATCAGGTGGGGGAACTGGAGGACATATTTATCCTGCGATTTCTATTGCCAATGAATTAAAGAGTAGGTATCCTGAAGCTTCTATATTGTTTGTAGGTGCTAAAGATCGTATGGAAATGCAAAAAGTTCCACAAGCAGGTTATGAGATAGAAGGTCTATGGATTAGTGGTATTCAACGTAAGTTGTCGTTGAGTAATTTGTTGTTTCCTTTCAAGTTATTAAGTAGTCTTTGGATGTCCAAAAAGATTATCAAAAAGTTTAATCCGGATGTTGTAATCGGTACAGGTGGTTTTGCTAGTGGTCCATTATTGAAAATGGCAAATTCTGCAAAAATCCCAACGGTGCTTCAGGAACAGAATTCTTTTCCTGGTATTACTAATAAGTGGCTGGCAAAAGCTGCAGATAAAATTTGTGTTGCTTATGATGATATGGAACGCTTTTTTCCAAAAGATAAAATTATCAAAACAGGAAATCCTGTTCGTCAGGATTTACTGGAAATAAACAGTAAGAGAAAAGATGCCATTTCTAAGTATAATCTCGATCCCGAAAAGAAAACAGTTTTGGTTATAGGTGGAAGTCTTGGTGCAAGAAGGATCAATCAGTTGATTGAGAAAGAACTTGGTTTTTTTGCAAAGAAAGAGATTCAAATACTTTGGCAGTGTGGTAAGTTATATTATGATGAGTATCAAAAATACGATGCAAATAGAGATGTGCAAGTACATCAATTTTTGGATACAATGGATATGGCATATGCTGCTTCTGACGTAATCGTTTCAAGAGCTGGAGCTAGTTCCGTTTCAGAATTATGTATTGTGGCGAAACCAACATTGTTTATTCCATCACCAAATGTAGCAGAAGATCATCAAACTAAGAATGCGAATGCAATTGTAAGCCAAAAAGGAGCTAAAATGCTAAAAGAAAGCGAGCTTGATGAAAAGTTTCAGAAAACAATTACTCAATTATTAGAATCTGAGGCTATGCAGATAAAACTGACGCATGTAATAAAAAAATTAGCATTACCCAATGCAACCAAAGATATCGTAAATGAAATCGAACAAATAATAAGAAAAGAAAAGGTAGAACGTTAAAGCATGAATAAGGGCTTAAAAGACATAAGGAATATATATTTTATCGGTATCGGAGGTATTGGTATGAGTGCTCTTGCACGATACTTTAAGTTTTTAGGTAAAAATGTGGCAGGATATGATAAAACGCCAACTCAGATTACTTCAGATTTAAAAGAATTAGGAATTGAGATTCATTTTAGCGATGACGTAAATGCAATTCCAGAGTTGTTTTTAAATCCAAATGAAACACTGATTATTTATACTCCGGCGATTCCAGTGAATCATTCAGAATTGAACTATGTGAAAAACAATGGATTTTCGATTAAGAAAAGAGCCGAAGTTTTAGGGATTGTTACAGAAAACACATACACCTTGGCTGTAGCTGGAACTCACGGAAAAACAACCACTACCGCAATTTTGGCTCATTTGTTAAAAGAAAGTGGAGCAAAAGTAACAGCTTTTTTGGGGGGTATAAGTGAAAACTATAATTCAAATCTTATACTAGAAGGGAATGAAGTGGTAGTTGTAGAAGCAGACGAATTTGATAGATCATTTTTGCAACTCTATCCGGATATCGCTTCAATTACCTCTATGGATGCAGATCATCTGGATATTTATAAAAAAGCCAATGAGTTAGAAGAATCATTCTTGGAATTTTCATCTAGAGCAAAAGACCATCTTTTGGTTTGTAATGGATTACCTCTTTCTGGTAATACTTATGGAATAGAAGATGATTCTGATTATTGTGCTCAAAATGTACGAATTGATAATGGCACATATATTTTTGATTTAAAAACACCAACTCAACTCATTAAGGATTTGCATTTAAACCTGCCAGGTAAACATAACTTGTTAAATGCTACAACAGCCTTTGCTATGGCATTGCTATACGGCTCCCCAACCACTGCCTTAGCAAAGGCTTTATTTTCTTTTAAAGGAGTTCAGAGGCGTTTTAGTTATCAGGTCAAATCCGATGATTTAGTTTATGTAGATGATTATGCACACCACCCAACAGAGATTAATGCGTTGCATCAGGCAATAAGAGAGATGCATCCGGGAAAAGAGGTGTTAGCAATTTTTCAACCTCATTTATATAGTAGAACTCAGGATTTTGCAGTTGATTTTGCAGAAAGCCTTAGTCAATTCGATCAATTATTACTGTTGGATATATATCCAGCAAGAGAGTTGCCGATTGAAGGAGTAACTTCAGAATGGTTGCTGGGAATGATAAAATTAGAAAACAAAAAAATAGTAAAGAAAAATAATTTAGTAGACGAAATTTTAAAGAGTAATGCTCGTGTAATTACAACAATTGGAGCAGGTGATATAGGAGAAGAAGTAACTAGTATAAGAGAAGCATTGTTGACGTTATGAAGAAGATTTTGACATATACGAAATTTGCAGGTCTTGTGGCTTTGATAGCATTTCTTTTTGCATTTACAGGCAATCGAAATGATAGTAGAAAGATCAAAGAAGTAGAGATAGAATTTGTCGAAGAACAGAATCCTTATGTAAATGAATTAACGGTTAATAAATTGTTAATACAAAATCAGGTAGGGGTGACGGACGTAGGTAAAGAAATTTTAGTTTTGAATATTGTAGAGAAGGGACTGGATGCACACAAAATGATTGAAGATTCAGATGTGTATCTTACTGTAAACGGACAACTTAAGGCAAGAATCAAACAGCGTACGCCAATTGCAAGGGTGAATGCGGTTGTTCCTTTTTATGTAGATGTTACAGGTAATACGATGCCATTATCGGATAATTATTCGGCTCATGTTCCTCTGGTAAGTAATGTTTCTGAAAGAGAAGTTTCAGAAATTTTTCCTTTGTTAAGAAAAATTCAGCAAGATGAGTTTTTAAAAAAACATGTGGTAAGTGTTTATAGAAACCAGAGTGGAGATTATGAGTTAGGGTTAAGAGTGTATGCTTTTAAAGTAATTTTTGGTAAAGTAGAACAATTGGATAATAAGGTTGAAAACTTTAAGGCTTTTTATCAAAAAGCACTAAAAGATAAAAGCCTGGATAAATATAAAAAAGTCAGTTTGCAGTTTAGAAATCAAGTTGTGTGTACAATAAAATAATACCAATATGGGAAGAGAAGAGAATGAAATAGCGGTAGGATTAGACATAGGAACAACAAAGATTGTTGCTATGGTTGGGAGATATAATGAGTATGGGAAGATGGAAGTATTGGGTGTTGGTAAATCCAAAAGCCTTGGTGTGCACCGTGGTGTGGTAAATAATATTACTCAGACTATACAGTCAATTCAACAAGCTGTTCAGGAAGCAGAGAGTGTTTCTGGAGTAAAAATAAGCGAAGTAACAGTTGGTATAGCAGGTCAGCATATAAGAAGTTTGCAACATAGCGATTATATCACGCGTCCTAATGCGGATGCGGTTATTGATGAAGAGGATATTGACACCTTATGTAATCAGGTGCATAAATTAGTAATGCTTCCTGGTGAAGAAATATTACATGTATTACCGCAGGAATATAAAGTAGATGGTCAAGCCGAAATAAAAGAACCTGTAGGAATGTACGGAGGAAGACTTGAAGCTAATTTTCATGTGGTAGTCGGTCAGGTAACATCTATTAGAAATATTGGGAGATGCGTAAAAAGTTCTGGATTAGAATTATCAGATGTTACGTTGGAACCTTTAGCTTCTGCGAATGCAGTGCTAAGTCAGGAAGAAAAAGAAGCTGGTGTAGCATTAATTGATATAGGAGGTGGAACTACTGATCTAGCTATTTTTAAAGATGGAATTATCCGTCATACGGCTGTAATTCCTTTTGGAGGAAACGTAATCACCGAGGATATTAAAGAAGGTTGCTCCATTATTGAGAAACAAGCAGAGTTGCTTAAAATTAAATTTGGATCTGCTTGGCCAGGAGAAAATAAAGACAATGAGATTGTTTCTATTCCAGGATTAAGAGGAAGAGAGCCAAAAGAGATTACACTAAAAAACTTATCTAAAATTATCCATGCACGAGTTGTGGAAATTATAGAGCAAGTTTTTTTAGAAATCAAAAATTATGGTCACGAATCTCCTAAGAAAAAATTAATTGCAGGGATCGTTTTGACTGGTGGAGGATCACAATTGAAACATCTAAAGCAATTAGTAGAATATATTACAGGTATGGATACTCGTATAGGATATCCCAATGAGCATCTGGCAGGTAATAGCGATCCAGAAACCACAAGCCCTATGTACGCAACGGCAGTAGGATTGGTGATGGATAGCCTAGTACATATTGGTAAACAGAAAAAGGCTGCTATAAAAGAAGCTATAGTAGAAGAGGAGATAAAAGAAGAAGCCACAACGATCGAAGGAGAAGGTATCGAAGAGGAAAAACCAGTAGTGGATAATAGACCTAGAAAAAATATCCTAGAGAAATGGACTGAGAAGTTCAAGGAGTTTTTGGATAACGCAGAGTAGGACCGAACGTATAGAAAATGTCTAGTAGACATTTTTTAGTGAGGTGCCAGCGTTTAGAGATGGCAAAATATAGTTCAGTTTTGAACATAAGATGATATTAAAAATAAAAGTAAGAGAACAAGAAAATTAGCAATTATGAGTAACAATGAGGAGTTCGAGAACATTTCTTTTGATTTGCCCAAGAATCAATCAAATGTAATTAAAGTTATTGGAGTTGGAGGAGGTGGTAGTAATGCCATTAATCATATGTTCCAACAGGGAATCAAAGGAGTTGATTTCGTTATTTGTAATACCGATGCGCAAGCATTAGAAAATAGTCCTATTCCGAATAAGATACAGTTGGGAGTGTCTCTTACAGAAGGATTAGGAGCAGGTGCTAACCCAGAAGTGGGCGAACAATCTGCGGTAGAAAGTTACGAAGAGATTAAAAGGATGCTGGATACCAATACCAAGATGATATTTATCACTGCAGGTATGGGTGGAGGAACAGGAACAGGAGCAGCACCGATTATTGCTAAAATGGCAAGAGAATTAGATATTCTTACAGTGGGTATCGTTACAATTCCATTTCAGTTTGAAGGGAAAATGCGTAACGAACAGGCGCAGTTAGGTGTAGAAAAACTCCGTGCTCAGGTAGATTCTTTAGTAGTTATCAATAACAATAAGCTACGAGAAGTATACGGTAATTTAGGTTTTAAAGCTGGTTTCTCTAAAGCAGATGAAGTACTTGCTACTGCATCTAGAGGTATCGCAGAGGTAATAACACATCACTATACTCAGAATATTGATTTACGTGATGCTAAAACGGTACTTAGTAATAGTGGTACAGCAATAATGGGCTCTGCTAATGCCTCAGGTGCTAAACGTGCTCACGATGCTATTGTAAAAGCATTAGACTCGCCACTGCTTAACGATAATAAAATTTCGGGTGCTAAAAATGTACTTTTATTAATAGTTTCCGGAAAAGAAGAAATTACTATTGATGAGATAGGAGAGATTAATGATCACATTCAGCAAGAAGCCGGTCATGGTGCTAATATCATTATGGGAGTTGGAGAAGATGAATCATTAGAAGATGCAATTTCTGTAACGGTAATAGCAACAGGTTTTGATGTAGAACAACAAGATGAAATTGTAAATACAGAAACAAAAAGAATTATTCATACCTTAGAAGAGGAGCAACGTGCGGCGACTCATGATTTGACTCCTAAGTCAACATCTAGAACGACTCCGATAATAGCTCCTGCACCTCAGAAAGAAGAAGTGAAAGAAGAGCCGATTATCAAACATGAATTAGTTGAGGAAGAAGAGGAGGAAAATATTAATGAATCTTTGTTATTACCCACTACCGAATTTCTTAAGAATTTAGATGTTGTAGATCACGAAGTGGTAAACCCTTTCTCTACGGAGAGTGATTTTGTTATCATCAATGCTCAGGAAATCATCAACCAGATAGAGGTTAACGATGCTAATGAAATTGCTGCAGAAGCGGAAAAAGAAAAAGAAGATCAGTTTACCTTGGCATTTGATATGCCTGTAAGTGGAAATGAGGATAGCAATGAACATAACCGGATTGAAGAGACTACACCTGCTATTGTAAATAAGGAAGAAGAGGAAAAACCAATAGTTTTTGATCTTACAGATGATATTTTAGAAGTGGAGGTAAACGAGCCTATAGAAGTAGTTCCTGTAACTGAAGTTGAAACCGGTGGTGTTCGTAAGTATAGTCTTGAGGAGTATATGGAAGAGGAAAAAAGGTTAATAGATGCTACACCTGAAGCAGAAGTAATGGAGGAAGATAAAGAAGTAGTTTTTGAAAAGAAAACTATTGCTCCTGCTCCAGAATCAGAACCTTCTGAAGGTGATGATCCTATAGATCAACCAATTTCTGAAACCCTAAAAGCCAGAGCTGCGGAGCGTAGAGCTAAAATGAAGGAGTTTAATTATAAGTTCAGAAATAATGCATCTAATATAGATGATATCGAAAAAGAGCCTGCTTATAAACGTGCTGGACTGGATGTAGATTCTAAACCAGGATCGTCTGAGTTATCAAGAACTTCTTTAGGGACAGATAGTAATGATGATATTCAATTAAGAAAAAATAATTCTTTTCTACATGACAATGTAGATTAATTATTTGTCATGCTAGCTCTTCGAAGAGCTCAGCCTAAAACTTTGGAATAGAATCCACAATTTAATGAAATTAGATAAACTAAACCGATAATCTAAAATGGATTATCGGTTTATTTTTTATCTTCGCAATCCAAAAGATTAAAACCACTAGTTATGAGTTTACAGGCGAAAGTAATGACTGCTATGAAAGAAGCAATGAAAGCAAAGGATACCAATGCATTAACATCATTGCGAGCTATCAAATCTGCTATTTTATTGGCTCAAACAGAAAGTGGAGCTAAAGAAGAATTGACAGAAGATCAGGAGCTGAAATTATTACAGAAGCAAGTGAAACAACGTAAAGATAGCGCGGCTATTTTTGCGGAGCAAGGTAGAGATGATCTAGCGCAACCAGAATTGGATCAGGCAAAGGTAATTGAAGCATTTTTGCCAGAGCAGATGAGCGAGGAAGAAATAGAAAAAGTAATTGCTGATATCATTGCTAAAACAGGTGCATCAGGAATGAAAGATATGGGTAAGGTAATGGGAATGGCTTCCGGACAACTAGCGGGTAAGGCAGATGGAAAAACGATTTCTACTATTGTAAAAGCTAAATTATCTTAGATCAAATAATGCGGTAAAAGCATAAAGACAATGGCCCAGTGGCGCAACTGAATAGCGCATCAGATTTCGGCTCTGAGGGTTGGGGGTTTGAATCCCTCCTGGGTCACTATAATTAGAAAACCACGCCAATGGCGTGGTTCTTTGTTTTTTTGGAGAAACCGGAAGCTAAAAGCTTCGAGGTTTCGTGGGAAAATAAAGAACTAGAGCGATAGCTTATGGTTTTCTATTTGTAAAGGGGAGTATAATGGGATCAATACTAGTCAATCTTTCCACGATCACTGAAAGAGGTGAATACTAAATCAGTGGATTAAAGTATTGTAGTTTAACTTTTTTCTCATCAGATTAAGTTTTTTAAAATCATTAATCTTTTGATTTTTGATTGATCAAAAAGTTTGAACATTTCCCGTTTAGGTTTGAATAAAATGATTTCTTCTTTAACTCTATTTTTTTTTTTTTTTTTTTTTACATAGGGTAATTTTCTCATTTATAATTGATTATAAAAGGTTTTGTTAACCAAAATTCTCGAATCATATACACGATTTTCAGGAATCTAGACTTATTCCCTTTGTATTAAAAGAACCCTCATCTCTATATTTGATTCAACAAATAATCAGAATAAGGAATATCTCTTATAAACTAATTGTAGACATAGTTATTGATATTAATTGGAAATTCTACTAAAAGTAAAAAAACGGCTACAATTAAACCATTAAGTGATGAAGAGAAAGGCGATTTTCTCTAGATACAAAATATTGAAAAGAAGTATTAAGAGTGTTTTTAGTGTAAGAATTAGAAAATCAATGCTTTATGATGATTTGTGAAATTATGTTTTCATTTTTTTTAAAAATAACACCCAAAACAGGGTATCATTTTTTTCTACAACGACACTATAGGCATAAAACTCAAACTTCTACCTTCAAAATGACTAAAGGATAAATTTTTATTAATCACACAAATCAATCATTTATTGAATTTTTTATTATGAAATTAAAAAAAACATTACTTTTTTGTTTGATACAAATCTCTATTAATTCGTTATTAGTAGGGCAATCAAATGATCAGTTAAATCCACCTGCTGTAGAGTTTTCTGCTACTCCAACAGTAGCCGCATTAGCTAAGTATGCAGATACTCCTGTTAGTTACTATTCGGGAGTACCACAAATCAACATCCCATTATATCAAATTAACGCCAACGGATATACCTTACCTATAAGTTTAAGTTATCATGCCTCTGGTATAAAAATTAAACAAGAAGCTAGTTGGGCAGGTCTGGGATGGAGCCTTAATGCTGGAGGAATGATTACCAGACAAATCCGCGGTATTGATGATTTTGGTTTTAATGAAAATGGAGGATTAGGCTATTTTTCTAACCCTGAATATAATGTCCCTACAGCAAATTTACTTACATGTTACACTCAAACCACTCCGACTGATTGTGAAGTTACACCTTCAGCACAAGAAACTCCAATATTCGGAAGCAGCTATCAAAGTTGTAGAGTTCATTATGATGCCGAACCAGATTTGTTCCTATATAATTTTGGGGGATACTCAGGAAAGTTTATTGTACAATCTCTTCCTAAAGTGGGATCACGTATACCGGGTAAAGGAATTATGATCGATCAAAAAAATAACCTAAAAATAGAGTACAATCCTACTAATAATCGAAATTTCAAGATTACAACACCTGATGGTATTATATATGAATTTTCTAAAAAAGAAGAATCCGAAACCTGGTTTAAAAGTACAGAACCTGTATCAACCGAGTTTAGTAATACCAGATCAATGACAAACTCTTGGTTACTAACAAAAATTATTCTTACGAACAATTCTGAAATTAATTTTCTATATAAAAATGATGGAGATTATGGACAAGAAAGTCTAATAAATACTACTGTCGTAGATCGACGAATTATTGGATCTGCAGATGCTTCTTATACCAATAGACCCACCAATTGTTTACCTGATTATGAAAAACTTGAAAAATCTATTTCATACACCCGATATTTTGATAAATATGTACTCAATGAAATACAATGGGATGAAGGTAAAATAGTTTTTAATACAGATACAAGGCTGGATTTAGGAAAAGGGAATCCACAAAGACTTTCTAATGTTGAGATTTATAATACTCAAAACACAAATCCGATTAAAACCTACAAATTTACACATGATTATTTTAATCCAGAATACAAAAACCAGAATCACGAGCAGAGAAAACAAAATTTAAGGTTAAAGCTCCTGCAAATTGAAGAATTTAACATAGGCCAAACCGAGACTATACCTCCTTACAAATTTGCATATCATGAAGAGTATAATTTGCCTTCTAAATATTCTAATAGTCACGATTATTGGGGATATTACAATGGAGTTAACAATCAACAAGATAACTTAATACCTAAATTCCTGCCAACAGAAGTAGTAAACCTTGAAGAGTTTGAAGATTTTTATAATTCCTTGTCAAGTGTTAATATTTCAATTGAAAAGAGAACTATTTTTGAAAAAATAGCAGCTTCCTTAGATAAAATAGGGATAGGTGATTTAAGATCTGGTGTTGGGTTTTTGAATTCCATTTCATCAGAAGATGATATTGATGTTATTAAAATTCCTTACATTAAAAACACTACCGATTTAAGATTACTAGAATTAACTGGCGCTGACAGAAAATCGGTGTTAAAATATAGTAAAACGGCTACACTAAAAGAGATTACTTACCCTAGTTCTGGTACAGTCTCTTATGATTATGAACTTAATGAACATCTACCGTTAAAACCATTAAATAAAACGAGCGACTCATCCCATAATATAGAATTTATCGCTCGAAATGGAGTTCAGCAAAATAACACTGGAGTTCCAACCAGTTTACCTATTACTATTACTGGTAATGTAGAGTCAATAGAATTATCTTATGACATTAGATATGAGAATTTTGGTGGTGTAACTAATTTATTTAGTAATGATATAAACCTACAATTAGTAAAACTAGAAGGGGTTAGTGAAACCGTGATCAGAAAATTTTCTCATACTGCATTTCAGGATGACATTGCAAATTGGCCACAACAAGAGTTTATCAAAACATTTAAAGCTAAGTATTTTGTTGATTTAGGTCCTGGAGAATACCAACTAAAGTTTGAAGTTTCTCCCTATATATTAAGTACAAATCCAGATGTTGAAATTTTAAATGGAACTATTGAGTACGATGAGATTTTTTCTGAATTTGTTACTAAACTTAAAACAGGAGGCCTCAGGATACAAAAAATTATTTCACCAAAAAATACCAGAACATACGATTACACAATTTCCAAAGGTATTTCTTCAGGAAAATTAATTAGTTCTCCCAACTATTCTCAGGTCTATAGTATACAAAGAAGTAGTAATCTGGGGACAGTTATATATACATTATTAAAGAGACAATCCAATAGTAATATTCCTACTACAGGAACTATTACCGGAAATATCGTTGGGTACTCTGTGGTTAAAGAAAATATTATTGGGAATGGTAACAATATAACCTCAAGTTATGTTTTCTCTAATGATTTCGAAAGAATAATAGATTTTGATGTCCCTAATACTCCAGTCATAACAAATGGATATCTATTAGGTACATATCATTATAATGAAGAAAAACTTGTAGAATCTATACGAAATAAATATTCGACTAAATATACCGAAGAAATTAGGGCTGCAAATTATTCTCCAGTAGCTTATTTTTCTGGAGAAATAGGGGTTACTCAATATCAAATACCTAGTAAATGGATACCACTAACAAGTGTAGAAAACACAAGGTACAATTCTGGATCATCTTTAGATTCTATTACGAATAAAATTACTTATATATACAATAATGATATCACAAAATTGCATAGACAACCTATAAGTATGGAAACATCTAATAGTAATGGAGAAAGACAGAGTTCTATCTACTATTATCCCGAGAGTTTAGAGTTTCTTAATGATGTAAGTGATGAGGAAAAACAAACTGCAATATCCTTAATCCAAGCAAATAGGGTAAACGAGCGTATTCGTACAGAAAACTATATAGCTACAAAAAAAATAACGACGCAACATATTGTTTATAAACAAGAAAATGGATTATTAGTTCCTGAAACTTTTAAACAAGGTAAAGAAAGTGATGATCTCAATACTGTGATTACATATCATAAATATGATCATAAGAGTAATATTCTTGAAACTTCCAATAGAGAAGTAGGTATTCATACTGCATATATATGGGGATATGATGCTAATTATCCTATAGCAAAAATAGAAAATGCTACTTATGAAGATATATCTGAGTATGTTACAAGTTTGCAAATCAAATCCAAAAATGATGTCGATCACTGTAGAGAAACCACCTGTACAGAACAAATTTTAAGGGAAGCTCTTCTAAATCTTAGAAGTGCATTACCTAACAGTATGGTTACTACTTATACCTATGATCCATTAATTGGAATTACTAGTGTAACCGATCCAAAAGGCTATACCATGTATTATGAATATGATGACTTTAATCGTTTAGAATACGTAAAAGATGATGAAGGAAATTTGGTGTCAGAAAATAAATACAACTACAAAAACTAATGATGATGATAAAGAATAAAATAGTAAATAATAAGATAATCACATTAGCTATCATGTTGGTTTTCTTCGCACTAAAATCGAATACTATATCAGCACAAGTACAAGGAAATATTGGGGGGCCGACTATTTCAAATATTGGAGAAACTCATAGGTATGAATTATTTTTATCTGGTTTTCAAGGAAATCCTACATACCAATGGTATGTGACAGGCGGAATTATAGTTTTTCAAACAGAAAACAAAGCAGATATAAGCTTTGTAGATTCTGGTATGGCAAGAGTAACTTGTGTAGTAAACCAACAATATTCTTATGAAATAGATGTCACTTTAACAGGTAGTGTTGTTGCTCCTCCAAACCCTTCGGTTAGTTTAAGTTGTAATAGCGCAGTATTAAACCGAACGGGAGAGCCTGACCCCAATGTGATTTGGTTTTGGCAAGGAAAAAATCCTAATGGTGAAAATTTTAATTTGGGAAATGATGCAACATATACGGCTAATGAAGGTTCTGGACGGTATTATATTAGAGCCTATGATTATAACAGTGGCTGGAGCGATGACTCTGGATCTGTTTATGTTACTATACCACCACCAGTAACGGCTCCTTCTATGCCTTCTATTACAGAACTTTGCGGTAGTACAACCTTAAGTTTTAACTCTAGTAATGTTCCAAATGGTCTTACTTGGTATTGGCAGAGCTCCGATTCTGGAACTGATAGATCTAACTCTGAATCGTTAATAAGTTTTACCGAGGGTAATGCTACAGGAAATGTATATTATATAAAAGCACAAAATAATACTACAGGATGTTGGAGTACAGCCACCAAAATAACGTATAACCTCAAAAAACTACCTTCGAAACCAGAAATACCTACAATTAAAAAAGATTGTGGTAGTACCACTTTGTCATTTTCAGTAAAACCACCAGGTGGAGAAGATTGGTATTGGCAAAAAAGAGCTAATGATACCAGTATCTTAGAAGGAGGAAATACAAAAAAATTTAACACGAGTGGTGTTTATTATTTAAGAGCCAAAAGCAAATCAAACGACTGTTGGGGGCCAGCAATAGAAGTACAGTATACTGTTAACCCTATACCAGATCAACCTACCGTAAAGAGCCCTATTCAAAATTGTGGTAGAACCATACTAAGAAGAAATAATCCACCTAACATTAGTACGATATGGTACTGGCAAACTACTTCTGAAGGAGAAAGTTTTGATAATAATAGTGAATCTATTTCTTTTGCAGAAAGTGGTGTACATTACCTTAAAGCATATCATAAAGGAGGATGTTGGAGTACAGCTACAAGAATTGATTATATAGTTAATCCAATACTAAAAATAGCTTCTGGAACAGATGTAAGGAGATGCGGTTCGGGAACAGTTACACTGAATGCAACTCCAGGAACCGATGCTAATAGCATACGCTGGTATAATCAAGCAGGAACATTATTAAAAACTGGAAATCAATTTATCACACCTTCTATCAATACTACCACCACGTACTATGCAGAAAGTTATAATACAGATACAGGTTGTAGTGCAGGTTCTTCAAACCGAAAAGCAATTAGAGCGGTAATTAACCCAATACCTCGAATAGCTTCTGGAGCAGATGCAGGTCATTGCGGTTCAGGAACAGTTACACTTAGCGCAACTCCAGGAACCAATGCCAATAGCATACGTTGGTATAATCAAGTGGGAGCATTGTTAAGTACCGGAAATCAATTTGTTACGCCTACTCTTAGTACCACCACTACCTACTATGCAGAAAGTTATAATACCGATACAGGTTGTAGCGCAGGTTCTTCTAACAGAAAAGCAATTAGAGCAGTAATTAACTCAGTACCGGGAATAGCTTCTGGCGCAGACGTAAATCACTGTGGTTCGGGAAAAGTTACACTGAATGCAACTCCGGGAACCAACGCCAATAGCATACGCTGGTATAATGAAGCAGGAACCTTATTAAAAACTGGAAATCAATTTATCACTCAAACTATCAGTACCACTACTACGTACTATGCAGAAAGCTATAATACCGATACAGGTTGCAGCGCAGGTTCTTCTATGCGAATAGCAATTAGAGCAGTAATTAATCCGGTACCGGGAATAGCTTCTGGAACCGATGTAAGCCGATGTGGTTTGGGAACAGTGACACTTACTGCAACTCCTGGCACTAATGGAAATAATATTCGATGGTACGATTCGGGAGGAACACTAATTAGTACTGGCAATGAATTTATTACACCTACTATTAGTACCTCCACTGTGTACCATGCAGAAACCTATAACTCGGTAACGCAATGTTATGCTAGTACCAAAACACCTGTGCAAGCAAAAATTAATCCTATTATCATATGGTATGCAGACACAGACGGTGATAATTTGGGAGATCCTAATACTATGCTAAGCGCATGTACACAACCTACAGGTTATGTTGCTAATAATAGAGACCGATGTCCTGATGAATACGGTACAAATCAAGGATGTGTAGCATCAATACACGATCTAACATTATCTGATACAGAAAACTATATATTCACTAGGGTTTATCAAGAACCTATGAACACTTCTAGTGAGATCAAATATAATAAAGATGTTATTGAGAATGTGATATACTATGATAATATAGGACGTGAAAAACAACTCAGAGCTATAAAAGCATCTCCTCAAGAAAAAGACATTGTTACCCATGTAGAGTATGACGTTTTAGGCAGGCAGACTAAAGAATATTTACCTTTTCGATCAACGAACCCTGTAGGAAGTTATAGCGTTGTAGATATAAATACTCATATTAATGAGTACTATAAAAATAAGTATCCTAATGATTTTCCAGATGTATTAGCATCCGATAAAAATTTTAATGCCTATTCTGAACGTATACTCGAGTCTTCTTCATTAGGTCGTATATTAAAACAAGGGGCTCCAGGAACGGCTTGGAACGCAGATCCAGCTAACAATGATGACCATACCATAAAATTTGAATGGAGTACTAATGTTATAGATACAGTAATACGCTTCAAAGTTATTTTTGAAAGGAAAAACACAGGAAAACCGCAATTGGTAAAAGATGGATTTTATAATGCTAATCAATTATATGTTACTATTACTAAAGATGAAAACTGGCAATCCGATCAAACCCATCTCGACGATCATACAACCAAGGAATATAAAGACAAAAGAGGTAGAGTAATTTTAAAACAAACATTTAATGAAGGTATACCGCATGATACTTATTATGTATATGATGATTTTGGGAATTTAACCTATGTAATTCCACCAAAAGTAAATACTAGTGATGGAGTGAATTCTGTGGAATTAAATACTCTCTGTTATCAATATAAGTACGACTACAGAAACCGTCTGGTAGAAAAGAAAATTCCTGGAAAGGGGGGGTTCACCGATTGGGAGTCTATTATCTATAACAAATTAGACCAACCTATACTCACGCAAGATGCCAACCAAAAAGTAAAAGGAGAATGGTTGTTTACCAAATACGATGCTTTTGGAAGGGTTGCTTATACCGGTATATATAAGAGTACACGTAATAGAGGAACCTTACTTGTGGCAATGAGCGGAATTAGTACGTTTTGGGAAAAGAGAGAACCAGCTAATATAATCGGAGGAACTACATTACATTATAGTAATGATGCGTTTCCAGATAAAGATATAGAAATACTTACAGTCAACTATTATGATGATTATAATTTTGATATCGATGGGTTATCAGATCCGGGAACGGTCTACGGAGTAGACACCAGTGATCGTACCAAATCGTTAGTTACAGGAAGTAAAATAAAAGTACTTGGAACAGATAAATGGATCACCACCCTTACATATTATGATCAAAAAGGAAGACCAATTTATGTTTCGAATAAAAATGACTATCTCAATACTATAGACATTGTAGAGAATAAATTGGATTTTATAGGTAGAGTCGAAGAAACCAAAACTATACATGCTAAGGATAATAATCCTGCCATAGTAACTGTAGATAAGTTTAACTATGACCATACCGGACGATTATTACAACAAACGCAAAAGGTCAATACGCAAGCAGAAGAAGTTATTGTAAATAATACTTATGATCGATTAGGGCAATTAACAACCAAAGAAGTTGGAGGAGCACTTAACTCAAGTAGATTGCAGGAAATCAATTATATCTATAACGTACGAGGGTGGCTAAAACAAATAAACGATCCAACACAGGATCTGGGTGCTGATTTATTTGCTTTTAAGATTAATTATAATACAACTACGACTCTTAATATTAAACCCTTGTATAATGGTAATATAAGTGAATCGCATTGGAAAACTGCTAATGATAACACCAATAGAGGTTATGGCTATGATTATGATAATCTGAATAGGCTAAAATATAGTTCTTTTATAGGAGGTGCTTCTGGATCTGCTCAATATGACATGGGAGCGAGTTATGATAAAAATGGAAACATTAAAGATTTATATCGTTTTGACACTGGTGGATATAGTAATGTAATGGATAATCTTACCTACAAATATGATTGGGGTAATAAATTATTATCCGTTAGCGATACTGGTAATACCAAAGGTTTTAACGATGGAAATACATCTGGTAACGATTATGTTTATGATGTAAATGGTAATATGACGATGGATAAAAATAAAGGGATTACCAACATTAGCTATAATCATTTAAACTTACCTAATAGTGTTGCGATTTCTAATAGTGAAGGAACAGGAAATATTAGCTATATTTACGATGCCACTGGAGCGAAACAAAAGAAAGTTGTCTCTGGAGGAAGTTCTTTAATAGTAGAATACGCGGGTAATCACGTGTATGAAAACGGACAACTTAAGTTCTTTAACCATCCAGAAGGTTATGTAGAACCTAATGGAGAAGGTGAATTTGATTATGTATAT
Organism: Aquimarina sp. BL5; assembly: GCF_003443675.1. Classification (NCBI taxonomy): domain Bacteria; kingdom Pseudomonadati; phylum Bacteroidota; class Flavobacteriia; order Flavobacteriales; family Flavobacteriaceae; genus Aquimarina; species Aquimarina sp. BL5. Next base: position 2,333,156 of record NZ_CP031963.1, on the reverse strand, counting down.
CAGTATAAAGACCATTTAGGGAATATCAGACTCTCATACGCAGACCGCGACAACGATGGGAAAATCGATGTTCTTAGAAATGATGCAGATGTTGACGGAGATAATGATTATGCGCACGAAATCTTACAAGAAAAGAATTACTATCCTTTTGGACTACAACATAAAGGGTATAATGACCTGATTGTATCTGAACACAACTACGGTTTTGGTGGGAAAGAAGAACAGGATGAATTAGGCTTAGAATGGCTAGACTTTGGAGCAAGGAATTACGATCCTGCATTGGGTAGATGGATGAACATTGACCCATTAGCTGAATTTTATCATACTGATACGCCTTATGCATATGTATTGAATAATCCTTTAAGCTTTATTGACCCTGATGGAAGAGAAGTTATTGGAGTAACGAAAGATGATGCTAAAAAAGTTCACAACAATTTTAACACAGTATTTGCTGATAAGAAATTTGATGCTTTAAGAGCTTTATTTACAAGAGGAAAGAGAAACAATAAAAAAACGTTTGATAAAATTGATGGAGATGCACTAAAGGAAGCTTTATCTGGACTTAAAGGAGATGATTTAGCGTTGGCTGAAATTGTAACAGGAGCTATCAATTCTGATTCCGAGCATAAAGTTGAGTTTAAATCAGATGGTTCTAAAAATGTTTCTACATCAGGTAAAAACGCATTTAAAAGTAAATTACCATCTTATTTAGACCTAGCAGCTATTGAAGCCAAATATGGAGGTATTCCTGCATCTACTATAGCTGGTGATATTGGAGGTGCAGCAACGGTTATAACCGATGACGGCACACACTCTTTAATAATTGAAAACCATGCTGACAATGATGGTGCTGTAACTTCTTTCCATGAGGTTTTTGGTCATGGACGTCCATTGTCATTAGGAAGAAAAAGTACTGCACATCAAGATGCAGTTAGAACAGAGAACTTGGTTTTAAGAGTTTTAGGAAGAAGTTCAGACCAAATCGACGGAACAACACATGGACCAAAAACTAAAGTACCAAATGCGAAAGCATTACCAGGGTTCAAATAAAATTATGAAACTATTATTATGAGGCATTTACTTTTTAATATTATATTAATACTATTTGTAACATCTTGTAACTCACAAACAAATTTTGATAAAGCAAGGATAGATAGTATAAATCAGTTTATTAGTGAAAATTTAAAAAATGATTTAGGAAAGCATATTGTTTTTAATATTAATGACAAGTATCTTGTTATTGATAATAATGACCAGAATAAAGTTTATTATTTATCTGATAAAAAAGGTTATGAGAGTTACGAAATTGATAAAAGTGAAATACTTAATCAGTTTTTTGAATCAAAGTCGAATATTAAAAGGAATATAAAAGCCTATTCAGGAAGTGATTATAAAGATTCTTGTTCAAGCACTTTTATATATTTTGCTATGAATGATAAAATTGATACTCTTTTTGATTTTCATCTACCATCAATGCTATTATGCGATGATAAAAAAGTTAGTTATCCAATAGATAATAAAATTCTAAACTATTTAAATGGACTTATTTTAAAAAAATGGCCAAATGGCTGATTGTCTATTTTATCGAGTTTTATACCCCCCGCTCCCGCTAGTCTGTGCCTTAAATCCGCATGTCTCGATTAATTTAAGTTTTTTTTTAAGATTAAGTTGAAAACCCTCTAAGGTATTTAGATTTTTCCACTTTTTAGTTCTAAATTTTTCAGAGAACTAATTGTATAGGTGTTTGAGAAGACAATGAGGTATATGCTTTAGCCCCAACTTTGTTGGGGTTTACTTTTTAATAAGTCATTTTGGGATCTTCCTTGTTTTTTAGTTAGGTTTTGAAATGTATATTCCCATATATCCTGAGTTTGCGTTGTCGAGAAGTTTTAACCCATTTGGCAGGGATTGTAATAAATCTAAAGATAAATTTTTTGATTCTAAAATTGGATTTAAGGTTCTCAAATATTTGAGAAAAGCTAGTAATTACATAGTTGTATAGATTTCTACACATTGCAGTAAAAATCATAAAAACGGTATTCTGTTCTAATTTTGAAAAAGGTAAATTATCCCATCCAAAATCATTTTTTAATACATCAAATTCTTTTTCAACTGTTCCGCGTTGATTATAAAAAAAGACAACATCATTAACATCCATATTCTGATCATTAGTAAGAATAGCTGAATAAATATAAGCTTCATTAGTAAAAAGATTCACTTGTTTATCATTTCGTTCTATTTTGGATACTACCAGACGGTATGTTTTAAGATCCTGAGGGTTTATGGTATCTCTATTAGCTCTTATAAAAGGTTTGAATTGAGTTTCTCCACGATATATAATCTCTTGTTTACTTTCTATTTTTTGCCAAGTGGAAATACTAGCAATGGCTTTTGAAAGAGCAGCACTCATGCGAGCTGTTATATAAAAATAATCTGTCTTTTGACTAACTAGATTGACCACATCATATAAATAAGAACCACTATCAGCTCGAAAAGATTTGATTTTTATCTTAGATTCATCCAATAAGTCAAACATTCTTGAGACGGTTTGATTCTGTAAAGTACGAGGATTGCTATTGCCGTTTCTGTTCTCTACATAGACAATATGATTTCCAACTATACCTACTCCTGGACAGTATCCATATCGCTTTTTATAGGTATTGGCACTATCTGCTTTATCATTAAAAATGAAGGTGTTATCGTAATCAAGAGTCAAGCTATCTCCTAACAATCCTCCCAAGGATGTCAATACTTTTAAATTTAAGGTATTGATATCTTTATTAATGCTCAATTCATGTGTGCTTTTTCCTCTGGGACTTTTTATCACCACTTTAGGAAGAGCTAGTTCCTTGAACCTTTCTAATACTCTATCAGGACTTGGGATATTTAAAAAATGAGTATGCTTTAAGTGATGATGAAAATTACCTCCTAAATCTTCTATACAATCTCCTCCACAAAAATAGATTGACCAAAAAGAATACAATATATCTTTCCAAGAATATTTGCATTGAGCAGGTAATTTTGGTAAATGTTCCTGCAACAATTTCCCTATTTTTTTGTTTTCAAATTCTTGTAAAACAAAATTTAAACCACCAAAAGGGTTTATGTGAGAAGAATTTAATATTTTCATATCAGTGTTTTATCGCAACACCAATTTAGGTGAAAATACTAAAAACCGCAAACTATTTGGTTTCAAAGGTTTGCGGTTGTTTTCTCTTATAAACATGCGGATTTAAGGCTGTGACTAGTGGCGGTAAAGATGTCTCGTCCTAAAAAAAGTTTACATATTTTACATTAATCCTAAAATAGATTTACAACTTAATCTTAGTCCTATTATTGATTTACAATGATAGGACTTTTTACATAATAATTCTTCCATAGTTTTTCGGTTTTTATGTTGTTTTGATATACTTGATTCGGAGTTAAATTTCCAATACTCATATGTGGTCTTTCTTGATTGTATAGATTGATCACTGTTTTTAATAAGTTTCTAGCTTCCCCTGCTGCCGCTAGAGTGATCGCTACCGCTAGAATTTTTCTAGTGGCGTCGATGAGTATGCGGTAAGAGTAAGAACATAATAATTAACAGACAGTCATCTAGAGATAGGTGGCTGTTTTTTTATGAGAAAGCTTGCTTAGTTTTTACGTTTTGGATAACATTATCTATCAAATATAACAAGTGATTTTTATCTTCATTAGGTAACTTTTGTATGTCTTGAACCCAATCGTTCGGATGTGACAGCGCGGAAATGTTTTCCGTGTTGCGTATGAGTAAGCGATAAGAGTAAGAACTATGGTAAATAAACACTGACTCTATTCTCTGAAAATCGTACTCAGACTCAGGTATAAAAACACTATTCTTTTTATCAACTATTTTAGGACTTTGTTTAATAGAACTAAGATACGCCAGTTTAAACACTGGATAAAATCCGTGACTGACGTAAATTTTCTTAGCTATCTTCTTTTTCGTTTATATAAAAACAATCCTAACAATAGTATTCCTAAAGCTCCAAACCCAAGAATCCAATACCAGTAATTAATAGTACTAAACTGTATCGGAGCACTATCTCCTACCAGATAAAATCCTCCCCAGTAAAAAGGTGCTTTGCGATAGCGATCTGCGGTTTTAAGATATTGTAATTTTGCTTGTTGTAAAGCTCTCCCTTTATTCATCCCCGCTTTAAGATTGGTATAAAAATATTGCATCAATTCTGGAGCTGTATTATCAGGTACTTCCCAACTGCTTAGGAGCAAGCTTTTGGTACCTGCATATTGAAAAGCATTCCCCAAACTCATGATTCCTTCTCCTTTGGCGATTTTCCCCGTTCCTGTATTACAAGCACTTAATACAGTAAGTTCTGATGGGATATCCAAAGCAAATAATTCATGAGCATATAATAAATTATCTTCTATCGTATCTTTAGATTTGGTGAAAAAGAGTTTAGAATTCTCTGGCCTTTCATTATCCACCTCACCATGTAAGGCTAAATGTACAATCTTATACTGATTCGCTTTTTTCTTAAAGTTAGCCTCATTTGCTGCTGTTCCAAAATAATATTGGCCATCAATAATGTCAGCGATAGCTCTAATCTCTTTGCGAGTTCCTGGCAGGTCGTCAGCGGCATCTCTTAATGTAGCCAAACTCATGTTTTTTGAGTTTACAATATTGGTCGAATCTGAAAAAGAAAATGCAAGGCATCCTTCCTTCTTATCTTTTGATGTTACCTTTTTAAAAGGATTAAATAATAGGTTGGCAGAGTTTGCATAGTTAATGGCATAATCTTTCAGTAAATATGAAAGTTCTCCCGGATTTTCTGATACATCGTTCTGAGTCAATAGCAATTCAAAATTAAGATGCCATAGAGATCCATCAGGAACAATGATGAGTTTATCTCCCTTAAGTTGTTCTTTTATCGGAGTTACAAGTGCATTATATAGTAAATGTGATTGTTTTTTAAACTCTTGGATGTTTTTACTAGTAATACTTTCACGAAATTGTTCAACCTGTTTTGTGAGTTTTGGAGTTGCTAATTCTTGCACAGCAATTTCATTTTTAGAAATGGTAAAAGCATAGGTGATGCTATCTCCGGTAAAAAACTCTAATAGCGTTGTTTTATCATCTAATTGTTTCTGGATATCAGAAGTTTTAACGATATCATTATTATATTTAAGCTTAAAATATTTAGGATAGTTTTTTTCTAATGATTGATTTAAGGAATCTCTTCTTCTATTAATATTAAATAATTCATTTTCATACTCCTTAATTTTTAGCGTATCAATTGATTTTTTAGATTCTTCTTTTAAGATCTGCGAGATATAAAAAGCTCGATTTGTTCTTATTATTTTTTCCGTTGTTAAAAGTTCGTCTGGTAATCCTGTATAATTTTTTGCATGAGAATCATTCAGGAGTTCTTTTAATATATTGCTTTTGTTTCTCTCTAGATAATAAAATACTCGTGCCAATAATGATTCTTCTTTTGTTTCCTTATATTCTATTAGGAGTGTATTAATCGCATCTGTATAGATTTCCTTTGCTTGTTTAGCAAAAGAAACTTTATCTTGATAATTTTGGTAGGATTGTCGTATAGTATTAATGACAAGATCTGCTTGTTTGTATATCGCAATACTTTTAGTTAAATCTTGCTTATTATTATTATCCTTAAATTTTGATAATAATGTTTTGGCTTTTCCTTCCAAAGTCTGCAGAAACAAATGTACATCCTGATATTCATTAACATTAAACGGGTTAACATTGCTGGAAGTATTATTTCTGGAATTGGCTATAAATGCCTTATCAAAAAAAGAAATTGCCATATCATATTTTTGTTGTTTATGATATACGGTTGCAATATCGTTATAAAAAGCTCCTGTAAGAATATGTTCTTTTCCATATTCAATACATAAAATTTGTAATGCTTTTTGATAATATTTTAAAGCATCCTTATACTCCATCTTCTCTAAACTGACTGCACCTACATCACTATATACAGAAGCAATGAAAGTTTTATCTTGCTCAACGATAGTATTGAATATTTTTAAAGCATCTTTATAATATTTCAAAGCTATTTCATACTTTTTTTTACGAACATATACATTTCCAATATTAACATACATACCTCCAACCTTGCGATGATTTTTTGTTAGTGAAGCCTCATAGGTCTGTAATGCCCTTTTATAATAATCTAGAGCTTTTTCATTAGAACCCATACCAAAAAACATACTCCCTACATTTTGATATGTATCTCCCGCATGTAAACTATTCTCTCCATAAAGTTGATGTTCGATATGTAAACTTTTTTTAAAATAAGTTAATGCTTTATAATATTCACCATTTGCGGAATAACTACTTCCTAAACCTCTATATACTAGGACTAAATTTTGTAAATGATTGTGTTTTATAAAAATCAACAATGCTTTTTGACCATAATCTATTGCATTACTAATATTATTAAGACTTCTATAAGTTGCAGCTAAATTTCCATAAGTATATCCAACATAGAGGTGATCTTTGCCTAAAGTTTTAGTCTTTATTGTTAAATTCTTTTTGTAATATTCTATTGCTTTCTGAGATCTTCCAAGTTGAGTATATGCAGCTCCTATATTATTATACATATCTCCAGTTTTTGGATGATTTAAACCCAAAATCTTTACATTAATAGCCAAAGCTTTTTCATAATCATGTATTGATTTTGTATAATCGCCTGTTTGATAATGGAACACACCTATGTTATTATATGATTTTGCTATGTCCAGGTGGATTTCTGAAAATAGTTTTTGTCTAATTTTTAACGCTTTTTTGTATAATACGAGAGCTTGATCATAATCAGGAATATTTTCATAATAATTAGCCATATTATCAAAAGCATTTGCTTTTTCTTGATTTTCTTGTATTAGATATTTATCACTTATTTCTAAAGCTTTCTTTGCATTTTGTAGTGACTTTTCAATTTTGTGACTCCGCCATTGATTTTCAGAAATCTTATTATAACAACTAGCAACTTTTTCCCAGGCCTTTGCTTTTTTATATTCTGGAAGTGCTTTTTTGAAAGATATTATAGATTCTTCATGTTTTTTTTGGGTCAACAGAGAATCTGCTTTTTTATAATACTGCGAAGCCCTTGTAGTATCGATTTTGGTTTGTGCAATTGTACTTTTAAAAGGAAAAAAGAGAGTGCAAAAAAAGAATAGTACAGTGAGACGAAAGTTTGAGATAATTATCATATATTAAATGGTAACGTGGCTAAAATATAAAAATAGGATATAGATAACTTTATTGATTGTTTTTAAACCGTGAAAACTACAAAGCAAATGTCATTATCCAAAAAATGTATTTATTGTAATTTTTCAAGTAAATCCACGGCACTCTTTTTATATAAGTTTTCATAAGAGACTAATTCTTTAAGGAAATTAATAGCTCTATCGTAATCTTCTAACTTTATATAGACTAAAGATAAAAACCAAAGTGCATCATCGCGAAATGTATCATTCTTTAATATGCTTTCGAATAAAACAATGGCCTTTTCTTCTTGGTTAAGATTAAGATAACTGTTGCCTAAATACAATTTTAACTTATCATCTGTGGAATGTTTTTGAACAAGTTTTTCTAGTGTCGGAATTGCCTTTTGATACTTTTTTTTCTCATAAAGTATGGATACATCTTTTAATTCGCTTAGAGTAGTATGGCTGTTTCTTGTAAGTTCATCCATCGGATAAGGAACATAATAATGCTCATATAAGTTGTTTTCTATAGGATTAAACAACCATAAAAATGATGAAACCCCTACTATTGCTATAAAAACAGCGGCTATTTTATAATATATACTAAAAGGTTTTTTTGATGTAACTTTTTTAAATTTCTCTTCTTCTATTTCAGTGTCAATAGTTTTAAGTCGTTCTCTAAATGTAATTACATCGGTATCTTTTAACGCCTCTTGCATTAATCGATATGTATCAACTTCTTCTTGTAATTCGGCATCAGATTTTAAGGTGTTTTCAAATAATTCTAGATCATTTCCTTTTAAATCACCATTTAAATATGCATCGATTTTTTCAAATAATTCCTGAGTTCTTTTCATGACTTATTTGGATTTATATGATTCTTTTAGTTCTCTGAAAATAGGATCTTTTTCAATTATTCCTGTTAATTTTTTTTGGCACATAAACTTTCTCTTTCTGGTATAGGCTTCCGTAAGATTTCTTTTTACAGCAATATCTCGTATATGATAACCACTAAAAAATAACAATAAAATTTCTTTACAACCTTCCCCAAGTTTTAAAAGATGTTTTTGGATTAAGAATATTTTGTCCATTTTATCCATATATTCGATAGGAATTTTTTCTTCCTCAATATCCGGAATAATGATATTAGTCTTAATTAACAGCTTATTATCTTTTCTTAGTCTATTACGCCACAAATTTCTACTTATTCCACATACATAGGTTCCAAGAGCACATTTTATATCTAAAGTGTTGGTTTTGATTTTTTCGTATATGATTATCATCGCATCCTGAAAAACATCCTTAGCATCGTCTTGATTCCCATGATTTTGTGTGACATAAATAGACACTACAGGTAGGTTTTTTTGGTAAAATTCCTTAATAACTTTATCATCATCGTTAATGAATGCTGTAATAATCTTAGTATTGTCTTTGCTCATAAATGATCAAAATGCTTTTCCTGATTTTGGATGATTTAAAATAAGTTTAGTAGTGCTCATAAAATGAGTTCATATAGTATAAAACAAAAATAAGGCTCTTAAGTGACAATTTTTATTATATAATAAGAATCTTGTTTGTGGTTGGAGTAGTGCTATCTAGCTTTTAGAATTCAGGTTCTAATTTAATAATTTCAAAATCAATTTTTTAGAAAAATCCTACTTTACATAGTTTTTGTTGTTCTTTGCCAGTGTTAACAAAAAGACTCTAACCTGTAACATTGAGGTCGCCAATAGTATTCAAAAGATTTACTTGAGGTACAAATAGCAAAAAATAGCTATATTCTAATTATGTTCTTTTTACTCCTTTTCAATCTCTAAGAAGGCAGTAATCAGTTAAATGTTCTGACTTTTCTGCATAACTATTAGAAACAGTAATTCTTTACGATCAATTTCCCATCAATTAATCACTTTTCGAGAGCATATAACTCGTATATCGTTATAGAAAGGAACTTATCCAAAAAAGGTTAATGTATTTAAGAACCGTATGATTAGAAAATAACGAGCTTCCTAAAACTTTTAAATGTTTAGGCAAATGTTAAAATAGAATTCTCTTTATATTGTTTTATAAAACAAATTTATCTAATGTTACTTTCTGTTCTTGATTATACAGTTTAATAACTTTCACACTTTTTGTTTGATTAGAAAGTCCATAGTTTCTATAAATTGTATATTTCATTAACGAAGGAGTAGGGCTCGATTCTTTTTCAAAAGATTGAATATTAATAATCCATTCTCCTTCTATAAAAGGGTCGTCTATAATGAATTCTTCTGATAAGACACCGCTTTTTATTCTGGTCGAAAGTAATTCTTGATTTCCTTCAAACGTATGAGACCATTTATAAAACTTTTTCTGAGGATCAACGAACTGTAATTCAAATTCTGTAAGAGGTTTATTCCATTCAAAAACTATACGTACATGAGAGCCTTCTGCAATTAGTAGATCTTTTGGTAAATCGGTATATGATACTTCGGATCTATGATTATTTAGGAAATGTCTGAATTGCGCTTCTGCTTGAGGTAATATTTCAGAGAAATCGATATTCTTGTCGTCATTATTTAAAATTCTTTTATAAAGTTCAAACGATTTTTCATACTTTTTATTCTCTTTATAACTTTTGGCAAGATCAAGATAGGATTGAGCATAATGTGGTTTTAAATCTCCTATTTTTTCATAGATTAATAAAGCCTTTTCTATTTCATTTCTTTCTTCCAGATAAAAGGCTAAGGTCCGTAATACGCTATAGTTACTTTCAGATAACTCTGCTAGATTTGATAAGATTTCATCCGAAAAATTTTTATCCCATCTTTTAAAATAGTACATACTGTAGATGTGAAAAGGTACTTCTAATCGATGTGTTTCTAGCAATGAAAAATAGATGTTTTTTGCATTTGAGTAACTATTGCTTTCCCATAAGGCTTTTAAGTATGGAGGTCTTTTTAGATTAGGATCTAATAAAAAGTGAGATTCTTTGTATTCATTACCTTCAACCAAAAGTGATGGAGTAGACTCTTTTTCGTCTAATTCATCAATATTAAAAACTGTTGTAATAATAAATACGCCACCACTTGTACCATATTCAGTCATTTTAGCTAACGACCTTATCAACGTGATACTTTTTATTTGTGATGGTAATAGATGAACTGGAGGCCTTTTATATACAGCACCATCTACTACAAAAATAGGATAGGCTCCATACCAAGTAACAAGCCTAACAACACCAATGCTTACTTGATCACCAAACCCTGTAACCTGAACACCTGGCATCGTTCGAAAAACATCAGCAAAGAAAAATGAAGATTTAGGAAACTGTTCGTTATATATAGTAAAATTAGAACCAACCATCCTTTTCTTTTTATCTTCTCTGATTATGTCTTGTTTTGATCGTGAATCATTTTTTGCTTTTAGATATACTTGATCAAGAGTTTTATATTTGGGTTTTAATGTTACTGATAATTTTTTTGATGTATCTATTTTTACTCGTTTTGAAAGCATTCCAAATGCTTTAAAAACAAGCACATCATCGTACTCTGCATTAATTGAAAATTCACCATTGGCATTTGTCTCTACCTCTTTAAGAGAACCAACCAAAGATACTTTACAACCTTGTATTGGCATGTTGTTTTTTGTGAATACGGTTCCTTTAATGCTGTTTTTTGTGAAATCGATATTGTATACCGATTGATCTTCGATATCATTCATGATAACTTCGACAGCAGTTTCTGTATTTATTTTTGACAGGTTAATATAATATCCTTCACTAGAAATACTTGCATCTTGGAGGATCATATGATTTGCTTTTGGATTACTACTGACATAAAACGCAGGGATGGAATACATAAATTTATGATCTCCGTAGGTGTGAATACCATCGGTAAATACCAAATATTGATCTGGTGTTTGTTTTTGTTTAAAAAGATCAATAAAATTACTTCCGCCATTGTATCGTAGCTTACGGATCTCAGAAAGCAGCTCTTTACTGTTTCCTCGTTTTATGTAAAATACTTTATCATTTCCTACAATATTAGAAAAGGGTATTAAAGTTATCCGGGCTTCTTTAAGCTTATCTATGTATTTCTTTAAAAAATCTAATTCTGTTTCTAAATCTAAGTTTTTCCTTGATAATGAGGTGTCCCAGTACAATGTTATATTTTCTGGTTTCTTTCTTTTTTTGATAGTATTAGAGGAATCTGGAAACGAAATATCTAATTTAAAAGCCATACTGATTCCGTATTTGACTTCCCAATCATCCTGACTAATATATTTTACAAATCCCTTTTTGTTATTGCTTCCGCAAATTGCAAAACCAATATCATCACCATAAACTTCTACAAGTTCCAAACTTACAATGATATCTTCATTGACCACAATATTATGAGGGGATAAGTCTATAATTTCTTCTCCATCTTTGGCGACTATAGTGTGATATATGTTATTGTTAAGAATGTTTGTTCCTGGTTTATTTTGGTGTTTTTTATAGATATTGACTCTTACTAATAAACTATCACTGTAATTTTCTAAGACATAAAATTTTAATTTTTCAAGCTTTGTATTTTTCTTTCTAATTTTCATAGAAGATGCGATTTCTCCTCCTAGTGCTTTTTTATCTTTCCAGTATCCCATAAATTTTTTGGAATAATCGTAAGGACCAATAGTCATTTTTTGTCTTTCCTTTGCTATGACAACAGTCTCTTCTAAAGTAAAAACATCGGGTTCGATATAAATTTTATCATCCTTTAATAAAAGGTGATATAATTCTTTAGCGCTAAGAGTAATGCTCTTGTAGCCAATGCTGGATATTTGCAAAACATCATCATTGTTTATTTTACTCTCATCGTACCGTAGTAGAAACCTACCGTCACTTTGACTTACGGTACCAATCCCTTTTTCTAAAAAACCTACATTAACATAAGGTACAGCTTGCTGCGTTTCCTTATTTAAGACATATGCATCGATGGTAATCTCATATTGACCTGTAGCAAGTTGATAACTTGCAAGGAACATAAAAAAAAATAGAGCTTTTAGTTTCATAAACGTGATTGATTTTATTAGAATATTTTTACAGTATAGATAGTTTTCGCGATCATTACTAAAAATACTAATGAAACCGTAGTTTATACTCCTTAATGCTGTTAAAAATGTGTTATAAAGATGGTTACAGGTCTATTTTTCTATTTTGTTTAACATTTGTTAGACGAAATAGAAAAAATACTTTGAAAAAGGAAAGCTATTTTAAACTCATTATTGGGATTGAGAATACTGTTGAAGGACTTAATTCTTTAGTAAACTACCACGTATTGATTATGAACTCTCGGAGCAAAGAAAATATCAGAACTCTACTGATTCCTAAAATGTAGGTCGGCTATCTTCCGTGTAATTCCATATTTGGTAAGTCGTTAAGATCTTTTACATAAAAATCGAAAAACCTTTTGGTTTGTGCAAAAAACTCCTTTCTGAATTCTCTTATTCCATGGTCGGCTCCTTCGAATAAAATATAGCGTACAGGATGCTTATATTCATATAATTTATTTACTAATTCTAATGATTCTGAAGCTTGAACACGCCAATCAGAACTACCATGCATTATTAAAAGTGGGGTAGTTTTACACATTTTATCAGCCCAGAATACTGCTGATCGAGCTTTAAGCTCTTTTTCTTTATTCTTACGATAATTTGGGATAAATTTTTCATAAACGTGTTTTTCAAATTCTGGTCGATTTTCAAGTGCTTTAAAAGCATTAGCAGCGCCAGCCAGTACAACAGCCGCCTTGAATTGACAAGATTCTTTAAGAGCGAGATAGGTCATCATACCACCTCTACTTGCACCTTCGATACCTATTCTTGAAGTATCCGCATTATCAATTTCATTCAAAGTAGGCACGAGATTTAAAACATCATTTAAGTCTTTTCCTCCTACTTCCTCTTTTCCTTCGCTACCACTATTTCCTCTATATTGACTAGCCACTACGACGTATCCCCAGCTAGCAAGTTTTCCCAAAAAAAAGCCTACACCAGTTTCATTCCATTGTCCAAATTCTGCAGTTCCACCTCGATTTGAAATAATACAAGGAAAACTACCTTCTCGAATGGGTTTAGCTATAAAACCTTTAATTTTAAGAGAATCGGATAGATAAGTGATCTTAAAAAACTCAATTTCTTTAAGAGCCTTAATCATTGTTGAATCCGCCTTATGAATTTTGGCAATAGTTGAATCGCTTAAAATTAGCCTTTCTCTTTCTATAATTTTCCCATTCTGAGAATAGGAAAGAAAACACTTTAAAAAAGTTAGGAGTAGAAGTATTGTTAGTTTGGATCTCATTATTTTTGTTTACTTACAATAATTAAACTGCATCAAAAGGTTTATTTACAATCTCTAAGAATTCTTTTCTAGTATCGGATTCCACAAACTTTCCTCTATATTCTATGGTGGTAGTGAAGCTGCTTTTATCTTTAATTCCTCTGGAGGAAACACAAAGGTGTTTAGCCTGTATTACTACAATAACATCTTCGGTTCCTAAGGTTTGTTGCAAATCTTTTAGAATCTGTAAACAAAGCCTCTCTTGTACCTGAGGACGATGTGCATAATAATCTACCAACCTATTTATCTTAGATAGCCCAATTACTTTTCCTTTAGGAATATACCCTACATGTGCAGTACCTACAATGGGTAGAAAATGGTGCTCACAAGAAGAATCAATATTGATGTTTTGCTCCACTAACATCTTGTCGTATTGATATTTGTTCTCAAAAATGGAAGTTTTTGGACGGTTTTTAGGATTTAAACCATAAAAGAGTTCTTTTACATACATTTTAGCTACTCTATAAGGAGTTCCAGAAAGGCTATCATCCGTCAGATCAAGTCCTAGCTCTTTCATGATTTCAGCAAAATGATGCTGTATATTTTTAATCTTATCATCATCAGATGTATCAAAAGCATCTGCTCGTAAGGGCGTTTCTGTCGAATTGGAAATATGTGCATCTCCAATGGATTCTATTTCTATTTCATTTCTAGTGCTCATGATAAATTAATTTGTACAGCATTTTTTATTGTTACATCTACAATACTTTTGATTGTAGAAATGTAGACTAACTAATAGAATAGCAACCACATATATAATCTCTTCAACTAAATGTACTAGATGCAGTTTTTCATTAAGTACAATTGCAAATAGAAGAGACCAGCATATCCAAAAAGCATACTTTAGTTTTTGATTAGAAGTGGTCTGTGTAGTTTTATATACGGCTATAAAAGATAGTCCTAGAAAAATAAAATCTAAAGATTTCCACCAAAAAGGGTGTTCACCTTCGGATAGTATAAATTCCGTGTTAGCTAAAAATAAAAAAGGAGTCGCTAAGCAATGTACTAAACATAGACTACTGACTATGATACCTAATGTATCGGAGTTACTGCGTATGTGTAAAATGTTCAAAATAAAAATGTATGTATTTTAATGAGGGCAAAGATAATATATATTTAGTAAATGCAACTTTGTTGCGTTAATAAAATTATTTATTTTTGTCAAAATGATTTTATGATCCGAACGACATCGCTAAGGTTTACATATCAGAATACAAAAACGCATACTTTTTATTTTCCTGACATAGATTTATCATTTGAACAGAACGCGTTAATTCTGGGCCCTTCTGGTGTTGGAAAAACCACTTTATTGCACCTTATGGCGGGTCTCTTAATTCCTGAAAAAGGAAATGTTTTTATTGGCAATACTTGTGTACAACAACTCACAAGAAATCAATTAAATAATTTCAGAGGAAAACATATTGGAATAATTCTTCAAAGAGGATATTTTATGAAGTCTTTAACCTTATTAGAAAACCTGAAGATACGAGAGAAGCTATCCAAAAAAGCAACAGATCAAAACAGAAGAAGACAATTACTTGAACAATTAGAATTAACAGAAGTTAGGAATAAGAAAGTTTATGAATTAAGCGAAGGCCAGCGACAACGACTTTCTATTGCTCTTGGGGTTATCCACAAACCAAAGGTCATATTAGCGGATGAACCTACCTCTAATTTAGACGATAATAATTGTGAAAAAGTCGTTTCCCTATTGAAAAAAGAGGCGGAGATTTGTAAAAGTAATTTGGTCATTATAACCCATGATCAAAGAGTTAAATTACATTTCAATAAACATATAATTCTATAAAATTGTTATACCTAGCTTTCAAGAATATAATTTCTAAGCCTTTGAATACGTTGCTTAGTATCTTGCTTTTAACGCTAAGCATTTTGTTAGCTACCTTTGTTTTACAAATAAGCAAACAACTTAATCATCATTTAGAGAAAAACAGCAAACCATTTGATATGGTAATTGGTGCTAAAGGAAGTGCGCTTCAGCTAGTATTATCTGCTATCCTACATATAGACAACCCCACTGGTAATATATCTCTAGATGAAGTTTTAAGAATACGTAAAAACCCTATGGTAAGAGAAGTTATACCAGTTTCTTATGGTGATAATTATAGGGGTTACCGGATTCTAGGAACATCAAATGAATATGTACGTAAATATGGTGCAACCTTAAAAGAGGGAAAATTAAACACCAAAAATTTTGAAGCAATATTTGGTGCTGAAGTAGCCAAAAAACTAAAGCTTAGTGTAGGAAGCTCTTTTGTTAGTTCGCATGGATTAATACAAAATGAAATAGAAGCTCACGATGAAAAACCTTTTGTAATGACCGGTGTTTTAAGACCTACTGGTACAGTGGTAGATCACCTTATTATCACAAATCTTGAAAGTGTTTGGGAAGTTCATGAGCATGGGGATGAACATATAGAACATCATGATGAGCACAAAGAGATTACAGCTTTATTACTGAATTTTAGGAATCCTATTGGAGCGTTACAACTTTCTAGATCTATTAATAAAAATACTTCGTTACAAGCAGCACTTCCAAAATTGGAAATTGACCGATTATTGAAATTTTTGGGTATTGGTTTTAAGGCAATAAACGGCATCGCTATGGCAATACTGCTAGTGGCTGGTTTAAGTGTTTTTATTAGTCTTATAAAAACAGTAAAAGAAAGAAAACACGAATTAGCTTTATTAAGAACGTATGGGGCTACTACATTTCAATTATTAACATTGGTTTTTCTTGAAGCACTTTTTTTGTCATTGATTGGATTTGTCTTTGGATGGTTTCTAGGAAGAGTAAGCATTCTTTTGTTTTCTAATTTAGCCTCGGATGCATATAAATATCATTTAGAGATCAATGCACCTGATATGCAGGAGTTTATTATGTTACTTATAGTGATTTTCATGACGATACTTGCTTCGATTTTAGCGTCTTATTCTTTATTTAAATTAAATGTTTCAAAAATTTTAACCGATGCCTAAAGTATTTTTATCACTTATTTTCATAAGTATTTCGTTTCATCTTTTTGCTCAGCAAAAATTATCTTGGGAGGATTTAGAAGAAGTTAGTTTTCATAATATTTATAACGTACATTATGATGACTATTTTCTGAAACCAACATTTGGCCCCATTATAAAATCATATGAAGGAGATAAAATTACTATCAGAGGTTATTTTTTAGATTTTTCTTATGAAGAAGAATTTCATATGGTATCCAGAAACCCTATGTCTTCCTGTTTTTTCTGTGGAGGTGCAGGTCCTGAAACTATTATAGAAGTTATTTTTAGAAATAAACAAAACTATAAAACAGATCAGGTAATAGAAGTTACCGGAATACTGGAACTAAATGTAGAAGATGTAGATCATTGTAATTATATATTAAAAGAAGCAACAGCGAAATTGGTACAATAAATTGAATTAAAATTATACCTTAGTTGTTAGGAAAAGAATTCATCAAATTTTAGAATACATAGATAAAATGACACATCATAATTACCTTCTAAAAAATATAATTTATAAAAATTTCTTTTTACTTACAGTTATAATAGTACTCTCATCTTGCCAAAAAAAGGAACATCTAGTACAAGTAGAAGGAATACGAATTGAAATCAACGATACTATTCCTAATAACTTAGATATAGAGGCTTTTATTAAGCCATATAGATCACACGTAAATAAGACCTTAGATAGTGTTTTGGCTTATGCACCAGAGGCATATTCCAAAAGGGATGGAATCTTGAATACCGCAATAGGTAACTTAATGGCAGATATTGTTTTAGAACAATCCAATCCTTTTTTTATGTCGAAGACTAAAAATGCAATCGATATGGTACTGTTAAACCACGGTGGAATACGAGCATCAATACCGAAAGGAAATATCACAGCGCGCACAGCATATCAAGTGATGCCATTTGAGAACAGTATTATAGTTGCTGAAATGAAAGGTATCCATATCAGAAAATTGATTGAATATTTACAAAAAGCTAGAAAAGCGCATCCTATTTCTGGGTTAAAATTAACTGTTGATAAAGATTTTAATATTGTGAGTGCATTGATCAATAATACGGAAATTAACGATGAAGAGATTTACTTTGTAGCCACTAATGATTATTTATATAATGGGGGAGATGAGATGTATTTTTTTGAGCTTGCTGAGAGAACGCATAAGTTAAATTACAAAATACGAAATGCCATGATCGATTATTTTACAAAGGTAGATACGATCTCACCAATAATAGATGATAGATTTTTACAAATTAATTAATAAATAAAGAAATGAAACGAAGAGAATTTGTAAAACATACCGCTTTAACTACAGGTTTGATGACTATTGGTGGAGTTGGTTTAACATCATTTTCTGCTAGCCAAGCAAAAAAAATAACGATTTTACATACAAATGACGTGCATAGTCATATAGATCCATTTGGTCCTGAAGAAGGCAGGAATTCAAATAAAGGAGGCGTTGCACGAAGAGCAACCATTATTGAAAGTATTAGAAAAGAGAACCCAAATACCTTGCTGTTAGACGCAGGTGATATTTTTCAAGGAACCCCTTATTTTAATTTTTATGGAGGTGAACTAGAGTTCAAGTTAATGAGTATGCTTAAATATGATGTCGCCACTATAGGCAATCATGATTTTGATAATGGTATTGAAGGATTGCATGCCCAAATGCCGTATGCTGGATTTAAATTTGTTTCTGCCAATTATGATTTTTCTAATACGGTAATGGATACGTTTGTTAAACCTTATGAAATAATAATAAAAGATACTATCAAGATAGGAATATTTGGTTTGGGGGTAGCACTGGAAGGGTTAGTAATGAAAGATCTATATAAAGAAACTAAATATCTTAATCCTATAGATATTGCTCAGGATATGAGTGCCAAACTAAAAAATGAGGAAAAATGTGATTTAGTTATATGTTTATCTCATTTAGGATATGATTATAAAAACGAACCAAATAAGGTTAGTGATCTGAGTCTGGCTAAAGCTACAGAGAACATTGATCTTATCATTGGGGGACATACACATACCTTTCTTAAGGAACCAACAGTAGTAAAAAACAGGAAGGATAAAGATGTACTTGTCAACCAGGTTGGTTGTTATGGCTTATATTTAGGAAGAATAGATTTCTATTTTGACAGCGAAAAAAGTAAGGTCTCTAAAGCAAGCACGATTACAGTATAGATGAACTTCATTTATTACTAATAGTTTTGGAACTCATGTTTTTATAATTGCAAAGAAACAGGCCCAGTAAGATGATGCGCAAACCGGGCTGTTCCTTTCGAATCTTTTATTTATATCTGTTGTATTTATGATTCTTGGTAATTAGGAATAGGCCAATGATCATTTGTTGAAAATGTTCCACTTTTCCATTGATCAAGCTCTGATTCTGTGAGCAAACAGTTATCAAGTTCTTTAGTTACAAGATTTACATCGATATTTTGACCGATGAATACCAATTCAATTTTACGGTCACCAAAAGAAACGTCCCAATCTGATTCAATCATCTTTTGATTGTCTATGAATGAGGCATAACTGATTCTTTCACTAAAATCCATAGAAGCCCACCAGACTCCGGCTGGGTCTGTTTTTAATGATCCACCTGCTGAGCCCCAAATAAGAGCTTGATCGGGGCGAGAGGCAAGCCAAAATAATCCTTTACTTCGAATAATGTTTGATGGAAAGTGATCCGTTGCAAAATCTAAAAATCGCTCTGGATGAAAAGGTTTACGCTTTCTATAAACAAAAGAACCAATCCCATATTCTTCGGTTTCGGGCACATGTTCATTCTCAAGCTCTTGAATCCATCCTGCAGATGTTTCTGCTTCTTCAAAGTCAAATAAACCTGTGTCAATTACTTCTTTAAAAGAAACTTGGGAATTTTGAGTAGGGATGATACGAGCATTTGGATTTAACTTATGGATAATATCGTATAAATTCCTTAATTCTGATTCTGTTATCAAATCAACTTTATTCAGCAAAATTACATTTGCAAACTCTACTTGGTCTGTAAGTAGGTTTACAATGGTGCGGTCGTCACCTTCAATATTGGTGAGATTTCTATCCGTCAAATATTGCGGGCTGGAAAAATCCTTTAGAAAATTATAACCATCCACAACAGTAACCATGGTATCTACATAGCTAAATCTACTTAAATCCAGTTGCCCATCTTCACTGGCGAAACTAAAAGTTTGCGCTACCGGAATAGGTTCAGAAATTCCAGTACTTTCTATAATTAGATAATCAAACCGTTGCTCTTTGGCTAGTTTTTCTACTTCTACCATTAGATCTTCTCGTAAGGTACAGCAGATACATCCATTGGACATTTCCACAAGCTTTTCTTCAGTTCTAGAAAGCGTATTTTCGTTTTCTACAAGTTGCGCATCAATATTGATTTCACTCATGTCATTGACAATAACGGCAACTTTTAATCCTTCTTTGTTGTGTAAAATATGATTTAAAAGTGTTGTTTTTCCTGCGCCAAGAAAGCCGCTCAATACAGTTACAGGTAGTTTTTTCATTGATTTGATTTTTTTTGGTTTGAGAATCTATTCTTTTAGTGTTACAGTACGAGTTACTTTGTTAAATGGTCCTGGAATCAAATTTCCCGATGCATCAACTAATTCTAATTGAATAGTAACTTCTCCCATAGGAAGCCCTTTGATAATGTGAGGAACCCATTCGGTAATTATAAATTCTTTATTATTAATTTTAGCTCGAACTTTATTTCCTTCTTCAGAAAGTGTGGTGTTTAAAACAAAGAAATCCAATAAAATTTGTTCTGTATCTTTTCCTTTGTATTCGCCTTTAGGTCTGCTATAAATAAGAGCTGGTGTTTTCATAGTAAGATTTAGCTTATCCTCAGGGTTTTCTCCTACTATCAGTTTACGAACCACTACAGAATTTTCATTTTTTACAGATTCATGAAATGAACGGCTTAAAAAAGCAACCAAATGATGAATGCCGTCAGGGATTTCTTTTTTGAAAATAGCTTCATAATGAGCAGAGTAGGGTTGATTATTTAGAATAAAATGAATATGCTGGCCTTTTCCCGAATTTGCTAACTTTTGTGCATTTGCACCTGAAGTTTGAGCACCTAATTCGTAATTTTCAACTTTAAAAGAAAAATCCATTTCTCCAGATTTTTTAGCAACTATTTCTTCAGAACTATCCAAAATAAGTGTTGCATCAGCATATGCAGGAGAACCTTTTAACTTTTCTAATATAATTTCTGGTTCTACTACCTCTTCAGTAATTTCAGTATCAACACTATCAATAGTCTCAGGAACTTTTTTTTGTTGTTTACAGGCTGAAGTGATTAAAAATAGTAGAGATAAAGCAAAAGCCAGATGATGTGTGTATTTATTCATTTTGTTTTAGTTTTAATTAATATTAAATCTTTTTCAAAGGTTATTTTTATGTAATTCATCAAAATTCCATGTAGATTCGGCACCTTGATTGGTGACAGTAATGTTACCTAATTGTGTAATACTATTATCCTCATTATTTAATCGACAAATTATCTTAGTAATTCTACTATAGGTAACTTCGTCTGAAGGTTCTATTTTGATTGTGACATCACCACTGGCTATAGTAAGTATTTCACCATTTTTTTCTAAGAGTTTACATTTTAAGTATCCTAGCTCTTTGGCAATACGGCGGTAATCATTTGGGGTACAGCTTAGATGAATTTTTTTAATTCCGTTAAAAAGTTTTTGGTCTGTGTAAGCGGGTTTCAGAAATGCTTCTCGCGAATACGTTACGTGTTTTTTTCCATAAAGACTATCTAAGAAAGCTGGATTATAAAAACCATACCAGGTATGCAAAGCTGTACTAGGACTAGGTGTGTAAAAAGCTTTAAACCAAGTGTGTTTATGGCCTTCTAAAGGCATTTTTACAATTTCAGTAGCGTAAAGAAACGAGTCTTCAATTTCTTTTAATTTTGGTTTGACTCCTAAATGGAAACGTTCATTGTTATTTTTTAGAGAGAAACCGATACCGCTTTTTCCAACAGGTTCGTTATATGAATTTTCTGGACCTAGAATTTCAATATAATGATGATGCCCTCGTAAATAGCACGTAGATGCTTTCTCATGTATGGGAGCAAAATCTGGTAACCCCAAATCTAGAGAAGCATATGTGTTTTTCCAGTGATTATGCTTTAGTAATTTCTCATAAGTAACGCTGTCCACAACGATATATAAATGATCTAATAATAATTTGGATACGTCGTTACCAAAAGCTGCATCAATCTTTTTTCGATCGATAACAGAAGGTTCTTCTAGCTCTTGTGTTTTCTTCTGGCAAGAAATAAAAATAAAGCAACATAAAATAGATAAAAGGATACGATCCAACATATTAAAATTGTATTAAGAAATAGTTCTCGCTAATAATTTGTTTTTTCTTGAGTGGTATTGGTTCTTTTTACTGTCCACCATGAACTGCATTCAACAAAATAGTTGCAGCAATTCCAAAACCCGCTCCCGAAATAAACAAGTTCCATTTAAAATGCGCTCCTTTAATAAATTTAGTATATACCCATAGTGATATCATAAAAAGTAGTACAATAAATAATTGTCCAACCTCAATTCCAATGTTAAATGCCAATAGGGGCATAACGATACTATCACTAAATAGCATAAATTTAAAATTACTAGCAAACGCTAATCCATGAATTAAACCAAAAACTAATGCAATACCATACTTTAATTTAGTATCTGAAAATTTACCCTCTTTATTATAATTAATAATGTTTGCTAATGCTGTTATCATAATGGTAAAAGGGATTAGCATATCTATAAGTTTAGAATTGGCTGGAATTATATCCAAAGCACTTAATATGAGAGTTCCGCTATGTCCAATAGTAAAGGCCGTAATAATAACTAATATTTGTTTCCATTGCTCTAGTTTAAAAGCGGCACATAATGTCATTACAAATAATAAATGGTCGTACGCATTAATATCTACGATATGATCCCATCCATTAATAAAAAAAGAACTTAAATTATCCATTAGGATTAGGGTATTATAAATTAAGGGTGATAGGTTTGTCTAGTGATGTAACTTCGAAGTAATCTTCTGAAATAAAAGGAGGTATACGAACAGTCATTCTATTTGATTGTAAAAAATCAAATTCTTGAAAAAAAAGTGTGTTTTCGATACAAATTTGATCTCCCTCTTTTATCACCGGAATCTTTTTGGAAAACTTAATTGATAAAACATTATGCTTTTCAAAAACTTCTGATGAAATATATGTAAGGGTATATATTTTATCATTAATGATTATTTTATAATACTTTTTAAAATAATTTTCAATTCCTTCAATATCTTCTTTGGATAAGTCTGATGCATTAAAATTTTTGGTAAATGTATCGTTCATACTAAAAGTAAAATCATCAATAAACACTCTGCACTCTACTCCTAAACTATTACTTTCCGGAAAAGATTGAATTAATGATGAGGTTAATTTTATGGGATGCGAACTGCTAAATGATGTTGAAAAAAGTAATAAACATCCAAGAAGTAATATCTGGTGGGATTTCATATCGACGGTGTTTTAATTATTTTGATAATATTTGTTTGAGATAAGAGATAATAATATTCACGTTTAGTTAGGAGATAATTGACCATATAACAACACTTTTTTTTCAATCATTTTTGGAGGGTAAAAAATTTGATTATTGGGGTGGTATATAAAACTTTGTGTTGTGATTGTACGTTGTTTTAGAGCTTTTCCAAGTATCGAAGTTTTTAATATGCGCTTTTGCTGTCTTTGTAAATGACGAGACGCAAAAAGCATCACTCTTAAAATTGGATCACTTTGATTTAGCAAACAATCAGGCAATGTTTTATCCATTTGTAGTAATGTTTCATTAACATTAAAAAATGGTTCAATTTCTGGTTCAAGTACTTCTCTATAGAAAAGATTCGTGTATTTTGTTATAAAAATAACTTGAGTAATTTTTTGATTTTCAATTAAGGTGATAAGACTTTCCTGCGTATCAGTATCCCACCTAAAATTAGCTCCAAGAGCGGAATAGAAAAATGCTTTACTATCAGTTTTTCTTAAAACACTTTCTATATTATCCGTTGGACAAATCATAAACAAACAATTGTCGGATTTTAGTTTATTAGAAATCATACATTTTTTGCTACATTAAAACAAAGTGCTAAATGAGACATATTTATCTTTGCTTCTCCACTGGATTTGTTTATGACATCCATATGAATATGCCACTTTAGTTTTGATTCCATTTGTATTGATCAAGAAGTAATCTCTCATGATTAATGTTCTAGTTTCTCCTATGTATGTTGGATACACCCAAGGAAATAAGTTTTTAATCATAACAAATATAGTATTATTTTATCAAATGCAACATTGTTGCTTTAGTTAAAACTAGAATGAAGTCCAAGATCAGATAGATTACTTGTGCGGATAAAGTTGATCGCGATTAGTACAAGTCAAATAATTGCATTTAATGTTAAATAATAGTTAATTTAAGTTAAATAATGTTAATGTTTTAATTGTTTGATAATGGAAATTTCTTACAAATTTGCCTTGAAGGATTTTTCTGGTTAAATACTTTGTAATACGTTGTTTTTATTAAAGCAACATTGTTGCAATAATGTTTTTTGGTTTTATATAAATTCCTTCTTAATTTTTGTTTTTCAGTCACTTAGCTTGTGGTTTTGCCATAATGAGTTTTTCATTTGAATTTATACATTTGGCATCTAACACAAATTTAAACTCAATATGAAAAATTTAGGTAAACTAGCTGTGGGCACACTACTCTCAGCACTAGTCATGACTTCGTGTCAAAATGAAAAGCTCTCTGATGGAGCGGTAGAATCGATTGTAGAACCTACTAGTACAGAGGGGAAAATAATTCCTGGTGAGTACATCGTAGTATTTAAAGATTCTAACATTGTTCCGGCATCGAAAGCTTTAGAAAAACGATCTTTTACGAGTAGAGAAGAAAAATCAAAATCGGTTCGAGACATTTCTGAAGTATCTATTAAAAAAATGAATACGATTTTATCAGAAAATGATTTGGATCAATCCAAAGTACTTAGTTATTATACAACCAAAATTTCTGGGGTGGCTATCAAACTTGGAGATAATGAATTCCAAAAATTATCTAAAGACCCTAGTATCGCTGCAATCGAGTATAATCGAGTTGTAGAATTGCCAAAGTTCGAAATAGAAGAGGTTATCAATGGGAAAATGTCCCAAAAAATGGCTCAACAAACTCCTTGTGGTATCACAAGAGCCGGAGGAGCTGCAAATGGTGCAGGTAAAGACGAGTGGATTTGGGTAATCGATAGTGGTATTGATTTAGACCATCCAGATCTAAATGTAGTTACGAATAGTACTTATGCAAGATCTTTTGTAGGAGGATCTCCTAATGATTGTAACGGACACGGAACTCACGTAGCTGGAACAGCAGCAGCTGTTAATAACAGTATTGGTGTTGTAGGAGTTTCTGCAGGAGCAAGTGTAGTACCTGTAAGAGTTTTTGGATGTAGTGGTGGTAGTAGTACTGCTACAATATTATCAGGAATTAATCATGTTGGACAATATGATTTAGCTGGAGATGTTGCTAATTTAAGTCTTGGAGGATTCTTTGGATCTGGGTGTGCAAGTAATTCTTCATACAGAAGTGCATTACTGGCTTTAGCAAACGGAGGAACTAGAGTTGCAATTGCAGCAGGGAATAGTAGTGCGAATTCTGCAAATTATCAGCCAGCTTGTGTAAATGGAACAAACATCTTTACTGTAGCTTCAATGACTTGTAATAGAGGATTTTCATCTTTCTCGAATTTTAATATGAATCCTGTCGATGTAATCGCTACGGGTAGTAGTGTAAGAAGCACATATCTTAATGGAGGTTACGCTACATTAAGCGGAACTTCAATGGCATCGCCTCACGTAGCAGGAATTATGCACGCTAGAGGAAACGGACCTAGAACATCTGGTACTGTAAGTAACAGAGGAGAAAACTATCCCATAGCTGTAAGATAAGACCATAGTCTTAGTCTTGTCTTTGTTTATAAGTTGGGACGTGTAGTTACGAAACCATCAGCTGGAGAGCGGGTGGTTTCACTTTTTTATTTACATTTATTACAAATACCTATTACTAGGAATTGGGTTTCCTGAATAGTAAAGCCTTCTAAGTTAGGGATATGTAGCGTATTAGGTTGACAAGTTACCTCTTTACACATTTGGCATTCAAAATGTATGTGATTATGAATCTTATGAGATGTTCCACAACTATCACAAAGTGCGTAATACGCTTTACCATTTTTACCAGTTACGAAATGAACCTCTCCTTTCTCTGCAAAACGATCTAAAATCCTATATATAGTTGTTTTGTTAACTTTTATAGGCATCGCTTCCATAATATCCTCTGCCGCTAAAGTATGTTCCGCTTTGGATAAAATATCTTTTACCAAGTTTTGTTTTTCAGTGTTTCTTGATTTTTTGATTTCCATGACACAATATTCAAACTCCTTTACTTTATCTAAAGTAGTAATTTTTTAGTCATTAGAGATTTTTTTCTATGAAATTGAAGAAAAGTGATCCATTAATACTTTGTTTTTCAATGAATTTATTTTTTAAGAAAGTGATAATCTTTATGAATTTGATTGTTAGGGAGGTAGAGTTTTTTTAATTTTTAAAAAAAGATATTGAAATAATTTCACAAAATAATAGTTTTATATGTGATTTAAATCATAAACCAATTAACCAAAAATCATGAAAACATTTAGTAAATTAACAGTAATCGCAACAGTTCTTTTATTTGTATCCTGTAAACAAAATCCTGCCGAAGCTCCGGAACATAAAGCAATGGTGTCTGAACATTCTGTAATGGAAGAGTCTCATAATAAAATGGAAGCAGAACACAATGCTATGAAAGATGATCATCAACAAATGGAAGCTGCTCATAAAACTATTGAAAACGACTCTATTCATCTATTAACAGAAAAGAATCATAAAGCTTTATTATCTAAACATAATGAACTTATTACTGCACATGATGCATTGATGAAAAAACATGCCGAATTAGAAACAAAGCATACTGCTGGTGAGATTACACTAGAACAAATGACAAAGGAACATGAGTCTATGAAAGCTGAACATGAAAATATGGAGAAAGAGCATAAGAGTATCACAGCAGAGCATAAACGAATTACAGAAGAAGATCAAAAAATGATTAAGGAAGATAAAGAGAAAGCGGCAAAAGAAAATTCTGACCAATAAAACTTTAATCACATCAGAAAAATCCTTGAAATAGTATATTTCAAGGATTTTTTATTTAGTACAACTATATATCTTTGATCTTACTTTGGTTCTGCCACTTTCTCTCGGTTTTTTCATAAAATATTCTTTCTAATACTAATAAATATTGGGTAATTGGTAAGTTTTAAACTCTCTTAATGAGATCGAATACACCAAACAGAATTGTTTAGATAAAACCTAACGAATAGTTTAAAGTTTTGTTAAAACAAGAGATTCTATTTTATTATTTCTGAAATTGCGTGAATGCACAGACGTGTACTTACACATATCATTACGCTATTATTTACAGCGGCATTCCTAGTTCCGAGAATAGCTAACTTGCATGCTTTAAGTCATTTATCGGATGATGATGCTTCTATTTCTTGTGAACTTTGTGACCTTATAGTTGATGCTCATCAGCTTGATTTAGTCAATGATAACAATTCTTATTTAGAAAGTGAACAACAAAATATACCAAGTACATTTGTTGTCGTACCTCAATACAATACTCCACAAGAAAAGATTGTTTCTCCAACTTTTATTTATAACAAGCCTCCACCTTTTGTGTAAAGGGGATATAGCAATTGTTTATAAAGTTTTAAGAATGATGACAGTTTATTTTGCATCATAAGTTTTAAGTATTTTTATTTATTATTCGAACTATAGAATAACGTTTTATACTATTCATAAAACGTATTGCACATTCGAATTAAGTATTCCTCTCTTTATATCCGAATTATTATCGGTTCCAACCGAATTTACAAACACGAATCGTCAAACTCATTTTTACATAATACATATGCTAAAAGCAATCAATCTTACCAAAACATACGGTAAGCACCAAGCACTTAGTCAATTGAATTTATCAGTTGACAAAGGGGAAATCTTTTGTTTACTAGGTCAGAATGGTGCTGGTAAAACAACAACAATCAATCTGTTTTTAGGACTAATAGAACCTTCTAGTGGTGAAGCTTCGGTAAATGGAATTACTGTTAGATCAAACAATAATAAGACCACTAAAATGATAGCATATATCCCTGAAGTTGTTCAGCTATATGGTAATCTTTCAGGTGTTGAAAACCTTAATTTCTTTAGCAGGTTAGCTGGGTTTAAATATAATAGCTCAGAGTTATCTAACTTTTTATCAAAAGCAGGTCTTCAAGAAACTGCCCATCAAAACAAACTATCTTCTTATTCCAAAGGAATGCGGCAAAAAGTTGGTATAGCCATCGCACTTTCTAAAAATGCGGATTACATTTTTATGGATGAGCCTATTTCTGGCCTCGACCCCAAAGCAACATTAGAGTTTACTAAAATATGCAAAGAACTTAGCAATGAAGGGAAAGCTATTTTCATGGCTACTCACGATATCTTTAATGCAGTAAACGTAGGTACTAAAATAGGTATCATGAAAGAAGGTCAATTAGTTCACACCTCAAGCACAGATGCTATCAATGCAACCCAATTGCAAGATTTATACTTAAAAACTATCTAAACGTACAACAAATCAATTAACACAATGAAACTTTTTAAATTAGTACCCAAACTTTTATTTCTATTATTTAGTTACGCTACTTTCGCACAAGTACAGGTAACAGGAACCATCGTCGATACTCAAAACATCCCTATTGTGGGAGCTTCAATTTCGTTAAAAAGTAAAGCCAACACTTTTGGAAAACTTACAGATAACTCAGGACAATTTGAAATAGATGTTCCTTCAGGAACTTATACTATCGAAATACGCTATTTAGGTTTTCAGCCTTATAAAAGTACTATAGAAACTGGCAATAGTGCTACATATGATATAAAAATTATTCAGCTAGAAGAAGGTACAGAGCAGCTTCAAAGCGTCGAAATCGTTGGTCGTCCTCGAACGGATTACAACAGTGACTACTCTTTTTCATCTACCAAAATAGCGATTAAGAATAAAGAGCTGCCTCAAGCAGTTTCCACAATCACAAAAGAATTAATTAATGATCGGCAAGCATTTCAGATAGCAGATGCTATAAAAACCGCTAGTAGTGTTACACATACAGGATTCTACAATCACTTTAACATTCGTGGTATTATTCAAGCAGAAGATGGTCAGCTTATTAATGGTATGAGAACGCGTCAATATTATTTTCTTCAACCAATTACTTCTCATATAGAAAGAGCAGAAGTTATTAAAGGTCCATCTTCAGTAACTTTTTCAAGTGTGGATCCTGGAGGATCTGTTAATTTAGTAACCAAAAAACCTTTAAAAGAAAAAAGAAATGAAGTAAGTGCCACAGTTGGAAGTTTTGGAACATTGAGAGCAACTGCAGATTTTACTGGACCATTAAATGATTCAGGAACTTTACTATATCGTTTTAATACTGCTGTCCAAGAAGCTAGATCTTTTCGAGATTTGGTAGAAAACAATCAATTTTTAATAGCACCTTCTATCACTTTCTTACCTAATAATACTACTGCTCTTAATGTAGAAATGATATATAGTAATGGAGTAGGAAACCTTGATCGTGGTCAACCGCTTTTTGGAGCTATCAATGGTCAGTTTGATCTAAATAGTACGGATATTACTACTAATGTGGCTGCTGCGAATGACTTTTATGCTTCAAAAGAGTTTATGGTGATTAGCAATTTTAGTAAACAGTTTACCGATGATATAGGATTTAATGCTTCCTATATGAAACAAACTTGGAAAGAAGATCTTGCAGAACACCGTGTTGCAGGTTCCGCTGCTGTGGATATAGATGGAAATGCCATTCCAACACTTGCTGAACTGCGTTATACAGAGAGACAGCAGTTTTGGATAACGGATAACTACACCGCATATATTAATTTTGATCTTGAAAATGATACTTTTACCAATAAGCTTTTAGTTGGATATGATGGCAGTAGATGGGAAAGAACTGTTGGTGGAGCTTCTAATGGTGCTCGTCGCTACCGAAGATTAAATGGTACAGCGACGTCATTCGATCCTGCAGAAGCAGATCAATTTGAAACTATAGATATTGATGGTGTAACTGCTCCAAGGCCTAATGTTGCTCATTTTGATCTTGCCAATCCTAATAATACAGCAAGAGAAACCTCTGGTTATATCACTTCAGAATTTGCAATTCCGGCAAATCTTACTACTTCAAATGGTATATATATTCAAAACCAATTTAAAATAGGTAAATTTTCTGCTCTTCTGAACCTTCGTTATGACTGGTATGAAGATATATTCAATTACAAATCAAATAATGAGCAATCATATAAAAACGAAGCTTTTATTCCTAGAATAGGATTAACATATGAAGCTACAGATGCAATTAGTGTATATGCTTCTTATGTAGAAGGATTTCAACCACAATCTAATACTGTGACACTTTCTCCAGCAACAGAAACCTTTTTCTGGGCAGATTCTCCTGCTAGTTTTGACCCTTTAGAAAGTAATAACATAGAATTTGGTAGTAAAGGAGAATTTTTAGGTGGAAAATTGACCGTGAATGCTGCATTATATCAAATAACTCAAAAAAATCTATTACAACAAGATCCGAATGATGAATCCGTATTAACTGAACGAGGAGAACAACGCAGTAGAGGTTTTGAAATAGATGTAAATGGTTATGTGTTACCTAATTTTCAGTTAAGTGCTTCTTACGCATTTATCGATGCAGAAATTGTAGAAGACGACGATCCGGCATTAATTGGTGAGCGCATTGGAGGAGCACCTGAACATAGTGCTAATTTTTGGGGGCGATATGATTTCACCAACGGAGCTTTAAAAAATATTGGAGTAGGTTTAGGTATGGTATATCGTGGAGATCGTTTGTCCTGGTATGGAGATCGCATAGAGTTGCCATCTTACACGGTATTTGATGCAGCTTTGTATTATCGCCCAACAGGTATCGATATGCAGATTGCTTTAAAGCTTAATAATTTATTTGATGAAACATATTGGAATGGTGCATTAAATGCAACCAGATTATTTCCAGGTGCTCCCAGAAATGTATTGCTAACTACAACTTATAAATTCTAAAAAGATGCAATGGGCAAATATTCGATTATTCGCAGGTCACTTTTGGCGTAATGCGACAGCACTAAAAAGTTTTTATCTATTATTATTAATTTTTATACTGTTAACAGCCTATTCGGCTGTTAGCGGTATAAAAAATCATATTACACAAAATAATATTCGACAAGAACACCAGGTTAAGGCAAGACAAAGTTGGGAAGCAAATCCTGATAAACACCCGCATCGAATGGCTCATTTTGGGACATTTGCATTTCGAATACAACCTACTTTGGGGATATTTGATTACGGATTAGAAAGCTTTACAGGAAGTACAGTTTTTTTAGAAGCACATCGACAAAATAGCGTAAACTTTTCTGAAGCCACATTTTCTACAGGCATGCTACGATTTGGAGAATTAAGTTTAGCATTATTACTACAACTGGTATTGCCTTTGATACTGTTTTTTACGGGTTTTTCTAGCGTTGCGAGAGATAAACAGAATGGAACTTTAAAAATACTTTTATCCCAAGGTGCTACTTGGAGAGAGTTGTTATTTGGTAAATCTATTGGCCTTTTTGCAATTTCTTTATTGTTTTTTATACCTATTCTTTTAGTAGTAATTATTACACTCTTACTATTTGAAAATCCAGAAATAAACGACTTTAGATGGTTACGTTTATTTATAATTGGCACAAGTTATTTGATATTCCTTTTTATGATATCTTCTATTACTGTGATAGTATCGGCGATTAGTAATGCGCCAAAAAATGCTTTATTACGATTATTAGGAATTTGGCTTTTGTTAGTAATCCTATTACCAAAATCTGCACAAGCGATGGGCAACTATTGGTTTCCTACTCCTAGTAAATTGGCCTTTCAATCTGCTATCGAAAAAGAAGAGATCCAAAAAGGTGATAGTCATAACCCTAATGATCCACATTATAACCACTTAAGAGATTCTGTATTCGCAGTTCATAATGTAACTAAGGTAACCGACCTACCATTTAACTATTCGGGTTTTGTAATGCGCGAAGGTGAGAAAATAACCTCGGCTTTGTACAGAAAACATCACGCTAAGTTGGTGGATATTTATAAAAACCAAAACGATGTAACTCGATTTTCATCATTTATCAATCCTTTTACCGCAATAAAATTAGTATCAATGACTATGTCTGGTACCGATTTTTCATCTTATATCGATTTTCAGGATAAAACAGATGATTATCGATATCAATTATCGCAAGCCATGAATGAATTACAAATGGAATATATCAGTCCAAAAAAAGAAAGTGGTTCTGAAGGAAAAGCCCATGTTGTTGGGCATGAACATTGGGAAGATTTTCAGGATTTTAAACATGAACCCATAGCATTTACTAATTCTATGAAACAAGCTTTTCCTGCATTACTATCTATCTTGTTTTGGGCAATGGGTACGATAGGATTATTACTATTCATTTCAAAAAGAGCAAAAGCAATATGATGTTATATAAATTATTTTTACAACAATGTATTCGATCCAAAGAAGTATGGATAAGCCTTGTGTTAATAACATTATTGGGTATAGTAGGAATTGTTATTGGCAATAAACATCTACAAAGACAACAAGATGCAATTGCTGAAGTGAAAACGTATCAAGAGCAACATTTCGACCGACAAGTATCACTGCATAATGATGATTTAGGGTTATTGTTGTATTATGCGAAATTCGCTTATATCAATACCTTAAATCCACTAGCTGGATTATCAATTGGTCAGTCAGATGTACATCCAACAGTAAAAAGAATCACAATTAAAACCTTTGAAGCCCAAAAGTATGATACCGATTTGGTAAACCCGATGAACTTACAGTCTGGTAATCTCGACCTTTCTTTTGTGATCATTTATCTCTTTCCATTATTGGTGATTGTATTAACTTTTAATGCGGTTTCCGAAGAAACAGAGACGGGTACCTGGAGGCTGGTAGCTATTCAATCAAAATCTAAACTTAGATTTATCATCTCCAAACTTTTGGTACGACTGATATTATTATACACCATATTGATTTTTCTTTTTTTTATTGCAAAATTAGTCTTGAACTTATCTATGGATGTTCAGTTTTTTTGGGTATTTGGATTGTCTATGCTTTACATACTTTTCTGGTTTACAGTTAGTTTTTTTATCATAAGTTTTAAAAAATCTTCTGGTTTTAATGCATTACTACTTTTATCGGTTTGGTTGGTGTTAATTATTCTTTTACCGGCTGGAATCAATGCGTATGTTACCTCAAAATACCCTATGCCAGAGGCTTTGAGTACTGCAATAGCGCAAAGGGATGGCTATCATGTTAAATGGGATACTGATAAACGAGCTACTATTGAGAAGTTTTATCAGCACTATCCACAATTTAAAAAGTATGGATATCCTACTGATGGATTCAACTGGTTATGGTATTACGCTATGCAGCAGATGGGTGATGATGATTCAAAAAAACAGCAAGACGCTTTTAATAAGAAGATTACATTACGTGAGAACAAAAGCAATCAAATTGCATCTATAATCCCAAATATGCATCTGCAATTAGCTTTTAATCAATTGGCAGGAACGAGTATGAGTCAGCAATTAGAATATCTAAATGCAACCGATGCATTTCATGAAAAGTTAAGGTTGTTTTTCTATCCAAAAATATTCGAAGGTAAGCTTGCTAATACTATAGATTGGAATCAATTGGTACCGGAATATTATAAGGCAAAAACAACTTTGAAACCAACAAAAGCTATTGCACCACTTATGATAGCTTCAATTGTTATGATACTATTTTCGATACCAATGATAAAACGATTATAATAAGAACTTAGGGTAGAATACCTATATTCATAATAGTGTCATTCTTATTAATAGGGGGAGTACCAATCATATATAGGATCATTCCACTTTGTGGTGCCTCGATATTTTCTAATATATTTCCGAAAAAATCGGTAATATAACCAACAGATTCTCCCTTTTTAATAAGATCACCGGCTTTTTTCGTAGTGTAAAAAAGACCGGTTGATTTACTTTTGATTGTAAATCTCTTGGCTATAATTGTTGGTTTGGTTTTAGTAGATTTAGTACTAATATCTAACATTTGTAGATGTTCGAATAAAGAAAACATCCCATTGACAATTCTATCCGTTTTGGCTTTACTGGGAATACCTAGACTTCCACACTCAATATCCACTGAAGGTATTTTACGATGGAAAGCTTCTTGAGAACAATATAAGCTAGGTTCTTTGAGTCTTTCTTCAGGAATATTAAAAATAATAGAGTAATCAAACCCCATAGCCAATGCCATTTCTCTACCTTTTTTAGAAACTTCAGGAAGTGCCTTGCTTTGATACCAAGCATTATACGAACGCAAATCTTCTGGCGCATCTCCGGCATGCATATCTACAAAAAAATCAGATTTGGCAATTACTTGTGTCGTTATTGTATGCGCTATGCGCTCGGTTATTGAACCTGTGGGGGCTCCCGGAAAAGAGCGATTTAAGTTCTTGTTATCCAATGGGTTTAAAAATGGACTTCTGCCTAAAAAAGCAGGAATATTGGCTATTTGAACCAAAATAATGGTGCCTGATAATTGTTTAGGGTTAATTTTTTGATTTAATTGTTGAGCCGCTAGGATCGGAGGATATTCATACCCATGAATTCCGGCTGTAATACCTAGAACTGGTCCTGGTTTTGAACCATGAAATATTGTAACAGGAATAAACGTACTATCCTTTTTACTGATTACTGGTATCTTAAAATGATGTTTGTTACCAGATGTAACGGACTTATTTTGGAAAATAAAAGGTTTTTGAGCTGTTGCAAAAGTTGAAGCAAGTAGAAATGTAAATAAAAATGTTCTAGTCTTTATCATAAAAACAAAGATAACTATGTGGGAATATATATAATAATTTCTGTTTAGGTTATTAAAATGTATAATACTCAGAATACTTACTTCAGTATCTTCAAAAAATAAAGAATAAATGAATGATATTATTGGTTGAGTTAGTAATTATATAAAAGAAGAGAGTCCCTTGCAATAAGAAACTCTCTTCTTTTACATTAAGTTTATTAACTAGACTGAACAAAAAGTATTAATGTTCTATTATCAGACTAATAATAACGTCTAGTCTTCGACAGAAATATTAATAATACTACTCATTTTTAATTTTTTTCCGTTTAGTCTTGCCTGAGCAAAAAATTCTTTCGCAATAATTTGTTCTTGTAATAATTCATCTATTCTTCCACTATCATATTCACACTCATCACCAGCATTTCCTTCTGTTATTGATAATCGGTGCAGTTTATGAAAGTTGATCTTAACATTAAGTACAGCGTTAATAATGTCTGCTGCTTCTGATGCTGTAAAGTGACCATCAATTAAATTTATTTTTTGATCTGTTTTTACTTCCATTGTTGCTGTTTCTATAGCTTCCATAATTTGTTATTAAATTTATTTCTATTATTAATACAAAGGTCGAATTAATATGTTATATATTTTTATTTATATAATTTATTATAATCATTAATTATTATTATGTAACCTGGATAATACACAGATATAGAGGCATTCCCAATGTTATATTAAAGGGAAAAGTGATTGCCAAAGCCATCGGAATATAAAGACTAGGGTTTGCTTTTGGAAGTGCTAATTTCATAGCTGCAGGTACCGCGATATAGGATGCGCTAGCTGCGAGTATAGCAAATAACAATCTATTTCCTTCTCCAGAACTAAAAAGACCACTTACTACCGCAACAACACAACCGTTTATGACAGGTATGATAATGGCGAACAGAAATGCAAACCATCCCTTTTTAATAAAATCAGAAAGTTTACGACCACTAGTAATTCCCATATCCAAAAGAAATACAGCTAAAAATCCTTTGAATATGTCTGTGGTAAAAGGTTTGATTCCTTCGGCTTGCGCTTCACTTGCAAACAACCCTACAATCAAACTACCTATTATGAGCAGCACACTGCCATTGGTTAATGCGTGATGTACTACCGTTTTCATAGGAATCTTATCTTCGTTCTTATTTTTTTTGAAGATTGTGACTAAGAGTAACCCCACCATTATGGAAGGTGCCTCCATTAACGCCATTACTGCTACCATATGACCGCTAAAAGCAATATTCTCTATTTCTAAAAAAGATATGGTGGTTACAAAGGTTACAGCACTTACAGAACCATAAGATGCTGCAATAGCTCCGGCATTTTCGAGACTAAATTTTCTTCGTAATATAAAATAGGTATACACAGGAATGAAAATGGCTAGAAATATTCCAAAAAGTAATGACCATAGTATTTCTGCATTAAATGTACTATGCGAAAGCTCTTGGCCACCCTTAAAACCAATTGAAAGTAAAAGGTAAAGTGAAATAAATTTTGAGGAATTTTCGGGAATATTAAGGTCACTTTTAAGTTGAACTGCGATAATTCCTAGGAAGAAAAAAAGTAACGCAGGGTTTGTCAGGTTATCTATAAGTAAGTGTAAATCCATATAGTTGTTACTGTGATTTTATAATAGCTATTTATCTGAAAAATTTAAGATGTTTACCTCTTTGTTTTAGATGCGAAGTTTTGCAGACTTAGTAAACATATTATCACTCCAGAAAGTAGTATTTCTGTTAGGAAAAGGTTGTTATTTCCTATAGAAAGTGTAATAAAAGTAGAAAAGAGGACGATGATTGTAATTAGACTAAAGTTTGTTAGTGATGTTACTTTTTCGTTACTATTTGACGAAATAACTTTTACTTTTTCGGATTGGTTTTTCTTTGAATTCAAATCTCTCATTAGTTTTGTTTTTGCAAAGATGTATGTATTTTTTCATATGTTTTTATTTATATTTATAATAATTTACATAAATAAAAATTATGTAATATTCATTTCAGTAATTACATTTTTTCTTTAGAAAAGGAGGGAAAGATAATTACTTAAAGAAGCTTCGGGCGATTATAAAATAACGTGAATGTATTTAATTTTCTTGTTTTTAGGGTTTTAAGATAAAGGTAGACTGTTGTTCTTTGGGGAGTGAATCATTTTTTCACGCCGATTACTTATTTTCGATTAGCATTTTTTAACAGCTCATATTTTCGAAATTACTTAATTCCTGTATTTGCTTATTCACATCATTTTAAAATTGTTTTTATAAAATTATTTTATACAAATTATTATAAATATAAATAAAAATATATGAAACTATTTGTGGAGATTTGTATCAAATACTAATGATACTAAATCACCTTAAAAGATGAAAAATCTAATTTATATTTCCTTCGTTACAATATTTATCTCTTGTAACACTATCACGGATGGTTCGAATCATAAATTGATAGAACAAGATGGTAAAACGAGCTTAATGTCTCATAATTTATCTAAAGAGAAATCAAATTATTGGGTAAATAAAAATCAAAAGGCTTTACTTAACGATTTTGTTAGCACTAAAAGCTTTTACAAAAAGGAAAATTCCTTAATTCTCGATTATAAATATCCTCATTTAGATGAAGAGTTCAACCCTTTGTTTAACAGTTTCAATTCCTACATAGAGAGGAATTATTTAAAGACAGAAACATCAATTCAGCAAGTACTTGATAATGAATATTTATCCTGTGATCCTTTATTCAAAGATGCCGAAAGGAAGAGAAGAAATCTGGATTATAAGGTATATACTAAAAATAATCAGTTCTTAAGTGTTCTATTATACAAAACTAATTATTACGATCACGATCGCCATAATTCTTTTATGTTCAAAGGGCTGAATTATAATATAAAAACAGGGACGTTTATTACATACGATGATTTGTTTGAGGATAATAGTGAGAAATTCTTATTGTTTAAACTAAACCAAGAGTTACAAGCACGTATTGCTGGTCAAGACTCTTTTAATGATTGCTGGGAGTTTACTAAAGATACCTTTGAAGTTTTCAAGAACAATTTTGTTGTCGATGCCAATCATATAAAATTCTATTTTGATGATTGTACTGTATGTCCTACGTATGCAGGAAATTATTTTTTGGAAATACCAATAGAAGAATTATCCTCAATTTTAAGAGCAGAAAATTCTGAGATGCCTTATTATAAATCTTAACCAATCGTACATATGGATCCGCAATAGTTTCTTACTGTTGCGGATTACATTCCTACGTCTTATTAAATAGAAATCGATATGACCCAATATACCTCGATATATAAAAACCAGATGATAAGAGGTGCTTATGAGTACATACAAATTGCTTTGGGAGTATTGTTAGCGAGCATTGGTCTAAAAGCTTTTTTGCTACCCAATGGATTTTTAGATGGTGGTGTCACAGGAATTGCAATTTTATTAAACAGTCTGTTTAATATTAATATATCAATTGTATTAATAGTTCTTAGCATTCCGTTTTTGATTTTGGCGTATTTCACCATCTCTAGATATATGGTTTTTAAATCTTTGGTTAGTATTATCAGTTTTGCAGTTTTTCTGCATTTCGAAAATTTTGAAGTAGTTACTAGTGATAAACTATTGACTTCAATTTTCGGAGGGCTTTTACTAGGCTTAGGGATAGGTATTACCATAAAAAATGGTGCTGTTTTAGATGGATCTGAAATTTTAGGAATATATCTCAATAGGCATTTTGGAATAAGTATTGGAAAAGTAACCTTAGTTTTTAATTTTATACTCTTTGCTATTACGGCAATCATTATTTCTAAGGAAACTGCTATGTATTCTATTCTAGCGTTTTTAGTAACTGCAAAAATAACAGACCTCACAATAGAAGGATTTGAGAATTTTATTGGATTAATGATTGTATCAAAAAGATATGATCAGATTAGAGAAGCAATTACAACCAAATTAGGGTCTGGGATGACTGTGTTTAATGGAGTTCATGGATATGGAAATCAAGGAAAGACTGAAAACTTTGAAGTAATTCACACTATTATAAATCGAATTGAAATTGGCAAAGTAAATAAAATTATTGATCAGATCGATCCTAATGCTTTTGTAATCGAATATGATGTGAATCATATAAAAGGAGGCATTTTAAGAAGGTATCTTTCTAAAAAGAAATAAATATATTTTGAAATTTTAAAAGGTTGATATTATGAAAAAGTACTATATCCTACTATGTTGTATACTCTCTTTGTTATGTACAACCGCATCTGCGAATAAAATAGAAAATGTCGATCCTGTTATCGAAATCTTAGAATCTTATATAAAGCTCATGAATTCTATAGAGAAAGACAATTCGGTTACCAAGGTATTAGAACTATATAGCGAACAGTATTCTGGGAACACAACCTATGTAAAACTGTCCGGAGCGATCGTTAAGAAAAACTACACAAAAGAGAACATTAGATTTCAACTTAATGATATCATTCAGGATGGTAATTACAGTCTTAAGATAAAGCTGAACAAAATTTTATATAGTACCCAAAAAGAAACTTCGGGAACCGTTTCTGTATTACTGGATTTTGAGTCTATTATAGATGATAAAATTGCAGAAAAAGGTACTATTCTTATGAATATTGTGGCTGTACAACAAAAAGGACAGTGGAAAATTATTCAGAATAATATGGTTCGGGTTTCTGAATTAAAAGATATTGGAGATTGTGTTTGCCATATTTTTGAGAAAGGTAGCACCCAATTTGTGACAGAGTTATATTACCCTGCAGGTGTTAAATATGATCATAAATTTGAAGCTTTTCGAATAACATCCAATGAAGAAAATAGGATCGTAAAATCCGGCGGGAAAATCTTTGTTTGGGAAAACAATAGTAATAAATTGATTTTGAATAAGGAAGAATTAGGAGTTGTAAAAACTCCAAAACAAATGGTCCAATTACTTATTCAAAAAATAAATGCCGAAACCTGTGCTTCAATCATCTTTAGATAGTTAAATAATTCAGTTGCCTCAATCTTTAATACCCGTTCTATGTCACGAAAATTTTGATTTAACTCAAGTATAAAATGGGTGTTAAAACAATACCTAATTACTACTTAGAATTTATAAACATTAATTAAAAAACAAAATACTATGATATTATTATCACACAAAACACTTCTGGAAGATATCCAGAATGTAAAGAAACAGGGATTTACAGTAGATTTTTTGTTCAAAGACGATATGATATATGATCGTAAAACAAATAAAGGGTATGGTAAACGCGATTGTGTTTTGATAGAATATTGTAGACATGAAGGATTAAGTGATCCTAGTGATGCTTCCATTTTGTTCTTAATTGCTTGTTTTGATGGAGTAAAAGGTTGTCTAAGTAGTAATTACGGGGTACACGCTGATCTTGATCTCATGCAATTTGCTTTATCGCTTAGAAGTCAAGATCACGAAAATAAAAGTCACGTTTAATAAACAAAGCAAGTACTATAACCTATTGTGCATTTTGAATAAAAAAATCAAAATGCACAACGGGTTACTATACGCAAAGTGTAATTTATAAGGTAAAGTATATGAAAACAAAAACAATTATAGCATTACTAATAGTAATAATAAGATACTTAGGGCTGTGACAAAGTGAAAAATATTTAGTTGAGATGCTTTTTTATTTTTAAACTCATCGGGCTAGTTGTCGAAAAATAATAATCAATAAGTTGACCTTGTTCGTCAATCAAGTATTTTTGAAAATTCCACTTTACACTTGAATTTTTCTTACCGTTTTTTTGTTTACTAGTTAGCCAATCATATAGTGGATGTTGACTATTTCCTTTAACATCAATCTTTTCAGTTATTAAGAATGTTACACCGTAATTACGTTCACAAAAAGATTGAATTTCAGAGGTGCTTCCTGGTTCTTGTTTACCAAATTGATTACAAGGGGATCCAATGATCATAAGACTATCTTGGTAGATATTATATAGTTTTTGTAAATCCTTGTATTGACCAGTAAAACCGCATTTAGAAGCTACATTAACAAACAATATCTTTTTTCCTTTAAAGCTTTCTAAGTCAATATCTTTCCCCTCTATACTGTTGATTTTGATATCGTAAATAGATTCAGCCGATTTGATTGTTGTACTGTCGGATTTTTTTGGTGCTGTCTTAATTTTATTAATCATTTTCATGAGCTAAAGTTTAATTAATACTATATCATAATCCATATTAACTTGCGATTATTATTTATAGTGGGAATTCAACATAATTTCTTGGTGTTTCATAAAGCTTTATTTTTAGCTCTAGTTTTTGATCCAAATGTTCTCTTAAGATATCATAGGTTACCATTGCTATATTTTCTGCGGTAGGGTTTAAATTTTTAAATTCCGCTACATCCAGATTTAGGTTTTTATGATCAAAACGACCGGTTATTTGATCTTTAATTACATCAGATAGGATCTTTGTATCTATAACATATCCGGTTTCTGGTTGGACATAACCAATAACTTTAACTTCAAGCTCATAATTATGACCGTGGTAATTAGGGTTATTACATTTGCCAAAAACTTTTTTATTTTTTTCTTCAGTCCAATCAGGATTATGTAATCTATGGGCGGCATTAAAATGTTCTCTTCTGGTAATGGCTACTTTTCTATTTAAGGAATCTTCTACCTTGTCATTCATATCTTATTTATATTTTGTACATCATTATATATTGTAATGAAAAAATGTTCCGAGTTATTTTCGGTTTTAAATTTTTGTAAAGTTAAAGCATGTTGTATATTTGTTTAATGTTTTTAACAATAGTTTAAACAAAACTAAAAATCAAGCAAAATTAAATTCACTATCTTGAACATGATTAAAAACTTTATAAAGAAAGTTGGTCTAATGAATGTCATTATGCTACTAACAGTTATTGGTGTTATTTGTTTATCACATTACTCCTTTATTAGGGGAAGGCACCTTGAAGCCATTTTTATAGGTTTATGGGCGCCTACAATTTTGGGTTTCCTTAATTACTTTAAAAACAACTTATAATGGATCCGGTAATTTTATATTCTATAATAGTTACTACTATTTTTTTGGTTTGGATTGTTTTTGTAATACGTTCTTACAATAAGAATTATAATCAAAAGAATGATTAGTAATCAAAAAATATTCTTTCGAATTGATTGATTATTTCTGAAACCAAAAGCTTCAGATCTTTGAAGAATAGTAACAACGGTAATACGAATCGCCTATTCGTTTGGTATCCTTCTTTTCGGAAAGACAGGTTTTTAGTAGAAATTATGATAGTATTTTAACTAAGAAAATAAAAATCCCCAAAGGCACAGTTGTAAATTCCGGACTATACGGACTGACTTGCCATAATAAATTTTGTTTATCTATTGATTATAGTCATTCTCTGGGGATTATACTGTAAAATAACTAATAAAGTCCATAAAATATGTGCTCTAAAAGTTTTTAATTGTTTTCAATCAAATTTTATACAAGGTATGAAATTTATAGACCCAATAGTCTTTTATGAGGTATTTACTACGTTTTTTGTGAAACGTTTGA
Organism: Aquimarina sp. BL5; assembly: GCF_003443675.1. NCBI lineage: Bacteria > Pseudomonadati > Bacteroidota > Flavobacteriia > Flavobacteriales > Flavobacteriaceae > Aquimarina > Aquimarina sp. BL5. The sequence goes on along the minus strand of NZ_CP031963.1, from coordinate 2,290,867 downwards.
CGCCTTCATTTTAAAACTAAACAAAAATTAGAAAAATACTATTCATAGTAATTTGAAACCCTTTAGACCTTTAAGACTATATAGCAGGCAGAATAATTTTATTATAGATATCGAAACGCATAGTGTATGAAAAAAGAAGGATATAAAATCCATATTATTGGTGCTGGAGTAAGTGGATTAATTGCAGCCCAGGTACTAGAAAACTACGGATATTCTCCTGTAATTATAGAAGCTACGGACCGTGCTGGTGGTCGTGTTAAGACAGATATGGTAGAAGGATATCAATTAGATTATGGTTTTCAGGTATTACTAACTGCATATCCAGCAGCTCAGAAATATCTGGACTTTGAGAAGTTATCACTTCAAAAGTTTTTATCTGGAGCCTCTATTTTTATTAATGGAAAGGAGAAAACTCTTGGTGACCCAATGCGTAATCCATCACTTCTGATTCCTACGTTATTGTCAAATATTGGTAAGTTTTCAGATAAAATAAAAGTGTTACGGCTAAATATGATGTTGAAGAAAAAGTCCATCACAGATATTTTCAAAGATGATGAGATTAGCACATTAACGTATTTACAGAATTATGGTTTTTCTGAAGAAATGATTAATAATTTTTTTAGACCTTTTTTTAGTGGAATTTTCTTAGAACCTAATCTGGAGACCTCTAGCCGTATGTTCCAGTTTGTATACAAAATGTTTGGTGAAGGGTTCGCGGCATTACCAAAAGACGGTATTGAGGGAATTATAACTCAATTAGTTTCAAAATTAGAGAAAACAAAATTCTTGTATAACACTTCTGTAAAACAAGTTGTTGATGGCAGTGTATTCTTAGATAATGGAGAAGAACTAAAAAGTAATTTTACGATAGTTGCCGCGCAAGCTCACCAGCTTATTACCAATCTTAATAATCAAGAGACGGAATGGAGATCCTGTGATACCCTATATTTTGAAGTCAATGATCGAGTAATTAAGAAACCGCTCATTGGTCTTATCGTAGATAATGATGCTTTGATAAATAATATTTTTTACCATACGAGTTTAAAAACATCTGCAAATGCCAGAAAAGAACTTTTATCAGTTACTGTTGTTAAAAACCACCAACTGAATGGGAAAGAATTAAAACAAAAAGTAATGGAAGATTTGGATCAGTTTTGTGGTATTTCTGGGTGTAAATTTATGAAGCATTATCATATCAAAAATGCACTTCCTAAGCTTGAAAATTTACAATATGAAATTTCGGCTACAGAAACTAAATTAACAAATACGATATTTTTAGCCGGCGATCAATTGCTTAATGGTTCGCTAAACGCAGCAATGATATCCGGAGAGCGTGCAGCTTTAGGAATCATAAAAACCTTAGAAGATGGTCTTATTGTAGAGGAGTTTACTTCTGAGTTTAATTAAAAAAAGCTGTTACAAAGTGTGTTTGTAAGCTAATAGTGTTTCAATATCCGTGTACTCTAAGGCTTTTTGGTGGCAGCTTTCTAACACAATTAGAGGTGCATTTCCAGCTTCTTGAGCTTGTAACCATCTAGATATGCATAGGCACCACTTGTCTCCCGGTTTCAAACCAGGAAAATTCCAATAGGGCAGCGGAGTAGAAAGATCATTTCCTTTGGATTTAGTATATGCTAAAAAAGCTGAGGTTACCACCGCACAAATTATATGAGTACCCGTATCTTCTGTATTCGTTCTACAAAGTCCATCTCTATAATATCCTGTCATTGGTTCATAACAGCAAGGCTGCAGCGGAGTTCCCAGCACGTTTAATTCTGTGGTCATTTTTTAGTTTAAAATCTTGTATTAAATAGAATCTACATGCGGGAATCTTAGGTCGTACTCAGTCTTTAAACGTGTCAATTTCTTAAAAAAAGGAGCATTCTCTTGGTGCGTACGATTATTTCTAAAATGAACAAATCGACCTTGTGCGTGGATACTAATACCATTCGTTTTGTAAAGATAAAATTGATAGTACGGGACAACCCAAGTAAAGTTTTGCAACCCTCTATTCATAGCTATTAAAATCCCACCAGGTCTTAATTCAATGCTGCCATAATTTACATCCGAAACAGTATTTAGAATTTTTTTCAGATTAGGGCTTACATTTTCTATAATCATACGTTTAGAACCGATACCATTCATCTTAATTGAACTGATCAACGAAAAGGGTTTTCCAACCATATCGTTGATCAATTTTTTATTTTTTTTGTTTGAATATGTGGTGTCTAATATCATAATTAAGAATTCTTGATTAAGAAGTAATAATGAATTATATCGTTGGTACTCCTCTAAGACGTTTTTCTATTTTTCTTTTCTTGGCTGTAAGTCGCTTCATTATATCCATAAGTTTAGACTCTTTTGTCTTTTTATAGATTTCATTTATAGCAAGAACAAGTGATTTTGCTTCTCTAGAAGCAGCTACACGATCACTGGTAGTCATATTACTCATCTTTCTATTTTCAAACTCTAAAGCTTTTTCAATAAGTTCCATATCTTCTAATTTTATATAAAGATATGAAATGTTTAATTTATTTTTAAAATGTTTAAACAAAATTAACTATTGTGGAATAGTGTATTTCTATAACAGTCGTTATATTTATTAGAATAATACACTAACAAACCGATGAATTGAGCTATCTCAATTTCCTTAGATTCTTTAATACTATAAAAAAAAGGGGTATTTACCTCTTTTTTTATACTGTTGTTTTTTAGATATTTATAATGATATTTGTTGCTGATCCAAATACAAGTTTGCCTACCGTTCAGGATAATTATTAGGTGATATATCGATAAATCTTTTATATTATGATGAATGAAAAAGAACTATTTGTATTCGGAAATCTAGAAAAGAAATCAAATGCGATTACTGCCTTTACTATTATTCAGAGTTTATTACTTGCGGATAGATTCTCGGAAAGAGCATTTAGATTAGCTGTAAAAGAATATGAATCTCTTTGGGATATTATTTTGTACGGTCACGCAATTCTTATCCTATTTTCAGTACTATTTTTAATGCTGATTAATAAAAAGAACAGTAAAAATATAGGAGATCTAAAAAAAGAAATTTTCTTAACTCAATCTACTGTCGTAAAGATTTATTTGATCATGTTTTTTGGGATTATTCCTGTTTTCGTTCTCTTAAGTCCATAATATGTTGACATATAGAAACTAAATGACTATTTAATGTTTTTAATGTGTCTTTTTTAATTGAATAATATTTCTTCGACCGATAGTTGAATAATAGATCGAGATTAATAGAAATGGTGCTGCGATATACAGAAAAATAAGTTGTTCTTGTTCTAATACAAATTTGGACAGAAAGAATAGAGCCACGAATAACCCTACTACATATGTCGTTATGGATGCTATTAAATTTTGTCGTATTACGTACGTTTCAAATTCTAGGGAATCTAAGGTTATTGGTTTTGATTTATAGTTCATAACCTTTACTGTTAATTCTTTTGAATTTAAGGGGATATTTATTCTTTTTACTTCTCCATTACTGATGGAGTCAACTAAATGATCATCAATATAAATTTTGAATTTCCTCCCCATTAATATGAAGTTGGATTTTCTTTTCACCGTTAATGTGCCCATCGCTTATTTAGAATTTAGTTTTCATTTTACTATCATTTTATTGAACTTTTGTTACAATAATTAATCTGATATGTAAAAATACACTTGCTTCATTCCTTCTTCCAATCCGGCGAGTATTTCTCCATCGCTAACTCTTTTTTGTACTAGATTTTCTATTTCTGATTTTTGAAAATCATTTATCAAACTACTCATGTTTTCCCCGACTACAATTCTTACCTGTTCATCTTGCATGTTAGTAATAATTGATAGATACTCTTCTTTTTCAAGTCTTAAGCCATAATCGTGAATCTCTTCAAGATTGGCGGTTCTTAAATCTTGATTAGTTGTAACAACATGCATACTATAAAAAGGAAGTTCATATTTCTTCAACAATTTAAAAAGCACTAAAGTATTATATTTATTATAACCAATTGTTTTTAAACCCAGTACTTCTCTCAACTTATAATTCAAATATTTGAGTTCAATAAGAAACTTAACCTTATAGCTATTCCATTTAATTATCAATTGGTTCATTTTATTTATAATCTGTATTCCATCAGATTATTGCATTTTTAAGTTTTCCTGAGTTTCTTTAATACTCATTTTTTCAACCTTGATTATTAAACCATCATCTAAAGTTACCCAAACATAAGTATTAGGAATTCTGCAGTCTTCTGGTACAATATTTATAGTAACCTCTTTGAGTCCTCCGCCATCATTCATTCCATAATCATATCCTACATGAATAGTTATTGTTTTGGGCTTCAAACTACCAAAAATGATTCCTCTGATCCTAAATTCCCGCATCGGCTTATTGAACTTTAAGGTAAATTGAAAAGCCTATAAAGAAAAGTATTATAAGAATTCCAAGTGTTATCCCTAGCCTTTTATTCCCTTTAATATACTCCGCAATCAAATTAAGTAGCGCTTCAAGCATCAGTTTATTGAATTTTATTTTTAATACATAATATATCAAAAACACTATAATTAAGAATCTAAAAACCTTCTAATTATCGTATTTATTACAAATGCGTGTTATCATGTTTATTTACTCTACAATTTCGTAGTCAATACTTAATTTTCGCAAAGCTCTTAAACCAGAACCAGCGTTTTTATCTTCCATCTCAATATCTACAGCATCTCCTTCTAAGAGTATATCCGTAATCTCACTCGCCAGAGATTCATTAATGTTAGATGAAATCTCTGCAATACATTTGACTATTGCTCTTTTATCTGGTCTCTGAGCATCACAAGACAATAAGTTTAATTTCATAATAATAGTTTATGAACGCAATATACTACTAGAACTGAGATAAGTCTGGTTTCTGCTTACAACATTATTCTTTTGTTTACAAAAATGAATTATCCTTTTATTAAACTTTTAATGTAATTTACTTATTTGAATAAATAAAAAAGTTAGTATTACTATTGGAATGGCAGAAAAGAAAAGGCCAAATCCTATATATTTTTTCTTTGAAAGGAAAAATATTAATCCAGAAACTGGGATTAAAATAACGGATAACAAAGCCCAAAATCCATGTTCTAATACATTAGTTAATAAAACACCTATCACTAGCAATGTAATTGCTAGTATAATACCTAAACAAAACCCAAGTAGGTTTCTAATATTTTGGTTCATCAGTTATTTAGTCTCTATGATTTCTATTGCTCTTGACTAAACAGATTGCTTTGCTGTAATACATCTACTCGTGAAATTTTGCCAGATTTGTCGAATGTAAAAATCTCCACGATATTACTAGGTTCTTTATGTTTTGGGGTGAGCCATATTTTATCGTGCATAACAATCCTGTTGTCTATTTCTGCTAAATGCTGAATTTCATTACGAACATCAGGATGTTTCTTAAGATGTGCTGCTCGGTTTTTATATAATGCCTCTATGCCATCAACCTTTAGATCGAAGGTCCCGTCCTCGCCGTACATATAGATTTTTACATCTTTGGTGAAATTCTCAATATATAGCTTTGCATCTTTTTGATTTACTGCTGCAACTATATTTTTTGCCCTATCCATTTTTGATATTTCCTGAGAGAATGCCAATATTGGAAACAATATTAATACTCCTATACATAACAGTTTTGAATTTTTCATAATATCGTTTATTCAGAAATTGAAAACAACTATTTTAAATATGCTCTCCGAAAGTTAGCAAATTATTGTCAGGATCAAGAATAGAAAATTCCTTTTGCCCCCAAGGTTTTATCTCCAGACTTCCGTTGGGATGGATTTTTGTTTCGTTATCCAGCAGTACTTGATAAAACTTTTCAATTTCCTCTACTCGTATATACACTTGCCCATAATTTTCTTTTGGATCCAGCGCTTTGAATTCAAAAAAGTGAATCTCAATATCGTCTTTTTTTAGCATCAGATAACCATCATAATCCACACTTCCTAATGGTTGAAAATTTAGTTCGTTTAAATAGAAGTTCTTGGTAATCGTTTTATCACGCATTGGTAACTTAGGATGAATGTGTTTTAGCATTTTAATGTTTTTTTGAAGTCTTAAATAACTATTCCGAACGGATTATAAATCACGCGTTATCTGAAATTTGCTTATTGAATTTTAATTACTATTTTTTAACTTTAGTAATCTTATTTGATAAATATAAAGTATAATTACTAATAAAACTTAACACATCTAAGTTACTAATTTCGAGTAGCTACTCACAAACCTACGCTTCCAACCATATTTACCAACTAAGCTGATAAATATCATAGTTCCACCGCAGCTGCTATAGTACTTTTATGATATTAAATCATCAGACCATGAAAAACATCCTGCTTCCTACCGACTTTTCAGAAAATGCAAGAAATGCGATTGATTATGCAATGGAATTCTTTAAGAATGAGCTCTGCGCATTTCATATACTAAACGTACAAAAAGCTTCTAATTATATGATGGATGATCTCATGGCTGCACCAGCCAATACATCCATCCATCAATCCGTTGTACAGGGATCTAAGGAAAAATTGAGTACGCTGCTAAAAGAATTGAAAGAAGAAATAACCCATGAAAACTATACCTTTCACGCTCTAACTGATTATGATATTTTTACGGATGCAATTCAACAAGCTGTAAAGTCAAAAAATATCGATCTCATTGTTATGGGAACTAATGGAGCAACCAGTGCCAGAGAAGTTGTTTTTGGGAGCAATACCCTTAATGTGATACGTAAGGTTGATTGTCCGGTACTCGTAATTCCCAAAGGTTATGTTTTTGAGGGACTAAAAACGATATTGTATACCATTGATTATAACGATCATTTCACTACAGAAAACATAGAACCATTAGTAGACACCTTGCATAAATACAAAGCTTCTTTAAGGATTCTTAAGATTAAAGAAGACGATACAGTAACCATAGCAGAATTTGATGATAAGAAACATTTAAAAGATTTTTTTAAAGACATCAATCATACTTTTCATTCTATTACGAACGTGCCTACTCCTGTAGCGATCGATAGTTTTGTGCAGATTATGGATGTAGATATGAATGCGATGTTTATTCACAGAGAAACCTTTCTGGAACGTTTCTTTCGCGGTTCAGAGACTCCCAAAATAAGTTATGGCACCAGAGTTCCGTTACTTGTTATGCATAATTGATGTAGTAAAAAATCGATCATAAGATGATGTATGTTGCTTTTCTTATCCTATACTTTTTGGCAGGAATCGTAATTGTCATTAAACTTATATTATATGGTATGCGTCCAACCAAAACCTTGGCTTGGATGCTTGCTATTTTTACAATTCCTGTGGGTGGAATGCTGTTTTATCTTCTATTAGGTAGAAACCGAAGAAAAAATAAGCTATTTCAATTAAAACGAACAGATGAAATCATTTCCTATCTAGAAAAAGCAGAAAGCCATTATGAGTCGGTCACCGAGGAAGAGTACCAAGAACATCAGAAACTGATGAAACTTATTACGATGAATTGTGGTTTTGCACCTAGCACGGGTAACCAACTTAAGCTTCTTAAAAATGGAGGTGCTACATTTCGTGCAATATTCGAAAGCTTACAAAAAGCAGAACACTTTATCCACTTACAGTATTATATTTTTGAAGATGGACATTTGGCGGAAGGGCTGTTCGATCTTTTTGCGGAAAAAGTAAAAGAAGGTGTTCAGATACGGATTCTCTATGATGGAATAGGAAGTCGTTCCTTAAGCAAAAAGTATATCCGGAAACTTCAGAAAGCAGGAGTGGAGGTATATAGTTTTTTACCCGTTAAGTTTGGTAAGTTTTTATCGTCCATAAATTACAGAAATCATCGCAAGATTATTGTGATAGATAATAAAATAGCTTTTACTGGTGGTATTAATGTTTCTGATAAATATGTAAAAGGAGATCCTAATTTAGGAATCTGGCATGATATACATCTACAGTTAGAAGGTCCTGTCGTACATAGTTTACAGGCAATTTTCGTAATGGATTGGTATCTAATTAGTAATCAGGATGATGTTTTAAGTCCATCCTATTTTACGACCTATAAAAAAGTGGGAAATATGACTGCCCAAACGGTGCATAGTGGTCCGGACGAAGATTTCTCGGCTACCAGGCAATTATATTTTTCTTTGATCAATGAAGCTAAAGACTATGTGTATATCGCTAATCCATATATCATTCCTGGTGAAGCAATTTTGGAAGCATTAAAAGTAGCTGCGTTAAGTGGTGTAGAGGTAAGACTCTTACTTTCTGATATATCTGATAGTAAAATTGTACGATGGTGTGTACGGTCTTATTTTGAGAGATTGTTAGAAGCTGGTGTTAAAATTTATTTGTTTTCTAGTGGTTTTGTGCATAGCAAAATCATTGTTGCGGATGATACAGTTTCTTCTTTAGGTACCGCCAATTTGGATATCAGAAGTTTTGAGCAAAATTATGAAGTAAATGTGGCGATATATGATGATGCTTTTGCAATCGAATTAAAAAATGATTTTTTAGCGGATTGTGAACGGAGTATTCAGTTAGACTATACTACTTTTGTAAATAGACCTTGGCATGAAAAAATAAAAGAAGGAGTGGCTAAAATTTTCAGTCCAGTTTTATAGAAAAAGTGTATAATGGAAGCATTAAAAAATATAGGCTTGGTACTCTCCGGAGGAGGATTTAAAGGAGTAGCACATTTAGGAGCCATAAAAGCACTAGAGGAAGCAGGAATATATCCCAATTTCGTTTCTGGAACAAGTGCCGGAGCAATTGTAGGCGCTTTATACGCTGGTGGTTATGCTATAGAAGAGATTAAAGAGTTTTTTAATAAAACACCTTTGTTTAAATTGAATAGGTTTACTAGAAAAAAAGCAGGGTTTTTAGATTCTGAAAAGTTTTTTGATGATCTGATAACATATTTTCCTAAAAACACTTTTGAAAGTCTGGAGAAAAAACTTTTTGTAACTGCTACCAACCTTGTAGAAGGGACGGCTATGGTTTTTAGTACTGGAAAACTTATTAGACCGATATTGGCTTCTGCAGCTTTTCCAGGAATGTTTTCTCCGGTAAAAATCGAAGATGAATTATATTCTGATGGAGGGATTTTGGATAATTTTCCTATAGAACCTTTGCAGAAACAATGTGAGATGATTATTGGTATCGATGTTACACCTATAAAAAAGCTGAAAATTTCAGATTTTAAACATTCCTATAATGTTATGCAACGCGCATACTACTTACGTGCAATGCCTAATTCTGAAACAAAATTTAAGCACTGTGATCTTATAATTCAACCAAGAGAACTGATAAACCACGGGGTTTTTAGCAGCGGAAATCTGGATAAAATATTTGATGTTGGATATCAGGAAGCAAAGAAACAATTAGCAGTATATTTCAAGAATCAAAAATAATAATAGGGATAATGATTCAGGAACTTAAAAATAATTACGGACATCTTTTTGAAAATGAGCTATTAGAAGAGATTAATAGTGTAGCGACTTTTAAAGAAGTTTCTGAAGGTGTTGAACTCATAAAACCTGGAAGTTATATAAAATCAATGCCATTAATTATTAGTGGTGCGATTAAAATATTAAGAGAAGACCAGGATGGAGATGAACTGTTGCTCTATTTTCTGGAAAGAGGAGATACTTGTGCGATGACATTATCCTGCTGTATCGGTCATCATAAAAGCGAGATCAAAGCAATTGCAGAAACAGACTCTAAACTGATTATGGTTCCTATCGGAAAAATGGAAGAATGGACTGCAAAGTATAAATCTTGGAGGAGTTTTGTTTTCGAAAGCTATCATAAAAGACTTATGGAGGCTATAGAAACGATTGACAGTATTGCTTTTCTTAATATGGACGAACGATTGCTAAAGTACCTAAAAGACAAAACTAAAGTCAATAACGATACTATAGTGCATAATACTCATCAGGAAATTGCCTACGACCTGCACACTTCTCGCGTGGTAATATCCAGATTACTGAAAAAACTAGAAGTAGAAGGAAAGATACTATTAAACCGCAACAGCATTAAAATTATAAGCCTTTAAATGCTATGTAACTAATGTTACTGTGATCGCCTTCACCTGATATTATTTTTACCAAAAATAATTGATGGAAGTAATAGAAGTTCTGGGATACATTGGAGCATTGATCATTGGAGTTGTGTTAGGTTTGATTGGTGGAGGAGGTTCTATACTGACGGTACCGGTTTTTGTATACTTGATGGATATAAATCCTGTAACTGCTACTGCATATTCATTATTTGTTGTTGGATTTTCCGCTTTAGTAGGAGCCGTTAAAAACCTAAGAAAAGGATTGGTTAGTTTCAGAACTGCCATTGTATTTTCTATTCCTGCGTTTATCGCCGTGTACTTGACCAGAAAATTTTTGGTTCCGGCAATACCCGAGGAACTTTTTATGATGGTTGACTTCGTCATTACCAAAGATACTGGGATCATGGTATTTTTTGCAATGATCATGTTAGCGGCTTCTATTTCTATGATAAAAAATAGAAAAGAAGCACCAGAAAAAGAAGAGACAGTATCCTACAACTATCCATTGATTGTGATAGAAGGAATAGTAGTGGGAACCTTAACCGGAATCGTCGGAGCAGGAGGAGGTTTCTTAATAATTCCGGCATTGGTTTTGTTTGCAAGATTACCCATGAAAAAAGCGGTTGCGACATCATTATTAATTATAGCAATTAAGTCGCTTATAGGATTTTTGGGAGATGTAGAAAATTTAGTTATTGAATGGAGTTTTCTAATTGTATTTACAGGTATTTCTATAATTGGAATTTTTGTAGGGATGTATTTATCGAATTTTATAGAAGGCGAAAAACTAAAAAAAGGATTTGGTTGGTTTGTTTTAGTGATGGGGGTTTATATACTTATCAAAGAATTGACTTAACCTTAATTTCGATTTTGTATTTTGTAACAATTGTTACTGTAAAAAGATAATAGGAGTCGTATTTTTGAAACTAAATAATAGGAATAGTAGCCTTCGATTTACGAAGTACAATATAAAATAGAAGAGATGAAGATAGAACAAATATATACAGGATGTCTTGCACAAGGCGCTTATTATATAGAGAGTGAAGGAGAGGTGGCGATTATAGACCCACTTAGAGAAGTAAAGCCATATATAGAAAGGACAAAGAATGATGGAGCGAAAATCAAATATATTTTCGAAACGCATTTTCACGCTGATTTTGTGAGTGGGCATGTAACTTTGGCTAAAGAAACTGGAGCAGAGATTATTTATGGACCAAATGCTAATCCGTCTTTCGAGGCCACTATTGCAACGGATGGACAGGAGTTTATTTTAGGAAATCTTACAATAATAGCATTACATACTCCAGGACATACAATGGAAAGTACCACGTATTTGTTGAGAGATAAAAACGGTAAAGATCACGCTATTTTTAGTGGTGATACGTTGTTTTTAGGAGATGTAGGCCGTCCTGATTTAGCACAAAAAGCTGCTCATATGACTCAGGAAGAACTGGCAGAAACATTGTTCGACAGCTTACGAAATAAAATAATGCCTTTGGCTGATGATGTAATCGTATATCCCGCTCATGGAGCAGGCTCTGCTTGTGGTAAAAATATGATGAAAGAAACGGTGGACACTTTAGGGAATCAGAAACAAATGAATTATGCCTTACGTGCGGATATGACCAAAGAAGAATTTGTAAAAGAAGTAACTGATGGTTTGTTACCACCCCCACAATATTTTCCTTTAAATGTGAAGATGAATAAAGAGGGATATGAAGATATAGACGAAGTTCTGGAAAGAGGAACCAAACCATTATCACCAGAAGAATTCGAAATGTTGGCTAATGAAACAGGCGCTATTATATTGGATGTAAGACATCAAAAAGAATATATAAAAGGTCATATTCCGAGATCTATATTTATTGGAATCCAAGGGGGGTTTGCTCCTTGGGTAGGAGCGCTAATTGCTGATGTAGCGCAACCTATTTTATTAGTAACTCCAGAAGGTAAGGAAGAAGAAACCATTACCCGATTATCTCGTGTAGGGTTTGATAAAACACTAGGATATCTGGAAGGAGGAATAGAAGCCTGGAAAAAAGCAGGAAAAGAGTATGACACCATATCATCGATAACCGCCGAGGAACTTAAAAATAAATTGAAAATAGAAGATACAGTAGTTTTTGATGTGAGAAAAGAAACTGAATTTGTTGCTGAGCATTTGGATAAGGCTAATAATTCACCATTGGATGTTATAAATGATTATCTGAACGATTTTCCAGAAGATAAATCATTCTATATACACTGTGCTGGTGGATATAGATCAGTAATTGCTGCGTCTATATTAAAAAGTAGAGGTATACATAATCTTATTGATGTGGCTGGAGGCTTTTCTGCAATGAAGGAAGCTGGCATAGAAACGACAGCATATGTATGTCCAAGTACGCTAAAATAACTGATGATCTACCTGGTGAATTTCAAATCAATAAAACTTAGTTTGTGTTTGACTCTGTTGTTATTTAGCGTTTCGACTGTTTTTTCGCAAGAAGTTTTCAGAAATACAAAACCCGATACTACAATAGAGAACGAAAAAATCATCATTGTAGATATCAATACAATAAAAGAAAAAGTAATAGATAAAGATGTTCAGTTTGTGGATATTCGTACTCCTAAAGAGTATAACGATGGATATATTGATGATGCAATCAATATTAGTATTGCGGATAAAGAAAAATTTATTGCAGCGTTCGAAAAACTGAATAAAGAACAACCTGTTTATATTTATTGTTATTCTGGCTGGAGAAGCAATAGGGCTGCTAAGTTGTTAGTCTCTTTAGGCTTTAATAAAATATATGATTTTAAAGGCGGATATAAAGTCTGGAGTGAACATCCCAAAAGATAGTATTATATAGAGAATAAATTATTGATTAAATTAGTAAAAAATAGTTCCTATTGATCTCAAAAGTACTAGATACGTATTTCCCAAAGTTGGCAACAATGCCAGAATTAAAAGCGGAACTTGTAGCAATTAGCAGCATTCATACCTTTGATGCTGGAACCGTAATTTTAAGGCAAGGATCGTATATAAAGATAATTCCATTACTTATTTCTGGTTTGGCTAAGGTCTTTAAGGAAGAACAAGCTCACGGAAATGAAGTATTACTGTATTACATAAAACCTGGAGAAAGTTGCGTGATGTCAGTAACTACTTTGATTAAAAATGGAACAAGCAAAGTAAAAGCGGTTATCGAAGAAGATTCTGAAGTGGTAATTATTCCGGCAGATAAAGCACTTGCCATAGCAAAAAAGTATCCCAAGTGGAATGAGTTTATTTATGACCTTTTCAATCTTAAATTCGAAGAACTATTAAATGTTATAGAAATACTGACATTTTCTAACAAGGATACCAGATTATTAGAATATCTAAAAAAAGAAGCAAAGCTAAAAGGTCGTAATACGCTAAATACTACACACCAGCATATCGCCTATGATTTAGGCTCTTCTAGAGAAGTGATATCCAGATTACTAAAAAAACTAGAACAAGAAGGTTTTATACTTTTAAAACAAGGTGCGATAGAACTGATTGATAAAGGTTAATTTTATTTAAGCATTTTTCTGAAGTACTAAAGTAGATATAGACCTAAGGTCATGAACATTTGTAGATTTTAAAGGTTCCAAAAATGATAATTGATGCTCTTCCATTAGTAACGATAATAACTCTTTAGTAAGTAAAAATCGATAAGACTCATCACCTAGTCTATAAACACCTTCTCCTATATGAGTTCCTTTATTTTCAATTCCAATATCAGACGTCATTCGTATAAATAAGCTTCCCGAAGGTTTTAATACACGTAAGAGTTCTGAAAACATAGTTTTAAAATGATCAGTACTCACTGCAAAATGTAGCACTGCACTACAGATGATATGATCAAAAAAATCATCGCGATAAGGCAATTCTTCTAATGAAGCACTGCTAAACTGATCGCTCCAGTCGGGATAGATAAGTTTTAGGTATTCGATCTGCTCAATTTCTTTATCTACAGCATATATGGTAAACCTATTTTTATAAAACCAATGCATATTTCTACCACTTCCACAACCAGCATCAAGGATCTTATCGTTTTGTGAATAACGATCTTTTAATATTTGATCTAATAAGTAGACATCTATATTTCCTATTGATTTTCTTAGTTTCTCTGTATGCTTCATAAAACAATCTTAGTTGTAACAATTGTCACATCTTTTACTGATTTTCTTAAATAAATTTGTTTCACGCTAATTTGAGAAAATTAAAACAATACTCAAATAATTTATTTCAAGATACTTATTTGTTAGCCATTTGATATCTGTTGATGAATAAAACCTAAAAACAAGATAGTGTATGCGGATGCATAAGGGATTTAAATTACTAATTGTTTGTGTTATATGTTCGAGTATTGTAGCAGGAGTAGTGCTGATTATTGAATTTTTTTAACATAAAATATATGAGAATATGAAAAAGAATATGGGCGGCTTGGACCGCATTGTAAGAATACTAGCGGCTATTGTGATTGGGATATTGTACTTCACTGGAGTTATACAAGGTACTTTGGGATATGTCCTATTAGGGCTTTCTGCGATATTTGTACTTACCAGTTTTGTTAGTTTTTGCCCTTTGTATTCCATTGTTGGGCTAAATACCTGTAAGGTTAAATAGGTTTTTTAACATTACCATTTGTAATTACATTTTTTATGTAGAATAATATGCTGAGTGTAACATAAGTTACTTACTTCTACTAGAAAATACAGGTTATTTGTAGGAAATTAAAAAGTAGATGAATTGGATATATGAACCTTGGCCTTGGTACGTTTCAGGACCATTAATAAGTTTAGTGATGTTTTTGTTGTTAATGATCGGCAAAAAGTTAGGTATGTCATCTAACCTTAGAACTATGTGTACGATTTGTGGAGCAGGTAAAACAGTAGGTTTTTTTAAGTTTGACTGGAGAGAACAGCGTTGGAATCTTGTTGTAGTTTTAGGCGTAATTATCGGAAGTTATATTGCGAAAAATTATTTATCTGTTGATACTGCCGTTACTTTAAATCCAACAGTAGTTAAAGATCTGCAATCTAAAGGGTTTACTGATACAAGTCAAGCCTACCTGCCAGATATGTTATTTTCTAATGATGTTTTTACAGATCCAAAAGGCTTAGCAATTCTTATCATTGGTGGGTTACTGGTCGGTTTTGGTGCACGTTATGCAGGAGGTTGTACCTCTGGTCATGCGATCTCCGGTTTAAGTAATTTACAAGTACCTTCACTTATTGCTGTAATTGGTTTTTTTATAGGAGGTTTGGTAATGATTCATTTAATATTCCCTTTAATATTCTAAAAAAATGCGTACAATTATATATTTAGTTATTGGTATATTCTTCGGAATTGTTTTATTTAAATCCGAAGCTGCTTCGTGGTTCAGGATTTATGAAATGTTTCAATTTGGATCGTTTCATATGTATGGCATTATAGGTTCTGCAGTCGGGCTTGGTATTATAATAGTTCAATTAATTAAGAGATTTCGTGTAAAATCTATTTATGGAGAGAAAATAAATATAGCTCCAAAGGAAAGAAGTTTTAGTAGATATATTCTCGGAGGAATTATTTTCGGATTAGGTTGGGCATTGGCTGGAGCATGTCCTGGTCCTATGTTTGTTTTGGCAGGTGCAGGATATTTTCCAATACTTATTGTAATCGGAGCTTCAATCTTAGGTACTTTTTTATACGGTTTATTAAAAGATAAATTACCGCACTAATTCTATCGTGAGTTCATTGGCTGGAGTTTTATTTTGTTGCCAGCAAGTGATATTATAAAATGTTGTTTCCGCAATGTTTGTTAAGGCTTCTTTAGTAGCAAAAGCCTGATGAGGTGTTATGAGTACATTTGGTAAATCGATTAGTTGCAGTAATAATTTATCATTTGGCTTTGTCTCAGAACGATCGTAGAAAAACACATTATCTTCATATTCATAAACATCAGATCCGTAAGCTGCAATTCTATTCCATTTTAAAGCTTCTACTATTTCCGAAGTATTTACCACAGCTCCTCTGGCAATATTGATGATATAGACATCTCGTTTCATTAATAGAATAAGGTCTGCATCAATCATATAATGAGTTTCCGAATTAAGAGGTACACTAAGCATGATAATGTCCGATTGCTTACACAAATCTGATAATGTTAAATATTCAATATCGTATTGTTTTGTAAAACCTTGATCTTCATTAATATCGTGAGCTATTATTTTGCATCCGAATCCGTTCATGATTTTAGCAATCACTTTTCCAATCCTTCCGGTTCCTATGACTCCAACAGTTTTATTATGAAGATCAAATCCTACAAGATTACTTAGAGAAAAGTTATAATGAGTTACTTGCTGCTGAGATATGATAAGTTTACGATTCAATGCTAATAATAGGGCTACCGCATGTTCTGCAATAGCATTAGGTGAATATTCTGGTGTATGTGCAACTTTAATCCCTAGTTTTTTTGCAGTTTTTATATGTATATTATCATAACCTGCAGAACGCAATGTGATATACTTGACACCAAAATCATATAATAATTCTAATACCTTAGATGAGGCGTCGTCTGCTGAAAAAATAGAGATTGCATCAAATCCCAAAGCGAGTATTGCTGTTTTAGAAGTAAGTCTTTCAGAAATGTATTTGATATGATATACATCACTATTTGCTTTTTCAAGAAAAGGGATCTCAAAATCTTTTGTACTATATATCAATATCTTCATTGTTCAGTTCTTCTTCAATGATTAAGAGTTTTTGTCCTTTTAATGCCCAAATTAGTACTTTTATATAATCTCCTACGGCTTTTTTTACATTTTCAGGCTCTGTAATGTCAATAGACCCTTTCCAGATTAATTCTCTTTCTTTGTCCGGGCATATGCAGTATAAAGATGTTTCTGCGTGATAGATTTCATACGCTGAATAATAACCATCTTCGTAATAAATATCTTGATTCTGGTAATAATCATCTTTAAAACTCTTGAAATTTTTATCCAGATTTCGATACGCTTTTACAACAGTAATTTTGTCTTCTACAGCAAGGACTTTAGATAATAGAATGGCATCAAAACCGGCCTCTAAAAGTTTGCCTTCCATGGCAAGCAACTCTTCTTCAGTTTTTGGTGATTTGGTAAATGATTTTTCGAAAAAATCGAGGCTTCTTTCTGATTTTACTCCATTTTTTTTAAGTGCAGCAGTAAGTTTTTTCTCAAATACTTTTCTTCCATCAGTGTCGGCAGTCATTCCTATTACCAGTACTTTATTAGCTTCAAAAGTATCGATATCAGGATTTGTCCATACCTCGACAAGCTCACTAGATGAACAACTCATTAACAATCCTGCAACGATTAAGATGATATATGTGTTTAGTTTATTCATTATTTCTTTTTATTATTTGATTTAGTCTATTTGCTACAGTATCTGTGTATTGAGATGTTTTTTCGATAATAGATTCTCCAGAAATCACATCAACATCTTTTAGAGTAATATTGCTACTACCAACAGTGGATAAAATGATTAGTTTATCTAATTGTTCAGGATAATTTTTTATAAATTTTTTTACGTTTCTTGGTGGATTTCCATATTCCCAAGAGTTAATAAGTATTAAAGCATCCCACTTTTCAAGATTTACAGTGAATAATGTATATACATCTATTACCTTAAAATAAATGGTGTCTTTTTCATATTTTCTTAAAATTCCTTGTACCACAGAATCCTTAAACTTGCTGCCTTGAGAAGCTATTAGAACTTTTGTTTTAGCCCTGGGATTATTTACTTCAAATGGAATTACAGTATCCATTGAATATGTATATTCATACCAAGCCCAGAACCCGATAAAGAGAACTACAATAACTAACACTGTTTTTTTTAATATTCTTATCAAAAGGATTATAGTTAGTTTAATAGCCGTTTTTGTTTCCCTTTCTTAATAATATCTTTGATAAGATCAAAAATGTTTCTTTTTGTTTGCTTATAGCTGTCAAAATATATGCTTACTTCTATCAATAATTTTCCGTGATATTCTTTATACTTTTTTTCTTCTTCTGGTTGATCAATACCATCTATAAGTATTGTAAGCTGATTACAGTGTCTGACTACTTTTTTTAGCAAAGGATTAATGTCTTTTCTACTTTGATTTAGTTCATTGATTATTTCACTGCTTTTTTCAAAAGTCTTTTCTGATATCAGTAGTACAGTGTAATTTTCTATTAGTTCATCTAAAAAATGTTGCTCATCTTTGATGAACTTTAACTCAGAGATCCAATTAAGAGAAACTTCGTGCAATTCTTCTGCACTTTTCCACTCTATATATTTGATATTGGGTTTTTTCGATTTCATCTGTTTATATTTTATAGTTTATTGATAATCAGTCAAAAGACGATATAGATCACTATGGTGGTTGTTAGAAATATTGCCGTATTTATCTATGTATAGAATTATTATAAACACATATGAAATAAGGCAGAAAATAACTTTCCCAAAATTATTTTCTGCCAATAAACTGAGATTACTCTATCTCAATTACTTTTTTGGGTTGCTCTTTCGCTTCTTCTTTTTTTAATAGATTAAGTGTAAGAACCCCATTTTTATATGTTGCTTTAACTGCTTCATTTTGATCTACACTTGTGGGTAATTGTATCTTTCTGTCAAAAGAACTATAGTTAAATTCTCTGCGAGTGTAATCATCGTCTTCTACTTCTTCTTTACTTTTCTCCGCACGGATGTGCAATACATCATCTTCCATGGTAACTTCGATATCTTTTTTTGAAAACCCTGGAACTGCAAGTTCAATTTCAAAATCATCCTCGTGTTCTTTTACATTCATTGCTGGTAAATTTTTGTCTTTAATAAAAAAGTCATCTGCAAAGAAATTATCAGTATCCATCCAATTAGAGATGGTATCATTGAACCAAGGAAATCTGTTTCTGTTAAATTTAATTATAGACATAATGTTTAGGTTTTAATTATTAGTATTCTGTTTAAGTATCTTAAAAGTAGTTGCTAATTGCGCTAAAAAAAATGATAATTATCAGTTGTTTACTATTTTTTAAAATCTAGAAAGGAGGATGTCATTATTAGTTTGATAAGGCATATAATTCGTAAACTTATCAGAAAATAAATAGTAGTAATTAGTCTTTAAATGATTTGTTGTTCCTGGTTTTTAAAATAATCTCGGATCAAAGCTTTTATTTGGTTCTCGGTCATACTATCAGCTTTGAGGACAGCTTTAACCTTATTACCAATATCCTTATAATTTTCTGCTAATTCCTTATTGAATTTTTTACCAGCTTCTGCGGGACCATAAATTACAATCATATCAGCATTTTCGATATGAGGGATTATTTTTTTAAAATATGCTTTAAATTGATTCTTTTCTCGTTCCAGATATTTACTATCCTGAACTACATCTTGCGGCCCTCCTTTAAAGCGAGTTCCCGAGCCTCCGTGAATACGATAATCCTCTATTTCCGAAAAAATAGTGATCATGTCTTCGTTATTTTCTTTTATGTCGATGATATAGGCTTTTTCCTTATCCATCCATATTCCTGTATTTTTCATAACTAGTAGATTTAATTTTTAATATCGTGGAGCGCCAATACCGGTACTTTAGAGTGATATCCAAGGTCCTTAACCATTGGTCTCGAAAATATACTCCCAAAGAAACTATGCTTCCTATTTATAAAAGTGATCATATCGCTATTTCTACTTTCTACAAAAGCACTGAGCCCTCCTTTTACATCGACATTGTGTAAGGTGTGAAATGTATGAGGTATTGTTTCAAAATATTCTTTTAATAATTTTTGATTATTTACCTGCTGGTCATCTAAGGTGTCGTCATTAGAAACGTATAAAAAGCATACAACTGCATTACTGATTTTTGCAATTTCAATCAGATATTGTAACTCTCTGCGCTTAATCTGCGTTTTGTAATCGGTTGGAAACACAATTTCTTTGGGTTCTGTGTAGATTACATTTTCTGGAATTGCCATTACGGGGCAGTTTCTTACTTTTTCCATAACCAAAACAGTATTACTGCCATAGATGACATCCCCAGCATTAGTGGTGCCTTTTGTTCCCATAATAACCATTTCTACGTCTTGTTTATCAACAATATCCTTAATTCCTTCCAGTATACTGTTAAACTGAGAGACCATAATAAATTTATGATTTGGATATTTATCTCTAAACGAAAGCCGTTCTAAAATTTTACTAAGCCCTTTTTCTGACTTCTCTTTGGCTTCGTCATATTTTTTTTCTCCTGGTTCCGGAATCATCATACTTTCTAAAGCATAACCAGTAGCATTAAAAACATTAAGTATGTAAAAATCACATTCCTCATTTTTATAAAGCTCAATAGCATAACTTATAGCGTTCCAAGCATTTTTGGAAAAATCAGTCGGTAATAAGATCTTCTTTTTCATTAGAATAAGGTTTTAAAGATTAATAGTTTAAATGTAATAGCTTTATTAACTGAAAACTATGATAATTATCAGCTAGCATCGGGTATAACCAGAAATGGAACAGATGGATGAAATCCAATTTTTTTGATGACAGGTTCGTGCGTTATGTTTTCCATTAAGCTATGTCGATAATTCACCATTACTAATAAATCAATATCTAATTCATCAATAAAATCATTAATTAACCTTGCTTTTTGTCCTTCTTTTGATATCCAATGAATACTATTTGTAAAATTGGTTAAATGATTTTTTAGCGAATTGTAATTATGCTGCTGTATATCATCTAATTTTTCTTCTTCATGGATATGGAAAATTCTTATACTAGAACCAAATAAAGAAGCAATATCGATTAATGGTTTTAATTCTTCGGCTATATAAAATCGTTTGAAATCTGTTGGGAAAGCAATTTCCGTAGGTTTTTGGAAATCATACTCATCCGGTACTACCAAAACAGGGCAATTATAGATTTTTTGAACTACCTTCACCGTATTACTGCCCATAAAAAGAGCGGCAGCTCCAGAAGCTCCTTTGGTACCCATAACCACCAAATCAATATGTTTCTTTTTAATGGTTTTATTTATAGTCTCTGTCAGGTCTTTAGAAACGGAGATAGTTTCAAAGGTATGGTTAAGATCATCGGTATCTCTAATAATTGAGTGAAATGTTTGTGTTAATCCATCTTTAGACTCAGCACTAAGTTTTCGATATAGCAAATCTCCTTTGTTCGTATCAATTCTGCCCGTTAATACAGGGGTATGAACTTCGAAAGCATTCAAAATATAAAATTGACATTCATAATTCTGAAATAATCGGGTAGCATAAAAAAGAGCACCATATGCATTATCGGAAAAATCTGTGGGAACAAGTATTCTTTTCATCGTTTTTAAGTTTTAGAAATTATATCATAAAACTATTTCCAAAAAATCAGGAATACTATGACAATGCTCATATGAATGGGAGACTTGTAGAATACTATAGGTTTTTTATTTAATAACAATTATTTTTTTAAATGTGATCTGCCGGAATAATCAAGAAAGGAATTTTAGTGTTGAATGTGATTTTCTCTATGATAGCTTCTCTTGTTAACCGTTCAATAAAACTATGCTCATATTTGATCATTGATAACAGATCTATTTCCAGTTCTTCTATGAAGGTTTGTATTCCTTTCTCTATAGTTGAAAATTCTGGCATTACATGGAAATCAAATCTTACATTTTTAAAAAAGTTTTCTAAGGTTGTAGAGTTATAATTTTGTGTGAGACTTAATTTTGGACCATCATAGACATGGATCATTCTCACTGTAGCGTCATTGTTTTTTGCCAGATCTATGATGGGTTTAATCTCTGATTTATGGTATATTCGTTCGAAATCTGTAGCGAAAGCAATATTTTTAATTCTTTCGAAATAAGCATCTTCTGGGATAATAAGAATAGGACAATAAAAATTATTTTCTAATACTCTCTTTACACTACTTCCCAGAAAAATATGTTTTGATCCTGTAGTTCCTTTAGAACTCATTACAATCAGATCAAATTGATTCTTTTCAGTCATTTGCTGCAAAATCTTTGTCAAAATACCAGATTTTGAAACGGTTTTGAAAGTATGATGTTCAGCAGGCTGAGAATTCTTGATATCCTCCAAAGTCATTTTTAATCCCTGTTCGGATTCTATTTTAATAGATTCGTAAAAATATCCTACTCTTTGAGAGCTTAATGTAGTAGCTAACCGCACAGAATTAAGATCATATGTATTAAGTATATGAAATTCGCAGGGGCTATCACGGTATAAATCGATTGCATATACAAATGCATTCCAGGCTCTGTCAGAAAAATCTGTTGTTACCAGTATCTTTTTCATCTTTTAAATGGTATTTGTAAAGGTTGGAGCTATGCGAATTATCGTTAAACAGCTAAACCTTCGTCCTCTTTTTCTTTTCTTTTTTCATCGGCTCGATCTTCTTTGGGATTCGATCCTATTCGTTTTTCTGATGGTATTACTAAAAATGGGATGTTGGTGTGATATGCTACTTCGTTTATTACCGGTTTGAATAACAAATTCTCAAAAAATGAGTGTTTATTATGAACCATAACTAGCAAGTTTATGATATTCATTTTTTGAAAATCTTCTACTGCTTCAATTACATCCATACCATCTGCTATGTGAAAAATATGAGCATTTTTATCAAAGTAAGTATCCATAAAATCTTTTATTTCTTTTTGATTTTGATCTAAAGGAATGCCATAATAGGCATTAAGCATATGAAGCCTTGATGTATGTCTGGTACAAATGTCTTTAATTAAAGGTAGATACTTATTAGACGTACTAAGATAATAATCTGTTGGAAATAATATCTCTTTAGGTTCCTCATATTCAAAGTCAGAAGGAATTGCTAGAACCGGACATTTTGCTTTTTTAATAGTATACATAGTATGCGTTCCGATAAAGATTTCTTTTGCTCCTGTAGCTCCTTTGGTACCCATAACTATCAGATCAATGTTGTAGCGATCTACGGTATCTTTGATTTCATTAATTAGCATATTAAAGGCTGAAATCCTCACAAAACTATGCTTTGGGTTATTAAACTCATTTTTTATTTTTTCTTCAGTACTTTCAATATCTCTTTTCGAATTCATCATAACGATATCTTCAATTCCATAAGGCACTGGATTCTCTATAAGATATCCTACGTTATAAGAGACTGGCGTAAATGTATGAAGGAGATAAAATGTACATTCTTCATTCTTAAAAAATTGCATAGCATACCGTATAGCATTAAATGCATTGTCAGAAAAATCAGTGGGTAATAAGATCCGTTTCATAATTATATTGTTTTAATTTCGTTGTAAGTTTTGCATTGTTAGAAATGGTATTTTGATATGTAATCCAATCTTATCGATAGTGGATTGATACAATACACATTCCAGATATGAGTGTCTGGAGTTTATCATCACTAACATGTCAATATCATTTTTTTCGATATATAGGTTAATAGCAGTCGTAATATCCGTTTCATCTATAGTATGAAAAGATAAGTCTGCATCGGGTAAACACCCTTTTAAAAAGGTTTTGTTGTCTTCCTGCCGTAGCGACAGTTTTTTATATTTAGAAATATGTAAAAAGTTAATAGAAGATCTAAAGCTTTTAGTCAATGTACTCAGTAATTTTAATTCTCGCCTTTTGTATGGTAACATATAATCAGTAGGGAAAAGAATGTTTTTTGGGGGATTGTAACTACAATCTTCAGGTATTGCTAACACCGGGCTTTTTATGTATTTAAGTACTTGTAAAGTGTTGCTTCCAAAGGTGATTTTACGGTCATCTGTTTTGCCTCTGGTAGCCATAATTAGGGTATCAATATTTTCCTGATCCACCAGATCATTCGCTTCATCTACGAGTGTTCCAAAAATCGACAAGGTTTTGTATTCGTGTCTTGGATTTGGAGAAACCTTATGCAGAACTGATAGTATTTTTGCTAGCTCTTCGTCAGAGTTCTGATGAATCTCTTTTTTCAATTCTTCAAAAATTAAACGCGAGACTAAGGTGTTATGATTGTATACTTCGTCTGCATAGGCATGAAAGATTAAAAATTCACTCTTTTCATATTTAAATAGCTCTACTGCATATCGAATTGCATTCATCGCATTTTCTGAAAAATCTGTGGGAATCAATATTTTTCTCATTATTCAGCTATTATTAAGTTTTTATCCAAAACTAGATAACAACAAGCTTAGAAACTATGATTTTTGTCAGCTAACTAATTATGTTTTAGCTAACAGTTAAGAGTATTTCTTATTGATTTTTTTTAATTTTAAGAAAAACAAAATATGAGAATTTCTGGGATGGTAATGGTTGTTATTACTACGATACTATTATTATTTATTACGATAATGGTACTAATGGATATCGAATTTAGTTGGGTGTTTTATCTTACTTGTTTTGGTCAGGTGCTGGTTATTCTGATGGTATATGCAGTCCTTACCGATACGTATAAAACGAATAAAACTTTTGACGATTTGTATGAAGATCGACCAGTAGCTAAAGATCAAGATTAATTCATAATCATGAATGGGTAAATCGTTTTTATGGTGTTTCTTCTAATTTCGAATTTTTTCGAGTTTCTTTGGAGAAAGAAGCACTCATGCCCAGTTCAGGTAGTATCAATAGCGGTATTTGGGTATGGAATGAAACGGTTTTTATTACAGGTTCTCTAGTAAGTCTATCCACAAAACTATGAGAATAGTTTAGCATTGCCAATAGGTAAATGTCAAGTTCTTCAGCGAATACTTTAAGTGATTTTGAAACCGAATCACTTTTAATTAAGGTATGCTGATAATGCTTTATGTCTTTAAAATATTTTTGTAACATTCCTAAGTTAAATTTCTGTTCTTCGGTTAAGGATCCTTCTTCTTGCTGGACATAAACGATTCTAATAGTTGCGTTAAAGGATTTCGCAAGATCTAATAGAGGTCTTAACTCCTCTTTACTATAAAAATGTGTAAAATCTGTTGCGAAAGTAATTTCGGAAGGCTTGGAAGTAAAAGTAAAACCATCCGGCACTGCTAAAACAGGACATTTTTTTATAGTATTAATAATACGCACCGTATTGCTGCCCATGAATACTTCTTTTGTTCCTGTGGCACCTTTGGTTCCGATAATTATGAGATCTATTTTTTCAGATTTCACAACTTCTTTTGTTACCTCTGTTAGAGAGCCCAAAGCAGCAATTATTTCGAATGTATGCTTCTGATTAGGACTTGTATGTATTATGGTCTTTTTTAGATGCTCCAGATTTGTTACTGCATTCGCTTTTACAGTATTTTCAATACTACGCTCAGAGGGTATATCAGAAAGATGTACAGATTCATAAATGATCTTACTATATACATTTAAAAGGAAAAAAGTACAGGCTTCTTCTTTAAAAAGTTCCGTAGCATAATCAATAGCATTCCAGGAGTTATCTGAAAAATCAGTAGGTAACAAAATCTTTTTCATCATCAGTAGTGTTATGGTGATATGCCAAAACTAAATCTTTACTAGACCTAAAACTATGACTTTTATCATATGATATACTCCTTGTCTTTTTGATTTTTGTATCTCAAATTAGATACTTATGATAGAATCCACATGTTATCACTGTGGTAATGATTGTGATGCGTTGGCCATTACTTTTGATCAAAAAACATTCTGCTGTAATGGGTGTAAAACTGTATATGATATTTTTTCGAGTAATGATTTATCCTGTTATTATGACTTACAATCTGCTCCTGGAGCCATTCCTAAAGAAATTGAAAGAAAATACGATTATCTCGATACTCCTGCTATTGCTGAAAAACTAATCGAGTTTAGTGATGATACTACAGAGATTATTACATTATACATTCCTCATATACATTGTAGTTCATGTATCTGGATATTAGAAAATTTACATAAGCTCGAACCTTCAATTACAAATTCTCAAGTTGACTTCCCGAAGAAAACCGTTCGAATTACTTTTAATAATGAAAAAACATCTCTGAAAAAAGTAGTGATGTTACTTAATTCAATTGGTTATGAACCTTATATAAGTCTAGATGATTATTCTGAAGGAGAAAAGCATATTAACAGGAGTTTGATTTACAAATTGGGGATTGCTGGATTTGCTTTTGGTAACGTAATGTTCTTGTCATTTCCTGAATATTTTGAAGTGTCAGAATACTGGTTGGAACAATATAAGTACGTGTTTCGCTGGCTGATGTTTGTGTTTTCTTTGCCAGTTGTATTGTATGCTGCACAAGATTATTTTATATCCGCATTTAAAGGGTTAAGATCCAGAATATTGAACATAGATGTGCCCATTGCTCTTGGAATCGTAGTGCTTTTTCTTAGAAGTACTACCGAGATCATATTTGATTGGGGAACTGGTTTTTTTGATAGCCTTACGGGATTGGTGTTTTTCCTATTATTGGGTAAATTTTTTCAACAGAAAACATATTCTTTTTTATCTTTTGAAAGAGATTATAAATCCTATTTCCCGATTGCGGTAACTCGATTAGTTTTTGACAAAAAAGATAAAAAAAATAAAGAAGAGAGCATTCAGGTGTATGATATTGAAGAAGGGAATAGATTGCTTATACGCAATGGAGAATTAATACCAGTAGATGCTATATTAATTACAGGAGAGGCAAGAATCGATTATAGTTTTGTAACCGGAGAAAGCGAATCAGTTCCTAAAAGATCTGGTGACAAACTCTTTGCAGGAGGCAAGCAATTATATGGAGCTATAGAAATTGAAGCTATAAAAACCGTAGAACAAAGTTACCTTACCCGTTTATGGAGTAATGATGTGTTTAACAAGGATAAATCTGCATCTTTTACCAATCTTACAGATACAATTAGTAAATATTTCACGATCATTATTTTAAGTATAGCGGTCATCGCTACAACTTTTTGGTTGTTTATTGATGCCGGAAAAGCTATTAATGTTCTCACTGCTGTATTAATTATTGCGTGTCCTTGTGCATTAGCATTGGCTAGACCTTTCGCCTTGGGAAATATGCTCCGAATTTTTGGAAAAAATAAATTCTATCTTAAAAATGCAGATGTTATCGAACAGTTGGCTCAAACGGATAGTATAATTTTTGATAAAACAGGAACCATAACGACCAATACTACTAGTAATATAGAATACGAAGGGATGGAACTAACTTCGGAAGAGGAATCATTGCTCAAAAGCACATTGAGAGCATCCAATCATCCACTTAGCAGAGCGTTATATAATATTTTAGAAGATCAAGAGATATATACACTTGATGAATACGAGGAGTATGTCGGAAAAGGAATTAAAGCAAAATTAGCAGAAAGTACTATAAAAATAGGTTCTTCAAATTTTGTAGGAAATAAAGAACTTTCAGCAATACAAAATACAAATGTTCATATAAGTGCAAATAATGAATACAAAGGGCGATATGTTTTTCATAATCAATATAGAAAGAACGTAAAGGATGTTTTTAATACTTTAACCAAAGCCTATAAATTATCTATATTATCCGGTGATAATGAAGGAGAAAAAAAGCACTTGAAACAATTACTTCCAGAAGGCACTTCTTTGCTATTTAACCAAAAACCAGATCAAAAACTGAATTATATCAAATCATTGCAGGAGTCAACACAAAAAGTAATTATGATTGGCGACGGATTGAATGATGCAGGTGCTTTAGCTCAAAGCAATGTCGGTATAGCGGTTTCAGAAAATGTAAATGTATTTTCTCCTGCTTGTGATGCAATTTTAGATGCTTCTCAATTTGACAAAATCCCTAAGTATCTTAAGATTTCTAAAAAGGCAATTAAGATTATTAAATCAAGTTTTGTCTTGTCATTCCTATACAATAGTATAGGTTTGTATTATGCCGTTACAGGACAATTATCTCCAATTATAGCCGCTATATTGATGCCATTAAGTTCCATTTCTGTAGTTGTTTATGTTACGATATTAACCAATTGGAATGGAAGAAAAATAAAACTTCAGGAATCATGAATACGGTTGATGATCATAATCCAATAGAACATTTTCAGAAATGGTTTCATGAAGTGGATAAAGCGCATCCGGAAGATGAAGCAAACGCTATGTTATTATCAACTAAAGGTGTAGATGGCTTTCCTAAAAGTAGAATCGTATTACTGAAACGTTTTACTTGGGAAGGTTTTGTGTTCTTTACCAATTATAACAGTGAGAAGGGAAGGGCAATTGCTAAAGATAATAATGTTTCCGTCTTGTTTAACTGGAAAAAATCTAAACGAGAAGTCTTTATTTCTGGTAAGGCAGAAAAGCTTCCAGAAAATTTATCAGAAGGATATTTCGAGTCTCGACCTGAAGGAAGTAAATTAAGTGCCTGGGTTTCTAATCAAAGTGAAGTGATTACTTCCCGCAAAATATTAGAAGATCGTTTGAAAGAATATAAAGTTCGTTTTCGAAATAAAACGATTCCTAAACCAGCATATTGGGGTGGATATATGATCAAACCTTCTCACATAGAGTTTGTAGAACAGGATCCTGCAATGGCGGTTACCTATATTGTTACTTATAACCTTGGATTTGATTTTCGTTGGTATAAGGGAATGAAAAATCGTAAAAGTTGTATGTTTTAATATATAAAAGCTGAATTTTAGAGTTTGTTCTAAAATTCAGCTTTTTGTTTTATCGTTCAACTTGGTAAGTGTATCTTTTATTTCCTGTAATAATGTTTCCTTCATAATCGTAGAATTGTGTGATGTAATTTACGAACCTATTATATTGTGGAGTAGCGCTGTTTCGCGATATATTCCTTATGTTTTGTAATGTTCTCATGATGATTAGTTTTTTGACCCACCTAAGGCGGAGAGGTTGATGAATACTTTTTTACTAGACTATCTAAAACGTCTTTTTGAGTTCCAGATACTTCCGTTAGTGTTGTTTAGTTTTTTAGTAATTTGATTGTTGTCTAAAGTTCTCATGATATTGATTGTTTTTTGATCCACCAGAGGTGAATAAGTTGATTGATGAATATTTTTTTGTTGGACTACTATCTAAAACGTCTTTTAGCGTTCCATATACTTCCGTTAGTGTTGTTTAATTTTTTAGTAATTTGATTGTTGTCTAAAGTTCTCATGATATTGATTGTTTTTTGATCCACCTAAGGCGGATAGGTTGATTGATGAATATTTTTTTGTTGGACTACTATCTAAAACGTCTTTTAGCGTTCCAGATACTTCCGTTAGTGTCGTTTAATTTTTTAGTAATTTGATTGTTGTCTAAAGTTCTCATGATGTTGATTGTTTTTTGATCCACCAGAGGTGAATAAGTTGATTGATGATTTTATTGTTGGACTATCTAAAGCGTCTTTTAGCGTTCCAGATATTTCCGTTTGTCTTGTTTAATTTTTTAGTGATTTGATTGTTGTCTAATGTTCTCATAATTTCTATTGTTTTAGATTGTTATATACTTACTAGACGCAGAGGGTTGTGTTTTGTTACAGTACTATGTATAAAAAGGTACTATTTTAACACTTTTTAACTAAAATTCAGCTGTTTTGAGGTGCTTTTTATACTCAAAGGGCATTTTTTTAGATTGTTTGTGTTTATTATTGTTTTGATTTTTTTATCAAAACAAGTAAATAATAGGGAAGAGGATAATTATATATCAATATGTTCCTTTATTAGTTTGATTTAAGCTTATTCGTAGGTTAAAATAATAATCAGATAACCAAAAAAATGATTGTTTTCAAAACGAAAAAAATGCCTGAAAAATTCATCTAGATATAGTTTATGGATATTTATGAAGATTTTTTCGAAGGTTTCTTTTTTTTGATAGTGGAGAATACCTCTTCATAAAAAGAATCTTTTTTTAATTAATTGATAAATGCATTCATACTTTCTCTACCTTATTTCTCCAATTTTTTAAGTTTATCAATTGCATTCTGATTTTTGGGATTTAATTCTAATGACTTCTTAAAGTTAGCAATAGCGTTTTTAAAATCCTTTTTATATAGATATGCTTCGGCCAAACTATCGTATAAATTTGCCGATTTTGGATAAATATGCAAAGCTAACAAGAATACATTTATGCCCTGTTCAATCTTTAAGGGATGGAATGATAGTCTTAATCCTAGTGTATTTAACATACCTTCTTTTAGTTGAAGTTTTGGATGCATTGTTAGGACTTTTTTGTACAATGAGATCAAGTCTTGATAATTCTGAGAGTGCGCTAAATCATTAAAATCTTTATAATCAAATTCTATCTCAATAGATTTTTTCATTTTTTTTGAGATCAGACTTTCTGAAAAGCTATTACTATAAGGGCTATTTTCAATGAATAACTTTGCTTTCTGTTCATTTTTTAGAGTTGCGTTTAAAAACTGTAAAGTATGTTCAGAAAGTAGTTTATACGAAGCCATAATTTTATCATCGCTTTTGTCTTGTCTTTTATCTCTATTGGTAAATAAAACTCCGAAGGAACTAAAATACGAATGTGAGAGGTCGTGAAACTTATAACTACTGACATTACTATACTTTAAAGAGTCATAAAGTTGGAATTTATAATTCAACTCCACAGGAATTTTATCATTAACAAGTACTTCTTTGGGAATATCTTTTTGTGCAAAATGGATGTAAGGAATATTAAACTTATCTAAATTAAAGTAAGGTGATTTTTCTAAGACAGAGTAATTGTATCTTTCCGTCCCATCTAAACTTACTATTGCACTTATATTCTTATTTTTCATAACTGTTATAGCATTGGATAGTCCGCCAAAACTGAAGCCCATAAGTGCTATTTTATCGAAATCGATATTTTCATATTTACGAATTTCCTTTAAGATAAATTCCACATCTCGAGATTGTGTTTCTATATCTTTTATAGTTCCTCCTTCTAACCATCTTGTGTTTGTTCCTCTTGAAGGGCTTGATATCACTATAAAACCATTACTTGCTAAATATTCAAATAAAACAAAATTCTCAATTGATGAGGCTTGATAACTTGCAGAATAAACTACAACAGGGAATTTCTCTTCTAAAAAAAAGGAGTCAGAAAAAGCAACTACTTTTTCAGTTAGATGTGCCTTATTTTGTGGTGTATTCCATAAGTAAGGAAACCAATCTAATAAAAACTCATTCGGTAAGTTTTTCCATTCTTCTTCTTCTTTTAGAACTTCTAAATAATCTAAAACAGTTAATTGTTTAGAAATATTATTTTTAGTTTTTGCTGGATGCCAAATACTGATAGGAATTGGTCTATTTATTAATTGATTATTAAACTCATTTTTAATTTGATAAGTTCTTGTGCTATCAACTATTGTATAATGTTTGAATCCTACTTTATACTTTCCACGATTTAGGTTCATTTGCTTTATCGAAGTCTGTCCGTGTATTGAGCATATTTGGAAAAATATGAATACTACCAAGGTTGTTATTCTCATTGTTTTTAGATTTATGTATTCAATTCTAAAGATTCGATATTTCAGTAGTTGTTACAGTTAGTAAGTGATAGCTGCCGATATGTGGCTATGATTTGTTATGCATTGTTGTATATAGATTATTTTTTATTCCGGTTTATATCAAATTTTGCAATTGTCTTGCCGTCTTTATTCATCGAATGGTATGGAAGTGGTGGGCTTAAAGAATGAAATGGAGGATAGCCTTCTTGTATGTGATATAGATGTTTTTTCAGTTTTGAATATCTTCCGCAGCATTCCAAAGAAAAATAGGTGTAATTTTCATCATAATCTTCAACTTGAATATTTATCCATTCTGGAATTGCGTGATCCATCCATAGCATCTCAATTACTTCTTTAGCTTCAATTGGTTCCGTTGTTTGATTAAGTTTTTCAACATCAGGAAAAGTCATTTCACCTTCTTCCAGTCCCTCCCTGAAACTTGAATATATTTTTACAATATACTTAAAGTCATCTGGGAGTTCGTTAAGGACCATTTCACTGGTAAAAGGGTATACAATATTGGTAGCTTTGATTAGATTATTGTAAAATTCCTCTCTATTCATATTATAATGTATGCTAATGTTTAAATCATTTGTGTCCATGCAAGATATAAGGTTAAGAAAATTCCAAGAGAAAAAGCTTTTATATTGGTAATCAAAACTTCGTTCTTTTTAAGACTGTAAACTTTCTCAAATATTTTTTTTCGATTCATTATCCAAATGAATAGTAATATTAGTATCAATGCAATGGCAAAAAACATTATTTCTTCATTATAATTTAGACCATTGGATATAGTAGAGAATACTAGCCTAGTCAGTAAAAAATAAAAATATGATGTGATAAAAATCCAACCAATTTTTTTATTTGCAAAAATGCCAATAAGTGGTAATAATAGAAGGAGTGAAGGTCTAAAATACGTTCGTCTTGTCATTAATCGAATGAAATCAGTTACCTTATATCGATTACTATGATGCATATCCAATTCAAAAATAGTTTCTTGATAACCTTTAACGGAAACAAAAATAAAGAATAGTAGAATTAATAATTTAATTACTAAAATCAGATAATTTACTTTCTTTTTATTTAGCGTTTGTTCCATTATATATTATAGCCTTTAATATATGTGTCATAGCAGGTTACAATGTTACCATGCTTTTCGTAAATGAAGATACTTAATTAAATACAAAAACGGCTTAGGCTAATACCCAAACCGCTATTACTTTTATACAATATTGTACATTAGTGTTTCCCTTTAATCATTTTCTTGAGTGCAGACCAATGGTATTTCCATCTATATCCATTAAGATAGATACAAAACCAAATTCTCCTATTGACATTTTTGGGCGTATGATTTTTCCTCCGGCCTTTTCTACTAAATTTTCTTCAGTTGTGCAGTCTAGTGATTCAAAGTAAATAATGGTGTTATTGCTATTTGGTACAAAATCTTCTTTTTCTACTAATGCTCCGGTAATATTTAGACCTTTTGGATCAAATGGAAAACCAGATTGTTTCCCAAATTCGATAGGGAAATCAACAAGTTTTATATTAAAAACAGTTTCATAGAATTCTTTAGCATTGTTTAAGTTCGATACATTTATGTCAAACCAGTTTACAGGATTTACATTTTTCATTTTGTTTTCTTTTATATTTTGTTGCGTTATTGCATTACAAATATGCTATGTCTTTAAAATATAAAATTGTAAAAATGGGACACGCTTAGTCTTTGGTGTCAAAAATCAAAGACATCTTTAAATTGTCTCCATAAAACTCTTTAGGTGTCAATCCTGTAAATTCTTTGAAATCTTTTATGAAATGCGCTTGGTCAAAATATTCATTTTCATAAGCCAAATCCGTAAGGCTTGTAACTTCTTTATTTAATAATGTTTTTAGTGTATTTTGAATTCTTACAGTTTTTGAAAGCTGTTTGGGACTTAAACCAATTGTTGACGAAAATTTGCGAGTTAACTGTCTCCGATTAATATTGTTTTGCTTTGAAAGTTCATTTACTGAAAATTGACCATTCCCATTTAAAATTATTTCCACTGTTGATTTGACGATATTGTCAATATTTTTTCTGTCAATTAATCGGTTTAGTAAAAATGTTTCTATTAATTCTATTCTCTTAGAAGTAGCATCTGCGGTTAAAATTTTTTCTCCAATTTCTCCCCCATCTTTTCCAAAGAGTTTATCTAATGGTACAGCTGTGTTTTGAATTTCTTTTATGGATATATTCGCAAAAGGTAAAAAACCGTTAGGTTGAAATCGAACAACGAAAGAACCAGTAACTCCAAGCGGCTCTACAACATATGGACGTGTTAACTGTCCTATTAAAAAACATTTTGGCAAAATTATACTCTCTTTACCTTCTGGGTGATGTTTGTAAGTATCTCCATAATGAAAAATCAATTTCATTGTTCCATCAGGAATAATAGTATTCTTTAAAGGGGTGTTTTCAAAAGAGCTTTCTAATGTCCAATAACATTTAACCCATTCTGCTAAATTCGGTTGTGGTTCAAATATTTTATGATTCATTTTAAATCTTGGTTTTTCTGAATGGATTATAATATTTAATATAACAAACGTTGCCAATTTATGGGGTAATTATGTTTTGTTATATTGTGTTAGGTTTTTTTAACCTGTATCTATTTGATGACTGAAAAATTCATCAGATATGTACTTTTTAATCCTAGAAAATATGAAAATATCTATATCGTTTGCTTCTCTGGATACTATTTCCATATTCTTACTATCCTGGTATTGAGATTGTAAAGTAACTTTTTGTTTTTCGTCAATTATTAACGAGTAATTAGTTATTAATCCCAAGTTACTTTTAGAAAAGGATAAATCAATAAACTCATTACTTTCAGAATAGATCGTTAGAATATTAATAACAAATTCCTTTTCTGGTAAATTAACTTTTTCCTTTCCTATAATATTGTCTACTAAAAGCTTCAAAATATTATCAAAATAAAGGCTTGTCTTCTGATTGATGTCAATAGTTTCTAAAACACTAATAACAAAGTCAGATAAAACATCACCTGTTTTACTATTCTTAATTAACTTGATTGAAAGAAATTCTCTATAAAATTGAATAAGTCCAAAATAAGAGAATCTATCTTGAAATGCCGTAACTGATATGATACCTAAACTTTGTAAATTGTAAATAGTTACAATAAGCATTTCGCTCGCTATTTCTAGCCATTCATCATCATTTATAACCGATTTTAAGCCCTTAGGGAGCTCTTTTTTACTTAATAAACATAAAGCTGGAAATTCGGAAAAGGGTTTAGAAATTATTGGTTTAGGAGTTATACTATGAACTCTTATTCTTAGAAAAATTTCAAGCCTCAAAAACTTGCTTATACCTATAATTTCATTTTTCACAGAAAGACTGTCCCAGTCAAACTTAGGTGCTATTGATAAATCATCTTTGAACTTTTGAAGTTCAAGTTCTTTAACCCATTTTTCTATTTCATTATTATTAATTTTTAAGTTTCGTTTTTTTACTTCAATCAAATAAGCATTTAATGCATCCAAAGTATATTGCTTATAATGCTCTTGTATAGTTACTAACTCAGAATCAGATTTGCTTTTCATTATATCGAGGAAAACGGAACTCATGTTAATTATCTGTAGATTATTTATTTCTTATTTAATTTATAAGATTTAAAGCTACTGGAAAAAAAGGAAATGATCTTTAGAACCGATATTAAAATTTGCTCTGATTTTATACATCACGTTCCTAGATGTTTTATCTAATTACCGAAAGTAATCATATATTCTCTTTATCTATAAAACTAATCATTTGTAAATAATTATAATACTTTATACCAGATATTACAATCTAAAATTCTTTAGGTATAAATCATAAATCACAATATTAAAAGAGATTCTATCTATCGATTCAACCTAAACAAATATGAATAGGATTATCTGGATGATTTCATTTAGCGTAATAAATAAGTTTAAATACGGACTATTCCAAGATTGGAATTTGTACATTAAATGATTGTATTATATTGTCATCTTCTTTTATGTCACCGGCACAAAGCAAAGCAATTGGTTTGCCATTTTCTATATAAAGTTGTGGACGTTCCAGATGATCTACCTGCTGTTTATAACCATTTGTCCAATTAATTTCTAATGTAGACACTAAAGGGTTCTTTGATAGTTTCCAATCAAAACCATCTTTAGAATCAAACATCACTAATGCTCGACCTGCATTGGTAAATGCACCGTGCATGTCTTTGACAATTGCTCGATATTTCCCTTCCTGATGCCATATAAAAGGATCTTCAGCTGGAAAATCATGCCCTTTTGCTTTAAAAACAGCTTTATTATATTTGTTAAACGGACCAGTTGGATAATCAGCAGTAGCGACACAATGCACAACGGGTCCTCCCCAAATTCCTGGTCTTTTTTTCCCAACAGCTTTGTAAACCATGAGGTATCCGCCTTCAGGACGTTGAGTAATGGATGGATTACTAACCATTAATGCATCTAATGCTGTATTTTCTGGGCTCACGTCAATGAGCGGAGTATCAAATCTTTTCCAAGGACCATTGGGACTATCGGAAACAGCTACCCCAATGCGTTGATTGTTCCGATGTATAGGGTTTAACGCCATTTTTCCGGGAGCAGAAGGTACGTTACCATCTCCTGTATTTCCCATATAATATAAGTAGTATTTTTTTCCAAATTGATGCACTGTAGGATTGTGCGTGCACAATCCATCCCAATATTCTTTTCCTCTTGTCGGGAGCGCAACATCTTTAAATGTAAAGGGACCAAATGGAGAGCTAGAAACTGCATGCGCAATTTCAGAATCGGTTACCCAAGCCCATCCTAATTCTTTTTCCCATCGCGAATAGAACATGTGATACAATCCGTCATTTCCTTTTACCATAGAACCACCCCAAATACTCCAAATACGGTCTTCAAATTTTGATTTGAGATCTGGTTTCCCCAAATCCAATGTAAAACTGTCTGTAGTGCTCGTGGTTTTTTGTTGATTGCTAGTATCTTGAACAGGGCTATTATTTTTGCACGCGGTTAAAAAATGGAACGTTAAAATAAATATATAAAAATGAGTATTCATATAGGATCTATTATTTAAAGGCTAAACTCGTTTTGCTCCTGGTTGTTTCATCAGTTCTTTTAATTTGTTTAAATGATTTTTATAAACGTCTCTAGGAGTTGTTTTATGATTGATACAAATTGAGGCGGCTTTGCCTATTGCTTCTCCCATCATTCCGCAGGTCTTCATTACTCTTACAGGCCCTAGACCTTCTCTGCTCACACTTATATTACGCCCAGCCATAAACAAATTGGTAATGTTTCGACTATACAGTGCTCTATACGGTGCCCAGTAGGGACCTTCATAGTCATACCCTTTTCCTGTGGTAGCAAAAGAAATAAACTCTTCTCCTTTTAAATCTTCATCAAAAGATTCGTGCGGGGTATGCACATCGATTCCCCAAGAGCACGGAAATACACCATCTTCAAAATCAACCTTATCCCTAAAATTGTCTGCAGTTAATTTTAGATCTCCCATAAGCCTTCTGGATTCTCGTTTGCCCGAAATAAATGCCGACCACCCTAGACGGTGGTTTGGATACAATTTATCTACATTTTTTAAAGCATCCCAAGCGCCATACATAGCACGAAAATTAAGGTCACGAATTTTTTCTACATCGGTGATAGGGTCTTTATCAAAACCACTTTCCCAAAACCAACCTCCAAGATTTCCTAAAGGATCTTCTGATCCCCATTGTCCTTTATAATTAGCTCTTCCTGGAAATGGTTTATCACTTAAATCTAGTGCCCAAGGACATCGTGGAAAAGGTTGTTCGACCTCTCCAATCTCACACGATAGGGTGAGTGCCGTTTTATCTTTACATTCACATTTAAGGACTTCTTCTTTATTGGCAGCATCCATTACATTCCACATGTTAGAGAATCCCATAAATCCAGAACCAGATATTTCAAAATCTGCTCCGGCCAGAAAACCAACTGTAGCATCTCCTGTACAGTCTGCAAAAAAATTACCTTTAATCTTGGTATGGATTGCGGTTCGGGTGTTTTGAGAAACAACCGCATTCACCGCATTATTTTCTTGTAGTACTTTAATTACTCTTTCTTCTAAAAATAATGTAATTCGCGGTTCTTTTTTGATTACTTCTATTTTACGTTGGTCATCATATGACTCACCCAATCTTGCATTACGCGTTCCGTATTTTCCTAAGTCTATTGCGCTAGGAGCTATTTCATCAACAATTTCTCCTACATGTGTATACGGTTTTTGTTTTGTATGACCTTCCGGCCAAACGCGAACTTCAGAACTGCCGTTTCCTCCTAATACGGGGCGGTCTTGTATGAGCGCCACGGTAAGTCCGTTTCGTGCAGCTGCTAACGCAGCGCAAGTACCAGCAAACCCACCTCCGCTAACAACAAAATCAAAACTACCTCCATCTTTTGGTTGTTCAGGCAAACCTAATAACTTCCTCCTAAATTTAGTAAGAGCAGTAACATCATTAACAGGTTTAAAATTTAGATCTTTGCAAAAAAGAATTGCCTCACATCTTCCTTCAAAACCGGTTAAGTCATGTAGGGATAGTTCTATTTTTTTAGATACTTCTGTAACTCCTCCATCATGCCAATGCCAATCAGCACCTTTTGTACCAAAAGTTTCTGTTAAAGGCTTATTATCAAGTAATAACTGAAATTTTCCTGGAGCACCAGGTGCCTTCCAGGGAGCGACCCAATCTCGAGTACGAACCCATATCCGATATTTGCCTACCTTAGGAAAAACAATCTCAGTAGTTGCATCTTCTACAGGAATACCTAATCCATGAGCTAATAAATAGGGAGAACCCATTTGATCCATAGACTGCTGATCTAACTCCCATCCTCCTTGATTGATAAATTGTTCAGCCTCAACAAAAATAAATTCTCCAGAAATATCATCAAGAGTTTTGCTTTTTGCCAATAGCTCTACAGGAGCTAATAGTAGCAGTGTTGCTTTTCCAACGGTATTGATAAATTGCCTTCTTTTCATAATCAAGTGATTCAAACTTTTATCTCTTTTCTTTTTTAAGTTTTTTTATTGCTATCATAAAGAATGTTAGGTGGTTAAAACCTTTTTGTCTTCCTGTTGCAATATCAAATCGATTAAACAAAGACCTAAAGCTATCCATCCAAGCATTGGTACGTTTTATTATATAGCGCTGGTCATATAATTCTTGATCAAAATATTCTTCTTTATTCTCAATATTTCCATTGTGTTTATAAACTGAAAGGACCCTGTTGGTGGCAAACCTCGTTTTGTTTTCGAAATAAAGGTTACTATTTCCATTTCAATTGTATTTTTATTTAGTACTGTGTACATAATAATGGGTTGGTTTTAGAGATGTACGTATTTTAACTTAAATATCTACAACCCATTTTTATTTCGTCTAAAAATTTGAACTACTTCAATTGAAAAATTCGACACTTAAAAATACGTAGTTGTTCAATTACTTTGCTATAACAGAAGTTTAAAAGTATATAACAAAGTGTTCAAGTGGTACGAAAAGACAGCGTACATTATCTTAGTAAGCTTCAATAACGCTAAGTTATAATGTAAAGTAATCCCTCAAAACCTGATAAATGTCATTTTTTGAGAAAATGTTCACGCATACTTTTGGGGCATAATTAAATGCTTTATGGGTGTTATTTATGTTTTACTGACTATTAGTATTGTTGTAGCCATTGTTTTTTTTGTTGCTTTTATTCTTTCCGTAAAGAATGGGCAATATGATGATACCTATACGCCATCTATCAGAATACTTTTTGATGATGAATTGGTCAAAGAATCCAAAGAAAAAACTTCAGTATCCACTAAAAACAATCAAGTATAATATGAAAATGGAACAATTCTATTACGATAACAAAATCGTAAAAAAATTCTTGTACGCCACACTTCTTTGGGGAATTGTAGGGATGTCAGTTGGATTACTGCTGGCATTTATGTTTTTATTTCCTAA
The DNA here is from genome assembly GCF_003443675.1 of Aquimarina sp. BL5. Lineage (NCBI taxonomy): Bacteria > Pseudomonadati > Bacteroidota > Flavobacteriia > Flavobacteriales > Flavobacteriaceae > Aquimarina > Aquimarina sp. BL5. The sequence continues at coordinate 2,251,355 of NZ_CP031963.1, read as the reverse complement.
TCTTACCGATGGTATTTCGTGGTTGAGTTTCGGGCGCTTGCGGCCTTTGCATACCAATGCGGTAATTTTTGCTTTTGTCGGGAATGCCATATTTGCTGGAGTGTATTATTCTACCCAGCGATTGCTAAAAACACGAATGTTTAATGATACGCTTAGTAATATTAATTTTTGGTGTTGGCAATTAATCATAGTAGGAGCAGCAATTACATTACCCTTAGGATACACAAGTTCTAAAGAATATGCTGAGCTAGAATGGCCTTTTGATATTGCTATCGCTGTTATTTGGGTAGTTTTTGGTTGGAACTTGATCGGTACAATTCTAAAACGTAGACAACGTCACCTGTATGTAGCAATTTGGTTTTACTTGGCTACTGTAGTAACAGTCGCTGTACTGCATATTTTTAATAGTTTAGCTTTACCGGTTAGCGCGCTAAAAAGTTATTCGGTATACGCAGGTGTTCAGGATGCTTTAGTACAATGGTGGTACGGACATAATGCAGTAGCATTTTTCTTGACTACTCCGTTTTTAGGATTGATGTATTATTTTGTTCCAAAAGCAGCAAATAGACCCGTATATTCTTATCGATTATCTATTGTTCATTTTTGGTCTTTGATATTTATCTACATCTGGGCAGGACCGCACCATTTATTATATTCTTCATTACCAGATTGGGCGCAAAACCTGGGAGTAGCTTTCTCTATTATGTTAATTGCACCTTCTTGGGGTGGTATGATCAACGGATTATTAACGTTGCGCGGCGCTTGGGATAAAGTACGTACGGATCCTGTACTTAAATTTATGGTGGTGGCGATTACGGGATATGGTATGGCTACGTTCGAAGGACCCATGCTTTCCTTAAAAAATGTAAACGCGATTGCACATTTTAGTGATTGGGTTATTGCTCACGTACACGTCGGTGCTTTAGCCTGGAATGGTTTCTTCACCTTTGGGATGGCGTATTGGTTAATTCCTAAATTGTTTAAAACCAAATTATGGTCTACAGGATTAGCAAATGTACATTTCTGGATAGGTACCTTAGGTATCATTATGTATGCATTGCCTATGTATGTAGCAGGATTTGTACAAGCATCTATGTGGAAACAATTCAATCCTGATGGAAGTTTAGTGTATGGTAATTTCTTAGAAACTGTAAACGAAATCATTCCAATGTATTGGATGCGTGCTATTGGTGGTAGTATGTTCATCTTCGGGATGTTTATCATGGTTTATAATGTGATTAAAACCATTAGAGCTGGGGCAAAAGTAACGGATGAATTAGCAGAGGCAGCTCCATTAACCAAAGTGACTAAACATAGAACTGCAAAGGAAGGATATCATACTTGGTTAGAAAGAAGACCTGTGAAGTTGACCATTTTTGCTACCATCGCAATTCTTATTGGTGGAGCTGTGCAGATTGTTCCTACACTGATGGTGGATTCTAATATACCCACAATCACCAGTGTAAAACCCTACACACCCTTAGAGTTAGAAGGTAGGGATCTCTATATAAGAGAAAGTTGCGTGTCTTGCCACTCCCAGATGATCAGACCTTTCCGTAGTGAGGTAGAGCGATATGGAGAATATTCTAAAGCTGGTGAATATGTATACGACCATCCTTTCCTTTGGGGAAGTAAACGTACTGGTCCAGATTTAATGCGAATTGGAGGGAAATACTCTGATAATTGGCACTTGAATCACTTTTATGATCCGCAGAGTACTTCATCGGGATCTATTATGCCGAGCTACAAGTGGTTGCTTAAAAATGAATTGGATCGATCCGATACAGAAGCTAAGATGGAAGTCATGGTTACTCTTGGAGTTCCGTATACTCCTGAAGAAATAGCAAGAGCTCAGAAATGGATGGATGAACAGGCTACTCAGGTTGAGAAAAACCTGTATGATGATCCAGATTTTGCGAAAACCTATGAAGCTGATAAAAAGTATGCGAAGGAAAACGGATTGAATTTTATAGAGATGAGAGATAGAGAAGTAATTGCCTTGATCGCTTATATACAGCGATTAGGAACTGACATCAAAGTTAAAAACGAAACTGCAAATTCAAACTAAAGAAATAAATCATGTTTAAATTTATAAAAGGACATATGGAAAGTATCGAAGGTGTAGAGATATATCCTATCATATCCCTACTTATATTTTTCATCTTTTTTACTGCCTTATTCTGGTGGGTAATTTCAGCAAAGAAAGAACATATTAAAGAAGTGAGTGAGATTCCATTTGAATCAGAAAACGAAAACGAGCTAATACTATGAGAAGTACAGTATCTTATATAAGAGTTATTATCTTTCTATTTATAGCATATCTTTTAATAGAATGGGCAGTAGCATCAGGAGAAGAATCTGCATTTATTGCGGAACCGCTTACTTGGGTGGTAATGGGAATAATTTTATTATTTGCAATAGCTATTGAGATTTGTGTAGAAGCATTGCGAAGTGTATTATTTAAATCACTAAAATCCGAAGCTCAGGAACGCTATTTAGTAGTTCGAAATGCTAAAAAAGAAAAGCAATTCCGATGGATTAAGGATATCTATCTAAAATTATTGGATAGTAAACCTGTAGAAGAGGAAGGCGAGATTATTTTGGACCATAATTATGACGGTATTAAAGAGCTTGATAACAACCTTCCGCCTTGGTGGGTATATGGTTTTTATGCAACCATTTTGTTTGGAGTGATTTATTTAGCACGTTTTCACGTATTTAATGATTATACGCAGACAGAAGAATACGAAACAGAAGTAGCTGAAGCATTAGTAGCAATAGAGGCGTATAAGAAAACGGCTAAAGATTTAGTAGATGTAAACACAGTAGTATTACTAACAGAAGCTTCAGATATCAGTGCTGGTAAAGCGATTTTTACCACTAATTGTGTGGCTTGTCATAAGGCAGATGGAGGAGGAGGTATAGGCCCTAATCTAACAGATCCGAATTGGATTTTGGGTGGTGGAATCAAAAATGTATTCCAAACCATTTCTGAAGGAGGTCGAGACGGAAAAGGAATGGTAGCTTGGAAACAAACTTTGAAGCCGGCAGAAATGGCTCAAGTAGCGAGTTACGTAATTACGTTGGGAGGAACCACTCCGGTAGATCCCAAAGAAGCACAAGGTGAAATTTGGATTGATCCAGGAGCTCCAAATGAAGAGATCCCTGAAAAGATTGTTGATTCTACTACCGTAGTAATTAACGAGTAATGTATTAAAAATAATTCCCACTTGGAAACACCAGAAAACGAAACATTTAGAGATTCTATCGGTACGATTAACGAAGAAGGAAAACGTGCTTGGGTATATCCTAAAAAACCTAGCGGTAAATTTTATAAATATCGAAAATGGGTAAGTTATGGGTTATTGATCTTTTTGTTTTCTGCGCCATTTATCAAAATTAGCGGCAACCAGTTTTTGTTATTTAATGTTTTAGAGCGACGTTTCAACATTTTCGGAGCTCCTTTCTGGCCTCAGGATTTTCATCTGTTTGTAATATCAATGATTATTGGGGTAGTCTTTGTAATATTATTTACGGTAGCTTTTGGACGATTATTCTGTGGTTGGATATGTCCGCAAACAATATTTATGGAAATGGTTTTCCGAAGAATAGAATACTGGATAGAAGGAGACCGAGGAAAACAAATACGGCTGGATAAACAACCTTGGAATGCTGATAAAATTAAAAAACGTGTGCTGAAATGGTTTGTTTTTTTTATTATCTCTTTCTTGATTGCTAATGTGTTTTTAGCCTATCTGATCGGGAGTGATAAACTTATTCAATATGTTTTTGTCGATGGCCCTTTTAAGCACGTGAGTACATTAATCTCATTACTCATATTTACAGCAGTATTTTATTTTGTATTTGCCTGGTTTAGAGAACAGGTTTGTATTATTGCTTGTCCATATGGTCGATTACAAGGTGTGTTATTAGATGCTAAATCTATTGTAGTTGCCTATGATTATAAGCGTGGAGAAAAAGAAGCTGGGCGTGCTAAGTTTAAGAAAAATGAAGATAGATCTACTACAGGAAAAGGAGATTGTATAGACTGTTTCCAATGTGTTCATGTCTGCCCAACAGGAATTGATATTCGTAATGGTACACAATTGGAGTGTGTGAATTGCACAGCCTGTATCGATGCCTGTGATCATATGATGGAGAGTGTAAACCTACCTAAAGGATTGATTCGCTATGCAAGTGAAGATAATATAGCAAAAAAGGAGAAATTTAAGTTTACACCACGCCTAAAAGGATATACAGCAGTACTGGTTATATTGACAGGTGTTTTTTTAGGAATGTCTTTTTTAAGAAACGATGTAGAAGCCAATATCTTAAGATTACCAGGTCAGCTCTATGAGAGAAAAGATAATAATATCATCAGTAATGTGTATACCTATAAACTGGTTAATAAAACCATAGATGAGATAGAAAATGTTCGTTTTGAATTATTATCTCATAAAGGAACTATTGAATTAGTAACTCATAAAAACTTTACGGTACCTAAACAGGGATTGGCAGAAGGGACATTATTTATAGAAATCAATACATCTGCCCTAAGTGGAGATAGGGACAAAATAAAAATAGGAGTATATTCTAATGACGAACTGGTAGAAACGACAACAACAGCTTTTCTTGGACCAAGAAGCTATAGATGATTGTTAGTTTATAGTTACCTGTTGTTAGTTGATGGTTGTAAAACTAAAGTTGAAATTTAGAATCAGAGAACAATTTCAGCTTCTCTCCCTTTGGGAGAGATGTCCGCTAAGTCGGACAGAGAGGGTTGATGAAGTTGAGTTATGAGTTAATAAAAAAATCAAAATGTAAAAAAGATGAAAGTAAACTGGGGTACCGCTATTGTACTGGTATTTATAGGATTTATAAGTTTTATACTATACTTCGTAGTACGAATGAATACAGATAAAAAGTACGAACACGATTTGGTAACGGAAGATTACTACAAACAAGAACTGGCTTTTCAGAACGAAATTAATGCTGAACAAAAGGGAAACGCATTGCATAATAATGTAGAAGTTAAAAAGATAGCAGAAGGATTACTAGTGGTGTTTCCCAAAGACAAGAACTATACAAAACTATCAGGTAGTATTTCTTTGTATCGACCATCAAATAAAAAATTGGATTTCGAAATTCCAATCACGCTTCAGAGTTCGGAAATATTAGTGCCGCAAAATAAGTTGATAGAGGGGAGATGGAATATTACTGTAAATTGGAGCTATGAGAATACTTCTTACTTATTTAAAGAATCATTCACGTATTAAATGTTATTATCAGCATTCATATTAGGCCTTTTGGGAAGTTTTCACTGCATTGGAATGTGTGGCCCTATTGCTTTTATGCTGCCTTTGGATCATAAGAATCATCTTAAGAAATTTTTTCAGATCTCTTTATATCATTTGGGTCGTTTACTAGCGTATAGTATTATTGGATTGTTTTTTGGACTAGTAGGCAAGAGCCTGAACATTTTTGGAATGCAGCAGGGACTATCTATAAGTATAGGTGTTTTAATGATTTTATTGGTTTTGATTCCATCATCAATATTCATGAAATACAATTTCTCTAAACCCGTATATAAAGTAATCTCAAACGTCAAGAATGCTTTAGGGAAAGAACTTAAAAAGAAAACACCAGATACATTTTTGACTATTGGTTTTCTGAATGGTTTTCTTCCCTGTGGATTGATATATATGGCAGTTTTTGCAGCAATTGCTCTAGGTAGTATTATGGAAAGTAGTATGTATGTATTACTTTTTGGATTAGGAACAGTTCCCCTTATGACAGCAGTTGTTTACGCAAGAAATTTGTTCAAAGGAAAGTGGATAAGAAAACATATTCAAAAAGCAATTCCGGTGTTTGTAGTTATGATGGGATTGTTATTTATCTTAAGAGGAATGGGATTAGGAATTCCATATGTTTCTCCAAAACAATCAACTGAAATTGTTTCTGCAAATTTCGAATGTCACTAATAAAAAAGCCTTTCGCTTAGAAAGGCTCTGTATTCATCTAGTAATATCACTTTTTATTGAACTTCATTGTTTGTCTTTTTGATTTTCTTTACCAGGATTTTTCTTTGATCATAACTATTCTCAAATTTAACTCCACTTAGGTTAATACAATCACCATCTATTAATCGAATTTGTTCTTTACCAGATTCCTTATATATACCATATGGATCTACTATAACTCCGTTAGCAAGATCAAAATTATCGCGTAACGGTTTCTGAGATATATTAGTTACCTGATATACTTTACCAGATATTTTTATGTAATGAAGTTTGTTTTGATATTTACTAGTTAGTTGTGTTTGTGTAAGACCTTTATTCTCTTTCTTTGTTTTATATCGATATTGATACTCATTACGATATTCAATACCGTACATATCCATACATTCTCCTTCTTTTAAACGAGATTGATACCCATCCATCGCCTTAAAACTGCCGTCTGAGTTAAGTACTCTACAATCCTGTAAAATAATACTTTCTTGAAGAGGTGTGATATCTCCATCAATTACTTGTAGCATGTCACCATCTACATACATAAGCATGGTTTTTTCAGGATCTTGATTTTGAGCGTTAAGAATTACCGTTCCTAGGATTAACAATCCAAAAAATAATATTAGTTTTCTCATGATCTTAAGGTTTAAATTTACTACAATTTACCATCTAAATAGATCATAAGGTATGACCTAAATCATTTTTAAAAAATTAGTAAATCATAGATTAATGATCAGTAAAATTTACGATAAAAAGATGTTTGTTGTCCTCTAGCGGGTATGATCAAAGTCATAGATAATGATCTCATCATTACTAAATGTAATATATAAAACCTGAAATCTTTTTGTTTTCTAAACCGTCATAGAAAATAATTGCGTATTGGGTTTGTTTTTTTGCAGTCGTAAGTCAAAAGCCATACAGATATTACGAACAAAGGGTCGTCCTTTTTCAGTCACTTTAATATAGTGGTTGGTAATTTCTACTAAACCATCATTTTCCATTTCTCTTAAGCGTGCAGATACATCTGCTAATTCATCAAAATGAAGAGGGTTTATACTCCAATCGGTCTTAAAATGACACATAAGATTTAAGATATGTTGCCTGATGATTTCATCTTCTTTAGTTAGTATATGACCTCTGTATACGGGAATGATGCCTTCATTAACTAAATTTTGATATTCTTCTATACCCTTAACATTTTGGGCAAAACCATACCAACTATCACTAATAGAAGACACACCTAAACCGATCATCATATTAGTTTTAGAAACCGTATATCCCATAAAATTACGATGTAAACTTTTATTTTTCATTGATTTATATAACGAGTCACTTTTCAGTGCAAAATGATCCATCCCAATTTCTACATAACCAACTTTGGATAATAGTTCTTTACCTATTTCATACTGTTTTCGTTTTTGTTCCCCTGTTGGAAGATCAGACTCATTAAATCCACGTTGACCGTTTCCTTTTTGCCAAGGAACATGTGCATAGCTATAAAATGCTAAGCGATCAGGTAATAGTTCTTTAGTTTTCTGTATGGTGTGAATAACTGCTTCTTCGGTCTGAAAAGGTAATCCGAATATAATGTCGTGACCAATAGAAGTATAACCGATTTCTCTGGCAATCTCTGTAACATGTTTTACATTCTCGAATGGTTGTACTCTATGAATTGCTTTCTGAACAGTTTCATTATAATCTTGTACACCAAAACTCACTCTTCTGAAACCTACATCATATAACGCTTGTAGGTGTTCTCGAGTGGTGTTATTTGGATGTCCTTCAAAACTAAATTCACAGGCTGAAGCCGATTTTGCGGACCAGAATAACCCTTTAATCAAGAATGCTAAATTTTCTGGAGAAAAAAATGTAGGTGTTCCACCACCTAAATGCAATTCCTTGATTTTTGGTCTGGTTTCGAATAAATTAAGATATAATTGCCATTCTTTTAGCAGAGCATTGATATATGGTATTTCTACATGATGTATTTTAGTAATTCGCTTATTACATCCACAAAAAGTACACATGCTTTCACAAAAAGGTAAGTGAATATATAAGCTGATTCCTTCTGAGTCATTACTTTGAATAAAAGATTTCTGAACTGATTGTGTCCAATTTCTTAACGAAAATGTACTATTATCCCAATATGGAACTGTAGGGTAACTCGTGTATCTAGGTCCTGGAACGTTATATTTATCTACTAAATTAGAATTCATTCTATTAGTTTTATTGGGTTTTTATTCGTGTAATACTAAAAAGGGGATTCTGGTATGATAACTTATCTTTTCTACGGTTGGATGAAATAAGATTCTTTGGAAAAAGTTGAGGTTTTTGGCAACCATAGTAATCATACCAATATCTCTACTTTCTGTAAAGCACTGTACTGCTTGCTCTATATTTGGATTGGACAAAAAATGAAAACTATGTTCTTCATTTTCTCCTAAGTAATCATTAAGAAAATCTTTATTTTTTTTTTGTAGCTCTGAAAGTTCTTTCTCTTTTTTGGAAATATGTAATATTCTTAGTGCCGCATGATTTAAGTTGAGTACTTCAGTAATCGTATTCAATACCTTATTCCTGTAAAAGATGTTATAATCCGTTGGAAAAGCAATCTCATTAATGTTATTGTATTTTGCTTTTTCAGGAATTACAAGTACAGGACATTTAACTTTCGTAATAACATCACCTGTATTACTGCCTATTGTTTTTTCTTTTAATCCAGAAGCACCTTTGGTACCCATTACTATGAAGTCTATATTTTTCTCCTCGACATGTTTTCTAATAGTATCTACAAAAAAGATATGCTCGTATATGGTAAAGAAACGATGCTTCGTATTTAATGGTAATTTTTGGATTTTTTTTAGCAATAATTGCATTTGCTCTTTATCACTGCGAGTAGCTTTTTCGAGAACGTGATCTTTGGATTCGAAAAAAGAATCACTTCCTATCACTTCCTGATATGGAGAGACATGCAACAAATGGAAATTACATTTTACTTTTTTAAAAAACGACAAAGCGTAAGTAATTGAATTCCATGAGTTTTCCGAAAAATCTGTCGGAATAAGGATATTCTTCATCTTTAATACTTTCTAATGCAACAAATGTATTAGGATGTATTTATGAAAAGTATGACAAAAATCAGTTTAGATATTTTATTCTACTAGTTGAAGCCCTGGCAAATCCAAAATTTTAATATTACGTCCTTCAATTTCAATAAGTCGGTCTTTTTTAAAGGTAGATAGTGTACGGATTAAACTTTCTGTAGCGATACCGGCAACACTAGCCAGATCATTTCTGGATATTTTAATACTATCTTCTGGTTTTTTATTTAATACTTGAGCAAATTGCAAAATGGTTTGAGCCGTTTTTTTTCGTACGGAACTATATGCCATTTGTAATAACTGCTCTTTTATTTCAGAAAGATTATCACTCAGCAATTCCATGAGTTCTAAGGAAATGTTTTTACTTTTTTCTAATATATCCTTTAGATCTATTTTTGATACACCTGCAAGTTCAGTGTCTTCCACTGCGGTAGCTGATTCTTGATAAGGTGTATTGTCTGTAAATGATGTAAAACCTAAAAAATCATCTTCTTTAAAGAGAGCGGTAATAAGTTCTTTACCATTCTCATCCATCTTATGTGTCTTTACCACACCTTTTAGAATCAAATAGATTTTATTAGAATGATCTCCTTCCTTAAAAATAGAATCACCTTTCTTACATTGAGAGATATCTCCGTGATCGTCAAAAAAGTTTTTAAGCTCATTCAGATTTCTTAAACCATTTTCTGAATTCTCCTTTGGTACTTGAACTTGTTCCTGTAATATTTTAGAAATTATCTGAGCTTTTGCTAAACGACTTTCTATGGCACTCAGTAGTTCATCTTCTTCAAATGGTTTAGTCAGATAATCATCAGCACCTAAATCCATTCCTTTTCGTATTTCCTTGTGTTCTGTTTTAGCAGACACGAAAATAAAGGGTATTTGGTTCGTATTAGTATCATGAGATAATGCCTCCAAAACTCCATAACCATCAACTTCTGGCATCATAATATCACAGACGATGATATCAGGCTTTTCTTCTTTTGCTTTAGTAATACCTATTTTCCCGTTAGGAGATGTAATCACATTATAGTCTGATAGCTCCAGCAGCTCTGCTGTGTTTTCTCTAAGAGCAGTATCATCCTCTATTAATAAAACGGTTTTTATCATTAGTTAAGATTGTTTTGCTACAGGTATTTGTACTGTAAAGGTCGAGCCTTGGTTTTCTTTACTTGTAAAAGTAATATTACCGCCCAGATTTTCCAAATGACTTTTTACGATATTCAACCCGATTCCAGTACCTTGATCTAATAAAGCGTTTTCTGCTCTAAAATATCGATTAAAGATGAATTGTTGTTCTTTTTCCGGAATACCAATTCCTTGATCAATGATATGAAATGTAAGAAGGTCATTCTCAAAAACTACCTGAAGGTCAATCTCAGTATTCTCTCCAGAATATTTTATCGCATTTCGGATTAGATTGGTTAATACCAATTCTAATATTTTCTCATCAAAATCAATGATGTGCTCATCAATATCCTGAGGATATTTTATTCTTTGTCCATCTTTAAGCAACATATTTGCATCATATATCACTTCATTAATTACTTTACTCAAAGGAAAGGTAGCGAACTTATATTTTACCTTGCCACTTTCCAGACGTTCTACAGACAAGAAATCATTAAGAATGTTATCAAGATATTTTACTTTATTTTTTATAGTAGCAAGATGTTTATCTCTCTTTTCTTGCTGCTCTTCCTTAGTGTATTTTCCGATCAATGTTGTTGAGGTAAGAATTCCACTTAAGGGTGTCTTAAACTCGTGAGATACCAGAGAGAGAAACTTGGTTTTTAGTTCATTTAGTTGCTGTTCTTTTTTTAAGGCTTCTTTTGTAACCGCTTCTGCTTTTTCACGAAGCTTTATCTCTTCTTCTAGTTCCTTTATTGTAGTGTAAAGTTCTTGCGTTCGTTTTTTTATTTTTTGCTCTAGTTCAGTATTTAATTCTTGAATTTTTACTTCCTGTTCTTTACGCAATGTAATATCGCTTATTAAAGCCATTACATAAGAGTTATCATAAATTTCAAAAGGGTTTAATCCCACTTCAACCGGAAATTTGTTGCCATTTTTTCGCACACCAAAAAGATCACGTCCTAGTCCCATTTTCCTTTTTCCACTATCTGCTATAAATTTATCTACATATCCACCGTGTGTGTTGTGATGTTTTTTTGGAATTAAAATAGTCAACTCTTTGCCAACTAATTCATTTTTTTCATACCCAAAGATGTTATTTGCAGATTCATTAGTAGCAACAATTATTTGATCCTTATTCACTACAATTATTCCTTCTGAAATAGCTTCAGAAAGTATTCTGAAAATATTGTTGTTTTTTTCGAAAACTTTCATTCTTCAAAAGTAACAATTTTGTCCTGTTATAGTAGCTGATTTTTATCATAAAAAAGGTTGGAACTACTTATTAAATTTATCCCATAAACCAATAAATTTTGTAGAAAATGGATACAACAGAAAATATAGGGATTACATTTTACCAAAATTTAGGCAAACTATTTTATGCTATAGCAGCAGCTGATAAAGTAGTACGAACATCTGAATATGTATCTTTAAGAAACCTCGTAAAATCAGAATGGCTAGCTGTTGATGATCTGGAAGATGAGTTTGGTGCAGATGCTGCTTTCCAGATCGAAATCGTTTTTGATTGGTTAGATTATTCAGCACTCGAGGCAGAAGCTAGTTTTAATGAGTTTTCTTCTTTCTATAATAATCATAAATCACTTTTTACGGATAGAATTAAACAATTGATTTGGAATACTTCTAATAGTATTGCCAATGCTTTTTCTGGTAAAAATAAGTCCGAATTAATGATGCTCGGAAGACTTCACATAATTCTTAATAAATGATCTTTAATAATATAAAATCTAAGAACTGACTTTTGTCATATTTTAACAACCGTAGCATCTCTAATTTTACTTCAAATTAAAAAACAAACTACTATGACACTATACGCAAAAATGAATGCTGATTTTTCTGAAAACTATATAGGATACTCTGCTCTGGCAATCATAGCATCGACCTGTTTAGGTTCCATCGCCATTATGACTACTTTGTTTGATGGGAATGGTTTTTTACAAATGTTTCTGGTTTTTCTAACAGTTACGGTATGTAGTGCGCATAATGCTGCTATATTAACCGTTCAGAAACCTAAATTGGTATTAGATCTTCTGATTACAAGTTTAGTGGTAAATAGTTTGATAATTATTGGGAACGGCTTGTTTTAATATTTTACATATTGATTATTTACAAGGGCGAGTTTCTATAAAAGAAACTCGCTTTTTTTTACTTCTTAACTGATTGATATCATATTTTTTGAGTACCCTCAAAACTACCTTTATAAAAAGCAAAAAATCATAATATGAAAACCCTAATCATTAGTGTTGCTGTCATAAGTTTGATGGCGTGTAATACTAGAACTCAAATAAAAGAAAACCCAAAAAAAGATGTTATAGAGCGTGAACAGCTTCTTGATCAAAATACAGATAGTACCCAATATTTCTCAGAAGAAACGCTAGAACTAAATCAGGAAAAAACAAAATCCATAAAGGTAGAACGTCTTATTACTACGGAAGATGACAAGAATAAATTACAAGAGCTGGTAATTGCTAAAAAGTTATATAAGGAAGAGGATTTCTATATTTTGAACTATAAATATCCTTATCTCAATGAAGAAATGGATGTTGATAATGTTCAGTTTAATGATTTCATAGCAGAAAATTACTTGAATATAGAAGCTACAGAAAATGAGATTTTAGAAGATAAAGTAATATTCTGTGATTCTCTCGGGATCGGGAGATGTATGGATAAAAGAATAATTGATTATAAAGTATATGCTGTGAAAAGTAACCTTATCAGTGTACTGCTTTATAAAGAAAACTATTATTCAGGAATGAAGCATTCTACGTATATGTTCGAGTGTCTAAACTTTGATCTCAATAATCATAAATTCATTTATTACAATGATTTTTTTATCAATAATTCGGAAAAAGAATTACTTACAACTATAAATAAAACAATAACCAATAGTATAAATTCTGGAGAATTGTATTATGAATGTTGGGAGTTATCAGAAGAAGATTTTAAGGTGTATAAAAACAATTTTGTGGTTAATGATGATACTGTAGAATTCTATTTTGATGATTGTATTATTTGCCCTTCATATACCGGAACTTATTCTATCGAAATTCCAATTAAAGAGATAATGCACCTTATTAAAAAATATAATGATCAACCATTAATAGGATAACAATGAATACTAAAAATTCAGAAAAGAGTTATGTTCTTTTTTTGGTAGTATATATCCTTATGATATTAACAGGATTCATATTACCTTTTTTTTCGGATCCGGACTATTTGATATCGGAAAATACCTTAAGTGAATTAGGAGCTCAAAATACACCAAATAACTGGATAATGAATTTTGTTTTTATCCTATTGGGTTTTATAACTTTTATCAACGGTTTCAAAGTTGTGGGAAAGCATCGTGTTCAAATATTCGCTCTTTTTATTTTTTGCCTTTCTTTCGTTTTAACAGGAATATTTATGCACGCACCTATCGATCGTGGAGTGGTTTACGATTCGTTTCAGAATGAAATGCACTCTGTTTTTTCAACAATAACAGGAATTTCATTTTGTACCTACTGTTTAGTCGTTAGTTTTATTATTAGATGGAGGTATCAAAAAATAATGGCCATATCTGTTGGGATTATAGCTTTAATCGTATCCTATTTAATGATTGTACATTCTGATTATAGAGGATTGTACCAGCGAGGTATATTTATAATGGCTTTTGGATGGATCCTATATTCTTTCAAATTCTATGAATATGTTTTTACAAAAAAAGAGTATTTTCAACTTATAAATAGAAACGGAAAATGAAATAAGCCATAAAATATGGATTATACCAATTGATATGATTAATTGGTGATTTCATCCTTACACTGAATTGAGTCGAAGTGGGATCCTTAAAAAACAATAAATTATAAATAGATGAAAGATAGCTTTAGCAATATTATTGATTCCGAAACACCGGTACTAGTAGATTTTTATGCAGATTGGTGTGGTCCTTGTAAAATGTTAGGGCCAATTCTGAAAGAGGTGAAAGAAGAGCTAGGTACTGCCATAAAAATTGTAAAAATTGATGTTGATAAAAATCAACCTTTAGCAGCTAAATATCAGGTAAGAGGAGTGCCAACTATGCTTTTGTTTAAAGAAGGAAAGCAGCTCTGGAGACAATCTGGTGTTTTGCAAAAACATGATATTATTGGAGTCATAAATTCTCATAAATAGCTATGGATCTTAATAGATATATTGATCACACCATTCTAAAAGCAACTGCCACGGTAGAGGATATAAAGAAGTTATGTAAAGAAGCAAAGAAGTATAATTTCTATTCGGTATGCGTCAATGGTGCATATGTTGGTCTGGCTTACAGTGAATTAATGAAAACTGATGTAAAAATAGCAGCTGTAGTAGGGTTTCCATTAGGCGCAATGACTATTAAGGCTAAAGTATTTGAAGCAAAACAATGTATTGAAGAAGGAGCAAATGAAATAGACATGGTTCTTAATATAGGATTACTCAAATCAGGTTATCACAAAATTGTTCAGGATGAGATTGCTGCGATTAAAAGAGCTGTTGGGGATACTATATTAAAAGTCATTTTTGAAAATTGTTATCTTACTAATGAAGAAAAGAAAATTGCTTGCCAATTATCCATTGATGCGGGAGCAGACTTTATAAAAACTTCTACAGGTTTTGGAACAGAGGGAGCTACTGTAGAAGATATAAAGTTAATGAGAGATATGGTTCAGGATAAGATAAAAATAAAAGCTTCTGGTGGGATTAGAGACATAGAAACTGCCGAAAGATATATTAATATGGGTGTTTCCCGACTTGGAACCTCTTCAGGAGTAGCTTTGGTAACTTCAAAATAAAATCAGATGAGTACACATATCGCAGCAAAAAGAGGTGAGATAGCAGAAACTGTTTTATTACCCGGAGATCCTCTGAGGGCAAAGTGGATTGCTGAAACATTTTTAGAAGATTCGGTATGCTATAATAAGGTTCGCGGAATGCTGGGATATACTGGTAGTTATCGTGGGAAGAGAGTTTCTGTGCAAGGAACAGGAATGGGTATTCCGTCTTCATTGATTTATTGTCATGAATTGATTAATGATTTTGGTGCGCAAAATTTGATTAGGGTAGGTTCTTCTGGATCTTATCAGAAAGATGTTAAGCTTAGAGATATTGTGATTGCTATGGCTGCTTCTTCAACTTCTGGGATTAATAACTCTAGATTTATCAATGCAGATTATTCTCCCACCGCTAATTTTGAACTATTTATGAAAGCTGCTTTATATGCTCGGGAACATAATATTCCTATTAAGGCAGGAAACGTTTTATCTGCAGATGAATTTTATGAAGATGACTTTGACTCTTATAAAAAATGGGCAGCATTTGGAGTGCTTTGTGTAGAAATGGAAGCTGCAGGTTTATACACGATTGCAGCAAAATTCAATGTGAAAGCGTTAGCAATTCTCACCATTTCTGACTCTCTTGTTACTGGAGAAAGAACTACTTCCGAAGAAAGAGAAACTACCTTCAGTAAAATGATAGAAATAGCGTTGGGAACTTTATAAAATGAACCGACAGTTCTAGTTTTGTTAAGGTAAGACCGTTATAAAAAATAAGCCGTCTGAAAGGATAATTTTCAGACGACTCCATACAAACTTAACTTTAATATATATATAATCTAAGATCTTAGATCTTAAATGTAATTACAGGTTTATTAGAGTGATTAGCAATATCCTCTCCAATACTTCCATTAAAAAAGTGTGATAATCCTCTTCTGCCATGAGTTGGTATTGCAATAACATCTGCGTTTATTTTTTGACAATAGTTAAAAATACCATTCTCTACAGAATAATCATTCTGAACTACTACTTTATCAAAATTTTCTAAATTGCCTGAATCTGCTTTGAAAAGAAATTCTTTTACTCGCTCTTCAATTTGATTAGAATTCCTAAATCGATCACCTGGTAGATTTACATACACCATATGTACGGTAGCATTAAATAAAGTGAATAATCGATTGGCGTTATGATACGCACGGATATTTTCCATTTTAAAATCACAGGCAAACACTACTTCTTTTAAATCGAATTCATCAATCTGATTTTTGATTACCAAAACTGGGATATCAGAAGTACGAACTACTTTTTCTGTATTAGAGCCAACAAACACCTCACTTAATCCACTACTACCGTGAGACCCCATCACAATAAGATCTATTTCATTTTCATTAGCTACTTCATTTAATTCACTAAATACTTTATAGTTCTGTACAGTTTCTGTGATTTTAATGCCTTTCAGATATTCTTTATCTAAGAATGTCTTAAATCTTTTTTCTGCTAGTTTTAAATAATAAATAGCCTCCGCAGCTTCTTGAGCTTCATCTTTGGTAAGAATAGCTTCTGATAAGCCAAGCATATGTAATACAATGATTTCTGCGTGTTGCTTTCTTGCAATATCAGCGGCAACTTGTAATGCATATTCTGAGTATTCAGAAAAGTCAATTGGGACGAGGATTTTTTTCATGATTAATTGTTTTTACAAAATCAAAATTAGAAGATGTTCAGAGTAATTAATATGATAATTGTCATTGAATTTGTTTTTTAGTATTTTGAGTAGGATATTGTTGTAAACAAATCCAATCTATAAAATAAATGGATAAACCTTTGTAACTATGCTTAAACATTATAAAATCTCAGTAAAAGGGAAAGTCCAGGGAGTGTGGTATCGAAAAAGTACTTTAGAAAAAGCACTGGAATTAAATATAAAAGGAATAGTGAAAAATCAATCAGATGGTAGTGTTTACATTGAAGCAGAAGGAAATGAAAATCAGCTCAAAATATTTTTAGAATGGTGTACCCAAGGACCAAAGTTTGCTGAGGTGAGTGATGTTTCTAAAGAAGAAGATGTTCCTTTATTTTATAAGTTTTTTGAGATCTTATATTAATTTCTAGTTACTGTTGCAAGATGTTCTGTTTAAATAGTGCAGATTGTAACTTTTGTTACCGAAACAGATAATAACTTTTTCTACCTTTAATATTTAAAACTCTTTAGGTTATTTGATACATTATAAAAAAGAGTTGTTTTAGTGATACGTTATAGAAGTATGATGTTATCTCTGCTGTAAACTAGATGCTATGGAAATATATATCAATTCATTCATAAATGCTTTTAAAAATAATGTACAATGGACTTGGAATTCTATAGTACTAGAAGTTCCATGGTACACAAATTATTTCTGGGGATTGATTATAATTTCATTATTAGTTTGGGTATTGGAAGTAACATTTCCTTGGAGAAAAGAGCAATCTACTTTCAGAAAAGATTTTTGGTTAGATGGATTTTATATGTTTTTCAATTTTTTTGTTTTTGCTATTGTTATAGGTGGTTTTTATGAGTTGTTAGGGGTGTTTTTTGGTGATCTAGGAATTTCTACTAAAAGTTTAACGATTATCGATATATCAGCTTTACCAAAATGGATCCAATTAGTTGTCTTTTTTATCATATTAGACTTTGTACAATGGTTTACGCATGTGTTATTGCATAAATATCCATTTCTTTGGACGTTTCATAAAATTCATCATTCAGTGAAGGAAATGGGATTTGCAGCGCATCTTCGTTATCATTGGATGGAAAATATATTCTATAAACCCTTAAAAACCATTGGAGTAATGATTCTAGGTGGTTTTGAGCCGGAACAAGCCTATATAGTACATTTTTTGGCGATAGCAATAGGCCATTTTAATCATGCTAATATTAAAATTACTTGGGGACCACTGAAGTATATTCTCAACAATCCGGTGATGCATTTATATCATCATTCTTATATTTTGCCCAAAGGTTCTTATGGTGTTAATTTTGGGATTAGTTTGAGTCTCTGGGATTATATTTTCAAAACTAATTATATACCCGAAGATAGTGGTACCATTGAAATTGGTTTTCCGGGTGATGAAAAAATACCTAAAAGTTTTTTGGGTCAACTTACCTACGGTTTTGGAAAAACGAAAAAGGATGTATAACATAAAGGAGGTAGGGCATTTGAGGAACACCAGGACTAACTCGGAAAAGTTGATGATTATCATAGGAAAGAAATTACAACCATTCTACTTTTGATAAAACCGAAAAAATGGAAATTCTAAAACTTACCGATAAGAATATTCAAGACGAGCATATTTGTTGTGCTATAAGTGACAAAAAATGTCAGAATGGATATGAGAAGAAAAAAGAGTGGCTGAAGAAAGAATTTAAAAATGGCTACAACTTTCAAAAGGTTGATGTTAGAGGAAAAGTATTTATCGAATATGTTCCAATAGAAAGTTCTTGGCTTCCATTAATCGGAAAAAATTTTATGGTTATAAATTGCTTTTGGGTTTCTGGACAATTCAAGAGAAAAGGTAATGGAAAAAAGTTGTTGGAACAATGTTTAGCCGACTCTAAAGAAATGGATGGAATTATTGCAGTTTCTAGCGATAAGAAAAGGCCTTTTATGACTGACCCAAAATTTCTTAAACACCAAGGATTTGAAATTATTGACGAGGCAAAACCTTATTTTAAACTTTGGGGATTAAAAACTAATTATAATGCTGAGTTTCCAAAATTTATGGAAAGCGCAAAGTCAGGAAATTGTCCGAATAAAAATGGAATCACAGCATACTATTCCAATACGTGTCCATTCACGGAATTTTACACGAATGAATCACTTAGAGAATATGCGAAAAAGAAAAATATTCCTTTAGAAATTATCAAGATTAAATCTCAAGAAGATGGACTAAAAATGCCAATCCCGTGGATCATAAATAGTGTTTTTTACAAAGGAGAATTAGTGAGTTTAGAAATGAAAGTAGAAAGACATTTGGAAAAGCTAATTGAATAAAGACGTGCTCTAACAATTTAATTCTAGTCTACTTGATTTGCAAAAATCCAGGATTATTTACTATTGGGCTTTATCTTCTAAATTAGATGTATACAACACGCAATTAATCTTATGAAAACTAGTTGAAATTTCTTGATAAAAACAGAAACAGGTAAGCGTAAACCTACCTGTTTCCTACAAAGAAATTAATTTTATTTTTCGATACGATTACCTTCAATGTTCCATTTATTACTAAATATCGAAAATCAGGTTATTTTCCTGAAAAAATATAGTCAATTTCTCTGTTTCAGTTGCAACTGTTTTACAACAAGAACAACTTATTTTTTAACTAATCCTTATACTAAAGAATTAGTAATTAACTACCATATAAAAGTAGTTCGTTTGATGATCATAAAATATGATATTTATCAGTTTTTTGAAATCCTTACTTACATATAAGGCTTCATTTCTTGTTTTCTTTTCTTGAGTTGCCTTTCCAGGTCACTAAGAGTTTCTTTGACAGCCATCTCATAATTTTTTTCATTAGAGGTAGCGTATATTTTAGGACCAGGAAGACTTAATTCTATATCACAAATTTTTCCGCTTCCTTTCGGGTCTTTTTCTTTTTTAAAAAATACATCCGATTTGATAATCCAATCATACTTTTTATATAATTTCTCTAATTTTTCCTGTACATAACCTTCCATGTATTCGCTTGTTGGCATTTGTACGAATTGAATGTTTATTGTCATTATTATAGCATTTTAAATCTATCTCAAAAATAGGAACTCTCTTTATTTTTAAATATGATAAATATCATTCCGAAACATTGTGTTTTCAATGTAATTTGAACAAAAAACATAACCTGTAACTCATAATATTAAAAGAATTAAGAAAAAAAGAATTAAAAAAGACTGTTGTAAATTACGGTTTCATTTTACTCTTAGAAAGAATGATGGTGTTCTGAAAATGGATTTTTATAGTATGAAACACGGTTATTTGTATAGATGTTCTTGTTTTTAATTGAGATTAAAAAAATTAAGGAAATTTATTGAATTGTTTTTATGGCGACTCTAATCCATACTGTTAAGATTATTTTTGGTATATTTGAGAGACTACCTTAGCTTAAATAGAGCAATTAATGAATCGTATTTGTTTTTTATTTTTCCTATTTCAATTCTTTTCTTTTTCGCAATCTATTGAAAATAAGATTTTGCCTGAGATCATCCATTATGACACTAAAAATATGGGATTTGGTGCACAATCTTGGGATATTGAACAAGACGAAAATGGAATTGTATATGTAGCAAACGAAAATAAAGTCTTAATTTTTGATGGAAGTGAATGGAATGCTGTGGCGACTAACGACGTCATGGTTAATAGAAGTTTATTTGTTAAGAATAAGGATTCGATTTATTTTGGTGCGGATGGTCATTTTGGATTATTAATTAATGATAATAATGATGCTTATAAAATTTCATTATTAAATAAGGTCAGTAAAAGTGTTTCTGATAGTGCAGAAGAGTATTGGAGAATACACGAAATAGATAATGAAGTCGTTTTTCAGACTTTTAGTAATTTATATATTAATCAAGGTAATATCATTACCAAAATACCAGCTCCTTGTTGTTTTAGATGGAGTTATAAAATAAATGGTGACTTATATGTAAATGATTATGAGTATGGTATTTTTAAATTATCTGGAACAAGTTTGTTGCCCATATATAATAGCAAAGAATTAAATGCGAATATTATAGGAGTCACTAAAGTTGGTGAAAATTTAATTCTCATAAGTGATACAAAAGGACTTTTTACACTTAATAATGATGAAGTTGTTCCATTAGATTTTTCTTTATCCGAGGAAGTGAAAGAAGCACAAATTTTCTCCTTTTTAAAACTTGAAGAGGATAGGATTGCGTTAGGAACGGTATCGAATGGATTGTATATACTTGATTTGGATAATGGAAAAACCGAAAATATTAACAAGTTAAAAGGATTACAGAATAATACGGTTTTGTCAATATTTCAGGATGATGAACATAATCTTTGGTTAGCATTAGATTATGGAGTTGATTATTTAAAATTAAACTCTTCTTTGAAATATTTTTATGATTACTACGGTAAACTAGGAACAACATATGCTGCAATAAAAGATAAAGGTTCTTATTATATAGGCACTAACCAGGGATTGTATCTGTTGGACGGTGAATCGACAGTTCAGGAAGAAGATTTTGAGCAATTATTAAAAGGGCAAGTTTGGAATATTGTCTCTGTGAATGAAGAGGTATTGGTTGGGCATGATACAGGCGCATACACTTTGAGCGGAAAAACATTAAGTAAAATGGGCTTTAGTAAAGGAGCCTGGGATTTTAGAAGTTTTAGGTATAAGGATAAAGATCTTATTCTTTCACCTCATTATAATGGAGTCTCGTTATATGAGAAAGTTGATGATAATTGGAAAGAATACCAACTTAAAGGATTTAATAAATCTGTAAGATATCTAGAAGTTGATAAGAATAATCACATATGGCTAGCCTTAAGATCAGAAGGTGTATTTAAGTTTAGTTTAGACGACAACAATACACTTGTAGAAGAAGCTTTTTTTCCTCTTAGTGATTTTGAAGGAACTGTTTTATCAATGTCTAAGGTTAGAAAACAAATTGTCATTACGTCAGGTTTTTATTCTTACACATATGAGCCAGAAAATGATTCTTTTGTTAAAAAAGAGCTAGGATATAAAAAAGGATATGCACCTCGTATTATTGAGAAGAAAGACGAAATCTGGTATGTAGATAATGGAAGTATTGTAATAGAAAATAAAAAGGGTTTAATAAACCTAGAAGAGCTTCAGGATCAATTGGTCCCGGATGTTTTAAATTCTTTTACACTAGATGATGAATTAGAACTTATTCCTATTTATAGCGGTTTTTCAGTATATGCTAGAGATAATTTGACACCTGTAGATAGTGTTAGAGAAGAGGTGTTAATTCGAGATTTTGTTTCGGTTAATACTAGTGTTTCTTATTTAAAAAATTCAGAAATACCTTTTCAGGACAACGACCTTAAAATAAGGTATGCTTTGCCTATATACGGTAAGAAAGTAAGTTATCAATCAAAAATAGACGAGGAAGACTGGAGTGATTGGACAACTTCAACAGAGCATACATTGTATAACCTGACTGAAGGGGATTATACATTCTATATCAGAGCTAAGTATGATGGAACTGTAAGAGAGTCTTCTATTTTCTTTACAGTAAATCCACCTATTTATAGAACTCCCTTGGCGTATATACTTTATTTATTATTGATTAGTGGGATAGTATTTGTAGCATTTTCTATTAATCGCTATAAAATGAAGAAGCAAAAAAATCAACTTCTGAAGCAGAAAGAAGAAAAACTGAATAAGCAGGAGGAAGAATACAAAGCCCAAAAATTAGAACAAGAACGTAAAATCATAGAACTCAAAAATTCTAAGCTAGAAGATGAAATAAAGGCAAAAAACAGAGAGCTTACTCAGATTGCTTATGTAAATCTTAATAAAAATAAGATTTTGAAGAAAATTAGAGATAAGATTGTGAAAATCCAAGAGTCTCCAAATGTTCGATCAAAAGATAGTAATTACACTGATTTAAAGAGGCTTGTAGAATATTATATTACTGATAAGGAGAGTAAATTGTTTAAGATAAACTTTGATAAGTCTCATCAGGAGTTTTATGAAAGATTGTCCAAACAACATCCCGGTTTAACCTCGAAGGATTTAAGATTGTGTGCGTACCTTAAAATGAATTTGTCTTCAAAAGAAATAGCTCCTTTACTTGGGATAAGTCCTCAAAGTGTGGATGTAAATCGACATAAGCTTAGAAAAAAATTAAATCTAAGTTCAGATGATAATTTGACTCAATTTTTGATGAGTTTTTAGATGTTCTCTTTGATTATCTATAATATATATGTTTTTTGATCAATAGTTTTTTTAAGAATCCCACACTCGTGGTGCTTTTATTGTCTAAAGCTCGTGTTCTTTTTTAATACTATTATTTAAGGATTAACGTTTTAGTAATTGATTTAACAGAGTTTTTATCTCAAAAGCATTATTTTGTGACTTTGTAAACCTACTTAGCCTTTTTGATTTTTAATTTTTCATACACATTGTCCTTTCAGGAAAAACCTGAACCTGGGATTCCGAAATTCCTTGGAATCATACTTACCGTTGGTATTGTTTCGATATGTTTGTATTATGTTTTTCGATATCTAGAAACAGTATATGCAAAATTTTACAAGAAACCTTTTTTTGTGCATTTTTATTTTGTTCCTAAAAAATTACCAACTCATTTATTGTCCATTTTAAAAACAAATACATTATATAATCAATTAGACAAACAGAGAAAACGATATTTTGAGCATCGAGTTGTACAATTTTTAGAAAGCACCAAGTTTGTCGGTAGAGAAGGACTTGTCATTGATGACGATAAACGGATGCAAATTACGATGATGGTAATTCAGTTAACCTTTGGGATGCGTAATTATTTGTTAGAATATGTAGAAACTATTATTTTGTACCCATCTTCATATTACTCTATTCTGAATAAAACAGAAAATAATGGAGAGTTCAATCCAAGATCTAAGGCATTAGTGTTATCCTGGGAACATTTTAATATAGGAAATTTACATCAGCAAGATGGAATAAATCTGGGGATTCACGAAATCACCCATGCCATCCATTATTGTTCGCTGAAGAGTAATAATATTAGCTCGGAAATATTTTACGATACTTTTTTAGAACTAGAGAAACACCTTTCTTCTCTCGAATTACGAAATAAGATTATTGAATCTAAAATATTAAGAGAATATGCTTTTACAGATAAATTTGAATTTATAGCAGTGTTAGTAGAAGTTTTTATGGAATCTCCTGAGAAACTTAAAGAACAATTCCCGGATATTTATACATACGTCGGTCGTATGTTAAATTTTAGATATTTTTAGTTTTAAAACTGGTATTAAAACATTTTGAATCTTGTATGCTTGTGGTATATAAGTTATTTGATAATTAATTTGTAAAAAAAGCAAAAAGTAGGGTAACATTTTACTCAACTATGACACTTATATTAAACGATAAAAACTATATTTATCGTACTTAACAATTTTGATAAAAAAAGAATAACATGGAAGGATTTCAGCAAGTAGCACCTGTAGTAAGTTCACTTACGGATGAAAAAAGAGTAGCTTTTTATAAAAAAACCTATACGCATCTGGCGATGGCTGTATTGTTATTTGTGATTGTAGAATGGGTGTTTTTTCAGATCGAACCCCTTGTAAACTTTGCGTTTTCGATGGCACAAGGCTGGAGTTGGATGTTAATGCTAGGAGGTTTTATGTTGGCAACTAGTTATGCCGAAAAAATGGCACATAAAAGTCATGATATCAAGCAACAGTATTTAGGTTTGCTTCTATATGTGGTAGCAGAAGCGTTTATTTTTATTCCTTTGATTGGGTATGCGATGATAATTGCAGGAAATGGAGGAGGAGATATTTTAAGTCAAGCAGCAATTTTAACATTAGCCTTGTTTACAGGTCTTTCTGGGGTAGTTTTGTTAACAAAGAAAGATTTCTCTTTCCTAAAATCAATGTTAACAATTGGCTTTTTTATTGCATTAGGTTTAATTGTAGCCGGATTGCTATTTGGATTTAATCTTGGATTGTGGTTTAGCGTTGGAATGGTTGTTTTAGCTTCAGCTTCTATATTATATCAAACATCCAATATGGTTCATAAATATTCTGAGGATCAGTATGTGGGAGCATCCTTAGGGTTGTTCGCTTCACTAATGTTACTTTTCTGGTATATCCTTAGTATTTTATCTAATGATTAAGAAACCTGCTTAAATAGGTTGGAAAATACTTCATATAAATAATGAAAGGCTGTCTTACTAAGACGGCCTTTCATTATTTATTCATAGATTCCAATCGTTTCTTCTGACGTTCGTGATGTCTCATATGAATTTCGATTAGAGAAAACCACTCTATAGCATTAATCATCCCAAAGAACGGATGACTATGTTTTATTTTTGTATCACATTTCTTTACTAATGATTCTTTGGATATTGTTTCTGCTATAAATTCTTTGAAGTTATTTTCTAATATATCTCTATCCAGTATTTCAGGAGTAAAGTCAGCTACAATTTTAGAAGGAAAAGATTCCATTTTGATGTTACGAGAAGGAGTGATATTCAGATTAAAGATTAAATACGCTGCACTGTTCTTAGGTTTTCCATTTCTAGTATCATTATCTATACATTTATGGAAATTTGGGAGTTGGTATGTCTTTGCTACGCGCATAATATGATCATATAATTCAGCAAGAGTCCATTGGTCAGAAGATGGTTTATGATATAAACTTTCCTGGCTGTAATTCTGAAGATCTTGATACCATTTTTCAGATCTTTTTTTAAATACAGCAACAGGATTTTTACTAAACATCTTATTTTCCTGAAATTATATGTTTTATTATTGTTTTTGCGTGTATTCTAGAATTTTCTATAAACCATATATGAGTATCCATACCACCACATATCACTCCAGCTAGATATAGATTATCAATGTTAGATTCCATGGTTTCCTCATTATAGTTGGGATACATTTTTTCATCATCAGAAAGTTGAATTCCAATTTTTTTAAGAAAATCAAAATTGGGAGTGTAACCAGTCAAAGCTAATACATAATCATTTTCTACGCTTATTTCTCCATTAGGAGTATTTAGGATGATTTGCTGAGGTTTTATTTCTTTAACTGTAGCGTTATAATATGCTTTGATGCTGCCTTCTGCGATTCTATTTTCGATATCTGGTTTTACCCAATATTTTACACGTTTACCAATTTCTGGACCTCTAATAATCATACTTACATCAGCTCCTTTTCGGTAACATTCTAAAGCAGCATCCACTGCAGAATTACTAGCACCGATAACTGCTAGTTTTTGTTTTGCAAAGAAATGAGGGTCTTTATAATAATGTGAAACTTTTGGAAGCCCTTCTCCCGGAACATTAATCGTATTCGGGATATCATAAAATCCGGTTGCCAGAATAATGTATGAAGCAGTATATTCTTGTTTATCCGTTTTTATATGAAAGATGTTTTCTTCTTTATTTACAGAATTTACTTTTTCAAAAAGATGAATGTTTAAATCGTTAGAAGTGACAATCCTTCGATAATACTCTAATGCCTCATTTCTTTTTGGTTTCGATTCATTGCTAATAAAAGGAATTTCATCGATCTCCAGTTTTTCCGAAGAAGAGAAAAACTGCATGTTTACAGGATAATTAAAAAGAGAATTAACGATTGGTCCTTTTTCTATAATAAGATAATTTAGTCCCTTTTTCTTAGCTTCCAGACCGCATGCAATACCGATCGGACCTCCACCAATTATTATTAGATCTATGTGTTTCATTAAGAAATTATCTCTTTCAACCCTTTTATGGTTTGGATTGGATCTTCACTTTTAAAAACATAACTCCCTGCCACTAATACATCTGCTCCTGCATCGACCAGTTGCTTGGCATTTTTGTTAGTAACTCCTCCATCAATTTCAATCAATGTATCAGCATTATTGCGATCAATGATTTCTTTAAGCTGCCTTACTTTTTTATAAGTGTTTTCTATAAAAGATTGTCCGCCAAAACCTGGATTAACACTCATAATACATACTAAGTCAATATCCTTAATAGTATCTTCAAGTAAACTTACATTAGTATGAGGGTTTATAGCTACACCAGCTTTCATGCCCTCCGCTTTTATTGCTTGTAGTGTCCTGTGCAGATGAGTGCAGGCTTCATAATGAACGGTAAGGATATTACTTCCTAAATCAGCAAAAGTCTTTATATATCGATCAGGATCTACAATCATCAAGTGTACATCAATAGTTTTCGAAGCATGTTTTACAATATCTCTTAAGACAGGCATTCCAAAGGAGATGTTAGGAACAAAAACACCATCCATAATATCGATATGAAACCAATCGGCATTACTGTTATTGATCATTTCTACATCACGCTGTAAATTAGCGAAATCAGCAGCTAATACTGAAGGGGCAATTAGTTTTGAAGACATAAAATTGTATTATTTGCCACAAAAGTACTACTAAACTTTTGAAATTATGGTTAAGAAAGCTCCATAAATTTGTTTGTTAAATAAGATACGCTTTTGAATGTTTCAGGATTATAAGATTTTTCTTTTTCTAAAAATTGCTTTAATTCCGAATGTTCAGATCTTTTGTTAATCGTAGAAAAACTAGAATTATATTTAGAGAATGATGGTTCCTCCATTTCATGATCAAATATCTTGATTATATCATAATGCATAGAATCAAGAAGTATTTTTTTAAATAATTCCTTTATAATAGTTTTTTCACCTTCGAGGATTTGAAAAAAATTTCCATCAGAATACATTAAAATACCAGTTATGTTTAGACTATTATTCTTAACCTTAACAAAATCTAATAGTTCATTAACATCAGAGTTAGTTAATAATCGATTTGCTGTACTTACATAGCTGATGGTTTGCCACATGATAGAATTAATGTTTATTAAATTTAATATTAATGTAGGGAGTTATCCCTAATCTTAAAAAAATTAACATTTGTTTAATACTTTAGTCTTATCCGTTTTTTTGATCTTATATTTTAAGAAAGTCCCAAAAATTTATTAGTTAAATATGAAATGTTCTTAAAACTTTTTCGATTATTTGCTTTTTCTTGCCTTAGGAACTGCTGAAGTTCGACGTGATCTTTTTTTCCGCGAACTGTAATATAACTACTATGAAAATTTTTAAAAGAAGGAATTTGAATGGGTCTGTCAAATATTTTAATAAGGTTGAAATGTCTTAAATCGTCCTCAATTTTTTGATAAAGATTTAATATGATTTTTTTTTCACCTTCTATAATTTGAAAAAAGTTTTGATCAGAATGCATCAAAATTCCAGTAATATTAAGATCATCATTTTTCAGTTTTGAAATACACAATAACTCATTGATTTGAAAATCAGAGAGTTTTTTCGAAGTACTCACATAAGATATAGTATGCAACATATTAGTTTTCTTATAAACTAAAGTTAGTTATTTTTTGGGGAATATTTATGTTAAATTTACTTTTTATCGTTTGTTTATTCTTTTGTAGGAATTACTTTTACGAAACGTTAAAAAAACACAGAATATAACATTCACTACGATAGTTTCATGAATTTATTAGCTAGATAAGAGATGCTTTTGTAATTATCTGGATTAAAGGATTTTTCTTCACTTAGAAAAGTTTGAAGTTCACTATAATCATAAGATTCACCTACTACAGTGAAATTAGAATGGTATTTAGAAAAACATGGGTTTACTATAGCTCTATCAAAGATTTTGATAATATTGTAATGTCTAGAGTCCTGTTTTATTTTTAGAAATAAGGAATCGATTAGATCTTTTTTTCCTTCTAATACCTGAAGGAAATTACCGTCAGAGTACATTAAGATTCCTGTAATTTTAAGGTCATTATTTTTCGATTTAACGAACTCAAACAATTTCTCTATATCATCATCTCTTAGTGAGGGATCTACGGTACTTACATAACTAATAGTTTGCCACATCTGATATGAATCTTTCTTAAAGATACTATTTTTTGTGTCAATAAATACTTGAAGAACACAAAATGATTTTAAAAGTTCGCAGGGAAATTTTTGTTAAAATTTTAAAATCATGCGTATACATGAAAAAACCTCCGGTAATCAGCCGGAGGTCATTCATCAATCAAAAAACGAACAGTTATGTTATAAACTGTTTGTAATCGCAATTTAGGAAATTAAAAGTTATCCTAAATAAGTTTTTAATATTTTACTACGAGATGTATGTTTTAATCTACGAATAGCTTTTTCTTTAATTTGACGAACACGTTCACGTGTTAGATCAAAAGTTTCTCCAATTTCTTCTAGTGTCATAGGATGTTGATCTCCTAGACCAAAATATAAACGAATCACATCTGCTTCTCTTGGTGTAAGTGTCTCTAAAGCACGTTCTATCTCTGTACGAAGAGATTCGTGTAATAAAGATCTATCTGGATTAGGAGACTCACCAGAATTTAATACATCATAAAGGTTAGAGTCTTCTCCTTCTACTAAAGGAGCATCCATACTTACGTGACGTCCAGAGTTTTTCATAGACTCCTTAACGTCGTTTATAGTCATATCCAGTTCTTTTGCAATTTCTTCCGCACTTGGTGGACGCTCATGAGATTGCTCTAAGAATGCATATGTTTTATTGATCTTATTAATAGATCCAATTTTGTTTAATGGTAAACGAACAATACGTGACTGTTCTGCCAACGCTTGTAATATAGATTGACGAATCCACCATACAGCATATGAAATAAACTTAAAACCTCTGGTCTCATCAAAACGTTTTGCCGCTTTAATCAATCCTAAGTTACCTTCATTAATTAAATCCGGTAATGTAAGTCCTTGGTTTTGATATTGTTTTGCTACAGATACTACAAATCGTAAATTTGCTTTTGTTAATTTTTCAAGGGCTCTCTCATCACCAGCTTTTATTCGCTGAGCTAATTCTACCTCTTCATCCGCGGTAATAAGATCTACTTTACCTATTTCCTGCAAATACTTATCCAGCGATGCAGTTTCACGATTCGTTACCTGCTTCGTAATCTTAAGTTGTCTCATCTATGTTATCCTTGAATTTTTATTTGTGAATACTTTATTTAGGGCGTTGCTTTTATTTATTATACGTGTATTGTTACCAAAATGTTACAAAAAAGTAAAATTATTTTTTCAATCATCTATTTTTTTGACTTGAATCGTTGGACTTTTAGTCGTATCATTAGCTGTTTAATTACAAATTTATTCAAACTCTAAAACATTTTTTGCTACAATAAGAGATCGCAGTGCTTCAATCTTTTTATGCATCTTATTAAAAAATAAGTTTCTTTCTTTTTCTCCTGCGGTACTTAACAGCTTAGATCCTTCCATCTGGATCTTTAAGAATTGTTCTGCTTGATCACAGGTTATTACGTCATTGGTTCTGTAATAGGAAAGAATTGTAAAAGGCACATATAATGACCTTTCCGTAGGTGTTTTGACCAATACTCTATTGTTCATC
This sequence comes from Aquimarina sp. BL5, assembly GCF_003443675.1. NCBI lineage: Bacteria > Pseudomonadati > Bacteroidota > Flavobacteriia > Flavobacteriales > Flavobacteriaceae > Aquimarina > Aquimarina sp. BL5. The sequence continues at coordinate 2,221,178 of NZ_CP031963.1, read as the reverse complement.
AATAGCAGTTCGTTATAATAGAATTTGAAATTATCTTTTTGTTCAATTATTTTTTTAGAAATCTTATTAATTAATTCTCCAAGATCATCACATATTTCTAGAGCATCCTTAGAGGTAAGTGAATTCGATTCAAAATAAAAGTGTATTTGTTTTAGTGTGCTATTTATGGTAGTGATATCCCATATTTCTATAGAGTTTAGATCATTATACATATTACCTAAACGTTTAGCTGCTTCTAGAAGCGATAATGATGGATTAAATCCTGTAAATCTTACATCACCTAGATCAGAATCCATGATTTTTAACCAGACATACATTTTAAATTTAGAAAGTAAGTTGTCATCTGATGTGTAGAAGATGGGTAAATCTTTCGCAGAATAGATCATTTCTACATCTTTATTATTAATAAGAGGAGATAATGATTTGTATGAGTTTTCATAATAAGCCAGTAGGCTATCCATATCTTGAACTGGAGCAGTCTTTTTTACGGCTACTATATGCTCATCTTCACTAGAGAATAGTTGATCTATGGATAGGCTGAAATATTTGGCTAATGTTACACCTTCTTCTAAAGATATTTTACTTTTTTTACTAATCCTTCTATGTGCAGCATCATAACTAATATCTAATGCAGTGGCCACTTCATCTATTAATGAAGTTTTAGAGCTGATTTGTTTTTTGATGAGTTCTAAGAAATTTTCTTGTATCATTTCAGGCTTTTTGATGATTGACAATGTTGTTTAGTGTTGTAAAGTAAAATAGAAAAATAAGTTAATTTTTGCGATTATCACAAAAAAATACTTAACCTCTTGCGATTATTACTTTTATCGCAAATAACGAATTTAGTTCTTTATATTTTGTGATAATCACAAAAAAATAAATTTCTATTCGCATTTATCACTTTCTGTCTTGTAATTATCACAATAGTTTTGACTTGTGAAATTATTAAAAAATGAAAAAATGAAAAGTAAAGTTGTAAAAGTGTTCGCTTTCATCTTATTGATGAATTGGATAAACTTAAAAGCTCAGGAAACGAATCTGTTACTGATCAAAAAAGGAAAAAGCTTTGAACAAAAGGATAATATGTTGAAAGCTAATCCTACAGGATTTTATTTGTACGAAAATGTTTTGTATGACTTAAAATTAAAAAGTGGAGAACGATATAATGGTAGGTTAGTAGATATAAAGAAAGATACAATATATGTTACTAATACTTTTAATGGAGCAGTCGCAAAAAAACATAATATTGGTTTTGATACAATTTCAGTTCCAGTGAAGAATCTAGACAAATTGTTTTTAATATCAGATAGGTCCTTAGGGTTGTATGAAAAAATAAACCTAAAAAAATATAACTTTATATTTGAGAGTGATCTAAAAAACAAGTCTGTAGAAATCAAAAATATACAGGTGTATTCTAATGATATTAATTTATATGAATCAGGCCTTTTGTTGACTGCACAAGGATTAGACTTAATCTACGAATCAGATGGACAAACTTACTATTATGAAGGTTTACAGGAAAAACCTAAACCTATTATTAAAAGGGAGACATATGTTTCTAGAAAGATAGGTATTGTCCCTTTTAATGTGGATGAGGTAAATGGGTTCGCTTTATCTATAAGTACAGCTCCATTTAATGATGAAGCATCTTTAAAAGTAAAGGGATTTCTTATAGAGGTTGAGCCTATTAACTTGTTCGCATATACTTTTGGATTCATGAATGGTTTATTATTTACTTCTGACTCTAGTTTAGCACGTAATAAAGATGATATGAATGTTTTTATAAAGGGATTAACGATTAGTGCTGTGGGATCAATGAGTAAATCAAGACAATCTGGAGTGACGATAGGAGGAGTATATACAGGTATTTATACTATGAAAGGTTTTTCGCTAACAGGTGTGCATACGATGACTTATGATTTTGAAGGTGTTATGATTTCCGGAGTAAGGAATCAATCCAGAAAGGGAAAGGGAGTACAAGTTGGGTTGTTTAATTCTTGTAAAGATTTTAGAGGAATACAATTAGGTCTTTGGAATAAGAATGAGAGACGTTCTTTACCTTTTATTAATTGGCAGTTTAAAAAGAAAGTGAAATCAAAAACATCATAATTATGAACATCACTAGCAACTTAAGCATCGAAGGGGATTATGGATTCGAGGCATTTTATGTACTTACTGGAGACTTGGTTGGTCTTATTCCGGTAAAAGAAAAATTGTATACACGTATTAAACTAATGGACGGGGAGACTTTAAAAATTAGTCTAATGAAATCAGAAACTCAGAGGATTTCAAAATATATAAAAGGATCTTTAAAGGATGGAATTTTTAGTGTTTCATCAAGCAATAGAGTCATTTCAATATTGTCATTTATCAAACATTGGCGAACTCAAAAAATAAACGTACGTTCTGGTAAAGAACAATTATTAGTTTTTTTATCAAAAACTGGAAAAGTACAACTTGGCGTATTTAGAGATATTACTTCGCGTAAGAGAAAGTAGGTTGTCACTTTTTTAGAGACCTAAGAGTTAGCAAAGTATTGCTGTTTTAGATACTATCAATTTATTAATCACACCAATAAATAAATGTTGCTATCGAGATACCAAGACCAACGTCTTTGGTTATCACGCTACAATTGATATGTCAAATTTTAAAAGAAATAATTATGAAAAAAATAAAGTTTTCTAAAGATGAAGGCTCAGAGTTTTATAAGGAGCTTAATGAACGAATCAGGAATTATTTTGAAAGTAATCAAATAGATAAAACAGGAAATAGAAAGATGATTTTTAAAATAGCTCTGTATTTTACCTTAGTATTTTTGTTTTATTTTTTGATGCTCACTTCATCAAATATAGTAACATTCTTCGTTTTCTATATTGGTCTAGGTATATCTGTATTATTAAATGCATTTAATGTTTCTCATGATGCAGCGCATGGAGTTGCGGTAAAAAGTAAATTTTGGAATAAACTTTTATTTCAATTAAGTTTTAATCTACAAGGGAATAACTCATATGTATGGGGTAAGAATCATAATGAGTCTCATCATCTGTATACCAATATAGAAGGAAGCGATATAGATGTCCTTAATAATCCTCTGGTAAGAATGACAACAGGCCAAGATTTAAAAAGGTATCATAGATTCCAGTATTTGTATGTCCCTTTTTTATATTTATTCTATTCCCTTAATTGGTTCTTATTCCGAGAGTTTTTAATGATTTTTAATCGTTCTAGTAGAACGATTAAGATTACTATTCCAACTTGGGAGATTATTAAGCTTATCTTTTTCAAGATAGCTTACATCACTTACATGATTGTGATCCCAAGTATCCTATTGCCATTTGGCTGGGAATATATTTTAACAGCATTTTTATTAAATCATTTCCTGGTGTCCATAGTTTTTACAGCGGTATTGGGAGTATCACATTTATCCGACTATGTGGTGCATCCTGAGCCTGATTCAAATGGGAAACTTAGTATGAGTTGGCCTAAATTACAGATGTGTACTTCTGTAGATTATAATGTGAATAGCACTTTTTTAAATTGGACGTTAGGCGGTTTTAATGCGCACGCGTTACATCATCTATTACCTAATATTTGTCACGTACATTATATAAAATTACTACCGATATTTAGAACGGTGGCAGAGAAATATGGAGTTACATATATGGAGATGACATATAGTCAAGCGTTACGATCACATTTTAGATTTCTGAAAAAAATGGGAACTCAAGTTACATTTAAACCTCTTAATTATGAAATCTAAACATATTTCTAACCCATCTCATTCAGAATTATTTCTTTCTATTCAGAAAGAGGTTAACGAGAAATTGAATTTTTGTCGTTATCGGTTTAAAAACCGGATTGTATTAAAAGGTATTATTTACTTTATCTTAACGCTCATCGCTTACATAAGTCTTTATGTTATAAATCATCCATTTATGTTGGTTGTGGCTTATATTGCATTCGGTTTAATTTCGTTGTTGTTTGCTTTTAATTTTGCACATGACTTTTCGCATAATACTATTTTTAGCGATAAAAAACTGAATCATACTTGTTTTGTATTGCTTTATACTATGGTAGGTGCACATGCGGAAGCTTGGAAAGAGAGGCATGTGAGTTCACATCATCATGCGCCTAATGTAGAAGGGTATGATACAGATCTAGAGATTACAAATCTCATTAGAGTAGTTCCTGGTTCACGAATCAAATGGTTTCATAAATTTCAGCATTGGTACGCTCCGATTTTATACACTACGTATTCCTTATTTTGGGTGTTCATTAAAGATTTTAAAATTTTCTTTAGTAAAACAATTACCGGAAAAACTAAAACTATGCGATATAAAATTTCTTTCTGGTGTCAGAAAATATTTTATATATCATATTTATTAGTAGTACCATTGATATTCGTAAATCAAGAATGGTATTGGATTTTTACAGGGTTCATAATGATGCATTTAGTGCAATCTTTGTTTTTATTGTTCACTTTTTTTATGACACATCATATTGAGGGTGTTATGTACCCTGAAACTGATGACTTTGGATTTATCAAAACTTCTTGGTTGATGAATCAAATAGAAAGTTCTAATGATTTTTATCCGTTTAGTAATGTGGCTAATTTCATTTTTGGAGGATTCAACAATCATATTGCACATCATCTTTTTCCTCATATACATCATATCTATTACCCAGAACTAAATAAGATTCTATATAAGATTTTGAAAAGTAATGATATTATACCTAATCAAACATCTTATTTAGGAGGAGTAGTAGCTCACTTATTGCATTTAAAAACTTTAGGGGCAAAAAAGTAAGTTTTATAAATCATAGAATAGTAGTGAGGCACTTTCATTTTTTTTGAAAGTGCTTTTTTTATGAAGATTTCTGCATTGTGATTATCGCAAGAGCCAAATTTTAGTCTTGTGTTTTCGACAACTGTAGTTAACGAATAGCCACTATGTTTGAATCACTAAACAATTTTAAAAGCAATATTATGATGAAAAAATGTATTAAAGTGGGAATACTTTTAATAGTAGTTCAATCCATAACTAGTTGTTCGGTCTCTAGATTGTCCAAAGCCTATACAACAGCCAGTTACGGCTCGGTAAATTCATACATCGCAAAACCCCTATATGAAGGAGAGAATACAGCTGTAATCTATGCTTCCGGAGCCATAGATATAGCAAGACAACAACAATTTAGACAAGAGGAAGATGACAGAAAAACCGTAGCGTCTCTAGATGTATACAAATCTTTTTCACAAAAGTGGTTGAACTTCTTTTATGGTGCTAGTGCGGCATATGGTACGTTTACCTTTAAAGGAGAGGAATTAGACATTACTACAGGCCTTCCTATTATAGCTTTAGATGAAAAGTTAGATTTTTATAACGTAGGATTAAAAGCGGGGGTTAATTTTAGGGTATCCACTTCCAAATTCGAGTTTAGGCCTATAGGGCTAAAAGTTATGTATAACTATGAGTTTGGACCTTATCAGGATAGATTAGAAGAAATTGACGATATCACTTTACAAGATTATAATATATTTAATAAGAAATCTTTTTTTACCATTATTACCGAAAGTGAAGCGGTATATAAAATTAATACCGATAACTCTGTAAGTTTAGGTGTATTCTTAGGATTAAACACCATTAGAGATACAGATGCGTCAATTACTGGAGGTATGATAAGTTATCGATATAAACGATTAGTAGTGAGTTATTTATCACAATTTACCGGTGTCGATACACAAGAGAATCAAAGTATAGGAATAAGATCTCATAAAATCGGAATTACGTATCAACTTTTTTAGTTGTGATAATCACAATGAAAATTTTTACAAAGCGTGTTTTTAGCAACCACAGTCGGCGAATGACTAGTATGTTTGAATCACTAAACAATAAAATTTTTATAATGAGAAGATTAATTAAACTATTCGTTTTACTACTGTACATTTCCAACTATTGTTCAGGTCAAGATGTGAAAACTGATAAAAAATCAATTGCTTTTACTAATGGACTCAGTACGATAGTAAGCGACGAAAGTAACGATTTGGATATTTACGCGGGTTTAATGTTCGAACGGAAGAATGGATGAGGGTATGGTTTTGATTTTACAAGTTCAGCTTATACACCTGAAAGTACTAAAGGAATTCCTCCAATCGAGGAGATAGAAAATTTTGAAGGTACTGAATTACCAGAAGGAACAGAAAAAAGGTTTCCTTATGGTGGTGAACGAGACAATAGATTGTATTCACTATCACCTAATGTGTTCAAATCTTTTGCACTTAACAAAAAGAAATCTCTTAAAATATTTATTGCAGGTGGGCCTTCTATAATATATAGTGAAGATTATGAGTATAAAGCCGAGTTTTCTCCAGCTTCTTCCTGTGGATTCGGAGGTTTCTGTTTTCCTGGGATATCTAGAGGCCCTTCTTTAGACTATAGAAGAAGTAAGGAGAGTAAAAAAGTAATTTTTGGAGGATTCTCAAAAATATCTTTACGATACACTTTTAATCGAGTAGTAGGTTTAGAACTCTCTACTTATGGTAATCTAAATGGAGTGAAAAGTGTATATGGTTTGCAGTTTGGAGTTGTGTTGGGAAGACTCTTTTGAATTGGTTTATTCAACTATTATTAAAAACCTTTTAATAATATTTAAAAGGTTTTTTTATGATACAAAGTATTGATTGCGATTATCGAAAGGATATATTTTTACCCTTGTAATTTTGACAACTGTGGTCGATTTATTGCCAGTATGTTTGGAATACTAAACAATTTTAAACTTTCTTATTATGAGAAGATTTTTTATTACCAAGATAGCGATGTTGTTATCAATAATTACTTTTGGTCAACAAGGTAACACCTCTTTAAAAAACAATAAATTCAAATTCAGATCTATACAGTCAGGTTTTGGGATATATCATACTAAACCTAAAAATAATGATTTATATGATCATAGTGGAATAACTGTTAATAGTCTTATTTCTATGTCGTATAATAAAAATATTTTTTCTTTTCGTCTAGAATCGGGAACCGAATTGGTAATTATAAACTTTGGAGGAGATCCTGAGTTACAGGGTTTTTATGGAGTTAATTTATTATATGGAAGGGAACTAGAATTAACGAGATGGTTCAAAATAGAGGGTAACGTTGGCATAGGTCTGTATCATCATAAAATTATAACAAAAAGGGGTGCTGTGGATCAAAAGAATGTTCTGGGAATGTCTATGAATACTAAGTTTTTGTTTTATCCGGCTAAAAGATTTGCTTTTGGTTTAAGTCCCTTTGTAAACTTTAATTCTATAAACACAACGTATAGCGGAAATGTTGTTTTTCAATATAAATTTAATTGAAGTAATTCTTCTTTATTTAAAACAAAAACGCTTTTAAAAGATGGAGTTAAAAGCGTTTTTGTATATTATTTATGATTACTGAATTATAAAACGACCGTAAGCTCCTTGTACTTTAGCGATGTAAGTTCCTGTACTAAAATTACTGGTTTCTAATTCTCCAATATTATTGTTAATTTCTTTTTGAAATATCAATCTACCGTGTAAATCATATATTTCTACTGTTCCGATTGTTGTTTTAGATTCGATAACAATAGGTTGGTTTTTTGCTGGGATAGGGTATAATAAAATTCCTCTAGAAGAAAGAAGATTGTCATCTATACCTAGTGTTGCATCGCATTCTGTATTTCCATAAATGTTTACCTCTACAATACTTGCAAAACCAGATCCAGTATTATTTCCGTTAGAGATGAACTTTAGATACCTACCTGTTACGTTATTAAGATCAAAAAATTGTTCTGTATTTTCTGCACCTGTTTCAATTGCACTATCTTGATTACTTAATACATTGGTAAATGGTCCTGCTTGATCGTCAGCTACGGCAATATCAAAATTGATAGTTCTTTCATCAGCCTTTAATATATGGATTCCAATTTGACTTAAAGAGCGGATACAGGCTAGGTTAAAGGTTATGGAAACTTCTGGTTCTGTATTTGCATCTCCTGTCCAATATTCTGCATCTGTTATATTATCATCCCAAGTAAACTGGGGTCCTACATTCGGTTTTCCTTGTTCAGTTCCTATAGCTGTCGCACCAACTATAGTGATTTCTTCAGAAAAAACATTAGACTGTGTAATGGTTAACATAGTGGTTAAATTACTTCCTCCTGTAACTTCATTAATAGTTACAGTAGCTGTTCGCTCTGCAGAAGTAGTGTTTTCTGTAAAATTAGCCGTAATTATTGCAGAGTTACTTCCCGAAGAAATGTTAAGAGTTAACCAATCTGCGTTATCCGTAATTGTCCAATCAACATTAGAATCAATATCAAATAAAGTGCTTCCTGCACTTCTGGCAACATTTAATGATGTAGGGTTCGCAGTTAATCTCGGAGCGTCAATACCTGTACCGCCAAAACCAATAGAAACACCCACATCTGCAGTTGTGTGTGGAATACGTGAGCCGCCAGAGTTGAATTCCTCAGCACCAGCATCGGTAGTTCCAGAACGATTTCCACCCAAAATATCGGTAGTTACAAAAGAATAGTTCCCTACTGAAGCATCAATAGCCGGACTATTGGTTCCTAATTCATAATATAAAGTGCCATTTTCTAAAAGCCCATCAGTAACTACTTGATTATTATTGGTTCCTGTGGTAAGATCCCAAGCGCCATTTTGAGTAATATTCCCTTGATAAACAGAAGAACCTATTGGAGTTGTTTGTTCATCAAATGCATTTTCACTGGTGTTGATCATAATATTATTGGCGATTATAAGGTTTTCAGGAGCCAAGGTTAAATCACTACCTACATTAGTTCCAATTCTAAAACCATAATCACAATTTACAAAGGTGTTGTTTACAATAGTGGCATCGATAACCTGAAAATATCCATTAAGTGCTGAATTAGGACGACCATTACTCACGTTAATTGCTCCAGCTGTCTTTGTGTTACCACCATCTGGTTTTTCAGAGTTTACTCCTTCAATATAATTATTGTATACCTTATGTCCTTCTCCAATTACTCTAATACCACCAGAGAAAAGATTGTTTTCAGCGAAAAAGAAGTTATTATAAACTTCACAATCGTCTCCATGTCTTAAGGTAAGTGTTCCTTGGTAATCTCTAAAAGTATTATTGTAATATTTATTCTCACCACTCTTATTAGAAATGATCTCTACTTCTCCAGACCAATTATAGAATAGATTATCATATACTTCCGTATTAGATGGGTGTAATGAAGTGCTACTATTTCCAATTCTAATGGCATCCTGATCATTTTCATCATTTACAACACCTACGGGAGTACGATCAGCAAAGTAATTATGGTGTATTTTTGTGAAATCTGGCTCTGCAAATTCAGTAGAAGTAGCGTTTCTATTGTCGTTTATGATACTTCCTATACCGTATTTACCGATAAATGAACTAAAACTTATTTCATTGTATTGTCCATAAACGATAATCCATTTAAATGTTAACATCTCTTGAGCAGCGGTACCATTGTAACTATCTATTTTGATATTCGTAATTGTACAATGATCACATTCGTTGTTGCTAGAATCTCTAAGTTCAATTACGGGCTCGATGATACTTCCACTAACTTCTAAATTAGATGGGTTTTGAAAAATTACACCGTCAAAAATGATGTAAGAACCACCCATACTTACTCTGGAATTTCCTTCAAAAAATACTGATCCAGAAGTTTGCGCTTTAATGGTAATAGGATTACTCTGGGTACCATTTTTATTAATATTAATGAATATATCAGTCCAGGTTCCATTTGCTAAGGTAATGGTAGTTCCGGCTGAAGCATTTGTGATAGCAGTTTGCAATTCTGATTCGTTATTTACAATCTGAGAGTAGGTGTAATTGTGAAAAGCTATCAATACAAGTAGGAAGGTAAATACCTTTACATATTTGTTTTTCATAATTTAGGGCTTTACTTTTTTTGTTTATAAATTGGTTGACCAAATTGGTCAACCAATACAAATATACTATTCATTTTTGTAAAATCAATGTTTTTGGTGAAAAAACAAAAACGCCTTCAAATTTTGAAGGCGTTTTCTATTCGTCATTAAGAGAGCTTATTAATTCTCTTTTTGATCATTGTTTCTCGGTTTTCTATCACCTCTTGGCTTGTCATCTCTAGACTTACTACCTTCAGGCCTTGGAGGTCTCGGTAATAATGCTTTTCTAGAAACTTTTTCTTTACGAGTTCTAGAGTCAATACCGAAATATTTAACATCCATAACATCACCCATATTCACAACGTCACTCACATTTTCAGTACGCTCCCAAGCTAATTCAGAAACGTGAAGTAGTACTTCATTACCTGGCGCATCCATATATTCTACTACAGCACCAAAATCTAACATTTTGACTACTTTAACTTCATATATACTACCAACAACTGGCTTAAATGTGATAGAATCGATTTTTGCTAATACCGCATCGATTCCTTCTTGACCTGTTCCTAGTATTTCTACAATACCTTCTTCCGTTACAGGATCTTCATTAATAACAATAGTACACCCTGTTGCTTTTTGTAATTCTTGAATTACTTTTCCACCAGGACCAATTAATGCTCCAATATATTCTCCAGGAATTGTTCTTGTAACCATTTTTGGAGCGTGTGCTTTCACATCATTATTAGGTGTAGCAATAGTATCCGTTAACTTTTCTAGAATATGTAAACGTCCGTCACGAGCTTGTTTTAATGCATTTACTAAAATCTCGTAGCTTAATCCTTTTACTTTAATATCCATCTGGCAAGCAGTAATACCATCTGCAGTTCCGGTAACTTTAAAATCCATATCTCCTAAGTGATCTTCATCACCTAAAATATCAGATAATACAGCGTATTTTCCAGAATCAGCGTCAGAGATTAATCCCATAGCGATACCAGAAACTGGTTTTTTCATTTGTACACCAGCATCCATTAATGCCATAGTACCAGAACAAACAGTTGCCATAGACGAAGAACCGTTAGATTCTAATACTTCAGAAACAACACGTACTGTATAAGGGCAATCGTCAGGAATCATTCCTTTAAGTGCACGCTGTGCTAAGTTACCATGTCCAACCTCTCTACGTGAAGTACCTCTTATTGGGCGTGCTTCACCTGTACAGAAAGGAGGGAAGTTATAATGAAGATAAAATGTTTCCTCACCTTCATAAGAAGGCATATCGATTTGATTAGCTTCTCTAGAAGTTCCTAGGGTTACGGTAGCTAATGCTTGTGTTTCTCCTCTTGTAAAAATAGAAGAACCGTGTGTAGAAGGCAAATAATCTACTTCACACCAGATAGGTCTGATATCTGTAGTTTTTCTACCATCAAGACGTAATCCTTCGTTTAATGTTAGATCACGAACAGCAGCTTTTTCTGCTTTCGAATAATATTTAGACACTAAATCTCCAAAATCTTCTAACTCTTCTTCAGAGAATGTAGCTTTTATTTCTTCTTTTATTTCTGCGAACGCAGCTCCTCTTTCATGCTTAGAAGATCCTAGTTTTGCTACAGCATATACTTTGTCATATGCCATGTCATAAACTTTCTTAGCTAAATCTTCATCATTTCTTTCAGGTTCGTATTCACGTACTTCTTTCTTTCCGAAAGCTTCAGCTAGTTTTACTTGAGCAGCACATTGTACTTTGATCGCTTCATGAGCAAACTTGATAGCTTCGGTCATTTCTTCTTCAGAAATTTCGTCCATCTCTCCTTCAACCATCATTACAGAATCCGCAGATGCACCAATCATCATATCGATATCAGATACTTCTAGTTGAGCTCTTGTTGGATTGATAATAAACTTACCATCTACACGTCCTACTCTTGCTTCAGAGATAGCACACTCAAAAGGGAAATCAGAAAGTTGTATCGCTGCAGAAGCTGCTAATCCAGCCATTGCATCAGGCATAACGTCATCATCATGAGACATTAATTGAATCATTACCTGTGTTTCAGAATGATAATCTTTCGGGAACAAAGGGCGTAATACACGATCTACTAATCTCATTGTTAATACTTCTCCGTCACTTGGTCTTGCTTCTCTTTTGAAGAAACCACCAGGATAACGACCAGCAGCAGCAAATTTTTCACGATAATCTACTGTTAATGGTAAAAAATCTACATCACTTTGCTTGTAATTAGATACCACTGTGCATAATAACATACACTTGCCTGATTGAACAACAACAGATCCATGTGCCTGTTTTGCTAATTTTCCGGTTTCAATAGATATTTCTCTACCGTCACCAAGGTCTATGACCTCTCTATAAACTTTTGGAATCATATTTTTTTGATTCTGACCTAATAGTACTACTAATGTGTTTCATTAATAATTACCAATAGGTTTAATTAAACATTGGTTTCCGTCTTACTCGGGCGGACAAGGTTGTGTTGTTGTTGTTGTAGTTGCGCGACCAATGAAAAACTAAGGCATTCATTTTGATCACCTTTGGATCAAAATGTTTTTATTTAAACTTCAATAAAAAGGAGAAGAGTATAATTAAAAAGAGAGGCATACAGCCTCTCTTTTTTGATTATTTTCTTAATCCTAATTCTTTTACAATTGCACGATATCTCATAATATCTTTCTTAATAAGATAATCTAAAAGATCTCTACGCTTACCTACAAGCTTTACTAATGAACGCTCTGTATTATAATCTTTACGATTCTTTTTTAAGTGCTCAGTTAAATGTGTAATTCTGTGTGTAAACAGTGCAATTTGTCCTTCAGCAGAACCAGAATCGTTTTTACCTTTTCCGTGTTTTGCGAAGATTTCTTCTTTAACTTCTTTCGTTAAATACATTCCAATATTATTTAAATGATTTTTATGTATAAATAGCATTCTGCTATCAGCGTGCAAATATAATACTTTTTAGATTATAAATACTTTTAGTAAAAAAAACATTTTTGATTAAACCTTTTCTAAGTGATTAAGTCATAGAAGGGTAACATTAAAAATTAAGATAATGAAGAACAACATTTTGAAATTTGGTTTTATTGCATTCTTTTCCATAGTTTTAGTAGGATGTAATAGTGAAGAGACGATAGATGAATTACCACTTGATAGTATTGATAGTGAAGAAGCGACACTTACTGCAAAGATTGATGATGGTGCCGAAGTGCTAAGTGACCTCGCATTACAAGGCTTTGAAGATGAAGAAGGCTTGGCTAAAAGTGGTAATAATCGCTTTTTGCCTGATTGCGCTACAGTAACGATAGAATTAACAAGTACTTCCAAAAATGTTACTATCGATTTTGGTACAGACGGATGTGCGATAAGAAGTGGGCATATTGTCAAAGGAAAGATTCTTATGTCGTATGAGTTAAGTGTAGAAGATATGTCATTGGTGATTAATTATAGTCTGGAAGATTTTTTTATTGATGATTTAGGATTTACCGGTTCCAGAACAATTACCAGGCTTAAAGCTAACGATAATGGTAATCCACAATATTCAATGAATCTTGATTTTACAGTAACATTTGCAGATGGTACGCAAGCTTCAAGAACAGGGTCTAAGACTCGTGAATGGATAGAAGGCGCTTTTAATGGTAATTGGGGAGATAATGTTTTCTTAATTACAGGTTCATGGCAAACTAATTTTGCAAATGGTAATATGCATAGCACTACTATTACTAATTCTTTGCGACGTGAAGCCAGCTGTAGGTTTTTGGTCAGTGGAGTAGTAGAGTTGGTAAGAACTGGCTTTAGTGGATCATTGGATTACGGTGATGGGTCTTGTGATAATAAAGCCGTTTTTACAAATGACCAAGGGGTAGAAAGAGAGATATTGTTGTAAAGTTTGGTTTTAAACAGGGTTAAAAATTAAAAGCGTTTTCTTCGGAAGACGCTTTTTTTGTGCAACAATAATATAAGAAATACTGAAAAAGGTTTGAACAATGTTATTTATGGGTGTAAAAAAACCCGGTAAAAACCGGGTCGTAAATTTTAAATTGATTTTTTTTGATCTAATGTCTCGTCCTGAAATATCGTTACACTAAAATGTTATTTATGGAGTCATTACATTCAAATTATGTAAAGCGTACACAGAAGGATTACAGTTTATCCTTTAAGCTACAAGTTGTTCATGAGATTGAACAAGGCTTATTAACAAGAACTCAAGCTTTGGATAAGTATGGTATTCAAGCAAGATCTACGATTCGCACTTGGTTAAAAAAATATGGTAAATTTGATTATGATTTTAGTGTAAATAGATCCATGTCCAAAACACCTGAACAACGTATTTTAGAATTAGAACAGCAAGTCAAGCTTTTAGAGAAACAAAAAGCAAGAGCTGAATTTTTAGCAGAGCGTGCGGATAAGAAAGCAATTATATTTGATATGATGATTGATATCGCCGAAGAGGAATTTAATATTCCGATCAGAAAAAAGCACGTACCCGAGTTATCGAAAAATATAGCCAAGAAAAACAAGAAAGCATAACTGCTACCTGTGATTTACTCGGGGTGAATAGACAGGTGTATTATAGAGCTATTCGGTCTTATCAAGACAAACAAAAACTAAGTAAAAAGGTAATTGATTTAGTAAATACCATTCGCATATCAATGCCTAGAATCGGTACAAGAAAATTATTTCATCTTTTAAAATCTCAACTCAAAGTAATCGGAGTTGGTCGCGATAAGCTATTTAAAATACTAAAGGCTAATAACTTGTTGATTTTACCTAAAAAGAATTATCATGTAACTACGGATTCTCATCATAGATTTAGAAAACATAAAAATCGAATAAAAGATGTTGAATTTATCAGACCAGAACAAGTATGGGTCAGTGATATAACTTATATAGGAAATAGGGAAAATCCATGTTATTTGGCTTTAATCACGGATGCTTATTCTAAAAAAATAATGGGATATAATGTATCAAATAGTCTAAGTGTAAAAGGATCTTTAACAGCTTTAGATATGGCTATTTCTAATAGAGATTATAATGAAAAACCTATAATTCATCATTCCGATAGAGGATTACAGTATTGTTCCAATGAATATCAAAAAACATTAAACATCAATAATATTAGCCCTAGTATGACTGAAAAATATGACCCTTACGAAAATGCCATAGCAGAAAGAATTAATGGAATTCTTAAACAAGAATTTGCTATTGACAAGTATGATACTTCAATGCAAATCAAAACCAAACTGGTTCAAAATGCAATCCGCATTTATAATCAGATAAGACCTCATTTATCTAATTCAATGTTAACACCTGATCAAATGCATCAACAAAATAAATTAAAAAGAAAAAGCTACAAAAAACAAAAGGTAGCAAATTAAAATTGCTACCTTGTATTTATTAATTCCTGTAACGATTATTCAGGACGTCACATAATTAGAAGCTAAAGGTCTATTTAGGATTAGATTCAGATATAGATTTATTTTTTCTTTTAGGTTTTGTCTTGGAGTAATAAAATCCAGAAAACCATGTTCTTTAAGGAACTCTGCTGTCTGGAAACCTTCAGGAAGTTCTTTTCCTGTAGTATCTCTAACTACACGTGGACCAGCAAATCCGATTAGTGCACCTGGTTCTGCGATATTAATATCTCCGAGCATAGCAAAAGATGCTGTAGTACCTCCTGTGGTAGGATCTGTACATAGAGAGATATAAGGAATTCCTGCGTCTGCTAACTGAGCAAGTTTGGCAGAAGTTTTAGCCAATTGCATTAATGATAAAGCTGCCTCCATCATACGAGCCCCTCCAGATTTAGAGATGATCATAAAAGGAATTTTGTTTTTAAGAGCGTGATCAGCGGCTCTTGCGATTTTTTCACCAACAACGCTTCCCATAGAACCTCCGATAAATGAAAAATCCATGCAAGCGATAACTAAATCATTACCATTTGACTTTCCAACTGCAGTTCTAACGGCATCCTTTAAATTTGTTTTTTCCTGAGCATCCTTAAGACGGTCAGTATACTTCTTTTTGTCTTCGAATTTAAGAGGGTCCTTAGAGGTTAGATTTTTATCTAATTCTTTAAACTTATTGTCATCAAAAAGAATTTCGAAATATTCTTTACTACCAATTCTTACGTGATATCCGTCTTCTGGACTCACATAAAAATTTTTCTCCAATTGTTCTGCGTCAACTATCTTACCTGTTGGGGATTTATACCAAAGCCCTTTTGGAACATCTTTCTTGTCCTCAGTAGCAGTCTGTATACCTTTTTGAGTTCTCTTAAACCAAGCCATAAATTAATTTGTATTAAAAAAGCTGAAACTCTTTACTATGTTGAGTTTCAGCTTGGTTTCCTATCTTATTATAATGTATTTACATTATTTAAATCTTCAAAAGCCTTTTTAAGTCGGTTTTTAAAGGTAATTTCTCCTTCTCTTAACCATTTTCTAGGATCGTAATGTTTCTTATTAGGTTCCTCGGCTCCGTCAGGATTTCCAATTTGTGTTTTTAAGTACTCGATTTTACCAGTCATGTAATCTCTAATACCTTCACAAAATGCAAATTGAAGATCTGTATCAATATTCATTTTAATTACTCCGTACCCGATAGCTTCTCTGATTTCTTCTAAAGTAGAACCGCTTCCTCCGTGAAATACAAAGTCAATGTGGTTATGTTCTACACCATATTTTTCAGAAATAAATTCTTGAGAATTCTTAAGGATTTTTGGAGTTAATTTAACATTACCAGGTTTATAAACACCGTGAACGTTACCAAAAGCAGCTGCAACAGTGAATTTATCGCTAACTTTACTTAATTCTTCGTAAGCATAGGCAACTTCTTCTGGTTGCGTGTACAGCTTAGAATCATCTACATCACTATTGTCTACGCCATCTTCTTCACCTCCTGTAATTCCAAGTTCGATTTCTAAAGTCATACCCATTTTACTCATTCGAGCAAGGTATTCTTTACAAATCTCTATGTTCTCCTCAATTGGTTCTTCTGATAGGTCAATCATATGAGAACTATAAAGAGGTTTTCCTGTTTCTTTATAAAATGCTTCTCCGGCATCTAATAATCCGTCTATCCATGGTAGTAATTTTTTTGCGCAGTGGTCAGTATGCAAAATTACTGGTACTCCATAGGCTTCGGCCATTAAGTGAACGTGTCTTGCTCCTGCAGTAGCTCCTGCAATTGCGGCTTTTTGGTCTTCATTAGAAAGTCCTTTTCCTGCATTAAATTGTGCACCTCCATTAGAGAACTGAACAATTACAGGCGAGTTTAATTCTGCAGCAGTTTCCAATACAGCATTAATTGAATTGGATCCAATTACATTTACTGCTGGTAAAGCAAAGGCTTTTTCTTTGGCGTAATTAAAGATAGCCTGCACTTCGTCTCCTGTAGCAACTCCTGGTTTGATGTTGTGACTCATAATTTACTTTTAGTTAATAAGCCTACAAAAATAGTAAAATAATACGGAATGAATTTTATATTTAAGAATGAAAAACAGGGATTGTTTTTAGAAGGGATAATTGATTCCGACATTATAAACACCTTCAGAAAAATTATATCCTTTAAACCACCTTTGGTCTTCAATTCTTGCGGGATTAAATGTTTTGAAACCCAAATCTAGCCTTACGACAAAGAAATCAAAATCATATCGTAGTCCCAGTCCACTACCTACAGCAATTTCCTGGAGATCATCCCACCTAGAAAAAACAGCATCTTCTTCTTCTACATTATCTAATACATTCCAGATGTTGCCAGCATCAATAAAAAAAGCACCATTAAGAGCTCCTAAGATCTTATATCTATATTCTGCATTTATTGCCAGTTTCATATTAGCTTCATTAAATTCATTTCTGCCGCCACTGCTTCCCGGACCTAGGTCGTAAGGTAACCAGGCGCGATTGTCGTTTGGTCCCCCACCAAAGAAACTTCTAGCAAATGGAATGCTATTGGCATTTCCGTAAGGTAGAGCGATGCCACCGAATGCTCTAATAGCTAACACACTTTTTCTACCTAAATCCCAATGTTTAATATAATCTAATTCTGTTTTGATGTATTGAGAAAACTCGACACCGAATATTTCAAATCGATTATTTGAGTTTTCTTTTAACCCCACAAGATTAGAAACTGTACTCAGTACGTTTCCTGCAAATTCAATTTTCGCTCTAAATCTAGAGAAGTTTTCGTCATAAAGATTTTCTCGATTGTTTTTTAGATAAGTGTAATTAGAGGCAAAAATCAGGTTGTCTTCTGTTAGTCTTTCTTTTCGTTCATTGATATTTCTGATTTCCTGTAATTGATCTGCTGTTAAATCTGTATCAGGAATATCTCCAAGAGATTGGGCTATGAAACTATTGGCACCCGACGGAATAGATAAAAAATTTTGATTTGTGTTTTCTGGATCAAAGAAGGGTGAATTAGGGTCGAGTACTTCTGTCGCGATATTATTAAGTCTGGTAAATGAGTTAGAGTATACATTAAAATAGTTACCAGTATTCAGATTTCGGACATATTGTACGTTTACTAAATCAATCTGATTTGTTAGCTTTGTACTTGGCTTCCATTGATAATTAAATATTCCAGAAGCATTTTGCTTATCAAGTCCTATATTTTGTTGTGAATTAATACCAAAAATAAGATTTGTCGTTGGTGACATGTATTTCGGGATAATTCTTCTTGTCTGTAATGGGAATATTATTTTAGGGAATGATAATTTGAGATCAACACCAATTTCCGAAATATCAAAAAACTGTCCATCTGGATCTACTGGATCCTTTGAGGAACCTACACTTCCCCTTGCTGAGATTTCAAAGATTTCTGCACCACCAAAAACATTTCTTATCAAAAAAGAGCCACTAAAACCAATTCCGAATACCTGAATGTTAGATGTGGATACGTCAAATTCTACATTGGTACTGTATTTTTTTCTGGGAGTCAGTAAAACATTTGCTATTAGATCAGTTCCATTAGGATCATCCGGGTCTACGCTATAACGTATGTTAGGGTATTTAAAAGTTTTTAAGTTACTGATCTGGTTATAAGTAAGTGTTCGGTCATTATCTCTAAAAATTTCTCCTGGTGTTATTAGAATAGAATTAGTGATTGCCTTACGGGTGTATCTTAGTTTGTCATAACTATATATGTTATAGCCATTATAAGATACGCTGTCTTTAGGTTTTTCATCTTTGTTTTGATAAGAATAATCCGTAAATACGTTTACTTTACTAATCTTATGAACCTGAAAAGGAGTTCTTTTAGTGTCTTCTCCTTCGGTTATTTGTCGATTGTTAATTAGTAAGTTAAGTTGTATTTTTTGGTTTGTGTTTATAGTATCGGCATCAAATTTTATAAATTCTTTTTCGAAATGATACAGTCCAGAATTTCTGTATAATCGCGTTAACCTTTCCCTCTCAGTCTCTATGTCTAAGGTCCTATACTGTTTTCCAGAGATTATAGATGATTCACTTTGATTCAGTTTGTAAATAGAATCTGCTACTTTGGATTCTATTTTAGTATGAAGAGAATCAATAAAATATGGTTTATGAGGCTTAACGTAATATGCTACAGATGCTCTTTGGTTTTCTTCCAAATTAATTTTATAATCCGTTTCTACATTAAACCACCCATTATTCCAGTAATATGATTGTAATCTTTTAAGAGAACGTTTCGCTTTTGATTCATCAACTATGACCGGAGCTTCTCCGGTTTTTTTTAGCCAATTGTTTACGCCAGTATACCCAACACCTAATCGATCTACTTGTTTTTTAGACAAGAAATTATTTAATTTTCGTTCTCTGTTAGGTTTTTTGTGAAGCCAATTTTGATAAGAAGAGTCGGGATGTACTTTGGCAAGATTGTAAATATGCAGTCTAAGTGGTGTCCAGGCAATCTTAGCATTAGGTTTTTGATACAGTTGATTGAATAGTTTAGTGTCATTAGTTTTGGTGCTATCAACAAAAATTTCATTTTTAGTTAATAGGTATTCCTCTTCTGGCACTCTTTTAATTGCATTACATGAAATTAAAAAAATTGTAGTTAATACAACAAATACTATTTTTGTGTGCAGGTGTTTCAATCGAAATTCATTATTGTGTCAAAAATACATTATTTGTATGGTTAGCAAAAACCAAAAGAAATTAATAAATAGTTTACATCAAAAAAAATACCGAAAACAATATGGATTGTTTGTAGCGGAAGGGAAAAAGGTAATTAGTGAGCTTTTAGAAGCAGATTTAGAACTTCATTCTCTTTTTGCATTAGAAGCTTCTTATTTCGAAACGTCATCTGACAAAACCTTTGTGGTAACTGAAACGGAATTAAAAAGTATTAGTTTCTTAACAACACCTCAGTTTGCGGTAGCAGTATTTTATATTCCAAAAGTTAAACCTGTAAATTATCAGGGATTAGTGCTGGCATTAGATGATATTCGGGATCCGGGTAATCTGGGAACGATTATTCGTTTATGTGATTGGTTTGGTATTACTGATTTAGTTTGTTCGGAGCAAACAGTAGATTGTTTTAATCCAAAAGTAATTCAGGCTACTATGGGTTCTGTTACAAGAGTGAATATTATCTACACTAATCTACAGGATTTTTTAACTTCTCAAAAAAATGAAAGACCGATATATGGTACTTTTATGGATGGAGAAATAATTTATCAAGAAAAATTATCTCAAAAAGGAATTATTGTAATGGGTAATGAAGCTAATGGTATTTCTAAAGAAATAGAAAAATTAGTGTCCAAAAGAATTGCAATACCAAGATTTGGGAATACTCAAATAACCGAAAGCCTAAATGTGGCAACGGCGACTGCAATTATTCTAAATGAATTTAGACGGGACTAGTTTTTTTTATTGAAATGTAAAATTGATAAAAATCCCTCTAGATGACATTTTATCTATAGACGAAGTATAAGGACTATTAGGGTCGTTATCAGCTACTAATTCATCAGACATAGCGAATACTCCTCGTATCGAAGGCGTAAATTTAAAATAGTACATATAAAAATCTATTCCAAAACCTAGCTCAAAATAATTAGTCCTTGTCTTAGTTCTAAATTGCCCAACGCTATTATCATCAGGATTATCTTCATTACTTGATAAATTAAGAGAAGTAGAAACTCCTCCTACAATAAAAGGTTTAAAATTGTTAAGCCTTTTGGTAGAAACTTTTAGTAATAATGGAATATGTACATAGGTTGATGTAACTTCTCTTTGAGTTTGGTTGTCATCAAGATCGGGTGAGTTAAAAGTTAGGTCTCTTCTTACAAAAGATACCTGAGGCTCCAGTCTTAAGTCTAAATAATCATTAATTCTAAGGTTACCTAATAATCCAACATTAAACCCTACGGATTTAGCAACTTGGATGTCTCCATCCAGTATAGGATCTTCTCCTTCTGGTGTTGCTTTGTAATCAAAATTAAAATCATAGCTGTTAAAACCCAGAATATACCCCCAACTTAATCGTGGTTTATCATAATTCTGAAGATTTTTAACACGTTCTTTAGAAAACAATTGTGCACTCACATTCTGAGTACAAACGATAACAGCTATTGCTATAAAAACTTTTTTCATATTATTTTGTGGCTGTATAAATTGTGGCAACACCAAAAGTTTGCGGATTATCCTCGACTTCTATAAACCCAATTTTTCTCAAAATATTGTTGAAAGCATCTCCATAAGGAAAAGCTGCAGCACTTTCGCTAAGGTATGAGTATGCAGATCTGTCTTTAGAAAAGATCTTGCCAATTAAAGGTAAAATTGAAGAAGTATACAGTTTGTACCCCTGTTTATATGGGGTTTTAGTTGGGACAGAGGTTTCTAAAACGACAAATATACCACCTGGTTTAAGTACTCTATATATTTCTGAAAGTCCTTGTTCTAAGTATTCAAAATTTCTTACACCAAAAGCTACCGTAATCGCATCAAAATAATTTTCTTCATATGGTAAGCTTTCTCCATCTCCTTTTACCATAGAGATTATCTGATCTAGTTTTTTTGCTTTTATCTTATCTTTTCCCACAGCCAGCATTCCTGCCGAAATATCTAAACCAATAATTTCTGAAGCACCTGTTTTAGCAAGATTGATAGCCAGATCTCCGGTTCCAGTTGCCACGTCAAGAACCCGGCTAGGTTTAGAATCTGTAACAATTTTTACAACTTTCTTACGCCACTTTATATCAACCCCAAAAGAAATTACTCTATTAAGACCATCATAGTTGCCCGAAATCGTATCAAACATTTCGGTAACCTGTTCTTTTTTGGTTTTGTTTTTATCCTTGTATGGAGTTATTTTTTCTGACATTCAAAAAAATTTAGGCAAATATACATTTTTGATATGGATCGTAGGAAAAGATTGTCATTTTGTTGTGAATGATTAGATTATTTACACCGTCTTAGTGTGTAGTATAGGGTTTTGTTAATTTCGTACTGATTCAGTTTATTGTTGTTTTTGTAATTATGAGTAGTTATGGAGCTTAATAGGTTTTTTTAAGCCTGTTGGGTTCAGTATTATGCGTCAGGGATAGTAGCGGAAATCCCGCAGCTCGATCCGCCGCGACGGAGAGATGCGAGGAATTGTAACGGATAGCCCGCCCGGACGCCAAAAAGCAGCCTTCTTTTATTTAGTCATTTCCTCAATCTTTTCGAGTATTTGCTCTTTCTCATATTTTAGCCCGTACAAATGCGCTCCTGTAAACTCTATAAAGTCTTTAACACCTGATGCGTTATCATAAATAACTTTTCCTTGTGTATAGGGGACATCTTTATCTTCTTTGCTGTGTATAAATAGTTTTTGAATTTTATCAATACTTTTTATGTCTTCTTTTGCTGCATATGGTGAGATATAATTTTTTTCTAAAAACTCTCTGTATTGAGGTGTGGCATGCATAGCAATATCCGTGAATGAAGCCATGGCTCCTTCTAAAACCAATCCATCGATTTTGTCTTGATTATTTTTTGCTAAAAGTGTAGCAATTTGGGTTCCTATAGAAATTCCATAAATTATTTTTGGCGTTTCTTTAATTTCTTCTCGTTCAACAAGCATTTCGAAAAATTGCTGACCGTCTTTGGCTATATTTTTATGAGTTGGAGTTCCTGTTGACTTACCATAACCCCGGAAATCTACCATAACCACCTGAAAGTTGTTTTCTGCCAATATTTTGGTAAGTGGTAGATAATAAGTGATGTTTCCGCCTGCTCCGTGAAAATAGAAGATGGTGGCTTTGGGTTTCGTAACAGGTTTTAAGATTAATGCGGAAATTGTATCTGTTTCTACATTAAACTTTAATTCTTCATAGTTTTTCCATTCGATAGGTTTCAAATCCTTTTTAGGGTAATAGAATTTGTCATCCATTTGGGCACTAACAAAAATAGTGTTAGTTAATAATAAGGCTAGTATTAAAAGTTTTGTTCTCATTGATTAAGAAGTTAATGTTTATACTGCTAAGATGTCACTATTACTGAATTTTTTTAAAAACAAATCACCCAATTGTTGTTTTTAACTTCTGAAATGTATTTGATGAGTTTTTTCGAGATAACAGATCAAATAACAGCTTATTAAGTTGCTATTGCCTAATTATTTCACCAGTTTCTGAAATTCCACTATCTTTGTAGTCTTTTATTTTTCAGCGCTAAATTTTCACCCTATTTGGGGTTGATGTGCTGAAGTTTAATTTTATCTTTTGATGATAAATAATAAAATATACAGATGAAAATTATTATTGCCGGTGCTGGTGAAGTTGGATTTCATTTGGCAAAATTGCTTTCATTTGAATCTCAGGACATTACACTTATTGATCCTGATAAGGAATGCTTGAATTACGCCGATAGCCATCTGGATATTAGAGTAATTAAGGGAGATGCTACTTCTATTAGTATTCTAAAAGATGCTAGGGTTCAGAGCGTGGACATGGTGATTAGCGTTACTTCTAGTGAGACTACTAATATTACTGTGTGTGTATTAGCAAAACAGCTTGGAGCTAAACGTACAATCGCCAGAATTTCTAATACAGAGTTTATAGAGAATAAGGAAGAAGTTGGTTTTATCAAGTTTGGTATAGATGAATTAATCTCTCCTGAAGCTTTGGCAGCTAGCGAAATAGAATTATTGCTCAATCAATCCGCGTTTAGTGATAGTTATGAGTTTGAGGATGGCGCACTAACAATGGTGGGAACAACACTATCTAGTACAGCACTGTTTGTAGATAAAACTGTTAGAGAAGCTGCTGAGATATTCCCGGAGCTTCATTTTATGCCAATTGCGATTCAGCGATCAGGAACACAGTACACAATTATTCCTAGAGGGGATACGAAGTTTAAGGAAGGCGATCAGGTATATTTTGTTACTTCGAAGGGTGGAGTAGAGGAACTGTATAAATTAACAGGTAAGGTTAAAGAGCAAATTAAAAAAGTAATGATTCTGGGAGGTAGTAAAATTGGTTATAAAACTACCTGTGATCTATGTGATCATAAATTTAGAGTGAAACTTATCGAAACAGATAAGGAGAAAGCTTTTGATTTGGCGGATGATCTGCCTAATGCCTTGATTATAAATGGTGATGGGCGTAATGTAGAGTTGTTAGAAGAAGAGAATATTGATGATATGGACGCTTTTATTGCGGTAACAGGTAATTCTGAGACTAATATTATGTCTTGCCTAGTAGCAAAATCAAAAGGAGTTCGTAAAACAATCGCCTTGGTAGAAAATATGGATTATTTTCAGCTGTCACATTCTATAGGGATCGATACGTTAATTAATAAAAAACTGTTAGCAGCAAATAACATATTTAGATTTATTAGAAAGGGCGAGGTGGTAGCGATGACCAAGCTTAATAATATGAATGCAGAGTTGTTGGAATTCGTTGTTAAGCCAACTTCCGAGGTAAGTGATAATTTAATTAGAGATTTAGATTTTCCTCGTTCTGCCATTATCGCTGGAGTAATCAGAGATGGAGTAGGAATGATTCCGTTAGGAGGTTTTTACATCAAAGCAGGTGATCGAGTCGTAGTTTGTTGTTTGCCGAAGTCTATTAAGAAAATAGAAAACCTTTTCTTATAACATGTCCAAACTAAACTTTAAAATTATTACTCACATTATGGGGCTTTTATTGCTCTGTAATGGAGGGTTTATGCTTATAGCAACCATTGTAAGTTTTATTTACAAAGATGGTGTTACTATGCAAATTATGCTAGCAGCATTATCAACGATGTTTTTGGGGATCATTTTAATGTTTCTTACTAAGGAGCATCAAAAATCGATAAATAAAAGAGAAGGGTATATTGTAGTTACGTTTGGTTGGATATTTATGTCCTTAAGTGGAACGCTACCTTATCTGTTTTCTGAAGCAATTCCGTCGTTTACAAATGCTTTTTTCGAGACGATGTCTGGATACACTACTACAGGTGCTTCTATTCTTAATGAAATAGAAATTGTTCCAAAAGGAATTTTGTTTTGGCGTAGTCTTACCCATTGGATTGGTGGAATGGGAATTATCGTACTGGCAGTGGCTATTTTACCATTACTGGGAATAGGAGGAATGCAGTTGTTTGCAGCAGAAGCACCTGGACCCAGTGCTGATAAATTACATCCGAGAATTACGGATACAGCAAAAAGATTATGGTTGATCTACTTTGGATACACTGCTGCGGAAACTATTTTACTGAAACTTGCAGGAATGGATTTCTTTGATGCGATAAACCATGCATTGAGCACATTGTCTACAGGAGGATTCTCTACTAAAAATGCTAGTGTTGCGTATTGGAATGACCAGCCACTTATTCAATATATTATTATGCTATTTATGTTTCTGGCGGGGATGAATTTTATATTGAGTTATTTTGGTTTTAAAGGAAAGTTCGGAAAGTTTCTAAAGGATGAAGAGTTTAAATGGTATATGATCTTTTTGGTTGCTTTTACTGCTGTATCGGCTTTAATTATTTATTTGAAAGCAGATCCAGCGAACTCTGTTATAGACCATCCAATGGTTTATGGTGAGGCAGAGAGCGCTTTTAGGCATGCGCTATTTCAGGTGTTAGCTGTAATCACCACTACAGGATTTGTTTCTGCGGATTTTACGGTGTGGACTCCTTTTTTAAAGATCGTCTTTTTTGGGTTATTCTTTTTAGGAGGTTCTGCAGGATCCACAGCTGGAGGAATGAAGATAGTAAGGCATCTTATTACTATAAAAAATGGTATTCTAGAGTTTAAACGAACCTTACATCCTCGTGCCATCGTTCCAGTGAGGTATAATACAAGGGCTGTTTCCAAAGAAATTGTATTTAATATATTAGCCTTTTTTATACTGTATATGTTATCCTTTATTATAGGATCTTTGGTGTTGGGAATGTTAGGATTGGATTTCGAAACAGCCATTGGTGGAGCTGCATCATCTCTCGGAAACGTTGGTCCAGCATTGGGTAAGCTAAGCCCAGTAAATAACTTTGATGTATTACCGGCATTTGGTAAATGGTGGTGTTCTTTCTTAATGCTTATCGGAAGATTAGAACTATTTACTGTATTGATTCTATTGACTCCTTTCTTTTGGAGAAATAGGTGATTAGATTATCTAGCATCAATTCGATATATGGAAATTTATGTCGGTCAAATCCATTTCAGGTAGATTGCACTTCGACAGGTTCAGTAGAACTGTCGAAGACAAGTGAATTTTATTAGATTGAATTAGAATCTATTACGAGGTAAAGTATATTTACCCAAGCTACTTCCTTTAAAGATGAAGAGCTAAAAGTTCCTATTAGGTTTATATCGAATTTATATTATAATTATTGGCAGAGAGTGTCAAAAAGATTCTTCCCAAGGGCCAAAGGCATATGGGTTTATGTGCCAAAGTTCTGCGACTTTTTTAATAGTGTCTTTTACACAGCCTTTTACGCTTTGTAGATATTCTTGTTCGATAAAAAAGATATCAAGAATAGATTCGTAATAAGGTGCAGTGTTTTCTACATCAGAAGGCGTGTAATTTAAGATTTCATCTTCTGAATATGGTGCTTTAAAATTTTCTTTGAAAATTTGAAGCACATTTTTTCGAACAATACGTTCTTTTTCAAGAATGTCCATAAATGCAAAAAGTAGGTTTTAAGAATGTTAAATATGTTCAAACCACAATTTGTCTCTTTCTTATAAGTGTTTTCCCCAAAACAGTTAAAAGTATTATGACCATAACTCCAAAAACATTAATTTATTTTTAGAAAAACAGAAAACCGATGATTTTTATGAAATCATCGGTTTTTTAATAAAAGTTATATGATTTTGTTAAGCTACAGTAGTGCTTTTTTGATTCTGCTTACTGCTTCAGTAATTTGTTCAGTGCTGGCTGCATAAGAAATTCTAATGCAATTTCCATTTCCGAAAGCATCGCCCGTAACTGTTGCTACATTTGCGTTCTCTAATAAAAACATAGAGAAATCAGAAGCATTTTCTATAATCTTTCCGCTAATTGTTTTTCCGAAGTAATAAGAAACATCCGGGAAAACGTAGAAAGCACCTTCAGGTTCGTTACATTCGAATCCTGGAATATCAGCTAGTAGACCTAAAATCAGTTTTCTACGATTTTTAAATTCATCAACCATATATTGGATGTTGCTAACGGGTGCTTCTAGCGCAGTAATTACCGCTCTCTGAGCGATACAATTAGCTCCACTAGTTACTTGACCTTGCATCTTGTTACAAGCTCTGGCGATAGCTTGTGGCGCTCCTATATAACCGATTCTCCATCCTGTCATAGCAAAAGCTTTTGCCACTCCATTAACCGTAACCGTTCTATCATACATGTCATCAAACTGTGCTATAGAAGCATGATCACCAACATAATTAATATGCTCATAGATTTCATCACTTACTACAATGATATCTGGGTGTTTTTGTAGTACATCTGCCAATGCTCTTAATTCTTCCTTACTGTAAATAGAACCACTTGGGTTACAGGGAGAACTATACCAAATCATTTTGGTTTTTGGAGTTATTGCCTTTTCTAACTGCTCAGCAGTCATTTTAAAGTCAGTATCGATAGAGGTTTTTACCTCTACAGGCACTCCTTCTGCTAATTTTATGATATCGCTATAGCTTACCCAGTACGGACAAGGAAGTATTACTTCGTCTCCTGGATTAAGGTACACCTGTGCTACATTATACAACGATTGTTTTGCACCTGTAGAAACTACAATCTGAGAGCGATCATACGTTAGATTATTATCTCTTTTGAATTTAGTAATAATCGCGTCTTTTAATTCTACATATCCATCAACAGGGGTATAAGAATTGTAATTGTCATTAACCGCCTGAATGGCTGCGTCTTTAATAAAATCCGGTGTGTTAAAATCCGGTTCTCCTAAGCTTAGTCCGATGATGTCTTTTCCTTCTGCTCTTAGTTCTCTGGCTTTTGCTGCCATCGCTAATGTTGCAGAAGCTTTAAGCTTGTTGATTTTGTCTGATAATTGAATACTCATTTCCGATACTTGTGTGCTCATTTTGGTAATTGGTAAATAAAAATTATGGTTACATCGCGGGTTTCATCCCCATTTCTTTTAGATGTCTGAAATGGGCAATAATCGCTTTGCGGGTGGTTTTATATTCGTTATAAGGTAGATTAAATTCCTGAGCAGTCTGTTTCACTATTTTAGAAATTTTGGTGTAATGCACATGACTGATATTTGGGAAAATGTGGTGTTCTACTTGATGATTTAGTCCACCAGTAAACCAGTTGACTAATCTATTTTTTGTTGAAAAATTCACTGTCGTGAATAACTGATGAATTGCCCAAGTGTTTTTCATAGTACCTGTTGTATCTGGCAATGGCATCTGAGCTTCTTCTACCATATGTGCTAATTGAAATACAATACTTAGAATCAGACCTGCTACATAGTGCATTACGAAAAATCCAATTAAAATTTTCCACCACGCAATAGACATGATAAGCATTGGAATTACAATCCAGATCATTACATAAATAATCTTGGTAACTACAATTGTACTCCACTGTTTTAATGGACTTGGCAGTTTTCCATAAGAAAGTTTTCGTGCCAAATATCTTTTAGTTTGTGTGAAATCTGTAGTTAATGCCCAATTAAAAGTCAATAAACCATAAAGGAATACGGAATAGTAATGCTGAAACTTATGAAACCGTTCCCATTTGGCGTGTTTTGTGAAACGGATAACTCTACCCGCATCCATATCCTCATCGTGGCCATGGATATTGGTATAGGTATGGTGTAAAACATTATGTTGTACCTGCCAGTTATATACATTACCCGCAAGCACATACATACTACTACCCATTAACTTGTTGATCCATTTTTTAGAGGAATAGGAACCATGATTTCCATCATGCATTACATTCATCCCTACACCGGCCATACCAACTCCCATAATTATAGTCAATAATAACATCCACCATTGAGAAATGTCTAGGGTAAGAATTAAAAAATAAGGAGTTAGGAAAAGAGAAAACATTACAATTGTTTTCAGATGTAATTTCCAGTTACCTGTGCGTTTGATATTATTTTCTTTGAAATAATCATTAACGCGTTTATTCAGTGTTCTGAAAAATTTTGCGGAATCCGCTCTGCTAAATCTTACATTAGGTGTAGTCATGGGTTTTTGGGTTTATAACTAAACGTTATTAGTCATAAATTATTCGGTAAAGTTAGGTATTTATATTTTTCTAACTTCTTAAAAAGTAGTAAAATATATCAAGTTAACATGTATTTTTGCGCTTTAAAAAATACGTAATGGATATTCTACTTAAATATTTCCCCGAATTAACAGAGGACCAAATACATAAGTTCGGTCAGCTGGGTGATTTGTATAAAGATTGGAACGCTAAAATCAATGTAATCTCTAGAAAAGATATTGATCTTTTGTACGAAAGACATGTACTCCATTCATTGGGAATTGCTAAGATTCAGGAGTTTAAAGCAGGGTCTTCCGTTTTAGATGTTGGTACAGGTGGTGGATTTCCGGGAATTCCATTAGCGATACTATTTCCTGAAACTACGTTTTATTTGGTAGATGTTATTGCAAAAAAAATACGTGTTGTTAATGAGGTTGCAAGTGCGTTAGGATTGACAAATGTTAAAGCAGAACAAAAACGTGCAGGAACATTTGATGCTCGTTTTGACTTTGTGGTTAGTAGAGCAGTGACCAATATGCCAGATTTTGTGAAATGGGTGCGTAAAAATATTACCAAAAAATCAAATCATGAATTACCGAATGGTATTTTGTATCTAAAAGGAGGTGACTTAACCGAAGAGTTGGCTTTGTTTCCAAAAGCGACTCAATATAATTTACCGGATTATTTTAAAGAAGATTTTTTTGAAACCAAAAAAGTAGTACATCTCCCGATAAAGTATAAGTTGTAAACTATTATCAGCAAGGAGTTTAGACGGAAAAACAAAAAGTTGTATTTGTGATTTCGATATATCAGATAATTATTATGTTTGTCAGCTTAATTGATAGATAAAGAATATGAGATACTCACTTAGTATAATCCTAATTATTTTTAGTTTAATGCCTGTTTTAGGTCAGAAAATAAAAACGGCTTCTGGTGATATTTCCATACTAGCAGGCGAAAAAGAACTATCAGTTACTTTTGGGTATGATAACATAAAGGTGCATGGTTATACCACAGAGGAAGAGTTTATAAAAGATAAGATGCGAATACGAGAAAGGCATAAACCTGGATTAGGTGAAAGATTTAAAGGCTCTTGGTTTGCAGATAGAGATACCGTGTATGCGCCAATGTTTATTGAAAACCTGAACTATGCAATACCTAAAAAAAGAAAACTTATAGTTTCTAGGAACAATCCTAATGCAAAATACAATTTGCATATTCAGACATTGTGGGTGTATCCTGGTTATAATGTAGGTTTTTCACAGCCGTGTAAAATAGAAGTAGCACTTAAGTTATATGAAGTAGCAAATCCAGAGAATATTGTTTGGGAGTCGAAATCACCCATGCGTGTAGAAGCTAAAATAGCTCCCTATAAGAGAGAAGTGAGAATTGGAGCTGCTTATGGAACATTAGCCATGAAGTTGTCCTGGTTTTTGAGAAAAAAGGCAAAGTAAAAACTAAGGGTTACAACAGCTACTTTTTTATAGTAAATCCAACAGGAGCTTTTAGTTTTCCGGAATCATACATATTAATATAAATTGAAATTGTATCTTTTGAATTCTCCCAAGTAACTCGATAATTATCTAACATAACACTACCAAAACCAAAAGGGTCATTCTTGCTTTTGACAGGACAACAGCTTCCTGCTCTATAATATGAAATTTTTTCTCCATTTGGTCCAGCTAACGCATTAAGAAACCTTCGTTCATTTTTTGGGCCTTGTGAATTTTTAGCACCTCCGACTTCTACTGGGTTTTTAGGTGACAATCCATAAGTTTTATCTGTTGATATTTCAGTTATCAAAAATGTATTATTGTTACCTTGTATTTGTGATGAGTTTTTAGAAATTTGTTTAGTGGAAGAACAAGAAAAAAAGAATAATAACATTCCTAATATTGATAATTGTTTATTCATTGTTAGTTTTATTGAAATTATTGATAACGTCTCTTGTATGGTGCGTTTGCTTCCCGAAGGAAGCATATGCATCATACAAATTGTTGTAGAACGTTTATGGGTTTAGGACATAGATATTATTTATAGGATCATAAACATATAATTCATATAAATCTCCATTTCTGTAGTTATTTATGGGGCTTGAATTAGAACTTAAATTCATATCAGCTCTATAAACACTTGAGTACCCATTGGTATTATAGAAGGTGAAAAAAGCTCCATTAATGAATGTACCGTCTAATTGAAAATTAAAATTAGAGTTTCGTGCTTGGTTGATTACTCCGTGAGTAAAATTACCTAAAATTACTCCGTCAAAATTAACATTTATACCTACAGATGGAATTTCATCATTTTCAAATCCATTAAAAATGGCAGCATGTATTGGCGATGATTCATTGTTTTTAATATATAAACCTGAGTAAACACAATTATCACCGGTATTTTTAATAACTACATTGTTTGATTTAATATTCGCATAAACATTAGTAAAAGAGACTTCTTTCGATCTATTCCATATGCCAAACCCAAATTCCCCAGTAAGCTCTATTTTACTAAGATTAATATTAGATCCATTAATAGGTTCAAAATGATCAATGTATATACCAATAGTAGAGAAATTAGGCCCAGAACCTTTTATCTGAATATTATTCATACTCAATAATTCTGCTCCGTATATATTAAAACCTCTAAAATCAACCTTATCAATTTCTACATTCGAAATACTTGTTTTAATACCTCTTAAGTTAAATCCCATATAAACTTCGTCAAGAAGTACATTATCAATTGTTAGACCATCTATTCTAATTTCATTACTTTCAGCACTTATTTGGCCACTACATCTAAAGGCTGCTTCTCGGTTATTGTTTTGGGGATTAATTTCATTTATACTAGAACCTATCACATTGTTTATTATAACATCTTTAACTAAACCGTGATTCAAGTCAATATTTATAACATTTACACCTCCTTCTTGCAGAACATTTTCGATAATTACATTTTCAATAATTGGATTATTTACAAGGTTTTCTCCTGGTGTTTGAAGAGCTATTCCTCTTAGACCTTCATCTCCGAGAATAGTTACACCAGATATTTTGATGTTCTTAGCATTTAAAATTGCTAATGAATTATCGTGATTATTTTTTGGTTGATATGTACCGCCTAGGACGGTTACATTTTCGACAGAATAATTCTCATCTAAATTAAAATTTCTATTTCCTATTGTTACCAATCCTCCTGCACCAAATAAAGTTCCTATTTCGGTTCCTATAAAATGACTTCCAGTAAAATCATAGTTTCTTTCATCTATATTTAGTAAAATTTCTTTATCTAGTAGAAATTTTCCACTTGACACAAACTTTTTAATACAATCAAAAGATTCAATTGCTGTTTGAAAATTATCTGATGCTGGAGTAGAGCCAGTATCATCTGTTCCCCACCATTGAGGGGTGATATATTCAATTTGTGGGCAACCATTTACTTTTCCTCCGTCTGCTATTTCAAATATTTGAAATTTTCCAGCTGATATTATACCATTTATTGTTACAGTAACACCTGAATTAATTATCATTCGATCTCTAACATTGAAATTGAGAATAACATCTTCTGGTATAGTAATGTCTTCTGTGAAGGTTACTGTATTTTCAGTTATTATGACTCCATTTTTGTTTTCAAGATTTGAAATAGCTGTAGTAAAAGGAATAGAATCTTCATTTATTGATTCTTCTAAATCATTTTCTTCAGTATCGCAGCTGTATAAAAAGATAAGAATGATAAAAGTTAAATTCTTTAATTTCATAATTTATTTGATGTTTTAAAACGGTTTATATGTATGTGTCGAATAGAAGTAAAATGTTACCTTAATTTTGGATCTAATTTAGTTGAATGTTCTACAACTACTGTATTACAGCAATTACATTTATTTATATTATATATTCGTTTGTACTCATTTATAAGTATTTGTAATCGTATACATAAGAGATTTAATGCTAAATTATTTTATAAAGAAAAGTAAATTTCCCTGTA
Organism: Aquimarina sp. BL5; assembly: GCF_003443675.1. Classification (NCBI taxonomy): domain Bacteria; kingdom Pseudomonadati; phylum Bacteroidota; class Flavobacteriia; order Flavobacteriales; family Flavobacteriaceae; genus Aquimarina; species Aquimarina sp. BL5. The sequence continues at coordinate 2,187,659 of NZ_CP031963.1, read as the reverse complement.
AATAAAAACAAGGATACTGGAATTAATATTTTTTTTGTAGAGGTTTAAGAATAGAGTTTACTCTTTCTTTTGGTATAATCGATAGTAATACCAGGCAGCAATACCACCAATAGAAGAAAATAAGGCTAACATCCAGAATACATGTTTGTGTCCTTGTATTCCTGGAGAATTATCCAAAAGATATCCCATGGCAGGACCTGCAAAAATATCGGGGGTATAGCCGATTAAAGAAATAAGTCCAACAGCAGTTCCGGTAAGAACTAACGGAATTTGACCACGTTGCATCACTGCAAAATACAGAGAACGTGCGGCATATACTCCCGTTGCTACTACTAATATCGAAATAAAGAATAATGTGGTTGCAGATGTTGTGATTATACCTAGCGCAAATAATAACGCTCCAAAGAAAGATATTACAAAGCTTACTACTAGCCAGAAGGTGGTTTGTGTGCGATCTGCCAATACTCCGATCAAGACGCCAATTACTGGGCGGATAAATAATAGAAACGTACCTACTTGCGCAGATTTCACTTGGTCGTATAACATTACATCTTTTGCGTAGAGGGAAAATACATCCGTAATTTTGTAACCTACATATGCACAAAGAATAATAATCATTAGTAACCATACAGAGGGTAATCGAAGAACAGCTGTAACTTGAGAGATTGTTATTTTTTCTAAGATGATCTTTTGCTCTGTTTTTTGATCTAATTTCATAAAGAACCATACAAGAATTCCTACCAGACTTACAATACCAGAAGATACCAATATTACTTGTCTAAAAGCTGCTTTACTTTCTAAAACTGTAGCTTCCGAAATTTCAGAAGTAATAAATAATGAAAAAATAAATACACCCATTGCACCAAATAATGCTCCCACTAATCCACGTCCACCGTCTAGAAATCCAAATGCTTTTCCTTGTGATGAAGTTCCACCCCAAACTCGAGTAGCTTTGATCATAGGTGCCCAGAATAAAAAAATAGTCGTAAAGCCCCAATATCCATATAGTAGTTTCAGTGTGGTGTATCCAGGGAATGTGGCATACACCAATCCTCCAAGAGCGGTCATCCATAGTGCTACTGCAATCAGTTTTCTAGGAGGAAATTTATCTGCAATCGGACCTCCAAAAAGATAGGATAGTAAAGCAACGATACCATATACAGAAAAGCAAAGCCCTAACTGTAGGTTATCCAGTCCAAAAGCTTCTAGTACTGTAGGTCTAAAGACCCGAGCAAGTACAAAGGGAAGAATAAATACAGATTCTCCAGCCAAAATAAGTAGTAAAAGAAAATACCAAGGAGCTTTTTTTTGATTCATGGAGTTTTTAAGGATTATATTTTGCTTACTTAGAATGCAAATACTTGCCTAAAGATAGTGTTTGTAATTGTTTTTATTATAAAATGGGTTTTATGTATCAGGAACATAGATTTCAATCTTTATTTTGCAACACTTGGACAAACTTAGTGTGGTAGCTATATGAGATCCTAGAGGACAAGGTTTTTTTGTTATTCCAACGAAGGTTGGAATCCAATATAAAGGTAAAAATTATAAAGCGTTTATATTGTAGTAAATTTTTGATTATAAGTAAGTAAGATAAAGAATAAAGAAAATTGAAGGTTTCGAGATCGTTTATCAAGATTGATCTTTTAAATTAATTCGCATACGAACCAAGTATTTTTCAAATCCCGCTTTTTCATAAGCTCTAATAGCTCTAGGGTTTTGATCATAAACATCAAGCTGTATTTCTTTGATATTTTTTGCTGCAAACCAATCTGATAAATATTTAATTATTTCCTGGCTTACTCCTTGTCCTCTAAAGGCTTCTTTTACATACATAAAGCCGATATATCCCATTTTTTTTTGTTTGAAATATTCTTTTCGATCTCTGATTTGTCCATAACCACTGCCGATAATTTCTCCGTCTACTTCTGCAACTGCAACTTCTGTATGATCCGCTTTTATGTATTCACCAAGATCATAATAACTAATCCTTTCATCAGTCTTTAGTGTAGGATCCATAGGTGTTTCTGCTTCTATGATTTTTTGTTCAAAATCCAGTAGTGTTGCCAGGTCTTCAATTTTTGCTTTCCTAATGATGGAATCCATTGTGAATTAACGTGTGTAAAAAGTATAAAAGCGCCAAATGGCGCTTTTATCACTAAGTTTTATACTACTCTCCTAAGAAAGGATATCTATAATCTGCAGGTGTAACAAAAGTTTCCTTGATCGTTCTAGGTGATACCCAACGTAAAAGGTTAAGGTATGATCCAGCTTTGTCATTAGTTCCCGATGCTCTTGCTCCACCAAATGGTTGTTGTCCTACGACTGCACCAGTTGGCTTGTCATTAATATAGAAATTACCAGCCGCATTTTCTAATACTTTGGTGGCTTCAGCAGCTGCATATCTGTCAGTAGAGAAAATAGCTCCTGTTAATGCATATTCACTAGTGCTATCAACTAAAGCTAGTGTTTCTTCCCATTTGTTATCTTCATATACATAAATGGTAATAACAGGTCCAAAAAGCTCCGTACACATGGTTGTGTATTTAGGATCTTCCGCAAGAATAACTGTTGGTTCGATGAAATATCCTTTGGATTTATCATATCCACCGCCAGCAATGATAGTTGCTCCTTTATCTTCTTTAGCTTGGTCAATGTATTTGGCAAGTTTATCAAAAGAACCTTCGTGGATTACTGCAGTAATAAAATTGCCCATGTCTTCCGGCGATCCCATTTTAAAGGATTTGATGTCTGCTTTTAAGAATTTTTCTACATCAGTCCATAAACTTTTAGGTATATATGCTCTGGATGCTGCACTACATTTTTGCCCTTGGAATTCGAATGCTCCACGAGAAATCCCTGTGGCTACTTGCTTAGCATTTGCACTAGGATGTGCTACGATAAAATCTTTTCCTCCTGTTTCCCCTACGATTCTTGGATAGGTTTTGTAGTTATGAATATTAGTACCGATTTTAGCCCAGATATCTTTAAATACATGAGTGCTACCAGTAAAGTGAATACCTGCAAAATCAGGACTCGCCAATACTGTATCGGTAATCATTACAGGATCTCCGTATACTACATTAATTACTCCATCAGGTACACCAGCTTCTTTAAAAATGTCTATAATTACTTTTGCAGAATAGATTTGGCTATCACTAGGTTTCCAAACCACTGTGTTTCCCATTAAAGCAGCACTCGCTGGTAAATTTCCAGCAATTGCAGTAAAATTAAATGGAGTGATTGCATAAACAAAACCTTCTAATGGTCTGTACTCTAGTCTATTCCAAGCTCCAGAGGTGGAGCCTGGTTGATCTTCATAAATCTGAGTCATGAATTCTACGTTAAAACGCAGGAAATCTATAAACTCGCAAGCAGCATCAATTTCTGCTTGAAAAATATTTTTGGATTGGGCTAACATCGTAGCTGCATTAATTTTAGCTCTGTAAGGTCCGGCAATTAATTCTGCAGCTCTTAAGAAAATAGCAGCACGTTGTTCCCATGCTAAATCCGCCCATTTTTTACGAGCTTCGATAGCTGTATCAATAGCGGTTTGAACATGTTGCTTTTCAGCTTTATGATATATCCCTAATTGATGTTTATGGTCGTGTGGAGGTGACATTGTGCCCGTATCTCCAGTTCTGATTTCTTCGCCATTAATATATAAAGGAACATCGACAGATGAGTTATACATAGATTTGTATGTAGCCAGAACTTCTTCTCTTTCCGGAGTTCCTGGAGCATATGATTTTACAGGCTCATTTATCGCTGTTGGAACTTGAAAAAAACCTTTTCCCATAATCTTGTGTATTTTAGTTTGATTTGTAAGATGTGTTAGTATACTTCAAGCGGCAAAGATAGGAAATTATGTAGGGCAATATTGATTTTAACCTTTTATAAACATCTGCGGTATGTATTTTTTTTCGTAAGTTGTGCGAAATTTATCCGACCCAAAACCTATGTGTACAGTAACGTTGATCCCCACCCAAGAAAATGGTTTTATATTAACCTCTAATCGCGATGAGGCTATAAATAGGAAAACCTTAGTTCCGGAATTTTATCAAGTTGATAAAACCAGAATGCTATTTCCTAAAGATGCTGTAGCTGGGGGAACCTGGATAGGGCTTAGTGATAAAAACACGATGATTTGCCTTCTTAATGGAGGTTTCGAAATTCATGAAAGATCGGTGTCTTATAGACAAAGTAGAGGAGTGGTCGTAAAAGACCTTTTAGGTGCAGATAATTTGCAAAAAGCTATGCTGACATATGATTATAAAGGAATTGAACCTTTTACAATAGTTGCGGCAAATTGGCAATCGGATCTTGAGTTTTTTGAGTTGGTTTGGGATGGAAAACAACGACATTTCAGAATTTTAGGAAAAGAAACTCACATTTGGTCTTCTTCCACCTTGTATACTAGTGAAATGAAGAAAACAAGACAAGGTTGGTTTGAGGTGTTTGAGGAGGAAAACATATTAAGTGCTGATACATTATTGGGTTTTCATAAGAATGCCGGAATTGGAGATAAGGATGTAGATCTGCAAATTGATAGAGGTTTTTTAAAAACCAGAAGTATTACTCAGATTGTTAAAAATGATGAAGAACTGGCAATGCGCTATGAAGATCTTCAGAATAAAGAAGTAAATGTAGTTACTTTTGAAGCGATAACTGCATAATCAAAACTGATACTAAGTTACATTTTGAAAATAAGTATAATTAAAATTTTAAACGTGTGATGAATTACACGGGCAAAATAATATCCCTCGCTTTTCCAGATACTTTTGTTCGCTTTTCTGACGAAGAAAAAAAATCTACTGGTTTACTGCAGTTTTTTGGTTTAGGGAAAAACGGAATTATTAAAGCTGGTCACGCGGCTTTTGTTCTCATAGAGAATAGAACAGGTCTTGCAGAATATTACGATTTTGGAAGGTATATAACTCCCCCCGGTAAAGGAAGGGTTAGAAGTGCAGTAACCGACGTAGAATTGGAGATACCTTTTGAAGCTACTTTTGCAGCTGATGGTAAATTGGCTAATGTTGAAGAATTTCTTTTATGGTTAGAGGCACATCCCGAGAAGACTCATGGAAGTGGTCGTTTAGTTGCATCAGTTTGTGATTATATAGACTATGACAAAGCAAAGGCGTATGTTTTAGAGACTCAAAATAAAGGGAGTATTCCATATTCTACTTTTAGAAAAGAGGGAAGTAATTGTTCAAGAATAGTTACGGATACAATCCTGCATAGTACTAATAAATCCAAAATAAGAACACCTTTATTGCGTAATAAATTATTTACTCCAAGCCCTTTAGGTAATGTAGAAAAAGGGTCTATGGAGAACATGATATATCAAGTGGAAAATGGAGTTTTGATAGAGTATCCAAACTCTGTTTTTAAAGAAAACCTTACTAATTATTTCGATAAAAAAGTACCAAAGTTAGAAGAGAACAAGAACATTAGATTGCCTGATTTCTTAAAAGAAGCTCATTTTCTATCAGGAATAGGAAGTGGTGCATATTTTATTTTAAAAGAATCTTCGACAGTGTCTTTGTTTGAAATTAGGAGATATACGGAGTATGGATATGAAGATTTCAGAGGTCTTTTTGAAGCAAAATCGACCTTTGTTTATACTAAAAAATATAAGTTTGTGTATGATTCACACTGCAAATATTGTCATATAGAACAAGAAGGTAAAATAATACGGTTTGATCTTGTAAAGAAACTTAATTTAGAGCAAAAGGAGAACTAAGCTTAAAACTAGGGATAATTACTTTGAATTTTCGGGTGGATGTGAAGTTCACCATGTTATAATGTCCTTTCATAGCGCCAAATGGAGAGCTTAAGAGGCATCCGCTATTATAAGTGTGAGATTCTCCTGGTTTTAGTACCGGTTTTTTACCAATTACACCTTCGCCTTCTACAATCTCTGTGCTGCTTAATGCATCTTTGATTTCCCAAAAACGGGAAGTGAGTTGTACTGAGTCTTTACTTTGATTTTCAATGGTAATTTGGTATCCAAAGGCAAAATGGATCTTATAGTTCTTAAAGAACGTACCCTCAAAGGTGGTGTCCACCGAAATTTTTATGCCTCTGGTTATTTGCTCAACCATATTAAAAAATAAACATAGACCCTATAATTGTTATAATAGATCCGATTCCTGCTAAGATAAAAAATAATACGTTCACTAATAGAAATTTAACAATAGTTTTAGCCCTTCTTTGCTGATAAAATTTACGCATGGCTTTATATAAATAGAATAGGAAAACTAGCATTGCAATGCTGGATGCAGCTTCACTTTTGGTGATTTGATCAATCAAGATTGCAATTCCGATTAATATAAAAAACATGGTTTGGGTATGAAAAATAAAAACTAAATGCTCCATGTAATTAAAAGGTTTTCTTATATATAATAACCACATCATTAAGGCAAAGAATGGTAAAAAGAAAAATATGATAAAGGGTAACTTGTTAAAAACGAACTTAAGAAGCTCCAAAGGGTTCTCATTAAGGTTTTTTGTTTTGATACTTCTTTTATATAAATATTTTGTATACGTGTTTTGTTCGTGTTTTAGGCTGTCTAATGCTATCGTAGCCATTGGTTCTCCAGTTTTTTTGTAATGAGACTTATAGGTTTTCCAACGTTTGTTTACTGCGGTAAACATACTCATAGTGTCTAATTGCGTTTCAGTGAAGTATACGTATTCATCTTCTTTGTCAACACCGGGTTCTGCTATAGAATCGTTAATTATATCGTTCTCTTTATGTTCATTATTGGTTAGGTTTATTTCTAATAGCCCATTGTTTTGCTCTTTTTCTTGAGGAATAATACTATCGAAATCTATGAATAAACCACTAATGATAAAAAACAGGATAGAAACACTTAAGAAAAACCTAAAAGGATTAGCATATTTTACTCTTTTACCTTCTATATAGTCTTTAGAGATCATTCCTGGTCGAAATAATAGACCTACAATGGTGTGTCTTAATCTAGAGTCGTATGAGAATATACTTGCAAAAAACTCATTAAAAAAGTCTTTAAAAGAAAGTTTCTTTGTAGTGTTAATCTGGCCACAATTATGACAATAGCGATCAATAATATCAAGTGGGACACTACAATTTAAACATTCATTTCCTCTATACTTTTTAAGAAATCTCCCCTTTTCTTTCATTTTTAGTTGATGGTTTACGTAATAAGACTAAAGTAAAGGTATTTAGTGACAAAACATAAAAATTTTGAATGCGTTGGATTACAGGTTAGTACTAAGTATAAAAAACATGAAAACTCAAACGATAGAAACGTAATGTAGGAATTTTTTTTACAACGTTTTAGGTGATTGTTAGTTGTGTTTTTAGGCAATTTTATTGGTTTTTAATCGAAAAAAATAATTTAACCTTTATCGATATAGATGATTTTAATTACTTGATTTTAAGTTTTTTATGTTCTTTTGTTGGTTGTGGTGTAAATGGTTTTTAGGATGTTTAGTATGTATTTTTACGTAGTTGTGTTACGGTGTAACAACAACGTTTTAATTAATGCTTTAAACCAAACAGATGAAAAAAACAATACCTTTCTTAAAAGTATCTTTTATGCTTTTATTCATTTTTTTGAATTTTACCCCTTCAAATGGACAATACAATTTGGATGCGCCATGGATGTCTGAAATCTCACTGAAAGAAAAATCTAATAAAGCTAGTGTTCCTAAATTTGATGAGGTGGTAAATGCCTTTAATAATTATTGGAAAGAAAAGGATGATACTGTTAAGGGAAGTGGACATAAGCCTTTTATGAGATGGCAAGAATTTTATAAGAATGCTGTTATGCCTGATGGTACTTTACCTACTCCTGATTTCTATTGGAATATTTGGGAGCAGAAACGATCTAAGAAAGCTTTTGGACAAAAAATCGCAAATACTTGGTCGCCAATGGGACCTTTTGATCATTATCCTTCTAATTCATGGTCACCTGGTCAAGGTAGGGTTAATGTAGCAATACTAGATCCGAATCAATCTAATGTGATGTATGTGGGTGCGCCTGCTGGCGGAATCTGGAAATCAATAGATAGTGGCCAGCATTGGGAGCCATTGTCTGATTATTTGCCTCAGATCGGAGTTTCTGGAATTGCTATAGATCATAACAACTCTAATATTATTTATATTTCTACAGGAGATGATGATGCTAGTGATGCGCTGGGCATTGGTGTTTTAAAATCTATAGATGGTGGTATAACCTGGAATAAAACAGGACTTGATGCGGCTGATCGATATGAAATCGGGAATGATATTTATATAGATCCTAATAATTCTAATAAATTATGGGTTGCTACAAGTAGAGGAGTTTATAAGACGGAAGATGCTGGAGTGACTTGGATAAAAACCTTATCAGGTAATATCAAAGATATTAAAATAAAGCCTGGAGATACGAATGTTATATATGCAGCAACTTCCAATACGTTTTATAAATCAACTAATAGTGGTAATAGTTTTTTTGTGGTCCGTAATGGATTGCCAGTTAGTTCTTCCAGGTTGGTTATTGATGTAACTCCTGCTAATCCAGAGTATGTATATTTGTTGAGTTCTGATTCTCAGAGATCATTTCAAGGGTTATATAAATCTATGGATAGCGGTTCTAGCTTTACCAAAACTCAGGAGACAATAAATATTTTTGAAAGTACTCAATCTTGGTATGATCTTGCTTTAGCGGTTTCTGATCAGGATCCTAACGTAGTATTTGTTGGATGTTTAAATGTTTGGAAATCTGTTAATGGAGGAGATGATTTTACTAAGATTAATAACTGGAGTAGTCCAACTCAGGTAACTTATACTCATGCAGATATTCATTTTTTACGCTATTATGATGGGAGATTGTTTTGCGGGAGCGATGGAGGTGTTTATGAATCTCAAGACAATGGAGGATCATTTAGCGATTTAACTAAAGGGCTTCAAATCGGGCAGTTTTATAAAATTTCGGTAGCAGAAAACAGTAGTGTTGATTATTTGGTTGGAGGTTTGCAGGATAATGGCGGATATGCCTTAGATGGATTACAATGGAATGTATATCACGGAGCAGATGGAATGGATTGTGCGGTTAAAGGAAATAATCCGGATACATATTTTGGTTTTATACAGTATGGTAGAAATCTATATAGAACAGAGGATAGAGGTAAAACCAGAACATTTGCTGCATCAGGTCCGGATCGGGGAAATTGGGTAACTCCACTAGTTTCTGATCGTAATGGTAATTTGTATGCAGGATTTAAGAGTTTTTATAAACTTGAAAATAGTTCGTTTAAAAATCAAACAGAATTTGATTTTGGAGGTAATAATATAGAGCATATCGAGTTAGATCCTTCGGATGTAAATATCATGTATCTCGCTAATGATTTAAGTTTATACAGAAGTATGGACGCAGGAGTTACTTGGTCTAAAATCTATTCTTTTCCAACATTGATCACTTCTATAGAAGTTCATAATGATGACAATCAAATTATTTATGTTTCGACTTCTGGGTCTGTAAGTGGAAAGGTTTTTCGTTCAAATAATCAAGGAAATGATTTTGTAGATATCTCTGGTAATCTTCCTGAAGAAGGGAAATTTGTGGTTAGACATCATAAAGGAACCGAATCGATATATTTAGGAACTTATTTAGGGGTATATTTTAAGGATGGAGATCGAGATTGGGAGGATTACTCAGTTAATCTTCCTAATGTGGCAGTAAGAGATTTAGAAATTAATTTAAAAGACAATTTTTTAGTAGCCGCTACCTATGGTAGAGGTGTATGGAAAGTGCCATTAGAAATAGAAATAACTCCAGATGATTCGGTTCCTTCGGTTCCTTCCAGTCTTATGGCTTCAGATATTGATCAGACTTCTGTAAGGTTAAGTTGGGATCCATCATCAGATAATATAGCAGTAACAAGTTATGAGGTATATCAAGGTGAAGATTTCGTGAAATCTGTGAGTACTGTAACTACTGTAATTACAGGATTGTCTCCTAATACTAATTACGATTTTAAAGTAGTGGCTAAAGACCGAAAAGGGAATCAATCGATTCCTAGTGAAATCGTTTCGATTACTACTGATGTAATATCAGAAATCGAAATTAATTTTTACAAGCCATCTGGATGGAGTGATCAGATGAATGTTTACTTTTTTAGCGCTACTTCTAACTCGACACTTCTAGGAACAATTGAATGGCCGGGACAGCAAATGAGTAATTATCCTTCTACAAATTGGTATGCATATAGGTTACAGTTACCTCCAGGAGTTAATGCCGATGATGTGCGGATAGTTTTTAATGTAGAAGGTAATCAGACTGATGATCTGGCAAGAGGCTCTACAGGATGGTATTATAACGGAATCTGGAGTGATGAGTGTCCTGTGGATTGCGATGGTCTAAACTTAACTGCAATAGATGTTTATTTTAAAACACCTACGTATAGTTGGAATGGAGCCTCTAATATTTATGTGTTTGATAATAAGCAAAATGTTAGATTGGAAAACACAGAAGCTTGGCCTGGACAAACGATGACAACGATAGTAGGATCTCCTTGGAAAAAATGGTCTTTTGTAGTTCCTGATGGAGTTTCTCTGGATGATGTGGGGATTGTTTTTAATGATGGTAATGGAATGCAAACTATAGATTTAGAAAGGAACAGGACAGGATGGTTTACCGTCGGGTATATAGATAACGGAAAGTATGTAGGATTTTGGAGTGATTCTTGTCCTTCATCTTGTGATCAAATACCGTCTAATGAAGAATTGGGGACTACACTACCTAATATCGAATCTTCGTCTACTAAAGTAAAAAAAGCATTTATATTTCCTAACCCGATTAGTGGGCAGTCAGTATTAAAGTTTCATTCAAACAATAATGGAGTATTAGAGGTTACTGCTGTAAATCTTTTAGGTCAGAAAAAAGTAATTCACAGTCAAAAAATTGAATCTGGTGTGCAATCGATAATGATAGACAGAAATGACGTAGATAGTAAAGGAATTTATTTTTATGTAATTTCTATTAACGGAATAAAACAGGAAAATTTAAAAGTAGTTGTCCAATAATAATCTAAATTACTGTTCTAAAAAGGTGGGGTCTTTGGCTTCGCCTTTTTTAGTTGGTTATATTTCTAGAATTCCCAATTCCTTTACCAATAGCTCTGTCATATCTGGCTCCTGGAGCTCTATAGTAAGGAATTACCATATATTCGTTTTCGGTCTCATCAAAATTACCACTTATAAAACCTGGATCTATGGTTCCATCAGATTTTACTAAAATATACTTGTAATTATTAAAACCCTGTTTGAATAATCTTTTTGTCGTATAAATCGCATTCTCCTTGTCGTATGTTAGTCTAGTAGACGCATCTGTTACGTAATTATTGAAATTGCCATAAATATGAATTTCTCCACCTTCTAGTGGCTCATAGCACTCTAGTGAAAAGTGTATCCAAGCGTAATCAGCCTCTGTGTCGCTGTTCTCTGCTCTTAAATTTCTTACGACAAAATTACCATTGATGTCTGGGTAATATGTATATATTCTGTTGCCTCTAACGATATCGGTGTACAGGTAATTATGGTAAATCTCTTGAAGATCAATTCCTTTAATATTTGCAGTAGGTGATCTTATTTCTTTATTGTCAAAGAAAAGATATTCATTACCACCCCAAAAACTAGATTCTGAATCATACTTATATACTAAACTATTCGCAATGGTGAATTGCGGTACTAAATTGGTTATAGCATTTTTTATGTCATTATTTTGTATGACTAATGTTTTTACTGTGCGCTTTGGGTTTTTTAGAATTTCATTAGGTGAGCTAATTTCGAACTGAACAGTTTGTCGTGTGTCTATATATTTTAGATTTCTGGATCGTTTCGTGTATACTTTTACGTTAGCTAAACTTTCGTAAACGATAAATTTCCTGGAAAAAACAATTTCATCATCGTCATCATAAATTTCAATCATATAATTCCCGCTTACTTTTAGACCTCTAGTGTCTTCATTAGGGATTCTTAACATATAATGACTATATAACTGTAAAGTGTTAAATGAATTTTCATAGTTGACGATTCTGATGTCGTCAAAACCATTTAGGTACTCGTTTTTATAAAGCGGAGAAGGAGTCCAATCAAAATTATAATGCGTTATTTTGTAATAATAATCTACTTCATCACCGTTTATATCATCAAATTGAATATTAAGTGGTGTTCCGAGTTTCATAATAGGCGTTCCAGAAAATTCTTCAGTACCAAATAATTGAATTGTTTTGATATGATCAGGGGGGTTGACTTCTTCTTTGCTTTCTTGAGCCGAAATAAATGATTGAAATCCAGTAAATAATCCTAAAATTAATAGGGTTTGTTTAAGTTTTTGTGACATTAATTCAATAGTTAACTGTGTAAAGATAAACAAAATGTATGCCTGAATAGATGTATCTTGTTTCAGAGCTTAAAAATTCATTATTTAGAATTGTTATAAATAAAATCTTATAACAGAACCAGCTTTCACTTACGTGTTTTAATTAGTAAATTTGCACGATTTTTTTAGTTAATTAACATAGACTACAAATATGTCAAAAGACATTCGTATCAGAAAAGGTTTAGACATTAAACTGGTTGGCGAAGCAGAGAAAATTACTGCAGAAGCTACCAAAAGTAATGTTTACGCAATTAAGCCTGACGATTTTCATGGTATCGTACCTAAAGTTATTGCCAAACAGGGTACAGAAGTTAAAGCCGGCGAACCACTATTCCATTCTAAAACTAATGAAAAAATGCTTTTTCCTTCCCCAGTAAGTGGTGAGGTTGTGGAAATTATTCGCGGTGCTAAACGAAAAATACTATCCTTCAAAATTTTAGCAGATAAAGAACAACAATTTGCAGACTTTGGAACAAAGGATGTAAAAGCAATGAGTGGAGAGGATATTAAGTCTCACTTATTATCTTCTGGTTGTTGGCCTTTTATCAAACAACGTCCCTATGATGTTATTGCTAATCCAGATGTTGCTCCAAAAGCAATTTTTGTATCTGCTTATGTCACTGCACCTTTAGCTGCTGATTTAGAGCACGTACTAGCAGGTAAAGAAAAAGAACTTCAGACTGCTCTTACTGCATTAAGCAAATTAACAGAAGGAAATGTTCACGTTTCTATAGGTAAAAAAGGAAATTCTCCTTTTTCTGGATTAGATAATATAACCTTGCATAACGTAAGTGGGCCTCATCCAGCAGGAAATGTGGGAGTGCAAATCGCTAGACTAGATCCTATTAATAAGGGAGAAGTTGTTTGGGTTGTAAATCCACAAGATCTTGTTATTATAGGAGAGTTATTGTTAACAGGTAAGTTTAATTCTGAACGAATTATAGCTTTGGCTGGATCTTCTTTAAAAAACCCAAAATATTTTAAAACTAGAATAGGTGCTGAGGTTTCTTCGGTTATATACGATTCTGGAGTGAAAGATAATAATATAAGGGTCATAAGTGGAAACGTGCTAACTGGAGATAATGTAAAACCTGATGGGAATTTAGGATTTTATCACGATATGATCACGGTAATTCCTGAAGGTGATGATTATGAGTTATTTGGTTGGAACAAGCCAATTTTTAATAAGATCTCTCCATCTAGAGCCTTGACTTTTTCTTGGTTATTTCCAAATAAAAAATATGACTTAAATACCAATACAAATGGCGAGCATAGAGCATTTGTAGTTACAGGTAATTATGAAACTGTTTTTCCTTTAGATATTTATCCATTACAGATCTTAAAGGCTTGCGCGGTTAATGATCTTGATGCTATGGAGCAATTAGGGATGTATGAAGTAGCTCCTGAAGATTTTGCGCTGACTGAGTTTATATGTGTTTCTAAGCAACCTCATCAGCAGATCATTAGAGAAGGACTAGATTTAATGTTAAAAGAAATAGGATAAAGTCATGGGTTTAAAAAGTAAATTACATAACTTAAAACTTAAGTATAAGGATAAAAAGATGGCGCCAGCATTTAATGCACTCCATACTTTTTTATATCTGCCAAATGAGATTACACATTCTGGATCTCACGTTCGTGCAGCAGATGATTTAAAGCGTACGATGAATACGGTTATCATGTCGTTAGTGCCATGTTTAATTTTTGGTATGTTCAATGCAGGTTATCAACATCATTTAGCTTTAGGTGAGATAGAAGCCGCAGCTAATGGATTTTTTAGTGCTGCATTTTGGTCACTAGATAATTTGGTGATCGGACTCTGGAAAGTATTACCATTGGTAGTAGTTTCATATGGAGTTGGATTAGCTGTAGAGTTTTTATTCGCTGTTATTAAAGGACACGAAGTAGAAGAAGGATATTTGGTTACCGGAATGTTAGTTCCTTTAATTGTTCCCGTAGATACGCCTTTATGGATGTTATCAGTGGCAGTTATTTTTGGAGTAGTGATTGGTAAAGAAGTATTTGGTGGTACTGGAATGAATATTCTAAATCCAGCGTTAACTATTAGAGCATTTTTATTCTTTGCATATCCAACTTGGATGTCGGGAGATAAAGTGTGGGTGCATGGAGCTGTAGAAAGAGCTAATGAAATTGCTGGAGGTGCACAATTGGATGCTATTTCTGGAGAGACTGTTTTAGGAGGTTTAGCACAGGGTAAAAATATTTTAGGTTCTGGAGATGCTACGTATTCTGTTATGGATGCATTTTTTGGATTTATACCTGGTTCTGTAGGAGAAACATCGGCATTATTAATATTGTTAGGAGGAGCTTTTTTAATTTTCTCAAAAATAGGAAGCTGGAGAATTATGGTAAGTGCTGTATTAGGAACATTAGTAATGGGACTAATATTTAATGGAGTTACTAACGCAGGTTGGATAGCAGAATCAAGTAAGTTTTATGCGTTAATGAATTTGGAGTTTTGGAAACATCTTATAGTAGGAGGTATTGCTTTTGGTATTGTGTTTATGGCTACAGATCCAGTGACAGCATCTCAAACTAATAAAGGAAAATGGATTTATGGATTTTTGATAGGTTTTATTTCTATACTAATTAGAGTATTTAATCCAGCGTATCCAGAAGGTGTGTTCTTAGCAATTTTGTTAATGAACGTATTTGCCCCTACAATTGATCATTATGTAGTTCAGGGTAATGTTAAGAAAAGAATGAAACGTCTAAAATTAAAAACTGCTTAGTTATGGCGATTAATACAGATAAAAATTCATATACAATTATCTTTGCAGTTGCAATGGTAGTTGTGGTAGGTTCGATATTAGCAGGTATATCTTCGGTACTTAAACCAAATATAACGGCTAATAAAATCACAGAAAAGCAACAGAATATATTATTCGCAATGGGGATTTCGGATACGGAAGATCCTAACGAATTTGTACCTGCAGAAAAAGCACAAGAATTGTTTGATAAATATGTAGGAGATGAGCAATATATAATTACTGGAAATTCTGCTGATAAAACAACTGATGCTTTTAACATAGAAGTAAAGAAGGAGAATGATAAGGTAAAGCAGGATCCAAATTATGAGCGAAAAATGCCATTATTTATTGGTAAAAAAGACGGTCAGGAGTTTTATGTTGTGCCTATGAGAGGAAATGGTCTTTGGGATGCAATTTGGGGATATGTTTCTTTAGATAAACAATTTAAAACCGTGAAAGGTGCCTTTTTTGATCATAAAGGAGAGACTCCTGGTTTAGGAGCCAATATCAAAGAAGCTTATTTTAGAGATGACTTTATAGGAGAGAGTATTTTAGATGCTTCTGGCAATTATAAAGGAATTACCGTAAAAAAAGGTAATGGAGATCCTAAAAATGTAAGAAAAGATGATAATGCAGTAGATGCTATGGCGGGAGCTACAATCACCGGAGATGGTGTAACTGCAATGGTGAAGAAAGGAATTAAGATGTATCAACCTTATTTCGAAACTTTAAAAAAATAACAAATGGCTGAAGTAACAGAAGAAAAAGTTGAAGTTAAAGTAAAAGAGCCTAAAGAGCCATTGTTTTCCAAGAAAAACAAGAAATTATTAACGGATCCTCTAGCAGATAATAATCCTATTACTATTCAGGTATTAGGTATTTGTTCCGCACTTGCAATTACTGCCCAACTGAAGCCATCGATTGTAATGGCTATCTCGGTAATCTTTGTACTTGGTATTGGTAATGTTGTGATCTCGTTAATGAGAAATATAATCCCGTCAAAAATTAGAATTATTGTACAGTTAGTAGTAGTAGCTGCTTTGGTAATTGTAGTTGATCAAGTATTAAAAGCTTTTGCTTATACATTAAGTAAGGAACTTTCGGTTTTTATTGGTCTGATTATTACCAACTGTATTATTATGGGACGTTTCGAGGCTTTTGCTTTAGGGAATGGACCTTGGAAATCTTTTTTAGATGGTATTGGTAATGCAGCTGGATATGGAGTTTTATTGATAATAGTAGCTTTTTTTAGAGAGCTATTAGGATCAGGAACATTGTTCGGTGCCAAAGTATTGGGAGATCCAATAGAGAAAACTGGATTGTACGCTTTTGGTTATGAAAATAATGGTTTTATGGTATTAGCCCCAATGGCTTTGATAACTGTAGGGATCATTATTTGGATTCAGAGAAGTAGAAATAAAGCACTAATCGAAGATCACTAGAAAGTTCACAATTGTTGATGGTATAAAGTTACCATTAGCAATTTAAAATTATAAAAAATGGAATATTTAGAATTATTTTTAAAAGCTATCTTTATAGATAACATGGTATTTGCATTCTTCTTAGGAATGTGTTCTTACCTTGCGGTATCTAAAAAAGTATCTACTGCTGTGGGTCTAGGAGCTGCAGTTATATTCGTTCTAGCAATCACAGTACCTTTAAACTTTTTGTTAGATAAGTATATACTTAGAGAAGGTGCTTTAATATGGTTAGGTCCTGAGTACGCAGATTATGATTTAAGTTTCTTAACGTTTATCCTTTTTATTGCTACGATTGCGACTATGGTGCAATTAGTAGAGATTATTGTTGAGAAATTTTCGCCATCTTTATATAACTCATTAGGTATATTCTTGCCATTAATAGCTGTAAACTGTGCAATCCTTGGGGGGTCATTGTTTATGCAACAAAAAGAATTTCCAGCGATCTCTCATGCAGCGGTGTATGGAATTGGATCGGGAATTGGTTGGTTCTTAGCAATCCTTGCTATTGCTGCAATTAGAGAAAAGATTAGGTATTCTAACGTTCCTGCTCCTTTAAGGGGATTAGGAATCACTTTTATTTTAACTGGACTTATGGCAATTGGATTTATGAGTTTCGGAGGAATGCTTACAGGAGGAGATGAAGAGGAATCAAAGAAACAGGAAACTGTTCAGATAGAAGAGAATGCTGCTAAAGAAGTAGCAGAAAACATTAACGTTTCAACACTTAAATAATATGATATTTTTAGCGTCAACACTTGGAACAATCGCTATCACCATTATTTCATTTTTGGTACTTACTTTGGTATTGGTAGGGATTTTATTATTTGCAAAAGATAAATTATTACCATCAGGACCTGTAAAGATTACTATTAATGGTGAAAAAGAGATAGAAGTAGCTTCAGGAGGTACTTTATTATCTACGCTAGGTAGTGAAAAAATATTTTTACCATCAGCTTGTGGTGGTGGTGGAACCTGTATTCAGTGTGAATGCCACGTATTAGAAGGAGGAGGAGAAGCCTTACCAACAGAAACGCCACATTTTTCTCGTAAGGAGTTACAACATGGTGCGAGATTGGCTTGTCAGGTAAAAGTAAAACAAGATATGAATATTGAGATTCCGGAAGAAGTATTCGGAATCAAGAAATGGGAGGCTACAGTCGTTCGTAATTATAATGTAGCATCTTTTATTAAGGAGTTCGTAGTAGAAATTCCTGAAGATATGGGGTATAAGGCTGGAGGATATATCCAGATTGAGATTCCACAATGTGAGATCAAATACTCTGATATTGATATTACGGCGCATCCAGAAGAACATGATACACCAGATAAGTTTCAGGCAGAATGGGATAAGTTTGGTTTGTGGCCATTAGTGATGAAAAATAACGAAACTGTAGAGCGAGCATATTCTATGGCTTCTTACCCTGCAGAAGGTAGAGAGATTATGCTTAATGTGCGTATTGCTACTCCGCCTTGGGATAGAAGTAAAAATGGATGGATGGATGTAAATCCCGGTGTTGCTTCTTCTTATATTTTCGCACAGAAACCTGGAGATAAAGTAACTATTTCAGGACCATACGGAGAATTTTTTATCAATGAATCTGAATCAGAAATGTTATATGTAGGTGGAGGAGCTGGTATGGCGCCGATGCGTTCTCACTTATATCATTTATTCAAAACCTTGGAGACAGGTCGTAAGGTTACATACTGGTATGGAGGAAGATCGAAAAGAGAATTGTTTTATTTAGATCATTTCGAACAACTAGAAAAAAGTTTTTCTAACTTTAAATTCTATTTAGCGCTTTCTGAGCCATTAGAAGAAGATAATTGGAAAGTTAAAAGTGATATTGATGCAGAAGGAGATGGGTTCGTTGGATTTATTCACAACTGTGTGATTGATAATTATCTGAATCATCATGAATCCCCAGAAGATATAGAGTTATATTTCTGTGGTCCACCATTAATGAACAAAGCTGTTCAGAAAATGGGAGAAGATTTTGGTATTCCTGATGAGCATATCAGATTTGATGATTTTGGAGGATAGACATACAATGTCTTTAAGATAAGTAAAAGCCGATATACAATGTGATATCGGCTTTTTTTGTGAATTGTTATCTTGAGTTTAGATTCTATAAAGTACTCCAAAATATAAGCTACTTAAAGAAATGTTGGCATTAAAACGGTCTCTTTTATTTGTCCCTATATCTCCATCAGAATCATTAAAACTATCTTTAATATGCGAATATCCTATACTTCCAATTCTAGAGGTTAAAGAAAGGTTTTTGTTGACAAATAAATTAATTCCAGGAGCTGCTGTCATATTATAACTCTCATTTTTGTCAGTACTAGTCGTAAGATTATTAACTTGGAATATTCTATCCGAATCTGTTTTGATCATTTGATATCCAGCATTTAGCTCAATAAACAAAGAGACTCTTTTTTGTGGAGAAAAGTAATATCTGCCAAATATGCCCGTACTATATCCTTTTCCCTTTGAAGAGAAATCATAAAGATCATTATCATAGTTTTCTGTTTTAGAACTAATATATCCGAATTTTAAACCGGCCATAAGATGTGAGGATATGAAATACCCTATTTCTGGAATGATACTAAAATTATGCCCTTTGGTTTCAAATTTATAAGATTCTCCTTCTATATTATTTCTGAAAGATTCGGAATTTTGATAAGAATAATTCATTGTTCCGGAAATTGTAAAGTCTCCTTTTTCGAACCCAAATGAAGAATCTTCTTGTGCATAAATGCTTGATAATGTAATCGCTGTAATAAAAAGTAAAAGTGTTGTTTTCATATTGTCTTATTTAAATTTATGTTGTGAATTACTTTAAAGACAAAGGGAAAAAATAGATTGTTTATTAATATTTTGTTAATTTATACTTGTATATTTAATTAAAATAGAAAAGGGAAATCATTATTGATTTCCCTTTTACCTATTGGCTAAATGTTTATATATGAAAGACTTTAATTCATATTAGTACGTTGCATAAGATTGTTTTAAAATATTTTGATATATCAATAACAGGTTACATCACCTAGATAATATCTGCCTCCATCAAGAAATGTTTTGTCATCTTTGTAGCGCACAAGAAGATTTTCTTTACTACCATTTCTGTAATTTAAGTTTAGATATACGCTTCCGTTTTGATCTATAAATTTCCAGGTGCCGTGACTTTGGCCATTTTTTCTATAAGGGTCAAAATTAGGATCTGTAAAATTTAGATAACTGCTACCGTAATACGTAAATGCGCCATTAGGACATAGATTAATTTCTTTGCTTCGTTCATAACCACCTCCACCAGGAGTATTAGAATAATAACTTTCTGAGTAAATTAGTTTATTTCCTCCTAAATCTTTGGTTACTTGAGCTGCATTTAAACCATTAGAAGAGTTATTAGATGGTTGAGGAGTATTAAAACGTACACTATTAGCTACTTCTCTACCTATCTGTAAAGTTCGATTAGAAAATAAATCTGGACTTATTAAAGAAAATATGACGATACCTTTTCCATAAGAATTTAATAGTCCAATAGCATTTCCTTGTACCTTTTGATTGTCTATAACACCTTCATACATACCTTCTACTGATGTGTCAGATAATTTTTTAAGGTTGTTTTTTAGACGTAGTGTAACGCCTCCTTCTTGTAGTCCTAATTGCATATTATCTTGTAGTTCTTTTAAGTTCCTAACGGGATGCGCAGTAATTGCTACTAAGCCTGCTTCTTTCTGAGATCCCATAATAAAAACTTCTTCTACTTCTTGTCCTACCCAGTTTGTTGGGATATTAAAAGTTACCCCTTCTTCTTTGTATTCCACGCGACCCGTCAATTGACCGTATATACTGCTAGAAATTATCATGATGATATATATAGATTTTTTCATGTTGATTTTTTATAGTTTACATCCTTCTCTAGTAGCGATCATCGCTGTAGTTGGGTTGTACAGATTTCCTTGAGTAATGATTTCTTTTTGTTCCTCTAGTGCTTTAACTGCATAGCTCGCTAGACTGCAGTAATCTTCAAGAATTTCATTATTTAGAATGCTAAAACTAGTAGTTACATTTTCTAGATTATTGAGTTGGATGGTTGCTAGTTTTTCATTTTGTTCTATTAAAATTTTGTCAATAGTATGAATACTCGGGAGCGTAATATTCTCTAATTTTCGATTTCCATTGATTTCTAGAGAAAAATTAGCGCTATTCCCTATTAAATTTTGAAAGCCATTAATCGTAGTTAAATCGTCGTTACTAGAAATTAGGAGTTCGTTTTCAATGGTAGTTATACTATTCATTGTAACTTCTGTAAGAAGAAAATGATATCGTATTTCTATTCTTGAAGCCTTTGTCAAAGCCGGCATTTGTATTTTTTTTAGCTTACGATTAAGGGCTATTTTTATTCCGATTTGATGGCCGATGTTATTGATGATCTCTCCGTTTACTTCTTCTAAATTAGGGAACTCAAGGTTGGTTATTAGATTACCTTGAATCCATAAGTAACCATTTATCTTACGTATTTTTTCAAGAATTGACATATTACTTAATGAACTATTTTCAATAAAACTTACATGTCCATCCATAGTAAAAGCAATGTTTTCAATTCCTTTAAGGTCAGAAAGCAGTTCATTGCGGAGAATGAAAAGCCCCTTGTCAATTTTTTTAATTCTCTCAAGACCTTCTAAATTTGATATAAAGTTATTCTTCGAAATTAAAAGATCCCCTTCCATAATTTCTAGGTTTTTAAAACCTTTTAAATCCGATAAATTGGTTCTACGTATAATAAGGTTTCCATCAATTTTGTTAAGTGATTGTAATCCATCGCTATTAGTATCAGCGTAATCTATGAGAGAAAAATTGCCTGTAATTTGTGTATAGCCTTCATTAGCAAATGTTTCCATTTCTTGAAGGTTATTAATTTCATAATCTCCTTCAAAAACTTTTTCATATACCTTAAAGCCTTTAATCTCTGAATCGGTTCTAACCAAACCATCAAATACGCTTATCTGCCAATAATAGGTTTCTCCAGTAGTTAGATAATCTATAATATAGTTTTCTTCTGTATAATTAAATGCCATTTGCTGTAGACTGCCAGGACTTGGTCCAATTCTTACAGTATATGTTAATGGATCGTTTTCTTGATCCATTCCTTTCCAGGTTAGGGTAATATCTGTGAATTGTTGTATTACTTCACCATTATCGATACCTAAAAGCTCAATAGTAGGAGGAGTATTATTTTTTTCTCCAATGCTAAAGCTAAAATCGCTAGTCGTGGTTAATCCATCAACATCTCTAGCTATGATACTTCCTTCGTAAGTAGTGTCATAGGATAAATCATCTATTTGAAACGATGTACTTTCCTGATCAATGCTGATGCTTTCAGAGTTTAATATGACTTCATAAGTAACTTGTTCTCCTTCTGGATCTGTTGCTTCAGTCCAAGAAATAGTAACATCATTATTTATTATTTCTGTAGTTACCGTAAAATTAGCTGGCGCTTGATTCGTTGTGGTAGAATCGTCATTGCTACAACTAATTAAATAGCTAGCAATAAGTAATAGAAGTATTTTTTTCATTTTTGACATGGCTTATAATTATATAGCTAAGGTCTAAAATGAAGTGATACCGCGAATCAGTAATATGTTGTAAATGTGAATACTAGGGTAAACCCTGAGTTTTTTAATGCGTTAAGAAATAAAACCCATATTCATAGCATTTTTTATAAGTCCTGCTGCATTTTTAACTCCAAATTTTTGGAGGAGATTATTTCGATGACTTTCTACGGTTTTAATGCTAACTATTAATTTTTCTGCAATTTCAGCATTTGTCATTTCATCACTGATCAGTTGTAATATCTCTTTTTCACGACGGGTTAATTTTGGAATACTTCTTTTGGATTGTGGAGAACCTATACTATCATTTAATAAAATAGTTTCTACAGAACGAGGTAAAAATGTTTGATCATTCATAACGGTCTTAATCGCGTCTACCAGTTCTTCTTGTGTAGTGTTTTTTAGAAGATATCCTTTGGCTCCGCTTCTTAGCATGTTTTTTATAAAACCAGGTTCTGTGTAATTACTAACACCAATAACCTTAATGGTAGGATATGTTTTAGAGAGCTCACCACATATTGCTATCCCATTATCATTTTTAAGATTAATATCTAGAAGTAATACATCAGGGATTTCTTTTTCAAAAAAATCATAACAGTTTGCTTTATGCGTAAAACTGTTAATTACAGAAATATCGGTTTCTAATTTTAACATGGATTCTAATCCTTCTATGATCATTTGATGATCATCTAAAATACATACTTTGATCATAAGTTTTCTGTGCTGGTTTAGTAGGGGATAGTAATGGTAAAATCACTACCGTCATTTCCTGAGTTTATATGTAGATTACCTTTTAAGAAAGAAACACGTGAAGCTATATTTTGCAAACCGATTCCATTCTTCACATTTTGGATATCAAATCCTTGACCATCATCTTCGACAGTTATTTCTAAGGATTCTTCGGTATTGTTTAGCTGAATTAAAACTTCAGTAGCTTTAGCATGTTTAGCAATGTTGTTTAGTAGTTCCTGAATGATTCGATATATAGCAGTTTCTTTCTCACTATCAAAAGAAAAAGAGTTTCCGAAATCTTGAAAATCAATAGTAAAAGGATTTGTTTGTTGTATTTTATTACAATACTGTTTGATCGCTTCTAATAAGCTGAAATTATGCAAGGATGGAGGTGCTAGATTATGTGAAATTCTACGAACCTGATCAATTGCATTATCTAGCATCTCTATGGCTTGGATATGCGTATTTGTTTCGGTCTCTGAAAATGCCTTTTTGTTTAAAGAATTCATTTTAAATTTTATGACCGATAAATCACCATTAATACCATCGTGTAAGTCTTGAGCCAATCGTACTCGTTCTTTTTCTTCACCTGAGACCAAAGCTTCTAGTTTTATGATTTCTTGCTGTTTCTGAAGGTTCTCAATTTCTTGTTGTTTTCTCTTTTGTCTTTCTTTGTTGAACCAAAATGTAATACCTAATACTAATGCTAAAATACCTCCAGTAATTGACCATAAAGTGACTTGTCGTTGTTTTTTGATTAAATCTAATTCTTGATCTTGAATCTGAATTTTCTGTTCTGCAATTTCTCTTTCTTTTTTCTCGGTCTCGTATTTGATTTCTAATTGATTAACATTATTTAGTACACTTTCATTAATTATGCTATCATTTAAGGTGTTAAATTGTTCAAGGTTTTTTAAGGCATTTTTGTAATTAGATCTTCTTTTATATAGCAGATATCCTGACCTATATATCTCTCTTTTTGATTTTTTGGATTCAGATTTAATAGAAATACCTTTTTTAAATAAAGTTTCAGCTCTGTTAAAATTATTGTTGTCAACTTCTAACAATACTAGGTTTGCAATGGTTAAAATTAAATTTGAATTAAAATTATTTTCGATTTGAAGTTCATAAGATTTGTTTAAATAATATATACTACTGTCTATCTTTTTTTCTTCTCTATAAATATTTCCAATTTCAGTAAAGTTAAGAGCTACCCCCCATTTCTTATCAATCATTTTATTTAATTTGATTGATTTTCGATAGTATTTTAACGCGCTATCTGTTGCTTTTTTTTCATTAAAAATTGAACCTAGGCCATAATATACATCACTTAAACGATTCGGATTTTTTTCTCCTTCATGAATTTTTATTGCTTTTCTATACGTTTGTATCGCTTTGTTATATTGTTTTGTATTTTTATAGATTATTCCTATTGAATTTAAGACAAAACCTATGCTATCAATATTGTCATTTTTTTCATAAATAGTGATTGCTTTTTGGTATTGTTCTAAAGCCTTAGGGTAATCTCCCATCTCGCTGTAAATAACACCCAACTGGAAGGCAGCGTTTGCTATATTCTTTTCGTTGTTTTCTTTCTCCGCAAATACTTTAAATGAATTCATTTGGCTAAGCGCTAATTCTAAATTCCCTATCGTTCTGTTTATAACAGCTTTTCGATAAGAAGTGTATACTAAGCCTCTCTCATCATTAAGTTTTTTGTAAATGGCATGAGATGAATCTAGATGTTGTAGCGCTTTTTTAGAGTCAGTATACATTGTAAGCCAACCTATTCTTCCGTGAACTTTGGCAATAATTGAATCACTTTTTTTAGTATTCAGGATATTGTATAAACTATCAAGTTCTTGTGCAGGAGTAGAAAAAGAAGATAATAATAAGAATACAATTAAATAATGTTTTATAGTTTTTACTAAATGGATCATACTCAAAAATATCAAATTTAAATTATTTGGATATCAGGGGATTAATTGCTTATTAAAAACTAGGGTTTACCCTGATTTTTTCTTTTTTAAGTATCTTGCTTGGTATATGCTGTTTTTATGAAGAAATATTTTTTAATTGGATTAGGTGTTATTGCTTTAATAGTCATTCTTAGAATGAATTCAAGAGGAAAACAATTAACTAACCATGTAAAAGGAATCATAGAAAACACAATTTCAACACCCAGTTATATTAATGAATTAGGAGATTCTATTAGTACTAGAGTTACGCTTCCAAAAGGATATAAAAGAACAGTGTATCCAAAAGAATCTTTTCAGGAATATCTTCGTCATTATCGATTAAAAAATCATGGATCACCGATTATTAATTATGATAATAGCAGATACTTTGCGCAACATTGGCATGATGCTATTTTAGAAATTCCTGTTCCTGCTAATGGATTGCAACAATGTGCTGATGCTTTAATGAGAATGAGAGCAGAATATTTATGGGATGCGAATAGAAAAGATGAAATAGGATTTAACTTTACCTCAGGTCATTATTGTTCCTGGAAAAAATATGCTAAAGGATATCGACCTAAGATTCGAGGAAATAAAGTAACTTTTCATAAAACAGCATCACCTAATTCTTCTAAAGCTAATTTCTATAAATATCTCAATCTGATTTATACGTACGCCGGGACTTTATCTTTGTACACAGAACTACCTAAAATTAAAGTTAAAGATTTAACGATCGGTGATATGTTAGTAAATCCTGGAACTCCTGGGCATATAGAAATCATAGTGGACGAAATAGTAAATGATAAAGGAATGAAACTATTTTTGTTAGCACAAGGAAATACGCCAGCTCAGAATGTCTGTCTGCTTAAAAATTTTGAAGATACCAGTATTTCGCCTTGGTATAGATTTAGCGAAAATGTAGCTGTGTATACGCCTAGCTATCATTTTGAAGAGTCATTGTTTATTCGGTTTAAATAATTCAAAATTCTGCATTCTTAATTCAGAATTAAGGTACTATCTTTGCCCTGCTATGACAAGGATATTAACTAAACAAGAACTTCATAATCTGGCAATGAATATTGTTGGGGAAGAGCTAGAAGAAAGGGGTTACGAATTTATTGCGATTAATAGTAAATTAGGAAAGCATCCACAGTTTGTATGTATTGATGCTTCTAATCAAAGATACTTTGTAATTGTAAAAGCAGTAGCATATCCCGATAATCCACATAATTATGATATGGTATGGATGGAAGCATTTAAAAAGCATGCCAGAGAACAAGAGGCAAAAGTATTTTATGCAGGTGTTGGATTACAGAATTCAGAAAATCCCAATAAGCCTATTTTATTAAATGAAGAATATGTTTTAGAATATGCCGGATTACAAGTAATAGAAACACATCTTAATTAAAGCCTATGATTCGTAATCTTCTTATTTATTGCTTGCTAGTATGTCTGTTATCTTGCAAGAAAACACCGGAACAGTATCTTAATTATACAAGTGGAGATGCATTTGGCACTACATTTTCGGTTCAGTTTATTGATAAAAATGAAATTGATCTTTCTGCGTCTTATGATAGTATAATAAATGTGATTAATACCTCAATGTCGACGTATCAAAATGACTCTGATATTTCTAAAATAAACTTTGGGGATATAACCGTTTCTGTAGATAATCATTTTAAAAATGTATTTAATACTTCAAAAAGAATTTATAAAGAAACAGAAGGAGTTTTTGATCCTACTGTTGGCGTTTTGGTGAATGCTTGGGATTTTGGGCCAGAAGGTAAAATAGTAGCGTTAGATAGTCTTAAAATAGCTAGTTTATTAATCTCTGTTGGATTGGATAAAGTAACATTGCGGGATAATAAGATTATTAAACAACACCCTAAGACTTTTATTGATTTTAATGCTTTGGCAAAAGGGTACGCGGTTGATGTATTTACTGAGTTTTTGGAAGCTAAAAACTTTGAAAATTATTTAGTGGAAATAGGAGGTGAGATTAGAGGCAAAGGCAGTAACTTGATCAAAGTGAAGCCTTGGAAAATTGGAGTAGAAGATCCAAATTTTGATCAAACACAATCTTATAGTAAAGTACTTTCTTTAAAAAATGAAGCAATGGCCACTTCAGGAAGCTATCGCAAATTTAAGTTAGATGAAAATGGGAATAGGTATGCACATATTATCGATACAAAAACGGGGTATCCTCATAAGTCCAATCTCTTAAGTGTTTCGATTTTAGCTAAAACCTGTATGGAAGCCGATGCATACGCTACTGCTTTGATGTCTATGGGACTAGAGAGATCCAAACAGTTTCTAAATAAACATCCAGAACTGAAAGTTTATTTTATTTATGAAGATGATAAAAAGGAACTAAAAACACTTACGCTAAATGGTTTCCCTGATAACTAATCAAAAAAAAAAGTAGTTAACCGATCAGCTGTTTAACCATTCTTTAAAGTCATTTGTCTTTTGTCTACTTACTATAAATTCTTGATCTCTTGAGTTTGAAATAGAAAGTTTAACTCGATGATTAAAATATGAATCTATTTTCTGAATTGAATTTTTAGAAATAATTTGCCCACGATTTATTTTATAGAATTCATCAGAATTCAGTGAATTAAATAATTGATCCATAGTTTCGTTAATAATATATCTCTTATTAGAAGTTACTCCGAAGGTGATGCTATCCTCAGAATAAAAATATAGAAGATCAGAAACCTTAATTTGCACAAATCCGTTTCCATCTTTAACCAAAATCCCTATTCGATTATTGGTTACAATCTGCATGCTGTCAAGTAATTTTTTTAATACACCTGGATCGACTGTAGGTTGTTTATTGGATTTGGTAAATTTATTTAGGGCGCTATCTAATTCATCTTGCTGTATAGGTTTTAATAAATAATCTATGCTATTTACTTTAAACGCCTGAATAGCATATTGATCAAAAGCTGTGGTAAAAATGATTGGGACATCAACATCTGCTTTCTGAAAAATTTCAAAACTTAATCCATCTGCCAATTGGATATCCATAAAAACTAAATCGGGAGCAGTGTTTTTTTGAAACCATTTTACAGCATCTTCAACGGTATCGATGATATCTAATAATTGATACTTAAAATTACAAGAAGCAAGCTTACTTTGTAATTGATTTGCCGCTCTTGGTTCGTCTTCAATGATTAATACCTGCATACTTATTTTTTTGATCAGAAAGTTCTAACAATGGAAGAGAAACAATGAATTGATTTCCATCATTTTTTATTTCGATTGGTTTACTAGAAATTAATGTATAGCGTTTTTCGATATTTTTTAGTCCCAATTTTGTAGAAGGTATTTGTGTTGATTTAGGTTGAATCTCATTAGTTACGATGAGAAAATTATTTTTAGTTGCTACTAATATTACTAATGGTTTTGATCTCGAAATGACATTATGTTTTATGGCGTTTTCTAATAAAAGCTGAAGACTCATAGGTACAATCATAGCATTTAATGAAACTTTTGGAATATCCCAATTCACTTTCAGGTTATTCCCAAATCTTTCTGATTGTATATGAATATAGGACTTTGCGAATTTTAATTCATCTCTAAGTGAAATTAGATTTGCGTTTCCAGACTCCAATATAAAACGATATACATCCGATAGTTTGTCTACAAATTCTTTTGCATCCTCTTTAGAATTTTGATCAATGATATCACGCAGTGTATTAAGAGTATTAAAGAAAAAGTGTGGCTGTGCTTGATTTCTAAGCGTGTCTAATTGTGTTTGTACGATCATTTGCTTTGCTTGTTCTTCTTCTCTTATTGATTTCTTAAGTCTTATATAGAAATAAATAGCCTCATATATCGCCATGGTCATGGTACTAATCAAAATAATAGGAAGCAATATTTTAGCTCTGGATAAAGGATTATAGTTCAATCCCAAAATAAAAGATAATATTATGTTGCCGAAAAAATCTACTAAAAAAACAGTACTCACAATGGCGATAAAGAACAAAAAGATACGCTTTGAATTATCTTTAAAACTGGGTAATCTTTTTCGTAAAAAAATCATGATGGAACGAATAATAAACCAATCACAAGTAGAAAAGAAAAGGGATACACTCCAACTAATAATAGCCTTACCGAAAGGATGTCGTACAAATGAATTACTAAAAAGGTAATCTGTAATGAAGCTAAGAATTAAAATCCCTATGATAATAAACCAAAAGTCATCAAAACCTAAGTATTTTATGCGCTTCTTTTTATTAATTAACATGTTGGTTTAATTATAGTTTAAGTAAAGGCATACCTTGTTTCGCCTGATAAAATGTGAATCCTATCCACGTAGCATATAGTAATCCAAAAAATAGTACTGTAACGATCTGGTTTCTATTGGAAACCTTCCATTTCTTAGATACCCATAATGCGAATAACGGAATTATTTGTATCCCATGCAATCCGAAAAAATGAGCTACCCTCAAATCTCCACTTATTGTACTCCAATTTACCAGTGGGAGACCAGTTCCTTCATCAATAGAGCCAATATTGTGTGTCATTTGGGTTATCATCTGACCACCAACCCAGCTACCAAAAAATAAAATTAACCAACCCATTAAGATAGCATATTGAATAGATTTTGTAGTGTCTAATTTCAATCGTATTGTATCAAAAATAAATAATAGCATGATCAATACATTGATTCCAATGAAAAATCCCATTCCTAAAAATAGTATAGCATCAAAGGGAGTAGACTCGTTATAATGAGAAGGGACACCTCTAGAAGCTTGGTAAAAAATAATTGCTAATTCTAATAATAATGTACAGGAAACGATATTGTTTATAATGTTCTTCTTTCTTTTGGAGTACGGATATAAAGTGGTCAAATACCCTACGGTCAAAGTATAAATAGCTATAGAGATTGAAAATTTTAAAGGTTTGACCCAAACATTAATTCCTGCTATGGTTCTGTCGTCTATAAAAAGTCCTGTTATACATACAATCGCAGTAATAAAATTGATTAGTACCGCCCAATAAAGAATAGGGCTTTCCTTTTTTACGATACGAAATACTTCACTTAGATACTTCATTATTTTTTTAGTTTAATTGTTCTGATGATTATAAAAAGTAGAAAACCTATTGGCCCTAGCATAAATGTGGCAAAAAGGCAAGGAGCGATTAATAATTGATGAATTCCTAATTTTTTATTTTGATCTAGTATCCACATTCCAACAAGGAGGTCAAAAGCTAGATAATGTACCCAGCCAGCGAGTACAGCATTTTCTTCGGTAAATAATTCCATAACCGAACTTAAACTGCCAAAATCCATTCCTCCGCCTATTTGCATAGCTAGAAAAATATAAATAGCGTATACTATGGATAATAGTAAGGGGACTATTTTAAAATCAATTAGAAATCGAGTTACTTTCCATTTTGGAAGCAAAACCATTAAGATCCACATAGGCATAGCGATCATATTGGCAAAAGAAAAAACATCAGTCGGAGTCATATTTGTTCGGTTTTTAAATGATGAATTGATTGTTTGATGAGCTCAATTTCCTACTATTGAGAAGAACATAAAATAACTTTATCCCTGAATCGTCGCTAATTCATATTGAAATGTAATATTACAGGTTGAATAAAAAATATGGTTCAGAAAATCTAGTATGCATGTAGAAGGAAACTAATAACCCAATACTCATATTGATGTGAAAATCTATTTTATTTGTGAAATGAAAGTTGCTTAGCAACACATTCAAAAATAGATAACTGAAATAATTCCGCTTTTTCAGCGGTATCTTAGTTTTAATACCTCGAAGCTTGCTTCGGAACTTTAAAATCTATTTTCCATTGAATATCTTATATGCATGTATCGAATTGGTTTATTGTCTTTTTGTAAAATCATTTTTACTCATTAAAAGTAGGGGTTCCCTAATTTATACTTTTAAGTTTTTTAATTCATAATTAACTTCATTATCGAATACTTGATATCAGGGGTTTTATTGAATTATGATGTTTTTAAAATGTTATAATTTCTCATGTAACAATGGAATAAAATTTGCTACAGATATTATGTAGGGCAAACAACTAACTAACACTCAAATCATCAATATGGGGTACAATGATGAGATCAAAATTTTTAACGGAATTGTAAAAGGGAATGAAAAGGTATTAAAGGAGTTTTATGAAAGGAATTTTACTGTAATTAATAGTTTTATAATTAAGAATTCAGGTACTGAAAGAGATTCTGAAGATATATTTCAGGATGCACTTATTATATTATATCAAAAACTAAAATCCGATTCTCTGGTTATAAATTGTTCAATACACACCTATTTTTATGGGGTTTGTAAAAATATATGGAGAACCAGATTAAGAAAAAAGAGTAAGATATCATGTGGTAATAATGTTGATGATTTAAAGTTGGAGGATAGTACGGATATTATAAATGAGATAGAACAAAGCGAAAGGGAAAAATTGTTTAGAAAGCACTTTGTAAATCTGAATTGTAAATGTAAACAAATATTAAGCTTGTTTTTAGAAGGAAAAAGTATGAGGGAAATAGGTTTGATAACTGGTCATTCTGAGGGATATGTTAGGAAAAAGAAGTTCGAGAGTAAAAAGCAATTACTAGAAATGATCGAAAACGATTCATTGTTCTCAGAATTGATGTTTATATCAAAGCCTGAGGTTATAAGTAAAGAAGTTTCTTGACAATTAATAGATTATAAGAAGTTGGATTTATGGCTTATAACATACCGGAAGTATTTCTCCCGGAGCAAGGCAATATTTAGTCACTTCTTCTTTAGAAAGATCATTAGTATAATCAACTTCGTTCACTTGGAAACCTATAGATCGTAGTTTATCGAAGTAATCTCTTCCATATACTCGTACATGATCGTATTGACCAAAAATTTTAGCACGTTCTTTTGGATCTGTAATACTATTATCTTCAAAAGTAGTTGTTCTGCTGAGATCTTGAGGAATTTGTAAGATTGCCATTCCGCCAGGTTTAAGAACTCTTAGGAGCTCTTGCATAGCTTTCGTATCATCCGGAATGTGCTCTAAAACATGATTACAAAATATGATGTCATATTCATTGGTTGGAAATGGAAGATTACAAATGTCAGCTTTCACATCTGCTAATGGAGAGATAAGATCTGTAGTAGTATAGTCTAATTTTTTTAAGTTTCTAAACCTTTTATAAAAAGCTTGTTCTGGTGCAAAATGCAAAACTTTAGCTTTCGCTGTAAAAAAACTAGTTTCATTTTGGAGGTATAACCAAAGTAATCGGTGTCTTTCTAAAGAAAGGGTAGAGGGAGAAAGTACATTGTCTCTTTGGGTACCATAGCCATATGGTAAAAATTTCGAAAAACCTTTTCCATCGATTGGATCTATATATTTACTTCCTCTTAAGAAAAATGAAATTAACGGTCTTACCACATAACTCAAACGAATTAGCAGTGGTCTTGGGATGGTATTTAGTATAAGTTTAAAGAGTTTTTTCATTATAAGAAAAAACTTAAACGGCTAATAATTCTTGTCTAAAAGCATCTTCTTCATCGGATTCAATACCTAATGCCTGATAGATGTATTTAAACGTAGAAAGAATTTCTGGTTTTCCATCTATAATAGCAACATCATGTTCGAAATGAGCACTTGGCTTACCATCTGCAGTAAGAATGGTCCATCCATCTCTAAGTTGTTTGATACGATGCGTACCCATATTAGTCATAGGTTCTATAGCGACTACCATTCCTTCAATAAATTTTTTGCCTCTTCCACGGCGACCATAATTGGGCATTTCTGGATCTTCGTGCATTTTACGACCTAAACCGTGTCCTACAAGTTCTCTAACCACTCCGTATCCAGCTTCTTCTGTAAATTTCTGGATCGCATATCCTACATCACCTACGCGTTTTCCAACTTTTAATTCTGCAATGCCTTTATATAGAGACTCTTTAGTAATCTTTAATAATCGCTCAACTTCTGGAGATACTTCTCCCACAGGAAAAGTATATGCGTGATCTCCATAGAATTCATTTTTGATCGCGCCACAATCTATAGATATAATATCACCTTCTTCTAATGGAGTATTATTGGGAATACCGTGTACTACCTGTTCATTAGGACTCATACATAGAGTATTAGGAAAATCATATAACCCTAAAAACCCCGGAATAGCACCGTGATCTCTTATAAACTCTTCGGCTAACTTATCTAGTTGTAAGGTAGTTACTCCTGGTTTTACTTCGGTAGCTAGCATACCTAATGTCTTAGAGACAATGAGTGCACTTTCGCGCATTAATTCTATTTCTTCACGTGTTTTAACGATAATCATAGTACTCCTAATTATGGGAAGGCAAATTTACAAAGAATATTATTAGTGAAACCGTGTTTTGAAAATTCCATATCTACTAATTTAGAACCCTTTTTAGTAAAATTCATGATGAAATTCATGTAAAAAAGAGGAGGCGTCTGAAAAGTATTGTATTCCTGTCAAACTGAGCCTGTCGAAGTTTTTAATGTCTTGATTTTCAAAATGTCTTCGACAAGCTCAGACTGACAATCCAGAATTTATAATACTTTTCAGACACCCTCGTAATTTTTTTTATAGTTGTTAAGCCCAGTTATATTGAGGATAATTTAAAAACATGGTTATGGATTTTAAAAAAAAATAAAAAAATTACGCAGCGTTTTTATTTTTTCAAGTTTAATAGATAGAAAACCCAATATAATATTCATTTAAAAAAAGTAAACCATGAGAAAATTTTTGATTTGTACAGTAACTTTAGGATTAATAGCAAGTTGTACCGTAGAGGATATGGATGACAATGTATCTATTCAGAATAGTGATAAGGAAAACTTTGAGATATTTAATAGCCTAGATGGTGCTATGGATAGTTTTGATATAATTTCAGAGAAGGCTTTTGAAGATGTTCAAAGTTCATCAAAAAGTTTTCAGGAAAGTTGTGTTTCTGTCGAGTTGTTAGTTTCTAACCAGGAAAACCCATTGCCAGGTTTTGAGGAATATGACTATTACAGTAAGATGATTCTTAATTATACGGAAGAACAATGTCAGTTTGATGATTGGACGGGTAAACTAGAATATTATGTGGCAGGAGTATTTAATCAGAAGTGGAAAGATTCTACCATATTCAAAAATGTAAGAGGAAATGATGGTCATATGTTTGATGGTTATAGAGTAGCTGAACAAAATGAAGCTTTAAGTACAGAAACGATAAAGGTGTTTGATGTTGTTATAGATGGAGTTATTACTGAACCTAATGGGAATTCTTATCGTTATACAGCTAATAGAAACTTTGCATTTGAGAACCGATTTACTTCGGAAGAAGTCATTACACTACAAGAATCATCATCAGTAGAGGGAATTACTGAGGCATTTTTTATGAAATCAGAGTCTGTTGATGGTGCGCCATTGGTTTATAAAGTAGCTTGTTTTAATAGATATAATTTTTTAAAATATCCTGTTCAAGGATCGTTAGATTTTTCTAGCAGTTTTGGTATCAACTTTAATATTGATTTTGGAGATGGAGCTTGTGATAAAGAAGTTATATTAACAGGTGATAATGGAGAATCTATTGTTTTTGATTTATAATAAATAGTTTAGTTAAATGTAAAAACCGTTTGTAAACCTACTTACAGACGGTTTTTTTTATGCATTTTTTTTAGATTTCAAATCATTTTCTTCAAGAGGTTCTATACTATTATTTGTATAAGATAGAGTCTTTGTATAAGTATGAAAAACCTTTCTTATTAGGATTAAATCACTTCAATGTTAATGGTTATAAATGTAAGAATCTATTCATTGCTCTTGATTAAATAGATAGGTCCTATTCTTTTCTGGGGGAAGTAAAAATATAAATTGTATTTTCTATAAACTCTAATATAAAATTATAGCTCTTCTATTGATATTAACTCTGATTCAGGTATCCGATTGCCTCAATTAATAGGAGTTTTATATTTATGCACAGGATTTAGAAACAAAATCCTGATTAGAATCTCAATCAATTTGATGTGTTTTTTGAAGAATGAAATTTAGGTCATTATTATTTATTACAACCTTTTCCAGTAATAACGTGTATACTATCCTTTTTTGATATCTTCAATTTTAGGGATTTGGCTAATCTGTTTAATACTTTTATAGTCGTAGCTTTTTCAAAAGATCCTGAGTACGTACATTTAAGAATATCTGCATTTTTTAGTAGGATTTTAGCATCATAATTCTCTCCAAGATCTTTAATGATTTGGTCAATACTTGTATCTTGATAATCTAACATACCTGTTTTCCA
Source organism: Aquimarina sp. BL5 (assembly GCF_003443675.1). Taxonomy (NCBI): domain Bacteria; kingdom Pseudomonadati; phylum Bacteroidota; class Flavobacteriia; order Flavobacteriales; family Flavobacteriaceae; genus Aquimarina; species Aquimarina sp. BL5. Next base: position 2,152,402 of record NZ_CP031963.1, on the reverse strand, counting down.
GGCGAATCGATTTGAAGGTCTTTTTAATGAAGAAATACCATTTTGATCGATTCTAAGACTTTCTCCAGGAGTTAAATTCCTAACTTCTTTGGTGCTGTTGTGAACCACTTTAGCAGTTCCGTCAATAAGAGTCAATAGATCTCCTTTAGTATCAGAATGGATGGCAAAAGAATTACCTGTAATTTGTGTTTTAGAATATTTCCCGAACAGTATAAATGGTTTAGATGTATCACTCTTAATATTTAAAAATACTGTTCCTGTAATGTCAGCTCTTCGAAACCCTTGTTTCGTAGCAGTAAAATTTACTTTACTGTTTTTTCTAACTACAATAGTACTGGAGTCTGGAAGCTTATTGTATTTGGTGTGTTCGGTAGAGGCGTATTTATCCGAAGCTGTATAGGTAACCGTAATGACTCCTTTTTCAATAATTTCATCTTCTGGTTCTAACGTAGTTACATCTATCGGTTTATCAATTATATCTTTTTTTGATTCATTTATATCCTCTGTTGTAGCATTTTCTGTTATAAGGATATTAGTATCTTCTTTTTCGTGGGATATTGTATCGGTAGTATTTGTTACAAGGTTGAGATTTTCTTTTTGAGTAGGGATTTCTTTGCTTGTTTCTTCTATGTTCGTTTTTGAGGTTTGATTATTCTTGATATAATACAAAGTAAAGACACCAATAAGCATTAGGACAATCACACCAATCGTATACCATAAAAAAGAACTTTTATTATCTGATTTTTCTTGTACAGCATCAAAAATATTATCAAAGCTATGTCTGGACGATTCCATGACATCATCTTTAAGTTTTGTGTTCAAAAGCTCTTTTAAAAGGTCTTTATCCTCTTTCATTTGGTTCTCGTTTAGAGATAGCAATTAGTGTTTTTCAATTCCGATAGCTCTCATGTTTTCTAAAAGTTTTTTCCTTGCTCTTGTATAATTTGATCTAGAAGTACTCTCTTTAATCTTCAATATTTTTCCTATTTCTTTATGCGAATAGCCTTCAATAGCATATAAATTTAATACGTATCTATATTGTTCAGGCAAATCACTTATCAATGTTCTTAACTTTTCTGCAGAAAGTTGTTTTGAAAATTGATCTTTTTCAATTTCATCTAATTCCTGAACATCACTTTCTTCTATGAATTCTGAATTATCTATTAAAACAGTCTTTTTCATTTTATGCCAGTGATCAATTGCACTATTCACAACGATTCTTTCTATCCAACTTCCTAATGTTCCATTATGTTTATACTTTTTAATATTTTTAAAAACTTTGATGAAGGCATCCTGCACTATATCCTCTGCATCAGATTGATTTTTGCAATAGCGAAAACTTACCGAAAGCATCCTGGGCATATAGACGTTATACATTTTTTCCATGGCATCCCGGTTATTCTTTTTACAGGCTTTAACCAGTCTGTCTTGTTCTTCTTTATTCATGAATAAGGGTTAGTGCTTACTCTCATAAATTATAACTGAGAATGTAGGATTCCGCTGCGTGTATTATTAATATATTATTATAATAAAATGTTAAATATACTAAAATGAAATTTTGATATAAAAAAAGCAGCCACACTAGATGTGTGACTGCCATATAACTTCAGATACTTAATAATTTACTTAATTAACGACTTTTGAGTCATTGCAGTAGGTTGATCTACTCCAATAAGTTCTAGAATTGTAGGTGCAATATCCCCAAGTACTCCATCTTTAATTTGTATTTGATCATTGTCAATGAAGATCATCGGAACAGGGTTCGTTGTATGAGCTGTATTGGGAGATCCATCAGGATTAATCATTGTCTCGCAATTCCCATGATCTGCAATTAATATTGTGCTATATCCGTTTTCTAATCCCGTCGTTACTACATCCTTAACACATTCATCTACTGCTTCACAAGCTTTGATAGCTGCTTCCATAACTCCAGTATGACCTACCATATCACCATTGGCAAAGTTTAAGCATACAAAATCAGTTTCTCCTTTTTGTAATTCGGGTATAAGAGCATCTTTTAATTCATAGGCACTCATCTCTGGTTTAAGATCGTAGGTGGCTACTTTTGGAGAATTTCTAAGAATTCTGGACTCACCTTCAAAAGGTTCTTCTTGTCCACCAGAAAAGAAAAAGGTAACGTGTGGATATTTTTCGGTTTCTGCAATACGAATTTGTTTTTTGCCAGCTTTAGATAATACTTCTCCTAAGGTTTCAGTAATGTTATCTTTATCATAGATTACATGGATTCCATCAAAATTCTCATCATAATTAGTCATTGTTACATAATACAGTGGTAATTTATGAGTGTTGTATTCATGCATATCCGATTGAGATAACATTTCTGTAAGCTCTCGACCTCGATCCGTTCTAAAATTAAAGAATATAACTACATCATTATCCTTAATTGTAGCTACAGGAGATCCATTTTCTTCTATAACTATTGGTTTTATGAATTCATCGGTGATGTTATTATCATAGTTTTTTTGGATACTCTCAATGGCATTAGTACTGGGTTCTCCATTTCCGTTAACGATAAGATCATACGCTAGTTGCACACGTTCCCATCGTTTATCACGATCCATCGCATAATATCTTCCTACTATAGAGGCTAATTTACCTGTAGATTCAGCCATATGTTTTTGAATGGCTGCTATATGATGTATTCCTGATTTTGGATCTACATCTCGACCATCGGTAAAAGCGTGTAAAAATACATTTTCTAATCCCTTAGAATTCGCTACGTCTAATAATCCTTTTATATGATTAATATGAGAATGTACTCCACCATCACTTACTAATCCTAATAGATGAACATTCTTATTATTTTCCTTTGCATAACTAAGTGCATCGGTTAGTATTTGTTCATTTTTCAATGTATCATTTTTGATAGCTAGGTTAATTTTCGCTAAATCCTGATATACTATTCTCCCTGCTCCCAGATTCATGTGACCTACTTCACTATTTCCCATTTGCCCATCAGGAAGACCTACATGAAGACCATCAGTTCTTAAAGCTGCGTTTGGATATTTTGTGTATAAACTGTCAATAAATGGTGTTTCAGCATGATCTATAGCAGAAACTTTAGGATCTGGAGATGTTCCCCATCCATCCAGAATCATTAAGATTACTTTTTTGTTCATTTTTTTTATGTGATTTGATGTTTCTCAATCATCTCGAGTTAGTGACTATTGAAAAGCATAACAAGAAGCTAAATTACAATATAGATTAGAAGCGCCCAAAAAAACAAGAATTGTCTCTTGCTAATTTTAATGAAGTATCATTGCTTATTTGTATATTTTTTTGAAGAACTATTAATGGGCTTTAATTGTCAGGGTTTAAAATAAGTAATTCTTATAATTAACTACATTTTAATGATGATAACTTAATTCTTTGTTAACTAGAAAGAAGGAGGTAAAATTTAATTTTGGTACTCATTTTATTTACAAAAAGTATTGCAGGATTTTGGTTTGTTAATTTTTTTAAAACATTATCAGAATATTTTGTTATGAACAGGTTAAAATTCTGTTATTTATATTTTTAAGTGTAACAAAATATGCGTTTACGAAGTCATGTAATTAATCAAACGTATTAAACATAATTTAATAAATTCAAAACATCATGAAAAAAACAATTGTAACCGCATTGATGATCTTATTCATCACATCTGTAAGCTTTGCTTCAGAAGAACCAATGACTACAGATAGTCATAATTACGAACTAACAACTTATAAATTAAGCGCTTTTTGCATGGCAATCGTAAAAGGAGATCTAGAAACTGTAAAAAAGATGATAGAGCTGGGAAGCGACGTAAACAAGCAATCAGACGGGAAAACACCATTAATGTACGCTGCACGATATAATAGAGCGGATATCATTAAATTATTGGTAGCAAAAGGAGCAAAGGTTAAGACTAGAGATAGCAAGGGGTATACGGCAATGAAATTTGCTAAGTTATCAAATGCTAAAGATGCAATAGCTATTCTCAAAGAATTGTCCTAGCATTTTAAAAAATTGAACATCAATAAAACTTCGCTTAGAAACATTCTAAGCGAAGTTTTTTATTGTCCACTATATTCTTCTATAGCTTCCTGAATTTTTTCGATACGATTATCAGGATCTGGATGCGTACTTTGAAATTCTGGAGTACGGTTAGGACCAGCTGCATTTTTTAGAATTTGCATAACACCAATCATTTCCTGTGGATTATAACCAGAATTGATCATAAACAAAACGCCTAATTTGTCACTCTCTAATTCATCATCTCTACCATTACCTAAAAGTACATTTTGTCCTATTCCACTTACGAGTCCTCCAGCATCTGCACCAACAGAAGCTCCTGTAGAAATAGTTTTCCAAAATTCATGTTCCGCAATTCGTTCTGCAGAATGCCTGCCTAATACATGCCCAATTTCATGACCCAAAACTCCCGCTAATTGATCCTCATTCTGTAATTGGGAATAAAGTGCAAAGGTTATAAATATTTGACCTCCTGGTAGTGCAAATGCATTAATGGTGTTAGGGTCTGCCAAAAGATGAAATTCATATTGGTAAGGTGACTGTCTCGCCATCGTATTAGCGATAAGCTTGTTTCCAACATTATCTACATAATTTTGAAGTTTTTGATCTGGATAAAGACCACCATGTTGTCTGGTTATCTCCGGTTCACTCTGAAGCCCTATTGCTATCTCCTGATCGGCGGTCATGTTTATATTTTGGATTCTATTTGTATACTCATTAAGAGTTTTGTTGTTGCACTTCTTAAAGAAAGCAAAAGCCACAATAGCAAGCCCTATTAATATTCTTATTTTTAATCCACCACGTCTCATGGAGTTATATTTTAATTAATGTAAATGTTTTTTTGGATACCTAAAGTTACTAAATATAAAAGTTGCTTACCAATAAATGCAAATAACATTTTTGGTAAGCAACTACTAGAGGTGTTGTGTTCGGACTATGGAACACGAATAGTGCTAACTAGCATAGTTGATGCATGGTTAACGATAAAAAAGTTGGGTATAATAGTACCTGCCATCTTGATCTTTTATTGCAGAAATACCAGTATACATATAATTACCTTCTATATTTTCCTTATGTCCAGGACTATTAAGCCATCCATTTACAACACTTTGTGCATCCGTATAAAATCTCGCTACATTTTCTGCCGTTCCTGTTGCATTCTCTTGATCGCTTAGAGCATTTCCTCTTTGATTAAAATTATCATGATTGATCTCGTTTACGGAAATCATATATTTGGTGTGATCAATAGCTAATTGTTCTGCTGTTCCGTTTTTGGATAAGACGGATAAGCCTAAACCTTCGCGATGTTGATTGACAAGTGTTAATATGGCATCAGAAATATTGGTTTCATTAGTGAGTTCACTTGTTTCTACATCTGTAATTCCTGCATCATCTTCAGAAGAACAGGAGGCTATTGTTATTATAATCAGTGTTATATATAAAAATCTTAAAATGCTTTTCATAAGATATTGGACTTTCATATTATAACTTAGAGAAACTGATTTTAGTATATATTACAATAATTTAGGATTAATGTCTAATACGTTTTGATCCATATATTGTTGTATAAATTCTGAAGTAAAATTAGAGCTGCCCATTAATACCGTCTTTTGCAATTCAGATTTAATATCGAGTTTTTTAAATTCTTTAAGCATAGGTACTGATGACGGGGCGTAGGAGTAATGCCAAGGCTCATATTTAAATCCTTTCCTACCTTTTTTATTGGTATAAACAAGATAGAAGCCAAAATCATTGGCGTTGTGATCCATCCATGTCTTAAATCTGGTAAAAGGTCCTTCATTATGAAAGTGTTTTTCTAAAAGCACATTTTTAGGTTGTTTAACACTCCCATCTACAATATCCATATCTGTACCCCAATGATGACGAGAAGTACCAGGAATGGTAGAGTACTCAATTATTTTGTGGATCGCTTTTATCGGGGATAATCCACTCGCAGTATATCTTTCATATTTGCGTTCCCAAATACGATTTTGATGCTCATAGTCCCTATAGCTAGAAACTACTTTAAGTTTAATACCTTGCGCTAAGGCTGCACTTTTCATTTTTAAAAAAGCTTGATGTGCTTTTTTTCGTAGTTTATGTCCTTCGCCTACAAGTTTAGGATTTCCTTTTCCCATAAGATCACCTTTTGTATATTGCGACTGAAAATCGGTAAATGATATAGAAGATAATCCTACCAGTCCCATAGCACTTACTTGAATAAATTTTTTTCTTTGCATTAGTAACAAATTTATCTTTTTGAATCAGAAAGAGTGATCCCTAAAGCTTATAAACGTATCTGTAATTTAAGAAAATAAAATGAGACACCGCAGTAATACATCCTATTATTGATGTCCTGCGGTGTGTTTTTAATCTTAAAAAAAGAAGGTTTAGTAATAAAATATTTTGTGATTAGGAGAGAACTCCATCAACAATACCATATTCTATGGATTCTTGAGCATCCATCCAGTAATCACGATTGAAATCTTTTAATACCTTCTCAATTTCTTGCCCACAATTGTCTGCTAGAATTTGAGCACTTAATTCTTTAGTTTTCAAAATTTCTGTAGCTTGAATTTCTATATTAGAAGCTTGACCTCTAGCTCCACCACTAGGTTGGTGTATCATTACTTTAGCGTGAGGTTGGATAAATCTACGTCCTTTTTCGCCAACACTTAACAGAATAGATCCCATAGATGCAGCTAAACCTGTGCAGATAGTAGAGACAGGACTTTTTAGAGCTTTAATAGTATCATACATAGCAAATCCAGATGTTACATAACCGCCAGGACTATTAATGTATAGTTTTATTTCTTCATTGTTAATCGTATCCAGATACATCAACCTATCAATTACGTGCTTAGCTGATTTGTCGTCAACTTGACCCCATAAAAAAACACTACGCTCTTCTAAAAATTTCTTATCTATTATATCTTGGATTTTTCCTGATTTCTCTTTCATGTGATGTATGATTATTTTTTCTAAATGTAGTTAAAAGTATAATTATTTTTACAAAATATCGCGAAATAAATGATAACAAATTTGATACTTGTCTACATAGGTATAATATTTAACAAGATTTTAGAAATCTATTTTATTACTAGTTAAACTATTAATTCAAAATTGATGAATTCATAGTTTCTAAAAAAGATGTTGTTTGATAAGTTTTTGAATTAGTTGTGATAATTTAAGTATTTTACATATTCAAATTACTTCCTAGTGAAGAAACGTTTTTTGATTTAAAACACAAATAGATAGCGGTCGGGAATCTACCTATTGACATAAAGATATCCTGCTCTATCTTTTGTTCCTTTAATATTTAAAACATAGTAATAAGTTCCTACTGGTAACTCTTCTCCTTTTGCAATAGTTGCTCGACCTTGAGAAATACCATTAAAAGCTTCAGAAGTTTGTTGAACTTCGTGATACGCTTTTCGGCTATAGACCAATACACCCCAACGATTGTATATAAACAATTCGTTATCTGGAAATTGCGTTAGTCCTTGTATAACAAACGTATCATTAAATCCATCTCCATTTGGCGAAACAGCGGTAAAAATTTCTAAGTCTCCATCTAATATAATACCAGAGGTGCCAAATGTAAGAGCAACGTAATTATCAGGAACTATTAATTCTGAAGTGATTTCCCCTGTATCAAGATCTCCTGTAACAATAGTGTTTCCTAAATTAACCCATTGTTCTAAATTAGGATCCCATCCTACAACTCTTAGATCAGATAAGTCATTTACTAATGTTGGTATATTACTATTAGTATCCCACGTGAGCGTTACTCTTGTCTCTTGATCTCCGTCTACGTCCCAAAATTCAAAAATGCTAATACCAAATAATAAATCTCCAAAACTATTGGTATCAAAGTTATCAGAGAAGAAGTTTGGGAAATTAGGGTTTTCGAAGAAATAAGCTGCTCGAGCAGTATTGTTAGCTGCTTGACTCTCTATCCGTGCAGGTCTGTGACGAAAATCATCACCGATAGGAAAAGAAAAATCAAGTTCACCGGTAATAGTAGCGTAACCATCCACGTAACGATCATTATTTTCTCCTAAATAAGGAGCGTCATTAAGATAATCTAAAGAAACATTTATTTGATCTCTCGGAGTAAAAACTCTTCCATTTGTAAACTCTTGAAAATTATTAACTCCTACGGCAACTTCTAGAAATAAATCATTTAATACATCAATTTCCATATCATAGAAAATAGGACGATTAGTTCCAGAAATTGTTAAGCTATTTTGATTATAGAAACCAGTAAAGCCAACATTTTGATCAAAACCTCCATCGTTTATTAAATCTAAATGAAACCCTATTTGACCTTCATCATGTATTTGAATATCTCCATAGTTATGAAAGGCTTGTTGACTAAATAAAGTCGAGGCGATTAGTAGGAATAAGAGTAAAAAATATTTTTGCATAATTTGTTGGGGCAAATTTTACGTTTTAACCGTAATTATTATGAGGTAAAAATAACATTTTTTTTCGAAATAAATGTTTATTACAGGCGAAATGACATATTTTATCGATTAAATGCATTTTATTGACGATAAAAGACATTTATTTCGAAAATTACGTTTTGTAGTAAGAATAATAAGGGCTTTGTGGTTAATGATTTTTTCCCTTATTATTTTTTACGATATCAATAGATACTCTTAAAAAATAAATTGATTTCGGATTGAAGATTTTTCATTATGACGATTTTTAATAGTTTATATTCTTATTTGATATATGGGTTATACTTCTGGGTAGGTTTTGGTTAGCTAAATATAATATTATTTTTTTGTTCTATAAGTTTAGTTTGGCTTAACCCTATATGTGATTCTTCTATTGGTAATAACTGTCCCTGCCCTAACGGTAAATGTACTTCCAAATTCTGAAGTGGAATTAGTACTTGCTTCGGTTGCTGTTGCTGTAATTAGGCTCCCTAAAGGAATGGAGGAGCTGAGTGATAATGTTATATTAAATCTATTCGTAGTATCAGTATTTCCATCAACATCGCTATATAGTGTGCTAGTCCCATCAGTATCAGTGCCACTTCCTTCTGTAATTGTTCCAAGATAGGTCTGTCCTTCACCATAATCTTGTGTAATGCCAGCACCCACTGTATTGTCTCCAATGGTAGCGCCCAGACTAATATCACTTATAAAAACCTCAATAATTGCTCCGGGACGTGCCCATCCCACTAACTTTAAATTAGTTCCTGAGATGGATGCAGATTCAAAAACTGGAAAGTTAAAACTTCCGTTAGGGCCTGTATCCGCATCACCAGTATCATTAATGGTAACTCCATCATCCGAAATATCAATACCAAGAGCATCTGCAAACGTTCCATTTGCATAAATAGAGTTTTGCGAAATTAGATTTCCTGAGGTTGTACCACCAGTCAAAGCAATACCAGACCCTGCATTAGCATTAATAATGTTATTGGTAACTGACGAATTATTTTGTGCTAAATTGATACCGCTAAGTTGTGCACAACCAGTATTACTACCTGCTGTAGTTATTGTGTTTTCTGTTATCGTTACATTACCTTGATTATCAAAAATTCCAGTTGAAGCTGAACTATCAATAAGGTTGTTTTGTATAGTAACTCCGCTACCATTATTTATCCTGATATTATATTCACAGGCTCTAAAGCCGTTATTAGTAATGTGATTGTTTTGAATAAGTGTTGAAGTACCTCCATTTACGGAGATTCCGAAATCTGTATTTTCAGAGATATAATTGCTATCGATAACAGCTGTTCCTCCATTAATTTCGAAACCATCATCGCTATAACTTCCTACGCCAACAACACCTCTAACTCCTAGAGCATTTACACCTAAGAAATTCTCCAAGATAAGATTTCCTGTTCCTGAATCTTGTCGAATTGATCTTCTATTACCACCATAAACAGCTATGTTTCTGATGCCTATATCATTAGCTTGTATTATAAAAACATCTCCAAAATCACTTCTCACCTGAATTTCTGGCCTATTGTAATCAGGGAGGAGGGTAGCGGTGGTTCCGACCGCTGTACTTCCAGATCCCACAGTACCTGTATTAGTATCTCCAGAAAAAGCTGTTTGAGTTCGTCCATCAATTTTGGTGTTATTAGAAGCAATAATAGGTAAATTCCCAGAATCAAGGATGATATCAAAATATCCATCAGCAGAAATATATCCGAGATCAGTGATTGGTATATTAAATATTGAAGTATCTTCTCCAGCCAAAGGATTAAGTACAGCATCATTTGGATGTACTTCAATGTCTAATCCCGTTTCATCGAGATTATTAGAATTTATAATAAATTGGTCTAATGAGCCCTGCCCATCTCCATTAGTATTTACGATGGTATTAAAGTTAAAGCCAAAATCTATATCAACGGCTCCTTCATTCGTTATTGTGATTGTAGAAATTGTTTGTGCATTGGCGGTAAGTGTTCCAGCAGCGTCATCTTCACCTGCAGGGTTAGCACCACCAATTTCATTGGTTATGGTTCCCAAAGTACTGGCTGTATAATCTGATCTAAATGTCTGGATAGGCAAACAGGTTGTACATGCAGCTCCACCTCCTCTGGTTGACCTTACAGTATTATTTACCACACGTAGCGTGTACGTGCCATTGGCCATACCACCAATATTATAATCTCCATTTACATCAGTAACATCAGAATCTACAAAAGTACCTGTATTATCATATAACTCTACAATGACTCCTTCTATTCCTACACCAGAAGATGATGCTAGGTCTCTACCTGCACCTCCTGGATAATTAATGTCTTCAAAAACAGTACCTGTCATTAAATTACTCGGTACTTTTAGTAATACAGAATTTAGGATTAAAAAATCACCTTGCGTTTGGATATTTGTTGTTGCTGTAGTTTCACCTTGAGCAATAAGTGATGATATATTATAGGTATCTAAGTCAAAACCAAATAAGGATGAATCGTTGATGACCGGGCTTGCGGTGTCATCATATATCGTAGAATTAAAAACATTGGCTAGAGCAGGTGAATTGTTACCATCTCCTGTTAAGTTGGTAGTTCCTGAACCTGTAGTTACAGATATAATTTCATTTCCTGTTCTAGTAGGATCTCCTTCCCAAGATAATACAGAGGTTTTAGAACCTGTAGAACCAATAGCAAAGAAGCCATCAAGAGTATAACTTGATGTTTCTATTGTTGTTCCACCTCCTTGGGCATCAAAACCATTATACATGTTAATACTAACCGCAGGTAAAGAAGGATTCGTGTAGAATATATATAAAGACCATCCTCCAAAAACTACAGAACCACAATAAGATGGACCGTTATCAATTACCAGGTCTGTAAAAGTATATGTAGCTCCAGAAGGGTCAGGAAGACTATTAATTATAGAGGTAACATCACTCACCATTCCATAATAAAAGCCAAATGCTGTATTGACCACGTCAGCAGTAACGGATTGTCCTTGGAACGTAACTACATCATCCGCTGCCAGACCAGAATGTCCCCAGGTTAAATATGCCTTTTCGATTGTAGAACCGGCAAGTATAGGTGTCGTAAGCGTATTAGAAGAAGTAGTAGTAATTGCACACGGATCTACTCCTTCATCAGCTGTTCTAAGAGTTCCTGCAGTTAATGCATAATCATAGTATCCATTAAAGTCATCAAAGAGCGTAAGTGGCACATCATTACCTAAAGCAGGGTCTCCATCATCTAATATAGTTCCAATTCCACTAATTAATCCTACTGTTGTAGAGGGATTATTTAAATTTAAGAAAAAGGTCTCTGTATTTTCAGCAAAAATATTATTTATGATAGGAACTGTAATAGTTTGTGTCTCTCCTGGTGTTCCTGAAAAATTTAAGGTTCCAGAAGTAGAAACGAAATCAGAATCTGCATAAGCAGTATCATCGATAGTTGTATAATCTACGCTAAATCCACCTGGAATGCTACCTCCGGAAAAAGTAGCTGTAAATGTCGCTGTTCCTGCATTTTCGTTTACAGTTATATCATTCAATGTAACCAAACTATTTCCAGCATTAGTACAAGATATATTTGCTTGCCACCCATTTCCTACTACAGAACCATCAGAGGAAAAAATAAACGTTAAACAGCCCGAAGGGTCAGAAGATATTATGGTGGTTGGTATATTACCATTGTTATAACTATCTATTAAAGTTGTCGTTGTTGTTCCTTCATACACTTGTAAAAAATCAAAGGTGTTTTCTACGTCAAACGAAGTGAAATTTAACACAACCGAACTACCGGGAGTGTCCGGGCATAAGGTATAGGTAATTGATTCATTATTACTGTAGAGACCATTAATTGAACCGCTATCCACAAAAATCCCGCTACAGGTGTTATCTGTAATTGTGTCCGTGATAATAAAGGGAAGTTCGTCATCAATTATTGTTCCTATCCCTTGCGAATCAGTGACGTTGACTAAAACACTATTTGCGTTGCTCAGGTTAACGAAAAAAGTTTCATTACCTTCTAAATCTGTGTCATCTATTATTTGAATAGTTATAGTTTGAGTTTCTCCATCAGTTCCCGTAAATGTCAAAATAGGGTTAGGACTTGTAGTTCCTGCGTAATCCTCAGGGTCTGTGGCAGAGGCATCAGCTGTGGCATATTCTAAAGTAAAGCCACCTGGTATGATTCCTGTTAGAGTAACAGTAAAAGTTGCATTACCCGCGTTTTCATTAACAGATATATCATTGATACTGACTCCAGCTTCATTGTCTTCTATTGTTCCTATTCCTTGAATGTCAGTTATTGTGACCAGAGGGTTGCTTGAATTATTTAGATTTACAAAATATGTTTCATCTCCTTCAAAAATAGTATCATCCAGAATAGGTACAGTAATTGTTTGAGTTTCTCCAAGAGTTCCTGCGAAGGTTAGGGAAGGAGGAGAGGAAGTACTAGTGTAGTCATTACCGGCTGTGGTTGCAGTATTATCTGCCGTGGCATAATCAATGGAATATCCCCCTGTCAAAGAACCTCCGGATGAGGTGACTGTAAAAGTAGCCGTACCAGCCGCTTCATTAACCGAAACATCATTGATAGTTATGGATATAGCATCACTGGCATTAATTGTTCCAATTCCCTGAGAGTCTGTTATGGATACCGAGCCATCACTTGGGTTGCTTAGATTTACTGAAAAAGTTTCCGCAGGTTCAGCTAGTGTATCATCCAAGATAGGAATAGAAATGGTTTGGGTACCTAAGCTTGTTCCAGTAAATGTAATAGTACCTGATGTACTACCATTAAAATCTGCTCCCACAGTTGATATATTGGTTGCACTATAATCTATAGTAAAACTTCCTGAAGTAGTTCCACCAGTATGTGTAACTGTAAAATCTAATGTTCCAGCATCTTCATTGACTGTTACATCGTCAATGGATATCTCTGGAGTAGATCCGGTTGCCGTAATAAGAACATTATCAATAAAAACCGTTTCGGTACCACCCCAATTTCCACTATTAGAAAAGAAAAGTAATGATGAACTTGCATTAATATAAGCTGCAGGAATAGTAAAGCTTAGACTTCCAGTATTTCCTCCACTGGTTGGAGTCCCAATGGCAAAATCATAAAATCCAGTGGCTGTATTAAGAAAGAAAGCTCCAACGCTTTCATCTCCACCACTTGATCTGTCATAATCAAATGTTAATACAGCAGCAGAATATGCAGATAAGTCTACATCTCTTAGAATAAATAGGTTAAATTGTGAATCAAAATTTCTGAATCTTAATCTATTATTGTCAATTTGTATCCTCCCAGTAGTAGGAGAATTGGCAGTACCAAAATCATTTTCTGTCCAACCTCCATTCCAATTTTGTGTTCCATCATTTCCAGTATAATTGGCTGGACTAAAATTATCCAAAAATGTATCCTGACCAAACACTTTAATATTTGGTGAAACCATTAGCAATACTAAAAGCAGAAAGTGTATGTGGTTTGTTAGTTTCATTGGACTAATCTGCTAAATTATTTTACTACAAATACTACATTGATTAATGAATTAAAATCGATGGGTCGTCCAACAATGTCAAAGGTCATTTCGCCAGTATCTCCATCAATCCTTATATTATCAAATACTGTTGGGTCTGCAAAGGTTACATAATAATAAAGCTCGTCAGCGTTATAAATCGGTATATCAGGAGCAGCTGTTCCTCCCGGTGCTGGACTTCCATTTGTTTCTGATCTTATAATTCCTGCTCCCGTATGCTGGGCAACATATTCATTATATAAATTGATTGAAAAAGTACCATTTGTAGAAGCATCAATCTGAATAGATGGAGGATAAAACACTCTTCCTGCTTTAGATGTTATCGGGGCAATTGCTTGAATAGCTTCTTCCACGTTTGTTTCATCAGCTGGAGATGGATCCGTAGAGACTCCATTTACATCAATATTTGTTACTAAGGGAACTTCAGAAGCGTTTTGATCATCTGTCCCTATGGTTGTTGGATTAACTTCAACTACATCGCCATCTGTTTCAACTCCCAAAAATCTGAATGGAGTGTTATTTAAGAAAGTATCCGATCCGTACTGAGAAAATTGGATTTGATTGTTATTTTGAAGTGCAAGAGTTTTAGTTAGCGTGTTTGCAACTGAAACATTACCTCCGGCATAAAAATCTAAACCATTAGAGTTTCCACTGGTTGTAGTACCCAACGAAATAGTGGTGGGGTAGGCATTCCCTGAATTTCTAAATGCAATGCCAATCTGGTTAGCGTTATTAGTTCTTCTAAGGGTTAGTGTGGATCCACTATCAGCATCGCTATCAAAATTTAACTGATTTCCAACCATGTCAACCGTTCTATTCCCTGTAAGAGTTCCATCAACGCTATATATATTCTCACCATTAATAACTTGCCATCCGGTACTAGTAAAACGGTATACTTGATCATCATCAAGATTATATACTATTGCTCCTATTTGTGGACCTACTATCCCATTGATTTCTGTAAAATCTGTAGCCGCCGGAAGACCTAGTAAATTACCAGCATCAATTTGTGCATCTAAATTAGATATACAAAAAATAAATAATAAATAACAAAATATTTTTTTCATATCCTGATTTTGAAAAATTTGATCTATTGGCTTTTTAAATTAATAACTACAATAAAATACTTTTTAATTAAGGTAATCTAATGACTGTAAACATAAACCCTAGATCGGCTAAGTCTAAGTTCGTAGTACCATTATCATTATCCCCTGCTCTTATTCTAAATCCAGTTGAGGAAATAGTAGAAGCGATATATCCAACAGTAGGATCATCGTAGCCAGCTCCTCCGTTATCGGGGCAGTTACCACCACAATCTTCAGGTGTTATCTGTATAATGTAATTAGTGCTTCCAATATCAGGGAACGTAATATCAAACAATCCTTGACTTACACGAGTAATGGTTGCATTATAAACTGATTTAGAAGCGGTCCCACTTAATTCATCAGCTCCATGTCTACCTGCTGCCCATATCTTAGGTAAGGCGGCTAGATCTGTTAACGCTTCTTGAACATTCGTCTCATCTGTACCATCATTATCTACATCTATGTTAGGACTTAATGGAACTTCAGATGCATTTTGATTGTCTGTGGACGGGTCTCCTGGTGCTCCAGCAGGAGTAAAGTTGATATATCTAGTATCTCCACTGCCTGGTAATGGTAAGCCAGTAGTTACATCTTCGAAAGTAACATCAATCTCCCAATTAGTTCCATTAAATGTAGGTAATGAATCTACAGTATAAGTAACAAAATTCGATAGATTAGCTGGATCCCTAACTAATATAGCAGAGTTTGTTTCTAAATTTTGTATAAAAGCATCGGTTGTTATGCCATTTAAATCATCAGGATGAATAACTATTTGAGTTGTGGTATTATAATTAGCAGAGTCAAATCGATATTCACCTGCAATTACATTTCCTGAAGTTGAAGTGTTGAAATTATATTCAAATGTGTTAGGTCCTTGATTTCCAGTAGCCCCTGTAAATCCTGTTCTTCCGGTAGCCCCAGTGAATCCTGTTCTCCCTGTGAAACCTGTTCTTCCGGTAGCTCCAGTGAACCCAGTTCTCCCTGTAAATCCTGTTCTTCCAGTAGCCCCAGTGAACCCAGTTCTACCTGTAAATCCTGTTCTTCCAGTAGCTCCAGTGAATCCTGTTCTCCCTGTAAATCCTGTTCTTCCGGTAGCCCCAGTGAATCCTGTTCTCCCTGTAAATCCTGTTCTTCCGGTAGCCCCAGTGAATCCTGTTCTACCTGTAAATCCTGTTCTTCCAGTAGCTCCAGTGAAACCTGTTCTACCCGTAAATCCTGTTCTTCCAGTAGCTCCAGTGAAACCTGTTCTACCCGTAAATCCTGTTCTTCCGGTAGCTCCAGTGAATCCAGTTCTCCCTGTGAATCCTGTTCTTCCAGTAGCTCCAGTGAATCCAGTTCTCCCTGTAAATCCTGTTCTTCCGGTAGCTCCAGTGAACCCTGTTCTACCTGTAAATCCTGTTCTTCCAGTAGCCCCAGTGAATCCCGTTCTACCCGTAAATCCTGTACGTCCAGTCGCCCCAGTGAATCCAGTTCTACCCGTAAATCCTGTTCTTCCAGTAGCTCCAGTGAATCCTGTTCTCCCTGTAAATCCTGTACGTCCAGTCGCCCCAGTGAATCCAGTTCTACCCGTAAATCCTGTTCTTCCAGTAGCTCCAGTGAATCCTGTTCTCCCTGTAAATCCTGTTCTTCCAGTAGCTCCAGTGAATCCAGTTCTACCCGTAAATCCTGTTCTTCCAGTAGCTCCAGTGAATCCTGTTCTCCCTGTAAATCCTGTACGTCCAGTAGCTCCAGTGAATCCGGTTCTCCCTGTAAATCCTGTTCTTCCAGTAGCTCCAGTGAATCCAGTTCTACCTGTAAATCCTGTTCTTCCGGTAGCTCCAGTGAATCCTGTTCTCCCTGTAAATCCTGTTCTTCCAGTAGCACCAGTGAATCCTGTTCTCCCTGTAAATCCAGTTCTTCCAGTAGCTCCAGTGAATCCTGTTCTCCCTGTAAATCCTGTTCTTCCGGTAGCCCCAGTGAATCCTGTACGTCCAGTAGCTCCAGTGAATCCAGTTCTACCCGTAAATCCTGTTCTTCCAGTAGCCCCAGTGAATCCTGTTCTCCCTGTAAATCCTGTTCTTCCGGTAGCCCCAGTGAATCCTGTTCTCCCTGTAAATCCTGTACGTCCAGTAGCTCCAGTGAACCCAGTTCTACCCGTAAATCCTGTACGTCCAGTAGCACCAGTGAATCCTGTTCTCCCTGTAAACCCTGTACGTCCGGTAGCTCCAGTGAATCCGGTTCTACCTGTGAATCCTGTACGTCCGGTAGCACCAGTGAATCCAGTTCTACCTGTGAACCCTGTTCTTCCAGTAGCTCCAGTGAATCCTGTTCTACCTGTAAATCCTGTTCTTCCAGTAGCTCCAGTGACCCCAGTTCTACCCGTAAATCCTGTTCTTCCAGTAGCCCCAGTGAACCCAGTTCTACCCGTAAATCCTGTACGTCCAGTAGCTCCAGTGAATCCAGTTCTACCCGTAAACCCTGTTCTTCCAGTAGCTCCAGTGAAACCTGTTCTACCTGTAAATCCTGTTCTTCCGGTAGCGCCAGTGAATCCAGTTCTACCCGTAAATCCTGTTCTTCCAGTAGCTCCGGTGAATCCTGTTCTACCTGTAAATCCTGTTCTTCCGGTAGCACCAGTGAATCCGGTTCTACCTGTGAATCCTGTACGTCCGGTAGCACCAGTGAATCCAGTTCTACCTGTGAACCCTGTTCTTCCAGTAGCTCCCGTGAATCCAGTTCTCCCTGTAAATCCTGTTCTTCCAGTCGCTCCAGTGAATCCAGTTCTACCCGTAAATCCTGTACGTCCAGTAGCCCCAGTGAATCCAGTTCTACCCGTAAATCCTGTTCTTCCGGTAGCACCAGTGAACCCAGTTCTACCTGTAAATCCTGTTCTTCCAGTAGCTCCAGTGAACCCAGTTCTCCCTGTAAATCCTGTTCTTCCAGTAGCTCCAGTGAATCCTGTTCTACCCGTAAATCCTGTACGTCCAGTAGCCCCAGTGAATCCAGTTCTACCCGTAAATCCTGTACGTCCGGTAGCTCCAGTGAATCCTGTTCTACCCGTAAATCCTGTACGTCCGGTAGCTCCAGTGAATCCTGTTCTACCTGTAAATCCTGTTCTTCCAGTAGCTCCAGTGAAACCTGTTCTCCCTGTAAATCCTGTTCTTCCAGTCGCTCCAGTGAATCCAGTTCTACCCGTAAATCCTGTTCTTCCGGTAGCTCCCGTGAATCCAGTTCTACCCGTAAATCCTGTACGTCCGGTAGCTCCAGTGAATCCTGTTCTACCTGTAAATCCTGTTCTTCCAGTAGCTCCAGTGAATCCTGTTCTACCTGTAAATCCTGTTCTTCCAGTATTACCAGTGAATCCTGTTCTACCTGTGAATCCTGTTCTTCCAGTAGCTCCAGTGAACCCAGTTCTACCTGTGAATCCTGTTCTTCCGGTAGCACCAGTGAATCCTGTTCTACCTGTGAATCCTGTTCTTCCAGTAGCTCCAGTGAACCCAGTTCTACCCGTAAATCCTGTACGTCCAGTAGCTCCAGTGAACCCAGTTCTACCCGTAAATCCTGTACGTCCAGTAGCTCCAGTGAACCCAGTTCTACCCGTAAATCCTGTACGTCCAGTAGCACCAGTGAACCCAGTTCTACCCGTAAATCCTGTACGTCCAGTAGCTCCAGTGAATCCGGTTCTACCTGTGAATCCTGTACGTCCGGTAGCACCAGTGAATCCAGTTCTACCTGTGAACCCTGTTCTTCCAGTAGCTCCCGTGAATCCAGTTCTCCCTGTAAATCCTGTTCTTCCAGTCGCTCCAGTGAATCCAGTTCTCCCTGTAAATCCTGTTCTTCCAGTCGCTCCAGTGAATCCAGTTCTCCCTGTAAATCCTGTTCTTCCAGTCGCTCCAGTGAATCCAGTTCTACCTGTGAATCCTGTTCTTCCAGTAGCTCCAGTGAACCCAGTTCTACCTGTGAATCCTGTTCTTCCGGTAGCACCAGTGAATCCTGTTCTACCTGTGAATCCTGTTCTTCCAGTAGCTCCAGTGAACCCAGTTCTACCCGTAAATCCTGTACGTCCAGTCGCTCCAGTGAACCCAGTTCTACCCGTAAATCCTGTACGTCCAGTAGCTCCAGTGAACCCAGTTCTACCCGTAAATCCTGTACGTCCAGTAGCACCAGTGAACCCAGTTCTCCCTGTAAATCCTGTACGTCCGGTAGCTCCAGTGAATCCAGTTCTCCCTGTAAATCCTATTCTTCCGGTAGCTCCCGTGAATCCAGTTCTACCCGTAAATCCTGTACGTCCGGTAGCTCCAGTGAATCCTGTTCTACCTGTAAATCCTGTTCTTCCAGTAGCTCCAGTGAACCCAGTTCTACCCGTAAATCCTGTTCTTCCGGTAGCTCCAGTGAACCCAGTTCTCCCTGTAAATCCTGTTCTTCCGGTAGCACCAGTGAACCCAGTTCTACCTGTAAATCCTGTTCTTCCAGTAGCTCCAGTGAATCCAGTTCTACCCGTAAATCCTGTTCTTCCAGTAGCTCCAGTGAATCCTGTTCTTCCAGTAGCCCCAGTGAATCCTGTTCTCCCTGTAAATCCTGTTCTTCCGGTAGCTCCCGTGAATCCTGTTCTACCCGTAAATCCTGTTCTTCCAGTAGTTCCAGTGAATCCAGTTCTCCCTGTAAATCCTGTTCTTCCGGTAGCTCCCGTGAATCCAGTTCTCCCTGTAAATCCTGTACGTCCGGTAGCTCCAGTGAATCCAGTTCTCCCTGTAAATCCTGTTCTTCCGGTAGCTCCCGTGAATCCAGTTCTACCCGTAAATCCTGTACGTCCGGTAGCTCCAGTGAATCCTGTTCTACCTGTAAATCCTGTTCTTCCAGTAGCTCCAGTGAACCCAGTTCTACCCGTAAATCCTGTTCTTCCGGTAGCTCCAGTGAACCCAGTTCTACCTGTAAATCCTGTTCTTCCGGTAGCACCAGTGAACCCAGTTCTACCTGTAAATCCTGTTCTTCCAGTAGCTCCAGTGAATCCAGTTCTACCCGTAAATCCTGTTCTTCCAGTAGCTCCAGTGAATCCTGTTCTTCCAGTAGCCCCAGTGAATCCTGTTCTCCCTGTAAATCCTGTTCTTCCGGTAGCCCCAGTGAATCCAGTTCTCCCTGTAAATCCTGTTCTTCCGGTAGCCCCAGTGAATCCTGTTCTACCCGTAAATCCTGTTCTTCCAGTAGTTCCAGTGAATCCAGTTCTCCCTGTAAATCCTGTTCTTCCAGTAGCCCCAGTGAATCCTGTTCTACCTGTAAATCCTGTTCTTCCAGTAGCTCCAGTGAATCCTGTTCTACCCGTAAATCCTGTTCTTCCAGTAGCACCAGTGAATCCTGTTCTACCTGTGAATCCTGTTCTTCCAGTAGCACCAGTGAATCCTGTTCTACCCGTAAATCCTGTTCTTCCGGTAGCTCCAGTGAATCCTGTTCTCCCTGTAAATCCTGTTCTTCCGGTAGCCCCAGTGAATCCTGTTCTCCCTGTAAATCCTGTTCTTCCGGTAGCCCCAGTGAATCCTGTTCTACCTGTAAATCCTGTTCTTCCAGTAGCTCCAGTGAATCCAGTTCTACCCGTAAATCCTGTTCTTCCGGTAGCTCCAGTGAATCCTGTTCTACCTGTAAATCCTGTTCTTCCAGTAGCACCAGTGAACCCAGTTCTCCCTGTAAATCCTGTTCTTCCAGTAGCTCCAGTGAACCCAGTTCTACCTGTAAATCCTGTTCTTCCGGTAGCTCCAGTGAACCCTGTTCTACCTGTAAATCCTGTTCTTCCAGTAGCCCCAGTGAATCCCGTTCTACCCGTAAATCCTGTACGTCCAGTCGCCCCAGTGAATCCAGTTCTACCCGTAAATCCTGTTCTTCCAGTAGCTCCAGTGAATCCTGTTCTCCCTGTAAATCCTGTTCTTCCAGTAGCCCCAGTGAATCCAGTTCTACCCGTAAATCCTGTTCTTCCAGTAGCTCCAGTGAATCCTGTTCTCCCTGTAAATCCTGTTCTTCCAGTAGCCCCAGTGAACCCTGTTCTACCTGTAAATCCTGTTCTTCCAGTCGCTCCAGTGAATCCTGTTCTACCTGTAAATCCTGTTCTTCCAGTAGCTCCAGTGAATCCAGTTCTACCCGTAAATCCTGTTCTCCCTGTAAATCCTGTTCTTCCAGTAGCCCCAGTGAATCCGGTTCTCCCTGTAAATCCTGTTCTTCCAGTAGCTCCAGTGAATCCAGTTCTACCTGTAAATCCTGTTCTTCCAGTAGCTCCAGTGAACCCTATTCTACCTGTAAATCCTGTTCTACCAGTGAATCCTGTTCTCCCCGTAAATCCTGTTCTTCCGGTAGCTCCAGTGAATCCTGTTCTCCCTGTAAATCCTGTTCTTCCAGTAGCTCCAGTGAATCCTGTTCTCCCCGTAAATCCTGTTCTTCCGGTAGCTCCAGTGAATCCTGTTCTCCCTGTAAATCCTGTTCTTCCGGTAGCACCAGTGAACCCAGTTCTACCTGTAAATCCTGTTCTTCCAGTCGCTCCAGTGAACCCAGTTCTACCTGTGAATCCTGTTCTTCCAGTAGCACCAGTGAATCCTGTTCTCCCTGTAAATCCTGTTCTCCCTGTAAATCCTGTTCTTCCGGTAGCTCCAGTGAACCCAGTTCTACCTGTAAATCCTGTTCTTCCAGTAGTTCCAGTGAATCCAGTTCTCCCTGTAAATCCAGTTCTTCCAGTCGCACCAGTGAACCCAGTTCTCCCTGTGAAACCCGTTGGCCCGGTAGGTCCAGGAACGCCTATAGCTCCTATATTAGTGATTGTGCCATCTTCAGCTGTATAAGTAAAAGTGCCATCACCATTATCAATAAGTGTAGATATCGTTTCAGTAACACTTCCACCTCCATTTGATAGAGATATGGTGTTTCCACTTTGACTTAGTATTTGTATTTCGTTAGTAGGATCTGGGTCTGGATCATTAATTAAAGAAGTTAAATCAACAGATCCTCCATTTTCCAAAGTTAGTATATTGGTAGTAGAATTAAATGTTAATACTTGATTGTCGTTACCTGAACAGAGGCTTGTCCAGCTATTATTGTTGTATTGGAAAATACAGCTATCATCAGTATTATATACTAAAGCTCCATTCAATGGAGTGATTGCATTCATCTGTGAGGTAGTAACCCGTGTTAAAACAAAAGCTTTGTCAACACTTTCTAATTCCAATATAGATGAATCATCTATTTGATCGGGATTGTCACCAACTTTTACCTGAGCAAATACATGGGCAAAAGACGAAAGCATAAATATAAAAAGAAGTAATTTTACCTTCATAGGCTGTAGGAAATTTCTTTTTAAAAAAGAGTTTTACCTCTTTTTAATTGGGGTTATCACGTAACTCTGTTTAATTGAACAAAATTAACCGCTTATCTAAGTAAATATAGATAAGTTGCTAATATATTAATATTTTCTTAACTACAAAAATACATGTTTTATCCGATTAAAAGCATTTTTTTTCGATAAAACACATTTTTTTTAAAATTTTGATGTTAAATTAAGTTATTGTTAATCAGCTGAAATAGCTGTTTTATTTAATGTTAAAGCCTATAATATGTAAATAAATATCTTAAAAATAATTTTGTTTTTATTTTTATTTTTGAAGAAATCTAATACATTTGCCATCAGTTAAGGCGGGAGTAGCTCAGTTGGTAGAGCGTCAGCCTTCCAAGCTGAATGTCGCCGGTTCGAACCCGGTCTCCCGCTCAAAGCCTCATCTTCAAGATGAGGCTTTTTAGTTTATCTTCCTCAGAGTATGAGAATTTTTAATGTTTCTTTCTTGAGTTAATTTTAAGTTGTGTTGTTGGTTTTTATAGTTAGAACGGATTTTTTGCACAGTAATACTTACATTCGTTATTTTGGCTTTTAATAGTTATTGTTTTATTTATGGGTAATAAAAGTTTTCTAAATATTAGCTTTTGGTTAAAATTCGTTGGAATCATCTTGCTTTCTTATCTTATTCATAAAGTGGGGTGGGAAGAAACTTTGGATTCAATGAAGAAAGTTTCTTTTTTTCATATACTTATTGGAGTATTAATTTTGTGGATCGCTTTTTATTTAAAAAGTGTAAGATGGAAAATTATCTCCAATTCTTATGGAATTCCATTGGGAAAATATAAAGCTTTAAAAGTTTTTTTTATAGGTCTTTTTTTGGCTAATATTACACCGGGACGTTTGGGAGATTTTGGAAGACTAATTTATATTAAGGATGATTTGCCTACACAGAAAATTGGATGGTCCAGTCTAATTATGGATCGTCTTTTTGATTTAATTTGTTTGTTACTTTTTAGTTTCGCAGCTATTATTTATTATCAGTTTAGTTTTTATATTTTAAAACTACCCAAAGAATATATAGGAATTGTTTTTTGTTTATTAGGAGGGGTAGTATTCCTTTTAATTCTTTTTAGATATAGAAAGAGGTTTACAAAAATTATTAAGCCTTGGTTGGAAGCATTTAATTCACACGATTTAGGATGGTTTAAAAGTGGTCAAGGTTTTGTAATTACTTGTTTTAGTATGGTGTTAATTTATGGCGTTTTTAATTATATGGCTTGGGCAATGGGAATTGAGATTGATCATTTGGGGTTATTTCTGGGGACTTTTATTTTAGGAATATTAACATTACTTCCAATTACTGTATTAGGAATAGGGGTACGAGAAACATCTCTTGTTGTAATTTTTCAATTGTACAAGCTGCCAGCTGAAGATGCTATTGCATTATCCTTGATTATTTTTCTACTCCAACTTATTTCTTTTATTCCTGGAGCTATTTGGTTTTATCTTTCTCCAATAAGGTTAAAGGATTTAAAACAAATAAAATAGCATTTATTATTATTTTGATAGCCTTTCATTATCCTGGATATCCATCCACATTGCAAATAGTAAAGACTGGAAGCCTGATATTGTTAGGAAAATAAATATGATTAGGTAATCTGTTGGTGTTTTCGAATTTGGTATGAAAAAGTTAGCAATTAACTGATATAGAAAATAACTATTTATAATACCAATAATAAATGCTACCCAATACAATAAATATAGAGGATGAAAACTACGATATAAATATTTTGTTTGGAGTCTTGTGAAAAAGCATCGAATTAATAAAAATAAAATAGGAAGAGAAACTTTGATAATATTTAGTTTTGATTTTTCTCCTACGCCATATATTGGTTTTATTTTTACTTCTCGAATAGTACAAAACGCTATGTTTAGTTTTACTAATAAATCATTAGGCATTCCATATCTTTTATAAATATCATATAACGGAACGGAATTTAGTGCGTTATTGGATATGGCTGTGTATCCACTTTGGGTATCGGATACTCCCCAATATCCCGAAGCAACTTTTGTTAGAATGCTGAGAATTGAATTTCCTAAAAAACGTACTCTAGGTATTATTACCCAAGCGCTTTTATGAATTAACCGATTCCCTTTCACATAATCTATTCCTTCATCAACCACTGGTTTACAGATAGATTCTAACTCATCAGGATCCATTTGTCCATCTCCAGCCATTACCGCAGTACAATCAATATCATGATCTTTGCACCATTTATAACCGGTGGCGATAGCAGCACCTACACCGCCATTGGTTAAGTGTTTTATTACGACAATTTTCTCTTGATCAGGAATTTTGTTTACAATTTCTGAAGGAGTGAACTTTTGGATCTCATCGATACTTTTTTGTCTGACTTCTATATCCGCACGATTATAAATGTTTGGTACAATCTCATTTTTTAGGTTTGAGGTTAGCTTAAGGTCGGATGTGTTGTTATCTAAATGTTTCATAACCGTGTCTACGGTGTCATCTTTTGATGCATCATCCACTACTATAATTCGATCCACAAATGATGGCATGCTATCAAGAACCATCATTATTTGCTGAGATTCATTGTAGCAAGGTACTACTACCGCTATTGTTTTATTGTTAAGCATTGTGTTTTTGTGTAATTGTATTAGTTGTCAATATTATCTGTAGCCCATTTCAGGTTATTTTTAGCTAATTGAAAATTTGGACTAATCTCCAAAGCCTTTTTACAAGCTTCAGCTCCTAATTTCCATTTTTTTAATTGATTATAAGAAGCGCATAAGTTATTATAAGCATTTGCATTGTTTGGATCAATTTTTAGAATTTCTTTGCAAGTTTCTATAGCCTTGTTATAATTTTTAGCATCATAATACTTTAAACTAAGTTCTATGTGATTTTCAATAGAATTAATCTCTTTTGTATTGTTTTCAAGATCTTTTATTTCTTCTTGGTAATTAGTTGCTTTTCCAGAAATTTCAGTTAATAATTCTTTTGACCTTATATGGTTAGGACTTTTTTGAATGGCTAGGTTAAGATATTTTTCAGCTTCGGTATACCTCTTTTTATCAATTAGAAAAATAGCATAACAGTATTCAGGGTCTGGAGAAGATGAGTTTAGATTAAGTGCTTTTTTAAAATGTTCTGTAGCTTTGGATTCGTTATTGATCGAATGATATAGTATTCCTAGATTAATATGCAGTACATAGTAATTAGGTAAAAGTTTGAGTGCTTTGTTAAAATAGAACAATGCATTCTCATAATTACCTTTTGCCATATGAGTAAGTCCATAGTTCATAAGACCTCTTCCATTATTAGGGCTTTTTTGAGTAACATCGAGCCATAAGGTTTCTGAGGAGGACCATACTTTCGTTCTATTTATGGTGCCTATTCCGTGTGCTATGAAAATCAATACGGATGCCAAGATGACAACATTTTTGTATTTTTTAAGTAATTCATATTTCTTCAAGAGATAAAATATCCCATACGGTATTGCTACAAAAAGACCTATATACGGAAAGAAAGTTCTGTGATCATTCGCAATTTGAAACAAAGGGTTTATAGCTGTGGGCAATAGAGCGATAAAAAACCATGCTATCCCAAAAGAAATTGGCCTTAGATTCTTTTTAAGAGATGTTTTGATCATTAAGGTAAACATGGATATAATGATTAATAATCCAAAGATATTTTTAATGTGATACCAAGGTTTTATTACAGCAAGATCTGGATCCGCACTTAAATTAATAGGTAGCAAGAAGTTTGCTAAATAATGAACCGTTACATACCATTGTGTGCTAAAATACTCGAACCTTGAAACTCCATAATTTGTAGAATTGGTTGAAGATGGAGTTAAAAAGTATTGATTAAATATAAATAGTGATATAGCAATTATTCCAACAGGTGCAATTTTCTTAGCAATTAGTATAATATTTTTAGAAGTATCTTTTTTAAAGTTAGTTACTAATGAATCTTCTTCAAATAATAATATATATACTCCTAAAATAGGAAAGAACATGACTCCAGTTTGTTTTGTCCAGATTCCAATAATCATAGTTATAATATATAAAAACCACTTTCTACCAAAAGGATGTATGTAAAGTAGGAGAGAAGCAACAATACATAAAGTAGAGAATGAGTCAGAACGGGCACAGATGTAATTAATCGTTTCCGCATTGGCGGTGTGTAATGCAAACCAGGCGGTTGCAAAAAGAGCAATTACTCCAGCATACTTATTATCTATTAAAGAAATTCGATATAGATGTTTAGATAATGTATAAACAAGAATTATGAGTACAATAAACCAAAAAAAGATGTGATAATGATAATACCTTGAATCCAAACCTCCTGCGATCGAATAGTCTATTGCATTCATTAGTGTTACCATAGGTCTGTAAGCTCTATTAGCTGGTAATGAGCTAAAGGTATCAGCATCCGTAAAAAAATCACTCCAATTTTCTAAACTTCTGATAGATTCGTTCTCGGATATTGTATGTTTATCATCAAAAAAAAATGGATTATCAAAATGACCCAAATACACTACTATAGTAGACGTAATTATAAATATCAAGAATAAGATCTCAAATTTCCTAGAAGCAAAATCTTTAAGCATATGAATCTTGAAGTGTTAGAAAATTAGTATTAATGATATGTAAGTTTTATTTTGATATTCTTTTTCATTGAATGTTGGTAGCGAGTATATATAGATTTAGGAGTTAAATATAATAGTTTTAAGTTGTTTTAGATATTGATGTAAATAAATATTTTTGAGATATGGTGAGGTTTTATCCATGTAATTGAGTTTTTGAAATAAAACAAAACGAATTATTTTATATTTGAGAATCTTAAATAAAGAGATTAAATCAAAATACCCTTTTTTAAGAATAATTAAATTGTACCAATGGATAATGAATATTTTGCTCACGAAACAGCTGTTATTGATTCTGATTGTCAAATTGGAAATTCCACTAAAATCTGGCATTTCTCCCATATTATGTCTGGATCTGTGATAGGTAAAAATTGTAATATCGGACAAAATGTTGTGATTTCACCTGAAGTAATTTTGGGTAATAATGTGAAAATTCAGAATAATGTTTCTGTGTATACTGGGGTTACTTGTGATGATGATGTTTTTTTAGGTCCATCCTGCGTTTTTACTAATATTATCAATCCGAGAAGTGCAATCATCAGAAAAGGTGGTTATGCTAAAACTCATGTAGGTAAAGGAGCGACAATTGGAGCAAATGCTACTATTGTTTGTGGTAATGATATAGGTATCTATGCTTTTGTCGGTGCCGGTGCTGTTATAACTAAAGAAGTTAAACCATACGCGTTAATGGTAGGCAATCCTGCAAAGCAAATAGGGTGGATGAGTGAGTATGGGCATAGACTAGATTTTGATGTAAATCATACCGCTGTTTGCACTGAAAGTAATGAAAGATATGAACTTGTTGATGGAAACGTCTTTAAAATATAATATATGGAGAATAAAAACTTTGCGATTATGGGTGTTGGAGGTTATATAGCTCCTAGACATTTAAAAGCGATTAAGGATACAAATAATAATTTGATTGCTGCACTTGATAAATTTGATAGTGTAGGTATTATTGATAGTTATTTTCCTGAGTCACATTTTTTTGTCGAGTTTGAGCGTTTTGATAGACATATTGAGAAACTAAAAAGACGAAGGAATATCCAATTGGATTATGTAAGTATTTGTACACCAAATTATCTTCATGATTCTCATATTAGAATGGCATTAAGAAGAGGAGCAAGTGCCATCTGTGAAAAACCTCTAGTATTGAATCCATGGAATATTGATGCATTGGTTGAAATTGAAAAAGAATCTGAAGGAAATGTGAATACTATTTTACAATTACGATTACATCCAAGTATTATTGCCTTAAAAGAAAAAGTAGACAATGGACCAAAAGATAAAGTATACGATTTTGATTTAACGTATTTAACTTCTAGGGGTAATTGGTACCATGCTTCTTGGAAGGGAGATGTTTCTAAATCAGGAGGTGTAGCTACAAATATTGGTGTACATTTTTATGATATGTTGTCATGGGTTTTTGGAGAAGTGAAAAGTAATAAGGTTCATTTGTTGACTAATGATAGCGCTTCAGGGTACTTAGAATTCGAAAAAGCTAGAGTAAGATGGTTTTTGTCTATTAATTATGATAATATTCCCGATGCTATAAAAGCACAGGGTAAGAGAACATATAGATCTATAACTATTGATAATGAAGAGATTGAGTTTAGTACTGGATTTACAGAATTACATACAAGAAGTTATGAAGGAATATTAAAAGGTGAAGGATATGGACTTTTGGATGCTAAAACCTCGATACAAATTGTACATGATATTAGAAATGCTGAGATTTCTCCTTTACAAGAGGATTATCATCCTTTTGCGAAAAGAATTATTTAAACCAATGGTGATAAATGTACTCTGTTGATTTTATTTGGTATCCATTTTTTTTATAGAAATTACAAGCAATTTGATTGTCTAACTGAGTCACAACAATTATTCTAGAAATTTTTTCGGACTTGGCAATCTCTTCTGCTTTTTGTAACAAAATTGATCCTATTCCTAAACCTCGATGTAGTGATGAAGTAGCAATTAAGCCTATTTGATAATAAGAATCATTTTTCTTTAATGATATGAAGCCTATAACTTTATTTTCCTTTTTGTAAACGTAAACGAAATCTGCTAATTTTCCATTTAAGCTGTTTTTAATCCATAAAGTGAAAAAATCTTCGAAACGATGAGAAAGGTTTGGATCTAATTTGAATCTTGAATATGTTCCACTTGCAATCGCTAAATCAGTTAACTCTTTAGTTAGTTCTTTATCATATTTCGTAATTGAAGAGGTTTCGAGGTTTTTTTTTATTGAAGTTATGTTCTTTTCAAAAGTAACTTTTTTATCATATAAATGGAGACTAGTGTTTTCTAATAAAATCTTAGAATGAATATATATTAGATCGAAATCAGAAACTTTAGTCAGATCTATTTTTTTTAGATCCGAATAAACTCTTCCAACACGAATGTTAAAGAAATTAGAATCCCATTCTAAAAATTCTATCTCTTTGTTTAATTTATTATTCAAGTGTTTCATCCT
Source organism: Aquimarina sp. BL5 (assembly GCF_003443675.1). Taxonomy (NCBI): domain Bacteria; kingdom Pseudomonadati; phylum Bacteroidota; class Flavobacteriia; order Flavobacteriales; family Flavobacteriaceae; genus Aquimarina; species Aquimarina sp. BL5. The sequence goes on along the minus strand of NZ_CP031963.1, from coordinate 2,122,883 downwards.
AAATAAGACTATGCTCCGGTAAATTTCTTATTAAATTACTTTTAGTTATTTATTCTTTTTGAAATAATATAAGTTGGTCTTTCTTTTACTTTATCAAAAGTTTTTCCTAGATAAATACCAATGATTCCAAGGATAAAAATTATTAAACCTGATAAGAACCAAATAGAAATAACAATACTAGCAAAACCAAGTACTTTAATTTCTCCATTAATATATCTGTAAATGTATATCAGACCAGAAAGAAATGAAAGTGTAGCTATTATTAACCCTAACCGGATTGTTAGTCGTAGAGGTTTGTCAGAAAAAGCAATGATATTATTAATCGCTAAATTAATTAATTTTCTCCAAGAGTAAGAAGATTTACCTTCTGCTCTTGAACTATGTTCTACATTTATTTTAGCACTTTTAAACCCTACCCATTGAACCATGGTGGGAAAAAAGCGTACATGATCGTTCATAGACAATATGGATTGTATTACTTTTTGATGATAAATTCCAAAGTTAGCAATAGAAGGGTCTTGTTTACTATCTGTTAAATAACCAAAGGTTTTATAAAATAATTTTGATGATATTTTTTTAAAAACTCCATCTTGCCTTAGTTCTCTTTGGGCATACACAATATCATATCCTTCTTTGGTTTTATTAAATAGTTTTGGTATTTCTTCGGGTTGATCTTGTAAATCACAATCCATTACAACAATCCATTCTCCAGTAGCACTAGCTAATCCAGCGGTTATTGCATAATGCTGCCCAAAATTTCTACTTAATTTAATTCCTTTTACATTTTTATTTTGGACACAAATATTTTCAATTTCTTCCCAAGAATTATCAGGACTCCCATCTTCAACCAATATGATTTCATATTGATTGAAGATTTGGGATAAAGAATTTTCCAATCGTTCTACAAGTTCAACTACAAGATTCTGAGCTCTGTAGACAGGGCTTATTATTGATATTTTCAAATATTTCGTTTTATTTATGGATGATTATTTTCTAAAATTACTAAATAAATTGAAGAGTTTAGTAAATTGCTAATTGATAAAATGTGTATCTCTGTTTTTATATGGTAAGTTTTCTGGAAAATATAAGTACACATTAAAGTAACTAATCAAAAAGCAATCTACATATTTTAACTAAATGATTCCATTTAACAAACCCTATATGACTGGCGATGAGTTGTATTATATAAAAGATGCAGTTTTACGAGGGAAAATTTCTGGTAACGGATATTATACCCAAAAATGCCATAATTTTTTTAAAGAGGTTATAGGTTTTAGAAATTGTTTATTGACGTCTTCTTGTACAGATGCTTTGGAAATGGCAGGAATACTCATTGATATTAAACCAGGTGATGAGGTTATTATGCCATCGTATACTTTTGTTTCTACTGCCAATGCTTTTGTTTTACGTGGTGCTAAAATAGTGTTTGCGGATAGCTATTCTGATAATCCAAATATCGATGCAAATTTAATTGAAGGATTAATTACATCAAAAACAAAGGCAATTGTGGTTGTGCACTATGCGGGTGTAGCCTGTGATATGGATACAATTATGGATATTGCGAATAACCATAAATTATTTGTTATAGAAGATGCAGCGCAGGCAATTGATTCATATTATAAAGGAAGGCCACTTGGTACAATAGGGCATTTAGGAACATTTTCATTTCATGAGACTAAAAATATTATTTCAGGAGAGGGAGGAATGTTAGTTATTAACGACGAACGTTTTGATAAAAGAGCTGAAATTATTTGGGAGAAAGGAACGAATCGATCCGCATTTTTTAGAGGAGAAGTGGATAAATATTCTTGGGTTGATGTTGGATCTTCTTTTTTGCCTTCAGATGTAACGGCTGCTTTTTTGTTTGCGCAATTGGAGAATTTAAAGAAGATCCAATCCAGAAGAAAGACACTATGGAATCAATATTACGAAGGTCTTAAAAAACTTGAAAATGAAGGTTTATTTGAATTACCAAGCATACCAGCATATGCCAGCTGTAATGGACACTTGTTTTATATATTATGTAAACATGTAGAGGAACGAAGTCGGTTAATTACTCATTTGAAAGAAAATGGGGTATATGCCGTTTTTCACTATGTATCCTTGCATAAAAGTCCTTTTTATGAATTAGAAAATGATAACCTTGAGTTAGATAATTGCGAGATGTTTTCCGAAAGATTGTTACGATTACCTTTATACTATGAATTACATATGGAAGATCAAAATAAAATAATAAATCTGGTTATAAGTTTTTTTGATGAAAAATAAGGATTTCACGGAGTTTGATCTAAAAAAAATGATTACCTATCGAAATGGCTTTATATTAACCGCTTTCGTTATTGGTTGGACTATGATGTTTTTGAGTAAAGATTATGGTCCATTAGAAGATACCAAAATTCATCAAGATCATGGAGAGAGGATATTAAATTATTTTAAAGGTATTGATGAAATAGCAAAACTAAGTCCTGTTGATGAAAATGGAAAATATATTGATGTAGCCTTAAGTAAAGATCACGAAAATCGTGGTATGAATGGTTTTGGTGGTTTCTTTGATTTGGTTACTAATTTTTTACATCAATTTTTTGATTCTTATAATGCCTATGCCTTTAAGAATTTGATAAATTCAGTTTTTGGTTTTCTTTTGTTTTTGTTTTGCGGACTGATAGGGAAGGAGTTAGGAGGTTGGAAATCTGGGTTATTAGCTTTGGTATTTGCAGTGTTGTGTCCTGTCTTTTTTGGGTATTCAATGAATAATCCAAAAGATATTCCGGCTGCAGCATTCTATATGTTTTCTTTATTCCATATCATAAAGCTATTGAAAGAACTGCCAGCGATTACCATTAAAAGAGCTGTTTTCTTGATTTTAAATATTTCATTGCTAATAAATATTAGGGTCATTGGACTTATTGCTATTGGGTATCTTATTTTGGCGGTTTTTTTATGGTGGATCTTAAGGCATTATGAATCCAGATTTAAAGAGATTCAATGGAAAGACTCATTACTTTTATTTGGTAAAACATTAGGTGTTTCGATACTATCTTACTTGGCAACTAGTATTTTTTGGCCGTACGCTCAGACCAATCCGTTTAAAGTTCCTGTTGAAATCTTGCTTAAAATGGGTGAGTTTAGAGGTTTTGAAAACTTGCAATTGTTTGAAGGAGAGTGGAAGAGTAGTTTTGAAATGCCTTGGTATTATGCTATAAAAAACTTGTTTATTATCATGATGCCGTTACACGCATTTCTAGGGTTCTTTCTAATACCTTTACTTTATTTTAGAGAAACTAAGCAGAATATACTTAAGATTTCCCTGATTTTATTCGCATCAGTATTTCCAATGATCTTGATAATTATTGCGAATCCAAATAGCCATGATGGTTCTAGACAGTTTATGTTTTTGGTATTACCGATGGTTATTTTAAGTGCAGTTAGTTGGTACAAATTATTCAGTATGATTCCTGCCAAAAATATAGTCAAAATTGTTTTTGGTTGTATGGTATTTCTCATGTTACAACCATTAAAATTTATGATACAATATCACCCTTTGCAAGCGCTATATTTTAGCCCAATTGTAGGGGGAGTGTCTGGGGCCTTTGGTAATTACGAAATAGATTATTATGGCGTAGCAGTAAAATCTGCTGTAGATTGGTTAGAAGAAAATATAGGAGATAAAAATAATCCTCCAAAGGTACGTATGTACTATGGAAGTCAAACTAAATTAAATTACCAGAATAAAAAAGAAACTGGTTTGATTTATGTAGAAGATAGAAGACATTCTATGGATTGGGATTATTCTATTATTTTATTAGCCGAAGGAAAATATAACAAAGATCATTTAAATGTAAACTGGTCTGAAGATCACACAGTACACGAGATAAAAATTGAAGGAGTACCTATTTGTTTTATAATTAGAAACCATAAAAATATAGATAGACATATTGAAGAATTAACGTCAGAGTTAAAAAAGAAAACTTCATCTAATGGGTATGGTCAACTAGCTTTATTACAGTATAATAAAGGTGATTATTTTAAAAGTATAAGCTCTCTGAAGGAAGCAACTAGATTGGATCCTTATAATTATATAGCATTTAATAATTTGTGTTCGGCTTATAATAAGTTGCTCCTTTTTGAGGAGGCCAGATTAGCCTGTGAAAGAGCCCTGTTGGTTAAACCAAATATGGAATTGGCTAAAAACAATTTTATAATTTCTAATGAAGGAATTCACAGAAGAAACATCAAAAATTTTACGATAGAAGAATATAATTTTATTAGTGATAATTACTATAAATTAGGTGACCAGAGGAAAAGTATTATTGCAACTCTAGAGTTATTAGAAAAAGATCCTAACAATGCAGTTGCCTATAATAATTTATGTACATCATATAATCGTATGGGAGAGCACGATAAAGCAATAGAAGCCTGTGAAAAAGCTATAGAATTGGCTCCAAGCTTTCAAATGGCTAAAAATAATCTGAAATGGGCAAAACAAAATAAGAAGAATAAATAGATTTTTTAATAAATTTTGTGAATGAAAATTAATATAGTAAAAAACTTATTATTTATTGATATAGCACTAGGTCTAATAGTATTGTACTTGATTTTTTTCAATTATTCGCATTTAATACTTTTAATATCAGATAATTATCTTCCGGTATGGAGTGATGAGTATTTTTATTTTATAAATGCAGATTCTTATATTCAAAATAATACATTACAAGCAGCTTTGACTTATAGTGGAAAAGGCAGTGTTATTTTTAGTTCGGATGCCCATGGTTTTGCATATTCATTATTACACGGTATTGTGGCTTATTTTTTTGATTGGACCAATTTGAGTTTTATTTATTTAAATTTCGCTCTTATTGTTGTTGCTATATTATTAATTAGTTTTTTGAAACCATTAACAATCAGTCAAAAAATTTGGATTTCTTGTCTGATTTTACTCTATCCTTTTTTTCAATTATATGGTTTTACATATATGCAAGAATCTATTCATGTTTTTATAGCTATTGTACTAAGTATTTTGCTTTATAAGTTATACGAAAAAGAAGAGAACAGTTTATATGTATGGTTATTTATAGGAGTGATTTTTATAGGAAGTTTTTTTAGAAGTCTTTGGTTTTTTTGGTTGATAGGTTTGATTCCATTAGCAGATTCTAAAAGAGAATATAAAAAATATGGAATTATATTTTTTTTAGGAGTATTGTTATCATTTTTGTTTACAAAAATGTTTACAGAATCAATACCTAACTATTTTTCTTCGTTGTTAGTTTTATTAGAGAATGGCGATGTTTGGGGGTTTTTAGTTTCTTTAGTTACTCACTTTTTTGAAAATATTAAATTTTATTTCTCAATAAAAAATTTCAATTCCGTATACGATACAATAAAATATATAAATATAGGAGTTGTTTTTTATTTTGTATTTGATGCTATTAAAAATAAAAATAGATTATCTAAAGCGATAAGTTTAATAGGAGCTGTTAATTTTTTATTACTGTTTTTTTTATACGATGCATTTGGAGGGAGAGAAATTCGTACAATGTCACCTTTATTTTATTTTAGCATTATTTTTATTGTTACAGGGGTGAAAAATTATTTAAGATACCCAATAATTGCTAGTGTTTTTGTTTTATTTGTGCTTAACCTAGATACAACTAAGGAATGGATATTAGAGCGAAATAGAATTAATTTAAATAGTTCACAGAACTTACATAGAAAAGCTGCTTTTGATCAAATAGCTAAAGAGCTCAAGGAAAGTTCAACTATTTTACTTAATTATACCCCTAGAGATTATTCTTTAGATTTATTTGGTTTGCCTTTAAAAACATCAAATGGGGCTCCTATAAGGTATATTGTTCCCTATTATCAGGTGGAGATAGGAGATTATGATTATCATATTATTAGACCAAATAGAGCTGGGATCAATAATAAAATAATTGACAATAGATATTACATACTTTCAAAGAAAAAATAATTGTTTTACAGGGTCTTTATAATTGTTATTGGCTATTACGAGATATTAATTTACTTAATTTGAATTAAAACTAGAATGAATAAAATTTTAAAGTATAAAGACCTGGATAACATTTTACTTTTTGTGTTATGTACTGTACTTTTTTGGTGTATCTTAAAGTATCTCTCAACGGATATGAATTTACATATAGAATCTATAATTTGGGTTAATAATGGTCAGTCCTCATATTCTCCTCATTTTTTGTTCTTTTTTATTCTTAATTTTCTCTCTTTTTTTTCAAGTAATGTTACTATAATGACATTAGTTGCAGTATTATTATTAGCAATATCGACTTTAGGTAAATATGTTATTTCCAAGTATATGCTTTCCGAAGTGGTTTTGGACTCTAAATTTGAATATAAAGTGCTTTTGATTAAAGTTATTTCATTTGCTTTGATTTTTTGTTTTGCGATTCCAGATGTTTATAATTTTTTTGTCTTAGAAAAGATGTATTTAGGCAGAATTCCATCCGTAGTTTGGCACAACTCTACTGTTATAGCAGTATTTCCGCTAGCAATACTTCTTTTTTGGAAACAGTTAAAAATATTTGACAAAAACTATAATTCTTTATGGTCCAAGGATATTTGGTTTATAACATTGCTTGTTGTTTTAAATATTTTTGTAAAGCCTTCATTTATATTTGTTTATGCTCCTGTTACGGCTTTGTTTCTTGTCAAAGACTTTACATTGGAGAAAAGGATTAGTCATTCGATAAAGTTTTTCCCATTATTTATTGGTTTAGTTGTTTTGTTTCTTCAATATATTAGTATTTATTATTATCAGACCGGTACATTTGTTTCAGGAAAAAGCTCATTGACAATAGGAGCTCCTTTTGAATTTGTTAGGAATTTTATACCTGCTTGGTATATTCCAATAGCATTGTTTTTTTCATTTGCATTTCCTATAGCAGCAATTTATTACCATAGGGATATTCTAAAGAATAAGGCTTTTTTATATGCATTATGTCTTACGATCTTTGGAATTTTAATAAGCGCTTTTATCGTAGAAGATGGCCCGAGAAGACTTCATGGTAATTTTACTTGGCAAAATATTATTTGTGCCTATATCCTTTTATTGTCTACAGCTACTTTTTTATTGCCTAAATTACTTAGTAAGAATGAAGATGTGAAGATAAAAATTATTTTATGGACAGTTTTTATGCTACATTTTTTATCTGGGATTTTGTATTTATTTAAGTTGTATTTCGTTGATTCTAAACTTGTGCACGCTCATTAATACTTTCTTTAGTATATGTTTAAAATATAGACTTAATCCGATAGAGTTTCAAAATATAGAAAACCCAGTCAAAGTCGTCAATCTTTCTAGCGCATACATTCCCAGTTCAGAATTTCCTTTTGGATTAAGAGGAGGACTCCATACAGTTACTGCATATTGACCTGGATGAATAGCTGCAATTCCTCCACCTACACCACTTTTACCTGGTAAACCCACTCTAAAACTAAATTCTCCTGCTTCATCATAAAATCCGCAGGTCTGCATAATAGCATTGATACGTTTTGTTTTTCTAGAAGTGATGACCTCGATGTCATCCGACAAAGTATTTCCGGCGTTAGCATAAATCATAAAGGCAGTTGCTAATTCTTTGCACGACATCTCAATAGAACATTGATAAATGTAAAGATCTAAAACAGTTTCTATGTCATTTTTTATATTACCAAAAGATTTCATGAGGTTCAACAAAGCAGCATTGCGATGACTATATTTCTTTTCAGAATCAAAAACTTTTTGATTGATGTTAATAGTAGTGTTTCCTGTAATTTTATGTATAAAATCCAAGAACTCTTGCTGAGGGTTTTCAAGTATTGAAACTAAAATATCAGCAATAACCAATGCGCCTGCATTTATAAAAGGATTTCTTGGGATTCCATTTTCATACTCTAACTGAATCAATGAATTGAAAGGGTCTCCCGATGGTTCTACATCTACTCGCTCAAATAATTCATCATCCAATAAAGACATTGCCAGTGTTAATGAGAATACCTTAGAAATACTTTGGATAGAAAAACGCTCACTCTCATTGCCAAAACCATAATGACCTGAGTTAATACAGTATAAATGCATTCCGAATTTATCAGGGTCAATCTTAGCTAATTCTGGAATATAAGTAGCTACTTTTCCTGTAATAGGTCTGGCTAATGTTTCAGATTTAATTGTATCAAGAATTTTCTGGTATTGCATACATCAATTAGTTTAATCCTGATAAAGAACTACCTGTAGGTATTTCATAAGGGCTTTTATTTTGTTCAAAAATTCTTGCGGATAAATCACCTTTTAGGGTTATATCATTTTGATGAATTCTTAACCAACTTCCTTCTCTAAGTCCAACTACAGGTTGCGGATTTATTGTATGAAACTCTTTAATACGTGTTTCTCGGGTTTCACCTTTATGCGTAGAATTGGGATCAGGATCCAGGTAATGCGCATTTACATTAAAAGGTACAATGCCTAAAGTTTTAAGACTTGGAGGATGTACTATTGGCATATCATTGGTTGTCTGCATAGTAAGCCCGCATATATTGCTTCCTGCACTAGTTCCTAAATAAGGGATGCCAGAATCTATTGCTTTTTTAAGGGGTGCTATTACTTTATTTCGGTATAATTGATCCACCAGAAGAAATGTATTCCCTCCGCCAGTAAAAATACCCTGGGTGTTTTTAAAAGCTTCTATAGTATCTGAAAACATATGTATTCCAAGTACTTTTTTATTAATTTTCTTAAAAATATTATTCACACCAATAGTATATTCATCAAGAGAAATTCCTCCAGGTCGAGCATAAGGAATAAATAGTATTTCATCAGAATCAACAAAAAGCTCAATTAATGGCTCAAATAAATATTCTAATGGACCGCTTCCGTGAATAGTAGAGGTGCTGGCTATTATACAGTTTTGCATGAAGTTGTTTTTTTAGTAAAGGTAGTTTAACGTTTTCTTATAAAGAAATCTTCTCAGCATATTGAAAAAATATAGTATCTTCAATGAAAACAAATTTAATTCGGCTTACTATGAAAATGAAATTATCCCTACTTTTTATATGTTGTGCAATTAGTTTTTCATTTGCGCAGATTACCTCTAGAGTTATGATTGATGGGCGTATTAGTGCTCCAATAGGCGATGATGTAGAAGGAGTAGTTGTATATAATCTTACTACTAAAAAAGGTACTATTACAGATAATAAAGGTGATTTTAGAATTAGTGTTGGTGCCAATGATAAAATAGAAATTATAGCTATGCAGTACCAGAAATTTGTGGTGTTGATTGATAAAGGAGTTTTAGATAATAAAAGATTGAACATTTTCTTAAATGAATCTGTAAATCTTTTGGACGAAGTAATAGTAACGCCTTATGATCTGTTAGGAAATGTTTCGATTGATGTGAAAAAAATTGGTGTAGAGGATAGCGGAATTGAAGAAGTAGCTAAATTAACATCAGATAGGATTAATGATACGGATTACGATTGGACACCAGACGAACTTTCTGAATTAGAGAATAAAGTGTTTTTAGAAGATAGAATGATTTATGGACTTAATTTTGTCAATCTTTTTAAGGTTGTTTTTCAGGATAAAGATAAAAAAGACAGCAAAAAACCTGTAGATATCGATGTTCAAGTTCGAAATATATATAATGATGAATTTTTTAAAACAAATTTAGCTCTAGAAATGGATCAGATTAATGATTTTATATTCTTTGCCGAAGAAAACGGACTTAATAAGTCATATTTGGAAGAGGGAAATGAACTTAATTTGATAGAATTTTTGGTGTCGCAAAGCAAAGTATATAAGGATCGTAAATAATATTTTGGGTATTGACAGCGCAACACTTTTGATTTCTCTTCGTCTTTTATGATGATGTGACGAAGTCCTGAGGATCAATGTATCCAAGGAAAACTAATAGTGTGAGTTTTTCCTTTTGATTATAGTCATAAAACAAATTCAGTGTATGACTAGACGATTACCCATTTTATTTTTTCTTTTCATTTTAGTAAATACTTTTGGTCAATCTCAAAGATTAAAAGGTAAAATCATAGCTGATTCGTTAGAAGGTTTTGCAATTAATATTGTGAATTACACTAAGAAAATAGGAGCGACAAATGATCAGAGAGGTAATTTTGAAATTCCTGCAACCGTTAATGATTCAATTATTTTTTCTTCAGTTCAATATGAGGTGATTTCCATTTTAGTTAAGGAAGATGATCTAGAGAATGAAAATTTTCAAGTAAAACTGAATCCAGTTGTTCGTAAGCTCCAGGAGGTAAACGTGAGTGATATAAATCTTTCAGGAAATATAGATAAGGATGCGAAATATATAGAAATTAAACCTTTTGTAAATAATAGAAGTTTGGGCTTGCCATTCAGAGATATAAAACAGCCAACACAAATAGAAAGAAGAATTTATACTGCAAAATCAGGTGTTATAGATCGGCCGATCAATTATTTAAATGGAACATTAAAAAAACTAAAACGGATAGAAGCTCTTCAAGATTTAGATAGACTCATTGAAAAAGGAGAGGCCTCATTTAATATGGCTTTTTTTACGAAGGATTTGGGAATACCAGAGACCTTAATCTCTGACTTTATGTATTATTGTGCAGAAGATGAGTACTTCGAAAACTTATTAGAGAATACAAAAAGATTGTCGTTGTTAGAGTTCTTTCAAGAAAAAGCGAAATTTTACAAAGAGTATAAGGAAATTGATTGATAAGTATTCTTTTTTAGATAATAAGACGCTTTTGGCATAATATTTTATGTCAAAATAGTACATTTACCCATCTTTTAAATCATAATAAATTGAAGAAATTATTATTCATTTTACCTGTACTTCTAGTTTTTGTAAGTTCTTTTACGGTGCTCCATAAATTTTATGTCAGCGTTACCCAAATAGAATATAATGAGGAACAAAAGTCATTGCAAATTATCTCAAGAATTTTTATCGATGATATTGAAGAAGTGCTTAGAAAACGATATGATGAAACCATAGAATTAGTTTCAGAAAAACAAGAAGCTAAAGTAGATCAATATTTGAGCACATATTTAAATCAAAAATTGGTGATTACTGTTAATGGTCAAGAAGTGTTTTTTAATTTTCTTGGAAAAGAATATGACAATGATCTTGTACTATGTTATTTGGAAGTAGAAAATGTTACTTCACTCGAAAAAATAACAGTTTCTAATCAAGTTTTGATGGACTTTTTTGATGAACAACAGAATATTGTACACGTAAAAAAAGGGAAAAATCGAAAAAGCCTTATCCTCGAAAAAGAAAAGGATAAAGGCATGTTAAAGTTTAGTGAATAAATCAGTAAACTTTTAAAAAACAACTATTTTGCAATTTATTACTTAACACAATTTCACTCTAATGAAAAAAATACTTTTTGTCCTTTCAGTTACTTTTTTTGTTTCTGCCTCAGGATTGTATGCGCAAAATCAAAATGAAAGCGAACAAACTCGCGAGTTAGGACATACAAATCAAAACAAATTTAAGCAGATGTACGATGAGTTTGCAACTCCTAATATGTACAGAACTGCTTCCGGAGCTCCTGGATCTGCATATTATCAGCAACAGGCAGACTATAAAATGGATATTGAGCTTGATGATAAGAACAAAAAGCTTACCGGTAAAGAAACCATAACATACACCAACAATTCTCCTGACAATTTAGAGTTTCTATGGGTGCAATTAGATCAGAATATGCGATCTAGAAAATCGAAATCTCCATTAATTCAACCAAGTGGAGTAGATGCAGCAGATCCGCCTAATAGATTTGTTGGGAAATATTTAGGAGAGTCTTTTGATGGAGGATTTAATATAACAGCTGTTAAGGATGCTTCTGGTAAACCTTTGGAGTATACTATTAATGGGACAATGATGCGTGTAGAGATGTCTAAAGACCTAGCGTCTGGCGGCAAATTTGTGTTCTCTATAGATTGGTGGTATAATATTAATGATCACGTTAATGGTAGAGGAAGATCAGGTTACGAAGAGTTCGAAGATGGTAACAGAGCATACGTAATTGCTCAGTTTTATCCAAGAATGGCAGTTTATAATGATGTAGAAGGTTGGCAAAATCACCAATTTTGGGGTAGAGGAGAATTCGCACTTCCGTTTGGAGATTTTGATGTGAATATTACAGTTCCTTCTGATCATATTCTAGATGCTACTGGGGTGTTAGTAAATAGGAAAGAAGTATTTACTAAAGAGATGATGAGCAGATATGAAAAGGCGAAGAAATCATATGATAAACCAGTTCTTATTGTAACACAAAAAGAAGCTGAAGCTAAAGAAAAAACATTTGCTGAAAGCAAAAAAACATGGAAACTAAGTGCTAAGAATGTAAGAGATTTTGGATTTGCAACATCAAGAAGATTTATCTGGGATATGATGGCGGTTAAGATCGGTGGAAAAGATGTGATGGCAGTTTCTATGTACCCTAAAGAAGGAAACCCATTATGGGAGGATTGGTCGACTAAAGCTGTAGCCAGTACATTAAAATCATACAGTAGAATGACTTTTGATTATCCTTATCATAAAGCTATCTCTGTACACGCTAAGAATCAAGGTATGGAGTATCCTATGATTTGCTGGAATTATGGAAGACCTGATAAAGAAGGTAAATTTAGTAATCGTACTAAATTTGGAATGATGAGTGTAATTATTCATGAAGTAGGACACAATTTTTTCCCTATGATCGTTAATAGTGATGAACGTCAGTGGACATGGATGGATGAAGGTCTTAATACTTTTGTACAGTATGTAGCGGAGCAAGATTTTGGGGAGTGGTATCCTGATGCAATCGCACCTTTAAAAAAATACCCATCAAGAAGAGGTCCTGCACCTAAAATCGTACCTTATATGAGTGGTGATCAAAGTTTTATTTCACCGATTATGTCGCAGTCTAATAATATTCATCAGTTTGGTTCTAATGCTTATTCTAAACCAGCTACAGGATTAAATATTCTTAGAGAAACTGTAATGGGTAGAGATCTTTTTGATTATTCATTTAGAACGTATTCTCAGAGATGGATGTTTAAACATCCAACACCAGAAGATTTCTTTAGAACAATGGAAGATGCATCTGCAGTAGATTTAGATTGGTTTTGGAGAGGATGGTTTTATACAACTGATTATACCGATATCGGTGTAAAAGAAGTGAAGAAATTTGTAGTTTCTAAAGAACCAAACCAAAGAGCAAAAGATTTTGCAGCTTCAAGAGGAGCTAAAATAGAAGACTTTGGTCCATTAGTATTTATGGTAGAAGAAGGTAGTGAGGAATATGAAGCGATTAAGAAGAAAGGCAACATTATAGATGATGCAAAAACATTGAAAGAATACTTAATGGATAATTTCTCTGTTGAAGAAAGAAAAGTTCTAAAAGAACCGAAGTATTTTTATGAAGTTACTTTCGAAAAACCTGGAGGTTTAGTGATGCCATTGATAGTAGAGTATACATATGAAGACGGAACTTCGGAAACCGTAACATATCCTGCAGAAATATGGAGAAAGAATGATGCAGCAGTTAAAAGAGCGATAGCTTCAGAAAAAGCGATTTCTAAAATTGTTGTAGATCCTAATCAAGAAACGGCAGACATAGATACTTCTAACAATAGCTGGCCTCAGAATAAAAAACTAGGTAAGTTTGATAAATTCAAAAATAAAGTAAAAGGTCAATAAGTTAAAAAACCTTTAAATTATAAATTAAAGCCGTTCGTGATTGCGAACGGCTTTTTTCTGTACATTATTGTAGCTATATTTGCAGTGTTATGATAGCATTACCATTATTCATAAGCGGAACAGAGATAGCCTTTATAGTATTTATATTGGTTATGGTTTTTGGCGCTGATAAAATACCTGAAATCGCTAGAGGTTTGGGCAAAGGAATGCGCATTGTTAAGGATGCTACTAACGATATTAAATCCGAAATTACCAAAAGTGCAGAAAAGCACGGTATTGATACCGATATACCTACTTCCATTACTTCTGATATCAAAAAAGAAATAACTCAAGTAAAAAAGGATATTGAAGACGTTACAGGTCCTGTAAAGCGTAAGTTCTAATCTACCACACTATAGATTTGTCATTTAGATAAATTATAATCTTAATTTTTGTTGTTTTATTAAAAAAATCACTCTTTTTTTAAGGTGATCTTATTTTGTAGTCTTTTTCTGTAAAACCCTTATGAACATTGGTAATTGAGACAGTTTTTTAGTCTTATGCAAGCATAGTAATAACAATTTTTTTAAGATTCTTTCATTGTAATGTGTTAATATTTGGATTTTATTTAATAAATTAGGGGTTAAATTAACTAAATGATAATTATTTGATGTTTTTAGGATTTAGCTACCTCAAAACATTAATAACACACAAACTCATTAATTTATATTAAAATGAAAAAAATTATTACGCTAGTTTTAGGGCTATTCCTTGTCCTATCATGTTCTCAAGAAGACTCAGCCGAAATCATTGATGAAAGTTCAGAATCCCAAAAAATTCTCTCCATTGAAGAAATAAACGCTTTCATAGAAAAACAACTTAAACAGAATGGTGATTTAGATTGGACGAAAGATGCTTCTGCCAATATGTTATATAGTGCGGTGATGCATGGAGGAGAAGTGTTAACAATCGGTTTTGGAGAAAAGGGAGAAAGTTTTATAGACGGTACTCAGCGCTCTCCTAGATTGAACAATGTTATAGAAAGCATATATAGTGCAGTACAAAATATGGAAGGAGTTACACGTTCCAATGTTCAGGTATCACAAGATGGTACATTGAATGTTTTAGATGTAAGAGTTACGAAATTGGAAACGATTGTAGAGTTAAAAGCAATGGACAATATTCGCTACCTAGAACCAAATGGATATGGATTCTACCTTAAGCAGGAAACACAACAAAAGTCCGCTGGTTGCAGTCAAAGTGGACAATCAATCAATAGTGGCGATTATAGTGTGATCTCACCTAATGCGAGACTACCTTGGAACTACAAAAATCATAATATTGACGATGCCTGGAGCCTTAGTACTGGAGCTGGAATTACAGTAGGTCTTATAGATACTGGCTTATCTGCTAACCAAAACCTTTTGGGAAATGGATTTAATGATGGGGCCTCTAATGGTAGATCTGTACAGCGGTTTGGGACATTTATTGATTCTCCTTGGTGGTGGTCAAATAATATAGATGGACCTAATGATAGATGTGGTCATGGAACTCAGATGGCATCTGCTATAGCATCACCACGTAATAATGATTTTATGCCAGTTGGTGTTGCATACAACTCTAATTTGGTAGCATATAGAGGAACAGAAGATGTTGTTTTAAACGATTATCACGAGCGTAAAGGAGTTAGTAATGCACTAAAGGCATTAGGAAATAGAAGTGATGTTAAAATAATTTCAATGTCAGTTGGATATCCTTGGTCAATTGGTAATGTGAAAGATGCTGTAAAATATGCATATGGAAAAGGTAAAATGATCATGGCAGCTGGTGGAACTTCTACTACTTTTACGAATTGGTATGGTGTTATATTTCCAGCAAGTATGAGTGAAACGGTGGCTGTGACAGGATTAAAAGATAATGGATATAATCGTTGTGATATTTGTCACGATGGTAATAAAATTGATTTTACTATTATTATGCAGAGAGCTAGTAATACTAATAGAACCGTACCGGTATTAGGATTTAATAATGGTGCACAATCTTATGTTGGAGGATCTTCTGTAGCAACAGCTATGACAGCGGGTATTGCAGCATTAGTTTGGTCGCGTAATCCTAATATGTCTAGAGCACAAGTATTGGACAAGTTAAAAAGAGCTGGGGAGTTTTATCCTAATCGTAATAGTAAGTTCGGTTATGGAAATATAGATGCATTAAAAGCGGTACAATAATAAGTGAATTAGCAATTGTAGTTACTAATACATGTAAGAAGTGGAATCTCTATGGATTCCACTTTTTTTATTAGTGATCCGTCTAGGCGGATGAAAAGTTGTATGACAATGCATTCAAAATAGATAGTTGAACTAATCTCGTTTTTTTCAGTGGGATTTCATGTCCAATACCTCGAAGCGTGCTTTGGAATTTTAGAAACTATTTTCCATTGAATACCTCGTATGCTTGAATCGGGATAGTTTATTCTGTTTTCAAATATAAAGTGTGGGTGTATTATAAGACTCTACTAATTGTTAATCCATCTCTAATAGGTAACAATACCGTTTCTACACGCTTGTCTTCTGCAAGTAATTTATTATAAGCCAAAAGTGCTTGGGTAGAAAGATCATCCTCAGCAACATCTTGAATCACTTTTCCGCTCCAAAGAACGTTGTCGGATAAAATAATTCCACCTGAATTCATTTTATTTATTATTAATTCAAAATAGGTTGAATAATTTGGTTTATCCGCATCAATAAAAACTAGATCAAACTTTACCTCCATATTAGGTATGATCACGGTGGCATCTCCAACATGTTGGTGTATTTGGTCACCATAAGAAGAAAGGTCAAAATATTTACGCTGAAAATCTTCTAGTTCTTCGTTGATATCAATTGTATTTAGAACACCGTCTTTTTGTATCCCTTCTGCCAGACATAAGGCTGAGTAACCAGTATAGGTCCCTATTTCTAAAATGTTTTTTGGATTGATTAATTTAGAAAGCATACTCAAAACACGACCTTGATAAGGACCGCTAAGCATACGTGGTTGTAATATCTTTTGATACGTCTCTCTAGTTAACTGTTGTAGTAATTCAGGTTCTTTTTCTGTATGGTTTACCACATATGTATCTAGTGCTTCAGGAAGGAAGTGCATAGGAATTATTTTTTTGCAAAGCTAAAAGTTTATGAAAAAAAATAAAGTTTTATTTGATATTATTGGGTCATAAAAAAGCCAGGATTATTATCTATCCTGGCTATATTATTTTTTAAACAGTCTAGAAGCAACCACAAGTTTGATTACCTATTAGAATTCCTCCATCGCAATGATCATCTGTTCCACATTGCCAGTTTGCAGTTCCACAACATTCAATGTCTCCGCGACCACCACAATTACCAGAGGGTCTTAAACGTCCTCCGTTGATAATTTTTTGTTCATTTTTAGTTAATTCTTCAGCTCCTTGTAATTTTAAGATACTTTTTTTCATGTGTATTGATTTTAAGAAATATTTTTTCGGGATCTGTTATAGACACTCCAAAATTTATGTGTCCCTTAAAATACGGATTATAATTTGATTATTAGGGTTTTATGATTAATTGTTGTAATAACTTTGATTCTTTTTCTGTATGGTTTACTACATAGGTTTTGGTATGAAGCGCATGATTTTACTTTTTTTGCAAAACCAAACGTTTTATAATTTAGTAACTAAAAAATAAACTCTTTACCCTTATTATTGGGTAAAGAGCTTATCAAGTTTTTTAGAAATTAATTTATTAGTAAAATCTATTTCTTATTAGTTACTGCCTAACCTGAAATTTCATTAATCCGGTATTATAGGTATATCCGTCTCCATCAGTATTATCACAATATTCGATAATAGATTGACCTATTTCATCATCCTCAAATTTGATTGTAATGGTCGAATTTATTTTAGCATTGAATCCTTTAATTTTTGTTGATAAACTAAATTTTAAAGGTATTTGACCACCTCCATCTTTTTCAACCCATATATATAACATTTTATCTCCATAGATATCCTTATCCCACGTATCAATTTCCGTGTTGTACAAATCAAACCATTCTGGATTACAATTAAATACGCTACAGTTTTTGAATTGACCTCTTCTACCGTTGAACCTTTTTACTACGTCTTTAAAAGTATTAGTACCTGTGCCTAGAATTGCAGTAAGCTCGAGTTCTACAGCACCATCGTGCCATTCTGCAATTTCTCTAAATGATGGCATCGAATTAAATTTTAATTTGTTTAATCGGTCTTTGCCCGATTTTCTATCTCTATCGCATCCAGTATTGCCGGATCCACCTCCGGTTCCTCCGCCACCAGATCCTCCACCGCCACCGGAACAAAGACTAGCCTGGTTCATAAGATCATCAGTAAAATGATACTCATTGGTGTCATTTTGATGAAATGCAGGCGCGATGATTTCGCAGTTATCAAATATGTTTGATCTATTTTTAGTGCTTTTATCTAGAACTGTTACTCTTTCATTTTGTTTTACAACAATAACTAAATTTTCTGGTGGTGTAGAGGCACTAAGTTGATAATAGTTTCCTTCTACATCATAAGCAGGTATAACATCATCTTTAATATGTAAAGGAAGATAAGCAACCAAAGGTATAGATGATTCTGTATCCCAATCTGCCACTTTATGATTATCAAATTCTGGTAATGCAATTTGTAATAATGGATAGTTTACTTTAATAGAATTCATTAGTTGAGAAGTTGTACTGCTCTTTTTTGATGAATCATTAATATCTCCTTCAGAAAGAAAATTCGAAAAAAGTATTTGTTGACCACTTTTTTTATTGGTGATATTTTCATTTTTCGAAGTTTCAATTAAAAAATTGTAATCTCCATCAAAAGCTTCTAAAGCTTTGGCCTTTATGAAATCCCTTAACTCAGCGTTGGATAAATTTTTCGCTAAGTTTTTTGCTACTTCTAAGCCAAGCTGATCTTTGGATAACAAGGTTTCGTCTTGTGGTATTTCACTTTCTTGATCTGTTAATCCTTCATTAATTTCATCTTTATTACAGGCTGTAAAAAAAGTAGCAAGTATAAAAATGAAAATGTATAAAATTTTTAATTTGTGATTATTCATGATTTCTGAATTTTGTGTTTTGTACTCTTGAACATTTAATGACAATCAAGTTTTTGTCTACTCTTCGCGAATGAGTTTTCATAGAGTAGTTCAGGAAGAATTGTTCTGTTACCCAAAAAAATTTATTTTTTTGAAAATCTTTTGAAAATAAAAAATATAATAAGAGAAGAAATGAGGATTCCAATAAGTAGATACCAAGTATTTATGGAAGAATACATAGGTTCAGGATTCCCAATAAGAACAAGCGAAGACCAGTAATACGGCGAAGCTTCACTTAATGAATGGTTTTTAAGATAGATGAGTTTAGCTTGTCGTAAAGCCTCTGACTTGGATTTTCCTTTTTTTAGATATGTATAAAAGTCAGTAATAATTTCCTGTGTGGATTGATCATCCGCTTTCCATAAAGTAGAGACCAAGCTATTAGCACCTGTATTAAAAAAACCTCGAGCCAGACTCATAACACCCTCTCCTTTTTGTAATTTCCCTAAAGAGGTGTTACAGGCACTTAAGGTTACGAGTTCTGCATTGTTTTTAGTGCTATAAATATCATTTAATGTAATTTTTTCGGTATTGGTTGCTATCCAAGGTATAATAGAATCATTAGCATTTGCGTGGGTAGAAAGATGAATGATTTTATAATTTGATAAAGAATTTAATAAGTTTTGTGATGAAGCTTCCTCTTTTAGTAAGATATCGCTATCAAATTTTTTTGCTAAAGTGTTTATTTCTTTCGAACTATTTTTAAGAGTTGGTAATGTATTATATTGAACGGGCGCAAAACCTAAAAACTCTTTTCGGTAAGTTCTTTTTAAATCTTTGTTCTGTTCTAGAAAAGAAATAGAATAGGCATAACTTATGTCATGGTCCTCAATTAAATAGTTTCCTTTTTTACCGCTTAAAGCTTCAAAAGGGAGGCTTAGTAAATTGTTATCCGGGATGATAATGATTTTGTTTTCTTTGTGTTTAAATAAATTATCTGGTAATAGGCTTTTAGATAGTTCTTTACTTATTTTTTGAAATTCTTTTTTATCCGTGTTAGAAGAAAACGGTTTTGATACAAGTACATTAAATTCGGAAATA
This sequence comes from Aquimarina sp. BL5, assembly GCF_003443675.1. Classification (NCBI taxonomy): domain Bacteria; kingdom Pseudomonadati; phylum Bacteroidota; class Flavobacteriia; order Flavobacteriales; family Flavobacteriaceae; genus Aquimarina; species Aquimarina sp. BL5. The sequence goes on along the minus strand of NZ_CP031963.1, from coordinate 2,103,025 downwards.
TGTTTTTGAAGTAATTGAATATTTTGTATTTCAAATAGTTTTTGTTCATTTTCAGAAATAGCTAATCCATACCCTGATTCATCATTAAGGATATAATGAATGAAGGTTGTGTTTTTTGTTTTTGCTTGTATAATAACTTCATCAAAAGACAAGATGTTGGTGTCCTTTTTGGATTTATAATATGTAGGATGCTTATGTCGTAAAGAGTCCATAAATAATTCATATTCTTCTTTAATATCAAAAAGACGAATTGATTTGTTATCCTTCTTTTTGAGAGATATAAGATCATTTTGAGCCTTCGCAATTTTTCGTTTTAGTTCCTGTTCTTTTTTTAAAATACTATCAGGAATATTAAAGAATACTTTAGATCGTTCTTCAGTTAAGTCTTCTAATAGCAATAATGCTTTGTTCTTTTCTAAATAATAGTATGCGGATTTAGGGTCATCTAGTAGAAAGTAAATTTTCACTAAATTAATATAAAGATCAGATGCTTGTTCTCTCCAAAACAATTTAGACTCTCTATGTGTGTTTTCAAGTCTTATCAAATCGATTAGTTTATCTGCTTCTTTTAAATGTTTAAGTGCCTCTTCAATGTGATTTTTTGATGCTCTATCATTTCCCTGTTTTTTGATCAAAGTGATTGCTAATTGTTTAAGAATTGATATGTGTAAGGACTTATCTTCGGAGTTAGTTGTTTGTTGTTTTGGTCTTAATGTATGCAGTGATTTACTGAAGGATTTATAAGCTTGGTCGTATTTTTTTTTATCAACATTAGTAAGACCTATCATATAATGAATTCGAGCAGCTTGTACAATGTTGTTATGAGTAGGTTTTAGAGCTTCTTTAAAATAAAATAGAGCAGAATCGTTATTAACTTTATAGTAAATATTACCAATATTACTGTAAACAGAAGAAATGAGTCGATTGTTTTTTAATTTTTTAGCAACTGAAAGTGCTTTTTTATAGTAAGGAAGACAGGTATATGTATCAAATAGATTTTCATAATTGTGCAGATTTCCAAGTGTTTCATTTATTAAAAATTCGTCATAGAGATCAAAATTTACTTTAGACTTTAAAGAATCTAGTGTTTTCAGCTGTGCGATTCCTTTTTGAATACTTTTATCATCTAAAATTTTTTGATAATTTATAGATGAATTTATGATCGTATTAAACAACTTTCTGTCTTTTTTTTCTTTATTAAATTCTTCAATGGCTTTTTCGTAATAAGAAGAGGCAGTATGGAAATTACCCTCTGCTTGATAGTTTTCTGCAATGTTTTGGTATGCTGTGCCAAATCCACCATTGATGTTTTTTAATTTAATAATTTCAAAATATGCGCGATTAGAATTGGTATAATCTTTAGTGTTTGAATATGATCTTCCTAATATTCTAAGATTACCTATATGAAGTTTCTTATTATAGGGCATATAAGTTTTATAAAAATCAACTGCTTTCTCCGATTTCGAAATGCTTTCGTAGAAATATCCATGATTATGAAGCCAATATGAAAAAGCAGTTAAATCAATTCCGTATTGCAAAGAATCTTTGTTTTTTATGTGTTTTTTTAACAAAATTTCAATTTCAGATTTTTTGTCAGTATCCGTATAATTTTTAGCACCTACAATTTCATAAAATGCTGCTGAACGTTTTTGTGCTCGAACACCAAGTATCATAAATAGTAATGAGAATAAAATGATACATCTTTTATTATACTCAGTTTTCAAAGTTTTCTGCAATCTTATTTGTTAAACAATAAACAATATTACAAGTAGTTACATTCTTCATGTGACCTATACATAAGGTTTTTTAGTTTAGAGCTACCAAACCTGTCACAATCTCTATACAATGATAATTGAAGTCGAAATTGGAATTTATACTATTATAAATTTGGTACTTAACAAAATGTATTATCCATGTTTCAACTATTTTTTCTTCAATTTTTCGTTACTATTAAAAGGAGATAAAAATCAAATATTTTCTAAACTACTTTAATTTGATTAAAAGTATTAATTTGATTTCAAAGTTTGAGATTAAATTTAAATGATTTAGCCACTATTAGAATACTATTTTAATAGTATTCTAATAGTGGTGTTGATGTTCTTGAAGCATTGGATAAGTCAATTTTTGAAGATAAAACCAATCCTTATCAAAATGTAATGAAACAATAACTGTTATTGATCGGAACCTAGCGGATCTTCTATTGGATCTTTTGGTTTAGGCCCACTAGATCCACATCCATCTCTTGGGCAACTTTGTATAGTATAACAACCACTAACATCACAGCCTGGATTTAAATCATTATAATTATTAAAATCTGAACAATCTGTATACCATATTTCTGTATTGCCATTCACTGATTTAAGACCTAGAAAAAAACTATACGAGTATCTAATAGCTGCTTTTTCAGAAGGTGTTAGATTAGGATCACTAAAGGTATATTCAATTTCGCAACCTTCAATAATAGGTCCCATTTTATTAGTATTGTTACCCATTTTGGTGTTGAACTCTTTGAATAATTCTGTACTTTCTTCAAGTATCTCGTCATCATAGGAACAATTCTGAAAAAGAGTTAAAAAGGTTCCAATAATTAATATGCATATAATTTTTCTCATTGTTTTGTTTAATTTTAAGTTATTAATATTTGTAAAATTGTTTATAACAATTAGCCTTTATAGAAGGTTTCTAAAATAGCTAAAAGTAATAGCTATGTAATTTAGTACACGTTTTCCTAGTAGTATTAGAGAGTTCTAGTTGTTATTTTCAAGAGGATCTTCTGGCGGGTCTTTCGGTTTGGGGCCACTAGAGTTACAACCATCTCTCGTACAACTGAGGCACCCGTCGGTTCCACAATGCGCATTGTCTTGAAGGTAAGATTCAAATTCTCGGCAATTAACAAACCATATTTCTTTATGATCACTACCTATAGTGTGATCACTTACAGTGTAATCATAGATGGTAAAGTGATTGTAATGATACCATTTTCTAATAGCTAATTTCTCAGAGGCGGTAATATCAGGATCGTGAAATGTGAAAAACACTTGGCAAATTTCTATTGAAAAGCTGTCACTATTTTTAGCTTCGGTAATAACCTGAGTTAATTCTTCAATTAGTTTTACATCTTCTTTAAAAACTTCCTCGTCGTCCACAGAACATCCCTGAAAGATAAATAGTAAGATAGTGATTAAGATGATATTTGTGATTTTTTTCATGATGATGATTTGATTTAAAAATATTAATATTTAACTGTTTTGAAAACCTTTGATAAATAGTTTTCACACTGTAGTTCAAAATAATTAGCTTTGTTACCCAAGTCTAAAATTTTAGCACATAGTTAATGAAGAATAACGATTATTTTATGATGGGGATATTACAATCTGATGAGAAAGTCATTACGGATATTTATTCTTCTTTCTTTCCTAAATGTTTGAAATTTGTACTCCAAAACAAAGGTCAACAAGTAGATGCGGAAGATATTTTTCAGAAAGTATTGATGCAGATTTCGGCTAGAATTAGGTGCAGAGAATTAAAAACTATCAATTCTACTTTTGAAGCTTATATGTTTACGGCTTGTAAAAATTTATGGCGTAGAGAATTAAATAAAAGAAAACGGGTAACAAATACAGAGGTAAAGGAACTAGTAAGTGAAGAATCGGATATGACGTATGCTTTACTCGAACAAGAAAGGTGGGAATTGTTTAAAGAAAAATTAGAAAAATTGTCTGATAATTGTAAGCAGGTATTGATGCTATTTCTAAAGAAAGTATCCTATGCAGATATCGTCGTTCAATTATCATATTCTTCTGAAACAGTTGCAAGACAGCGTGTTTTTAAGTGTAAGGCAAGATTAATTAAAAGTGTAAAATCCGATGAACGATTTGAAAATTTGATGTCATAATGGATATTAATCAAGAAAAATATCACGATCAAATCGACGCATACCTCAGAGATGAACTTTCTACAGAGGATAGAGCGCTGTTTGAACAATTATTACAAAATGATCCTGAATTATTAAAAGAATTCAAGGTACATGAGGAACTGTTTGCTCAGCTGGATGAGTCTGCTTGGATTACTGATGCTTTTACTCCAGACATAGAAGAAGTAAAACAAGTAGAAAACTATTTTAGGAGCGCAGAAGCTAAAAAATTAAAAGATACAATTGCCAAAGCTCAAGCCAATTATCAGAAAAAAAATAACACTTCTTTTTTGAAAAACAGATTGTTTCTTTCGGTTCTTGCAGCTGCTTCTATTGCAATATTTGTGGTGCTATATACGATGAATTCTAACAATGCTGATCAGGATCTGTATGCAGCGTATAGTGACTGGCGAGATTTACCTTCTCTAACTAGTAGAAGTGATGAAAGTCAATTAGCAGAGGGACAACGATTATTCGAACAAAAGAAATATAATGATAGTTATATTTTGTTTAAAGAATATATAAAAGATAAAAATGAACTTTCACCAGCTGTGTTAATATATTTCGGACTTTCTGCTCTAGAACTCGATAAATATACAGAAGCAATTTCATATTTTGATCAAATAATAAATTCCGATACGATTGATCAGTCCAAAGGATATTGGTATAAATCATTAGTGTATCTAAAACAAGATAAAAAGAATGCGGCAATAAAAGTTTTAGAAATTATTCTTAAAGACAAGGAAAACTTTAATTTTGATAAGGCCGAAGTTTTATTAAAAAAATTGCAGTAGCTATACAATTAACCACTGCAATTTATTGTTGTTTTATTTTTTCTAAATTATAAAACTCTTAGCATTCAACACATAAAAAATCAGGTCCTGGAAAAATGATTTGACCACACATACCGTGAGGACAGCCGGATCCACCACCATGTGTAGGGCACCCTCCAACAACTTCTTTTTGTGCAGTTTTACTAATTTTTTTTACACCATTTAATTTCTGTAATTCTTTCATTATAATATGAGTTTAAGATGATATTGTTTACCCGAACATATAGAGACACTCGGGATTTATGTCTATATGTTATAACTTTTTTAGTGTTTTTTTGGTTAGTATGAAGATAGTAATTATGTTGTAATTTTCCCCACCTTTCCGGGGTGGTTTTTAAAAGATTATATAATCTCGGTTCTAATATGTATTTTTGAATCAAAACTAAAAAATGCAATTCGAAAATAATCGAGAATTTGCTAAGAAATTAGACGAACAAGATCCACTGAAATCTTATAGAAGCCAATTCCTTTTTCCTAAGGTGAATGATAAACAAGTCATATATTTTACAGGAAATTCTTTAGGACTCCAGCCTCAAAACACAAAGAAGTACGTTGATGAAGTAATGAAAGATTGGGCAGAACTTGCTGTAGAAGGTCATTTTTATGCTAATAAGTCTTGGTGGGATTATCATGAGCGAATGGCAAAACCACTAAGTAAAGTAGTTGGTGCTAAACCTTCAGAAATTACTGTGATGAATACGCTAACAGTAAATCTTCATTTGTTGATGGTTTCATTCTACAGACCTAAGGGAAAAAGATACAAGATCATCTGCGAAGAAAAAGCTTTTCCTAGTGATCAGTACATGTTACAAAGCCAGGTTCGGTTTCATGGATATGATCCAGATGATGCTATTGTAGAAATTAAAAAGCGTAAAGGAGAGCATAATTTTAGGATAGAAGATATCCTCTCTACGATCAAATCCGTCGGAGAAGAGTGTGCCTTAGTTTTGATAGGTGGAGTTAATTATTATACAGGTCAGGTTTTCGATATGGAAACAATAACCAAAGCAGGTCATGATGTCGGAGCATTTGTAGGTTGGGATCTAGCACACGGAGCAGGTAATATTGAGCTAAAACTTCATGATTGGGATGTAGATTTTGCATCTTGGTGTAGTTATAAATATATGAATAGTGGGCCTGGAAATGCTTCGGGATGTTTTATACATGAACGGTTTCATGACAGAAAAGATATTCCTCGCTTCGAAGGCTGGTGGGGGACTAAAAAGGAATCTAGGTTTCTTATGAAACCAGAATTTGAACCAATGCCTAATGCAGATGCTTGGCAATTGAGTAATGCGCCCATTTTATCTTTAGCCCCCTATTTAGCCTCGTTAGAATTGTTTGATGAGGTTGGTATGGATGCGTTAATAGAAAAGCGAAACCTAATTGTAGCATATTTAGAATTTGTACTAAAAGAGATTGACAGAGAAGTAGATAGCACTTTTGAAATCATTACTCCATCAAATCAAGAAGAACGAGGAACACAACTCTCTGTATTCCTTCATGGAGAAGGACGAAAATTGTTCGATTATTTGATGAAAAACGGTGTGATTACAGATTGGAGAGAACCTAATGTGATCAGATTAGCACCAGCTCCTTTTTATTGCTCGTATGAAGATATGTATGAATTTGGTCAGATCCTTAAACAAGGAATTTTAGGAAAAAAGCAAAGCAATGCTTTAGTTTAATTCCTTGATGTACATAGAAGGAGAAACACCAGTGTATTTTCTAAATTGTTTGCAAAAATAAGATGGATCGTTAAATCCGCATTCATATAAAACTTCGGATATAGAAGTATTCTTGTTTTCGAAATGCTCCTGTGCTTTTTTGATTCTAAATTCATTCAGGAAGCTAATAAAACTTTTATTTGTAGCCGATTTAAACATTCTGCAAAATGAATTGGTAGTCAATCCTAATTGTTTAGCAATAGTTTTAGATTGAATTTTTTTTGCATAATTCTTATTTACAAAATCGAAAACCTTAGATATTCTTGGTAAGGCCGTTTTGTCAATTTCGAGATGGTTGGATGTTACAATTGGTTTTCTATTATTAGAAACAGAGAGATCATATAGGATATGCATAAAGTTTAATAACTTCTCTACATTATTCTGGTTTGAAAGTTTTAAAAAAGAGGCGGACAGTTTTTCTTTGGTTGCTTTAGAAAAAAGGCAGCCCTTAGGAGAATTCCGGATGAACTCCAGGATACTATAGAACTCCGGAAAATGCGTTAATTTTTCTTTGATAAAACTTTCATTAAATTGAATAACTACTTCTACGTTATCCTCGAAATCGGTATTCCCAAATGGCATATGTGGCATGTTTGGTCCAAGAAAAATAAGCAATCCCTCCTGATATTTTTCAATATTTGACTCAACTTGAATTATTCCATTACCGTTTCTAATAAATACTATCTCATATTCTGGATGTAAATGCCAATTCACTTTATTACATAGAGAGTCTTTGGTATAGCTTTCTATTTTCAAAGATTTTGATTGATCTAGATAAATCTGTTCGTATGATGGTTTCATAAGACAAAATTATCATATTTATATGATTAATTTTATTAATATGAATAAATTACCTTAGTATTAGAATATTTTGTATTAATATGAAGGTGTTTTTGTAGCTAATTTTGATATATAGTAAATATGTTAAATAGAATATCTTGAATTCTTTATACCTAATTATTACAAAATTACGATACTTTGGACCGGCTTGGGTTTTTGCATCATTAAATATTATGACCGGTACATGGGTATTATATATTCCTGCGGTGAGAGCAAAATTATTAATTGATGATGCACAGTTAGGTATTGCACTTTTTTGTTTTGCACTGGGGACATTAATAATGATCCCTTTATCATCCTTAATCATAGAAAAACTTGGTGTCGGAAAGGTAACTTTTATGGGAATCACACTATTTTCTTTGTTATTTCTTATGCCCATAGTAGCTCCAAGTTATTTACTACTATGTATAGTCTTGTTTGTAGTTGGTTTATCTGCTTGTTTAACAGATATCGCAATGAATGCGCTGGTATCGGATATTGAACAAGAGGATGATATTCATATTATGTCAGCATCTCACGGGTTTTTTAGCTTAGGTGGAGTTATTGGCGCTGGTATTGGAAGTTTTTTGATTGCCTATTTTCAGGTTCCACTATTTCATATGCTATGTGCTTCACTATTTGTGATTATAACAAATATCTTAGTTTGTAAGGAGTATATCACTATAACAGTAAAAAAAGAAGAGGGTTCAAAAAAGTCTTTTGATCCAAAACTTATAAAGCCGCTTTTGGGGCTTACTATCATTGCATTTTTAATTATGGGTAGTGAAGGAGCAATAGAGCATTGGAGTAAACTCTACATGCAAGATATTGTAAACATCTCTTCAGAAAAGGTTTCTGGATTTGGTTTTGTCGCTTTCTCTTTGATGATGACCTTGGGGCGTTTTTTTGGAGATGCAGTAAGCAAACATTTTGGATCCTTTGTAATAATTATTGGTGGTTGTTTAATCAGTGCTTTTGGTTTTTTTGCGGTATTAAGTTCTACATTAATACTAACTGTAATTGGCTTTGGATTAGTAGGTCTTGGGTTTTCTGTGATTATACCGGAGTTGTTTAGGTTAGCTGGAAAAACCCATGGTGTTTCTTCTGCAGAAGGAATATCTTTTGTTGCAGGTTTTGGTTATCTCGGATTTTTAATAAGTCCTCCATTTTTGGGACTATTATCCAGAATAGATAGTCTAAAACTTAGCTTTACCACTTTATTAATTGCAACAGTAATTGCATTAATAGTTACATTCTTTATCTCTAAAAGAGTATCTAAATGATATAAATGAAATTTGGAATTAGTTCAAAAGAACTTCAATATTGGTGAAATAAAGTTTCCAATCACCCTCATTTTTATTATGGGTTTTTGCTATTTTAATTCCGTTGAAGTTTTCATAATCTTCCCAGGAAGTTATTAAAGATGCTTCTTCCTTGTTTTTTTCTCTAAATACCCATTCTTTTATTTTAAAATCACCTTCAAAATAAAAATCATATGCATCTCCAGGGGTATAACCTCCTTCGTTTTTATATACAATCGTGAATTTTTGCATTTCCTTGTTGCTGATTGGAGCAACCGCTTTTACCTGATGTTCTGATGTAAAACTGTCTTGATCCCAAACCAAATTAAACGGAGCTAATAACCAATATTTATCATTAATAAACCCTTGATCAGCTTTTAACGAGGTACTATCTATTTGAGCTCTGTTATAAGAGATAGTGTCTTTGGCAGTGGTTAAGGTAATTTCATTTTTTTGAGGTTTCCAACTCCAAGAACGCTCATAATGACTACTATCTCGATCTACATTAAAAGTGAATTTTATTTCGTTTACATTTTTCCAATGTTCAAAGCCATTGGCGTTTGCAATGGATTCTGCCGTAGTTAGTATTTTATTTTTAGTAGTCTCAGTGGTTTTTATTTCTATATCATCTTCATATTTATATTCCTTTTTTGCTTCTTGTTTACAAGCAATCATAAATAAGGAAAATATGGATAACAGTATGATATTTTTCATCTTAAGTTAATTTTTGGCTAAAATATAGAAAACAAAAACCTTGCTAAATTGAATTAACAAGGTTTTATGGTTTAGATATAATAGTATTTTTCTATCGCAACAAAAAAAAGCTTCCTAGTTATGGAAGCTTTTTTTAATTGTTTTGATGTAATTACTCTACAATCAATTTGTATTGTGGAGTTTTATTTAAAGGACAGAAGTAATTATACTCTCCTTTTTGTAATGTTACTGTTTTAGAACTTTCTGTTTTTCCTTCTGCAACTACTTTAGTTACATACGCCGCTTGGATATGGTTTTTAGGATCAGAAGCATCTTTCCCTGCAGGTACTAATACAAAACCTACATCTGTTCCCGAGTTATTGTTCGAAATATTGAAAACATAACTTCCTTCTGATAAGGTAACTTGTTTCTGAGTAAACTCTCCTTTAGTTTGCTCTAAAGAAACTGTTTTAACTTCTTGTGCTGATGCGCTTAATGTAATTGCAAAAATAAATGTGAATAATGTGATTAACTTTTTCATGATTTTAAAATTTATATGTTAATGGTTTTCTTTTAAATTAATTTTTTGAATGTTATTTATACAGTTGCGTTTTCGAGTGGTTGTGCTACAGGAAAATCTACAGGAACTTCTGTTGTGCTATGGATGTAGTTAGAAATTGTTTTGTCTCCTACTAATACAATAGTATCAATTAAGTTTCCTTTATTATATCCAGCAGCAAAGAAATTGTCCAGTACATCCTGATCTGTACGACCTCTGTTTTCTGTAATGTTTTTAGCTAATTTTGCTAAAGCATCTAATTTAGTGTCAAAAGAAGCATATCCTGCTCTTAATTCTAGTATTTGCTCATCAGTAAAACCGTTCATTTTTCCAATTGCAGTATGTGCTGATAAACAATAAACACAGTTGTTTACTTCGCTCACTGCTAAATTTACTACTTCTTTTTCCTTAGCTTTTAATGAGGTTTTTGCATTGGATAGATTTAGATAATTTTCTAATGCAGTTTCACTATGCGCATAGGTTGCATATAAATTTGGAACGAAACCAAGTGCGCTATTAAGATTGTCAAAAATTCCTTGATTTGTAGTATTTACTTCTTCTCTTGTTGGTACATTAAATGTTGCCATAATTATTGTTTTTAATATCCTAAATTTATCTTCAGGATTCGTTTATATTTTTGTTTTAATTATCTTTTAATTTGATAAGGCAAAGATGCGATAGGAATACTGATTCTGAAATGTTGGTTTTTCCCAACTACTTGTCAATTTTTCCCTTCTGTTATTTTTTAGCTTATATATGTGGTGTTTCTGCATCACAATAAAAATCATGATGACTTCTTTGGTCACAATGTGATTTGATATTTAAGGTGTTTACTATTTTTCTTTTTCCTTGACGGAAAATCTCTATTAAATTGAATATTGACTTATTATTTGTGATCATTTTATATTGTTTTAAATTAACAGTACAAAGATGGGGTGATAGAGCAATTTCTGAAATGTTAGTTTTTCCCGACTACTTGTCGATTTTTCCTTAGACATAAAAAAACCTCCAATTAAGGAGGTTTTAATAATCTTATATTTTAAGTTTTTTTTATTTAGAAAAACTTGATCTCTTTTCTTTTAATCCACAATATTATTGCGCTAAGAATAAAAGTTAACATTGCTGTAATAAATAGGATTCCTCCATCATCATTAATTTCTATTCCCAATTTTGTAATATGCATAAAGATGGCGCCACCAATCACTCCTAAAGTTAATGTAGCTCCGATCCAAACGGTTTTAGGGATTAATAGTAAAACACCGGCTATTAGTTCTGCAATTCCTATAACTATTCTGCCGTATGGCTCCAGGCCAACTTTAGAAAAGATATAGACACTATCCGGATGAGCAGTAAATTTAAATCTAAGGGTTTGTATGAGAATAATAGCAACAATTATCCTCAATACCAGGGGTAAGGCATTCTTCATTTTAGTATGTTAGAGTTTGTGTTTGTTATTATAGAACGCTGGGTAAGGCGTCTATTTTCCCATTAAAGGTATCTTTTCTAGATATAAAATACAATTCTTTAAGATTGTTATCAATAGTAAATTGACGTGATAACTGTGGTAAATTGTTTATTAGAAAAGTCTGAAATTCCTCTGTATCTCTACTTCTATTTGCAGCTTTTCGTATGGTTTTCAGATATGAAGCTGTCATTAATTCTACATTGTTTTTATTTGAAGCGAAAAGTAAAGAGTTGTTTTTTCCCTTAGAAATTTTTATTTCTTTTTTGAAATTAATTTGATTAGAAGCTATTAAACTTTCATTATAGTTGCTAAAAGTATTTTTGTAAACTACTTCCTTGGTGTTTTTAAGATATACAGTTTCTAGTTGAGTATTGTACATTTTTTCCTGTGAGTGTCCAGAAAAAACTGTGATAAAAAAAGCGAATGTTAGAGTTGCAGTGATGTTTTTATGTAAAGTTTTCATATCTATATTTTTTACCCGAAATTACTTATGTGTTTAGTAAATTAATTTATTACACTACAAAGTTGGGGCTAAAAGATGTAGATTAAAATATCTCTTTTTCCTTATTACTTGTCAATACTTCCCTATGGTATTAAAAGTAAATTGAAGTAACAAAAAAAAGTAGGCATACTCTTTAATATAAATTATACGTCATTATCGGTTTTTGAAAATTATCTATGCGGATATATTTAAGAAAAACAATAAACTATAAAGTGTATTAGTTTTGTAAGCTTATATCGATTTGTGATTTATAATCTCATGATAAATTTAAGGATTAACTATTACAAAATATGTTATAAAAAGTTTAATTGTTTTTTATAATATTCAAATTTACAGTTAATTATCTCAAATATTAGTTTTGTAAGCCTCAATATTTCTTAAAACTCTTATGTTCATAACACCACGCCCATTTTTCATTAGGTTCGGCGGAGATCACTGCAGGATGGTTATGATTTGCATAATGATTACTAGCATGTCTATTAGGTGACGAATCACAGCATAAGGTAACTCCACACTCCTGACAAGTTCTAAGATGTACCCAACTACCTCCTGTTTTTATGCATTCTGAGCATTCATAATTATTAGTTTTTTTGATGTTTTGTACATCTAAGTTTTGAAGATGATTACAAGTTTTAGTTTTAAACCCCATATTATGTTTCTGCTAAATATTCGTGTACAAATTTTATGGCCATTGCACCTTCACCAACAGCAGATGCCACTCTGTTCATCGCACCAGCTCGGACATCACCAGAAGCAAAGATACCTGGACTACAGGTCTCTAGTAAGAAGGGTTCTCGATCTTTTTTCCAGATTTTTTTAAAATTATCATATCGATTGAGATCTCTTCCTGTCTCAATAAAGCCTCTTTCATTTTTTATGATGTCTAATGCAATCCAATCCGTATAGGGTTTTGCTCCTATAAATATGAATAAGGCATCTGCATCCACTATTTTAGTTTCAGAAGTTATACTATCTGTTAGCTCTAGTGCAGTAAGTCTTTCTTTTTCTCCTAGAGCTCTCGTAACATTGGTATTACCTAATAATGTGATGTTGTCAATAGCATCGATTTGATCAATGAGATAGCTTGACATACTACTGGTAAGATCTTTTTTGCGAACAGAGATATATACATTCTTTGCAAATTTAGAAAGGTAAACTGCAGATTGTCCTGCAGAGTTGCCACCCCCCACAATATATACTTCTTTATTGGCGCAGGCTTGTGCTTCAGTCATAGATGAGCCATAATAAATACCTGCTCCAGTATAATTTTCTATACCTTCGGCTTCAAGCTTTCTATAGTTTACACCAGTTGTGATGACTACACTTTTAGCACTGATACATTCACCATTACCTAATAAAATACTTTTATATCCATCTTTTTCTGTAATTGAAGTAACTTCCTGGGGAGACAAGAACTCTATCCCGAATCGCTTAGCTTGTGTAATCGCACGATGTGTTAATTCCTGGCCGCTTAATCCATTAGGAAATCCAAGATAATTCTCTATTCTAGAGCTGGTTCCCGCTTGCCCTCCAGGAGCATGTTTTTCTATAAGTAAGGTTTTTAGGCCTTCAGACCCACCATAAACTGCAGCTGCTAATCCCGAGGGCCCTGCTCCAATAATTACCACATCATATAAATTGTCTTGCGGATGAGCGTTTAGACCTAGTGCAGTAGCTAATTCTATTATATCAGGATTTTTATAACAATTACCATCTTCTAACGAAATTACTGGAAGGTCAGTTGGTACTAGTTTATATAGTTCAATGATTTCTTTAGCCTTATCACTGGTTTCTGCGTCCAGCCATTGAAAAGGAAATAAATTGCCAGATAAAAAATCTTTAATGTCATGAGATTTTGGAGAATATTGATAACCAACCACTTTTATGCCATCAAACTCTGGTTGAAAATTTATTTGCCAAGTATCTAATAAATCATTTAGTGTAGGATATAGTTTTTCTTCTGGTGGATTCCAAGGTTTTGTAAGATAATAATCTAGCTGTACATCATTAATAGCTCTAATAGCTGCATCGGTATCAGAATATGCTGTAAGCAGTACTTTTTTAGCATCCGGAAAAAATTGTTTAGCTTTTTTGAGAAATTCTACGCCTAGCATTTCAGGCATTCTTTGATCCACTAGAAATAAAGCGACAACCTCATTTTTCTTTTTTAAATTTTCTAAAGCTTCTAAGGCATCATTGGCGGATTCTGTGCTCATAACCCGATATTCTTTTCGATACTCTGATTTTAAATCGCGAGTTACAGCTCGTAAAACTTGAGGATCATCATCAAGGGCAAATATGATAGGTTTTTTCATTGTTTTTTAATTTAAAACAGACTAAAAATTAAAATTATCAGGATCTGGTCCTGTTCTTTGATTTCTATCTAGAGAATCAATATAGGTTACATCTTCCTGAGATAATTCAAAATTAAAAAGATCCGCATTAGATATAATTCTTTCTTTTTTAGCCGATTTAGGTATGGTGATAACTCCCTTTTGCAAATTCCATCGCAGGACAATTTGAGCGACGGTCTTATTATATTTTTTTGCCAAATTATCTAATATTGAAAGCTTAAAAATCTTTCCTTGCATCATTGGAGACCAGGCTTCATACCGGATTTTATGTTTATTGCAAAAATCAATCAAGTCCTGTTGAACCAAATATGGATGAAATTCCATTTGATTAACCATTGGTATTATTTCTGAATTTTCTATAAGGTCTTCTAGATGATGTTGCATAAAATTACTAACACCTATGGCCTTTATCCTTCCATCTTTATAAAGTTTTTCCAATGCTTTCCAGGTTTCAATATACTTTCCTTCAACTGGCCAATGAATGAGATAGAGATCTAGATAATCTAGTTGTAATCTCTCTAGACTTTTATCAAAAGCTTTAAGAGTTGATTCATATCCTTGATCCGAATTCCAAACTTTACTTACTACAAAGATCTCTTCTCTAGACACATTACTCTGGCGTATGGCTTTCCCAACACCTTCTTCGTTTTTATAAATACTTGCAGTATCAATATGGCGATATCCTGTATCCAAAGCCCATTGAATCGCATTAACTACTTCTCGATCATTATCGGATAAATACACTCCTAATCCAAAATACGGCATGTCTATTCCGTTGTGTAACCGGAATGTTCCTTTTATATCTGTTATTGTTTCCATTGTTCTAACTAATTGATCGGTAAACAAACGGTAAATATTGTTTCTCCTTTTCTAGATTTTACCCTAATATCACCTTCATGTTGATTAATAATTCTTTGCACTACTTCTAATCCCATTCCTGTCCCTTCTCCAATAGCTTTGGTGGTAAAAAAAGGATCAAAAATATTGTTCAGATGCTCTTCTGGAATCCCTTCGCCATTGTCAATAATTTCCACTTTTAGGAATTCTTGATCTTTAGAGGTTTTTATTTTCAAAACTCCAGAGTGATCCATGGCATCAACTGCATTATCAATGAGATTAGTCCAGACTTGATTAATTTCACTAACAAAAACCCTTGCTTCTGGTAGATTTTCTTGAAAATCTTTTTCTAAGGATATATTTTTCTTTTTCAGTTTATGGTTAAGCATGATAAGAGTGCTTTTTAAACCGATATGGATGTCTGTTGGGGTTTTTTCGGGAGCGCGATCCATATGTGTATAACTTTTAATAGAGCCTACCAGATTGGATATCCTATCAGAAGCTTCGTCAATTTCATCAACCATTTTTTCTGTGGTTAATACATTTTCAATCCATTCGATTGCACTAGGAAAGTTTTTGTCACCTGTAGCTTTATAAACTTCTTCCATTGCTTCTATATCCATACAGAAGTCTAACAATGTCTCTGTCAATTCGTAACTATTGTTTACACCATGATCTTCTAACCATTCTTCTAGTTCATCTTCTTTTTCATTACGCTCAGTGAGTTTCATATTATTTTCTGGGCGATTATTTAGTTTCTCAAAAAGAATAGTATTGATAACATCTATTTCTTTATCCGTAGCTCTAATAGAAACGACTCTTTTAAACTTTTCAGGAACATTACCTAGATGTTCCTTTAGCGCTTTGGCACTTCGTACCATAGCAGAAGCAGGGTTATTAAGCTCATGTGCCAATCCCGCAGATAATTTTCCTAGTGACATCATTTTTTCTGCCTGGACATTATCTTTGGTAAACTCTCTGACTCGAGAGGTCATTTTATGTACCAATGTTTCAGTAAGTTCATAATGATTGGAGATCATTTCTTTGAAACAGGATTTTTTGAGGACTAAAACATCGCTATCTTCTAGTACTTCTCCAAAGCCTAAGGCGGAACTAGCTCTTGAAAAAGGAAGTAATCCACCGATTTGATTTGTATCCATTAAGGCTACATGCTTGTAGTTTCCATTTTGTTCAACTTTAATCTCAATCTTTCCTTCCAGAACAATAAAAAGTTTATCAATGGGATCACCTTTCTGAAAAAGATACTCACCTTGTTTTAAAATTTCTACATAAGATTTGTCAATTAACCATTGTAATTGATCATCTGGAACCTGAATAAACTCTGGGATTTGCTGAAGGTTTTGTGTGGTAGGTTTCATTAGTTTAAAATTAGTTAATAAAAAACCTCCTTGCAATACCTGAGATGACTAGAAGTCTTAAGGTTTTTATAAAATTTAGCCTATAAAAAATTAAACGCTAATTTTTTATGATTTGTTTATCTAAAAGGAGATAATGAGGTAAGATTTGTAATGATTAGTTATATTTAGAAACCATTAAATAAAAAGATGATGTCTAAGGAATTTCAAAAGTATTTTAAAACTAACCAAGCAACCTGGAATGAGAAAGTAGCGGTTCATGCATCTAGTAATTTTTATGATTTGGAATTATTTCGAAAAGGTAAAACTTCGTTGAAGCAATTTGAATTAGAAGGATTAGGTGATGTTTCTGGGAAATCACTATTACATTTACAATGTCATTTTGGTCAAGATACATTAAGCTGGAGTAGGATGGGAGCAAAATGTATTGGTGTAGATCTTTCTGAAAAAGGTATCGAATTGGCAAAACAATTAACTACAGAATTACAGTTAGATGCCGATTTTATATGTTGTAATGTTCTAGATACTTCAGATTATATAAAAGATCAGTTTGATATTGTATTTACCAGTTATGGTGTTATTGGATGGTTACCAGATTTAAAACCTTGGGGTAAGATGATTGCCGAGAAATTGAAAACAGGAGGTGTTTTTTATATAGTAGAGTTTCATCCGATCGTTTGGATGTTTGACTATCTCGAAGGAACTCCTAAGATTAAGTATGGATATCATCAGAAAGAAGCCATCTATGAAGAATATGAAGGCACGTATGCGGATACGAGTTCTAAAATGATCAGTAAAGAATATGGTTGGAATCATGGTTTGGGAGAAGTTGTTTCGGCATTATCCGAAGCTGGATTAACCATTGAATACCTTAGAGAATATGATGAATCACCGTATGATGTTTTTCCTAATTTGACAGAGAATAAAAATGGAATGTTTGAGAGTTCTGATAAATTATTTCCACTACTGTTTGCGATTAAAGCATTTAAGTAACAATTCTTTGATAATTTTTTTACATTTGTTAAAGGTTTTAATGTTTGCATAAGCTCTAAAATATATAGAGCTGGTTTGTCAAGGACATTAAGACTCGGATCTTATGACTTAGTTCCTATTCATACTTTGACAAACTGGAATCATTAAAAAAGTATGCAAACAAAAAACATAGCTATTGTAGGAAGTGGTTTAGCTGGTTCACTATTAGCAATTTATCTAAGAAAGCGTAATCACCAAGTCACAGTATTTGACAGAAGACCAGATATTAGACAAATCCAATTTAGCGGTCGTTCTATTAATCTTGCGATGTCTGTTCGAGGTTGGAAAGCATTGGATAGGGTTGGTATTGGAGAAGAAATCAGAAAACTGGCAATTCCAATGGGTAAAAGAACCATGCACGTTAATGGTCAGTCCGAATATCATCAATATTATGGTAAAGAAGGGGAGGCTATCTATTCTATTTCTAGAGGAGTATTAAATCGCAAAATGATTACTCTGGCAGAAGAATCTGGTGTTGTATTTAGATTTAATGAAAAAGTATGGGATGTAAACTTACCCGAAGCTAAAATATACACAGGAGAAACAGAAAAAGGCGAATGGAAAGAGTATCAATACGATATGATTTTTGGCTGTGATGGGGCTTTCTCAAGAGTAAGACATAAAATGCAGAGAAGAAGTAGATTTGATTATTCTCAGGATTTTCTGGATGCAGGGTATAAAGAACTAGGGATACCTGCTAATACGGATGGGACACATAAACTTGATAAAAACTCATTGCATATATGGCCAAGAGGGAAGTTTATGTTAATTGCATTGCCCAACTTAGACGGTAGTTTTACGTGTACTTTATTTATGCCTCATGAAGGCGAAAATTCTTTTGAGAGTTTGACCAATGATGATGAAGTAATAGAATTCTGGAAACTACATTTTCCTGATACTATAGAATTCATGCCTACGTTGCTTAAGGATTTTAAGAATAACCCTACGAGTGCTTTGGTTACAATGAAATGCTACCCCTGGACATATTGGGATAAAGTAGCTTTGGTTGGCGATTCTGCTCATGCAATTGTGCCATTTTATGGACAAGGGATCAATGCTGGTTTTGAGGATATTTCGGTGCTGGATGATATTATTGAAGCATATAGAGGGGAGAATTGGCAAGAGATTTTTGAAAAATATCAGGAATCCCGAAAACCAAATGCAGATGCTATAGCAGAGCTTTCTTATCGTAATTTTATGGAAATGAGCAGTAAAACTGCCGATCCAGAGTTTATTTTAAGAAAGAAAATAGAAAAACGATTCTCTGAAAAATATCCTGATAAATGGATTCCACTTTATACTAGAGTAACGTTTACTAATAGACCTTATGCCGAGGCACTGGATATTGGTGACCAACAGGCTAAGGTTATGGATGAGGTCATGAAGCTTGATAATATTGAGGATATTTGGGATACTGATGAGGTATCGCAAGAAATTATAAACCGTTTAGATATTTATAAGATCAATACTAAAAGTATTACCCAATAAGTCTCTTCAACCATTTTAACTTAGAACTTGTATAAGGTGAGTATTTAAGATTTAATTCTATTAAAAAGGATTTTTGCAAAATACTTTTATAATGAGAGAATGTTTCGAATCCTGCTTTACCATGGTAATTACCCATACCGCTATCTCCAACACCTCCAAATGGGAGGTTTTGTTCCATAAAATGCATAACCGCATCATTTACAGCTCCACCACCAAATGATATTTCATTTAGGATTTTATTTTTCACTGCTTTATTTTTAGTAAAAATATAACAAGATAAAGGTTTTGACAGCGTTTTAATATCCGCAATGGCATTATCTAAATCGTCAAAGGATATAACGGGAAGAATAGGACCAAAAATCTCTTCTTGCATTACTTTGTCGGAGAATGTAACTCCACTCATAACTGTAGGAGATATGACTCTAGTCTCAGCATCGCAGTGACCTCCAAAATATACTTTATCTTCTTCAATAAAATTTTGTAATCTTTCGAAGTTTTTTTGATTTACAATTTGAGTGTAATTTTGATTTTCTATTTTATAATCAGCACTTTCTATATGTTTTTTGATCGCCAGTAATAATTGGTCTTGTACCGAAGACGCTACCATGATATAGTCTGGAGCTATGCATGTCTGACCTGTGTTTAAAAATTTTGCCCAAACTAAACGTTTGGCGGTCATATCAATATTAACATCTTTTGTAATAATAGCAGGGCTTTTTCCTCCTAATTCTAAGGTAACGGGAGTAAGATGTTTGGCTGCGGCCTGATAGACGATTTTACCCACTTGAATGCTTCCGGTAAAAAAGATTTTATCAAACTTGATCTTTAATAATTCAGTGGTCTCTTTTACACCTCCTTCGATTACTTTAAAAAACTTAGAGTCAAAATTTTCACCTATAATCTTAGCCATTACAGAAGAAGAATTTGATGGAATCTCACTTGGTTTAAGAATAACCGTACAACCTGCTGCTATTGCAGCTATCGCAGGAACTATTGATAATTGATAAGGATAATTCCACGCTCCCATTACTAATACAGTCCCAAAGGGTTCTGGTATAATATAGCTTCTTCCTGGAAGGTTTGCTAGCCCTGTAGAAACACTTTTTCTTTTAGACCATTTCTTAATACTTACCAGTGCAAGATCAATCTCATGATAAATAATAGCTAACTCCGTGGTGTAAGTTTCGTATTTTGATTTTTTAAAATCTTGATAAATAGCTTGATATAATAGTTCCTCACTTTTTTGTAGAACACTTTTTAAACGCTTTAATTCCTTAACTCTAAAAGATATATCCTTAGTAGTGTTTGTATTAAAAAAAGCCTTTTGAGTATTAATGATTTCTTGATAATTCATAACAGGAATATAGACTTACTATAGAAATGAATTACGATTCAACGCTCATACGTTTCTCTAATTCGAGTTGTTTTTGCATTTGTTTTACAGTGAGTGTGCTACCGTCATGACTCCATCCTGGAGGACCAAAAATGTACATGAACTTATGATACCAGTTTTTAGATTTTTTAGTGTCATTCCATATGTCTTTATACTCATGTGTAAGAATGACCCAAGGGTTATAAGAGTTTGGAGCATGTGTTACTCCGTATTGTACTTCAATATCATCATCTAGTTCTTTCCAGGTTCCGAATATCTTATCAAAAATATTCAAGAATCCTCCGTGATTCTTATCCATATATTCTACATTCTTGGCATGGTGTACCTGATGCATTGTATGTGTATTAAAAATCTTTTCTATAAATCCCATTTTTGGAATAAATACAGAATGTAATTGAAATTGCCATAATGCTTCTATACCAAGACAAACAATAACCATTTCTGGAGGAAACCCTACAATTGGCATCCACATATAAAACAAAGGTTTGTATAAAAGAGTGAACCATCCATTACGAACAGCCGTTCCGAGATTAAAGTTATCGGATGAATGATGAACAATATGAGCTGCCCAGAGTGCTCTTACCATATGATTTTGTCTATGAAACCAATAATATGTAAAATCATCGGCTAATTGACATAGTAGCCATACATACCACGCATAACTAAAAGATTCCCAACCCATAATATTAGTGCGAATGCCATTAACTTCTGGGTTAAAAAGGTTGTACATAAACGTAAATAGGACTACCGAAAAAACCGTCTTCAGAAAAGGTCCTAAAAATGCGGATCCAAGACCCATTGTGAAACTGGCAGATAAATCCTTCCAGTTATATAAGTTTTTATGCTCATCATGATGTTTACTATATGCTAATTCTACCACGATAAGTACCAGAAACAAAGGTACACCATACTTTAGGGGCTGTATAAAATCCATTTTATTTTTGTTGTATTCTAATTGGGGCAGAATATAATAAGAATTTGCAGTATAACTTTAACATTTTACTTTTTTAAATAAAAAAAAGTACATTTTTAACGATTGTTTACTATAACGAAGATGTTGTAATCCAAAATTTTTGATAATACTATTTCGAAAAAATCTGAGATGGATCTTTAAATGATTTGAATTCTAGCGCATTTCCGCAAGGATCGCAAAAAAACATAGTAGCTTGTTCTCCAACTTCTCCTTTAAATCTTATATACGGCTCAATTACGAATTTTACGTTTTTTTCAGAAAGCATATTGGCAAAATTTTGCCATATTTCCCATTCTAAAATAATACCGAAATGAGGCACAGGTACTTCTTTGCCGTCAACACTATTATGATGTGCAGTGTCAGAATTTGATTTTTGTTTATGATGTATCACTAATTGATGCCCAAAAAAGTTAAAGTCCACCCAGTGATCACTGCTTCTACCTTCATCCAGTTCTAATGTGTTATTATAAAAATCTCTGGCAAGATTTAAGTTATCAACGGGGATTGCTAGATGAAAAGGAGAAAGTTTTTCCATGTGTTATTATTTATTTAGCGGTTTCTATCGCTTCGTTTTCTTTTTTTCGAAGTTTCGGAACCTCTCGAAGCAGCATTTCGTTTGATGTTACTTTTTACATTAAATCGTTTTGGAGCTTGCTTCGTTTTTTTTGGTTTTTCATCAATTTGAGAAGCTTCTTCGGTTTTACTGGAGTCTCCGACATCGGTATTGATGATCTGTAATTCTTTTTCGGTTAAGTATCGCCATTCTCCTATCCGAGTATCTAAACTGATATTCATAATGCGAATCCGTTTCAATCGTATTACTTCATACCCAAGATATTCACACATTCTTCTAATCTGTCTATTTAAGCCTTGAGTAAGTACGATTCTAAAATCATATTTATTGATCTGTTCAACTTCGCATTTACGAGTTACAGTATCTAAAATAGGAATACCGTTTCCCATTCTTTTAATGAATTGGGGACTGATTAATTTGTTTACAGTAACAATATATTCCTTTTCGTGATTATTTCTGGCTCTCAGTATCTTATTAACGATATCTCCATCACTCGTTAGTAGAATCAGACCTTCACTAGGTTTATCTAAACGACCAATAGGGAAAATACGTTTGGGATAATTGATATAATCAATAATATTATCTTTTTCATTTTGTGCGGTGGTACAAACGATTCCAACAGGTTTATGAAAAGCAAGATATACGTGTTTTTCTTTAGGCTTGTTGATGACTTCACCATCAACTCTTACTTCATCTCCCAGAGCCACTTTCGTGCCCATTTCGGGTACTTTACCGTTTATAGTTACGCGACCTTGATCAATCAGTTTATCTGCTTCTCTTCGAGAACAGTATCCAACTTCGCTAAGAAATTTATTGAGTCTTGTAAGATTAGAGTTTTCCACAATGCAAAGGTGATCATAAAATTTAATCTTTCAAAAAATCAATGATCATATCATCTACTTCATCAAAAAATAAAGAGTGTCCAAAATCTTCTGTGGTGATGAATTTTGCATTAGTCCAGTTTTTATGAATCTTCTCGGCACCAGAATGTGGAGCTATATCATCGTGCTTATCGTGTATAAGTAACCCTGGATGTTTTAGCTTTTTTGCAAATTCCGCAATAGAAAATTCTTCAAAATGGAACCCAAATTGATCTTTAAAATATTGACTTAAGGCCTCCATAAATCTATCGGATAGTTTGAGTGTTTTTTGATACCCTTCCATAATCACCGATAATTCTGTTGGAGGTGCTAATACAACTAGTTTTTCTATTTCTAGATTAGGAAATTTAAACTGATGAAATATAGTAGTCATTCCACCGACAGAATGGCCAATAATATAATTAGGGCGGTACAGTTCTACTATTTTTTGGAGGCATTCTGCATATAAAGGAACACTAAGTGTTTTTCCAGAAGAATTGCCATGTGCAGGAGCATCAAAAGCTATAATGTTATAGTTTTTTTGATGTAGTTTTTCTATAAGTGTTTTCCATCGATGACTATTACTATCCCATCCGTGTACCATTAATATCGTTTCTCCCATATTAGGCCAACGGTAGGTTTGTAGATAATTTCCATTTACAGAAATAACTTCATCTTCCGCTTCTTCCAGAAAATATTCCTGATCAGGTAATACTTTTCCTTTTAGTGGTGTAGAGAATAAAATATAGGCTTTATGTAATGCTTTTTTTTTATTTAAAAAAAACAGGAGTAAAAGTCGTTTTCCGATCAAAATCGGGATGTACTTTTTTAACTTTTCCTTCATAATTCTTCTCTATGTACGGACTCTATAGAAAATGCAGGAAGGCAAATCGAAATATACTCACAAGCGGACTCGAAAGGGTTAGCATATTGGATTCTAGTGTTTTTTTCAATTTTAATCGACTGCCCAGATTCTAGAACTATCTTTTCTCCATCTATAATAAACTGTTTTTTTCCACTAATTATATAAGTGTATTCATCAAATTCAGGTGTTTGGAATGGTTCGCTCCAACCTGGAGGCGCAATCATATGTGCAATACTTACCTGAGCATTACCGTCCGTTGCTTTTCCAAAATGCTCTTCTATTAATTTTCCATCTGTAGTGGGTACAACAAATGGTGATTTCTGAATTTGATATTTTTTACTCATAGGACTAATCGTCAAAATTTAATTAGCATCCCAGTTGATGATGAAATGCTTAATTGTAGCAGAGTCAGGTATTTGCGAAGCTTCAATTTTTTTATCAGTAGTAAACTTAAGTTCGCTTGGTAATTCTTTTTTATCAATAGTTATAGATGCTTGTATGCTATCAACAAATATAACTGCTGCACTTAATGTATTATTAATTTTGGTAATACTGTAGTTGTCTTTAATATCTTTAAAAACTCCATCCACGGATAACCCTGATACAGTTTTATATCTGGGATCGATAATCTGAATACTTTCGATAACTGATGATGGATCGTTTTCTTTTTTAGGTTCTAGTGTTAATAGTTTTGCTCCACCTTTTTCATAAATTTCAATCGTGTTAGAAACATTTAAGAATTGACTGTTTTTAGACATTTTTACAATAGAATCACTTGCGTAGATTGAATCTAATTGATTTACTTTTATGGTATTGGTAAGTTTTCCTATTCGATTATAAGAAATTTCGAAAGGATCTTGCTTTTTGTCTTTCTGACAACTTAGTATCGTTATACAAATAAGTAAAAGGCAGCTAATTTTTTTAGACATAATAAGGTAATTATCTCAAGATTAAACAAAGATTTGTGTTGTGTTTAGCGCAATAATTTATTTAGAACTCCTAATGCACCTCTAATAAAGGTAGCACTTGTCAGTACTTTAATGACAGCTTTTTCAGTAGTGCTGGATCTTCTACTTCCAGAGCGTGAACTTGACGATTTTCGATTTAGTTTTTCGCGTTCCTTTTTTGCAGCAGCTTTAGCTTCTTCTGCTTCAGCTTTTTCTATTTTTTCATTTAAAATTTCGTAAGCACTTTCTCTATCAATATCTTCATTATATTTTTTAGAAAGTGTAGATTTTTTTAATAAATTTTTCAATTCACTTTCCGAAAGGATATCCATTCTACTCATTGGAGCTCTTAGCATCGTTGCTGCAAGCGGAGTTGGACGGCCTTTTTCATCAAGAGCAGATACCAAAGCTTCTCCAATACCTAACGATGTTAATACTTCTTTAGTGTCATAATATTCAGAAATTGGATAGTTCTCTGCTGTGAGTTTGATAGCTTTACGATCTTTTGCTGTAAATGCTCTTAATGCGTGCTGAACTTTAAGTCCTAATTGGCCTAAAACACCTTCTGGAACATCTGTTGGATTCTGAGTAACGAAATAAAGACCAACCCCTTTAGAACGTATTAATTTTACGATACTTTCTATTTGATCCATTAATGCGTTAGAAGCTTGCTTGAATATCAAATGTGCTTCATCTAGGAAAATTATCAATTCCGGTCTTCCGCTATCTCCTTGTTCTGGAAATGTGCTATACACTTCTGCCAGAAGACTAAGCATAAATGTAGAAAACAGTTTGGGCCTATCCTGTATATCTGTTAGACGCAGAATATTGATAAAACCTCTACCATCATCATCAACTCTGCATAAATCCTGTACATCAAAAGATCGTTCTCCAAAAAAGACATCGGCTCCTTGTTGTTCTAATGCCACTATTTTACGAAGTATAGAGCCTGTAGATGCTGTAGAAATTCTTCCATAATCTTTTTCTAATTCTTCTTTTCCTTCTCGAGTAGCGAACTGAAGAACTTTCTTAAGATCTTTTAGATCTAATAATGGTAATTTATGGTCATCACAATATTTAAAAATAATAGAAATAATACCAGCTTGCGTTTCGGTAACATCTAGTATTCTGGAAAACAAAACTGGGCCGAATTCACTTACGGTTGCTCTAAGTCGAACTCCATCTTGTTCTGATAAAGAAAGAATTTCTACAGGAAAATCTTTTGCTTCAAATGGAATTCCTATTTTTTCGTGTCGTTCATCAATTTTTGGATGGCCAGGACTTGCTGCAGCTAGTCCACTAAGATCTCCTTTAATATCCATAAGAAGAACAGGTATACCTTTTTCACTTAGGTTCTCTGC
The DNA here is from genome assembly GCF_003443675.1 of Aquimarina sp. BL5. Lineage (NCBI taxonomy): Bacteria > Pseudomonadati > Bacteroidota > Flavobacteriia > Flavobacteriales > Flavobacteriaceae > Aquimarina > Aquimarina sp. BL5. Next base: position 2,077,153 of record NZ_CP031963.1, on the reverse strand, counting down.
GAGAACTTGTAGTGTTTTAGTTTTACCAGTTCCAGTAGCACCTGCGATAAGTCCATGTCTATTTAATGTTTTTAGCGGAATCTTAACGTGAGCATCTGTTACGGTTTCTCCATTATGCATTGCTGCACCTAAGGCGATAAAATCACCTTTGGTAGTATATCCTTTATTTATATGATCAAAAAAATCTTGATTACTACTCATAGTTGATGTAAATTTTGATAAAAATAGGAATCTTACGTATTCTATCGAAATGAATATGATTTTGTTTTGGATAAATTTATAATTTTTAATTCAATAAGAAGAGGTGTAGAAAATTATAGTTTACTTTTATATGTTACAAATCATAACCTCTAGTGTAATGAAAAAGATCTATTTATTTTTAATTCTAATTGCCTTTTCGTTGAGTTGCAGTCATCGTTCTGATTCAGAGACTTCAATCGTTTTTCATAAAACTCATGAACCTAAAAAAGAGAACGCCCCATTTTCGGATGCTGTGCAGGTGGGAGATTTATATTTTCTTTCTGGTCAGATCGGAATGGATCACACAACACGTAAATTAGTAGTTGGAGGTATAGCAGAGGAAACAAAACAAACTCTTGAAAATATTAAAGCTGTGTTAAAGCAACATGATATGGACATGAATAATGTTGTTAAATGTACAGTTATACTTGCTGACATAAAAGATTTTGCCGCGTTTAACGAAGTTTATAAGACGTATTTTCCTCAAAAGCCAGCAAGAACTACCTTTGCGGCAAAAGGTTTAGCGGTAGGAGCGAAGATTGAAATAGAATGTATCGCTGCTAAAAATTAAAGTTAGATTACTTTTCCATATAGATTTTATAATTTTAATTATCTAATGTTGTGTACCTTTGCAGCCTTATGCAAAAAAGTACAGAGAAATTGGTGAATGAGGGTAAGATGCTTCCGCTTATGGAAGAATTTTATACCATACAAGGAGAAGGGTATCATAAAGGTACTGCTGCCTACTTCGTAAGAATTGGTGGTTGCGATGTTGGATGTCATTGGTGTGATGTAAAGGAAAGCTGGAATGCAGATTTACATCCGCCTACTGCAACGGATGTTATTGTAGAAAATGCAGTAAAATATAGCAATGTGGTTGTTGTTACTGGAGGAGAACCATTAACTTGGGATATGACAGAACTTACTAAAGGACTAAAAAACAAAGGTGCCCAAACCCATATCGAAACATCAGGAGCCTATCCACTAACTGGCCATTGGGATTGGATATGTCTGTCACCAAAAAAAGTAAAACTTCCCAAACAAGAAATATATAGTGAAGCTCACGAGTTAAAATGCATTATCTATAATAAGAATGATTTTGATTTTGCAGAAGAGCAAGCTGCACAAGTTTCAGAGAATTGTGTGCTATATCTTCAACCGGAATGGAGTGTAAGAGATAAAGTTATTCCATTAATAGTGGATTATGTAATGAAAAACCCTAAGTGGAAGGTGTCTTTGCAGACGCATAAGTATCTGAATATTCCTTAATTAACCCATTTTGATTACGGTTTTCTGCTTTTTTTTCAAAAATCAAGATCTTGATTTCTAGATGATTATGGGTTAACCATAATGGTAAGGAGAATATTCCTTTGTTTCATGTGGTTAAAAGTAAGAATAAGACTACTTGATTTGATTTTTATTTTTTCTTTACTAGTTTTTAATCGATGATACATGTTTTTTTATCAAAAAGAATTATGTTTTTAACATTTATATTTGATAATCATTAAAGTAGTTGTTAATTTTATGTAAATAATTTAAAATAATATACTATGAGAAATTTTTACACTATTCTAAGTTCGCAATTTAAGTCTGTTTTAAGCTTTATTAAGGAGTTGCCTTCTGCTTCAAGCCATGTAATAAGACATTAATTATTTATAATACATAAAACTTAAATTCTATGTATTTCAGAAAATTTTAAAGGGATTATCAGTTGGATAATCCCTTTTTATTTGTATTTGTTATTCTACACTTTTTTAACTATTCTGTTATTTAGAAATTATTGATAAAGTCTCAAAACTCAAAATCTTCTAATATATAGGACATTCATTTGGTACATACAAGTGGTATGTTTTAATCCAATATCTTTCTTTTGGAATACTGTTGACTATTAGTTGCTTAAAAAAACAGGGGTATAAACCCCTTGTTTCATGTTTTTGTTTGTAGGATAATTCTTCAAAATTTAACATTAATATTTTTGATTATGTCTTTATGTCTGAGATAGGTAATTTTATGTCTAAAATTTAAGTTTCGGTATGTTAAATTTTTTTAACCATACTCATTAGCGATTTATATTTGCATAACGAATTAAAAATCAAACTATTATGAAATTATTTTACGGTATAATGACAATAGATATTAAAGCTCTAATGAATTTTTTGAAAGAATTGCCTTCTGCTAGTAGTAATGCTATTCATAGATAATCAAATTGATTAACTCGGAAAGGAGAAGAGTAGTAATATTTTTGTTTAGTAAAAAATAATTTTTTACTGTATGTAATAGGAACTTCATAAATATGTAGGAATTGATTTTACTAGTATAAATAAAATTTGTGTTTTTAATCGATTAAACATCACTTTACATCTAAAAGCTCTTACATATTTTGTTAAAAAAATTGATTTTGAATCTTTTAGGTATTATATTGTAAACAATTAAATTGGAAATATTATGGGGCTATTTTACACTAAATTCAGATTAACTTTTAGGATTGTCATGGACTTTCTTAAAGAATTACCAGGAGCGTCTAGTCACGCTATCCACAGATAGTTATTATTTCAGTGAAATAATTATACCTTTTTAGTCAAAAGGTAAATTTAAAAAATAAAAAACGAGGTTAATTTTTTAACCTCGTTTTACTTTTTATCTAAATTGTATCAACTACTTAGTTGTAGAAAGGAACTTCTACTCTAGTAGTTTCCCATCCCAGTACCATGTGATACCCTTTATCAACTTTTTTGAAAGCAATAGAAAATGCTTCTAATTCGTCACCTTTTCCTGTTGGGACCTTGATTTTGGCAACATCATTTTTGTCATTATAAGAATATGCTCCCCAAACATCTAAGTCAGAACTTAAGATAATTGTCCATTCTTTTTCTCCAGGTATAGTAAACAGAGAATAAGTTCCCGCTTTTACTATTCCATCACCTAATTTCATGTCCTTAAAAAGTTTAATTTCAGTAGCTTCATCAGCTCCCGTTCTCCAAACTTTTCCGTAAGGTACTTTATCCCCTAACATAGTTCTACCTTTTTTCTGTGGTCTGCTGTAAATTACCTTAATATCAGGTTTAGCATTTCTATCAGTTTTTGCATAAGAAATATCGGTTGGACTTTTCTGTAGCCCTGCAAATTTCTGAGCGTTCATACTAGTAACAGTTCCTAAAAACATAATAACTGCCAGTAAGAGTGATTTTTTCATAATTTGTGATTTTATTTTTTTAATAGTCGTAAAGATATATAGGAACATACATGGGAAATGTTAATCCTCTCATTAAATTCTGTTAAAACAGTTAAATAACAACTTGATAGTTTTACGCGGTTTTTTATATCCAAAAGTATTTTTTTGATAGTTAATTTATCTGTATTGGTTTTAATTTGAAAGTAATTAATGTTTTAATGTTTAAATAGTGTAACTATAATATCATCTTTGACTTCTCAATTAATAGAAAAAGAAGAATATGTGTGGAATTGTTTGCGCTTTTGAATTAAAGGAAAAAGCAGAGGTTTTAAGACCTAAGTTATTGGAAATGTCAAAGAGAATACGTCATAGAGGTCCTGACTGGAGTGGTATTTATTCTGATGAGAAGGCAATCTTAGCTCATGAAAGATTGGCGATAGTTGATCCTGTATCTGGTAAGCAACCTTTATTCAGTGAGGATAAGAAATTAATCTTGGCAGCCAATGGTGAGATATATAATCATGGAGAAATTCGTAAAGAATTTGAAGGGAAATATAGTTTTCAAACGGAATCTGATTGTGAAGTTATTTTAGCTTTATATAAAGAGAAAGGAACTGAATTTTTAGATGATCTAAACGGGATTTTTGCATTTGCGCTATATGATGCTGAGCAAGATTCGTATTTAATTGCAAGAGATCATATGGGTATTATTCCTTTATATATGGGGTGGGATCAAAACGGAACTTTTTATGTGGCGTCAGAGTTAAAAGCTTTAGAAGGAGTTTGTGCTAAGATAGAGTTGTTTCCGCCAGGACATTACTTAGATAGTAAAACAGGAGAATTGACAAAATGGTATATTAGAGATTGGTCGGATTTTGATGCTGTTAAGGACAATCAGACAAGTATAGATGAATTAAGAGATGCGTTAGAAGCTGCTGTGCACAGACAGCTCATGTCTGATGTGCCATATGGAGTATTATTGTCTGGAGGTTTAGATTCTTCGGTAACTTCAGCGATAGCTAAAAAGTATTCCGAGAAAAGAGTGGAATCTGGCGATACTAAAGAGGCTTGGTGGCCACAGCTACATTCTTTTTCTGTTGGATTAGAAGGATCGCCGGACCTTGCTGCTGCGCAAAAAGTGGCTGATCATATAGGGACTATTCATCACGAAATTAAATTTACCATCCAAGAGGGATTAGATGCTATTAAGGATGTTATATATAACTTAGAAACCTATGATATTACTACGATTAGAGCGTCAACTCCAATGTATTTGATGGCTAGGGTAATTAAATCTATGGGAGTAAAAATGGTGCTGTCTGGCGAAGGTGCAGACGAAATATTTGGGGGTTATCTGTATTTTCATAAAGCGCCAAATGCACAAGAGTTCCATGAGGAGACCGTTCGTAAGTTAGATAAGCTTCATATGTACGATTGTTTACGGGCGAATAAATCCTTAGCAGCTTGGGGGATTGAAGGAAGAGTTCCCTTCTTAGATAAAGAATTTATGGATGTAGCAATGCGAATCAATCCACAGGACAAGATGATTAATGGAGAACGAATGGAAAAGTGGGTGATTCGTAAAGCTTTTGAGTCTTACTTGCCAGAAAGCGTAGCTTGGAGACAAAAAGAGCAATTCTCTGATGGTGTGGGATATAGCTGGATCGATACTTTAAAAGAGGTAGTGGATGCAGAGGTGACAGACGAACAAATGGCGAATGCACATTTTAGATTCCCAATTCAAACACCACAAAATAAAGAGGAATTTTATTATAGAACTATATTCGAAGGTCATTTTCCTAGTGATGCTGCTGCATTAAGTGTTCCGCAAGAGCCTTCTGTGGCTTGTAGTACGAAAATTGCCCTTGAGTGGGATGAAGCTTTTAAGAATATGAACGATCCTAGTGGAAGAGCTGTGGCAAACGTTCACGATGACGCTTACTTATTAGGAGAAGTTGTTTAATAGAATAATATATCGAAGAGATTTAAAGATTTCAGCTTGAGTCGCTGAAAGTTGAGTTAATTGAGATGTGAAAACCCTGAGAAAATTTCTCAGGGTTTTTTTTGTTTAATTTTAGTAAGCAATATTACTCTTAATTGCTTCCGCAACGTCCTTGATTAGACCATCTTCTATTGTTTTGTAAAAGATAAAGGTAGCCATTGTAGGTAACTTGATCACCAGGAGAATAACTTCTATTTCTGCTGTAAGCATCAATACCATCGCAGATATCAGCAGTTTGCGTGTCACCACACTCTCCTAATCGATTCCATCCGTTAAAATCTCTTTCGTATAAGAATCCTTGGTAGGTTACTTTATCACCAACACTATATCTAATATTAGGAGACCATTCGTCAATCCCTTCACATATATCATTTCCGTCTCCATCGCCACCGCCGTCTCCGCCACCGTCGCCATCTCCAGCTGGATATATTTGATTTGTACCTGCGATATCTCCTGCAGATAATTCTGGTCTTCTTCTTGGGTGTGTAGTTCCATCTAATTGAACGATAGTAGGTTGTCCATTTTTACTAAAAGTATATGCGCCATACATCATCGTTGATTTGATGTCGAACTCACCAATGTTTACAGAGTTTTCATTTTTTCTAAACTGACTTGCAGCACCATTTTGGATATTTTCGAAAAGAATTCTTACGTGATCATCTCTGTCGGAACGAGTTTGTTCATGAATATAACCAAGAGTGTGACCAATTTCATGAATCATTACTACTTCGCTAGTTCTAACACCCATATTGATTCTTCCGCGAGTACCGTTAACACCTAAGTTAGCACTTGCACAATTACAGTTGTCTCCATTATTTGTTATAGTAACGTAGTAATTTTCGTTAGTTCTTTCTTTAAACTTGATGTTTGTTTTGCTCGTCCATTCCTGCATAGAGTTTAGAGATACCTGTCTTTGATTGTTGCTTAGGTTACTATCAAAAACATAAATGATGGTATTGTTTGGCCACTTTTGAACTCCTCTGTAGAAACCTAATCTTTCATCCAATTCTTCATTTGGTATTGGGTTGGCTTCATATCCAATTTTTTGATCTGTAAGTTGTCTAGATTCGTAAATGATATCACCACCCAAAAATGTCCCGTCTCCTAGATCTTTTACTAAGACAACATCGTCATTAAAGAATTTTTTGATCAATTCAGTTTCTTCAGTGCCGGCTACTTCTTCAAAACTTTCGTTTGTACAGGAGCTTGCTAAAAGTCCTAAACATAGGAAAGCAGCTTTACCGAAATTCATTAGATTTTTAGTTTTCATTTTAAAAAAAATTAATTGAGTTTGTGTTTTACTTTTTATTTGTTTTAACATTATAGTTACTTTGCTACTCTAACGGATGGTCCTAATAATATTGTAAACAAAGCTCTTAAAATGATTAGCTTTTATTATTCGTAAGCGTTGATTGAGAAATCGTAGTTATTAAAACTTCTATTGATTATTTTTGTCGTAAGTGAAATATGTTTGTGCGACGTATTTTTTGGAATTTGCAATGAAAAATAACTATTGGTTTTTTGTAGAGATTTTTATTATTAATGTCTTTATTTACAAAGTGTTGTGTTTGCTTTTTCTAAAGAAATTGAATTATTAATTTAATCTTAAATCCATTTTAAGACCGTTTTTATCACTTTTAAGAGCATTTTTTCTTTTTCTGGTAGTTGTTCTTAACTAATTGTTGATAACTCTTTAAATCATATCCTATAAAACGCTTTGTACATTTCTCTCTTTTTTTATCTTTGTTTGTTGACCAAAAATTGTAATTAATTAAAGCCGATTTATGAGCGAAGAAGCAAATAAAAGTAATTATTCTGCCGATAGTATTCAGGCGTTAGAGGGAATGGAACATGTTCGTATGCGTCCGTCGATGTATATAGGGGATGTTGGAGCTAGAGGTTTACACCATTTGGTATATGAAGTGGTAGATAACTCTATCGATGAAGCGCTTGCAGGTCATTGTGATGCTATAGATGTCACAATCAATGAAGATAATTCTATAACCACCAAGGATAATGGGCGTGGTATTCCTGTAGGTATCCACAAAAAAGAAGGTGTCTCTGCGTTAGAAGTTGTAATGACTAAGATAGGTGCAGGGGGTAAATTCGATAAAGATTCCTATAAAGTATCAGGTGGTCTTCACGGAGTAGGTGTTTCTTGTGTAAATGCGCTTTCTGATCATCTACATGCGATCGTACACAAAGATGGAAAAGTTTGGGAACAAGAATACGAAAAAGGAAAACCATTATATCCAGTAAAATCAACTGGAGATACTGATTTTAATGGTACCATTGTTACTTTTAGACCTGACCCTACAATTTTTCAGCAGACATTAGAGTATAACTATGATACTTTAGCAAGTCGTATGCGAGAGCTGTCTTACCTTAATAAAGGTATCACGGTTAACTTAACAGATAAACGTCATAAGGATGATGATGGTAATTATGTTACCGAAAAATTCCATTCGGAAGAAGGTTTAAAAGAATTTGTTAGATTTTTAGACACAAGCCGTAGTTCTATTATTGCAGATGTGATTTCCATGGAAGGAGAGAAAAATGATATTCCTGTAGAAGTCGCAATGATTTATAATGATTCATACGCAGAGAATCTTCATTCTTATGTAAATAATATTAATACTCACGAAGGAGGAACACATCTTTCTGGGTTTAGAAGAGGTCTTACTTCTACACTTAAGAAGTATGCAGATGCTTCTGGGATGCTTGATAAGTTAAAGTTCGAAATTGCAGGAGATGATTTTAGAGAAGGTCTTACTGCAATTGTTTCTGTAAAAGTTCAGGAGCCTCAATTTGAAGGTCAAACAAAAACTAAATTAGGAAATAGAGAAGTTACTTCTGCGGTTTCTCAGGCAGTTTCTGAGATGTTAGAAAACTATCTTGAAGAAAACCCTAATGATGCTAAAACGATTGTTCAGAAGGTAATTCTTGCAGCTCAAGCTCGTCACGCAGCTAAAAAAGCTCGTGAAATGGTTCAGCGTAAAACTGTGATGAGTATAGGTGGACTTCCTGGTAAACTATCCGACTGTTCAGAACAAGATCCGGCTTTATGTGAAGTGTTCCTTGTCGAGGGAGATTCTGCAGGTGGAACTGCTAAGCAAGGACGTGATCGTATGTTTCAGGCGATTCTTCCATTACGTGGTAAGATTCTGAATGTAGAAAAAGCGATGCATCACAAGGTGTTCGAGAATGAAGAGATTAAAAATATATTTACAGCTCTTGGTGTAACAATTGGTACAGAAGAAGACAGTAAAGCACTTAACCTTTCCAAATTACGTTACCATAAAATAGTAATTATGTGTGATGCGGATGTCGATGGTAGCCATATTTCTACCTTAATTTTGACTTTCTTTTTCCGTTATATGAAGGAATTAATAGAAGCAGGTCATATTTATATTGCTGCACCACCTTTGTATTTGGTGAAGAAAGGAGCAAAGAAACAATATGCTTGGAATGATGATCAACGAGATATTATAGTAAAAGAATTTGGAGAAAATTCTAAGATACAGCGTTATAAGGGTCTTGGAGAGATGAATGCAGAGCAACTTTGGGATACTACTATGAATCCTGAATTTAGAACTATGCGCCAGGTAACAATAGATAATTTGACTGAGGCGGATAGAATTTTTTCTATGTTAATGGGTGATGAAGTACCTCCTCGTAGAGAATTTATCGAGAAAAATGCTGTGTATGCTAATATTGATGCTTAATATAAGTGTCACTAAATAATTTAGAATGAAATCCGTTGTACACTGTATAGCGGATTTTTTTATATATTGTTGCGCCTATAAAACCCAAATCTTATGAAATGAGCACGCCAAAGCACTTCGCATTGTTCGAATATTTGGCTATGTGAATTCCATCTGATTATTGAAAAACGATACAAACAGATGAAAAAAACGATACTACTTTTTATGATACTTGTATTCCATGTGTCATACTCTCAAACTAATGTAGATCAATTGTTAGAATTAGGTATAGAGAATGCCCAGCGTTTTAGTACGGATTATTTTGCTCCAGCGGGAGAGGCATTGGTGAATAGTATGTCTAATGGTTGGTATAAAACTGCTAAGGTGAAGAAATTATGGCGTTTTGAAGTTGGTTTTATCGGAAACCTGTCTTTTGTAAGAGAGGAAAAACAATCATTTATTCTAAATACTGCGGAATACGATGGAATAGAGTTCAGAGAAGGACCACCTAGTCAGGCGGTTGCAAATGCTTTTGGAGGTAATCAAGGCGATATTGTTGTAGTTTTAAATCAAGGTCAATTAGCACAAGTAGAAATAACGCTTCCTGATGGCATTGGTGGTAAAGAAGTGAATATAGCGCCTACTGGATTTCTTCAAGCCTCTATGGGGGTGTCTAGAAGTACGGAGGTTAAGGCAAGATTTTTACCAAAAATTGCAATAAGAGAGAATACAGAAGTTTTTTTATATGGTTTAGCAGTACAACATGAATTAACGGATTGGATTTTTTCTTGGAAAAGACTCCCGTTTAGAGTTTCTGGATTAATAGGGTATACAAGTGTAAGGGGGTTTTATGATTTTACCGCTGATAGTGAGATAGATGGAGAAGATCAGGAGATACGATTAAAATCCAATTCTTGGTTAGTTAGTGGTATTATTTCTACGAAACTTCCTAAGTTTAATTTTTATGGAGGTTTTGGGTATTATGGAGGAAACAGTACAGCAGATATTTTGGGTACGTATAGAGTGCAAAATGGACCTTTGGCTTCGCAAACTTTAGAAGATCCAATTTCTGTAGATAATAAAACTTCAGGTCTCAAAGCAACTATTGGTGCTAATGTAAAATTAGGATTCTTCAGAGCAAATTTAGATTATACACTTCAGAACTATCAAAACCTTTCTATTGGATTGAATTTTGGTTGGTAATTTAACTAAGAATTCACAAACAAAATCCTTAAAGAATTTGTATTTTCGCGCTGATATTGAAGAAATTCAATAAGCAAGTTAATAGTAATCAAAAATATATAGAGATAATGAAAGTTACAGTAGTAGGAGCTGGTGCAGTAGGTGCAAGTTGTGCAGAGTATATCGCCATTAAGGATTTTGCTTCAGAAGTAGTATTGTTGGATATCAAAGAAGGATATGCAGAAGGGAAAGCAATGGACTTGATGCAGACGGCTTCTTTAAATGGGTTTGATACCAAAATTACAGGAACTACCAATGATTATTCTAAAACTGCAGGAAGTGATATTGCTGTGATTACATCTGGTATTCCTCGCAAGCCGGGAATGACAAGAGAAGAACTAATCGGTATTAATGCAGGGATTGTAAAATCGGTTTCTTCTAGTTTGATTGAGCATTCTCCAAATGCTATTATTATTGTAGTTAGTAATCCAATGGATACGATGACATATCTTGTTCATAAAACTACTGATCTTCCTAAAAATAGAATTATCGGTATGGGTGGTGCTTTAGATAGTGCTCGTTTTAAGTACAGGTTGGCTGAAGCATTAGGAGCTCCTATTTCTGATGTAGATGGAATGGTAATTGGAGGTCATAGTGATAAAGGTATGGTTCCTTTAACTAGGTTAGCAACTAGAAATAGTGTGCCGGTTTCGGAATTTATCTCTGGTGATCGTTTAGAACAAGTTGCCGCTGATACTAAAGTTGGTGGGGCTACGCTTACAGGTTTATTAGGAACTTCTGCTTGGTACGCGCCAGGAGCTGCGGTTTCTGGATTAGTTCAGGCTATTGCTTGTGACCAGAAAAAGATATTTCCTTGTTCTACCTTGTTAGAAGGTGAATACGGTTTAAATGATTTATGTATCGGAGCGCCTGTTGTATTAGGTAGAAATGGTATTGAAAAAATTGTGGAAATAGAACTTAGCGATGCAGAAAAAGCAAAACTTGCTGAAAGTGCAGAAGGAGTTAAGAAAACAAATGGATTATTAGAGTTATAGGCAATATTAATCCTTGTTGTTAATATAATATAAGAGCTGCTACCTTAAATAGCAGCTCTTTGTTTTTAGAATAAATAAAAATGTATATATGTTCCCAGTTTTTATTAGAACAATTTTGTTCTTATTGATAGTAAGTTCTTGTGATTTTGGACCAAAACCAGATAAGGTCATTGAAATGACTTTAGAATTACATGAAAAAATCGATTCTGATGAGCAAATCAACTTAATCCTTTTAAAGTTGAATAAAAGGTTGCAAAAAATAACTAAAAACGCTGAGGTAAAGGTATTACCTAATAAAAATCATATCAAAATTACAATAGCTACCAATTTTCTAGAAGATAGATTTAAAAAATATATTCTAAATCCGGGAAAATTAGATTTCTACGAAACATATAACTCAAAGGATTTGTCACTTTTTTTTGGACAAGTTAATGAAATATCGAAAATCAATAAAGAATCCGAAGATAATCCATTTTATGACTTGATTAAAGGAGGAGGTTATTCAGGAGGTGCTGTTTTGTTTTATGTAGCAGAAAAAGATACTGTTTTGGTAAATGGATTGATATCTTCTAAAGAGGCGGAGTCTGCGTTGCCAGTAAAAAAGAGATTCATAAAGTTTTTATGGGGTATTAAGGATAAGGATAATGGTAATTTTCCTTTGTATGCACTAAAAAAAGATAGATTAGGAGCCCCAGCGCTTAGTGGTGATGTAATAGTAGATGCTTTTCCGAGGTATAATGCATTGAATATGCCTGTAATTTCTATGCAAATGAATCCTGAAGGAGCGGATAAGTGGGAGGATTTGACAGGAAAAGTTTTTCAACAAAGATCTAATATTGCGATAGTTTTGAATGATCAGGTATATAGTGCTCCTGGTGTGTCATCTGGTCCAATACACGAAGGTCGTTCTGAAATATCTGGTGATTTTACTAAAGAAGAGGCGCAAGATTTTGCGAATATCTTAATGTCAGGTTCTATCCCAAAAATGAAGATGATTAATGTTGAAGTGAAAAAAATAGAATAGAACTTTCTTAGTGTACAATCTATTATGATTTATATTTATTAGAAGACTTTAGAAATGCAGTTTTAATTTTTCTATATTTGCGGCATGAAGAAGGAATGGTACTTCAAGATTTTGATCAGTGCGTTTGCATTACTCGTAGTAATGCAGCAACAAACTGTTGTGCCTAACCAGGAAATCGTTCTGGAGTTTACAGATATTGAGGTTACTTCTTTAGAAGCTCAAAACGCGATAGCAATTGTAAAGAAGCAATTGGAATCTATCGGAGTTAAAAACACTCGTATATCCGAAGAACTGCATAATGGTAAGCTTAAGATTGCTTATTATAGCGATGCGGATGTAGAAAGTATAAAAAAAACACTTTCAAAAGAGCAGCGCATAGCGCTAGATCACGTTTTTTATGATCAGAATACATCAGAAAATAAAGTACCTTTAGATAAGAACTCTGCCGATTATAATCTTGATGTTTATAAAATTCAGAAAAGTAGAGATACGGATACTGACTTTAATGGGATTTATGTTTTAGAAATAAAACAAAAGCAGGATAATAGGGCTTCAGGTTCTTATGGGTATAGTTTTGCTACTGAAAATGGTAACAATAACAAGGATGAGCTCGTAGAGCTTGCCTTAAAAGTAAATGGTGCAATTGCCATTGGAATTGATAATACTTCATATCGAATTCCAGAGGTAAGAGCTGGACCAATTTCCTAATAAAGGGATGTGAATTTTCACAAAAACCCTTGAATTCAAAAGATTTAGAAGTTAAAAATAAAGAGTGGTTATTAACTCTTTATACTACTTTTTGACTTTTAAATAAAGCTACTATTTGTACGATGATAGAGCTTTTTAATTACAGAATATTAATAAACTAGTAACCGTCGAGTCTCGAGTGATTTTAATAATCATTTATTTAAAAGATTTGACAAAAATAAAGAATAATGCAAAATAAAGGACTTGTTAGAGTGTTTGCGATTTTATTTGGATTGGTATGTATTTACCAACTATCGTTTACGTACTTAACATACACAAAAGAAAAAGAAGCTGAAGCTTATGCCTTAGCTAAACACCCAGAAGCAGACGCTTCTGCATTAAGAGATACAGCAGAAAAAACTTATTTAGATTCTATTGGTAAGGATCCAATTTTTGCAAATTTTAGTTATAACGATGCTAAATCAAAAGAACTAAATAAAGGGCTTGACCTTAAAGGAGGAATTAACGTAATTCTTCAGATTTCGGTAAGAGATATATTAGAAGGATTGGCTAACAAATCTAAAAATCCTGCTTTTATCCAGGCGTTAGATGCTGCCGATCAAACTCAGAAAAACAGTCAGAATACGTATGTAGAAGACTTTTTTAATGAGTTCGAAAAAATCCCAGATGCTCAATTAGCATCACCGGATATTTTCGCAAATAAGAACTTAAGTGATGATATCACTTTTGATATGACGAGTGATGTAGTAAAGCCGGTTCTAAAAAGAAAGATCGACGAATCTGTAACTTCTGCATTCGAAGTTTTACGTAAGCGTATTGACAAATTTGGGGTTACACAACCTAACATTCAGCGTTTAGGGGAGTCTGGACGTATTTTGGTAGAATTACCAGGAGCAAAAGATGTAGATCGTGTTAAGAAGCTTTTACAGAGTACAGCTCAATTAGAATTTTGGGATGTGGAAGGTTCTCAGGAACTTGGGCTTTTTCTTAACAGGATGAATGAAAAGCTTAAAAAGGAGTTAGAATCTAAAGATACTAAAGAAGTTAAAGAAGAGGTAGTAAAAGATACTATCGAATCGGAAATCGCTGATTCGGAAAAAGTATTAGATACCGTACAGACAGATACTACTAAAACTGATGCGGATGCTGAGATAGAAAAATTATTAGCAGATTCTGAAGATTCTACTGATATAGAAACTCAAGTAAATCCAATTAATGATTTAGCGGGTCCTCCATCAGTACCTGGGGCGTTAATTTCTGTTGCACTTAAAGATGTTGAGAAATTTAACGAATATTTAGAAAGAAAAGATATAAGAGCTTTATTGCCACAAGCTTTAAGATACACAAAATTTGCTTGGAGTAAGGTTGAGAAAGAAGGTGAAAGAGTTGATCTTTATGCATTAAAAGGAAACCGTGATAATACTCCAGAATTAAGTGGAGGAGTAATTACGGATGCTGCACAAACTTATGATCAAGTGAATAATGTTGTTGTGACCATGCAGATGGATGGTAAAGGGGCTAAGAAATGGGAAGAAATGACAGGAAGAGCTTCACAAACAAGAGGCCAGATCGCTATCGTTTTAGATAATATTGTATATTCTGCACCGGGTGTTTCTAAAGGACCAATTTCTGGAGGTAGAAGTGAAATTTCTGGGGATTTCACGGTAGAAGAAGGACAAGATTTAGCGAATGTTTTAAGAGCTGGTAAATTACCTGCTTCAGCAGATATTATTGAGAGTGCAATAGTAGGACCGTCTTTAGGACAAGAGGCTATTGACAGTGGAGTGATGTCATTTGGTATTGCATTAGTATTGATTTTAATCTGGATGATTTTTTACTATGGTAAAGCTGGAGCTTTTGCGGATGTTGCATTGGTGGTAAATATTCTATTTATTTTTGGGGTATTAGCTGGCTTAAAAGCTGTATTGACATTACCTGGTATTGCGGGTATTGTATTAACGATCGGTATGTCTGTGGATGCGAACGTACTTATCTTTGAAAGGATTAAAGAAGAACTTGCTAAAGGTAAATCCCAGGTGGATGCAATTAAAGATGGTTTTAATAATGCATTGTCATCAATCTTAGATGCAAACATTACAACAGGTCTTACAGGTTTGATTCTTTTATTCTTTGGTACAGGTCCGATTAAAGGGTTTGCAACTACTCTATTAATTGGTATTCTTACATCTTTATTTACTGCAATATTCATTACTAGATTATTTATAGATGGATATGGTAGAAATGGTAAAGAACTAGCGTTTTCTACGGCAGCTACTAAGAATTTATTTAAGAATATAAATATCAATTTCCTTGCAAAAAGAAAGATTGCATATGTGATTTCTGGTATTATCGTAGTAGCGGGTCTTGTATCACTATTTACTCCAGGACAAGGATTAGATGAAGGTGTGGATTTTGTTGGTGGAAGAACCTATACTGTTCGTTTTGCTCAGGATGTAGTCCCTACAGATGTAGAAAAGGAATTGGTAGCTGTTTTTGGTAGTGCGCAAGCAAAAACCTTAGGTGCTAATAATCAGTTAAAGATTACAACCAAGTATAAGGTAGATGAAACAGGTGAAGAAGTAGATTCTGAAATTTCTAATTCTTTGTTTACTGCTTTAAAGCCTTATTTGACGGATGGTATGACTTATGCGGAATTCTCTAATGGAGATGAAGATAAACAAGTGGGTATTATGTCTTCTAGAAAGGTAGGGCCAACTATTGCAGATGATATTCAACAAGCAGCATTTGTTTCTGTAATTGGATCTTTAATTGTAGTATTCTTATATATCCTATTTAGATTTAGAAGATGGCAATTTAGTTTAGGTGCAGTAGCAGCAGTATTCCATGATGTATTAGTGGTATTAGGTGTATTCTCATTAACTTGGAAGTTTATGCCATTTAATATGGAAATAGATCAGGCCTTTATTGCAGCCATATTAACGGTTGTAGGATACTCTCTGAATGATACGGTGGTTGTATTTGATAGAATCCGTGAATATTTTGCAGAACATACAGGTTGGCCATTAGATAAGAATATTAATGGAGCATTAAATAGTACATTGAGTCGTACATTGAATACGTCTTTAACGACTTTACTAGTATTAATTGCGATCTTTATTTTTGCTGAACCATTAAGAGGATTTATGTTCTCATTAATTATTGGTGTATTAGTAGGTACATATTCTTCATTATTCATTGCAACACCTGTAATGTATGATACTGTGAAGAAAGTTGGTCTTAAAGAAAAGAAGAAGACTGAAGAGTAATTTTCTGTAGACTTTGATAAAAAAGAGCTGTATTCTAAAAAGGATACAGCTTTTTTTTGTTTGATTTTTCCCCGATGTTTCAGGGGTGATTTTGTGAAACTTAATCTTTTTGTTAACACTATATCGTTTGAGTAGTGTAGTAATGAGAAATTAACTTTTTTAATTACTTACATTTGAAAACATCATCATAAAATAGTTATTTTTTTGACTTATCGATAGTTGAAAATATGATTTTAAAATAATATCTACACCCTTTTTAGTATTATACAATTGTATATAATCGAAAATTTTAGTTGTTATTTTTTAATACTAATTATACCAAAATATTTATAAGTAGTTTGCAAATATAGGATGTGGGAAAACTTTCTTTGCAGGTAATAGTTGTTTTTTGGAATATATAAATGCTGTTAACAGCACAATACAATTATATATTAAACACACAAGATTCATGAAAAACACTAACTTATTTTTACTACTACTATTTGTCTATTCTGGGATAGTAGCGCAACAAGTCCATACTTCTTATTTATGGCATATGCAACAACCTAATTATTGGCCGGAAAAAAGTAAAGAGAATCCTAATCGATATCAAACGGTTATGGAATCTCATAATTTGAAATCTTCCGGAGACTCTTGGAATGTATACGAGGATGGAATAAGTCATCCTTTAAATAATTTAGAAGAAATTTTCGAAAAATATGATCGCGTAAAAGCGTATCAATACGGACCCAAAAATTCTGTTCAAACATTATTGGGATTACCAAATGGAGGTGCACAGGTTAATTACTCTGGTTGTTTAATAGAAAATGTAAACAGCCTTGCTGATGCTGGTGCTTGGGGGTATAGTCAAGGTTGGGAAAATAATTTTATAGAGGCTAAAAACTGGAAAACATCTGGTGGGCAACCAAGAATGGACCTTACTGGATTTACATTTCATCACGCCTTAGCGCCATTAATAAGTGAACGCGCTTTGAGAATGGAATTAAAAACACATAAATTAATAATGGCAGAAACTTTTGGAGGTGAATATTCTAAAGGTTTTTGGCCAGCAGAATGTTCGTTTTCAGAAAGGATTATTAAAGTCTTGGTAGAAGAAGGTTTTCAATGGTCTGTAGTTGCAAATAGTCATTTATCTCGTACATTGAATGATTATCCATTAGATTATGGTACATCTGGCGTGAATATCGATCCACCTAACGGAGCCGATAAAGTAGCTACCAACGGTCAGAATTGGTGGAAAGGTCAAATCGATGGAAGAGGAGGTACTTTTGCTGCTCCATATTGTTATCAAGCACACAAAGCACAATATATAGATCCAGAAAATGGTCAGACATATAAAATGGATGTAGTCCCGATGGCAGATTTATTGAGCTATCAGAATGGATTCAGTTCTATGGGGACAGGAGAAATAGATGCTAATATCGCTCCTTTTAGTAATTCTAGTCAACCATCAATTGTATTGCTTGCTCATGATGGTGATAATGCTTGGGGTGGTGGAGATAGCTATTATCAGGAATCTGTTCCTGGGTTTGCCAATGCAGCTGCTTCTAAAGGATACGATCCTACTACCATACAGCAATTTTTAAATTCTTATCCAGTTCCAGAAAGTGATATTGTAAAAGTAGAAGATGGATCTTGGGTCAATGCAGCAAACGATTGGGGGCATCCTCAATTTATTAATTGGTTATGGCCTTTGTATGACACTACTGATTATAGATTTAATCCAGATGGATGGACAGAAGATGCTAGAAATTGGGCTGTAATTACTGCTGCTGAAAATTACGTATTAACAGCAGAAGATAATAGTGGAGGGGTAGATATAGCTAAAGTAATTGATCCTTCTTCCGGCGCTTCTAATGCAGAAAAAGCTTGGCATTTTTTCTTGCCATCTCTGACGAGTGGTTATATGTATTATGGAAAAGCAATTGATATGGAAGTAAAGCAAACTTTAGCTGGTAATATTGCAATAGAACATGCTAAAGAAGAAATAGGTGATACTCCCAATCAGGATAATACTGCACCTTCTGTATTTATACCACAGCGTTTTCCATATAACCCAGGAGGCAAGGGTTTTGGGCCTATATATGCATATCAAGAAGTTCAAAACACTTCTGATTTTCATGTTTGGACATTTGCCTATGATGTGAGTGGATTAGCATCGGTTGAATTGAAATACAGAACGGATAATGATGGTGA
Organism: Aquimarina sp. BL5; assembly: GCF_003443675.1. Lineage (NCBI taxonomy): Bacteria > Pseudomonadati > Bacteroidota > Flavobacteriia > Flavobacteriales > Flavobacteriaceae > Aquimarina > Aquimarina sp. BL5. The sequence goes on along the minus strand of NZ_CP031963.1, from coordinate 2,058,604 downwards.
AAATCCTATCTCTGATAATGTTAATGATACATATTCAGGAGGAGAAGGTGTAAGTTCTTGGAATAGTCAATCAATGACTCAAAAACAATTCCCTAAAAGAAATATAACACAAGATCCAGAAATTGATTTCTTTATAGAGCCAACCGCAATTGCGGATTTATGCTATGCGGAGATTAAGGGGTTATCTGATGTGTTAGTAGATTATTATGTAGAAGCAGTGGATACAAAAGGAAACGTGTTTAAGACACCTATTCAGCATGTCTATGTTGGAGGGTTTAATAGTAGTGATGAGGTAACTCTTACGGTTACTCCGGATTCTGGGAATTATGATGATGCTATCGCAGTAGTAATGGAAGCTTCTACAACCTCCGATAATGATGGAGTAGCAATTTATTATACTACTGATGGATCAGAGCCAAGTCAATCAAGTACAGAGTACGTAACTTCTTTTACTATTGGAGATAGTGATAGTGAATCAATCACTTTAAAAGTGATAGCGTACGATGCTGATGAAAATGCTTCGGAGGTTATTACTAGAAATTATACATTTGGGGACATACCTTCTTATGATATCCATTTTAAGAATACTTCTAATTGGAATCAAGTTTATGTATATGCTTTTGATAAAAATAGTAATACAGCCTTGCCAGGGTGGAATTGGCCAGGTAAGTTAATGACTAAAGAGCAAGATTCGCCGTGGTATATTGCTTCCATAGCAGAATCAGTAGAAGTTGGTCTTGTTTTTACAAATGGAAATGGAGAGCAGTCGGACGATCAATTTAGAAACGTAAATGGTTGGTATGTGTATTCAGAAGATATTTGGTATGATCAATGTCCCTCGGATTGTCCGGGAGTTTTAGGAATACCAGAATTATCAGTTGCTCCTTCTGGCGGATCTTATGAGGGAAGCGTATCGGTTAATTTATCATCTAGTAACCAAGGAGTAATTTATTATACTACAGATGGAACAGAGCCGTCAGATTCAAGTTTTTTATATCAAGATGAAGTAATTTTTACAGAAAATACTACTTTAAAAGCTATTGCTTATAATAGTACAGGTCAGTCAGCTATTGTTTCCGAAAATTATAGTATTACTGAAATTCAATCATATTCTGTTTATTATCGAAATGTATCTAGTTGGAATGATGTGTATGTGTATTTATTTGATAAAAATACCAATCAACCTTTACCAGGTTGGAATTGGCCAGGTAGATCAATGAATAGAGAACAAACCTCTCAGTGGTATTCATTTCTGGTTGAAGAAAATGCCGAAATAGGTGTTGTTTTTAATAATAACAATGGTATACAATCTGATGACTTAACTAGAGTAACAGATGGATGGTATGATCCATCCACTAATCAATGGTATGATGTGTGTCCAACGGCATGTCCAAGTAATGTTTCTGATGACGAATTGATTATTCATTATAATAATAACAATACAAATTGGAATCCTGTAACATTGTATTATTGGGACACAACTCCTGAGTCTTCAACCTCATCTTGGCCTGGTGTTGAAATGACCGATATAGATGGAGACGGATGGTATGAATATACCTTATCAGGTGTAGAATGTGCAAAAGTTATTTTTAGCACAAATGGAGGGCAGCAGACAGAAGATTTAGAAATCTGTGGAGAAGGATGGTATGATAATGGTTGGGTAAGTAATCCATTAAACAAGAAGCCGGAGACAAATACAACCCTAATTTCTTCACCGTACCCTAATCCTTTTCAGAACGAAATTAAATTTAATTTATTAGGAGAAGTTAAATCTCTCAATGTTACTGTTAGAGATGTAAAAGGAGCCTTGTATTACTCAGATACGGTATCTAGTAAGAATGGAACAATATCAATACCGCTTGATGTTGCAAAAGGAATATATTTTGTAAAATTCAGTAATAAAACTATTAATAAGGTTGTGAAAGTTATTAAATAAATTTTCCAATTGTATCCCTAGGTGAACCCCTTGAAAAATTATTTTTTTAAGGGGTTTTTATTTGATACTAATGTCTCGTCCTGAAATATCGTTACACTAAAATGTTATTTATGGAGTCATTACATTCAAATTATGTAAAGCGTACACAGAAGGATTACAGTTTATCCTTTAAGCTACAAGTTGTTCAAGAGATTGAACAAGGCTTATTAACAAGAACTCAAGCTTTGGATAAGTATGGTATTCAAGCAAGATCTACGATTCGCACTTGGTTAAAAAAATATGGTAAATTTGATTATGATTTTAGTGTAAATAGATCCATGTCCAAAACACCTGAACAACGTATTTTAGAATTAGAACAGCAAGTCAAGCTTTTAGAGAAACAAAAAGCAAGAGCTGAATTTTTAGCAGAGCGTGCGGATAAGAAAGCAATTATATTTGATATGATGATTGATATCGCCGAAGAGGAATTTAATATTCCGATCAGAAAAAAGCACGTACCCGAGTTATCGAAAAATATAGCCAAGAAAAACAAGAAAGCATAACTGCTACCTGTGATTTACTCGGGGTGAATAGACAGGTGTATTATAGAGCTATTCGGTCTTATCAAGACAAACAAAAACTAAGTAAAAAGGTAATTGATTTAGTAAATACCATTCGCATATCAATGCCTAGAATCGGTACAAGAAAATTATTTCATCTTTTAAAATCTCAACTCAAAGTAATCGGAGTTGGTCGCGATAAGCTATTTAAAATACTAAAGGCTAATAACTTGTTGATTTTACCTAAAAAGAATTATCATGTAACTACGGATTCTCATCATAGATTTAGAAAACATAAAAATCGAATAAAAGATGTTGAATTTATCAGACCAGAACAAGTATGGGTCAGTGATATAACTTATATAGGAAATAGGGAAAATCCATGTTATTTGGCTTTAATCACGGATGCTTATTCTAAAAAAATAATGGGATATAATGTATCAAATAGTCTAAGTGTAAAAGGATCTTTAACAGCTTTAGATATGGCTATTTCTAATAGAGATTATAATGAAAAACCTATAATTCATCATTCCGATAGAGGATTACAGTATTGTTCCAATGAATATCAAAAAACATTAAACATCAATAATATTAGCCCTAGTATGACTGAAAAATATGACCCTTACGAAAATGCCATAGCAGAAAGAATTAATGGAATTCTTAAACAAGAATTTGCTATTGACAAGTATGATACTTCAATGCAAATCAAAACCAAACTGGTTCAAAATGCAATCCGCATTTATAATCAGATAAGACCTCATTTATCTAATTCAATGTTAACACCTGATCAAATGCATCAACAAAATAAATTAAAAAGAAAAAGCTACAAAAAACAAAAGGTAGCAAATTAAAATTGCTACCTTGTATTTATTAATTCCTGTAACGATTATTCAGGACGTCACATAATAAATTTAATTTTTCTTAAAATAGATAGAATCTCCAACTTTTAGATTCCACTTATCAGATAATCCGCCGTTGATTTCTAAAACATATTTTGCAGGTTTTCCTGATGGTAAAGATGTTTCATCTAGTGGTTTTGCATTTTTCTGAAAACTTACAATTTTAAACTCATCATTTATATAGATAATGTCTAATGGGATCAAAGTGTTTTTCATATAGAAGCTTTGAGGTTTAAAATCTTTCTGAATAAAAAGCATACCTCTCTTTTCTTCCATAGTTTTACGATACATTAAACCTGTTTCTCTTTCGTAATCATTATCAGCAATTTCAATATCTAAAGCAACAACTTTGCTAGGAATAGAATCTACTATGTTATGTATGGACAGCTCTCCTTCTTTGGTGAATTGTATTTCTTCGGTAATAATCTTTTTCTCACTTTCTTCCTTACAAGAAAAAATAGATAAAGTAAAGACAGCTATAAGTGTGATAAAAATGTTCTTTTTCATTAGTGTTTTCTTTTTGTTATTCTGATATAAAAAGGAATATATTTTAGAATCTGAAAGTAATAGTTTTATTTTTGAAACACAATTTCAAATAGAAACAAATCTTTGTTAAAAAAAAAGCCGCACTTCAGAAATTCGAAGCACGATTTTTCTCAACTAACTAACCAGCATTTTTGTTTTTTTGTTTATTCCTGTAAAAAAGAATCGAAATAAGAAGAAGGAGTAGTATTAAAATATTAGGTTCACTCATTCGTGGAGTATCTTCTCCGATATCTAGGTCTTTATTACCAGACAGAATTTGTTCCTGTTTCTTTTTGAGAATTGCTTTTTGAGCTTCGTTCTCTACTACTAAATAGGAAGTAACAGGAGACATTACTTTAGAAATAAAACTATGTTTTACTAGGTTTAACCACTCTTTTTTAGAGCTTTCTGGAAATAGAGTTTGGGATATCCACATGCCGTGCATAGATAAAGCTTGATTCCAGTTTTTTTCTAATATCTGACTTTCTGTTGCTTTGTAGGGTCCTTTTTTAAGAATAATTGAAGATTTTTTATCATTAGGAAGATATGCTATAGTATCGTCATCATCTATATATTTAAGTACCGTTTTGTCAAATTTATTTTCAATAGTGTCAGTTATTTGTTTTTTTGGATTTGTGAGAAGAGAATGAGGTTGTAGCATCCCTTCTTTAGATAGATTATAAAATTCATTGTTTTCTGGGGAAGTAATTTTGAAATCAGAAAAATCTTTATCCAAAACTGAGTTTTTAATAGAGTCAGTAACAATTACCAGTATAGGATATGAATCAGTATCATTATGATAAGAATTATATAACGTTTTTTTTATTGCCCTATCTAAATAAAATCCTCCTTCGAATGACTGATTTTTATATTCTTTTTCCCAATTATCATTATATCTAATTGATGAAGTGTAGGTGTTGACAAAACTGATTTTAGCATTTTTAGAAAGTTCATTATTTTTTGTAACTAGTTTTTTAATTCTACTACTGAACTCATCTATGTTGTTTTCTTTGTGTAAAGATGCATCTACGAGAAAATGATAATAAGGTGTACGTTTTACTTCTTTAAGTTTTTCTTTTTCTTTAGAAGAGATGTAAATTACATTATTGTTTTTAACAGAAGAATTATTGCTAAGTTGCCCCGTATGACCTAGTTTTATTTCTTTTCCATCAAATGTTAATGTTACAGGATCTTTATGAATAAACTCGATTCCGGTTTTTCTTGTTTCATTGCTTGTAAAAGGAAAAACTCTAAATGCTACCTTGTTTCCGGTTAGATAATAAAGTAATCCTGGATCTTTATTTTCATTTCTTATTTGTGAGAACACCCACATAGCAGCTTTTTTTTCAGCTAATAATCCCATTTCTTTTCTGTCACCTACGTATAGGTAATAATCACTAATCCAGCAACCAGTTGGTAGTTTTAGTGTTGTAGCATATTCCTTAAGCCCATTTGTGGATTCGTTATTTACAATTTCTAGATGAATCCAGCTTTTCCAGGCATTTTGTGAAGGGTCAAAAAAACTTTCGCTCGTTATATTAGAAATTTCGACCTTATCATTTCTTATATCTTCAGGCAATAATTCTGATGAAGGAGTTCCATAAAATATATGTTCAATGACATCTATTTTAGCGTTTGATAAAGTTAGATTTCCTAAGACAATCCAGTTATAAAAAGAAGATAAATATGGAGTTTGACGCCCATTAAAAATCTCACCGTTTCTTTTTTCTTTATGTTGTTTTACAGTATTAATTGTCTTTGATAATGAATTTTTATCTATCGAATATTGTTTAGAGTAATTGGGATTGTATATGTAATTGAGTGTTTCTTTTAGAGTGTTTTGATCTGATTTATATAAAGTGGTTAAGCATATCGGAATAACTAAAAAACTAGCAATAGAAATTATGCGCAAGATGTTTGCAGAAAGATGTTTTTTTAGTAGAGAAAAATTCTCAGTGAGCTCTTGTATATGTATTATGAATAATAGTAATGGAGTAAGCATTAAGAACCCAGTACCAATTATAATTATTGCAATCACAGATAATGGAAGAAATGGAAGGAATACAATGAAAAAATATAGACTATATGCAAATGTGATGTTTCTTCCTATAAACAGAAAAATTTGATACTTTATATTGGGACGATTAGGTAAGCATATTAGAACTCCGTTTATGACAGCAATAATATAAAACCAAGGGTCATTAAAATTGCCAAATAGACCAGAAGAATTATCGAATGAATTGAAATTAGATAATAGACCATTATTTAATGCTAAACCTAGTAAAGGGAATAAGATTGTTATAGGGATTTTCCATCCTAATTCATATTTTTTCCATAATGCACCTTTTTTGGTTGCAAGTATGAAAACTCCTCGAATTACAAAAAAAAGAAATAATAAAGTTCCAGAAATTAAAAAGATCAAAAAAGCATGTGTGCTAAAGTTACTTTCAACAGGTTGCCAAAGAGGCAAAATTAATTGAAAAAAAAGATACCAGCATAATGGAACCGCAATAGCAGCAAGAAAATTCATCCATGCATTGTGCTTTTTGTTTTTGGATGTAAGACGAATAACTATTATAAATAGAGAATATGCTATTGTAGGCATAAGAAAAGTTCCAACATATAAAGTAATGTTACCAGATACCATCCATCGTGGGATTGAGAAAGGTATAATCTCATCAGAATATTCGTTGAATAAGTATATGAAAGGAATGTATATGAGTAGGGCTATAATAGCATAAAAAATCGAAACTTTTCTTTTTTTAATAATAAGAAAAATGGCATAAAGAAGATTTAAAAAACCTAATATGAATAATGTACTTCCAAAGGTTTTCCAATGTGTTATATGAACATCTTCTAATAAGCTATGAATAATGGTAAATTGTCCAAAAAAAAGAAAATATAATATTATTAGTGGAACCGTATTGATTATTAGGATCCACCTAGGGTTAAGCAAATTTTGCATGACTTTTATATTTAATGATGATCTTTTCAAGAATCAGGTAAGTAATAATTAGAAATGATAAATTAATAAGAATTCCTATGCTTTCATGGATGACTGAGGTTTCGATATTTGATAGGGAACTTAATTTGTTTTGTGTGACAATCGAGACAAAAATTCTAGATGTATTTACAGTAATAGTTAAAAAAAACGCGAAAATCAGTGCGATAAGGATTGATACAATTTTTTTGAAATGTGAGTTTGTGTATTTAAGTAATAAAAACATAATCATAAGAAAAGATAAGATCCAAAAGTTAAAACCAGCACAAGATTTGTCAATTAATATGTCCAGATGATTGTTATAATATCCATCATTCTCTATATAAACTGATGTAGATCCAGTTAATGAATTAATTAGTGTATCTGTTGGTTTAATTAAAAAGATTAATTCCTCATGGCTAGCGTATTTAAAGCCAAGTTTGAAAACTAAAAAAAGAAAAATCCCAAAGATATAATATGGTAAGTTTTTATCTAGGTTCATATCATTTTAGCTATTTGTACATGATTATGTTTTTATATATGATAAAGCTACAATATATAAGATTTATTTGATTGAAATTATTCAGTCAAATCAATCTTTCTAGATATCATCATAATGGTTCCTAGGATTAGAAATAATCCAATGCTTCCCACTAATAATGCATAATTTTCTAATTGAATGATGACGAAAATAAAGGTGTATAAGGCAGCAAGCGAAGCGCCAATCAATCCCATGAATTTAAAACTTCTAAGAATTGCTTTAGAGTAAATCGATATTAGTAATACGACGGCTATTCCTGCGATTCCATACGCATAGAGAAAACTAGAATGCTCAGAAATTGAGATCAATAACGTATAAAACATAGTAAGCGCCAATCCGATCATTAAGTATTGAAACGGATGAATAGTAATTTTACTAACCGTTTGTATTAAAAAGAATATTAAAAAGGTTAATGCAATGACCAGATATCCATATTTGGCAGCACGTTCACTCTTTTGATATTCATCTACCGGAATTAATAGCTTAACTCCAAAAGCGGATGAATTGATATGAGGTAGTTCTCCAAAAAACTCTTGTTCGAATTCTCTATTTATTTGTAAAACCTTCCAGTTTGCTTTAAATCCATTTTCGGTGATTTCTTTGGTTTTTGTATCCGGTAAGTAGTTCCCGTTAAAGCTAGGTGAAGCCCAGTTAGAGGTCATTGCTACATTGGTTTCCCTTCCGACAGGTATAAAGCGTAATTGCTCACTACCGTTCACTTTTAGATCCATCTCAAAATTGATTTGATTTTCTTTAGGTAAAGAAGCATCCTTAAGAAATTTCGTTTCGAATCTATTGGTACTGGAGTTTTGAGTGTATCTGGATTGTAATGGGTAATTTTCTGCACCAATTTTTAATTCTAAATTACTTCTAATTCCTTTAGAATTGGTAGAATTTACTATAACAGTAGCTTTGTTCCATAATATATCTTCTGCCTTAATATCTTGAATTTCGAAGTTAGGAATTGTAAAAGAACCTTTAATATTCATATCTGCTGTATATACAACCGATTCATAGATGCTTCTTCCCAAATTTTCGGATTCTACATTGGTATTGATGTTCAGTGTATTCGGAAAAAAGAAAGCCTGATGAACAGAGATGATATCTTCTTTAAGATATGATTTGGTCTTTTCGTCCCAGATTTTTTTGAGTTTATGCTTTTGATAAGGAATTTTCAGGATTGGTCCGTATAGTAATACTTCATTTCCCCATTTTTGATTAATCTCGCTTACTACCTCTTCTTGTCTGTAAGCTCTTTCCTGTATCAAATTTTTGATATACGAAAGCGGAATTAGTAATACCAAAATTAATATTCCTACCATTAGCATTCTTACGGTAATTGAAGTTTTTATCCATTGTCCAAAGGATTTTTTTTGTTTTTGAGTCTCCATAGTTTCTGAAATTTATAGTGATTGTATTTTTAATTATTTTCTTTGTTATAATGATAGAATAGGTGATAGGTAATGATTAAAAAACCACCAAAACCCAATGTAAACGCCCAACTGTTTATGTGTTCTATTGGGAATATGATTCGCTGAAATATATCACCAAGAATGTTCATTGGGTTTTGCAGAAGATCCCAACTATTCCATCGTAATACTCTTCCCATATATATTCCAAAACCACATAATAATAGTGTAAGGTGTGTTATGAAATTTGTTGCCTTTTTAGAAAAATGTGTTTGAAGTAATTCTTGCATAGTTCGTAAAGAGGCAAACCCAACGATCAATCCATTGATAGCAAAAGATAGGATCAGTAAAACATCGAACCAAACAGAATGTAAAGTACTGACACGGATGTGCTGTAAATCGGTAAGGATATATGGAGCATTAGGAAGAAAGACTAGCCAACAGATGAACCCTAATCCAAACAAAAATCTATTCTTATGTATTTTGTTAAAACTTAATATCGTGGTTACTCCATATGGAATACAGGCTAAAAACAGATTCCAAACTAAGAATAAGAAAAAGTTAGATTCTAGCTTTATTATTCTTATGAATAGGAGTATTAGGCTGAATGTAACAGCAATACTGAAACCTTTAATAAAAGGTAATTGTTTATGGATTGTATTCATTAGATGAAAGTATTTAGAAAAGGATTATTGATTACAATAAGAAAGTATCCAATGGCGATCGGAATATTGAGTAAGAATATCGATATGGTTTTTAGGTTTTCTTTGTAGTAATGATAATTCACGATGGTATTTGCTAGTAATCCTATGAACGTAATTGCGTTAAGGATAAAAGCAATTAACACATAAAAAAGGCCGATTACTATAATTTTTTCCCAAGCTGTGATTAGATGAATTAAAAAAATAATAGTGCCAAGTAAAAAGCTAAACGTAGCAATCATAAGGGCGTTTCTGTTAACGGATTGTATTATTCTCATGTCGTAGAAATTAAAAATGTAGTACGGATAGTATCTAATGATTGGTTTAATATTTTTTTGAAATCCAATTGATGGAAGGTATATGCGCTGCGACCTTTTTTGTAGGCGGTTCTAAATACTTTGAATTTATCTGGATAGAGCAGTGTACCTATAAAAATGACAGTATATAGATATGCACTCTTTTTTCCGTTACCTAAGAGATAATATTGCATAGATATTTCTTCAGGTACAGTAATTCCTGTTTTTGTTAAGACATGAAACACATCATGATTTTCTAGTTTCGGTTGAGGTGTGAAATCATGCTGAAGCAAGAAACTTCCTAGATGAAACCCAAGACTGGTTGTAGGGTATTTCAATAATTGTGAAACTGAGATATCCCAAGGTTCATCTTTCTTGAACCATTTTTGATATGGAATCTTACTCCATTCGTATAGTATTTCTAATAAAATTGATCTCATTTTGCATTTTAAAAGTACTTTGAATTTCAAAGTAAATTGATAAAAAAAATATGTTTGTCATATCGAACGAAGTCGAAATGTTATTGTTTCAGTAATTTTTCGATGGCTTCTACGTGTTTTTTAAATGCTTCGCGGCCTTTTTTAGTAGCACCATATCGTGTATTAGGTTTTCGTCCAATAAATGATTTTTCCACTACTATATATTCCTCTTTTTCCAAAGCTTTGGTGTGGCTAGCTAAGTTGCCATCGGTTGCACCCAATAATTCTTTTAACATTTTAAAATCAGCATATTCATTAACCATAAGAATTGACATAATTCCTAATCGTATCCGATGATCAAATGCTTTGTTTATGTCGTTAATTATGTTTTTCATTTGGTATCCCAAGATTAGTTTAGGATTTTATACTTGTCTTCCAGCTATTATTTATTTAATTATCTATGATCTTATTTTTTACAATAAATAGCTTTTAAATCTTTTGTTAATTCAGTTTGACACTTTTTAAGGACTAAACTTGATATAGATATAGCGTTTTTACCTTTTTTATAATCTTGATAAAAAGTATTCCAATGCTCAGGGAATAGTATGCCTGATGTTAGAAATAAAATACAAGATATACTATAATTACCATTCCCAAATAAATAGGCTTGCATTCTTACTTCATCAATGGATGACATACTGTATCCCAATATGATATGTTTCATGTCATGTTCTTCAAATTTTGGAATTATTTTTAAATGATGACTATTTAACATTTTAAAAACATCATTTCCAATTGTTCCTTCTGGTAGTAAACTCAATTCATCTAATGTTATTTCGCTTTTGGATTGAAACAAATATTGTAATGGTTTAATAGCAATTGATACCTTTAAATTTTCTATTAAAGTTTCTCTTATTTTAGATTGCTTTTTTATTTCTTTTCGGCTGAGATTAAGTATCATCACATTATTGTTTATTAATTAGAATAATCATGTGTAAAGTAAATTAAACTTCCATATATAATATGCATTACACCAAATCCAAGAACCCAAAACCAAAATCCAAAACCTGGATATATCGCACAGATTAGACCTAATATAATCTCTATATATCCCAAATATTTTACATTACCAATAGTATATTTTGAGGCATTCACCAGCGCAAGTCCATAAAAAATAAGCATTAAAGAACCAGTTAAGCCATAATGATTACTAAATATCTTAATCATAATATAAATCCCACCTGTAATTAGTGGTACTAAAAAAGCGGTGAGTAATCTTTTAGAAGTACCGTTCCATAAGGTTTCATTATTTTTCTTGGCTTTTCTGTTACTTAGAATTGCTGCAGTCACAATGCTTAAAAAAGCAATGACCGCTAGATCAATTAAAATATAATTGAATATTTTTCCATCCAGAATTAGGTATTCTCTTCCGCTGATGCTAACAAGGTAATAGGCAACACCTGCACCGATTAGTGCATAGATCCCTGCCAGGATTCCGGATAAACCACTAAGGGAGAAAAAACGAGATGACTTATTCATCATATCCTTGATCTCTGTAATATCTTTTAAATAATCTTCTGTGCTCATATTAAAAGTACTTTGAAATACAAAGTAAAATCAAATTATTGAATTGTGCAAGTTTTATTTTCACTCTAGTTATATATGTGTTAATGATTAAACTTGAAAAAACTATTTTTTTTCCTGGAATTGTTTCTCTAAACTTATCTTAGTCCCTAGATCTTCTAGCGCTTTCCCAACGATACCAGTTGGAACTAAGGTGCTATAATTTTTCCAAAAGTCAGGACTGTATGATAAATTGTGATTAAATAAAGCATTAGAAAACGTACTGTCAAACTGTTCTTTTACCGAAAAGTAGTCAATGTTTTCGGTTTTTACGGTAGTAACAATCAGTTCAGATTCTGTTGTTGCAGTATAATTCTCAAAAAGATCACCTGTGTTTTGATATTCGTTTATAGCCTTAATTCTTTTTAAATACCACTTGTTTTTATAATTAGAAAACGAAACAAAAACTTTATAATCGGTTAAGCTTGTAGTACGCGTTATAAAAGCTTTTTTAGTCTCTTTTTCTACTAGTAAAGGAGTTTTTAATTGAGTTCCGAATTTTTGATTTAGCTTCTTTTTTGCTAAAGAAGTTAGTTGATATTGATAGCGGATAATTGCTTTGCTTTTCTCATCTATTGTTATTTCCCCTTTGTATTTAGCTTTTACACTTGTAGAATCTTTAGGTGCAAAAGAGATGATGTAGACAGGTTTGTCATTATAGATGCTTCTCCCGTATAATGTAAATAGATAGTTGTCTATTATTTTTGGATCTAAAAAATCTTCTTTTCGTTTTACTTTATCCGCTCCAGTTAGCCGAAGTGGGCCACCACCTATTTCATTGTTTTCTAACCATTTTAAGATCAACGGTGTCAATAGTTTTTAATTTCTTGGATTGTTCCATGATTTTATAATCCTGAAGGTTGTTACTCCGGCGAAGTGCAATGATTTTTGTTCGATCTTTAGAATCCGCCACAAAATCTTGAGGTTCAGGATAAGGTACTTTTTTCATTTCAAATTCTAATCGGTTGAATCTTTGATAATCTGTTTTTGATAGTAGTGCATCAAAAGTATTATCATACGGCGAATAGTATATGCTGCTAGCCGCATCTGAGAATTTGGTATAAGTATCATCTATTTTGGTAAGTTCCCTGTAATAAGCTTCGAGATTTACAGGCTCTTGTGCATAATTTTTTGGAATAAGAGTTATTGCTTCATCAACGAGTTCTTTATACTTATTTTTGACTGTTACGACAATTTCTTCTAAAGAAGTAGAGGCAGTTTCGAGATATATTAGTTTTTCTGGGTTTTTGAATTGCTTAACCGGAATTGCAGTATTTTGATATCCAACAAACGAGAAAATAACAGTGTTAGTACTATAATTTTTAGTTAAGGTAAGTTCAAATTCGCCTTTTTCATTTGTGATTGTACCGATAGATGTGCCTTCAATAATAACATTGGTAAAAGGGAGCGGTTCTTTTGTGTCTTTGTCTAAAACCGTAGCTTCAATTGAAATTGTATTCTTATTTTTACTTTTTTGGGCAAGTAAAGTATGGGATTTTATTCCAAAAAGGAATAAGATGGTAAAAATGATAGTTCCAATCTTTTTTGATTTGCACATAATATATAACTTGTGTTTTGGAGTTATTGGATACTAATATAAAAATACCGCTTTTTCATGAAACCAGCAGAAGAGTATATTCTAAATCAGGCAGAACCATTTAAATCAATGTTACTTCATTTACAAGTAATTATTGAGGCTACCTTACCAGAAGTTGAATTGTTGTTTAAATGGAGAGTACCTTTTTATTATGTCGGTAAGAGTCCAATTTGTTATCTAAATGTAACAAAAGGATATGTCGATGTTGGTTTTTGGGGAGCTCAATATTTTACAGATCACGCAGATAAACTAGTGGCTGACAAAAGAAAATACGTAAAATCCTTTCGTTATCGTAAGCCAGAAGAGATAGACGAGCAAGTTTTTGTAACGATTCTTCAGCAGGCATATACCTACAGAAACGAAAAATTTATTACAGATTAATTATCCGTTTGATTAAAGAAGAACTACATAGCTTTAATTACTGGGATTGGATTATCTGCTAATTTTCTCCACTTTTTGGCTACTTCTCCTGCAGTTTCTTGTAGTTCTTTATTTGTAGTGTCTTTAACCTGTTTTATATAGTCTTTTCTATGTTTTTCAGCTTTGGTTTTACACTTTTTTTCTAAAGCTTTCTCTCCACCTTCTCTGCCTATGTCCTTGGATTGTTTACCAGTTTTTCCGTCAGTATAATAATAACTATAAGAACAAATTAAATCTCCAATACTAGATACAATGCAATCTTTTTTAATCTTTAGACCACCAATTTCCTTAGCTCTGGACGCTACAAGTTTAGGGATCACCGCTTCCACGTGAGCTGCATATTCTTTCGCTTTTTGAGATAATGTTTTAGCATAAGGAGAATTGGAAGGGTCTGTGAGGTGATTGGGGTCTTGCAATGCTCTCTCCTGGAATAAAGCAATATGAGTGCTCGCAGCAATTAAGAAATTTCCTAATGCTGCATTTGCATAACGTTCGTCTTGAAAAATAGACAGGATTTTAGTGTATAGTGTATGGTTGTAGAATTCAAGTTTGGATTGTAATGTCTCTTTTGGTGTCTTAGGGTCTTCCGCCAGGTGTTTGTACTCACTAGATATATAATCTAATACCCCACTAAGTTCTGCATACGTATCCGTAAGTGTCTTTTCATCCAGTTCTTCAATAATAATTTTACGGATATTGTCATAAACTACTTCCCAATCAGTGTCACTTCCATTTGGCCATACCATAGTAAGTAGAGCTGCACCTAATATATTTAATGGTGGTGGAGCTGTTCCTATAAGTGCATCGAGTAAAACCTTTACTCCTTTTGTCCAATCCACATCTTGTCCGTAAGTTTGCCCAGATAGAAGAGATAGGTTTATTAAATCAGACGGCATTTCGATATCCTCCTGAGAAATATCTTTTAGTTCCCCATTTTCAATAATCAAATCTGGACGAAAAAAGTAGAGTGTAGATTTATTAGTGACTCTTTTTACGAAAGGTGTTCCCTTTTTGTAGTTTTTCCAATCTTCTAACAAATAAGAAACGGTTTGGCCATTCGGTATTATTTGTTCATCCATGCCTAATGATAAGATTGCTTCAGTTTCTTGAAGAAAACAATCAATCTTCTTTTTTAGTTTTTGCTGTACAGCTAATCCGTGTGGAATATTTTCTGTAGTAGCGACCTTTGGTTCTGAACTTGCTTTGCGTTTTGAAGAAATGGCCTCCGTCATATCTTTAATTTTTAAAGCTCTGATTTGATCATCAATGTTAGAAAAAGTGGTGGTCTTAAAATGCAGAGGTTTGCATATTTTTTCATTCACATAACCTTCTAGGTTATCTGTATCATTTATAGTGTTAAATACGATATGAACTTTACTGGACATGGTATTGTTTTTTGTTAAAAATTACCTTGAAAAATAAATGTTATGGCATTTTTCTACTATAAATATACATTAATTTTCGCCTATATGATTGAGGTTCAGGAGTGAATTGTTGATTGATTATGGATTTAATAGCCGAATTAAAGACTAAGATTGGTTATAGATTTTTATATAAATCTGAAAGTTGTAGATATGAATTATTGTATTTCGAGACGAAATATATTTCAATAACTAATTTTGAAGGAAACATATTTAAACGAAGCCTTTTGATTTAGATAGCCAGACTGGATATTAGAGAGATATAGTTTTATGAAAAGTAATTATAGTTTATTTACAGTTTGTCTGATTGCAACTAAATTACCTAACAGTTTTTCTAAATAGTGAAGATCTAGCATGTTCGCCCCATCACTTTTTGCATTCGCAGGATCGAAATGTGTTTCTATAAATAAGCCATCTACACCTGTTACAACTCCTGCTCGCGCAATTGTTTCTATCATATCGGGTCTACCACCTGTTACTCCACTAGATTGATTAGGTTGTTGTAATGAATGCGTTACATCTAGAACTGTAGTGGCATACTCTTTCATAGTTGGTATTCCTCTAAAATCTACAATCATATCCTGATACCCAAACATAGTTCCTCTATCGGTGATCATTGCCAAATCACTACCACTATCTTTTATTTTTCTAACAGCGTGTTGCATTGCCTCGGGACTCATAAATTGCCCTTTTTTAAGATTTACAGTTTTTCCGGTTTTTGCCGCAGCTACAACCAAATCTGTTTGTCGAACTAAAAATGCAGGGATTTGTAAAATATCAACATACTCAGCCGCCATTGCAGCATCTTCATTCTCATGAATATCTGTTACGGTTGGAACTTCAAAAGTTTCTCCGACTTTACGTAAAATTTTTAAAGCCTTTTCATTTCCAATGCCAGTGAAACTATCAATACGACTACGATTCGCTTTCTTAAAAGAACCTTTAAAAACATATGGAATTTTTAACTTAGAAGTAATTTCTACCACTTTTTCAGCAATTCGCAATGCCATTTCTTCTCCCTCGATGGCACAAGGTCCTGCAAGAAGGAAAAAATTATTAGCATCAAGGTTTTTTAGATTTTTGATCTTAGAAAGTTCCATAACGATATTTTAAAAAAGCAAAGATATGCGTTTTAATAATCGTATGAAAAGTTTACATCATTCAATAAAAAAAATTGTAGATAAAATAATTTTAGAGTATCAAATGTTGGCTTTTCAGTTAGTTGTATTATAGGCAGATAGTCTTCCAGATCGCCTACTTAGACTGAAAATATAAAGAGCTTCAAAAGATAGATTTAAGTATCTGATTTTGAGGCTTTTTTAATATTTTTAATTTAACATACAACCTATTAAAATATAACGTACATTTGCAGCCTTAAATTCAGGCGTATATGACTGCTATAAAAAACATTGCTATTATTGCTCACGTAGATCACGGTAAAACTACCTTGGTTGACAAAATTATGTATCACTGTCAATTGTTTCGTGAAAACGAAAACACGGGAGATTTGATTTTGGATAACAACGATCTAGAGCGTGAAAGAGGAATCACAATTACTTCTAAGAATGTTTCTGTTACTTATAAAGGAACAAAAATTAACATTATTGATACACCAGGTCACGCCGATTTCGGAGGAGAAGTGGAGCGTGTATTAAATATGGCAGATGGAGTTTTATTATTGGTAGATGCTTTTGAAGGGCCGATGCCGCAAACACGTTTTGTATTACAAAAAGCGATAGACCTTGGTTTAAAACCTTGTGTAGTTGTAAATAAAGTAGACAAAGAAAATTGTACTCCAGACGAGGTACACGAGAAAGTGTTTGACTTGATGTTCGAATTAGGAGCAGAAGAGTGGCAGTTGGATTTCCCTACCGTATATGGTTCTGCGAAGAACAATTGGATGAGTGATGACTGGCAGAAAGAAACGGATAATATTGAACCTTTATTAGATATGGTAATGGAACATATTCCTGCGCCAAAAATTGAAGAAGGAACGTTACAGATGTTGATTACATCTTTGGATTTCTCATCATTTACAGGTCGTATCGCAATCGGGCGTTTACAAAGAGGTGTATTGAAAGAAGGAATGCAGGTGTCATTGGTAAAACGTGACGGAACTATAAAGAAAACTAAGATAAAAGAACTTCATACTTTCGAAGGTTTAGGAAGAATGAAAGTAGATAAAGTAGAAGCTGGAGATATTTGTGCATTGGTTGGTTTAGAAGGATTTGAAATTGGTGATACTGTTGCTGATATCGAAAACCCTGAAGGATTAAAAACGATTGCCATTGATGAGCCAACAATGAGTATGTTATTTACGATTAATGATTCTCCATTTTTTGGAAAAGATGGAAAATTTGTTACATCAAGACATATTAAGGAAAGATTAGAGAAAGAATTAGAGAAGAACTTAGCACTTAGAGTGAATAAGACGGATAGTGCTGATAAATTCATAGTATTTGGTAGAGGTGTACTTCACTTATCTGTATTGATCGAAACAATGCGTCGTGAAGGATACGAATTACAAATCGGTCAACCGCAAGTTATTATCAAAGAAATTGATGGAGTTAAATGCGAGCCAATTGAAGAGTTAACCATTGATTTACCAGAAAATGTATCCGGTAAAGCTGTGGAAATGGTAACTATGAGAAAAGGAGAAATGCTAAGTATGGAAGCTAAGGGTGATCGTATGGTTTGTGAATTTATGGTTCCGTCAAGAGGAATTATTGGTTTACGTAATCAATTATTGACAGCTACAGCAGGTGAAGCAATTATGGCGCACCGTTTTAAAGAATACCAACCTCTTAAGGGAGATATTCCTGGTCGTATAAATGGTTCATTAGTTTCTATGGAGAAAGGTTCTGCAATACCATATTCAATTGATAAGTTACAGGATAGAGGTAAGTTTTTTGTAGATCCAGGAGAAGATATTTATGAAGGACAGGTGATTGGAGAGAATTCTCGTGGAGATGATATGGCTGTAAATATTACTAAGACTAAGAAATTAAGTAATGTACGTTCTTCTGGTGCTGATGATAAGGCTAAGATTGTTCCTGCAATCAAATTTTCTTTAGAAGAAGCTTTAGAATATATTCAGAAAGATGAATATGTGGAAGTAACTCCTAATCATTTACGATTAAGAAAAATATTCTTAACTGAAGTAGAACGTAAAAGAAATAAGATCGTATAATTTAATTTCTAATTTATATACAATTAAAAAATCCCGAGGAAACTCGGGATTTTTTGTCGAAATTATGGGGTAATTATGGTTTTGGGATTAATTCGTTTTTGAGGGGTAAATTATTTATTCTCAATATTTTTATCTTCGGCAAATATAAATGCTTAAACTGACGGGAAACTTGTAAAATCCTTTAAAATAACGGTAAAATACTTATTTTGTCGATAAAATGCATATTTATGTATTTTTGAATCAAGGTTTTATGGTAGGATTGGTAAGAGATTTTACATCATTTACCGTGCCTATATCCTTCTAATGCATAACATCAAAAAATTTGTCTTATAAATATTGTGGGGTGTGGTTTTAGTAATTTATAGATTGCCACTTAATTTGTTAATACTAAAGCAGCAATATCAGGTGTAAATTTTTATTCCTTTTGTAAGAAAAAAACATAGCTATTTTCCTTGTTAGCTAAAAATAAGACTAATATTCCTAATACTCAAACAAATTAAGTATTTTCACTTTTCTAAATGATTATTTTGCAAACGTATACGATTAAGAGATATCATAAAGATGATTATTCTTTATGGAATAGTTTTATAGATAATTCTAAAAACGGTACACTACTATTCCATAGGGATTTTATGGAATACCATTCGGATCGATTTCAGGATTTTTCTTTGTTGATTTATGATAAAAAAAAATTAGTAGCTGTTTTTCCTTCTAATGTAAAGGACGAAAAAGTGTATTCTCATCAAGGGCTTACTTATGGGGGATTGATATTAGCCGATAGTATTGGTGGAGAAAAAGTACGAAATATTCTTTCTGATTTAATCGGTTTTCTTCGGTTACAAAAGATTGATAATTTATATATTAAATCCATTCCGGTTTTTTATCATCAAAAACCTTCTAATGAGTTCACTTTTTTCTTTTCTGATTTTGGCGCTAAGCTTTATAATAGAGATCTCAATCTGGCAATAAATTATAGTTTTCCTTCTACTATTCATAAAAGTAAACTGAAGCATTATGAAAAAAGAAGAGATATCGGATTTGAGATAGCAGAGGTAAATGATTTTTCTGGTTTCTGGAATGAAGTATTGATTCCAAGATTAGAAGAAAAGCATGGTGCTAAGCCTGTACATACTCTGGAAGAAATTCATGTACTCAAAGATAAGTTTCCCGAATCCATAAAGCAATATGTAATTAGTCTGGATAATGAAATTTTAGCAGGAATTACTATTTTTAAAACCAAAGAAGTGGTAAAGTCTCAATACGGGGCTGTTACGGATAAGGGTGAAAAACATAGAGCACTTGATTTTCTTTTTATTTCGTTAATTGACCGATATCGTGAAGAAGGATATAGATTCTTTGATATGGGGACTGTAACCGAAAACAATTTTGGACTTCTAAAACAGAAAGAAGAATTAGGTTGTGAGATCTATACACAAGATTTTTACAAATTAAACCTTTAATCTAAAACTAATGATTGGTTTCCTAACAGTTATTTTGCCAGGTTTCGACATATTTTTTTGCTATAGCTATATAATGATGTTCTTTTTCTAAAAAAGCTCTGGCATTTTTGCCAATTTCTTGAATTTGATGAGGATTAAGGATGAGTTTCTCCAAGTTTTCTGCTATTTCAGAACTATCCGGAGAGGTGTTGATAGCTACAGTATCTTGTAGTTTGTAGTATTTTGTAAAGGCAGCTCCAGCACCTGTAAAAACTACTTTTCCCATAGCCATAGCTTCTAAAGCATTATATCCCTGATCGTGAGCTTGTGCTTGATCCAAAATAATATGAGCCGATAAAAAATGCTTTATGTATTCTTTATATGGTAGATTTTCGGTAATAATTACTTCAGTTCTAGTTGGATATTTTTTGGTGATAACGGCTAATGCTTCTTCAAAATATCGATTTCCTTTTTTTATGTAATTAGAGCTGTTAATTCCGTGTAGTATTTTTATTTTCCCATTATTTACAAAAGGGACAGTAGTAATTTTATCAATATTTACAGGATTAGGAATTAGTGGCAATGTTTTAGATGTGTTTTTATACGCAATATGATATTCTACACTCACGGGGATAACACCCTTAATGTGTTTAAAAACAAAATCGTGAATTTCTTTTTGTTTGTTGGATACAAATTTTAACGTATGTTGGTAGGCCGTTTTTAAATTGGGATTGTCTAGTAAAGGACTTACTGTGCTATATGTAAATTTTCCTGAAAGTAAATAGGATATATATCTGTAGTCATCACCACAAGCTAATAAAAAGACATTTTTGTTATTTTGAAAAATGGTTGCTAAGAGTTTTTTTTCAAAGTACGATCCAATATTAAAAGGAGTTTCATTAATCAATTGAACAAAATCATAGTTTAACAGAGACTTCTTATTTCTATGGAATTTTATAAAAGTTTCAATAGATGCGATGTCGATTGAAGTAAGTTTAAAGATTAAATGTCTGATTTTATTTAGAATAAAATTGTTTTTTATAAACTTTCCATCTATATCAATATCTACAGGGTATTTTTTGAAAACATCACCGTTACCAATAATAGTTACCTGATGCCCATTTTTTATCAAACCTTCTTTAAGCGAATTATGTAACCGACTATATTCTCCTACTAGTAATATTTTCATTAAAATAATATTAAGCCTTTATTTTTAAGACTTTAAAAAAAAATGACACGTTCTTATGGGCTTACACAAAAACAAATATCTTTGTTGTAAAGGTATTTTTAATACTTTAATAATAAAAACAGAATCCTACCGAATTATTTTTGTGCCCATAGGATTAATAAAAAGGTAGTTAGATATTTTTGATAATGACAAAGCGTAAACCGTCGATTCCATTTTTAGATCTACATAAAATTAATAGTCGTTATCATAAACAACTTAAAAGTCGGTTTTCTGATTTCTTAGACTCGGGGAGTTATATCAAAGGAGATTTTGTAGAAGAGTTTGAGCATACATTTGCTAGATTTTGTGGAGCGAAATATTGTATCGGTGTTGGTAACGGTTTAGACGCATTGACGCTAGTACTAAGGGGATATATTGAATTAGGTAAAATAAAGGCTGGGGATGAGGTGATTGTTGCGGCAAATACATTTATAGCGACAATATTATCCGTAAAATATGCTGGTTTACAGCCTGTACTTGTTGAACCAAATACTGATACCTTTAACCTTGATATTCGTAAGATTGAAGAAGCTATAACTGATAAAACTAAAGTAATCCTTCCGACGTATCTATATGGTCAATTGGCTCAAATGGATGAAATTAATATAATAGCAAAGAAGCACAGTTTATTAGTGATTAGTGATTCTGCTCAAGCGCATGGGGCAAAAGGTATTCATGGAACTGTTGCAGGAAATCTTTGTGATGCTTCTTCTTTTAGTTTTTATCCAGCTAAAAATCTTGGTGCATTTGGAGATGCAGGTGCTGTCACAACTAATGACGAAGAACTAGCAGGAGTCATTAGATGTCTTGGTAATTACGGTTCTTCGGAGAAGTATGAAAATGATTATTTAGGAGTAAATTCTAGATTAGATGAACTGCAAGCTTCATTTTTGTTAGAAAAGCTTAAAGATCTAGAGGATGATAATAAATTAAGAAGGCAAATAGCAAAACGGTATTTGTCAGAAATTAAAAACGAAAAAATTCAATTACCATTTTGGGATGGTTCAGAAAATCATGTGTTTCATCTTTTCGCTGTAAGAGTAGCTGATCGTTCTGGATTTTGTGATTATTTAGAAAAATCTGGAATAGGATATCATATACATTATCCAATTCCACCACATCATCAAAAAGCCCTAAAACAGTTTTCCAACCTTTCATTACCAATTACCGAAAAAATACACAAAGAAGTGGTTAGTATTCCTTTAAATATAGCATTGGAAAATCATCAAATCGAGCAGATAATAATGACACTAAATCAATATTAATAGAGTGAATTCATACTTTGATAAATTGAAAAGCAACGTGTTAATTAAAGTTAGCTCTTTTAATGCGATTGGTGTTTTTGTAAAAATGATTACTGGTGTTATAAGCCTAAAAGTAATAGCAATATTCTTAGGTCCGGAAGGCTTGGCTTTGATGGGCAACCTTCGTAATGTTTTGACTTCAATACAATCTGTTGGTACCTTAGGGTTGTATAATGGAGTTGTAAAATATATAGCAGAATTTAAAAGCAATAAAGAGGAGTTAACGGCAATGTTATCGACTAGCTATCTGTTTTGTTTTATAGTCATCCTGATATTATCAGGTTGGTTATATCTTGATCCTAATTTTTGGAATACACTAATATTTGGTAAAGAATACGATTATAGTTTTATTTTTGAAGCTATAGCAATCGCATTACCTTTTTATTCTATAAATACATTATGTCTTGCAATAATCAATGGTTATTCTAAATATAAGGAATATATAGGGATTAACATCGTTAGTAGTTTGATCGGTTTATTGATCACTGTTTTTTTAGTATGGGAATACAGGTTGGAAGGTGCATTTATAGCAATCATAATAAATCCTGCGGTTTCACTTATAATTACGATAGTGATTATAGCCAGATTGAAAAATATTATTAAACCTCTAGAGTTTACAAAGGTCTCTTTCAAATACATAAAAAGATTAAGTTCTTACGCTATAATGGCATTGATATCCGCTACCGTATTGCCTGCTATTCTTATTAGAATTAGAAATTTTATTATTAATACCCAAGGAGTGGAAGAAGCGGGGTATTGGGAGGCTATACAAAGTATAAGTAATCAGTATATGCTTTTTATAACAACTTTATTAACGATTTATCTACTTCCTAAATTGGCAGAAATAAAGAGGAGCAAAGATTTTAAATTGGAGGTTATAAATTTTTATAAGACGATCTTACCTGTATTTGTTCTTGGGTTTTTAATTATTTATTTTCTAAGGAATTTCATCATTAAAATTCTTTTTTCTGATGATTTTATAGCTATGGAACCTTTGTTTTTATGGCAATTGTTTGGAGATTTTTTTAAAATAGCTTCCTTGGTAATTGCATACCAGTTTCTAGCTAAAAGAATGTTTTGGTATTATATATTTACAGAGATCATTTCATTTGGGTTTTTATATCTGGCAAGTATTTATTTAATAAATCAATTTGGCTTTATTGGTGCTTCTATGGCGTATTTTTTTAATTATGTCTTTTATTTTTTATTATTGATGTTGGTATTCAGAAAATCACTTTTTGGACCAGATAGAAGCATTTAATACATTGTTGGAGCCAATCTCTCGAGTGTTTTCTCGAGTATAAAATATTTTGAAAGACATCTTGCTAATTTACTGAAGGCGTTAGATATCGAATGATTAAAAAAAATAATATAAAAGTTTGCATAGTAGTTTCTTCTTTAGGAGTTGGGGGAGCAGAAAGATCAAGCGCAATTTTGTCTAGAATGCTGGTGGATTCAGGATATGACGTAACCATAATTAGTATTTTGGATGATACCGTATATGATTATAAAGGAAATTTAGTAAATCTAGAATCGCTAACTTCAGCTTATAGAGGATTACGGAAACGCTGGCGTAAGTTTATTATTAGTAGAAAGGTATTGAGCAATAATAAATTTGACTATATTATTGATGCAACATCACGGCCATTATGGTTTAAACAATGGTTTATTAATACTTTTGTATATCGAAAAATAGATACAATATTTGTAGTTCACAATTATAAGCTGAGTGGTTATTTTCCAAATAATAGGGTTTTAGGTAAGTGTTTATATCAAAACTCATACGAATTGGTAGGTGTTTCTAAAGGTTCAGTTATTCATTTTAAGGAAGAATATAGTTTAGAGAAAGGAAGATGTATATATAATGCATTTGACGAAACTCATTGGGATATGTTGTCAAAAGCTAAGGCTGATGTGGTGGAAGATTCTTATATATTATCCTACGGTAGGATTTTGGATGAATCTAAAAATTATAGTTTTTTAATTAGGACATATGCACAATCAGAGTTATCTAAAAAAGGAATAAAACTTTTGATAATTGGTGATGGGCCGGATAAAACAAAGATTCAAAACCTAGTTAAATCATATGGGATACAAGAATATGTTGTTTTTAAGAAGTTTTTAGAAAACCCGTTTCCATATGTAAAACACGCATTGTTCACTACTTTGACTAGTAATTATGAGGGTTTTCCTATGGTTTTGATAGAATCTTTAGCAATGGGAACACCTGTGGTTTCTGTAGATTGTAAATCTGGACCCTCTGAGGTTATAGTTACAGGTAAGAATGGTATATTAGTGCCGTTAAAAAATGAACAGAGTTACACCGAGGCATTGAATAAAATGGTAGAAGATCAGGGTTTTTATAAACGTTGTAAAGAAGGAACGATCACCAGTGTATCCAAATTTAAAATAGAAAATATAATTCCACAATGGCAAGCAATACTTCCACGCAAAATATAAAGAACACAAATACCGTTGAGGATTGTAAGATTATAGAGATTCCTAAGATAAAAGATCCAAGAGGAAATATAGCGGTAGTGGAGAAGGATGTGATTCCTTTTGAAACGAAACGAGTGTATTATTTATATGATGTTCCCAGTGATGCGAGTAGAGGGGGTCACGCGCATAAAAACTTATGTCAATTTCTTATAGCACTAAGCGGAAGTTTTGATGTGATTTTACATGATGGTAAAGAACAAAAGAAGGTTACCCTTAATAAACCAAATAAGGGATTATTGATTAAACCTGGAATATGGAGAGAGTTGGAGAATTTTTCTTCTGGCTCTGTTTGTCTTGTGTTAGCTTCTGAAGTCTTTGAAGAAGAAGATTACATCAGAGATTTTAACGACTTTACATTATTCAAAAGCAGATAGTTTGATACTTGCATTTAAAATTAATTTCCTTCTAATAATTTTTAGAAAGTTGTAAAGAAATTTAGGAGCAGCCAATAATATTTTTTGTTTGGTATTTAGGTTTTTATAATCAATTTCTTCTTTATACTTTTTGGCTGTTTTTGGGTCTCCAGCAGATTTGTATTGCAGCGAAATTGAATATCTGTTTTGATCTAAATATTTTTTCAAACTAAGATTGGTTTTCTCTTCTTTTTGGAACTTATTTAGATCTTGAAAATTTCTTTTCAGTGTATCTGTGTTTGAAATTCTATTATTAGCATCTAAATTATAGGTGGCAGTAACATAGGTGGCAAGAGCGACTTTGTATTTAAGAGCAATTCTAATCCAAAGATCCGTGTCTTCTCCTGCTCCATGTGTGATAGAAGTGTCAAAAACTCCAATATTGTTTAGAGTGTTTTTAGGAACAGCACAAGCCGATGTCCACGCTATGGAATCAATAATGCTGGATTCAAAAAAGTCGTTAACAATCATGAAAGTGTTACTATTAGCATCGATATTCTTGAAATTAGCTAAAAAAGTAGATTTTGCATTAAATCTTTTTTCATAAGATGTAGAAAACAGACCAGCATCAGGAAATTTCTCATACAATCGGAATACTATTTCAAGATGATTGGGATACCAATAATCATCTGCATCAAGAAAAGCAACGAGCTTTCCATTTGCCTTCTCTATACCTAGATTTCTAGCTTTAGAAACACCATTGTTTTTTGTAGAAAAGAACTGTATTCTTTTGTCTGTATATTGGTTCACAATCTCTTCACTATGATCCGTAGAACCGTCATTAATAATTACAATCTCATAATCGGTATAAGTTTGATTAAAAATGGATTCTAATGTATTAGCAATGCTATTTTCTTTATTGTAAAGCGGAACTATAATGGAGAAAAAAGGCACTAGATTTTATTTTTAGTTAAGCAAAAGTAACCCAAACGATAGAAATCATAGCATAAAATGGACGGATAAGATGAATTGAAATTTCTTTTAAGTAAATTTCTTGAGATTCTAAAAATTAAAGAAATAATTTTATCAGCCTTAATTTTATTCAATTTGTAGTATAAACTGGATACCTTATATCGGTCATATTCAAGTTTATTAGTATTAATCAACTCAATTAAGTTTTCAATAGCAAATTCAGTCTTTTTTATAAAAGTTTCTGCGTCGTCATTAGCATCATGAATTACAGGATTATCGATATATGTAATAGGTATTCCTTTTTTAGTAATTGAATCAAAAAAAACTACATCTTCACACCCGTACCTTTGTAAGGATTCGTCAAACTTTATGATTTTAAAAATTTCTTCGTGGATTAAAAAGTTAGAAGAACAAACTATAGGTCGCTTATTTTCTTGATTTTTAGGAACAGACTCTCTTTTTTTGGTGTAAACCCAACGCAGTTTAAAAGGTTTTTTTGGAGGTTCTTTTAGGTAAGTCATTCCACCAGTTACTACTTTTTGATCTATATTGTCTAAATACGTTCTGATAAAGTTCTTGTTCTTAGGAAATGTTCCTGCATCAATGAATAAAAGAAAATCATATAAAGCTGTAGAGGCTAATAGATTTCTGATAGCACTTCGTCCTATGTTTTTTGATAATTTCTTAAACGTACAACCTGGTATGTTATTGATAACATTATTTTCTTCTGAATGAAACTCTGATTGATCATCTAAAACAAGTATTTCAAAAGGTATGTTACATAAAGAAGCTTGTTTGTGAACTTCTTTAATCAAAGGAATTACATTGTAATTATAAACTGGGATCAAAATTGATAACATTTAAAGATGCTTTACTAGAAGTTTATAATTATTTTTAGGTCAAATTTGTAATTGGATAGATGAGTCACCTCGATAGAGATAAAATAGCCGATCTTATTTTTTTAAAACTCAAAGATAATGAAGAAGTTTTAAAAAATCACTTTCACCAGACTAGCAAAGGTATTGGTTATTTTTATTTAGATAATCTGTTACCAGATGAATTGGCTAGAGAGATATTTGATAAATTTCCAAGAACCAAAGACGTAAAGGTTAAAAAAAGTATTAGAGAATATAAGTATGTAGCTGCCCAGATGAACAAATATCACCCTTTGTTAGAAGAGGTTATATATGCATTTCAAGATCGTAAAATTGTCGATCTTATTGCCATGATTTGTAGTTATGAAAATGTAGTGCCTGATAAAAATCTTTATGCAGGAGGAATTTCTATGATGGGAAAGGGAAATTACTTAAATCCTCATCTAGATAATTCTCATGATAAAGATGTAAAGCTATGGCGCGTACTTAATTTATTATATTATGTTACTCCAAATTGGGAGCCTGATAATGGAGGAAGTTTAGAATTATGGCCAAACGGATTAAAAAGTGAGCCTGTATCAATAAATTCGAAGTTCAATAGATTGGTAGTTATGGTTACTCACAAAAGCTCTTGGCATTCCGTTAGTAAGGTAAAAGAAGATCAAGTGCGATGTTGTGTTTCTAATTATTATTTTTCTACAGAACCCGTGGATGATAAAACATCTTTTCATGTAACTACGTTTAGAGGACGGCCTGGTCAGTTTTTTAAAGATAAAATACTGAAACTAGATTCATCTCTACGAATGGGAGTTCGAAAAATATTCAAAAAAGGGATTCGAGAAAATCCTCATGTCTATAAGAAGGATGATTCTTAGATATGTTATAAAGAATTTTTCTTTTTTAGGATTAATATGTCCTGATAATCTGTGGCACTTTCCTTTTTTATTCCATCAATCCACCATCCTTGAATAAAATTTTCAACAGAAAACTTTTTTTTACGAATAGTATTATACAAATATTCTTTCTTGAAACAAATATTAGCTTCTTTTACATTGGTATTGTATAAGCTGAAATCTTTTTCTTTCTCAAAAGTAAATGTTATTCCTTTGTTTGTGTATTTTTCTGGACTATTCTGATCATAAATAAAAAATGTTGCAAAACAAGTCCCATTATTTTTTAATACCCTATTTATTTCAGATAAATAATGATCCATATCATCAGGCATCATATGAGTAAACACAGAAGTAAGAAAAACAAAATTAAAAGAATCATTCTGATAAGGAAAAATATAGGAAGAAGCTTTCTTTTCTGTATTTAAATTATATAAGTCGTTTTTTAAATCTACATGGGTAAAATTGAAGTTGCTAAATTTTGATGTAATATTTTTTTTGCACCAATCTACTCCGTCTTTTACAATATCAAAACCTTCATATCTGCTAGTTTTGTCTAAGTATGAAGTTAGTGGAACAGCCATTCTTCCTATTCCTGAACCAATATCTAGGACATTATGATCTGGAAGTAATCCTCCGTGTTGTTTGAACAATTCTAGAGTATTTTTTCCGTGAGAAATAAAATCTCCAGAACCCACAAAAATTTTTCCTTTTGGCGGTTCCATGTCGGATCTTTTTCGGAAAAGGTCGATAGGGAAATATACAAGTCGTCTGGCAAATAACCTTTGTCCTGGAGTGAGTTTGTAGTATAGATTTCTTAATAGTGCCATTTCATTTAGTTTGTTATTTTACTCTTTTACCCTTTTCGTTGTACTACTTCAAAAACCTTATTCCCTTCACATTTTAATGTTTTTGAAGGATATTTAAGTAACAAAGCATAGTCGTGAGTAGCCATTAAGATGGTATTGCCATTTTTATTAATATCCTGTAATACCTCCATTACTTCTACAGAAGTTTGTGGATCTAGGTTTCCGGTAGGCTCATCTGCCAGAATGAGTTCTGGATCATTGAGCAATGCTCTAGCAATAGCGATTCGTTGTTGTTCTCCACCAGATAACTGATACGGGAACTTAAAATCCTTGGTTTTCATCCCAACTTTATCCAGCACATTATCAATCTTACTATCCATAGCTTTCTGATCAGTCCAACCAGTAGCTTTCAATACAAATAATAAATTATCTTTTACAGTTCTATCATTAAGGAGTTTAAAATCCTGAAAAACAATCCCTAATTTTCTTCTAAGAAAAGGAATTTGACTTTCTTTTAAGGTACTCAGATCAAAATCTACGATACTGCCTTCTCCCTCTATCAAAGGGATGTCTCCATAAAGTGTTTTCATAAAACTACTTTTACCTGTACCTGTTTTTCCGATCAGATATACAAAATCCCCTTTGTTAACTTCTACATTAACATCTGATAAGATTAGGTTTTCGCGTTGATAGATTGAAGCGTTTTTAAGGCTTAGAACCGGTTCGGACATAATATGAGATTCTGAATTTATTAATTTTAGTAAAAGTAAAAAGTTTATGCAATAATGTATTTATTAAAAATGTTTTTTTATCCACGTTGATTTTAAGTACTTTTCCAAAGAATTCATATCACATACATTTTGCAATTTAATACTGTCGATTTTGCGTTATTTTTTCCAATCGTTTTTGTGTTGTATTGGTTTGTATTTAATCAATCAATAAGGATTCAAAATGTTTTTCTTCTTATCGTTAGTTACTTGTTTTATTCTTTTTGGGATTGGCGATTTTTATCATTGATATTTTTGAGTTCTGTGATAGATTTTTTAGTTGCCAGACAATTAAAATCTACTTTAGGTAACCAGAGAAAAGTGTTGTTTGGAGTTAGTTTGTTTTTTAATCTTGGCGTACTTTTTATTTTTAAATACTTTAATTTTTTTATAGAAACGTTTACAGAGGCCTTTTTGTTATTCGGAAGGCCTATATCTTATAGTTCATTAGAATTGATTCTTCCTGTTGGGATTAGTTTTTATACTTTTCAGACCTTAAGTTATACTATAGATGTATATAGAAGAAGAATAGATGCCACTGATGATGTTGTTTCATTTTTTGCATTCGTTTCATTTTTTCCTCAACTAGTCGCCGGCCCAATAGAAAGAGCTTCTAATCTTTTACCACAGTTTAGAAAAACCAGAGTATTTAATTATCATAAAAGCATAGATGGATTACGATTAATTCTAGGAGGTTTGTTTAAAAAAATGGTAATCGCAGACAATTGTGCATTGATCGTTAATGATCTTTTTGAAAATTATACAGAGCATTCAGGTAGTACTTTGTTTTGTGGAGCTATATTTTTTGGTTTTCAGATTTATGGTGATTTTTCTGGGTATTCTGATATTGCTATTGGCTCTGCTAGATTGCTAGGTTTTGATTTAATGAAAAATTTCAGTTTTCCATATTTATCAAAGAATCTGATTGAGTTTTGGAGACGATGGCATATTTCACTTTCTACCTGGTTTAGAGACTATGTATACATTCCCTTAGGAGGTAATCGAGTTTCAAATTTCAGATTGATTTTTAATATTTTAACTGTTTTCTTACTTAGTGGTTTATGGCATGGTGCCAATCTTACTTTTTTGTTTTGGGGGTTGATTCATGGAGTCGTATTGATAGGTACCATTTTTATCAATAAAAACCCCAAATTGGGCATATTTCTTAAAGATCAAAAATCCCCTGTTGTTGACTTTTTAAAAATAGGTATTACATTTTTTATAGTTACGATTGCTTGGGTGTTTTTTAGAGCGGAAACCATTACAGAAGCTTTTGGGTACATTGATCGAGTTTTTTCTTTGTCCTTCTTTTCTATACCGCAAGGAAATAAGTTGTTTTTGATTGTATTGATGGGATATTTAGTAATAGAATGGTTTCAGAAAAAAAGAGAACACTTATTGGATATTCGACATATACCTTTAAAACCTGTCAGATATTTGATTTATTACGGTACTATGTTTTTGGTGTTTTATTATGCGGGAGATTTACAAACCTTTATATATTTTCAGTTTTAATGAAGAAGGTCTTTATCAAAAAAATAGTAATATTTCTTGTGCCTATCTTAATAGTATGGGGAGGTTTAGAGTATTTCTATAAAACAGTGGAGTCTAATTACTCTTATAAACATCAAATAATTAGGACGGGTTATGATGATATTGAAACATTGATTTTAGGAGATTCTCACGCTTTTTTTGGTATTAATCCAGAATATCTTGATACAAAGGCATTAAATCTATCCAATGTAAGTCAAAGTCTATATTTTGATCAATTGTTATTCGAGAAGCACGCGGATAGTCTTCCTAACCTACAGAATGTTATTATTACCATTGGCTATTATAGTTTAAGCCAATTAGAAAACACCAAAGAAGACGTATGGCGAAAATATTTTTATCGCAGTCAGATGGAACTGGATGTCCCAATTATTAGTCCATTTGATTTAAAAAAGTATAGCCTGTCAATGACAAGGCGTTTTGATAAATCAGTTTCTTTAATTAGTAAATATCTAGAGAAAGGAACAATCATAGGATGCGATGCGAATGGTTGGGGTACATATTATAAAAATACAAGTGGAGTGCTTTTAGAAATAGAAAGCAAAGCTACTGCAGAACGACATAAAGACTTCTTATTAAATTTTGAAGAAAATATGGCTAGACTTCAATCTATGATAGCGCATTGTAAGAAGGTAAATTGTAATGTGTATTTGGTTGATATGCCCGTTTATGAAGGATATTTAGAATTACTTGAAGCTAATAAGCTTGAGAAAATTACCAAATCCTGCAATGATTTAGCAATTAATAAGAATGTAACTTATATTAATTTGCGTCAAGATCCTCGACTGGAGACATCTGATTTATACGATCCAGACCATTTGAATCATAAAGGAGCCAAAAAGTACACAAAAATCATAAATACAATCATATCTGATCCGAAAAATGATGATTGATGTAATTATCTCCAAAAAATTTCGTTATTAAGATGAAGATTAGGGTATCTTTAACACAAAATTTATTCACGGGAAGCGATATTTACTTTAAGAAAAATTGGTCAAGGAAAACCTTGAAATTTCTATTAAACTGGTATTCTGGTATAATCCAGAATCTAAACTTTGAAAGAAATATTTACATGAACAAATACATCACTTTGATGCTTTTTGTTGCGATCCTATCTTCGAAGATTTCTGCGCAGCAATCAGCAATTTACACTAACGAATTAGTACTGTATAATCAGGCTTTAGAACTTTATAATAATAAGCAGTTTCTGGCAGCTCAGAATTTGTTTGATAAAGTTAGAGACGCCGTAGATGACGAAAATATTGATGCAGAATGTACTTATTACATAGCGAATTGCGCCGTATGGCTTAATCAAAAAGGAGCGGATGCATTGATGGAAGAGTTTGTGGTACAATATCCTACCAGTATTAAACGTAATGCAGCATATCTTGATGTAGCCAATTATTATTTTGATAATGGTAAATATGCCTATGCCCGTAAATGGTACGATAAGGTAGATGAGGGCAATATGAGCCGTTCTGAAAAAGAAAAGTTTAACTTTAATAACGGCTATGCGTATTTTAAAATTCAGCGATTTAATGAAGCGAAAAAGTTCTTAACCAAAGTTGAAGAGACGGATAAATACGGTGCTCAGGCAAAATATTACCTTGGTTTTATAGCTTACGAAGGAGATAATTATCAAGAGGCAGATAAACTGTTTGATGAGGTAAAGGATTTAGATAAATACAATAAGAATTTATCGTATTTCCAGAGTGATATGAATTTTAAATCTGGAAAATTCGAGGATGCTATCAATGATGGATTAGGACAGCTTTCTAAATCTAAACCTTCAGAAAAATCAGAATTGAATAAAATTATTGGTGAGAGTTATTTTAATCTTGGTCAATATGATAAGGCGATACCACATCTGAAAGCTTACAAAGGCCGAAAAGGGAAATGGAACAATACCGATTATTACCAGTTAGGATATGCTTATTATAAAGGAGGTGATTATACCAATGCAATCTCAGAATTTAATAAAATTGTTGATGGTCGAAATGCTACTGCTCAGAATGCTTATTATCATCTAGCAGAATCTTATTTAAGAACAGATCAAAAACAACAAGCGCTGAACGCCTTTAAGAATGCATCGGAAATGGATTTTGAAGCGAAGATTAAAGAAGATGCATTATATAATTATGCTAAGTTGAGTTATGAGATTGGTAATTCATATGAAAGTACACCTAAAGTTTTATTATCCTACGTAGAAGCCTATCCCAATTCTGAATTCAAAGAAGAGATACAGGAATTGTTAATCAGTTCATATATCACATCTAAGAATTATAAGGAGGCTATGGACTTATTAGAAGGGAGTCGTAATTTTAATGATAAAGTGGTATATCAAAAAGTAGCTTATTTTCGAGGGATAGAACTTTATAATGAAGGGAATTATACAGATGCTAAAGTATATTTTGATAAATCTTTGGCGCAACAAACGGATCCGAAATTTACAGCAAAAGCTATTTATTGGAAATCAGAATGTGATTATCTACAGAATAATTTTGAAGAAGCGCTAATTGGTTTCAAACAGTTTAAAGGAAATGAAAGAGCTTCCACAACTAACGAATATGGCGAAATAGATTATAATATAGGATATACATATTTTAAACTAAAACAATACCCACAAGCTGCCGATTTCTTTGATATCTATTCTAAGAAAAGAGGTGTTGATGAAATACGATTGACAGATACATATCTGCGATTAGGAGATAGTCATTTTATATCTAGTAAGTATTGGCCAGCTATGGAAGCGTATAATAAGGCTATCAAAAATGGCGGACCAGATTCCGACTATGCACATTATCAGAAAGCCATTAGTTATGGTTTTGTCAAAAAAAATGGTAAAAAAATAAGTGATCTAGAGATGTTTATCAAACAATATACGCGATCTACTTATCGCGATGATGCCATGTTTGCTTTAGGAAACACTTACATAGCAGAAAATCAAACCCAAAAAGGTATTGCCGCCTATGATCGATTGGTTAAAGAAGTACCTAATAGCTCTTATGTTCCAAAAGCTTTGTTAAAACAAGGATTGATCTATTATAATGGAGATCAAGGGAATAGAGCATTGACAAAATTTAAAAGAGTAGTTGCAGATTATCCAGGAACTGATGAGGCTGTACAAGCGGTAAATACAGCTAGATTGATCTACGTAGATTTAGGAAGAACCGATGAATATTCTAGTTGGGTAAAAGGGTTAAGCTTTGTGGATGTTACGGATGCAGATCTAGATAATACATCCTATGAAGCCGCAGAAAAACAGTACTTAGAGAATAATGACAGTAAAGCTATTACTGGATTTCAGAAATATCTGGATGAATTTCCAAATGGCCTTCATGCCTTGAAGAGCCATTTCTATTTAGCACAATTATTCTTCAAAAAAGGAGATAAGCAAGCTACGATTCCACATTATGAATATGTGTTACAAAAAGATAGGACAGAATTCACAGAACAAGCATTAGCAAGATTATCCCAGATCCATCTGGAGAATCGTAATTACGATAAGGCTATTCCTGTGTTAGAACGTTTAGAAATAGCTGCTGATTTTCCCCAGAATATTGTATTTGCACAATCTAATCTGATGAAATCACATTATCAATTAGTACACTATCGGGAAACCATAGCGTATGCAGAAAAAGTATTGGATAATCCAAAAATCCAAAATGATGTAAAAAGTGATGCACAGGTTTTTATTGCACGTGCAGCATTACAAACTGCGGATGATGCTAGAGCGAAAAGGGCATATGCAGAAGTTAGAAAAATAGCTACTGGAGAGTTAGCCGCAGAAGCTTTGTATTATGATGCGTATTTTAAAAACAAAGCAGGGAGTTATAAAGCATCAAATGAAACAGTACAAAAACTAGCCAAAGATTTTTCGGGATATAAATTATATGGAGCCAAAGGTCTTGTCCTAATGGCTAAAAACTTCTATGGATTAGAAGACGCCTATCAGGCTACATATATTTTAGAAAGTGTTATCAAAAACTTCACTGATTATCAAGATGTGATTGAGGAAGCACGATCCGAACTCAAAAAAATCAAAGCTGAAGAAGCTAAAACAAATTCATCCATCCAAACCGAACAACAATAATCAGTTATAAACGCTAAGATATTTATGTCGAGATATATCAAGAAATTAAGAAGTCCTCACGATTCTATGGGACGTGTGAGGTCTAAAGTAATATCATTTTTATGTCTAAGTGTTACAATATTGGGTAATACTTTTGCACAGGAAAAAGAAGAAGAAACTATAGAAACCGAACGAGTGGTTATTGTAAAGACGTATACACCAACAATAAGTGATGCGTTTAAGGTGAAATCTACACCGATACTAAATGATTCTGTTACTCAAAAGAAAAAGCAATTACGATATAGTATTTTTTCAGTTCCTGTAGCATCCACATTTACTCCAGAGAAAGGTAGAGCAGCTAATATAGATCGACCAAAAAAAATACCGTTATATGATAATTATGCGACTTTAGGATTTGGTAATTTCACTTCTGTACTGGCAGAGTTTTATAGTAATTTTCAAATAAATCGCACGGATAATGTTGGATTGTATTTACATCATAACTCTTCTCAAGGAGGAATAAAAGATATAGAACTAGATGATAAGTTCTATAATACATTCTTAGATCTTAATTATACATCACGTACTAAAGATTTCACATACGGAATAGAAGTAGGAGCAGAGCATCAATTATATAATTGGTATGGCTTGCCAGAAACTCCTGCATTGACACAAACAGAAATTGATGCAATTGACCCTCAACAGAATTATTTTGGGGCCAAGTTGGGGGGGAAATTGCAGTTTGATGATTTATATTTTAAAAGAGCTTCTTTAAATTATCGATATTTTGGAGATGCTTTGAGTACAGCAGAACATCATGCTGTTTTTACCCCAACATTCGAGTTTGAAGTTGCAGACGAATTGATCACTACAGATTTTATTATTGATTATCTAGGAGGAAGTTTTGATAGACCACTGGATTTTGCACTACAGACACCTAATGACTTTAGTATTCTTAATTTAGGGATTCAACCAAGTTTAGTAGTGCTAAGAGATAATTTGACATTGAATCTTGGAGCATCCGTTTTTTACAGTATAGACAGTCAGAATAATGATAATGACTTTTTTATCTATCCTAAAGTTACAGCTTCTTATAGATTATTGGATGAAGCTGTGATTGCATACGGTGGTTTAGAAGGAGGTTTAAAGCAAAACACCTATAGAGACGCAGTACAAGCCAATCCGTATGTGTCGCCTACCTTATTTTTAACTACTACACACAATCAATTTGATGCCTATGTAGGGTTAAAAGGTAAAATCTCCGATGTAGTGAGTTATAATTTTAGAGGTGGTTATGCTTCTGAAAATGATAAGGCTTTGTTTGTAAACAATAGACCAGAAATATTACAATTAGAAGGGTATGATTTTGGTAATTCCTTTTCATATCGATATGATGATATTTTGACATTGAGTGGATATGGAGAATTAAATTTTAATATCAATAAGAAATTTAAATTGGGAGTATCTGCAGAATATTTTAGTTATAACACCGAAGATGAACAAGAGGCTTGGAATTTACCAGACCTAAAAGTAGCTACTTTACTAGATTACCAGATTACAGAGCAATGGTTTGCAGGTGCACAACTGTTTTATGTAGGAGAACGAAAAGATATTAATACAGCTGTTACTTTTTCGCCACCAACTCCAGAAGCTACAATAACCTTAGATAGTTATTTTGATGCGAATGTAAATCTAGGATATCGATTTAATGATAAACTGTCTGTTTTTGTAAAAGGAAACAACCTAGCTGGCGAAAACTACGAGCGTTGGTCTAATTTTCCTGTACAGGGAATACAAGTATTAGGGGGTGTAACATACAAGTTTAATTATTAAGAGATTTAGTTAAAACATTTCTGATTAGGAATTATATACTAAAAAAACTGTATTTTATTCTAGTAATTGGAAATTAATTGAATATGAACAAGGTTATCATTTGGATATGCAGTCTGCTATCGATATCCACTTTTGCACAAGAAAATTTCAAGGTGTATTATGAGGAAAATGAGAATGGATATAAAATCTATGCAAATAATGGTGAGTTTTGTCCAGTTTCTGTAGAGATTGATTTTAAAATAGAGAATCTTTCATCCAGTATTGGTGATATTAAGATTATAGAAGTGCCAGCGCAGACTACTAAATTTTACATAGCTGATCTTACCGTTATAGACAGAAGAAAAGCGTTGAGACTGGGATTTAGTGTGCGATATAATCACGGCAATCATTTACAGACTTCTTTCGATAAGGATTATGCATATCACTTACCTTTTAAGAAAGGAGCAGAGTATATGGTGACACAAGGATATAATGGTACGGTCTCTCACCATAACGAATATGCCTTGGATTTTAAAATGCCGATAGGAACTGCTATATATGCTGCAAGAGATGGAAAAGTAGTATTGGTAGAACAAAGCTTTAATAAAACCTGTACGGAACAGGATTGTGCCAAGTTTAATAATTACATATTAGTATATCACTCTGATGGAACTTTTGCAGAATATACACATATTAAAAAAGGTGGCGCTAAAGTACAACCTGGAGAAATGATAGAAAAAGGTCAGCATATTGGATACAGCGGTAATGTAGGGTGGTCAACTGGGCCACATTTACATTTCATTGTATTTCTACAACGATTTAGAGATAGAGAAACACTACCTACAAAGTTTTTAGTAGGTAACGGTAAACAAATAACTCAGTTAGAAGAAAAGAAAAAGTATTCTAAAAGCTATTAATTCTCGAGGACTTTTTGTGATGGTTGGTTATATAAAAATCACAACCTTTGTATTAAAAAAACCTCAATCACCTATACAATTCGATATCCGGAAGTTTCATAGTGAAGTATTATAAATAGGTTGTGTTTTATTAGCACTGTTAGAAGATAAAATTAATACTTGGATTGTTGTTCTTAAATAAACTCTATAATCTAACCGAATGATAGGAGTGTGTTCATAATTAATTTCTAAATATATGCAAGAGTATTTCAAAATAAATAATATAGATGTTGGATTTGCAAATCATTCGACAGAAGGGACAATGTTTACCAGAGGTTCCTTAAATACTGAAGTAATTATTAGAAAAGGTAAATTGAGAATTAGTCTGTTAACTCCTGCTTTAGAGATTGCGGACGACATGCATAATGATTTTTTAAGTGATCCTTATTACGATAATCTACGAAATATTGACTATTTACGAATGGTTACTTATAGCGATTTGGAGGTAGAAACAGGAACTTATAATACCCAGATTAAATGCCCTTACAGTGAAAATTTAAATGGTTTTGAAGTATATGGTTTTCCTGAAAGAGTGAAATTCCATGGTATCATAGATTTACAAGAAGGTTATGTTCATATAAAAGGAGAACTAAAAAGTGAGTTCGATGAAAAAAAACCTGGTATTCCCATTGAAGTTTTAAAATGTTTTGATCCTAAACCTTTACTTCCTAAAAGAAAGCAATATACTCTTGAACAAGCACGAGATGAAAACCCACTAGATGTGTATAGCCTTAGTATTGGAAAAGGAGTTTTTACCAAATTTCCTGAAGAAATACTTGCTTTTAAAAATTTAGAAAATCTTTGGATTGGTGGACAAGCACAAAGTAGTTTTAGTACTTTACCAGATTCTTTTTTTGAGCTCAAAGAGCTGCATACTATTCAGATTTATAGTAGTGATATAGACGAAATTTCAGAAAAAATAGATCAATTGCAAAAGCTTGAAGAATTGACGATTCGATCAGCTTATCTTCGTTTACTTCCAGATACTATTTGTAATCTTTCGAAACTTTCTCTTATAAGCTTTGAGTATAATCAACTTATAGACTTACCAAAGAATATTGGTTTGATGCCAAGCCTGAAAGAGCTAAATGTCATTGGTAATGAATTTAAAAAACTTCCTAAAAATCTAACGAATATCTATAATGTAAAAATAGATCGGAAGCATATAAAATTGTATCAGGAGATAGGCTACAAAAGTGATAATCCATTAGAAATTGATGAAATACTTTATGATCTATCACAGTACCCAGAACAAAAAGCGGAGTTAGAAAAATTGATACTAAAAATTCCTGAATTGAAGGAGTACAAGAATTTGATTCTGGATTATAGTACTTTGGCCACTTATCTTGTACTAAATACTGAACAAAAAGAAATCCCGATTGGAGTCTCAAAAGTAGGAGGTGGTCCAGATTTGCCGAAGGACTGGGAACATCCAGCAAATAAAAATGGATTATTGTATATTTTTCACGCGCAAATTAATTGTAAAGAGATTGCAGCATATCAACAATATCTACCTAGAAAAGGGATGCTCTATTTTTTTATAAATGATGAAGAGTATGCACAAAATCCAATAGTTTTATATGCTGAAAATATCAAAGAATTAGTACGATTTGAATATAGCGAAAATACAGAGTTTACCGATAATAATTTTGATAGTTGTCCTAGAAGTGCAGTGGCTGTTACTTTTCGAAATGCTATTAGTGTTCCTGTTTTTTATAACTCCTTTAATCATGGTACAGAACGCTATCCTAAATATGCTAGTTTATGGGAAGGCGAAGACACAGACGAAGCCAATAGAAGAATAGAATTCTTCGAAGAGTATATGGAGCAGTTAGAAGACAGTATTGATACTCCTTTAGCATTAGATAGCGATTACGTAAAGTTAACAACGCATAGTATACATAGCTCTGTATTTACTCAGCACGAATCGCCACAAGAAATTGCAGCTGCTAAATTTGGTGGAGAACCAACAGAATGGGTAGTTTTATTAAACATGGAAAGTGTTGATGAATTTAGTTTTTGGGATGCAGGTACATTAACCTATTGTATTCATAAAA
Organism: Aquimarina sp. BL5; assembly: GCF_003443675.1. Lineage (NCBI taxonomy): Bacteria > Pseudomonadati > Bacteroidota > Flavobacteriia > Flavobacteriales > Flavobacteriaceae > Aquimarina > Aquimarina sp. BL5. Next base: position 2,018,524 of record NZ_CP031963.1, on the reverse strand, counting down.
AAGACCTGGCAATTAAAGACTTTTCTAAGATTAGCGCAAGTATAGAAAGTAGTTGAAGATTTATTTTTTTATGTTTTCAGAATGAGACGTGTAACCTGTCTAAGGAAGATATTCTAATTAATATAGGTTTTTATACACTAAAAACCAGTGAAATACGTTTTGTTGATTTTTTGTTTGAAGTCAATGTAGTTCAGTTTTATCAGAAAAAATTATTAAATTTATATGAAGACAAAACTTCTTAATCATGAAATATTTAAAGTATTTACTGTTTTTAATTATAATACTCGCACTTATATTCTTTGGAAAAGGAATGTTAACACCATCAGTGTCTTATGAAAATGAAATAGTAGTCAGCAAACCTGCCAATGAATCCTGGGCAGTGATGTCTGACGAATCTAATTTGCCAAAATGGATTGAAGGATTTAAAAGAACCGAATTAGTAAGCGGTATGGAAAACACAGTTGGAGCAGTGTCTAAGGTATATGTAGAAGAAAACGGTGATGAAATGATGATGGAAGAAACGATCACAGCTGTGAAGCCCAACGAACATATGGCGATGACCTTTACTATGGATTTTATGGATATGGATTATGAAATGCTTTTTAAAGAAAAAGACGGAAAGACTACGATCTCTTCTAAATCAACCACAATGGGGAATGGTATTTTTGCAAAATCCTTGATTTCTTTTATGTCGGGTTCTATGAAGGAACAAGAGGATAAAAACTTAAATAACCTTAAAAAAATAATTGAAGAAAACACCAAAAACTATTTTCCTGAAGCAGTACCAGAAACTGTAATTGATACCACAACAGTTTCTGTTAAGGAGTAAACGGACCCGGATTTCGACTACGTCAATCCTCTTGTTTCCTGAATCCAGAGGCTCGCGAATGGTGACTAATCGGAATTCCATTACGCGAATTCTTGCTGAAGTACAGTCATCGGGAATAACGAATCCTAAGCTGTAGCAATGAGCCTTTAGAGGAGGTAGCAGAAAGGAGGTGAAAACTAAGATAACTAGGCTAACAGGTAATTTAATCTACTCTTCTTTCTTATTAAACCTTGAATTCAATGTAATTTGCTATCTTAGAAATTCACAGAATTTTTATATTAGATTTTCAGAGCAACCCTAAGAACGAATGAAAATATTAAAGGAGGGAACATATTATGGAAAACAAAACTCGGAAGTTTCCTTTAATGGCATTCTGTTATCTCAATACAAGTACACAGTAGAAAAAACAGCCTGGCATTATCATGAGAACCCTTATTTCATGTTTGTGCTACAAGGTAATATGATGGATTGTAATTCCAAGGTAAAAACTTTGTGTCCATCAGGAAGTATTATGTTTAATAATTGGCAAGAAGCACATTATGGTTCTAAACATTCTGAAAATGCAAGTGGATTTCATTTAGAATTTCAGCAAGATTGGTTACAAAACAAAGGGATAAATATCAATCTCTTAGAAGGAAGTCAATTAATTGAAAACCCTAGGATACATTTTCTTTTTGCAAAACTATATCACGAATTTATATTGTCGGATAAGTATAGTGAGGTTTCGGTAGAGCTATTATTGTTACAAATCAGTGAAGCGTTAGGAGAGATTAAAGAAAATGACTTCAAGAATATTCCTAATTGGATTATTAAATTACAAGAATTGTTACATTATGACACCTCGGAGTTGAGTCTTCAGTATCTTTCTGATCAATTGGATGTCCATCCGGTACATATATCCAGATCTGCACCAAAATACCTTTCCACCAGTTTAGGTGAATATATAAGACAGCATAAAATTAAAAAAGCCATTCCCCTGATGTTGGATTCGTCAAATTCACTAACGGAAATTGCATATCAAGCAGGCTTTTCAGATCAAAGTCATTTTAATCGTGTGTTTAAATCCTATTTTGAAATGAATCCTAGTTTTTACAGAAAAAATGTTTATAAAAATTTATGATGTTAATCTGATACAATTTTTTGAAGGAGTAAGAAAGTATTTTTGACTTTCATAAAAAGTATAAAAAACTATGTTTAAAAATGTAATGACAATAGTATTTCTTTTTGCATCCGTTTTAACAGGTTGTTCGCAACAAGGGGCAAATACCTACGATGGGAACTGGGAAGGAAAACTAGCAAATGCAAATACCTTAAATTTTAATCTCGTTGTAAAGGAGTCATCAGCTAATTTGTATGAGCTAATGATTATGAATTCTGAAACGACCATAAAAGAAAAACTAGTAATAACCAATACTAAACGTCTTAAGGGAAGTATTGATGATGATATTCATTTTGATCTTTCTTTTTCCCAAGATAAAACGGCAATCGCTGGATTTGTAAAGTCGGGAATTTTAATGTATCACGTTATTTTACAAAAGACTAATGATGGTACTTATAGTGGTGTTTGGAATATATTTATGGTGGATAGTCTGCAATCCCAAGGAATGTATCTAGGTGTAGAAAATAATGAAGATGGTAGTCTTGCTATGTATCCATTTTTTGGTGATCAACGATTCACAGGAACTTGGGTTAATGGTAGTGAGAAAGAAGGAGAAGCTATTGTATTTAGGGATTATAAAACCGGACTTAGATTTAGAGCTAAACTTCTAGAAAATACTATTAAGTTAGAAATTTTATTAGGTAAGCAAACCGTAACGGTTACAAATTTTAAACGTTCTGATATTGATTTATCATCCTTAAGACCAAGCGGTCTTAACAGTCAAAACGTTAACAAACCAGTAGTGCTGAATGATGGTTGGATCACAGCCAGTGCTACTGATGTTGGAGCTACAAAGGCTTCTTTATCAAAGTTGATTGATAAAGTGAATAAGAAAGAACTGCCTAATACGCACAGTGTTCTTATTGCCAAAGAGGGTAAATTGATTTTTGAAGCCTATTTTGATGGACACAATCCTAATATTTCTCACGATCAGCGATCAGCATCCAAAAGTGTTTCATCTGCTATGATTGGGATTGCCATTGATGATAAGATGCTAACCGGCGTAGATCAAAAACTATATGATTTTATACCTAAAGAATTTCAGTACACAAAAGATCCTTTAAAATCTAAGATCAACTTTGAAGATTTATTGACAATGAGTTCTGGATTAGATGTGGATGGTGATGCATCAGAGAATAACTATCAGAGTTCTGATAATTGGTTAAAAACAACACTTGAGGCAAAAATGACTCACGAGCCAGGAACTCATGCTAATTATGGTTCGGCCAATCCATTTTTATTGGGTGTAAGTTTAGATCAGCAATTGCAATCTCCGTTAGAGTTATATATGGAAGAAAAGCTGTTTGCTCCGTTAGGAATTACCAATTACATCATCCAGACAGAGAATACGGCAACAACCCCTTATTTTGGGGGAGGTATGTATTTAACACCAAGGGATATGCTAAAATTTGGACAACTATATCTGGATAAAGGAAAGTGGAAAGGAAAGCAAATCATTTCTGAAAGTTGGATAGCTGCATCATTTAAAAAATACCGAAGACTACAAGATGTAAAAGACAAAAACGAATATGGATATCTATGGTGGCATAAAACCTATACTGCAGGAGATAAGAAGGTGTCATCTATAGAAGCAAGAGGTGCTGGTGGACAATATATTTGTGTTATTCCAGAGTTGGAATCTGTAGTAGTAATCACTTCTGGAAATTATAGAAGTCGAAAATTACTACAACAACCAGAGAATATTCTGGAGCGATACGTACTTCCAGCAATCATTAAATAAACCGGACTTCGAGAGCCTCAGTCCTCGTGTATCCGCTTTTCGAATGCTGAGTTTATCGAAGTATAGTCCTCTTGCATTGATTTTCACGCTGAGTGTAGTCAAAGGGTGAAAATAGCAGAATAACGAATCGGACTTCGAGAGCCTCAGTCCTCGTGCATCCGCTTTTCGAATGCTGAGTTTACCTAAGTACAGTCCTTTTGCATTGATTTTCACGAACCCCGAGGTGACCCGAAGGGTGAGCTGTCACGTTGAGTAGTCGAAGTGGTTGTCGAATGCTCAGGAAATTCACCTTTCTTCAGAATATGTTTTTAGAACAAGTATAAACGATAGATATAGTTATACCTTTACCTATGAATATGTAAACTATAATTATAATTTATCCAAAAGAAATTCATATTGTTCCTGAGATACCTTCTCCAATTCGACTACAAGAATATGGTGTTGGTGTTTTTATTGCAGCGTTAACGAAATCAGCATTAAAAAAAGTAATAAAGAAAAATTTTATTAAGGTTAATGATGTAATTGCTACTTCGGCTACCATGATATATGGTGGGGATCGTATAAGCTTGTGTATTCCTGATGATGTTAATTTAGATAATAGATTAGTTTTTCCACTTACGGTTTTATTTGAAGATGATCATTTAGCTGTGATTCATAAACCCGCGGGTATTTTGGTAAGTGGTAATAGTTTTAAAACAATTGCTAATGCATTAGTTCAAAACATTAAACAGAGTAATCTTCCTGATGCTACGAAACCGCAGCCTGTGCATCGATTGGATTATGCAACAACCGGTATTTTATTAGTTGGAAAAACGAGTAGTAGTATTCGTGTTTTAAATAAAATGTTTGAAGATAAAAAGATTGAGAAAACATATTATGCAATTACTATTGGGGAGATGAATGATGAAGGAAAAATTACTTCAGAAATTGGTGGTAAGAAATCACAATCGAATTATAAAGTGCTCGAATCCGTTTTCTCCAAGAGATTCGGAAGATTGAACCTGGTAAAATTGAAACCTCAAACGGGAAGAAGACATCAATTACGTAAACACCTGCTCAGTATATTGAATCCTATACTAGGAGATAAAGACTATGGAATAGAACATCTTATTTTAAATGGTAAAGGATTGTATTTACATGCCTATTCATTAGATTTTATACATCCATTTACAAATAAAAAAGTCTGTTTTAGAGATGAATCAATTCGAAGATTTGAGAAAATTTTTACTTCTAAAATAGAGTAGAACTTGATTTTTACTTATGAACATCAAAATGATGATGGAGGTTTTAAAATAACAAAATACGCGCCAACTAGCGATATATATAGTGTTGAGTTCAATTAGCAAGTCAAAACCTATTCAATTTCAACTGTAAGAATTAAAAAAATGTTATAATTTTTTTAATTCTAAACGATTGTTTAGTTTTGTCACTATAAATAATGGCAAGAAAAAAACAATATATAGAGGAACAAGTGATAGAAAAAGCAATGGCTTTATTCTGGCGCGAAGGCTATGAGACCACTTCCATGCAAATGCTTGAGAAAGAAATGGGTATTAATAAGTTTTCTATATATGCTAGTTTTGGAAATAAGGATGGAGTGTTCCTCGAAAGCATAAAATGTTATAGACAAAAAATAAAGGAGATTACAGAGAAATTAAAAGTTTCCTCAAATGGTATTAAGGGTTTAAAGCAATATTTCTATGACTTTATAGAGTTTTCAAAAGATGCTACATTGAGAAAAGGGTGTTTGATAACCAATGCTGCTAATGAGTTATCTCAAAACGCAAATCCAAAAATAAAAGAGGAACTATCAAAATTCACAAATAATATAAGAAGCTTATTTGCAAACAATTTGAAACAAGAAGAAAATTTTAATAGTACTGAAGTAGAAGAAAAAGCGGATTATTTGATTATATCAATGTTTGGACTCGCTTCAGCTTCACGAGTATTTAACGATACGCAACTACATAACTATATAGAAAACATTTTTAAAAGCATATAACTTTTTTTTAAATAATAACTAAATGATCGTTTAGTTATTGAAAATCAATAATTATAATAAAAATTAAAAATCATGAGTACATTAAAAGTTTACACAATCGAATCTGCTCCAGAAGGCAGCAAATCACAATTAGAACAATCCGTAAAAAGTTTCGGAATGTTACCAGGTTTACATGGCGTTTTAGCTGGATCTCCTGAGGCTCTAAAGGCTTACAAGACATTACACGAACTTTTTTCAAATTCATCTTTTAATGCAGAAGAACTAACAGTAGTTTGGCAAACTATTAATGTCGAACACGAATGTCATTATTGTGTTCCTGCACATACAGCGATAGCAAATATGATGAAAGTGGATCCTGTATTATCGGAAGCTTTAAGAAATGGAGAAGCAATGCCAAATGAAAAATTACAAGCCCTAAAAGATACTACCTTAAGCATTGTTAGAAATCGAGGTAGAATTTCTGATACAGAACTAGAAGCTTTTTATGCTGCTGGTTATGGAGAACGTCAAGTTTTAGATATCATTCTAGGAATAGCGCAGAAAACGATGAGTAATTATACAAATCATATCGCTAATACTCCCGTTGATGAACCATTTCAGAAATTTACTTGGAGTAAATAATTCAATACAATAACGGATATAATTAATAACTTGTCGAAGTGTTTTCGAAGAGTGAATCATACGTTAAAAACCAGCAAGACATATACTGCTGGTTTTTTTATTTGAGAAATTTATGTTTCTTTAGAACTCGTTTGTAGTAATCTAGTCGATTAAATCTATACTTTTATAAACAAGAATGAAAGTATAAAAGGAATATAACTGATACATTATACTAGTATTTTGGGTAGCGTTTAAAAAAATGAAGAAAAAACTGATCTTAATATTAAGTTTTATGGTAATTACCATTGTATTTCTAAATATTGGAAGGTCAATTTATATGCCATTTGTGAATAAAGTAAAAGGAAAAGAAACTGTTGATTCAAGAATCAAAGATTTTCAAGAAAAAGTATGGGATCGACTTGAAAAAAACTTAGGTTTAGCTGGTTATAAAATGGACTTCCCAAAAGAGATAATTATTGTAGCTTTCAAAGAAGAAAGAAAACTTCAAGTTTATTCAAAAGATTATAATGGAATCAAATTAATAAAAGAATATCCTTTCACAGCTTTTAGTGGTGAATTAGGACCTAAATTAAAAGAAGGAGATAAACAGATTCCAGAAGGGATTTATAAAGTTGAGTATTTAAACCCTAACAGTTCATACTATCTGTCCATAAAGGTTAGTTATCCAAATGAGTTTGATAAATCAAAAACCAAATTGACAGATATATCAGATATGGGTGGAGATATTTTCATACATGGAAAATCAGTAACAATTGGCTGCATTCCAATAGGAGACGAGGCAATAGAAGAAGTTTTTTTATTGACACAAAAAGCAATGAACAATAGTGTTAAAGTAATTATCAGCCCGAGAGATTTTAGAGTAAATTCTAGTTACCCAAAAATCGAAGGAATAGATTGGGAAAATGAATTATACGAAATAATAAATAACGAATTAAAGACACTACCTAGTTCAGGTTATATATAATTAAGATGAAGAAATTAACTCTCTTACTTTTATTAATAACTATTGGGTTTAATAGTTGTTTTGATTCCTCTACGTTAAAATCAAATAAACTAGACAGTGATGATTATGAATCCAAAACGGAACGAGTAGAAATTCTAAGAAATGAAATCAAATCTTTTAGCGATTTTAAGAATGCTGAATTCGAATTATTTAATGTAAATGGATTCTCAAATAGCAGAACCACGCTTCCAGGAGCCTCTTCTTGGGATTACAAGTTTGTAATTAAAATAGATTCTTCGGATATCAAAAAATGGACTGAGGGAATGATCAAGACCATACCAGAGGATCACGATGATAAGTGGATGAAAGAAATAATTGAGAAAAGAAGAATGGAGTGGCAAACAACAAGTGATCCAGAGAAATATACTCGAAATGGAGATAATGTTGTGATGATAGTATATAGATCAGAAGCAATTATCTTTAAAAGAGTGGTTAATTTATAAACTTATCTAAGAGAATAATTATATAGGTAAGTATACAAAAGTTAAGAATTTGATAAAAACCTGATATCATCATTTTTATCTTTAATTTTAGGGCAAACACAAATCAAACTCAACACATCATGAAAAAAGTACTTCTAGGTACAATTAGTACACTTTTGTTTATTTCTTGTCAACAACCCAAAGAAACAGCGGATCTGCTGGTTTTTAATGCCAATATTTATACGGTAGATGATAGTCAGGCCAAAGCAGAAGCTTTTGTTGTCAAGGATGATAAGTTTATCGCAGTAGGTAGTTTAGAAGAAGTAAGCAAAACATATACGTTTACGGATTCGATCGATGCAGAAGGAAAAACCATTGTACCCGGTTTGATTGATGCACATTGTCACTTCTATGGACTTGGGTTACAGCAACAAAAAGTAGACTTAGTTGGGACTACTAGTTATGATGAGGTACTGACACGTATTGTAGATTTTCAGAAAAAGAAAAAAGTACCTTTTATTACCGGTCGAGGTTGGGATCAGAATGATTGGGAGATTAAGGAATTTCCAACCAAAGAAAGGTTAGATAGTCTGTTTCCAGAAACTCCAGTAGCTATGACTAGAGTAGATGGTCACGCGATGCTAGTCAATCAAACAGCTTTGGATCTAGCTAAGATAACAGTAGACACTAAAGTCTCTGGAGGAGAGATTGTACAAAAAAATGGAAAATTAACTGGAGTACTAATCGATAATCCAATGGAGATGGTCGAAGCGATATTTCCACAACCTACCATTACAGAGCAAGTGACGGCACTAAAAGATGCAGAAAAAATTAACTTTAGTTATGGATTAACAACTGTTGATGACGCAGGATTAAGTCCAGAAGTTATTGCTGTTATAGATAGTTTACAAAAAACAGATCAATTAAAAATCCGGATGTATGCAATGGTGAGTAATGTTCCTTCATATGTGGACCATTACCTAAAAAATGGAGTTCATAAAACAGATAAATTAAATGTGTCTTCTTTTAAGGTATATGCAGATGGTGCGTTGGGGTCTAGAGGAGCAGTGCTTAAAAAACCATACTCGGATAAAGAGAATCATCACGGAGCAATGGTGATCGGTGTTGATGAGTTTAAGGAATTAGCTAGAAAATTAGCAGGTTCTCCTTTTCAGATGAATACACATGCGATCGGTGATTCTGCCAATGCTGTGGTGATCAATACCTATTATGATGTATTAAAAGATAAGTCAGACAGAAGATGGCGTGTGGAACATGCACAAGTCGTATCTCCAGAAGAATTTGATCTTCTTAATGATAATCTGGTGATGAGTGTACAACCTACGCATGCTACAAGTGATATGTATTGGGCCGATGAACGATTAGGAGAGAAAAGAATCAAGGGAGCGTATGCGTACAAGCAATTATTAGAAAAAACGGGTAAAGTTGCTTTAGGAACTGATTATCCGGTAGAAAATGTAAGTCCATTTTATACATTTTATGCAGCAGTAGCTCGTAAAGATCTTAAACAATATCCTGCAGGAGGTTTCCAAAAACAAGACGCTTTAACCAGAGAAGAAACCTTAAAAGGAATGACGATTTGGGCTGCCTATAGTAATTTTGAAGAAACCGAAAAGGGAAGTATTACTGCTGGTAAATTTGCTGATTTTGTGATCTTGGAAGAAAATATCATGGAAATCGAGGAAGACAAAATTCCTAATATCAAAGTTAACGCTACTTACCTAGGTGGAGAGAAAGTATACTAGTTTGTGAGTGTGGGAGTTTGTGAGGACGCTTTGCTTTGAGAGGTGAAGAATCAGAAGTTATACCGTGTTATGGTTAGTTTTTTATTTTTTCAGATACCAAGACCTGTCTTTTAATTCATTTAAATCACTTGCGGGAATTCCATTTAATTCAGTCATTTTTTTGCAAAGTTGCTCAAAATCTGCACTCTCATTAAAAGCCATATCCATGATATGGTCAGTTTCTCCAAATCCACCTGCTCCAATTAGTATTTTGTCAGTCGTTCTAAATATGTTGCTTAATTCAGTTATAATTTGAAATAATTCTTTAGCTATATTTCTTTCAGTTAGATATAAACTCGAGAATCTTTCTACTGAACTAATGCATATTGTTTTATCATAAATATCAATACTAAAACTATCTCCTTCTCCTGTCTTATATTCAGGATTTCCATTTTCAGCCGGAATAAGGCTAATCCACCATTTTCCATGTACGTTTTCTGTGAAAGTTCCATATTTTTCTAGATGTAAATATTCAGATTTTAGTCTATTAAAAACACTTGTCAGTTTTTGTTTTATTTCCTTAACAGGATAATCATTTTCTTTCGGAATGAAACAGTCAATATGTGTTCCCATAGTTTGTTTTCAGAATTAACCACAACTAAAAGATAAATATACTATTTTACTACCTACTTAATACTGCCTACTAACTACTCAGTACTATATACTACCTTCCTCCATTTGCTTGTAGATCGGCAATACATAATGCATCTAGTTCTGGAACTCCGTTGTTTAACATACTCATCATTCCGGTTTCGAATTCTATAGCAGCTTCCATTAAACAGCTTTGTACATTACAATGACCTCTAGATTCATTATCTTCATGCTGAGATTGCAATGATGTACCAATATTTATGAGACCTAATAGATGTGCAAATTCATGATTTAATGCAGCAGCTTCGACCGTAGATAACATCGGTCCATTGGGATTACTACTTAATTTGCGGAGTGTATTCTCATAAATAACGATAGAAGTATTTAAGTAAGCAGTACCTAAGGTTACTCTAGCTCCTTCATCGATATCATTAGTTCCATCTGCAAAATAAATATATACCTTTATTTCATCTCCTTCATTAAATTCGGTTCTTGTAGTAGTTTCAATTTGTTTTACTTTTTCAATATTAAATGGTGCTAATCCTGAAGAAGAAACCGAACGTTGATTTATCGTAATTCCATCTGGTTTAAAAAGACGTTCTTCCAGAAAATTTCTAAATGTATTTATGGCTGTCACCGTAGGTTCAAACCCTTGCACAGAAACAATCTCTACCGTCAATCCTTTAAAATTAGTATCACTTAGCAAGTCATTGGCAGAACTGCCTAAAGGTTGTTTGTTAGAAGACTGGCTATCAGGTACAAAAGTGTTTTCGTCATCATCAGAACATCCAACCAATAGTAAAGATGTAAATAAAAGTATACTAAAGAATTTTGTAATTTGCATAAAAATTGATTTTCCAGAGGTATTGGTTAGTAAATAAACGAATTTATGAGAGATATAGTTTTTGCTTTAACTTTATTTTTAACAAGTACTGCTTGTACGTCACAAAGATCGTACCATCAAGATGCTATTCGATATTTTGAATTAAACGGAACTGAACAACAATATGATGCGGCAATAGATCAAATGTTTACGATGCTAAAACAACAACATAGTACACAGGATATTCCAGACAAAGTTTGGGAAGAATTAAAAGGTAATAAGACAGCTGCATTGACTAATATTAAATCATTATTAGTATCGGCGTATCGCAGTAATTTTACTCACGAAGATATCAAACAGCTTATTGTTTTCTACGAATCTGAAACTGGACAGCAAATGGTTAAAGATAGAACTCAGCTCAGTGATGATCAAAAAAATAAATTATCTCTGTTTTATGATTCTGAAGTTGGAAAAAAGGTTCAAAGTCAAAGCAATTCATTAACGACAATGGTAGCAGAAGTTAGTGAGCAATGGAGCAGGGATTTGTATAATGAAACTGTTAAGAAACTAAAGGCTAAAGGGTATTAGATACCATAAATTAGTTTAGCGACATAATCATCATTTTCTCCTTGAAGCACTAACTCACAAACAAAACCATTGGCATTTGCTGCATTCTGTAACGTATTATAATCAATATACAACCAATCAAACCAATCAGACTGTAGTTTTTTATATTTTAATTGATATTGCATCTCTCCGTAATATCCAGCGGATGCATCTACCCAAAAACTTCCATCATCCTCACTAAATAAATAGGAGATATCCGAAGAGTCAATCAGTATTTGACCATTGGGTTTCAATAGTTTTTTTACGTTGGAAAAAAAAATGTCAATGTTGTTTAGTTTTCCTATGATTCCACTTCCGTTCATTAAAAACAATAAGGTATCATACTGCGCTTCTTTAAGATTAAAAATATCTTGAACAGATGCGTTGGTAACTCCTCTCTTTTTAGCTATTTCTATAGCTCCTTCAGAAATATCTATAGCGTGTACATTTAGTTTTCTTTCTTCCTGAAGAAATAAACTATGACTTCCGGCGCCACAACCTACATCTAAAACATCTCCAAAAGCAAGGTCCAATGCTTTTTGCTCGATTTTTGGCATTTCGGAATAACTTCGGAATAAATAAGGGATTGGTATGATATCATCATCAAAATCCGGAGCCTGTACTATAATATCTTCGCTATACTTTTTGTAATAAAAATCTTTAATCGCTTCTCCGAAAATATCTTTGTTAATCATTATAGTTCTTAATTCGAAATTCGTAATTCATAATTCGTAATTTTGTTCTATGCAAGAATTCATAGATCAATTACCGAAACTGGCCAAAGATACACAGAACGAAAATAAAAAGTATTTTGCAAAGCTTAAAAAGAAACCCCCAAAGAATTTGGATACGTTTATGCAGGATTTGCATACGAAAGAGTTTCAGAAAACAGATTGTTTAGAATGTGCGAATTGTTGCAAAACAACCGGACCTTTGTTTACAGATATTGATGTAGATCGAATTTCGAAGCATTTAAAAATGAAATCTATTCAGTTTGAAAATCAATATCTAAAAAAAGATGAAGATGGAGATTTTGTATTACAAGAAACACCTTGTGCTTTTTTGGCTGCGGATAATTATTGTTTGATTTATGATGTAAGACCAAAAGCCTGTAAAGAGTTTCCTCATACCGATCGAAAAAAGTTTCATCAGATTTCTGACTTAACTATGAAAAATATCACCGTTTGTCCTGCTGCTTATAATATAGTAGAGAAGATGAAGGAATTGATGCCTTTGGAGCATAAGAGTAATAGACGTGCATAGAGTGGCTTTTTTTTGGCAATTATTCTTAATATGTTTTTATTCGTCAATTGTTGCGATAACCCAGTTTCTGTAACCTGTACGAGATTCTACTGCTATTTTCTGATTTTTGCCATCATCACTAAAAAATAATTTCCCTTCACGTTCGATGAGCATGTTAAAATTAGATTTTTGATTATTTTTCTTAGTATATGTTTCTAAAAGTAACTCTAAGCTTTCTAAACTAAATCTTCTATTCTTTTCTGCAATCCATTTTAGACGACCGTTCGATGTATATTTTATAACTACATCCGTACTTTCCGCAGGTTCACCATCGTATAGGTATGATTTAGTTTTGAAAAATATGTCGGAAGCGCCAAAATCATTAAAGATTTCTTGAGTTTTGAAAATTGAATCATTCGTACTTCCTGAAAGTACTTTTTTAATTTTAAACGTAAAGACATGAGAATTATGTCTTTTTCCTGTAGAAAAAATATCGATCAGTTCAGCAACCGCGGTGACATACATCTCTGAATTTGGTTCTTGTGCTTTCATTGGATTATTCAAAACTAAGACTAGAAGAATAAATACTTTTTTAACCATATGATTATTACGATTTTGTTTCCTGCATTTTAAGTGTTTTTTAATAATTATGATCAGTTTATTTCAGATCAGGTTTCACACTAAATACAAGATCATTATTAATTTTTGGTTTCTATTGTGACTCCAAAAATTAATATAATTTTATTCTCAAGTTTCTTTATTTTGAAGTCAATTGCTAATTTCAATAAATTCTTCTCGTTCAATTTTTTCACCTGATAAATCTCTCGGAAACATATCTTCTGGCATTCTTGCATAATGACCACTCAGAGTAGAGAGTACTTCTCCGGTTTCTTTATCTATCTCTTCTTTAGAAAACCCTCCTCCTAATTCAGGATCTCTTGCAGAAAAATCTACTAAGTAGTGTTTTTCTTTTTCATAAATAATCGTTGGGGACCATCTCTTTCCTTTGTTAAAAATATCAGTACGTGCTCCATCAGGATTCATGATGAAATTAATAACTTTTATGTATTCTGATGTTGGTCGATAAAAAGTAGTGTTTTCTCCATCATTATTTACGCTGCTTTTGGAAACAAATTTAGATGGAAACTCTACCGAAATACCCGAATAATAACTAGTATTCTTGGGTAAGTATAAAACATTATAACCCAGTTCGACCAATATTCTTTGATCACTAGCTTTTACTTTAATAAAATGAAAATCATCTTTTTTGATATCTTCTATTTCTTGCTCTTTTATTTTTTTTAACGCTAAATCAATGATATGATCTCTTCCTAATTCAATTAATCTTTTTACTTCTTGGTTTGGTTTGGTGTTTTGAGAATATGTCATTTGCATACATAATGTGATTAGTAAAAGGATTGATTTCATTTTCGGAATTTGTGGTATTGATCATACGGATTAGAAATATACCATTATTTCATAAAACAAATGACCCGATTTAATCAAGTGTTAACTATATCTAATGTCATGGAATTTATTGATAATTATCAGGTCATTGTCATCTTAAATGCTTTAAGTGTATAAAAACATTTTAGATAAAAGTTATCCCCATGTTTTTTGAACATAGGAATAACTATCCAGTTTTGTTTGTTAGAAATATATTATTTGCTAAGTCCTTCTTTTAAGTCTTTAATAGTTTTAGCCATTACTACACCTGGTATTTTTATTGGAGCCGCAACTTCTGCTAAGAAAGTACCTTTTACTTCTCCGGTTTTATAGGTAGTAAAACCTATACGGTATAACCCAACAGTTAATGCTTTTAAAGGATCATTAATGTCACTTTTATATCTTAACAAAGAGTTATACGTACTACCACTTGGTTGTTTCGGCATCTCTCCACTATCATCATTACGTTCTAGAATAGTCCAGTTTGCACTATCCACTGCGTCTTGACTAATATTAGCAGTACTAATAATATCAGAACGCTCTAATGTAATATAGGTGTCAAAATAATCGGCAGATTTGGCATTCTCTTCGTATGCCTTAGACATTGTAGCTTTTTTAATTTTATTTTTCCCTACAGGCGACATCATTCGAACTCCCAATTCTGGAGCGGCTAATGGTACCCATACATAGATATAGTAGAATTTTTTCCCATCCTTTACTTCATCTTCGTTACCTGGAGCTGCATATCCAAGATATGATACTACATCTGTATATGGCACTTTTATTGTTTTTGGACCTATTTTTTTCTCGACAGAACTACCGAATTTTTTTAGTTTTTGCGCTTGTAATGTTGTTGAAGTTCCAAGTATAATAATACTTAATAGAAATAAAATTTTTGTTCTCATAATTTGATAATTTGTGTAATTTAAAATTGTTTATTTAGTTAAAAATGGTAATATGGATATCAACATAATCAATAATAATACAAGGATAATACCGGTAAAATGATACCAAGGAATTTTGATTTTATTGTTTTCGAAGTATTCGAAACTAGTGGTCAATTCTTGATCTTTAAATTCTTTTTTTTCAAAAACACCTTTGCAATGACTACATACTGAGTAGATTTTTTTCCACAGTGGGAAAAACGGAATCCAGAATACGTGAAAATATTTTCTATACCCCTGAATCCACATCTGATTTTTGGTTTTGCAAAAAGGGCAACAACCTCCATCAAGTTTTGCAGGATGTATGGTAGAAGAACTTGTCCCGAATATGATCATGGCTAATCAATGTATGTTAGATATTCTTTTAGTTTGAAACTTTACTTGAGTTAGGAATAGGAGAGAGAATTCAATCTCAAAGAAAGGTTTCTTTCTCTCTCCATTCTTCAACTAACTAACGTCTTATGTAAAGAATAGGAATGATGCTACGATCATCCATCCGCCAACGATTAGTCCAAATACTCCTAGTTTACCTTGTTTAGGAGCTAATTTTGCTCTTAGTTCGTTAGCTTTTTCTTTTGCTGCTTCATTTTTAGATAAGAAAAATTTATTGATAAGTCCAAAACCTAACATGAATCCTAATACTGCAGAAATAATGTTACCTGCTAATAAGGTTACCCACCAGATTGGATATGTAGTAAGCCATCCAAGATTTAAGATAGCAGAAATAATTCCCCAAACACCCCAGAAACAGAATACAAGTCCAATCCATCCTTGGTAAGGCTCGATTTTTTCTAAAAGTTCTTTGGCGTTAGGTTTTTTTGAAAGCAATAATGATGGTACTGCTAAAATACTTAATAAAATTAATGAGATTCCCCAGATCATATCTTTATGGTTTTATAGGGTTAGTAATTAGTTTAATGCTGTAAGTCTTGATGTATTGTTTGTCAATAATTACAGTACAAAGATGGCATATATCTAAGCTACTGGAAACACCCTTTCTAGGGGAAATGAATACCCTGAAAACAGTGGTAAGTATTCTTGTAATGGATAATTGGTATTAAATGAGAGAGCGGTAGGGTTTCCTGTAGGTTAGTAGATGTTTTTAATTTTACTAATAAATACTACTTTTGGTTTATGTTAATTCCATTGCGACAAGGGAGTTAACAGTTTAATTCATTAGGACTTAGTCTTTACTATATAAATACTATAAAAAAATTAGTGTTGTATATACTTCATTTTTAAGGCATACTTAGTTAATCCAGCAAGATTTCTTACGTTAAGTTTAGCAATTAAGTTTTTTCGGTAACTTTCTATTGTATGTTTACTTAAGAATAATTTATCAGCGATTTCCTGAGTTGTAAATTCCTGTGCGATTAGTGTAATTACATCTACTTCTCTTTGAGTAAGTTTTACTTCTTCGTCCTTTTTTTTAGAGAACTTATTTTCCATATAGATATCCTTTATCTCACGCGAAAAATATTTTTCTCCTTTTAATATGGTTTGTATTGCTTTAAGAAGTTCTTCTTTTTCGGCATTTTTTGGCACATAACCATCGACATCATGTTCAATGAGATTATCAATCATATCTGGATTATTGTGCATGCTTACTACCAGTGTTTTAATGTTTGATTTTCTTTGCTTTACAATCTTATTAAGAGCAATACCATCCATTTCTGGCATTGTGATATCCGTGATAATTAGGTCTATTTTTTCATCTGGATTTATCTCTAAATATTTGGCAATATGTTTACCGTTTTTGGCAGTCAACAAAATATTATAATCTTTTTCAGAATTCAGAATACTTAATAAGCCATCCAAAAACATTTTATGATCATCAGCTATAATTAGGTTGTATTTCATTTATGGTAGTTGTTAAGTTGGTAATTTCTATATTAATAATAGTTCCTCTTTTGATCCTAGAATCAATGTCTATGGTTCCAGAAATTTTGTTTAATCTACTTCTTATATTTCTAAATCCAATTCCTTCTATATTTTTATTTGTATCAAAACCTACACCATCATCTTCGAATAAAATACTTAATTCATCTTCTACCAAATTAAGTTGGAGCTCGATAGATGAAGCTTTCGCGTGTTTAATACTGTTGGTAATAAGTTCCTGGATGATTTTAAAAGTTTCTATTTGTAATTCTTCTCCCAATAAATCAATTTCTTTTCTTGGATATACGCTGCAGGAAGTCCTAAGACTACTTGCTCCACCAATATTTTTGAAATATTCCTCAAGTACATCACAAAAATTATTTTTACTAAATTTTTTAGGTATCAAGTTATGAGAAAGATCACGAACTAATTCATAAGTGTCGTCTATTTGAGTATTAATTCCCTTTATGTAGCCTTCGTTTTTATTTTTATTATTATTTAATTGAAGTTTAATTGCAGCAAGATTCCCTCCAATACTGTCGTGTAATTCTTGTGCAATACGTTTTCTTTCTTTATCCTGGCTCTCTATAGAGGCTTTAATAACTTTCAATTCCTGATCTTTTAGTAAGGATGAAATTCTTTCTTCGTTTATTTCCTCTTGTTTTTTAGTTAATTCGCTTTGAGCTTTTATTTTTTGATAATAAGTAACTAGTAAACCAATAACCGGAATTAAAAGTATTAAAAAAGAATATAAAATGATATTTTTAAACCCTTTTTGTCTAGTTGTTTCAGCTTGTTGTATTTCTAATTGTGCATCCTTAATCTCTTCATTCTTCTTTAAAAGAATATTTTCGTTTAATGTTTTTTCTGTTGCATTCTGAAAAGATAGAAGTTTGTTTTCATTTTCTTTCTTCCGTATTTCACTCTCTTTCTTTTCAATCTCCTGTTGCAGCGTTAGATTTCTAATTGCTTCTTCACGATTTGCTAACTCAAGTTTTTTATTGGTGTTTTCTACTTGTAAAAATTTAATTTCTTTCTCTTTTTGTAAAGTCTTAAATTTTATCTCAAGTTCTCTTATGTCATTATCCTTTTGGAGTTCGTTGATAGAGTCTTTTATTTTGATTTTTTTTCCAAAGTACATGTATGCATCTTGATATTTGCCTTGTATTTTCGAACTTTCTTCAAGACGATTGTATATGACAATTTGTTTGTCAAGAAAACCTAACTTTTCACAAATCAGGAGTGATTCCTGATATGCTTTTTTCGCTTTTTCATGCATCCCTTTGTCCTGATAAACTAAACCAATATTATTCATAGCATCTAACATTGGTCTATAATATTTCTTGTCTTTTCCTAAAACAAGCGCTTCATTATAATAAGATAATGCTTCTTCATGATTTTTCATCAGATGATACTGAGCCCCGATATTTTGTAATATTATAATCTTATTTCTTGAACCTTTGTCGTCCTTAAAATATTCAAGAGTTTTTTTTAAATAAGAAAGAGCTAACTCAAAATCATTTTTATAAGAATAGGCAGTTGCCAAACTAATGTAGACCGTAAATGTAAATCTAGTATTTTCTGTATATTCAAGACAAGATTCTAGAAGTTTGATGGCATAATCATAATTCTCTAACCTTATATATGTTGAAGCTAAATTGTGTACTTTTTTAAAGTATCTTTCTCCAGTTTGATACTTTTGGGCAATTTCGATACCCTTCAGATGCCATTTTTTGCTCTCTTCTAATAAGCTTTTGTCTCCATACGCATTGGCAATAATATTATACGCGGATGATAACCTGAGCATTGATAATGAGTCCTTTTGCTTTCCGACTAGTTTTATGACTTCATTTCCATAAAATAATGCCGAATCAGCTAAGTTTCTGTCATTGTTATAAATACCTATGATGATATTAGCATAAATTTTATTTTTTTTATGTTTAGTTTTTTTTAATAAACGCAGACTATTACTATAAGCGTCTAGTTCTCTTTCTGTTCCTAGAAGATTGTATGCTTCATCTAACTGTTTTTGTTCTTCAGAATAGAGATTCAATTTTTTAGAAGATAGAGATAGATTATTACCATCGATCTGACTGTAAACATTACAAGAAATGAGCATAGAATAAATAATCACTATTCGTTTTGAAAAATCGAATAATTTTGAATTAATCAGCGCGATATGATTTGATGGTTTTTTCAGAATTTTAGTATACTTTTAATAAATAGCCATATGATAGAATAGGAATAATGTTATTATCTATTTTAGCAATAAAACTAGTTATTAATTTCAAAACCTATATAAAATCCCTGAACATAATCCTTTATACATGGTCAAAGGTATTAATTTTGAAAGGTCTAAATATCCCTGAAAACAGGGTTCTTACCGCTCCCTTTTTGTGTTAATTATAGAGAAGGTATTGTGCTCTTATTTTTTTAAAATTTTCAAGATCTTTTATCCAAGTCTTTTTGATTTCTCTAGCAGTATACCCTTGCTCAATTTGTTGTTGTAATTTTTGTGTTCCTGCATGTATTGTAAACGACTTGGTATTAAAAAAACCTTCTTTGTTTTTAGAATTACGATAAGCGTCAAGCATCCATTGCAGGTTTATACCGTGAAGTCGTTCAGTTTTTCTTAGATCTTTTCCATAACAAACTTCTCCTTTATGTTTTGGATATTTCGATCCAAAATTGGGTTGTGGTGTATAAGCAAAATCATATTGATCAATTGGGAAATCCGGAGAACCAAAAATCTGAAATTGCATTTCCGTGCCACGACCAGCATTAATAGTTGTTCCTTCAAAAAAACCAAGACTTGGATAAAGATTTATCGATGTGTCATTTGGTAAGTTAGGAGAAGGTCTAATAGATAAGCTATAATGCGTTTGGTGCGTATAATTTTGGATAGGTATAATTTTGACTTCACATTTCAGACCATCTCCTAACCAGCCCTCACCATTTACCATTTTCGCATATTCACCTATAGTCATGCCGTGAACTAGAGGAATGGGGTGCATTCCCAGAAAGCTAGCATGTTCTGGTTCTAAAGTAGGCCCGTCGATATAGTGCCCATTTGGGTTAGGGCGATCTAAGATTAGTAAAGGTATATTATTTTCTGCACAGGCTTGCATTACATAATGTAGTGTAGAAATATAGGTATAAAATCTTGCTCCAACATCTTGGATGTCAAAGACTACGATTTCTATATCCGAAAGAGCTTCAGTAGAAGGTTTTTTGTTTTTACCATGTAAAGAAATAATAGGTAATCCTGTTTTAATATCTTTTTCATCTGCTACCAATTCTCCAGCATCTGCTTTACCTCTAAAACCGTGTTCCGGAGCAAAAACCTTTTGGATGTTGACATTTCTAGACAAAAGAGAATCTACTAGATGTGTATATTGCTCTAAGGCAGTTGGAGTAACACCTTCTGTTTGTAAAAGAGGTCCTAGATTTGGAAATTTGAAAATGACAGAAGTCTGATTACCAACAATGGCTACTTTTTTATCTTTTAGTAATGGTAAATAGAGCTCAGTCTGATTAGCTCCTACAACAATTGGTTCCAAAATGTCCAGAGAATCTTGTTTTTGACTTTCTGAAATGATATTTTTTTGGTTGATAATGGGCATTTTGCCTTCAGGATTTGTCTGAGAAGAGGTTTTTGTTCCGCTTCCACAAGAAATAAGGAGTGTGAAAAAGAATAAAAACGTATTTTTGAATGCATTTCTGATAAAAACCATAAATAACTTTGAATTTCGAATATTTTATTGCCAAACGCCTTATCAAAGGTAAGGAACATAAAAGTAGCATATCATCTGCAATCATAAAAATAGCCATTTTTGCTATAGCCATCGGTATGGTTATGATGTTAATAACGGTTGCTACTGGTATAGGTTTACAACGTAAAATCAGAGAAAAAGTTGCAGCGTTTAATGGACATGTTATCATTACTAGTTATGATAACAATAATAGTATAGAATCTTTGATTCCTATTAAAAAAGACCAACATTTTTATCCAAACTTTGTTGATGTAGATGGTATTAAACACGTCCAGAGATTTGCTACAAAAGGAGGTCTTATTAGGACTGAAAATGATTTTGAAGGAGTTGTAGTTAAAGGCATTGGAGAAGATTATGATTGGTCATATTTTAAAGAGTATTTAATAGAAGGTGTCTTACCAGATTTTACAGATCCCAGAAATAATCAGATATTAATATCAGCTTATACATCATCACGATTAGGTTTGGGAGTAGGAGATAAAGCGAATACGGTTTTTTTAAAGAAAAACTCCAGCTCTAAAATTCCGGCCAATATTCGTGCTTTCGAAATTGTGGGAATATACGATTCCGGTTTTCTGGAGTTTGATGAGAAATTTATTTTTGCAGATATAAGGCATATCCAAAAAATGAATAAATGGAAAGATGGCGAGGTAGGAGGTTTTGAGGTATTTATAGATAATTTTGATGAAATAGATAAGAAAGGTAAAGAAATCTATGAGAGTATTCCGTCTGATTTAGAAGCGCAAACGATTGCTTTAAAGTATGGTAGTATTTTTGAGTGGCTTAAACTTTTTGATCTAAATATCATTGGGATTATTGGAATTATCATATTAGTTGCAGGAATCAATATGATTACGGCATTACTTGTTTTGATATTAGAAAGAACGCAAATGATAGGGATCCTAAAATCATTAGGAACTAATGATTGGAGTATTCGAAAAGTATTTTTATATAATGCAGGATACTTAATTCTTCTTGGTTTATTTTGGGGTAACCTTATTGGCATAAGTTTGTTGTTTATCCAGAAACATTATGGAATTATAGGTCTTAATCCAGCTACTTATTATGTGAGTACTGCTCCGGTGTATATAAGCATAGGATATATTATTTTACTTAATGTTGGAACCACAATATTATGTTTAGCAATGCTTCTTATACCATCTTATGTGATTGCTAAAATATCACCTTCTAAAGCAATAAGATTTCAGTAGCGGTAAATAAGGCATCTTCCTCTTACTTAATGACTTTGTATTTGTATCTTTGCACCGCATAAAAAACAATTGTAAGAGACTGTAATAAATTAGTAAGCTTGTGAAGTACGCAAATAATATATTAGAAACCATTGGTAATACACCTATGGTAAAAATGAATCCTTTAGTTAAAGATGTAGATGCGCTGGTATTGGCAAAATACGAGACATTTAATCCCGGAAATTCGGTTAAAGATCGAATGGCTTTAAAAATGATTGAAGATGCCGAGGCTGATGGAAGATTAAAGCCTGGAGGAACTATTATCGAAGGTACTTCTGGTAATACTGGAATGGGATTAGCTCTTGTGGCTATTGTAAAAGGGTATAAGTTGATCTGTGTAATGGCAGATAAACAATCCAAAGAAAAAATGGATATTCTACGAGCAGTTGGTGCCAAAGTAATGGTGTGTCCAACAAATGTAGAGCCTGATGATCCAAGGTCATACTATTCTGTTTCTAAAAGATTAGCAGAAGAAACTCCTAATTCTTGGTATGTAAACCAGTATGATAATCCTTCTAATGCAAAAGCGCATTACGAGAGTACTGGACCAGAGATATGGGAACAAACGGATGGGAAGATTACTCATTTTATTGTAGGAGTAGGCACTGGAGGAACAATTTCTGGAGTTGGAAAGTATTTGAAAGAAAAAAATCCTAATATCAAGATTTGGGGAATAGATACTTATGGTTCCGTTTTTAAAAAATATCATGAAACTGGTGTGTTTGATGAAAATGAAGTGTATTCTTATATAACAGAAGGTATCGGAGAAGATATCTTACCTGAAAATGTAGATTTTTCGATTATTGATGGATTTACGAAAGTAACGGATAAAGATGCAGCAGTATATACTCAGAGACTTGCTAAAGAAGAAGGAATGTTTCTTGGAAATAGTGCTGGAGCGGCAATTAAGGGATTATTACAATTAAAAGATCATTTTACAAAAGATGATGTAGTAGTTGTGTTATTTCATGATCACGGAAGTCGTTACGTGGGTAAGATGTTTAATGATGATTGGATGAGAGAACGTGGTTTTCTGGAAGAAGAAGTGTCTACTGCAGTCGATTTAGTTAAAAATCACATAGAAAAACCTTTGATAACGGTGAAAACGGAAGAGTTAGTTTCTCATGCAATAGAGCGCATGCGTAAATTTCAAATATCTCAAATACCAGTTTTAGATAGTGAAGGTTTTGTTGGTTCTGTAGATGAAAGTGCTTTGTTTACTGCATTTCTTGAAGATAAAAATACTGGAGATACTCCAATTAGGGAGATTATGAATGACCCTTTTCCAATAGTTAAAGCAAACACATCACTCGATGAAATATCAGGATTAATAAAAAATGGTAATCCAGCAGTTCTTGTAGCTCTTGATAATGGTAAACATCATATCATTACAAAATATGATGTTATCAGTCATATAAAATAAATTATTATATTTATAACAGGTAAGGAACCCCCTTTATTAGTTTAACAAGCTAATATAGGGGTTGTTTTTATACATCAATCTTAATTTAGATGCTGTTTTACGCAACTTTATAGTCAAATATCAATCTATATAGAAAGGTTCGTATAAAATCTTAGGGCTATGCAAAAATATTCATTTGACTTTTCTGATATAGATCAAATAAGGAACTATTTTAGATCTCAATTAGATCCGAAAGGAACCAGTGATAGAATCTATTTTCCTCCTGAGATTGGAGAAGGATATCTAAGTTATTATAAAATATCTCCAGAAGTCTTTCTATTTATTAATAATTATAGAGCACATGTTGATATAGAGTATACAAGGGAACCTATTGCTGAAAAAGATATCATTTTACATTTTAGAAAGTATTCATTAGATCATCAAATAAAGAAGAATGAAATCATAAGCTCATATTCTGATGGCTATACTCCAGGAAATATGAGATGCATGGATGCGCAACAGGGTGAAAGAGTTTATATTACTAAAGGTGCTGAGGTGAAATCTATTATGATTGTACTGAAAAGTGAGTACATAAAACCCTACTTTCTCAAAAATAGTGATATGGCAGAAAGAGTAGATAGTTACATTCGATACTCGCATCAGCATATTAATAAGTTTTATCTTTCATATAAACAGTCTGTCCTGTTTGATCAAATAGTTTCTCCGGATCTTAATAAGGTAGAGAATTATTTATTTTTCATTGCAAGAGGAATTCGTTTGCTAGAAACGTTCTGGAAAGACGTTTTAATGTGGGAAACAGAAAGTAATCCATTTAATATAAATAGTTCACAAGTAGGTAAGATTTATAAGGTTAGTAATTATTTAGAGCATAATTTACACGAACCTTTTATAGGTGTTGATCAATTGGCGTCTATGGCACATATGAGTCGTACCAACTTCTTCAATATGTTTAAGGAGATTCATGATCAAACGCCTTTAGAGTTTTTTAATAATAAAAAATTAGAAAGCTCCTATAATATGATATTTGCAGAAGGGTTGTCGATTAAAGAGGTAATGGATAATCTAAATTATTCCAATTCTTCAAAATTTAAAAAAGCCTTTTTTAATAAATTTGACATCTATCCGGATATCCAAATTTGATTATCTCCAAGATTGATATAAAATAAAGATGGTCATCAAAAAATGACAACCATCTATAACCTAACACAAACTCAACTAAGCTTAGGATTTTGTAATCTTTATATTTTCTTGAAATTATCTTCCCTATTTCTGATAGCAAATTAAAGAAATCAAATAGTTGTAGCAATTTCCATTAATACATAAAATCTTACCAATAGTACATTTTTGATAGATTTAAGTCTTTTTTAAGAACTATAGAGAGAAAATAGTACTATTTGATTCAATATAGTATGGTTTTAAGGGAGAATATCTCTCTCTAATAGGTTCAAAAGAATTTTTTACTATTTAATTAAATCAAAAAGGGTAACATTTTAATCATTAATTACACATGATTATAGAAATCAAGAGGTTTTCTTTAAAATAATAATTAATGATTGTATGAAGGAAGAGTTTTTACACTACCTATGGAAATATAAAAAGTTTAATTTTTCAAATCTAAAAACTACAAACCGTCTGCCAATTGTACTTCAACGAGTTGGTGAACATAATCAGATGAATTCTGGTCCGGATTTTTTTAATGCTCAATTGGTGATCGATAATCAGAAATGGGCTGGTAATGTCGAGATCCATATTAAGTCAAGTGATTGGTATGTTCATCATCATGAGAGTGATCCTGCTTATGATAATGTTATATTACACGTGGTATGGGAAAATGATATTGAAGTTTTTAGAAAGAATAATTCGAGAATCCCTGCCTTACAGCTTAAAGATTATATTGATGAAAATATAGTATCTCAATATCAAAAACTCTTTCAAAGTAAAGATGTTAATTGGATTCAATGCGAAAAGGAACTTTGTGATGTTTCCGATTTCATAATTTTCAATTGGCAGGAAAGACTCTATTTAGAAAGGTTAGAACAAAAATCTGAATTGATAAAAGAATTACTAAATAAGTCTTCAAATGATTGGGAAACAGTACTCTTTAAATTATTGTCAAAGAATTTTGGGCTGAAAGTTAACAGTGATCCCTTTTTAAGCTTAGCTAATTCTTTTGATTTTTCAATTCTTAGAAAGTGTAGTAATAATCTAAAGCAGTTAGAGGCTTTGTTGTATGGTCAGGCCGGTTTTCTGAATCCGGATTCAGATGTTTCATATGTTAAGGAGTTGTTGAAGCATTATCAATTTTTAAAAAATAAGTTCACTTTAAAAAATCACGGTGTATTGCCTTTTCAGTTTTTTAGACTACGCCCTTCTAATTTTCCAACAATTCGGGTATCTCAGTTAGCAAACCTTTATTTTAAAAATAAGCAGCTATTTAGTAAGGTCATTATGGCTAACGATCTAGAAAAATTTTACGAACTATTTGATACAAGTGCGAGTGGTTTCTGGAAAACTCATTATACTTTTGATAAAGAATCTGCTGCCAGAAAGAAAAGAGTAACAAAGTCATTTATTCATTTGATCTTAATAAACACAGTCATTCCTCTAAAGTTTTTATATGCCAAAAGCCAAGGAAAAGATGCTTCAGAAGAAATCTTAGGCTTGATATCTCAGTTGCCTGTAGAAAAGAATACGATATCAGATAAGTTTATTAGTTTAGGAGTGAATATGGAGGATGCTTTACATTCTCAATCTATGATTCAGCTTAAGAATAACTACTGTGATCAAAAAGCTTGTTTAAAGTGTTCGATTGGTAATTATTTATTGAATAGAGAGGGTAGTTTGGGATAATATAATTATTTTGCATTATGCTTTATAATCTAAGACATTTTTTAGAACGGAACGGATTTTACGTTTCTAGCAGGCTAGCAGATAGATTAGGAATGCGCGCTAAAAATGTACGTTTGTTTTTTATTTATTTGACTTTTGCTACGGCGGGATTAGGATTTGTTGTTTACCTTAATATGGCGTTCTGGTTGAAATTAAAGGATCTTGTATATACAAAACGAACTTCAGTTTTTGATTTATGATAAAGCTTTATAGTTGGGGAAGACCAAGAATATATATAGCATTGATCTTGCTGATTGTTGTTATAACTACAGGAGTATTGGGATTTCATTATATCTCTGATTATACCTGGGTAGATGCCCTATATATGACGGTAATTACAATGACTACCGTGGGTTTTGGAGAGGTTCAACCACTGGATGACAATGGCAAGTTATTTACTATATTTTTGATATCTACTAGTGTAGCTATTTTTGCTTACTCGGTTTCGGTAATAACAGAATACATAGTAAGTAAAAATGATCCAAAGAGAATGCAAAACCGTAAAATACAAAAAATGATACATCAACTAGAAAATCATATCATTATTGTGGGATATGGTCGTAATGGTAAACAAGCCGCAGCAAAATTAACGGCCTATAATAAAAAGTTCATTATCGTCGAAAAAGATGAAGAAATTATTCAACGATACCAAAGTGAATCTTTGTTATTTCTTAAAGGAAATGCTACGGAAGATGATGTACTAATCGAAGCGGGACTTAAGAAGGCGATTACATTGATCTGTACATTACCAGAGGATGCAGACAACCTCTTTATAGTATTGTCAGCTAGACAAATTAATAAGGATTTAAAAATAATTAGCAGAGCATCACAGGATGCATCTTATAAGAAAATTAGATTGGCGGGAGCAGATAATGTAATTATGCCGGATCGAATAGGAGGTGATCATATGGCTTCTTTAGTTGTGGTTCCTGATTTGATCGAGTTTTTAGATAATCTTTCTATTGTTGGGAAAAAATCTATAAACATTGAAGAAGTTTCTTTTGAAGATATGTTTGATGATGAAAAAGAAAGAACCATTCGAACGATCGATATGCGATCAAAAACAGGTTGTTCTATTATTGGATATAAATCACCTGAAGGAGATTATGTGGTGAACCCAGGGGCAGATACAATTTTAAAACCAGGTTCTAAGATAGTAATAATAGGTCGTCCAGAACAGGTGAATCAACTGAATAAGGAATTTAATATTTAGACTATTACAAAAGATTTAACCGTTAAATTATTGTAAACAATGGTTTTTTTTAGCATCTTGCTCACTTCTAAAAAACTAAATTCAATTAACTCACACATTATGAAGAGAATTCTTCTTTCAATTTTAGCTCTTACCATTCCATTTATAACATTTGCGCAGGAGACCACAGAAAAAGGTCTGGATCAAAAAATAGATGAAGCTTTTCAACCGGTTTCCGATTTTTTCTCTAATGTTATCTTTTTTGAGGTTTTTAATGGGGCACCATTTGTAATTATTTTATTGGTGTTAAGTGCACTATTCTTTACCATATATTTTGGTTTCCCTAATATTCGGTATTTTGCGAAAGCTATTAATGTGGTGCGAGGTAAGTATGATGATGTAGAAGGGCATAGTTTAGGAGATCCAGCTGCAGCGGTAGATGGAGACATACCTGATACAATCAGAGATGAAAGTAAAGATGGAGAGGTTTCTCACTTTCAGGCATTGGCAACAGCAGTTTCTGGAACTGTAGGTAATGGTAATATTGCAGGTGTTGCTTTAGCAATAGCACTAGGTGGACCAGGAGCAACCTTCTGGATGATTATCTGTGGATTGTTAGGAATGTCTACGAAATTTGTAGAATGTACCTTAGGTGTACAATATAGAGATGTAGGAGAAGATGGAACTGTATATGGAGGTCCTATGTATTATCTAAGTAAAGGACTTAAAGAAAGAGGATTTGCGGTAGTAGGTAAAATTGCTGCAGTTATATTTGCTATATTCTGTATTGGTGGATCTTTTGGTGGTGGTAATGCAGCACAGTCTAATCAAGCAACCATTGTATTAAAGGAAATGTTTGGTTTGGAAAGTGCAGGCGCTGGAACAATCATAGGTGTTATATTGGCCATTCTTGTTGGAATTATAATTATTGGAGGGATTAAGAGAATCGCTTCTGTGACAGAAAAAGTAGTTCCTTTAATGGCTGTAATGTATATTATTGCTTGTTTGTATATTATTTTTAGTAATTTTTCATTTATTGATGATGCTATTGGTATGATTGTTACGGAAGCTTTTAATCCTAAAGCGATAGGTGTTGGAGGTCTTATAGGAGTGCTTCTAGTTGGTTTTAAAAGAGCAGCTTTTTCTAATGAAGCGGGAGCGGGATCTGCATCCATTGCACATTCTGCTGTAAAAACTAAATATTCAGCTTCTGAAGGTTTGGTAGCATTGTTAGAGCCGTTCATTGATACAGTGGTAATTTGTACAATGACAGCTTTGGTAATTATTATATTTAATTCTGGTGGTGCTTTTCAATATGGGGGAGATGGTAGTGGTGCTGTTTTAATAGACGGAGTGTCATATGAAGGAGCAGGAATCACTGCACAAGCTTTTGGTAAGTTTATTCCTTATTCTGATATTTTCTTGACAATCGCAGTAGTATTGTTTGCGGTATCAACTATGATATCTTGGTCTTATTATGGGTTGCAATCATGGAAGTTCTTATTTGGTAGAGGTAAAGCAGCCGATTTAACATATAAATTTTTATTTTTAACCTTTGTTGTTATTGGAGCAGCGGCAAGTATGAACTCTATTTGGGCATTCTCCGATGCAATGATATTTGCAATGGTTTTTCCTAATATGGTTGGACTGTTTTTCTTGTTCCCTGTGGTTAAGAAACAACTTGAAAGATATTTTGAAGCAATAAAAGCATCTAAAAATTAAGATTATTTATCGTCTTATATGAAATCTATAAAATCCCATTTCGAGATACACAGTCGTTTCCGAAATGGGATTCTTCTTTTAGTTGTATTGATTTTTCTTTTCCTTTTAGCTTTGTATTACTATCCCGGTTCTGTAAATAGTTCTAATGATTTTAAGGAATTAGGAAGATTTCAAACTCAGATTGATTCTCTTAAAAAGGAAGCAATCAAGAAGAAAGAATCATATAGATTAAGACCTTTTAATCCTAATTTTATAAGTGATTATAAAGGATATACTTTAGGGATGTCTACAGAAGAGTTGGATAGACTTTATGCATATAGGAAAGATAATAAATGGATAAATTCTGTTTCACAGTTTAAGATTATTACTAAAGTTTCTGATTCCTTATTGGCGGTGATTTCACCGTTATTTAAATTTCCTGATTGGGTCAAAAACTCCAAAAATTCTAAATCTTACCAAAAGAGTAAGTATCCAGTAAAATCTTTTACTCAGAAAGAAGACCTTAATAAAGTAACATCGGCTGAGCTTCAAGAAAAAATAGGAGTTCCTAATTTTATTGCGGAAAGAATTATAAAACATAGAAACAAGTTGAGTGGATTCATAAGTGACCTCCAGCTGAAGGATGTAATAGGGCTTTATGAGAATCAACGAGATAAGATTCTGGCACTATACACTGTTAAGACAAAGAAGGACATAGAGAGGATTAATATAAATGAGGCTTCGGTGAAAGAACTGATGGAAGTTCCTTATTTTGATTTTGAAACTGCTTTGGATATAAAGGATTTTATAGAAGAGAATAACGGTATATCAAGTTTTGAAGAATTAGGAAAAATTGAAGGTTTTTCTTTAGAAAAAATAGATAGAATAGCGTTATATTTGATATTAAATTAAAAATCGGAAAAAATTACTGTAAATATTGATAATACTTAAATTTGATTTCAAGATTTAAGATGTTTATTTCTTTACAGTGATATGTTGCTATATATAAATTAAAGTTATCATCTAAACAACATGTATTTTACAGAAGAGCACGAATTATTTAGAGAAAGTCTTAAGGATTTTTTACAAAAAGAGGTAGTTCCACATATTGAGAAGTGGGAGAAAACTGGAGATATAGATCGTTTCATTTGGGAGAAATTCGGTGAGATGGGATATTTCGGAATTTCTTATCCCGAAGAATATGGAGGATTAGATTTGGATCTTTTTTACACCGTAATATTTTTAGAAGAGCTACAGAAAATTAATTCTGGTGGTTTTGCTGCAGCAATGTGGGCACATGTATATTTAGCAATGACACATGTCAATAAAGAAGGTGATGATAGAATCAAGGAAAAATACTTAAGAAGTAGTATCACCGGTGAAAAGATAGGATGTTTATGTATTTCCGAACCGTTTGGAGGTTCTGATGTTGCTGGTATGAGAACTACGGCAGTAAAAGAAGGAGATTCTTATGTTATTAATGGGTCTAAAACATTTATAACTAATGGAGTATATAGTGACTATTTGGTAGTGGCAGCTAAAACTACTCCAGAACTTGGTAATAAGGGGATCAGTATCTTTATTATGGATCGAGATACGCCAGGGATTTCTGCTACGAAGTTAGATAAATTAGGTTGGAAAGCTTCTGATACAGGAGAAATAGCTTTTGATAATGTAAAAATACCTTGGGAAAATTTAATGGGTGAAGAGAACAAAGGATTCTCTTATATCATGCAACATTTCGCCTTAGAAAGGTTGATAATGGGTATTAATGCACACGCGAGAACAGAATTTGCTTTAGAGTATGTTATTAAATATATGGGTGAGCGCGAGGCTTTTGGAAGAACTATAGATAAGTTTCAGGCGCTCAGACACACGGTAGCAGATATGGCGAGTGAATTAGAAATGTGTAAAGAATTTAATTATTCTGTAGCTAAAAGATTGAATGAAGGGCAATATGTAGTAAAAGAGGCTAGTATGTCTAAATTACTTTCTACAAAAATAGCCGATGAGGTAATTTACAAATGTCTTCAATTGTTAGGTGGTTATGGTTATATGGAAGAGTACCCACTTGCTAGATTATTTAGAGATAGTAGATTAGGTCCAATAGGAGGAGGAACTTCTGAAATCTTAAGAGAGATTATCGCCAAAATGGTTATTGATAAGAAGGAATATAAGCCAGCTGTTAAGGAATAATCAAAAATAGCTTTTTGGTGAAAATTGTTTTTTCAATTCGCCAAAATGGTTATTGATAAGAAGGAATATAAGCCAGCTGTTAAGGAATAATCAATAAGATACCTTACTGACTTGTGAATTTTTAAAAGGTTTTTTGTTTGTCTATAGTTTTAAGACAAACAAAAAACCTTTTTTTCTTCATATTATTTTGTGTCTATATGAAGTTGTGGAGCTTTTTTGATCAAAAAAGAGGATTGATAATCACTTTTTATTTCGAAATGTAAATCAAATCAGGTAAACACGTTATGTATTGTATACCTGATATATATGTGCTATAAACCCAAAATCTAAAGGAATAATAAGCATTCCTTTTAACCGCTTTTTTTCCTTCTAAACGCTTTTTTTTCGCCCTCATCTTATTTCTTTTTTTCAACATTCACTGCATTTGTAGTATTGCACCATAAATCATTTATCTAAAACTCATTAATGTATTATGAAAAAGCTATCAAGACCTTTTATCAATTTCAGTGTATTAATTTTATTATGTCTCGCTTTGGGGTGTAGTAATGATGATTCAGTTAATCCCGAAGACCCAAATGTTGGAGGAGAACCCTTAACATATGATGATGTGTTTTCTATCGGAAATGAGATTCCTTCTTTTAATGAAGAAAGAATAGAAAACATTGTATCTGTAGAAGAAGCACCTTTAGATGCGGATAATGCAGATGGAACTACTTCTAGATTTATTTGTGTTACCGAAACTGTTAATTTAAGAGATGGTACAGGAAAGTTTAATTTATTCGATACGAATGCTGAAGTCATATTTCCTGGAAATTTGTTACAAGGAAGTACATTGTCAGAACCTACACCTTCTCCGATTGTGGTTGAACGTGCAGGAGGAACTATTTCTATAAATATTAATAACGGAAATTTGCAATCCTCTGCAGAGGTAGATGAAGTAAAACGTAGTACGATACAAGATGCGATCAATCAAATTATCAGTACTTCTGGCGAAGAAGCACCTGCAAATTTTACAGTAGACATCGAACAGGTAGAGTCTGAAGAACAACTGGCTGTTGAGTTAGGTATTAACGTACGTGCCTTTAGAGTAAATGTTTCTAGTAATTTTAGTTTTAGTACAGAAAAAGAATTTAATCGTACACTAGTTAAATTAGACCAAAGTATGTATACGATGAGTTTTGATTTGCCTACAGATATCGGACAAATTTTTGACGAAAGTGTTACTCCTGAAGATTTAGCACCATTTGTACAGCCCGATAATCCGGCAACATTTATTTCTTCTGTAACTTTTGGACGTGTTTTTTACATGTTGATAGAATCGACTTCTACGCGTCAGGAAATGGATGCAAGTATCAATGCAAGTTTTTCAGGCCTGGCCGTTAATGCTTCAGCAAGCTTAGATGTTTCCTCTGTTGAAAGCTTAAGCGACTTAAAAATAAAAGTTATTGCATATGGAGGCCCTTCTAGTGGTGCTTTTGAATTGATTGGTGAAACGAATATTCGAGATATTGCTTCAGCATTAGGTCAAACTTCTGACTTACGTTTTGCATTGCCTATTTCTTATGTGGTAAGAAGTGTAGAACGTCCTGATCAAATCGTGGGTGTAAACCTAGCAACAGAATTTGGCAGAACTACTTGCGAGTTAAAAGGACAATTACCGCTAAGAGCTTATCGAAATCTAGTGGATATTTTCGGTGCTGATGACCGTATAGGAGCTGCTTTTAATATAGATGGCGCAGTAATAGGTGTCTATAATGATGTAGGTGATAGATATGCTATTTATAATGCAGGACTAGGAGAAGTATTAGGGATATTTGATCATAATGATCCCGACGGACCTCTAGGAGTTAGTAATTTGGATAATGTTGGAGCTGGTTTCAAGCATACTGAAACTGATAAAGGATTTCCTGAAAATACGGTGGTGCTTACAGATAAAGGAGGGGTTAGATCACATAGGTTTTTTGTGAATGATAATTTTGATATAAATAATGCAAATCCGATTGGAGTTTATGCTTCCAATACTGAAAGTATCGAAACTATTTTGAGTACTAATAGTTCTCCGTTTCCCTTTTCGGCAGAGGGTATTTCTGCAGCCGCAGGATTACCTTCCAATTTAGCTGATGGTAATAGAATGACTTCTATTGTTTTTTCCGGTGGGTCACCTGAGTTTATGCAAAACCTTTTTTCCAGTAGTACAGCTATGAGTAATGTAGCAACACAAAATTTATCAGTATTACTAAAAGAGGAAGGTAACGATAGTTTTAATAAAATAAGGGCTGCGGCTGTGATACGTTTTTTAGGAGGTGAAGAAGAACTCCTACTCATTAACGAAGAAGGCGATTTAATGATGTATTTGAGTGACTTGAATGCCAGAAGAAGAGACGTGTATAGAAGAATTAGAGAAGTTGATAATTTTGAAGCTATTTATTCCGGAATTAGAGTGCTGAAATAATAGTTTTTCGAGTATAATGACCCTGTCAATTGAACTTATTTACAATAAGTAGCTATAGTAATTGCCCTGAAATCCCTTCCCCAAGTTTACTATTTATGATTCCCCGATGGCTCTGCCTCGGGGTTTCTGATTTACTTTCTTTGGGAAGTTGGAATTACCTTTTTACAATTATGAATAGTGTAAAATAAAGAATTTAAGTTTTAGACCCTAAAAGAAAAATGAACTCACAGGAGGTGGAGCGTCTGAAGTTTTGAGGGAGATTATCAATAAAGTAATTATTGATCAGAAGGAATATAAACGAGCTACTAAAGATTCCTTGTTGTTATAATGTTTTTTTTTGAGAGTTTTATAAAATCTATACCGTATAGTTGAGTAAATAATAATACTTGCGGATTTTCTTCATTCATTCACAAAAAAATGATGAATTAGTAGATTTTTATATTCATTCTTGCGCAGATGCTAAAATTTTATCAACACGAAAACGTTTGAGTTTCGATTCAAACGTTTTCGTTGTAAGTAAAAATATTACATTGTAAGAAATTTAACACACAAACACTTATTTTTATGAAAACTTTTAAGTTTATCTATTTTTTATTGGCGGTGTCTTTTTTACTGATATCGTGCGGTAAGGATGAGGTTTTTGATTCCGTAGAATCGGAGTCTGTAAAGCCTGAAGAATTAATTTCTACTAGAGCAGGTCTTAAATCTATAGGATCTGGAGTAATGATGCAAGCCTTTTATTGGGATGTTCCAGCTGGTGGTACTTGGTGGAATGTTGTAAAAGGAAAGGTCAATTCCTGGAGTAATGCAGGTGTTGATGCAATTTGGTTACCACCGGTAAGTAAAGCTCAGAATGGGCCATTTTCTATGGGATACGATCCTTTTGATTATTACGATTTCGGTCAATATAATCAAATGGGAAGTACCGAAACCAGATTTGGATCTAAATCAGAACTAGAATCTTTAATATCTAGTGCTCATAATAAAGGATTAAATGTGATCGCCGATATTGTGATTAATCATAACAGTGGGGGAGATTTAGAGCCAAATGAATTTGCAGGTAAAGATACGTACACAAAGTTTAATCCCTTATCTAATAAATTCGATAGAACAAAATATGATTTTCATCCAAACGAAGCCTATAATTCTGATAGTGGGTTCTTTGGAGGATTTCCTGATTTAAGTCATAACAAAGCATATGTTCAGGATTGGTTATGGAAAAGAAGTAACTCTGTTGCTAAGTACTATAAGAATACTATGGGATTTGATGGATATAGATTTGATTATGTAAAAGGTTTTGCTCCTTGGGTTGCAAAAGAATTTCGTCAATCTACTGGTGCATTTGGTGTTGGAGAATATTGGGATGGAAATGTAAATACATTGGATTGGTGGACAAGCGAAGCACAGATGTCAGCATTTGATTTTGCATGTTATTATAAAATGAGGGATGCATTTGTAGGGAACAATCTTAATGCACTTAGTGGAGATATGTTATGGAAAAGAAATGCATCTAGAGCTGTTACCTTTGTGGCGAATCATGATACTGATGAGATTTATACAAATAAACTTTTGGCGTATGCGTATATTCTAACTCATGAAGGATATCCAGCTCTTTTTTATAGAGATTATGAAGACTGGTTAGATAAAAATAAATTGAATAACTTAATTTGGATTCATAACAACCTTGCTGGTGGTAATACTTCTAATCTTTGGACAGATAATGACGAGTATATAGCTAGAAGAAATGGTGGTGGAGGAAAAAATGGTTTGATTGTGTATATCAATAATTCTAACTCTTGGAAAGAAAGATGGATTCAGACAAACTGGTCTAATAGAGCAATAAAAGATTATACAGGTAATTCTGGTTGGGAGCCTACTACACAAGGAGGGAAGTGGGTTAAGATCCAAGCACCGCCAAAAGGGTATACTGTATGGTCTCTAAAATAATGAAAGGATTGTTACTAGTTTAGAAAAGTAATATCCAAATGAAAAGATGGTTTTTAATCTGTTAAAACATTTTCGACAGATTAAAAACCAACTTTTTTTTATTTGATTATAAGAGGTTTAAGATAAATAAGTAAATAATAACTAAGTTATTTGAAAAAAGCTTTGTAGATAATACTTTTGTGTTATCTTTGCACCCTAATTTTTAAAGAAAGGAGGTAACACTATGTTAATTATACCAGTTAAAGACGGAGAAAATATAGATAGAGCATTAAAACGTTTTAAGCGTAAATTCGATAGAACAGGAACTATGCGTCAGCTGCGTAAGCGTCAGGCGTTCACAAAGCCTTCTGTTGAGCGCAGAGCTCAGGTTCAAAAAGCGCAATACATTCAGCACTTAAGAGACCAAGAGGAAATTTAAAACAACATGTTGAGACGTTGTATGCTTTAATTCTTTTAAGAATTAAACTTCGTTTTTCAGTATATATAATTTTAAACCATTAGATGTCAAAAGTTTTATACTTTTGTGTTCTAATGGTTTTTTTGTGTTTATTAAAGAATTTATAGATTATTTACTTTTAGAAAGAAAGTATTCAGTTCATACGGTTACTGCGTATAAAACAGATTTGATGTCTTATGTTGTGTTTTATGAAAAAGAATACGATCAAAAAGATATTTCAAAATCAAATTATGCTCAAATACGTTCCTGGATTGTGAGTTTGGTTGATGGAGGGGTTTCGAATAGGTCGATTAACAGGAAAGTATCTTCACTTAAAGCGTATTATAAGTTTTTATTAAAAACAGGGCAAATAGACAAGACTCCTTTAGCTAAGCATCAAGCATTAAAAGTTTCAAAAAAACTGCAAATTCCATTCTCGAATATTGAGGTTGACAAAGTTTTGAATGGATTGGTAGATGGAGAAGATTTTAAAAGTGTTAGGGATAGGTTAATTGTTGAGCTTTTTTATGCTACCGGAATGCGTAGGATTGAATTGGTTAATCTGAAGATAAATAATATTGATCTCTTAGGTAAGCAGGTGAAGGTTTTAGGAAAGCGCAATAAAGAAAGGTATATACCTTTACTGTTATCTACTGTCGTTACTATCAAAAGATATTTAGAGTTAAGGACGGAAGTTGTAGTGGAGTCTAAAAATCCTTTTTTATTGTTAACAGAAAAAGGAGTTAAAATCTATGAAACACTTGTGTATCGTATCATAAATCGTTATTTTAGTGAGGCATCTTCCAAAGTAAAAAAGAGCCCGCATATATTGAGACATTCATTTGCGACGCATCTACTTAATGAAGGAGCAAACCTAAACGCTGTAAAAGAATTACTTGGTCATTCCAGTTTAGCTTCTACCGAGGTGTATACACATCAAAGTGTTGCGCAATTAGCAAAAGTGCATAAGCAATCTCACCCAAGGAATAAAAAGTAAATTGTTTATTGTGGCACTTATGTCTTTTGGACTTTAAATATTTGTTTAACCAATTAAAATAACACCTATGAAAGTGAACTTGCAATCCGTAAATTTTAATGTAGATCAGAAATTGGTAGATTTTACACAGACGAAATTGGATAAGTTAGAAAATCATTTTAGTCGTATTATTCATGCCGATGTTTTTTTGAAAGTTATGAATACAAGTGGTAAAGAAAATAAAATTACTGAAATTTTATTGAGTGTTCCTGGAGATGAGTTTATAATTAAAAAAATAAACAAAAGCTTTGAAGAGGGTGTGGATGAGTGTGTTAGTTCGTTAGAAAGACAATTGCGAAAACGGAAGGAAAAATTAAATGCACATGTTTGATGATTTTTTTTTAAAAATTGTTTTGTGTAAGAAATAAATTCTATACATTTGCAGTCCGTTAGAAATAGCGGACTTTTTTATGCTTAAAAAAGTAACCAAAAAGCCGATGTAGCTCAGCTGGCTAGAGCAGCTGATTTGTAATCAGCAGGTCGTGGGTTCGAGTCCCTCCATCGGCTCTTAAAAAGGTAAGATTTTGAAAAAAAATAGAACCTTTTTTTATAAAATTTTGAATTGTAAAATATTTGATTACTTTTGCGCTTTCAAAATTTAGAAGTTCATTCTAAAATAGTGATTTCAATTGGGGAGATACTCAAGCGGCCAACGAGGGCAGACTGTAAATCTGCTGACTACGTCTTCGCAGGTTCGAATCCTGCTCTCCCCACAACCTTCAATTTTGATTTCAAAATTGTAAATGCGGGAGTAGCTCAGTTGGTAGAGCGTCAGCCTTCCAAGCTGAATGTCGCCGGTTCGAACCCGGTCTCCCGCTCTTAAAAAATACAGAGCTAATCTTGATGCATTATTAGCATTGGATTTTTAAAATAAAAATAATGATGAATCGGTTTTCTTTCGATGTGTAATGAAGGACTCTGGTTTATCATTGTGTACTTTAAAAAGCCGGTGTAGCTCAGGGGTAGAGCGTTTCCTTGGTAAGGAAGAGGTCACGAGTTCAAATCTCGTCATTGGCTCTTGGTTCAGAAGCATTAATTGAACACTAATATATAACTAAGATTAAATAAATTCATTATGGCAAAGGAAACTTTTGATCGTTCCAAACCGCACTTAAATATTGGTACTATTGGACACGTTGATCACGGTAAAACAACTTTAACGGCTGCGATTACTAAGGTATTGGCAGATGCAGGTCTTTCTGAGGCTAGAGATTTCGATACTATCGATAACGCTCCAGAAGAAAAAGAAAGAGGTATTACTATTAATACTTCTCACGTAGAATATCAAACTGCAAACCGTCACTATGCACACGTTGACTGTCCAGGTCACGCCGATTATGTAAAGAACATGGTAACTGGTGCGGCTCAGATGGATGGAGCGATTTTAGTGGTTGCTGCAACAGATGGACCTATGCCACAAACGCGTGAGCACATCTTATTAGGACGTCAGGTTGGTATTCCAAGAATCGTTGTATTCCTTAATAAAGTGGATATGGTTGACGATGAAGAGCTATTAGAATTAGTAGAGATGGAAGTTAGAGATCTTCTTTCTTTCTATGAGTATGATGGTGATAATGGACCTGTAATTTCTGGTTCTGCACTTGGTGCTTTAAATGGAGAGCAAAAATGGGTTGATACCGTTTTAGAATTAATGAAAGAAGTAGATGCTTGGATCGAAGAGCCATTACGTGAAATCGACAAGGATTTCTTAATGCCTATCGAAGATGTATTCTCTATTACTGGTCGTGGTACTGTTGCAACTGGACGTATCGAAACTGGTATCGCTAACACTGGAGATCCTGTAGAGATCATCGGTATGGGAGCTGAGAAATTAACTTCTACTATTACTGGTATTGAGATGTTCCGTCAAATATTAGACAGAGGAGAAGCTGGAGATAACGCTGGTATCTTATTAAGAGGTATAGAGAAAACTCAGATTTCTCGTGGTATGGTAATTACTAAGCCAGGATCTGTAACTCCACACTCTAAATTCAAAGCTGAGGTTTATATCCTTAAGAAAGAAGAAGGTGGACGTCATACTCCATTCCATAATAACTACCGTCCTCAGTTCTACGTTCGTACAACTGACGTAACAGGAAACATTGCGCTTCCTGATGGAGTTGAAATGGTAATGCCTGGAGATAACTTAACAATTACTGTTGAGCTTATTCAGCCAATTGCAATGAATGTAGGTCTTCGTTTTGCGATCCGTGAAGGTGGTAGAACAGTAGGTGCTGGACAGGTTACTGAAATTTTAGACTAATACAATATATTAATATATGAGGTAAGGTATTCGTTACGGCGAATACCTTGACTTATGTATACGGGTTTAGCTCAGTTGGTAGAGCACTGGTCTCCAAAACCAGGTGTCGGGAGTTCGAGTCTCTCAACCCGTGCTGATAAATATGTAAAGTGTCTTCATTTAAATAGAATGAAGTTGATATAATGAATTTATAGTGGTAAGAGATTTTTTCTTGTCATTAAAAAGAATAATAAGATGGCTGGATTAATAAATTACATTACGGAATCATATAGCGAGTTAAAGAACCATGTAACTTGGACTCCTTGGGCGGAGGCACAAAGACTTACTCTAGTTACCATTGTTTTTTCGGTTATTTTTTCATTAGCTATCTGGGGAGTTGATACTGTGTTCAGTAATGTGATAGAGTATTATTTCACTTTAGTTAAATCATAATTATAATGGCTGAGGTTGGTAATACAAAAAAATGGTACGTTGTACGTGCTGTAAGTGGTCAGGAAAATAAGATAAAGGACTATATCGAGCGAGAAATTGCTCATATGGGAATGGAGGACTATGTTTCTCAAATCTTGGTACCTACTGAAAAGGTTATTCAGATCCGAAATGGAAAAAAGATTCATAAAGAAAGAGTGTATTTTCCAGGATATGTGATGATAGAAGCAAATCTTTCTGGAGAAATTCCTCACATCATAAAATCTATTAATGGAGTAATTGGTTTTCTTGGAGAGGTTAAAGGAGGAGATCCTGTGCCTTTAAGAAAAGCTGAGATTAATAGAATGCTAGGTAAAGTGGATGAACTTGCAGTGAAAACTGATAATGTTGCTATCCCTTACACCGTTGGAGAAACGGTTAAAGTAATTGATGGTCCTTTTAACGGTTTTAATGGTACTGTTGAGAAAGTTAATGAAGAAAAGCGTAAGCTAGAAGTAATGGTTAAGATTTTCGGTAGAAAAACACCATTAGAGTTAAGCTATATGCAAGTAGAAAAAGTATAATAATTGTTACATTATATATCCTGAATTGTTCTTATTGCTTCCACTTTATAGAACAATTCTAATTTAAAATTAGAAAAATGGCTAAAGAGATAAGTAAGGTTGTAAAACTTCAAGTACGTGGAGGAGCGGCGAACCCATCCCCACCAGTTGGACCTGCTTTAGGTGCTGCCGGAGTTAATATCATGGAATTCTGTAAGCAATTCAATGGTAGAACGCAAGATAAGGCTGGTAAAGTATTGCCAGTTGTTATTAATGTTTACAAAGACAAATCTTTTGACTTTGTAATCAAGACTCCACCTGCGGCGGTTCAAATACTGGAAGCAGCAAAAACAAAAAAAGGTTCTGGAGAGCCAAATCGTAAAAAAGTGGCTAGTGTTACTTGGGATCAAGTTCGTACGATTGCGGAAGATAAAATGCAGGATTTAAATGCATTTACTGTAGAATCTGCTATGAAAATGATTGCCGGTACCGCTCGTTCAATGGGTGTAACTGTAAAAGGACAAGCTCCTTTTTAATCCAAAAACGTGTAGAAAATGGCAAAAGTAACTAAAAAGCAAAAAGAAGTTAGAGCTAAAGTTGAAAAGAATAGATCATATTCAGTAGACGAAGCTTCTGCTTTAGTAAAAGAAATAACAAACGTGAATTTTGATGCCTCAGTAGATCTTGCAGTTCGCTTGAACGTAGATCCTCGTAAAGCAAATCAAATGGTACGTGGTGTGGTAACATTACCTCACGGAACAGGAAAGGATGTTAAAGTTCTTGCATTGGTAACACCGGATAAAGAAGCTGAAGCAAAAGAGGCTGGAGCTGATTTTGTAGGGTTAGATGAATATCTAGATAAGATTAAAGGTGGATGGACAGATGTAGATGTGATCATTACAATGCCTAGCGTTATGGGTAAATTGGGTCCGTTAGGTCGAGTATTAGGACCACGTGGTTTAATGCCTAACCCTAAAACTGGTACAGTGACAATGGATATAGCAAAAGCTGTTTCTGATGTTAAAGCTGGTAAGATTGACTTCAAAGTTGATAAAACTGGTATTGTTCACGCTGCAATTGGAAAGTCCTCTTTCTCTGCTGATAAAATCGCAGGAAATGCAAAAGAATTATTAACAACGTTAGTAAAGTTAAAGCCTGTGGCTGCTAAAGGTGTGTATATTAAATCAATATATATGTCTTCTACAATGAGCCCTGGTGTGGAGATTGATTCTAAGAACTACGCTGGTAATTAAGATAAACGATTATGACAAGAGAAGAAAAATCACAAGTAATTGAAGACTTAACTGCTCAGTTAGCTGAAAACACTAATATCTATTTAGCAGATATTTCAGGTTTAGATGCAGGAACAACTTCAAATTTACGTAGAGCTTGTTTTAAAGCTAACGTATCATTAAAAGTAATTAAGAATACGCTTCTTGCGAAAGCAATGGAGAAATCTGATAAAGATTTTGGAGAATTACCAGAGGTATTAAAAGGAAATACTTCTATAATGTTTTCTGAAACCGGTAATGCACCAGCAAAGGTGATCAAAGAGTTTCGTAAGAAATCCGAGAAGCCTTTATTAAAAGGAGCTTTTGTAGAGGAAGCAATTTTTGTTGGAGATGAAACTCTGGATGCACTTGTAGATATCAAGTCTAAAGAAGAAGTTATTGGAGAAATTATTGGCTTACTACAGTCACCGGCTAAGAATGTTATTTCAGCATTAAAGTCTAGTGGAGGTACTATAGCGGGTATTCTTAAAACATTATCCGAGAAAGAAGGGTAATCTAAACGTGTACGCACTTTTTAACAAATATATTTCAATTAAAAAAAATTATTAAAAACGATAGAAAATGGCAGATTTAAAAGAATTCGCAGAACAATTAGTTAACTTGACAGTAAAAGAAGTTAATGAGTTAGCTGATATATTAAAAGAAGAGTATGGTATCGAGCCTGCTGCTGCTGCAGTAGCTGTTGCTGCTGGTGGTGGAGCTGCTGGTGGAGATGCTGCTGAAGAGAAAACTGAATTTGATGTAATACTTAAAGCAGCTGGTGGTGCTAAATTAGCAGTTGTAAAACTTGTTAAGGAATTAACTGGTCTTGGTCTTAAAGAGGCTAAAGGATTAGTTGATGATGCTCCAAGTGCAATTAAAGAAGGTATTGCTAAAGATGAAGCAGAAGCTCTTAAAGCTCAATTAGAAGAGGCTGGAGCAGAGGTTGAGCTTAAGTAAGCTTACCATATATTGACATAGAGGTTTAGACCTGGAGAATTCTCTCTAAGGTCTAAACCATTTTGCGTATATAAATATGATGTATTAAAATACGCTGTTTTTTAAATTTTAATTTAATTCCGTCCATTGATGTTAGCAACGCAAACTGAAAGATTGAATTTTTCTTCTGTAAAGAATAGACCTGATTATCCGGATTTTTTGGATATCCAGATCAAATCATTTCAGGACTTCTTTCAATTAGAAACAAAGTCTGAAGAAAGAGGAAACGAGGGTCTTTATAATACCTTCATGGAAAATTTCCCGATTACGGATACACGTAATCAATTTGTACTAGAATTTTTAGACTACTTCGTAGATCCACCAAGATATGATTTACAAGAGTGTATAGAAAGAGGTCTTACGTATAGTGTGCCTCTAAAAGCACGTTTAAAACTTTTCTGTACAGACCCTGAGCACGAAGATTTTGAGACGATTGTTCAGGACGTATATTTAGGAACGATTCCTTACATGACTCCAAGTGGTACATTCTGTATCAATGGAGCAGAACGTGTTGTTGTATCCCAACTACACCGTTCACCTGGTGTGTTCTTTGGACAATCATTCCATGCAAATGGAACTAAGCTATATTCTGCAAGAGTTATTCCTTTTAAAGGATCTTGGATAGAATTTGCAACTGATATCAATAGCGTTATGTACGCATATATTGATAGAAAGAAAAAGTTACCAGTAACCACACTTTTCCGTGCTATTGGTTTTGAAAGAGATAAAGATATTTTAGAGATTTTTGACC
Organism: Aquimarina sp. BL5; assembly: GCF_003443675.1. Classification (NCBI taxonomy): domain Bacteria; kingdom Pseudomonadati; phylum Bacteroidota; class Flavobacteriia; order Flavobacteriales; family Flavobacteriaceae; genus Aquimarina; species Aquimarina sp. BL5. Next base: position 1,974,862 of record NZ_CP031963.1, on the reverse strand, counting down.
TTGCAGAAGAGGTTAAAGTTTCTAAGTCTGGATTAAAAAAAGTATTAGGTCGTAAACTTGCGGCTCGTGTTTTAAATACGTGGCATGAAGATTTCGTTGATGAAGATACAGGAGAAGTTGTTTCTATCGAACGTAACGAGATTGTATTAGATCGTGATACTGTCCTAGATAAAGATCACTTAGATGAGATCGTGGATTCTGGAGCTAAAACTATTCTACTTCATAAAGAAGATAACCAGAAAGGTGATTATGCCATTATCCATAATACATTGCAAAAAGATCCTACGAATTCTGAAAAAGAAGCCGTAGAACATATATACCGTCAATTACGTAATGCAGAACCGCCTGATGAGGAAACTGCGAGAGGTATTATTGACAAGCTATTCTTCTCTGATCAACGTTACAATTTAGGTGAAGTAGGTCGTTATAGAATGAATAAAAAGTTAGGTCTTAATATCGAAATGGATAAGCAAGTACTTACCAAAGAGGATATTATAACTATCATAAAATACTTAATAGAGTTAATTAATTCTAAAGCGGAGATTGATGATATTGATCACCTTTCTAACCGTCGTGTAAGAACTGTTGGAGAACAATTATCTCAGCAGTTTGGGGTTGGTTTAGCACGTATGGCTCGTACTATTCGAGAGCGTATGAATGTTAGGGATAACGAAGTATTTACTCCTATAGATTTAATTAATGCAAAGACCTTATCTTCTGTAATTAATTCATTCTTTGGAACCAACCAGTTATCTCAGTTTATGGATCAGACGAATCCGTTGGCAGAGATTACGCATAAGCGTAGACTTTCTGCTCTTGGACCAGGTGGTTTATCTAGAGAAAGAGCAGGTTTTGAGGTTCGAGATGTACACTATACGCATTATGGACGTTTATGTCCTATCGAAACACCTGAAGGGCCAAATATTGGGCTAATTTCTTCACTTGCAGTATTTGCTAAAGTGAATTCAATGGGATTTCTTGAAACTCCTTATCGTAAAGTTGAGGAAGGTAAAGTAGATTTAAGCGAGTTTAGATACCTAAGTGCCGAAGAAGAGGAAGAAAAATTAATAATGCAAGCCAATCTTCCACTAAAAGAAGATGGTACAATTGAGAGTGATAAGGTGATTGCACGTATGGAAGGTGATTTCCCTGTGATCGAGCCATCATCTGTAAATTATGCGGATGTTGCGCCTAACCAAATTGCTTCGATTTCTGCATCTTTGATTCCTTTCTTGGAACATGATGATGCGAACCGTGCATTGATGGGATCGAATATGATGCGTCAGGCAGTTCCTTTATTAAGAGTAGATGCTCCGATTGTAGGTACAGGACTTGAACGTCAGGTAGCTTCTGATTCTAGGGTGTTAATAAACGCTGAAGGAGCTGGAGTTGTTGAGTATGTGGATGCTCAAAAGATAACCATCAAGTACGATAGAACGGAAGAAGAGAGAATGGTAAGTTTTGAAAGTGATTCCAAAACATATAACCTGATCAAATTCCGTAAAACCAATCAAGGTACTTCTATAAATCTTAAACCAATTGTAAGAGTTGGCGATAGAGTAAATAAAGGACAAGTTTTATGTCAAGGTTATGCAACTGAGAACGGAGAACTTGCTTTAGGTAGAAATATGAAGGTTGCCTTCATGCCTTGGAAAGGATATAACTTTGAGGATGCGATTGTAATTTCTGAGAAAGTAGTTAGAGATGATATCTTTACTTCTATTCATATTGATGAGTATTCATTAGAAGTTAGGGATACGAAATTAGGTAACGAAGAGCTAACTAATGATATTCCTAATGTTTCTGAAGAAGCTACAAAAGATCTAGATGAAAACGGAATGATCCGTGTTGGTGCTGAAATCAAACCAGGAGATATTCTTATCGGTAAAATTACACCAAAAGGGGAGAGTGATCCTACTCCAGAAGAGAAGCTATTAAGAGCTATCTTTGGAGATAAAGCAGGAGATGTTAAAGATGCATCTTTAAAAGCTTCACCTTCTTTACACGGTGTTGTTATAGATAAGAAGTTGTTTGCTCGTGCTATTAAAGATAAGCGAAAGCGTTCTCAAGATAAAGAAGATATCTCTATCTTAGAAAGATCCTATGATGCAAAATTTGCATTATTGAAAGCAGAATTGATAGATAAATTATTTATAATCGTTGGAGGTAAGACTTCTCAAGGTGTTATTAATGATTTAGGAGAAGAAGTACTTCCAAAAGGTAAAAAGTTTACTCAGAAAATGCTTAACAGTGTTGATGACTATGCTCACCTTACTAAAGGAACCTGGACTACTGATGATAATCTTAATAAAATGGTTGCGGATCTAATTCACAACTTTAAGATTAAAGAAAATGATTTACAAGGTAACTTACGTAGAGAGAAATTTACAATCTCTGTGGGTGATGAATTACCTTCTGGAATTATAAAACTTGCTAAAGTTTATATTGCTAAAAAACGTAAACTTAAAGTAGGTGATAAAATGGCAGGTCGTCACGGTAACAAAGGTATTGTTGCACGTATCGTAAGAGAAGAAGATATGCCATTCTTAGAAGACGGAACACCAGTAGATATTGTACTGAATCCATTAGGGGTACCATCTCGTATGAACATTGGTCAGATCTATGAAACCGTATTAGGTTGGGCAGGTCAAAAATTAGGTAGAAAATATGCTACTCCAATTTTTGATGGAGCTTCTTTAGATCAGATCAACGAATTTACAGATGAAGCAGGTATTCCTAGATTTGGGCATACGTATTTATATGATGGTGGTACTGGAGATCGTTTTGATCAGCCGGCAACTGTAGGTGTAATCTACATGCTTAAGTTAGGTCATATGGTAGATGATAAAATGCACGCACGTTCTATAGGTCCATATTCATTGATCACGCAGCAACCACTTGGTGGTAAAGCACAGTTTGGAGGTCAACGTTTTGGAGAGATGGAAGTATGGGCGCTTGAAGCTTACGGTGCTTCAGCTACCCTTCGTGAAATACTGACTGTGAAATCTGATGATGTTATTGGTAGAGCTAAGACGTACGAAAGTATCGTGAAAGGTGAACCTATGCCAGAACCGGGATTACCAGAATCATTCAATGTATTAATGCATGAATTGAAAGGTCTGGGTCTGGATATCAGATTAGAAGAATAATAAAAAAATATTCAAACTGTCATCCTGAGCTTGTCGAAGGAGACAGTTTGATACTTTACATTATTCAATTTTAAATTACAATAATTCTTAAGCAACCATATATTATGGCAAGAAATAATGATAAGAATACAGTAAAGAGATTTAATAAAATCTCTATAGGTTTAGCCTCTCCTGAGTCAATTTTAGCAGCGTCGCAGGGAGAAGTTTTAAAGCCTGAAACTATCAATTATCGTACTCACAAACCCGAGCGTGATGGTTTGTTCTGTGAGCGTATTTTTGGACCTGTTAAGGACTTTGAATGTGCTTGTGGTAAATATAAAAGAATTCGTTACAAAGGGATCGTTTGTGATCGATGTGGAGTAGAAGTAACAGAAAAGAAAGTTAGAAGAGATCGTGTAGGACACATTAATTTAGTGGTTCCTGTAGCGCATATATGGTATTTCCGTTCTTTGCCAAACAAAATAGGATATTTATTAGGGCTGCCATCTAAGAAATTAGATATGATCATCTACTATGAAAGATATGTAGTGATTCAACCAGGTATTGCTAAAAATGAAGAAGGAGAACCAGTTCAGAAAATGGATTTCCTTACAGAAGAAGAATACCTGAATATTTTAGATAGTCTTCCTCAAGAGAATTTATATTTGGATGATACAGATCCTAATAAATTCATCGCTAAGATGGGGGCAGAATGTCTTATCGAAATCTTAAAAAGAATCGATCTTGACGAGTTATCATATCAATTAAGACATAAAGCAAATAACGAAACATCTAAGCAACGTAAAACTGAAGCGTTAAAGCGTCTTCAAGTTGTAGAGTCGTTACGTGATGCTAATAAGAATAGAGAAAATCGTCCAGAGTGGATGATTCTTAAGGTAGTTCCGGTAATTCCGCCGGAGTTACGTCCATTAGTGCCACTTGATGGAGGTCGTTTTGCAACATCTGATTTAAATGACTTATACCGTCGTGTAATTATACGTAACAATCGTTTGAAGCGTTTGATGGAAATCAAAGCTCCAGAAGTAATTTTGCGTAATGAAAAGCGTATGTTACAAGAATCTGTGGATTCTTTGTTTGATAACACGCGTAAAGCTTCTGCAGTAAAAACAGATTCTAACAGACCATTAAAATCATTATCAGATTCATTAAAAGGTAAGCAAGGACGTTTCCGTCAAAACTTACTTGGTAAACGTGTGGATTATTCTGCTCGTTCTGTAATTGTTGTAGGACCAGAATTGAAATTATTCGAATGTGGTCTTCCTAAGAATATGGCAGCCGAGTTGTACAAGCCATTTGTAATCAGAAAATTGATTGAGCGTGGTATTGTAAAGACGGTAAAATCTGCAAAGAAAATTATAGATAGAAAAGAACCTGTAGTTTGGGATATCTTAGAGAATGTTCTAAAAGGACATCCGGTATTATTAAACCGTGCTCCTACGCTTCACCGTTTAGGTATACAGGCATTCCAGCCAAAACTTATTGAAGGTAAAGCAATACAGTTACACCCATTGGTATGTACGGCATTTAATGCCGATTTTGATGGAGATCAAATGGCAGTACATTTACCATTAGGACCAGAAGCTATATTAGAAGCACAATTATTAATGTTAGCTTCTCATAATATCTTAAATCCTGCCAATGGTTCACCAGTTACGGTACCTTCTCAGGATATGGTATTAGGACTGTATTATATGACTAAGTCTCGTAGATCTACACCTGAATTAGAAATTAAAGGTGAAGATTTAACGTTCTATTCTCCAGAAGAAGTGGTGATCGCTTATAATGAGAAAAGATTAGATATCAATGCTAACATTAAAGTTAGAACAAAAGATATCGAAGAAGGAGAGTTAGTAACTAAAATAATAGAAACTACTACTGGTAGAGTTTTATTTAATGAAAAGGTTCCAGAAAAAGCTGGTTACATAAATGAAGTGTTGACTAAAAAATCTCTTAGAGATATTATTGGTGATATTTTAAAGGTAACTAGTGTTCCTGAAACTGCGGCTTTCTTGGATGAAATCAAAACACTAGGGTATAACTTCGCATTTAGAGGTGGGTTGTCGTTTAGTTTAGGTGATATTATTATTCCTAAGGAAAAGCATACTATGATTGCTGATGCTAATAAGCAGGTAGATAATATTGTATCAAACTATAATATGGGTCTTATCACTAATAATGAGCGTTATAATCAGGTAATTGATATATGGACATCAACTAATGCTGAATTGACAGAATTGTCGATGAAGCGTATTAGAGAAGATCAGCAAGGGTTTAACTCGGTATATATGATGCTTGATTCTGGAGCAAGGGGATCTAAAGAACAGATTCGTCAGCTTACAGGAATGCGTGGATTGATGGCTAAACCGAAAAAATCAAATTCTGCTGGTGGAGAAATTATTGAGAATCCGATTCTTTCTAACTTTAAAGAAGGTCTTTCGATTCTAGAGTACTTTATCTCTACTCACGGTGCTCGTAAAGGTCTTGCGGATACAGCACTTAAAACAGCGGATGCTGGATACCTTACTCGTCGTTTAGTTGATGTTGCACAAGACGTAATTGTTAATATTGAAGATTGTGGAACATTAAGAGGAGTAGAAGTTAGTCCATTAAAGAAAAACGAAGAAATTATAGAAGGTCTAGCAGCTAGAATTGCGGGTAGAACTTCATTGATGGATGTTATTAATCCATTAACTCAAGAAGTACTTGTAGAAGCTGGTGTAGAGATTGATGATGTAACTGCTAAGAATATCGAAAACTCTCCTGTAGAGTCGGTAGAAGTTCGTTCTGCTCTTACCTGTGAAGCTAAGAAAGGTATATGTGTTAAATGTTATGGACGTAACCTAGCTACTGGTAAAACAGTTCAGAGAGGTGAAGCAGTGGGTGTTGTTGCAGCGCAGTCAATTGGAGAGCCAGGAACGCAGCTTACATTACGTACATTCCACGTTGGAGGTATTGCAAGTAACATTTCTGAAGAAAATCAGCTAAAATCTAAATTTGCTGGTAAAGCAGAAATAGAAGAATTGAAGACTGTAAAAGGTCAGGACTCTGAAGGAAAAGAAATAGATGTTGTGATTTCTCGTACTTCTGAAGTTAAGGTTATTGATCCTAAAACTAAGATCGTACTTAGTACAAATCTTATACCTTATGGTTCGCAGTTGTTTATCAAGAGTGGTGATACATTGAAAGCGGATCAGAGCATCTGTCAGTGGGATCCATATAATGGTGTGATTATTTCGGAATTTGCCGGAAAAGTAACCTATGAGAATGTAGAACAAGGTATAACATATCAGGTAGAAATTGATGAACAAACCGGATTCCAGGAAAAAGTAATCTCAGAATCACGTGATAAGAAAAAGATACCTACACTTCTGATTATGGGTAAAGGTGACGAAGTTCTTCGTTCATATAACCTTCCAGTTGGAGCTCACTTAATGGTGGATGATAATGAAAAGATTGAAGTAGGTAAGGTTTTAGTTAAGATTCCACGTAAATCGGCAAAAGCTGGTGATATTACAGGAGGTCTTCCACGTGTAACAGAATTATTTGAAGCACGTAATCCATCAAACCCTGCAGTTGTTAGTGAGATTGATGGTGTAGTATCATTTGGTAAAATCAAGCGTGGTAATCGTGAGATTATTGTAGAATCTAGAATTGGTGAAATCAAGAAGTATCTTGTTAAATTATCGAATCAGATTCTTGTTCAAGAGAATGATTTTGTACGTGCAGGTATGCCACTATCAGATGGTTCTGTAACTCCTGAAGATATTCTTAAAATAAAAGGACCTTCTGCAGTACAGCAATATTTAGTAAATGAGGTACAGGAAGTATATAGATTACAAGGAGTGAAGATTAACGATAAGCATTTTGAGGTGGTAGTACGTCAAATGATGCGTAAGGTAAGAATTCAGGATCCGGGTGATACTATTTTCTTAGAAAATCAATTAATCCATAAGGCTGATTTTATTGTTGAAAATGATTCTATGTACGGAATGAAGGTGATCGAAGATGCTGGTGATAGTGAAAACCTAAAAGCAGGTCAGATTATTTCACCTCGTGATTTAAGAGATGAAAACTCTCTTTTACGTAGAGAAGACAAGAATTTAGTAGAGGCACGAGATGTTACTCCGGCTACAGCGACTCCAATACTTCAGGGTATTACTAGAGCTTCGCTTCAGACTAAATCGTTTATCTCTGCGGCATCATTCCAGGAAACAACAAAAGTATTAAACGAAGCTGCTGTAAGTGGTAAGGTTGATGATCTGGAAGGATTGAAAGAGAATGTAATTGTTGGTCATAGAATTCCTGCAGGAACAGGTATGAGAGACTATGAGAGTATCATAGTTGGTTCTAAGGAAGAGTTCGAAGATCGAATGGAACAACGACAAGAAGTAAATTATAATTAATCAGTAAAGCCTGCCAATTGGCAGGCTTTCTGTTTCTAGAGCCAATGTGTTCAGGTAAAATATATAAAAAATGGCAGACGAAAAGAAACAAAAACAAAATCAGCTAAATATAGAGTTAGATGATGCGATAGCTGATGGAGTATATAGCAATTTGGCAATTATTAACCATTCAGTATCAGAATTTGTGGTTGATTTTGTAAATATTATGCCAGGACGACCTAAAAGTAAGGTGAAAAGCAGAATCATTTTAACTCCGCAGCATGCTAAAAGATTATTGAAGGCATTAGGAGATAATGTATCAAGATTTGAAGCCGCTCACGGAGAAATAAAAGATTATGAGCAACCACCGATTCCTTTAAATTTTGGGCCTACCGGACAAGCATAAGGGGTGTAAACTATTCTTAAGGATATAAAGATCCGCTTGATTGATAAAATCAAGCGGATCTTTTTTTGAAATATATGGAAACTTGATCAACACGTATATTTTTATTATATTAAACATTATTTAAATACGTGTACAAAATTATGTCTGATCGAATTAAAACTTATTCTGAGTTCTATAAGTTCTATCTAACGGAACACAGGAATAGAACCAGTAGAACGTTGCATTTTGTTGGTACTTTTTTAGTTTTTGTTATTATCGCAATTGCTATCTATTATAGTTGGAGTTGGAAATGGTTTTTGGTGCCTGTTGTTGGATATGGCTTTGCATGGGTAGGTCACGCTTTTTTTGAAAAAAATAAACCAGCAACTTTCAAATATCCCTTATGGAGTCTAATTTCAGATTTTAAGTTATTCTTTGAGATTCTTCTCGGAAAGCGATCCCTGGACAGCACAAAAGATTAGCATAGTGATATCTTATAGAAAATAGTTTGTTAATAGATTTTTATAATGCATTATATGAAAACAAGTTAAATAGAGGCTTTTTAATAAGTTTTTATTCTAAAACAATGTGATACTATATTATTTTTCAGAAACATCTTGAAACTAGCTCTAAATCCTGTTTAGAATTCCGAGGTAAAGTGAAAAATTATAGAAGGATATTTTTGTTGTGTCATTTGTAAACTAAAAGAAGAATCTGCTAAAAATACTAATTGACTTTGCTTATCCTTTGCTAAAAATTTACTTTTCACACGTTTGAAATCTTTAAATTCATCACTATCAGTGTCTTCTGTTTCTATCCAACAGGCTTTATGTACGTTAAGATTTTCATAGGTACATTTTGCCCCGTATTCGTGTTCTAATCTGTATTGTATTACTTCATACTGAAGCGCTCCAACTGTACCAATAACTTTTCTTCCATTCAATTCTAAGGTAAATAATTGTGCGACTCCTTCATCCATTAATTGATCAATCCCTTTTGCTAATTGCTTGGATTTCATAGGATCAGCATTGTTAATATACCTAAAATGCTCTGGTGAAAAACTAGGAACTCCTTTATAATTTAATTTCTCTCCGGTAGTTAGTGTATCTCCTATCTTAAAGTTACCAGTGTCATGTAAACCAACAATATCACCTGGATAAGAGATGTCTACAATTTCTTTTTTTTCTGCAAAAAAAGCATTTGGACTAGAGAATTTCAGTTTTTTGTTGTGCCTTGTATGTAAGTAAGGCACATTTCTTTCAAAAGTTCCTGAAACAATTTTGATAAAAGCTAACCGATCTCTATGTTTAGGATCCATATTGGCGTGAATCTTAAATACAAATCCCGTAAAATCTTTTTCATCAGGTTCTACAATCCTAATATCACTTTCTTTAGGTCTTGGTGTTGGAGCAATTGAAACAAAACAATCTAATAACTCACGGACACCAAAATTATTTAATGCAGAACCAAAAAAGACGGGTTGTAGGCTTCCGTTTTGATAGGATTCTTTGTTAAAAGATGGGTAAATTCCTTCTACTAACTCTATTTCTTCGCGTAAAGTTTCTGCAGCCGTATCACCAATTAAAGTGTTAAGTTCAGATGAAGATAAATCAGAAACTTCAATAGTCTCTTCTATATTCTTTCTACTATCTCCGCTAAACAGATTAATGTTTTTTTCCCAAATATTGTAGATTCCTTTAAAATCATATCCCATTCCGATAGGAAAACTTAGAGGGGTAACTTTCAGTCCAAGTTTCTGTTCTACTTCGTCTAGCAGTTCAAAAGCATCTTTCCCTTCACGGTCCAGTTTGTTAATAAAAACAATCATAGGAATGTTACGCATTCTACAAACGGATACTAATTTTTCAGTTTGTTCCTCTACACCTTTAGCAACATCAATTACTACGATTACACTATCCACAGCGGTCAAAGTTCTAAAGGTATCCTCTGCAAAATCCTTGTGTCCTGGTGTGTCTAAAATATTAATTTTGATGTTTTGGTATTCAAACGCTAAAACAGAGGTAGCAACAGAAATTCCTCTTTGGCGTTCAATCTCCATAAAATCACTAGTAGCCCCTTTCTTAATTTTATTAGATTTAACGGCCCCAGCTTCTTGTATTGCACCCCCAAATAATAGTAATTTTTCAGTTAATGTTGTTTTACCTGCATCGGGGTGCGAAATGATACCAAAAGTTCTTCGTCTCTTTATTTCCTCAGTGAATTTCATTGTAGTTCTATTGCTAAAGTTTGCAAATATACTACTTAAAAATACAAAGCCATTATAAGTAATAAAAACAAAGGTTTTTCGAAATATTACTTTTTTTATATGATTTATAGCGTAAAAAATGTGTATTTCATCGAAAAAGTGAAAAAAATATGGGGAAAAAGATGTTAGATATATAAATGTATTGCCATCTTTGTAATAAGTGAAAATTACGGTTTTTCCGTAGTTTTTTATAGTATTAAGTTTCAGTTATCTGGTTTAAAATATGAAAATCAATTAATTGTAATTTTTTTGATGTTTATGAAAACCGAACCCAATTGATTTTCGTATATACATTATAAATACCATCGTCATATGAAAAAAATTACCCAAATCTTGTTGGGTCAAAAAACTTTTATGTCTTTTTTGACCTTAGTTTTATTAGTTACCTACAATATTTCCGGTCAAGAAGGAAAGGATGGTGATCTTATAGTTTCCGCTGTAAATACGGTCCTTAATACCTATAGTCCAATAACTGCAGATATATCAGCAGGATCTAGTTCTATCGATGTGAACGATATTGCTTCTGATCTTGGAGGTATCTCTAGTGGAGATCTTATTTTGATTTACCAAGCACAAGGAGCTACCATTAATACAAGTAACACTGTCAATTATGGTGATATTACTAATTATGGAAGTGCGGGATTATACGAATTTGGGTATGTATTAAGTACTTCATCAAATACACTTACACTTACCTGTGGAGTTGCAAATAGTTATTTTGTAGCAGGTAAAGCGCAAGTAATTAAAGTTCCTCAATACGATACACTTACGATACAAGCGGGTGCTTCTGTAGTACCCCTATCTTGGGAAGATTTTGCGGGTAGCAGACGTGGAGGAGTTGTAGTAATTACTGCAAATACAATTGATGTAGAGGGAGATATAGATGCTTCTGGATTCGGATTTAGAGGTGGTGTAGTTGAGAATAGTACTTCTTTAACAGGTGCAAATTTAGAATCTGATTACGTAAGTATTAATGCCAGTGATTCAGCAGAAAAGGGCGAAAGTATTGTTGGATTTCAAACTGATTACGATGTTTTGGGTGGAAGATATGGTAGAGGAGCTCCTGCTAATGGAGGTGGTGGTGGAAACGGACATAACGCTGGTGGCGGTGGTGGATCTAATGGAAATAATAGTAATACTTGGTTTAATGGATCAGGTGTAATGTGTTCTGGATGTACTGGAGCTGCAGCGTGGACTTTGGATCCTGATTATATAGCTAATAGCAATGCTCTTACGAATTCTTCTGGTGGAGGAAGAGGAGGGTATTCCTATGGTAGTAGTAATCAGAATGCTTTAACTCTGGCTCCGGGTAGTACTGCTTGGGGGGGAGATCGTAGAGATCCAGTAGGAGGATTAGGTGGGAGACCACTTATAGCAAATGAACAAAATAGAATCTTTCTCGGAGGAGGAGGAGGAGCTGGAGATAGAAATAATAGTGCTAGTCAAGATGCTGCTGATGGAGGTGGTATTATATTGTTAGGTGCTAACTCCATAACTGGATCAGGTAGCATAACAGCTAACGGAGCAAATGCTTTGCCTACAGTTGGAGGTAATAATGATGCACCTGGTGGAGGTGGAGGTGGAGGAAGTATCGTATTAAGAGCTTCTTCAATAGATAATACATTGACACTTAGTGCTAATGGTGGAGATGGTGGAGATCAGTTAATTACTAATAATGAAAGCGAAGGTCCTGGAGGAGGAGGAGGAGCTGGTTTTGTGGCCGTTTCTGCAGGTTCGCCTACGGTTAATATAAATGGAGGTTCTAATGGTATTACTAATAGTGGTGCTGTAACAGAATTTCCTGCCAATGGAGCTACCAGTGGTGGCAGCGGTGAATCAGTAACGGGAATAAGCAATGGTGCGGTTACTTGTTCTAATCCAGGAACAATAAGTGGAATAGTATATAATGATGTAAATGGAAATGGAACACAAGATGGCGAATCAGGCATTGGTAGTGTGTCAATAACAATTACAGATATTAATGGTAATGTACAAACAATTACTACCAATCCTGATGGGACTTATACTGCCACATTACCGCCAGGTAATGCTACTGTTAATATATTGGATTCAGATCCTGGATTACCAATTAATGCAGTACAGACACAAGGTGATGATCCTACATCTATTACTGTAGTAGGGGGAATGAATGTAATGTCTACTGCAGATGGTTTCGTAATAGATACTGATGGAGACGGAACAGGAGATCCATCTGATAACTGTCCAGCGATTCCTAATGCGGGTCAGGCCGATCAAGATTCGGATAATGTTGGTAATTTCTGTGATGCTGATGATGATAATGATGGGATCTTGGATACAGATGAGGGATTGGATTGTGCGTCTGCACCAATAGAAGTTGGTACAGCTCCTACTGGTAATCAAAATGGTGTTGGATCTATAGTTGATATTTATGATTTTGATGGAGTGGATGTAGATGTTACAACTACTGTTAATGGAGGTATACTTTCACAGCTTTTAGTAGAGAACACAACTACCTTAAGGGTACAAGGACAACAAATTGATGATGGAGCTGGAGATTTTTTAACATATACATTTACATTTAGTGAACCAGTAACGGGAGTTAAATTTAGATGGTCTGGAATAGATGAGGGAGATAAAGTAACAGTGAATGTTTCTGGTCCAGGTTCACAAATTATTAATATAGGTTCTTTAATGGACCCAACGACATTTCCTTCTGGGAATTATACAATTACTTCGAATGGAAGTTCTCATATGATTACAGGAAATGATAGCGCTTCTCCGACTATTACTTCTTATACTAGCGGTTCAGGTAATACTGCTTTAAATTACTCTGATATTGTTATTGAAGGTTTAGTGTCTTCTTTTCAAGTTGTTACTGCTAAAGAGAGACAGGATGGTAATGTTGCTAACAATGGTAATGTTACGTTTTTGTTATCTGACTTTACCTATTGTACATATGAAGATACGGATGGAGATGATATTCCTAATCATTTAGATTTAGATTCCGATGATGATGGTTGTAGTGATGCTAATGAAGCCTATAATGATAGTAATGCTGATGGCGGAGATAGTGGACAGTTTGGGATGACGGATCCTGCAACTGTGGATCCAGCTACCGGTTTAGTAGATGCAGTAGAAGGTAATGTAGATTATACTTTAGGAAATAATCCAAGAGTTACAAATGGAGCTACTACTAATATATGTGATGCACCAGCTGTAACAACATTGCATCAGAATCCAGCTTGTAGCAATACAATTTATAATTTAGTTTGGGATGGTTTTGTGCCAAATGGAATAGATGAGTTTGATTGGACTCCAGATGGAGTCTTTACTAATACGTTTTCTGATGTAGATGGCTCAGGAATTAATATTACACATACTTTTTCTGGAGGGGAAGAAGGAACTTTAAGAAGTTGGCCTGTAACTACCTCTTCAGATACACCAAGTGTTGCTAGTAATGCTTCTGGGAATTTAGGAGATGAAGTTTTAGAATATTTTACAACTGGTTTTGCTACAGGAATAACTCAGACCATAACTTTTAGTACGGATATATACTCTGTTGGATTTGATTTGTACCATATCAATGTCAATGCAGGCGGAACTAATGGAGATAGATTTATAGTCACAGCGTTAGATGGTGCTGGGAATACGATATTTCCGACATTTACTAATTCAGCAACACCTTCATATGCTTCTGTTGAAAGTACAGGTGTTATTAACGCTGAAGATGAATCTATTCTAAATGATAATGATCAAATAGGAGTTAATTTTGAAGACTTAGATGGAATCGCAAGTATTACGATTGTTTGGCAAAACTGTGATAGTTGTAGTGCAAATGTGGTTCATGGTGCTGGAATTGGTGGATTTGATTTTTGTACTGAGATACCTGTAACAGGAGTTACAGGTACAGTTGATATTACAGATACGAGTGTTCCGGGAGACACTTTAGATATTACAGTTACGGATAATGATTTAAACACGGATTCTGGAGTTGCAGAGACAATTATTGTCGAGGTTGTTAATGATGTTACCGGAGAGAACGAGACAATTACCTTAACAGAGACAGGTCCTGACACAGGTATTTTCACAGGTACTGTTGCTACTACTTTTGGTACAGCGGCAGGTACAGATGATGATGGTACATTCAACACTCAGGCAGGTGATACAGTTACGGTTACTTATGATGATGTTTTAGATGCATCAGGTAATGATCCTGTTGCCGTTACAGATACAGATATAGTAGTTGGAGGAGTTACAGGTACAGTTGATATTACAGATACGAGTGTTCCGGGAGACACTTTAGATATTACAGTTACGGATAATGATTTAAACACGGATTCTGGAGTTGCAGAGACAATTATTGTCGAGGTTGTTAATGATGTTACCGGAGAGAACGAGACAATTACCTTAACAGAGACAGGTCCTGACACAGGTGTTTTCACAGGTACTGTTGCTACTACTTTTGGTACAGCAGCAGGTACAGATGATGATGGTACATTCAACACTCAGGCAGGTGATACAGTTACGGTTACTTATGATGATGTTTTAGATGCATCAGGTAATGATCCTGTTGCTGTTACAGATACAGATATAGTAGTTGGAGGAGTTACAGGTACAGTTGATATTACAGATACGAGTGTTCCAGGAGACACTTTAGATATTACAGTTACGGATAATGATTTAAACACGGATTCTGGAGTTGCAGAGACAATTATTGTCGAGGTTGTTAATGATGTTACCGGAGAGAACGAGACAATTACCTTAACAGAGACAGGTCCTGACACAGGTATTTTCACAGGTACTGTTGCTACTACTTTTGGTACAGCGGCAGGTACAGATGATGATGGTACATTCAACACTCAGGCAGGTGATACAGTTACGGTTACTTATGATGATGTTTTAGATGCATCAGGTAATGATCCTGTTGCCGTTACAGATACAGATATAGTAGTTGGAGGAGTTACAGGTACAGTTGATATTACAGATACGAGTGTTCCAGGAGACACTTTAGATATTACAGTTACGGATAATGATTTAAACACGGATTCTGGAGTTGCAGAGACAATTATTGTCGAGGTTGTTAATGATGTTACCGGAGAGAACGAGACAATTACCTTAACAGAGACAGGTCCTGACACAGGTATTTTCACAGGTACTGTTGCTACTACTTTTGGTACAGCAGCAGGTACAGATGATGATGGTACATTCAACACTCAGGCAGGTGATACAGTTACGGTTACTTATGATGATGTTTTAGATGCATCAGGTAATGATCCTGTTGCTGTTACAGATACAGATATAGTAGTTGGAGGAGTTACAGGTACAGTTGATATTACAGATACGAGTGTTCCAGGAGACACTTTAGATATTACAGTTACGGATAATGATTTAAACACGGATTCTGGAGTTGCAGAGACAATTATTGTCGAGGTTGTTAATGATGTTACCGGAGAGAACGAGACAATTACCTTAACAGAGACAGGTCCTGACACAGGTATTTTCACAGGTACTGTTGCTACTACTTTTGGTACAGCAGCAGGTACAGATGATGATGGTACATTCAACACTCAGGCAGGTGATACAGTTACGGTTACTTATGATGATGTTTTAGATGCATCAGGTAATGATCCTGTTGCTGTTACAGATACAGATATAGTAGTTGGAGGAGTTACAGGTACAGTTGATATTACAGATACGAGTGTTCCGGGAGACACTTTAGATATTACAGTTACGGATAATGATTTAAACACGGATTCTGGAGTTGCAGAGACAATTATTGTCGAGGTTGTTAATGATGTTACCGGAGAGAACGAGACAATTACCTTAACAGAGACAGGTCCTGACACAGGTATTTTCACAGGTACTGTTGCTACTACTTTTGGTACAGCAGCAGGTACAGATGATGATGGTACATTCAACACTCAGGCAGGTGATACAGTTACGGTTACTTATGATGATGTTTTAGATGCATCAGGTAATGATCCTGTTGCCGTTACAGATACAGATATAGTAGTTGGAGGAGTTACAGGTACAGTTGATATTACAGATACGAGTGTTCCAGGAGACACTTTAGATATTACAGTTACGGATAATGATTTAAACACGGATTCTGGAGTTGCAGAGACAATTATTGTCGAGGTTGTTAATGATGTTACCGGAGAGAACGAGACAATTACCTTAACAGAGACAGGTCCTGACACAGGTATTTTCACAGGTACTGTTGCTACTACTTTTGGTACAGCAGCAGGTACAGATGATGATGGTACATTCAACACTCAGGCAGGTGATACAGTTACGGTTACTTATGATGATGTTTTAGATGCATCAGGTAATGATCCTGTTGCTGTTACAGATACAGATATAGTAGTTGGAGGAGTTACAGGTACAGTTGATATTACAGATACGAGTGTTCCAGGAGACACTTTAGATATTACAGTTACGGATAATGATTTAAACACGGATTCTGGAGTTGCAGAGACAATTATTGTCGAGGTTGTTAATGATGTTACCGGAGAGAACGAGACAATTACCTTAACAGAGACAGGTCCTGACACAGGTATTTTCACAGGTACTGTTGCTACTACTTTTGGTACAGCAGCAGGTACAGATGATGATGGTACATTCAACACTCAGGCAGGTGATACAGTTACGGTTACTTATGATGATGTTTTAGATGCATCAGGTAATGATCCTGTTGCTGTTACAGATACAGATATAGTAGTTGGAGGAGTTACAGGTACAGTTGATATTACAGATACGAGTGTTCCGGGAGACACTTTAGATATTACAGTTACGGATAATGATTTAAACACGGATTCTGGAGTTGCAGAGACAATTATTGTCGAGGTTGTTAATGATGTTACCGGAGAGAACGAGACAATTACCTTAACAGAGACAGGTCCTGACACAGGTATTTTCACAGGTACTGTTGCTACTACTTTTGGTACAGCAGCAGGTACAGATGATGATGGTACATTCAACACTCAGGCAGGTGATACAGTTACGGTTACTTATGATGATGTTTTAGATGCATCAGGTAATGATCCTGTTGCCGTTACAGATACAGATATAGTAGTTGGAGGAGTTACAGGTACAGTTGATATTACAGATACGAGTGTTCCAGGAGACACTTTAGATATTACAGTTACGGATAATGATTTAAACACGGATTCTGGAGTTGCAGAGACAATTATTGTCGAGGTTGTTAATGATGTTACCGGAGAGAACGAGACAATTACCTTAACAGAGACAGGTCCTGACACAGGTATTTTCACAGGTACTGTTGCTACTACTTTTGGTACAGCAGCAGGTACAGATGATGATGGTACATTCAACACTCAGGCAGGTGATACAGTTACGGTTACTTATGATGATGTTTTAGATGCATCAGGTAATGATCCTGTTGCTGTTACAGATACAGATATAGTAGTTGGAGGAGTTACAGGTACAGTTGATATTACAGATACGAGTGTTCCAGGAGACACTTTAGATATTACAGTTACGGATAATGATTTAAACACGGATTCTGGAGTTGCAGAGACAATTATTGTCGAGGTTGTTAATGATGTTACCGGAGAGAACGAGACAATTACCTTAACAGAGACAGGTCCTGACACAGGTATTTTCACAGGTACTGTTGCTACTACTTTTGGTACAGCAGCAGGTACAGATGATGATGGTACATTCAACACTCAGGCAGGTGATACAGTTACGGTTACTTATGATGATGTTTTAGATGCATCAGGTAATGATCCTGTTGCTGTTACAGATACAGATATAGTAGTTGGAGGAGTTACAGGTACAGTTGATATTACAGATACGAGTGTTCCAGGAGACACTTTAGATATTACAGTTACGGATAATGATTTAAACACGGATTCTGGAGTTGCAGAGACAATTATTGTCGAGGTTGTTAATGATGTTACCGGAGAGAACGAGACAATTACCTTAACAGAGACAGGTCCTGACACAGGTATTTTTACAGGTACTGTTGCTACTACTTTTGGTACAGCGGCAGGTACAGATGATGATGGTACATTCAACACTCAGGCAGGTGATACAGTTACGGTTACTTATGATGATGTTTTAGATGCATCAGGTAATGATCCTGTTGCTGTTACAGATACAGATATAGTAGTTGGAGGAGTTACAGGTACAGTTGATATTACAGATACGAGTGTTCCGGGAGACACTTTAGATATTACAGTTACGGATAATGATTTAAACACGGATTCTGGAGTTGCAGAGACAATTATTGTCGAGGTTGTTAATGATGTTACCGGAGAGAACGAGACAATTACCTTAACAGAGACAGGTCCTGACACAGGTGTTTTCACAGGTACTGTTGCTACTACTTTTGGTACAGCGGCAGGTACAGATGATGATGGTACATTCAACACTCAGGCAGGTGATACAGTTACGGTTACTTATGATGATGTTTTAGATGCATCAGGTAATGATCCTGTTGCTGTTACAGATACAGATATAGTAGTTGGAGGAGTTACAGGTACAGTTGATATTACAGATACGAGTGTTCCAGGAGACACTTTAGATATTACAGTTACGGATAATGATTTAAACACGGATTCTGGAGTTGCAGAGACAATTATTGTCGAGGTTGTTAATGATGTTACCGGAGAGAACGAGACAATTACCTTAACAGAGACAGGTCCTGACACAGGTATTTTCACAGGTACTGTTGCTACTACTTTTGGTACAGCGGCAGGTACAGATGATGATGGTACATTCAACACTCAGGCAGGTGATACAGTTACGGTTACTTATGATGATGTTTTAGATGCATCAGGTAATGATCCTGTTGCCGTTACAGATACAGATATAGTAGTTGGAGGAGTTACAGGTACAGTTGATATTACAGATACGAGTGTTCCAGGAGACACTTTAGATATTACAGTTACGGATAATGATTTAAACACGGATTCTGGAGTTGCAGAGACAATTATTGTCGAGGTTGTTAATGATGTTACCGGAGAGAACGAGACAATTACCTTAACAGAGACAGGTCCTGACACAGGTATTTTCACAGGTACTGTTGCTACTACTTTTGGTACAGCAGCAGGTACAGATGATGATGGTACATTCAACACTCAGGCAGGTGATACAGTTACGGTTACTTATGATGATGTTTTAGATGCATCAGGTAATGATCCTGTTGCTGTTACAGATACAGATATAGTAGTTGGAGGAGTTACAGGTACAGTTGATATTACAGATACGAGTGTTCCAGGAGACACTTTAGATATTACAGTTACGGATAATGATTTAAACACGGATTCTGGAGTTGCAGAGACAATTATTGTCGAGGTTGTTAATGATGTTACCGGAGAGAACGAGACAATTACCTTAACAGAGACAGGTCCTGACACAGGTATTTTCACAGGTACTGTTGCTACTACTTTTGGTACAGCGGCAGGTACAGATGATGATGGTACATTCAACACTCAGGCAGGTGATACAGTTACGGTTACTTATGATGATGTTTTAGATGCATCAGGTAATGATCCTGTTGCCGTTACAGATACAGATATAGTAGTTGGAGGAGTTACAGGTACAGTTGATATTACAGATACGAGTGTTCCGGGAGACACTTTAGATATTACAGTTACGGATAATGATTTAAACACGGATTCTGGAGTTGCAGAGACAATTATTGTCGAGGTTGTTAATGATGTTACCGGAGAGAACGAGACAATTACCTTAACAGAGACAGGTCCTGACACAGGTGTTTTCACAGGTACTGTTGCTACTACTTTTGGTACAGCAGCAGGTACAGATGATGATGGTACATTCAACACTCAGGCAGGTGATACAGTTACGGTTACTTATGATGATGTTTTAGATGCATCAGGTAATGATCCTGTTGCTGTTACAGATACAGATATAGTAGTTGGAGGAGTTACAGGTACAGTTGATATTACAGATACGAGTGTTCCAGGAGACACTTTAGATATTACAGTTACGGATAATGATTTAAACACGGATTCTGGAGTTGCAGAGACAATTATTGTCGAGGTTGTTAATGATGTTACCGGAGAGAACGAGACAATTACCTTAACAGAGACAGGTCCTGACACAGGTATTTTCACAGGTACTGTTGCTACTACTTTTGGTACAGCGGCAGGTACAGATGATGATGGTACATTCAACACTCAGGCAGGTGATACAGTTACGGTTACTTATGATGATGTTTTAGATGCATCAGGTAATGATCCTGTTGCCGTTACAGATACAGATATAGTAGTTGGAGGAGTTACAGGTACAGTTGATATTACAGATACGAGTGTTCCAGGAGACACTTTAGATATTACAGTTACGGATAATGATTTAAACACGGATTCTGGAGTTGCAGAGACAATTATTGTCGAGGTTGTTAATGATGTTACCGGAGAGAACGAGACAATTACCTTAACAGAGACAGGTCCTGACACAGGTATTTTCACAGGTACTGTTGCTACTACTTTTGGTACAGCAGCAGGTACAGATGATGATGGTACATTCAACACTCAGGCAGGTGATACAGTTACGGTTACTTATGATGATGTTTTAGATGCATCAGGTAATGATCCTGTTGCCGTTACAGATACAGATATAGTAGTTGGAGGAGTTACAGGTACAGTTGATATTACAGATACGAGTGTTCCAGGAGACACTTTAGATATTACAGTTACGGATAATGATTTAAACACGGATTCTGGAGTTGCAGAGACAATTATTGTCGAGGTTGTTAATGATGTTACCGGAGAGAACGAGACAATTACCTTAACAGAGACAGGTCCTGACACAGGTATTTTCACAGGTACTGTTGCTACTACTTTTGGTACAGCAGCAGGTACAGATGATGATGGTACATTCAACACTCAGGCAGGTGATACAGTTACGGTTACTTATGATGATGTTTTAGATGCATCAGGTAATGATCCTGTTGCTGTTACAGATACAGATATAGTAGTTGGAGGAGTTACAGGTACAGTTGATATTACAGATACGAGTGTTCCGGGAGACACTTTAGATATTACAGTTACGGATAATGATTTAAACACGGATTCTGGAGTTGCAGAGACAATTATTGTCGAGGTTGTTAATGATGTTACCGGAGAGAACGAGACAATTACCTTAACAGAGACAGGTCCTGACACAGGTATTTTCACAGGTACTGTTGCTACTACTTTTGGTACAGCAGCAGGTACAGATGATGATGGTACATTCAACACTCAGGCAGGTGATACAGTTACGGTTACTTATGATGATGTTTTAGATGCATCAGGTAATGATCCTGTTGCCGTTACAGATACAGATATAGTAGTTGGAGGAGTTACAGGTACAGTTGATATTACAGATACGAGTGTTCCAGGAGACACTTTAGATATTACAGTTACGGATAATGATTTAAACACGGATTCTGGAGTTGCAGAGACAATTATTGTCGAGGTTGTTAATGATGTTACCGGAGAGAACGAGACAATTACCTTAACAGAGACAGGTCCTGACACAGGTATTTTCACAGGTACTGTTGCTACTACTTTTGGTACAGCAGCAGGTACAGATGATGATGGTACATTCAACACTCAGGCAGGTGATACAGTTACGGTTACTTATGATGATGTTTTAGATGCATCAGGTAATGATCCTGTTGCTGTTACAGATACAGATATAGTAGTTGGAGGAGTTACAGGTACAGTTGATATTACAGATACGAGTGTTCCAGGAGACACTTTAGATATTACAGTTACGGATAATGATTTAAACACGGATTCTGGAGTTGCAGAGACAATTATTGTCGAGGTTGTTAATGATGTTACCGGAGAGAACGAGACAATTACCTTAACAGAGACAGGTCCTGACACAGGTATTTTCACAGGTACTGTTGCTACTACTTTTGGTACAGCAGCAGGTACAGATGATGATGGTACATTCAACACTCAGGCAGGTGATACAGTTACGGTTACTTATGATGATGTTTTAGATGCATCAGGTAATGATCCTGTTGCTGTTACAGATACAGATATAGTAGTTGGAGGAGTTACAGGTACAGTTGATATTACAGATACGAGTGTTCCGGGAGACACTTTAGATATTACAGTTACGGATAATGATTTAAACACGGATTCTGGAGTTGCAGAGACAATTATTGTCGAGGTTGTTAATGATGTTACCGGAGAGAACGAGACAATTACCTTAACAGAGACAGGTCCTGACACAGGTATTTTCACAGGTACTGTTGCTACTACTTTTGGTACAGCAGCAGGTACAGATGATGATGGTACATTCAACACTCAGGCAGGTGATACAGTTACGGTTACTTATGATGATGTTTTAGATGCATCAGGTAATGATCCTGTTGCCGTTACAGATACAGATATAGTAGTTGGAGGAGTTACAGGTACAGTTGATATTACAGATACGAGTGTTCCAGGAGACACTTTAGATATTACAGTTACGGATAATGATTTAAACACGGATTCTGGAGTTGCAGAGACAATTATTGTCGAGGTTGTTAATGATGTTACCGGAGAGAACGAGACAATTACCTTAACAGAGACAGGTCCTGACACAGGTATTTTCACAGGTACTGTTGCTACTACTTTTGGTACAGCAGCAGGTACAGATGATGATGGTACATTCAACACTCAGGCAGGTGATACAGTTACGGTTACTTATGATGATGTTTTAGATGCATCAGGTAATGATCCTGTTGCTGTTACAGATACAGATATAGTAGTTGGAGGAGTTACAGGTACAGTTGATATTACAGATACGAGTGTTCCAGGAGACACTTTAGATATTACAGTTACGGATAATGATTTAAACACGGATTCTGGAGTTGCAGAGACAATTATTGTCGAGGTTGTTAATGATGTTACCGGAGAGAACGAGACAATTACCTTAACAGAGACAGGTCCTGACACAGGTATTTTCACAGGTACTGTTGCTACTACTTTTGGTACAGCAGCAGGTACAGATGATGATGGTACATTCAACACTCAGGCAGGTGATACAGTTACGGTTACTTATGATGATGTTTTAGATGCATCAGGTAATGATCCTGTTGCTGTTACAGATACAGATATAGTAGTTGGAGGAGTTACAGGTACAGTTGATATTACAGATACGAGTGTTCCAGGAGACACTTTAGATATTACAGTTACGGATAATGATTTAAACACGGATTCTGGAGTTGCAGAGACAATTATTGTCGAGGTTGTTAATGATGTTACCGGAGAGAACGAGACAATTACCTTAACAGAGACAGGTCCTGACACAGGTATTTTTACAGGTACTGTTGCTACTACTTTTGGTACAGCGGCAGGTACAGATGATGATGGTACATTCAACACTCAGGCAGGTGATACAGTTACGGTTACTTATGATGATGTTTTAGATGCATCAGGTAATGATCCTGTTGCCGTTACAGATACAGATATAGTATTATTGGCAGAATTAAGCGTTATTAAAACAGTAAGAGTTGCAGGAAGTGTATTGAATGATGTTATCGAGTACGATATTGTAGTTACTAACACAGGGAATGTTACTTTAACAGATATTGAAGTTACCGATGCCAATGCCGATGCAGGAAGTATAGTTGGTAGTCCAATTTTAACTTTAGCACCAGGAGTTAGTGTAACGGTTACAGCAAATCAAACGATTGAACAAACGGATATTGATGCTGGTTATATAGAGAATAGTGCTACAGCTACTGGAGATAGTCCAGGAAACACGGATGATGTAAGTGATGATTCTGATGCTGGAGATGAGACAGTAGAGACTCCAGATGGAGATGGTACTACGGATTCAGATCCTACAAACGATCCTACGGTTACTACCTTGACACCGGCTCCAAGTTTAAGTGTTATTAAAACAGTAAGAGTTGCAGGAAGTGTATTGAATGATGTTATCGAGTACGATATTGTAGTTACTAACACAGGGAATGTTACTTTAACAGATATTGAAGTTACCGATGCCAATGCCGATTCAGGAAGTATAGTTGGTAGTCCAATTTTAACTTTAGCACCAGGAGTTAGTGTAACGGTTACAGCAAATCAAACGATTGAACAAACGGATATTGATGCTGGTTATATAGAGAATAGTGCTACAGCTACTGGAGATAGTCCAGGAAACACGGATGATGTAAGTGATGATTCTGATGCAGGAGATGAGACAGTAGAGACTCCAAATGGAGATGGTACTACGGATTCAGATCCTACAAACGATCCTACGGTTACTACCTTGACACCGGCTCCAAGTTTAAGTGTTATTAAAACAGTAAGAGTTGCAGGAAGTGTATTGAATGATGTTATCGAGTACGATATTGTAGTTACTAACACAGGGAATGTTACTTTAACAGATATTGAAGTTACCGATGCCAATGCCGATGCAGGAAGTATAGTTGGTAGTCCAATTTTAACTTTAGCACCAGGAGTTAGTGTAACGGTTACTGCAAATCAAACGATTGAACAAACGGATATTGATGCTGGTTATATAGAGAATAGTGCTACAGCTACTGGAGATAGTCCAGGAAACACGGATGATGTAAGTGATGATTCTGATGCTGGAGATGAGACAGTAGAGACTCCAGATGGAGATGGTACTACGGATTCAGATCCTACAAACGATCCTACGGTTACTACCTTGACACCAGCACCAAGTTTAAGTGTTATTAAAACAGTAAGAGTTGCAGGAAGTGTATTGAATGATGTTATCGAGTACGATATTGTAGTTACTAACACAGGGAATGTTACTTTAACAGATATTGAAGTTACCGATGCCAATGCCGATGCAGGAAGTATAGTTGGTAGTCCAATTTTAACTTTAGCACCAGGAGTTAGTGTAACGGTTACAGCAAATCAAACGATTGAACAAACGGATATTGATGCTGGTTATATAGAGAATAGTGCTACAGCTACTGGAGATAGTCCAGGAAACACGGATGATGTAAGTGATGATTCTGATGCAGGAGATGAGACAGTAGAGACTCCAAATGGAGATGGTACTACGGATTCAGATCCTACAAACGATCCTACGGTTACTACCTTGACACCGGCTCCAAGTTTAAGTGTTATTAAAACAGTAAGAGTTGCAGGAAGTGTATTGAATGATGTTATCGAGTACGATATTGTAGTTACTAACACAGGGAATGTTACTTTAACAGATATTGAAGTTACCGATGCCAATGCCGATGCAGGAAGTATAGTTGGTAGTCCAATTTTAACTTTAGCACCAGGAGTTAGTGTAACGGTTACTGCAAATCAAACGATTGAACAAACGGATATTGATGCTGGTTATATAGAGAATAGTGCTACAGCTACTGGAGATAGTCCAGGAAACACGGATGATGTAAGTGATGATTCTGATGCTGGAGATGAGACAGTAGAGACTCCAGATGGAGATGGTACTACGGATTCAGATCCTACAAACGATCCTACGGTTACTACCTTGACACCAGCACCAAGTTTAAGTGTTATTAAAACAGTAAGAGTTGCAGGAAGTGTATTGAATGATGTTATCGAGTACGATATTGTAGTTACTAACACAGGTAATGTTACTTTAACAGATATTGAAGTTACCGATGCTAATGCCGATGCAGGAAGTATAGTTGGTAGTCCAATTTTAACTTTAGCACCAGGAGTTAGTGTAACGGTTACAGCAAACCAAACGATTGAACAAACGGATATTGATGCTGGTTATATAGAGAATAGTGCTACAGCTACTGGAGATAGTCCAGGAAACACGGATGATGTAAGTGATGATTCTGATGCAGGAGATGAGACAGTAGAGACTCCAAACGGAGATGGTACTACGGATTCAGATCCTACAAACGATCCTACGGTTACTACCTTGACACCAGCACCAAGTTTAAGTGTTATTAAAACAGTAAGAGTTGCAGGAAGTGTATTGAATGATGTTATCGAGTACGATATTGTAGTTACTAACACAGGGAATGTTACTTTAACAGATATTGAAGTTACCGATGCCAATGCCGATGCAGGAAGTATAGTTGGTAGTCCAATTTTAACTTTAGCACCGGGAGTTAGTGTAACGGTTACAGCAAATCAAACGATTGAACAAACGGATATTGATGCTGGTTATATAGAGAATAGTGCTACAGCTACTGGAGATAGTCCAGGAAACACGGATGATGTAAGTGATGATTCTGATGCTGGAGATGAGACAGTAGAGACTCCAGATGGAGATGGTACTACGGATTCAGATCCTACAAACGATCCTACGGTTACTACCTTGACACCAGCACCAAGTTTAAGTGTTATTAAAACAGTAAGAGTTGCAGGAAGTGTATTGAATGATGTTATCGAGTACGATATTGTAGTTACTAACACAGGGAATGTTACTTTAACAGATATTGAAGTTACCGATGCTAATGCGGATGCAGGAAGTATAGTTGGTAGTCCAATTTTAACTTTAGCACCAGGAGTTAGTGTAACGGTTACTGCAAATCAAACGATTGAACAAACGGATATTGATGCTGGTTATATAGAGAATAGTGCTACAGCTACTGGAGATAGTCCAGGAAACACGGATGATGTAAGTGATGATTCTGATGCAGGAGATGAGACAGTAGAGACTCCAAATGGAGATGGTACTACGGATTCAGATCCTACAAACGATCCTACGGTTACTACCTTGACACCGGCTCCAAGTTTAAGTGTTATTAAAACAGTAAGAGTTGCAGGAAGTGTATTGAATGATGTTATCGAGTACGATATTGTAGTTACTAACACAGGGAATGTTACTTTAACAGATATTGAAGTTACCGATGCTAATGCCGATTCAGGAAGTATAGTTGGTAGTCCAATTTTAACTTTAGCACCAGGAGTTAGTGTAACGGTTACAGCAAACCAAACGATTCAACAAACGGATATTGATGCTGGTTATATAGAGAATAGTGCTACAGCTACTGGAGATAGTCCAGGAAACACGGATGATGTAAGTGATGATTCTGATGCAGGAGATGAGACAGTAGAGACTCCAAACGGAGATGGTACTACGGATTCAGATCCTACAAACGATCCTACGGTTACTACCTTGACACCAGCACCAAGTTTAAGTGTTATTAAAACAGTAAGAGTTGCAGGAAGTGTATTGAATGATGTTATCGAGTACGATATTGTAGTTACTAACACAGGGAATGTTACTTTAACAGATATTGAAGTTACCGATGCCAATGCGGATGCAGGAAGTATAGTTGGTAGTCCAATTTTAACTTTAGCACCGGGAGTAAGTGTAACGGTTACAGCAAATCAAACGATTGAACAAACGGATATTGATGCTGGTTATATAGAGAATAGTGCTACAGCTACTGGAGATAGTCCAGGAAACATGGATGATGTAAGTGATGATTCTGATGCAGGAGATGAGACAGTAGAGACTCCGGATGGAGATGGTACTACGGATTCAGATCCCACAAATGATCCTACGGTTACTATTTTAGATATAAATACCGAATTAACATTAGTTAAAACGGGGATAACTAGCGGATCTAATGTCGGTGATATTATCACATATACGTTTACGGTAACAAATACAGGGGATGTTGTAGTAAGTAACATTGTGATAGATGATATGTTAACAGGTAGTGTTAATTTAGTTGTAACACCATCTACTCTGGCTCCGGGAGAGCAAGGTATAGCAACAGCAGAATATGCAATATCTCAGAATGATATTAATAATGGAGAGGTAATGAATAGCGCGACGGTAATGGGTGAAGATCCGAATGGAGATATTGTGATAGATGTATCTGATAATGGAGATGAAACTGTGGATGATAATGGAGATAATGATCCTACAAATGATGAGACAATTACAGATATAGAACAGTTACCTAATTTAGCTTTAACTAAGACAGGTATTTATGTAGATGCTAATGGAGACGACTTGCCTAATGTTGGTGACGAGATTCAGTACACATTTACAGTAACAAATACTGGTAATGTTGACATTGTTAATATTATTCTTACAGATCCATTAACAGATATTGTATTGACTGGTGGTCCAATTGATTTATTAGTTGGTGAAACAGATACTACTACATTTACGGCAACGTACGTTTTAACTGCCGAAGATGTTTTATTAGGAGAGGTATTAAATCAAGCTACAGTGACTGGTCAAGATCCAAATGGAGATGATGTTATTGATCTTTCTGATGATCCAATAAACACAACAGATGTAGATCTAGATAATGATGGTGATGCAGAAGATGAAACAGTAACTATTATAGAAGGAGTATTTACTGATGAAGATGATCCTATTATTGTATATACGGGAATTAGTCCTAACGGAGATGGAGTTAATGATGATTTTAGAATTGTAGGGTTGAATAATTTTCCTGATAATACATTAAGAATTTATAACAGATGGGGAGTCCAAGTATTCGAAGAAGAAGGATATGAGCAACCAGGTGTAGAATTATTTAAAGGAATTAGTAACGGAAGAGTTACCATTTCTCAGAAAAATGAATTGCCTGTAGGTACATATTACTACGTTTTAGAATATATAAATGCAAGAGGATTGAATACATATAAAGCAGGTTACTTATACATAAACAGATAAATTTATATTTGGAATAGTATATATTTGTTATTCCCTAAATCAAATAAAGATACTTATGAATAGACTATTAACAATATTTATGCTGACTATATTTGGCTTAATAGCAAACTATGGTATTGCACAACAAGATGCTCAGTATACTCAATATATGTATAATACAATTAGCGTAAATCCTGCATATGCAGGTAGTCGAGGAGTTATGAGTATAATGGGATTGCATCGTAGTCAATGGGTCGGATTAGATGGAGCCCCAAGAACCCAAACATTAACATTAAATACGCCAATAGGTGATAATAATAAAGTTGGGTTGGGACTATCAATAGTTAATGATGAAATAGGTCCAACTAATGAAACATATTTCGATATTGATTTTTCCTATACAATTCCCACTTCGGAACGAGGTAAACTGAGTCTTGGAGTAAAAGCTGGAGGGCATTTATTAAATGTTGATTTTGATAGACTATCACAGTTTGAAACAGGAGATCCTCTTTTTGGTAATGGAAATATTGATAATAAATTTAGTCCCAATGTAGGTGTTGGATTTTATTATCATACGGATAAATTTTATGTAGGGTTGAGTGCCCCAAATTTATTAGAAACAGACCATTTTGATGAAGGGGCAGAGATAGATGATAATGGTAATTCATCATTTATAGCAGAAGAACGGATTAATTATTACTTAATTGCAGGACATGTTTTTGATCTTAGTGATACTGTAAAGTTTAAACCAGCTGTACTAAGTAAATTAGTATTTGGAGCTCCATTGCAGGTAGATGTTTCTGCTAATTTCTTGTTGTATGATAAATTAACGTTGGGAGTTGGATATAGATGGAGCGCAGCATTTAGTGCTATGGCTGGATTTCAGGTGTCGGATTCTTTAATGATTGGTTTTGCTTATGACAAAGAGACTACAGAATTAGGAAGAACACAATTTAATGATGGTAGTTATGAAGTTATGTTACGTTTTGAACTATTTAGAAAGTATAATAGAATGCTAACACCTAGATTCTTCTAGTTGTAAAACATTACATAATTCAGATAAGTCAATTTTTAGATTACATAAAATATAGCCAAAAATAAAATGAAGGGATTATTACACAAATTATTATTTGTTATTGTTGGATTTTTCTTTGTGAACTGCATGTTTTCTCAAGAAAGAAAATTAAAAGCAGCACAGAATCAGTATGACAAATACGAATATATCAATGCACAAGAGACCTATCTTAAAGTTGTAAAAAAAGGATACAAGAGTGCGGATCTATATAAGAACCTTGGAAACAGTTATTATTTTAATAGTCAATTTGAGGAAGCTTCCAAATGGTATGAAGAACTAGTAAATTCTTACCCTACTGAAGTCGAGCCAGAATATTACTTCAGGTACGCACAGACATTGAAATCTGTAGGGCGATACGATGATGCAGATGTGTATATGAAAAAATTTGTAGAAGCTAGTTCAGATGATCAGCGTGCTCAATTATTTCAAGATGAACCAAATTACCTAAAGCGAATTGATTTTCAATCAGGAAGATTCGAGATAGAGAATTCTTCTATTAATTCTTCGTTTACTGATTTTGGTTCCGCTTTTTTTGGAAGATTTGTAGTTTTTAGTTCTTCTAGAGATACACTTCTATTCAAGAAAAGTGTGCATCAATGGAACGAAGAACCATTTTTGGACCTATTTAGAGCAGAATATAATCCTACTAATGGAGAGCTTTCTGAAATAGAAAAGTTTGATAGTAAAATAAATAGTAAGTTTCACGAATCCACACCTATTTTTGCAAAGGATGGCCAGACAGTATATTTTACAAGAAATAATTATGATGGTAGAAAGTACGGAAACGATAAAAAAGGAACAAATCGTTTAAAAATTTATCGTTCATACAAGAATACACAAGGAAGTTGGACAACACCACAAAATTTACCTTTTAATAGTGACCAGTATTCTACAGCTCATCCAGCGCTTAGCGTAGATGAGAAAACATTATATTTTTCATCAGACATGCCTGGAGGAGAAGGACAGTCAGATATTTATGAGGTTGCAATAAATTCTGATGGAAGCTTTGGAGAACCTAAAAACCTAGGAAATAGAATAAATACTGAAGGAAAGGAAACTTTTCCTTTCGTGAGTGCTAATAATGACCTTTATTTTGCTTCCGATGGTCATATAGGACTTGGAGGATTAGATATTTACGTAACTAGACTTAACCCACAGACAGACGAAGAAAAATTAGTAGTTAATATTGGTAAACCAGTAAACGGTCCTGATGATGACTTTGCTTTTATAGTTGATGATAACTCTAAAAGAGGTTATTTTTCTTCGAATCGAGATGGAGGTAGAGGTAAAGATGATATCTATAGCTTTCTTCAGTTAGAAGACCTTAAAAGCTTCTGTGAAATCACAATTGCTGGTGTCGTAAAAGATAAGGATACTGAAGAATTATTACCAGGAACAAAAGTTTCCATTTATGACAGTAGCAACAATCTTTTAGAGAGTTTTATTGTAGGAGATGATGCAGCATATAGCCATTTGGTAAAATGTAGTTCTAAATATTTCGTGCGTGCAGAAAAAGAAGAATATCTTACTCTAGAAAAATTGGTTAATACACCAGGAGAAACAGAGACAGTAGATGTGCCATTATTATTAGAGAAAAAAGTGAAATCTGCCGATGTAGGTGACGACCTTGCTAAAGTGCTATCTCTAAATCCTATTTACTTTGACTTTGATCAACATTATATACGTCCTGATGCAGCAGTAGAACTGGCTAAGGTGATAGAAGTAATGAATCAATATCCAGAAATGAAAATTGATGTAAGATCGCATACAGATAGTCATGGTGATGATGCTTACAATCTATGGTTATCGGAACAAAGAGCAAAATCTACCCTTGAGTATATGGTTGCTAAAGGAATTTCTGCTGACCGATTAACTAGCAAAGGATACGGAGAGACACAACCTGTTAATGATTGTGGAAATGATTCTAATTGTAGAAAATCAGAATATCAATTAAATAGACGAAGTGAATTTATCATTGTTAAGTAATATATAACAGTTCTATATAGAGCAGTTATAAATATTGACCTAAAAACACCTTACTCGTTAAGGTGTTTTTTATTAATAATGCCTGTTGTTGTTTGAAATATATTTCTTAGTACATCAAAATAGCTATTGATACAAGTAAACAATTCTTTATTTTATGCCAAAAATAGGATAGATTATGAATTGCTAATACGATTTCGTAGTTTTGAGCCAATACAAAACAATGGAAGAAGAAAAAGTCATTTTAGTCAATGAAAATGATGAGCAAATTGGGTTAATGCCTAAGCTTGAAGCACATGAAAAAGCACTATTACATAGGGCATTTTCTGTTTTTATTCTTAATGAGAAACAAGAATTAATGCTACAACAACGAGCTCAACATAAATATCATTCACCAGGGTTATGGACAAATACGTGCTGTAGCCATCAACGAGAAGGAGAAACCAATCTGGAAGCAGGAACTAGAAGATTGCAGGAAGAAATGGGATTTATTACTCCACTCAAAGAAACTATATCATTTATATACAAAGCGCCATTTGATAATGGTCTTACTGAACATGAGTTGGATCATGTAATGGTTGGACACTATGAAGATAACCCGGTAATCAATCCAGAAGAAGTTGCCGATTGGAAATGGATGGCGATTGAGGATATAAAAGAAGATATGGCTAAAAATCCTGACCTTTATACAGCTTGGTTTAAAATTATTTTTGATAAATTTTACTCACACATCACATTATGAAGATAAAAGCCTGTAGGAAAGCACATTTTAACGCAGCACATCGATTATATAGAAAAGATTGGAGTGATGAAAAAAACACTCAGGTTTTTGGGAAATGCAGTAATCCTCTATACCACGGTCATAATTATGAATTAGTTGTTGCCGTAATAGGTGATATTGATCCTGAAACGGGTTTTTTAATTGATTTAAAGATATTAAAAGACTATATCAAATCTGAAGTAGAGGATTATATGGATCATAAAAACCTTAATGAAGAAGTTGAAGAATTTAAAAATTTAAATCCAACAGCGGAAAATATAGCCGTTGTAATTTGGAATAGACTGCGTAAAAAGCTAGATTTAATGTATGATATCGAAGTTACATTATTCGAAACCCCTCGTAACTATGTGATATATAATGGTAAATAAAATTATTTATGGCTTTGAAACTAGGGAGCAAAATTCCCCAATTTACAGCAATTAAAGATGATGGCACTGATTTTCAAAGCAATGATTTTATCGGAAAAACCCCACTGGTAGTTTATTTTTATCCCAAAAATTTCACCCCAGGATGTATAAAAGAAGCTTGTGACTTTAGAGATAGTTACGAAGATTTCAAAAATATGGGAGTAGAAGTTATAGGAATAAGCTCTGATAGTATAAAATCTCACGAAAGATTTAAAAGCAAATACAGATTACCGTTTATTTTTTTATCGGATGAGAAAGGTGATCTAAGGAAGCTTTTTGGTGTAAAAGCAGGTCTGTTCGGAATGTTGCCAGGTAGAGAAACCTTTGTAATAGATAAAGAAGGTATAATTAGGCTAAAATTTAACAGTATCAATTCGTCACAGCATTTAAAACAAGCTATTAAAACAGTTAAAGAAATGATGAATGGATAAAGACTCACTATATATATTAAAATTCAAACCAATCCTAAAAGAAAAAATATGGGGAGGTTCTAAGTTGAATACCCTTCTTGGAAAAGAAGCAAAAGGTTCTTCTGTTGGTGAAAGCTGGGAAATAAGTGATGTAAAAGGAGAGCAATCTGTTGTAGTTAATGGAGCTTTTAAGGGGGAAACGTTAAAGAATCTTCTAACTTTTCATCGAGAAAAACTAGTAGGAGAAAAGAATTTTAAACGTTTCGGAACTAAGTTTCCTTTACTTATTAAATTTATTGATGCTAAGGAAGATCTTTCTGTACAATTGCATCCAGGTGATGAAATAGCGAAGCGAAAACATAATTCACTAGGTAAGACTGAAATGTGGTATGTTGCTCAAGCTGACGAAAATGCTAATATTATTATTGGTTTTAATCAGAAAGTAAGCCCAGAGTTATATCAAAAAAATGTCACCAATAAAACCATAAAGGACATTCTTCATTATGAACCCGTATCAGCTGGAGATACTTTTTTCGTATATTCTGGATTGATACATGCAATTGGAAAAGGAGTCTTGTTAGCAGAAATACAGCAAACATCAGACGTAACATATCGCGTTTACGACTGGGATCGTAAGGATACCAACGGAAACTATAGAGAGCTTCATCAGGAAGACGCCCTAGAAGCTATAGATTTTGATAACAATGCGGATTATAAGGTTAGTTATGACTCAAAAAAGAATGAAGTAACAGATTTAGTTAATTGCCCTCATTTTGTGACAAATCTTGTCGAAGTTGATACGGAAGTTTTATTATCACATAAAAAATTTAATTCTTTTGTGATATATGTCTGCGTAGAAGGTGGAGCGGAAATAATTAATGAAAAACAGAAAATAGATATCACCTTAGGGGAAACTATTTTGGTTCCCGCATCTATAAATGAAGTAAAAGTTGTCTCCAAAGGAGTAAAACTATTACAGACCTATATTTAAAACTATTACCATTTGATAAATGGTTTAAACCCTTATATTTTATTAATCTTTCAGGATGTAGTAGATTTTCTATTGCAGAAGCAGGGTTAAAAGACTAATTTTGCATAAAATATATTAGAAATGGCAAATAAAAGAAATCTAAAGAAGGATATTAACTACGTATTAGGAGATATTATTGAAGAAGTGTATATCTGGGAAGAAAATAATCCTGATAAGGATAAAAAAGCAGGAGAAGTTATTATTGATGAGGCGATCACATCTTTTGATGCATTTATGGCTAGAGTTAGCGATCGTAATGTAGAAAATGCTTCGAAACACTTTAAGTCTATCAAGGAAGATTTAGAAAAAACAGCTAAATCTTTAGCTGAAAAAGTAAATTCATTATAATTTTTTTAAAAAAGTATTTGCAAATATGATTACAGAAATTATATTTGCAACCGCTTTGCCGATGTAGCTCAGCTGGCTAGAGCAGCTGATTTGTAATCAGCAGGTCGTGGGTTCGAGTCCCTCCATCGGCTCTTTTAAGTGTAAACCTCAATTTCTGAAGGAATTGGGGTTTTTTTATGCAATATAATTATGATTGGGGCGAGAAGTTTACCCTGAGCTTGGTCTGCCGAGAAGGCAGGCTTTGTCGAAGGGAGTCCCTCCATCGGCTCTTTTAAGTGTAAACCTCAATTTCTGAAGGAATTGGGGTTTTTTTATGCAATATAATTATGATTGGGGCGAGAAGTTTACCCTGAGCTGGTCTGCTAAGAAGGCAGGCTTTGTCGAAGGGAGTCCCTCCATCGGCTCTATAAGTGTAAATACCAGTTTCTAAAGGAGTTGGGATTTTTTTTATACAATGTTTATAAGGAAACATTGTATATTATTCTTAAATAAAATTGAATATATCTTAGGACATCTATTCTATAGGAAGCATAGGAAAACATAAACATATCATACTCGTGATCAAAATTGAAGTTTGATGTTTTTGATTCAGTTGAATGACACAAAAGAATGGATACGATCTATTCTTTTAAAAAAATCATCTTTTTTTTATGATTTAATTTTCCTTATTTGCTTCAACTCTTTCAGCTTCTTTAGCTTTTCGTTCTGCTAAATATTCATTAAGCTGTTTTCCGTAGATTGATTTTTTTACTCTTGGAGATAATGATTTTGCTACAGTATCTAGATATTTGATGTTAGCATCAAAAACTTCGTTAAGCGTTATATACGGAGCTACTTCTAGTTTTCTATTGTTAATTGCAAAATTAATTGTGTATAAATATTTCTGTCTTAATAAATTTTTATAGGCCTTGTCATTCTCAGTTAATTTCTCTTCGTCATTTTGTTTTTTAGCCTCATAGTCTTCCTTTATGATTCTCAGATTTCTTTCATTAAATCTTTTATTCATTTTGTTAAATTCTACTAGCTTTGCCTGATTTTTTCCTCCTATAATAATAGCATCTCTATCAAAACCATTTAAAGAGGTATTGATAACAACTTCTCCCGCTTCTGCAAAAAATTCTATACGGTCATTAAATTGAGTGCCGTCGTGTTTGTCAAGATACAGATAATGTATCTCGGGCTCCAGAATATCAGTTTGAAATGCAAATTGTGGATCACCATCAATAATCAAAGAATCAAGATTTACTAAAATAGTATCTTGTATTTTTTGAAGATAAAGAGTTCCTTTTTTAAGCCCTTTTACAGTTCCACTTATAGAAACATTTCCTTTCTTCTTTGGCGTACTACAACCTAGTACAAGAATAGCTAAAAATAAGATGGCAGAAAATCGTTGCATTGATATTTTTTTGATTTAAAAAATTGGAGTACAAAGATGCTATAAATTAGATTGAAAAACTAACTTCCAGATGCAATTTGCATTAATATTGTACACAGAATTGCACCATATGTTCCCACTACATATCCGAAAACTGCTAATAGAACACCGACAGTAGCAAGAGACGGATGAAATGCGGCTGCGACTACTGGTGCAGAGGCTGCTCCACCTACATTTGCCTGGCTACCTACAGCAAGGAAAAAGTAAGGTGCTTTGATTAATTTGGCAACGCCAATTAAAAGAAATGCGTGAATAGTCATCCATACCAATCCAATAGCAATGAGCCCCGGATTTTCTAAAATCTGTCCTAGATCCATTTTCATTCCTATAGTAGCTACTAATACATAGATAAATATGCTTCCTATTTTACTAGCTCCTGCGCCTTCATACTTTTTAGCTTTGGTATAGGATAATAAGATTCCAATAAAAGTGGCGATGGTAATCATCCAGAAAAATTGTGAAGTAAATGATGATAAAGCAGAACTTTTGTCATTAAATATTTCAAAATTATTAGATAAAAAACCAGACATGCCGTTAGCTCCCCAATGTGCTAATCCCACAGTTGTAAAGGCAATAGATAGCATGATTATATAATCTGTTAGCGTAGGGTTTCTATTTACACTTTCTGCATAAGAGGAAACTTTTTCTTTAAGAGATTCAATAGCACTGCTATCTGCTTTGAGCCAACGATCAATTTTCGCACTTTTTCCGATACCAATAAGTAGAATAGCCATCCAAAGATTTGCTACTACAATATCAACTAATACCATACCTCCATATTTATCTGGATTGTACTCATAGATTTCTAGCATAGCAGCCTGATTAGCGCCTCCACCAATCCAGCTACCGGCTAGTGTAGATAAACCTCTCCAGACAGCATCAAATTCAGCTCCTCCAACAGTTTCCGGTGAAACCAAAGAAATTATCAAAATTGCTATTGGCCCACCGATAATAATACCAACAGTACCTGTTGCGAACATGATTAGGGCTTTTGGACCAAGATTGAATATTCCTTTTAAATCTATACTAAGTGTCATTAGGACCAAAGATGCAGGCAATAAATATCTACTTGCTATATAATATACATTCGACGATTTCTCTATAATTTCTCCACTATTATCTATTTCCTTCCATTCTGGTGAAATGATTCCTAAAGAATTAAATATAGCAGGAAGCAGGTAGCAAAGTAAAAGAGCAGGAACAAACTTATAAAACCCTTGCCAAAAACTTGTTTTGATAGAAGATGTATAAAAAACTAGTCCTATGCATAATAATAGTATTCCAAAAACAATAGTGTCATTGGTGAAAAAAGGAACATTTTCCATAGTGTGAGTTCATTTAGTATGAGATGGGATGCAAAATACGATTTTTGGATTAAAATTAAATGAGATGCTTAGTAAGCTAATCATTAATCCAACTCTTCAAGATTGTTATTTGTTTTTTAGTGGCATCTGGATTTTGTTTTAGAACAATCTTTTCTACAGTAGGCGCAATTACCTTAGAAGTAAGTTTTAATATATTCTGATCTCGTTCTATAATAAAAATAATATCATCGCCAATATTCCATTTGCTAGAGTCACTAAAAAGGTCATAGATGTTTTTAATAGTGTATTCTTTATTATTAATACCCAATAAAAAATCGCCACTTTTTATCCCTACGTTTTTCAAAAAGTTATTACGTTCTGCACCAACAGTAAAGACTACTTTTTTATTAGATTCAGAGCCTTTGATAAAAGGTTCTTGTTCATGGATAAAATAGGCAGATGGGATTTCTATTGTATTGTAAATCAATCCAGCTTTTTCCAAATAAAAACCATAATCAATAGGGGTGTTGTTTACTACGTGAGACTCTAAAAAATCCGCCACTTCTGGGTAAGAAACTTCTTTTATTATTTCAATTAACTCTGCATCCTTAAAAGGTTTTTCACTACCAAATCTAGCAGATAATCCTCTGATAAGGTCTACAATACCATAAGCGCCATTACTTTTTTCGCGCATAATGATATCAATACACATAGAAATCAGAGCTCCTTTTTCGTAGACATTTCGATAATTTTCTAGATATGGATCTTGTAAGATGTTTTTACTCATTTCGGTAAAAGACATAGTATCATCAAATACTTTGGAATTGTGTATTTTTTCCAGAATTCTTTCAAAAAAGTCTTCCTTGCTAATAAGTGCCTGATTTATTTGAAACAGTAGGGAGAAATATTCTGTTGTCCCTTCATAAAGCCATAAATGTTCAGACATTTTCGGGGTGTTGTAATCAAAATCATGAATTTCTTCTGAATGAATACTTAGCGGTGTGACAATATGAAAAAACTCGTGCGAAACAACATCTGTTAGTGATTCATTTAATTTTTCAAGCGGTATAGATTCAGGGAGAACAACTACTGTAGAGGTATTATGTTCTAATGCACCAAAACCTTTCGCATCATCATTTTTGGCAGAAGAAAGATATAATAGAACACTATATTTTTTTGTTGTATTTATAGGTCCTAAAAAATTCTTTTGTGCCCTAACCACTCGTTCCATTTGCGGCATCAATTGTGCGGCTCGATGCAATTTGTTAGGAGAATATACACTTAATAAAATTTCAATCTCATTAATATTAAAAGTTACTTTATCTGGAATTGAATACATTATAGGATGATCAGCTAAGTCAGCATATCTTTTAAATATAAAAAGATCAGTGTCATATTTGGCGCCTGCCTGAGGTTCTTTAGGTAAAAATTCGGATAAGGAAGTAGAAGCTTCCATATCCAAAGGATGTTTAATAAAAAGATTATATTTCTTTTCTTTCATTTTATCAAAATATCCGACGAAAGCATATAGATTTAAAACAAAATTTTTATTACTTAAGATGTTTGTTCCTGTTGGAGAAAATATTTGATGAGTACCTTCAGTATCAAAAGTATCATTCACTAAATACGTTATGGAATGTAATCGTTTTGAATTATTAATTGTCCAATGATTATCTCCAAGCTTTTGTGTCAACAACTCATTTCCTTGATTATCATATGCTTTAAAGTCTTCAATGTACTTTCCGTAATTAT
Source organism: Aquimarina sp. BL5 (assembly GCF_003443675.1). Taxonomy (NCBI): domain Bacteria; kingdom Pseudomonadati; phylum Bacteroidota; class Flavobacteriia; order Flavobacteriales; family Flavobacteriaceae; genus Aquimarina; species Aquimarina sp. BL5. Next base: position 1,935,612 of record NZ_CP031963.1, on the reverse strand, counting down.
TATTTTGATATGTGCCAGGAACAATTTTTGGCAGATAATAGCTAACAGTGTCTTTAGTTAAATTAGTTACTTTTAGTTCTACTTTTACTTTATCATCAATAACATTTACTAAATCTAAAGAAGCTATGATAGGAGAATGATCTACAGTCATTGTAGATTCGGTAGTTTTACAACCTATCACAGAATTTAATAGCGCAATGTAAATGATCAGAATTCTAATCAGGTTAATTTTTCTTAGCACAAGTATTAGATATTGTTTTTAATATATGTAGCTACACCATCTTCTTTTCCAGATAGAGTAACTACATCAGCAATTTTTAAGGTTTCTGGCTTGGCATTGGCAACTGCAACTCCAGTGCCAACCGCTTTTATCATAGCAATATCGTTATAATTATCGCCAAAAGCTACTGCATCTGATAGAGAAAATTTATAATGTGTGTTAAGTAACAATTCGATTGCGGTTAATTTTGAAATACTTTTATGAGCAACCTCGATATATGTTGGTTTGGATCGATATAAATGTAATGTGTCACTAAAATTAGTTTCCAAAAATTTAAATGCCTGATTAATATACTTTTCATCACCCATACACATTATTTTATGAGCACCTTTATTTTCAGTTTTCCAGTCTTCAATTATCGCTTTAGTTGATTTTATAACAGGAGTCACTTTGGTGTTTTGAGCTTCTCGGTTAGCCCAAAAATCCATTTGAGGTACAAACCAATCATCATTGTGATATAAGCTTATATGGAATAAGTTATCCTTATTAAATGTGTGTAGCTCTTGTATAATGTTTGGAGCTATAAAGGTAGAATGAATTGGTTTTTTATCAACTAGAATTAATCCACCATTATAACAGATTAAGGGAAGATTGGTAATGTTTAGTTCTTCTTGTAAATGTGTCATAGCACTTGGCATACGAGAAGAAATCAATATAACGGGAATAGTATCTTTGATGCGTTTTATCTCGGAAATAGTGAAATCTGAAAGTTCTCTTTCCGCATTAAGAAGTGTTCCATCGATATCAGAAAATACAATGCGATGTGGATTCAATAATATAAGATTTGGGTTACTAAATTTTACAGATTGGTTATTTGTTCACGAAGTTAATAATACTACTGGTAACTTCGGGCATAATTTTTAACCAGTATTCATTATAGGATTTATGATTTTCCAATCTACTTCCTTTGATCTCTCTTAGAATGTGATTCATGTTTTCTATAATTACATATTCGGCATTAGGAACAGCCTCCTTTAATTTTTCTGCTTCAGAAACTTCTACCTGTAGATCCTTATCACCTTGTAATATAAGAATGGGAATGTCTAAGTTTTTTATTTCTTCTGATGGAGTATATCTTATCCAGGATTTCATAAAATGCTGTAACTTATAACTGAAAATAGATTCTAAGGCCGGGTCATAATTCATAGCTCTTCCTTTTTCTTTTAAGTCAGTAAATGCTACCGCAGCACTTTTGTCCAATCCGGGTGCTTGTTTTTCTAGTTGCTGAATCACGATTTGATCTACGGATTGGGCATTTCCGGCAATAGATATAAATCCATCTACATTATTTTTAGCAGCAATAACACCTATCAAAGAACCTTGCCCATGACCTGCTAAAATGATCTTGGTGTAATTTCCATTTTTCTTAAAATATTCTACAACTGATTGTGCATCTTGAATAAAGTGATCCAATGAGATTTCGTGTTCTCGAATACCTAGAGCATCAATTTTAAAAAGTCTTTTATCGTATCTATATGTAGCGACACCTTGTTTTGCTAGATCAATAGCTAATAACTTAAAAGCATCGTTCTTAGACATTCTGTCATTTCCTTCTCTGTTAATAGCTCCCGCATCCATAATAAAAATAACAAGGGGAACACTATCATCCGAGTATGGTGTAGCTAAGGTTCCTTCAATAAAACGATTTACTCTAACAATAGCAGAGTTATATTCTTTTTCTTGACCTTCTTCTTTTTCTTGTGCTAAACAAAATGTTGTAATGGCAATCAGTAAAATCGAAAACCGTATTTTCATAGCTATTGGGGTTTATAGGTGTATGTATGAAACGATAAATATGTAGCCATATTTCAGAGCTAAATTCTTTTTGATCAAAAAATATTATTAAAATAATTTTTAACGATTCACTAACATAGCCTTTTTTATCTTTGCTTCAAAATATAAAATTTATGAATACTCGTTACATTATACTTTTGTTACTTCTTACTAGTTCAATTAAGGGATTTTCAATAACTGAAGATTGGGGAAAAACAGGGCATAGAGTAACAGGAGAAATTGCGGATAGCTATCTTACAGAGAAAGCTAAGAGAAATATCGCAGAACTTCTGAAGGGACAAGGATTAGCTTTCGTTTCTATTTATGCGGATGAAATTAAAAGTGATGATAGGTATAGAGTATACAGCCCTTGGCATTATGTTAATTTTTCTTTTGATAAAAAGTATGGAGAAGATACACCTAGTGAACGTGGTGATTTAATTCAGGGAATACAAAAATGTATTGAGGTATTAAAAAGTGACACTGCTCCTGCAGAGGATAAAGAGTTTTATCTTAAGATGTTAGTGCATTTCGTAGGTGATTTGCATCAGCCATTACACGTTGGTAGAGGAGAAGATAAAGGGGGAAATGACATTCAGGTACGTTGGTTTAATGATGGCTCTAATTTGCATAGAGTTTGGGATACTGAGATGATAGATTATTATAAAATGAGCTATACAGAGTTGGCTAATAATGCAGATGAATTATCTTTGTCAGAAGTAGAAGCTATTGAAAAAGGAGATGTTTTGGATTGGGTTTATGAGTCGCAAAGTCTTGCAAAAAAAGTATATACTTCAGCTAATGTAGGAGAAAAGTTAGGGTATAAATATATGTATAATAATTTTCCAACTGTACGCTCTCAACTACAAAAAGGTGGAATACGATTGGCTAAAATATTAAATGAAATTTTTGGGTAATTTTTTCTATTCACTAATAGCAAGATCCTTCCGATATTGTTTTGGAGACATAGAGAAATACTTTTTAAAAGTTTTGGTAAGATGACTCTCATCGGTATATCCTAATTGATATGCAATTTCGGCAATAGTAAATTCGGTGTTTTGTAACCTGTATTCTACTAGTTTCATTTTATACTTAGTTACATATTGATGGATAGATTCTCCAGTAGCTTTCTTAAAATATGTGCTGATAGAACTCTGAGACATATTAAATTTATCCGCCATATAATTTATCTTGGTGAGATCATTATCATATACATTTTGCCTAATATGACCTAGTATTAGATCTATTCTGGAGTCGTTTACTGCTATGTTTTTCTTATTAGAACTGTATTTAGCCGAAATATTTCTAACAATAATACTTAGTATAGTACTGATCGCATTAGAAATGATCTCTTGGTAATATATTTTCTCATTTTTAAATTCTTCCATTACCACATTATGAATATCCCAGATAATTCTGCGGTCTTCTTCGTGGGAAATTACATCTCCCGGAATAATATTGGGATGATGAAGGAGTTGCTCAATTCTCTGGAGCCAATATTTCCTATCGGGTAAGTTGACTTTACTAGAAAATAAAAGTTCAGTGAACTTAAAATGTGTAAATACAGAGTGTTTTTCTATTTCAAAATGATGTGTGTCTTCAGGTGCTAAGAGAAATATATCATCTTTTTTATAACGAAACCTAATTCCATTAATAGTATGATAACCACTTCCATTTTCAACAAAAATAATCTCAAAATAATTATGATTATGAGGTTCCGCTTCCCATTTATCAAATGAATATTGATGTACAACAAAGGTCTCGTGTAAGGTATAACGATTCATAATCAATTTTTTCTTTTGTCTTAAAGTTACAAAAATAAAATCAAACAAAAATAACTGCTTTTTACTTGTAATTTCAAACTATAACGTTTGATGTTGTTGATAATTAGTTTGTTATGTTTTTATTGTACAAGTTGTTGCTAAAGTTTTACAAGTAAATAGGATAATGGAATTATATTTTTGTAAGGCGAATTTTTACACAAATCAACGATGAAATTTAAGATTTATTTATATGCGATTACAAGAATATTATTTGGACTAGCATTAACGTTAAATGGAGTTTATAACGTAATTATTTATCCTAAATTTTTAGCCTGTTTAGAAGATCATTTTGAAAGAGCTACCATACTTGATTTTGAGTTTATAGAATTTTTTCTAGTGTTAGTTCCCTTTACCGAATTTATTATTGGTTTGCTTCTAATGATTGGTTGTTATACTAGAAAAGTTTTAATGTCCTCGGTAATTTTGTTTTTATTTATAGTTATGTATTTGTTAGACGCAAATTCTGAAATTATGATATTTGTCTACATAATTTTTCTATTGATATCTGGAATTTTATTAAGAAAGGATAATTATAATTTAAAGTCGATGGATTATTTCAGAGACTCTTATCAAATGATATAAATAGTAATGCTTATTATATGGGATTCTAACGGTTACTTTGGTTAGAATGTAAACCTCTATAAGTTGTAATTAGGTTTTTTTAGTCAATAATTCTAAAAGTGAGGTTAATACGAGGTTTCATAATTTTTTTAGATTTAGGTATTTGATGTAACCAATTTTCCTGAGTTTTACCTTTCATTATCAGTAAACTACCATGTTGTAGTTGGATTTTTTGTTTTAAATCTTTTGTTTTATGTTTAAAATGAAACGATCTTTCTTCTCCTAAACTCACAGATGCTATTATTGGTTCTACACCAAGTTCTTTTTCATTATCGGCATGCCAGCCATTACTGTCCTGACCATCTCTGTAAAGATTAAGAAGACAGGTTGTAAATATCCCTGAACTTATTTTTTCTATTTTTTCTTTAATCATTAATAATTCATCAGTAAATTGATGAGGTTTCATAGTGATATTAGAATAGGTATAGGTGTTTTTATTGTTAGCATATAATGCTGTAAGTCTAGGTTGCTTATACACTTTGCCAAAAACCTTAATATCATCTTGCTGCCATTTGATAGATTCTTTTAAGACTTCAAACAAATGATCAGCTTTGCTTTTATCAAAAAAGGCAGGATAATAGGATACATCACCATCTGGGATTTCTAATGGTATTTTATCATATTGAGAAGTAAATAAGTCCAAATCAGCTATGTAGTTTAAAGATATAAATGAACCCAATATATGAAACCAAATTGAAGTAAAAGTCTAAAAATAAGAACCAACTTTGGTAACTTAAGGCTTGCTTTTTCATTAACTAGCATATGTATGTGCACAGGGATGAACAAAATAAGCATTACAATGATTGCCCAAATTGAAAAGAACCTAGTTTGTAAAAAAAGAACACCTACTCCCGTCAATATCTCAGCTATGCCACTTAAATATACTAATTGTTTGTGGTAAGGAATATATAGAGGCATAATTCTCATAAATGCCTTTGGTTTGATCAGGTGAAAAATACCAGCAATTATAAAAATAGCTGATAAAGTGTATAAGTGCCAACTCATTAAACTCCCGTAGTTTTTTCCTTACCAGCACTACTAAGTGCAAAATCTTTACTTCTTGTCATATTTTTTATAAAGCTTACTTTTCTAAAACGTAATGCAGTCCAATCCTCATCAATCGCTACTTGTCGAACAGGTTCTAAGTTATAATCTCCCAGAACCCCCCAACCGTGATCTCTCGTAATTTCAGTGGTATATTTTTTAGAACTTTTTTTAGGATAGGCAAACCAAAGAATACCATCTCCCACTAATTTTGGATATACAGTCTCAATGCGGTTTTCAATCTGTTTTTTTTCGGTAACAAAAACCAATGCAAAGTCAACTTCAGATACTTGTATTAAAGACTCTTTAACTATAACATCTTTTAGACAGTCTAGTTCTTTACAAAATCCTTCAGGTTCATTCAATATTAATATCTCATCCAGTGATGGAGGAAGTTGTAATTTTTTAAACAGCGCAGTCATGTGAGTGAATTTTAATTAGAACAACTTGTGTTTATTAAAGATACGAAAAAATAAAACTAAGCTGGTTTATTTTAACGTAATCCTTTATTGTAAAATCCATAGCATATGATAATCCAGAAAGTTTATTATCTACAATTTTACGGTCCTCTTTAAATATTTACCAGAAACGAATACTTTTTGATTTATAACGTTTGTTCAAAGTTTGAAAGCACTTAGTATTTTGTAGGTATTAGAAAGAAAAGTATTTACTAATATAGTAACAACTTTTAAAACTAATTTTAGCTTAATCATGAAAAAGTATTCTAGACTCTATATCCCATTATTATTAGGATTAATAATAAGTGTGTTATGTACATCTTGTGAATCACAAGAATTTGAATCTAACGACCAACAAAATCTAAATGAGGATTTTATTTTAGAGCAAGCATACCCTAATGAAACGGGTAAATTGCTAAACATAACATTAAATGGAGAAGATGTAGATGTAGAGAGCATCAATAAACATTATATATTAGAAGGAGATATAAAAGTAATGCCTTCTGATACTAATAAAGGAGTTGGTAGAACTGGAGGGAGATGGCCTAATAATACAGTGTATTACTCTATTGAAAGTGGAATGCCTAATCAAGCTCGTATAACAAATGCTATTGCTCATTGGGAATCTAGAACCGCGTTAAGATTTGTGAAACGTACGAATCAATTGAACTATGTCTACTTCAAGAATGGATCTGGATGTTCTTCTTATGTTGGACGTATAGGAGGACGACAAGATATTACCTTAGCGAATGGTTGTTCTACGGGTAATACTATTCATGAAATTGGTCATGCGATTGGATTATGGCACGAACAAAGCAGGAAAGATAGAGATCAGTATATAAAAGTATTGTTCGAAAATATACAAAACGGTAGAGAATTTAATTTTAGAACGTATATAGAACAAGGTCAGGATGGTAATGAATATACCTCTAATCTAGATCTAGGAAGTATCATGATGTATGGATCTTTTGCTTTTTCTAAAAATGGTCAACCTACAATTACACGCGCTGATGGAAATACCTACAATGCCCAACGCAATGGATTGTCCAATAGTGATATAACTGGAATTAATAAAATGTATCCACCAACAACCTCAGGAGGAACTATAGATATTAGAGGAAACAATAATAATTATGTAAGTAGCGAAAATGGAGCTAAACCTATGAATTGTAATAGAACCACTGCCCAGGGATGGGAAAAGTTTCAGGTAATTTCGCTTAGTGAAGGGAAAGTAGCATTAAAAGGAAATAACGGTAAATATGTGAGTAGCGAGAATGGTGCTGATCCAATAACTTGTAATAGATCTCAAATAGGTGATTGGGAGCAATTTACTTTAGTTAGTAGAGGAGGAGATAAATATGCATTAAAAGGAAATAATGGTAAATATATAAGTTCAGAAAATGGGTCTAAACCGATGACGTGTAATAGAACTTCAATAGGGAACTGGGAAGAATTCGTAATTTCGGGATTATAGTACTGTAGTACATTTTATCGAATTGTGACGTCCTGAATAATCGTTACAGGAATTAATAAATACAAGGTAGCAATTTTAATTTGCTACCTTTTGTTTTTTGTAGCTTTTTCTTTTTAATTTATTTTGTTGATGCATTTGATCAGGTGTTAACATTGAATTAGATAAATGAGGTCTTATTTGATTATAAATGCGGATTGCATTTTGAACCAGTTTGGTTTTGATTTGCATTGAAGTATCATACTTGTCAATAGCAAATTCTTGTTTAAGAATTCCATTAATTCTTTCTGCTATGGCATTTTCGTAAGGGTCATATTTTTCAGTCATACTAGGGCTAATATTATTGATGTTTAATGTTTTTTGATATTCATTGGAACAATACTGTAATCCTCTATCGGAATGATGAATTATAGGTTTTTCATTATAATCTCTATTAGAAATAGCCATATCTAAAGCTGTTAAAGATCCTTTTACACTTAGACTATTTGATACATTATATCCCATTATTTTTTTAGAATAAGCATCCGTGATTAAAGCCAAATAACATGGATTTTCCCTATTTCCTATATAAGTTATATCACTGACCCATACTTGTTCTGGTCTGATAAATTCAACATCTTTTATTCGATTTTTATGTTTTCTAAATCTATGATGAGAATCCGTAGTTACATGATAGTTCTTTTTAGGTAAAATCAACAAGTTATTAGCCTTTAGTATTTTAAATAGCTTATCGCGACCAACTCCGATTACTTTGAGTTGAGATTTTAAAAGATGAAATAATTTTCTTGTACCGATTCTAGGCATTGATATGCGAATGGTATTTACTAAATCAATTACCTTTTTACTTAGTTTTTGTTTGTCTTGATAAGACCGAATAGCTCTATAATACACCTGTCTATTCACCCCGAGTAAATCACAGGTAGCAGTTATGCTTTCTTGTTTTTCTTGGCTATATTTTTCGATAACTCGGGTACGTGCTTTTTTCTGATCGGAATATTAAATTCCTCTTCGGCGATATCAATCATCATATCAAATATAATTGCTTTCTTATCCGCACGCTCTGCTAAAAATTCAGCTCTTGCTTTTTGTTTCTCTAAAAGCTTGACTTGCTGTTCTAATTCTAAAATACGTTGTTCAGGTGTTTTGGACATGGATCTATTTACACTAAAATCATAATCAAATTTACCATATTTTTTTAACCAAGTGCGAATCGTAGATCTTGCTTGAATACCATACTTATCCAAAGCTTGAGTTCTTGTTAATAAGCCTTGTTCAATCTCTTGAACAACTTGTAGCTTAAAGGATAAACTGTAATCCTTCTGTGTACGCTTTACATAATTTGAATGTAATGACTCCATAAATAACATTTTAGTGTAACGATATTTCAGGACGAGACAAATTTGTGAATTAAAAACACCGCAATTAATGCGGTGTTTTTTTTGTTTTAGAATCTTTTACTACTAATTGATTATTTTAGAATTCTCCGGATCGTCAAATAGTTCACCTTCTTTCTCTAGAAAGGTAATATCAGTTATAGTAGCTTCTCCCAATTTATCAGTCATCCCCTTTTCTGAGGTCCAACCATAAAATTCCCATTTAGTAGCAAAAGGAATATCATCTACAGTAGTAAATTCCTTATAATGTATCGCATGTGGATCGGCTTCTGCTTTAGAAGTATCACCATCACTTCCAAAAGTGACAATATAAGCTGCAGCTTGTAGTGATTTCGCAACAGGATCCGCATAGATAATATACCAATCGTCTGGAGCATCACCGGTTCCAGCCTCGAAAGTTAGTTTTGCAGTACTATGTTTAGTGTTATTTAGCATTCTATCATCTTGCAACTCTAATTTAGCTCCAGGATCACTTAGTTTATAAGGTAATCCAAAGAAGTAAGTCCAAGTAAACATATCAAAACGAGCTCCTTTATCATTAGCATCAGCAGGGCACAGGTATACATTTTCTCCATCATAAATTAACTTGCTTTCGTCTTTTTTATCAATTCTAATCTTTGATGAATTGGTAAGCATCGTAACTTTTCCATCCAAATGCTCTTTTCCGTTAAATATGATATTCACATAGAAACTTACTGCTTTATGATTTAAAAATTTGTCTTTTTTATGAGCCTTCTCTATAGTTTTAGTGAAATGTTTAGATATGGACAAAGCTCCATCACCAATACCACCATCAGGCTCTACAGGAATTGGTTCTTTGTTTTCTGTTGCTTCAGGTTCCTTATTTTTTTCTTCTTTCTTTTGATTACAACTAAGTATAACAATAGAGAGTAATACTATAAAAATTCTTTTCATTGTGAGGTTATTTGTGTTATCAGCCTAAAGTACTAAAACCTTAAATAGTAGTATAATCTTTATGAAAATTGTAACAGATATGATCAGTTAGTTATGTCAATAGGGTTAGACATGATTATAATTTTAAATCCAAAAATCACACAGTTATGTTCTTTTGTCTTGTTAAAAATTAACAAATAATGTAACAAAAAGTTAATGTTGATTACTAACATCATATACATTCACTTTTTCATTATCAATTTTATAAACAGATATAATGAGCTGTTAAATAAAACTAATAAATTATTAGAGTAATAAATAGCAACTTTAATCTGAACTTAAAAATCAAAAAACAAACAGATGAAACAATTATTTAAAACAGTATGGGGGACATTTTTAGTAGTGTTATGCGTATCATTTACCCAAACGTACGGACAAGGAGTTATTGGAACTTGGAAAGGAAAACTATCGGTTCAAGGAACTGAAGTTCCATTACTATTTCATATCGAGGAAAAAGAAGGAGCTTTATCTTCTACAATGGATAGTCCATCTCAAGGTGCAACAGGAATTCCATTGGATTCTACAGTTTTTGAAAACAATCAATTAACTTTGACATTTAAACAAGGAGGGATCAAATATGTAGCATCTCTAGAAGATAGTAAACTTAAAGGAACTTTTTATCAAGGCGGAATGGAATTACCATTAGAAATGGAAAAATCAGAGAAAACAATACCAGGAAATCCAGCATTGGTTTCTTCTGATACAGAATTAGAAAAAATAGCAAGTTTGGATCAAGGGAATTACAAATATTCTGTCGAAGATTATTTTGCAAGACCAAAGGCAAGAAGTTTTCAGTTTTCTCCAAACGGAAAATATCTTTCATACAGAGAGAAAGATGAAAATAGTAAAAATCACGTATACGTAAAAGAAATAGCAACCGATAAGGTTACCCGTGTAATTGAAGAGAAAGAAGAACTAATCAGAGGGTATGGTTGGGCTAATAATGAACGATTGGTTTATGTAATGGATAAAGGTGGAAATGAAGATTATCATTTATTTGCAGCCAATATTGATGGGACAGATCAAAAAGAATTAACCCCTTATGACGGTGTACAGGTAAACATTTTAGAAGGATTAAAGGAAGATGAGGATCATATGATCATCTCGATGAATAAGAATAATAAACAGATATTCGAGCCATATAAAATTAATATACTTACAGGAGAAATTAAGCAATTATTTAAGAATGAAGATGCTGCGAATCCTATTTCAGGATATAATTTTGACAAAGATGGTAACCTTAGAGGCTATGGTAAGATAAGGGATGGAGTAAACATAGATTTTTATTATGCTAAGGAAGAAGGTAAATACGAAATCATAAAAAAAATGAACTGGAAGGATACCTTTTCAATTCTAAATTATGATTACTCCACAGAAAACCCACACGATGCCTATGTAGTTTCTAACTTAGATACAGATAAATCTCAGATATATTTATACGATTTAAAAGCTGATAAAGTAATCAAAAAATTATTCTCTAATGATAAGTATGATGTTTCTAACTTGTCCTTATCGAGAAAAAGAGGATACGAATTGGACTATTTCTCATATCAAGGAGAAAAGAGAGTGATGATTCCTGTAAGTGATTATTATAAAAAATTACATACAAGAATTACCAAAGAATTTCCTGACCACCAATATTCAATAGCGGGAAAAACAGATAAAGAAGATAAGTATTTGATCTTTTTTCAAAGTGATAAATTGTATGGGGTTTATTACTCTTATGATGTAAAAAAGGATGAATTTAAGCTGCTTTATAATTTAATGCCTCAGCTTAAAGAGAATGATATGGCAGAGATGCGTCCGATTACTTTTAAGAGTAGAGATGGATTGACAATACATGGATATATCACCTTGCCAAAAGAAGCGATACAAGGTAAAAAAGTACCTTTGGTAGTAAATCCGCATGGTGGACCGCAAGGTATAAGAGATTCTTGGGGATTTAATCCAGAATCTCAATTGTTTGCTAGTAGAGGATATGCGACCTTGCAAGTAAACTTTAGAATTTCTGGAGGATATGGTAGAGAATTCTTAGAAACGGGATTCAAACAAATCGGAAGAAAAGCAATGGATGATGTAGAAGATGGATTGCAATATGTAATTGATCAAGGTTGGATAGATAAGGATAGAGTAGCTATTTATGGCGGTAGTCACGGAGGATATGCTGTGTTACGCGGATTGACTAAAACACCAGATTTATATGCTTGTGGAGTCGATTATGTGGGAGTATCTAATCTATTTACTTTTATGAAAACGATTCCTCCATATTGGAAGCCTTATTTAAAAATCATAAAAGAGATTTGGTATGATGAAGACGTAGCAGAAGAAAAAGCTATCATGGAAGAAGTTTCTCCAGTATATCAAATAGATAAAATCAAAAAACCATTATTTGTAGTGCAAGGAGCAAATGATCCTCGTGTAAATATCGATGAATCTGATCAGATCGTAAAAGCACTGCGCGATAAAGGATTTGATGTGCCTTACATGGTTAGGTATGATGAAGGTCACGGTTTTGCAAAAGAAGAAAACTCAATTGCGATGTATAAAGCTATGATGGGATTCTATGCTAAGCATATCGGTAAAAAAGAAACCGCAAAACCTGTTAAAGGATAAAAAAGAGACACTTTCTCGTTAAGTGTGTAAACTAAAATATATAAGGTAAGGCTTTTTTTAAAGCCTTACCTTATTTTATATGTAATTAAGAACTGATTCAATATGATTCCTCAGTTTCTAATTCGCGCAGACCATTGTTTGGGAGCCTCTCTTTTTGCTAAATACACAGATTTCGTGACCACATGATCTATAAGAAATAACAATTTGTTTTCGGGGTACTTTCCTTTTTTCTATTAAGGATAATTAATAAGAATATAGCTCATACTGAAAATTTGTAAAAACAGTATTGTAGAGCTCTACAAAACTATTTTTCTGTCTAAAAAAAACTAAACTTGATCTGATCCATCCTAGCTCCAACAGAATTAGTGAGAAAAAATAAAAAGGTGTAAATGTTAAAATTAAACTAAAATCAAAGAAGAGGGTTCTAGTTTTTAACTTATAGTTGTTTAATGAATATAAAAATTGTTTAAACACTTGAATGTTCAATAACTAATTATAAACCTTTAATCAATTAATATCATGAAACCTAATTACATTTTTACCTTATTAATTGCAATATGTTTCTTCTCTTTCACATCTATTGCACAAACCGCAAGAGTTCAAGCGATTCATAACTCAGCTGATGCAGCCGCTGCTATAGTTGATGTGTATATTTTCACATCCGTCTCAGGGGATCAACTATTACTAGAAGATTTTGCATTTAGAACTGCTTCTCCATTCGTAGATGCTCCTGCTGGCATACCAATTACATTAAAAGTAACGGCTCCTGGAGGTTCTCCTAGTATGCCGGTATATGAAATTACAACAACGCTTTCTTCAGGTTCTACTTACATATTAGTAGCTGATGGTATCGTTAGTGCTTCTGGTTACATGCCAGCACAACCTTTCGGTATCCAGGTGTATGATATGGGAAGAGAGGCCGCTTCTACTTCTGGTAATACAGATGTATTAGTGCATCACGGAGCAACAGATGCACCTACTGTAGATGTAAATTTACAATCAGGAGGAGCTCCATTAGTTGATGATGTTTCATATACAGAATTTGCAGGTTATTTAGAACTTCCAACAGATGATTACGCTATTAATGTTTCTACTTCAGATGGTACCACTATTGTAAAAGCATATGATGCTCCTTTGGCTACTTTAGGTCTTACTGATTCTGCTGTTACCGTGGTAGCAAGTGGGTTTTTAGATCCTTCAATGAATAGTAATGGAGCTGCTTTTGGATTGTATGCAGCTACACCAGCTGGAGGTGATTTAGTAGCATTGCCAGAAAGTTCTGCTCGTGTTCAAGTAATTCATAATTCTGCTGATGCTGCTGCGGCCTCTGTAGATGTATATCTAAATGATGCTTTGTTGATAGATGGTTTTGCGTTCAGAACTGCTTCTCCTTTTATCGATGCTCCTGCTGGAGTTCCATTAAGTATCGAGGTAGCTCCGGGAACAAGTACTTCTTCTATGGATGCTATTTATGAATTACCAGCTACTTTGGTTTCTGGAGAAACGTATATTCTTGTAGCTGATGGTATCGTTAGTGCTTCTGGTTACATGCCAGCACAGCCTTTCGGTATCCAGGTGTATGCTATGGGAAGAGAAGCTGCTTCAGTTTCTGGGAATACAGATGTATTAGTGCATCATGGATCAACAGATGCACCTACTGTAGATGTAAATTTACAATCAGGAGCTCTATTAGTTGATGATGTTTCATATACAGAATTTGCAGGTTATTTAGAACTTCCAACAGATGATTACGCTATTAATGTTTCTACTTCAGATGGTACCACTATTGTAAAAGCATATGATGCTCCTTTGGCTACTTTAGGTCTCACTGATTCTGCTGTTACCGTGGTAGCAAGTGGATTTTTAGATCCTTCAATGAATAGTAATGGAGCTGCTTTTGGATTGTATGCAGCTACACCAGCTGGAGGTGATTTAGTAGCATTGCCAGAAAGTTCTGCTCGTGTTCAAGTAATTCATAATTCTGCTGATGCTGCTGCGGCCTCTGTAGATGTATATCTAAATGATGCTTTGTTGATAGATGGTTTTGCGTTCAGAACTGCTTCTCCTTTTATCGATGCTCCTGCTGGAGTTCCATTAAGTATCGAGGTAGCTCCGGGAACAAGTACTTCTTCTATGGATGCTATTTATGAATTACCCGCTACCTTAGTTTCTGGAGAAACGTATATTCTTGTAGCTGATGGTATAGTTAGTGCTTCTGGTTACATGCCAGCACAACCTTTCGGTATCCAGGTGTATGCTATGGGAAGAGAAGCTGCTTCTACTTCTGGCAATACAGATGTATTAGTGCATCACGGAGCTACTGATGCACCTACTGTAGATGTAAATTTACAATCAGGAGGAGCTCCATTAGTTGATGATGTTTCATATACAGAATTTGCAGGTTATTTAGAACTTCCAACAGACGATTATCAAATTAATATTTCTACTGCAGATGGAGCTACCATTGTACAAGGATATGATGCTCCTTTAGCAACTCTTAATTTAGACGACGCAGCAATTACAGTAGTAGCAAGTGGATTTTTAGATCCTTCAATGAATAGTAATGGAGCTGCTTTTGGATTATGGGTAGCTCTAGAAGCGGGAGGACCTTTGGTTGAGTTACCAACAAATACATTGAGTATCAGAGAATTTGCAAATGTTGATCAGTTAGCTGTATATCCAAATCCAAGTATAGATGGCGATTTATTTATTTCGTTACCACAATTAACCGAAGATATAGATGCGTTCGTATATGATATATCTGGTAGAGAAGTAATTAAAACAGTACTTTCTAATGAGCTTACGAAATTGGATGTACGTTCTTTAAATACCGGTTTTTATATTATGACATTAAGGAAAGGAAATGATTCTTTTTCAGTAAAAATAGCTGTTAATTAATTCAATTTCATTCCGAGTTAGTAGTTGAAAAACAAGATCTACTACCCTCTAGTGAATATAGTAAAAACCTCCTGAAAATTTAGTCAGGAGGTTTTTTTATACCTTTTCTTCAAATTCAGGGCAATCTAATCGAATATCTTTAGTATTTAACTTTGTTTTAATAAGATTACAGAAATCATTGTTTTCAGTTTTCTTTTCGTAGAATTTACAGGCATAACAGGTTCTCTGAACAGATAAAATTCCAGATCTATTCAGTTTATAGATTAAAGAACTAAGAGTTTTTAATAATGATTCTTGCTCTTCCTGATTAAAGCTGTCAATTTTTTTTCTGATAGGACTCGCAAAGTGCTCAGTTTTAGAAACACTCTTTTTGCCATCAGCAGTTAAACTGATATAGTAACTTCTACTATCAGTAGATGTTTTGTTTTTAGAAATCATTTTTTTTTGTTCTAAAACTTTAACAGCATCACTAATAGTAGGTTTAGTAAGATTAAATTCTTTCGCTAAATGGCTAACAGTACATAAGTCTTCCTTGTGATACGCTACGAAAATCATGATTTGTATCTGTATAGGACTTAGTTTGATCTCTTTTGCATATTCCCATAATAAAACACGGAAAACTTCAGAAATACGTTCTAAGCTAATAACTATTTTTGCATTGATGTCATCATGTTGAAACGGTATGTTAAAAGCACTCTTATCCATATAAAACTATTAAGAAAATTTAACTTTCTTAATCGCAAAGTTAGTAATCCTAATTAGTTATTACCGTTCTAATGACAATTTTCCATTTCAATAATGGCATACCCTTGAGTTTGTATTAGACGAATAAGTTCTGGAGAAGCCTTTTCAATATGACAAAATCTACATTCATCCGATGTTAGATTAGAAGTATCAAAAGATTTGGTATTCAAGTATTTTTTACCATATCCTAAAACTTGATTTTCATCCTTGATGTTATCCGGAACAAGGATATCAAAATGCATTAGAAACCCGTCCTTTCGGTTAACATAAGTATCCCAAACTGCTATTTTCATTTTTTCGATTATTTAAATTCAACATTATAAGGTAAAGATAGATCGGTACTTAGAATACTGTATACTTCATAAACACCAAGCATAGGAAGATCATTTTTGTCCGTATTTACTTGCATATAAGCAGATACAGCGTCAAACTTGAAATTAGTTTGATTACTTATTCTGTAATCCGGAATAACAACTTTAATAGAATTTTCTTTAGTAATTACTTGAAAACCTGGAGAATCCATGTACATCGGCATTCCAGGATTGGTAGGAGGGAGCTTCACCGAGGTGTCACCCTTTTTAAATTGTTTTACTGATAATCCTCCTTTTACTCTGTTATCTTGATGAAGAACTACCCAATGTGGGTGCCATATAATACCATCATTGTCATATGTGTTGTCATAATTTTCATCCCATAATGGAGTGTCGTCAAAATCTGGATGTGATGTTAATGCCAGAGCTACAATTCCTTCGGTGCTATTAAAACCAACATCGGTGGGTTTTAAAGTAGTTGGAAAAACATATCCCAAAATCGGAGCTCCATTAAGTTGTCCAGCTGGTTCAGGAGTGGTTTTTCCAGCTTTCCCCTTTACTTTAATTTCCCAAATAGTACTTGATATATCCTGCAGGTGTGTAATACTAACTGCGGTAATTTTTAGGTCATCATTATTGTATTTCTTACAGTCATCACAAGCAAATAATGTGTTGCTTAATAGTATGATTATTAAAAAAGATAAATGTTTCATAATTTCTATTGATTTTATAATAGTTAGGATCCTAATAATTAGGAATCCTAACTATTATGTTTAAATTTTTACTTTTTTACATCGGATAAGGATGCACCAAAGTTAATATGCAATACATTTCCATTGGGAGTTACTAACGCAGGAACAGATTGAACGCCAGCTTTCTCCGCATTGGTAATTATTGATTGCTCCTCTCCAAGATGGATGATATCTACGTTCGAAGCTCCAATTAGGTTTACGATGTCTTGTTCGGCAGTGACACAAACGGGACATCCTGCGTGATAAAAAATTGATTTACTCATTTTAATGATTTTTAAGGTTAAAAATATTCTGATACAAATATAGTAAGGAATCCTAACTAAAAAAATAATTTTATAGATTTTAACACGAATAGATTATTCGTGTACTTAAAAAAAAATCAATTTTTGCAGTATGAAAGCTAGACGCTCTAAGATTTTGATTTAGTCTTAAACTACTCAATTTCTTGCTCCGATCTCAATTCTTTCAATAAATTCTCTTTATCTTCTAATGTAGTATTTGGATTAGATTTTTCTTGTTTAGCAAAAAACCTTGGAAACAAGTTAATGTATCGGTTGAAAGTGTCTATTTCTTCATTTATAAGTTCTTTATCCTGATTTTCAACCAGAGTATCCACAAGATCTCGATAATATGTCACGTTATCCATAATGCTTTCAAAATATTCTTGCTGTCTTTCGTAAGATAGGTTTGAAAAATAACGTAGTTGTTCTTGATATTTTGTAGCTAATTGTTTCCATAAACTTCTTGCTTTTTCTTTTTTATCTATTTCATAATAGCTGCCTACAAAAGCATGTAATGGTGTATAATATTCATAAATATCCAACGGCATTTTTTCTATTCCCAAGTCCAGGATTTCTTCAGCTTTAAGAAGCTGATTTTCCTTAATTAACTGATTGGCTAATCTGCCAAGATTGGTTCTGTAGGATATTCCGTTTTTTCTAGTTTCTGTGTCATGATAGATTTCTGTACTATCTCCATTTCCCCAATCCCACTCCTTCACATTTTTATACATCACATTAGTGTCAACTCTTCCTAATTGATATGGATTGTTTGGATTCACTTTAGTTTTGATAGGAACAAGTTTATATGTCATTCCGTCTAATTGTAAATAGTCTTTCATCCAGATATAATCATCATCTCCAAAACTTCCACCAGTAAAATAAATAGGGCGTTCCCAATTGTTATTAGCAATGATATCTAACATGACCAATCTATGTTTTGGGATGTAATTACCTTTTAGTTGTATATCAATATATGGTACTATGTTATCCGCATCTTTTTCAGACACTATTCCGTTTTTTAAAACAGCTTCCTTATCAACAGGTATTCGAATATTCTTTGTCGGAAATGTAGAAACAACTTTTCCATTGATAAGTTCCCCTTTGGTCCTATCATCATCTGATGTGATCCATCGCATCCAATTTTTGATCAGCATAGTGTCCTTTGTTACCTTTTTGTAGAAAACTGCATCATTATTTCCATATGTATAAAATGTGTGCTCTAATTGAGAAGGAACGGGCTTACCTTCATACGCTGCTTTTTTCATCTGATCGATGTACCAATCTGTAGCCAATAAATTGGTGATGAGAATACGTATATCTGTTCGAAATCCTTCTATCTCTTGTACATACCACAAAGGGAAACTATCATTATCGCCAATAGAAAATAGAATCGCATCTTTCTGACAAGAGGATAAGTATGTTTTTGCGGATGATTGAGCAGTATATCGATTGGATCGATCATGATCGTCCCAGTTTTGTGCAATCAATAGGGAAGGAACTCCAAGTAAAGAAATGAGAATTATTATGTACGCAGCTTTCTTAGCGTTCATTTGATCCTTTAATATGTCGAAAAGTGCATATACTCCAAAGGCAATCCAAATGGCAAATACATAGAAAGAGCCAACCAGAGCATAATCTCTTTCTCTAGGTTCAAAAGGCCTTTCATTAAGGTATATTTTTAATGATAATCCTGTAAACAAAAAGAACATAAATAATATCCAGAAATTTTTTTTATCATGCTTCAATTGAAAAACTAATCCAATCAAACCGAAAATAAGAGGAATGAAGTAATACGTATTTCTAGCTTTGTTCTTCGTTACATCTAATGGTAAATTATCTTGAGATCCAAGTCGATATTCATCAATAAAAGTAATTCCACTAAGCCAATTACCATGTAAAGAAGATAACTTTCCTTGGACATCATCTTGTCTTCCAACAAAGTTCCACATAAAATACCGCCAATACATATAATTAATTTGGTACTGAAAGAGATAGGATACATTATCCCAAAATGAAGGCGGTCGGACATCCAGAAATTGACCAAATGATTCTAAGAATTTGTGATAATCACTATAATCTAATTGGTCTGCTGCATATTGTTTTCTAAAATCAATAACAGTATCTATAAGTTCCTTTTCATCCTGATATTCAGCTTTTATAGAAAATTTCAATGGTCCACTAAATAGCATATAATTACTGATATGTTCGGAACTCCACATTCTTGGCAATAAAGTTTTATGAGTATTGTCTAAATTCTGTTTAGCATTTTTCCAATCGTTAACGATCACATATTTTCCCGTATTTAGATCTTTTTCGTATTTCGGTTTGTCATCTAAATAGGGTTCATTTTCATCTAAATTGCCATAGATTTCTGTGAATTGGGGGCCATAGAATAGATGCGTTTTAGGGTATTGTTCTAGATTGTAGTATGCTAATAATTCTCTGGCATTATTCGGGTTGTTTTCATTAATTACCGTGCCAGCAGTTGCTCTAATCGGAATCATTAACCAGCTAGAAAAACCAATTAGAATAAAAAGAATACAAAGTAAGGAAGTATGAATTAATGGATAAGATTTTTTTCTTGCGTATTTTAATCCCAAGTAAAAACAAATTATCAAACTTATACCGGCAATAATGGTCCCTGAATGAAAAGGTAATCCGATTGAATTTACAAAGAAGATTTCTAAACTACCAAAATACGCAAGTGTATAGGGTAAAAGCATCTTAAAAATAAATAGTAACACTGCAATCACAATAAGATTTGCGATTATAAAATTTTTGAGTGTAATGATTTTATAATTTTTAAAATAGTAGAGCAACCCTATTGCTGGAATGGAGAGTAACCCCATAAAATGAACACCAAAGGATAATCCTATGATAAAAGAAATTAGAATAATCCATTTATTTCCTTGTGTTTGATTCATATCTCGTTGCCATAAAAGCCCTAAATAAAACATAACAGAGAGGATAAGAGTCGCCATTGCATAAACTTCGGCCTCTACAGCATTAAACCAAAAACTATCTGTAAAAGCAAAAGCCAGGGAACCTGTGACTCCGCCTCCTAGTATGGCAATACAAGTACTTTTTGTAAGATTTGATTTAGCCTTTGCCAAATTAGTCAGTAAAATGGTAATTGACCAAAACATAAAAAGTATAGTAAATGAACTTGCAATTCCTGATGTGATGTTTAATGTATATGCAATTTGTTCTGGGTTCATAGCGAAATTAGAAGCAAAAGCTCCTATCATTTGAAACAATGGGGCGCCAGGAGGATGTCCGATTTGTAACTTTGAAGATGCTGAAATATATTCACCTACATCCCAAAAACTATTTGTAGGTTCTACTGTATTAATATAGACTAGTAAAGAAATAAGAAATACGGTCCAACCCAGTATACGATTCCACTTTTTAAAAAGAGATATATTCATTTGTATTGATTGCCTTTTTTAGGTAATCAAATGACGAGTAAAAATTTAAAAAAGTGAGGCGTTAGAAGATGTAATAAAGTACTAGTACTAGTATGATTTTATTTTTTTAACAATAATTCTTTTCGGCTAGTAATGTGTAATTTACTGTAAATGTTGGAGATATGTGTTTTTACAGTGTTGATGCTAATAAACAGTTCATTGGCAATTTCCTTATTGCTTTTTCCGGAAATGATTAACTCCTTTATAGTATTTTCTTGTTTACTTAAAGGCACTAAATCATTATTATTACGATTTCGTCGTCTTCTGAAAATTAAAAGAACAAGAAATGTAATAACCAATCCAGCTATACCATTTAGTACTACACTAATGGAATATTTTTCATCAGTATTTTCTAAATAAACTAAAGAAAGTTTATTCTCTAGATACAAGAATAGCGCAGGATCGATTTCACTTGATTTTAATTCTTTTAATAAGCTGGTATAATAAGCAGTATTTTCTTTAATATCTTTTTCTAGTAATTTCTTATCATCAAGTTTTTTAATACTTATTAATTTTACCAGAAGAATTTGCAAGGAGTCTTTTACATATCCTTTGGTTCTAAGTAAGTACTTTTCCGTATCAAAATCGTCGTGTAGACTTTCAAATTTAGATTCGAATTTTTTTAGTTGTTCCCATTCCTTGTGAGCCTTATTATTGGTAGTATAGGAATCAAATGGTGATGTTCCTTTTTTAAAATAAATGGAGTCATTTTTTGATAAAATAAATAACTTAGAATTTTTAGCAAGACCTGTGCGTCTTGATATTGATTTAATTGGATTTACATGAATTCTATATATGTGATCTTTGTTATCAAACCATTTTTGATCAAAAGAGAAGTATCCTTCTTTAGAAAGAACGGAAGAAGCAATAGGTATATAGGTATGTCCATTAGCCTTACCGTTTAATTGTACTTTGCTTAAATTTACTTTTTGCTCCCAATTCTCAGAGTTTTCCAAGTGTAAATAACCCGAAACGATTTCTTGTCCATTTGTTTTAAAACAAACTGATAGTATAAGTACGAAAAGATAAATTGTATTCCTCATTTGTATTATTATCCATACGGAAAGTGATATTGTAAAAATAATAAAATATGTTATAAAAAGGTAGAAATAAAAAACCGCTCTACTGTTTAATAGCAAAGCGGTCTAATATCTAATAGCGTTAGCGATCTAATATCTAATTTCTTTATTTAATCATCTCAAAACTACGTTTTACAAATTCAGTCAATTCTTCACCTTTAAGTAAATTCTGTGATAATCTTGCTAAATCCAGTGATTGCTTTATCAAGCGCTCCTTCTTTTTATCGGTTTTAGTGTCTTTAATTTGTCCAATCAACTCATGATTTGTATTCACAATTAGATTGTACATCTCTGGCATATTACCAAACATATTCATTCCACCGCCGCCAGTTTGCTGCATCTCTTTCATACGACGCATAAACTCTGGTTGTGTAATTATAAACGGAGAAGCATTACTATCCATAGCTTCTAACTGAACCGTATATTTATCAGCAGGAATCACTTTTTCTAGATCAACTTTTAACGCATCTTTTTCTTCATCTGATAGTTTAGAAATAGTTTCCTCGTCTTTTTTAATCAGGTTATCGATATGATCACCATCTACACGAACAAAAGAAATATTTTCTTTACTAGTTTCTAGTTTCTGGATCAGATGCGAAACAATCGGTGAATCTAGCAATAATACTTCGTATCCTTTATCTTTTGCCGAAGCGATATATGCATGTTGCTCATCTTTATCAGAAGCATATAAGACAACTAGTTTATTATCTTTATCTGTTTGATTTTCTTTTATTTTTTCCTGTAATTCTTCAAAAGTGAAATAGGTGCCATCAACAGTAGGGTATAATGCAAATTTATCAGCTTTTTCGAAGAACTTATCTTCAGAAAGCATTCCATATTCGATCACTACTTTAATATCATTCCATTTCTTTTCAAAATCTTCTCTATCATTTTTGAATAAAGAATTCAGTTTATCCGCCACTTTACGTGTGATATAACTAGAGATTTTCTTTACAGCACCATCTGCTTGTAAATAAGATCTAGAAACATTTAACGGAATGTCAGGAGAATCAATAACACCACGAAGCATTGTTAAAAATTCAGGAACAATACCTTCTACATTATCCGTTACGAAAACTTGATTTTGATATAATTGAATTTTATCCTTTTGCATATTCATATCCTGTCCAAGCTTAGGGAAATATAAAATCCCTGTAAGGTTAAATGGATAATCTACGTTAAGGTGGATATTAAATAAAGGCTCTTCGAACTGCATTGGATACAACTCTCTATAAAAACCTTTATAATCTTCATCTTTTAGATCAGCAGGTTGTTTAGTCCAAGCCGGATTAGGATTGTTTATGATGTTATCTACTTCCTGAGTAGGTGCTGGATCTTCTTCTTTAGCTCCTTCTGGTTTTGGTAATGTTTCTGTTTTAGTTCCGAATTTAATCGAAACGGGCATAAACTTATTATATTTTACCAATAATTCACTGATTCTACTTTCTTCAAGGAATTCTGTATCATCTTCTCCAATATGTAGGATGATTTCTGTTCCTCTTTCAGTTTTATCGTGGGCTTCTATTGTATAAGTAGGAGAGCCATCACAAGTCCAGTGTGCTGCTGGTGCGTCTGTATATGATTTTGTAATAATTTCTACTTTATTAGCCACCATAAATGCCGAGTAGAACCCTAAACCAAAATGTCCAATAATTCCAGAATCTTTCGCGCTGTCTTTATATTTCTCTAAGAATTCTTCAGCACCAGAAAAAGCTACCTGATTGATATATTTTTCAACCTCTTCCGCTGTCATACCAATCCCTTGATCAATGATATGCAGGAGTTTATTTTCTTTGTCAATTTTAACTTCAATCCTAGGATCGCCATATTCTACCTTAGCTTCACCAATATTCGTTAAATGTTTTAGTTTTAGAGTCGCATCTGTTGCGTTAGATATTAACTCTCGTAAAAAGATCTCATGATCAGAATACAAGAATTTTTTAATCAAAGGAAAAATGTTTTCTACTGATACATTAATACTTCCTGTTGCCATTTTATTTATGTTTTAATTTTAATTATCACTACTGGACTCTTTATAGTCAAAAAAAATACCAATTCTACATTGCTGACAAACTGACACAGAAATAAGAGAGGGATTGATAAAACGTAAGGATAGTAACATTGTTTCGTCTATGGTAAAACGTTTAAATTAAGTTTCATTTTTTCTGAAACAACTTTAACAAATTTTTTGTTTAGGTTTTTTACAAAAAAGTTAAACAATCATTATCTTTACACTGTAAATTAGTAATTATGGCCTCTCCAAAAAAGAAACAGACAATTGATAGTCATTATATCATTACGAATTATATGAATTACGCTTTAGAGCACGATTCTTATCCTAAATCGGTATTTAAGTTCTGCAAAGAATCTAAAATAAAAGAAGAAGAATTTTATAGTTTCTTCGGTAGTTTAGATAGTGTGAATAAAAGAATTTGGAATACTTTTTTTAGTACTACTATAGATGCAATGAATAGTAACGAAGAGTACGATAAATTATCTAGTAAAGATAAAATGCTCACTTTCTTTTACACATTTTTTGAGTTATTAACGCTAAATCGTAGTTATGTGTTATTTGCTTTAAAGTATCACGAAATGCCTCTAAAGAATATGGGTCAGTTAAAAGGACTTCGAAAACATATTAAAGATTTCGCCAAAGAACTTATTGAGGTAGATAATGACGATAAAATGTTTCGAATTGCGAAAAATCCTGTTGCGGTATATTCAGAAGGTGCTTGGTTACAGTTTTTATTTCTTTTAAAATTTTGGATGGACGATGAATCTGCTGGATTCGAAAAAACTGACATTGCAATAGAGAAATCTGTTAATACAATATTTGATTTATTTGATAATACGCCACTGAGTAGTGTTTTGGATTTTGGAAAATTTCTTTGGAAAGAAAAGACAATGTGGAATTAATTACAGAGGATAATCAAATCATAAAGAGACTAAAAATATACAATGAAGACTATAGATAAAATACCAACTACAAAAATAGGAAGGACAACAGAGCTGGTTAAGACGGGTGTTAAGGTAGGTGGAAATTATCTTAAATACTATAGTAAAAAAGCTATTAATCCTAATACTACTAGAGATCAGCTTAATGAGAATAATGCTGCTGATATCTATGATGGATTAAAAAACCTAAAAGGTAGCGCGCTAAAAGTAGCGCAAATGCTTTCGATGGAGAAAAATATATTACCTAATGCGTATGTAGAGAAATTTTCTTTAGCGCAATTTAGTGTTCCTCCATTGTCTGCACCATTAGTTAGAAGAACATTCAAAAAATATCACGGAAAGTATCCGGAAGATTTATATGATACGTTTGCAACTCAATCTGTTAACGCCGCTAGTATCGGACAGGTACATAAGGCATCTAAAGACGGGAAAAAACTTGCTGTGAAAATTCAATATCCTGGAGTTGCAGACAGTATAAGTTCTGATTTGGCGATGGTAAAACCCATCGCCATCAGAATGTTTAATTTAAAAGGTAAAGATTCTGATAAATATTTTCAGGAATTGGAAGGAAAGCTTTTAGAAGAGACAGATTATGTTTTAGAAGTACAACAAAGTAAAGAAATAACTGGAGCTTGTTCCAGAATCCCTAATCTTACTTTTCCTAAGTATTATGAAGAATTATCCAGCAAACGTATTATTACGATGGATTGGATGGATGGTGTTCACCTTAGTGAATTCGCTAAGCAAAATACAGATCAGGAAAAAGCCAATAAAATAGGACAGGCGCTTTGGGATTTTTATATGTATCAAATGCATATCCTCAAAGCAGTTCATGCAGATCCACATCCTGGTAACTTCTTAGTCGATAAGGATGATAATTTAATAGCAATAGATTTTGGCTGTGTAAAGAAAGTTCCGTTAGAGTTTTATACTCCTTATTTTGAATTGGCTGAAAAAGAAAACATAGAGGACCCCGATTTTTTTGCCCTGAAAATGTTTGAGTTGGAAATACTTCGAGAAGATGATTCTCCAGAAGAAAGAGCTTTCTTCTCGGAGTTATTCCACGAGATGTTAAGTCTTTTTACTACTCCTTTTCAGATGGAAATATTTGATTTTGCAGATGAAAAGTTCTGGGGAGCAATAACAGAATTGAGTGAAAAATATTCTAAAGACACAGAGCTGAGAAAAATGAATGGTAATAGAGGCAGTAAACACTTCTTGTATATCAACAGAACATTTTTTGGTTTGTATAACTTATTACACGATCTAGGAGCAACAATTCGTGTTAAAAATTTCGAAAAGTACCTTTAGTCAGTCTTCAGACTGGCTTTGGTTTGTTTATTTATTGGTTAGGTTGTTAGAAAGGCATGCTGTGGTTGGCGTGCCTTTCGCATTTTAAAAAATCTGTAGTTGATCTGTTAAATAGAGAAAACACTTTATATAGATTTTATTGGTCATTAATCGAAAAAAAGGAATTTTCTAAAAAGTTCTTGCTCTTATGAAACATCTAGATTACTTAGTTTTAACAAGAAAGAACCTCATAACTTGCTTTGATTTAGGAATATGCATTCTAAATTTCAGATGAGAAATGAAAAATAATTTAGATATGAATACACAATCAATACTTCAGAATAATTTAGAAAAAGCTTTAGATTCTACATTTTCTATATATTTAAACCAATTGTTAAATACGATTTATATCGATCTGGATAAGGAAGATGCTAACGTATCTTATTCGATATATGATAAGAAAGGAAAAATGATTAAAACCAAATGTAACTTATCCAGAAGGAATACTTTGTCCTTAACCTCTTTCCCTTCTGGAGTGTATACAGTTGAGGTTTCAGATAATATACATAAAATTACCAAGCAGATATTAAAGTTTTAACGAAGGTTCTTATTACAAGATAGTTTGTTTTATAGGATGTATTATTTTTAGTACATATATTATTACTTTATACTTCTTTTCTAATTTAATAGAATATGTGTAATGCGATGATTTGTTATGCGTGCATATAATAAGATTGCGGTTTCTTTTATCAAAAAGAGAAGAATACATATCTTGCTCTTCTGTATTTTTAGCATTACAAGTAATATGCTATAATTACAGACAATACACACTCAATATTATAATATATGTATACTTCAAAAGTAACAGGATTAGGTAGCTATGTTCCTGAAAACGTTGTAACTAATGATGATCTTTCTAAAGTAATGGATACCAATGATGCCTGGATCCAAGAACGTACCGGTATAAAAGAAAGACGCCATATTAAAAAAGGAGATGGAAATAGTACTTCTGTTATGGGGGTAAAAGCGGCAAAAATAGCTATAGAAAGAGCAAAGTTAACAAAAGATGATATAGATCTTATCATTTTTGCAACATTGAGTCCGGATATGTATTTCCCAGGAGGAGGAGTTAGAGTTCAGGATATGATGGATATGAGTACCATACCAGCACTTGATGTCCGTAACCAATGTAGCGGATTCGTATATGCATTATCTGTAGGAGATCAGTTTATTAAAACGGGGATGTATAAGAACGTTTTGATTATAGGTAGTGAAAATCATAGTGGAGGACTTGATATGACTACAAGGGGTAGAGGAGTTTCTGTGATATTCGGTGATGGAGCAGGAGCAATGGTGTTATCGAGAAATGAAAAAGAAGATGGAAGTGGTGTATTATCTACACATTTACATAGTGAAGGAGCGCATGCTAAGGAATTATCATTAGAAGGACCAAGCACAGAGCATTGGGTTCCTGAGATTATAGAAGAAAACAACCAGGAAAATATACCTTATTACCCATACATGAATGGTCAATTTGTATTTAAGAATGCAGTAGTGCGCTTTTCTGAAGTTATCAATGAAGGATTACAGAAAAACAATCTTACTGCTACGGATATTAATATGTTAATACCGCATCAGGCTAATCTTAGAATTTCTCAATTTGTGCAAAAGCAATTTAGACTTTCGGATGATCATGTATACAATAATATTCAACGATATGGTAATACTACCGCGGCTTCAATTCCAATTGCTTTAACAGAGGCTTGGGAAGAAGGAAAAATTAAAGAAGGTGATGTAGTCGTATTGGCAGCTTTTGGAAGTGGTTTTACTTGGGGGAGTGCAATTATTAAGTGGTAGTAAAAGATATTAAAATTTCAATAAAATAAAAATCGCGAAACTAACTTAGTTTCGCGATTTTTTTGTTACCGGGTTATTTTTTTTCTTTAAAGGCTAATTCAAATAAATTATAACCATAATGGTACTATAATAGACGTAACAATTTGGATAGTGTTACAAAAACGATGTTTTTTTTACATTTATTTAACTTATGGGGTTTTTCTTTAATTAATATTTAAATTTAACAAATAATATGCGAATAATTTATCAAATTAACATATTATTTAATTTTTCTAAAGTATCCCTCCACCGGATTTTTCATTTTTATCTCTTCTTTTTCTGGAAACTTTTCTGTTCTTTCCACTACCAAAGCGATATGATAATCCAAGAAAAATTGTTCGTGTTTCTCCCTGAAATTCTCCATTTTGTTCGAACGGAAAATCTCCAGAAAACCTAAAGCGCATTGTATTAAAAATATCGTTAAAATTAATACTTGCAGTTGCTTTCCCTTGTAAGAAATTATAACGCGCTCCAGTATTCACGAAATAGAATGGCTTTGTTTTAAATTGAATTCCTTCTTGCTCACCTCTGTAAAACCCGAATAATTGAAATGTTAAGTTTTTGGTAGCTTTAAAATTATTATTCATTCTAAAATTATAAACAACAGCATCCACTTCACTAGATACTTGAATGATTTCATTCATTCCATTAACTTCTACTACGTCTTCTACAATACCTTTTTGCGTTTGTGCATAGAGATCAAAACTTGCATTAAAATTCCACCATTTTGTTGGACGATAATTACTGGAAACCTCAATTCCATAAGCAGAATTATTATCAAAATTTTCAAAAGTAAGTATCTGACCTTCCTCTACAGTTGGATCAGCTAATAAAGTCTGATTAATTTCGTCATTTATCAAACGATAAAAGGTTCCGGCCGTGATAGAGCCTCCTTTTAGTTTACGAGTATAATTTAACTCAATTGAGTTTGTGAATTGGGGATCTAATTCAGGATTTCCTCTAGAAGTAATTCTTGGGGTACTCCATTCTCTAATTGGATTAACCTGATTTAATCCTGGTCTATCTACTCTTCGACTATAACTTAATTGATAGCTATTCTTTTCACCTGGAGTATAGCTTAGGTATGCAGATGGATAAATTGTGAAAATATCATCTTCAAATACTTTTTCATCATTAAAAATTGCTTCTACTTGATAGCTTTCCAGTCTTGCTCCAACTTGATAAGACCACTTCTCATAGTTCTTTCCATAAGTAGCGTATAGTGCATGAATATCTCTGTCGTATTGATACTTAGAATCGTCAAACAAGGTAGATTGATATTCGTTATCAGTTCGTCTTAATCGACCTTCATACCCTAGTTCTAGTTTTGCCTTTTCTGATAAAGGATTTATATAATCTAAGTTGATTGTTGTGTTTGTCCTTTCATTATTTAATATATCATTATAATCTAATGTAGATCCTCCAATAAAGTTAAAATCATCGTCGCTATCTCCATCGAACACATTGTAATCAACTTCTAGTTCTATGTTATGACCTTCTTTTTTAAAATCATGCTTATAATCAAAGTTATACGTAGACCCAAGATTATTATTGTTATTTATAAGATCTTGAAAAATGTTTCCTTCTGGTGTGTCAAAAAACAGGATATCTGTTGTTCCAGCAGTGGCACCATCAAATAAATTTTGATTGGTGTAAAAGGATATTGTATTCTGATCGTTGATATAATAATCGAATCCGACCTTAAACAAATGGGATTTGTTATTATCCCGAAAACGAAAATCAGTTCTATAATTTTGATCTCCTCTAAAAACAAAACCTTGATTTAAGTTTTTTGTAATATTTGCACCATAATTTCCATACACATTGATCTTGCCACTTCTGTAATTTAGATCAATAGAACTATTAAATCGAGCATTTTTATCCCAATTTACGCCTAGATTTATGTTTCCATTAAATCCGATATTGGCATTTTTTCGTAATACAATATTAATAATACCGCTCATTCCTTCTGGATTGTATTTAGCAGATGGATTGGTAATTAACTCTACAGATTTAATAGAAGTAGAAGGAATTTGTTTCAATAATTGTGTTGGGGAAATATTGGTTGGTTTACCATCTATTAATATTTGTACATTGGGATTGCCACGCAATGCAATATTACCATCTTGATCTACATTTACTGATGGAATATTTTGCATAATTTCAGCGGCAGTACCTCCTGTAGTTGTTAGGTCTTTTCCGATATTAATAACCTTTCTGTCGATTTTTTGCTCGATTGTCGTTCGTTCTGCAATAATAGTGACATCGTCTAATGCTTGGGCTTCTTCTTCTAAAGAAATGACACCTACATCTATATCCTTACTTTTTCTAGAAATTTCAATAGGTTGTGTATAACTAGTATATCCGATGAACTGTATTTTTAAAGTATAATTTCCTTTTGGAACATCTGTAATTAAAAAAGTTCCATCATCTTTTGTAATACCACCACTGATTAATTTTTCAGCCCCATCATTAATAATAATAGTGGCGTAAGGTATAGGTTGGTTAAGCCCTTTATCGATTACTTTTCCTGTTACTGTACCTACAATTGCATCGTTATTGGGTTGTGCTGTTGCTATCGTGCAACATAATGATAGGAATAAGAGAATTAGTTTTGGACCAGTATACTGGCCAAGTAGATTGATTGTTTTCATCTGAACGTTTATTTGATTGATTTTTATGTTAAACACTGTACTTTGTATAGCATAATACATCAGTGCTTGTTTTTCATTATTATTCACGTTGATTAGGCGTGTTTCGTATATGACGACTTAGAGTAAAAACTGTTACACCTTAGGTCTTTTTTTAACAATAAATTATAAAATCAAAAACCGCCCCTGAATAAGGGGCGGTTCTCTATAATAATCAAATAGTAACACTAACCATCAACTATGAATAAAATTTGATTATTAAGTAACTAACTAACTAAATCTATGAAAATAATATTTCTTTCTTATAAGACGCGAGAGATAAGGCTTATGTTACAGGTCGTTTTTGTTTTTAACATTTTTAGGTTTATTTTTAACGTTTACAGCGTGAAACACTAAGGTATTAACTTTATTTTGCGGTTAAATTATTAAGTGATATGTTTAAAAAGACCTTGGTGTTAGGAGCTTCCTTAAAATCTAATCGATATTCTAATCTAGCTATTCATAGACTGGTAAATCATAAACAAAGTGTCGTTGCGATTGGTCTTCGAGAAGGAGAAGTTTCTGGGATTAAAATAGAGACTGATTTAATTGATTTTGATGATATTGATACTATTACGTTATATCTTAATCCTGCACGTCAGCAGCAGTATTATGAATATATAGTAAGTCTTCAACCGAAAAGAGTCATTTTTAATCCGGGAACTGAAAATCCTGAATTTTATAGTATCCTGAAGCAAGCTAATATTGAAGCTGAGGTAGCTTGTACTTTAGTATTACTTTCTACGAATCAATATTAATCCCAAAAATGTAAGTAATCCATTGAGAGGGAGTAATTCATAACCAATTTTATACCCACCAATTAACTCAGAAGGTATTTTCCATACACCAACAATAACCAGAACAGAGATCAAGGCTACGATCCAAGTATATTGATCTTTTATTTTATAATTGGTAAAAATTCCGAAAGCAAATAATCCTAGTAATGGACCGTACGTAAAAGTAGCCACAGTTAGTAAATTACTGATTACATTTTCAGTTAATACATGTTTGAAAATTATAATCACAATGATCAATAAGATGCTCATCGCAATATGGGTCTTCTTTCGGATAGCTACTTGATCTTTTTGATCTCTTTTCTCAATTCCCAAAAAATCAATACAAAAAGAGGTTGTTAGAGACGTCAGTGCGCTATCAGCACTACTATATGCCGCAGCAACTAGTCCAAGAATAAAAGCCACAGCTAATACGATACCTAATCCACCATTAATGGCTATTTCTGGGAACAGCAAATCTGTTTTTACATTTCCATCTACAATAGGAGTGGCTATATTAAATTGATCTGCATATATAAATAGTAACGCACCTAATAGAAGAAAAATAAAGTTTACCAATATCAACACAAAACTAAAAGAAACCATGTTTTTCTGTGCTTCTTTTAAATTACGACAGGTCAGATTTTTTTGCATCATATCTTGATCCAGTCCAGTCATGCAGATGGCAATAAACATACCTCCGATAAATGATTTGAAGAAATGATTTTTTTCTAAAAAGCTATCAAAGAAAAATACTTTATCATAGTTTTTTAATTCTTCGGAAGAGAGAAATTCTGAAAAAGACCATCCTATTTGATCGTTAATATAATAGATTGCCGTTCCTAAGGCGATTAACATAAATAATGTCTGTAACGTATCGGTCCAAACTATTGTTTTTATACCTCCTCTAAAGGTATATATCCAGATTAACAGTATAGAAAGTATAACGGTAATTTCGAATGGTACATTCCATTCATCAAAAATATACTGTTGTAATACAATTGCCACAAGATAAAGCCTGAAAGAGGCACCTAAAACTCTGGATATGAAGAAAAAGAATGCTCCTGTTTTATAACTAACTATCCCAAATCTTTCTTCCAGATATTGATAAATAGAGGTGACGTTTAATCCATAATAAATAGGCATTAAGACATACGCAATGACAAAATTACCCGCCAGATATCCGAAGACGATCTGCATATAACTAAACTGTGCTCCCTCAACCCATCCAGGAACAGAAATAAATGTAACTCCACTTAAAGAGGCACCAATCATTCCAAAAGCAACTATATACCAGGGAGATTGCTTATTAGCTTTAAAAAAAGCTTCATTTCCTGAACTTTTTCCTGTGAAATATGAAATTAAAAGCAATACGCCAAAGTAAGCGGCAATTAAAAGCAGAATATGTATGGGTTGCATATAGAAATCCGAATTAGTAAAACACCAAAATACGAATTAATATTTTCAAACAATGAACTATAAACTATCGATTTCTCTGATCACTCTCAACTATACCATCTCGTAATCTAATTACTCGATGTGCGTGGGCAGCTACTTCTTCTTCATGTGTTACTAAGATCACAGTATTACCAGCAGCATGAATGTCATCAAACAATTGCATAATTTCTAAAGAAGTTTTAGAATCCAGATTCCCTGTAGGTTCATCTGCTAATATGATAGAAGGTTTATTGACCAACGCACGACCTACGGCAACTCGTTGTCGCTGGCCACCAGAAAGCTGATTGGGTTTGTGATCCATACGGTCCGCTAGTCCCACATCTGCCAATACCTCTTCAGCTCTTGCATTTCTATCTTTTTTAGAAACTCCGGCATAGACCATAGGTAAGGCAACATTATCTAGTGCAGTAGTTCTGGGCAGCAGGTTAAAGGTCTGAAAAACAAAACCAATTTCTTTATTTCTAATATCCGCCAATTCATCATCGGTCATTTTGCTTACATCATTCCCATTAAGATTGTATGTGCCATCTGTTGGTGTGTCTAGACAACCTAAAAGATTCATTAGAGTTGATTTTCCAGACCCAGAAGGCCCCATAATAGCAATGTAATCTCCTCTCTTTATTTCTAGATCAATACCCTTAAGTACATAAACGGTTTCCTGACCTAATTGAAAATTTCTAATGATACCTTTGATATCGATAACGTTTTCCATGCGATGAAATTAATTCTAGCCGTAAGATACGATTTTAGCTTATATGACGCATCAAACAAGAAGTTGTTACACTCTAATAACAAAATGTTCTTTTTCCTGTTCTTTTCTAAAAAATATGAACCCAAAATCATAGGTATCTATGCTTACTTTAGCTTTAGGATGGTTATGTAATTGTTGCCAAATTGTTTGATTCTCTTCGGATGTATGTATCGAATTTAGAAGAAGAAGAGAATCATTATGTGCTTTCGAAAACAATATATCTAAAAGTTTAGAATGTTTTTTAAATTGATTAATATCTAAGTAAATAAAGTCAAATTGATCTAGATCTTCTGCCGAATAATAAATTGTAGTAGAATTATCAATAGATAAAATCTGTTCTATAAAACTAGATGAATTTTCGGCAATTAATACCTTCTCGTAATTAAGATATCCTATTAATCTGTTTAGAAGTTTTGTGTTCTTTAAACTAATCTCTACAGGATTGTTTTTATAGATAGATGTAATCGATGCATCTGATGCTCTTTTCTTCCTATCATAAAAACATTTTGTAACTAGGTTAAATACAAAAGGAGAATGCACACCGTGCTGATTGGTGGATTTCCATAAAAAATATAGATATGATTTAATTCTAAATAGCATCAATACAAGAAATAGATTTGATTACTCCATTTTCTCAGAAAGCTCTAACCAACGCATTTCTTTTTCTTCGATATCATCTATGATCTTTTTTAGTTTTGCAGATTCCTCATTTATTTTATCTCCTTCTAATGTGCCATTGGCAAAAAGAGCTTCGATATCTTTCTTCTGAATTTCTAACTTTTTTAGATCTCGTTCTATACGGTTATATTCTTTTTGCTCGTTATAAGATAAGGCAGTTTTGTTTTCCTTTTTCCAGGAAGCTTTTGTTTTAGGTTCAGCGTCCGGAGTTTTAATTTTCTCTGGTGTACGACTATTTTCGTAGGCTCGATAATCCGAATAATTACCTGGGAAATCTTCAATGACTGCATTTCCTCTAAATACAAACAAGTGATCCACTATTTTATCCATAAAATAACGATCGTGAGATACCACAATTAGACAGCCTGGAAAATCAAGTAAGAAATTTTCTAAAACATTTAAGGTAACAATATCTAGATCATTTGTAGGTTCATCAAGTATTAGAAAATTAGGGTTTTGTATCAGAACAGTACATAAATACAATCGCTTTCTTTCACCACCACTTAATTTTTCTACAAAATCATATTGCTTTTTACGATCGAATAAAAAGCGTTCTAATAATTGCTGCGCAGAAATCTGTCTTCCTTTTTTCAAAGGAATGTAGTCGCCAAATTCTCTGATTACTTCAATTACTTTTTGTCCTTCTTTAATGGTAATTCCTCGCTGCGTGTAATACCCGAATTTTACGGTATCACCAACTACTATTTTCCCTTGATCGGGTTGAATAGCTCCGGTGAGCATATTCAAAAATGTGGATTTTCCGGTTCCATTCTTACCAATGATACCAACTCGTTCTCCCTTTCTGAATACATACTCATACTTGTCTAATAAAGTTAGATTTTCGAAGCTTTTGGAAACTTTATGGATTTCCAGAATTTTACTTCCTAGACGTTCCATATTGATTTCTAACTGTACTTCATGATCATTTCTTCTTTGGTGAGCGCGCTCTTTGATTTCATAGAAATCATCAATTCTGGATTTGGATTTTGTTGTGCGGGCTTTGGGCTGTCTTCGCATCCAGTCCAATTCTTTTTTGTAAAGTTGTTTTGCCTTACCAGTTTCTATTTCTTCATTAGCTATTCTAGCTTCTTTATTTTGTAGGTAATAAGCATAATTACCTTTGTAACTATACAATTTGCCATTTTCTAATTCTACGATCTCATTACATACATTTTCCAGAAAATAACGATCGTGAGTTACCATAAAGAGTGTGAAATTTTCTTTGGCAAAATACTCTTCTAACCATTCGATCATTTCTAGATCCAAGTGATTGGTAGGTTCATCTAGATATAATAGTTCCGGTTTACTTAATAATATATTTGCTAGTGCAAGTCTCTTTTTCTGTCCTCCAGAAAGTTGACTTACTTTTTTATCT
The DNA here is from genome assembly GCF_003443675.1 of Aquimarina sp. BL5. Taxonomy (NCBI): domain Bacteria; kingdom Pseudomonadati; phylum Bacteroidota; class Flavobacteriia; order Flavobacteriales; family Flavobacteriaceae; genus Aquimarina; species Aquimarina sp. BL5. The sequence goes on along the minus strand of NZ_CP031963.1, from coordinate 1,899,783 downwards.
AAATTTTCGAGCTTTAACTTAAAAAGAATTTGTTTGTATTGCGTCTCAAAATCCCAGGCGTTAAGAGCATCCATTTGCTCAAATGCTTTTTGGTATGCTTCTGCATCATCTGGATTTTCTAAAGCTTTTTCGTAGGTGTTGATCACCCGTAAGGTCTCATTGTCCGCCGCAAAAATAGTTTGTTCTATTGTTAGACTAGGATCCAGGTTTGGTTCTTGCGGTAAAAAAGCTACTTTTAGATTCTTTCTATACACCACTTGTCCTTCATCAGGCTCTTCATCACCAGCAATAATATTAAGTAAGGATGTTTTTCCTGTTCCGTTTTTTGCAACAAAACCTACTTTCTGGCCTTCATTAATTCCAAAAGAAATATTTTTAAACAGGATCCGCTCCCCAAAAGATTTGGCTATATTTTCGACTGATACGTAATTCACTTGGTAATTGGTGGTTTATGATTTGAAATTTTGCAAATTAAGTACAAATATTGGATTCGGCTTTATGGTATTGATATTTTCTTTCTTCGTCTAGTCACAGAAAACAGAAAAATAAAAATCATCAGAAAAATAGCAACTCTTGCTAAATAATCCCCAGCTTTTACGTAAAAGGTTATTTTATCATTAGTTTTTAAGGTTCCTTTTAGTGCTCCTTGTTCATTATATCCAAGAGATGAAACAATAGTTCCGGTTTGATCTATAATCGCAGAGATTCCGGTATTGGCACTTCTTGCAATACTTCTTCGTGTTTCTATAGCTCTGAATTTTGCGTAAGCCAAATGTTGTTTGTGTCCTTGTGTGACTCCCCACCATGCATCATTGGTAATGATAGCAAGAAAATCGGCATTATTCCTTACATAACCTGATACGAATTCACCATACACACTTTCGTAACATATAATTGGCCCTGCGCCAATTCCTTCTTTTGTAAAGAATACTTCACGATCAGATTGAGTTGTTTTTTTTGCGACTGTACCACCCAAATCAATCATAGCATCTCCAACAATTGGTTTGAAAATACTTTGATAAGGAAAATTCTCTACACCGACTACCAATTTGCTTTTGTGATATAACTCATCGGTTCCATCTGGTCTTACAAAGAATGCAGAATTATAATCATCATAAAATACACCACTTTTATGTTCATTAGTCTGCGAATGAACTTTTGATGGATCCCGGAACACATCAATTAAAGAAATACCTGATAAGAAATTCGACTTTGGATATTTACTAATGATACTTAAAGCTGTTTTTTTGGCAATAGAACTCTGAAAGTTTTTTAATCTGTTATTATCGGCAAAAACAGTCTCTGGTGCTATAATGAAATCTGTTTTATTACTAATCTTTGAAGCTGTAAGTGAATTTAATAATGTTCCTACACGATCATCCGTGGTGTTATACTTTTCTGTATAGGGATTTATATTAGGTTGCAAAATTATAACTTCCACATCTTGTCCATCCTCTTCGTAGGTTTTCAGAATAATAAAAGAAATTAAAATCGGAATGAGTATAACAAGCCCGTTTCTTATTGCTGATCGATATAAGATAGATTTATCTTTGTGTTCTATAAAAAGCAGCACACTTTTATAGATTCCGATATTTACAATCCAGATCCATAAGCTTCCTCCAAAAGTTCCTGTATATTCATACCACTGAATCCAAGAAGTGAAATTAGCAAATCCATTACCTAAATTAAGCCAAGGCCATGAAAACTGCCATTGTAGATGTAAGTATTCGAAACTCATCCATATACATATCAGAAAAATAGATCCAATAGTAAATGATGCTCTTCGTGCAATTATATGATAGATAAGAAATACCAATGCCATTAGTAAGCTATTCACTATCTCGGCAAACCACATGCCAAAAGGGGTGGAGTTATAAATCCACCAAGTAGTGATCATATTCCAAATAAAGAGTGCAAGAAATGCTAATCCAAATACCTGACTTTTATGAAATTTGTTATTACGTATTTTGTATTCAGTAATTAGTAGTGGAACAAAACCAAAAAAAAGAAATAGCGGAAAACCATAAGTTGGCCAGCCAATCGCAAGTAACAAGCCGGATGAAATAGCAAGTAAGATATTCTTCATATAAGAGTGTTCTGTCTTAATAACGAAAATAAACTTATTTCGTTACAATACTTAAAACCTAAACTAAAAAAAATGTAATGATTGCAGAATACTTATCTAAAGACACTCCAGTCTACTTTAATGGAAAACACATTAGAATAAATTGCGGCACTTTGATCTCCAATATCGGTTAATGCGTAATCTACTTGTATACCTTTGTATTGAAAACCGATACCAAAATTGGGTTGGAAACCAACATTGTCTGATCCATCAAACTGTTCTATGTTCTGAAAGTTACCAACACCACCACGTAAGTAAACAATTTTGGCGTAATCCAATTCAAAACCAAAAGCAGGCGTGATGCTGATAGCTGAAGAGGAAATAATATCATTTGTCTCTGCAAAACGGACAATCATATCCAATTCTGTATTTAACCCTATTTTTTTACCTAAGTCAAAATTTCTAGCTGCACCAAATTGAAGTTTAGGTATTGTTATCTCAGTAGTTTCTGGTAATTCTTGATCTCTAATTTGTGGTATTTGATCTTCATCCGGAATGCCATCACCGTTAAGATCACCAATAGCAAAATCCTCTACACTCCAGGCATTAAAAGTAGTAGTGATATCTCTTACCATAATTCCGAATTGCCAATTGTTTTTCTGGTATTGCAATGCTGCATCAAGACCAAATCCCCAGGAAGAAGCAAAATCACCAATGACTCTTCGGATTACTTTTGCATTCGCTCCATAACTTAATCCCTCAATAGGTAATTTTCTGGAGTACGAAAATGTAAAAGCGTAATCTGCAGCAGAGAATAAATTGATCCTTGTATAATCAATGTTTCCATCAGCATCTACCAAACTTGTAGTGTCTAAGATATCATCCACTCCAAATCTAATTAAAGACAGTGCAATAGCACTTTTCTCATCTAGTGGCATAGCAAAAGCTAAATAATCGTAATTAGCAATATTAGCAAAATAAGCTGCGTGCATAAAAGATACTTGATTATCTTCCAGATGAATTAATCCAGCAGGGTTCCAATATCCAGAATTTACATCTCCAGAAGATGCAACCACAGCATTGGCCATACCTAAAGCACCAGCATCTACACCAATGTTTAGAAATTCATTAGAATATTTTCTAGTCTGTGCCGAAGAAATGGACACGGTTAGAACAAGTAAAACAATTATAATTCTTTTCAATCCAAGCAATTTTTCACAAATATCTCACTATTTTTCAACATGATAAACTTTATTTGCGATTTCATATTGTGCAGTCTATGTTAATAGACGAAAATAGTTTGTTATTTTTACACAAAAACCAAACCATATGCAGCTTAAAAAGCAAATTCCTAATATAATTACGCTACTTAATCTTTTTTGTGGATGTATAGCTACAATTTTTGCAGTTCAGGGTGCTTTAGAATTGGCGGCGCTTTTTGTAGTACTTGGTATTGGTTTCGATTTTTTTGATGGTTTTGCAGCTAGAATTCTTAATGTTCAAAGTGAATTAGGATTACAATTAGATTCTTTAGCAGATATGGTAACCAGCGGATTAGTACCGGGAATAGTGATGTTCCAGATGCTCGCAAAAACTTCTGGAACCTCGGTTAATACTGTATTTAATTCTTGGGATTTTAATCAAAACTCAACCCAGGTATTTATACCTTACCTCTCTCTAATAGGTTTACTTGTAACACTAGCCTCTGCATATCGATTGGCTAAATTTAATATCGATACTAGACAAACGACATCTTTTATTGGACTACCGACTCCAGCGAATGCTTTGTTAATTTTGAGTTTACCATTAATTTTACAATTTCAGACAGAAGCTTGGATCTCAGATATTATATTAAATCAATGGTTTTTAATTGGGTTAACGCTAGTAAGTTGTTATTTATTAAATGCCGAAATTCCGTTGTTTGCACTTAAGTTTAAAACATGGGGACTTGCAGAAAATAAGATGAGGTATATTTTCTTATTGCTTACAATTCTATTATTAATTATATTTAAGTTTTTAGCGATACCGTGTGTGATACTATTATATGTAATAATGTCCATGGTTTTTAAGGAAAAGACAGTTGGTGAATAAAGTTTCGTCAATACTTGATAAATATGTTTTCCATGCATTTGGCGCTTTGGTTGTATTGTTTTTAATCCTTAGTTGTTCCAAAGGAAAGAGAACTGAAAACCTAGAAGCTGGTGTAGAAGTTTCGCTAATAAAAGAGCATGATTCTCTCTACCATATACGTATTACATCAGACGATTTAATAGATTCTTTGGAATTACCATATCCTGTGTATCAATTTAAAATAGGAGATGTGGATGCTAATGGAAAAGACGATATATTAGTAGGAGTTATTAAAACTACACGTTTCGATAGTGTAATGGGTAGACGTCTTTTTATTTTTAAAAACTATAAAGGATATGTGCGTCCACTATGGTTAGGTTCCAGGTTGGGTAAACCTTTGGTAGATTTTAATTTTATAAAAAATGAAGACGGAAGTTTTATTAGAAGTATTGAAAAAGAGAAAAGTGGTAAAGTATTAATCGCGGAATATAAATGGCGTAGATTCGGATTAGAATTTAAAAGATATATCCATCGAGAAATAGATAGTGTAAGGGCAATACGGATACTTAAAAACGAAAACATATAAATTAAAAGAATTATGAAAAGACAAATACTGTTTACTAGTTTCTTTTTGTTTCTAATAGCTTGTAGTGGTAATAAAAAGACTGAAGAAAAAAACCAACCTGTTTCTTCTCCGGATGATGTAGAAACTACTCAGAAAGATGAAAGAGTAATTGAGGAAATAGAAAATCCTATTTTGATCAATGGTTCCTTGGATGCAGAGCAGTTAGGAGAAGATATTAATTTAGAAATGGATATTTCTTCACTAAGCCTTTACGAAGTTCGAATTTTACGTAATAGTTTTGCTGCGAAGCAAGGATATTGCTTTATGAAAGGAGATCTTAGATATACTTTTGCTGCAACCAGTTGGTATAACGAAAGAATGGAAGATCGGTATTGGGCAGAAGAAGGAGGAAAAGATATAGCACCTATTTCGTATTCTGACCAAGAAACAATTTTTATTGAGAAATTAAAGAAGAGAGAAGATGAGTTAAAAACACAAAATTTACTACAAAGAGGAGGCAGGCAATTGGCGAATGTAGATAATGTCGTAAACCTCTTTCAATTGAATGAACCCGCCCCTGAATTAATGAGTATGTTGGGTAAGAATGGATTTGCAATTGTTCCTAATAATAACATTCAGTTATTTCATCTCTATGAACAAAATGATTATGCCGAGTTTCCGAATTTTGTAACAACTGATATGTATATGCAATTGTTTCATATGTATTTTGGCTATATTCTTAAGCAGATAGAAGAAGAACAATTTATTCCTATACTTTCTCAGATCTGCGAATCAATGATGAAGGATATGCAAGAGCTTGTAAACTCTATGCCTAATGAATCCATAAAAGAAATTGCAAAATTTAATCATACCTATTATGCTATAGCCTATACGGTTTTAACTAACAAAAAAATAGAAGTGCCTTTGGGGTATGAACAGCATTATGAAACTGAATTGACTTCAATTAAGAATGCAGAGGATAGTACTTCCAAGTTTTTAGAATTTGAAGAAGTTAAATTTCCTTATAGTTTATTTAAACCCAGAGGACATTACACTCGTACAGAAACCTTAAAACGATATTTTAGCGCAATGATGTGGTTGCAATCTGCTCCGTTTTGTCTTAATAATGATTTACAATTTAAAAGAGCTTTGGTCAATGCATCTGTTTTAGGAGATAGCCCTAATTTTCAGAAAGAAACATTACAGAAATATAAAGCAATAATGGAGCCTATCAATTTTATAATAGGTCAGCCTGATAATGTTTCCTTTCTAGATTTGGTAGATTTGATTAGTAAAGAAGAACTTCCAATAGAAGAGATTTTACAGAATCCAGCTGTTATAGAAAGTATGAAGGAGGAAGTCAGGAAGATTGCGGATGTTAAAGATAAAATAAGATCAGGAGGAGGCAGTTGTAAAATTAAAATTAACTTTATTCCACAACGATATTTGTCAGACAATGATGTTCTCCAGAATTTAGTAGATCTAAAAAGTAAAGTGTCTAAACGTGCTTACCCACAAGGCTTAGATGTAATGGCTGCTTTTGGGAGTGCATCAGCAGAAAATTTATTGTTAAATGAACTGAAAGAAGGAGAAAAATGGGATGAATATCCTAAGTTACTTTCTGATATGCAACAAGAAATGAATGGTCTAGACTGGGATGCAACTTTATATACCAAATGGATACAAAGTTTATTAGAATTACAAAAACCCAATGATAGTTATCCGTATTTTATGCAGACTAATGAATGGGATAAGAAAAACCTAAATGCATCATTAGCCTCTTGGGCAGAACTTAAACATGATTCTATTCTTTATGCAGAACAACCAATGGCAGCCGAGTGCGGATCTGGAGAAGAAGTGCCAAGCCCTTATACTGTTGGTTACGTAGAACCTAATATTGGTTATTGGAATACGGTTATTGAATTAATAGATCTTACAAAATCTGTTTTGGAAAGAAATAAACTATTAAATACTAATATTTCTAGAATCACAACCGGTTTAAGAGAGAATGCAGAGTTTTTATTATCTGCTAGTAAAAAAGAACTTGCTGGTAAGAATTTATCTGTGCAAGAATATGGTCAGATAGAAATAATCGGTAGTACATTCGAATGGTTAACATTGGATTTAGTGAAACAAAAAGATCAGTATCTAGATGGTTGGCACAATGTAAAAGGCGCCGATAAATCAGTCGCAGTTGTGGCGGATATCTACACAGCTAATAGTCCCAATAATCCTGATATGGGTATTTTACACGTAGCAACAGGTAATGTAAACGATATATATGCGGTAGTAGAAATTGAAGGATATTTATATATAACCAAAGGTGCAGTATTTGGATATCACGAATTTCATATTCCGTTAGGAAATCGTTTAACGGATGAAGAATGGCAGGAAATGTTGGAAAAGAATGAGGCAACAGGAATACCAACTTGGATGCAGGAAATCATTGTACCAATAGCCGTTCCTGAAACCAATGAAAAAATATTTTATAGCTCAGGATGTTAATAGGAACTAAATGTTGTTTTTTATTTAGATCTAAATTAGTTGTATTGGTTTTTGCATTGATGATAGGTTTAATAACTTTTTCTTCTTGCAATACTTTTGGTGGGCGAACTAATGAAACTAGTGTCGTTTTCGTTGGTGATTTATTATTAGACAGAGGTGTAAGGACTCGTGTTGAGCATTTGGGTATGAATAGTTTATTTCATCCATCTATAGATTCCATATTTTCTGAAAGTGATATTGTTATTGCAAACTTAGAATGTCCAGCTACTACTATAAAAGAACCTATTAATAAAAAATTTATTTTTAGAGCAGAGCCTTCTTGGTTAAAGTCATTAAAGGAGCACGGAATAACCCACCTTAATATGGCTAATAATCATGCTATGGATCAAGGGCGAAACGGGCTCGTAGATACAAATAAGAATATTAGAAATAATGGATTGATTGCTTTGGGATATGGTGAGAATACAGAAAAAGCTTGTCAACCACAATTGATCGCTACTATTCCTCGAAATGTCTATGTGTTATCTTCTCTTCAGGTTCCGTCAGAAAATTGGACTTTTTTAGAAAATAAACCTTGTGTTTGTGAAGATTCTTTTGATGTTATTTCCAGTAGAATTAGGAAATTAAAGAACCAAGAACCCAATTCTGTGGTGATAGTCCAGCTACATTGGGGAGCAGAACATACGCGTATTCCTTTAACATATCAAAAACAGCAAGCGTATCAATTGATTGATTCTGGTGCCGACGGTATTATTGGCCATCATCCTCATACAATTCAAACAATAGAGAAATATAAACAGAAATCAATTTATTACAGTATAGGTAATTTTATATTTGATCAGAATAAACCGATAAACTCTAAAGGGTTATTAGTGCAGTTAAATGTTAGTAAAAATGATGTTACTTTTAACCATTCAGAATTTACGATAGAAAAATGTACACCAAAAGTTTTGTATGATTAAAACAAGGATCGATCTAAAAATCCAGTTTCTTCTTTCTAAGTTCAAAATTTTGTCCCAGATAAACCTTACGTACCATTTCATCTTCAGCCAATTCTTCAGGTTTTCCAGCTTTTAGAATACTTCCTTCGAACATTAAATAGGTTCTATCTGTAATAGCTAGTGTCTCCTGTACATTATGATCAGTAATCAAAATACCAATATTTTTATTTTTAAGTTGCGCTACGATACGTTGAATATCTTCTACTGCTACAGGATCTACTCCTGCAAAAGGTTCATCCAAAAGAATAAAATTAGGATCGGTCGCTAATGCTCTGGCAATTTCTGTTCTACGTCGTTCTCCACCACTTAATAAATCACCACGATTTTTTCTAATATGTCCTAAACCAAACTCTTCTATTAGAGACTCCATTTTATGTAGTTGCTCTTTTTTGGATAACTTTGTTAATTGTAAAACACTTAATATATTATCTTCGATGCTTAATTTTCTAAAAACAGAAGCTTCTTGCGCTAAATATCCAATTCCGTTTTGAGCACGTTTGTACATAGGGAATTTGGTAATTTCGGTATTATCCAAAGTGATTTTTCCACCGTTTGGTTTTACTAAACCAACGATCATATAAAAAGAAGTGGTTTTACCAGCACCATTGGGTCCTAACAAACCTACAATTTCTCCTTGATTCACTTCTAGAGAAATTCCTTTTACCACTTTTCGGCCTTTGTATGACTTTATTAGATTTTCTGCTTTTAACTTCATAATCAGAATGACTTCTTTAGATTTTAAGTGTTGCTAAAATGAGCTGGTAAATTTACACTATTCTTTTAAATCTGGAATTTAAGATTCTTTTGCTTCTAATGCATCCCAATACTCGTAAGCCCTTCGTAGATGTGGAATTACAATAGTACCACCAACTAAAGTTGCGATACTTAATGATTCCACCACTTCTTCTTTAGTTAATCCTTCTTTATGACATGTTTCTAAATGATATCGAACACAATCATCACATCTTAGAACTGCCGAAGCGACAAGACCTAATAATTCTTTGGTTTTTACATCCAAAGCTCCTTTCATAAAGGCATTGGTATCTAAATTGAAAATGCGCTTGATAATTTTATTATTATCTTCAAGAATACGAGAATTCATTTTTTCTCTATATTCATTAAACTCTTCTACTACGTTACTCATTAGGTTTGTGGTGTTAACTTTTTATTTTTTTTATTTTCTCTTTTGACAACCATTTTGGAAATGAAAATACTTATTTCATATAATATAAGAATTGGTATTGCAACAATTATCTGAGTAGAGATATCTGGAGGAGTAATTACTGCTGCCAGGATAAGAACAATAACCAAAGCATATTTTCGATTACGTCTCATAAATTCTGGGGTAACTAGTCCTACTTTGCTTAAAAAATATATGATTATGGGTAGCTCAAAAATAAATCCAGAAGCAATTACAGAAGCTCGTACTAATGATATGTAAGACCCTATTTTAATTTGATTCTCTACAACTTCGGCTACAGAGAAAGTAGCTAAGAAATTTACAGAAAGTGGAGCAATAATGTAATATCCAAAAAGGACACCAATAAAAAATAAAATTGAGGATACGATAATAAATCCTCTGGAATGTTTGCGTTCCTTTTCATAAAGTGCAGGTGAAATGAATTTCCAAAATTCATGTAATATATAAGGAAAAGCTATTACAAATCCGGTTGTAATAGATGTCCATATGGCAGCACTGAATTGTCCAGCCATTTCGGTGCTAATAAAATTAAAAGGCATTTCTTCAAGACAACCTTTTTCCATACCAAAGGTTTCTGAAATAGCACATAAAACTCTATAAGAAATAAAATTAGGATCCCTTAGAGCAAAAATAATATTAGTAAAAATACTTTTTATAAAAACAAAGGCAAAAATAGCTATTAAAACTATTGCTAAGGTAGAGCGTATAAGATGCCATCGTAACTCTTCTAGATGATCCAGAAATGACATGGATTGTGGATCTTTTGTTTTGTTGTTTGCCATTATAAAATACCTTCTCTCATTAGATCATGAATATGCAAAAGGCCTGCATACTTTCCTTTTTCTTCTGCTAACAACTGCGAGATGCCATATTCCTCAAGTCTATCCAGCGCATCAACAGCCATAGCATTTACATCTATACGTTTTGGATTGGGAGACATAATATCTTCTGCGGTCAATCCTTCAAAAGTAGTATTAGTAGTTAACATTCTACGCAAATCTCCATCCGTAATGATACCGATAATTTTGCTATCTCTAGTTACTGCTGTAGCACCTAATCTTTTTTCAGTCATTTCTACAATAACAGCATTTATATTAGAATCTGCGTTTACTTCCGGTTTCTCATTTTTTGAAGTAATATCGTTTACACGAAGATATAGTTTTTTGCCTAGGGCTCCACCAGGATGATACTTGGCAAAATCATTACTAGAAAAACCTTTTAAATTCAATAAGCATACAGCGAGCGCATCGCCTATCACTAATTGTGCAGTTGTGCTAGTTGTGGGAGCTAAATTATTAGGGCAAGCCTCTTTTTCTACAAAAGCATGTAATACAAAATCTGCTTCTTTTCCTAGAAAAGACTCCTTATTCGAAGTGATCCCGATTAAAGTATTGTTAAAGTTTTTAATTAGGGGAACAAGTACTTTGATTTCTGGCGTATTTCCACTTTTAGAAATGCAAATTACTACATCATCCTTAAGGATATTACCTAAATCTCCATGAATGGCATCAGCAGCATGCATAAATACAGCTGGTGTACCGGTAGAATTCATAGTAGCTACTATTTTTGAAGCTATAATGGCACTCTTACCGATCCCAGTAATAATAACTCGACCATTAGAATTATGTATGGTATTTACGGCTTCAGCAAATTCCTGGTCGATAAGTTGTTCCAGATGTGCAATAGCTTTAGCTTCTTCGTTTATGGTTTTTTGGGCAAAAGAAATAATAGTATCGAGGGTATTCAAAATTTATGAAATTTGCGTGTTATAATTAAAGATTTTATTATCTTTAATTATGCAAAGGTATGTAATACCTTATGAATTTTAAATAGTGCTGAAAAAAAGCTTACTATTTTTTTGTTTGCTTATCTTTGGTAACTTTTTGAAAAAAGAACAATCCACTAGATCTTTATTGGGGAAAAAGGTTTAAGTGATAGCGATTTTAATTTAATTGGTATATAAAAGTTAAACGATTTAATGAGTTTGAACAAAACCGACTTACAAGGAGCTTTAAAAAAGTACTTTGGTTTTAGTCAATTTAGAGGATTGCAGGAAAAGGTAATAGAAAGTATTTTAAGCAACCAAAATACTTTTGTTATTATGCCAACAGGTGGTGGAAAATCCCTTTGCTACCAGCTACCTGCCTTAATGTGTGAAGGAACAGCTATTGTAGTTTCTCCGTTAATTGCACTAATGAAAAATCAAGTAGATGCTATTCGAAGTATTTCTTCAGAAGAAGGAATAGCCCATGTATTGAATTCTTCACTTAATAAATCCGAGGTTAAGAGAGTAAAAGAAGATATCGTTAATGGTGTGACTAAACTACTTTATGTAGCGCCAGAGTCTTTAACTAAGGAGGAATATGTAGATTTCTTAAAAGAACAAAAGATTTCTTTTTTGGCAGTTGATGAAGCCCATTGTATCAGTGAATGGGGTCACGATTTTAGGCCAGAATATCGAAATCTAAAGAATATTATAAAGAGAATAGGAGAGAATATCCCAATCATTGGACTTACGGCGACAGCTACTCCGAAAGTGCAAGAAGATATTCTTAAGAATTTAGCGATGAGCAATGCTAAAACATTCAAAGCATCGTTTAATCGTCCTAATTTATACTACGAAATTCGTCCTAAAACAAAAAATGTGGATGCGGATATTATCCGTTTTGTAAAACAAAATAGCGGAAAAAGTGGTATCGTATATTGTTTAAGTAGAAAAAGAGTAGAGGAACTTGCTCAGACGTTAGAAGTAAATGGTGTAAAAGCAGTTCCCTATCATGCAGGACTAGATGCAAAAACGAGAGCAAAACATCAGGATATGTTCCTTATGGAAGACGCGGATGTGGTTGTTGCTACTATAGCTTTTGGTATGGGGATCGATAAACCAGATGTACGTTTTGTAATTCATCATGATATACCCAAAAGTATAGAGAGTTACTATCAGGAAACGGGACGTGCTGGTAGAGATGGAGGAGAAGGACATTGTTTAGCATATTATGCATATAAGGATATCGAAAAGCTGGAAAAGTTTATGAGCGGTAAACCTGTTGCAGAACAGGAAATAGGCCATGCGCTTTTGCAAGAAGTAGTAGCTTTTGCAGAAACATCAATCTCCAGACGTAAATTTATATTACATTATTTTGGGGAAGAGTTTGACGATGTTACCGGAGATGGCGCGGATATGGACGATAACGTTCGTAATCCAAAGAAAAAACACGAAGCAAAAGATGAGGTACAACTGCTACTAAAGGTGGTGAGTAAAACTGGAGAAATTTATAAGTCCAAAGATTTAGTAAGTACGCTAATCGGTAAGAGTAATGCATTGATTATTTCTCATAAGACCCACGAACAACCATTTTTTGGGACTGGTAAATCCAGAGAAGATAAATATTGGATGGCACTAATACGACAAGTACTAGTGGCTGGATACTTAAAAAAAGATATAGAAACATACGGTGTCATTAGAATAACTCCTAAAGGAAGAGAGTTTATCGAATCACCAGTTAGTTTTATGATGACAGAAGATCATGTATATAATGAAGCTAAAGATGATTCTATTATTACCGCCGCTAAATCCGGGGGTAAAGCAGGAGGAACAGATGATCGATTGGTAGGAATGCTAAAAGATTTAAGAAAAAGTGTAGCAAAAAAATTAGGTGTTCCGCCTTTTGTTGTATTCCAAGATCCTTCTTTAGAGGATATGGCATTAAAATATCCAGTAAACATAGAAGAACTTGCTAATGTACACGGAGTAGGTGAAGGTAAGGCTAAGAAATACGGAAAGGAATTCATGGCACTTATTTCTAAGTATGTAGATGAAAATGATATCATGCGTCCGGATGATTTTGTTGTAAAAAGCACCGGGGCTAATAGCGGTCTTAAATTATATATCATTCAGAACGTAGATAGAAAACTACCATTAGATGATATCGCTGCAGCTAAAGGTATGGATATGACAGAGTTTATTAAAGAGATGGAAGCTATCGTGTATAGTGGAACTAAGCTTAATATTACGTACTGGATTGATGAAGTACTAGATGAAGATCAGCAAGAAGAAATTCATGAATATTTTATAGAAGCCGAAAACGATAAAATAGATACTGCTATTGAAGAGTTTGATGGTGACTATGATGATGAAGAACTAAGACTATACCGAATCAAGTTTATTAGTGATGTAGCTAACTAGTGATATATAAAAATATAAAAATATTAAAAGGTGTAGAAGCTAGCTTCTACACCTTTTTTTGGAATTTCACTTATTGCTAATTAAGCCCAAATTTCAATACCATCGTCATCTCCATTACATTGTGGTGCATTATGAATAATTGCAGGGCAGTTTAGATAATTTCCATTACTTAATCTCGCGGTTGTGCCGCTGCAATAATAGTTACAACTTGGTGCTTCTATTAGGATAGGATTTCCTCCTTGAACTGATTTTTGTTCTTCTTTTTTTAATTTTTGTACTCCATTTAAATTTAAAATGTTTTTTAACATAATAATAAGTTTTAAAGTGATTTGTATTTCCTTAAACATTTAAAGACACTTAAGGCATATGTCTCTTATACGAGTTAATATCTCATAGAGATGAATAGTTACTTAAATCTATGTTAAAAAGAAGAAGTTCACTTGTTGAAGCTTTGATTGCTTGGATTGAATTCGTTACTGAGGTCGTTTATTATAAATTTACTACCTGGTTAGAACGAACAAAAAGTCTTCGAAACATTTCAAAGACTTTCATTATGGATAAAAACTAGAAAACTATTTTTAGATTAAAAAATATTTACGGAAAGATATACACTAGAAGTTGTTAATTCAGAATCTGGTAGTTGTGTACTTTTGGATATGTTTTTACTAGTATATTGTCTGAAACCAACTTTAAAACGTCCTGATCCTATACCTCCGCCATAAAAATAGTCTGTTGTGGTATTTTCTATTTCATTTTCAGCAAAAACATTAGATTCGGTGCCAATATTAAAATCTACAGTCAATCCACCTTCTAGAAATAATTCGAATTTAGAACTTAAGTATATATGGAATCTTGGACCTACAGCCACATTGATACTTTTATAATCTAGTTCGAATTCACTATTGGCGATCGCAAGATCACGACCATCCATTGTAAAAGCTTTGTAAGTAGATTCTAAAAAGAAACTTAAATCTACTTTAGAAAACGGTATAAACGTTTCTACAAATATTCCATATCTAGGAACAAAAATATCTTCATAACTCACATTTCCAGCACTTCCCGCTATTGAGTTATGAGTAAAACTACTTAAATCAACAGCCGCTACAATACCAATTCTGGTTTGATTGATTTTTTTGCGAATGATATATTCGATCTTATTTCCTTTACACTCATTATACTTTTTAAAATATCTTTTTAGATCACGCTGGGTGTAGGTTAGTTTAGATACATCCTGGTTTTCGCAATTTACCTTTTCTTGTAACTGTTGCTGATAGGTATTGTTTTCTTGTGGGATGATTTTTTTTCCGGGTTTCTTAGTCTCATCTGGAGTGTAGAATACTTTGTATAAAAGTAACTCAGGATATATGGTGTTTGGGTCTGTATAGAAAAAACGATGCACACCCTTTTCAGAATATTGATATAGTGTTGTTTTACTTTTAAGGATTGTTCTAAGAAATATTTTCTTATATCTAAGATTAGGATCTTTTGATTTGGTAGATTTTCCAACAGTATCTCCGTTTAGATCAAATTGGAGAATGTATCTTTTAAATCTATAGTCTTCACCAACAGCAAACTCTTTAATGTTTTCAATAGTTTCTGTTTTAGAACTAGAGGATATGGTTCTTTTCCACTCGAATTCTGTGGGATTACTCTTCCAGGTGAGTTTTTTGATCAGGCATTCTGTACGCTTACCATTATTATCAATAAAATAACCAGCCTCATAAAGACTTTGTGCGCTAACTGTAGCTATAAAAAATAAACCTACAATAAAACAAAATAATGATTTCATGTGTGTGACGATCTGAGTTTGTGAAGGAGCAAATATAGCTTTTTTGATAAAAATCAGATGGTTTTATCACTGAATTATACTGAAAATGCGAAGATTAGATATGGTGAATTTATAGAGGTTCTAATACTAAGTATGTGTTAGCTTATCACAAAACACTCATCTAACTGGTTTCGAAATCTGCAAGATAATCTATAAGCGTAAGATTTATACCTGCGATTCCTTAACAAAATCTTCTAAGACCATATTCTTCTTATTATATGCTCTTTTGATCAGTAATTAGATTGATTTCTTCCAATTTTTGACAGGAATATTTATATTGAAGGTGTCAGATTTTATTTAAAATGGTAAAGAAAGGAAAGGATAGAATAGAATAATGGATTACTATCCTTTCCTATTTTTAATGAACCTAATTCGTTCACTTATTCTTTAGGTAGGCATCTTATAACCGTTTCGGGACATTCGTTACTAATAACTTGGCAACCGGCTGATATAAGTCCATCATCTGTAGGGCAATTAAAAGCCCCTGTTGGACAGTCCTGCGCAGACATCAAAGTACCTCCTTTGATACTTAGACCATTAAGCTTAGAGATCACATTTTTGTTTAGGGATAACCCATCGAACTTTTTTTTCTTCATGATTTGTGATTTTAAAATAATTTAAATTCTGAACATTTATAGACACTCAGATATTATGTCTACTACTGATTATTAATGTTATTGTAATAGAAGTTGTTTCTTAATATTATGTTAAGAAAGAGGAGGTGTTGATACTATATACTTTTATTGTGTTTTGGTAAGTCTATGGGTAATATGTTGAACTTAAATAGTTTTATCTATAATAAGAAGCAGCGTGACATGTTTTTTAGTAGTAGATCATTGCTTTTTCTTTTTCAAGAAAAGTTTATATAAAATAACTAAAGCTAAAACGATCCCCAACCCAATCCACAAAAACAACAAATTATTAGATTGTGGTAACAAAGTCCCACTATCACCGATTAGGACTAACGATGCCCAATAATGAGGAGAAGCCTCTGCATCGGTATTGTTGTGTAGATAGTTAAGCTTTGCGGTTCGTAAAGCTGCAGATTTGGTTTGTCCTTCGCTAAGGTTTTTATAAAAATCAGAAGTGATCGTGGCGGTTGCTTTATCATTGGTGCTCCATAATGACGGAATCACTGATTTGGCTCCGGATTTAAAAAATCCGCGGGCAAGGCTCAATACGCCTTCTCCTCGACGAACTTCTCCTAATGAGGTGTTACAAGCACTGAGTACTACTAAATCAGCATTGTTTTTCAGGGTGTTTAATTCTAGGTGATATAGTTTTTTATCTCTAAAAGCAATCCAGGGATTCAAGCTATCAGAGGCATCCGCGTGAGTCGCTAAATGTACTATTTTGTATTTATAAATTTCTTTTTTAAAGTTTTCTTTGGTAGCTTTATCTAGACTTAATAATTCTCCATCATAATAACTATTAGCATAAGAGATTTCTTCTAAACTTTTAGATAAACTAATTAGTTTGTCAGGGAATTCAACCGGTGCTATCCCGAGAAAATCTCTATTTGTTTTTCTTACAAACGAGTTATTTTGTTTTTTAAACGAAAGTGATAAGTCATAATCAATCTCTGTTTCTTCTATTAAATAGAGATTTTTTTCTATATCAGTTACTAGAGCTTCGAATGGGAAATAATTAAGAATATGATCTCCTATTATGGTAACCTTTTTATTTTTTATATAATTTCTAATTCCTTTCGGGAATAAAGAATTATATATAGTATTAGAAAGCTTTTTATATTCTTCAATTTCTTTGGAGGTACTAAAAGGCCTATTTAATTGTTGTCTTAATTTATAAATGTTTTTCTCAAACGTTTTAAGACTATCTATTTTAAATAATTTTTTTTTGTCCTTTGATAATAACATTCCATAAGCTTCTGGCGCGACACCATATACCCGTTCTGCCATAGAGTATTGAATAACAATTTCATTATTTGATAATATAACATCTTCTAAAGAGATAATAGCAGGAAGTTCTGTGGATGTAAAATATTCTGGATAAAAAGGAGCAAGAGAATCTTTGTAAGCTTGGAGTTTTGTTTTTCTATCTAATAGAAGTGAGGATATCGAATCTTTTTTACTTTCTTTTGTGTCAATCAACGCATTTTGAAGATTAATTATTTTATTTTTCAAAAAATATTCTTGTCCTATGATACTATCTGGTATATTTATTTTAATTTTATTTAAATCCTGCATTAACAATAAAGCTTTGCTTTTTTCCATAAAATAAAAGGCATCCTTTACATTATTACTTGCGTGACAGGCATCTAAAGCTATAATGTATATCTCGGAAGCTAAGCTTCTCCAGAATAACTTTGATTCCTGTGAAATATCTTCCTTTAAAAGAAAATCTATTAGGGCATTACAGGTATATGCAGTAAGAATAGCTTGTTGATAATATTTTAAACTATCCTCTCTTTTTCCCATTAATATCCACGTATGCATTTTTCTTTTTAATAATTCTAAGAAATAGGCTTTGTCATCTAAAACCTTCATATGTTTTGTCTTAGGTAACCAATAGATATCTGGGGTTTTTGTGTTAAAAAATAAGGAAAAGGATTTCCGGAAATATTCTTGTGCCTCATAGTACTCTTTATTTTGCTTAGCATCATATCCAAATCCAGCATATATAATGGGTAAAAAGGGATCATCTTTTGTGGTATGTAATAACGCTTGATTAAGATGATGTCTAGAAAGCACGGAGTCTATTTCTATATAAGAAACGCCTATGTTATAATTTATGTGAGGTAATTCGATTGTATAATCATTATTGATAACCAATGTTAGTGCTTTATTGTAATAATCAAATCCTTTTTTTATATCAACAGTTCCTGCTCCTTTTTGATATAGATTTGCTAACCGATTATACACCTGATAACGTTTAAAAGGATACTGTTTTTTACTTTTTAGCAATAATGAGTCAGAAATTAACAAATGATCAATTGCCTTTTTATTGCTAATTTTATTTCGAATATTAGTATAAGTTATACCTATATGTATGTGGTTTTCTATAATATATTTTTTGTTTTTTAAATACTGAAAAGCCTTGTTTTGAAATTCTATTGATTTATATAAGTCTTCTAAGCTTTCATAACATCTTCCAATTAGTATATAAGTTCGTCCTTTAAGAAAGTCGGTTGTACTCACTTCTATAACTTTTTTAAAATATTTTATGGCAATTTCTAAATTTCCTAAGGTTCTATTGTAATTTGCATAGTTAAAATAACTTCTTTTTAATAACTCTGGATCATATGGGTCTGCTTTTTCTCTGGCTTCATATGCCATCTTAACAATTTTAACAGCTAGTGGTCTATCGTTTTCTCTTAATATCCATTTAGCCAATAAATGTGCGTCATAGCCCAATTGTGTATAGTTTTTTTGTTCCTTGTAGAAATTTAAAAGTTCATAATATACTTTAAGTTTACTGTGATCTGTACCCGGGCTTTTATGAATAGAGTCTAAAGCAAAAGAAATATCCTGACAATGAACATTCATCGCCAGGATATAAAATAAAAAGAGGATATACTTTTTCAATTAATTAAATTATAATTTTATTGATGATTGATTAGTTGTAAAATAGTATTACAATCCATAATATTACCTTCTAAATAAATATAATTAGAAGGATTCGAGCTATCAATAGGTGAATTATCATCATCGTCCACTGCTGAATCTTCGGGGTTCTTACCTTGATAAACAGCAGTAGAACCTTCGACACTGTTACCATTATATTGTGTGGGAATTTTAGAACAATCTACGTTCCAGATTTCTATGTCTGAACATTCAGTAGTAACATAAGTGAAATTTCCAAACGATTCTGTAGTATTAATATGTTGAAATCTAAATACATCTCGATCATAAGAGCTCATAGTACTTGGATACATTACAAATAGATCACAATAGGAAGTTGGACCTTCTATCATATTATTGAATTTCATTTCCGGATTTTCCTGTAATGCTTCCTCTTCAATTCCGATTTCATCTGTCGAACAGCTTTGTATTCCAATAGCAAAGACTGCGGCTACTAATAGTAGTGTGATTTTTTTCATTCTTAAATCTTTTTTTGTTTATATATTTATTAGTATGTTTCCCTAACCTAATAAATGTTACCACGCAAAAGTAAAAAAAATCAAATAGTTAAAGATATCTTAATGCAGATAACTGAAAAAGATCAACTTAAACAGCTTGTTACGGGGGATACGAAGCTTATACAAGACCTCTATAGAAAAGAGTTTCCTAAAATAAGAAGTTTTGTCCTTGCTAATAATGGAGATATTGCAGATGCAGAGGATGTTTTTCAGAAAGCGTTGATGCAATTAATCGCCAGATATAAGGTAAAACCCTTTGTGATAGAAAGCTCTTTTAGTGCTTATTTCTATATAGTTTGTAGAAATTTATGGCGTAGAGAGCTAAATAAACAAAAAAGGATAGTAACAAATGATGAGGTTATGGAACACTCTAAAGAAGCAGAAGACATGACCATGGCAACTTTAGAACAAGAAAAGTGGGAGCTGTTTCAAGAGAAATTAACCGAACTGTCTGATAATTGTAAGCAATTATTACAATTGTTTTTTCAGAAAGTACCTTATAAAGATATCATGGAAAAACTAGGATATAATACAGATAATGTAGTGAGACAACGTATTTTTAATTGTAAATCACAATTAACTAAATTGATAAAAAGCGATACCCGATATAATCAAATAAAAGAATTATGAAGGACTACCCAATAGAAATTGATGATTATCTGAGTGGTACAATGTCCACATCAGAAAAGCAAGCATTCGAAGAAAGACTAGTAAAAGATCCGCTACTTGCGGAAGAACTAAAGTTGCAAAAAGATATGCTAACCATTTATGAAGATCAAGAATGGTTACACGGTGATACAGAAGCATTACAAACGGAAGAAGCTACACAACTGAAATCTTTTTATGAAAGTGATGAAGCAGTTAATTTAAAATCTACTATTAATGATGTAATCGCAGAGAACAGATCCAGTTCACAGAGTAAAACATTTTGGTTTATTGGTATTGCTGCATCCATTGCTGTACTGATTACGGTCTCTTTATTTGTTTTTAAAGAAAATAATTATGATGAATTGTATGCTTCCTATGTACATGTGGATGAGATCCCGTCATTAGTAACCAGAGGCGAGGATACGAATAAATTGTTAGAGAATGCGCAATTGCTATTCGAAGATAAGAAGTATCAGGAAGCAACCGAGGCTTTCGCCGCATATCATACAAAAGAAATTTCTATAGATCCGCTAAGTTATATATACAACGGGATCTCTAATATAGAACTCAATAAATTTGACGAAGCCCTAGCACAGTTTAAACTTTTAGCTGATTCTAATACTTTACAGGCTAAAAAAGCTAATTGGTATAAAGCTTTAGTGTTTTTAAAACAAAAGAAGAAGCGCAAACTCAAAGATGTATTACAAACAATTATAGTAGATAAAGCCAATTATAAATACAAAGAAGCGCAAGAGTTATTAGAGAAAATTGATTAATATTTTGTAAGTGGATAGTAATCCTATCATATGCTTTATTATTGATTAGAACCATTTTCAGGAAGTCTATTTTGAAATTAAATAACTAGGTATTCACCATTGGTATTCCTAATGATGATTATTTAGATAGTTTTCTTTTTCTTAATCATATCGGATTGTCAGATTGAGCCTGTCGAAATCCATTTAAAAATCAAATGTTTATAAACTTCGACAAGCTCAGTTTGACATCAAGGTAATAGAAAATAAAAACTATCAGATGCTTTTGACAGTTAGCAAACAATCCTAATTTTTTATACACTAAACATTAAGCAATTACCTATCTTTGCAGCTTAAAATTTAACAAGCTTAAAACACGCAGTTATGCAAGACGGATTATACGCAAAATTTAATACAACAAAAGGAAGTATTCTGGTAAATCTAGAGTATAAAAAAACTCCGGGAACAGTTGGAAACTTTGTAGGTTTAGCAGAAGGAAATATGGAAAACCAGGCTATTCCTCAAGGGAAACCTTATTATAATGGATTAAAATTTCATAGAGTTATTCCTGATTTTATGATTCAGGGAGGAGATCCTCAAGGTTCAGGAGCTGGTGGGCCAGGATATCAATTTGATGATGAGATTCATCCAGATCTTAAACATGATGGACCAGGAGTATTATCTATGGCAAATGCAGGACCGGGAACTAACGGAAGTCAGTTTTTTATTACTCACGTAGAAACTGCTTGGTTAGATGGTAAGCATACTGTTTTTGGTAAAGTGTTAGAAGGACAGGATGTAGTCAATTCGGTAGCACAAGGAGATGTTATAGAATCTTTGGAAATTGTTAGAGTAGGAGCTGATGCAGAGAGTTTTAATGCAGTGGAGACTTTTAGACAGTTTAATGGAGCTAAAGCAGAGAGAGAAGCTGCAGCAAAAAAAGAGGCAGAACAACAGTTAGAAGAATTGGCAGCTGGGTTTGATAAAACGGATAGCGGTTTGCATTATAAAATAATTCAAAAAGGTGATGGCGCGCTAGCAGAAAAAGGAAAAACTGTTTCTGTTCATTATAAGGGAAGCTTAACAGATGGAACTGTTTTTGACTCTTCTTATAAGCGTAATCAACCCATCGATTTTCCGTTAGGAATGGGGCAAGTAATTCCAGGATGGGATGAAGGTATTGCTTTATTACAAGTGGGCGATAAGGCGCGTTTCGTAATTCCACCATCTTTAGGATATGGAGCAAACGGTGCTGGAGGAGTAATCCCACCAAATGCTACTTTGATTTTTGACGTAGAATTGGTTGCGGTAAAATAAATCCTTTTCTAAAGGATATAAAAAAACCTCTGAAGTTTGTTTCAGAGGTTTTTTTGTGCTGTTTTTATGTCATTTTATAGTTGTAAATATTATTTAACGTTCTGTTAACACTTGTAGGTAGCCTTAAAATGGATGTTTTTCTATTTCATTTTGCAATTTTTACCAAAAATAGCGAACTTTTCCATCTATAATTTAGATATTTACATCCTCTTTTTGGAGTTGGGAACAAATAAAGAACCCCTTTTTTTTGTTAATTATGAAGTGGATACTAATAGTTTTTTTAACATTTTGTTGTGTAAATTTTTCTTTTTCTCAGAAAGACGAAGCAACATTAGCAGCTATCAATGATCAGATAGAAATCATCGATAGCTATATGGAATCTGATGTGTTTTCATTAGATCCAGAAGAGTTTCTTGATCAAATTGCTGATCACGGAGCAGAACTTAATGGATACTACGAACACGAGCGGTTAAAGAAAATCATAAGGAGAATCGGTATGCCTAATGCGATGGTGATTACCATTTTCTATTTTTGGAATGATCAGCTAATTCATGTGGATTACAAGCAACGTCAATACATGGAGAAGAAAAATGATAATGGTCACGTAGTGATGGATTATTCTAATGCCTTTACAAAGTATGAGTCTAAGTATTATTTTGATAAAGGAGAAGAGATCGACAAAGTAGTTACGGGTAAGGCAGTTACTAATATTGAGCCAGAAGAAACTTTTGTAGCTTATAGCCTTAGGATGAAATCTTTATTGGATAATAAGTTTAAGAATAGAAGTACGTATGAGGCTCTTCAAGGAAAATGGGTGAACGTCCAATTTCCGGATGAACATATGATTTTTGAAGAAACCATACGATTTAATTTTCGTAATGGTAAGTTTTTAAAGAGATTGAAGGTGAAAATTAAGGATGATGTTATGTATTGCTCATCTCCTAAAGATCAGTATGTTTATAAATATAAAATAGAATCATTAAATACATATGAGTTAGTAGTTAAGGATTTGCAAGATGCATCCTCAAACTTAGTGTTATATAAAAAAATAGAATAAAAACGATACTATGAATCTTCAATATCCTATAGGAGAGTTTGAATGTCCTAATCTTATTACTAAAGAACATATCTCTAAATGGATAAAGGATATAGAGGAGTTACCAGCAAAAATAGCTGAACTCGTTTCGGATTTTTCTGAAGAACAGTTAGAGACTCCTTATCGATCTGGTGGATGGACAGCAAGACAGGTTATTCATCATATTCATGATAGCCACCATAATGGCTATATACGTTTTAAATGGGCGCTTACGGAAGATAAGCCGGTCATCAAAGCCTATTATGAAGATCGATGGGCAGAATTATTTGATACTAAATCAGCACCTATTCAACTTTCATTAGATTTGATTAAAGCATTACACGCAAAATGGGTGTATTTCTTAAAAGGATTATCAGATAATGATTTAGAAAAAGTATTTATTCATCCAGAAGGTACTATAGAAATTTCGTTAGCAGAAGATATTGGAATTTATGCTTGGCATGGAAATCATCATTTGGCACATCTGCAAATAGTGGCAACGGCTGCTAAATAGGAAGTGTCATCCGTTGCATTTCTCTATAGCCATCTTTTAATCTAGGATAATCTAGATTGTAATAAGAAATAGTCTTGAATCCCAATTTTTTATAAAATTGAATAGCAGGGCTTGTTGTCATAACATCAAGCCAAATAACTTTTTTGTTCAGTTTTTTAGCAAAATTTTTTGTAAAATTCATTGCATGTGTACCTATACCTAATCCAGTAGCTTCGGCCAAAAGATATATTTTTTCTAGTTGAAGAGCCTCAGTTGGTTTGAATCCGACTAGTTCTTGATGTTTTCTTAATTTTAGCATTCCCAGGATCTTCTCAGATCTTTTAACTAAAAAATAAATAATGTTTTCAGTTTCAAAATCTTTTTTAAAAGCGGCTGTTGTAAAACTTAAATCGACATAAAAACTGGTGTCTTCATTTTCCCAGATGTGTGAGTAGTGTTCTGGATAAAATTGCTTACTTATTTTTACCAAAGCCTCAATATCGTCTTTTGTACATCTTTGGAATTCAATTTCAAAAGCCATATTTGTTCACTCTTTCCACTTAATATTACAACCTATACTTGGCTTCTGTGGTTCTATGACCTTTGCATTTTTAAGCACGGCGTCTAAAGCCTGACGAAGATCACGGCCATTTACAGGAATTCCATTTCCTGGTCTGGAATCATCTAATTGCCCTCTATAAATAAGCTTTAATTCTCCATCAAAAAGATAAAAATCTGGTGTGCAAGCAGCATCATAAGCTCTCGCTACTTCCTGAGTGTCATCAAACAAATAAGGAAACGTATAATTATTTTTTTGAGCCGTTTTCCACATATGTTCTGGAGCATCTTGTGGATAATTTTCAATATCATTACTACTTATAGCCACAAAACCAAACCCTTGTACACGGTAATCGTTAGCTACTCTCACAATCTCTTCATTCACGTGAATGACAAAAGGACAATGATTGCATATGAACATAATTACGGTTCCTTTTTCGCCCTTGATGTCTTTTAATGAAATCTTGTTATTGGTAACACTATCGACTAATGTGAAATCGGGAGCAATCGTACCAAGAGGCAACATATTAGATGGAGTTCGAGCCATATTATTTAGTTTTAATATTTTCGAAATTACAATTTTATACTATATAAGTCTAAAAAATGCTATCTTAGTTACATTAAAATTACATAGTTATGAAATAAGCCATAACAATAAAGTTGATGCTAACCGATATGATTAAATGGCGATTCCATTTGACGATTAAAAAACTATAATTATAAACAAATGAAAACTTTAGAAACTTGGTTTCAGGAATATGCTGTGAGCCATCAAAACAAAACAAATATTGCAATCCATTTTATATGTGTTCCTGCTATATTCTTTTCTGTTGTAGGCTTAATTATGAGTATTCCTAGTGGATTTTTAGCCTCAATTATACCAGGAGATAATCCTTTTATAGAAAATTGGGCCTTTGTAGTTTCTTTACTTATTCTACTTTTTTATGTTAGATTATCCGTGAAAATGGCGCTACAGATACTAATTTTTGTTGCTTTTTGTATTATCACGAATTATTATATTAGTCTATATGCACCATTATGGATGGTGTCTCTTATTATTTTTGTAGTTGCCTGGATTGGACAATTTTATGGACACCATCTAGAAGGAAAAAAGCCTTCTGCAGCACAGGATTTACAGTTTTTGTTAATCGGGCCTGCTTGGGTAATCCAAAAAATGTTTGGAAAAAAGTAATATGAATTTACAGAATTGGAAAAATTCCGGATCATATTATTCATACAAAAAACATCAAATTTTCTATAAGGAAGAAGGAGTAGAAGTGCCGCTCATTCTAGTCCACGGATTTCCAACCTCTTCTTGGGATTGGAATAAGATTTGGAACACTCTTGTTAAGAAATATAAGGTATACGCTATCGATATGTTGGGATATGGTTTTTCTTCTAAACCTACTGATTTTAGATATACCATAGCTTCGCAAGTTAATTTATGGGAAACATTTTTAAAAGAAAAAGCGATTACTTCTTTTCATATATTGGCACATGATTATGGAGATACGGTGGTTCAGGAAATGTTAGCCAGGTATAAAGAAAATCTTGAATATGAATTTAAAATTGAATCTGTTTGCTTTCTTAATGGTGGAATGTTCCCGGAGACCAATTTCCCTACTCTTACACAAAGAATGTTGCTAACTCCTTTTGGTACTATTCTGAAACATTTTATGGGCCGAAATACATTGGCAAAAAACTTCAAAAAGATATTTGGAGAGCATACGCAAGCGAGTGAAGAGGAAATAGATGATTTTTGGGAAACGATAGACTACAACGCTGGTAAAAATGTAATACCAAAACTTATAAAGTATCTAAAGGAAAGAGATACATATAGAATTCGATGGCGCGAAGCGATACAATATACAGATGTACCTAAAAGACTTATTGATGGAGGAGTGGATCCAATCTCAGGAAAACATATGGCTGAATTCTATAAAGAAATCATCCCTAACGCCGATGTAGTGATATTGGACACAATTGGCCATTATCCACAAACAGAAGCTCCTGAAGAGGTATTACATCACTATACTGAGTTTAGAAAACAATTATAGCTTTTAAATAATGCTTATTCAGAAAATACATTAGTATGAAATGTCATTATAATTCATTCGTATTTTTCAGATGCCCATTGTATAGTAGGCTCTATCCATTCTTTTAATGGTTTGAAAAGAAACCCATGACCCATTCCTGTAGTAAGTTCAATTTCTTTAAAATGTGTAATAGTACATGTTGAGTTTTCTTTTCTTGCTATAGCAGATACTCCAAATGGATCTGTTTTTTCATAAATAGTCAAAATATTTCCGCAATAATTAATTTCAGGAATATCAATAATATCACGATCTCTAAAACTGGCTATAAACACAAAATTTAAACTAGAATTATTTGCCAAAGTTGATACATATTGAGCAATATATCCACCTTTCGAAGTTCCTACTACAGTTATTTTTTTAGGATCAATCCCTTTTTTTAATAAACTGTCAATTTGATGTACAATATTGTTTGCGTATGTATTTGCATTCACATTTCCATTTCTTTTTTCACTAATAACCTTGAACCCTTTTTTTTTAAATTCTCTAATGATTTCCTCGTATTCAGTTCTCCCAAATTCTGGATGAAGTTCATCTAGTTCATGGGTTTCAAGAAATCGATTATGAAAAAAGAAAATAAACCGATCATTTTGATCGTAATTACTTTTGCAAGATGATAGCATCCAGAGGAATAGAATGGTAAATATTAAATGGGTATTCATAAATCTCCAAGCAATTACATTTCATCACTAAAGAAAATAGCATTCATCAATAACTTATTGGTTCCATACCAGAAAGCTCTAAAATTAGTATTATCCGTGAATAAAATTGTGTTTCCTCTCCCTAAACTCTGATGTCTAAAGGGTACAGTACCGGATAATGAATCTAAATTCTTTTTGCTAATGTATCCGCTTAATAATGGGGATTTTGTGTATTGAATAGGATTATTGTAGCTCTGTTTATCAGCTTTGATAAATAAAGTAGTATTTCTAAACATAGCTATCTTGTCATTTTTGTAACCAAAATTGATAGGATGTGATCTATCTGTTTTGGCTTGAAAAATTGCTCCACCAATGACTTGAGCACCAAAGAAATCTCGCCTTTGTTCGAAAGATATATTTTTAGCGTCATTTTCTGGCTTGGAAAATTCAATTTTCATTAGTTCGTTATTCTTAAAGAATTGAGCAGCGTTTCTATAGCCAATTAATGTTCCTCCGTTTCGGATCCAGGTTTTTAGTTTATCGATAACATTTTTATCCATTGACTGATTCCAACTATTTGGTAAAATTATATGTGTATACCTTGATAGATTTCTTCTTTCTAAATAATCTGTATTTAGTTTCGTGATTGGAATGTTATAACGCTGATCCATAAGATGCCAGATCTCACCAGCGTCGTAAGGAGTAATTCCATTTCCTGTAAATAGAGCAATTTTTGGTAAGGATAATGCTCTAAACTGTGTACTACCTAGATCAATCCCAGTGGTAAGCCCTGTGGATACTCCAGTAATATTTACGTGGTTTTCTGAAGCAAGTTTTTGTAAAAATGAATAAATGTCTTCGGCGTTGAGTTTTTGATTTTGTATTGGAATCATAATCGTTCCATAATCATAGTTCTTATTTTCGACAGAGAATGGTTTCATGCCGACTTTAGCTCTTAATCCTTTATTAAGGATTTTATATAGCACAGCAGGAGTATAGTACTCGTGCCATTCCATAAGGTAAGCGTAATTACTTTTGATAATATTTTTTGGTTTTCTGAAGCTTAACTCAGTAATTTCATTTCCTAAATCCGTAGTAGCCGATTTTTCAGAATAATCTAAGTTAAATGCTAGTGGAAATGTCCAAGCGGATACATCATAAAATAAGCTATCCTGAAATGTAGTTCTTTTCTCAAACATAGCTTTTATCAAACGACTTTGCTTTTGGTTTTTGGGTACTACATAACTGTACCTTTTTCTGAATTTTTTACCATCCGAGGTCATATCATTTTTTAGATCATAAAACTTAATTTGATGTCGTTTTAAAATCTCTGCCAAATGGTATGCAGAAGCAGCGTCTTTTTCATTACCAAAAACATAAGCTCCATTTTGTGCTTCTTTTCTTGCATTTGCATAAAAATTCTTTTGGTATTGAAGTAGTTCCACACGCATGGATTTTGCAGCCTCTAATGTAGAAAGAGTTGCTGTAAATTGATTTCGTATCGTAAAAGGAAAGGTAAGTATACCATTGTCACTTTCTTGAGCGTGTCCACGAGAACTTCCTTGTTCAAACAGAATACCAATTCCTCCATTGATATCAGGAAAGGTAGATCCCTTTCCATAATAAAAATCATCAAAATTTTCTTCAGTATAATATAATGATCCTATTTTATTAAATGCATCGGCATGATAATTTCCGATTTTTTTGGTAAGTTCTTGATTTAATTTTGGTGTTAATGGATGGGTTCTGGATTGTATTCCCGGCTGAAAAAAGAATGTGCTATTGGTTCCCATCTCGTGATGATCGGTAAGGATGTTTGGGTACCAGTTATGAAAAGTTTTGATTCTTGCTCTGGATTCGGGTAATTGAACTGGTAACCAATCTCGGTTCATATCAAACCAATAATGATTGGTTCTTCCTCCTGGCCATACTTCACTATATTCACGATCCTGAGGGTCTGTATTTATGTTTTTACTCTTATTCGTATTTGCCCAATATGCAAAACGTTGTAAACCATCAGGGTTCAATGATGGGTCAAACAAAATTACGACTTTATCTAGTAGTTCGTCAATTTCATTTCCTTGCCCTGCGGCTAAATAATATGCAGCAAGTAAACTAGCATTAGATCCACTTGGTTCATTACCGTGAATAGAAAACCCCTGATATACAACTGCTGGCATCGACGCGATATCTGTTGTACTCGCATTAGCTTGCGTCAATTGAAGATGTTGAGTTCTTATTTTTTCAAGGTTTTGATGATTTTTTTCTGAAGTGATCGTTAAAAGGATAATCGGACGATCTTCAAAAGTTTTTCCTCGATCCTCTAAGGTGATACGTGGAGAAGCTTCTGCTAAAGCTTTCATGTATTCTACTAGCTTATCGTGTGTTACGTGCCATTTTCCAGGAACAAATCCTAAAACACTTTGTGGTGTTGGGATTTCGGGATTGTAAGACACTCCTTTTGGTAAGTAATAATCTAATGATAGGTTTTCTTGAGAAAAGGAAGAAAAGAATAATAAGGATAAGATAATAGTAAAGAAGTGCTTCATTTTAGATTGTTTGTGCGAGTATTGAGTTTATAGTCATCGAAAATAAAAAAAACCGCTTCAGAGATTGAAGCGGTTTGCATAAGTTTAACATAAGTTATTATGTCTTATATGTCGTCAAAGCTTACATCGGTAAAACTTTCTGTAGAAGCGGTAACTTCTTCATTGGTAGTTATCGATTCTTCGGCATTTTGTTCGTAAGATTTCTGATAATCTTTTTGATGTCTTTCGCTTATAACTTCTTCACCTTTTTCATTAACTATGAAATCAGTCATTTCAGCTAAAATTTCACTAAACCCAACAAAGTCTTCTTTGTATAAATAGATTTTATGTTTTTTGTAGTGAAAAGATCCGTCGTCATTAGTGAATTTTTTACTCTCTGTAATGGTAAGATAGTAATCTCCAGCTTTTGTTGATCTTACATCAAAGAAATATGTTCTTCTTCCTGCTCTTAAAACTTTTGAGAAAATTTCCTCTTTCTCTAACATTTCATTATCGCTCATAATCCGTATTTCTTAATTAATTAGTCTGTTACGATGGAATCAAAAATCTAAAAAATTTGTTAATCGTACAACAAAATATCAAATTTCTTTTTCGCTCAGCTGTTTTAAATATAGTTCTTTATAATACCCATCTATGTCTAATAGTTGATTATGAGTGCCTTGTTGGATGATTTTCCCTTTGCTTAAAACAATTATTTTATCTGCATTTCTTACTGTAGAAACCCTATGACTCACAATAAAAGTAGTCTTATTTTTAGATATTTTATTGAGATTGTTGAGAATTTCTTCCTCAGTTTCTGTATCTACTGCAGATAAACAATCATCAAAAAGAAGGATAGATGGATTTTTAATGATTGCTCGAGCAATAGAAACTCGTTGCTTTTGTCCCCCGGATAAGGTGATCCCTCTTTCTCCTAAAACCGTATCATACCCCTTACTAAATCCTTGGATATTTTCGTGAACAACCGCATTTTTTGCAGCTTCTAAAACCTCATTATTCGTAGCATTTACTTTTCCGAATTTTATATTATTTCTTATCGAGTCGCTAAACAGGAAAGCATCCTGTGGAACATATCCTATTGATGTTCTCAGATTTACTAAATTTAGATTTC
This sequence comes from Aquimarina sp. BL5, assembly GCF_003443675.1. NCBI lineage: Bacteria > Pseudomonadati > Bacteroidota > Flavobacteriia > Flavobacteriales > Flavobacteriaceae > Aquimarina > Aquimarina sp. BL5. The sequence continues at coordinate 1,869,026 of NZ_CP031963.1, read as the reverse complement.
TAATAGGATTTCCATCTATTCTAATCTCTCCCTCAGAAACATCATATAGTCTGCCTAATAAATCCAGAATTGTTGATTTTCCAGAACCAGTTTTTCCAATAATGGCAATGGTTTGTCCTGAATTTATTTCAAAACTTATGTTCTTTAATGCTGTGATATTAGTATCATCATAGACAAAAGAGACATTGTCAAAAATAATATTTCCTGTTACAGGTGTTTTTTTGGTAATGGTATTTGTAATTTCAGGTTCCTGACTTAAGAACTCATTAATTCTAACCTGAGAAGCTTCTGCTTGTTGTATAATAGAAGTTACCCATCCCACAGTAGCGACTGGCCAGGTGAGCATATTAACAAAAATGATAAATTCTACAATCACACCAAGATCCTGAATTGTACCATTGATATATTGCTTGCCTCCAATATAAATAACCATAATATTGCTAATACCAATAAGTAATACCATTAAAGGAAAAAATAGCGCTTGTACTTTTACCAGATCAATGTTCTTCTCTTTGCTGGTATTTGATAACTCTGTAAAGTTCGTTAATGTTTGTGGTTCTATTCCATAAGCTTTGATAACAGAAATACCACTAAATGATTCCTGAGTAAACGTGGTTAGTTTGGATAAAAATTGCTGTACGATGGTACTTCTTTTATGTATAGCCACACTAAGTTTGTAGATAGAAATAGAAAGAATAGGTAAAGGCGCTACAGTATATAAAGTTAGCTCTGGAGCAATACTAATCATATAACCAATAACTACTATAAATAATGTAATCGTATTAACACTGTACATAATAGCTGGACCTACATACATTCTTACTTTGGATACATCTTCACTGATGCGATTCATTAAATCGCCTGTTCTATTTTTTTTATAAAAATTAAGTGACAAAATCTGATAATGTCTGAAAACTTCATTTTTTAAGTCAAATTCAATAAATCGTGATACTACTATAAATGTCTGGCGCATTAAAAAAGTAAAAAAAGCAGCAATCAAGACAGATCCCAGAATAAAAAGAATATTGGTAATCAATCCTGTTTTTACATCATTAATGTCTGTAATACTTTTATTAATGTACTGTTCTACAACATCCACAGAGTCTCCAACGAATTTAGGAACTGCAACTGCAAAAATTCTTGCTATAACCGTGATTACAAAACCGATAATAAGACGATATTTATATTTAAAAAAGTACTTGTTTAGATGGCGTAATGCACGCATAAAGTATTGATTTTTAGAAGCTGAATTATTAACAAATTCTTAAAGTTTAACAACAAAAAATTTTAAATTCGTAAAAATACATTATTTTAGCACCTCAATTTTGACTATTATATAATTTATAACATTTTAAAATTTCCGAAAATGATAACCGAAGTGCTTACTGCAAATCAATTAAAAAAAGAGGCTCCTGTATTTGGCCAATTGTCTTTTAACGATCACGAACAAGTTGTTTTTTGTCAGGACAAAGATACAGGATTAAAGGCAATAATTGGGGTGCATAACACAATTTTAGGACCAGCTTTAGGAGGGACTAGAATGTATAATTATAATACCGAATGGGATGCTCTTAATGATGTATTAAGATTATCCAGAGGAATGACCTATAAAGCGGCTATTACCGGTTTGAATCTTGGTGGTGGAAAAGCTGTTATTATTGGGGATCCTAAAACTTTAAAAACTCCAGCGTTAATGAAACGTTTCGGTGAGTTTGTACATACACTAGGAGGAAAATACTACACGGCAGAAGATGTTGGTATGGAAACTTCTGATATGGATACTGTTCGTGAAGTGACACCTTATGTAACCGGGATTTCTGAATCTAAAGGTGGAGCAGGAAACCCATCTCCTGTAACTGCATATGGTGTTTATATGGGAATGAAAGCCTCAGCTAAATTTGCTTATGGAACAGATAACCTAGAAGGTAAAAAGATATTAGTACAAGGTATTGGTCATGTAGGAGAAGAGCTTGTTCGTCTAACCGCAGAAGAAGGAGCTAATGTTATTATTGCAGATATCAACCAAGAAAGACTTCATGAAGTAAGTAAGACATATGGAGTAGAAATATTTAGAGGAGAAGATTTATATGCAGAAACTGCAGATATCTATGCGCCTTGTGCATTAGGAGCTACGGTTAACGATGAAACCATTAATAAGCTAAAGGTTAAGGTTGTTGCCGGAGCTGCCAACAACCAGTTAGCTTCAGAAAATATTCACGGTCCATTATTACAGGAAAAAGGGATTGTATATGCTCCGGACTTTTTGATCAATGCAGGAGGTATCATTAATGTATATGCAGAGATTGAAGGATACGGGAGAGACCAGATTATAACTAAAACTGAAAATATCTATAATACTACATTAGATATTTTGAACAAAGCAAAGGCTACTGGCATGACTACAAATACTGCTGCTGTTAGTATTGCGGATGAAAGAATTGCTGCCAAAAAAAAGCAATAAATAGATTTGTGTGAAATTTACGTCATAAAAAGTAAATTTTAGAATTGGTAGAATAAAAATAATAGTATTTTTGCAGGGCGAAAGTGATATACACTTTCGCCTTTTTAAATATAATAGTTCTTTGTAATTTCTTATGTTAACCAGAAGACATATCCGAGTTAAAGTAATGCAGTCCCTCTATGCTTTAGAGCAGACGCAAAGTGATAATCTAGATAAAGAAGAAAAGTTTTTACTTTTTAGTATTGAACAGATGTATGATTTATTTCTTATAAATCTTCAGCTTCTAGTAGAAATAAGAAAACATGCTACCGATTTCTTAGAAAAAAGCCAGAAAAAATATTTGGCAACTTCAGAAGAAAAAAACCCAAACCAGAAGTTTATTAATAACGAATTACTCACGCTATTAGAAAAAAATATCGAGCTTAAGGAAGCAATGGATCATAAAAAAATGAACTGTTGGGATCTTGATGATGAGTATGTGAAAATTCTTTGGAAAGAAATAAGTGAGAGTGAGCTCTATGCTGACTATATGAGTACAAAAATGAGTTCTTTTAAAGAAGACAAAGATTTTATTCTTGATGTTTTCAAAGAAATCGTAGCTCCTAATGATAAGTTGTATGAATATATAGAGGATAAAAGACTTACATGGATAGATGATTTACCTTTAATCAATACCGGAATTATAAAGATGTTAAGAAAGGTAAAACAAACTCATGATGAGCATATGTCCTTACCTAGATTGTATAAAGATGCAGATGATAAAAAGTTTGCAAAAGATATTTTTAGAAAGACCGCGCTTAATGGAGTGGAATTTGCAAAAGAAATAGAAGGTAGAACTCCTAATTGGGATAAGGATAGAATCGCAGAATTAGACAAAGCGGTGATTAAAATGGCAATTTGCGAGTTTCAGAAATTCCCGTCTATCCCTGTAAAAGTAACAATTAACGAATATTTAGAGATTGCCAAGGAATATAGTACACCAAAGAGTAGTATCTTTATCAACGGTATATTAGACAAAATATCTAAAGAATATCAAGAAAACGGTAAATTAAATAAAGTTGGCCGTGGTCTTATGTAGTTCAAAAAAAATAGTATTTTTAACCCTCAATTAATTAAAAACCCAAGTAATGAAAAAAGGAATCTTGATTTTAGCTGGTGTTTTTGCTTTGACATTTATGTCTTGTAAAGATAATGCAGCAGAAAAAGTTAAAGAAGAAAATGTAGCAGACGCTGCAGATCGTGATGCAAAGAATACAGATTTCCCTGTAATGAACTTTGATCAAACTGAACACGATTTTGGAACAATCAATGAAGGTGATGTGGTAGAGCATACATTTACATTTACTAACACTGGTAAAGCACCATTAGTAATCGTTAATGCAAAAGGAAGTTGTGGATGTACTGTTCCTGAGTGGACAAAAGAACCTGTTGCTCCTGGAGCTACTGGATCTATGTTAGTAAAGTTTAATTCTAACGGTAAACCAAACGCTCAAAACAAACAAGTTACTATTACTGCTAACACTGAAGCAGGAAAAGAAATCCTTAAGATTAAGGCAATGGTAACTCCAAAAGCTAAACCAGTAAGCGGAACTCCAGTAAGCGAGTAATTTTTATGGAAGGATTTGGAGGACAATTACCTTTTATACTTTTGATATTTGTAGTGATGTATTTTTTTATGATACGACCACAAATGCAAAAGGCAAAAAAGGAGAAGAAATTCGCTGCAGAACTTAAAAAAGGAGATCGCATTGTAACAAAAAGTGGTCTTCACGGAAAAGTTTTTGACTTCAGTGAAAAAAGTAATGCTGTTATTATTGAAACAGGATCAGGTAAGTTAACATTTGATAAATCTGCTATTTCGTTAGAAATGAGTCAGAAATTAAATGCACCACCACCTGCTGAGAAAAAGAAGTAATCATCAGCTTACAAAATAAAAAGCGTCGTATTAATTTAATACGACGCTTTTTTTGTGGAATAAATTTTCTGTTGATTATGATTTCATGGTTATAATTCGCTGTGGTAGAGGAGCAGCATAATCCGCCTTGCCAAGTGCTTCAACAATCTTCTGTCGAGTGTCCCAATATACATCCCAATAATCTTCGCAACTAGAATAAGGTAATGCTAATAACTCTACGCCATTAGCTCCTAAATTATTTACAGCAACTCTAGGAGCAGGGTCTTCCATTACATTTTTATCAGCTTTCATGACATCCATTACAATTTGTTTTGCTTTTTCGATATCAGTGCCGTATTGAATTCCGAAAGGCATATCTACTCTTAAATTTCCAATAGTTGTTAGGTTGGTGATTGTCCCTGCAGTAATAGCTCCATTCGGAATAATTTCTGTTTTATTTTGGAAAGTTTCTAAAACTGTAACGAATACAGAAATTTCTTTTACAAATCCAAGTTTACCCCCTGTTTCTATGAGATCACCGACTTTAAATGGTCTGAAAACTAGTAGCATTACTCCGGCTGCCATATGGCCCAGAGAACCATTAAAAGCGCCCCCGATAGCTAATCCAACGGCTGCTAATAAAGCTGCAAAAGTAGCTGTAGGAATACCCACAATACCCGCTATAGAAATAAATAATAATACTTTTAATAAGAAATTTACTAAAGTGACTAGGAATGGTTTTAAAGTGCCGTCTACTTTACTCTTATCGAATCCTTTTTTAATAGCCCTCATGATGAGTTTGATAATCCAAAGCCCAATTATTAATGCTACAATTCCTCCAACAATTTTTAGTCCATATTGACCAACTCCTTCTTGTATAGAATTAAAAAAACCTCCTAGAGAACTCATAATTGTTCCTCCTGTTTCTGTAGTTGTCGATACGGCTATATCTACAACCTTGTCTGTAGTTTGCATGATTTATGTTTATAGTGATTAAATAGTTATCACATAAATCTACTACTATATCAGGTTAATGGTTTCTGTTTGTAAATAAGAAAAAAATGCAAAATCGTTAAAAGTGATGAAATATCGATGAATTACAGATTATCTCTTCGCAGTTAGTTCAGCTATTTTTACAATAACTTCCACAGCCTTAATCATACTTTCTACAGGCACATATTCATATCTTCCATGAAAATTATGTCCACCAGCAAAGATATTTGGACAGGGTAGTCCCATATAACTCAATTGCGATCCATCTGTACCACCACGAATTGGTTTAATAAGTGGGGTAATACTAAGCTCTTTCATTGCTTCTTCCGCAATATCTACAATATGCATTACAGGCTCCACTTTTTCTCTCATATTATAGTATTGATCACTGATTTCAGTAGTTACAGTGTCTTTTCCGTACTGTTTATTTAGTTCGCTCGTAAGCTTAATCATCATTTCTTTACGAGCTTCAAAATGCTTTTTATCGTGATCTCTGATGATGTACTCTAGTTTAGTTTCTTCAACCTCTCCAGTCATATTATGTAAATGAAAAAATCCTTCGCGATCACTAGTGTGTTCCGGAGTTTCTAATCTTGGTAAAGAATTGATAAAATCCTGAGCGATATACATGCTGTTGATCATTTTACCCTTGGCATATCCTGGATGTACAATTTTACCTTTTACAGTAACCACAGCACCTGCAGCATTAAAATTTTCATATTCTAGCTCTCCAATTTGGCTACCATCCATGGTATAGGCCCATGCAGCTCCAAATTTTTTGACATCAAATTTATGAGCACCTCTACCAATTTCTTCATCTGGAGTAAAACCAATACGGATTTTTCCATGTTTGATTTCTGGATGCTGAACAAGGTATTCCATAGCTGAAATGATCTCAGCAATACCCGCTTTATCATCAGCTCCCAGAAGTGTAGTTCCGTCTGTGGTAATTAACGTTTGTCCTTTGTAAAGCTTTAAATCTTCAAAATAATCCGGAGACAATATAATATTTTCCTCTTTGTTAAGGATAATATCTTTTCCGTCATAGGATTCAATAATTTGTGGATTCACATTTGCTCCAGTAAAATCTGGAGTAGTATCGAAATGCGAAATAAAGCCTATAGTAGGTACTTCATGGTCTATATTAGATGGTAAGGTTGCCATGATGTAAGCATTTTCATCAATAGTAACTTCTTCCAGACCGATTGATTTTAACTCTTCTACTAATTTATTTGCCAGGTCCCATTGTTTCATAGAGCTGGGAGTGGTGTTGCTATTCGGATCGCTTTCGGTATCTATAGTAACGTAACTAACAAATCTGTCAATAATGTGATTTTTTGGAATCATAGCGGTGTGTTTTTTAGTCTGAAGATTTCAAAAATACACATTCATACACTTTTATTAGAACCTGTTAAGACTTATTTTTGCATAGCAAAAGAATCTTTCAATGTATAAATCGCTTGTCCGTCCAATTTTATTCAAATATGATCCTGAAACAGTGCATCACTTTACGTTTAAGGCGATCAGGATTATGTCTAAAATTCCATTCATCTCATCAATTTTTAGAAGTTTATACCTTGTGAAAAACCCAGTATTAGAGCGAGAGGTTTTTGGGTTAAAATTTAAAAATCCGGTTGGACTTGCTGCAGGATTTGATAAAAATGCAGTGCTCTATAATGAATTAGCTAATTTTGGTTTTGGTTTTATTGAAATTGGTACAGTAACTCCTAGAGGGCAGGAGGGAAATCCTAAAAAAAGATTGTTTAGGCTTAAAGAGGATAGCGCGATTATTAATCGAATGGGATTTAATAACGAAGGTCTGGAAGCGGCAATCGAGCAGTTAAAGAAGAACAAAGGAAAGCTTATAATAGGTGGAAATATTGGTAAGAATACGGATACCGCTCCAGAGGATTATACAAGTGATTATTTAGAATGCTTTAATGCTTTACATCCGTATGTAGATTATTTTGTTCTTAATGTAAGTTGTCCTAATGTAAGTAGTCATGCTAAGTTAAATGATAAAGACTATTTGTTGGAGTTGATTAGGGCTGTTCAGAAAGCAAATATTACATTTCCAAGCCAAAAACCTATTGTGTTAAAAATTGCACCGGATTTGAATAACAGTCAACTTGATGAAATCATAGAATTAGTGAATGAAACAAAACTTGACGGTGTTATTGCTAGCAATACTTCAACGTTTAGAGATGGTTTAAAAGCTTCAAAAGAGCAGTTAGATGCTATCGGTAATGGAGGTTTGAGCGGTCAGCCTATAAAAAATAGGAGCACCGAAGTGATCAAGTATTTATCGGATAAAAGCAATAAGTCTTTTCCGATTATAGGGGTAGGTGGTATTCATTCTGCCTCTGATGCTTTAGGAAAATTAGAAGCAGGAGCAAGCCTTGTACAAATCTATACTGGTTTTATTTATGAAGGACCAAAATTGATTAAGGATATTAATAAAGCAGTAATCAAAAAAGGATTATAAAATATACTATCTCAAAATTATTTTTTGAGTTTCAGTTTTTCCAAGTTTTGTATGAAGTCTGACTAGATAAATCCCAGAATTAAGATTAGTGAGGTCTAAGTTAATGTTTGCATTACTTTCTTTAAAATCATAACGTCTCACTTGTTTTCCTAAAACATTATAAACTTGAATTTCTTCTACTGTAGCAGTTTTCGAAGATGATATTGATATGTTTCCATTGCTTGGATTAGGAGAAATGGTAATAGCATCCTTTAGATTATCAAAATTTTGTATGCTAAGTCGTTTTTGTGTAAAAACAATAGTTCCAATTTTTTCGGATGAAAAAGGAGCAATTCCTCGTAAACTTGATATGGTTTCTTGAGGAACTGTAGCTGGATTATTTAAACTATAACCAGTTCCATTTTCAGTTCCTGCATCATAGGCATATAGATCTAGTGTAATTTCTGGGATCCATTGTCCTCCATTATCCAATAAGGAAACACTATTTACTGCAATTATCCAATCAGGACTTGGAGCAATCATTGAAGCAAGACTAATTAAAGGGTAGTCAGAATTTATAGTAATATCGCTTATGGTTATAGTTCTGCCAGATCCTGTAAAAAATAAACTAGGACCTTCAATAAATTGATCAGCATTATTAGCGTTTATTGCATTTATAACTTCTGAGTTAAAAGTGCCGAAAGCACCAGTTTCTGCAACTTGTGTTACACCATTAGTAGCTAGACCACCCATTTCAAGAAAAGTAACATTGCTATTATGTGCAGCACCTACTAATTCAGTAAAATGAGCATTACCTGGCAATGAGCCATGAGCTTCCCAATTACTAGTAAAAATAATATCGTAGGTAGCTGTTGTCTGGCCAAAAGTTGTTAAAGAAAGAAATAATAGTGTAGTTTTTAGAATAAGCTTTTCCATTTGTGTGGTTATTGGTTATTTGGATTTGTGTTGTATACTTTAAACAGTTGAATGAACAATAACCCTAATTATTCAATAATAATTTATTATGAACTGGTTTTAAAATGATATGTATACTTTTGAGCTGTCGGTTGTTTATATAAAACCTTACAAAAAAGTACAAATGAATTTTGAAATTTTATACACTTTTGTAATTGCTACCTCTGCTTTGGCAATCTCTCCGGGGCCGGATAATATTTATGTATTAATGCAAAGCATTGTTAATGGAAAAAAGTTCGGCTTAGCTACGGTAGTAGGTTTAATGTCTGGATGTTTGGTGCATACTACCTTGGTTGCTTTTGGAGTATCCGTGATTATTAAACAAAGCGAATTATTATTTTTCATCATAAAACTTTTGGGGGCATTATATTTATTTTTTTTGGCTTATAAGGTTTGGAGAAGTGATGGGGCTATTCAATTAAATGGAGATAATGTAGAGAAAAAGAGCTTAGGACAGTTGTTTAGACAAGGGTTTATTATGAATGTATTAAACCCTAAAGTATCCATATTCTTTCTAGCATTTTTTCCTGGGTTTTTATTTAGTAAAGAATTAAGTAATGTAACCCAGTTTTATATTTTGGGATTTCTGTTTATACTAGTTTCATTTTTTATTTTTGGTTTAATAGCTGTGATGGCTGGGTATATTTCTGATTATGTAAAAGAGAATTCTAAAGTAGGAGTACTTCTAAAATGGTTACAGATCATAGTCTTTATCGGAATCGGAATTTTTATCCTCTTTTCTGAAAAATAATCATATTTTTATACTCTTAATTAAATTTCTTTCAGACCAACGCTGATACATGGCCGAAAAAATAAAAATCATTGAATGTCCAAGAGATGCTATGCAAGGTATCAAGGACTTTATTCCAACAGAAAAAAAAGTTCAATATATACAATCGCTGCTTCGTTGTGGATTTGATACTATAGATTTTGGCAGTTTTGTGTCTCCTAAAGCTATTCCACAGATGGTGGATACTGCCGAGGTTCTATCTCAGTTAGATTTGTCGACAACAGAAAGTAAACTATTGGCGATTATAGCCAATGTTCGTGGGGCGAATGATGCAGCGCAACATAAAGAAATTGATTATTTGGGATATCCTTTTTCGATTTCTGAGAATTTCCAAATGCGTAATACGCACAAAACAATTGCAGAATCTGTAGAAACATTACAAGAAATTCTCAACATTGCCGATAGGTCAAATAAAGAAGTAGTAGCGTATCTTTCCATGGGTTTTGGTAATCCTTATGGAGATCCTTGGAATGTAGAGATTGTTGGAGATTGGACAGAGAAATTAAATACTATGGGAGTGAAGATTTTATCCTTGTCTGATACGGTTGGTACATCCAATCCTGAGATTATAGAATACTTATATGCAAATTTGATCCCAAAATATCCCGATATAGAGTTCGGAGCGCATTTGCATACAACTCCCACAAGTTGGCATGAAAAAGTAGATGCTGCTTATAAAGCTGGTTGTAGAAGATTTGATGGAGCAATACAGGGGTTTGGCGGATGTCCAATGGCAAAGGATGAGTTAACTGGTAATATGCCAACTGAGCGCATGCTATCTTACTTTACAGCCGAAAAAGCAGATACTAATGTTAAGATGATGAGTTTTGAATCAGCTCATAATGAAGCAACCAAAATATTTACTAAGTATCACTAATAGATAAATTGATAGAATGAAAAGTATTTTAAAAAAAGTAGGTTTATTATTGTTGTTAGTAGTAGTAATTATGCAATTTATAAGACCTGATAAGAATGAATCAGGTTATGAGTCAGTTGCTTATTTCGAAAATGAAACTAAACCAACTTCTCAAGTAAAAGAGATATTAAAAAACAATTGTTATGATTGTCATAGTAATCAAACAATTTATCCTTGGTATGCAGAAATAGTACCAGTGTCTTATTGGTTAGATCATCATGTAGAGGAAGGGAGGGAGCATTTTAATATGTCCGATTGGGAACAATATTCAGATAAAAAGAAAGATCATAAGTTAGACGAGCTAATTGAAGAAGTCGAGGAAGGAGAAATGCCACTTTCCTCTTATACATGGATTCATGGAGATTTAGAAAAAGAAGAGATGGAACTGCTGATCAATTGGACAAAAGAGCTTAGAAAAAAATATACTTCTAAATAAATACTTGTAGTAAATGATTCTATAAGAATTCTACTCTATTGTATATGTGTATTTTAGAATTGCTTTTCTTTTGGAGTAATTGGATTATCTAATTGTTAAATTTAATGTTTATTTAGATTTAGTATAAATAAAGTTTGTAAAATATGTTTTGATACATATATTTGCATTCGAAATTAGGAACTATTTATATTAAGTCTAAATAAAACAAAGCAATGAAGGTAAAAAGTCTAATCAATATTATATGCATATCAGGAACTATTATTTTAAGTTCATGCTCTTCAGATGATGATGCACCAATTGTTCAGGTAGAAGCTCCCGCTACATATGAATTTCTGCGTGACGGAGAAAGTACAGTAAGTTTTAGTGGTCAAACTACTAGGATAGCAATGGCGGAAGTCATTATTAGCGAATTTACAGATAATACAAGTACTGAAGCTATTATTGATGCTATGTTTGATCATCAGGAAAATGTCGATGATTTCGAAGATGCTGATTTAAATTCTTCTGATAAAAGTGTAAGAAGTAAGACTGCTGCAAGTGCTGATTATTTTTCTGCTAATGCTACAGATGCAGCTGCAATCAAAGCGGATTTTGATGCTTGGATAAAAGGACAGGTTGATGAAGTTTTTCCTAATTGGGCTGTAACTGCTACGGCAGGTAATTCTGGAGTTCTTCAAGAAGCTGGAGGAGGATCTGATAGATATGTAAACGCTAAGGGATTAGAGTATAATCAAGCCTTTGCAAAAAGTTTGATAGGCGCTTTGATGACTGATCAGGCATTAAATAACTATTTAGGAACTGCCGTTCTTGATGAAGCTGATAACGTAGCTAATAATAATGATGGAGTTGTAGCAGATGGGAAACCATATACTACTATGGAACACAAATGGGATGAAGCTTATGGATATTTATACGGTGCTTCTGTAAATCCAGCAAATCCTAACCCTACAATTGGAGATGATGATAGTTTTCTAAATAAATATATTGGTAGAGTAGAAGGAGATGCTGATTTTGCTGGTATAGCAGATGATATTTACGATGCGTTTAAATTGGGTAGAGCGGCTATTGTAGCTAAAAATTATACAATACGTGATCAGCAAGCAGCTATTATTAGAGAAAAGATTTCTGAAATCATTGCAATAAGAGCAGTATATTATTTACAACAAGGTAAAAATAGCTTAGAAGAAACTACAATCGATTATGCAAGTGCTTTTCATGATTTGTCAGAAGGGTATGGGTTTATCTACAGTTTACAGTTTACAAGAAGATCGGGTAGTAATGCTCCATACTTTACAAGAACTGAAGTGCAGGCATTTATTGATCAATTAATGGGAGGGACTAATGGTTTATGGGATGTGACTCCAGCGAAATTGCAATCAATTTCTGAAACTATTGCTGATAAATTTAGTTTTACTGTTACAGAAGCAGGTAGTGTTACTCCTAACTAGGCTAAACAAAACATAAAATGATAAAAAAAGAGGTGGTAAGTTATAAGGTTTCCACCTCTTTTTTTACATTTGCAAAACTTTATTAAGAATAAATAAAAATAAGATGAGGAAGTTTGGGTTTTTAACAGTAATTATTTTGGTTCTTGTTGTAGCTGCCTGTTCATCAAATGATGACGGTGGAGGGACAACTGATAATTTTGATAGAAAAGCGATGCTTGAAAATATTGCTGACAATATTGTTATTCCAGCATATCAAAATTTTTCAATGGATATGGCTGCTTTAAAAACGGCTACTTCTGATTTTGTTACTACTACTGATGAAGCGAATTTAGTTTCTTTAAGACAAGCTTGGTTAACAGCATTTGTGTCTTGGCAGTCTGTTAGTATGTTTGAAATAGGTAAAGCTGAGGATATATCTTTTAGAAATTTCATGAATGTTTATCCTGTTAATGCTGCCAATATAGAAACCAATATTTCTTCAGGGACTTATGATCTTACTTCAGTTTCTCAGCAAGATGAGCAAGGTTTTGGAGCATTAGACTATCTAATTAATGGTTTATCTGATTCTGATGCCACTATTGTTGGTTTTTATACAGATGCTACCAATGGTGATGCCTATGGAACTTATCTAACAGATCTTGTTACCAGAATGGACGATTTAACATTAGGGGTGTTGAATGATTGGACAGGAGGTTATAGAGATTCTTTTGTGAATAATAGTGGTTCTTCGGTAACGAGTTCATTAGATAAATTAGTAAATGATTTTATCTTTCATTACGAGAAACATTTACGAGCGGGTAAGATAGGTATTCCTGCAGGTGTGTTTTCCGGAACTACTTTAGATGATAAAGTAGAGGCGTTCTATAAAGGTGATGTGTCAAAAATACTGTTTAATGCTAATCTTGATGCTTTACAAGATTTCTTTAATGGGAAACATTTCAGCAGCAATGCTACTGGTGAAAGTTTAAAGACATATCTTGATTTTCTTAATACTATTAAGGATGGAGAAGATTTAAGTACCTTAATTAATAGTCAATTTAATACGGCAAGAACCACAGCAGGTAACTTAAACGATGATTTTTCTGTACAGGTTCGAACTAACAATAACTTAATGCTGAATACTTATGATGAACTTCAAAAAAATGTAGTTTTTCTGAAGGTAGACATGCTTCAGGCTATATCGGTGAATGTTGATTTTGTCGATGCAGATGGAGATTAAATTTATTTTCAGCATTATATGAATCATCATTTAAAGGAATATTTTAAAAAGAATACGGAGGCTGCACCACTTGCAGTCTTTCGTATTTTTTTTGGTTTAATGATGTTGATTAGTATTATTCGTTTTTGGAGTTATGGGTGGATAGATAAATTATATATTAAACCTACTTTTTTCTTTTCATATTATGGTTTTGATTTTATTAAACCTATTGGTGTTTATACCTATTTAATTTTTGCTTTATGTGGTATTTCTTCAGTATTTGTGGCTATTGGATTTAAATACAGAATAGCCATTATAACATTTTTTCTAAGCTTTACGTATATAGAATTAATGGATAAAACTACATATCTCAATCATTATTATTTTATTAGTATTCTGAGTTTTTTATTTATTTTTTTACCAGCTAATGCTTATTATTCATTAGATGCTAAGATAAAGAGAATGTCTTTTCAGAAAGTGCCAAGCTGGACAATTGATGCAGTTAAATTATTATTAGGAATTGTTTATTTCTATGCAGGTTTGGCAAAGTTAAATTCTGATTGGTTGCTAAAAGCGATGCCTTTAAAAATTTGGTTGCCTTCCAAATATGATATACCACTAATAGGAGATTTAATGCAACAAGAATGGGTGCATTATACTTTTAGTTATACAGGTGCTATTTATGACTTAACGATTCCGTTTTTATTGTTGTGTAAAAGAACTAGAGTTTTTGGTTTTGCAATGGTAGTTTTGTTCCATGTTTTAACAAGAGTACTTTTTCCGATAGGTATGTTTCCTTATATCATGATTGTTGGAGCTTTGATATTTTTTGATAGCAGTGTTCATCATAAAATACTACAATTAATTTCTAAAATATGTAACATAAATAAAGCAAGTTTTGATACAAATAGAGTATTGGTTTTTCTGCAAAGTAGAGCCAAAATTATGGCATCAGTATTGGGATTGTTTTTTGTAATTCAAGTATTTTTGCCGTTTCGATATATGTTATACCCTGGGGAGTTGTTTTGGACAGAAGAGGGCTACCGTTTTTCTTGGCGAGTAATGTTAATGGAAAAGGCTGGATACGCCAATTTTAAGATTGTAGATGCAGAAACCGGAAAGAGATTTTATGTGGATAATGATGATTTTCTAACTCCTTTTCAACAAAAACAAATGGCTACGCAGCCTGATTTTATATTGGAGTATGCACATTATCTTAAATCACATTTCGAAAATCAAGGGCATAAAAACATACAAGTATTTGTAGAAAGTCATGTAGCGCTTAATGGGAGATTAAGTAGCAAATATATAGATCCTAATGTGGATCTGGGAAAGCAAAAAGAGTCATTTAAACATAAAACGTGGATTATTCCATTTAAGGATGAGATTAAGGGATTGTAATGTAGTTATCTTTTTTTTATTGATAACTACTGTCGTTTCAGCGCAGTATACGATTAATGGAGTTGTAAAAAACCAAAGTGATCAACCCGTTCAAGGCGCAGAGGTTTATAATAGAACTACTGGAGAGCAAACAATAACAAAAGTAGACGGAAGTTTTGAGTTTACGGAGTTATCAGAAGGATCATACTTTCTTTCAGTTTTCAGTTTTGATTATGAGATTTTAGAACAAGAGATTACTATTAGTAAGGATACTGAGATAAAGTTGGTTCTAAACCTTTTAGGAGAAGAACTGTCGGAGGTAATTGTTACTCAGCGGAGAGAAAAGGTGTTTGGATTGAAACAATTAAAACCCGTAGAAGGAACGGCAATTTATGCAGGAAAGAAAAGTGAAGTAGTTTTGTTGAGTAATGTTCAGGGTAATTTAGCATCTAATAATGCAAGACAGATTTATGCACAAGTAGCTGGGTTAAACATTTATGAAAATAGTAGTGGAGGATTACAGCTTAATATTGGAGGGAGAGGATTGGATCCGAATCGTACTGCAAATTTTAATACGCGTCAGAATGGTTATGATATCAGTGCTGATGTGTTAGGATATCCAGAAAGTTATTATACACCACCCGCAGAAGCGATTGAAGAAATACAGGTAGTTCGTGGAGCAGCTTCTTTGCAATATGGAACACAATTCGGAGGGTTGTTAAACTTTAAAATGAAGAGGCCAAATCCGAATAAAAAAATAGAATTGGTTTCTCGTCAAACATTAGGCTCCTATAATCTTTTTACCAGTTTCAATAGTTTAGGAGGTACTATCGGAAAGTTTAGTTATTATACCTTTTTTAATTATAAAAAAGGGGATGGGTTTAGAGCTAATTCTGAATTTGATTCTAAGAACGCTTATTTCCATTTAGGATATCAGTTGTCGGATAAAACAAAGTTGATTGGAGAGTTTACATATTTAGATTATTTGGCAAAACAACCAGGAGGTTTAACAGATACGCAATTTAATATAGATCCTACATTTAGTAATAGAACCAGAAATTGGTTTGATGTAAATTGGAAATTGTTTTCGTTGAAACTAGAGCACGAATTTTCTGATAAGACTGATTTTAGTCTTAATTTATTCGGATTAGATGCTTCGAGATCTGCGGTTGGTTTTAGAGGAGTTCCAGGAAGTTTAAATACGAATCCTATTACAGATGTAGATGAAATTGATGGATCTGGTGATTTTGTAAATTCTAGGGATCTTATTGTTGATAATTTTAGGAACTGGGGAGCAGAAGCAAGGCTACTAACTAGATATCAATTATTGGATGAAGAGTCGGTTTTTCTTATTGGATCGAAATATTATAAAGCTTCTAATGATTCAAGACAAGGGTCGGGAGGTATCGGGTCAGGACCAGATTTTAATTTTCAAGATGAAGCTTTTCCTGATTATCCGAATCAGTCTTCTTTTGATTTTCCTAATGTTAACCTAGCTGTTTTTGGAGAGAACATATTTAAATTATCTGATAGGTTTTCGGTTACTCCTGGATTTAGATTTGAATATATTAAGACAGAAAGTGAAGGGACTTTTAATGATGTAGTATTTGATAATGCAGGCAATCCTATAGCAAATAGTATAGAGACAGATAATAGGGAATTAGATCGATCTTTTTTCCTTTTCGGAATTGGATCGAGTTATAAAATTAGCAACTCTTTAGAAGCGTACGCTAATGTTTCACAGAATTATAGATCTATCACTTTTAGTGATATTAGAGTTGTGAGTCCAACGTTTAGAGTTGATCCAGATATAGCAGACGAAGAGGGGTTTACTGCGGATATCGGAATACGTGGTAGGTTAAACAATATGTTATCTTATGATATCAGTGTTTTTGGATTAGTGTATGATGATAGAATTGGTATTGTATTTAATGATAGGGCTGAACGAGTAAGAGGAAACATAGGAGATGCATTTATATATGGAGTGGAGAGTTTTGTGGATTGGAATGTTTTGAATACTTTCTCAGGAGATAATGAAAACTATAGATTAAACTTGTTTGCTAATACTTCCTTTACTACTTCAGAGTATACGTCGTCTGATCTTTCTGGAATTGAAGGGAACAAAGTGGAGTTTATACCAGAAGTTAACTTGAAAGCTGGTCTGAAATTTGGTTATAAGAACTTCCTGGCAAACGTACAGTATACATATCTTGCTGAGCAATTTACGGATGTTTCTAATGCTGCTGTGGCATTAGATGGGGATAATAGAAATGGTATTATAGGAGAAATACCGTCCTATTCAATTTTAGATCTATCGCTATCGTATACCTATAAAAAGTTTAAATTAGAAACTGGAATAAATAATCTTTTGGATGAAAGTTATTTTACACAAAGAGCAACAGGATATCCGGGACCAGGAATTATTCCTTCGGATCCTTTAACATGGTATGCTACTTTGCAATTTAAATGGTAGTTTGTATAAGATTTAACTTTTGTTTACTTGTATAATTAACTTTTGTTCAATCTATAGTTTTAGTTTTAATCTATAAATTTGTTCAAAATACACATTATGAAAGAGTTTGAGGGTTATGACATCATGATGGCAGAATATTATGGTGCTAATTCAGCACTTATTTTGCCACTATCTTCTTGGGAGTTTTATGGAGAACATAACTGGTTTTTTAATAGTTTTAAGAAAGACCTTGATTCTTTGAGTAAAATTACCAAAAAGTGGGATTTTGAAAATGTTTATCATAATGAGTTGGTGAATAAACAATCAGTCATAGTTGTAACCAATCCTGATCTCGAAATAGTATATGCGACTCATAACATAGAAAAAATGAGTGGATATACTTCTGATGAAGTTATAGGTAACTCTCCTAAAATGTTTCAGGGTGAAGAAACTGATCCTAAAATATCTAATGTTATAAGAATGGCTATACAAAAACAAGAACCTTTTGAGGTTTCCATTGTCAATTATAAAAAAGATAAATCTACTTATTTATGTCATATCAAGGGCTTCCCTGTTCGTGATAAGCGTGGTAGGCTTGTTAATTATATAGCTTTCGAGCAGGCTGCGTAGTACTTTTCTAATTAAATATATTTTGTCTTTTTTTATCCTTTAAGTTTAGGAGACTAATAAAAGTATTTTTTATTTGGCTAGAAAACT
The DNA here is from genome assembly GCF_003443675.1 of Aquimarina sp. BL5. Lineage (NCBI taxonomy): Bacteria > Pseudomonadati > Bacteroidota > Flavobacteriia > Flavobacteriales > Flavobacteriaceae > Aquimarina > Aquimarina sp. BL5. The sequence goes on along the minus strand of NZ_CP031963.1, from coordinate 1,850,902 downwards.
AATAATTTTCAGTTCGTTAATCTGTTATTAAACATATCTAGCTTATGTAATAATGTCTAATTTTTATTCATTTTATAAGTATAAATCAATAGAATAATCTGTATCGATATTTAGAACTAGTCAAATTTATCGAATCCTATCGCTTTTTAAATTAGTTTTACATTATTTCCCTTTGATATAATTTATACTAACGGTTGCTAAATCAGAATTAGGGAATTTAGAAAAATAATCAGGGTTACTTTCTAGTCCCACTTCTTTAATAATTTTAATAAAAGAGTCTATTTCCAAAATATATTGGTCAGAAAACCCGTGAGTCGCATCATAAGCAGTGGCAGCGGTATTGCCTATGTTTTTAGCAGCAATAGCAGGTGGGATAGTATGCAGTTCTATAACAATCAATCCAAATTTAGAGATATGCGGAGCCCACTTTTTAAAATGATCTTTCAGGTTGCGTTCTACGTCATCATTATGTAATAACTTTCCTCTAAAGGCAAATGCTCCCGTGGAGTTGCTTGGTGCATTTAATGTTGCTATAGGCTCGCTCCAGATTCTATTATGGTCCAGAAAAGTTCTTACCGATAACAGATCTTTTAGTTCAATTTTATAGTTTTCTTTTAAATCTTTTTCTAGGAGATCAGGATCACTAATATCACCCCAGATTACTTTAGCCCAGATGTCTGCTTGAATCAAGTTAGCTCTGGTAACTTTAAGAGCTGCTTTATTATAATCAGCGCCAACCAAAAATAAAGGATAATCATCCAGATGTTTTCCTCTTAATGTTTTAGATGCTATAATCTCAAAAAGATGGATCAAAAAAGCACCATTTCCACATCCCATATCTAATATGCCTTTAGGTTGTTCGTCTAATGGTTTGTTGAATAAGCTGATGATAATCTCGTCAATTTTTTTGAAGTAAGTGGTATGAGCGCCACCACTTCCCCAAACGTTCATTTCGCGATCTACGTGGATTTCATTAGTATGAAGAGCAGGATTCCATAAAACTTTGGGGTTGCCAAATAATAAATCGTCTATTTGCCTAAACATAGGGATATAAGACACTGTCACTCCATATGCAGTCGCTCTTTTAGCAAAAAATAGTCCTTTATTGGTGAATGTGTAGTTTTCTTTGTTTTTATGGAACCATCCTAAATAACTTAAGAAGGAGAGTATAGTGTCGAAACTCTCTGGAAAGCGATGATACTCATCTGCGCTAAAAGATGCTTCCATAAAATATTTATGGAACATTCCACCCATTCCAAGGTGTACTATCGTAGGTCCTACCAGAATACCTTCTACGTGTTTAAGGATTTGATTTTGTATAGTGTGTGTCAGTTGATCTTCAGGAACAGGTAGCTCTAATCTATTCTGATAGAATTTAAATAGTTTTTCTAACTTTTGAAACGGTTCTAATTCGAATTTTCTCCTGTGGAATTTACCAGAATATTCAAGAAGATCAACAACACCTTCATACAAATGAAAATGATCAAAAGCTATTCCTGTGTGTTGGTTTACGGAAACAATAGGAGTGTTTTTTTTAATATTATAGTCTAGCCATCCTTGTGAGGATAACATTCGTAACCCTACATTCAGATATCCTTCATTTCCTTGAAATTCTTTAGCAATTTCTGATATAGTTATGGTTTTATGCAGGATTATATAATCAGTAACCTTCGTTTTGAATAAAGAATATGCTACCGGTGCGACTGCAATTCCGTCTAAATGCCTAAATAGTTCTTCTCGGAATATTTGTTTTTCCTGTTTTGTGAGCATGAATACTTAATTGGTTGTTAGTTGAGATACTACGTTATAGCCTCATCCAAATTAAGCATTTATTTTTGAAGATGATATCTTATACTTTCTTATTTCCTGGTGGATTATCTTTTTTTGCAGGCATAGGTCCTCTAAGATGGATTACAAGTCCATTTAAGAAATTACGTAGGATTTGATCGCCACATTCCATGTATTTAGGATGATTTTCGTTTCTGAAAATAGCTCCAAGTTCACTTTTGGTGACCTTAAAATCTACCAACGAGCAGATTTTTACAATATCATCATCACGTAATTTGTGAGCCACTCGTAATTTCTTAAAAATATCGTTGTTAGTTAATCCCATAGCGCAAAGGTACTTTTTTAAATGAGTTCGTAAGAAAAAAATATTGATTATGTTCCATAAGAAATATGTTTATAAGATATTTGTGTACTTAAAATTTTGTAATGTATAGTAAGGAAGAGAAATTAAGCTTATTGTCAGAAATGATAGAATTCGCAAAGGCTGATAAGAAAATAAAAGATGAGGAGTATAATTTTATTTTAGCGGTAGCATCACAGTTAGGAATAACAGAAGAAGAAATTGGTTATTTAGTACGTAACAATGCAGAAAAGAAAAATCTTCAGCCAGAATCACAAAGAATACTGCAATTTCATAGATTGGTTTTGTTGATGAATGTAGATCAGGAAACAACTCAAACAGAAATCCATAAGATTAGAGAAATGGGATTGCATATGGGATTGCGATCTGAGGCTATAGATACTGTTTTAAAAGAAATGCATAACTACCCTAATAAGGTGATTCCACCAAAGGAATTGATTACAATTTTTACTAGATTTTATAACTAGCCCTATAAATATTTTTTGATAATCTAAATACTAAACCCTCAAGTGAAGCTTGAGGGTTTAGTATTTTATGTGTTTTTGTCATTAAATACATTAAAAATACGCCATAATGTCATTATCTTGTTGTGTTAAAGTGACAAAATGTCTTAAAAATAACAATGGAATTCTAATTGCTATATACTCATTGAATTTAAAATATAGAATAACTTAAAAAATATAATACAATGAGTTTAGTAAAAAGAACAGACAGATTACCATTTATTCTTGATGATATTCTTAATACAGATTGGTTCGGCGGAACTAGTAATGGACAAAAAATTGGTTTTAATACACCTGCTGTAAATGTAAAAGAATCTGACAATGATTTTGTAATCGAGCTAGCCGCTCCGGGATTAGTCAAAAAAGATTTTAATATAGAATTAGATAATGAGGTATTAACGATTTCTTCTGAAGTTAAAAAAGAAACTACTGAAGAAAAAGATAATTACACTAGAAAAGAATTTGGCTACAGTGCATTTAAGCGTTCATTTACCTTACCGGATACTGTAGATATTGTTGATATTTTAGCTTCTTATGATAATGGAATTTTATCAGTAAAACTTCCTAAAAAAGAAGAAGCAAAGGTGCAACCTAAGAGATTGATAGAGATTTCATAAGTTGATTTTTAGTTAGTTAATGTTGCGAAAACGCCTTCCAGAAATGGAGGGCGTTTTTATGTTTTAAAGAATGTTACTCGTAGATAGTTGTGGCTTTAATTTTCTTTAAATTATTAAAATGTGAATTTTTTTTGTATTATTGTGATATCAAAATGATATTATTATGAAAAAAGAGAAAAGTTTAAAAGCAAGTAATGGTTATTTAATGATTCTTATATTGTTATTGGTAATAGGAGGTACAATTTTTGGTTTTGCGATTAGTAAGAATCCTTTATTTTTGATTTCTATATTTGCTATAATTTTACTTATTAAAGGTTTCTTTATAGTAAATCCAAATAGCTCGAAGGTAATGGTCCTTTTTGGAGCTTATAAAGGAACTGTTAAGGAAAACGGATTCTTTTGGGCTAATCCCTTTTACACAAAACAAAGAATTTCATTAAGAGCAAGGAACTTTTATAGTGAGCGAGTAAAAGTGAATGATAAAATTGGTAATCCGATTTTGATTAATGTAATTTTGGTGTGGAAAGTAAGTGATACGTATAAAGCAGCATTCGACGTGGATCATTATGAAGATTTTGTAAGAGTCCAAACAGATGCCGCAGTTAGAAAATTAGCAGGTTCTTATCCCTATGATAACTTTGCTGAAGGGGAAGTTGAAGTCACACTACTATCTGGTATGGATGAAGTGAATGAGGCTTTGGAAAATGAAATTACTGAACGATTATTGATGGCTGGAATAGAGGTTATGGAAGCTAGAATTGGATATTTAGCTTATGCTCCGGAAATAGCCAGTTCAATGTTAAAGAGACAGCAAGCCGTAGCTATAGTTGCTGCGCGTAAAAAGATAGTAGAAGGAGCAGTTGGAATGGTAGAGGATGCTTTGATTCAGTTATCTGAAGATAAAATTATTGATTTTGATGATGATAAGAAAGCATCTATGGTAAGCAATTTAATGGTAGTATTGTGTGGTGATAAGGAGGCTACTCCTGTTATTAATACAGGAACATTACATTCATAATTTATGAGTAAGAAAAAATCATTTGTCCTTAGAATATCCCCAGAAACTTTTAAGTTAATCGAAAAATGGGCAGATGATGAGTTTCGTAGCGTTAACGGACAATTAGAATGGATGATTCATAAAAGTCTTAAAGATGCTAAACGTTTAAAATCGAAAAAAAGAGATGATGATACTTCGGATGAAAAATAATTATAATTTATTTCCGTAATAACAATCTGTAGAAAGTGCTTTAGAATAGCTAGTTTTAGAATCTAAATCCATAATAAGATACGTCTCTTTTTTTAGTTTTATCTCTATTCTATTTTGTTTCCAGTAGACTTTTATATCTTTTGATTTAAGATTTTTAATATAACTATATTTATTTGCAAAATTAGTAGTTAGAGGAGGTGCGTTTCCATTTTTTGTAGCTTCTTTTGGGCTAATTGTAATAGATTCTGGATCGACTACAGAACAAAGAAAACCATCAAAATCAATTCCTTGTTTATCAGGGTTCAAGACATATACCCATATAGAGTATTCATCTTCTTCAATCATTAAGGTTCTACCTGATATAGGGTCAGTAGAGGTGATAAAAATTCCATCTACGCTACCTTCTGACCTTGTTTTTGGAGCGCCTATGGCAAATACACTAGTAAATATTGATAGTAAAATTAGTTTCATTTAGGGCGTACTTTATATTGTTTATACTTATCGCTAGTAATAATATACCAGCTTTATTATAAATTTTAAGCCCTAATTAAATGAGATGAATCTAGATCAAATTGAGAATACTGTCTTAAGTAATGATCAGGATGAATTGTGTAGATCACAAAAATAAGAAATTAATCGTAACGTTGTATACATCTACATGATATAAATTTGTGAGATTTTCCCCTTATTTTTTGTATAAAAAATCCTACAAAAATAAAAAAGAACATGAAAATATATGGCAGTTATTTAACTATGATTCCGTATTAACTGATATTACTGTATCTAATTTTATAGTGATTATGAGGTAATAAGCTGCGAGAAGATTAGGCACCCAACATAATCAGGCGACAATTCTTTAGGCAATTATAAAATCCCCAAATGAAGCAGAAAGAATAGGTAACAAAATCCTTAAAGTAACTGCAGCAAAACAGGCGGCATAACTATAATACATTAGTATTTGGTGTTTATATATTTTCCATTCCAGATGCATAGGTAAGCGGCAAAAGTAGTATACAATCAAACAATGCCCAAGCTTGTAAAACCTAGTGAAACTATAATACCTCCAGTTGCAAAGTATGCTATCTAAACACCTGAAGTTCCGCTAATCAAAACAGCAATGATATAGACTTCACCAAGAAACTTATGCAAACCTAATCCATTAGAACGGATAGTGCGACTAAATTGCACCCAATCGATTAATAATGCAATACCACCTAAAATTATATGACTATAGAATGCTATATTCCATAAGTTATCTGCAAGAAGTTCGTGGCTTTTAGAGTTGAGTAACCCAAATTTTCGATCAATAAAAAAGTAAATGAAAGGGTACAAGCCGATAAAATACTCAGTACTACCAATACTCCTTTAGTTATTTTTTTCATATGCTTACACTAAACTTAATTTTATGGCACTTTCAGCGCAAGCTAACACCGCTTCTTTCGTAGAAATAGGTTGCCAATCCAAGAGTTTTATTGCTTTATTATTGTTAACTCTTCTTTCTGCACCTAGATCAATTAGTATAGGTTTTATGGTTTTATCAAGATTGGAAAATAATCGTACCGCAAAATTTGGCAAGGAAAATTTAGGAACTTTCTTATTTGGATATTTTTTACGTATTATTGATGCTACTTCTTCAAAGGTCAAAAATCCGGCAGAGCCAACAAACCGCTCTCCAGCTGCTTCAGGAACTTCCATAGCTCTGATGTGTAAATCGGCTACTGATCTGACATCTACCATATCAAAACCAATCTTTGGAATCGCAGGAGAACTGCCATCCATAGCTTTGATAACAATATTGGCGGAGGTGCCAAAATCTTTTTCCAGTATTGGTCCCAAAATAGCTCCAGGACAAATAGTTGTTAATTCTAATCCGCTTTTGTCATTTTCTATAAAATCCCAGGCAGCTTTTTCTGCGATTGTTTTACTTCTGAAATAAGGAGTAGAATCTTTAATATTTGTAATATCTGTCCAATCATTCTCATCAAAAATACCTTTTCGTTTTGATTTTTCCTTTCCATAAACAATAGCCCCAGAAGAGGAAGTGAGAACAACTCTTCTAAGTCCGTGTATAGAGGCTGCTTTTAGTATATTTAGGGTGCCGGTTTTAGCAGGGATAATAAGATCATTCTCATTTTTAGGTAATTCCCGAGGAAAAGGGGAAGCAATATGTATTATATTCTGAACTTCGCTTGCTAGATCACTCCATATGTTTTCATCCATTAAATTAGCTTCAGCTAAATCCAGTCTGTCAATATTAGAAGTGTTTTTTGCGATGACTTGCTTGATCTCATTGGCTCTTTTCATATTTCTCAAGGTTCCTATAACTTCATATCCTTTATTAAGTAATTGAATAGCAGTATGAGAGCCTAGAAAACCAGTTACTCCGGTTAATAGTACTTTTTTATTTTCCATAGTATGTGATGATTTTTTATGATGTTATAGATCCAACCATTTTTTGAAGTTAGAGGTTCTTTCACGAGATACTATAATTTGTTCTTCCTCCTGAGGTTTTAGTTTAAGTAATAGCCTACTATTAAAATAACTATGAATTTCTACAACTGACTTTACGCATACCATAAACTTTCTATTAATCCTGAAAAAATGAACAGGGTCCAGAATGTCTTCTAATTGATCAATAGAATATTCTATTGGGTATTGCTGTCCTGTATGAGCATGTAAAAAAATCAATCCTTCGTTTGATTTGAAATAAGCTATGTCTTCTACATTAAAGGTGGTAAACTGATTACCGACCTTAATCATGAACCTTTTTTTGTATTCTTTAGAGAATAGATTTTTTATTTTTTCTAGTTTTTGGTCATCAAAAATTGCATCAGAGTGTACCTGTGTTTTTCTGTATTTATTCAATGCATTTTTAAGATCACCTTTATCAATGGGTTTTAACAAATAATCTAATCCATTATATTTGAACCCTCTAATAGCATATTCATTATAAGCCGTTGTGAAGATAACCGGGGGATGATCTTCCATCATATCCAGAATATCAAATCCATAACCATCATTAAGCTGAATATCAAGAAATATTAAATCAGGTTTTGGATTGTTATCAAACCATTGACGACCGTTTTCTACAGAGGTAATCTGTCCAGTTATCCTTATTTCCGGAGCAAGTTCCTCAATAAGCGTTGCTAGTCGTTTAGAGGCGAAATTTTCATCTTCTACAATTACTGCTGTCATTTTAGGATACTTTTACGATTGCAATTTCTTTTATATTCTTTGGAAGTAACGGAATTGTTACTTTAAAATACCCGTTTTCGGTTTCTATAACCACTTTTTGATTGGTATAAAAAGAATACCTCCTTTCTATATTTTTAAGTCCAAGTTTAGTGGATTCTTCTTTTTGCTTTCTTACGTGCAAATTATTCTGAACAACAAGACTATTTTTCTGTATTGAAATAATATTGATTTCTAGAGGCTTTTCTTTAGAGTAGTAATTATGTTTTAAAGCATTTTCTACTAACATCTGTAATGAAAGGGTTGGGATCACAAAATCTTTTGGGTTTATAGAAATATGAGTATGAATACTCAATGCTCCTTCATGCCGGATATTCATCATAAAAATAAAAGAATCAAGAAAGTTTGTTTCTTTTTCTAAACTCACCAAATCTTCTTCACGATTATCTAGGATATATCGATAACAGGTAGCTAATCTGGAAACAAAATCTGAGGCAAGGTCTCTATCTTCATACATAAGAGAAGTTAATGTATTTAAACTATTGAATAAGAAATGCGGGCTTATTTGATTTTTTAATGATTTGTACTTAGAAGTCATTATTTCTTTTTGCAAATCATTCATCTTATTCTCCATCTCCTTTTTTTGTTGAAGCGCATGATAAAATAAATTGAAGATTATTAAGGCAAAACCAAGAATTGCCGCTCTAAAAAAATCAATTCTAAAACGTAACCAAGGGTTATCCACATCAATCTTGCAGAGTTGATCAAATTGGAATATGGCGAGGTAATAAACTAAAGCAGAAACTGGAAGGCAGATCGCTAAGTTAATCAGTAAGACCTTAACTCCTCCCGTTAGGTCGAGTCCACCGCCTATTTTTAATTGTTGTCTTCTTACCAACCAATCATTACTTTCCCAGGCTAACATAAACAGAAAAAAAGCACTACAGTAATAAAAAATACCGGTTGCATCAAAAGGAGTATCATCCTTATCATGAACAATGGTAAGTTTTATCAACAAATACACTACGTTAATAATTAGAATACGTATTCCGAATTTTTTTATGGTAGCTTTTTTTAGCATAGATAATCTAAATAGTATTGTTAAAGATACAGAACTACAAATCAATTTACATTTTGTATTTCCTTCAATTGTCAAAATAGAAGCTGAATTGTAATAAAAACCATTTCTCTTGAAAATCCTTGTTAATAGAGAACTAAAAAAGACTCAATAGTAGTTTTGAACACTTCAAAAGCAAAATTAACAGTTCCACTATTCTGATTTGCTGAATTGGTATCAAGTTGGCAGATTTGAGTAAAATCAACAACAATATGAAAAGATATGCTCTCTTATTTGCACTTTTATGTCTTAGTATAGTTCATGCGCAAACCGGAACTATTAAAGGACTAGTAATGGATAAACAATCCGAAACTCCACTAGTTGGAGCCACTGTAGAATTGTTAAAAACGAATGAGACCAATGGTGTCATTACAGATATTGATGGTTATTTTACCTTAGAAAAAGTACCCTTAGGAAGACAAATAATTAGAGTAAGTTATATTGGTTTTGAATCTATTACATTGCCAAATATTGTAGTGACCTCTGGTAAAGACGCTATTGTTAATGTAGCATTGAATGAAGCTTTTGATCGATTAGATGAAGTGATCATAACTTCAGAAACTAATAAAGCACGGGCTATAAATAAATTAACATCAGTATCCGCCAGGCAATTTAGTTTGGAAGAAGTAACTCGTTTCTCAGGAGGTAGGAGTGATGTAGGTCGTTTAGCAGCTAATTTCGCGGGTGTATCTGCTCCGGATGACAGTAGAAATGATGTGGTAATTAGAGGTAACTCTCCAACTGGTTTGTTATGGAGGTTAGAAGGTGTTCCGATTCCTAGTCCCAATCATTATAGCACTCTGGGAACCACAGGAGGACCGGTTTCTGCATTAAACCCTAATCTACTAAAGAATTCTGATTTTATTACTTCTGCTTTCCCTTCAGAATATGGAAACGCAATCGGAGGAGTTTTTGATCTTGGTTTTAGAAAAGGAAATAAAGACGATTATGAATATACTGCGCAAGTTGGAATTTTTACGGGAATTGAAGCAATGGCAGAAGGGCCAGTTGGTAAAAATAACGGATCATTTCTGGTAGCAGGAAGATATTCATTAGTTGGTTTGTTGGGTGTTGGAGCAGGAGGGACTTCGGCAGCTCCTAATTATAGCGATGTTTCTTTTAATCTTGATTTAGGAAAAAGTAAACTAGGTAATTTTTCTTTGTTTGGAATTATAGGTTTTTCTGATATCGATTTTCTGGGAGATGATATTGATGAAGATGATCTTTTTGCTGCAGAAGATGAAAATACTTTTGTAGAATCTAGATTTGGTGTAATTGGTCTTAAACACAGAATTAATATCACCGATAAATCATATCTAAGAACTATTGTATCTGGATCATTTACAGGAAATGATTTTCTAGTGGATCGCTTTATAGATAAAGACACTCCACAAGAACGTACTATACAATATACTGAGGCTGATAATACCGAAAATAGATATACATTTTCTACGCTCTATAATGCAAAATTAAGCAGTCGAAGTACGATAAGAACTGGAGTGCTATTAGAGAATATTGGAGTAGTATCATTATTGAATGATAGAACAGAACAACCAGATCTTAATAATGATGGGGATCCTGATCTATTTACGTTTAGAGATATTGATGAAAGTCTGACTATTGTTCAGCCGTATATTCAAGGGCAGTTTAGGTTAACCGAAAAATTAACATTGAATGCAGGAGTTCATGGTCAATATAGTTCGCTTAATGAACAATTTGTAATAGAACCAAGAGCTGGGCTCAATTACAAAATATCCCAAAACCATGGCCTAAGCTTTGGGTATGGTTTGCACCATCAACCAGTTCCATTACCCCTTTTATTCTTAAATGAAGAAGTGAACGGAGCGTTGGTACAAACCAATAAAAATCTTGATTTTGTAAGAAGTAATCATTTTGTGCTAGGATATGATGTAAAGCTAAGTAGCAGCTGGAGAGGTAAGGTAGAAGTATATTATCAGGATATTGACAATGCAGCTGTAGAATCATTTCCTTCTGGTTATTCATCCTTAACCGAAGGTGCGGATTTTGGGTTTGATAATGATAGAGTTTCATTGGTGAATGAAGGGACAGGATTTAATAAAGGAATTGAATTTACGTTAGAACGATTTTTTAGTAAAGGATATTACGGATTATTGACTACTTCCTTGTTCGAAAGTAAATATGAAGGTAGTGATGGTGTGGAACGCAATACTCCTTTTAATAATGGCTATGTGGTTAATCTATTGGCAGGAAAAGAGTTCGCTATGGGAAAAACCAAAAAGGATGTATTGTTTTTTGATACCAGGCTTACTTTTTCTGGAGGAAGATATTTTACACCAGTAGATTTAGCTGCATCACAAGCTGCTGGTTTTGAAGTGTTACAAGAAGATATAGCTTTTAGTGAACAGAACGATGGATATTTTAGATGGGACGTTAAGTTTGGTTATAAGATCAATAGTCGTAAAAAGAAACGATCACATCAGTTTTATGTCGATTTACAGAATGTAACGGCCAATGAGAATCTTTTTGCAAGACGGTATAATAGATTGACAAATAACGTAGATGAAGTAAATCAGATAGGATTCTTTCCAGATTTTGGGTATCGATTTGAATTTTAACATAAATAATTCAGTGTGAACACAATGAGAATGCATTATTAGCGTTCTGTGTTATTGCAACTTGGCTTTCTGGGGGTATGGACAAGGAGATAATAATGAAGGTAAGAAAGGGTTTATGGATAGCCAATTGTATGATATCGCATATCTGATTCAGTTTAAAGACCAAGTAAATACTAAGGTTTCTAAAGTTCCAATTGCTTGGCATCTGGATCATAGTCTAAAAGTTATTAATAAGATACATGATGTGCTCAAGAGTTCTGATCCTAGTGTATATGAAAAACGTTTCAGCCTAGCTCGTAACTTCTCGTATACATTTGGTTATATACCTAGAGGAATAGGGAAATCTCCAGGGTCTGTGTTGCCTCCAAATGATATAAAAACGGAAGACATACTATCTCAATTAGAAATTGCAAGAGAAAATCTTTTAGATTTAGAAAGTTTAGACGAAAATGTGAATTTTATTCATCCTGTTTTTGGTCAATTAAACAAAAAACAAGCTAAACGGTTTCTAAAAATACATACAAGACATCATTTAAAAATTATACAGGATATCCTACGTAAGGAATAAAGTTTTAATTTTCATCCTTAAAAATTGTCAGGTTATCTTTATCGGATATTGATATAGAAGTTTATTTTGAAAGATAACTAATTTTATTTTTCACGTTTTTCTATTTCTATTGCTGTTTTATAAAATTCTCGAAATTTTTCTTTGGCATATTTTGCGCGCATTGCAGATAACACATCAAACAAGGATAAACTGCACCAATCCCAAAGCATAGTATCAAAATTATATTTGTACATCTGTTTTCCAACTTCCTTTCTTATAGTATCAATTTCAGTTTTGCTGAAACCATTTTCCAGAAGCCTGGCAGTAACCTGTTTATTGTTCTCTTCGGTAAATTCTGTATCAAGATAAGGTTCTAAAATCCAATCCCAATTCCAACTATATGGTATTAGCGGAATGTTATTTCTTTCCGCAAACATTTTTAATTGGTCTTTTTTCTCTGCAGATACGAAAATGATATCATCTTTTATTTTAATTTTTGAAGCCCCAAAATCAATGCAGATAGTATCAATTTCGGTTGCTTTAATCAACTTTTCTGGATAGGCTATGGATGGTTCAAAAGGATAGTTGGATATGAATATTGTACTTTCGTGAATTTCAGAATCCCCAATCTCACAAAACAAATTATAAGATTTAATTTTTGTATTGAGGGATTTGAATATGTTCTTTAAAAAAATCACGATGTACAACAATTTGGTTTATAAAGCCTTAAAACAATCCTGTTATTTCTCCATCATCATTGACATCTATTCCTTCTGATGCAGGATGTGCAGGTAATCCAGGCATTCTCATAATATCACCCGTTATCGGAATCAGAAAACCAGCTCCTGCTGCTATTTCAATTTCTCTTACAGTAAGTATAAAATCTTTTGGTCTACCAAGTAATTTAGGATTATCAGATAATGATTTTTGCGTTTTTGCAATACAGACAGGTAAATGATCTAGGCCTAGATTGGTGATTTTTTTCAAATGAGCTTTTGCTTTAGAGGTGTAATCAACGTGTTTAGCACCATAAATTTCTGTTGCAATAGTTTCTATTTTATCCGTTACTTTAGATTCCCATTTGTACAATGGTTTAAAATCCGAGGTATCTGACGCTACGATGTCGATTACACATTGGGCTAATTCAATTGCACCTTCTCCACCTTTTGCCCAAACATCTGCGAGTGCGACTCTAACACCTTTAGAAGCTGCGAAATCTTTGATCATATCTATTTCTGCATCACTATCCGATGTGAATTTATTAATGGCAATAACCGGCTTGACTTGAAACTTAGTAATGTTTTCCAGATGTTTTTCTAAGTTTGGTAAGCCTTTTTGCAATGCTTCTATATCTGGATTGGTCAAGGATTTTAGATCTGCACCTCCATGATATTTTAGAGCGCGTATGGTAGCAGTTAGTACTACAACTTTCGGTTTGAGTCCTGCGCTTTGACATTTAATATCAAAGAATTTTTCGGCGCCCAAATCAAATCCAAAACCAGCTTCGGTAACTGTATATTCTGAGTATGACATTCCCATCAGAGTAGCTATGGCAGTATTTGTTCCTTGAGCGATATTAGCAAAGGGCCCGCCGTGAATGATCGCCGGATTTCCTTCTATCGTTTGTACTAGGTTTGGTTTTATGGCGTCTTTGAGCAATGCTGTCATAGCGCCTTCAGCTTTTAGATCTTTAGCATATATAGGTTTTTTATCATATGTATATCCTATAAAAATATTACCTAAACGTTTTTTGAGATCACTAAGATTTTCTGCCAAACAAAGAATTGCCATAATTTCTGAAGCAGCAGTAATGTCAAAACCAGTTTCTCTTGGTACTCCTGATGTGGTTCCGCCTAATCCAACAATGACACGGCGTAATGCACGATCATTTAGATCAACGACACGTTTCCAGCTAATGGTTCTTGGATCTAACAGTAGCGTATTGGTTTTACTTTGGATATTATTATCTATGATAGCAGCCAGCAGATTATGCGCTTTTTCTATAGCGGCAAAATCTCCCGTAAAGTGTAGATTGATATCTTCCATTGGTAATACCTGCGAATAACCGCCACCTGTGGCACCGCCTTTAATTCCAAAAACAGGTCCTAAAGAAGGTTCTCTTAATACTACCGTTGTTTTTTTATCTAATCGATTCAATCCTTCGGATAAACCAATAGACATCGTTGTTTTTCCTTCACCTGCAGGAGTAGGCGATATGGCCGAAACCAATACTAGGTTGCTTTTCTGAGCATTTTCTTTATTGATGGCATGCAAGGGTAATTTAGCTTTGTATTTGCCATACATTTCTATTTGATCGGGATCGACACCAAATTTTTCTGCAATGGATGAAATGTGTGCAAGAGTTACTTTTTTTGCAATTTGTAAATCATTCATAGGGTATAGGTTTAAATCGTTCGATATTAGAAATAACAGATGCTTAAAACGTTAAGGAATTGTGCAGCTTTATTTATATCTAAAAATAGTCATTATTTTGATATCAAGTCGCTTGTGAGTTTTTGTGATTATAGAACTTTCTTATCATGATACTTGAAATTTTTCTAGTACCTTAATGTTCTTTTCTAATAAAGGCTCCAAAAGTAATGTTGATAGGATCAAGATGTTCTCCGATTTTTCATTGTTAGGATTTCTAATGACCGAAACCCACCCACCATATGTGCCTCCAGTGTTTTCGTAATTGTCAATTTCGAACTGATTCAGCTTGTGATTAATGTTTTTAACAGCTTCTGTGGATTTTAAAATTATGTTTCTTAATTCTGGTGTGATATGAGAAAATGTTTTCTTGGTTTCTTCCAGATAGTTGGCATCGGGTAGGAGTGCTCTTATTTGTAATTCTATTTCGAGATGTAGGATATAATTAGGGTATAGATTTTTATAGTGTCTGCTAGCTTCTTTTTTATGCTTATCAAACAAGGTTAATATTTTTTCCTGATATTCAGTTCTCCAAACAGCTATATGTTGTTTTAGATCGATATCTAAAAATGATTCTATCTCTGATCTCCATTGACATAGTATGGGTAAATAAGTACTTAGTAAGAATTCTTTTCTATTCTGTAATCTGTTTATTTCTTGTAGTTTACGTTCATTGTTACTGATGATCACTTTTTCAGTGTCATCTTTTCTTTGATTCCAAATAGGGATATAGGATATAAATTGCTCTTTATTAAGAATAGATTTCATAAATTGTTTAGTAAGCTCAAGTTTTTCCAATTCGCTATAATATGCACCTTGCTCATCTGTAGCGGGTTCATCCTCTTCATAATGAAATATTTGTGTGGCCTGTTTCTCGTTTAAATGTAACGTCGAGTAGGAGTGTTTGATTACTTCACTTCTGGTGTTTACAGTGAATTGGTATTCATCTTTTTCAATTTTGTGAAAACTTGTAAGCTCCTGAGGTGTAAGAAAATCTTTTAAAATTATGTTGGCAGCTTCGATAAACCTTTTGTGATGTGGTTTTCTAAGTTTATGATTTTTTAAGGATTCGTTAAACATTTTTCTAGAAAGATTTTCTATTTCATCTAGCTTGGTTCTGAACTGTAGATATCTGTCTTCAGAAAAATTTAAGTGCTTATACTTCTTCTGTAAACGCTCTGATTTGATAGTTTCGAAATTATAAGTAGCTTGTTTTTTCTTTTGATTTTTTATGATTGATTTTAGCTTGGTTATTTGAATGTTGTTTAGCGTTCGTGCTATAGATCGTAGATGTTTAAACCTTGCTTTCTTTTCATCATAATTAGGATCGCTGCTAAACATATTCTCTTTTAATAATTGATAATCTAATTCATCAATATCCCGAACCTGATCCGATGATAACGCCAGTATTTCTTCGAATTCATCCGTAAAGGTTCTTGTTTGTGTTATTTTAGGATGTGCCATATATCGATGATGATGTTTTTTAGAAACCTTATGTAATGTTCATTATTTGTACCACACGATTATTAACTCTCATTTTCTAATTCATCTAAAGAGTTTTCAATTTACTCATAAGATCCATTAATATCGTATCCAGAATACCCTAAGAAAAACCTATATAAATCCCTTTCTTGTAAAAGTAATTTATACTTACAATTTTGTGTTTTATAGTATTCAGGAGGATTTTCAAGTGCTTGAATTCTTTTAATTATTTTTTATACTCTAGCAAGCTACAATGCTATCTCGTCTTTTTCTTTCATAATGTAGTTCTAATGAAATTAATAAGGAATCAAAAAAGTTAGTTACATTTTTGATTCCTTATCTATTTAGACTAGTGTGCTATAAGTTAATATTGGATTTTTGGTAGCTTAGAGAGTTCTTTTTCTCTTTGATCATTATAAAAATCAATATTACCGATAGTTACAAAAATTGATTTAAAGGTAGTTTTTGCACCTTGTTTTAATAAGAACTTAATTTTATAATCCTTTTTATGCCATATGATATACAGAGGTTTTTCTTCAAATCTACATTTCTTAAGTGTATAGGTGCTTTCTTTACTTTTAATTCCATTACGAGCTTTTGATTCTTCTGTTATAGTTATCATTTCATCTATATTTGTCATTTCATCTGGGGCTCCATATTTTGTCACCATCATGTCATAAAATGATTTATCCATCACGCCATTAATTCCAAAAGCGAAGTACTGAATTATTCCATCTTTATCAGTGCTAATGTATAAAGTGGTATATGGTTTATCTACAAAATTAAAATCCCCATTCAAGCTATATGTATTTATATATTTATTGTCCCCATTGTTTATCAATATGGTATTTGGAATTTCCTTAATATTATGATATAATAATTTTTCTAAGTCTAAATATGAAATTTTCATAAGTAATAAAGTTAATAAACTGAATATAGTTATTTTCATTATTCTGAATGTTTATGTTTTTACCTTCAGTCACAATTTGTGGGTCCAACGGTTATAAGATATGGAGCTGGACTTCTAATTCCATATACATTCTCACCAATAACTATTGATCCACCAATAGACTGCATTCCTTGTTTTAAATAAATCTCCCATTGGATTTTAAGCTGATCAGAACTGGCTCCAGTATTCTGTAAAAACGAGAGCTGTGTTTTGTAATTAGCTCCAGTTATAACTCCCGCTGTTACGTTTGCGGCTTGACCTGGTCTAAGATAAGAAGGGGCAGTAAAAGTAGCTATGTCAATAGATAACTCTATTGTTCTTCTTACAACACCATTAACAACTGTATGATCCGCATAAAATTCATCATTAATTCCAGTTGTTGTTGCTATGTTTACACCTGTGAATGGAGCATATTTGAAACTCCTACAATCAGCTGGAAATATAGAAGTGTCAGCCGAATTAGATATATCCACAAAACCTTCTGGAAGTGGAGTAGGTTTTGCAACATTACTATTAACTACTACAGCTGTGGCACATCCTCCGCAAACATGATAATACTCAGTACTGGCAACGGTCAATTCTCTATATGAGTATGTAGCAGAGACTATTACTCCTGTATTATTATGTGTCATATGTAACTACATTGTTACCTCTTGTTTTATGTTTTATTTTTGACTTTTAAAGAGCGTTTAAAATGAATTAATCCAACTTTCATAACGCTTCGAGCCCTCAAAAAGGTAGTTCGAAGGATTGATCTAACGTTTCGAAGGATTACCGTAACCTTTATTTGGGTCTTTATAAAGGTTATGAGCCTTGTTTTATGGGCAAGTAGCACTGTCGTTAGGGGACTTTACCTTTATTTTTGGGGTTCCGATCTTAAAAAAGGTGATTCGAACTACCTTTTTAATCCTTAGAAGGATGTCGGTAATGCTTAGAAGGATTGTAGTGAGAGATAGAAGATATGGTATGATGGGTAAAGCCTTTTCGGTATGCCTTTTATGGGAGCTGCTAACGAAATAGTACTGTTTGTAGCAGATGGAGATCTCTGGAATAGAACTTTCATATCCTGACACACAGTTTTTGTACCTGGTTCATTTTCTCCGGCAAGGTAATTTACTATATGATAAAAGCTTAATATATTAGTAGAGCGTTAGAATTGTTACTATAGATTTTGGAGCTTTTTTAGATGTACTTAGTGAATTGGTTATTTTGCTTGGTAAGCAGAAGGAGTGGTTTTTTAAACTTGATAATCTATGCTAGAATAAATTATAAGCTACAATACCATTAGTTAATAGCTATGTATTTAAGGTATAGATTAGTGGAAAACATGAATATATAGAAATATAGGCATCATGGTTGCAATATAGTAGCTATCCATTCTTCTTCTTCTTTTAACTGAAAAAGAGTTCTTTTATGAAACCTACTTTTTTCGAACTCCATAAGTTCCATCCTAATTGGTTGAATGGCATAGCCGCCCCAATTTTTAGGCATAGGGATGTCTTTATTTGTATATTTCCTTTCAGCTTCCTTATAACTGTTTTTTAAAATATCCATATTTTCTATAGAAGCTCCTTGCTCGCTAATCAGTGATATGATTTTAGAATCTTTTGTTCTTTCTTTAAAATAATATACAGCTTCAGTATCTAATATTTTAGTAGCATTTCCCTGGATTCGTATTTGCCTTTCTGTTGCTTCCCACCAAAAAGTCAATGATACTTTAGATAATTTTTCTATTTCTAACCCTTTTCTGGATTTTAGTGATCCTGTAATGATAAAAGCATCATCTTTTACTTCTTTTAAAGATACAAATCGAGCATTAGGATACCCGTCCAATCCATTGGAAGAAAGACAACAAGCTGAAGGTATATTCGCTTTACTTTTCTCAAGTTCTTCGGAATACCATTTATTAAATAATTGGAATGGATTCATACTTATTTGTTCTCGTGAAAGTATTGATCAATTTCTTGTATTTTTTGTTCTTTTTCTTGATCCGATAACCAACTTGCTTTAAAACTATTTTTAACCAGTGTAGTTATTTGTTCTTTAGAAAGATGTAAAGCCAGAGCAATCCCTAGATAGTTTTCGTTCATATATCCGCCAAAATATGCTGGGTCATCAGAATTAACAGTTACCAGCAGGTTTTTATCCATCATCTTAGCAATCGGATGTTCTTTTAAATCGGATACTACTTTTAACTCTAGATTGGATAAAGGACATAAGGTAAGTGGTATTTGCAAATCAACTAATCTTTCTACTAATGCAGAATCATCCAGGCAGCGATTACCGTGATCAATTCTGGTAATTTTTAGTAAATCTAAGGCTTCCCAAATATACTCGGCAGGACCTTCTTCTCCGGCATGAGCAACAGTAAGAAATCCTTCTTCGATCGATTTAGCAAATACTCTTTTAAACTTAGAAGGAGGATTGCCTACTTCTGAAGAATCTAAGCCTACTGCGCTTATCCAATCCCTATATGGTAATGCTTGTTCTAATGTTTTAAAGGCAGAGGCCTCATCCAGATGTCTTAGGAAAGACATAATTAATTTATAGGTGATGCCCAATTTTTCTCTTCCATCTTCTAACGCAGCGCGAATTCCTTTGATAACTGTATCAAAAGAAATACCTCGATCTGTATGCGTTTGTGGATCAAAAAAAATCTCTACGTGTACTACGTTTTGTTCTTGAACTTTAGTAAGATAGGCCCAAGTAAGATCATAGAAATCTTGTTCTGTAATTAGTACATTAGCACCAGCATAATAGATATCCAGAAATTCCTGAAGGTTGTTAAACTTATACGCATTCTTTAATTCAGCAACGGAGTTGTATGGAATTTTCTTCTGATTTCGTTTAGCAATCTCAAACATCAATTCTGGTTCAAAAGTACCTTCGATATGTAAATGAAGTTCAGTTTTAGGAATACCTTCTATAAATTTTTCTATGGATGTTATATTCATTTTAGATTTGTGCGTTAGTGTTACTTCAATACAGCACTGCACTGTACATGAAGTTCTGATTGAGATGTTATTTTTATATTATTTAAAAAGTTACACTTTCTGATCCTGAACCTTAGCTTGTAACATTTTAATCTCATCTCGTAATCGTGCTGCAGTCATAAAGTCTAACTCTTTTGCAGCTTTTTCCATTTCTTTACGAACATTACGGATGCGAGTTTCTAATTGATCTTTTGTGTAATAGGCAGTTTCCTCTTCTGCAGCCTTTAAGGTTGGAGCGGTTTCAAATTGATAAGGTTCTACTTTTTTACCAGCAAGTGCATTATCCAATGATTTTTTGATAGCCGTGGGAGTGATCCCATGTTTTGTATTATAAGCAATCTGTTTTTCGCGTCGATAATTGGTTTGATCAATCGTTAACTGCATACTTTTTGTAATTTTATCTGCATATAGGATGGCTAATCCGTTTACATTTCTCGCAGCTCTACCAATGGTTTGAGTCAGAGATCTATTATTACGTAAGAATCCTTCTTTATCTGCATCCAAAATAGCAACCAAGGATACTTCTGGAAGATCCAATCCTTCTCTAAGAAGATTTACACCGATCAGTACATCAAAGAGACCTTTTCGCAGATCCTGCATAATCTCTACACGCTCTAATGTGTCTACATCACTATGTATATAACGGCATCGAATATCGATTCTAGTAAGATATTTGGTTAACTCTTCTGCCATTCTTTTAGTTAGCGTTGTAACCAGAATACGCTCATCTTTTTCGATTCGTTTATGCATTTCTTCAATCAAATCGTCTATTTGATTAAGACTTGGACGCACTTCTATAATTGGGTCGAGTAATCCGGTTGGTCTGATAATCTGTTCTACATAGGTTCCTTCGCTTTTTTGCAATTCATAATCAGCAGGTGTTGCACTGATGTAAATTATCTGATTCTGAAGCGCTTCAAATTCTTCAAATTTTAAAGGTCTATTATCCATTGCAGCAGGAAGCCTGAATCCATATTCCACAAGGTTTTCTTTTCTAGATCGGTCACCTCCGTACATCGCGTGCGTTTGAGGGATAGTTACATGACTTTCATCCACAATCATTAGGTAGTCATCAGGAAAGTAATCTAGCAGACAGAAAGGCCTTGTACCGGGATCTCTACCATCGAGATATCTCGAGTAATTTTCAATTCCAGAGCAATATCCTAGTTCCTTAATCATTTCCAAGTCAAAATTGGTGCGTTCTTCTAGGCGTTTGGCTTCCAGAAATTTTCCTATTTCTTTAAAATATTCTACTTGTTTTCCTAAATCCAGAGCAATTTGATCAATAGCTCCGTGTAATATATCCGGAGAGGTGACGAACATGTTAGCAGGATAAATATTCAGACGATCATATTTTTCTATAATTTCATTAGTTTGAACGTCAAAAGCTTCAATTTCTTCGATTTCATCACCAAAAAAGTGAACTCTAAATGCATCATCCGCATAACTTGGGTAAATATCCACCGTATCTCCTTTAATCCTGAAATTACCATGATTAAACTCTGCTTCAGTCCTGGAATAAAGACTTTGAACTAATTTATGCAGTAATGCTGTTCGGGAAACGAACTGGCCTTGTTCTATAGATATTACGTTTTTCTGAAATTCTACAGGGTTTCCAATACCATATAAACAGGAAACTGATGCAACAACGACTACGTCTCTACGTCCCGAGAGTAGTGATGAAGTAGCGCTTAATCTTAATTTCTCGATCTCATCATTAATAGACAAGTCTTTTTCTATATAAGTTCCAGTTGTAGGGATATAAGCTTCCGGTTGATAATAATCGTAGTAGGAAACAAAATACTCTATGGCGTTCTCTGGAAAGAATTGCTTAAACTCGGAATATAATTGAGCTGCTAAGGTTTTATTATGTGCTAATACTAATGTGGGACGCTGAACTTGAGAAATAACATTGGCTGCAGTAAATGTTTTACCAGATCCAGTAACTCCTAAAAGCGTTTGATATCTTTCCCCTGCTTCCATCGCATTAACAAGTTGCTTTATCGCTTCAGGTTGATCTCCTGTGGGTTTAAAATCTGACTTGAGTTCGAACTTCATTATATAGGCTATGTTTTCTGAATAAAGATACAGAATACTGTTATGATTTTTAAAACCGAATTAAAGTTTTAGGGAAAGTTTATCGAATTAAAGCAAAACTTCCCTTACGGATTCTTCCATCACCTAATTTTACCTGGAACCAATATTCGCTAGAAGGCATTAATCTTCCGCCATATGTTCCGTCCCAGCCATTTCCAGAAGGAACTAATTGTTTCAGTAGTTTACCACTACGATCAAAAATATAAATGATAGAATTGCCTAATACTTGTGATGATACTCCTTCTACATTCCAGGTCTCATGAAAACCATCACCATTCGGAGTAAAATATTTAGGAAATCCTACTACAGAAATGTCTTGAGTGGTTTCTGGGCCACATCCGTTTTTATCTCTTATATAAACCGTATGAAATCCAGGTGGTACATTGGTAAAGATTGGACTATCTTGATAGGTTCTTATATTACTACCATTATAGGCTATTGCAAATTCATAGGTACCAGATCCATTTACATTAATAGTCACAGTATTATTATCCGAAGCATCATTAATTTCAATAGTCGTAATAGTTGCCGGTGAAGATGTCTTTACGGTTACTGTTCGATCCTTAAAACATCCAGTTAGTTGATTGGTAACGGTTACTGTATAGTCCATAGCGGTGGTCACAGTTATACGCTCCGTTATTTCTCCTGTTGACCATAGATAATCAAAATCATTTGAATTACCAGATTCTAATCCTGAGTCAATAATAACGCTAGCACCTTCACATAAAAAAGCTTCACTTACTTCTTCAATATCTGGTAAGGGATTAACAAAAAGCGCTACTTGGTTGATACCAAAACATTGATTTAGATTGTCTTCTATTCTGGCATATACTATATCAACACCTTGGGTTCCTGGAGTACTATTGGTATACATTGTAAAGGCATTAGATTCGCTTAAGGCATCATTTATGGTTTCATAATAGGCCACAGATAAATTAGGGGTGGCAATCTCAAAAAGAACTTGAGCATTTGCTTGTGTAAGATCAAACGTTCTAAATCCATCTTCAATACCATCATCATCACATATTGATAAAAATGCATTGTTTGCAGAAGTAACACTTACCTGAAGATCCAGTGTGGAAATCCTAAAGCAGTTATTGGCATTATTAGTAACACGAACAAATAATTGCTGATTGGTAGTTATATTTTGATAAGTATCTGTGTTTGTAATTGAAGGTGTTCCTGCATTAGCCGATGTAAGATCTTCAAAAAATGTAACCGCTCTATCTGTAGTTCCTCCTGTAATTTGGTCAACTGCTTCGTTCAGGTTAAATAATGAAATACCATCAGCAGGGTCATTATATTCATCACATTGTACTAAGGATAAAGGGTTCGCAGCTGGTAATGGATCTACCTCTAACTCCAAACTAACGGTATTCAAACAAAGTAATCCTGTGTTTTCCTGAACACGTACAAAAATTGTCTGTGGGTTTGAAGTATTTATATATGGTGTAGTTTTATCAATAATTCCTGTGCCTGCATCTGCGTCTGCTTGAGAAGCATGATATGTGAGGGTATAATCTGTAGGATCTAAACCATTAAGAATTTCTGTGTCCTTGTTACTTAATAAAAAGGAAACAAATCCATTAGCATCATCTCCATCATCATTGTTATCACATAAAACGAATGGAGTAGGAGTGATAATCGGAGGGCCAAGGTTTGCGGTTAAAGTAAATGTATCTATTATGAAGCATTCTGTTAATGTATTTTCAATTCTTACGTAAATAGTTTGGCGATTTTGTGTGCTTAAATAAGGGCTAGCCAATGCTCCATTACCCAAACTAGCATCTTCTTCTGATATATGATATGTTATAATTGTATTGGTTTGTGTTCCAATAATTGTAGTCGTATTACTTTCCAAATCATAGTTTGTGATTCCATCATTAGGATTTCCAACTACATCGCATTCTGTAAGATTTAAGTTATTATTGGGTCCTGCATCATTTTGGGGACTATCTGGTAGTAATGCGGTTCCTGTAAATTCTAAATCAAAACCACCATTTTGAGAAAAATTATCAATGAGTATATAATATTCCTCTCCTGCAATTGCATCTATAGATCTTACAAACCCATTACCTGCTGCTCCTGGACCTTCGCTTAAGTCTGTTTCAGTATCACTAAGCCCAGTTAACGTAGGAACTGCAGCCGCTGGAGGATTCGTAGATGAACACCGAATTGAGTTTCCGAGCGTACTACAAGTAACATTAGGTCCATATACTGCAAAATCATAATCTTCATCATTGTTATTAGATTCTGGAGTGATTATAAAGGCCAAGGTTCCTGATTGAACAATGTTTACTTTTATCCATAAGCTTTGAGATTCATTAAAACCACAACTAGGAGGGTTGTTCCCGGCAATATTAAAATCTGAAATACCTGTGCCATTAGAATTTAATTCTAAGTTAGTATTCCCACATATAACGACGGCATTTACACAATCTGTAGGCTCGTTTTGAGAATAGCCGTAAAAAAAAAGATATGAAAAGTAATAAAGTGAATAGTAATGTTTTCCTCATCTACAATCTTTGTTAAGGCACGAATATACTAATTATAAAGTATTATGTTAAAAAGACTTTTTAGCAGAATAATATGATTATCTAATTAAAGCAAAACTTCCCTTACGGATTCTTCCATCACCTAATTTTACCTGGAACCAATATTCGCTAGAAGGCATTAATCTTCCGCCATATGTTCCGTCCCAACCATTTCCAGAAGGAACTAATTGTTTCAGTAGTTTACCACTACGATCAAAAATATAGATGATAGAATTGCCTAATACTTGTGATGATACTCCTTCTACATTCCAGGTCTCATGAAAACCATCACCATTTGGAGTAAAATATTTAGGAAATCCTACTACAGAAATGTCTTGAGTGGTTTCTGGGCCACATCCGTTTTTATCTCTTATATAAACCTTATGAAATCCAGGTGGTACGTTGGTAAAGATTGGACTATCTTGATAGGTTCTTATATTACTGCCATTATAGGCTATTGCAAATTCGTAGTTACCAGATCCATTTATATTAATAGTCACAGTATTATTATCCGAAGCATCATTAATTTCAATAGTCGTAATAATTGCCGGTGAAGATGTTGTAACAGTTACCGTTCGATCCTTAAAACATCCAGTTAGTTGATTGGTAACGGTTACTGTATAGTCCATAGCGGTGGTCACAGTTATACGCTCCGTGGTTTCTCCTGTTGACCATAGATAATCAAAATCATTTGAATTGCCAGATTCTAATCCTGAGTCAATAATAACGCTAGCACCTTCACATAAAAAAGCTTCACTTACTTCTTCGATATCTGGTAAGGGATTAACAAAAAGCGCTACTTGGTTGATACCAAAACATTGATTTAGATTGTCTTCTACTCTGGCATACACGATATCTTGTCCTTGAGTTCCTGGAGTACTATTGGTATATGTAGTTATTGGATTGGTTTCACTAAGAGCATTTTCATTCGTTTCGTAATAAGAAACCGCAAGGTTTGGACTGGCGATTCCAAGAAGAACCTGGGCATTCGCTTGTGTAAGATCAAATTCTCTAAACCCATCTTCTGTGCCATCATCATCACACTCATTTAAAATAGCATCGCTAGCAGATGTAGTACTTACTAAAAGATCTAGTGTCGAAATTCTAAAACATCCTGTTAGATCATTTGTTACCCTAACAAATAATTGTTGATTTACTACAGTATTTTGATATGTATTTGTATTTGAAATGGCAGATGTTCCTGCATCAGCTGAGATCATATCTTCAAAAAACAAAATTGAACGATCTGTACTGCCTCCAGTGATTTGATCTACAGCTTCATTAAGATTAAATAATGTGATACCATCATTGGTATTCATATATTCGTCACATTGAGCTAAGGAAGTGTTATTAGCAATAGGTAATACATTAATAGTTACAGAAATCTCTACGGTATCAAAACAAGTTGTGTTTAGATTGTTTTCTAGTCTGGCATATACTGCAGTCATTGTGTTTGATAGCACTGCATTTGTAGGATCTGGAATTGGATTTGTGTTATTCTGTGCATCTAGTAAGGTAGTATGATAGCTAATAGCGTAGTCAGCAATATTTTGACCATTATAAATGTCACTATTTGCTGTAGTCAAATCATATGTTATGATTCCATTAGTGTCATCACCATCATCCGCATTATCACAAGAAACTATTGGATTGGTTGTAAATGCTGTTGGTTCATCAAAAATCTCGATTTGAAAACTAGTTGTATCATAACAGTTAATGTTGCCAATATTTTCAATTCTAGCAGCAATAGTTTGTGGGTTGTTTTCTGTTGTAAAGTTTTGGGGTAATACGTTAATATCTGCATTAGCATCCGCCAAGGATCTGAAATAGCGCACCTGAAACTGATTAGGATCTTGTGTTCCTAAAATTGTAGCATCAAATAATGATAGGTCTAGATCTGATATTCCATCATTATTGTCATCACAAATAATCTGAGTTATAGGAGTATCTTCTACTATAGGTACCTCAAAAAAAGTAACGTTGGCAACACCAATCAAAGGACAACTACCATCATTAAGATCAACTTCTAATCTATAATTTCCTGTAGTAGTGACATCGAGAAAAAAAGAACCGTTAGTAACCTGAACATCATCAATATACCAGGTATATGTTGCGGTGGTAATATCTTGATATTCTAATCTATAGGTGTCTCCTTCACAAAGTATCAGGTTTACATTGTTAGGATCTCCGCTGTTAATAATATCAATAGTTTGTGCAAAAATCGATTGAATAAATGGTGGTAATCCTATTCTGGAACCTCTTCCGCCATCTATATTTACTAATACTCCTCTGTCACTGTAATTAATATTAGCCGCCAACTCTTCTGGATTTTCTATAACTCCAAGATAGTTTCCAGTGCCAGAATTAAAATCAAACAATGCTCTGTAAATTTTTCCATCGGGCCCTAGTTGTAATGCTCCTGCACTAAAAATGGATGTATCTTGTCCATTTTCATTTAAGATTCTTGTTCCGCTAGCTGCAATTTGGTTGTCCGGTACTGTTAGGTCAAATTGCATTAAAAAACCTTCTCCTTGACCGCCAATCCCTAAACCTACTGTAGTATATAGGCGTTCTCCACTTTGTGAAAACTCTATTCCATAAGGGGCGTCACCGTTATATAATTCTATTTCATTACTAACTATTCCCGTGCTATTATCAAAATCATAAAACAGTACTTTTCCTGGTCCATCTCCACTAGTGACATTGGTTAATCCAAAATGTACCACAGCTAATTTATCTCCTTCTGGAGAAGCTTTAAGGTATCCTAAGGCATTCCGCCTATAGCCAGAAATGGGAACTGTCACTCCAACTTGTGATGTTATGGGAGTAGTATTTACTCCTGTTTGGTCTACACTAAACGCATAATAGGTATCAATAAAATGGGTAATCACCCAAAAAGAATCACAATCATCACTTTTTACAGCTGTGATTTTTTCAGAACATTTATAAGAGCTCTCAGCATTATTTGCGGTGTTGTAAGTAATCAGAGGTATGTTTTTTTCACTAACTACGACATCTCCTAATCCACCATTTAAAGTCATATCCACAACAGAATAAGTGAATCCATTATTAAAACCATCATCTTGATTGGCTGGAAATCCTGTATTTTGATTAGGGTATGTAGCAGCATTTTCATGATGAGGTTCATCTACAGCAAAAATGAAATATCTATTTGGTACATTGGGTTGAGGTACGATCAATGCACTCGAGGTGCTCGATGGATCACCCAATAACCCAGTACCTGCATTATAATTAGCATTAGGCATTACTCGACCATTTCGATCCCAAGCAGTTCTTCCATCTGTGTAAAAAAGTAATTGACCAGTAGCATCAGAAATAGTTGTACATCCTTCTAGTGTGTTTATATTTCCATCTGTAAGTGGAGTAGGAGGTGTGGTGCTAAAACTTATTCCTGCATTTTGTCCAAAATACCAGTTATTAGCTTCTCCTTGCGCAAATATAGAGGAGCCTAATAAAAATAAAAGAACAATTGATACGTATTTCATGAGTTGAGTTCAAAAACTCAAAGATATCATAAATCTCTCTTTTTTAGAAGATAATATGAAAGTCTCACAAATATTGCAGTCCAAACTAATACAATTATAATCTCATACCAGTGAACGGCAAGGTCTCTCTGGAAACCTTCACCTAATTGATTCGCTGCAGCTTGTATGAAATTTAATCTTGACCACGGTTCATTAATTAGGTTTGCCATACTATCCAAGGGTAAGAATGGAATTATTTTGTAAACAATCTCAGAATCAAATTTCCATTTTACTAAGCTTGCCATTCCCCAAACAATGCCTTCAATAATTTGCCAAAAAATAAGAAAGCCAAGGGCAAAGGCAGAACGTTTAATGAGAATTCCTAAAAACATGCAAAAGGAAAAGAATCCAACTAACTTTACGAAGTATGCAAGGATATATTCTAAATCTGTAATGATTATAGAGAATTCGTTATAGTCCGAAAATATCAAACCCAAAATCAATGTAACTGTAAATAAAAAGATTGTGGATATTAAGGAAAAAACTATTACTGTCAGGAATTTGGAGGTCAAAAACTCTTTTTTGCTTAATCCGTCGATAAGATTTTGCTTAAGAGTTCTATTCGTATATTCATTTGCCATTATGGAAACAATAACGATGGCTAGAAAAATCTTTAGCCAAGCAGCAATATATGAAGTAAAGTGCCAGATGTAAGGAAAATTAAATATCCCTTGATCTGCTAGTCTAACTTTTACACCTCCAAAATTAAACTCATAAGAAGCGATAAGTGCAATCGCTGTTATTAATACAAAATAAGTAATGGTAAGTACTTTGGCAGACTTATTAAATCGTAATTTCTGAAATTCTATATTGAGTAATCGTAACATTGCTTTAGTTTAAATTGTTGGTTAATTGTAAGAACTGTTCTTCCAGACTTTCTTTACGTTTTACCAGATGGGTAAGTGTAATCCCAGCCTCGTGTAACTGTTTGTTCAGACTTTCTGCATCTAATTCACGATTTAAAAAAGCAATAAGTTTGTCTTCTTCTTCTTTTATATTTCCAAAAGTACTTTGATCAGACAACCATTTTTTAAGTACGCTGTTTTGATTACTATTTAATTCAAAGAAACCATGACTTGCATTCATTTCATCAACAGGACCAGAATATAGTTTTACCCCTTTACGAATGATAACCACATGACTACAGACTTTTTCTACTTCATCCAATAAATGCGAAGCCAAAAGAATTGTCGTTCCTTTTGAGGCAATTACCTTAATAATTTCTCGTATTTGATGAATCCCTTGTGGATCTAAACCATTTGTTGGTTCATCAAGAATAAGAATTTCTGGATCGTTTAGTAGGGCAGAAGCAATTGCTAAACGTTGTTTCATACCAAGAGAGAACGTTCTAAATTTACTATCCTTTCGATCCAAAAGACCAACAAGCTCTAACTTCTCTTCAATTTTATCAGCAGAAACTTCCTTTATTTGACATACAAGCTTCAGATTTTGAGCGGCCGTCATATATGGATAAAAGTTTGGACGTTCTATAATGGCTCCTACTTTTTTAAGAGCCTCGTGTGTAGAGGTAGTTCCATCAAACCAGGTAAAATCTCCCGAAGATCTATTGACTACATTAAGGACAATACCGAGCGTAGTTGATTTACCACTTCCGTTAGGCCCTAAAATACCATAAACGTTTCCTTTTTTTATAGTAAAGGAAAGGTCATTAACGGCTGTTATGGGTCCGAATCTTTTGGTAAGATTCTTCAAGGTTAGAATAGTTTCCAATTGTGTTTTTTTTTGGCGGTTATATTAAACAAGACGATCAGTATTGATTTTTGTTACAAAAGAAATGTTGAAAAAGCTAACTTAATAATAGAATATACAAAAAAGACCAACTTTATCAGCTGGTCTTTTTGTATGAAATCTTTTTAATCGTCTATTTTATTTTAAAATAATTTTTTTACTTAACTGTCTTTGATCCTTTAATGCAAGTGTAATTACATAAACACCACTACTTATTGAATTCATAATGATAGTTCCAGAAGTTCCTATATCTTCTTTTTGAAGAATCTTTCTTCCATTCATATCATAAATATCAATGCTTTCAACTTTAGAACTGGTTTCTGCTATTTGATATGTTAGCGTTTTGTTGTTTGTGTATATGTAATATCCTTCTGCTTCAAATTCAGGTGTAGATAGCGTAGCATCATTTTTTGCTACTTCGATAAGGAATTCACTACATAGCTTTGCAAATTTCGTAGCATGTTCTGCAGTTCCGGATATGCTAAATGTGTCATTTCTGGTGTGGATGTTTGGATTATATTGAGAAAAGCTTGCTTCAAAAGGAAAAGACGCCTTATATCCTTGACTATTCCAGCTAGCGTGATCAGAACAACCATAGTTACATAAAGCAGTACTGTAGGTAAGTTGATGATCTCCAGAGGCATTATAGTAATCCATTAATTGTTTAAAAAACGCATTAAGACTAGTATCTGTATTATCAGAGATAAAATAAACATCATTAACAGAGCCATTATAATTGGTCATGTCAAATTGACCAACAGCAACTACATTTACGTTATTCGCTCTATAATCTGCTGCGATTTCTGCCGATCCTCGAAGTCCCACTTCTTCGGCAGCATATGCCATTATTTCGATAGTTCTTTTTGGCTGAAAACCGATTTCAAATAAAGCTCTTGTTGCTTCAGTAATCGTAGCAATACCAGATGCATCATCGTCAGCTCCTGGAGCGTCATTATTTCCTTGGGAAGAAGTAGAATCTAAGTGACCTCCAACAATCACAAATTCATCAGGAAATTCAGAACCTTGGATAGTCATTACTACAGATGGCATTGGAGTGCTCGTATGATTTACCAATCGGACACTAACATCTGATCTGTTAAAAGTTGTTGCCATGGTTTCCCATTTTACTTTTAGATCTTGAGCTGATTGTGCTCCAGCACTAGAGGTGTGATATCTGGTTCCATAATTTTCAAGTTCCGTTATATGGTTTGCGATATTTTGAGTATTAATAGCATCCATTGCTAAATTTACTATGGCATCTTCTGTAATAGTAAATGCCATTTTACTTTGAGCAGCACTTTTATTATCATTTAACAAGGCCTGTTTTGCCTGACTTTCTGAAGATTTGTATATAAATCCTGGACCATGAACTAAAACACGTCCGTGTAATTTATGACTTCCTTCTTCAGAAATTAAAACAGCTGCTTCGTTTCTTCGTTTCGCAATTATTGTTATTTCATTAGGATATTCTTTTTGCAATTCTTCAGCATCTATTAAAGCCATAGTGGCATAGAAAGACGATGATTCTTCTTGAGCAAATGTAAGTGTAATTGTTAGTAATGATAGCATTACTAATGAGATGAGATGTTTCATTTTAAAAGATGTTGAGTTTTAAATATAATTGTAAAGATACGTATTTGGTAGTCATGCATATGTTTTACTTTCATAAAAAGAACGTACCAATTACATATTTTGGTTAATTTTATAATCATGGAAGAAAAGTTAATGTCTAAGAAAAAACCTACCTATCCAATTAATGATAGCCTGGATAGTTATTTAAAGGAATGTAATCGTAAAATTAAAATTCCAGTATTTTATGATGATTTGTTGAGGTTTTCTGGTTCCATAGTTGTGTATGACAGTAATGATCAGGATACGTTATGGATTCGAGTGTATTATGAAGAGCATGAGCGACCAGAAATAGAATCCAGTTTAAAAAAGGTGTACACGATATTACATTCTGATGGTAACGAGGATGCGATAGAATTTCTTAATATAGATGCTATTGATTACTGTACTTTTGGGAATTCAAAACCGTTTAGGATTAAAATTAGGAATATCCTGAATGATAACTACACTTATATCTACGTTAAAAAAGCTGATGCTTCTCGTATCTATGGATTAGAGTTAGAACATATGTTTTCACCAAATAGAATTAACTTTTTAGTATATAAAAATACATTGATAGAAGAGCATATAGCAGGAATTCCTGGAGATGTATTTATTAAGGATTTTTTACCAGATTTGAGCGATCAGGCAAAATCTCAGATAGCAAAGGAGTTTGTAAAATTCAATGAACGCTGTCAGATGCGTTTATTAGGAGATATGCGATCCTATAATTATGTAATTATTCCGATTCATGATTTTGAACATGTAGAATATAAGATTAGAGCGATAGATTTTGATCAACAATGTTTTGAGGGTAAATTAAAAGTATATCAGCCACAATTCTTTAAAGAGAATTTTGATATGGTAGCTATTGTTATGAATAAATTACAACCAAGCTCTATTGAACAGTACAAAAAAGAAGAGCGTTCTGTTTTGGCAAAAAGGATATTAAATTCCCGATCTCGCTATGAAACATTAATTACTTGCATGTGCGAGGATACGATTTCTACTAATGAAAATATAGAAGAACTGAGAGAGTATTTGTACAACTTTACATTAGATCTAAAATTCAGGAGAAGTAAATCTATGGGAGAAGTCTTAAAAACGGCACTAGATTTTGTGAGAAGAAATTATGAAAATGTAAATATGAAAAGATTGTTGGAGGGGTGAGTCTCTAGTTTGTTTATGGAGAAGTCGCAAAGTTTAAGAGTTGCAAAGTTTTTAAGTTTGCTTGTGGAGAAGTCTAGGGGTTTCAAATATTTGGAGGTTCAGCGTGATATCAATGTTTTTCTTAACTAGAAGTCAGAAGTAATAGATTAACTCTAACACTTCCGACTTCGGTCTTCAAATTTTGGACAATTTTATTTTATTTTTTTCTCTAGTTCCGTATTTTTTTGTTTTAATGCTTCTACCTCTTTGATAAGGTTTTCCGTCTTTTTATTCTGCTCAATCATATAGAGTGTTAATTCTTCTATTTTCTGAAGCAGTTTTGCATTCATTTCTCCTAATTGTAAACCATTTTCTGCTACTTCTGCTGCAGAAGGAATGTTTTCTAAATGTCCTTTTTCTGCGATATGATTTTCTACCTGCTGTAATGATGGTAAATTATAGTCATTCTCGAAAACGTAGTCAGGCCATCCTACTAGGTCTACTTTTACTTCTTTAGCATGAATATTTCCATTAACAGCTAGTTTCGCGTCTGGTGTGTTTGTTCCAATCCCCATGTCTCCCTTAAAATAAGTATTACCTGAGTTAGATTGAATGGTATAAATATCAGTGTTATCATAGCTTTTGATTTTAAAGAATTTATTACCAGAAATTTCTTGAAGTACTAAATTAGAAGATGCGCCTGTTCCTTCTTGTTTAAAAACCCACGGTCTCTCGGTAGATAGTTTTAATATTTCTACTCCATCTCCAGCGCCTTTTATTTCTAATTTTGCGGATGGGCTTGTAGTTCCGATACCTATTCCACTCCCATCTCCTTTAATGGTCATTAATTTGGAATTTCCATTATTGCTGTTAAAAGAAATATCTTGAATATCTCTGGTCTCTATCTCTAATGGCAATCCGTAACTTCTAATTTCATTTGCGCCACTAACATTATTTCTAAAAAGCAAATTACCATTAGAATCTCCTAATTTGATTCCTTTGGATGTTCCGGATACATCTAATGCAACACTAGGATTCGTTGTTCCAATACCTAGATTACCATTAGCTGACATTGTCATCATTTTTTGATCATAATTAGTCCATACAAATAAAGGTCTTGTTTGAACAACACTATTTGATCTCCTTGCATTAAAATTTATCAATGCATTAGATCCATTATCCATAGCATCCGATGTAGATCCCATAATAGAAAGCGAGTATCTATTATCTGTTTGATGGTATCCTTTGATCAACGGAATAAATTGATTTGCAGATCCGGTAGAATTTGCTATCTGTAGATAATCAGAGGGAGCATCAGATATTTTAAAGCGCATTAAGCTTTCTGTTTGTCCAGTATTAGATAATATATCTAATTTAGCTCCAGGATTCGTTGTTCCGATACCTAAATTACCAGAAGGATTAAGAGTCATTAAATGACCAGTCCCTTTATTGAAAAAATACATATTACCTATAGTTTTTTCAATGCTTCCTATATACAGTTGATTTGATCCATTCAAACCAAAAGCTCTAGAAAAACCTGTCTCCCCAGTTTTTTGAACTCTAATATAATCCGAAGAGTTCTTTAAATCTACATTTTGAGATTTCCCTTCTATAAAAAAAAGTAGTATTGTTATTAATAATAATTTCTTTCTCATAATTTCTTTTAATTGTTGTTTTGAGTAATGAACTCTATAAAATTTTATAATGCTTTTATATACGTGTCATGAGATTACCAATTGTTACCTTGAAAAATGAAGTTTTTTTAAATAAAAGCGGATATAACCCGATTTGTGTATTGAGACTTTGTTGTGAGTGTTGAAAGTGACATACGACAAAGTCCCATGTATAAGATGGGTTTAAGGATAATCTAAATGCTAAGGTAAAATTTAGGTAAGGAAGGTAGTTCATGAAGTCAGAAGTAAAAGGGTTAATAGATTACCTTGCCACTTCTGACTTCAGGCTTCGGACATTTTTAATCCTTCTGTTCTTTATTAAAATATACTAGATAGTAATACATCTGTTTTTCTTCATCCCAACCTTTTTCTACAAATTTTTCGGCCGATTCGGGATTGATAAAATCCATCTTAATCTGTATATTCGTATCCAGATTAATGGTGTTTTTGATCTTTTTTCTTGCCGCAGATACTGCTGTATTCGCAATTGGGAACTCAGTTAGATCTTCGATATGATATTTTGGAGCTTTCTCTGTTTTGTAATGTTTAAATTCGGGAATTAGATCTGGATTGTCGATGACCTCATTTAGAAAAGCAGATTCTTCAAATGTATCATTTTTCGCGAAGTGATTTACTGCCCGATTCATAAACATCACTTCTTCCTTCTTATCCTCGGCAGGTAATACCACATCTTTCGCAAAATCCTGACAGAACTTCATATACTTTTTAGTATAAAAGTTTTCATCTTCAAAAGCTTCTACTCCTAAGAAATGTTCTAACCAATATTTAGTATCATAACGGTTAGAGTCTACAGAAAGAATTTTATATCCTTCTTCTTTTTTATGATTAAAGATCAAGCATCCTTTATCAAGTTTGTTTAGGTTTACACCTTGTTGATGTAATAATTCTATGTCACTTCCTTTTTCTTCGAACTGAAGGAAGTCATATTTTAATTCTGATTTAAAAATCCCTATCGCAGCTGTTTTTTCGTTATCTATAGTTAGGTTTTCTAGATATGCAATGTATACTTCACCACTTTTAATATGTGGATGCTGTGATTGTTCGTATAATAAAGAAGTAATCCTTTTAGACTTTTCGTGTGCAGAAGATGGATTGTCAAAAATTTCAGTAACAATCTTAAATAGCGGATTAAATTCTACATCGACTTCATTTGCGAATTGAAAATAGTTTTCTTCTTTTTCTCTAAAGGGTTTGAAAAAGTATTCTTTTAATAAGGCTGTTAGCTCATCATTAAGTTTGTAAGGAGAATCCGAAAGAAATATATTCTCGTTTCTACTTTTATTTCCTATTCTGTGAATCGAAAGCGATTCTATTTGGGTGCTGTATAAGTTAATCATATTTTTAAGTTACAGAGAAGTAAAGCTACAAAGTGACAAAGATTAATTAAGAATCTTTGATTTTTCTGATGAAGCTAGATAGCATACGCTCTATTTCTCTAGTGTCTTCGTATAACGAATTAAAATTATTTTCCTTTAAAAAGGAAAGATTTTTTCCAATTTCTAATTGGGTCTGAACCTCAAACAATGAACTAATTGCAATATTAAGGAACCGAATATATTCTTTTTTACTCTGTCTACCATAACCTTCTGCAATATTACTGGGAATTGAAACAGAGGCTCTTCTTATCTGAGAAGTAAGCCCGTATATTTCTTCTTTCGGAAACTTTGTTGTTTCCAGATAAATATTATTGACTAAAGTCATAGATTTTTGCCATATTTTCAGATCCCTATAGGTGCTCAATATTAGACTTTTAACTTTTTTAAAAATTCGACTTTGTAACTTAGATTCTTAGAAACTCAGAGCCTTCAAAATCAATTCCAATTTTCATCAAATCCTAATTCATCGTAATCATCGAGGTCCAAAAAACCTTCTTCGTCATCAATGTCGTCCAGATCATCCGCTTTAAATTCTTTATCAGGCGCATTATCAGGAATTTGACCGTGCACAAACATAACGTTCGGATACTCTTTTCCGTTTTCATATTCGGCAATTTCAGCAAGTTCTACTAAAAAAGTCCACATACTAAGAAAATCATATATATAAATCAATCGGGGAGAAGCTTCATGAACAACATCAATCAATGATGTTTCATTCATCAATCTTACCGGTTGATTGCCATCACTCATATCAAAAAGAGAAATTTCTTCTCCTTGATTCCATTGTTCATCACTAGTGTAAAAAGAGGCCATTTCCATACCATCAAAACCAAAAGATTGGTTGATTACATTATGAAATTGCTCTAACGTAGCATCTTGGTCTATTTCTATATCTCTAAAAACATCTTCTTCTGTATCCAGGATAATTCTGAAACGGTAAATCATTCTTGATTAATTTGGATGGACAAAGATACAAACTTGTTTCTGACTATTTTTAATTTTCAGGCTTCAATAGCTTTATTTTTATACACCTCTAGCATAATATAAAATTGTACTCCAAACAATAGAGAAGATAATACTAAATGTAATGGTTGTGACAGAAAAGGAAAATCAAAATAGTACATCAATATACCTGTTAATGCTTCTAAACCAATTAGTACTATAACCCAATTTAATTTAGATAGACCAAATTGTATTTTTTTATTATACCAAAGTAGCCAAGCGTTAATAAAGACCACTAAAATGGAAAATGATCTATGGATGTAAAAGGTAAATGTAGGTGGATTTAGCCATTCTGATTTTGATAGTTCACCAACTATTTTTATTTGTTCATCTACATATTGCCGTACTTGTGTACCTAATGCAACCTGAACTAAAGTAAGAATAACCGAAAAAAGTAACATACTTTTAAAAGTAGTATTAAATTCAATAGTTTTAATTCTGTCTTTCGTTAAGAAAAGCACATATAACAATATTGCTAAAATAATGAATGCTACTAGCATATGAATGGTAATTCTTAGCGGTAATAAATTAGAGTCTACCACGATTTTACCTAACCAGGCCTGGAATGCCATTGCTAGGATTGTGATACCAGCAAATAATGTGATTTTTGGTTTTTCTTTCCAAAACCTTAGTGATAGAATAAACATCAATAATATGGGTATTCCTGAAAGCACAGTAACTAACCTATTAATATATTCGATCCAAGTATGCCAGACATTAAATTTGGCATAGTCATGTTTCGTATAATGTTCCCAGTTGTTGGCGTTATATGTGGAAGAAGAGGTGAAATCTTTTGCAGCAATTCTCAGTTCTTTGTCCAAGATTACAATAAAACCTTCCTGGTATTCATAATTAGGTTTCCATTGAATCTGTGCTTCTTCTGTAGGAGGAATATAATATCCAAAGCACTTAGGCCAATCCGGACATCCCATTCCAGATCCTGTCATTCTAACAACCGCTCCAGCAATGATGATCAAATAAATCAGTATTATGGATGTGATAACAAGTGGTCTGAAGTATTTTTTCATAAATTAAGAATCTAAGTACAGTTTTTTTTGTTAGTATTTTTATCATCCCAGCACAGGCTAGAATCTACTTTATATATAGTTCAAAAGATCATTACATTTTGGATCCCAGCATACGCCCGGATGACAAGTTCTATTTGATATTTTAAAGATTTCGTTTTACAGTTCAAAATATGACAATTTAAAGAGCCAGTCTAGAATTATAAACCATCAACCATTAACAACTAGTCCTAGTTCTTCACCTTTTTTAATCATAAACTGATAAGCAGCGTCATGTTCATTAGATATTTCTCCTTCCAGAATAGCCTCTTTGATAGCTTCCTTAATGATTCCGATTTCGCGAGAAGGTTTAATATTGAAAGTTTTCATAATTTCTTCCCCACTTACCGGTGGCTGGAAATTACGAATGTGATCACGTTCTTCTACTTCCACCATCTTCTGACGAACTATTTTGAAATTATTATGATATTTCTTAAAACGTTTTGGGTTTTTTGTAGTGATATCTGCTTCGCAAAGGGTCATTAGCTCTTCTATATAATCGCCAGCATCAAAGACCAATCTTCTTACGGCAGCATCTGTAACATCAGAGGCAATAACAATAGGACGTGAGCTCATCAATACCATTTTTTGAACGAATTTCATTTTGTCATTCAAAGGCATTTTTAGGCGCTTAAATAGTTTGAATACCATTTTGGAACCTACAAATTCGTGGCCGTGAAATGTCCACCCAACCTTTTTACTGAATCGTTTCGTAGGAGCCTTACCGATATCATGTAATAATGCTGCCCAGCGTAGCCATAAATCATCTGTATTTTCTGAAATGTTGTCTACAACTTCTAATGTATGATAAAAATTATCTTTATGTTTCTGACCTTCGACCTCGTCGATACCTTTTAATGCTACCAATTCTGGGAGTATGTAAGGCAATAAACCTGTTTTTTCTAAAAGTAAAAATCCGACTGAAGGTTTTTCACTTAATAAAATTTTATTGAGTTCATCAACAATACGTTCTTTGGTAATAATCTTAATGCGATCTTTGTTTTTAGTAATCGCTTTTAGAGAGTTTTCTTCAATCTTAAAATTGAGTTGAGTAGCAAAACGAATAGCTCGCATCATTCTAAGTGGGTCATCAGAATAGGTAATGTCTGGATCTAATGGTGTACGAATAATTTTAGATCTAAGATCTTCTAGCCCATTAAAAGGATCTAAAATTTCTCCAAAGTTATTGTTAGAAAGATTTAATGCTAATGCATTGATAGTGAAATCTCTTCTGTTCTGATCGTCTTGCAATGTTCCATTCTCCACAATTGGATTTCTGCTATTTTCCCGATAAGATTCTTTTCTAGCTCCCACAAATTCTACTTCTATTTCATTGGCTTTTAGCATTGCCGTTCCATAGGTTTTAAATATCTGAATTTTTGGATTGCCTGGTAATAATTTAGAAACTTCTTTTGCTAATTCAATACCACTACCAACGGCTACAATATCAATATCCTTAGCTGTTCCTCTTTGCAAAATATAATCTCTTACGAATCCTCCAATCACGTAACTTTCTAACTGAAGATTGGATGCCGCTTTTGATATGGTATTAAATACAGAATGTTGTAATGCTTCTTTGTAATTTTTAGCTTCCGACATGAATCAATTTACTCGATAATCGAGATTAAATACTTTGATGCTAATCTCGATGTTAACTATTTATTTTCTGATAATTTTCACTGTACTATCTCCTCCTATTTTAATAATAGAAGAGGGTTTGGCGTCTTTGTTTTTCAACGGCAAATTTACAACATAGTCAACGCCTTCCAAAATCTCCTTACTTATTTCTTTTAAGTTTCTGGGAGTAGATTTTCCGCTAATGTTAGCAGAAGTAGAAACAATAGGTCGTTTAAATTTTCTAAGTAATTTACTGCAAAAAGGATCACGAGCTACTCTAATTCCAAGAGTGTTATCCTCTGCTATCAGATTTTCTGCTACTCGTAGCGGTCTATCATAAATTATAGTAGTAGCTTTTTTAGCATATTTTAAAATGTCATATGCTACTTCTGGAACTTCTTCTACATATTGCTGGAGCATTTTAAAATCACTTACCAGGCATAACATAGCTTTGCTATCGGCTCTTTGTTTTAATGCGTATATTTTATCAACAGCTTCTGCGTTAGTAGCATCACAACCAATTCCCCAAACAGTGTCTGTAGGATATAGAATGAGTCCACCTTTTTTTAGGATGTTTATTGTTTTCTCTATTTCTTCTCTATGATCTTCCATTAGCTCTATTTGTTTTAATATAGGAAACTGTTTGTGTCATGCTTTTTTGTAAGAAAAGTTAAAGTAATCATAATCACATTTAATTAGAGTAACATCCTTTTTACTTAAGACATTAAATTATGTAATAGGCCAATTACAGAAATGTTCTGAGTGCACAACAGATTTAATTTGTGCAAAAATAATTTTAAAACCTAAATATTATGAAAAAAATCATTTTTTTATTAATGATTACTGTAGGAGTAGTTTCTTGCGAGAAAGAGAATTTTAATTCAGCAGATGAAACTTTAGAGCTGAATGATAAACTAGAAGAAAATAATTTTGAAAAGAGTGCATTTATTGAGACTGATGGCTCAGGTCAGATCGAAATGTCTTTTTCTACTCCAAATTTTATTTCCACCAAAGTTCAGACAGGCGTAGCTAAAGGAAAAGCGTCAGTTCCTGATGGATTTTTATGTATCGGAGGAACTGTTTGGGCTAAATATGATCAATATGATCCGGGCGCTTTAATAACAAAGTCAGCTCCATCTACATCATTAACATCTTGGGAGTCGGAAGCAAAAGACCATTCGGTAATAAATAGATATGGATTTATTTTAGTAGGTTCAGCAAGGGGTATTAGGTTAAAAGACAACGATGGTAATTATATTCCGCCGAATGTATTAAAAAATTACATTAAAGTTGTTTCTAAAACTTCATCAATAGCTTCACAACCAGAAACTAGTATTCAGTTGCCATCTGGGTATACCTTAATTTCTGGAGGAGCTAAAGTGAATTGGTCTGGAAGAGGAAATTTATTAACAGGTTCATTTCCTTTTGGCAATGGGTGGAAGGCGACATCTAAAGATCACGAGAAGTCTTCACCTGCATCAATAACTGTTTATGCCATTGGAATAGCTAATAATATTCCTAATTTTGGTTCTATACGTACGACTCGAAATTCTGATTGTGAGTACACAACTTCTGGCGTAGAATCGGCTTCAGTTTCTTTAAGTTCTTCACAAAATGATTATGTCGCTTGTGGTGGTGGAGCCTCTGCTAGTTATAATGGATTTGGTAGAATGTTATATGCTATTGGTGTTGGAAATGGAAATTCTAAAGATCATCTTAGAGCAGACGGGGGAAATACTTGTGCTTATCTACTTGCCATAAAAAAAGAATAATTACTAAGAATCTTTATTGATTTAAAAAAAGTCCCAGAAGGATAATTTTCTGGGACTTTTAAAATTTAGCTACTTAAATTTCGGAACTATATTTTCTTGATCAATATATTTAGGTACTTGATTGTTTATCGTTTCTCCAGAAATAACTTTTTCATATAGTTTTAGGTATGATTCTGTCATTACTTTAGAGTTAAAATATTTTACCGCGTATTCGTGACATCTTTTTGGGTTGTAATCGAATTCTCTAACGGCTTTTGCAATTTCATTAGCATTAGTTCCAGTAAAACCAACTTCTGGTTTTATTAATTCTGGCAATGAACCGTTTTTTGTTCCGAAAACAGCACAACCGGCATACATACTCTCTGTAATTGCAATTCCAAAAGGTTCGTGCCAAACTACAGGGAAAATTAAAGCTTTAGAATGCTGAGCTACTTCCATCTTTTTATCATTTTCGACCATTCCGTGGAAAATAATATTCTTATTCAAGATATATTTCAAACCTCTTTTAAAATTTCTAAAAGTCCATCGCTCGCCACCCATAACGTGTAGTTTATTCCCAGACTTTAGCGCAATATCGGCGGTCCCGAATAGGTTTTTTACTTTCCAGGATGCTTTGGCTAAAAAATGAAGATATTTTCTGTCATTATCTAATATGGGATCCGGATAATCATCCCAATCTATTCCGTTATAAACAAAGGCAGTAGATCCGTATCTTTTTGCGTGATTTCCAGAAACAAAAACCATATTAATATCAAGCAGTTGATCTGGAGAAGGATTACCTTCCATAGTAAAGATATAGGGTTTACCAACCGCTTGGTTTAATGTGTTAAAAAGATGAACTACATCAACGTCTGCTGGGATCTGATCTTGTAATGTTTTGTTTTCGTCATATACTAACACGGTGGCAAAATCAGATGAGGAGCCTTCTTTTGCCAAAAAGTAGACTTTATGTCCTAATTTGGAGAGCTCTTTACCAAGCCCCCAAATCACTCTTTCAGTACCACCATATTTTTTTGCAGGTAGTAGAGCAGTTTTATCTTCTATAAGTATATTCATTTTTTAGTATCAATAATTTTAATAGTTATTTTTTTACTACCGTAGCATATTGCAAATAACGCATATCCATTGCTGTGAAAAATAACGGAAGATTGTAAAGATAAGGCTTGATAGATTTTGTCTTATTGATACCTTTATGTGTTAAAATTTTATATCCTAAACGAGTATACATATTGGCGATACTTTTTCCTGTAAAGAATCTTAGATGTGTTTTATCCATGATTCCGTGATCCTGATATTCCCAGTCCTTATTAAGAACTAAGTTTTTTAAGGCACTATGATACCTCATGTTTGGAATAGAACTAATGATTACTCCGTCTTTAGATAATTTGCTTTTAATCTTCTCCAACACCATATATGGATCTACAAGATGTTCTAAAACATCATTGAAATAGATAGCATCAAAATGCTCATCAGGAAGCTCATCGATAAAATTTTCTACTTCTCCAATAAAAACTTTGTCGAGTAATTTTTTTGCTTTTTCCCCTTCTTCTTTCATTAATTCAATTCCCCAGGTTTCCGTTTGATGTTTTTCTTTAATGAAAGAAGCAAAAGCTCCTTCACCACATCCAACATCTAATAATGTTTTAGTGTTTTCGGGAAGAAAATCTAACATTTCATGACGTGAGTTATTAAAATAATTATCGGGTTTATTATCGTAATCCATCGATCTGCTTATTTTTTTGAGTTATAGAAAATTATTATTAGTCAGTTTTAAACCAAAACTAGACTGTTGTTTTATTATAATTCTTAATATTGTACAATATTTATTTGTATGAAAGTTACATTAATCAGCCTGGATAATTGGGGTTTTAATCAATTCATTGCTAAAGAATTAGAGCGTCGAGGGATAAAGGTGTGCCAAATCAATTTTTACCAACTGCGCTATAAGTATCCTTCATTTTTTCATAAGGTTTTTAATTTCTTTGCAAAACTATTTTTTAAATATAACATAAAAAAGAAGTTTTTAGAGAAAAAAATTCTTGAGGAACTAAACAAGAATGGGCATCAAGATAAAATATTGATTATAAAAGGTGATTTTTTGAACCCGGATTTTATTAAAAAGATACGCCCTTACACGGATAATTTACTTGGCTTTTTTAATGATAATTATAAAAGATCTCCCAAGATCGCAAAGATCTATAATGAGTTTGATAAGGCATTTTCTTTCGAAAAGGATGA
This sequence comes from Aquimarina sp. BL5, assembly GCF_003443675.1. Lineage (NCBI taxonomy): Bacteria > Pseudomonadati > Bacteroidota > Flavobacteriia > Flavobacteriales > Flavobacteriaceae > Aquimarina > Aquimarina sp. BL5. Next base: position 1,807,674 of record NZ_CP031963.1, on the reverse strand, counting down.
TGTAGAGCGTTTCAGTTTTTCTTTTATCACCAATTTTATTTATAAAGAAGAATTATCAAGTGAAGAAACTCTAAAACAAGAAGTTTTTAATATTAGTTCTTCTGGAAAGAGAGATGTTGTGATTCAGAATATAGCTAAAGCATTAGATAAAATAAATATTAAGTATAAAATTGTAATTGTAGGTAAAAGCGAAGAACATAAAGATGACACCCATATTTTGTACACAAAAAAAACTATGGATTTACAGGAAGTAGAAGGTTTGATCGCTCAGTCTAATGTTTTATTAGATGTACATCGTGAGAATCAATCTGGTTTAACCTTTAGGGTTTTTGAAAGTATGGGGTTTTCTAAAAAGCTGATTACAACGAATAAGGATATTGCTACTTATGATTTTTATAATCCAAATAATATTTTGATAGTGGATAAAAAGAATATAGAGATCCCTAAATCTTTTTTTGAAACACCATATGAGCCAATTCCAAAAGAAATCTATGATACATATACTTTACCTTTATGGGTAAATAAGGTCTTTGGATTTTAGAAATTTGAAAGTATGAAAAACCACCCAAGCGTAGCTTTATTGATTTCTACCTATAATTGGCCGGAAGCGCTGGATTTAGTTTTAGGAAGTGTTCTTAAGCAATCTGTATTGCCAACGGAGGTCATAATAGCTGATGATGGTTCTGCAGAAGAAACCAGATCATTGATAAATAACTACAAAAAGAATTTCCCTGTATCATTACATCATATATGGCATGAGGATAATGGTTTTACCAAGACTTTAATCCTTAATAAAGCAATAGCAAAAATTAAATCGGACTATATTATACAAATTGATGGAGATATTATTCTGCATAAACATTTTGTAAAAGATCATTTGAATGCGTGTAAAGATAAAATGTTTCTTTATGGCACTAGAGTGACGATTACCAAAGAAAAGTCTTTGCAGTTAATGGCTAAAAAGAAAGCGGATTTGAATATTTTTTCTAGCGGACTTAAAAAGCGTATGAGAATATTGTATTTGCCTTTTGTGTATAAGAATAGAAAACCAGATGCAGCCATTAGTACTAAGTTAAGAGGAGCTAATATGTCATATTGGCGAAAAGATGCAATCGAGATTAATGGGTATAACGAAGATTTTTTGGGTTGGGGTTTTGAGGATTATGATTTTGGACAACGATTGACTTTTCTAGGAGTAATGCCTAAAAGGTTAAAATTTGCTGGAATTTGTTTTCATATTTATCATAAAAAGGCAGTGTTGGAGAATCCAGATAAAGGAAACGAAATTCAAAATAAAACCATTGAAGGTAGAATTAAAAGGTGTGAAAACGGGATTGATAAGTATTTGAAAGACAATTAATGTTTTTCCAATTATATAGATATATGCCAAATAGATTTGTAGTACATAATTCCAAAACAGATTTGAAGCCGCTAGTAAAAGAGGCTATTAGAGATTTTGAGAATTATAATGAAATACTAGGTGATGCTGAACGTAATGTTATTAAAATAGTTAATCTGAATGATAAAAAGTATACTATAAAATCATTCAAGATTCCTAATGTGATTAATCAGATTGCATACCGTTTTTTTAGAAAATCTAAAGCTGAGCGTTCTTTTATGTACGCTAATAAATTATTGGATGTAGGAATCAAAACTCCATTTCCTATCTCTTATGAAACGCAAACAACACCGTTTTTGTTTAAAAAAAGCTTCTATGTAAGTGAGTTGGTGGAATGTGATTTGACGTATCGAGAATTAACTACAGATTTTAGTATTTCAGATCATGAAGATATATTAAGAGCTTTTACCAGATTCACTTATGAATTGCATAGGAATGGAGTAAATTTTTTAGACCATTCTCCTGGAAATACTTTAATTGAGAGAACAGAGAATGGATATGAATTTTATTTGGTGGATCTTAATCGAATGGAGTTTGGAGAAATGAGTTTTGAAACCAGAATAAAAAACTTTGCTCGTTTAACCATTCATGAATCGATGATTAAAGTAATGAGTAATGAATATGCAAAATGTACAAACGAGGCTGAGTCAGATATATTTAAATTAATGTGGCAATATACACAGGAGTTTCAGAATCGTTATCATGGCAAGCGTAAACTAAAACGAAAGATTTTCTTTTGGAAAAAGAAATATAGAGATTAATTTTAGCTTGAAGATTTATTGTTTTTTATCAATTCTCTAAGTTTAGAATATTTTAGAAAAGTAATATTTGCTGTTTGTATGCATATGACAAAACCATTAAACCCATCTAGAAACCCAAACCTTAGAAAATACGCCTTAAAAAATGCCCAAGTTGGATTAAGAATGATTTTCCAAATAGGAGCTTTTTTTCCTAGCTCGTAGTAGGATTGCGCTGATATTGTAGAAAACTTATCAGTTTTAAGGTTAAACTCTTGGTATGTAGCGTAATTCCAATGCAGGATATCACCTTTTAATTTTGAAGCGGATTTTGGATTGGTTAGTTTAAAAGAATCATGTGGATTGATTCCTTGCCATTCTCCTTTTCCTTTTATAAATGCTCTAAGTTTCTTGTCAGGATACCAATCCGAGTGCTTTATCCATTGTCCACAAAAATTATTATATCTATTCATATAATATCCATCATGAACCCAATTAGATTTTAGTTTAATTAAAGAATCCTGAAGTTCGCAAGATAAAGCCTCATCGCCATCTAAAGAGATAATATGATCATTAGAAGCTTGTGTAATGGCGAAATTCTTTTGTTCTATATATCCTAGAAATTGCTGCTTAACGAATTTGACATTAAACTGTTTACAGATATCCTCTGTTCTATCCGTAGAGAAAGAGTCCACAACCACAATCTCATCAACAACACCAACCAAAGAAGACAAGCATCTCTCTATTTTTTTTTCTTCATTGTAAGTGATGATAACAGCTGATAGTTTAACCATTCGGTTTTTTTTGATATTGATTGATGCTTTATTTGTAAAGGTATCGTGCAAAAATAACTATTTTTACGCCAATGCAATTATCAGTAATAACAGTAATCATAAGTACTTATAATCAACCAGAATGGTTGCAAAAAGTATTATTGGGTTATGAAAGCCAGAGTATCAATAACTTTGAGATGATTATTGCCGATGACGGTTCTGGAGAAGATACCAAGAAAGTGATCTCAGAATTTTCTAAAACAACTAAATTACGAATAGAGCATATCTGGCATGAGGATAAAGGATTTAGGAAAACGGAAATTCTAAATAAGGCAATTCCGCTTGCTAACTCAGATTATTTGTTATTTACAGATGGAGATTGTATACCTAGGAAAGATTTCATTGAAAAACATTTGCAATTGAGAAAACCAGGTTGGTTTTTATCTGGAGGTTATTTTAAATTGCCGAAGGATATATCAAAACAAATTTCTAAAGAAGATATAGAAAGCCAAAGATGTTTTGATGCAAATTGGCTAAAAGAGCAGGGACTTGCATCTTCATTTAAACTGAATAAATTAACTTCTAAAGGGTTTAAAGAACGCTTTCTTAATTTCATGACTCCTACCAAAGCCACTTGGGACGGTATGAATGTTTCTGGCTGGAAAAAAGATGTTTTATTGGTCAATGGTTTTGATGAACGTATGCAATATGGAGGAGAAGATAGAGAAATAGGAGAGCGGTTGTTCAATTTAGGAATCAAAGCAAAGCAGATACGATATAGTGCTATTTGTTTACATCTTTACCACGAAAGGGGATATGTGCAGCCCGAAATGATCACTAGAAATAATGCAATTCGAAAAGTTACCAAAAAAGATAACGTAATTAGAACTCCTTTCGGAATCGAAAAAGACTAACGCAGATTAGAATTTTAAGTGGTTAAGATAAGACCTTAAGCTAGGAATAATAAGATCGGTCGAAAAGCTTTTGTATAATTCCAGTGCTTTATTTTTCATCTCTTTTGGAGTCTTATCTCCATATAATTCAGGTTTAAAATCATAAAGATGTACTGAATCGTGTTTTACACCATCTTCAAACATATTCCAGTCTTTTTTAATAATCCAGGGAGAGAAAATGGTGAATGTTGGTTTATCGAGAGCTTTGGCCATATTGACCGCTCCACCTTCATTTCCGATTAAGACATCGCAGTGAGAAAGAATTGCAATAAACTCGCGCAAACTTTTTCCAAATACATTAAAATGAATATGATTTTGAGTGTTCTTTGTGGTTAAGTCATAAATTGCTTTTGCATCTTTTTCTTGACTTGGAATATAGTTAAATAGAATATTAGCATTCATTGTAGCAACAATTTCATTGATTACCTTTGCCATATAGTCAAAAGGCAGTGTTTTTCTTATTTCACTACCTAAAACACTAATCATTATAAGAGGAATTTCTGAGGTAATTCCATTATCTTTTAGATATGATTTAGATGTGTTCCTTTCCTCCTCTGATAAGAAAATTTTCGGTCGAATGAGATTAGAGGTAATTTTGTCTTCTTCGTAGACCAATCTCAACCTATTTTCTATTGCTATAGAAGCATTGGTAATAGGTGCTGCTTTTCTGTAAATAACTTTAGGATACAGAAATCGGGTGTACCATTTGTAAAAAGATACTTTTTTAGGAGCTTTAGAAAAGTAGGAGATGAGGTTGCTTTCTAATTTTCCATAGGCATCAATGACCAAATCGTATTTTGTTTTTTTTATTTCTTTTAAAAACGAATAGAATTCCTTTTTGCTGTCACGATATTCGTTCTTGAATTCGATAATATGATCGAAAAACGGATTTTCTTGAATAACTGGTTTTGTGCTAGAGTTTACAAGATAATCAATAGTGGCTTTTGGGTATTCTTTTTTTAGTGCTTCACAAATAATAGTGCTGGTAAGCACATCGCCTATCATTTTTTGCTGAATAACTAATATTTTCATTTGCAGGACTATCAATTAAAACAATGAGCCTGTCTAAAAAAAAGACAAGCTCACAAGTATACATATTTTATTTGTAACTAAACAGCTACATCGTGCTCTCTCAATGCATCATTAAGAGAAGTCTTTTTGTTAGTACTCTCTTTTCGTTTACCGATAATTAGTGCACAAGGAACGTTATACTCACCTGCAGCGAATTTTTTTGTGTAACTTCCTGGTATAACCACCGATCTTGCCGGTACTACTCCTTTTCGTTCTACAGGAGTGTCTCCGGTAACATCAATAATTTTTGTGGAAGCAGTTAATACAACATTTGCGCCTAGTACCGCTTCAGTTTCTACACGAACACCTTCAACAACGATACATCTGGATCCGATAAAAGCATTATCTTCAATGATAACAGGAGCAGCTTGCAAAGGTTCTAAAACACCACCGATTCCAACACCTCCACTTAGATGTACATTTTTGCCAATTTGTGCACAACTACCTACTGTTGCCCAGGTATCTACCATAGTTCCTTCATCTACATAGGCACCGATATTAACATAACTAGGCATTAAGATGGTGCCTGGAGAAATATATGCTCCGTGACGTGCAACTGCGTTAGGAACCACTCTAATTCCTTTTGCTTTATATCCTTTTTTTAGAGGAATCTTATCGTGGTATTCAAAAATACCTGCTTCTAATGTTTCCATTTTTTGGATTGGGAAATAAAGTACAACTCCCTTTTTTACCCACTCGTTTACTTGCCATCCACCTTCTATTGGTTCTGCTACACGAAGTTCTCCAGCGTCTAGTAAGTCTACAACTTCTCTAATGGCATCCTGAGTTCTTGGTTCTTTTAAAAGCTCTCTGTTATCCCAAGCTTTTTCTATAGTTTCTTTTAGTTGGTTCATTTATTAAAAAATTTTGGTAAAGATAACAGCTTCATCGGAAAAACATATGCTGATTACATATTTTAGGATACTCTTAATAATTCTTACTATTTTATAATAATGTCATACTTTTGCACAAAATAAATTATGGCGAGGATTTTAGCAATAGATTATGGAGGAAAGCGATGTGGGATTGCGGTTACAGACGAATCCAAGATCATAGCTTCTGGATTAACAACAGTAGATACCAAGGAGCTATTAGGTTGGTTGAAAAACTACATAACAGAGGAAGAAGTAGAGTTATTTGTTGTTGGCGAGCCAAAACGTTTGCACGGAGAAGCTTCGGAGAGTGAAAAGTTAATCAAACCGTTTTTAGAAAAACTAGCAAAACTATTGCCTGATATTCCTGTAAAAAGGATAGATGAGCGATTTACGTCTAAAATGGCTTTTGATACGATGATTGCAAGTGGAATATCAAAAAAGAAAAGAAGAGATAAGGCATTAGTAGACCAGATTAGTGCTACTATCATACTTCAGGATTATCTTTATAATTTATAGGGTATATTGTATAATGAATAATATCTCCTCTCGATGGACTTAAAGATTAGATCAAAAAACTTTGCCCATCAATGTGTTAAATTAGCACTTAGTCTTCCAACTAATAAACTAGGTAAGCACATAGAAGGTCAATTAATAAGATGCTCTACATCAGTTGCTGCGAATTATAGAGCAGCTTGTTTAGCACAAACTAAGAAAGGTTTTGTTTCAAAGTTAAGTATTGTTATTGAGGAAGCAGATGAATGCATTTTTTGGACTGAATTTCTTAGAGATGAAAAATTAATGAATGGAAATGAATTAGAACAAGTTTTAAATGAAGCTAAAGAATTGACAGCAATTTTTATTTCAAGTAGAATAACAGCTTCGAAAAATCTTTAATTATAAATTAATAAATTTGGATTATTCACTATCCATTAAAAAGTATACATTTTAAATGATTTTACCAATTGTAGCATACGGTGATCCGGTATTAAAGAAAAAAGCAAAGGAGATTACAAAAGATTATCCTAAGCTATCAGAATTGCTCGAAAATATGTTTGAAACTATGTACAACGCGCATGGTGTTGGGTTGGCTGCTCCGCAAATTGGACTTCCGATACGCTTATTTTTGGTAGATGCGGAACCTTTTGCCGATGATGAGGAACTTTCCGAAGAAGAAAGAGAAGTACTTAAAGGATTTAAAAAAGTCTTTATAAATGCTACAATTGTCGAGGAAACTGGAGAAGAATGGTCTTTTTGTGAAGGATGCCTTAGTATTCCTGAAATTAGGGAAGATGTATTTAGAAAAGAAACAATCAAGATCAACTATTTTGATGAAAACTTTGTAGGATATACTGAAACCTATAGTGGTCTTGCGGCGAGAGTTATTCAACATGAGTATGATCACATAGAGGGGGTTTTGTTCACAGACAAACTATCCAGTCTTAAAAAACGTTTGATTAAAGGAAAGCTCACTAATATTTCTAAAGGTAAGATTAGTGCAGAGTACAGAATGAGGTTTCCACTTGCTAAAAAAGGACGTTAAAAAGAATTATAATACATAATTAATACAAGTATTATATTATAATTTATATTGGTTAATGTTTGATTTTTAAAAATGAACTGCTGATATTTGCCAACTTTGAAAAGAAATTTATGAGCTTAGACAAAATATTATCGATTTCTGGAAAACCAGGTTTATACGAATTGAAAGCACAAACTCGTAATGGATTTGTTGCAGAATCACTAGCAGACGGGAAAAGACTATCTGTTAGCATACAAAACAATGTAAGTATTCTTAGCGAAATTGCTATCTATACTTTTACTGAAGAAGTTCCTCTAAGAGAGATTTTTAAAAGAATTCAGGAAAAAGAAAATGGCGAAAAATCGATTAGTCATAAGGAATCTAAGAATAAGTTAGAATCATATTTTAGTGAAATATTGCCTGATTATGATGAAGATAGAGTGTATGTCAGTGATATGAAGAAAGTAATACAATGGTATAATATTTTACAAGCTAAAGGAATTACTGATTTTAATGAGCCTGAAGAGGTAGCTTCAGAAGAAGAATAAAATTTAATTTTGTTATAAATAAAAAATCCTGTCTTATTGAGGCAGGATTTTTTATTTAAGACTAGTCTCGTCCTGAAATATCGTTACACTAAAATGTTATTTATGGAGTCATTACATTCAAATTATGTAAAGCGTACACAGAAGGATTACAGTTTATCCTTTAAGCTACAAGTTGTTCAAGAGATTGAACAAGGCTTATTAACAAGAACTCAAGCTTTGGATAAGTATGGTATTCAAGCAAGATCTACGATTCGCACTTGGTTAAAAAAATATGGTAAATTTGATTATGATTTTAGTGTAAATAGATCCATGTCCAAAACACCTGAACAACGTATTTTAGAATTAGAACAGCAAGTCAAGCTTTTAGAGAAACAAAAAGCAAGAGCTGAATTTTTAGCAGAGCGTGCGGATAAGAAAGCAATTATATTTGATATGATGATTGATATCGCCGAAGAGGAATTTAATATTCCGATCAGAAAAAAGCACGTACCCGAGTTATCGAAAAATATAGCCAAGAAAAACAAGAAAGCATAACTGCTACCTGTGATTTACTCGGGGTGAATAGACAGGTGTATTATAGAGCTATTCGGTCTTATCAAGACAAACAAAAACTAAGTAAAAAGGTAATTGATTTAGTAAATACCATTCGCATATCAATGCCTAGAATCGGTACAAGAAAATTATTTCATCTTTTAAAATCTCAACTCAAAGTAATCGGAGTTGGTCGCGATAAGCTATTTAAAATACTAAAGGCTAATAACTTGTTGATTTTACCTAAAAAGAATTATCATGTAACTACGGATTCTCATCATAGATTTAGAAAACATAAAAATCGAATAAAAGATGTTGAATTTATCAGACCAGAACAAGTATGGGTCAGTGATATAACTTATATAGGAAATAGGGAAAATCCATGTTATTTGGCTTTAATCACGGATGCTTATTCTAAAAAAATAATGGGATATAATGTATCAAATAGTCTAAGTGTAAAAGGATCTTTAACAGCTTTAGATATGGCTATTTCTAATAGAGATTATAATGAAAAACCTATAATTCATCATTCCGATAGAGGATTACAGTATTGTTCCAATGAATATCAAAAAACATTAAACATCAATAATATTAGCCCTAGTATGACTGAAAAATATGACCCTTACGAAAATGCCATAGCAGAAAGAATTAATGGAATTCTTAAACAAGAATTTGCTATTGACAAGTATGATACTTCAATGCAAATCAAAACCAAACTGGTTCAAAATGCAATCCGCATTTATAATCAGATAAGACCTCATTTATCTAATTCAATGTTAACACCTGATCAAATGCATCAACAAAATAAATTAAAAAGAAAAAGCTACAAAAAACAAAAGGTAGCAAATTAAAATTGCTACCTTGTATTTATTAATTCCTGTAACGATTATTCAGGACGTCACAACTTTAAGAATTCGTTTTCAGTTTTTTATGCTGTTAGAGGATTATGAATAAGTTATATAAATATTGCCTTATTTTCAATGAACTCAATGCCCTGTTTGGGTACTTCTTTGTATTTTTGCGCAAAATTTAAACACAACCGAACAAATAGTTAAGTTTACATGGCTAATACCAAATATGTTTTTGTAACCGGAGGCGTATCTTCTTCATTAGGAAAAGGAATTATAGCAGCTTCTTTAGCAAAACTGCTTCAGGCAAGAGGATACAGAGTTACGATTCAGAAACTGGATCCATATATTAATGTTGATCCAGGAACATTAAATCCTTATGAGCATGGAGAATGTTATGTTACTGATGATGGAGCAGAAACAGATCTTGACCTAGGACATTATGAGCGTTTTCTTAATACTCCTACTTCACAAGCTAATAATGTAACCACAGGTAGAATTTATCAGAGCGTGATTGAAAAAGAACGTCGTGGTGAATTTCTGGGAAAAACAGTTCAGGTCGTGCCGCATATCACTAATGAAATCAAAGAAAGAATTCAGATTCTAGGAAAAAGTGGTGATTATGATATTGTAATTACGGAGATAGGAGGTACTGTTGGTGATATAGAATCTTTACCATACATTGAAGCCGTTCGTCAGCTTAAATGGGAATTAGGAGATACAAATGCTTTAGTGATTCACCTTACATTAATACCATATCTCTCGGCTGCAGGAGAACTGAAAACTAAGCCAACACAGCATAGCGTAAAAACCTTAATGGAAAGTGGTATCAAAGCTGATATTTTAGTATGTAGAACAGAACATGAGTTATCAGAAGATCTCCGCAGAAAACTAGCTTTGTTCTGTAATGTAAGACAAGAGGCTGTTATACAGTCTATTGATGCTTCTACAATCTATGATGTTCCTAATTTGATGTTAGAAGAAGGGTTGGACGCAGTAGTATTAAAACAATTAGTACTTAGAGATGATAATGTTCCAAATTTAGATAAGTGGAACGATTTTCTTAAGCGACATAAAAACCCAAAATGTGAAGTAACCATTGGTCTTATCGGGAAGTATGTAGAATTGCAAGATTCTTATAAATCCATTCTGGAAGCTTTTATACATGCTGGTGCGGAAAACGAGGTAAAGGTAAATGTAGAAAGTATACACTCAGAATATATCGATGACAAGACTATAGAAAATAAAATCGCACATCTGGATGGGGTTTTAGTAGCTCCTGGATTTGGAGAGAGAGGTATAGAAGGTAAGATAAAAGCAGTACAGTTCGCCAGAGAAAATAAATTACCATTTTTCGGGATTTGTTTAGGAATGCAGATGGCTGTGATAGAATACTCTCGTAATGTACTAGGTCTTAAAGATGCTTGTTCTGTAGAAGTAGATGAAAATACTACTAACCCAGTTATTAATCTGATGGAAGAACAAAAGAACATCACAGATATGGGAGGTACTATGCGATTAGGGGCCTGGGACTGTGAATTAATAGAAGATAGTAAAGTGTCTGAAGCTTATGGGACATCTTTAATAGCTGAACGTCATCGCCATCGTTACGAATACAATGATCAATATAAGGAACAATTAGAAAATGCAGGACTTAGAACTACCGGAATCAATCCTAAAACGGGACTGGTAGAAATTATAGAAATTCCTGAGCACCCTTGGTTTGTTGGTGTACAGTATCATCCAGAGTATAAAAGTACCGTAGCCGATCCTCATCCATTATTTGTTGCTTTTGTAAAAGCAGCGGTAGAATACTCTAATTGTAAGAAAGATGCCAAAGTGGCACAAGGATCTTAAGTGGCTAGATAATTGACAATAAAAAAAGTAATATAATTTTAGAAAGCCTTTCTATGTAATATAATAAAGGCTTTTTTATACACATATCAATGGAAGAAAAGAAATTTGATCTTAATACTGTAATTGGATTTGTACTGATATTTGGAATTTTTGCGTGGATGTTTTACGTAAATAAACCTACTCCAGAAGAAATAGAGGCAGAAAAAGCAAAACAAGAACAGGTTGAAGCTGAACAAAAGACCGAAGAAAACAAAACAACCGAGTTTATAAAAGAAAGTGAAGCTATTGTTGCTAACCCACAAGATTCGTTAGCATTAGTAGCTGCAAAATCTCAGTTAGGAGCATTTGCATATGCTGCAAGTTTACCATCTGCTAAAGAAAGTGTAACCAAAATAGAAAATGAAGTTTTAAGTTTAAAAATTAATAATAGAGGAGGTTATATACAAGAAGCTTTGCTTAAAAACTTCAAAACGTATGATTCAGTTCCATTGTATCTTATAAAAGATGGAAAAAACGCTTCTTTCAATATTAATTTTGGAACAACAGACAACAGAATCCTGAATACAAAAGATCTGTTTTTTGAGCCTACTGTAACTAAAAATGGTGATAATACTGTTTTATCTATGAAACTGAAGGTTTCGGAATCTAAATTTCTAGAATATCGCTATGAATTGAAGCCTAATGACTATATGTTAGATTTTTCAATCAAGTCACAGGGTTTACAACAGGTGATTAATAGTAGTCAAGCTATTAACTTAGATTGGAAACTACAAGCTATTAGACAAGCCAAAAGTGCTTCTTATGAAAACAGGTATACAGATATTCATTATGAGTATGAAGGAGGGAAGGATGATTTTACAGGACAGGGAGAGTTTGACGAAGATCAGGAGGAACAGATTAGTTGGATAGGATTTAAACAGCATTTCTTCACGTCTATTTTATTAACAGATACTCCTTTTAAAACAGCTACGTTAGCATCTAAAAATGTTGCCAGTACTAGTGAATTAGATGATAAGGATATAAAGGTAACTAAAGAGTTTGCAGCATCTATTCCATTAGAACTGCAGGGTGGAGAATTGAGTTATAATATGAACTGGTATTATGGCCCTACTGATTATGATATTCTAAGTTCTTATGAACGTAATCTAGACGAGATTGTGCCATTAGGTTGGGGGATATTCGGAGTGATAAATAGATATATATTTATTCCGTTTTTTGGTTTCTTAAGCGGTTTCCTTCCTTATGGTATTGCAATTGTTGTAATGACCATTGTTGTGAGAATTGTATTATCACCAGTTACTTATAAGTCTTATGTTTCTCAGGCAAAGATGAAAATACTAAAGCCTGAAATAGCTGAAATTTCTGAGAAGTATAAAGACAATGCTATGAAAAAGCAACAGGAAACAATGGCTTTGTATAGTAAGGCGGGAGCAAGCCCAATGAGTGGTTGTTTACCAGCACTGATGCAGATTCCTGTCTTTTATGCTTTATTTAATTTCTTTCCTAGTGCTTTTGATTTGAGGCAAAAAAGTTTCTTGTGGGCAGATGATTTATCCAGTTATGATACCATAGCAAAATTACCTTTCGAAATTCCGTTCTATGGTGATCATATTAGTTTATTTCCGATTTTAGCTTCTATCGCTATATTCATTTATATGATGATGACTACCGGACAAACTATGCAACAGCAACAACCGGGTATGCCTAATATGAAGTTTATTATGTATTTATCTCCATTAATGATGTTGGTGTTCTTTAATAACTATGCAAGTGGATTATCGCTATACTATTTTATTTCTAACCTAATTACAATTGGTATTATGTTAGTGATTAAGAATGTGATTATAGACGAAGATAAAATTCATGCTAAGATTCAGGAGAATAAGAAAAAACCCAAAAAACAAGGTAAGTTTCAGAAGAAAATGAAAGAATTGATGGAGCAAGCAGAGCAACAAAAAGCGAAAAAATAAGTCGAAATCTTATTCATAAATAAAGGCTCGTTTTCTATTGAAAACGAGCCTTTTGTTTCTTTATAGATATGTGTCTACTAGTTAGGAACTATTGGAGATAATAAAACATTATCGATTACGTGTATAACACCATTAGTTGCTTGAACATCTGTTGTAGTTATCGCTGCTGTATTAGCAGGGTCAGCTCCATCAGAAACTGTTTTTGCAGTGGCATCTATAGTTACATTTCCACCTAACGTATTTACTTCTCCATCAGTTAAATCAGCTTCTAGGACATTTGCATTTTCAATTACATGAAGATTTAAAGCAGTTTGTAATGTCATTTCTGGAATATCTCCAGTTGCAGTCCACATAGGATCAGTTGCCAATAGAGTATCAAAAGCAGCATTGTTAGGAGCAAATACAGTAAAAGGACCAGTTCCTTGTAGCGTAGTTACATAATCAAAACTATAAGCATTTAATCCCTCCACAAGTCTTGATAAATTAGGATCGACTGTAGCAAAAGTTGTTATGTCTGGTAATCCGATTACAGCATCTATCTTATGTATAATACCGTTTGATGCAGCAATATCAGGAGTCGTAACGGTTGCACCACCATTAAAAACTACTCCATTACTAGTGTTATAATATATACTAATATTGGTGTCATCAGGACCAGCAGTAGATGCAGTTTTTGCATAACCTGTACCATTACTGGTAAGTGCAGTAGAAGTAACTTCTCCAGGAATTACATGGTTTAATAAAAGTTGCTGTAACGCGTCTGTTGGTACAGCAGCAAGGTCAGCATAATTGTTGGCAGTTAGAAAAGCTTCCATAGCTGTATTTGTTGGAGCTAATACTGTAAAAGGCCCAGTTCCGCTAAGAACAGATACCAAATCTCCGTCAGCCGCACCAAGGGCAGCGACCAGTAGTGATAAATCTGTATCCGCGGTAGCAGTTACTACAATGTTATCTGTTGGAATAATAATGTTACCATCGTCATCATCACCACAAGATGAAATACCTAAGACTAACGCGGCAATGATTACAGCGTTACTGATTTTTGAAATAATTTTCATGTTTTTGAGTTTTAAAAGTTATAATTTGTTCGAGTACAGTAACGTTGTATTAAATTTATATATTTTTAATAAATCGTTAAACAAAAGTTAACAATGTGTTGTTTTAATATAGATTGGTTGTTTTTTAGGAAGTTTTAATGTTTTTTTTGTAGGACTTTTGATAATAAAAGAGTCGAGATTTTCTTTAGGTCATATTTTTACAGAATATTGGTACACTTTTTGGATTATTAAGTTATTTTAAAAATTAAATTAGACTATGCGTAATAAATTTTTGTTTTTCTTATTTGTTTCTATACTTGCATTTGGAAACGCACAAGAATTTAATGCTTTTGATGCTGAGGGAAAGCGACATGGAAAGTGGCAGAAGAAATATGAAGGTACAAACCAGATCCGATACCAGGGAACCTTTGATCATGGGAGAGAAGTAGGTGAGTTTAAATTCTACAAACCTAATAGTGGTAAGTCGCCTACTGCAATTAAAATATTTTCGAATAAAACGGATACAGTTAATGTAAAGTACTTTACTAATAAAGGAAAGGTAATTAGTGAAGGAAATATGATTGGCAAGGAAAGAGTTGGGTTATGGACTTATTATCATAAAGGATCCTCTAAAATAATGATGACAGAAGAATATAATTTAGGAAAACTCCATGGAGAGCAAAAAACTTATTTTGAAAATGGTCAATTGACTGAAAGAACAATATATATAGAAGGTAAAAAAGAAGGGAAGCGTGTAGTATATTCTGATAAAGGTATTATGATTAAAGAATTTACATATGTAGATGATCAATTGCATGGTGTTACTAAATATTATGATGCTCAAGGAAAAGTGAAAATAGAAGGTAATTACAAGAAAGATCGTAAAGATGGGTTATGGAGCTATTATAAAAATGGTAAGTTATTAGAAAGAAAACAATTTCCGGTTAGTAAAAGAGGTTCTTAGTATAAGCTTTTCGAATTCATTCATAGAAAAAACCTTAAAGCAATGCTGATGCATTGCTTTTTTTATTTATTATTTTTGCAGATAATTTAAAACAGAGGTTATATTGTTTTCTTCCATTTTAAATAGGAATGAGGAATACAGACAAAATAGTAGTAATGAAAAGAGTTATTGTAGGTTTATCGGGAGGAGTGGATTCTAGTGTGGCAGCATATCTATTAAAAGAACAGGGATATGAGGTGATAGGTCTTTTTATGAAAAATTGGCATGATGATTCAGTAACAATCTCTGATGAATGTCCTTGGTTAGACGATAGTAATGATGCATTATTGGTTGCTGAAAAATTAGGTATTCCGTTTCAAACTGTTGATCTAAGTGAAGAATATAAAGAACGTATTGTAGATTATATGTTCAATGAGTATGAGAGAGGAAGAACACCTAATCCAGATGTGCTATGTAATCGTGAAATTAAATTTGATGTTTTCTTAAAAATAGCATTATCATTGGGAGCAGATTATGTCGCCACTGGGCATTATTGTCGAAAAGATACAATTACTAAAGATGGTAAAGAAGTACATCGTCTTTTGGCAGGAAAGGATCCTAATAAGGATCAATCATACTTTTTGTGTCAGTTATCACAAGATCAATTAGCAAAAACGCTTTTTCCTGTAGGAGAACTATTAAAACCAGAAGTTAGAGAGATAGCAAAAGAACAAGATCTGGTTACAGCAGATAAGAAGGATTCTCAAGGGTTGTGTTTTATTGGAAAAGTACGGCTGCCTGAGTTTCTTCAGCAAAAATTACAACCTAAACAAGGTGATATTATTGAAATCTCTTCTGGAGAAGAAATGTATAATAAAACAAAACCTGACTTTGATTCTAAAAAAGAAGAGCTGGCCTTCCTTTCTTCGAAATATAAGTATGATGTAAAGGATGGTAAAATAGTCGGGAAACATCAGGGAGCACATTATTATACAAAAGGACAAAGAAAGGGGTTGGCTGTTGGTGGAACTCCAGAACCACTTTTTGTTATAGAAACTGATGTAGAAACGAATATAATTTATACTGGGCAAGGCAAAAGTCATCCTGGTTTATATCGAAAAGCACTTTTTATTAGTAATGAAGAATTACATTGGGTGCGACAAGATCTAAGACTACATATCGATGAAGAATTAGATGTAATGGCTAGAATACGATATAGACAACCCTTAGATAAGGCTACTTTATATCAGGTAGACTCTGGTATGTATATAGTTTTCGAGAACCCTCAAAGTGCAATTACAGAAGGACAATTTGTAGCTTGGTATATAGATGATGAATTAGTTGGGTCTGGAGTAATTTCGTAACTTGTGAAGGTTAACCAATTACTTATGATATGAAAAATATAATTACACTTTTGCTTTTTTGCATTACTCAAATAGGAATTGCTCAAACAGAGGATGCTTGGGTTTATTTTGCGGATAAAGAAAATGTTGCAAGTTCTATTGCCAATCCATTATCTATTCTTACTCAAGAATCCATAGATCGAAAAAATCTTCACAATGTAACTATTGATGAAAAAGATGTTCCGGTTAATGAAGCTTATATTACACAAGTTAAGAATGCTGCAGGGATAACAGTACTTGCAAAATCTAAATGGTTTAATTGCGTATATGTTAGAGGAACTCAAGCAAATATTAGCAGTCTATCGAGCCTTAGTTTTGTGGATCGTATAGATTATGCAAACAATTCATTAGATTCAGGGAAGTCTGTATTTTCTATAGAAGATAGAACTCCTATAAAAAATAATAAGTTCGAAGTAAAAACGACATTTAATTATGGAAATGCAGCGCAGCAAATCCAACAGCTAAATGCTGATTACCTTCATGAGCAAGATTACACAGGAACGGGAATGACTATTGCGGTTATGGATTCTGGTTTCCCGGGAGTGAATACCATTGATGGTTTTAAGCGCATAAGAGATGATGGTAGATTATTGGATGGATATGATTTTGTTAGGAGAGATGATAATGAATTTGCCTTTACGGGTAGTAGTCACGGAACTCAAACATTTAGTGATATTGCAGGGTTTATTGATGGGCAATTCGTAGGGACAGCTCCAGATGCTAAGTATTATTTATTCATAACAGAAGATGCAGCCACAGAGGGACCTAAAGAAGAAGCATTATGGGTAGAAGCTGCAGAACGAGCAGATAGTTTAGGAGTACACGTAATTAATACTTCTTTAGGATATTCTAATGGTTTTGATAATCCGGCGTATGATTATACTACTTCTGATATGGATGGACAAACGGCTTTTATTTCCAAAGGAGCAAATATGGTTTTTGAAAAAGGGATGTTGTTAGTTTCTTCTGCCGGAAATTCCGGAAATAGTGCTTGGGGTATTATTACAGCTCCAGGAGATGCCCCAGGGTCATTAACTGTAGGTGCTATTGATGTTTTTGGAACCTATGCTTCATTTAGTTCTAGAGGACCTACAGCCGATAATAGAGTAAAACCGGATATCGTGGCCAGAGGACTTGGAGCAGCAGTGATACGTTCTAATAATGCTGTATCCACTAGTAATGGTACTTCTTTTAGTTCTCCAATAATGGCAGGTGCTGTAGCCTGTTTATGGCAAGCTTTTCCATCTATGACGAATGCGGAAATTATGCAGTTGGTAAGGGAATCAGCATCATTATATAATAATCCAACAATTCAATTAGGTTATGGAATTCCTGATTTTAGATCAATATTCCAAAGTTTATCTGTAGATGAAAATTTCACCGAAAGCTTTAAAGTATATCCAAATCCTGTAAGAGATAGATTATTTTTTGATCTCACTACAAAGGAGACACTTGAAGTTCGAATTTTTACTATGGAAGGAAAAATGGTGAAATCTGAAACATTAAAAAATTTAAATTCTATCTCATTGAGCAATCTATCAAAAGGTTTATACCTTGTAGAATTGATTTCAGGAGCCTCACGTTACACATTGAAGATATCAAAATATTAATGAATAAAATTAAAGAACTTTTTAAAATCAAATATCCTATTATTCAAGGTGGGATGATTTGGGCAAGCGGCTGGAAATTAGCCAGTGCAGTAAGTAATTCAGGTGGTTTAGGACTTATAGGAGCTGGTTCTATGTATCCGGATGTTTTAAGAGAACATATTCAAAAATGTAAGAAAGCAACAGATCAACCTTTTGGCGTTAATGTTCCAATGTTGTATCCTAATCTTCAGGAAATTATTGAAATTATTATAGAAGAAGGAGTGAAGATCGTTTTTACATCGGCAGGAAATCCAAAAACATATACTTCTTATCTTAAGAAAAAAGGGATTACCGTCGTTCACGTTGTGAGTAGTGTGAAATTTGCTCTAAAAGCTCAGGATGCAGGAGTGGATGCGGTGGTTGCTGAAGGTTTTGAAGCAGGTGGACATAATGGAAGAGACGAAACAACTACTTTAGCATTGATTCCAATGGTTAAAGAGAAAATAAAAATACCACTCATCGCCGCGGGAGGCATAGCTACGGGAGCATCAATGTTTGCTGTTATGTCATTAGGAGCAGATGGAGTTCAGATAGGGAGCAGATTTGTAGCAAGCGAGGAAGCTTCTTCTCATATAGATTTTAAAAAAATGGTGGTGGACGCTAAAGAAGGCGATACACATCTTACTTTAAAAGAATTGGCTCCAGTGCGTATGCTGAAAAATAAATTTTATCAGGATGTTGCAGAATTGTATACCAAAGGCCCTACCGTAGAAGAACTAAAAACCTTATTGGGTCGTGCAAGAGCAAAACGAGGAATGTTTGAAGGAGATTTAGAAGAAGGTGAGCTAGAAATCGGACAGGTGTCAGGTTTGATTCATGAGATTAAGCCAGTAACAAAAATAATAGAAGATTTGGTCGTTGATTTTCAGTCTACAAAACAAGAAATGAATGAAGTTAGTTTTTAATTACATTTATGAGTTTATCCACCCGTATAAAAATTAAAAGTGATATTTGAAAAAAAAGTAATCGTAGTTTTACCGGCATATAATGCCGAAAAAACATTACACAAAACCTATAATGAAATACCTTTTGATATTGTCGATGAAGTTATTTTAGTTGATGATAATAGTACGGATGAAACTTATGAAGTAGCAAAAAGCATAGGTGTTAACCACGTTATTAAACATGAAAAAAACTTAGGGTACGGGGGAAATCAAAAAACTTGTTATAATAAGGCTTTAGAATTAGGAGCGGATATAGTTGTTATGCTCCACCCTGATTATCAGTATACTCCAAAACTCATACACTCTATGTGTTATTTGGTAGCTAATGATGTGTATCCAGTAATTTTAGGTTCCAGGATACTTGGTAATGGAGCATTAAAAGGAGGAATGCCTCTTTATAAGTATTTTTTTAATCGAGTTTTGACATTGATTCAAAATCTCTTAATGGGACAAAAATTATCAGAGTATCATACAGGATATAGAACTTTTTCTTCTTCGGTTCTAAGAAACATTCCTTTTAATAATAATTCTGATGACTTTGTGTTTGATAATCAGATAATAGCACAAATATTTTATGAAGGCTATGAAGTAGCTGAAATAACGTGCCCAACAAAATATTTTGAAGAAGCATCTTCTATAAATTTCAAACGGAGTGTGACTTATGGATTGGGGGTTTTAAGAACTTCTTTTCAATATTTCTTTGCTAAAAGTATAGGAGTAAAAAGTAAAATATTTAAAAAATAACATATTCAAAATTGTATTTTAAATATGCATAAAGTTTTGAAAATATATTGGCCAGTAGCGCTTAGTAGTCTAATTTTTCTTATTGCTCTGCTATTAAATGCCGATAATGCTTTTTTTTGGGATACCGTACAATTAGGTTCACATCATGCGGATCACTATTTCAAAACTAACTTTTCTGTTCTATTGCTTCCGGATAATATAGACAGTGGACATATACCTGCTTTTGGTGCTTATATTGCTATGTTTTGGAAGTTTTTTGGAAGAAGTTTATGGGTAAGTCACCTAGCAATGTTACCCTTTGGTTTTGGACTTATTTTTCAATTGTTTAGATTAACTAAGAGATTTATTGATCCTAAATATTGGAGTATTGCTTTTGGATTAATAATAATTGATCCTTCGCTAATGAGCCAATTACTTCTTGTTTCTCCTGATGTGCCATTATTGTTTTTTTTCTTACTTGCTGTAAACTCAGTGCTGGATAACAAGAAAATCTTTTTGATGATGGCTGTTGTTTTGTTGTTTCTTACCAGTATGAGGGGAATGATGTTATCTGTATGCATTTTAATTTTTGACTTAAGTTGTAATGTGTTATGGAGAATAAAAATAAAGGAATTATGTATAGCTCTTCTAAAAGGAAGTCTTGTTTATATTCCTGCTTTTTTGGTTTTTATTACTTTTAGTTTCATTCATTTTCAAGAAAAAGGATGGATTGGATTTCATCAGGACTCACCTTGGCAAGAAAGTTTCGAAAAAGTTGAATTCGCCGGAGTAATTTTCAATATAGCAGTTTTAGGATGGAGAATATTAGATTTTGGTAGAATAGGTATTTGGATTGTACTCTTTATATTGTTTGCTAAATATAGAAAGCAAATAATTAAAGTCCCTCGCATACGACAAGTTTCATTCTTTTTCGGATGTATTCTTTTTCTATTGCCTCTTAATATGTTGTGGGCAAAAGGATTATTAGGAAATAGGTATTTGATTCCCATATATCTTTTTTGCTCACTATTGTGCGCGACCATTTTGTTTTCTGATTTTGTTGGACAAAAGTTAAGAATTGGATTGATTTTAACTTGGGCAGTAATTCTAATCTCTGGAAATTTTTGGATTTATCCTCCGAAAATTTCTCAAGGATGGGATGCTACTTTGGCACATTTACCTTATTATAATCTAAGACTGAAAGCAAAAAAATATCTAGATGATCAAAAAATAGATTTTAGTCGGGTTGCTTCATTTTTTCCTAATGATGCAGGAATAGATGCAATAGAACTAAATGGAGAAAAACGATCTTTTACAGTATTTAAAGGAGATAACGATTTTGTCTTTTATTCGAATATCTATAACGTTAGTGATCAAGAATACGATGATATTATAAGTAATTATGAAGTAATACAAAGTTTCGAGAAAAATGGAGTTTTTGTATGGATTTGTAAAAGAAAAAAGTAAACCGACAATTACTAGATACCGGATTAATATTTGTTTACAAGTACCAAGCGAAAAGAATTTTTATAGGACGAGTATAGAATATGCTATATTAAGTAAACCTCGAAACTACTCTTTTTTTTAATAAAACTACTTTTATAATCAAATTATACGTTACATCTTATTATCCTTACTTTTGATGTAAAATCATATCTATGAATTCCAGAGAGAACCAATTAAAAGCTTTTGATCGCTTGCTCACTATTATGGATGAACTGCGAGAACAATGTCCTTGGGATAAAAAACAAACTTTACAATCACTGCGTCATCTTACCATAGAAGAAACCTATGAATTAGGAGATGCTATTTTGGATAATGACCTTGAAGAGGTTAAAAAAGAACTTGGGGATTTATTATTGCATATTGTCTTTTATGCTAAAATAGGAAGTGAAACTGGAGATTTTGATATTTCGGATGTAGCTAATGAAATATGTGAAAAACTTATTAGTCGTCACCCACATATTTATGGTGATGTAAAGGTTGCTAATGAAGAAGATGTAAAGCGAAATTGGGAAAACTTAAAACTAAAAGAAGGTAAGAAAAGTGTTTTAGAAGGAGTTCCGATGTCTCTACCGGCATTAGTAAAGGCTAGCAGAATACAAGATAAAGTTGCTGGAGTTGGATTTGATTGGGAAGAACCACAACAAGTATTTGAGAAATTACAAGAAGAGCTTGCAGAATTACAGCATGAAATTGATGAACATAATCAAGACAAAATAGAATCTGAATTTGGAGATGTACTATTCTCAATGATCAATTATGCACGTTTTTTAAATATAAATCCTGAAGACGCGTTGGAACGAACTAATAAAAAATTTATAAAACGATTTCAATATTTAGAAGAAAAAGCTAAAGAAAAAAGTAAGAGTTTGAAAGATATGACATTGGCCGAAATGGATGTGTTTTGGGAAGAAGCAAAAAAAATATGATCATAACTTAGAGTTTGATGTTCTTCTTTAGTAAAAATTAACATTTGGATATTTTGTATGTTTTCCCCACTTTATTGATGATTAGAAAGTGATAATTTCTCATATTTTCACATAAATCTTACGGTTTAACCATATTTTATTTAAATTATTTTGTATTCGGAACACCCTTATTTTGCTGTGTTTTTAGGTAAAATATTATCGGGACATCCGTTGTTGTGATGAATTTTTAAAAAAGTTATCGTAAATTAGGATGTATAATTATTTAGTAATAATTGTGTGGCTAACTCAAAAAAAATAATATTAAAACCATTTTTTAGTGCCTTTATTTTTCTCTTTATTTCATCATCTTTATTTAGTAATCCTGATAAGATAAATACGTTAAATAATGGAGGCACCGAATTTAATGAACTCATAATTTCTGCAACGAAATATTATGACAATAATAGGTATGCTCTAGCTATTAAAAATTATGAGAAAGTCTTAAAACATGGAACACAAGATTCTTTAGCAGTATTTAAAAAATTAGCATTTTCCTATGCTAAGAGCAATCAACCAGAACTTGCTAGTAAATACATACATAAATATGTTCTAACAAGTTTAGATCCCTCTTTTGTAGAACATAGTTACTTTGATGTAATTAATGATTCTGAAGAATACCAAGTACTCGCAGACACGTATCTCAAACAAGTTGGATTATGGTCAATTTTCTGCTTTTATGTTGCGTTCATAGGTTTTTTTATATCTATAGTTTTAAATTTTAGAGAAAAATCAGACAGAGTTGCTAATTTATTGATGAGTGCTTTTATATTGATACATTCATTTTTTATCATTCATATTGGCTTGTATTTTTCTAATTATCAGTACTATATGCCACATGTGTTTTATATGTCTACAATGTTTTCTTTCTTATATGGTCCTCTTATCTATTTTTATTTTAAAAGAGTTACTATAGGTTATAGGTTTAAACGTCTGGATTTATTGCATTTAGTACCTTCTTTATTATTGATAGTTTTATTGTTTCCAATTTACAGTTTGCCGTCTGATGAAAAACTAAGGATAATATTTAATAAAGAGAGACCTTATATAAATCTAATATCAGTTTCTAAATTAATATCGCTATTAATTTATGGAGGTTTCGTTATAAAAATGTACTTTAATTCTATTAAGATTAATAAATACTTTTCCAAAATAGTGTTTAACTGGCAGAGAAATATTGTTGTTTTCTGTTCTATTTATATAGTTTCTTACGGTATATATTCAATATTAATTATAAAACAAATTCTTAGCGGTTTTTTGTTTTACGTTCAGATTGTATCCATGGCGTTACTTGTACTATATGTTGGCTATACCGCTTTTGTTCAACCAAGTGTTTTTGGTGTTTTAAGATTGATTAAAAATAATATTCCTCCAGAAATCGATAAGTATAAGAAATCTGGCCTTACTGAAAGTTTATCGCTAGAGTTAAAAGAAAAGTTGCAATATCTTCTTGATGAAAAGAAAATTTACAAGCAAAATGATATTACACTTCAGAAATTAGCGAAATATTTGGATACTACTAGGCATAATACTTCTCAGATTATAAATGAACATTTTGATCTAAACTTTTTTGAATTGATAAATAAGTCTAGAATCGAAGAAGCAAAAGAACTATTAAAAGGAGAAAGGCGTAAGAACTTTAATATTATCGATGTAGCCTATGAAGTTGGTTTTAATAATAAAGTAACTTTCAATAAATCTTTCAAGAAATATAATCAAATAACTCCGTCAGAATATGTTAAATCATTTGTAGCTTAACGTATATCGAAACATAATATTAACCCGTTGTACATTTAGGTAATATTTACTTTTAAATTATTAATGTTTCTATTGTATGAGAATTTATTGATGTACTGAATAACTGTCATTGCTGTGATTTTGGACAAAATTCTATTTTTAAATCCATTAAAGGATTTAGCGTAATTTCTACGAATCATAAATTGATCATATAATTGAGAGAACAAGGTTTCTATTCTTTTTCTTGATTTTTTGAATATATAGAGTTGTTCTTTATAATTAATCTGATTGTTCTTCATAGGGGTTTCCAATCTTTACATTATAGGTTTCAAATAGATTCAATTGATATTCAGCAGACAAATAACCTCTATCTCCTAATAAAATACAATCTTTCAATTGGCCTTGCATATCCTTAAGATAATTTACATCGTGAACTGAGGCTGGACTAATATCCAAACTCTCAACAACTCCTTGAGCAGAACAAACCGCATGAAGCTTATAACCATAATAATGAATAGATTGACTAGCACAATGCCCTTTGACAGGTTGACTATAAAGCACTTCCTTACAGATCTTACTTCTTGAACTACGGGATAACTTACAAACTTCCAGTGGCATACTATCTACAATGAAGCAATTCTCGGATGCATTCAATTTAATAGTCATTTGTTTACGTATGATTTCTCTGAAAGCAAATAACTTTCTCTTTCGTCTATTGTAAACACTTCGTTCTATTTTGCAAGACAAACTTGAAGGTAAAACACGAAAAATTTGATACTCACTATCAATACTCATATATTCTGATGTTAAATCAATCGCTACAAGTTCAATATCAAGTAGTTTAGGTTCACGAATTTGACATAAATAATCTGATTTTACGCCCAAACTTTTTAAGACCTCTAATATTTTATCGTAATTTGTTTTAAAGTTGTGCATCTTAATTGTTGTGTGGTAACTACAATTTATTGCCTTTTAGCAGTTTGCACAACTTTTTCTAAATGCACAACAGATACAATCAGATAATTCTGTCTGAATATGCAAAAAGCTTACTTGCCTTATTTCCTTAACATTTTAAGTAAACTTTCTTCGGAAAAAGTAAAGTTTATTCGGTAAAGGTAAACCTTGATCAGGGTTGCCTTACTTTATGCTTTCTATTACTTCTTTTACAATGTAATCATAACAAGGGTGAGCAATTTCTGCATAAACTTTGTTCAAGTTTTATGAAATGTAATATTTGAGTTAGCCATCAAGATATTCTTGCCATCCTTTTATGATTACATCATCTCTTTAATGTAATTATTGAAAAAATTTAATCTATGAAAGTACATCATTACAAGTTGCTGGTGCTTGCTTTTTTTATGTCAAGCATTTCATTAGCACAACAAAAAAGAATTTCCGGAACGGTGGCGGATGATCTAGGAGTACCCTTACCCGGAGTGAACATTGTAATTAAGAATACGACTAACGGAACACAAACCGATTTTGACGGTAATTATTCTATTCCTGCCAATAGGGGAGCAATATTAGTTTTTAGTTATATAGGTTTTCTAACACAAGAAATAGTCGTAGCCGATAGTAATACAATTAATGTAGCTTTGGCACAAGATGCGGCACAGTTAGAAGAAGTAGTGGTAACTGCTTTTGGTATTACCAGAAACTCTAAAAAGTTAGGATATGCAGTAAGTACTGTCCAAACTGATGATGTTCTGGAGAATTCTGAGCCGGATTTGATACGATCCTTAGCAGGTAAAGTGCCTGGAGTAAATGTGAACCTATCTACAGGTGTAGCAGGAGCATCAAATCAGATCAACATAAGAGGAGCTACAACCTTAGGAGGTGCAAGTCAACCATTAATAATAGTTGATGGAGTTGCCTATGATAACTCACAAGTAACTACTTCTAGGCAAACAACCGGAGGTGGTGGTTATGAATCAGGATTATCTTCGTTAGATCCCAATAATATAGCATCAATTACGGTTCTAAAAAGTACAGCTGCGGCTGCATTATATGGCTCAAGAGCAACAGGTGGTGTGATTGTAGTAACTACCAAAACAGGCGCTACGAAAGGATCGACTAATAATAAATTATCAGTTTCAGTATCTTCAGGAACCTATTTTGAAAATATAGCAAACTTACCCGAGTATCAAAATACATATGGTAATGGAGTTAATTTTAGTTACTTAAATGCAAATGGTTCTTGGGGACCGCGTTTCGATTCATTGGAAACAATACCAACTTGGCCAAATATACTTAATGCATTTCCAGAGATAGGACCAACAGTTCCTTATGAAGCTCAACCTGATAACGTCAAAAATCTTTTTAGAACAGGAACTGTTTTTGATAATTCTATCAATATGTCGTATTCAGGAGAAGATGGGAATTTTAGTGTAACTGTTTCTGATTTGAATCAAGACGGATATATCCCATTTAATACATATGATAGAACATCTGTAGCCGCTGGAGGTAATTTTAAATTACTTAATGGTATTAGAATAGGATCTACGTTCAGTTATTCTGAAACAGAACAGGTAGGTGGTTTTTTCGGTAACAATCAATTCGCCGGTTCTGCATCTTCTTTCGCTAGAACATTATGGTTAGGTAGAGCCTGGGATACTTCTTTACCTTTTGAGAATCCTATTACAGGAGCATCACTTACTCCTAATAATGGTTGGGATCACCCATTATGGTCTTGGAAACACGATCAAATTATTACAGATACCGACAGAATTGTAGCAAACGTGAATTTAGGATATGATTTTAATGATAATATATCAGTGACATATCGTGTAGGTTTTAATAAGTATAATCTAAAAAGAAAACAAATTAGAGATTTAGGCTCCAGAGCTAATAATGGTTTAGGGTCTGTTACAACGGATGATTTTATCAATGAAGACTTGGAATCTACGTTATTAGTTAATTTTAATTATGATTTAACTGATGATATAAATCTAACCGCTATTCTAGGTAATAATGTATTACAAAATACTACAAGCCGTGTTGCATTTCAGGGAACTAATTTTAAATCTCCAGGAATATTTACTATTGCGAATACCATTAATGTTACTAAAAATATTGGCGGTTTCATATTAGATAATGATACTAGGTCCCGTAATATAGGTGTATTTGGAGATGTAAGTTTATCCTATAAGAATTATTTATTTCTAAATGCGACTGGTCGAAATGATTGGAGTTCTACTTTACCTAAAAATAATCAATCCTATTTTTATCCATCGGCAAGTGTATCTTTAATATTCACCGATGCTTTTAATTTGGATAGTAAGGTGTTAACATTTGGTAAGCTAAGAGCAGGGTATGCTTCCGTAGGTAATGACGCTCCTGCAGAATTTTTAAATAGAACATTCGCTTCAGGAAATGCTTTTAATGGTATCCCAGTAATTAATAACAACTTGTTTTTAGGAGATCAGGAGATTACTCCAGAGTTTACAGATGAAATAGAAATTGGTGCGGATCTAGAATTTTTCAACCAAAGAGCAATTATTGATTTCAGTTGGTATAAAAAAACTACTACTGATTTAATTTCTCCGGTAAGTGTTCCTTCTTCTAGTGGATTTACCACTTTTAATACTAATATAGGAGAGATGCAGAATACTGGTGTAGAAATTGGTTTAACATTAGTTCCTATAAGAACCGAAAATTTTAGATGGGAACTTTTTACAACATTTACTAAGAACGAGAATGAGGTTACAGAATTAGTAGATGGACTAGAAAGAATTCAGTTAGACCCTAATCAAGTCGCTCATGCTATAGTTGGACAACCGTTTGGTGTGTTTTATGGATCTAGATTCGCCAGGGATGATGAAGGTAATTTTCTAATCAATCAATCCGGAGGTGGAATTGTACAAGATTTAGAAAATGGAATCGTAGGAGACCCTAATCCAGATTTTAGAATGGGCTTTATAAATACTATTTCTTATAAAGGTTTATCCCTTCGAGCTCAGGTTGATTGGAAAGAGGGCGGAGATATACAATCAATTAGTATTAACTCATTATTAGGTAGAGGAGTTACAAGAGATACAGAAGATAGAGAACGTACATTTATCATACCTGGTTTTTATGGTGACAATCAAGGAAATCCTATTCTAGATGCTAACGGTAATAAAATACCTAATACGACGCAGATAGATACTAATGAATTATATTTCTCACCAGCAGGAGGAAATACATTTGGAATCAATACAGTAGCAGAAGGTTCTGTATACGATGGAACTGTCTATCGATTACGAGAATTGAGTTTAACCTATGATCTGCCTAAAGAGTTTTTAAAATCAACACCATTCGGAAAAATAAGCTTAAGTGTTCTAGGTAATAACTTGTGGTATTTTGCTCCCAATGTTCCTAAGTATACCAATTTTGACCCGGAAGTTACAAGTTTTGGTTCTTCTAGAATTCAAGGAATCGAGAATTCCTCAGCGCCTACATCTAAACGATATGGTTTTAGACTTAATTTATCCTTTTAAAAAAAACAGTATGAAAAATATATTATATAAATGGAAATTTTTTGTTGCTATCTCATGCTCATTTATGGTTCTGAGTTGCAGTGATTATTTGGATGTGGATACAGATACCGATAACCCTACAGTGGCATCCATCAACCAATTGTTAACAGGTATTGAAGTAAATATTGGATCCGTTGCAGATTTTCAATTCTTTAGTGCAAATATACTTCAGGTATATACACATCAATTTACGTCCCGGGGAGAACAAGATCAGTATGGTACAAAAGCTGATAACATTTTAGTAAATAACGATTGGAATAATGTGTATTTGGGACTTACAGATATCGAAACATTAATTGCACAAGCCAGTGAAACTGGAGATTTAGTGTATGTTGGCTATGCCGAAATACTGAAAGCTTATTTAATGTCCGTAGCTGTAGATTTATGGGGAGACGTACCTTTCTCTGACGCGACTGGCTTAGAGTTAGGTACGGTAAGTCCAGTTTTTGATGATCAAGAAGTAATATATCAAAATGTATTAGATCTGATTGATTCTGGAAAGGTGAATATCCAAAGCGGACAAGGATTAGCTCCGGGTGCAGATGATTTATTTTATGGAGGATCCAATGCAACTTGGATAAGATTTGCAAATACATTGAAACTGAAATTATATAATCAAATACGTCTTTCTTCTTTATTTAATCAAGCAGATTTTGATGCATTAATTACGGAGAATAATTTCATGTCTTCCAATGCCGATGATTTTCAGTTTAATCATACTGCTGCTCAAGCACCTGCAGACGAACGTAATCGACTTTTTTTGGATGCTTATGGTGGTGCACAAGTAACAAAATATGCAAGTCCTTGGTTTTATGAAATATTATTAGGAGTAAATCCTAACATTCATACAACGAATCCGGACCCAAGACTGCCTTACTATTTCGTAAACCAATTGTTACCTGGGCAGTTTCCTAGAGATCAGGGGGATACCGTTACTGGTGATCCAAATGCGGATTATTGGGATGCATCAACTGGTTTTTTTAGTATTCGATTTGGAAGTATTGGTCCTGATAGAGACGGTGCGGTACAAAATGATGCAACTTTTCCTGGTATTTTTCCTTGTGGAGGACGTTATGATGACGGTGCTGGATTTGCCAGAACAATTACAAGTGGCACTGGTGTGGCTCCTAAAAGAATTCTTACATATGACGAGTTTTTATATATCCAGGCAGAACTAATACAGGTCGGTTTAATACCAGGTGATGCGGGAGCAAAACTAAGAGAAGCTATGACAGCAAGCTTTGCTAAAGTTGATCAAGTGGTGGTAGGAACGGGTACATCTCAGACAGTACCTGTACTATCTGGATCCACTGCTGTAACCACATTTATGGATACTATAGATGCTGAATTCGCTGCTGCCAGTATTGACAAACGATTAGAAATTATAATGACGCAAAAATGGGTGGCAACATTTGGAGATCCGATGGATCAATATAATGATTATCGAAGAACAGGTTACCCTATTTTAGTGGATCCTAATGGACCTTCTCCAGAATATCAGTTGGATAATGCTGATGGCTTTCCTTTGGTTGACAATTTAACAGTTTTAAATAATGATTTTCAGGTTTCATTGTTCTGGCCACAGAGGGAACTAAACCTTAATCAAAACGCGCCTAACCAAAAAGATCCAACAACGTATAAAGTATTTTGGGATAATTAATAAAATAAGATTTTGAAATGAGCTAATATATAAATTGGTGAATTCTATCTGAGAATTAATAAACTCTAAAATTTAACAGATGAAAAAAATAAAAATAATAACATTTATATTAACAATAGTGGCTTTGATAAGTTCCTGTGAAGATGATGGAGGTAAGGCTTTTATCCCCTTAAATGATGGAGCAGTGCCAAATATGCAAAAGTCGGCAACAGGAGAGACTTTTATTGATCTTGTAAAAATTAATAATAATGAACCGGTAAATCTAGAATTTAGTGCGGAAGTTGCACAAGGAAATCCAGCTTCAACGGATGTTGTCGCTGTTTATAGAACACTTGAAGGACCTGTTTACAACTCAGTTTTATCTAGTGATGTTATTTTGCCGATGGTTTTTACTTTGAGTACGGATGATATTGTTAGTGCTTTTACAGAAATAACTAGTACTTCGGATATAAAACTTGGAGATGTTCTATCAATTACAACTCGATTTACTATGGAAGATGGAACAGTATTAAATATAATAAACGAGGATGGTACAAGCAATACAGGAAGTAATATTCAGACCACTGTACTGTTTACTTCAGTTATTAATTATCCAGTATCCTGCCCAACGATGTTGGAAGGTAATTATACCTCTACTGTTATAGCATCAAGCCTTCCGATAGCTGGTAATTTTATAAGTCCACAACAAGTTACAATTACGCAACCATCTGCTGGTACATATGTTTTAAGTGATGGTACTGCTGGTATTTTTGGGGCTACTACTCCCATTGGACTACAATTCACTGATGTTTGCGGAACAATTACTGTTGCTACACAATCAACATCTTTTCCAGGTCAGGTTGATTTTGATCAAGGAGATGGTACTAATTTAGATCCAGTCACGGGTGTTATTACATTAGAACTGGCATATACAAGTGGGTCTTGTTGCGGGTTACCCGGTATCACATATACTTTAGAACTAGTTCCGAATTAATGATTTTGTTTAAATATGTGACACTACTAAGTGTTTTTATAATCGATAAACTCATGTAGGTTATACAGTAATATTTAATATAATGATAAATTTAGGAATACTTTGTAAATGATTTGTTTATAGGTAGTTGTAAAGTATTTTGGATTATCATTATTTTATCAAAACATCGTCTTCTTAGGCGATGTTTTGTGTCATTATGTAGTAAGTTACTTGTTAGTGTGATATCATGATTTATTTCAAATTAAATAGAATCCCCACTTGAGCTATTGTTTCAAGTGGGGATTCTATTTAATTTGAAATATTATAAATTATTGCTTTATAATTTTTCTGGTAGAGGTTTTTCCATCGATAGTGATTCTACAAAAGTAAATTCCAATCGCTAACGATTTTTCTCCTAATGAGTATCTATGTTCTCCTGTGCTAACTTGTCCGTTAAATATAATTTGAGAGGCACCGTAAGCATTGATAAGTTCTATTCTCAAGGCACTTACTTTTTTTATTGTATATAGCTGTAATACAGAGTTTTCTGTTATTGGGTTTGGAAATACGGTGATTCTTTCTTCAGAAATATCATCCTCAGAAATGGTATTGCCTAATCTTAGCGCATCGGGATTTTGATCATACCAAATATTATTATAGTACCATCCATTTTTACATCTATTAAGATCTGAGGTTTGTGAAGTTCCATTATTGCTAAAAATGAGATTGGCACAAGATGTATTTGATAATGTATATCGATACCAACCATCAGTATCAACATTCATAGATTCTCCAGGCCAGGAAGTTGTTAATCCTGATGGAGTAGTATTCCAAAAGTAAATAGTAGGGGATGTAAAAGAATCAGATTTAAAGTATAATGTTAGATCCTGACTTTCCTCAGGATTACTATCGTACCAAGTCCCATTATAATACCATCCATCTCCGCATCTTTGTAAATCTTCGGTTTGGTTTGCTCCATTACCATTAAAAATTATATTGGTGCAGTTAATACCACTAAATGTAAATGAATACCAACCATTACCAATATCAGTCATGGTAGCTCCTGGCCAAGCTACTGTTGATGCTATTGGTGTCGTATTCCAATAATATATATTTGGATTAGATAGTTGTCCTTTGTAATAAACCGTCATTGAATCCGTTGTTTCGGAAAAAGTGAATGAATTAGTTATAACTTGAGAAGATAATCCTTCTGTGTCATATGCAATAGCTTTTATAGTAGTGTCTGATGTAATCGCTATTGATGAGGTATATCTAATCGAGGAAGTATCTGGTTCATCTCCATTAAGTGTATAATAAATCTCAATTCCTTGGGGAGAGTTATCGGTGGCACTTAGTGAGATAGTTACAGTTTCTCCTACTGTGAAAGATCCTCCCCCTGGTGACATTACTATTGTTGGAGGAGTATTTTCGGTATTTCTAGGATCTGTATCATACCAAGTACCATTGTCAAACCATCCATCTCTATCTCTTGTTAAATCATCAGTTTTTGTACCACCGTTATCGTTAAAGAGTAGATTAGTGCTCTGGACTCCTTCAAAAATATATTCATACCATTCAGAGTTTTCAATTTGACTCATTTGTGGTCCTGGCCAGTTACTTGGAGGTAAAACATCTGGTGATTCATTCCAGTAATGCACATTGGCTTGCGTCCAAGAAGATGGTTTTTTAAAATAAACGTGTAAACCTTTGATTGGGCCAATCCGATAGTCCTTTGTAATTATATCAGATGCAGTTCCATCTTTGTCAAAAGCAATCGCCTTAATAGTAGTAGATTCTGAGATCGTAAAAGAACTGGTATATTGAGAATTAGACATATTAGGATTTGATCCATCTATGGTATAGTAAATACTATACGGGGCACCAGCTCCTCCAACGGCTTCTATTGTAACTTGTATAGGGTTTTCGGAGTTTGTGGTGTTTGGATTAATAATTACCACCGGATTGCTAGGACCATTAACACAGTTTTCAAAGAATCCTCCGCCACAGCCACCAATTAGACCGGGTCCGTTTAACACATATATTCCTGCAGATCCTGAAGTTACGGTAAAGTTCAATACACCGTTTTGAGCTGCAATTTCACGACCCGTCACCGCATCTCTATATAATCCATTTGTCATTCCTGAAATACTAAATGAGGCATTTCCATCTTTTGCTAATCCTACAGCAACTTCACTATTTTGATGCACTCTACGATAGGAAACGGCATTACCTGGAGCATCTTTCCAATCCCAATTTCCTTTTTGTAATGCTGGAACAGCTTTTCGTATAGCATTTAGCTTTTTAATATGTTGATATATTTTATGGTTTGGAGCTTGATCAATGACGTCTCCATAATATGCTCTTCCGGTATTATCAATTGATTCTCTAATCCCTGCTTCGTTATGAATATCATTAAATTCTCCAGCCTTGAATCGCATTTCGGTTCCATAATAAACGGTTGGAATTCCTCTCCAGGTAAACATAAAATTCATACACGCTGCTAAGTTTTCATCAGATCCTCCATAACGTCTATTCCAGTCGTTATTGGGACCAAAATCATGATTGTCTAACCAGGTTACCAGTGTAGAGGGATCACTATATAAATTATCATATCTGGCAGCAGCTTTAACCGTAGGGAAAGATTGTCCTTCTTCAAATGTGCCATGAAAAGTAGCTTCTCCGAAGAAATCAATTACAGCAAGATCTAATGGTTGGGAGTTGTTAACTTCTCCTCTCCAAGTATAATAATGGGGATTGGTTTCCTCTACAGGATGTAATTCGTGACGTTTTTGAGCCACTTCTCCAAAAATAAATAGATCGGGATTTATAGCTTTAAAAGCATCATAGAAATAAATGATATCCTCTCTACTCATATGCTTAACTGTGTCCCAACGGAAAGCATCTACTCCCATATTAATATAGGTGGCATACGCATTCACAAGGTAATCCCTAACAACCTGGCTACCTGTGTTTAGATCAGGAGTATCGCCTGCTAATGCTCTGTTCTGTAGATTTTCTACATCATCAAAACCTTGTGCGAAACCGTTTCCGGAATGATGATACCAATCTGGATCAGAAGTATCAACATAACTCTCTTTTCCAGGGAAATTATGTTGTGATAGATCTTCATTATATGGAGGAGGCATTTTTTTTAAATTAGCTCTACTCCATATAAGTCCATCTTCTGGATTAGGTGTTAAACCGTCATATTCCCAATTAGGATTATCCGGTGCAAACCATGGTTTTGTAGGGTCTGTGTTATATTTTATTTCGGCTACATCTTTTATTCCGAATCGTCCGGCATGATTCGTAACAACATCCAGCACAATTTTCATATCACGTGCGTGGATTTCATTAATTAGATCTTGAAATGTAGCTCCAGGAGATTCTAAACGTGGATCTACTTTAGTGAAATCCCAAGCATGATATCCGTGGTAGTCTAATGGGCTACGATTGTGTACTATAGGGGTGATCCAGATCGCAGTAAAACCAAGATCTTTTATATAATCTAATTTTTGGATCAATCCCTTAAAATCCCCTTTCCAGGTTACATCATCAGGATCTGTAATGCTTGGGTTTATTTCGGGATCGGGATTATAAGATGACCATTCTGTTGGAGCATTGTTATTAGGGTCTCCATCAAAGAAACGAGAAGTCATTAAAAAATAGATCGTTTCTTCTCTAAAATCTGTCTGTGCGGTTATTAAATAAGAATTTAATAGTAAGCTCCATAGGCCAAGAAGGCCCAGGAATTTGGGTAATGAGTTTTTCATGAATTTTAGTGTTTGTGTTTGTGTCTTGTGTGAAATTTTACTCTTCCCTAAGGAAGTTAGTGTCTAAATTGTCATATCAGAATAAAAGTTTTAAAATTATTAATACAATGTTATTTTTTTAGTGAAAAATATATTGAATTAGCAATTTAGGTAATAATTATTCACTGAAGTGATCCCTTAGTTACTCAAACGTTTTCGTGTTGATAACATTTTGTTTAGTAGCTTTTTAGAGTAATGATGCATCCATATTTTTATCGGATGCAATGCAGAAACTATTTTTCGAAGATGATTAGTTTTTCGGATATAATTACCTCACTAAAACCATAATAATCCTTAATCCAATTCAATGTTTTTTTGGTGTAAAAGAATACATGGGTAAGATCGTTCTTGTACCACCAGGAATCAAAATCAATAGATTTGTCATACAGATATGTCTTGCAGTATAGCCTTCCTTTATCTTTTAGTAATGAATGTAATAATTTGAACTCTTTATTAGGGTGATAAAAATGCTCCATTACTTCGCAACACGCGATATAGTTATAAGTAGATTGCAACACCTTCGAATTGGGATCAAAGAATGGGTCATACGTGGAAATAGCGTAGCCTTGATGTCTAAGCATGGTAGTAATAACAGGGTCACTACCACTCCCAAAATCTAAACCTTTATGACTCTTATCGTAATCTTTTATAATAGCATTAACGATTGGAGAAACGAAATTTTGATACCCTGGATCTGTAACATCATTGTTATGTATTTCATATCTTTTTCTCTCTTTATCATTAGAAAGAAAATAAGAATGATGCAAGGAAATGGCATCACAATTAGCACAATGGTGGTATGCTCGTTTGTGTACAACAGAAAATTCTGATGCTCTTGAGCCACAAAGAGCACAATTCATATTGGAATATTAGAGTTGTTTTATTTTCTTTAATTTATTTTTCCAAACTTCAAGACTTTCTTTATGCTTTCCGATATTTTTTCGTACTTCGATTACCAATGGATTATTGTCATCTGCGTGTTTAAAGAATTGAAGGTTATTTTCTAATTGACGTATTTCGCTATGAACCTCTTCAATCTTTTTACGTAAGAAATTTTGCTCATTTCTAAGTGCTCTATCATCGGATTGGTTAGCAAGTGAACTGAGTTTATTCTCGTATTTGATCATTTCAGTTTCCTGTCTGCTTAAGTTTAGTTGTCCAAAAAGGTTATCTAAAACTTTATTATAATCAGATTCGATATTACGTTTTTTGTAAGGAACTCTTCCTATTGTCT
The DNA here is from genome assembly GCF_003443675.1 of Aquimarina sp. BL5. NCBI lineage: Bacteria > Pseudomonadati > Bacteroidota > Flavobacteriia > Flavobacteriales > Flavobacteriaceae > Aquimarina > Aquimarina sp. BL5. The sequence goes on along the minus strand of NZ_CP031963.1, from coordinate 1,771,514 downwards.
TCCAAATACTAATATTTTCTTTAATAGTGTCAAGATCGCTTTTGGGGTCGCCCGATAATTTTAATTCCTTTAATGCCTCAATATGAGCTAGTTTTTTTTCATAAGCTGCAATTTCCTCTTTATTAGCTTCATTTTTTTCAGCGTGTATACGATCAAAATATGCGTTACAAGCATCTTTGAATCTTTTCCAGATTCTATCACTATCCTTACGAGGTACGTGTCCAATTTTTTTCCAATCCGCTTGAATCTTTTTCATTAATGGAGTGGTAACAGAAAAATCATCACTATCCTTATTATCCTCTGCAATTTTGATGAGTTCCATTTTCTTGTTAAGATTTTCGAACTGATCTTTTTTAAGACTCTTATAGAAAGCGTTTTTATTTCTATTAAAATCTCTTACCGCTCCTTTAAACTGACTCCATGTCTCCTCATTTGCATTAGAAGGTACTTTTCCAGCTTTAAAAAACTCTTCTCTTAGTGCTTCTATTTCTTTGATCTTTTGTTGCCAGCCTCCATGGTTTTTTGGATGTTCAGCAGCAACTTCTACGATTTTAGCAATAATTTCTTGTTTTACCTCTAGATTTTTTTCATAAACTTTGTCTTGTACTTTAAAAAATTGCTGACGGTTTTCATGAATTTGTTTGGTGAGTTCACTAAACTTTTCCCAAATAGGCTCTCTATATTCTTTGGCAACAGGTCCTAAGTCTTCTTTCCACATTTTGTGGAGAATTTGTAATTCTCTAAATGCCCTATTTACATCCGTTTCCTGAGCTAACTCGGTAGCACGTTCAATAATTTTAAGTTTTTGTTCTAGATTGTGTTTAAAATCCAGATCTCTAAAATCTCTGTTTAGGTGCAGGAAATCATAAAAATTTTCCGTGTGATGATGATATGTATTCCAAACCGTATTGTATTTATCCCTCGGAATTGGACCAGCATTATGCCATCTTTCTTTAATTTCCTTAAAGTGATTATAGGTAGTATTAATATTCTCTTCTACGTTCAATAAACCTTTTAGTTCTTCAATGATGTCTAGTCTTTTCTGCAGGTTTGCCTGAAGATCTTTTTTGAGATTTTGATAGTATGCGTTTCTTTTCTCTTTATAATCAAAGTAAACAGAATTAAATTCTTTTTTCAATGGAGTAGAGTAGTAGAAGTCTATTATATTTCCACCATCAGCTAAAAATTCATCTTTTTTCTGTTCTACTTCTTCGTTAAATTTAGCGTTAAACTCAGTCTTAATTTCCTCTACGTGCTCTTTAATAGCTTGTATTTTTTCGCTTTTTATCAAACGACGTAATTCAGATATAAGTTCATCTTTATTCATTGCATGATAATCTTTCTTTTCGATATCATGACGCTCTAACTTGCTTTCATCCTCACTATCCTTTGCTACTGCCTCTTCCATCTCATTTAGGACTTCATCATCAGCTGCTACAGGAGATACAGCCTCTTCTTTTTCTACTTCAGTATTCGGTATATCTTCAACAACTGGAGACGTTTCAGTAGATTCTACGCTTTCTTCTTCTACTTCATCATTTGGCAGGTCTTCACTAACTGGAGACGCTTCAGCAGGGATGCTGTCCTCAACAGATTCTTCTACTTTAGTGATTTCTTTAGGTTTACCCTCCTGTGATTCTTGAGTTTCAGAAGCGGATTCCGTCGCTTCAGAAACAGGATTTTCTAATTTATCCTCTAAAGTTTTGGTCTTATTATCTTCGTTTCCATCTGCCTTAGGCAGGTTATCGTGTGTGGACATTATATAAAATGTTTTTGTTTGTCTGAGATTAAGGATTGACTAAGATACTAACATCTTATATAAAGTCAAAGCAAATGATCGGTTTTAGGAATTACTTAATTAAGATCGAATGAGTAATTTTATGCATAAAAAGAGAAAACTATTGATTCCAGATTTCCCAAGATTTTTCTGCTTGTAAAATAAGCATATTCAATCCATTAGAAGTTTTTGCTCCTTTTTGTTTACCTTTTTGCATAAAGATTGTTTCTTCTGGATTGTAGATGAGATCATACAATACATGATTTTTGCCTAGGTATTCATAAGGAATATCCGGATGATTTTCTGTGTTAGGGTGAGTGCCTAAAGGCGTACAATTAATAATTAATTTAAAATCTTTTATAATATCCTCATCGAGATCATTGTAGCTAAGTTCTCTAAAATCTGGATTTCTAGAAACAAAAATATATTCAATATTTAGTTTGTCTAACGCATATGCTATGGCTTTTGATGCTCCACCGGTTCCTAGTATTAATGCCTTTTTAATTGTTGTATTAAGTAAAGGTTTTAGAGACTCTGTAAAACCATAATAATCACTGTTGTATCCTGTTAATTTTCCGTTACTTTCGAATTTAATTACATTTACAGCTCCAATTTCTTTGGCAATAGGATCTAATGTATCTAGGTAAGGAATTACTTCTTCTTTATATGGGATAGTTACATTCATCCCTTTAACATCCGTCCGCTGTATGATATTTTTTAGCTCTTCAATAGTTTGAAGATCAAAATTCTGATACTGACATTTTAGGCTTTCCGTGTTGAATTTATTAGAGAAATAATTTCTAGAAAAAGAATAACCTATATCTCTACCTAGTAATCCGTATATATTCATTTTGGTTTCGTTTTTAAGGTTCTTTCGCCGTACCATTCTAACCAAAGAACAATAGCAATGCCTACTAAAATAAAAAAGAAGGCAATATATGTTGGTGCAGTTGTTAGATCGGGAAGATACCGATCGTAATTATCAAGAATAGGGTTGCCTTGTGCATCAATTAGAATCTCTCCTAAATCATTTTGTTTATACATCTTGTATTTCCAAGGCCAAACAACACCTAGAGATCCAGTTATAAAACCAATAATTGCGGCAAAAGTAGCATTTTTATAATGCTTTAATACGTATCCTAAAAAATGTGATAACGTAACTAAACCAGTGATTGATCCTAAACTGAATACTACAAGAACTTTAAGTAATCGTATTCTCCTTACGTTTTCCATAAAGGACAAATCCCATCGCACTAAATCCGCCATGGTGTCGTATAAAGCATTTACAGAGTCTACCAATAACAATACATAATTTCCAAAAAGGATAAGGATAAATGAGCCAGATAATCCAGGTAATGTCATACCAGAAACACCTACAATACCACAGAAAAACACAAAAAATAAATTGTCATTTTCCTTAGCAGGTTCTAATAAACTGATACTAATACCTACTATTATTCCAATAATAATAAAGCATATATTGCGTCTACTCCAATCATCAAAATCTTTTACAATGTAATATATGGAGCCTATAATCATCCCGAAAAAAGCTGACCAAACATATAATTCATAGTGGATAATAAGATAATCGAGAATTTTAGAAACACTGAAATAACTAATTAGCATTCCTAAAATAAGCAATGCCAAAAAACGACCATTTATATATCTCCAGAAGCTTTTAAACCTAAAATTAATAAATAGTTTAAGCGCTTTAAGATTTACTTTTTGCAAAGAATAAATAAATTCTTCATAAAAACCTGCAACAAAGGCCACAACTCCACCAGATACACCAGGTACTTTATTAGCTGCTCCCATAGCCAAACCTTTAATGACTAAAAAAAACTTATCGCTAAACGTTCTGGTGTTTTCTGCCATCTATTAATTGTCTTTTTTTATTGCTAAACGCTCTAATATAAGAATTAATAGAAAGCCAATACAGACAAAAAGTAGTGCCCAGATAATTCTGGGATCTCCGTCAAAATTTGCTGGTAAGATGCTTTTTTCTATAAAAGGAACCTCAAGACCTTCTGAGTTTGTTCTCCAGGAGACTACTTTTTTCCAAGGCCAAATTTTATTTAAAGATCCAATCATAAATCCAGTAAGTAAGGCTAAGGTCATGTTTTTATGATTATTGAACATCCAGTTTAATACTTTAGAAAACAATTTTAAACCTATAACGGCACCAATACCTATGATCACTATTTTATAAAAAGCTTGCCATAACATGTCAAAATCCATGGTTGTTAATCCTTCTCTAAATTGATTAAGAATCCCTATGAATGTTTGATATGCTCCTAGTATTAACAGAATGAAAGCTCCAGAAACACCGGGTAAAATCATTGCTATTATCGCGATAAACCCACAAAAAAGTAAATACCAGAGACTTTCTGGCGATGCTATAGGTTCTGCTATAGTAACAAAATAAGAAATGACAGCTGCAAGTATGATACTAAGAAAAACTTTAGAGTTCCAAGAGGTTATTTGTTTACCAATGTACAGGATACTTGCTAATACTAATCCAAAGAAAAATGACCATAGCAATAAGGGTTCATTATGTAAAAGCCATTTAATTGCTTTGGCTAATGAAAGGATACTTATGGCTATTCCCATAAACAATGCTAACAAAAAAGAAAGGTTGTATTTCTTCCAGGCATTGCCAAAACCTTCACTTTTCCAAACTTTGAAAAAATTAAGATCTAGTGTATTGATTGTGGAAATTAGTTCTTCGTATATTCCTGAGATGAAAGCTATCGTTCCTCCGGAAACTCCTGGAACTACATCTGCAGCTCCCATAGCAATCCCTTTCAGGGAGATTACCAAATAGTCCTTAAGACTTCGTTGCATTCTTTTTAGTTTAGCAATTGTTATACAAACAAATGTATGTATTTTTTGATTTAAAGTATGCCGTAATTTTAAGGAAATTACAAGGTGAAATTAGTTTTTCACCTTGTTTTGCTATACTCATAATATATTTAATTTCTACGATGCTTTGTATTCCGAAATGATATTTTGTACTAAAGTAAGATTAAATACACGTTCGAATAATTCTTCTAAAACAATAATATATTCTATGTCCAAGTCTAGTGCTTTTCTAAGATGGAACTCTCCTTTGTCATATTCTTGCTTTTCATAATGTAGTCCAGCTAACCTATATTGAACTTCGGCATTTTCTGGATAAAACTCTATTGCCTGATGCATGTTTTGAATAGCTGCATCAGATTCGCCAATAAGTTTTAAAATATCAGATCGATTAAGCCAAGTTTCCAGTTCGTAATTGCCTAATTCTAATGCTTTTCTGTATCCGCGTTCTGCTTCTTCAAAGAAAGCTAATCTGTTATTGATTTTAGCATAACGTTTCCAATACAATACATTTTCTGCATCAATACTTATTGCTTTATTCGTATAGTATAATGCTTTCTGATAGTTTCGTTTTCGCATGTAAAAGTCCGTAATCGCAATCCAACCTTTATCTAATAATGGGTCTTCGTGTACGGTTTTAGAATAATGCTGAATGGCTAAATCATCACTACCTAATTTTTCAAAACATTTTCCTATTCTTAACAAAGCAAAAGAAGTAGGATCATCTAATTCTAAAGTAATACGATAATTTTCTATAGCTTCGTTATATCGTTTTAATTTCTCTAATACTTTCCCTTTTTCCAGATAAGCACCAATAAAATATTCATCGCTAATGATTGCGAAATCAAATGCAGCGAGGGCTTTCTCGTAATCCTTAAGGTCAAAATATTGTTTACCCACCTGATGCCAAGCTACTTCACAATATGGGTTTTTGTCTAAAAACATATTGAGATAGGTAATGGCTTCTTCGTGCTGTTCTAAGAAGTCAAAACAATATATTATGTTGTATAACGCAGAGTAATCTTGATTATCAGACTCTAGACATCTCATAAAATTTACTTTCGCGTTTTCGAAATCATCCATGAAAAGATATTCCATTCCGATCAAGGAATATATATCAGCCTCATCTGCTGTGTACTCTAGCGCTGTGCTTAATAATTCAATTGCTTTTATGTGATCATTTTGCTTAGAGAGAATATTAGCCTTTTGGATATATATTTCTTCATTTTCAGGTTCTAACGCATGAAGTTGACCTAAAAGATTATCAGCTTTATCTAATCGATCCTCGAAAACAAGGACTTCAACTTGCAATAGTTTTAAGTTTACCGAAGACGGATGTTGCGAAAGTCCTAAAGAAATTGCTTTTTTAGCTTTTGCGATTTTTCCGTTTTCGAGATAGTGATGAATAATAGATTCAAACTCATCAGAATCAAAAAACTTAACATCATTAGATCTCAGCATAGACTCATAACGAGTAATTGAGAAATTATTTTCTTCGAATTCTTCGTGGTTAAATTTCATCCGTTCGTCCTTATTTTTAATAAATGTCAGATGGAATTCGCATAGCATTTATTTCAATATTTTTGAAATTCATACATATGCTCATTTCATACACGTTGATTAAAGGTGCTCTATAAATCAAAAATATGTTACAAACCTTTTTTGTCTTCCCCAACAAGCAAGAGTTGTAAAAACATCATTACTTAATTTATTTTTGCACTTTTGATTTCCTCTGAATTAAAATTACAAATGAAATTGTATGATACTACTTAAGAAATCAATTGTTTTTAACAAACTAATTAACAAAATGTGTACCATTAATAATTAACGGTTTAGCATTTTTTATATTATAAGCCACTTGATGCGATTGAATGTGTGATGCGGTAAGATATTGTATTAAAGATAAGGGTTTTAAATCAATTTAGCAGTATTGTTTTTAAAACTTTTTGTGGTTTCCAATCTCATTTAATACGTCAAGAATAATTTGACATCCTTCCTTTATTTCTTTTTCAGATATCGTTAAAGGAGGCGTAATGCGTACTGCGAGGGGTTCAAAAAGCAACCAAAAAAGAATGAGTCCTTTGTCTTGACACTTCAAAATAATTTCATTTGTGATTTCGGCAGAAGGAGTCATAAAGACTAACATTAATCCCACACCTCTAATTTCCTTAATTAAAGGATGTACCAATAATGATCTGAATATTTTTTCTTTTCTTAATGCTTCTGCCATTAAGTCACCTTCTGTGATTTCTTGTAAAGTTGCCAAAGCGGCAGCTGCAATTACAGGATTACCTCCAAATGTTGTGATATGTCCAAGTTTTGGGTTGTCTTGTAGTTGATCCATCATCTTAGAAGAAGCTGTAAAGGCACCTATTGGTAATCCTCCTCCCATACCTTTGCCCATAACAACGATATCCGGAGTCATTTCGTAATGCTCGAATCCAAATAATTTTCCGGTACGTCCAAATCCAGGTTGTATTTCATCTAAAATGAGGATAGCACCAACTTCATTACAACGTTCGCGAACTTTTTTTAGATAACCGTTTATTGGTTCAATGAATCCAGCTCCTCCTTGTATAGTTTCTAGAATTACTCCAGCTGTTTTTTCTGTAATGTTTTGTAGACCTTCTTCCTTATTAAATGTTATAAATGATACGTCTGGAATTAATGGTCTAAAAGCTTGTTTTCGTTCTTCGAATCCCATCACACTCATAGATCCCATAGTATTGCCGTGATATGCGTGTTTAGCAGCTATGATTTGACTTCTTCCGGTTACTCTTCTTGCTAACTTAAGAGAACCTTCTATAGCTTCTGTTCCGGAGTTGGTTAAATATGTTTTTTCTAAAGGATCGGGAAGAAGGGAGGCTAGAAGTTTTGTGAGTTCCACTGCCGGTTTCTGGATATATTCTCCATACACCATTACATGTAGATATTTATCTAGTTGTTCTTTTACAGCATTTACAACCCTAGGATGTCTATGTCCAAGACTACAAGCAGATACTCCTGCCACAAAATCTAGATACTTCTTGTTGTCCGTAGAAAAAATATAACTTCCTTCGGCATGAGAAATTTCCATAGCCAAAGGATGTGGTGTGGTTTGAGCCTGATATCTGTAGAAGTCTTTTTTCACCTTCACAAAGTTAAGTCAATCTATCGAACTATTAGTAACTGGATGTTAGAAACTCTCTAAAGTATAATTTATAAAATAACAATTTTGTAATCTACTTAGATTGTTATTTTTTCTTTTTGATACTATCTGTTGATTTTTGATTTTTTATGGTAGTTACAGTAATACTATCTCGTTGTTTAGCGGTTCGATTAAGGTCGAGATCTATGAGGGAAGTTTTATTAGACGACTTCTTTTTTGAAGTTGTATCTTTTTCCTTTTTTGATTTTACTCCTTCTTTTGTTTTCTCCTTTATTATTGGTGTTAAATCCAGTTCTTTGTTTGTTTCTTTTAGCTGAGCGTCTTCTAGTTTTTGTTCTAATAAACGAGAGTCTTTGGATTTATTCTCCTCTAAACGTTTTATGGTCTCTTCATCAAAGAAGTCATCATCTTCTACTGGTAGTGGTATTCCGGTTATTTTAGTAAGTTTCGGTGGTGCTTCCCCTCTAAAAAGATCTTTTTTGCTTAATATTTGTTCCTCTCCACGCCACTTAAAACCTGAGAGCTCTCTGGCATTTTCTGGCAGATCGATTTCTCGATATAAGGTTCCATCTACATTTTGATAATAAAATACATCTACAATTTCTCTTTGTTCTAATAGTAACTTGATGGAACTGGATAGTACTTTATTTATACCAATCAATTTTAGTTCTCCTTCACTTTCTCTTTGGTAAAATATAGTTTCTGTGTTTTTATCTATATCTACTTGATAAATTTCATTGTCCTCAAATAATCCGTATAAAGTTTGTCCCTTCACCTGATTATATCCAGCTTTCAGTGTGTCTTCTTGTACTAAAAAGGCATTTTGGTATACGATCAGTGAATCTAGTTTTTCGGTTTCTGGATTAGAGATAATCTTGATGGTATCTCCTGTCATCTGATTACGCTGTGACCAGATAATGGGTTTACCTATCATTTTAGTATATCCAGTTGTTTGATCTACATTGATAGAGTCACTTTTACCACTCATATTACTTTTAAAAATCCGGACATCATAAAAACCGTTCATAATCCTACGTTCAGGTTTTCCTGTTACCATTAACGTGTCGCTATGAATGTATATAGAATCTTTCTCCTGTAAAGTAGCTGCTAAAGCTCTTTTGGTAATAAATACAGAGTCTTTGTCTTTAAAAACTTCCGCATAATGGCCAGTAATGACGGAGTTGTTTGCTGTATCCAGTACTTTTATATTGTTGGTTGCGGATGCAAATTGAATTGCGCTATTATAAAATATGCTATCTCCATAAACCGTACGATTATCGTAATCGATACGTGCATTTTTTATTGCATAGCCAGTTTTTACTTTGGTGTCGTAGAAACCACGTTCGCAGTACAGTGTGCTTTCTTCTCCTTTTACAGTTGATGGACCATATAAATATGCATGACCATTATCTGTGTAGTAATCTAAACGATCAGAATCAACGGTGTTTTCTGGATTGACGATTTTTACTTTGGTATTAAATGAATATTGTTTTCTATCCATAAAATATCTACCTATTCTACTAGTAAGTGTATTAGAAGAGTCTCTTACAGTTCCTCCACTTCGATAGTATGCTTGCTGGCGTAGGCGGTCAAAAAATAACGTATCAGTGGTTAATGTATTCGATGGAGTTTCTAAAAACACTTTTTCTCTTGCATAGGCAAACTTACTATTACCATTATATTCTGCATAAGAACTCGTCATTGTTAGGGTATCCCCTTGTTTCATTTTTACATTACCAAGAGCCTTAATGAATTTATCTTCGCTATAATGTATTGCTTGGTCGCACCAAATCTCAATACCATCGTGCTCAATATAAACTTGTTTGTTTACTTTGGCTAGAATTGTCGCTCCAGGAAAACGTTCCTCATTTTTAATAGTACGATCCGATTGAACCTTAATTTTTTTACCTTCTTGAGCAAATGTGATGGTAGAAAAAAACAGTATAAAAACTATATAGAAAAATGTATTTTTCAAGTATCTAATATTTGTTTGCAAAATAACGAAAATTGTATGTAATGATTGTGAGGGTTTACTTAAAATAAAATTTCCCAGTTATAAGTTCATAGATAAATACTTAAGCAATTTGGTTTTGTTGCATTTTTGACCTAAAATCAATTGATCATTATAGTTTTAGATAACTTGTTATTAAGTTTTGCATTACTAATTTACAATGCTTCTTTAGATGATTTCCTATCAGATATAAAGAATTGAATTATGATTTCCCCAAAAATGGCTTCTCATGGGCAAATAATAGATCATTAGCATTGCTTTTCCAAGCAACCGGAGCTTTTGATTTGCCTATTATATATCCTATGGCGTACATGTATCCTTTGAAATATAATTGTTGTTGTTTAATTATATTTTCTGCTTTGGTGTAGTCGTCAGAAATGATTGATTGGATAAATTGATCTAGATCTGTTTTAGGAATTCCCATATTTTCTATATCCATCAAATTTTTAGTATAGTCTTTATTCTCTATGATATTAAATGCTAATGAATACCAAACAGTATTACTGCTAATTCCTTCATCATCATTTAGTGATTTTGCTTCGTTTTTGATCTCTTCAGATACACCATCTGACACTGATAGAAAACGAATGATATATGGTTTATCTCTTTCATAAGATTTTATAAAATCATATGCTTGGTTTAATTTTCCTTGAGATATTAGCACATAGGCATAGTTAGGGTCATTACTAAATTTAGTTAATGAATGATTGTCTATGTTTAAATAATATTCCAGATCATCAGATGTGAAATTTAACTTTTCTTTTTTCCCATTATTACTAGCTTTTCTTCTTACTCTCTCTGCGTTAAGTGCTATAACTCCTTTTAAGCCGTTAATGTTACTTGCCGAATTAAAAGCAGATAAACTCTTTTCCCAATTTTCGTTTTTTGCGTAGATATGTGCAGCGGCATATGCTAACCAAGGATGATCGTTCCATTGTTCATATCCTTGTGTAAATTTGTTGTCTTGATTATCGGAATCATCTAAGCATCTGGTACTTAGGTAGTGCAAGTCAGGGTCATTAGTGTTTTTTCTAAATGCTTCATTTATCTGGTTACATATTATGTTCTTTTCATTTGTATCAGCTAAATCCATTTTTGCTCTTCTAGAGATCATATCATCTCCTAAATTTTGTATCCTTTGATCAATTATGTCTTGTGGCTTATCCGAAATTTGTAATAGACTTAACCAATTTAATATATTGATACTTTCTGCAGTATCCCATTTTACATGAGTATATATTAATTTTTTTAGCTCTAAAGAATCGCTAACTATTGCGACCAAATCATAGGGATTAATATCACTATACGCTACAAGGACATCTTTTTTAGTACCGATGTCATCTCTTTCTGGAGGTGTTTTCAAAACATAATCTGCGGTACTATTAAACCATCTTTTTGCACCGATATTTCTTTGTTTCGGAATAAAACTGTTTCCGGATCCGTAGTATGCAGTATATTCAAAGAAGACACCTGCATTTGCTATGTTGTAAACGTATTCTTGACCTGGAGAACCACTGGTTCCGACAAAACTTTCTATTTCTACTCCGTTAGGTCCATTTGTGATTATATCGTAATCAGTATTGTAATCAATTGGAATAGATTTATTATTTTTTGTAGGTATTTTTATTTCTTCCTGTCCATTGACAATTACGGTTACGTCCATTTCTAATCCATTATAAATTGTTAGATCAGTGGATTGAGAAAAACTTCCTAAAAAAAGGGCACCTCCAATTAGTACGGAAGATATAGCAAACTTTGCCGTTGCTCCAAAAAACCCTTCTCCCATCATAAATCGGTCCCATAATTTTAGTTTTCGTTGTATAGGTCTTTCTGTTCCGGGAGTAAGTAATTTATAGGAATCAACTATAGTAATTGCATCAGGAGTTTTTCTTGCGATCGGTGTATTATTAAGGAAAGCACTTTTTATATCTTCTTCTATGTCCAATAAATGTTCAAGGGATGAGTTTCTTAGAAAACTTAATCCACTTAGAGCTTCATTAGCCCAACCATCAATTACCTGAGACCATTTGTTAATGTTATCTCCTGTTGGAGATGAAAGTTTAAACTCTTCAAAGAAGTCAGCATAATTTTCTTTATTAGAATTTGCTAAAAGTTCTTTATTCAATTGTATTTTTTTACTTTTTTGATACGAAGAACGAATAGATTTGTAGTAATCGTTACCGGCATTTAATATGGCTGTAAGTTCTTCTGAACTCACATTGCCATCAGCTAGTGCTATAGAAACTACGTTATGGTATTTTCTTGCTGCATCTTCTATATCTGCTATTGCATGTTCAGAATAATGTACTAAACTACCGATAGATTTTAGATAATTAGCCCAATTACTATCTAAAAGTGAAGCTGTTTTATAATGGATAGATCTACATAGTAGATCATGAGTGCTTAATTCATTCAATATTGATGCCTCTTCTTGTGCTAATTTATTAAGTACCGTTTTTACATCTTTTCTTTTAATTCTTTCTCCTCGATGCCAAATTTCCCTTTTTTCTATAGTAATTGGACCACTTACAATAAGATTAATAGCAGCTATTTCTTCTTTAACTTCCTTTAAATTATCAAGTTTTTTAGAAAGCTTTGTTTGGTATAAAGATTCAAAATTAGAAGCTATTTCGCTATCGTTTATATCTAACGAATACATTTGATCTACACTTTCAAAATTGAGTGTAAAAAACCGATTTAAAAAATTTGATTGATATTTTGGATCTAAAAAAGTCCAGTTAAAATATTTTTTGTTTTGAAATTCTATAGATTCTTCATCAGATATGATTTCTGTTTCAATTTTACCTGTTGCGATTAGTTTTGCTGTCATTTCGACTTCGTATTTGGTAGCATCAGAAAGCAAAATTTCAGCAGGCCTTTCATCTATTTCAGCAGCGATGTATATTTTTTTAGCATTTTCTTCTCGATCTTGATCAGCTGGATGTGTAGACCACATTTTTGGAGGATTAAATATTCTATTTCCAAAGATTCTGTTTGACTCAGGATTGATGTCTGCAATTTGTGGAGATTTGCCATAAGAATGATCGTTTAATACCCAAGACATTTTTTCTATATAATTGGTCTGTAATTTGAATAGGTTATGTACAGCCTTTTTATCTTCTAATTTAGTATTAACTGCATTTAATGCGCGATCATATGCCTCATCAGCTACTTGCAATTTAGATAAAGCATGTATAAGTGCATCACTACCCGTTAACGAAACGGCTACTAAGTCTGCCTGAAACTCCATTTCTCTGGATAATGCTCGTTGTGCTATGATAACAATACTAAAACAAGTTTCGATTAATGATCTAACTGCCCAAACAAGTATTGATAATATCCAACCTATCCAAGATATACGAATATCAATGCTGGATATCCCAGCTAAAAAATTATCAAAAATATCTCTTTTATTGATGATTTGAACTGCAATTTGTTGAGCAACATATACATATCTACCTAATAACATAGAACGTTGGGCAAAATGACCAAATTCATGTGCCAGTACGGCTTTAAATTCTCCCAGACTCAACACATTGATCAAGCCCAATCCAATTTCTAAGTTTTTTTTAGAAGGAAAAATTAAATTTACAATCGAAAGATCATATGACACACTAGCATTTACTCTGGAGGAAAGAAAAACTTTTTTAGGTCTTGGAGCACCGGCCTCATCTGCCAATTTATAGAGATAGTCAAAAAGAGCGGGTTCTTTTTCTTCTGTGATATATGTATCTAATGGATTTTCTTCTCTTTTATTAAAAATAAAAAGTGATTTGATCATAAATAAGCAAAGAAAAGCATAGCCTCCAGCTAGTACATAATTCCAAAAAGAACCATCATCTAAAAATGAGTAGTATGCTAGTCGACCAAACCAGATGATCAATGTAAAATAGATAATAATAAAGAATAACAATCCTAAAACTGAAAGCCACACAAATTTTTTAAATGAAGAAGAGGGTTTAGTAAGACCTTCTGGTATGTCGTGAGAACTTTTTGAGTAGAAGTTTTTCATAGAAAATATGTTAGTAGTTAGTCAATTTTAAAAAAATAACGTGTAACATCTATTAGGTATACAAGGAAGTAAAAGACTCTAAAAGTACGAGATATGATTTAACTTTTCTAAATACCGTTGTATACTAACTAAAGTTGATGTTCTTAGGTAAGTGTCAAATTGATACAAAATGTTACCCCAGAATTTATTTTTTTTCTAAGAATCAAGACTATTATTTCGTCGATATTATAGTAAAAAATAATTCAATTCTTATAAAAACTGCATACTTTTGAAAAACAATGGACATAATAGTCGTATTGAAATTGAATCTGAATCGCGACTATAATTTTCAATGAATTAGATTCAGCATCGAGTGTTTTTCACTCGATTTTGAATGTTTTTCACTCGATTTTGAGTGTTTTTTATTCAATTTTGAATGTTTTTTACTCAACATCGAGTCTTTTTTATTCAAGAGCAAGTGAATTATACTTTCAAAAGAGTAAAAAAGAGGCTGTAAAGAATCTTTTTTGTTGCTATCGCTGGATTTTTTCTATTTCATTTAATCTTTTAGAATACATTTCTATAATCGCATTTTCGTCCCATTCTTCATTTTCTGTTTTTCCGTGCCCAAGAGACATGGTGGTAATTACCTTATCATTTTTAATATAAAACTCACAGTTCCATCTCATTTGTTCGAAACTATTGATAGGATTGTAATTTTGAGTTTCTCTTGCATAAAGCAGTTTTCCTTTCTTTTCGAAATAAATTTCCTGAAAATAAGTGGCTTCTTCATGGGATTCTATCTCAATGATTCTATTCCCATTTTTTAATTTGCAAATCTTCCAAAATTCAATTTTTCCATTAAAATTAGTAACTCCATTTTTGCTGTAGAAAGAACAATCATCATAGTTTTTGATAAACTCGGTATGAATAGAATCTCTCAATTTTTGTTCAACTTCTTGTTGATTTTGAGCAAAACCTTGAATGATTGAGCATAATATCATGTATATCGTTAATCGCAGGGTGATCATAGTAGATTTTTGCCATATCGGTTTATTCATAAGCTCTAAAAATTAGTGGTTTTTTTACATATCTTTAGATTAACTTTTTTTTGGGGTAAATATTCTTTTGGAATCGGATTTTCTCAGTTTCCTGGGTTCAGTATATTTTCATTGTCGATCCGCTTTTCCCGTCATTAATTAATTAGATGAGAAGCTAAATTTCATTGCGTGCTTTTTTAAGTTTATTGGCACCGCCAAAGGGTTTAATACTCGGAGGCTTGCCCCGAGATAGTTGACTAATCATATAAAACTTTCGTGAGTTCCATAGGTGAATCAATACCTATAAGTTTTATTACATCTCCTTTACTGTTTAGTATAAATTGAATACGCTCTTTAATGTCACCGACTTTAAAAGTGTGATTTTCTAATAGGGTTAATTCCATTTTACCTCCTTTTGCTCTCATCTGGCCATATAGAATATTATTTTCTAAGGAGATTGTGATGTGTATACTTCCGCCCTTATAGATTCCTAGGTATTTGGAGTACATTTCTTGATCTATTGAAGTGTTATTTTTAGGAATAGAGATAAAATCAATCAAATGGTCATAATTAGAAGGATGTATGTTTCTTGTGTTATTCTCTTTAGCATACTCTAAAGCAAGTTTGTAACCTAAAGGAAATGCTTGTATGCTACTGGTTTTTATATTAGGGATGACTCCTGTTTTTTCAAAACTTGTTTTGGTTATAGCATTAATGGTTTCTTCACTGGATACTTGTATCGTAAATCGATCATTAATCTTATGATTTGAAGCACCATTTCCTGCACCGGCAGTTGTTTCACCAATAATTGTGGCTCTACCCATATGTTTAAGCATGTATGCGAATGATTCTGCGGCAGATCCGGTATTGGCATTGACCAGTACATATAGTTTGGTGTTGGGTAATTTGGTTCCCAATACATCCGGATCTGTAGAAACTCCATAGGTGTGATTGTGCAATGTACATCTATAGTCAGAAAGATGGATTGGATCTTTACTATCAACAAAATAACTGATGTAATATGCGACCATATCTTCGAAACCTCCACCGTTATTTCTTACATCTACAATAATAGCATCAGTGTTTTTTAAGGATTCGATAGCACTTGTTATGATAGGTTTAATGTTTTCTAAGAATTGGTGTCGCGTAAAGTGCTTAATTTTTAGATATCCGATATTTCCGTCTAATACTTTGATTTCATTTAATCCATAATTCGTCCAAAGTCCAGATTTATTTACTTGTATAGATGGAGTATTAGCCGTAGAAATTTCTCTTGGGGATTTATAAATCATACTCATATGTAGATCTCCATTAATAGCTCTAAGATCTTCTTTAAGTGAGTCCGATAGTACTTGCGGATTTTTGATATCAGCGTAGTGACCTTTTTTATGTTTAGCTAGAATGTGGTTTGCAATCTGTCTTCCTGTTTCTGGTTCTATATAATATCGCTGCACGATAGCCGAAATAGAATCTATAAGAGTGGTTAGTTCCTTAGTATCCACAAATTTTATATCGTTTTGTTGCGAGAATGCTTCGATTGACATTAAATGAATTGTTATAATTAATAGTAATGTGAGTAAGTGTTTGATTGTTTTGTTCTTAGATTTGATGTTCATAATATTTGTTTTTTGATGCTATAAAAGTAGTGGTGTCAGTGCATCAAAAATAGAATGGAATTAGCCTATTTCTTAAAACTTTCGGTAATCCTTTGGTAAGAAACCTGTAAGCTCTTTGAAGTTTCTAATAAAATGACTTTGATCTGTAAAACCGCAATGAAATGCAATTTCAGAAAGAGATAGTTGTGTGTTTTTAATTAAATCAATGCTTTTTTCGATTTTTAGTTTTCGTCGATATTCTCCTAAATTACAATGAAAGTATTTTCTGAAGTTTTTTGAGATAGTTACTGGGTGAGCGCCTACTTGTATTGCGATTTCTTGTAACGATATACTCTCATTCCAGCTATCATTTAATAATTGGTTAAGTAGTATTACCCATCTGGGTTGCTCGGTATACGTTTTTTGTTTTTGATGTGATACTAACTCAAGCAATAATGTCTGAAGATTTATATGATTATGGTTACCCTTAACGAGCAGTTCATTTTGAATTTTTAATATTAAAGCTTTCGCATTTATATTAGATAGAATAGCATTTTTAATAGCAGCTTCAGTTAAATTATATTTTTGAAGAAAGCCCTGTTCGATTTCTATATTAGCACTTTTAGAAACTGGTAGGGGAGAGATCCATCTATGTTTCTCTTCTGAATGATAAAAAAAAATACTTCCTTCTTTTTTACTGTAGGAGGTTTGATGCCTGGTTTCTGCTTTTCCTCCTTCGAACACAAAACAAATATGAAGATTCTCGTGATAATGCCACTCAGGATTATTTTTGTTTACAGCATAAAGGGTATTAGTAATCGTACTTCCTTCTATATAAGTGCTATGTATAATATCTCCTGTGTATTCTCCCTTATGTAATGCTATCATATTTTGTGTTTTTATACCATTGATTTATTACAATATGTTGCTTTTTCAAAATCCCTAATGTTGATCGAAATGATTGGAACGTTAGGGAACATTAATTTTAGTTCATTAATAATTTTTTCAGAAAGGTTCTTTTTTTGAGCTGAAGTTCTTCCTTCCATAATATTGGCAAAAATGTGAATAAAATCATCTTTAGTATTTCCGATAGTATAAAATTCAAAAGGATTAATTCTTACTTTGATATCTCCTTTATCAAAAAGGTCAGTTGACTCTGCTGTATCATACACTTTCTGGATAATATTTTCTGGTGATTCTATTGTTATGATATTCTCTGAGCAATCAATTACGAAATGTGGCATATTATTGTGCTATTATTTTACTTTTATAAATTCAATATAATAATTCAAAAGCTGATCAGATTTACAATATATTGGTGAATCCAATTTTTATAATCCAAATCCATCCTTGTTATATGGTATATTTATTTGGCCTACAGCAAACCATTCAATCGTTTAGTAATTAAGTTGTGTGCATCCTGCATAATACGATCAATTAGTTCTTTACAGGTCGGGATATCATGAATCAGTCCTACTACCATACCACATGACCAGGCTCCAACCTCCATATCTCCTTCCATCATAATTTTAGGATATACACCTGCTACTTCTTCAATGATATCTTTAAACTGAATATCTTTTCCTAGTTTTTCTTCCTTTTCTAGTAATCGCTGTACTGCAGCATTGTTCATTACGCGTTCCGTATTTCTTAGCGGCCGCATTACCAAACGCGTATCTAATTCGGTAGCGTCCAGAATGGCTTGTTTTACGTTTTGATGGATAGGCGCTTCTTGGGTAGCCATAAAACGAGTTCCCATATTTATACCTTCGGCACCCATAGCCAAAGAAGATACTAAAGAGCGAGCATCTGCCATTCCGCCAGAAGCTAAAAATGGAATTTCTAATTCTTCTTGAGCGCGTGGCAGCAAAATCATGTTCGGAATATCATCCTCTCCCGGATGACCACCACACTCGAAACCATCAACGGAGACTGCATCGCAACCAATAGACTGAGCCTTTAGAGCATGTCTTACAGAAGTACATTTGTGAATGATCTTAATTCCTGCATCTTTTAGATATGGTAGTACCTCTTGTGGATTTCGTCCTGCTGTTTCTACAACGGTTACTCCGCCTTCAATAATGGCTTTAACGTAGCCTGGATAATCTGGA
Source organism: Aquimarina sp. BL5 (assembly GCF_003443675.1). Taxonomy (NCBI): domain Bacteria; kingdom Pseudomonadati; phylum Bacteroidota; class Flavobacteriia; order Flavobacteriales; family Flavobacteriaceae; genus Aquimarina; species Aquimarina sp. BL5. The sequence continues at coordinate 1,752,982 of NZ_CP031963.1, read as the reverse complement.
GCGTTAACGGTAGGTAAAAATGTTAGATTTACTGCAAAAGGTTTATCGGTCAAGTCCTTACATTTTGCAATTTCGTTTGCTAAATCAGCGGGAGTTTTTTGGGTTAATCCTGTAATTGTACCAATACCACCTGCATTAGAAACGGCAGCAGCCAATTCAGCAAAGCCAACGTAGTGCATTCCTCCTTGCATAATAGGATGTTCAATACCAAACAGTTCAGTTATCTTAGTTCTCATTAAATTACTTTTTAATAGTCAAGTTCAATTGTTTTTTTCTTAATACGAAATCAAATGATTTGTAAACTTTGTAAATAAATATAAGCTTTTGGATTAAACTTGGCCATTTTATTTGCTATATATCGCTATCAGTTTTTTTGATATTCAGGATATTCCTTAACAAGCTTTTCGTGATATTAATCTCTGAGATCGTCTATAGTAATTTGATTATATCCATTATCTTGGTAAGTAATATTTTTTAGAATAAGTACTTCTAATATTTAATTGTTAAACTCTAAAGATAACCAAACCAAACTCATAGAGGTATAGAGGATAGTGTAATTGCTTATTTAAAAAGTAGGCGAGTTTGAAAAAGATGATTACTTTTGCAGACGATATTAACTTGTCAAAATATAAAGTAAGAAGAATTAAATAGTTTTAATGCGTAACTAGCTCTTCAGATATATCTCTCTTATAGAGGAAATTAGACTGAAGTAATACTTTTAAGTATTGATAATTATGATGATGTATCATCATAATTGCATTAAAAAAATTTAAAAAGCAGTAAATGAAGGAATTATTTGATGATGTATCATTTAGGTGTAGTAAAATTGTTACACAGAATTACAGTACTTCATTTTCAATGGGTATTAAACTGTTTGATAAATCAATAAGAGATAGCATCTATAGTATTTATGGTTTTGTTCGTTTTGCAGATGAAATTGTTGACACATTTCACGATTACGATAAAGCCACTTTGTTTTCGAATTTTGAAGAAGATTACTACCGAGCCTATGATCAAGGTATAAGTCTTAATCCTATCCTCAATTCGTTTCAAATAACGGTTCGTAAATACAATATTGATGATGAACTAATACAGGCTTTCTTAAAAAGCATGCATAGCGATTTATCAAAGAAAGAGTTTGATGATGATGAGATTAAAGCGTACATATATGGATCGGCAGATGTAGTTGGATTAATGTGTCTTAAAGTTTTTGTTAATGGTGATGAAGAACGTTATCAGGCATTAAAACCTGCCGCTATGCGTTTAGGTTCCGCTTTTCAGAAAGTGAATTTCTTACGAGATATCAATGATGATATCAATGAGTTACATCGTATCTACTTTCCAATCTTAAGGGATAACAAACTAACTGAAGATATCAAGAAAAAAATCATTATTGATATTAATGAAGATTTCAGAGTTGCTTTAGAGGGAATCAAAGAACTACCCGATAATTCAAAAAAAGGAGTGTATGCAGCTTATCTTTATTATACTAAACTTACAACTAAGATAGAGAGTACTCCTGTAGAGAAATTACTTAATGAGCGAATTCGAATTCCTAATAGAGTTAAGATATGGTCATTAGGCTCTATTTATATCAGTAAGAAGCTTAAACTGGCGTAGAGCATCATAAAATTACGAACTATGTCACTTTATTTAATAATACTTGTTATATCACTTGCTGGGCCGCTTGCTTTGAGTTTCGAGAAAAACCTTAAGCTCTATAAGCGTTGGAAATACCTACTTCCTGCAATTTTAATAACGATGATTATTTTTGTGACATGGGATATCATCTTTACTCATATTGGATGTTGGTTTTTCAACCCAATTTATAATTCTGGCATTTATATAAATAAGCTTCCTTTAGAAGAATATTTGTTTTTCATTGCCATTCCATATGCTTGTGCGTTCTCGTTTTATGCAGTTCAATTTCATTTTCCAAAATTTAAGCTAAATGAAAAATGGACAAAAGTTTTAACTTTTTTAATCGTAATAGGCTCCGTTATAACTTCATTATTACATCAAGATCTTACCTATACCTTTGTTAATTTCTTGGTTTTGCCTGCGATACTTTTACTAAGTTATTATTTTAGCAGAGAAGTAGTACAGCACTATTTAGCAATATATCCGATTTTACTCATCCCATTTTTTATCATAAACGGAATCCTAACGGGTACTGGGATTGAGCAAGCTGTTTTTGATTATAACCCTCAAGTAATATTGGGAATTCATATTTTTTCAATTCCGCTTGAAGATATGTTTTATAATTTTTCACTGCTTTTATCACCTTTGGCATTAACTCATATTTTTGAAATGAGATTTAAAAAAACTAAAAGGGTATGAAGATTGTAATGATTGATTCCGGAATTGGTGGCTTTGCTAATGCTTACATCGTAGCCAAAGGTGGTGAAGTGATTGTACTTGAAAAAAATACAATGTCATCTTATATAGCCAATGCTATAACCATTGCTAATGAAATACCTGAATAGTAGATGAACCGGATAGTTAAATATATTGTTAATGAAGGCCTGCCAATAACTTTTATAGTTTTTTACTGTGTGGGTTTAGCTTTATATTTCATGCCTTTTACTCACAATTTATTTATAGTAATTACACCTTACACCCTGGTTTTAGTTTCTATAGCTGTTTTTTCGCATCATAAAGAGTGGAATACAAAAACGATTACTATTTTAGGAAGTATTTTTATATTGGGTATTATGATCGAAATTATTGGTGTAGCGACCGGTAAATTATTCGGAGTGTATGAATATGGCAAAGGACTTGGTGTCAAAATAGCTGAGGTACCTATTACCATTGGCCTTAATTGGGTTTTCTTAACATATGCTTCCAATGGTATTATCTCTAAGTATACATCCAAAAATATTCCTATTATTGTAGGAGCAGCATTATTAATGGTATTGTATGATATCTTACTGGAAAAAGCTGCTCCCTTAATGGACATGTGGATGTTTTCAAAGAATGATCCACCTATAAATAATTATGTAGTTTGGTTCCTAATGGCTTTAATCTTTAATTGGGTTATCCAGAGATTTAAGGTGAATACGCAAAATAGACCTGCACGTTGGTTATTTTTTGTTCAGTTCAGTTTTTTTATAGTTTTAGTTGTTCTTAATATTTATACTAACAAATGATACGAGCTAATCATAGTAAATCGTGGGTAAGGTTTTCTAAGTATTATACAAAAATACTAATAGGCTTTTTTTTCAGTAGTATAAAGTATAAAGGTGATTACGAAGAAAAAGGGTTGCCGATTCTTATGATCAGTAATCATTTCTCATTTTATGATGGCTTTATTCAAATCCTATTAAACTTCAAAGTTTTTAAACGAAGGTTTAATTTTATGATGCTAGAAAAAGAGCTGAGTAAAAATATGCTATTAACCAAAATTGGTGCTAGTTCGATTAACAAAGGTAAGCGATCAAGTATAGCAAGCCTTGATTATGCGGTCGAAATGCTACAGAATAAAGAGAATTTATTTTTATTTTTTCCTCAAGGAAAAATCCAGAGTATATATACACGAGAGTTTACTTTCGAAAAAGGGTTACTTTCGCATATTCTAGAGAATATGAAAAATGATTTCCAATTAGTTTATAATATTAACCTTATTAACTATGGAACTAAACTTAGACCTGATATGTTTGTATATTACGAGACACATACTATAAGTACGAATACGAATGCTGAAGATGTAGAACGAGAATTTAATCGTTTTGCGAAATCGTGTTTTACAAAACAAGGCGTAAGATGATTTATTTCTGTTATTTTCTAATAATCCTGCTTATTATCAGATTGCTTGTAGCATTTGTTAATTATCTGTCGTTTGCTTATTTACCAAAGGTAACTTCGTTAACATCGGTGCCTCGTGTTTCAATTTTAATACCGGCTCGTAATGAGGAAGATAATATCGGAACTTTATTGGAGCAATTATCGGCGTTTGAATACAGTATGCTAGAAATCATTGTTTATAATGATCACTCAACCGATCAAACGGAAAGTATTATCCAGAATTGGGCATCACTTAAACCTAATATTAAACTATTAAATGGAGATGAACTTCCTCAAGGTTGGTTAGGTAAGAATCACGCCTGTCATCAATTAGCGCAAGCAGCTACGGGTGATTTATTACTCTTTTTAGATGCAGATGTAAGTGTTAAAAAGGATGTGATTAAACGTAGTGTTAGTTATCTTCAGAAACACGAACTTCATTTGTTGTCGATATTTCCAAAACAAATAGTAAAGTCTTTCGGAGAAAAAGTTTCTGTACCCTTAATGAACTGGGTTTTGTTGAGTATACTTCCAATTTATCTAATTCGAAAGTCAAAAAACAAAGTTTTTTCAGCTGCCAACGGGCAATTTATGATGTTTAAAGCAGCTACTTATAAAGCAATATGGCCACACGAAAAATATAAGTCTCATAAAGTAGAAGATATCGCTATTATTAGATTATTTAAACAAAGAGGACTTGCCAGTGATGCGCGCTTAGGAGACAATGATATTTCTTGCAGAATGTATGTTGGACTGGATGATGCTATTGAAGGATTTATCAAAAACATATTTCAATTTTTTGGAAATAGTATTTTCGTAACTATTTCTTTTGCAATTTTAACAACCATCGCTCCATTCGTAGTGTACGCACAGATGGGATTTTGGTGGTTAACTGCATATCTTACTGGCATTGCCTGCATTCGATTTTTTGTAATGTTGGCGAGTCAACAATCAATTTTTCAAAACTTACTTTTAGTCCTACCACAGCACATTGTATTTCTTTTAATAATAATTAAAGGACTGATAAATAATAAACAGAAGAAACTAATATGGAAAGACCGAAATATATTACAAGATTTGTAATTACAATCAGCGTTTTGTTGCTTTCAATACAATTGAGCTTTTCTCAAAGTCCATACCGTGACCCAATTTACAAAGCGTATTCGAGAGGTAAAATGGATGTGTGGTACGAATTAATGCATACCTGCGAAAAAAATGTAAGCTCGAATAGTAGTTTTGATGAACAATTAGAACTTATTAGTTATTACTATGGTTATACGGCTTGGTTAATTGGTGCAGAAAAAGACGATACCGCTGAAGAATATATAGATAAATCGGAAAAAATTATAGATAAGTTATTAGAAGAATCTCCCGAAAATCCAACTTTACTGGCATATAAGGGAGCATACATTGCGTTTACGATTGGTATCTCAAATTTTAAAGCGATTTACTTAGGTAGGAAAAGCATGAAATACATTGACAAATCTATTGAACTAGATCCAGAGAATATTCAGGGCAATATAGAAAAAGGAAACTCCATGTATTATAGACCATCTGCTTTTGGAGGAGATAAAGCAGCGGCAATCGAATATTATGTAAAGGCAGTTAAAAGTTTTGAAAAACAGGGATTGGTTGTTAATAATTGGATGTATATAAATACAATGACTGCTTTGGGACAAGCATATGAAGCTACCGATCAAATACAACGAGCTAAATTATGTTATGAAAAAATTATGCGCATATTTCCCAACTTTATGTGGGTTGAGGATGAATTATATCCGGATATGATAAAGCGTAATAACCTGTAATATTTTATTATTTAGCATATCTAGTATTATGAAATTTATCATTTATAAAATAACATTAGATAGTATAAAATTCTTTATTCTACTATGTTTTATTGTTACTCCAATAACGATGCATGCTCAAAATGAGAAGGAAGACATTGTTAATACAGGAAAAACTCCTCCACGTATTATTCGAGCCTGTTGCGCTTTTGGTTATGATTTGAAAATATGGGGGGTGCCATTTGTTTCTATTGATCAGGTGATCAACATTGATGATCTGAATGAACATCATTATATGGGTAATAAAAAGGAAGGCACTGGAACTATTTATACTAACAAAGGTGGCTTTATCGACATTGGTCATATGCGAGATCAAATTGATTGGACTCGCTATTTATACACTACTATTCTAAATAGTAGGGGAAAAGGTGAAGTAATTTTGCCTTTACGAAAAGAAGCAGGCCGTAAGACTTTATATCTAAACGTACCAGAACAGCTTAGTAATAGTGATTGTATTCTATTAGCAGGAAAAATAACATATGATCTTTCTCTATGGCATGAGATTTCTACTTGGTTTGGGGCATCAACCATTCCTTTTATACCAGAAAAATTTTCTAGCTTTTCGGTGGAGGATGTATATTCAAATTTACTTGGAATACATATAGGGATGAAGACGTTGCATTCAGAACTTCCTTTTAATAAGGCAGCAACAATGATTATCGAATCTACATTAGATAGTTTAGATGTTGTAAAGACGGCAAAAGAAACGTACGATGCTTATGACGCGATTAATAATAAGTGGTACACGAATAAAAAGCGAATACCTAGTAAAAATATTACACTAAAGAGAGATCCTGATGTTCTTAATTCAAGTCGTCCTTGGATAGTTCCTAATCTGGTAAATAGCAATAATGATTCAGTTATTTTAGAAGTTCCTCTTTTAAATAGCAAAGATGAGTTACTTACCAACTTTTATCAATTTACTATTGATCTTAATTATAGGTTTCCTGTAGAAGAAATTTTTCCGGGTAGAGAAAGTGACCTTATCAACCAAGATGACTTTGAGATATTGTTGGATACAATTACCGATGAGTTACAAGTTATGGAACAAAATATATTTGCAGAAAAGAAACTGAGTGCTCAGAAGTAAGTGTCTTTTGCAAATTAATCCTGATTGAATATAGAACTGGATTTTTATGTTTTACGAATCAATAGATTCCATTTCTTAACGTTAATTCCCATAATTAATAACCACAACATCAATAATAATTCAGAAATGTGAGTAATGATTAGTACAGGATTTGTCCATAGCGTTGCTTCTGTCCCGGGAAATAGAAAACCTTGAATGAAATTTATTAAATACCCGAAACATCCAATCATTAGAAAAATTCCCAGTATTTTGGGAAGGTAACTAGATTTAAATACAAGATAACCTAAGGGAAGTAACCATAGGCCGAAAAAAATCGAAACAATAAATCCGCCATTCTTATTTAGATTGATATAAAACATCATTTGTTCTTGCATCTGTTCTTTGGCAGAAAGTAATACGGCGAATAGATTTAGTTGATTCATTAAAAATATTGGAACTGGTAATAAAGCTAAAATCAACATCAAAGTAGCATTATTTTTGTTGACTGGTCTCAATAATTTATACAAAAAGAAAGCATAAAAAACAAAAACAGTTTCCATAATCAAACCACTAACGAAACTTAAGCGAAATAACGATTCTGAAGAAAGAATGTTATTAGTGGTTTCTATAGCATTGTCAAAGTTTAAAAGCTTTGTGTTAATTGAATGAGCTAAAGAACCAGACACTAATACGATAATTCCGATGAAGCCTGTAAGTCGAGCAGTTTTTTTTGGGAATTCCATTTTCGTTGGTTGATTAGTACTTGAAAGACGATTCAGTCATTGATTTGTTACTTTGAAATTAGTGCTAACCTTTCTTAGTACAAACAGAAGTGATTGATCATACCAATTAATAACTGATTTTATTCAGCATTATTAGCTAATTTTTCTAAAACTTCAATCGCTCTTTTTGAATCTTTTGTATCAACAAAAATATGATCATGATAATACCCAGCAATAACATTACAGCTTATATTATGCTTAGCTAATTCTGTAGAAAATATTGCTGTTAAACCAACAGCATCAAGTGATGAGTGTATCATTAATGTTATCCAGGAAGCAATATATTCGTAATTTAAATTTATTTCGTCTGCTTTTGTCCTCTCAATAACAATGGTCGTTCCTTCTTTTTCTTTGAACTCACAAATAGTATCATTTCGATTGATCTTACTTATATCCTTTACAGTAGAAAATACATATTCTCCTATATTCAGTTTAGGAGTCATTCCTTTTAATAATTCAGAGATATTTGTTTCTCCAGCCATTTAGTTTAGGTTTAGTCCAATGTAACTTCAGCTGCAGTTACATTGGACTAAAGTTAGCAAAAAGGAACAAATCGACTGTAAATTCAGGGATAGATGTTTTAGCTATTAATTATATACGTTTTTGTTTTAGGTAATTAGAAAGCAAAAGCTTCAATTCTTTTAAGCATCAGGCACATTTTTTAGATACCTCATTAGCATTAGTTTTATCTAATTGTAATTTCATTTCTAGCTGTTCCAGATTTATTTTAAATCCTATTTTTTGTAAAAAAGCATCAACGCTTTTTGAGCTTTTATCTACATTTATAATTGAGCATGTTTGCCCATAATCCTCTATTAATTTAGACATTAACGTTGAGGCTATTTTTCGTTGTCTAAAGTTTTTATCTATCGCGATTTGTTGTAACCTTTTATTATTTGGATTGTAAATAATATATCCAACTAGTTGATTTTTAATATAAGCACCTAGTGAAATATTAGTATTTTTTAATTGATCGACAACATTATTTGAGTTTTGCCAAGTAGGAGTGATATCCCAAAATGATTGCATTAAGATCCAGTCATAATCTTGTAGTTTATAAATTTCTAAATTGTTGTTTAAGTTAGAAATAACTATTTCTCCTTTGTAGCAGTTTAACTCTCTTTCAATTTTATAACCAGATTTTTTATAAGACTTAATGGCTGGTGTATTTTTAGAAATGACCTCAAGGAATGATTTATTAATTCCTTTTTCTTTTAAGACGGGTAAAATAAAATTATACATCTGTTTGGTTAATCCTAAACCTCTTTTCTTTGGGATAACCCCTGTACCTCCGTTATATACTATTTTTTCATTATTGATTTTATCAAAACCGTGTAATATAAAAGCAATTAGTTTTTTATCTTCAAAAACTCCAACAGATAAGTTAAGATGAACCTTATCGGCTAACATTTTTGAATTCAGTTGTTCTTCTGTTAACTGAAAAGGAATAAAATAATCTGAAAATGATTCGTTGAATACATTTAGAATATCTTTTGTGTCTATTCCTATTAAAGTATTAATTTCCATTTCGATTTTTAAATTACTACGAACGTTCCGTATAGAATCCGTATTCAGATCAGGTCATATGCAATATACAAATCTTACGTTTGAAATAGAATATGTTTAATTTTCTAAAAGAAAGAATGAAGATTATGATATGATTAGAAGTTATAGACTTTATTCATATTCATAGATCTTTCGGTTTAATCATAAATCATTTATAATCAAAATTTATAGCTTTGTGAATTGTGTTTTTTATAAAGCTTCGCAGCTGTAGATAAAGATTATTTTTTTTGCCGACAGTTCTTTTTTTAAGTTAGAATAGTATGAGTTTATTTCATTATTAAGAACATCATTTTTTACGTCATAAAATGCATTAACCTCTTTAGTAATCTTACTTTTTATTTTGGATATGTCGTTTTTAAGTGACCAATTTATTAAAGATATACCACAATTTTCCATCCATTCACTATAAACAGAATCTATATTTAGTGGTGCTTTTTGTAAATATTGATAGTCAACTTTCGAGTCTAGGATATGAACTCTATCTCCAGCAGGAAATTCAAGTTTATTAATTAATAAAACATCTAGTATTTCTTCAATATCGAATGTGATTTTATTTGAACTTAAGGCAAAGTCCATTTCAGATGATTCACTTAATTTTAAGGATTTGACTTCTGTATAAATAATGAGCGTACTGTTGAAATTACTGTGAATATAATCACAAAAAGAAGATTTTTTAGAATCATAAGGTTCTCCATACGTGTAATGATAAACATAACCTGTTAGAATTTTAGAGTCACTCAATTCAGCTTTTAATTTATACCTGTACGCATTTCCTGCATCAGCATAACAATTATAATATTGTAAAATTCCAAAAAGCACTATTAATAATTTTCTCATTTATCTTTTCAAATTCTGACTAACGTCAATTTTGTTTATTGATTATTATGCTGTTGTTAAACCCTAAATCTTCGGGTTTTAAGTCAAATTTATCGATTTGTTTTTTAATTCTTTTGACAAGCCCTAGTTTTCTTTTTTGATCGAGGAATAAATATAGTTTAGGCGGTTGGTATTGTATTTTCTTAGTTATCATATTCCATATTATTACTGCCAACTTTCTAGCTGTTGCGCTTACCGCTGAGTGCCTTCCCTTCCTGTAGGCTACTCTTCTGAAAAAATCAGAAAGATGAGTATCTTTTAAGTTTCCAATAGCATTTGCTGCTTGCCTGAGTGCTATTTTGAGTCTGTTACTTCCTTTGGGCACTCTATTACTTAGTATTTTTCCTCCAGATATTTTGTTGTTGGGAGCCAACCTTAGCCAAGAGGTAAAATGTTTAGCAGTAGGGAATTTTTTAAAACCTTCAGGTCCAATTTCGCTCATAATGCTAAGAATGGATGAATGACTCAATCCTTCAATTGCAAAAAGGTCAACACCATCAAAATATCTAAAAGCAATTTGATTCATATTTTTAATTTTAGGAGCATTTTTATTGATTCTTTTATAAGTTTTTTCTGTTGTTTTGAGTTTTTTTCTTTCGGGATATTGTTTGAGTTCTTGTTTTATAAACTGCTCAATCTTTTTGTCACAAGCTTTTATGTTTCTTTGGAAGAATTGATAACTTTTGAGCTCTTGTTGCAATCCAAAAAGGAAGTCTTCTCTATTATTACCGTGTAGCGCTTTTGCAATTTCTTCTTTAGGTTTTCTACAGTTAAAATGCCGATGTTCTGCTAGGTTATATGGATCAAGATTACCTTTACAGATATCTTCAATGATTTTCATTCCAGTAAGTCCGCAAACATCTTTGACTACTACATCCAATCTGAAGTTCAGTAGTTTTAGATATTTCTGCATTTTATGTGTTGCAGATGAAGCAAGTTCAATCCAATTTGTTCTTTGTCGGCAATATGTTCGTAAATGTTCAGTAACAAGATCTGGTAGAAAACTTCCCGTAAGTAGCCCAAGAGTATGTAGTTTTTGTATCCATCTACAATCTTTCACATCGGTCTTTTTTCCTTTGGCATTTTTAGTGAATTTCCCATTGACTAGTACTACCTCAAAACCAAAACTAATAAGTTCCGTATATAGATTCTGCCAATAATCTCCTGTAGATTCCATAGCTACAGTAGTTACATCGTTGCTCACAAACCACTCACATAATGAAGTCAAATCCTCAGCATATACGCCAAACTCTTTTACATCTTCTAACTCTTGACCAATAGCAGCATAATGAGAACGACTTCCAATATCAATTCCTGCTGCATTGAAATTCACCACATCCATTCCTAGTTTCATTTTTCTTTCCATTTTAAAAAAATTAAAGATTCATAAAAAATGACCCTAAGGAAATGTAACTTTGTACTTGAAAATTATTCTGAACGGGGTAACTGAGCAATCAGTTCCACCACTGAAATTATCAACAAGCCTCTGAACCACGAATTCAGAGGCTTTTACATTTCAACCAGAATTACGCCCGAGCTATTATGCATCAGTTTAAAAATCGGCCTTTCATAGGATCACAATAAAGTTCGGGACTTCGTAACGTTAGCAAAAGAAATTAATAGAGTTTCTTTATGTGGAGAATTTCTGCTAACGTTAAGTATAACAAACATTGCTGACTTGGTGACTATGTATTGTTAGATAGTTTTGTATGCGGTTTATGTTTTATCAATAATAACTTCTTCAACATCATCTACTATTTCTATAGGAGTTTTTTCATCCCAATATTTATTATCCTCAAACAAGTCAACAATGCGAATTGCTTTTGGTATTTTATTATAATCTCTAATAACAAAATCAAAATATATAAAACAATTACAAAGCGTCATTGGATACTCTCCATTATCAGAATGAGGCCTGTCCAACTCAATAATCAATGTATCATTCCGTTCAATAATATGTTTTAAATACCCTTCTTTCCAAGAACAGTTTACGATATAACCTAATTTTACTTTTAAGCTGTTATTTCTAGTCATATTGGTCCGAACTCCAATGGATTCAATCCCACAATCTGTTCTGCATTCAGAAACTTTAAATTTTTCGACCCTTTGATTTATAGGTAATTCTTTTTCTTTAGCACATCCAAATATTAGAAATATTAGTGATATTATTAATAGGTTTCTCATTCAGATATTTGTCATTTTCTCCAATTACGCAAAACATATTTATATATGTAGCATTACGTATATAATCTTTTTGTTTATAAATATAAAAGAAAAATCCCCTAAATCAATGATAAAGGGGATGCCGTTTTATACAAATATAGAGGGAGAAACTAAGACTGTAATCCAGGAATTTCTACTACTTCGTTTACATCTTGATCATAATCTACTCCAGCTACCTTAAATCCAAATAGATTAAAGAAATCATTACTATATCCTTCTAGATCACCTATAGTTGCTAAGGTTTCAGTTGTAGCATTATCCCATAATTCTTTTATTTTAGCCTGAATATCTTCTCGCATTTCCCAATCATCAACACGTATTCTACCTTGATCATCGGTGGCAATGTCGTCACCACTATATAATCTATCCGCAAACAATCGTTGCATTTGCTCTATACAACCTTCGTGGATGTTATTTTCCTTCATTATTTTGTATAACAGAGAAATATATAGAGGAATTACCGGAATAGCTGAACTAGCTTGAGTAACTAGTGCTTTATTTACAGAAACATATGCTTTTCCATTAATACCATTAAGCGATTTGGTAATGTCAAATGCAGTAGCTTCTAAATGATCTTTAGCGCTGCCGATAGTTCCTTTTCTGTAAACAGGTTCGGTAAGTTTTGGGCCGATATATGAGTAGGCGACAGTTTTAGCTTCTGGAGCTAATAAATTTTCTTTTTGTAACGCATCAATCCAGAACTGCCAATCTTCTCCACCCATTACTGTCACAGTGTTTTCTATATCTTCTTCTGTAGCAGGTTCAATGGATACCTGAGATATGTCTCCAGTATGAAAATCTACTGTTTTATTAATATAAGTATCACCAATCGGTTTTAAAACAGATTTGTGTTTTACTCCAGTTTCTGGATGTACCCTTACTGGTGAGGCTAAACTATAAATAACTAAATCTATTTGTCCAAGATCTTGTTTGATGAGTTCTATAGTTTGTTGTTTAATTTCATTAGAAAAAGCATCTCCGTTAATACTCTTAGCATATAATCCAGCTTTATGAGCCTGTGTTTCAAAAGCAGCACTATTATACCATCCTGGAGAAGCTGGTCTGTTTGGTTTAGGAGGTTTTTCTAAAAACACACCAATCGTAGCGGCATTAGCACCAAATGCACTGGTTATTCTGGAAGCTAAACCAAAACCTGTAGAAGCACCAATAACAAGTACTTTTTTTGGTCCGTCTATGGTCCCTTTGGATTTAATATAATTTATTTGGTTTATTACATTTTGTTCGCACCCTTTTGGATGTGCAGTTAGGCAAATGAATCCGCGAGTTCTAGGTTCTATGATCATTGTGTAAAATTCTTTTCTGAAACTACGAACATAGCCTAAAAAGTATGGATTTCCAAAGAAATTATCTGGTTATTTTTACCAATAGATAAACTATTAAATAACCAGATAATTAAAATAGTAATTGACTTCTAAACAAGCGTTAACTTAGGTGTTTTTTGTTTTTGTAATAGCATACCCTGTTACAATAATCCAACTTACCAATCCTGCAATAAATATTCTAAAACTATAAAGATTTGTAAAAGCTACATTAGACAACATTAACATGATTGCAGCAATACCCAATAATAATCCCAGATAAGCTATCCATTTGGGTAGGGTTGACTTTTTGATAATGATAATTGACCATAATACGATTGCGAAGCAACAAGACGCAATAAAAATATAATCCATAGCCTTATTTAGTGCAAACCCATAATGTATGATGTGATTAATTTGTGTTATGATCTCTACAGATTGATCTTGGTATTGTTTAATAAAAAATGGTAAAGCTAATCCATTAATAGCAGCCGCCAACATTCCTGCTAGTAATCCAAATAACATTATTATAAACCCTAGTAAAGAGAGACTATCGTTTTTACCTAATCGAACCGTTAATCCCCAAAACCCGAATGCGAGTATAGGAATTGAAATAATGGCCAGCCCATGAGAGATAATAGCCATTTTTGATATTTTTAATAAGTGTTCGAAATTACCACCAACAGGGTGAAATACCATGGTGATGATAACTAAAATTGAACCGATAATGAGTGCCAAACCTGCACTTTTTTCTAATTGATTTTGCATAACTTTTATGTTTTAGTACGAAAATCAAATTTGGCTTTTTACTAAGGAAGGAGCACTTGATCCAAATCAAGAAATTAGGAAGGCTTGCTTAATTTATTTCGAACCCTGCTTAAGGTTTCGGGGGTGATTTTTAAATAAGATGCTATATATTTTAAAGGAAATTTCTGAATTAGTAGAGGATTATGTTTTAGTATCGCTCTATACTTTTCTTCTGGTGTTGGTAGATTTTGGTATAATTCAATTCCTCGTAATGGTTGTTCTAATATTTTACCTAATTGAAAAAAAGAAGGTGATCGTCCTATCAATTCATGGATGGCTTGCATTTCTAGCTCATAGACTGTACAATCTTCAAAAGCCTGAATAGTTGTTGTAGATGGTTTTTGGGAGGTGAAGCTTTGATGCTCCAGTACCCAATTATTTTCTAGATACAAGTTTAGTGTAATTTCATCAAGATCTTCGGTAGTTCTATACTGGCGTATAGCACCTTCTACAATAAAATAAAACGCACTGCAGGTTTCACCAGTCTTCAATAGAGTTTCTTTTTTACGAAAATTTCTCAGCTTTGTTTTACTGATGATAAGTGATGCTTCTTGTTCAGAAAAGCTTGCAAATCCTTGAAAAGATTTTAATAATTTTTCTTCCATAATGATCTGATTACTTTTAAACAAATATAGAGGCTACTTGTAGTATAATTTCATTAAAAGGGTAATAAATCTGGCTCTACATAATGTGTCTTGGCCTTTTCAGAATTAAATATATCAAAACCGTAATGAGAGTCCAGCAAATCTTTAAAATTATACTTCAATCTGGGGAACTCAGTAATGAAATCCTGGAAACTATTTGATTTAGATTTTAGTAAGAAGTGATTCACAGTTCTAACTGCAGCAATGGTAAGAGTCTTATTAAATTTATCCGTTTCGCCTAATTGAGTCACATAGGCTAAAATTTGGTTAGAAATTTCTTTGCAAGCAGTATCAACTCCGTATTTAGAAACATGTATCCACGCTAATCTCAAGTGAGCTTCATGATTAAACAATGAGGGGGCAAGAATACCATCTCTAAATTGTTTTTCGAATTCTGAATCGTTGAGGTCTAAATTATGGTTCATTGTCTTGAATATTAAATAGTAGAAATATAATAATCATTTTATTATTATGGGTGGATATGATTAACTTTTCTGATTTCTAACCGTAAAATTGGGCAGCGAAACTTTATATTTCACTACTATTAAGCGTATGATAATAATCAATAACGTGGTAGTTATATATATGATATTGACAGGTACGTTTAGAGAATATAAGATCATAAAACAAATTCCACCGGCTATAGAAACTGTAGCATATACCTCTTTTCTGAAAATCACCGGAATTTCATTACATAAAATATCTCTGATAACTCCTCCAAAACATCCGGTCATGGTTCCTAAAGCAACAGATATAATAGGATCAAGGTTTGTTTGTATTCCTGTTTCTACTCCTATAATTGTAAAAATCCCTAGTCCTATTGTATCAAATAAGAAGAGGGATTTTTTAAGATAATCTAATTTATTCCTAAGGATGATAGATACACCAGTAACGCCTCCAATAAGATACAAGTTTACAGTGTTTTGCATCCATGATACCGGTGTTGCCCCTATAAGTACATCTCTCAGTGTTCCTCCACCAATAGCAGTTACAAAAGCGATAATAAAGATTCCGAAAAGATCTAATCTTCTATTCATAGCGCTCAATGCTCCCGAAATAGCAAAGGCAATTGTTCCCAAAATATCTAAAGTATCGAAAAGTGTCATTTTTCTCTATTTTGGAATAAATGTAGGATATCTAATCCGAATTTTTATTTTCCGATCGATATTTAGTGTTTTTCCCTTCTATTTCCATTTGTATAATTCCTGTTTGCATTTTTAGTGTATCTGGGATGATTCCGTATTTCAATCCGATTCCTTTTACTAGAAAATAACGAATATAATCTCTTGCTAATTTTATATCATCAAAAAGATAGGTTCCTCCGATAGTTTTGGTTTCTGTATTTATATAATAGTATTTTTTGATAAGCCCTTCTACATTCGCCATCGTATCCATATAGTTGCTAGAAATTTTCTGCAACCTTTGCTGTGATAAATATGATTTAAATTGAACATTGACTATTGCTTTTTCCTCCACAAGGTTTTTAATTATGGGATTAAGTATTCCGTTTTAGGTTTTATTTAATTGAGGACCGACCTAGTTCTCCCAGATATGAATAATGAAATAAGAACAACAAACGTTGCATTAACTTTTACAATCACCTGGCTTATCTCGAAAGCATTTATACTATCCTTTGATAGGTATAAAGAGATGATAAGTATGGCTGCTAATACGATAATCATAAGTATTTCGATTAACTCATTTGAGAAAAGTAAATCAGACTTAGTTTGTAAAACATCTTTGGAAAAAAGTATCATGTTCAGGATAATATAAAATAGGGTAGCATTGTATATTTCTAAGTATAACAATTCGATTGTATTTAATGTTCCCGAAGAAATGATTAATAACAATAGTAAACTATAGATAATAGCGCTAAACAATGACCTTTTGTTAAGGAATTGAGTCCAATACTTTTTATATTTTTTTAATGGTGTATTCATAACTTATTTTTTAATAGAAATTGTTCTGGGTTTTTGGACAAAACAAAAACCCAGAACAATTTTATCACGACTTAACTATTTTTTTTATTGATATCTCTGAAAAGTATCATATCCACAATTTTGTCAGATCCTCCGGAATAAAACCCAGATTCTTTGGGATGTACTTTTGGATTGTTAAAAGTGCCAAATAACATATCGATAAAGGATAAGTCAGAATAGTTATAGGCGTGCACTCCTTTTTTATGATGGTAGGTGTGTCCTTCTGGTCGCTGAACTAGGTATCCAATCCAATACGGAGTGCTGATATTACAATGCTGTACAATGGCAAAGAAATTAGTAATCAGAATTATAATTACTACGGCTTTAGGGTCAAATCCAGCGATAATAGTAAAGCAAAAACTCCCTAGAAATGTAAATCCGATCATATCCATCGGACTGAAGTAGAATGCACTATAAGAATCCATGCGTTCTATACTATGATGCATCTGGTGAAAGACTTTCCATAAGAAGTCACTTGCATGCATTGCTCTGTGCCATACGTATAATGCGAATTCATATATAACAAATCCAAAAACTGCTCCCCCAAAGACACCTAATCCTGTAAGATCAAAAATTTGGTATTCTATTAAATAATTATCCCAAATCAGAGGAAGATAAGAAGAGAGTAAGAAGAATGTAGCAAAAGAGACCAATCCTTTTAGTTTCCAGTATTTTACTTTTGGTAATTCACGAGCTGGAGCTACTGCTTCCCAAATCATTAATGCTACATAGATTCCTATAATAACCAGCGAGATAGGATCTAGTATGATTGCTGATATAGATGGTAAATTCATAAACAACTCTTCCATTATTCTATGTTTTTGTGATATAACTTATTCTTCAATTCAATTTGTTTTCTCACCCAACACCTTTTTGATGTATATGGTTCTTTGTTTCTTTTATTCCTCAACATTTTCAAGTTTTTAAGAATTAATAATTCGTTTTGTTTTCCGGGATCAAAAGTATGTAAGAGGATAAGTCACTGCTAATAAATGGAGTATACGGTAAGTAGGCAGTCTTTTTATTAAAAGTAGACAGATGCACTAATTATGTTAATAAGAAGTGTACAGTAGGTAGACATCGAAATATAAAATGCTTATTTTTAGTAATTTATATGTGTGTATTTTATAGGTGTGTTTTCCTGAAATACTTGAAAATTGCGTAGCACATACTGGATTATTCGTTTTCTAATGCCAATAAATATGTAAAGATTTCTTGATTTTGATGTAATTCAAGCTTTTTACGTAGTCTATAACGTGCAGTCTTAGCACTCTCAGGAGAAATACCGAGGATACTTGCGGTTTCTTTAATATTAAGATTTAATCTCGTTAACGAACAAATTTTTAGATCGTTTGCACTTAATTCTGGATGTTTAGCTTTTAGTTTCTTATAAAAATCAACGTGTACTTCTTCAAAAAAACGTTTAAAATCCTCCCAATCTCTATCAATACTTAAGTTTTGTTGAATGGTTTTGTTTAGTTGATCTATTAATTTATCCTTTTCTTTTGGGGTTGACTTTTTTGCCAGTTGCGCTGTACTTCGCAGATTTTGCAATAGTTCATTTTTTTGAACAAAATTGATTGCATAGGAGGCAAGTTCTTTGTTTTTAAACTCAAGTTGCTGTTTTAACTCCTGTTGTTTTAGTTTTGAATTTTCCAGTGCTTGTTGATTTAGCGCTTCTTTGGATTGTAAAAGTTCGTTACTTTTTTCTAATAACTCTCTATTTTTTCTAGAACGTTGTTTTATGTTGGTTAGAATTAGAAGACTACTTGTTAATAATATGAGAATACCAAAGGCAAGACTCCATTTAATTAAAACATCTGTTTTTTCTTTTTCTTGAAGGAATTCGAGCTCTTTCTCTTGTTGTTCCAGTTGATTTTTAAACTCGAGATAGGCAATCTGCTTAGATTTTTCAGTATTAAAGATCGAATCTTTTAGGTTTGAGTATAAATCATAAAAAACCAATGCTTCTTTAGGTTTTTCTTGTTGTGTTCTAAGTTCTTTTAGCTCTTTATAGGCAAGCAATTCATGTTTCTTTAGATTATTGTTTTTAGCTCTTTTAAGACCTAAATTAAGGTGAATCTCCGCAGCTTCAAAGTTGTTTTCGAGTCTTAGTAGTTTACCGTATTGGATTAAGTTACTTATCATACCATCTTCATCACCTATCTTTTTACCCACAGAAATAGATCTTTCTATGTGATATTTTGCTTGAGCAAGCTCCTTTTCTTCTAAGTAAAGAATTCCTAAACGGTTATGAGCTTCTGCAATTCCATATTGAAAATTATTCTTAGTGTGAAGTTTTAAAGCATCTGATATATATATTCGAGCATCATTAAGGTTCCCTTTTTCGATATGGATAGTTCCTATTTTTGTAAATGTAGTAGCAATGCGGCTTGAGAGATTTAACGCGGTAAAATTATCAATAGCAATGTTATAGTTTTTCAAGGCCTTATCATATTCTTTAAGATCTGCATACACCATTCCGATATTAAGCATAGTGTTCGCAATACCTTCTTGATCATCGTTGCTTTTAAATTTTTTCTGAGATTGAGTAAGATATAATAATGCTTCGTTCTGATTGCCTTGTGCCCAATATGCTACTCCAATAATCCGATTTGCCACGGCAACACCAGCATCATATTTTAATTTTTTAGAGAGCATTAATGCTTTTTCTCCGTATTTTAAAGATTCGTTAGGGTCGATTATCCAATATTCGAAACCAGTCTCATTTAATAAATCAACCTTTTTAGTATCCTGAGCAGTGTGCGAATTTAATTTTAATCTAAGGCTATCTACTTTTTTGTTTTGAGAATATATACCCGAATTAATAATTAAAATAATAAGAAAGAGAAGGTTTCGCACGGTATTAGTTGATTTGTTTACAAATATATATGTGTAGAGAGTTATTGTTTTTCATTTTAGTATTTATTTAAGATGTCTACAAGCTTATAATAATTCTTAATAACTTTACTGTAAGGTTTCTCTTCAAATTGCTACTTTTACATCAGATAAACCGAAAAAGATTATGTCAGATACAATAGAAAGAATAAAATGCCTAATTATAGGTTCAGGACCAGCAGGATATACTGCAGCAATTTACGCAGCACGTGCAGATCTTAAGCCCATTATGTATACTGGTATGGAGCCAGGAGGACAGTTAACTACCACTACAGAGGTGGATAATTTCCCAGGATATCCTGAAGGTATTGATGGGCCAACAATGATGGTGCAATTACAACAGCAAGCGGAACGATTTGGTACGGAAGTACGTATCGGAATGGTTACTTCTGTGAAATTTAGTGAGGAAGTAGGAGGAATCCATAAAGTTACTGTTGATAATACGAAAGAGATTGAAGCTGAAGCTGTTATTATCTCTACGGGTGCAACTGCTAAATATTTAGGATTGCCTAGTGAACAGAAATTACGTGGAGGTGGAGTTTCTGCTTGTGCAGTTTGTGATGGATTCTTTTATAAAGGTCAGGACGTTGCTATCGTTGGTGCTGGAGATACTGCAGCAGAAGAAGCTACATATCTTTCTAATATTTGTTCTAGCGTTACTATGTTGGTGCGTAAAGATTATATGAGAGCGTCTAAAGCGATGCAGCATCGTGTGAATAACACACCTAATCTTAAAGTATTATATAATACAGAAGTTGATGAGGTTGTTGGAGATCAAGTAGTGGAAGGTTTACGAATGGTGAATAACCAAACGGGAGAGAAATCTGAGATAGCTATTACTGGATTGTTTATTGCGATTGGTCATAAACCTAATACAGATATTTTTAAAGGTCAGATCGATATGGATGATACCGGATATATTATTACAGAAGGTAAATCTACTAAAACCAATATTCCAGGTGTATTCGCCTCAGGTGATGTTCAGGATAAAGAATATAGACAAGCGGTTACCGCAGCTGGTACAGGTTGTATGGCGGCATTAGATGCAGAAAGATATCTAGCCACTGTAGAAACTGGTGAGGAGGTTTCTGCTTAGTAAGATAAGATTAAAATCGAAATTACTTGTAGACCTGACAAATTTTAAAAATTTGTCAGGTCTACTATTTTTTAGAATTTCTATTTTAATTTGAGCCTACTCGGACTGTAGTCAATTTTTTTCTTGTACAAAGTAGCTTCGTTAGCAAACATTGTCATATTAATTGTAGGTTCTCCTAGTAAATAGATTTCTGTTTCATCTTTAGCTTCAATAGTAATTTCTTCATTTGCTAATACATAGCAATCACTGGAACCTTCAGCAATAATAGATGTTTTACCTGATGTTAATTTTTCACCATAAAAATCGGTATTTCCATCAGCTCTCACTAACATTGATTTAACATCTCCTTCTAATTTTGCATACCCTTTTTGATATAAATCTATCTTTAGACTATCCGCAGTGATAATTCCTTTTAATTCGGAATTTTCGTTTACCTGATAAAATGCTTCTTTGGAGTCAGCGTGTAAGTCAAGAGTTGCTTTTCCGTTAGAAATACTTGTTACGCTACCTGTATCTATTGATAAAAACACATCTGAATTATCATTAGCTTCGATACTTAATTCTGATGATTTTATTGGAGCCAATGATTTAAGGTTAATCTTGTCATATGTGACTATTTTTTTTAATTCTGAAGCATAGGAGATTCGTATGTTTAACGCTTTAGCGCGGCGAAAGAATTTAGTTGCTCTTATTTTTAATATACTATCCTGTATGGCTACTTCAATAAACTCCTGAAGATTGCTATCTGCTTCAATCTTTATGATATGATCACTATCTTCATCTATAGAGACCTCGAAGTTATCATATAATTCAATTGTATGAAAAGCGTCTACAATTTTTTCTTCAGTCATAACAATTTTATTGCCTTTTATCTTTTCTTTTTGCGCGTGTAGGTTTCCTAAACCAATTAAGCATAACAAAGAAAGTGCCCATGTTCTCATAGTGTGAAAGTTTTTATTTTAAACTGTGTTTTTTTTATTTCAGTATAATAAGAGACAAAAATTGTAATTTTTATTTCAAATATTATAGATTAAATATAATGCTGTTTTACACGATATCTCAAAACACATACCAAAAAAATAGCCTCTTTTGGATTAGAGGCTATTTTTTTCTACAAAACGCAAAACTAGGTTTAATGCGAAATAGTATTCTTTATGTTACTATATTTTTTTCGCTTCTTCTACAATTTGTCCATTTTCTCGAACGATCATTTTATGTACAACCTCATTGGTATCTTTTATAAATTCAAAAGTTAATGGATTTTGCTTATTAAAAAACAGGTTTTCTTTTTGGGGATATACAATGGCCTCCATTTTACCAGCTTTTATTTCTAAGATATTGTCTTTTTTAGTTACTATTACAGTCCCTGTTTGTGGAGCTTGGTAGGTTCCAACGTATTGATTTAAGATTTCATCTGATAAAGAGATTTCTTTTTTGTCTGTATTCTGAGGAGCAGGTTGGTGATCATAACTTAATACTCTGGTCATTTTCCATTGCTCATTTTTATGCTGCCAAACGTGTGTGAATTTTGCTATCTCAGCAAGTCGTTCTGCTTTACCATTTTCTGAAACATAAAAGACGTGTTCGCCAGTAATGATGGCTCCGTAATTATTAAGAGGAAATACATCAACACTTCCTTCTACAACTTCTCTTCGTACTCTGGGGTTTTCTGGTTTGCATAATCCATTTTCGACGCTGGACATCATTTTAGTAAGTCCAGATGTTAATCCTCCTTTATCGTGATAGAATTCAAAATCCTCTATAAAAAATGTTCTAAATTTTTTAATATCACAGCTGTTATAGGATTCCCAGAATTCAGTATCTAACCTGAGAATAGTGGTCTTAAGATTTTTTAGGGATTCTGATTGCTGAGCTTGAGTACTATATCCCAAAGATAATGTTAGGCATATAGACACGGTTAAAGCATGAAGTTTTGATGTCATTTTTTCGTTTTTTGATTTGCCTGAATCTGGCAGGTTGATGAATGTTGATATGATTGATGATCCGTCTATAGAATAGGGTGGAGGTAAGAAATTAATAATTATTAAAACATAAGAACCACCCGAAAAGCATAATATCTAAATAACTTGTCTGTCAACAAACAATGGGTGCTTTTCAGGTGGCTCTATTTTTTTGGTTGGTAGTGGTTGGTTGAATTTATTGGTTAGGAGTATTGTTGATTAGTTCCTTTTAACATTCCCTCCAGAATTTTCTACTTCATCAACTTTTTCTGGTTCACCATAATAGTTAATATTTGCACCGCTAGTAGCTTTTCCAGTAAATTGATCTTTGGCATGAATTCTGATCATGGCGCCACTAGTAGCCTTGGCATTAGATACCAGACTTAATAAGTCATCAGCTCTTATATCTGCTCCGCTTGTTGCACTTGCATTATGGTTATTTACTTTTCCTGATAAATTCATCATTGCACCACTTGTTACTGATGTGGTAAGTGTTTCTGCTTTTACTTTAAGCTCTATATCCGCACCACTTGTAGCACTGATGGCAAGATCTTTCTGAACAACTGCTCCCTGAGATGTAACTCTAGCTCCACTGGTTGCAGATATTTTCCCTAATTTATCATAGGATACATAAACTGTCTTTTCATCAGCTCGATAGATATTCTTGTCAGAAGTAATATACAGCGTTTCTCCTTCTACATATACTTCTATATGTTGATGTAGGTTTTCATTAGCTTCAATAATTACTTTTTTATCTTTTTTATTAGTTAATACTACATCTAAACCTCGACTGGATTTTATAGTGTCAAAGTTTTCGTTGATAGTCTTTTCTTTTCGAATAACTTCTCCTTCGCCTCTGATTCCATCAAAAGCTATGTTGCAAGAACAACATAAAGCGGTAAGGATTAATGTTGCTATAATTTTGGTTAGTGTTGTCATAATAGTGTGATTTAATTTGTTAAACTGTTCGTTTTTTGATCCGCTTAAGACGGATAGATTGATTAATTATCGGTTTTGATTTTTATTCCGTTCTCGTCTATTTTTATATCTACTTCCTCACTTTTGATTTGTACTCCATCTTCATCGATTTTAAGATTAGCGTCCTCATCATCTGAGTTGATTTTGATTTGGACTCCATCTTCATCAATTTTAAGATTGGTTTTATCATCAGTGTTGTTATTATCTTCCCATTCATTGTATTGCCATTCATCTTTAGGGCAATCCTGACAAGAAAATTTACCATCAATTAATTTTAGATATTTTTCTTCTTTCCCATCTATAGTTAGGAAATCATTATACTTCCAAGAGTTATTGTATCCAGATGTATTATCATCTGCTAATATGGTCATTCCTTCTGGTATGGAAATTATGATTTCAATTTCCTGATCATTGTATTTGTTTGCGTAATCAGTGATTGCATATCCATTTAATAATAAGGAATTACCTTTTACATCGTACTCATACTTAATAGCAGCTGCTCTTTCTTTAGCTTCGTCATAGCTGCTTCCTTCAGCATTTTTTCTAACCATAATTTTAGGAATAGAATCTTCTCTGTTTTCTTTAATGAATACTTCAATATCTTGAATTACGATTACTTTGTTATCGTTCTGATCTCTTTTTATTTTAAAATCATTTCTATGGTATAGATTTCTTACATATCTACTATTTCCAACCATTTTTATGTTTAATGTGTCACTAGATTGAAGATATAGGTTTCTAGAATCTTCTATTACTTCTGCATCATATGCTTCTTGAGTAGCTTGACGGATTCCTACAATTGCTAGTCCTATTACTGATATAATCCATACGGCTAACAATCCTAGTTTAGCTGTAGTACCTATTGATTTTAGGTTATTGATAACAATTTTTAAACCTAAAATGAATAAAAAGAAAAATGGAATACCTACAGCAAATAATGTAAGTAAGGATACTAGCCATAATGGTACATTAGGATGATTAACAACGTCTATATATTCAGTAAATGGTGTTTCTATGAATCCAAAAGTTCCAACAGTAAATAAGCTAATAAATAAACTTATTAAAGTGATTCCTGATACAATAATAAGTAAGACACCTATAAATTTCACAAATATCTTCAATACCACTAATAACACATCTCCAAGTGCATCGAAAAAACTAGTAGAACCACTTTTTACTTTATCACTGTATTTCTGATAATCTACATCTTTTACTTTATCTGCGACATCATTAAATCCTTCCTTGATTTTTTTTTCGATGTTACTAATATTTACAGCTTCTCCTTTCATTGCTAAATAGTCTGCTGTACTTTTTGCTTCTGGTACAAAAATCCAGAATGCGATATAGATAAGGATAAAGGCACCACTAGAAAATACGGTAAAAAGAATCCACGCTATTCTTAACCAAATAGGATCTATACCTAGATAATGACTTAATCCAGAACTTACACCTCCTACATATGAGTTAGAAGTATCTCTAAATAATTGTTTAGATTTTGGAGTTCTTTGGTAAGAAGATTTTGGTTCGTCTTCAAAAATCTCTTCGTCTAATCTATAATCTTCGGGTTGCCCCATAACTTCGATTACTTCATCTACTTCCTTAGTACCGATTACTTGTCTTTCGTCTTTTATTTTTTCACTAAAAAGCTCTGCTATTCGCGCTTCGATATCAGCGATAATTTCATCTCTACCCTGAGAGTCGGTAAATGAACGTTTTATCGCCTGAATATAGCGCTGCAGCTTTAAATAAGCGTCTTCATCTATGTGAAAAAATATGCCTGCTAAATTTATATTGACTGTTTTGTTCATTTTTGTTTCTTTTTTTGTTTAGTAACTATAGTTACTGCATTTTGTAATTCGTCCCAAGTGGTATTTAATTCTTTTAGAAAAAGTTTTCCTGTTTCCGTAAGTCCGTAATATTTTCGTGGTGGTCCTGATGTAGATTCTTCCCAGCGATAACTAAGTAATCCGGCATTTTTAAGTCTTGTTAATAAAGGATATATTGTGCCTTCTACAACTAACATCTTTGCGTCTTTAAGGGTCCCTAAAATTTCTGCTACATAAGCGTCGTCATCCCTAAGAATTGAAAGTATGCAATATTCCAGAACACCTTTGCGCATTTGCGCTTTTGTGTTTTCGATCTTCATAAAACTGGTTTTTAAAAAGTTAAACTGTTCATTTTTTGATTGATTAATTGATTGATGATGTTATTTAAATATATATTGATTAGAGAATACAACTCCAGCAATAAAAACTGAGGATAAAAGATAATTGATTAGATTAAATTTTAAATTGTATCTCTGCTCTTTTGATGTTTTAATTAATAATACTAATAATGTAAAGCCTACTAATAATGGTAACATCCAATATCCAAGTCCAAGCCAAGCGCTAATCCGAGCTTCATCATTAGGATTAAAAATTGATATAATCATAGCTAATACTCTAGAGTAAAATGCAAAGAATAAAAAGGGATACCAATACTTGTTATTCGTTTTTTTAATAAAATAAAATATTACAAAAGCCTGAAGCATTGTAAATAAAGGTCCAGCTGCACTAACTAATTGTTGGTGCCAAGCTGATTGGTATTCTCCTTCTAATAAGAATGCAGAATTAAGTGTCATTCCCATTTCGTATCCTAAGAGTTTCCCAGTGATGAAGTGAGCTAACTCGTGAAAAAAGAAGGAGGATACCACAGCTATGGCAGTAATTAGAACGTATTTTATGTTGATTGATGAGTTCATTCTAAATTACTTTATAAATCTTATTGTTAATGGATATCTATATAGTTCTCCTTTATTTCCCTTTAATGCTGCAGTGATGATAAAAATGATTTCTAAAAAGAACCCTATTAATGCTAACACACCTACAAAAGAGGCACCTATTAATGTTCTGAACCCTCCATCGGTAGAAAAGTTAATGTCTAACCCATTGTGATTAAAAACATCTAATAAAGAAGCATCTCCAAAGATGTTGAACATAAAAAACGGTACAGATATCATTCCTAAAATTATCGTATAAAATAGCACGCTCAACTGAAAGTTGATAGCTTCTTTGCCATGGTTATCTATAAAACCCGATTTATCCTTATTGGTAGTCCATAATAATATAGGAACTATAAAATTTCCAAATGGAATGAAGTATTTGGTGAACACTCCTAAGTGCATAAATGTTGCGATATTTTTGTGGTTGTTATTGGACATTTTTAAAAGTATATAATAGTTTCTTATACAAATATATGGCTAAAAGAAGGTATTATGCAAAGCATAGTACCATAATTTAACATAATTTTATGATTTGATGTTATTTTGTATGTCCATACTTTTTCAATACTTTAGGGCAATTAAATACTGTATTATGAAGATTACTCCTGCTAAGATCAACACCTTTACAATGTTCAAGTTACCTTCTGCGTGGCTCTGTGGGGTTCGTGTAAAACAAGTCAATGAATCTAGCTGTACAGTGAGTGTTAGGCATAGATGGATGAATCAGAATCCTTTTAATTCTATGTTTTGGGCTGTACAAGGCATGGCAGCGGAGATGAGCACGGGAGCAATGGTATCCGGTCAGATCCATGAAAGTGGAAAGAAAATATCTATGTTGGTAGCAAATAACAATGCCACATTTACGAAGAAAGCAACGGGTAGAATTACATTTATATGCAATGATGGACATTTGATTAAAGAAGCCATTCAAAAAACTATTGAAACGGGAGAAGGACAAACGGTCTGGATGAAATCTGTAGGAACTAATAAGGAAGGTGTAGAGGTTTCTACTTTTAATTTTGAGTGGACAATTAAGTTAAAAAGTTAACATGTTGTGGGTTTTGGAATACTAATGAATTTAGTTTATGTAAAAATGAATATGTAACATTTTGTAAAAACATATTACTTATATATTGAAACATTCATTAATCAATAAAAATAAATAATAAAATTATGACAGCACACGAAATAGACTATACCATTTATGGAGAAGAAATGCAATATGTAGAAATAGAGCTAGACCCTCAAGAAGGAGTAATAGCAGAAGCTGGTAGTTTTATGATGATGGAAGATGGTATTAAGATGGATACTATTTTTGGAGATGGTTCGCAGAAAGACCAAGGATTTATGGGTAAGATTTTCGGAGCAGGAAAAAGATTGCTTACAGGAGAAAGTTTATTTATGACTGCTTTTTATAATGAAGTAATAGGTAAAAAGAAAGTAAGCTTTGCGTCGCCATATCCAGGAAAAATCATTCCTATAGATTTAACCGAATATGGTGGTAAATTTGTTTGCCAAAAAGATGCTTTTCTATGTGCCGCAAAGGGCGTTTCTGTTGGGATAGAGTTTTCCAGAAAATTAGGAAGAGGTTTGTTTGGTGGAGAAGGGTTTATTATGCAAAAATTAGAAGGAGATGGTATGGCATTTGTACACGCAGGAGGAACCACAGCAAGAAAAGAATTGCAAATAGGAGAAAAATTAAAAATAGATACAGGATGTATTATAGGTTTTTCTAAAGGTGTTAATTATGATATAGAAATGGTAAAGGGTATTAAGAATACTATTTTTGGAGGAGAAGGCTTGTTTTTTGCAAACTTAACAGGACCAGGAGTAGTGTATATACAATCTTTACCTTTTAGTAGATTGGCTAATCGAGTATTAGCATTGGCCCCAAGAGGAGGAGGTAAAAGCAGAGGAGAAGGTAGTATTTTAGGAGGTTTAGGTGATCTTTTGGATGGTGATAATAGTTTTTAATAAAGTTAAATAAGGGTTAAAAGGCGATTTTTTAGTCTAATTTGACTATATTAGATTCAACAACTTTAAAAACTGTAAGTATAATCGTACAACTACTTGTTTTTTAAACCTAACATTTAAACCCCTATTAATTTATGGCGAGAGCAATGTTTGACTACACTAAGACTGTACTAAAAAAAGTTAGTTTTGATGTAAATCTATTTACAAAGGAAGTAATTAAGGCACTAAACAGATTACTACCTCACGAGATTGAAGAATTAAAACTTTGGATTCAATCTTTAGCACTAAACAAACCAGAGTTAGAACCTTGTTTAATTTATTTAAAATCATAAATATAAAAGCGACTTTTTAGTCGCTTTTTATTTTAGATATAGGGCTTATAATTTGTACATTCTGAAAAGTAATTGCACCTTTTACTACTCCTGCAATTGTAGTATGTAACGCTTCAATTATTTGCATTTTTAATTCACTCTTATGATAAATAAGACTTACTTCTCTAGCCGGCGATGGTTCATTGAAGTGATGTAAGTTCCTTTTCTCTTTATCATTAATATCTAGTGTGTGTAGATATGGTAACAGTGTCATACCAAGTCCTTCGTTAGATAGCTTAACCAATGTTTCGAAACTTCCACTTTCCAACTGAAAGTGATCATCATCATAGCTTTTTTGGGTTTTACAAAGGTTAACAATCCCATCTCTAAAGCAGTGCCCATCTTCTAGTAATAGCATGTCATCTATATCCAGATCAGAAACATCAATTTTATTCTTTTGATTTAATCTGTGGCTAGGAGGAATATATCCCACAAAAGGTTCATAATATAATACCCGTTCTTTTATGTTTTCATTTAGCAATGGGGTAGCGGCAATAGCAGCATCTAGATGTCCATCTTGTAAACGTTCCATAATAGCTTCTGTGGTCAACTCTTCAATTTTAAGTTTTACTTTTGGGTATTTCTTTATGAAGTTATGTAAGAACATGGGTAATAATGTTGGCATCACCGTAGGTATCACTCCTAATTTAAATTCACCTCCTATAAACCCTTTTTGCTGATCTACAATATCCTGAATACGTTCACTCTCGTTCACAATATTTCTGGCCTGTTGTACTAATTTCCTTCCTACTTCAGTCAGTTCAATTGGTTTTTTACTTCGATCAAAAATAAGGATGTCTAACTCTTCCTCCAGTTTTTGAATTTGCATACTTAGTGTAGGTTGAGTAACAAAAGTTTTTTCGGCTGCTTTTGTAAAATTTTGATGTTCAGCTACTGCGAGAACATATCTTAATTGTGTTATAGTCATTGTGGCTTTTTTGCATCACAAAAATAAAAAAGCTATTGATAATATTGATTAAATAAATGGTAAAAATTTGTTTTATCTATAGAAGTTTTTTTAGAAAATGTTTACCTCTTATTCTTTAACAACACTAAACAACAAAACTTATAATAATTAAAAATTAAAAAAATGAGAATAGTAAGGAAATCTTTAGTAGTAATGGGATTAAGTATGAGTGCATTATTAACATCTTGCTCTGAAGAAGATATTGTAGAAGAACTTACGGGAGGGTGTGTGCCTTTATCAGCAATAGAAAATTACAGCAATACATTAGAACGTTTTTCTAATGATCCAACGGTAGAAAACTGTGAAGCTTTTAGAGCAGCTTCGATTACATATTTAAACGAATTAGATAGCTGTCCTTTTATCGAGGATGCTGATTTGGAGGAAGCATTACGCGATGCTAGTGAAAGTAGTTGTGAAGATAATGGTTAATATTGTGGGATGAAGAAAGGGTTTTGCCTTATTTTACAGGCAAAACCCTCTTTTTGATTGATGACTATGTATTGGTTGATTAAAATCTAATTTCCAGTTCCAAATTTTCAGTATTTACTTCAAATTTTGCATCTGACCACATCGGGGGCCCGTAGCTCATGTTATTATTGGATACTCCATAACTTTCCTTCGGCATTCCATTTTCTTCAAAATCCATTCTTTGGTTATTATTGGCATCATGCACACAAGAAATTCCATATTCTCCAGCAGGGATATCTGTAAATGTAATTTTGGCAATACCATCTATAATTTCACCTTTTGCTGATTTAACAGGAGCAGCTTTCATAAAAGTAGCTTCGTCATATAATCCAAAAAGTACAGCACCGTCAGAGTTTGATACATTAGGTACTGTTACGGTGATAGTAATTCCTGTAGAATCTTGTGCCTTGGTTACAAAATTTACAGCTGTCATTGCTAAAAGTAAGATTAGAGTTTTCATAAGAGTTTAGTTTTTTGATTTTTATTATTTC
The DNA here is from genome assembly GCF_003443675.1 of Aquimarina sp. BL5. Taxonomy (NCBI): domain Bacteria; kingdom Pseudomonadati; phylum Bacteroidota; class Flavobacteriia; order Flavobacteriales; family Flavobacteriaceae; genus Aquimarina; species Aquimarina sp. BL5. Next base: position 1,722,122 of record NZ_CP031963.1, on the reverse strand, counting down.
GTTTTGATGATTCAAAAGTCTATAAATCTTATGTCTATTTATAAAGTATCTAACTGAATTGTAGAATTTATAGGATGAAATGTATTCTAGTATGTGAGCAGATGAGTAAGGGAGTATTTTAACGTGAGTGATCTCTATATTAAAATTGTCAATCTAAAATCTAAAACTCGAAATTATAATTACAAAAGCCCTCTTGCTTTTATCTCCAGATATTTATTGATGGTGTTTACCGTTAGATCTTCAGGAGATGTTAAAACAGTTTGAATTCCATGCCTTTGTAATTCTTTTACCATTATTTTTTTGTCGTATGCGAATTGCTGTGCAATCGTTTGATCATAGATTCCTTCTAAATCCTCCGCACTATAATTTATAAGTTGATGTAGCTCGGTATTTTCAAAGAAAATTACAACCAAAAGATGTTTTTTTGCTAGCGCTTGTAAATAGGGAAGTTGTCTTTTTAAAGCAGAAATATGTTCAAAGTTCGTATATAACAATAAAAGACTGCGATGATTTATCTGTCTTCTTGCGTGTGCATATAATAATCCAAAATCAGCATCCAGAAACTGTGTTTTGACATTGTATAAAGTTTCTGATACATTATTGATATATGTTTTCTTTCTACTTGCAGGTAAAAAATTACTAACTGTTTTAGAAAAAGTAAGCATTCCTACTTTGTCATTTTTTTTAAGCGCTATATTAGAAAATGCTAAGGTGCTATTTATCGCATAATCTAATAAACTCAATTCTTTGAAAGGCATTTTCATTACTCGACTTTCATCAATAATGGAGTAAATCGGTTGTGATTTTTCATCCTGAAATTGATTAATCATTAAGTTCCCATGCTTAGCAGTAGCTTTCCAGTTAATGGTTCGCACATCATCGCCAATGACGTATTCTTTGATTTGCTCAAACTCCATAGTATGACCAATACGTCTGATTTTTTTAAGTCCGAACTGAGTTAGTTTATTATCGATAGCCAGAAAATCGTATTTCTTCATTTGAATAAAAGAAGGATATACTTTTACCATAGCCGATTTATCAAAACTATAACGTCTTTTGACTAAGTTGATTTTAGTCATAGCATACACGTGCAAATGACCAAAAACATACTCACCTCTTTTAACAGGTCTCAACGAATATTCGAAATCTAAGGTTGATTTTGGGGTAATTATACCTGTTTTTAAGAAATCACGTTTTTGAAACTGAACAGGAATTTCATCAATTATTTCTGTGTAGGTAGTAAATGAATAGTTGTTTTTTACCCTAACCGGAATCGCATTAAAGTCACTGTTCGAAAACTTCTCTGGTAGTAACCTGTTCGCTTCAATTCCATTTCTGGTGTTGAATAAAATAACAGCATCAAACAAAAAAGTAATCATCAATCCCCATACTAATAACCAAGCTAATGGGTATACTGCATGAAACCAATACGAAACTAAAAATAGTACCGATAGGATAGCGAGTATATAAAATACTCTAGAGCTTAGGTATAAGGATTTATAGAATTTAATCACAATTAACGTGGGATTTCTACTGATTGTAAAATCATCTCAATGACATTTTCTGTAGTCATTCCTTCCATTTCGCGTTCCGGAGATAATATAATACGATGACGTAATACAGGATATAGCGACTTTTTAATATCTTCTGGAGTAACAAAATCTCTACCGTTAATTGCGGCAAATGCTTTTGAAGCATTCATAACCGCAATAGAAGCGCGTGGAGAACCTCCAAGATAAAGATGTGGATGTGTTCTCGTTTTGGTAACGATTTCTGCGATATATCCTAGAATCTTTTCTTCTATAATAACTTCCTGAGTTTTTTTCTTGTACTCCATTAGTTTTTCTGGTGTCATCACAGGATTCACCATTTCTAATGGTTTTTGGGTTTTTCTTTCATGATGCGTTTTCAGAATGTCTACTTCTTCCTCTAATGATGGGTAGTCCACTTTGATTTTAAATAAGAAACGGTCTAGTTGTGCTTCTGGTAAAGCATAGGTTCCTTCTTGTTCAATTGGATTTTGTGTAGCTAAGACCATAAAAGGAGGTTCCATAACATATCGTATTCCATCAATAGTTACCTGACGTTCTTCCATAACCTCAAATAGAGCTGCCTGTGTCTTTGCAGGAGCACGGTTGATTTCATCAATTAGTACCATATTAGAAAATATTGGCCCTTTCTTAAATTCGAAATCACTAGTTTTCATATTCAGTATAGAAGTTCCTAGAACATCACTAGGCATTAGATCAGGAGTAAATTGAATCCTATTAAATCCTGTTTCAAGTGTTTTGGCAAATAGTTTTGCAGTAATTGTTTTGGCAATTCCAGGAACCCCCTCAATAAGCACGTGACCATTAGATAAGAGTGAAACGATTAGTAGTTCAATAAAATCCTGTTGACCAACAATTACTTTTGCTAATTCAGTTTTTAATTTTTCTACCGCTTGTTGTAACTCACTAAGATCAATACGATTTTCAAAATTTATATTTTCTGAAGTAGCTTCAGTAGTCGTCGTAACCTCCTGCGGAGTGTCAATAGGAGCGGTATTTCCCTCGGTTTCCTGAGGAGTATTTTCTAAACCATCATTTTGTAACTCTTCGTTTTCCATATGATTATATTTATTCTCAGTAAGAGATCGTTCTATATCTTTATTGTTATGATTTATTTTTAAATTCGGTTATCATATCATATAACCGAATTAATTCTTCTTTCGAGATAACTCTTTTTCGATTGAGTTCTTCAAAATACTTAAACAAACTTTTAGTGTCTTCTATGTCATTATTACTTCTGGCAGAAATATCTAACAATGTTTTTTCATCCAGTGTGTTTGTCTGTATTCTAAGATCGTGATGAACATAGTCTAAAAAGAGAAGGTTTTGTTTTTCTGCAATTTCTTTATGTTTTTCCGTTTCATAGTACATTGCACTAATCGTTCTGGTAAAGGCTAGTGTCTGGTTTTTAAGAGGTTCTATAATTGGGATGCTTCTTTGTTTTCGCTTTCCTTCAAAAATAACGAAAAGTAATACTCCAATTATTAAGATATAATATGCCCATTTCAGATACCTGTTTTGAAATAAGAAAAATAATGGAGATGTATAGAATGTTTTTCCTGATTTATAATGATTATCCCAGAGAATTTTTTTAGTTGAATCTAGATATGATAACATATTCTGAGTGTATTCATAATTTTTGTCTGTTAACATAAAGTAATTACCAAAAGCTTCAGGAAAAGAATGAAGTAGTATTTCTCCATCACCAAAAGATTGTTTGATATAATTTAGTTTTGGGTCTTTAATCAGTAAAGTGTCATTGTATAGTTGCGTAACTCCAAGAACTGTAGTATTAACAGTATCTATTTCACTAAAATAAGGATTATATACATCACGGTCATAATGATACGGTTTTTCTTCTTTTAAATTTTTATTAACCAATTCTACCATTGGTTGTGTAGAAATGTCATCGATTGATACCAGATTATCTGTATCGATTAACAGCGTGTCTAGTAGGTTTCTACTAATTGTTTTGGAAGATACAAATAAGGTATTTCCTTTTTCTACCCAGCTCAATATTCTATCCAATTCGCTATCATCAAAACCTATGGATCCATTTACGAAAAAGTAGGTTCCAGATACTGTATCATTATCCAATAAAAACTCATAAGGAGGTTGGTTGATATCTTTTAGTCCGCGATCTTCAAAAGTCTCTTTCATTATAGAATAAGAGACGAATGTTCCTAAAGGAATTTTGTCAGTCTTAGCATAGCTAGGAAACCAATTGATAGGTTCTGGTTCACTTGCTTCCAAAAAAGTAAGTAAGCCTACAACAGCTATGATTATAATGATAAATATTTTAGACTTTTTACTTAACAAATTATGAGGGTATACTATTGGTTATTGATTTAAATTTTTGTTGCGCCTGATGAAACGATTTCTCGTCAACTTCAAAACTTCCATACCAAATAAAGTCATATAATCGAGTAATATTCTGAAACTTACTTTTTAAGGAGTCATCAGTCAGTTCTTTTAAATAATCGGTATTCGTTTTTTGAGATTCCCAGTTGATTAATTCGGTATCTGATAGTTTTTTTAACACAGAAAGGTAATAATACCTTATTGCTAGTCTGTAATTATTTTCTTTTAGCGCTAATTCTATCAATTGTTGAATATCTTGATTCTGAATAATATCTTCATCATCGGTAAGTATAATTTGTGGAGCTTCCCGTTTTTCGAAGAGCATATCTCTTGGATTTACCCTAATAAATAACCATCCTAATAAAAATAATACACCTACAATGATTAGATAAGGTAATAGTCTAAGCAAAATAGCCCAAAATCCTGTAACTTCTCCAGCACCAAACAACCACTGTGTAAATCTATCCCATATTTGACCTAACCATTTTTTAAATCGTGTCCAGATGTTATCAGGTTCATCATATTCGGTATAGTTAAAGTCATTCTCATTTAATAATTCCTGAATTTTATCAGAACTAAACTTTTTGATTTCTTTGGTAGCATCAAGATCATATATTACCTCTTGAGATTCTGATACCGTTGTACTATCTTGGATCTTTGCAGATACAGAAAAAGAAGCCGTTAGTAATAAAAAGTAAAGTAGTATTTTCAAGTTATTCGGATTTACCTAAAGAATCAATCTGTTCTAATGTTCCTGTATGATGTTTTCTTTCATTTAGATTGAAATATATAAATGCACTAGAAATAGCTATGATTATAATAAGGAAATATTGTAATCCGGAAAGAATAGTATTCAACAAAATAAACCACCAATCTTTGAAAACTGATAAATCGGGCATACCTCCTTCAGTAGCAGCTGTAAATGTTTTAAACATTGTATATATAATAATAGGAATAGAAATGACAAGACTTACAATGTATAATAATATCATTATAATAAGATAGGTAGCAAAAGTAATCCAAAATTCATTTTTAATGATATCAAAACTCTCTGATAATGAATCTCCAATACCTTTATTTCTGAATATCATTATTGAAAAAATAAGATTCATAGGAACAAAAAAGTATAAAACTGGAACAATACATAGACAGAATGATAAAGTAACAATTATAAAACCAATTATACCGAGACCAATAATTTTACTGAATTGATCTTTGAATTCGGTAACAACATTTTGTTCAGAAATGATTCCGTTATTATTAGCGTATTCCTTTATTAGAATCATTATGGCTCCAAAAAACGAAGAATAGAAAACGGCTGAGGTAATAAAAACTAATAAGTATGAAAAGAGAATGTTACCTGAACTGAATATGTTAGAATTATAGAAATCGAAGCTGTCAAAAATACTCGAAGCGGCATAAGCTTGATAACCAAAAGAAATTAATAGTAATATAAAGGGTATCAAGCAAGTTTTTGCAAGTACGGAAAATATCGATTTAAAATTGATTCTTAAAAAAGCAAAAGTGTCTGCAAGAATTTCTCCTAATTCTCTCTTCTTTTTAAATTCTATGTAATTATTGTCCATCTGTCAAAATTGATTTTTTATATAATTGTCTGGGATATATAACGTAATAGAATAGAATTAAGCTTAAAGATCCCAGTATAATAAAAATAGCCAGCCAATCCGGCATTTCTGTATGTCTAGTTACAAAACCTTCTAAGAAACCTGCAATAATAAAGAAAGGAACTGTACTTATCACAATTTTTAATCCTGCTTTAACACCTCTAACAAAAGAGGTAAGACGCGTATACGTTTTTGGGAATAAAATAGAGTTGCCAACTACTAATCCTGCACATCCTGCAATAATAATAACCGAAATTTCTATCGTTCCGTGTATCCATATGGTACGGGCACTTTCCCAGAGTAATCCTTTTTCATAGAAGAAATACTGAAAAGAGCCTAACATAATAAAGTTTTGCATCAGCATAAAAATAGTACCTATCCCTAACATCACTCCAAAGGAAAAACAATATAATGCAACCTTAATATTATTGATAGTGATTCCTAGAAACATATTCGTTTCCTCCATCTTTTTATACACAGCCATAGGATCATCATTCTCAATATTCTCTAATGTCATATTAACATAACCATCTCCTAGGATAGATCTAACAAATGCTCCATCCGTAGCCGAAGAATAAACTCCTATAGCAGTAAAAAGTGCCGAAATTAAAAAAGCAATAAGAAGCTGTCGCTGATATTTATAAAACTCTAAAGGAAATTCTTTTACCCAAAAGGAATAAAATCGATTTTTCTTTTCTTTTTTTGTTTTATATATTTTTTGATGTGCGTTAGAAGCAAGTCCGTTTAAGTAGTTGAATGTTTGGCTATTAGGGTAGAAAGTTCTCGCGTAACTCAAATGATCAGTGATCTCAATATATAAACTGGAAAGCTCATCTGGAGTTATTTGTGCATTATTAAGCAGAACACTTTCAAATTTTAACCATTTATCTTTATTTTGCTTCACAAAAGCCGCCTCACGCATGGATCAAAAATTAGGAGCTTCAAAGAAACATAATTAATGGATAATTTTCAAATAGAAACTGCTCAAAATGTAAGTATACAGCAAAATGCAGCTGGAATAGGAGAAAGGATCTTGGCATACTTGATCGATCTCTTGATTATTATTGCCTATTTTATCGTTGCAATTTTTTTTATAGGAGCTTTAGATTTAGATGTTGGAGACGAATGGTCATTTTGGCTAATAATAGGACTTCCTCCTTTTCTTTACTTTTTATTGTGGGAAACTTTTTGGGATGGTAGAACTCCTGGAAAAGCGACTATGAAGATAAAAGTGGTGCGGTTGGATGGATCAAGACCAGCCTTTTCTGGTTATCTTATTCGATGGTTACTTAGATTACTGGACATTACATTAGCATCTGGAGGAATTGCCGTAGTAGCAATTCTTTTTAAAGGAACCGGGCAACGACTAGGAGATATGGCTGCCGGAACTACGGTAATAAGTGAGCAGCAAAAAGTTAGATTTCATCAAACAATTTTAGTAGATATACCAGACGACTATAAACCGGTATACCCACAAGTTACTGTTTTTAGTGATATGGAAATGCGCAAAATAAAAGCGATTTACCAGGATGCCAGAAGGAACGGAAACCATAATATTATTTTAGAACTCTCTAATAAGGTAAGTGGTCTTATGCAGATTACACCTCAGGAAAAACCAGTGCAATTTCTTTCGAAGGTATTAGAAGACTTTAATTATTATACGCAGAAATAGAGGATGTCATTTTTTCTTTTTGGGTAACAAATTTTTAGGTTTGTTGATATACTGATATAAATCATAAAATCTTATATCATGAAAACGAAGAACTTTAAGCACTTAGAATTACGTAAAGAAACTATTTCAAAGTTAAAAGGAGGGTTAGCACATCCTATGGGACCTTATAAGGAGCGCGTAAAGAATGCTGTGGGTACTAAAAATACTTGTCAGTGCGAAACAATAGCTGATCCTTGCTAAATTATTGATGATAGCTGTTTAAAAAATATAACTATCATTTTTTAAGCAGCTATCTATCGAATTACCTCTGCTTTTATAAAGATATTTTCTTTAGGCCATTCACTGCCATCTACAGGTACATTTGATATTTTATCAGCTACATTCATTCCTTTTACCACCTTACCAAATATGGTGTGTTCTCCATCTAGATGATGCGCTCCTTGTTTTGCAATGACAATAAAGAATTCATAAGGGGTAGATCGATTGGATGGATTGTTCACCCATTGTTTTGACAATGCTACAGCTCCACGATTGTGTTTAAGACCTGTAATAGGTTCATGGGGCACAGTATAATCTCCAATATCGTGACGTTTATGAGCCATTTGGTTACGATCACTATTTCCACCCTGAATCACGAATCCTTTAGCTACTCGATAAAAAAAGGTTTCATCAAAATATTTTTGTTTTACTAAGTAAATAAAATTAGCTCTATGTAATGGAGATTCTTTATAAAGTTGAATGTGGATGTCTCCAAATTTAGTATTTATTCGTACTAATGTTTCAGGATTTTCCTTTCCATATTGTAATAAGAAGCTCTTCATATTTTTGTTTGTGAGCTTAAAAGGTTCATCCTCTAAAACAGAAGTATCTTTAGTTTTATCTTTAATTTTAGTTTTTAGTGTATCATTCTGGTAACCAGATTTTTCTAAAGAAATAGACTGTTCGTTTTCAATAACACCCTGCTTAGTTTTTTTAGATTGTGTATCTTCACAACTATATAAGTTAAAAAAAACAATACAACTATACACTAAAATTACTCTGTTAAATGACATTCGAAACGTTTAAAAGTTTGATTCCAAAAATACAGAAAATGTCAGTACCTGGAGAATCTTCTCATTTTATTATGGCTCCCGAAATGAGAATGCAAGAGCTTTATAAACTTAAAATAGAAGAAAAGAATCCCAGAAATGCTGCTGTACTTATGCTTTTCTATCCTAAAGAAGATCAAGCGCATCTGGCGTTAATATTGCGCCCTACCTATGAGGGTGTTCATTCTGGTCAAGTAGCATTACCAGGCGGTAAAGTAGAAGAGTTTGATAAAAGTTATAAATCGGCAGCACTAAGAGAAACTTGGGAGGAAATAGGTGTGAAGTCCGATTTTGTTGATGTATTGAAACATCTTACCAAAGTGTATATTCCTCCGTCTAATTTTTGGGTGCATCCTTTTCTTGGGGTAACCGATAAAACACCTAATTTTATTCGTCAGGAAGAAGAAGTAGCAGAAGTTATTGAGGTTCCAATAGAGCAATTGTTAGATGAAAATCGGGTAATTTCTAAAAAATTATCAACTTCTTATGCCGAAAATATCGAAGTACCATCCTTTGAATTAAACGGTTACGTAGTTTGGGGAGCAACTGCAATGATGCTTAGTGAACTTAAAGTACACTTAAAATCTGCGTTGGAGGCATGATTTTGTATATTTGGCTCCCATTTTCTTCTTAATATTTAGAAGAATTTAACTGAAATGTTATCTGTTATTTAATTAATTGTGATTAGTTTTAAGTAGAACTAGTTGATAGTCAGATGTTGTTGTCTGTTTTGTTAAATAAAAGAGACACTGATAAATTAAAATTATTTATGGGATTATTTAAAAGAAATCCTTTTGGTCATATATTATTTTTGAAAAAATGGCTCATAAGAATTATGGGTTCTATGACGCATAGACGTTATAGAGGTTTTAATGAATTACAAATAGAAGGGAGTGAGATTTTTAAGAATCTCCCTGATACTAATGTCCTATTCGTTTCTAATCATCAAACTTATTTTGCGGATGTGGTGGCTATGTTTCACGTTTTTAATGCAAGTTTAAGTGGACGTACGGATTCTATAAAAAACATAGGATATCTATGGAATCCTAAGCTAAATTTATACTATGTAGCAGCAAAGGAAACAATGAAAGCTGGTTTATTAGCCAGAATACTAGCATATGCCGGTGCGATTACTGTAGAAAGAACCTGGCGCGATAAAGGTCAGGATGTTAACCGTCAAGTTAAGATGAGTGACATTACTAATATCAAAAGAGCCTTAGAAGATGGATGGGTAATTACATTTCCACAAGGAACTACTAAACCATTTAAACCTATCCGTAAAGGAACAGCACATATTATTAGACAATATAAACCTATTGTGATTCCTATCGTAATAGATGGATTCAGAAGATCTTTTGATAAAAAAGGGATTCGAATCAAAAAGCGTGGTATTTTACAGTCGATGGTTATTAAAGAACCATTACAGATTGATTATGAAAATGATTCCATAGACGATATCGTTGGTAAATTAGAGTTTGCTATTGAACAACATCCTTCTTTCCTTAAAGTAATTCCACAAGAAGAATTAGATGCAGAAGAAGAATTGAATCAAAAAAGACGTTGGGAATATTAGATATTCCTGTGCTCAAATTATAAATTGATATTTTACTTTTTATTAAAGTATTAAGAATAAGAAAAGCCAGAAGATCATTAGATTTTCTGGCTTTTTATGTTAACTCAATATGTATGAAAAAGACAATTACATGATTTGGCAATATCCCCAATGACAAAAGAATTCTTCATACTCATAACCTGGAATTCCATTTAGAGAAAGACAATCCGCATGATTCCTACACTGCATACCTGTGTTACCGCCATTGATAGTTTTTTGCTCATTTTTGTTTAAAACTAGAGCCCCTTTTAATTGTATTAATTTTTTCATTTTTTTAGAAATTACTTAATTTTATTCTTGTAGCAAGCATTTAAAGACAGTTGCTGTTTTCTGTCTATTCCTAATTAGAAACTTTAGGTTTTCTTATATTACTTCAATAGTAGGTATGATAAAAAAACTATGCTACATGGCAGTAGTTTCCATAACAATAGAATTCTTCGTGTTCAAAGCCTGGTATCGAATTTAAAATACTACATTCATCTCCACTATAACAATACATACCTACGATACCAAAACCTCCATTAATAGATTTTTGCGCTTCTTTATTTAAAATCTCAGCCCCTTTTAATTGCATTAATTTTTTCATTTTTTAGAGAAATTAATTGATTTTATTCTTGTAGCAAACATTTAAAGACAGTTGCTATTTTCTGTCTGTTTCATTTTTTTTATTAAAATTCAGTCAGTTATAGTATCTGCTTAAGACACACGGATGTGCTATTCTTCTTCGTTTCACTATAAAAATCACTCGAGTTGATGTTTTTTCGAACTGTTTAATTAAATGAACAAATAGAAAGTGTAACAACGTTTCCGTTGATTATTCTTTCTACTCCGCAACTTCCGGAACAACAATCACTATCATCAAAGCATTTTCTTGCCACGTTCTGGCATCCATAAGTTCCCCCATGGATTGATTTTTGACGCTTCTTTTTAAGAACTGTTACTCCGTTTACTTTTAGAATTTTTTGAATCATTGTGTGTTTTTTTTAGGTTAGAAATGTTTTAAAAGAATAGGTCTAAAAAATAAAATGTCAACGTTAAACTGAGTCTGTCAAAGTTTTTATATCTTCATTTTTAAATTATCTTCGACAAACTCAGACTTATCACTTCTTACTTTTAGAGCTTTTTATACAACTTGGGAGAAATCATTCTTAGTCTATCTGTTCGAAACAACGACCAAAAGAACAACTTCCTGCACATAATCTAAGACACTGATCTCCGTAATATGTTCCGGCCTTAATGGTTTGCTGTTCTTTTTTGTTTAATTGAGTTACTCCTTTTAATTCTAAAATATTATTAAGCATAATGATGTGTTTTAATTACCTACTCTATACATAAGGTTTTCGGTTGCCCCTTAATCAAAAATTATCGAAAAACGATGTTTTGATGCTGATACTAAGGTAGAAGGTAATTAGAGGGGATAAAAAGGAAGGTTGGCTATTTTGAACAAAATAGTCATAAAAAAAACCTGCATATTGGCAGGTTATTAATGTTGCAAAAAAAACTTTATTTTATGTGATTACAATAATTAATTATTACTCCATTTACTTCTGCATAATCACTTGTAAAAACACTAGTACCACCTTCTATTTTTTTCATAGAATCGAGGTTGATCCTTGCTATGGTTAATTTTTTGAGTTTGATTTTTTGCTTTCCGTCTTTTTTCATTCTTAAATTCTTTGATTAATTATTAAATCTGATCCTGATTTAAAGTTTTTTAAACATCCTACTTGATCATTTTAAACAGAATAGCCATAAAAAAGCTTTTAGAATTTACAGGACTAAAAGATGTTATTAAGAGAGTTAATAGTTATTGTTCATAAAAACAAACACTATTATCATTATCTACTGCACTTGGCATAATAGTGCTACCTCCTTCTATTTTTCTCATAGTATCCAGGTTAATCTTTGCTATTGTTAACTTTTTAAGATTGATTTTTGGTTTTCCGTCTTTTTTCATTTTTAAGATAATTTAGTTATTAGTAATTTTTCCTGATTTTTAAATTTTTTAGGATCAAGAAAAATGTATTTCATTAGAAATATATTTTATCTTAAGAATTTATAATAATTGTATATGGCTAAATTGTTTAAAATAGCCATGGATTATGTAGTGATTTTGGAGCTTAGTTGTTGCTTATCTAAACTCTTAATATAATAGGACGGATTGATCCCTGTTTTTGCTTTAAAGTGTTTTACCAATGAATAACTACTCTTATATCCAATCTCAGTAGCAATTGATTGAATAGCGTAGGACCTGAATTTTTTATCCTCTTTTAATCTTTTTAGGACATAGTCGATTCTAAGATCATTGATATACTCGGTATAGTTTTTTTCTTTATGGATGTTTATGGTTTTGGATAGATATGTAGCATTGGTTTTTAACTTTTTTGCCATGGATCTTAGATTGCAATCAGATTTTAAAAAGTATTCCTGAGATTCTAGTTTTTCCAGTCCTTTAATAATTTCAACTACTTTATGATCATCAATGATAATTTCTTTTGGGATATTCTTCTTAGTAATCGAACTTTGTTTAATGGTTTCTAAAGCATTAATTTCTTTCATTAAATTAGCGAACAAGACCTTATTAGATCGTTGTTTTTTGAGGTATAAGAAAACTATAATAACTAGTGAAAATACAGTAAATAAAAGAATCCAAAATATCTGTTTTTTCGACTTCTCGCTTTCCCTTTGCTTAGTTTCTAGGGTTACTATTTCTTTTTGAAGTTTGTCAGTTTCTTTTTCATGAATGATATCTACTGTTTGATCTTTATCTTTTTGATAGGATTCGTTAAGTGTCACGTATTTGCTACGCCATAGATTTGCTTTCTGATACGCTGCTTTTTCGTTATAACAATTCGCTAATAATAGATGAGATCGTATTGCAGGAGGTTTTAAGAGATCAGTTTCTTCAAAGTTATCAATACTGGTTACTAATATATTAATTGCCTTATCAAAGTCACCTTGTTGATAATAGCAATTTGCGATAAAATAATTAGTCTTAATTATGGGATATGACTTGTTATTTATTTCTTGTTCGGATAGTATATTTTTCGCTTTAAACAAAAAATTTAATGAAGCATCATATTTTTTTTGATAAAAGTACACCATTCCTTTTTTGATATATAGGTCTAAAATAGCTTCCTTATACTTCAGTTCTTTACTAATATCTAATGCTTTTTCTACATAGTATAATGTGGAATCATATTCTTCTTTATCTAAATAAACCTCACTTGTAAGAACCAAAATGCTTACATGGGCTCCTTTTCTATAAAAATTAGTGCTAGGTATTGATTTTAGTGAATGGAGAGCGGTTTTTAAAGCTTTATCTAACCGATTCATTCTTCTTAGAATAACTATAAGTCCCGCTTTGGCTTTAATTTCTAATTCTTTGTGCTTTGTGAGTTCTGCGACATCTAGTGCTTTTGAATACGCATTAAGAGCATCTTTGTTTTTTCCATCTCTAAGATGAATATGTCCTGTTCGGGTATATATAATAGATACTAAAGAATCATTTTTCAATTCTTTAGCTATTATTTCTGCTTTGAAATAATATGACAAACTCTCTTCGTAATTCTCAGAATCATAAAGGCTATTTGCTTGTTTGATATATGTTACCGCATCTTGTATCGTATTTTTCTGGGCAAAAATATAGAAGGTGTTCAATACAAGTAAGAATAAAGGTAAAAGAAGATATTTACCTGATAGAGCTTTATTGTGAGTTGTCATTATGATGGATATGTGTATTGTCCAAAAGTAGGTAATACTTTTATTTTTTTAGAATATCCAATCAATATCCATACACGGGAAAAGAAAAATAGTGTATTCATGCGATTCCTTTACAACTAAAAATCAATACAATTTGTAATAAAAATATATTGAATCTATAATAAAATCAACACTTATTCTTTTATTCCAACCAATCCTTAAAATCCTTAACACGTTCTCTGGCAACAATAATTTCCTGTTCGTTAAAATGATGTAATTTTATCTGTAATCTAGAATTGGTGTAAGAAATGATATCCTTAATTGCATTGATATTAATATAGAATTTGCGGTTTACTCTATAGAATTGTTGCGGGTTTAATTCATCTTCAAGAGATTCCAGTGTTGTATCAATAAGATAATTTCTGTTTTCATTGGTATGAAGATAGGTGCCTTTGTTTTCAGAATAAAAACATTCAATATCTTCTACAGAGAATATTTTAAGATGTTGACCCACTCGAGCCGTAAAACGTTTTTTATATACTCGATCCATAGGATTGATTAGCAGCTTCTTGATGTCTTCAAAATCAACCTTTAATGTTTGGGTAGAAGGTAGTTGATTTTTGTATTTTTTTACAGCAGCTTCTAATTCTTCATCGTCAATAGGTTTCAGTAGGTAATCAATGCTATTTAGCTTAAAAGCCTTTAACGCATATTCATCATACGCAGTTGTGAAAATAATAGAACTTTTGATCGTTACGGCATCAAATATTTCGAATGATAAACCATCACTTAATTGAATATCGAGAAATATAAGATCTGGATGTTCATTATTACTAAACCATTCAATAGATTCACTAACAGAATGTAGCATAGTATGAACTTTAATATCCAGATCGTCTAGCATACGACTTAATCTTCTGGCAGCAGGTTTTTCGTCTTCAATTATTATGATGTTCATATTTTTAAGTTGCAAAGTTTTAAAGTGAGATAATTAGAGAGTTGTAAAGTTACAGAGAACCGAAGTTCTAAAAAAATCAACAATTCGACAACCTAATTGATTTGATAATCCATATTACTCCCAAAGTTGTTTTTCATTGTCTTCTTCATCCATGTATTTTCTGATCCTGCGTTCTTCCCAATCTTTATCAAACATAGGATTAATTCTATAAGCTTTTATTGCGTGGAAAGCTAATCCTATTCCCCAACCAAAAGCTGCCCATAAAAACCAGGCATAGCGCCATTCATTGGTGTAATAATTTATTCCAGCAAGAAATGAAATAATAACGATGTATGAGAAAAGGTTATTGTAAAATTTCTTTAGTTCGTCTACACGTTCTTTTGCTCGTTCGTATCTTTTTTGTTCTTCGAAATCTTTCATGATGGTTAGTTTTTAATGTTTTGATTGATCTATAAAATATCTAGGGTGTCATCTTTATCCATTAGTTCTTTGATTTTTCGTTTTTCCCATTGTTTACTGAAAATTATATTAGGGTTAAAAACTTTTATCCAATGAAAGAATAAACCAATTCCCCAGAAAAAGGGTGTGATATATAAATTCCAGTTTAACCAGTTGTTAAATCCTTCATCTATAAAATCAGAGTTAATAAACAACAAGAAAACGTTTACAATAACATATACTGTGAGATGGCTATAAAATCCTTTTTCATCCTGAACGCGTTTTTTCGCTATTCTATATTTTTTTTGTTTTTCAAAATCTTCCATTTCTTTATATTTTAGAGGTTATTCTCTTTATTCATATATTCTTTAATCTTTCGATCTTCCCATTTTTTGAAAAGCGTAAGTTTCTTTCCTTTTCTAAAGGCCCATACTCCGTGAATTAGTAACGGAATTCCCCACAGCACCGGAGTACTAAGTAAATTTATCCATAAGTAACCGTCGTATATATAATCTTTTAGCTCCAGAATTACTGCAAATATGATGATGTTGATCACTATGTATATTGCCAGATGTGTATAAAAATTTCTTTCTTCTGCTACCCTTTTTTGAGCTCTTATGTATGTTTTTAATTGTTCAGAATTTTCCATTTTTCTGTTCTTTTAGATATCATTCTTCTCTTCCATAAACTCTTTAATCTTTTTATCTTCCCATTTTCTACTAAAAATAGTTTGATTAAGTAGTTTTTCCAGTCCGTTTTTTTCTCTAAACGTCCATAATCCGTGTCCTAGTAAGCCTAATCCCCACAATAGCGGAGTACTGATTAAATTCCAAGTTAAAAAATTGTTGTAATCTTCACTATTTACATAGTCTCCAACCTTTATTTTAAAAATAAAGATGATGATATTCATAACAAAGAATACAGTAGCGTGTCCGTAAAAGGATCTTTCTTCTTTTACTCTTTTTTTTGCTTTTCTATAGGCTTTTCTTTTATCAAAATCATTCATAATTTCTTCTATTAGATTCGTCCATATACTTTCTGATTTTTTTCTTCTCCCAATCTTTTCCAAAGATCGGATGGTGGTCGAATGCTTCTGCATAATGAAAAAGTAATCCTAATCCCCATCCAGCCATCGGAAAAATAAACCAAGGAAGACTAAAACCAGTAGTTCTATAATTGATGAATATTAAAAATGGAATTACAATACAGTATGCAGTTAAACTGCCATAAAATTCTTTCATTTTCTTTACTCTATCTTTTGCTCTTTTATATTTTAGATCTTTTACGATTTCTATGTTTTGTAAAGTTGTCATATCGATTGATGTTATTCTTTTAGTTAATATCGGAAGCTTTGCAATAAAAGCTGTCTCTGTTTTGAATACAGAGAACTCTCTTTTGGTAAGCAATCCGTATCGTTGTTTTACATTTCCTAAGCCTACACCGCTACTTTGTTTAACTACTTGTTTGGGTTGTAGGTTGTTTTCTACAATAAGAAAACCCTCGTCTTCATAAATTTTAATATGCAATGGTCTATTAGGCATGACCACATTATGTTTAATTGTGTTCTCTAATAGAATCTGCAAAGACAGTGGTACTACTTTCGCTTCTGGATTAGAGGCCGATTCTGGCATTTCAAAAATAATACTGTCTTCAAACCTTAATTTTAATAAGGTCATATATGTCTTTGCGAATTTTAACTCTTCATCTATGGTTACTAATTCCTTATCCTTTTGTTCTAAAACGTATCGGTAAACCTTAGACAAAGAAGTTGTGAACTTCTGTGCCATTTTAGGATTTTCATCAATCAAGGATGTCAATACGTTAAGACTATTAAACAAAAAGTGCGGATCTAATTGATTTTTTAAAGCTGCAAATTTTGCTGAAGCCGTTCCTGCTATTATTTTTTGTTCCGTAACCTTTGATTCTTGTCTGTGTTTCCAATAGAAAACTCCATAAAATATAAAAGTTACTACGGTAGCGATTGATAGAGAAATCAAGTAATATTGGGGTCTCTCATTACTAATAAACTCTAAAACCTCTTTTTCATAAACAAGCACATTATAAAATAATCTTGCTATAAATATTGCAACTACTGATACCATAGTTGCCAGGATAATGGTTACGGTTAAATTTTTTACTGTATATAACTTTTCTTGACATTTTTTTCTTCGAAATCTGAAAAGGTATACATTAGCTATATATATAATTATCGAAAACACAACATTCTCTAAATATTCGTGTAGCAATTGTTGGTTAAAATTTATTTCGATTCCCTTAAAATAATATATGATAAGGAATGTGATAAATATTGCGGTTCCGATTAAAATACCTTTTCCTATTTCTTTGAAAATATTCATTTAGTTTTATTTACAATTTTCTTGAATCCTTGCTATCTGGTTTTTTCCCCAATCTGGATAAAATGGTACGTTAGAAGGTTCTTTTTCAAAGTACAAGATAGCTTTTTCTATCTCAGGACAAAAGGCTTTTGGGTCTTTACCCCAGAATTTTGCAGCTCCCATTTGCCATTCTGCGTGATATAATATTGCTCTTGGGTTTTCAGGTTCAATAATCTTTGCTTTTTGATACAATTCTTCCACCTTACCAGAATGAGTCATTCCATATTTTGCCCCGTCATATACTACATAAGCTGTATTTAGCATAGCTTCCATAATCACGATTTCTGCGTTGTCTTTAGAAAAAGTTTTGGCTTCATTTAGGTAATTCTGTGCTTTCGTTAAACGAGATTCTATTTCTTCCGCATCTTTAATTCCAAAAGTGGTAACAATATGTATTTGTGCAGCATAGTAATACGGTAACCAGTTATCTTTTTCTGCTTTACCAATACGTTCGAATAAATTGGCGGCTTCATCGTTTTTTTGATTTCCCCATAACTCAAAGGCTTTACCCATTCCTTTTTCGTAAGCTGCTTGAGAATTTACAGAGGTTATTGCAAAAAAGCTAAGTAAGATGATTATTGTTCTCATTTGTTAGTGTTTTTAGTTTATAATAATTGCTTTTATCAGTTTAAGCTTGCCGAAGACTATTTTATATCTTAAAGTAACAGCGCTTCGACAAGTTCATTATAACAGCTGTTTTTGTTTTACAGTGTAAAGATCCTTTAATACTGTATGTTTTGGAATTAAATGTTACCGAATTGTAGTTTATTAAGGATGAATTGTTCTAAAGCTTAATAGTCTGACTTACCTTTTGTTCTGAAACTGAAAATTTAGCATCTTCCCAGCTAGGTGGCCCAAAACTTCCTTTGGCATTATTGCTAGTTCCATAGGGTTCTTTCGGTATTTTGAAAAAATTGGTGTCTAATTTTTTGTTATCATTTTTATCATGAAACAATGAGATTGCATAGGTTCCATTTGGTATATCATCTAATGTAACTGTTAGTGAATCTTTTTTAGCCTTTACAGCGATCGATTTGTAAGTTTTTCTATAAAAGTTTTCTTCCCCTTTATACAAACCGATCCTAATAGTTCCATCATCTATTTTTATATTAGTTACATTAATTTCAATACTGTTAGTATTGTCTTGAGCAAATATTGCTAGAGGTAATAGAAGCGTAAAAATTACTGTAATAGATATAGTTTTCATGGTTTTTATTTTAAAGTTAAACTGAATTTGTTATTAAGAAATAATAGGACCTATACTAATGTCTTTATCTTAGAAATTATAAGTTATCTAATTGATTATCTGTTTTATTATCACTGATCGTCCAGAAAAATCCTATGATAAAAAAACGATCGGCGGTTGGTCTAATAGCACGTCTGGCAAAATTTCCATTTACATTAGGAGTATTAGCATATTGATAATTAAATACATTGTCAAATCCGAGCACATTAGATACGGATACGAATAAAATCTTTTGTTGACTGATTAAATATGCCCAGCTCATATTTAAAGAATTAAAAGTTCTTGTTTTTTCGCCTAAAAAGTTAGCTGTATTCGGATCTGTATACGGACGCCCTGAAGCAAAATTGTAGGTAGCGCTTATTAATGATTTCCAATCTTTAGCCCAATATTTCCCTACAACAGATAGATTATGGCTTGTGGCAAAATTAGGAGTAGCTCGTTCCGGGTAATTTCTGTAATCTCTCTCTGTGTCCAGATATGAATAACTAGTCCAATACTCAAAGTTTTTGATTGACTTGTTGTCTCTCCAATATACATCCAACCCTGCAGCGTATCCGTCTCCAGAGCTATTATAATTACTACCAAACTCGGGCATTGCAGTATCAAATTTTGCTAAACGATCATAACTTTTATAATATGCTTCAGCTCTTAATGTCCTACCATTGTTTTGATATAGATAATTAAGAATATAGTGGGATGACTTTTCTGGATCTAATGAACTATTATATTTAAGAATATCTTGCTGTGGTGCCTGATAAAAATCTCCGTAGGCTAAAGAAACCTGAGATTTCTCGGCAATTTTATAGGCTAATGAGGCTCTTGGAGATACTTTGGTAAAGTCGAGTAATGTATTATGAGTTGCTCGTATTCCTAATTGCATAGCCAACTTTTTATTGAAAAAGATATTAGCTTCAGAAAAAGCTGCTGTGCTATTATTCTTAAAACTACTCTGGAAATTTCCGAAGGAAATAATACTAGCTTCTTCCTTAAAATTTCCAAGAAATTGTTCTGCACCAAAGCTTAATTTGAAACGATTACTGAATCTTTTCCTTAATTTTATTTTTAAGTGAGCCGCATTGTCATCATTATCAACATTTGTTTCTTCAATTTTTATATCATTATGGTCATTGGCAAAACTAGCTCCAGTAGCCAATCTCCAATCATTTCCTAATTCACCTTTGTATGAGGCATTGATATATAAGTTTCTGTTTTTAAGTCCAAAATTGATGCCTTCTGGTACATTGATGTCCTCCTGGATTAATTCGAAATCTGTATAATTTAATCCTCCATATAGTTTGAATAATCCATTATCGAATTGATGTCTATATACAGCTTCACCCGATAAAGACTCAAAAGGTTTTATCCAATCCACACGTTGAGAAATGATTTCTTGATATGGTTTTAGATTTAGGTAAAATGCATTTATACTTAGGGAATTGTTCTTCCATTTTTGGGTATTTCCAATTCCGAGACCAACACTAATAAAAGATAGATCAGTTTTTTCTTGTTCTGGCTCGTCGATCGTATTCAGTAATAAAACACTGGATAAGGCATCACCGTATTCTGCAGAATATCCTCCAGTAGAAAAATTAGTTCCTTTAAATAAGAAAGGGGAGAAGCGACCACGTGTAGGGATATTGTTAGCTGTTGCTGCAAAAGGCTGAAAAACCCGAAGTCCATCAATATATACATTAGCTTCATTAGCATCACCACCTCGTACAAAGAGTCTTCCGTCTTCGGCAACAGTCGACGTACCAGGAAGTGTTTGGAAAGCTCCAATATAATCACCGGCTGCTCCTGCTGTGGTAACAATATCTAAAGGGGTCAATACAGATGCTTTACTATTATCACCCGCAGAGAATGTTCCTGCGTTAAGAATAACACTCCCCAATGAATTTACGTCTTCTTTCAGTTTTATTTTTAAGCCTTTCATTTCAGTAACATCCATACTCAGTGTGAAGGTTTCAAAAGAAAGAAAAGAAACGACTAAAGTTTGTCCACCAGTTTCAGTAGTAGTAAAAGAAAAAGTTCCATCGTCTGCAGATGAAGCACCATCATAGGTTCCTTCTAAGTAAATATTCGCTCCAGGAATTGGAACTCCAGATGGTTCTGTAACAACACCAGAAATAGTGTTTTGAGCGTTCAAAAATGCTGCCGAGAGTAAGAAAATTGTAATTAGTAATGATTTCATCTGTTCGTTTTATAGTGTTAGATTGATGGTCCAAAATTGCGTTAAAGAATTAGGTCTAAAAATTGAATACTACCGAACTGTAGAATTATTAGGATGGATTGTTATTTTGACTAAAATAGGAAGTCTTTAAAATAAACTAAGAAATTAGTTGAATGATTCAACTAATTTCTTAGTTTTACATTTTATAATCAATCAAAAAATGAAAAAACTGTTATTACCTACTGTTGTTTTATTCTCTGTTATACTTAATGCACAGCAGATTACCGTATTCTATAAGGAGAAAAGAATACCAGATCAAGTAACTACCAAGAATGGACATTTTGATTCTTTAGAATTTGAGGTTTATATGTTAGAAATGGCGAAAATTAAAGCAGCAATATATGCCGATAAGGATAAGGATTCTCTAGATTATTACAGAAATAAAATTCAGGAAGAGGTAAATAAAATGATGATACATTCTAAAAAGATAGAGCGTAAGTCTTTAAATATTCCAGAATATGATTATATCACTGTATTAAAAATTAGAGCGCTAAAGTCCTTGTATTACCCGCAGGAAGAAGTTGGTAATGATACAGTATCGGAGATAAGAACCAATAGAAAAGGGCGAGAGTTTAAAAGAGAACGCATCAATTACAATAACTCCGAAGTAGTTTATATAGATCAATCTCAGAGAAAGAAAATAAGTTCGCTAGAAGTTTATGAGTTTGATCTTAAAGGTAGAAAGTTTTTAATTGAAGAAGCACTAGAACAACCACAATGGACATTAACAAAAGAAACAAAAAAGATCGATCAATATGTTTGTTATAAAGCGATACTAAAAAACTCAGACAAAAAAGTAGAAGCCTGGTACACCAGAGAGATTAAATCAGCTCACGGTCCTAAAGGATATTGCGGGCTTCCCGGACTCATACTGGAACTAAAAGAAGACAAAAGAACAGTTAATTTTCATAAAATTCGTATACTCTCTGAAAATGGTTTTGAAATAAACCCTCCAACTGAAGGTGAAAAAATTACCCGACAGGAACTTATAGATTTACCAGCAAAATTATTTAATCAGTATTAATGATTATTTACACTCGTTCTATAGCGTTTTCTTCTTTATTCTTAAATGGTCTTACAATCAATCTGGCAGCCTTGTCATAATTGATATAGTTATACGTCCAATTAAAGAAAGTAACAAAGCGATTTCTAAAGCCTACTAAAAACCATAAGTGAATAAACATCCATATAAACCAAGCAAAGAATCCCCCAAAACGAAATTTACCTAAATCCACGACTGCTTTATTGCGACCTATGGTTGCCATAGATCCTTTGTCGAAATACTTAAAAGGAGTCATTGGTTTTCCTTTTAGGTGTAATTTTAGGTTTTTCACTAAATGATTCCCTTGTTGGATAGCTGGTTGTGCTACCATAGGATGCCCTCTCGGATAATCCTCTGTCTGCATCAAAGCAATATCTCCCAACGCATAAATATCATCATATCCCTCGATTTGGTTAAACTGATTTACCTTATAGCGATTTGCTCTTGGTATAAGAGCATCCGCTTGTAACCCTTCTACAGGAGCTCCAGTAACACCTGCTGACCAAATAAAAGTTGCTGTTTTTAGAGATAAATCTGTATTGGTAGACACAAGGTTAGATTCGTAATTTGTTACCTGTGTATTGGTATGAATGTGTACTCCCATTCTTTCTAGAAATTTGGTAGCTTTTTCGGAGGCATGCTCACTCATAGGTGGTAAAACACGATCAGCGCCTTCTATTAAATGAATTTCCATAGCACTAAAATCCATATCCGGATAGTCACGTGGTAGCACATTAAGCTTTAGTTCTGCTATTCCTCCAGCTAATTCTACGCCAGTAGGACCCGCACCTGCTAATACAAAACGTAATAATTCCTTCCTCTTTTCGGGGTCAGTCGTAATGACTGCTTGCTCCAGGTTTTCTAACATCAAACTTCTAAGATTCAATGCTTGCGGTAAGTTTTTCATCCGCATTGCATTCTTTTCTATAGTTTCATTTCCAAAAAAATTGGTTCTTGCTCCAGTAGCAATTACCAAATAATCATAGGTAATGCTGCCAATAGCTGTATGAACCTCTTTTTTCTTTGGGTCGACAGCGGTTACTTCTGTCATTCTGAAATACGTATTCTTACCACGTTTTACGATTTTTCGTAACGGATACGCGATAGAATCAGGTTCTAAAGAAGCTGTGGAAACTTGATATAATAATGGTTGAAATGTATGGTAATTATGTCTGTCTAATAAAATGAGTTGTACATTTTCTTTTACCATTTTTCTTGCAAGTGCAACTCCGGCAAAACCACCTCCGATAATCACTAATCTTGGTAAATTAGTATAAGGAATGTTCATAAATAAAGTGTTGTTTTACAAAGATAAAATGATAATATCATAAACCCTACGGAATATTTATTTTTGTTAAGAATGAATGATAAACTTATTGATTATCAAATGATAAAGAGGTTTTTTTAGGAATAAAATAATTGAAAATTGAAAAATTAGTTTTTAAACTGTAACAGATTTGTTTTATTGTCTACATATAAGGTGTAACTAACTAAGGTGAATAAAGAATTAGAACATAGTTTTGTAACCAATCTTGAGCAAAATCAAAATATTGTGCACAAGGTCTGTAGGATATATACTAATGATGCAGACTCACATAACGATTTGTTTCAGGAGATAACTATCCAGTTATGGAAGGCATATCCTAAGTTTAGAGGAGATTCTAAATTCAGTACCTGGATGTATAGGGTTTCATTAAATACAGCTATTACTTTATACCGTAAGTCTAAAAGAAGTATTAAAACAGCAGATTTTGATACGATGGATTTCAAAATTAAAGCTGAAGAATACGATGATGAGGTAGAACAGCAGCTTAAGTTAATGTATGCAGCAGTAAAACAATTAAATGATATTGAGAAAGCGTTAGTTTTTTTATATCTAGAAGACAAATCATATAAAGAAATTGCAGAGACTATGGGGATCTCTGAGGTAAATGCAAGGGTGAAGATGAATCGAGTGAAAACAAAATTGAAAAAAATATTAAACCCATAATTATGGATGAATTAGAATTATTAAAAAAAGACTGGAAGAATCAAGAAGAAGGTCTTCCTAAGTTATCATATAATGAAATCTATAAGATGATTTTGAAGAAATCATCTTCAATGGTAAAATGGATTTTTATCATTAGTGTTTTAGAATTTATTTTGTGGTCTTCAATTGATGTTATTGTTCGATTAAGTGGTCATTATGATGAACTTGAGGTTCATGGATTAGAAGGTTTCTCTATTTTTACTACAATATTATCTTATAGTATCTTGATGTATTTTATGGTTCGATTTTACCTGAATTATAGAAATATCCAAACCACAGATTCAGCTGCCGTATTGATGAAAAATATACTAAATACCAGAAAAACGGTTAAACAGTATGTTTGGATCAATATTGGTTTTTTAGCGTTGACCACTTTAATTATTATAATGTATATGGCATTCTACACAGATGCATATAATAGCAAGTCGACAGATCAAGAAGTGCCAGCTTATTTGATTATAATTACTTCCCTGATCGTAGTAGCAATTTTTCTTGGACTATTAGTACTGTTGTATAGATTGATATATGGTATATTGACAAGAAAACTTAAGAAGAATTATGAAGAGCTTCAAAAACTAGAAGTATAAAAAACAATAAAAAATCCCTGATCAAATTAGGGATTTTTTATTTATTCTCGTTAAAGGCTGAGGGTAATAGCTGAGGAATAAACTTAATTAGCAAGGGCATTAATAAACTTCCGCCTGGTAAAATAAAGATAGCTAGAGAAGGTATGGTTTTACATACATCTAGTAATTGTTGTTTTACTTTTTGCTTTTCTTCTTTAGATAGATCTCTAACCGCAGATTGCCCCAATAAAATCATCAAATCTTTACTTTCGGAAATCTCTTTAATTAATCTTTTCTTATTTCTAAGAATTAGTACACTAACTGTTCTAGAGGTTTGCTTATAAAAGTGATGTGCAGGATTAGAATAATTAAAAAAGGAAATATCTTCTTTATGTTCTTTTACAAATGACTGTACAGAAGACAGAGATTCTTTTACCGATTGATTAGGTAAACCTAGTTCTGCACCCAGTGCGCGAATAAAATCCTGTTCTCCAAAATCAATTTCCTTATCATTCCATACTGCTAAACTAGTAAGGTCTAAAATATATCTTTTCTCTAGATCATCTGTATATTCATCTAGGTCGATCTGATCAAAACTGGCATCTTCATCTGTATTAACTTTTGTGTACCTTACGGATGAAGCAAATAGTTTAACCAATAATTCATCATAATTATCTTTTTCTATTTTTGAGTTCAAAGCAAGAAAAACAATATTAGTCAAAGTTTCTTCTAGTGTAGCTGCATATTCAATAGGGTTCTTATCATGAATCAGGAAATGTTCAAAAGCCAATACATCAATAAACAATAATGCATTCGTTAATAAATGGCTAAAGTTTTTCTTAAAAATAGATTCATTGGTCTGAATACGTGTATGCATTATCTTTTCAAGCTTTTCACTTTTGCTTGTAGTCAATGCATTGATAAAAGAGAAGAAAGACTTTTTAGTATCCAGATATTCATAAAATTCAATAAGGGCTTTTATACAATCTTTTGGATCACCATTATCAATAGTTTCGTAATAGGTTATTACTAAGGCTGCAAAAAGATTGATTTTTGTTTTCTCCTCTTCAGAATAGACAATTTCCGAATCATTAGGCAAGACTATTTCTACTGATGTACCATATATAAAACCTACTTTCCGAAGTCTTAGATATAATATATCCAAAGAAGACTGAGAAAGAGTGTTAACATCAAAATCTCTTAGAAGTTTATCTATCCAACCGGTAGTTGAAGGGTTCATTGGTTAATTAGTTTACTACAAAGTTAATTTTTTTTTATCTAAACGAGACTTTATGATCATTAAGATAAGTAATTGATTAGTTAACAAATATTTAACGATACGCAGAAAACCGAGGCTTTTTTTTTCTCGTATGTATTGGCGTAAACATTTAAAATTAAAATAAAATGAACAAGATTAGAAAAACAAATTTATTCATCCTAGGGGGGCTTTTTAGCTTAGGAGCTGTATTTATGGCAGCAGATCACATTGACGCTCCAGCAGTGGTAGGAAGCACTGCAGATATTACAGATCTTTACGCTTTTGAAGGTGCAAATCCAGACAATACTGTATTTGTAGCTAATGTACAAGGATTATTGGCTCCTGGAAGTTCAGCTACTTTTGATGAAAACGTATTAGTAGAAATTAACATCGACAATGATGGTGATTTAGTAGAAGACCTTGTGATCCAAGCAATACCTAGAGATGGTATTATGTATTTTTTTGGTCCATACCAACCTTCCCAAACAGGACTTAATAGTACAATCGATGAAGATACCCAATATCTTGGTCAGGTAGCGATAAGTTCAGGATCTGGTGCAATGACATCAGAAGCAAATGGAATTTCGTATTTCGCAGGGTTAAGAGAAGACCCTTTCTTTTTTGATTCTAATCAATTCAACGCTATCATAGGAGGAATGGCTTCTGGAGGATTTAATAATCCTGGTAATGATGATTTTGACGGAACCAATGTCCTATCCATCGTTATAGAAGTTCCTAATTCACTTTTAGGAGGAACATTCAGTCATCCGGCAGGAACGGGTGTTGAAGTATTTAACACTTGGGCAGAAGCAAAAAGAAAACAATAATCAAAAAAATAAAAAATAACAGATATTATGAAACTAAATAATTTAAAAAATATACCAGTAGCGTTAGCATTAGTAATAGGATTAGTAAGTTGTAGTAGTGATGATGATGCAATAGTAATTGAACCACCAGTAGTAATTGATTTTTCAGGAACATTTTCACAAGAAGATCAGATGGGGCGCCCAGGAATTAATACAGTTTTTAGTGCAACTCCTGATATAGAAAATAGCTTTAACGTTACCATTCCTTCGCAACAAGGAGCTACTTTTCAGTCCTTATTCGAGACACAGTTAGCGGGATTGCACAATGCGTTTGGGGCAACGTATGAAAATAATATTCTTGGTTTGGATATTACAACACTTACTACAGTATTAGCTTCAGATGTATTACAAGTTGCACCAGGTACTCCAACAACATATTTTGATGGGACTAATGTGTTAACAGGAAGAAATCTTACGGATGATGTGATTGATGTTTCCTTAATTTTATTATTTGGAGGACAAAATGGAGATCGTTTCAATGGACAAGATTTGGATGGTGATGGTACTCCAGATTTGCCAATATTAGTAACAGATGGAGTAAGTAATTCAGGTGAAACACCATCAAGCACATTTCCATATTTAGAAGCGCCTCACGGTTCATAAATACACCAACTGAATAATTAATTTACTGTCTAGCTGAGTCTGTCTATAAGTATAAAAGTCAGCCCTCAAATGACTCTATACGTCCTATATAATTGTAAAGATGGACTCAGAATGACAGCTTATTATTAAGTAGAACAAATTTCAAAAAAACAAACACATGAGAGTATTAAAAGGAATTATAGTTCTTATGACTGGAATACTCATTATTTCCTGTCAAGAAAAAGAAACTTCGATAACGAATCCGAAAGATTACCAAATATATCTTAAGGAACAAGATAATAAAATAGCAAAAGAAGCAAGAAAGAAACTTCAGTTTTGGAACGCTAAAATAAAAGAAGATAGTCTACAGATTACAGCATTAGCTCCATCAGCTGCAGCATATACTGAACTCTTCCAATCAACAGGAGATATCAAATATCTAAAATTAGCAGAAAAAGTATTGACCAAATCCGCACAGATAGCGGCCATTGGAAAATCTGGACACCTTTTGGCTCTTGCTCATAATTATATTTCTCAGCACAGGTTTAGGGAAGCTAAAGAAGCTGCTCAGGGAGCATATCTTTTAAAAACAAACACTAAGGCTTCAGAAATGGTGCTCTTTGATATTTCTATGGAATTGGGAGAATACGAAAATGCTCAGAAGTACTTAGAACGAATAGCAGACCAAAGTGATTATAATTTTTTGATTCGTTTGGCAAAATGGAATGATTATAAAGGAAATCTGGATGCCACCATAAGAAATATGGAAAAAGCTAAACAAATAGCCGAGAGCAGTAAAAAAGAAGGTTTACTATTATGGTCTTATACCAATTTAGCAGATTATTATGGTCATGCAGGTAGAATTAAAGAATCCTATAATCATTATCTAAAAGCTTTAGCTATAGACCCTTCTAACGCCTATGCAAAAAAAGGAATCGCGTGGATAATATATTCTTATGAAAAAAAGCCTGTTGAGGCATTAACAATCTTAGATGCGATTATAGCAAATAATCAAAGCCCTGATTATTTTCTCTTAAAGGCAGAGATAGCAGAGTTTCAAAAAGAAAATATTACAAAAAAAATAAATCTCCGGAGGTATGAACAAGCAGTTAAAGATGAGCAATATGGATCTATGTATAATTCGCATACAGCCATACTACTTGCAGAGGAATATCAAAATTTTGATCAAGCTTTGGAAATAGCCGAACAAGAGATAGAGAATCGTCCCACACCACAATCATATGATCTTAAAGCGCATATTCTTAATCTAAAAGGAGATCATAAACAAGCATTGGCAATTGCCGAAAAGCATATACTGCGCAAGACTTTTGAACCAGAAGCAAATTATCACATTGCAGAAATTTATAAGGCTAATGATATGAAAGATGCTATTGCTCCGATTAAGGAGGATTTATTAGGAAGTGGTTATGAATTAGGGCCTATAATTTTCAGAAAAATACAGGGGTTGTAAACATTCCTCAATCTCTAAACAACACTCATGAAAAATATTCTTATAATGATTTCACTGATATTCAGTGTGTACGGTTACGCTCAAAATCAAACCTTAAAAGGAAAAGTTGTCGATGTGTTCGATACCCCTTTGTCTGAAGCTTATGTTTATAATAATCAGGCTGAAAGTCATACGCATACTTTAGAAAATGGAACGTTTATGCTGCAAAAAGTAGAGGCGAATGATACATTAACGATACGTTTATTAGGTTTTGAAACTAAAAAAATGGTCATTAAAAAATCGGATATAGAGAATGGTATAAAAGTGCAATTGGAAAACAAAATTTTTCAGCTTGATGAATTGGTTTTGAAACAAGAAATTAATCCATTACAGTTGATAAACAAAATAGATATGAAAGTAAATCCGGTAAACTCTTCTCAGGAGTTATTGCAAAAAGTACCTGGTTTGTTTATTGGTCAACATGCCGGAGGAGGTAAGGCAGAACAAATTTTTCTTAGAGGATTTGATGTTGATCACGGAACTGATGTGTCTATTTCTGTAGATGGTATACCTGTGAATATGGTATCTCACGCTCATGGACAAGGATATGCGGATTTGCATTTTATTATTCCAGAGACTATTGATAAAATACGTTTTGATAAAGGTTCTTATACAGCGGATCATGGAAATTTCAATACGGCTGGATATGTAGATTTTGAAACAAAAGAGAATTTTACAGAAAATGAAATCAAAGTAGAAGCGGGCGCTTTTAATACATTAAGAACAGTAGGGTTATTTAATTTACTCGAATCTTCCAATAAAAAGAACGCTACGCTAGCGATAGAATATTTAGAAGGTGATGGACCTTTTGAGTCTCCTCAAAATTTTAATAGAATTAATCTAGTTGGGAAATATACCGTGCAGTTACAAGACAATAATAAAATATCCCTTTCGGCTTCTCATTTTACCAGTAGATGGGATGCTTCTGGACAAATACCAAACAGGGCTGTGGCTCAAGGTCTAATTTCACGTTTTGGGGCTATTGATGATACAGAGGGTGGAAATACATCAAGAACTAATTTTAATATAGTGTATGATAAGTTCATAGCTGACAACACAACTTTTAGAACGAATGTATTTTATACGCTTTATGATTTTGAACTGTATTCTAATTTTACTTTTTTCTTAAATGATCTTATAAATGGAGATCAGATCAGACAAAAAGAGTATAGAAACCTATTTGGTTTTAATAGCACATTTAGTTCTCGAAAATATTGGGACCATTTAGAATTAGAGTTCAATGGCGGAATAGGTCTACGAAATGATGCTGTTAAAGATAATGAGTTATCTAGAACAGCGAATCGAAATGAAACACGGGAAAATGTAAGCCTAGGAACGGTGAATGAGACAAATGCATATGCTTTTGCAGATGTTACATTAGACTTTGGGAAACTAAAAGTAACACCTGTAGTCCGTTTGGATTATTTTAAGTATACCTATGAGGACGCGCTGCTAGTGCCATTTGATATACAATCTGAAACTAAATCAATCATTACACCTAAATTACGAATTTCATACGATGCAACTGATAACTTGAATCTTTTTGCGAAATCAGGAATTGGATTTCATGGGAATGATACTCGTGTAGTTGTTGCACAAAAAGGAGAACAGATTTTACCTAAGTCATATGGAGTAGATGCGGGGATAAATTGGAAACCTTTTTCAAAAATATTTCTGAATACAACACTTTGGTACTTGGGATTAGAACAAGAGTTCGTGTATGTAGGTGATGAAGGGGTAGTTGAACCAAGTGGAGAAACAAGAAGAATAGGAATTGATTTTAGTGGTAGATATCAGGTAAATGATTGGCTATTTTTTAATTCTGACCTAACTTATACATATGCCAGAAGTATTGAAGAACCAGATGGTGAAGATTATATTCCTTTAGCACCAAAAATTACTGCAGCAGGAGGAATAAGTGTAGAAAACTTTCATAATTTTTCTGGAGGAGTTCGTTATCGATATCTGGGGGATCGAGCAGCAACGGAAAATAATAGTATTGTAGCAGAAGGATACACAGTATTTGATATATCCTTAAATTATAGATGGAAGCATTTTGATTTTTCGGTAAGTATTGAAAACCTGTTCGATACCGAGTGGAATGAAACACAATTTGCTACAGAATCAAGGTTAGCAAATGAAGCCCAATCCGTAGAAGAAATCCACTTTACACCAGGTACACCGTTTTTTGCAAAGGCAGGAATAACCTATAGATTTTAGTATTTAGTTATGAATTAATTAAGGTGTCACAAAAAATAACAGAGTTAGTCGGTTTTGTTTTTTGATGTTGTTATGGAGAAGCTTGTTTGTTGAGGTACAAACAGGCTTTTCTTTGTTTAATATAAAAACTAACCGTAGATTTAATTTTTGTAACACGTTTGTATCTTAATTGTGTATATGTGTTTATAATGAACTGTGTTATCTAAGTGATAGTGTCGATATTTCAATATAATTCTAAAAGACAGGCTAACGGATTCGTATTGCCTTTAGATATTAATGAATCTGAAAATATTTTTTTAGCTATTCACAGAAAATTAAAATAACAAACGAATTTTAGCGATTAAGAGGAAAAAAAATAAATAGATAATATAACGAATGACCAAATATTCAATTGTAAAATTTAGTAGTATCATTTTACTCTGTATGTTTGCTTCTTGCAATTTTTTAAATGATAAAAAAGAAGAAAATTCAGAACAGATAGATAAAAAAGAGGAAGATAATAGGCCTTATTTTGAAGGAGAAATTAAGTTGTCAGAATCCAGAGGTCTTTATGGTTCTTTAACCAAAGTACATACCACATATTTTATTTCAGAAAATAAAATAAAAAGAGAGCAGCGATGGGGAGGTGTGTATGCAGTATTAGATAATTATGCTGGTATTATTATAGATTTGAAAAAGGATAGTGTTGTTATGTATTATGCGGATAAATTAAGTAATACGAAGAATAAACATACACTTAGTATCAAAGATTATAAATTACAATTAGAAAATAAAGAAATGCCCAGCGGTATTCCTTCTCCTGTAGATCGCACCTTCAAATTATTATCAGAATATAAATTGATAGAACAAATAAAAGATTCTACGATAATTAAAGAGTATAGCTGTGATTTCACCAGATATCATGATGATACCGGTTTTCTAAAACAAGATGTATTTGATTCTAAAGAAATAAAGGTAAAACGGGAATTGTTAGATATGGTATTTCTAAACCTTCCAGATGAGATTAATTTTCCTTTAAAATCAGAAGTGAAAACAACTTTTTCCGAAATTAGCAATGATTCGATCATTAAAGGAAAACAAACAAAAGCCATTGATCAATTGGCAAGAAATATATTACGTAAAAAGGATTCTACTGTTAAGAAGGAAGCAGATTTAGAGAAGCTATCTAAAAATAAATGGCTTAATATGGGATTACAAATTCTGAAAAAAGGAGTAGATCTTAACATTCATATTACTACAGATGTTTCAGGTTTTTCTTTTAGATCATTATCAAGTATAGATATTTCTATACCATCCGGAGATTTTTCTGAGATTTCGGATTTTGATGAGTTTTTAAACGTACTGCCTACTGGTGGAGATATAGATTTTGATGATTAAAAACCTACCATTCTTATAAGAAAAATGATAGGTTTTTTTATGATATAAAACTTTGATGTAGTCTTTAGGGAGTTTTGATAGCTTTAGCTTTCTCTATTACAATACCCGCCATAATTTCTTGATATACGTGGCTTAAGTCTGTAGGTAGTAAACCATCATTTTTAGAATGACAAGAAAAACAGCTACCATATTGTGAATATGCAGAACCATGTTGAGCATATGTTTCCATCGTACTATTAGCTAATTGACTAGTTCCTATTGCAACTCCAGAAGCTGTTAAAGTATCTTTAACTGAATAACTTTGTCCTGTAGGAGGTGCACCATCATTAGTCCAGGTAGCACCTATAAAAATATAATTTTTGCGCATATCCCCATTTGCTAACTGTCCGAGAACACTATTATTGGTTGATATAATTTGACTGTTAGATGCTGCAACCGAAGCATTTTCTGGATTTGGTACACCTGCATCTGCAACTCCCCAAGGTTTGGTCATTTTGGTGTTGCTAGCAGTAATTTTTTGATTAGGGTTTGTTGCTGTATTTGCCACAATATCACCATCAGTGTATTTCATATGTGATTGATTATAAGTACTGCTTGCGCTATCGTCGTTTAATAACCAATCATTTCCAGTATCCGCAGGAACAGTTTTTGTTTTAGATGTTGGTTTAGAATTATCTAAATATGTATATGACAGATTAGGCGCATTATTAACGTGTTCAAAAGTTGCCCAGACCATTTCCGGATGACCAGCGGTACTACCGACAATATGAATTCCTACTAGCGCAAGTTTGGCCGTTCTGGTTGGGTTGTTGGTGTTTGGTGTCCATTTGGTATCTGTTTTTATATAATTAGGTACAATGGCATCCATAGTGATATAGTCACTATCAGATAAGCCAGTTACATCTACCCAAGATGTTTTTATTTCTATGGCCAATGTTTCTGGATCTTGTATCGTTACTCCTTGTTTTTTTGCAAAAGCTGTAATGCTATCTAATGTAGTTTGAGTAGTTGGAAATTCATTATCAAAAAGTTTTCCAGCTTTAGCGCCAGTTACAAACTGAGCATAGACATCATTTACCATTGTAATGTAATATAGGATAGAATCATTTTTTTGTGCTATTAAGACATCATCAGTTGCCTGCCCTTCTTCAGTATCAATTTTTTGAGTATTTGCAACTGCAGTAATCATTTGACCCGAGACATGTGGTATTAAAGTTCTTTCTTTCGTTCCATTTACAAGGTTGATTGGTGAAACAGTATAAAAAGCAGGAGTCTCTATTACTGTTCCACTACTATAATCTCCTTCTTTTTTAGGCGATGTCATCCAAAGAAACATTTGTTCTGACCATTTATAAAAATCACAATTATTTTTATGTTTAAATGTTACACTATTAGCAGGTGTTACAATTCCATTTTTGGAAACACTTTTAGCCTTAAACCAAGAATTAAAATCAGTGGTATCTACCACACAAGATTTTAAAACGTCTGCCGGGAGTTTCGAATTTATAGGAGTTAGTGCCGCAATTAATGTTTCGGTATCTTTGCTTGGAGAATTCGTAACATATTCCTTTTTTTCTTTTTTATTACAGGCAGCAATGGTAATCATTGATAAGACTACCATAAATAAAACGTTAATAGATGATTTTTTCATTTGTTAGTTGTTTAGTTAGTATGATTTTATTCTATTAGAAATGTATAGACTAAAATTACCCCAAAAAAAACAACTGTAACAGCGTATTTATACGGGTTTTTTATAAGAATTATTTTCAGAAAAAAGCACAAAAAAAACACTATTATCTAGTAATAGTGTCTAAATCGTGTATTTGATTTAACTAAAAAAGATTGTAAGTAAGAAAATTTTTGTTTCCTCGTCTGTAAACTTATCCAGTATTCTTAAACAGGAGTAAGAGGATCCAATTGTAAGGACCAAACTTGGTATACTTTTCCTTTGGAGGAGTAGGTAGACCGACTACTTCAATATATCTTACTAAATCAAGTTTATCTAAATGCTTAAACAAGATTTTTGTTAATGTATCTTAATGAATATAACAACTAGTCGGTAACAAACTAGGTTCATGTCCTGCACCTCCTTTTACAGTTTGTAGTTCTTTTTTGTTAAGTTTAGAAATTGCCTGTTTTTTTAGCTTCAATTTCACGTCTGTTTCCTGTTTTTTCATCTTATAAATATTAATATTATACTTACTCTTTTAAAGGATTTTCAGTTAACTCCTAAAACCAAAAGATATAAATATGGTTTGTAGGGGAAAAGTAATACCCTATACTATTGATTACAAACGTGCTTTATTGAAATTTATAAATTTAAACCTGAGATTTATGAATTTCATGATCTTTAATTTATCAGTCTTAATTTTTTAGAATAATTAGATACAAGGAGATATACCCTTGCAATATTTTTTAGCAATTTTAGATTTTCAGGAGTTTATGGATACCCTTCGTTCAGACGGAGTGTAGATTTATATGATTAAAAGAAAAGAGTTAACCAACAACTCTAAGTTTTTAGAGTGCTTTATAAAGTATGAAGATATGTTTTGCTGAACTAGGATGCTACGACACCAAGAGTGTATAACTGCTCTAGCGTAGGAGATTCACTTCCTCCTTCTGGTTCTAGAGTTATACCAAAAGCTTCTGATTCATTAGGATTTGTGAATGAGAAAATTTTAGTTTCTTCTTGTGTAAACTTATCTAGTATTCCTAAACTAGTAGGAGTGAGTGGATCTAATTTTAAAGACCATACCTGATATACTTTTCCAGGTGGAGGAGTAGGTAGTCCAGCTACATCTATATACGCTGTTTGCTTTTCTTTATCCCAGTATACGGCAGCATAGGCCGTAGGATCTATTTTTTGGGCTTGTAAAGGAATTTGAAGTATGTCTTTATCACGTAAAACACTTAATAATGTTTTTGCTTTTGATAAATCTTCTTCAGCTACATTAATTTTTCCTTCCAGTAAATTTTGTTCTATTTGAGATTCTACTAATTGTTGGCGTAAATCCTTATTTTTACTAAATTGTAGGAACAAACCAATCAATAATGCTACAGAAGCAGCCCAACCAATATAGGCTGGCCAGTTATTACGTTTTGGAGCAATAGGGATAACATCTACATCAGTATCTGTAAAACTTAATTTTTCTTTAATACGATTAAAAACAGACTCTGGATTATAAGGCGCGGTTGCTGCCGAAAGCTTCATAAGAGACTTTTCTATCTCTTTTATCTCTTCCTCGATTTCGGGATGCTCTTTTAATGCTTTATATACTTCAGCATTCTCTTTTTCGGATAATGCACCGTATACATAGAGCTCTAATATTCCGGATGATATAAATTGTTTGATATCCATAATTATACTGCCAAGACTTCTCTTAATTTATTAATGCAAATTCTGTTCCGAGTTTTAATAGTCCCGATCGGAATGTCTAATTCTTCTGAAGCCTCTTTTTGTGTGTAACCTTTAAAAAACAATAAATCGATAACTTTTTTACAAATAGGTTCTAATACATCAATGTACTTTTTTATACCTATAGCATCCATCTTACTGGAGAAATTACTTTTCTCTTCTAGTATATCTACGAAATAATCTGCAGTTTGGTTTTGTTGTGAGTTTTTAAAGGCAACTGATCTTGTTTTATCGATAGCTGCATTACGAGCAATATTAAGTATCCATGTAAAAAAACGTCCTTTTTTTTCGGAGTAAGAATCCGCTTTATTCCAAACTTTTACAAATACATCTTGTAATACTTCTTCTGCTAAAGTTTCATCTCTAAGGATAGTGTAAATTACGCCAAATATATTCTCTGCATACATTTCATAAATGCGTCGAAAAGCTTTTTCATTTTTTTGTTGCAGTTGAAGAATCAATTCGTTGGATTGCATAGACAGATAAGAGAGATTGTTTTTTTTATGAAGGAGTGTTCTTTTTTTAAAAGAAAGAGGCTGATGCTACCAGCCTCTTTTTAAATGTATTATTCTTATTCTATAATTCCTCCACAGCTTACTCTGCTTCCGGCAGCACCTGATGGTTGAGATTTATAATCATCAATACCTTGATGTACGATGATGGCTTTACCAACGATATCTTTTTTCTCATCTCCACATCCGATACACCATTCATTAGTTGCAAAAGTTATAGAACCTTTACCATCGGCAGAAGAGTTAAAATTACCGATATCTCCTTTATGATACCCTTCTGATGCTCCCCATTTTCCGTGTGGTTCCATAGTTGGATTCCAGTGTCCTCCAGTTGATTTGCCATCTGCAGAAGAGCAGTCTGCTTTTTCGTGAATATGGATGGCGTGTTCACCTTCTGATAATCCGCTTAAATACGCTACCATTGTTACCATGCCACCTTCTTCTGTAAAAGTTACATTACCAGATACTTCACTATCGCTTTTTGGTGTCAAAGACATTGCCAACGTTTTTGACTTACTAGTTTCTTCTTTTTCCTCTGTAATTTCTTCATTTACCTTGTTTTCATATTCCTTTCCTTCTTTCTTATCGCCCTTACAGCCAAGAATAATGATAGATAGAAAAGCAATTACCAATAGGTTTAGAGTTTTCATAATTTAATGATTTGTTACGTTTTGTTTAAACTAATATAGGGCAGTTTTACCTTACAGCAAAGGATTTAAGAGGTTTTTAGATTTTGTTATATACTAATTGTACTTAATTCTGTAATACTAACTCCAGAATTAGTATCAGGAGCTAATTTGTATTGATACAATCCGGTTTCTCCAATAGCGATTAACAGATCTCCAGAGATAATTACATCAAATGCACTTTGATTAACAGATGTGACCAAGTTAGATTCTGCAGGATTAGATATATCAAATACCTTAATCTCATCATCACAAACAATTAAAAAATCACCATATAACCCTAATCCTCGGGGAAAAGTAAGGTTTCTGGAATTAATTAAAATAGGTTCGGTTATGGTAGTGATATCATATACCTGTAAGAGATTTATATTATTACCGCAAAATGTATTAGAGTGTAGTGTCACAAAAGCGTGAGTATCATTAGCGATCACTGGGTCGCAGGCGGTGAAATGTTCTACTTGAGATAATTTTTCTGGGAATTCAGGATTTGTTAATCCATATATGAACATTCCATTTCTGGATCCGATATATAAATAGTCTCTATAACTAAAAAGAGTTTCTATATTAAATCCAATAGGTATTGTGTTTACTTGTACAGGGTCTTTAACATCTGTTATATTGAATACAGTAAGATCAGTATTATCTACGGTATATAAATAATCTCCTTTTAGTGTAAATGTCGCTAAAGATCCTCCAGTACCGTCAGCAACGGGGGATAATGAATCACTTGAAGAGTCAGAGTCGCAACTAAATATTATAAAAGAAGTGAGTATCATATAGATATGTTTTTTCATGATGTTTTGTTTTAGTTAATTAATGTCCAACCTACTACTACATTATTTTCAGGGATATTATACGGGAGAAATCCATCTGGAGAGCGTAATTCAGGAAATACATTAATCACTCTTTTTGTTAAGGTAATTCCATTAGTAGTATCATATTCTACAGCAATTAGATCTGTTGCTTGATTTATATAGATCATATTATCACGGATGGCAAGATCTGTAGATCCGGGGGCTTCCAGAAATTTTATTGGAGTAGGGGACGTAGGGTCAGAATTATCATATATATGAAAACCCTTGTGTACTTCATTAATAAAAAGGAGGTCATCCTTGATATAGATTTTCCCCGAAGTAGTTATGGATAAAGGATTTTTTAGAGAAACTGAGTTTTCGAAATTATTGCGATCTAGTAGCACAGGTTCATATCTAGAAAAGATCGGATCATCATCGCTATTTTCGCAATCTACAAGAAAAGGGCAGCAACTTTGTAAACATATTAGGAACAAACCTAATACTAGTAATTTTGTTTTTTTCATCTTTTGACTGTTTGACTAAAAGATGAAATAATACAGAGATGGTTGCGTTAGGAATAAAACTTTAGATATTTTTCTAATAAAAAATGATCTTTATTTAACCACTGTTTCTTGATTTTTTTTAACATTACTTTCGATAGGGTAAATAATAATGCTCGAAGAATCTTCTACTATATAAAAAAGATATAAGCTATTTTGGCCAATAATCTTTACGTCAATAGATTCACCATCTATAAATGTAATTTGATGGTCTGTTTTATAGGTTTTGTTTTCAATTTTATTTTAAGTTTTTGCCCACCGCCTATTGCAGATCCTATGTAAAAACTAAATAGAATTACTAACCACTCCTAAAAGTAATAAGAAAATATATCCAAAAGATAGATATTCTTGTATACTTCTTCCGAAATGAATTCTTTTAGTAGAGTTGTTTTAGTCGTGTTAAAATTATTTAATATTTATTTAATAAGATAAACCTTATAATTTTTTAATAAGTTGTCTGGTATCCTTAATACCTAGTCTTATATTTTCTGTAATGATTAATGATTTATCTATACGAGTTTGAGAATTTTTGAATCCTAATACATAATAAATTAGACTTCTTTTTTTGCCTGCCGTAAAGGATTCGAAAATCTCCGAAGCTTCTGGATCACTTTGTAATACGGCTTCCAGTTCTTCGGGCATCTCCACGCCATATTTAGAGGTGTCTTCAAGTAATTGGACTTGGAAATAATCATTTGAAAAAACTCCTAATTGTTTTTGATATTTCTTACTAAACATTACTGAAAATAGCTCTTTTCTTTTTTGTAAAGCTGCGTGAAATTGAACTGACTTATTCTGATATTTCACCTGAACAACCACTCTTTTATGATTTTGGCTGATAAATGATTCTGCAATGTCAGAAGGAATTGATATGCTATGTATAGATTGTAAGGAAGTTTCAAAAACTGGGCTTTTCATTTATTCGTTTTGTTTGAGTTTCAGATAAGAACCTTTGATTATAAATTTAGTAGGAATCAAACCAATAGCGAGATTTATTTTATATATACTCAAAAATATAGAAATTTTTTAAGCCAAAATATTTCACATTAAGAATAAGTTGTTTAATCATTTCATGCATTTATTAGTCAAAACGCACATAAATGACCTCTGAAGTGAATTTTTTTTGAAAAAATTAAGAAAAAATTCTACAGGTATCCCGTAACGATAAAAAGGTATAGTTATTATTCTTGTTTTCAGAACATGTGAATAATTTAACAAAAAAAAATTCCAAACTCTAGTGTTCATATAGGCTAACTAACAATTGGTAGTTTAATGTTTTTCATTCATTTTGTACGTTGAAGTATATTTACTAAAAATGTGAAATGATTGAATTTTGTTTAACGATATTAGATTTATGTAATAGATGTTTTGGATTTTGTTAATTTTAGTTAACACAAATTCAAAATTTATACATATGAAAAAAATGTACTCGTTTGTCTTATTTACATTGTTAATAGGACAAGCAATGTTTGCACAAAACATTATGGATGGTATTGTTAGAAACCATCTAAACGAAACAACTACTAAATCTGCTTTGACAACAGAAGATGTATCAGAGTGGAAAGTAACAAATGTAGTTCCTTCATTAAATCCTGCAATACAACACGTATATGTTCAGCAGTATTTTCAAGGAATTCCAATACAGTATGCGACTTATAAACTTACTGTAAAGAACAAAGAGAGAGTAACTTGGGAAATTGATCAATTTGTAAAAGATATAAAATCCAAAGTTACTTCTGCAAAATCTTCCCTTTCAGCAGAAAGTGCGATTATGAATGTAGCCAGAGCTCATAATTTACAATCTCCACAATTAGTTAGAGCTAAAAGCAAGGCTGATGGAGTTTTGGTATATGAGAATTCTGGAATTACGTTAGAGCCTATAGAGGCTAAACAAGTATATATTATACAAGAGGATGAATTAGTATTAACTTGGAGAGTAAGTTTATATCAGAAAGATGGACAACATTGGTGGAATGCTAATGTAGATGCAACTTCGGGTAAAATTTTATATACAGAAGATTGGGTAATTAGCTGTAATTTTGGTACTCCAGATCATGAAAATCATAATCATGGAGAGTCTGTATTATTTGATAAAGACATTCCTACGGTTCCAACAAAAGCAGAAGCTACTGCTGCACTTGCACCTGATTCTTACAATGTTTATGCAATGCCAATAGAAAGTCCAAGTCACGGTAGTCGTTCGATAGTAACCGATCCAGCGAATACTGTAGCTTCTCCATTTGGATGGCATGATACTAATGGTAGTCCAGGAGCTGAGTTTACAATTACTAGAGGTAATAATGTTTGGGCTCAAGAAGATAGAAATGGAAATAATGGTACTGGTTTTTCTCCTGATGGAGGATCAAGCCTTGATTTTGATTTCCCGATTAACCTTAATCAAGCACCATCTACATATGATGATGCAGCTATAACAAACCTGTTCTATTGGAATAACATTATGCATGACGTATTCTATCAATATGGTTTTAATGAAGCTAGTGGTAATTTCCAAGAAAATAACTATGGAAATGGTGGTGCAGGAAGTGATTCTGTAAATGCAGATGCACAAGATGGAAGTGGAAGTAATAATGCAAACTTCTCGACTCCAGGTGATGGAGGAAACCCTAGAATGCAGATGTTCCTATGGACAAGTCCAAATCCTGATAGAGATGGAGATTTAGATAATGGAATTATTGCTCACGAATATGGTCATGGTATTTCTATTAGATTAGTAGGAGGACCTTCTTCTAATAATTTAGGTGGTTCTGAGCAAATGGGTGAAGGATGGTCTGACTGGTTTGGATTAATGCTTACTATGAAAGCTGGTGATACAGGAACAGATGCTAGAGGAATAGGAACATATGCATTAAATCAGCCAACTACTGGTGATGGTATTCGCCCAACTCCTTATTCTATTGATAGATCTGTAAATAATACGGACTATGCAGATATAGGAGGGTTAGCAAGACCACATGGAGTTGGATACGCATTTGCTACTATTTTATGGGATATGACTTGGGGATTAATTGATGCCGAAGGTTTTGATCCAGACTTCTACAATGGAACTGGTGGGAATAATATTGCTATGGCTTTGGTAATAGAAGGATTAAAAAACACAGCAAACAACCCAGGATTCGTATCTGGAAGAAATGGTATACTACAAGCTGATCAAGATTTATATGGAGGTCAGTACGAATGTATTATCTGGAAAGCGTTTGCTGAGCGTGGTGTAGGTCAGGATGCTAATGAAAATAATAATGGAGGTACTAATGGACAAACAGATCAAACAGTATCATTCGTAAATCCTTGTGATGGTGGTGGACCTGGGCCAGGCGGAGATGAGTGTTCTGGTGACATAGCTTCATTCCCATATAGCGAAAGCTTTGAAGGAAATATTGGAGATTGGTCTCAAGCTTCTGGAGATGATTTAGATTGGACTGTAGACTCTAATGGTACTCCTTCTAATGGAACGGGACCTAGTGGTGCTGTTGATGGTACTTCGTACATTTATGTTGAAGCTTCTGGAAACGGAAATGGATTCCCTAACAAAAGAGCGATTTTAAACTCGCCTTGTTTAGACTTTAGCGGATTGACTACTCCAACATTAAGTTTCCAATACCATATGGTAGGTAGTGCGATAGGTACTTTTGATGTAGAAGCAAGAACAGATAATACAGGAGATTGGACAAGCGTATTTAGTAGATCTGGAGCGCAAGGAACTGACTGGAATACTGCTAGTGTTGATCTTTCTGCATATGCTGGAAATGCAAGTGTACAACTACGTCTTAATACGGTTACAGGAAATAGCTGGCAAGGTGACGTTACGATCGATGATTTAAGTATCACTAACGGTACAACTGATCCAGGACCTACTTGTGATGCAATCGATTTTAATGCTTTTTCAATCACACCATTCTCTAATCAAGATATCGCTGGTAACTTTACTATCGTAGATGGAGGAGCAGGGTTATCAATGTCAAATAATACTTGGAAATATATACCACTAAGTTATACAGTAACTGCTAATACAGTTATCGAATTTAGTTTTAGTAGTACTGCACAAGGAGAAATTCACGGAGTTGGTTTCGAAAATGACAATACGTTAACTTCGACTAGATATTTCAAAGTTCACGGTACTCAGAATTATGGAGTAACGAATTTCGACAACTATTCTAGTGGTACAACAACGTATGTAATTCCAGTAGGTAATTTCTACACTGGAAGTATGGATCGATTGGTATTTATTAATGATAATGATGCAGGATCTGGAAATACTTCAATTTTCTCTAATGTTAAGATTTATGAAGGATCTTGTGGTGGATCAGCTGCTGTAGCTGCAGATTTCGGACCTACGACACCTATCATAGGAAAAGAAGATGAAGAAGGTATCTCTAGTTTCACAATTGCACCGAATCCATTGAAAAGTGGTGGTTTATTGCAAATTTCAATGAAAGACTCTAAGAATTCTGATAATGTTTATTCTATTATGAATATGGTAGGACAGATTGTTGGACAAGGAACCATAGGTGGTAGCAAAACTATCAATGTTGGTAATCTTGAGGTTGGTATGTATTTGCTAAAAGTTCAAGGAGAGACGAAACGATTTATAATCAAATAAGTAAGATTATATATATAAAGTTTTTTACTAAGGAGGTTATCTGTTAAGGATAACCTCCTTTATTTTATGAGTGATCCGCCTAGGCGGATGAAAAGTTGCATTCAATGCATTCAAAATAGATAGTTGAGCTAATCACGCTTTTTCAACAGGATCAAAAGTTTAGTACTTCGAAGCTTACTTCGGAACTGTAAAAACTATTTTCCATTAAGCATCTAGTATACTTTGGTCGAGGTAGTTTATTAAGTTTTTATTTCTGAAATTATTTAGCAGATATACTTTTATTTTGGAGTTTATACTTTTTATTCAAAATGTATTTTCATTCCTTCATGAGAATCTGTAAAGCCTAATTCCTTATAAAACCTAATGGCTTCGGGTCTTCTTTTATCAGTGGTTAATTGAATTAAATGAGCATTTTGTTCTTTCGCTCGATTAATTGCCCAGGTGAACATTGTTTTTCCGATTCCAAGCCCTCTTTTATCTTTTCTAATTCTTACAGCTTCAATTTGAGCTCTTATTTTGCCCTGATATGTTAGATATTGTATAAATGTTAGTTGTAATGTTCCGATAATCTGAAGATCTTTATTTTCTACAACTATCAATTCCTGGTTTTTATCCGAATCAATCTCATCAAAAGCTTTTAGATATTCTTTAGGTAAAGGAATTTGGAAGCTCTCTCTTGTTTTTCCAAGTTCATCATCAGCAATCATTTGTACAATTGATATTAGATCTTTTTTTGTAGCTTTTCTAAAGGTCATATGATATTTTTTTCGTG
The DNA here is from genome assembly GCF_003443675.1 of Aquimarina sp. BL5. Classification (NCBI taxonomy): domain Bacteria; kingdom Pseudomonadati; phylum Bacteroidota; class Flavobacteriia; order Flavobacteriales; family Flavobacteriaceae; genus Aquimarina; species Aquimarina sp. BL5. The sequence continues at coordinate 1,678,437 of NZ_CP031963.1, read as the reverse complement.
ATTACTAGATAACTCCCTATAAATTACTTGTGGTATGTTCTTGCCATGAAGTATTGAAAGGCCCTTCAATTATTGGTTTCAATATAGATTCATGACAGAAAATATGCTATCAAACAGCGCTACCAATAAAAATTAAAAATACTGATATTTTAAAAATAAATTGAGTTTGATCTTTTGCCATAATTACAAAGTAAAAAGGAATATTGTTAACTGATTACAAATTCAATATTATTTTAACTATAACAAATAACGTTAAACATTAATTCTGAATTAAGATTTGATTGTTGTTAATTTTTATTCATTTAATGAACTAGTTTTATTAATTATAAACTAACTTTATAAAACCAACTTAATTATATTTTCATGAAAAGAATACTTACCCTTCTTGTAGTTCTGATAGGGCTGCAAGTCACAGCCTCTAATGACAAGTATCGACTAACCTTACGGGGAAATCCAGCAACTTCCATAGTAATAGCATGGAATCAAATATCTGGTAGTAACCCTACTGTTTATTACGGAACAACTGATTATGGAACTAATTACAATAGTTACCCTAATGCCAAGTCACCAGATAGAACAGTTTCTTACAAGAGTATGAATAATAACTTTGCTCGACTAACTGGATTACAACCTAATACAGCTTACTACTTCGTAATTAGAGATAGTCAGGGTACTAGTGAACGTTTTTGGTTTAAAACGGCACCTGCTGATAAAAGTAGATTGTCTTTTATAGCAGGAGGCGATTCCAGGAATAACAGAACACCAAGACAAAATGCTAATCGTTTAGTGGCTAAATTAAAGCCGCACGCAGTTTTATTTGGTGGTGATATGACCGATAGTGATACCAGTAATCAGTGGAGAACTTGGTTTAATGACTGGCAATTAACCATAGCTTCTGATGGTAGAATGTTTCCTATTATTGCAGCACGTGGAAATCACGAGGATAGTAATAATAGTATATACCATCTTTTTGATGCACCATCATCTAGTGTGTATTATGCGATCACTTTTGGTGATAATTTAGTTAGAACTTATACTTTAAACACTGAAATCTCAATTTCTGGTAATCAGACTTCCTGGTTACAAAATGATTTGAATTCAAATACCAGCGTGGTATGGAAAATGGCACAATATCACAAACCTATGCGTCCGCACGTATCTTATAAATCGGAGGGAAATAGCCAATATAACAATTGGGCTCGGTTATTTTATAATAAAGGAGTAAAATTAGTAATCGAATGTGATGCACATACCGTAAAAACCACTTGGCCAGTGAGACCTTCTACAGGTTCAGGAAGCGATGAAGGATTTGTAAGAGATGACCAAAACGGAACTGTGTACGCAGGAGAAGGATGCTGGGGAGCACCTCTTAGATCTAATAATGATAATAAAAGCTGGACACGAAATTCTTCCAGATTTAATCAGTTCAAATGGATTTTTGTTGACAAAGATAAAATCGAAACAAGAACAGTTAAAGTAGATAATGCTTCACAGGTAGGTTCTGTATCCAATAATAATGTGTTTCAAATCCCTTCTAATTTAGATATCTGGAGCCCATCTAATGGTAGTGTAGTGATTATTAATAAAGGAACTACAGTAGATCCAGATCCTGATAATGGTAGCGTAAATGTAGCAATCGTAAGTGGTGATGATGATGTAGAAGAAGCACAAGATGGGAGCTTGTATACCAATAGTAGTGATTTAGAATTGGTGTATGATAGTAATGCTAATGCAGGAAATCAGATAATAGGATTACGATTTAGATCTTTAAATTTGCCTAAAAATGCAGCGATAACCAGTGCTTATTTACAATTTACAGCAGATGAAAGTAATAGCGCGAATGCAGCATTAGAAATTTCACTTCATAACAGTAGTAATTCTTCAGCATTTACGACTAGCGCTAATAATGTTTCTAGTAGACCAGTGTTTTCAAGTAAGGTTCTCTGGAATCCTAATTCTTGGTCTAGTGGACAGAGTAGTAATGCACAACGTACGCCAAATTTGAAAAATATGGTACAAAGTCTAGTAAACAAAAGTAATTGGGTATCGGGTAATAACGCTTCTTTTATTATCAGAGGGAAAGGAGTAAGCTTAACTAATACATCCGCAAAAAGAGTAGCAGATTCTTATGAAGGAGGTGCAGGCAAAGCGGCAAGGCTTATTGTTAATTACACAACAGATGATAATCCTGTTGATATTTGTACAGGGATTTCTCCTTGGCAAAGCGGTATAAGTTATACTGCAGGAGATAAAGTAACGTATCTAGGCTATTTATACGAGCTTATATCATCAGGTTGGTCAAACTTAGGAGCTTGTGGAACATTACGTAATAATAATGATATATCCGAAATACAATATCCACCGTTAGAAGAGGTGCACAACAGTTTGTTTTCTGACATATATCCTAACCCTTTTGCGGATAAAATTAGTATTACAAGCTCTTTATTTATAGCTAATAAAAAATATACCATTAGCATCTATACGCTTACAGGAAAAGTAGTTCATAAAGAAGATGTTTCTTCTAAATCAAATAATATGACTATTACGGTTAATACGAAGATTAGCCAAACCGGAATTTATCTGCTTGCTATTAAAGACGAAAACGGAAATACTGTACAAACCAAAAGATTACTAAAACAATAAGAAATCACTTACTTATTTTAAGTAAATAGCATCAAAACCGTTAGCTATTTATACGTTAACGGTTTTTTGTTTTTTAAGAATATATGATTTTTTTAAAAGGATGATTTTTTATATAACATTTTGATAATCATTAGATAAATAGTATTCCAGTATTAATTCGGAAATTTATATTCTAATTCTTAAAACCATAGTTACTTATGAAACAAATAAAGAAAATTATACTATTATTGATAGTCTGTCTTTCATTTTCTTGTGAGACAGAAATTGATAGTATAGAGGATAAGACATCAACAATTGAAGAGAAAAGTCAAGTAAGGTTTGATGTTGTGATCAAGTTAGTAGATGAATGGTCTGGTCAAGAGATTCCGGCAAGTACATTACCAGGATATGGTGCTACAAACTTAGAAACTGGAACGATTTATTTTGATTCTCTATACGAAGTAGGGCTTTTCGAAAGTCTTCCAGTGGGAACTTATAGATTTGATGCTCGTGATGGTTATTTTGATGGGGCGTCTTCTACTATTGTTGATGTAAGTTCAGAAAATGAAACTCCAGAAGGTTGGATCGAAGTGACTTTGCAATACTGGTCTGAGTAATAATACCAGAAGATTTTATATACTTTTCATAATGATAAAAGGGAAGCGTGAAGCCCGTATAGCTTCCCTTTTTGAAATATATTAATATATGCTAGTGAAATATTTAGCTTTTTGGTAGTCTTACCTCTTTGAATACAACTTTTGTGCAAGTTCAATATTTACAGAATTATCGATCCGTAGGAAATAATTCAGTTGCCATTTTTGGGTTCGCTCTGCTTGTTTATTAATAACAGTATCCCAAGGCGGATATACTCTAAAAGCTCTTTTTCCTTCTTTTTTATTCGTAGAAATAATTCCTTTTTCAATTAACTTAGATTTTGGGAAAATAAATTGACCAAAATGATCATCGTATTTTACATTCACCATAAAATAATCTATCAAATCTGTTTCTTCAAAGGGTTAATTGGACCATTTTTTTTACGTTTCCAAAAGGTTACAAATTGACCAACTTTTTTTGGTGTTATTTTAGCATTTCTACAAACAATTTTAAGATCATTTAAATAAAAATTACAGGCTTTATATTCCTTACTTTCCGTTTCTAAACTAAATTTTTTAATTGTTAGTGCACAGGGATCAAACACTAATTTTTTTATGTCTACAAGTTCTTTATGAAGATCGTTCAAGTGGTTTGTATTAGGAGAATAATATGGCTATAAACTGGTTTTAAATCAATGTAGTAATCACTTGTGTTTCGCTATGTAATGTTCTATGAACGGGACATTTATCAGCAATCTGGAGGATTCTTGCGATTTGTTTTTCATCCAGATCTCCTTCTAACTTAATTTCTCTTTCGAAAGTATCTATTTTAGCAGTTGGATCTTCACAATTCTCACAATCCTCTATATGTTTTCTATCATAACTAGTATGCACTTCTACGTTTTGTAAATCCCAACCTTTTCGGGCTACATACATTTTAATAGTCATCGCTGTACAAGCTGATAATCCTGCGGACACTAATTCATAAGGAGAAGGTCCAAAATCATGACCACCGACACTTTCGGGTTCATCTGCAACCATATAGTGATTTCCTATTTTCATTTGAGTAGTATATCCTTCATCATTTCCTAAACTGGCTACCACATGATGTGAGCTTTTTAGATTAGGTTCTTCAGGAATATCAACATATCTGGATGACCAACCAGCAATTACCTTACCCGCATAGATGGAATCTTCTTTTCTCATTAATAGATGGTCTGCGTCATTTAAGGTTACAAAACTTTTAGGGTGTTTTGCTGCGTGGTAAATTTCTTCGGCATTTCTAATACCAACTGTAGTATCTTGCGGAGAATGCATTACTAATAAGGCTTTACCCAAATTTTTTGCTACTGTTGGTAGTGATTTAGTTTCTAGATCATCTAAGAATTGTTTCTTAATAGTAAAATCTCTTCCGCTCAGGTTCACTACCGCCTTACCATTCGCTTCAATTTCTTCTAAACCGCTTCTTAGTAAATGTTGTACGTGAGTAGGATCAGAAGGAGCACCTATTGTAGCTACTGCTTTTATTGAGTCTATTTCTGCTGCAGCAAATATAGCTGCGGCACCACCAAGAGAATGTCCAACCAATAGAGAAGGAGCCTGATATTGCTGTGTTAAAAAATTCGCAGCGGCAACCAAATCTTCTACATTTCCGGAGAAATTAGTATCTGCAAAATCACCTTCACTTTCTCCTAAACCTGTAAAATCAAATCGTAAAACACCAAATCCTTGAGAAGTGAGTGCACGACTAATATTACGAACTGCTCCCAGATTTTTATTACATGTGAAACAATGTGCGAAAAGTGCAAAGTTGTGTGGATGTTGATCTGCAGGTAATTCTAAACGTCCAGAAAGTGTTTGACCCTCTGTATTGGTAAATGTAATTTTAGAAAGACTCATATGATTGTTGTTTTCATAAATGTCGTTTTTTTTGAGCTTTTCTAACTTTTTTACGAGGTTAAAAATGTGTTAAAGCAAATTCAAGAACATTATCTAAGTGATTTTAAGTTATTCATGATTTTATTGAAGAACTAATTAGACGAGTTATTTAAAAGCACAAAACATGTTTTCTTTTTTGTTTTGGATACCATATTTACTGTTCATAACTAAACAGTAGCAGAACGCTGTTTGAATTTCTCTCGTAAATAAGTGAAACTATCTTCGATATTTTCAAACAGATCATCTTCAGGAACAAGATCCGGGATAATATCTACTGCTTCTAACATATCTTTGGGTTGCTCTTTCAGACCCACGAGTATCACTTCAATATCTTGTTCGCGTAAATCAAAAATAATATCCTCCAGTGTATAAATACCTGACTGATCCATGTAGGGAACCCGATCCATTCTTAATATAACAGCCCTAATATCATCTGGCAATGCTTTAATCTGATCCTTAAAATAAGAAGTAAAACCAAAGAATAATGGACCATATAAGTGTTTGATGATGACTTTATCTTTGTAGGTATTGTAGAATTCAATTTCGTCTTGCCATGGTTTTGAGCCATCAAAATCGGCGATATCTCCAACTTCCATTCCTTGTTCACTCAAGTCTCCTGCCTTTTTCATAAATAGTAAACAGGCTAAAGCAACTCCAATACCAACAGCTTGTATTAAGCTTCCGAAGGTAGTAATAAATAATACCAGAATTAGTACAATAGCATCAGCTCGAGGTACTTTTAAAAGATGTTTTAAACCTTTAAAGTCTACTATTTTAAAACCAATAGGTATAAGTAAACCGGCTAATACACAAAGTGGAATATGTGCTGCTAACTTTCCTAGACCTAATAATACGGCAAGTAAAAATAAGCCGTGTAATACTCCCGATAATCTTGTTTTTCCTCCAGCATTTATATTAACCACTGTTCCTTTGGTAGCTCCTGCACCAGGAATACCACCGATAATAGCAGCTAACATATTACCAATTCCCTGGCCTATTAACTCCCGATTACTATTATGACGGGTTTTAGTCATATTATCCGCAACTACAGAGGTTAATAAGGAATCAATGCTTCCTAGAACCGCCAGTACAACTCCATATTCTATAATGATTCCTAAAGCACTTGAATCTATTGCAAAAATTCCATCCAATCGAAGTGATGGTAATCCAGAAGGTATTTCACCAATTAAAGGAACATCCATTTTGGTAAAATAAGCAACTAACGAAGCCGCAATCAAGGCTACCAAAGCACTTGGTATCGCTTTAGTTATTTTTGGAAAAAGATAGTAAACAACAATTGTGATTCCACCTAACAATAAGGCATATGGATTGGCCTCAGAAAAAAGTCTTGGTAAATCCTGAATAATAGCTGTGGTCGATTTAGCAGAACCTAATCCTGCAAAAGGGAACAGTTGTAGTATAACAATTATTAAACCTACGCCACTCATAAATCCTGAAACCACGGGATACGGAAAGTATTTTACATAACTCGCAATATTTAAAAAACCAAATAGAATTTGAAAGAGACCGCCTAACAAAAAAGTAGCTACGATTATAGGCATCGCATTACCCAGAGAACCGTTCATTTCTATTGCGGCAGCTATTAGGGTAGCAGAAACTACTGTCATTGGACCTGTAGGACCACTCGCTTGCGTTTCAGTACCACCAAACAAGGCAGCAAAAATACCAACAGCAATAGCTCCATATAATCCTGCAGTAGCTCCCATTCCTGATTGTACACCAAAGGCCAATGCAAGGGGTAAAGCAACTACACCAGCAACGAGACCGCCAGTAAAATCTCCTTTTAAATTTTTTATGTTATAGAATTTAGAGAACATATAATAAAGATAATTTATGAAATGCTAAATATAATTCATTTACCTTGAAATCATACGCGCTTTTGATTTAGGTTTAACATTTTTAAGAAGAGGTCAAAGTAATTTTTAGTTACAGTTTATGTTTTTCTTTATTCTAAAGGTTTTGACTATCATATTGTATTGTTTCAATATTTCCATCCTTAAAATGAATAGTAATAGAAGAGTTTCCTTCTATAGGATATGCATAAATAGATGTGCCGTCGGGTAATGTAATTTGAAAGTTTAATATCTCTTTTGATTTTTGTTTCGGTCTTAGCTTGGCAATTATCCATTTTACAGAGTTTGTGATGGCATCATCAACTAATTTTTCTGCTAATTTTTCTCCCAGATACTTCAATCCTGGGACTATAGCATAATTAAAAACAGCAGTTCCAACGATTCCGATTACTAATTCAGTAAATTCGTGAGGTTTAGTATCTTTTGTTTCTCCCCAATCTTTTACTTGGAGATGTTCTTTATTTTCAAAAACATCAAGCAATGCATCTTTTCTCTTATTGTGAAGCTCTAGTGCCATTTCTGAATCGTCACTTATCCCCAGCGGGCGATTATCTAATCTGCGATAAACTCCTAAAGTTAATTGATGTTCCATATGATTACTTTTTATTCAAGGTGTTTAACATTTTTTGATCATTCAATAGATCTATGTCCCAATAAAGTGTCTGATGATTTTAACTACGTGTATATAATTGATAATTAAGCATGTAAGTGCGGTATGTTGAAAAAATAAAGTTACAAAAAAAAGGTAGCAAATTGAAATTGCTACCTAAGTATTATATTAGTTTTGTAACGATCATTAGGGGCGTTACAATTTTTTTAAAAAACTCTTCTTTTTTATATGAATGAGTTTATTGTCTTTCATTTAAACTCCAATCATATTCTAAATACTCTATTTTTGATTTTTTTCCAATTTTTTCATTAGCATATTTATTAATGTAACTGACAATATCCCCATTATTAAAGTCTTTTGCATACCATTCGAATACCTTAGATATACTTACTTTGTTTTGGGTAATAAGGTTTTTAGTAGAGTCATTAATATAATCTACAGTTCTTTCTTCGAGTGCCTGAGTGATATTCCTATTGGTATATGCTCTGTTCCATAATTTAGGAGAAGAAGTTGCAGCACAATTAAGTAAGAAATGAATTCTAGGTTCATTCATTTTCCTTAAAATCGTATGCTCTATATCATCTAGACTATATTCGATATTATTAATAGTGATTGATTTTTTCTTCCACGGATTTTTTAAATCATTTATAGAATTAACAGGATAATGGTCAATAATCATTTTCATTACAATAGCATTATATAGATTTACCCAATATGCTAGTTTTTCGGTGTCGTCAGAATTTGCAGTGGGATAATTGGTAGATAAAGATTTAAAATACTGATCAAATAAAAATTTATCTCTAATAAATCCTTTATAATCTACTTTACCATCACTCGAGACATTTAATAGTAGAAGTTGATCCCATACCATATGGTCAATATGACCCTGAGCGTTTAGATTAAAGCTAAAGTATGGTAACACTGCTATTACAATTAATATAAATAACCTTTTCATATGGTTTACTCAATTACTTAGTTAATTTGTTTTATATACTAGTCCTACAGAAAAAGAAGATGCATTATCATAGTTTTTACCATCTACATTAACTGCGTATCCGGATGAAATACCAAAATTTTGTTTATAAATAGGAACGTAAATATCAAAATAAAAATTTGCATAATCAACTTCTGTTTCAGGTAATGCATTAGGACCACCCGCATCTACAAATTCTTGAGAACCTATATCGAATCCACTTAGAGAGTTTTGAACACCTATTTTAGCATGTGTATAAAACCATTTGTTATAATATCCTAGTTTAGCACTATAAACCATAGCATTTGGGATTTCGAAATCAGGATTATTCCGTAAACTATAAGCTGCTTGTAGTTCTATAAATAGGTTAGAAGAAGTTTGATACTGCAAAAATCCACACCCTTCATATGCAGTGGCACCACTTCCTATAGATAGTATTCCTGCTTCCTCATATCCTCCAACAGGTAACGTAACTCCAGTAGCACCTCCTAGAGATAGTTTAGAAGCATTAGAGAATTTTTTATCCAATACTTTAGCTTTTAGAAAAAAACTTAAATCTTGCACTCCTTCTACTTGACTTTCTTCTAAAACAGGATCTAATATTCCTGTTTCATTTTTTGTAGATACGTAAGGGATCGTAACTGTAGTAGATAGCCAATCCAATACTCCATATTCACCATATATACTAAGGATGGATGAAGATATTTCTCCCATGTCCATAGGATTAGTGTCACTTAGGGTTTCACCGATATAGAAATTATTATAACTTTTAAAAGAATATGACGATGCTATGGTAAGCTCCTTCTGTTTTGGAAAAAAACCATTCAATAATGTTTGGGCCGATACTGATGAAATAGATACGAAACAAATCATCCAAATCATCCTTTTGTAAATTGTAATCATATTATCATATGGTATTAGGTTAGTATGTAGATTATTAACTTTTAAATCAAAAACATTACGGGTTTGCCGTAATTTACAATTTTTACGATAAAAAACAACTTTTTATCGATAAAAAGCACTTTTTTAACTATTTAACTAACTGAAATCTGTAAATTTCGATGCTTAAATATAATTATTGAATAGAAAAATATGGGGATATTTCCAATTTTACTATCTAGTATTATGAACAAATTGAAGAATTGTCGCTTTTGTGAAGTTGATGAATTTGAGATCCTCAAAAATAGCTTGTATCCTACAAAGTATTTATAATAGGTAGTTGTAAAATTTATAAGCTATTATAATTAGAATTATGTTTTAGTGAAGTGTTTTAATTTTTTCTCATTCCGCTTTCTATATATTTTCAGAAGATATTCAACTCTTTGCGGACTTATATCGAGTTCGTTTATGAGTATTTTCTCGTTCCTGTTTCTGTGATTATAACTCAGGTAGTATTGTGATTTTCTTCCTGTGGGTGAAGGTTCAAAAATGATATGCTCGTCTTTTATTTCTGACCAACTTTTGATGCGAGTTTCTTTATAGGTGATGCCTTCTTCAGAGAGTATAAGCTGAACACTTCTATCTTTTATAAGTTTACGATTCTCTCTTATTCCATAAACTGATATCGCAATGAATCCAATACCTATGAAGTAGCTTAAATAAAAAAAGGCATAGATTCCAAAACCCAAAAATAAGATAGAAAATACCATATAGAATATACCATTGGATTTTGAATAATGAATCCTAGTTTCTTTAGCAGCTTTTTTGTTTTCGGCGAATAGACTTTCTAACATTTCTTTACATTTGCTAATAATGATATACAATCATGAATATAATCATATCCGTAAAAGTGTTTTGCGTAACTATAGGAACTTTACGCAAGATAGATAGATTATTGTGAGTAGTTTTTTATTTAGTTTTGAATTTAATTAGATAATCTTCATTAGAATTCCCTTCAGATGATTTAGGTGATAATCCAATTAAAATAAATTTATATTCTTTGTTTGCTTCTAAGGACCATTCTAGAGTTACAGATTTTTGATCATCTGCATACGTCATATTTGTGAAGTTTGGAAAGGTTCCTCCATCATCAGTAGGTCTAATAAAATTAACTCCAGCAAAAGGCTTATCGAAATTTATAGTTATTTGTTTCACTGAAGAATTGACATTTGTATCTCCATTTGTAAATTCGTTCAACGAAAGAAACCGTGGTTTATCAATTTCATTTTTTGCAACGAGCTCATTTATATGTATTGCATAAGTTCTGTAAGCTTTTATAAGTTCAGGGAAATAACTTTCTAATGTTGGGTATTTTTCCCTACTTTGATCATATTTATCAAGTTCAGATGCCAGTTCTTCAATCCAAAGAAACCCTCTATTTAATTGTTCATTAATCTCTTTACTAATTTCTTTTTCTGAGAAATTATTATCTTTCATATATTTAATTACGGACGCTCTTACCAAGGCTTCGTTGAACATAGTTTGCCAATTATTGTAGCTACCAATGTTCATTTTTTCTTTAACTGCATCATATATAATTTCACCATTTGTTCTGAACGGTTCTTCATTTTTTTCTAAAATATAATTTATAAATGAATGATTGAATTCGTGAAGTAGCGTTGGGAAGTAGTCATTAATTGTAAAATTAGCCATTCCTAAACTGTCTGTTTTCCAAGTTCCCATAATGGCATAAACTTGCCTTTTACCATTCGGGAAATTAATTGAAGGGCCATAATTACCACCTCCGTTTCCAAGCCCGCTAATTATTATGAATTCCTCGTTAGGTTCTTTTCCATAAAAGTTTTTGTACCATTCTATTTCCAGATGTTCATAAATTGGAAGGAAACGTTCTCTAACTTGTTTAAACAGGTTTTGATTTTCTTTAAAGAATTCTTTGCTGTTACTATCTTTATAGAATTTTTTTAAAAGTCTTACAAATTCGTATGAATTGTCTTTACCCCAACGAGATTCTGGTACTATATCTGTAAATTCTACCAATGGATTCAGTTGGTCATCAAGATGAATAGCCATAGTCATAACCGCGTCGTATCCAACTCCGTTTTCCTTCCTTAATTTTTTGACGAACTGAATAATTTCGTGATCTTTAAATGAATTATAATGCCTTCCAATTTTGTCAGTATAAAGTTTAAAAATTTCAGAACTGTATTCTTTACTCTCTGCAAGTCGGAAAACGATACTTAGGATTTCGATACGTTCATCTACTTTTGGCTTTTCCAAGGTATTTGATTTCTGGCCATAAGAAATTTTTGTTAATAAGCTTAAAAATATGATTACAATTAGTTTAGTTGGTTTTTGTAGCATTTCGAGTTTTTTTGCTGTTGCATGACTTTTAATATTTGTGTCACAACAGAGCAAAATGTTACCTAATTTTTTGATTTTTATGCGAATTGATTGCTAGCTTTCACTTTCTGAAGGCATTCCACCATAGCAATATGAAGAATGATATAATTGTTATGATCAAATATATCGTGTTATTTCACTAGCTTTTTTATAACCAGTACTTTTAAAAGTTGCTCGAGCAAAGCGATGATTACTAGTGTCACATTTTTAAAATTCTCACAATCGATTTACGACTTTTAGAATGGCGATTACTATTACAAAATGTTTATAACGCCTCTTCTTTACATTTGCTAAAAATGATATACAGTCACAAATATAACCGTATCCGTAAAAGTGTTTTGCATAACTAAAGGAAGTTTACACAAGATAGATTGTTATGAGTAGTTTTTTATTCAGTTGTTTCTTTATTCCAATAATCTTTTTTAGCTTTTTTCTGTCGATAGTATGCCACAAATATTAAAGAAATAGGAAAGAATAAGATGATCAAGATCCATTTGAAAATATTCAAAATCATATTTATTTTTTTTCTTCGATTTTATCTAATAATTCTTTTGCATCGAGCATTCCGTGTTCTGATGCTTTATTTTTTTTAATCCAATCCATTCGTGTTCGATGTCTCTCATTAAAAGAGCATTGTCAAATTTTACAGAGCCTTTGGGAAAAATGCTTTCATTCTCAAAGAAACTTGATTGGACTTTTTTTACATCCAGGAGAGATACTTTCCAATCATAAGCAACGAGTTCTAAGCCGTCAAAATTCAGTTTATCGGGTGAATAACCAACAGAACCATTCTCGAAAAAGTCAGAAACACAATTCAGGTTTTCGAATACACTATCTTCATTCCATTTATTAGTTTCACTTGCTTCGATAGATAAGAAAGTTTCATCATCACTAAGAAAAGAGACTTTGTAGTTGCCATCTAATTCATCAACAGAAAACTCGGCATGATGATGAATCCCGGGAAAAACAGTGCCTCCTGCTATTGCATTTAATTTCGATGAGGTGTCTCTTCTCGGAATATAAACACCTTCTTTTAATTCACCATCTTCTGTCCATTCTACGGCAATTCTATGTGCTCCGTTTTCAGATGCTATTCCGATTTGTTTTGGCAATCCTTTTGGGCGTATTTCTTTTAACCTGATTAAACAAATACCTGCTATCCCTTTTCCATTAACCAATTTAGGTTTAAATGGGGCAGGCAAATAAGTATCCAGAACATCCTTATCAACCTGATAATTGATAAGAATTCTTCGGTCTATAATTCCTTTAATCTTTGGTATCCTCATTTTTTGGTAATGTGTACATTAGTTAACTGCCCATTGTAATTCTTTGCATTCACGAATCAATATTTTTAATTTATGCTCAAAAAAATCAGCATTGTCACACTGAGCTTGTCGAAGTTTAATCATTAATTGATAATATACAATTACGAAGATAACCATATCCGTAAAGTGTTTAGAATAAGTCACCGGAAAACTTATGAGTATTCATCGCTCAGTTTCCTGCATACACATACATTTTTTACGAACTATAAAATGTAATGTCGTTTAATTAAACCTTGTATTTCAATTATGCTTCGACAAGCTCATTGTGACATTTTATTCAATCCCCCGTTAACCAGACGACATTGTTATAGATGAGGGTAAACCAACTTCGGAGTTAAAGATTTTTATATATTTAGATAAAGCAAAATATTATATAACTTTTTTACAGCTAAAATTTGTATCCGATACGTAGATGTATATTTATAGCGGCTTCTCCTTTGTCTTTTGCAAATCCAGAATTTTTAGAAAAGTAATGAATATAACCAACTCCAATTCCGGTTTCATAGTTGAAATGCTTTCCTATATTCCGTCTAATCCCCCAAGTAGGAATTATAGATAGGTTAGATACTATTCTTGCATTGTCATCGCCTCCAAAATCGATAAGGAGATCATCCAAACGTAAGGTAGTTTTAAGAGCAAAGAAATTACCACTGTTACCATCTATTCGCTTTGATTTATTACTACGGGTATTGAGGTTGTAATACCAGCGTGGTTCTACGGAAGTAGTTGTTACCAACAAGAAACCGGCATCAGGGTAAAAATCATCATTCTCATAAGCTTCTAGACCTAATTCGGTTCGCAACGAAACTTGGTTTGAGAGTTTAAATTCATTGTAAATCCATAATCCAGCAAATCCTGTTTGAATACCGAAAATTGATTTCTCTACACTTGATTGTTGTTTTTTATCCGTTTCATTTTGTGATGTTGCACTTAGTGTAATTACACAAAAAAATAAGGTCAATACGATTTTTTTCATCATTGTTTCTTTTTATAAAGTTGACCACAAATCAATGAATTTATAAGGATTTAGATTGACCAATAGAAGCATTGGTATGTTATAATATGTTAAAAAAGATAGCGCTACCTTTCCAGCATACTTTTTTTATACTCAGAAGGAGAAAGTCCAGTTTCTTTTTTGAAAATCCTATTAAAACTGGTTCTTGATTTAAAACCACATTCGCAAGCAATTCCAAAGAGGTTGTAATTTTTGTATGTATCTAAATGTATTTTTTCTTTTACAGCTTGCACACGATATTTGTTTATTAAATCATAGAATGTAGTATGCATATATTGATTTAGCATAGTAGAAAGTATTTTATCCGTTGTCGAAATTTTTTGTGCTAGTTTTCCTAATGTTAAATCCTGATCGAAATAGGTTTGATCGGTATCTAAAAGCAACTCGAGTTTGTTCCTTAAGGTTTCGAATGCTTCCTTTTTTGAGGGCGAAATTGTTTTGTTTTTTGTTTTACTAATTTCAGATGCTACCTCATTGTTTAATAAAAAAGAAGGTAGTAATACTTTAGATTGATTAACACCATAATAGCCTAAGTAAATAACTAGAATAATCATAGCTAATACAACTAGAAAGTCTGTATTCCATATAAAATCACCATAAAATGATTCATATACCTTAACCCCTAAATCAATACTAATAATACCTATAGCTGACATAAGCATAATCTTAATCCAATTAAAATCATAGTGTGTTAGATTCGAATATTTATATTTTGTCAGCTTTCTATATTTTGATAGTAATCCTAATGATATAAATAAATACAACAGAAAATATAGACTATCAATTCTTATAATAGTGCGAATCCAATCCGTATGCGTATATGCAAGTTCATCTATCCTGAAGGTATTGAATAGTATTGTTGGAATTGTAATACTAATGGCAAATAGTAAAGCGGGTATAAAATGAACTAATGTATTCTTTACTAAATTTTCTTCTTCTAAGAATAAAGATTTTACATATAAAAATAATAAGGGGCCTACTATCACAATAGTCACGTCATTAGGTAAAAAGAAAAGCCTTATCAGCCAAATAATATCATGTAATAATGAGTAAAAAAAGAAGGCAACAAAAAAGAGAAGAAAAAAAAGTACAATTAATATTTTCTGAGGTAGTTCTTTATTTTTTATTCTTAGTAATTGGATTATAATTATGGAAATGGTGAAGATGCCTCCAACTAAAAAGAAATCTAAAATTAAATCCATAAATTAATATTTACCCTTTTTAAGAATTGAAAACTCATTTTTGTTATTGTACTATGGGTAGAATACACTTTACTATTTCAAGTACTTTGGCTCTAAAAAAATATTTAGAGTATTGTCGAATAAAGGGAGTGTTTCCTTTTCGATATCAAAGTCTTGTATCGTATTCATCCAATAATTAAAGACGGATAAAGATTTATAAAGTTACATACAGCGATTCTAATAATAAGGGCTGCTATCCTAACGGGTAATTATGATTCTTTTTTATTTAAGCGCACAATATTCCCATTTTTTGGGTCAATTTTTCCTCGTAACATATCTAAATATAATTGTTTTAATCTTTTCGTTCCTATGTGTTCTTTGATTGAAATGATTGATTGCGTAGCATCTATAAACTGTAACCAAGCTTCTCCAATTTTTTGTTGAAATCTTACCAAACCCCATTCCTTTTGTCGTTTTCTTGCTTGTTTAGGAGCAAAGAAAAATTCTCCTTTTTTTGGTAGCGGATTTTCACCTTCTAAGTTTTGCCAATCAACAAGTCCTACCAGACAATTGTATACCAGTTTATTACTCAATAAATTTTGTAATCTGAATTGGAGATTATGGTTGCCTGTAAAATCTACAACGATAGATTCTTTATCAATAGCTAAACGAGAAATTTCATCGTAGCTTATTGTTTGATCATACGATCCCAGTTGTTTTACAAATTCTACATTTTTCTGTGAAGTAAGGCCTAAAAGAGTAAAATTCAATCCATTTTCTTTTTTTCTATGTGCTAACAAGTATGCTAGCGCTTGAGCAGTTTTACTGGATGCGCTTGTTAGGATTATTTGTGTAGCATTATAAAAATTCTGATCCGCTAAAGCATCATCAATCAAAAAGGATGTAACAAATAATGGCCGAAATATAGAAATTAATTCTTCAGTTTCTGGAGTGAATGTAGGGTCTTCTTCTGTATTAGAATAAAAATTATAAATTGGTGGAAGCGCTTGTCGGTGTTCGGTAGTATCCACAAAACCCTCACTACTAACATTGTTAATGGTAACCAACAAATGAGTGCTCATTGGATAGTATCCATAAAATCGTTGTCCCAGTTGTATATCCGGATGGTTAGAAATAATAACATTAGCAAACCCCCAAGCAGGAATAATTCCGTAACCAGATTGAGTTGGGAAAAATTTCCAATAGTCCATTTGCTCTCCTACGACACCATAAGTGATATTATTAGAAGTAAATGAATTTTTTTCTATTTCTAAAAGTACTTGATTCGATAATAGTTCGTCAGAATAGGTTTTTGCTACAAACTCAGATTCTTGAAGTTTATCAATCTTTACTGTAAAATCTAAAGCATGAATAGTTGCCATTGGAATTAAGTTGTTTATCGATTAATATAGCTTAGATAATTGATCATAACAATGATATGTAGTTACGAATATAACCAGTAATGCGTTCTGAACAAAGTTATCATTAAACTTGCTGGCTGCTTATCATTTATTTTAGTGATTCGCTACAGGTGCAAAATAATTCTGGTATTTTTGAAATTAAAAAAACCTTCTTACAGTTGGCATCATTGTAGTAATAGTACACTTTTCGTCGCGGGAAAATATCGCTACGTCGAAATATAAGCATTGTTAGCGTTTGTGAACGTTATTTTTGATATTTTCATCTCTGGAATACCAAATTATCACGCCTATGGCCTTTCAGGCAAAACTATTTATTAATGACGAAGAACGAAATGTACTGGATAGTACGTTTTTGTATCGACAATTGATCGATACCAATGGTCGCCCTAAAACGAGTATACAAGGTGGCAAAATCAGTGTACTTATAGAATCTACTAAGAACGATGAATTGTTCTATGATTGGATGTTTTCTACACACACCCTGTACGAGGGATATGTTCGTTTTTATAAACGAGATGGATACAGCAAGCTGTTTGATTTTGAGTTTGCCAATTGTCATTGTGTTCATTTAGAAGAAAAATTTAATGCAGAAGGTAATAGTCCCTTAAAAATGGAGTTGATACTCTCACCTGGGATACAGAAGGTGCGTGGTCAGATTTTTGAAAAAAACTGGAACCCTAGCAATCCTTTTGAGGATGCGACTCCGGTTACGGAAAGGGAGGAAAGAAAAGATCTTATTATCGAATCCGCTCATTTTGAAGATGAATCTGGGAATAAAATCACAGAATTGGAAAATGGAAAAGCCTATCTTGTTATAAATACAAAAGATGGAGATGGAAAGACGGTAGATATTGACCTGTCTAGTAGAGAACACGACTTTAAATATAATGGACAACGATTAGAAGACGATATCTTAACAGATGTATCCGTTGTAGGTGATACCACAAAAGTACTTTTGGAAATTATTGATGAACAAACCGCTTAACAAGATCAAATGATTACAATTTCAGAAACTGGAAATCTATCCAATCAAGTCACTACGGCAGCTTTAAAAAACCCTGCAACCAATAAGGTAAAGACAATAAAGGTTTTTGATACGGAGGCGAATGAGGTAAAGTATGGAAGTAAAGAAGAGAATAAACTTAAATCTGGTACAGAATATATTTTTGAAGTAAAAGAATATACTGTTGCCAAAGCTGGTACGTTGGAAGCTGATAAAGAAAATGTGAAATGGTGCTTTTGGTTAGATAAAACTCAGGATAAACTCTCGGGTAAAAATTTCGAGATTAAGGAAACACCAGAAAAAGAAGATGCTCAAGAAGATTTTTTACTTACTTCAAAAGCAGAGGAAGAAGCTAAACAAAAAGAGGAAGACTATAAATCTATTAATGAAAAAGGAATTCTTTATGCAGAGTATATAACAGAAGAAAAGGATGGAGTAAAAACGATCAAATTGAAAGTAAAGTTTTCTAAATGGTTGGATGGAGAAAGAATTAAAACTGAAGCTTATATAGACAAACCTACTTTAAGTTCCAGCAATAATTCTGTTGCTACGAGGAGTGTTTTAGCAGAACCTGAAATTGCAGAAGTATATTGGATGTCTGCAGATGGAGAAAGGTTAGAAGAGACTGGGTATAGTGAAGATATTTATTTGTATATTAAAACGTTAGGGTTAATCGGTAAAACTTTGGACACCAATATTTATGATAAAGATCTTACCCCTAATCCTGCGCCTATGACAACATCTGATGATTATGCTGACTGGAAAGAAAATAAACTTAAAATAGAAGAGCGAGATCATATTAAGCAATTCAAAGTTGGTAATAAAGAAACTTATAAAGATGCTTCTTCTGACGAAAAAACTGATGAACAACAAGATCCCTATAAGGCTATTTTTGATTTTGCTTACGTCGCAGAATCTCCAGAAAAGCAAGATCCTTACGAGTTAGAATTATATGTGACTATAGCGAATGCTAAAGACATAGGTATTGAAATATCGGATGGCCAAAACAAATTCGGAAATATTAAATTAACTCCAAAAGAAACGATTAAAGATGCTTTTTTTGCAAAAGTGGAGAAAGAAGAAGTTGTGGCAGATGGTCCTCTTGCAGATGTAAAAAATAAGAAAGGCAAAAAAGTAGGTGAGAAAAACCCGACTACAAAAGTTGACCATTATGAGAAGTTAGAAGATGCGGTCATTGGGCAGAAAATAAAATTAGTTGTAGAATGTGATAATATCAATGATAAAGAAGTTGTTCTTAAATTATTCGAAAAAGAACCTTTATTAGTAGCTAAAGATGAACCGATACCTGTATTACAAGATGGTAAGGAGATTACAGAAATAATAGCCAAGGTTGAAAATGGTTACGCTGTTGCTGAAGTAGAATTGCAAAAGGTTGATTCTTCTAAGTATAATGATTGGGATAAGAAGTTAGATCCCGATAAAGGAGAATTAAAACAAGTTGAAGTTTTTGTAAAAGTTAGGGAGAAAGAAAACGAAGTTACAGAGTCAATTTTCTTGAATGAAAATGACAAGTCATTCAAAATAGGAGCGGCTGTAATTGTTTATTCCATAATTTATGATGGAAAAATAGAAAAAAAGGTTTGTGATAATCCTGCAAAAGCAAAGTATACCTATATAGATAAAACGAACAAAACACATGTTTTAGGTAAAACAAAAGTTCATAGTACAAAGAGACATAGAAAAAAGAATCTTCTTTCTACTAAAAAAGATGATGATGTTTTACTAACATACTCGAAGGATATAAAAAATTATACTTTAGGAGATGTGAAATTTGGTTTTTCCACTTGGAATAGCTCTTCTGGGCGATGGTATATCAATCCTGATTGTTTTGCAGGGTTAATAGGTGCTATGATAGAGGAATCAGTAGTAGACTTAGGTTTTAATGGTTTTAGTATCAAAAATGGAAATACCGCTGGAGGGAGTTCATCTCATATTAATGGTGAAAAGGGTGATTTAAGATATTTAAGTACAAATGAAAATGGAGAACGAACTTATTTACAAGATTTCCATTTCGATTATGATCGACAAGTTAAGTTTAATAATGCATTGTATAAATTTGGTTGGGGAAGAAGTGGGAAAATGTACTCGGAAAACTTTGATCGAAAAGTAATGCAAGAGGTAACTAATCCAACTACTAAGAAGAAGGAAATGAAAGAAGTCACTGTGTCGACTCTTTTACCTCACACTAAACACATGAAAAAAACTACTGGGACTGTAAAATATAGGCATCATCATCATTTACACTTAACCGGTTTTGATCATTCTAAAATTATTTCAAAATGAGAATATTAATTTTAATTATATTTCTTCTAAACATAAATTGTAAAGAAAAAAGAGATAGCTATTCAATAAACGATAAGAATGACATTAAAACCTTAGAAAAAGATAAGGTTATCAACGAAAATTTGCAGAGCAATCAGCTGATAGACTCTGTTTTCTTTAAATTAGAGGAAGTTAACCTTCCAATATCCAGTGAATTCATCTCCAATTTGGTTATAGAGAATGAAGGGGTTTATAATATTGAAGAGGAAATTGTAAAAAATAAGAAAGCATTTTCTAACGAGTTATTTACTGAAGTTAAGTCAGAGAAAAAAACTGATGACTTCTTTTATAATGTAACCGGAAAAGAGTTTTTTCCTGTATTTAAAAAAACAAATAATAACTACACAACTGTAGGAAGTTTAGTTAGGTATTATGGAGAGAATGATATACAAGGTGTTTTTTTTATACTGAGTAATTTTAATAAAAAAGGAAAACAAATAGATTATCTTATTATTTACAATAGATTCTTGTGGGAAGTAAATTACGAATATAACTTTACTATTGATGAGAATTTCAAAATTACCATTGATAAAAAAGAAGAGAATTTCTGGGATGAAGAAAAAGATGACTTTATTAAAGAAGGAGAGAAACCTGAAACAAAACAATACAAAGAAAGTTATTTAGTTAACGCTAAAGGATTGTTTGTAAATGTATAAATATGGAATAATAATAGTTTTAATACTATTAGGTTTTCTCTCTTGTAAACAAAATAATTCGGGGAATAAAGAAGCCTATAACTCACCTGTTAAAAGTGAAGTGATTTTAAGTAATAGTTCAAAACAAATAAATGATCAAAATGAGTATCTAAAAACATATGAAGTACCATTTGGATCAAAAGAATTAATGATAACTGAATTTCCAAAAGACACTTCAATTGTTTTTGGTTACAATATGAAGGAAAGACCAGAAATAGAAAAAACAATAGAAAAAATCAATAAATATTATCAGATATTTCATCTTTGGAATAAAGAAGATAGTATAAAAGTCTCTTACAACAATGAAAAGATCAGTTATAGTTCAGGGCGTGATAATTATAACTACTATGATATTCCATTAGTAACTAGTATTAAATCAAAACAAACCGATAGTAATTCTTTTTATTGTAGACCCTATAGTTCTTTTGTTAAAATAGGTAAAGTTAGTGGTTTTGATGATTATGATCTTTTTACTTACACTACATTTCCAAAATATTATGGTAATAATCAGGTAGAAAAATGTAAAGGAGATAATCCTGTAGTCGTTGCAGATTTAGTAGTAAAGTCTAAAGAGGGAAAATTGGTTGATATGCTAAATGTTTATTATATTACAAATGAGCCATATAACACCTATCATGTCTATCCGTTTATTGATGAGAATTACATAATTACATTACAGGCGATGGTTGGAGGGGAAAGCTATGGATATATAAGAAATGAAAAATGGCAAATTAAACCAAATGGCAAATTCGTTCGATTTTATAGCAAAGATGGTCCTTATAAAGATAAAGAAGAACAAGGAGAAGTAAAAAACTCTATGCGTGAAGGTAAATGGATCGAAACTAAACCTAACGGCTTTGTTAACAAAAGTACATACTTAGAAGCAGAATTTAAAGGGGGTGAACCAATTGGTGAATGGAAGTATTATTCATTTAATAACTTTAAAAAAGAAAAACTTCTTTATACCGAAATCTACAAAGATGGAGAGTTACAGAAAAGAACTTTTGTAGACTAGCTAATTGATATGTTTTATAGAATTCTAATAGTTATTGCTGCTACCCTTATTTCTTGTAATAATGAAAAAGAAAAAAATAAAGACGGAGCCATTACATCATCTTCAGATAAAAAAATAACTGAAGATAGTGTCAAATTATCAAAAGATAGCATTGTAAACTACATAACGGATCAGGATATTAATTATAAGCCTAAAACTGTCGATGGACATACTTGGATTCCAGTTCAATTTTTAAAGTCCATTTATGAAAAAGGAGTGAATAACATAAATAGGAATCAGACAAATTATCCTTTTGAATCTGTATTTATAGAAGATTGGAATGATAGAAAAATATATACTGAAAGCGCAGGTTTAGACTATAGAAAAATTAGAGTTAAGGTTATAAATGATAGTACATACTATTTAACTGACTGGAACAAGCATCACTATAAAAAAAATGATTCTATTTTTATTGTTAAGCGTAACAACGAAATAAGTTTTGTTGCACAAAATGATAGTATATCTTATTCATCGGGTATAGGAACTTTTCCCTTTAAAAATTCTTCATTGATCGAGAATATTCATAGAATCTCGTTGTATAATAAAACATTTAGTTTGCTTAATAATGATCAGTTAATTTTAGATGTGAAGATATCATTTGATCTATCCAATAATACAATAAATAATTCGATAAAATTTAAGCAATATTCACTTACAAGTTATTTTTTAAATGAAAATTATCTTATCAAATTAGACACGACTAAATACTTCTTTACTTGGAAAGGAAACAATATGCATTTAAAGTCTAATCAAGGTGATAGTCTGTTTTTAAAACAGATTAAAGATAAAGATTAGTTGAATCACCTTATAATTGTCATTTTAAATTTTGATTCAACCCTACTGAATACGGTACAACGACTAGAAGATTATAAAAATTACAAAGAAAAATATTTATAAAAACATCAACGGGGTTGTTATATCCTGTGATACAACGAAAATTTGTAAATTTAAAGATATTAGAAATTAAGTTTTATGCGATCTTTGGTTACGTTGTTTTTTATACTTTGCTCATGTATAGCCTTGTCTCAAAATCAATTCACTTTAGATAGACTGGAGAAAGATTTCTCAGAATGTAGTGACTGTAAAGGTAATTACGCATATTTTAATTCTTGTCAGGCTATTAACAAAATTTCGGATATAGAAAATGAACATCTTATAGATTTCCATACAGGAGCGAGTAGGTATTATGGTACCGTCTGGAGGCAACAGGCTGAGGAGACTAAATTAGAAACCGGAATTTCTCTTTATCAATCTTATCTGGAGGAAATACAACCCCATATTAAAAAACCAGATAGTATGCATTGCACAATTTATGCATACGAAGGATTAAAAGCGGGTTTAAATCAAATACAACAAAAACGATTAGAAAAGATTCATAAACAAATCTGGAAATCAAGAGAACACGCTGGATGGAGTATTGGGTATATTTTAGTAAAATACTTTGATTGGAAGGCATATTTAATCATTCATCCCGATGCTAAAGAATATAATCACTGCCTGAAATCTTATAAAAAGAATAAATCATATCCTGTCTGGAAACAGCCAAATATTCCCTTAGAAGCCTTCTATATTATAGGATCAGATGATGAGGTTGTTAATGATTTGTTGGTAGCTAATGAATTTGGATGGGGATTTAGTGAACAAGGAATTCATACTTGGCTTACCAGATATAAAGAATTGAAAGAGTGTAATTGGTTAGGAGCACCTTCTAAAAAGAATCAAGAATATAATAGTGATAAGCCTCTTTTTATTTCAACGAAATTTGAAGATTATAAAGACTATGATTCACACGTTATGATTTTTCCTCCTAAATGATTTTGTGTTGCCAGAAGAAAATGTTTTTCTGTGCGAAAATAGAAATGTATAATTTGATAATCACGGATTGTATGTTCCAGATAGTATTGCTTAGATTACTTCGAAGCGCTGAGAAATAACAATAGCTACACAGCTAAAAACCAGATTTTCCGATTCATATTTTTAATTCAAGAATTCAGTTCGTCTAATTTTTAGATTGTTGTTTCCCATAAAATTTGACTAGAAATTTCCCAAATATAAAATACAGACAAAGAACAGTAATACCACCAATTAAATATCCATTATTGAGTAATTCATTGTAGCCATAATTAAAACAAAATAATACACAACAAAGGAGAAATTGGAGAACAGCATACGTAATATTTCCTTTAGGACTATATCCAAATAACCCAAGAAAATGAGTTTTAGTTAGTCCAAAAATTAGATGAGGCATTGCATTTACTAATAGTGCACCAATAATGAAGTCTACAATATTCATTTTTTTAATTATTTTTAATAAAATTAATTTAAGTATTAAAAAGCCAAAGAGTTCTTGTTTTTTAATTCTGACTAACGCCAAATATATGAATCAGAGCGTTGGAGGAAGAATTAACTACATATTTGTGTGAGAAATATTTTATATTACCTTTTTCTTTTTATTATTTCAAATATTCCTAAAGTCAAAATTGTAATTACTATACCTTGTAGGAATATCATTCCAATTCCGAATACAAATAAATCTATCAATTCAATATTTCTATTTCCATCTAAATAATCACGGTGAAAACTAGTCACGATGATTACAAAACGTTCAAAATACATTCCACTTTTTATTCCAAATACCACTAATAGAACATACCAAAATTTTGATGCTAATTTTTTAAAGAATAAAGTCAGAGGTAAAATCAAAGCAGATAGAAACATGATCCAGTAAGCCCAAGCATAGACTCCAGTCGCTCTATTAATAAAAGCATATTCATCTGGTTTTTCAGTCGTTGCCATTCCGATTAGATAGAATGTCCAAGTAATAATGGTATAGAAAATAATTGTCCAGCGAATTAAATTCAACACTTTTTTTACTTCAAATCGGTCTTTAAAAATCAGTTCGATAAAAATTAAAGTCAAAATTATCGGAATCAGACAGTTAATCAGATTCGCGTCAACTATTTCAATAATCCTTTTATATAATTCCATTTTTTGTTTTCGTAGAATGCTCCCTAAATTGTCCGCGATAATAATGTATACCTATTACTATATCTGTACTATGTTTAGAGGATAAGTATCACAAAACTAACTGATTTTTATAATGTTGTAATTTCGTTATTTTAGATTTATTTAAAATTATTGGCTAAATTCCGTTTTACACTTTTTTTTCGTTTGAGTGAATTCTTTGTGAAAATCCTAACACCCGTATGACAAGTTGATGTTAACATATTTAACTTCTGTAGTTCCATTACTATAATACAAAACTATTTTTAAAATAGCATCAGGTATTGAATGTACGCAGGGTTTTCCACGATAACTCATAGTTGCTGTTGTACCTCCCATTTCTCCAGGATAATGTACCAGAGTATCTCTTAACTTTAAGTTTACTTGTCTAGAAGTTTCCATCTTTTCATATTCTATTTTTGGGAATAGCGCAATGTTTCTTGTAAGTGGCAGTTTTTTAAATGGGCTATTTCCTTGCCACGTATAATATTTTTTAGAAGTAAGTGCATCTGCTCCATATTCCCAAACCTTTTCCTTAAATGTGTAAAACAATTCAATTTTATCTGTTTTTACTTTAGGCTGAATATGAATTAATTTATCGTTTAATTCATTAAACACATTTTCATAAACATACATCGTATCATTTTTTACAACATTATAATCTTCATAACGAGTATCCGTTTCATAAAAACAAAAAGTAAGATTAAAATTTCTAAATTTTAATGTAGAATTTTCGGTTGAAGTGGCGTCAGAAGGATTGTAAGGTCTGCTCTTGTTTTTTAGTAAATATCCACTAAACACATAACCTGTTAATGTTGGTTTGTCGTCCCAACTATGGTTCATTCTCTTTACTTTAAACCAATTTCCATGTACCGCTAAACCATTATCTACAATAGATAATAATTTTCCTGTATCTTCTATAAGTTCTAAATGCTCTCCTAGAGGAAACTTTCCTAATTTTTCACCATCTATTGAAGGTTTACTCCTCACTGTAAGACCACTTGGAGCAGCAACAGTATAAAAAGCATCACCTTTTAATTGACTTTGAGACCATACATCACAATGATTACAGAAAATAAGAACTAGTAGAATTATGCATTGTTTTTTCATGGTAAAGTGCTTGAGATTTTTAAACAAGTTAAAATTCTGCTATGATTTTCATTCCGCATTGGAGTGAGAATTTAGCATAAAATCATTGCAGGGTATACTCGTTCAAAATTAGTATTTTAAATTCCTGTTTTTTCGTTTACGAGTACATTCCGAAATGAATGACAAGGTTATATATATGTCTTTAAAGTGCAAAATGTTACCCAACAATCAACACATTTATATTGATATTTGATTAAGTCGAGTGTAGGGATATAAATTTTATCAGCTTAAATACAGGGCTATCGCAAATATACTAGAATCGATTATTACCTGAGTGTTATGATGGTTACCAAAATAAAAACCGAGGATGCTTTTTTGTTTTTATCAGGGTTCCGTTTTTATCATAGTATTTAAATTCTCCGATTTTCTTTCCTTTTTTATAATTTCCTTCCTCTTTAATAATATGATTAGGATAGTATTCTTTCCAGTATCCACTTTTCACACTTTTATAATTGGATAATCCACCAAAATTAATGGTGTAAAATCCGATTTTACGTTTTGAAACATAACAATTTCTATGTGTTTCGGTTTTTGGTGCGAATAATGGAATTCGGCAACTATCTTCAAAATCAACATTCATTAGATCTCTAATAGGGTTTAAGATAATAGCTTTTATCAAACGATTTTCTATTTCGATAAATTCGATTGGATAATTTTTGTCAGATGCTAATCTCGTAACTAAAAACGAAATATGATCATTCTTAATAATCCAGTATTTTTTTCCATTAGTAGATGTAAGACTTGATTTTGGGTACTGTTTAGATATTTCTTTTACAGTCGTTTTTCCTAACTCTATATTTTTTGTAGCATCAATTTTTCCTTTAAAAGGTGCATACAATAAAACTTTATGTATTAACTCACCTGTTTGATAATTTGCCTGAAATACTATTCCAAGTTTTTTGATAAAGAGAGAATTCAATTCGCCATAAATGGATTTTCCACATTTGTCTGTATGTGGACAATTAGACGTGATTGTATCAGTAATTATTTCTGATTTGTACTGTTCTCGAACATCCGAAAGCGTAGAATATCCGAATTGAAATCGATCAAGAGATTTTCCAGTTACAATCATATGTTCTTGACTAAAACATAGAAAAGGAATGATAAAGAAAAATATAAAACTGAATTTCATTGGTTTCATCTAATTACTGGCGATACTACATATAAGTATCGTAGCTGTACATAATGTTACCTTTTTTTTTGGTTTTTCCTGCACATTGATTGCTAGCTTTTACTTGTTGCAAGTATTGTGCCTTCGTTAATATACAACAACTAACCGATTGATTATTTTGCCGCTATGGCATCATATACGTTGTTCTGCACAGGTTTTGTTCAGCTTACCCAATTTCCAAAATTTTCTTTTTCAATCCACGTACCATTTATGTATTCATAAATGCGTTCTTCTCCACCACCACAGAGGCTACCACATACAGTTCCGATTTGTATATATGCTAAAGTATAATTTTCATTGAATATGGGTTTAGAAATCGAGCTATATCCATCAGAGCAATTGTTTTCTAACCAATCCCAAAACTTGAATTCTCCTAGTTCAGATTTCCGTTCGAATTCTTTAAATTGGGATTGTGTAAGAATATTTTTTCCTTTTGTAATATCAGAAGTCAGAATGAATTTTTTATATGATTCTAATTGAAGGTTATAATGTATGGAGTCTTTAATTTTGAGATGGTTTTTTACATATTCATCAAAATCAGAGACCATTGGACGATTAACACCTCTGGCTTTTTCAGTTATACAATTAGTGAATAAAAATCCCTTTTTCTCATCTTCAAAAATCTGAGTTATAAGCTCAGTCGTTTTTTCTACATCTTGGTTTTTCAATTCAGTCAATCGGACTTTTGATTCATCTTTACAAGAGATAAAAATCAAATTCAGAATTAATAGTTTGAGTAAGTTTTTCAAATTGCGTAGAATGTTTTAATGGTGCTGATTTATGTTAGCAAATGTTTTACTTTATAGCTATTACAGCACTTGTATTTCCGGTCAAAGGCATCGTTGAAACTTGTGAAAAACCAATCTCACGTACCCATATATTAAAATCAGCAGCTGTAAAGTCAAAACCGGCGGGTGTTTCCATTAGCATTTGTAATGACATCATTAGGCCAAATGCATTTGTTTTTCTATTATCATCAATAATATTTTCAATTACAATTAATGCGCCTTCATTTGGTAAAGCATCATAGGCTTTTTGGATAAGCATTTTTTTATCTTCTAATCCCCAGTTATGAAGAACGTTACCCATTGTAATCACATCAGACTCCGAAAATTCGTCTTTAAAAAAATCACCTGTTTGAAATGACACTCTATCACTTAATTGGTGAGATAAAATATTTTCTTTGGCAAGAATTTCTAAAGGAGGTAAGTCAAAGATGGTGGTTCTCATATGAATATTATTTTTTGCTATTTGTATAGCTAAATGCCCTGAAGAACCTCCTATATCACAAAGTGTTTTGTAATTTGAAAAATCAAATTTTTGGATCAACATCTTAAAATTAGAACTTTGGAGACCTTCCATCGCTTTCAAAAATTCTTTCAATTTTTGCTGGTCAGCATATACATCTTCAAAAATTGAAATATCTCCATTTTGTGGCTCGCCTGTTTTTAACCCATCTTCGAGTGTGTCCCAAAAGCGATATAATCTATTATTTGATAGTTCAAGCATTCCGCCAATGTAACTTGGCTTCTCTTTGTCAAGAAACAGATTGGTTTCCTCAGTATTGGCATATGTAGCGGACTCTTTTATCCCTGTCCTTTTTAAGAAATTTAATGCGACTAAAGTATCTAAAAAATCATAAAGACCTCTTTGGTGTAAATCTAATTTTTTCTTTATAGTTTCCCCAGAAGATTCTTCCTTCGCTAAAAGAGTAAACAAACCCATATTAACAGCTGATAATAATGTTTTTGAAGCCCAGAAACCTAATCCAACTTGCATTATTCTAGAAGGATTTAACTGCTCTTTAACGACTGTTTTATTTTCCATAATTACTATTTATTTTCTTAATGTATAATACTACGTATATGAAAAGTAACGCTGAAAATAAGCGGTTACTTTTCGGATAAACACAGAGCCGAATTTTTATATTTTGTTTTTATTTTTTCTTTTATAGCCAAATTAAAAATTTGGTGGTCTTTATAAATAAAATATAAACCTTTTGATTTAGTAATGATTAGCTATGTATTTATACACCTTATTGGCAAATGTTATTAAACATAACAATAATAGGGCCTATTTATCATTTCGAATATTCTATAAAACTAATCATAAACCATCCAGGAAGTAATTTCTTTTTATCATTACAATCTTGAAACTCCAACTTTAAAGTTGCTTTCGAATTGTCGTTTTCCCATTCTATCAATTTTTCTTTTGGTTCTGTTTTTAAAATAGACTTTTTAGATGAAGAGTATTTATTATCAAGTATTTGTTCCAACTTTGAAAAGAAGTCAGAATATTTATTTAACTTATCACATTCTGCCTCAACCAATTCTTGTAGTTTTTTTCGGTTAAATAATGTTTCATCGTCTATTCTATTAAAAAAAGCCCATTTATAAGAACTGTATTTTACTTCTCGCGAATTTTTATCATAGTAGTATTCGATATTTGCTGGGAAATCATTTGGTATAACTCTTGAAATTTGTTTTGGATTATTTAAATCATATTTATCAACGTACGGATAGAGTTCAGGAGCTAAAACTATTGTTGCGTAGTTTTTGTCAACTTTAGAATTAAGGTTTACTTCAAATTTAATAGCTTCTTCTATTGATTTTCCTGTAAAGATTAGATTTTGAATTTGTGATTCTTGAGAACAGGAATAGAGACTTGAAATCAAACAAAAAATGAAGGTAATTATTTTTTTCATATGGAGTATTCTGTAATATTTGCCAATGTTAAATATATGAATAGGAGCAAGGCAAACATACCTGAACCGATTGATCTATCTGCGCATTTTTATTTCATTATTAATTTATAAAAATCTTGTGCCATTGCAAAAGGAAATAACCTTTTGATTTAGCACCAAACTTTGCTCTGATTTCATATATGATGTTAGCAAATCGTTTTTTAGGGTATTAGTATAAATCGTTGTTTTAATTTTTCATTTCCAAATACCCAAACTATTAAATAGCCTCCAGCGCCATCGCCGTTCCATTGGTGGACTATATAGTCATCTTTGTTTTTGTTAATAGTAACTTCATTATCACATTCAAAAAGATCTTCATAAAATACTTCTGGGATGTCAATTGTTTTTCCATTTATTGTAACGTCAATTCCAGCAATTTCTATTTTGGGAATATTTCCGTCTGTTCCATAAAAATGCCGACCATTTATTCTCGTCAACCATTTTCCATCAAAGTCAGTTACTTTATTTTCAAGATTAAATTTGGTTAATTTATATTTGAAAAGAAACTCATTCCCTTTATATATTTCAATATTTTCAATTGGACTTATACGACTTTTGTGAATATAGCCAACAAAAGTATCTTGTCCATCACATCCCAATTGGTATCTGTTTTTTGAAATATTTACAGTCATCCAATCATTTTCTGATTCTTGATAACTAAAGATTTCAGAGTCTTTTAATTTGTATATAACTTCTGATTTAGAGTCTGGAAGTTTTCGAACATTGGTAAAACCATCTTTATCTTTTATGACAGCTATCTGACCAAAATTGGAATTACTAAAAAAAAGAATTGATATGATTATGAGATACTTCATCTAATTTTTTCAAAATGAGAGATAACGCCAAATATATGAATAGGAGCAAGGCAAACAACCCTGAACCGATTTATCTATTTATTCATTTTTATTTCTTATTAAACTTATAAAAATTTAGCGCCATTGCAAAAGGAAATGACGTTTAGATTAAATACTAATCGCCTAGTTTGTTGATATAGTGTTTGGCAACGTTTTTTATTTTTTATGGAATAAATAATCTAGTTCAATCTCAATTCGTGGTTTTTCAAATTCTATGTCAGTTAATGGCGAATACAGAATCTTAAAGGGCAATCTCATGGCTTTAAAAGTTTTGAAATATGCAATATAATTTTCTCTATCAATATATTCTCCTCTGTCAATTGACGAGCCGTGCAACAAAAGAGTCGCTGTGATATTCTCAATTTCTCCGTCTGAATTTTTTGAAACCACAATATTTTCCAAATACTTTTCAACTGGTGCGTTATTTGTCAATTCAACTTTATATTTCGAGGATAAATTATCCTTTTCGATTAAAATCGTTTTGTCCGTTGATTTGAAAAAAGGCAAAGAAACTACATCGCCAATTTTGTTCATTTTCCCAATATATGATTTGATATCCTTATCTGTATTTAGTCTTGGAGATTCATTCTGAATATTTCCATTTTGGTCATAAGTTCTTACGTATATTTTTTTAATTCTTTCGATTTTGAAATATTGATCAATTTTTTCTTGATAATCGAAAAATGAATTTTTAAATTCATCTACGTTATTAGCAATCCATTCGGTTTCTATTTCTCCAAATAAGTCAAAACCTATTAAATTCATCACGTTGTTCTGGATAGTAGAATAAGGAATATTTAGTCTAAATCTACCAAATAGGTTTTTGCCTAGTTTTCCTTCATTATCTTTCAGTAATTCCATATTCTCGAATAGTGTTCCATAAAAACTGAACTTATCGATTGTTTTATCAATAAGTTTTGAATACTCTGATAACCTATAAAAATTAGTATTCTTTTTATGATTTACTATATCTAACAGATAGACATTATTTCTCGTTAAATTTTTTGGGTAAATGTTTTTCGATGGATTTCCTTTTAAAAGATAATGTTTAATAATCTTCTTTTTTTGAGTTAGTTGAAAATCATAAATAACATTATTAAGAATGTATTTATTCCAAACCTCTTCTTGCTTCAGAGAATCAAGATTTTTGAACTCAGGGTTTTCCAAAACTAAATTTTCGTAAGGATCGAAAAATATAACTTTAAGTTCATAATTCTTAAACTCAAGTTTTTCAATTGTTTTAGATTTCTGCGCAAATGGAGTATTTAATCCGAATATTAAGAAGGTAATTAAAAGAACAAACTTTTTGGTCATAGTTTAATTTTGTTTTTTTGGCAAATTTGCCCTAACGTTTAATATAAGTGTCGTAGTAGAGCAAAATGTTACCTTTTTTCAGGTTTTTCTTGCACATTGATTGCTAGCTTTTACTTTCTGCAAGCAATGTGCCTTCATAAATAAACAACAAATAACCGATTGATTATTTTGCCGCTATGAACGTATATATAATGTTGTATGTACGTTTTTTTTAATTCATTCCTGGAAATATTAAGCTTAATCCGTAAAAATAGAATCCTCCAATTATTATAATTCCGATAAAATTTACTTTCAGTTTTACATTTTTTAAATCACTCCAAACCGTTTTTGGCTTCTCTTTTTTAGAATTAATAACTTTTGTATTTGCAATAAAATCACCAACTCGTCTTTTAGGGTTTATAAGTCCGACAACTACTTCTATGGGCCAAACAATTATAGTTAGATTTCTAATAAAGCATTGAAGTTCGTTTGCTGGTTTATTAGTTTTAACATCTATGATTTGATACCCCATTAACCGTTTTGCTAAACTTTTTGCTCTTAAAAAATCTTTGTTAAAATATACAAACATTGGGATAGAAAATAGACCGATTCCTGTCAGTTTATTAAAGTTTTGTCCAAATTGAAAGGCTAGTACACCAATTAAAATTCCCAATGGCACAATCAAAAGACACATAATAAAATGATCTAATAGCATACTTAAAACTCGATTAATTCGAGGATTAATGTTATTAATTTTGGATATTTCCTCAATTATTATTCCGTCAGAATTGGTATTTGATTCTGTCATTTTCTGAAATGTTTGCTAACGTTTAATGTATGTGTTGCAGTATAGCAAAATGTTACCCAACTTTCTACGTTTTCTGCACATTGGTTGCTAATTTTTACTTTCTGCAAGTATTGCGCCTTACCAAAGATAACAGAACCATTCGATTTATCAATTAGCTGCCATGATCAGATATATATTGTTGTAATACGGTTTACTATTTGATTTTTTTTGGTTCGTCTATTCCGTAAATGTTTTCTCTATTTTCAGGATATAGTTTCCGCATTACAGTATGATATTCTAATATAAACTTGTTTAGATCTACTAAACCACTTACAGAGTAACGGATTGTATCTTTTTTGTTTACCACATATAAAGTTCCATTAGAGTTTATATCATAGTTTTGCCATTGTTTATTTTGATCGACGAATTTCTCGAATTTCCAGATTGTGTCTGTTATAGGTATCTCTCTGTTGTAAATAACTTTCCATTTAGGATTGTCATTAAATGTACTTTCCATAAATTCAGATTTGATTCTGATTAAATTAGAATTCTTAGTGATTTCTAATTGTTCATATGCTTGATATGTACAAACAGAATGATTAAACCAGACTTTAATGGTATCTAATTTTGTCATTTTTCTTTTGAAGTTCGTAAAATCTTGTTTAAGCTTAAAATTAGACTTTACTAATTGAGTTTTCTTTTCAGTTTCTTTTCCGCAAGAGACTAAAGTCAAAATGATAATAGATATCTTTATTAAGATTTTCACAATGTGATACAACGTTTAGCTATGCTCGGTGCGGGAGCAAAAAATCACTTACTTTTTGATCTAGCACAGAGCCAAATTTTTCTATTTTGATTTAATTTATCAGTTTTAAAGCTAAATTAAAGACTTGGCGGTCTTAGCAAATAAAACATAAACCTTTTGATTTAGTAATGATTAGCTATGTATTTATACACCGCTTAAGTTTTTTCCTTTATGGTCTATAGATTTTTTCGGATTTTGGTTCAAAAACTACTAAATTATATTTTTTTGCAATTTTTACAATCTCACTTATCATTTCGTTTTTATTTTCATAATCAATACTTAACGAAATCCTATTTTCAAAGATTTCAGAAATTAAATAATTTCCCCAAACCATTTTAGTTGGAAGCATAGGGTAACTTTTTTCTAATTGTTTTATAAATACTTCAAAAATTTCATTTTTTACTTCGCTTTTTTCTGGCTCTTCTTTCATAATTCTTGACAAATAGTGCCATGCTTGAAAATCATTTTCAGGGATTTCATTTTTTGTAATCGAAGGATAGTATTTCATTATTCTATAACTTTCTTATTTTCTGTTTTTTTAGTTTAAAAAGTATCTATTAAATTCTTTTTCTAAATTCTGACTAACGTCAATTTTGTTTATTGATTATTATGCTGTTGTTAAACCCTAAATCTTCGGGTTTTAAGTCAAATTTATCGATTTGTTTTTTAATTCTTTTGACAAGCCCTAGTTTTCTTTTTTGATCGAGGAATAAATATAGTTTAGGCGGTTGGTATTGTATTTTCTTAGTTATCATATTCCATATTATTACTGCCAACTTTCTAGCTGTTGCGCTTACCGCTGAGTGCCTTCCCTTCCTGTAGGCTACTCTTCTGAAAAAATCAGAAAGATGAGTATCTTTTAAGTTTCCAATAGCATTTGCTGCTTGCCTGAGTGCTATTTTGAGTCTGTTACTTCCTTTGGGCACTCTATTACTTAGTATTTTTCCTCCAGATATTTTGTTGTTGGGAGCCAACCTTAGCCAAGAGGTAAAATGTTTAGCAGTAGGGAATTTTTTAAAACCTTCAGGTCCAATTTCGCTCATAATGCTAAGAATGGATGAATGACTCAATCCTTCAATTGCAAAAAGGTCAACACCATCAAAATATCTAAAAGCAATTTGATTCATATTTTTAATTTTAGGAGCATTTTTATTGATTCTTTTATAAGTTTTTTCTGTTGTTTTGAGTTTTTTTCTTTCGGGATATTGTTTGAGTTCTTGTTTTATAAACTGCTCAATCTTTTTGTCACAAGCTTTTATGTTTCTTTGGAAGAATTGATAACTTTTGAGCTCTTGTTGCAATCCAAAAAGGAAGTCTTCTCTATTATTACCGTGTAGCGCTTTTGCAATTTCTTCTTTAGGTTTTCTACAGTTAAAATGCCGATGTTCTGCTAGGTTATATGGATCAAGATTACCTTTACAGATATCTTCAATGATTTTCATTCCAGTAAGTCCGCAAACATCTTTGACTACTACATCCAATCTGAAGTTCAGTAGTTTTAGATATTTCTGCATTTTATGTGTTGCAGATGAAGCAAGTTCAATCCAATTTGTTCTTTGTCGGCAATATGTTCGTAAATGTTCAGTAACAAGATCTGGTAGAAAACTTCCCGTAAGTAGCCCAAGAGTATGTAGTTTTTGTATCCATCTACAATCTTTCACATCGGTCTTTTTTCCTTTGGCATTTTTAGTGAATTTCCCATTGACTAGTACTACCTCAAAACCAAAACTAATAAGTTCCGTATATAGATTCTGCCAATAATCTCCTGTAGATTCCATAGCTACAGTAGTTACATCGTTGCTCACAAACCACTCACATAATGAAGTCAAATCCTCAGCATATACGCCAAACTCTTTTACATCTTCTAACTCTTGACCAATAGCAGCATAATGAGAACGACTTCCAATATCAATTCCTGCTGCATTGAAATTCACCACATCCATTCCTAGTTTCATTTTTCTTTCCATTTTAAAAAAATTAAAGATTCATAAAAAATGACCCTAAGGAAATGTAACTTTGTACTTGAAAATTATTCTGAACGGGGTAACTGAGCAATCAGTTCCACCACTGAAATTATCAACAAGCCTCTGAACCACGAATTCAGAGGCTTTTACATTTCAACCAGAATTACGCCCGAGCTATTATGCATCAGTTTAAAAATCGGCCTTTCATAGGATCACAATAAAGTTCGGGACTTCGTAACGTTAGCAAAAGAAATTAATAGAGTTTCTTTATGTGGAGAATTACTGCTAACGCCTCCGGATATGAAAAGTAGTGCTAAAAATAAGCGATTACTTTTCGGATTAAACACAGAGCCGCATTTTTAAACTTTACTATTTATTTTTTTTATACACTGTTGCCAGTAGTTTATTAGTCGGATTTTTTAATAAATTCTACAGGTTCGGATTGAAGATTCATAGTAAAATAAGAAATTTCCCCATTTTCATTCATTTTGAAGTTCACCGCAAATTCTGGATTAAAAATATCTGACACATCTTTCAATGGTTTCATCACAAAAATATCATAATGCAAATGTTCCAGAAAAAACTTATAAGTAGGGTATACAGCGTAGAGTTTGTCATTTTCTAATACTATCTTTATCGTTCCATATCCTTTATGCTCATATTCTCCGACGAATGATGCTAATGATTTTGAAGGTGGTTTTTCGCTATTTATTGATTTTATTAACTCACTTGGTTGATAAATATCTTGTACAACAACAGGATAATTATCGACACTTTCTTTATTTAAAATTCTATTTTGAACAATATCAGCGATAATGTAAGGTAGTATAGAATCATCTTGATTCACCAAGATCGTGACTCCAAATTTCCTAAATGGATAGGTTACTACAAGCGTAGTAAAGCCTGATGTATTACCACCGTGTTGCACTCTGAATTCACCATCTCGCGCTTCTACTCTCCAACCTAAACCATATCCTTGAAGAAAAAGATTAGGCTCATCATCACCATCTCTTGAATTATGAAACATTCTCGCTTTTTTTACATAGTTTTCGGGAATTGCTTGAACAGTTCCGTATTTACCATTATTTAGCCAAGCCAACATCCAATGCGAAAGGTCTTTCGAAGTACTTCTAATCCCACCTGCTGGTTTAGAGTCATAATATTCTTCAAAATTTACTTTCTTGATTTCGTTTTGATATAGACCATAACCAAACGAAAAATTGTCAGTTTTCTTTGCTTTGTCTAAGGAGGTAAAAGAACTTGACATCTCCAATGGCGTAAATATTTTATGTTGAATGTTATGCTCCCAACTCTCATTCGTTACTTCTTCTACAATTGTACCTGCGACGGTATACCCAATATTACTATAGATACTACTTTCTTTGACTTTTCCTTCAGGTTTAATATATTTTAATTTCTCCATTACTTTAAGGCGATTATTTTCAGGAAAAAGAACTAATGTTCCGTTAACTCCTCCAAGTCCGCTTTTATGAGAAAGTAAATCTAAAATGCTAACTGAATTATCCATTTCAGCGGTATTAAATCGAAGGTTTGGTATGTGAGTTGAAGGTTTATCGGTAAGGAAAAGTTTATTTTCTGCTTCTAACATTCCTAACAAAGTTGCTGTAAACGCTTTTGAGCAAGAAGCAATTGGAAAGACCGTATTTTCTGTAACTAGCTTTTTATTTGTTAAGTCTCTGTAACCAAAACCTTTATTATAAAGGATTTCGTCATTTTCTACTATAGCAATAGATACTCCAACAGCATTGTATTTTTCCATCCACTTTATAATTTCTTGTTCTAATCCCTTTAGACGATTGTCTTTGGATTGTCCAAATATGGAAATGAATGTTGTTAGAAATATTACAGTTAGGATGCTTTTTTTCATTAGGTTATTTTTGGGAGGTTTTGTTCAAAATTACTGGCAACATGTTTATATAGCTACCAAGGTAATTATATTTTGAATAAATAAGCATATGATTAGGATAATTTCACAAGCTCTCCTGCTTTCTGTGATCATCATTGTATATACACATCACTTTTTTATGGCTCAGCGGTATCATTGCACCCTTCCGCGGATATTTTTTGTGTAGTATTGTATATATAGTGTCGATCAACGGTAGTGTTGGGTCGTTCCCGAGGGGTGTAGGAGCTGTCCGCGGAATCAAAACATCGACCAGCGGTCACTTTTGGCAATTCTGGATAGGTATATACGTAATCCGCGCACCTTGTTATCTGATCAGCGGTAGGCTGAGCAAGTATAAAGGTGCGCGGAAGTATCATGGCATTGATATGTATCATTGCTTATATCGGCTGATATATCCTTTATAGCGTTCGGGATCTTTACGGAATACATATTTACCGGTAGCACGGATTTCATCCATTGCTTCTTTAAGATGGGTAAAGGCACGATCTCGCATATTTTTTGCTTTGGTATTATCGAGCCTTGCACCATTGGCTTTGGCACGTAGGTCTGCCAGTTCATTTGCACGAACCGCCACGGTATCTAGTTGGGTAAGATCAAAATTAATAGCCGTAAGTTCTTGTGGATTGGCTTTGCCTAGTACGCTGATATCACTAAGGTCCTGTATCATATCGGCATCACCGCTGCCATCTGCAATGGCACGTACTCTGGATAAGAGATCTTGTCTTTTGCGATAGGCAAATCTAAAATCTGCTAACAGATCATTACGTAATTCATAGGCTTCTGGAGCTACTTCTCTCCATTCTTTGGCAGCTTCTTCTTGGGTGTAGCGCTCACTCATCCAGATAGATTGTGCATGTCGGGCGGCTCCTGTACGGATCGGGAGGTCGATTACGTAGGTGTCCCAGTCTAATCCTTTTGCCACTAGTAATTCCTGATCCTGCTGTATCCATACGTATTGATCTTCTGCCTCCTGGTAGTATACATCTGTGGGTATATCTGGAGTTTTTACAGTTTCTGGTGTTAGTGCTTCTAGTGTGTTTACTTTTGCATCATAATGTTCTTTTGACATACTTTTTTTGTTTTAATAGTTATCGCAGTACTCATTACTGCTTCTATTGGTCATGTGTCAAAAGAGTACAATATGTTACTAGTGGCTTGGGATTTTTTTTTGAAAAAATGTTCTTACAGTTGAAACTATTACAACAATAATCAAACTTTTTATCGCGGGAAAATATCGCTACATCGAAATATTAGTGTTGTTAGTATTTGTGAACGTTATTTTTAATATTTTCATCTCCAGAATACCAAATTATTACGCTTATGGCCTTTCAGGCAAAACTATTTATTAATGACCAAGAACGAAATGTACTGGATAGTACGTTTTTGTATCGACAATTGATCGATACCAATGGTCGCCCCAAAACGAATATACAAGGTGGCAAAATCAGTGTACTTATAGAATCCACTAAGAATGATGAATTGTTCTATGACTGGATGTTTTCTACACATACAATGTACAATGGATATGTTCGTTTTTATAAACGAGATGGATACAGCAAACTTTTTGATTTTGAGTTTGCCAATTGTCATTGTGTTCATTTAGAGGAGAAATTTAATGCAGAAGGTAACAGTCCCCTAAAAATGGAATTGGTACTTTCACCAGGGATACAGAAGGTACGCGGTCAGATTTTCGAAAAAAACTGGAACCCCAGCAATCCTTTTGAGAATGCGACTCCGGTTACGGAAAGGGAGGAGAATATTGAACCGGAAATAGAAGATATGTATTACACAGATATGAATGGAGAGAAAATCCCTGATGATGAATTACAATCAGGAACTGCCGTATATCTTGTCTTAAAAACGAAGAATGGTGTTGGTAAGGATGTTGATATAGATCTTGATGATAATCAAAATGATTTTAAGTACAATGGAGAAGTTTTAGTTAATGATGTTATAGAAAATTTAGTAATCAAGTCTGATATACAAAAAATAAAATTGGAGATTATATCTCAAAAAAAATAGATTATGCCTACTTTAAAATTTAAGGATTTTCCAAATATATTTAAATCGATTACTCCACTTAGTATAGTAAGACCTAAAGTTACAAAAGCTTATTTTGCAGAAGCTACTATAGAAGAGGTAGAAGTAGAAAGTGAATCTGGCGCGGAAGATAATGAAAAATATGTAGTAGAATCTGGTGACACACTAGGAGCGATCGCTACTAAAAAAGGTACTACTGTTGCAGCCATTATAGAAAGTGATCCTATAATTACTACAGCCAATCAGAATAGTTTGAGTATAGGGCAGGAAATTATATTACCAAGTACTGTTCCTGCTAAAGAAAAGAAACAGAAAATAACCTTTAAAAAAGTTGATACAGGTAATCTGGGACAAGAAATTTATGTAGTAGTAGAGACAGAATTGCTTCAGGGAAAAACCATGGCGATCAATATACGTCAAGGGAAAGAGAAGGGTATCGAAGAGCAGGATAAAAATCTTATGCTTAAGGATGATCAAGGCGATTATAGTACAATGGTAAAGACTACTATTGGAGGTATGTGCGAGACTGATTATTTAAATAAAGATGATTTTGCAGATCAAGCTATTTTTAAAATAACTATTGATAGTAGTGATAAAGAAAAAAAAGACGGTTGGATTAAATCTTTGAATGATGCTACTGATAAGAAAACCTTATTATACATTTTAGCTGATGCACATACTTTAGAGGAGCAAACGGAATTGAATATTCAATATCTTGGAGATACTGAAGAAGGAGAAATAAGAGGGGAAAAAATTACAAACCGATGGTTAGATACGGATGGACAATGGTTTAAATTTAAACTAAGTAGTTGTGGTTGTGATAGAGATCTGACAGAGCAAGAAGTTAAAGATATAATAATTGCCATGAGAAAATCTGAGACTTATGTTTATCAAGGTGATAATAAAGAAAAATTATTTTTCAAAGATAATTGCGATTTACCAGAGGATGACAAAACATTTAAGAGATTTGCCGAAGAATTAAATACCGTGTTTGATGATTATGATATAAATACTTGTTTAAGGCGAATGCATTTTTTGGCTCAGGTTTATCATGAAACTGATAGGTTTAGAACCACTAAAGAATACAATGAAACTGCTTCATATGCTCCGTATATTGGAAGAGGTTTAATGCAATTAACTTGGGAATCTAATTATAAAAAATATAAATCCTATAGTGATGTTGATTGCGTCGATGATGAGGAATTAATAGCAAATGACTTGCAAAATGCTTTTGATTCCGCAGGATGGTTTTGGAAGCAAGGAAAGGTTTTAAGTGTTGGTACAACTTGGTCCCCACCTGCAAGTGCACCCAGTTACGTAACTGTAAATAGTCCGAGTTATTCAAAAACTACTATTACTTATGAAGATGAAGATGGTGATACAAAATCGTATGGCACGATAGATATGAACTTGATAGCTGATGATGATTATGTGGATGTAATAAGTTGGCTAGTTAATGGAGGTGGAAATGGCCTAACGGAAAGACAGGATTATTTAGAAGAATTAAAAGAAGTTTTTGAATATGATACTAAGTGTAAAAATAAAGGTTAACTGGTTATATATTGTTGGTGGTTTTTTCTTTTTCATTGGATGTAAAAATAATGAGACAAAAAAGATCGTTGGAGAGAATGTTAGTTTAGAAGATTCAAATTCAATAAAAGCTCAATCAAAAACTATAGAACAGTTCGAAAATAATACTAGCTATTTTATACGAGAAATTGATATCAATAATGATGGAATTGAGGATAAAGTGGTTAGTAGCGAAAAGTATAAAGGGAATCAAATTTATTTCTTTCAAAAAGCAGGAAATAACTATGAACTAGTTTTAGAAAGTATAAATTTCTCTGAAGACGGAGGAAGAATAATAGCAGATGTTTTACCATCAAAAGATAATAAAGGCGGAATAAGAGTGCATACATATTTTCCGGATGGAGGAAATAATCAAGCTACTTATGTAATAAATTTCCAAGGTGGAAATTGGATCTTTACTAAAACTATATATGAGATAGGGGATTGGAAAGATGATCATACAAAGGTTTATTTATGCGAAGTCGATCAAAATTTGATTTTTAAAAATTTAATCTCAGAAGAGATTGCAAAACAAATAGTACATTTACCAGAAGAATCCAAGAGAGAGCATCTTTGTAAAGTGGAGTATCGTTTTGAAAATAGTTTGGAAGACTTCATAAAAAGATTTAAAGGAGATAATTCCAATTTGTATAAAGGAGTTAATAGATATAAATCTTTATTGACTCGTTTTGATCTATCAAACAATA
This sequence comes from Aquimarina sp. BL5, assembly GCF_003443675.1. NCBI lineage: Bacteria > Pseudomonadati > Bacteroidota > Flavobacteriia > Flavobacteriales > Flavobacteriaceae > Aquimarina > Aquimarina sp. BL5. The sequence continues at coordinate 1,636,478 of NZ_CP031963.1, read as the reverse complement.
ATATTAGAGAATATAACGACATAGCCTACTATTTAGAAAAATCTAAAGCTTATAATGAAGCGGTATTTCTTTTAGAAAAAATAACTCAAAAATTCCCTAACAGAACAGTAGCATACATTAACCTGGGCGATGCATATTGGGGGCTAGAAGAAAGAGAAAAGGCGAAAAAATCTTATCAGATTTATATAGAGCAAATGAAAGCTAAAGGGAAAGATTCTAAAATTCCTAAAAGAGTTTTGGAGAGATCAAAATGAAAAAAGAAAAAAGATATTTTCTACTAACATATATGATATCCTTTTTGATAGGATGCAATCAAAATCCTTCTATCTCTAATAAAAATAAAAAACCGCTTCGCAAAGTCTCAAGACTTCGCGAAATTTTAGGTATACAGATCTCCTCAAAGTCAGGAGACTTTGTGGAGCAGGGTAGTGGACTTTGTTAATGTTCAGAGACCCTTCGGTTAAGGACAAACGTCCTATGTTTTTTTATGCATTGTTGGTGGTAGTTATTCTTTCACACCAAACTTTTCAAGTATTTTCGAGAAAGAATCTACATAACTAGGCTGTAGAATCTGACTATCTGCAAAATTCGAATAATCAATAACATTTACATTTTCTAGTTTTAGATATTTAGCAGAGTCATATTCCTCATCTTTTAGAGTAGAAGTTAATATAACTTGGTTTTCTAGTTTTATATACTCTTCAATCATAATGTTCTCTTTATTAGAAGATAATTCGCCTTCTCTGAAAGAGTCTATTATAATTGGGAATTGAGTTTTTAAGATTTTGTTTAATGCTAATAGTTTACAGAAGTAATATTCTTGTTCTTCACTACCAGAATAGGTTTGGCCTGATTTTGTAAATAAATCTTCAAATTCTAATAGACCTTCTTTATCAATGATTCTGTAATAACGTTGCATTTCAGAAATAATATTTTCTATTACTAGTTTTTGCAAATCTTTATTTGAAACAATTTTACTTTCGTTATTGTTTATTTTTCTTTGAACTTCTTCAAGCTGCTTTTGAAGGTCTAAAACAATTTTATCGATATCTTTAGAGTCAATGATTTCATCTTGAAACAGAATATAATTTTTTGCATCAGGTGTTGAACTCTCCAGTAATTTTTGAATTTGAGTTTGTTCTTTATTGATTTCACTATTAAATTCGTCAACAATTTCTTTTTTCATAGAAATGCTTTCTTGAATTGATTTTAATATGTTTTTGCGGACATAACTATTACTAACTTCAAATTCAAATTCAAATTCTTGATTTGCGAAAATAATTTTAGTACTGCCGCAGTCAGAGCATTTAACTTTACCTTCATTCAAACTTCTATTTAGAGAGTTTAATTCAATAATTAAATTTTCAAGTTTAATTTTTCTATTTTCTTCTCTATTTCTTTGTTTTCGTATGCCAGCAATGCTTTTATGTAATTCACTAAGTTGTTTAGAGGTATTTTGAAAATCAATATTATTGGCAGCCGAACTAATAAATGTAGCTATTTCAGGATTCTTTTTTAGTACCGTTATTTTTCTTTTTTCCGTTTTAATTTTTAAATCCAAGGACTTTTTTTGCTCTTTAAGTTCTTCTATATCATATTTATTTGTATTTGAAACTAGAACGTTTTGCATTGCAAAAATCATATTCTTAAAGTCCTGTTTGTTGTTACGACCTTTAACTATTAGGTTGGAAGAATTTCTTTTATCTTGTCCAAGAAAGAATAATTCATAGAACAATGTCAAATCTACAGGTTTTAACTCTCCTTCTTTTTCAATTTTTGGTAGTTCATAGATATATTTATCGAAATAATATTTAAACTCACTTATACTATTAAAAACATTAACGTTCTCATTTTCTAATAAGATTAAAGAGTTTCCTTTTCTAAGAAATTCGTAATCTTTGTCATTTATTATGATGTTTGAGTAGAAAAAATAACTTTTATAATTAAATCCACTTGGGAAAATGGAATCATAGCCAATTGAGTGCATGAGACCTTGAATTACTAAAGTCTTCCCTCTATTATTATCATTGCTGAATAAAATATTAGTTGCGTTTTTAAATCTACTTTCTATAAATGCTTCTCGATTATTTCCGAAAGCTGTTTTTTTTATAATCATTGTTTTCCTTCGATTGTTATAGCAATTAGATATTTAATAGTTATCGGGTTTAGATAGGATATTCTAAATATATAAGTGTCAAATAAAATTTTAAATATCTCATTAACCTTTGTCGTGCCGTTTGACTCCATAAAATCAATTATTATTTCACATATTTTCCAAAACTCTCGATTACTATTTTTGTTAAAAAAAGCTCTAGATAAATTTGAGTTACACTCTTGTACAGTGTCTTTTACATCTTCTATGTCAAGTCCATTAATTAGTGGATAAAAGTTTACAGGAATCGATTTGTATTCAAATACTTCACAGCCTATTATTCTGCTTATTATTAAAGTTTCGACATCTTTTGTAAGTAAATGTCTATTGAATTTTAAAACATCTTTTATTTTGGTAATAATAGAGTTTTCAATGTAAGAATTCTTTTTTGATGATTGAATATCTCTTAAATCTTGAAAAACACTTTTGTAAAAGGCATCTGTTTTAATTTCTTTCTTCTTGAATTTTGTAACAGTTTTAATATATTCATTATCAAGTTCTGTGTCTTCAACAATTATTACTTTTTTCAAAAACTCTAATTGCTCAGAACTATAATCTATAGTTTTTCCTTTGACTCTTTTTATTTCTTCATTTAGACCATTTTTTATCCTTAATAAAGTTTTGTCAGCTATGTTTTCAATTCCATAGGTGTTTAGTTTTTCGTCAATTTTATATTCAGGCTTTAGTACTGGGCAAAAGAAAATAAATTCTTTAAAATCAAATGATGAAATGTAATTATCAAAAAGGGTGAAAAAATATTTCCCAATCTTTTTTGGATTTAGGTTTTTTTCATTTTTGGATTGAATATCCCAAATTTTATCTGATTTTTTACTAATTCCACTAACATCATTGAAACAGTCAAAAGCAATATATTCTATTTCTTTGCTGTCTTTTCGTCTTCCTATTAAATACAATAGAGATTTTGTTTCAAAGTCAGTAGCCTTCTTGTTATTTATTTCAGTGTTCTTGAAGGTGTAATTCATTGACTTAGTTTTTCTATGTAGTTTATTTTAATTACCGTCAACATGTTTATATAGTTGCCAACGTAATTATATTTCTGATGTATCAGAAACAAAGTTACCATAGGATTCTGTGTCTTCTTTACGGAAAACCACAATCGTTTGGATTACGTTTTATTTTATTAAAAAAGGGGTAAGACTTCTAAACTAAGAAATTATTCTGTAAGTTAATACAGGATTGATTAAAAAAATAATAGGAGTATTCCCTTTGTTAAGAACCTAGCTCTAGTGGTTGCTGATAAAATAGAGTGGAGAAGTGGTAGGGAAAATTTATTATTTTTTTCAGGGTTTTATGTTTTTTAGTCGAAGTGTACTATACGTATTGAGTTTTATCGCTTTTTCTTTTCTATGTTGACTTGAATCCATATTACATTTCTTGGGGTGATGATAGATTTCGCTCTACAGTAGAATGACAAATTATAATCTTGAAACCAGATCCCTACTTCGATACCTGTCCGCCAGAAGAGGACGTTTTGTACTTGTGTCAAGAAAGAAAATTAATCTGGGTATCACTTTTATAACGGCAGGTAATTTAACTCACAAACGAATAAATTTCCTGATAAACTTTTTCAGGGTTTTCTAATTGTGGATAATGTCCTATGTTAGCGAGTTTAATTCCAGATTTGGGAGAAATTCTTTTTAGATACGCATTAATTATTTGCAAGCCTGAAACAGGGTCATCAATACCATTTATCATTTTTGTCTCTACGCATGTTTGTTCGATTGCATTGACCCATCGTTGACCATATACTTTCCTTTCGTTGATATAATTAAGAAATTTATAGACTTTAGTATTGCCATTATTATAGCAATTTAATATCCAGAATTCATCTATTTGTTGTTGAGAAGGTAGTGTGTCCTTTCCAAATAATGCGATCATTTTTTTTGTAAAATATTCTTTATTCTTCCCTAATAACCGATTGAATAATCCACCTAAAGGAGAAATTAATACCTTTTGCGAAAATGTAGGTTGATATAACTCAGGAAAAATAGAGCCATTGAGTAAAACCAATTTACTAATTTTAAAATCCAACCTGTTCTCATTTTCTTGAGCCAATAATTCCTGAGCCACAATAGTTCCATAATTATGTGCAACAATGTTTATATTATCTAAATTATAATGCTTTAATAATTCTTTTAATATTTCAACTTGTTTGAAAATAGAAGATTTTCGATTGGGTTTATCCGAAAAACCTAATCCAAGAAAATCAAAAGTAAATAAGGAGAATTTTTCTTCTAAATTATCCCATAAGAATTTATAATCATAGGATGATGTAGGAAATCCGTGCAAGAAGACAATTAACTTTTTGTTCAAATCTAACGTGTGTCGATAAAATATTTTATAATTTTCAAATTGATGATACTTTCCATTTGATTTCCAGTCATAAAGTTCTTTACTCATAATTTCTATGTTTTTTTAAGAAAGGTAATGTGCTGTTTTTAAAATGTATAGCTATTAGTTGCTTTTATTACTTTTTTTCTCGAAATCCATTGTCAGTCATCACCTCAATTCGTTTCGTATTTGATTTTACTTCTGCTTTTGTAAACCAGGCATCACGCAGTTCTTTTTTAGAAAATAACTCTAACTGATCTCCGTAATGTGGAGAATCTTTCTGGGTTGCGTTACCATAAGATAATAACACTTTTGCTTTTACGGTATCACCAAACTCAATAACACCTACCCAGGAATCACCACCACCTACAAACATATGGTCATCATTACGACCACCTGGCCATGCAACACGGAATATGCCCATAGATCCATCAGCGCCGTTTGCTGGTAAATTTTTACCATTGTAGTTGATTCTATAATATTCTCCCCATGCAATATCCAGGCTTCCAAACTTTGTTTCTAATTCCCGTACAGTTTTTTCTAATAATTGAACCGCACGGTCAGGATCTGCAATACCATCTGGCGTGGTATTGGGTTTGTCTATATTCCATTTTTCTTTGTAATTGGTATCGTTCCATACATTAAATTTTTGTGCCCAACTATAAAATAAAAGCATACCCTTACTATCTGCATCTGCGGTTCTGTCCCAATTTTGTAAAACGATTTTAGCTCTTTTAGCCAATTCGGAATCAGAAGCATCAATCGCTATGAATAAATCATCTAAAATCCTGTCTGCAAATTCTAAATGGGTGGACAATTTGTAATCTACTAATTCATCAAAAGTTATGGACTCGTCTTCGATCAGCATTCTAGCAGAACGTTGCGGTCTAAAGCTCATACTTTGTGGCGACATGTATCCAGGAAAATCATTTGGGTTCAAAGACATAGGAATGGTACTTGTCCATGGTGGGTCATTGGCATTTTGTAGCCAACCGTTTACAGGGTTTTTGACTTTTGGTAAATCAGCATACTGATGAACTTCGCTCCAGATATCAGCAGATTTACCACCAGGAATTATACGATCCCAGTACGCCCAGGCATTTTCTGTTCGTTTGGGGACTAAACCATTGAATAGATAAAAAATATCTCCTGTTTTATCAGCGTACATCACATTCCAAAAAGGAATTTGTGCCATTTTTAGAGCAGATTCAAATTCATTAAAGGTATTGCTATTGATCATTCGCCACCACTGTAATAACATATTAGGTTTGTCTAAACCTACCATACGTAAGGCTAAAACTTTATTTTCAGTTTTATTTACTACAGGACCGTGAACCGTTTTTAGTATCGGAATTTCTTCATCAATCATTTTACCATCTTTAAGTTTTATCTTAATTGTTTTTGATGAAGTTTCAAACGCTTTCTGTTTACCATCCAATAGATAGCCTTTGCCTTTGAGGTTTAATTCATAGGTGTCAGCATTATCTATGGTGTTATTCGTATGAGTCCAGCCAAGATTTTTATTAAAACCAATGGCGATTCCGGGGAAACCGACCAGCGTAGCACCGTACATGTTTTTACCTTTTAAATTTAAATGAGACTCAAAAAACAAAAATTCTTGCCACCAGGGCAAATGAGGATTTTGAACCAACATTGCATTCCCAGAAGCGGAACGACTAGGAGCTATAGCATAAGCGTTAGAACCCATATCAGGCCATTGTTGAATGTGGCCTAAATCGTTTCCTGCAATGAAACGTGTAAAAATGACATACATACTGTGCATATTCACGTCTTTTGTGGTTAAAGGTAAAACCACTTTATTCTTTTCATCAATCGCCTCAGGATGTAATGTTGCATACGCATTCATTCCGTTTATAAAAGATGTGTATATGATTTTTAGTTCGGGGTCTTGATTTTTTTCCCAATCATCTGCTAATTGATCAAAACCTAAAGTGTGCACTAGTCTATCATTACCAAATTGCTCTTGACCCCAGTATTCTGCTCCTTTTCCTCTAGCGCCTCCATAAAGTTTTAAAATAAGATTTGCGTGATTATGCATTTGAGCCCATCCTTGGGCATAGAACAATTCTTCTACAGTGTCGGCTGTAATATGGGGAACACCCCAGGTATCCCAGGCAATTTGAGTTTTTGTTTTTTCTTGGGAAGTACAAGAGTAAGTTAAAAAAGAAACGATAATAAAAGTAAAAAGAAGATTAGGTTTCATATTTTTCAATTAGAAGTTCGATATTACGATCGTAGTAAGCATTTAAAATAGATGTAGTCCCTTGTAGAACCATATTCCCAGTATATCAGGAAGGCTACCATAGGACTCCCGGCATTACATAAATAAAACCAAAGTCGTAGGATAATACGTTATTTTATTAAAAGTTGTAAAAGAATTTGGGGGATACCTCTAATGTAAACATTTATTCAGTAAGTTAAAAATACTATTTGTGTAGGCACAAAAAAAGTGTTTCTTTTTTAATCAGTCAGAACGATCCGATAAGTTTGAAAAATTTCCCCATTACGATTGATAGCAGTATAGTTTGGAAACTCCTATACTGCTGATAATTGAACTTATTTTTTAATGATGTTTGAGAAACTTCTTAATCAAAAACTCTCATCATATCTTCTGTCTGTACAACCGTAGCAAACTCATCTTTTAGATTGGCAATTTCTATATCATGAACTATTTGCGCGTCATATCGTTTGCCATTGGCACCGATTTTATCAAAAGCAGCGACTCCATCTTCCATCAAAAACACATTAAATCCATAGTTAGAAGCCATACGAGTGCTGGTAGATACACAATGCTCAGTGGTGAGTCCTACAATCACTACATTTTGGATACCAGCATTTTCTAACTGTGTCCTCAGATCAGTACCGATAAAAGCACTATTTACATCTTTTTCGATCACAGGTTCATTAGGCTGCGGTATAATAAAATCCTGGAAGTCATTACCGGGTTTTCCTTTAGCTAATGGTGATTCTGGATTAGAAGAGCAGTGTTTTACGTGATAGATTGGTAAAGCTTCTGTTCTCCATTTTTTTAGTAAGGCCTCTATGTTTTTTTCTGCTTGTGGATTATTTCGTTCGGTACCGTAATACCCAGGACTGTTGATGCCTTTTTGCACATCTATTAGCAAGAGTGCTGGATTGTCTTTTTTGGTCAATGTCATTGTTTACTTTTTATTTAAGAGCTTTTACATTTAGATTGTCAGTCTGAGCTTGTCGAAGACATTTTGAAAATCAAATGATAAATAACTTCGACAAGCTCAGTTTGACAATAATAAATTTCTTTTTAGACCTCTTATTCTAATTATTCACTTTTCCTAAAGTCGGTATTATAGATAATACCTAACTGTAATCGGTCAAAATTCGCTCCTGTAAAATGATTTTTCAGATACCCTAATTGAATACTAAAATTAGATTGTACATTATATCCAACGGCTCCATACAATCGATTCTGACCAAAAATAGGTTCTTGTAGATTGATAAAAACTTCGTCATACACATTCAGGAACCATTTGTCATTAAAAGGGTAGGTGAGTTGCAATCGATATCGTGCGCGATGCTCTGTAAAATCATCAAACTGAGTGCTGATAAAACGTTGCTCTAATCGATATCGATGCTCGAACTTTACTTTTCCTACGGTGTTCTTAAGAATAAACTGCTCAAATATTCTGTGTTCATTACTGTTTTCTTCATCAGGGATATCCGCAAAAGTTCCATCGGTATTGATATATCCATATCCAATGGTAGCAATTGCGTTTTCTGTAAGATGATAATTTAAACCAGTTCGCAGTAATAATTGATTAAACGTACCTGCCACCTCATAGAATCTAAACTGCGCTTCAGAATGAATACTTAGTTTATCTGTTATTCGATTGGTTCCAAAATACATATACCAAGCTCCCCATTCATCTTCTCCGGTTTCTTGAGCTTTAGTGTTTGTGATAGTAATAGTTGCTAGTATTAATGCAAGTACAATGCCTTTTTTCATAAATATATTCGGTAATTGGATGTTTTTAGGATTCTGATTCTACTGTTTTTACTTCGGATTTCCCATCATTAATGACTTCTGATCCAGATTCTTTTAGATATTTATCTAAGAATTTTAGGATTCTTCCATACGCTTCAATCTGATTTTCTTTTTTCACAAAACCATGTCCTTCATCTTCGAATAATACATATTCTACAGGAACACCATTTTTCTTAACTCCTGCTACAATTTCATCAGATTCTACTTTTAATACTCTTGGGTCTTTAGCTCCTTGTAATACAATCAATGGTTTAGTTACTTTTTCTGTATGGAACAAAGGAGAGATTTGGCGTAATCTTACAGAATCTGTAGTATTAGGATCTCCCATTTCTGTATATAAAGCTTCTTTAAAAGACTCCCACCATGGCGGAATACTTTTTAAGGTTCGCAACCAGTTCGTTACTCCAAAGATGTTTACTCCTACTTTAAATTCCTCTGGCGTATACGTAAGGGCTGCCATGGTCATATAACCTCCATAAGAACCACCAATAATTCCGATTTTATTTGGATCAATAATATCTTGTTGTGCTAACCAATCTTTTCCTGCTACGCAATCTTTTAGATCTTTGTCTCCGTGGTTCTGGTCATCCATTTTGTAAAACGTTTTTCCGTAACCACTACTTCCTCTATTATTGACAGCTAAGATCGCATATCCATGATTCACATAATACTGAATCTGGGAACTAAAACCTTGTCTGGATTGTCCTCCTGGACCCCCATGTACCCAAACCAAGGCGGGTACTTTATTCTTGGCCGATGCTTGTTTTGGTTTATAATAAATTGCAGGGATTTCTAACCCATCAAAGGATTTAAAACGAACCACTTCTGAAGCTACTAAATGCTCGGCATTGATGTCTTTATTCAATACATCTGTAAGTTGATGATATTCTTTTGAAGCTACATCAAAAGCGTATACATTTCTTGGAGTACTTGACCCCGAAACATTTAAGAACGCCATAGACTCATCTCTAGAAAAACGCGCACTAGAAATTTCTTTGTTTTCGAATGTAGGGAACTCTACTGACTTGTCAGTAGAAGACTCTTTTACATTCATCACGGTTTTAGCGTCTTCATTAGTAAACATCACCTTATATTTTCCATTTCTGGTAAAATAAAATGAATTGATGTCCCAGTTCTTTTCTGCTACTTTTTCTTTAGTACCATCTGCAAGATTGTATTTCATTAAATAACTAAATTCTGCATTGTCGTCAGTAGTATAATAGAATGAAGTATTATCGGGAGAAAAATCCTGAGGACTATTACCACTTATATTTTCATTGATTTTAGTTTTCTCTTTTGTCTCCGTGTTCATGATATACAGATCGATATCATTGGTAGTGATTGCTTTGGTAAGAGCAATATATTTTCTGTCTTCCGACATTCCGCCAAAATCCATTCCGTCATTATTCTGATAGATCATTTTAGAAGTGAAATCAGCAATATTCATTTCGTAATGATCCATATACTTAGGATCTCTTTCATTACTGCCATAGAAAAAGCTTTTGCCATCTTTAGACCAACCTCTAAATAATGCTCTTACGTTTTTCTCTGGAGTTAGGCGTGTGATACCTGAACTATCTTTTAGGAAAATCTTAAATATTTCATCTCCATTACCATCCATTCTAAATAGTATTCTATCATCTTCGGGGAAATATGAAATTCCAAAAACAGAAGAGCTATCTGATTTTGTGACAGGAATCAATTCTCCACCTTTAACCGAAGTTGTATACATATTATAGATACCAGAACGGTTACTAGTCATCAACACTTTGGACTTGTCGTTGGAGAAACCATTAGCAAATGCATTTTCATTATCCATAAATTGCTCAATTGAGTACTCTTCAATTGTAACAGCCTTTGCTACCTCTTCTTTCTTTTCTTTTTTGCAGGAATGGAGTAGTAGAACCCCAAGTCCCAAAATGATGAGTTTTTTCATGAGTAAGAATTTTTATTTGATTGTGAAAGTTTTTATTTCTTTAAAAGGAGAAGTTTCTAATTTCTCAATAGATTCCTGATAAGGTTTCCAATCATTTGTAAAGAATGTATTTGTTTTTTCTAATGCATCCATTAGTGCATCTTTAGCATGTTTTATCAGGGTTTTCTCTGTAGTAGTCAACCCATTCTGTCTGCTGCCGGTATACCAATCAGCCGTTCCTAGGCGCTGCATCACCGTTATTTCAGGATTACGAGTGATTCCTTGTCTTTTGTCCTCTTTTCCTAAATACATAGCAATGGTTGAATCAATTTTTTTAATGATGTCTTTAGAAGCTTTGATCTGATCTTTAAATTTCTTTTTATCTAGTTTTTTTAGCTCTTTCTGATATTTTGAAGCTACTTCTTTACTTTCTACCAATTGCTTCACAGCATCTGCTGCGGTCTGGCTCATAGTTTCTAGATTTTTAGAAGCCGCGTATACTTCGTTGATATTTTGCTGAGAAACTTGTAATCTAGGATCAGATTTTACCTGTATACTAGTTTCGGATTTCTGATCTCCATATTCCATCACCACTTTATAAGTTCCTGGTTTTACTTCAACACCACCTGATTCTTCTTTACGTTTCTGAATTTCTCTAGACGGTCTATCAACGCCTTTCTCATCCATAAACCAGCTTATTTTATGAATTCCGGTAGAGTCCGGAGTCTTTTGCTTTAATGTTCTGATGAGTCGGTCACCATCGTACACTTTTAGATAAATAGAATCCCATTTTATTTTCGTTTCTTCTTTTTCATCGTCTGTCGTATCTTCTTCTTCTTCTTCTTCTTTGTCAGTTTCTTTACTGTCCTCTTCTTTTTTAGACGCTTCTTTTTGCGCTACGGTTACAAAATAAGAGATATGAGCTCCAAAATCGCGATTTTCGCCATTAAACAAAGCGTCTCCACCGAAACGACTTCCGGTAGGTTGCTGATAAGCAGCCTGGTATCCAACAGGAGGATCGAATACTTTTATTTTTTGACTTAAGATGCTTTTGTTTTTTGCTAAAGCACGCAATGGTTTGATATCATCTAATACCCAAGCAGCTCTACCAAAGGTCCCTATAACCAAATCGTGTTCTCTGGGTTGAATTACTAAATCTTTTACGGATACTGTAGGGAAACCTGATGTCCATTTGGTCCATTTGTTTCCAGCATCCAGAGAAATATATAATCCGTCATCGGTTCCTAAAAACAATAAATTTTTCTCAATAGGATCTTCTACGATACTCAATGCATAGCTTTTTACATCACTACCATCTACAATGCGTTGCCATGTTTTACCATAATCCACCGTTCTATATGCGTATGGTGTATAATTAAATCTTCTATAATCATTGGCTACCAATAGCGCTTCTCCTTTTTTCTTATTAGAAGCTTTGATCTGTACAATCCAACTACCTGTTGGTAATCCTTTGATGTTTTTAGAAACGTCTGTCCAGTTTGCTCCTCCGTTTTGAGTAATATGAACTCGTCCATCATCGGTGGCTGCCCAAAGCATATTTTGTTCTAAAGATGAAGGTTCTATGACTAAAACAGTACAGTGATTTTCTGCTCCTGTAGCATCCATCGTAAGACCACCACTTTCTGCTTGTTTTAGTTTTTCGGGATCATTAGTAGATAGATCCGCCGAGATGATCTCCCAGGTCAGACCTTTGTCTGTGCTTTTATGTACAAACTGACTTCCGAAATACAAGGTGTTATTATCAAAAGGATCAATATTAATAGCTGCATTCCAGTTAAAACGTAATTTTATTTCTGGATCCGGATGTGTAGGTCTTACTATATAATTATTACCTGTCATCCAATCATAACGACTTACAAATCCTTGCTGGCTCATAGACCATCCATATCTGGAGTCGTCTTTATCTGGTACTACATCGAAACCATCTCCAAAGGAAATCTCTTGCCAGTATGAGTTTCTAATTCCCTGCGCTTTCCAGACATATGCAGGTCCACGCCAGCTACCATTATCTTGCATACCTCCATATACATTATATGGAAACTCATTATCTACATTAATATGATAAAATTGTGCTACGGGTAAGTTTCCTATGAATCTCCAGGTTTTTCCACCATCACGTGTGATGTTTAGTCCACCGTCATTACCATCGATCATAAAATTGCCATCTTGTGGATGTATCCACCAAGCGTGATGATCTGGATGAACTCCGTTATCTACACCATAGGCCGGCATTAATTGTTTAAAGTTTTTACCACCATCTTCGGATACATTTACATAGGTAAATACAGAATAAACTCTGTTTTCATTCTGTGGATCTACATAAATTTCTGAATAATAGAATGGACGATTGCCAATATCATTTTTGTCATTTATTTTTTTCCAGTTAAATCCTCCATCTTCTGATTTATAGAGTGCATTTTTTTTGGCTTCAATTAGCGCGTATACAGTGTTTGGCTTATTTCTAGAAATGGCAACTCCGATACGTCCTAAATCTCCTTTAGGTAAACCATCTTCATCCGTTCGTTCTTCCCAGGTTTTTCCTCCGTCATGTGTGATATATAGTCCAGAGCCTTCTCCTCCAGATTTAAAAAACCAGGGATCACGTTTATGTTCCCATAAAGCGGCAATCAATTTATTAGGATTAGAAGGATCCATAATCAGATCAGCTGCTCCTGTTTTGTTATTCGCGAAAAGTACTTTATTCCATGTTTCTCCTCCATCTGTAGTTTTAAAAACCCCTCTTTCTGGATGTTCTCCCCAAGGCGAACCTATCGCAGCGACGTATACAGTATTTGGATCAGTAGGATCCACAATTACTCTATGAATATGACGGGTCTTTTCTAAGCCCATCAGTTTCCAATTTTTACCGCCATCCAGGGATTTATATATTCCGTATCCCCCATTAAGACTGTTTCTGGGGTTCCCTTCTCCGGTTCCTACCCATATTACAGAAGGATTGGATTGTTGGATTGCTACCGCTCCGATGGAGGCAGTAACTTGTTTATCAAAAACGGGCTCCCATTTAATTCCTCCCGAAGTAGATTTCCAAAGTCCTCCAGAAGCTGTTCCTGCATACATAATATCTGGATCAGAAGTAACCACGTCTATAGAAGTTACACGACCACTCATTCCTCCGGGTCCTATATTACGTGGATTCATTTTTTTTACATAATCCATAGAAAATTCTTGAGCAGAAATTCCAGAAACCAGGATAAGAGATATTAGAAATAGTAATCTTTTCATGTTGTAATAGTGAGTTAATTATAATTGAATTTGTTGTTCTAGTGTTGTTAAGAAATGTATATCAGGATATTTTTTCTTCATCTCCTGTAATTCTTGTTGTGCTATTCTTGGCGATATATGTGTTGCAATAATTTGCTTAGGATTGATATGCTTTTTAATTTGTTGAGATGCGCTATTTTCTAAAAGCATCCAATATGGTAGGATTGCAATATCAATATGCTCATTAATCAGACCTAATTGACTAAATAGATTGATTTCCTCCATCCAATTGGTATCTCCAACATGTAGAATTCTGTACTCGCCCAAATCGACGATGTACCCAATATTTTCTACAGCGGTATGTCTTTTTCCAACGTGATTTATTTTTAGTCCGGTAATTTTAAAATCTTTAATTGTAATCGTCTGCTTGCTGTAATCAGTTGTAGCTATGGTAAACAATCTATCCTTAGAAGTTTTAATTTCTTTTGTGATCTGATTGGATCCACACAAAATGGAATTTTTGCTAGATGCAAGATATTCATTGGCTAAGGATGCACTGAAATGATCTCCATGATAGTGGGTAAATAAAATGGCATCTGGTCGTAATTGCTTACGAATCTTATGTATTAAAGAAGTCGTTGGAAAAAGATAATCGTCACCATATTTAGTATGCAAGCCATCAATCAGTACAGAAGAATCTTCATTTGATATATAAACACCCATATTTCCTGTATAGATTAAAGATAATTTCTTTTGTGAAAAGCCAGAAATACCTATAGAAATGAGCGTTAAAAGGAAAAATCTTTTTAACATTTTTTGATTGATTACCTGATTGTGAGCTTAAAGTTAAGAAAATGAAAATGCGAAACTCTTAAAGGGGTGTTAAGGTGAAAAATAGGTACATTTGAAGGAGCAAAACTAGTATTATGAAATATATTGAACTTACCTTAAAGAATCATATAATCGTGCACGGCTTCGATGCCAGAAATCAAGAAATTACTGAAGAAGTTACGGTAGCATCTGCATCAAAAAAGTTGGTAGCTGTAGATAGAATACTATCGATTAGTGAGCAATATATTTTAATCAAATATGCCTATGGAAGAATTATTTATTGGGAGTATCTAGAGGAATATAAAAGCGTAAAAGCAATGTTACTTTAAGAATAATATGAAAGAGTTTTTATTTTATTTTTTTACTATTTCGAGCAGAGATTAGCTTAAATTCCTTATTCACTTTAATGATGATAATATTTCCTGTATGTAGATTGATCATTTTCCATCTAAAACCATACGAAGTTTCGAAAATAGCTGATCGAGCCGTTTTTCTTAAATCGATTTCATCTATTTTTTCAATAACTTCTGCTGCTAATACATCTAGTCCTCTTTTCTGAACTTCTTCGTCAGTAAGTTTGCGATCTATTTGATTTAGAATAATTTCTAATGTGGGCTGTTCGGTAAAAAAGTCGTTTGGGTAACATATACCGACACAGAATAATGGTAAGAATAGTATATATCGTTTCATAAAGATGTGTTTTAAAGAAACTATATACTACACCTTTGGTATACTATATAGTTACTAGATTATTAATATTGTAACCATTCTGTTGTTGTTATTTGTACTAAAATTAGACGTTCTTAAATTAAGGGGAATTAAAATTAATCCATAAAAAGTCTATTTAAGATATAATTTTGTTAAAAAAACGTGAATAAATCATAAAAAATGAAATTTACAGTAGTATTTTTTATTTTTTTTTGAAGAATTGTTAAAGAAATCTGCTTTTTTAGGTGTAATTATTTATTTCGAAGCTTTTCTAATGTATAGATTTCTCTTCCTAATTCTGCTAGAAAAGGAATTCCTATTTCATCGTATTCATAGTGATCATCATTAAAAATGCCATTTTCATTTACATGTATTGTAGCGGATAGTACGAACTCTATATCGCTTTTTGTATCCTTAATATATGCACAGTCTGTAAGATATCCATATGCATATCCAACTTTATTGTAGATTTCTATGTGTTCTGGAATATCTTCTTTGGTGTCGCCAAACATAAAAAACTTAACATATCCATCGTAGTACTCCTTTTTATCATATCCTGCTCCACTTGGTAAAGTTTTCATAGCATTAATGACAAATTCATAATCACTCTCAGATATATCAAAACTCTTTTCTTTACTATAAATATTGGGGAACTGAATCCGCTTCATCATCTCATGTAAAGATCGCAATGGAAGATAATTTTTTTCAGAAAAATCTTTTGGTTTTTCTATTAATGTATCATTGTAGATATACCCTTTGCCTTTTAGTATTTTTTGCAACGATAATTTTAGGTGAGGATTATTTTCTATACTTTCTTGTTGGTATGCGATTGTATTATCTTCAACACTTTTTTTAAAAAGAATTGATTGTGTTTTCAGATTATTGGCGTGGAAGGCCGATAACCGATGTGCAATTCTAGCCTTAAGGTTTTTAGACTGTAATTTTTGATTGATATAATCTTGTCCAAGAAATTCGAATAGTCGATTATATGCCTGGTTATCACTTACTGCAAAAATCTTACTAATTTCTTTCTCAATATTTGTATAAAGTGTATCACGCTGTAGGATGAAATTAGTCGTTCTGTCTATGTTGATTCCTCTTTCGTTTAATTCTTTTAATTTCTCCAGGGCGATTAGAGCGACAGGGAATTTAACAGAACTTGCAGGATAAAAATAGATGCTGTCAGAAACGTTGAATTCATAATCCGTAAAAATCACTTTTCCATGCTCATCTCGATCAATCTGACTGTACAAAATCTGAACTTCATGTTTTTCAATATTTTGCATTACTTGTTTTATCTGTTCCCTATCTGAATCCAGTGTTTTTTCTAGAGGATTTTTTTGTGTACAGGATAATATCAAAAAGCTAATGACGAGAACTAATGAAATAGATTTCATATAGGTTAAAAATTAAACGATAAGAGAATGATTATCTATTTTTATTATATAATTTTTTACCAGCCTCATAGTATTTATCACCTTCTACCCAAAAAGGAGTTTCAGGATTGTTAGCAATATTTCTGCAAGCCAATACATAGGATTGAAAGAATTTTAATAGATAATCATAATCTAAAGTATCCGGATTATCAGTAACCTGATGATAGTATTTGGTTATTTCTTCGTCAAAGGCTGTAAAACCCATACTGAACGTTGGAGCAGGGATTCCTTTGGCAGCAAAATGTACATTGTCTGATCGATCAAATAAACCTTGTTCTGGAGCCGGATCATCAATAGCTTTTAGCCCAAAAGGTGTTGCCGCTTTTTTAATATCTTCTGCTGCTGTTGTTCGTTTCAGACCTACTATTGTCGCTATACTAGTATCGTTATATCCTCCATTATCGCTGTTGAAACAATATACCATTTGGTCTAACGGGATCATAGGATGGTTTACATACCATTTACTACCTAACAACCCTTTTTCTTCTCCGGTGAATAGGATAAATAATGCTGATCTTTTAGTAGGATATTTAGCAATGTTTTGTGCTGCAGATAATACAGTTACCGTTCCGACAGCATTGTCTCTTGCACCGTTATAAATAGAGTCATTATCAATAGCTTTTCCTATGCCTACATGATCATAATGAGCAGAATAAATAACAAACTCATCCTTTAGTTTAGGATCCGTGCCTTCCACCATTCCAACTACATTTTGTGATACTACTTTACTTTTCTTAATACCTTGAACTTCGACAGTAGCCTTAATTTCATTTTTATCTTCAAAGAATTTACTGATTTCTTCTTTCTGATCATTGATCCATAAATAAGTGAAGTTGTTAGGTTCTTCTTCTCCAGAAATGCTCATTTTTTCTCCATTAAAACTATGATCTAGTTGTGACCAGGTTCTATCATCTATACTATTAACTTCTATAATCCCTACTGCACCTTTTTCTTTGGCTAGTACTATCTTTTCCTGGACTTTAGAAAATGCAAATCTAAGATTGCTATTATCTTTTGTTCCAGAATACGTAACTACTATTTTTCCTTTCACATCTAAGGTATTATAATCTTCGGCTAAACCATAATTGGCAAATACTAATGCTCCTGAAAAGGAAGTATTTCCTTTTTTTATTGTCACTATTTTAGAAGTAGTGAAATCTCCTATTTTTAATGAAGCATTTGCGAATGAAGAGGTACTATTCAGTGTAACTTTCTGAAAATAACTTTTATTTTCTGTAACAGGTTTAACACCATATCCACGCAACATATTGGCCAGATATTGAGCGGCTATTTTATTTTCGGGAGTACCCGTTTGTCTTCCTTTTAACTCATCTGATGCTAAAAAATAAATATGTCCTTCAATTTCGCTTTTGGCAACAGTGGATGTTACTTTTTTGATATCATCTTGCGCAAAATTGATGAATGGGAAAGCTACTAGTAATGATAAAAATATAGTTTTCATAAGCAATTAAGATGTTTTACTATTATATGTGTGTAATTTTCAGAGTATGTGTAAAAAAAATATACCTGACTTCTCAAAGATAAGAATTGTGGAGAGTTTATAGGATAAGAACCGAAAGAGTTGTTATCTGAGTCAAATTCTCCAAAACATTTGTTAATTCTATGTGATTACCTTCCAGTTCGGTCGGTATCTTTTCCAAAATGTGTTAAATTTATATAATGAAAGAGAAAAAGGGAATTTTTAAAAAAGGATTTGCTTTTAAGCATTATGAAGCTCCAGAACAATCTCCATTTGATAAACTTTTTGATATTTTTCAGGAAATTATCACTCATACTTCAGGGGATCTGGATGAAGCTTTGGATTGGATGCGAGAGCTAGATAAAGAATACGAACTTACTAATGAAGACTACACACTGGATGATTTTATCGAGGATCTTAAGAAAAAAGGATATATCCGAGAGGAAATCAAACCAGATGGAAAAGGAGGTATGTCTATTACGTCTAAAACTGAACGAGCCATCAGGCAAAGAGCATTGGATCAGATTTTCGGAAACCTAAAGCGTAGCGGATCTGGAAATCATAGAACCAAATATACCGGAAGAGGAGACGAGCACGCTGGCGAATATAGAAACTATCAGTATGGAGATGCCTTAGAACGAATATCCATAACCGAAAGTTTAAAGAATGCTCAAATAAACCACGGAATTGGAGAATTGAATCTTACGGAAGATGATCTTGTGGTAGAGGAGACGCAGTTCAAAGCCCAGATGAGTACTGTATTGATGATCGATATTAGCCATAGTATGATTTTATACGGAGAAGATCGTATCACGCCAGCTAAAAAAGTGGCTATGGCACTTGCAGAACTTATCACAACAAGATATCCTAAAGATACCTTGGATATTCTTGTATTTGGTAACGACGCCTGGCCAATAGCGATTAAAGATTTACCATATTTACAGGTAGGGCCATATCATACTAATACAGTCGCGGGATTACAGCTAGCCATGGATATGTTAAGAAGAAAGCGTAATACAAACAAGCAAATTTTTATGATTACTGATGGTAAACCGAGTTGCCTGAGAATGCCAGATGGTCAATATTATAAGAATAGTAATGGATTAGATCGCCAAATTGTAAACAAGTGTTATATGATGGCACAGCAAGCCAGAAAATTACAGATACCGATTACAACTTTTATGATTGCGCAAGATCCATACCTGATGCAGTTTGTAAGAGAATTTACACATGCGAATCAGGGTAAAGCTTTTTACACAGGTTTAAAAGGATTAGGAGAGATGATTTTTGAAGATTACGAAACCAATAGAAAAAAAAGAATTAAAGGATAAAAGATAGTATAATCTAGAATTTTGCTTAAAAGAAAATATGAATACAAGTACAATAACGACATTTGGACAATTAAAGGAATCAGGATATAAAAGTAAAAGCATAAAAGATGAACTTAGAGATAATTTAAGGTCTAAGATTAGTAATAAAGAGACCACTTTTACAGGAATCCATGGATATGAAAACACGGTAATTCCAGAGTTGGAGCGGGCAATTTTATCACGGCATAATATTAATTTATTGGGATTAAGAGGTCAAGCAAAAACTCGTTTGGCCAGACAGATGATCAATTTGCTGGATGAATGGATTCCTATTGTAGAAGGATCAGAGATTAATGATGATCCATATCACCCGATATCCAGATATGCTATTAATTTAATTAAAGAAAAAGGAGA
The DNA here is from genome assembly GCF_003443675.1 of Aquimarina sp. BL5. NCBI lineage: Bacteria > Pseudomonadati > Bacteroidota > Flavobacteriia > Flavobacteriales > Flavobacteriaceae > Aquimarina > Aquimarina sp. BL5. Next base: position 1,616,595 of record NZ_CP031963.1, on the reverse strand, counting down.
TGAAACTCCAATAAGTTGGATACATAGGAATGATCGTTTTGCAGAAAAGCTAGCAACACCGGATGTAACTGTAGCTGATATTATTGGAGATGTAGATCCAATTAAAGCGGCGAATCTAAAATTGAGTTATGCAGATGATAGAGTGATTCACTTTGGAATGATTCCCAGAGCCAATCGCTGTATTTTTGTGATTAATGAGTTACCTGATTTACAGGCGCGTATCCAGGTAGCATTGTTTAATATCTTACAAGAAGGCGATATCCAGATAAGAGGATTTAAGCTTCGTTTACCATTAGACATGCAATTTGTATTTACTGCTAATCCCGAGGATTATACGAATAGAGGTAGTATTGTAACACCCTTAAAAGATAGAATAGGTTCTCAGATCCTTACGCATTATCCAGAAACTATAGAAATTGCTAAGACCATTACACAACAAGAGGCACAATTAGACTCTAGACAAAGCAATTTGGTTTACGTACCGGATTTGGCTAAGGATTTATTAGAACAGATTAGTTTCCAAGCTAGAGAAAGTGAGTTTGTTGATTCTAAAAGTGGGGTGAGTGCAAGAATGAGTATTACTGCATACGAGAATTTATTAAGTACCGCAGAATATAGAGCATTAAAATCTGGAGACGAACAAACATTGTTAAGACTAAGTGATTTTATGGGTGTTGTCCCTGCAATTACTGGTAAAGTAGAGCTTGTGTATGAAGGAGAACAAGAAGGTGCAGCATCTGTAGCACATAATTTGATTTCGGATTCGATTAAAACATTGTTTCCTGAATACTTTCCTAAAATCGAGCGATTAGAAAAAGAAAGTGAAAGAAGTCCTTATCAAGAATTGATTGATTGGTTTTTCGAGCAAAGCGGTTTTGAGCTTTTAGATGAAATTCCTGAAACGGAATACATAAAAAAGCTAGATGAAATTAAACCACTAAATGACCTTATAAAAAGCTACCAAGAAGATATTGATAAAAAAGATAGTTATTTTATGAAGGAATTCTTGTTATGGGGATTAGTAGAGCATAAAAAACTAAGTAAATATAGATTGTCTGAAGGGTTCAGATTTAAGGATTTATACGGTAGTTATATCAATGATTTATAGTAGATTATCGATGGTTTTTTGTTGATTGGAATATGGTTTAACCAAATAATTAACCCGTTTCTATCAACTTAAAAATCACCACCATACAACGAAACATTTAGAAAAAAAATCTCCATTACTTTTTATCCAAAGTAATGGAGATTTTTTTTTGATCAGTTGCGTATTCAGTTTATCTAATATGGATGTAAATGGATACCAGATTTCATTGCGCTTCGGATCAGTTACCCAGTCTTTTTTCTGAGGAATGTAATAGAGACATGATCCGTATTTTCCTTCTGTAAATTCTTCTGAGTGGATCCAATATCCCACGATACAATCATTATTAAGATGAGAAATTTTCTTGTTTTGATAGGATAATGGAACGAATAAATTGCCAAAGAAGCAGACTTTTTGTAGAATATTATTAGGTTCGATATCTAATTTTTGTAATGTAGTTATGGTTTCAGAGCGATAGAGTAGTGGTAACTGTTTTTCTTTTAATTTGGTTACTTTTTCTAATAGACTATCATTACGATTAGGACCAATCCACCTTTCCAGTACGCTCTCACTTTTTTTAGGATCATAGAGATAAAACTTATAAATTAATTCTATATGTAGCAACTGATTTTGCTGTTGGTCTTCCAATAAAAAATCTAATTCACCTATGGTTATTTTATCCTTAAATATCTGAAGATTTTTTAGGATGATCTTATAGTTTTTGCTGCTGTTAATGAAGTATTCAAAAAAATGCTCAACCCTTTTTCCTAAGACTTCATTTTCAGAAATTTGAATAGGTAATTCATTCGGTATAAAATCATCAGAAATCTGTAAGTCAAATTGCGATAGTTCGAAAAGAGAAACATTTTTCCATAATACATTGCTATCCAAAAAGCCAGCATATTGTTGTTTAATCGACATTACAGGTATTATTCATTTCTAAAAATAGAAATATATTTATCTAAGATAGGTCTTAGTATTTTTCGATCCACTGGTTTAGCAACAAAGTCATCACATCCGGCAGCCAAAGCTCTTTCTATATCTTCTTCTGTAGAATAGGCTGTTTGTGCTACTACAGGCAGATGTGGGCGCATTTTTTTGATACGTTTTGTGGCATCATACCCGTCCATAATCGGCATTTTGATATCCATTAGAACCAAATCGATTTTGTCGTTGCCCTCACATATTTCAACAGCTTCTTTACCATTCTTAGCACGATATATAACAAACTCGAAGTCCATCATTTTGGTTAATACGGTTTTTAAAAATAAGAAGTTTATTTCTCCATCTTCGGCTATGAGTACCACATGTTTTTCTGGTATGATATTTCCTTCTTTATTTGTAGATAGCTCTCCGTTATTTTGCATTGGGGTATAAGGAATTTTTAATAAGAAGGCACTACCTTCATTTTCTTTACTTACAAAAGAAATTTTTCCTCCGATTAAATCTGTATATTGTTTAGCAATTGCCAGACCTAAACCAAGGCCTCCAAAATTTTTAGAAATCTCTTTTTCTGATTGAGAGAAACTCTTAAAAATAATATCCTGATCCTTTTGTTTAATTCCGATTCCCGTATCTTTAATAGATATTTCAATAGAATCTTCCACAATATAAGAAAAGATTGTTATTGATCCAGTATTAGTGAATTTTATACCATTATCGATTAGATTGTTGAGTATTTTAGTAAGCTTTGATTTATCAGTAATAATTATATTTTTTTCTTCTGGAATTTCATTCTCTAAATGTATAATAAGATTTTTCTCTTTTGCTTTATGAGCATATTCGGATATTAATTTCAGTAGAAGTTCTTTTAAATCGGTTTTGGTAAATCGTAGTTTGCTTTGTTTAGTTTCTAGTAAAGAGATTTCTAAGATATCATCGACAGAAGTAATTAGGTCTTTACCACTATCAATAATAATCTCGGTGTATTCCTTTCTTTCTTCAGGTGTTAAAGAGTCTGATTTAAGTAATTCCGAAAATCCCATAATTCCGTTCATCGGAGTTCTGATTTCGTGAGATATATTCTGAATAAAATTAGTTTTTATCCTGTTACTTTCTTCTGCTTTATCCTTTGCAATTCGGAGCTCTCTAGTTTTTTGTTTAATGATGAATTTTAAATAGAAGTGTATAAGAATAATACTCGCTAAAGCAGTGAAAAAAATAATCGATGAAATAATCCAGAATTTAGGCTTTTTATAAAAAGGTTTCACTGTACTAAATAGCCAATTATCCAGAATCGCTTGCTTCTCTTTGTTAGATATGCTACGAGCTGTTTTCGCAATAATAGCATTAAGCATTTTATTCTCTTTATGGACTGCAACGCTCGGAATATAACTATGATTTATTTCTGTTAATACTTTTAGATCATTAATACCTTCTGATTTCATTAGGTAATTTACCATTGCTTTTCCCCCTACATATGCATCAGATTCTCCTGACTGAACGCTGAGTAAACAAGCTATATCATCGGGGTAATTTTTTATATTCAAATTGGGGTATTTTTTTTTAAGATAATCATCAATAGAATACCCCATAGGTATTGCAATTTGTTTGTTTTGAAAATCTTTAAATTTTAAATCATTATCAACTTCTTTTCCGGTAACCAAAACAAACGGGGTTTCAAAAAATTTTGCATAAAAATTAAGATAACTTTGTTTTTCTTCAGTTTCCTGCATTTCCAGTACAATATCTACTTTTTTGGTTCTAACGTCTTCAAGTAATTTGACCCAATCTGTATAGTATTTTTTTTGAAATTTATAATTAATTTTATTTTCAATAAGACTAAAATGGTCGACTAAAATTCCATCAATACTATCTTTTTTATCTATGAATTGATAGGGAGGATAATAGGGATATACGGCAACATTGATCACATCTTGTTGTAATAGCCAGTCTTTTTCCGTTTCATTAAGAATATTATCATTAGAACATGATGATATTCCAATGATTAGACATATGAAAAGAAAAGTGTGTGTTATCTTATTTAGCATATGTTATTTTGAGTTGATGGTCTTATTTCTATTTTTAAAAATGGGGAAATATTTATTAAGAATTGGTTTAAGTATTTTTCTATCTACAGGTTTGGAAACAAAATCATCACAACCTGCATCTAATGCTTTTTGTACATCCTCTTCAATAGAATATGCTGTTTGAGCTATAACTGGTAAATTTGGTCTCATTTTTTTGATATAAGAAGTGGCATCGTATCCATCCATAATTGGCATTTTAATGTCCATAAGAACCAGGTCGATATTAGCATTTTCTTGGCAAATTGTTACAGCTTCTTTACCATTTTTTGCTCTGTAGATAGTAAAGTCATAATCGTTCATCTTTGTGAGAATTGTTTTTAGAAATAAGAAGTTTGTTTCTCCATCCTCAGCTATCAGGATGATATGTTTTTCTGATTTTGAAAGGGTTTTATCTTGGTTAGTAGTTTTATCTTTTTTGTTTTTAAGTACAGGGTTATATGGCATCTTTAACGTAAATGTGGTGCCTTCGTTTTTCTCACTAAGTACAGTTATTTCACCTCCAATAAAATCAGCATTTTTTTTCGCAATAGTTAAACCAAGACCTAGCCCGTTATATTCTCCGATTGTATTTTCTGAGTTAGATGTTAGACTTTCTTGTATTTTATTTTCGCTTTTTTCATTAATGCCAATCCCAGTATCTTTCATAGAAATGTGTAAAAAGTCATTCTTTACCACGTACGAAATAGTTATTGATCCATTATTTGTATATTTTACTGCATTATCAAGAATAACATTGAGGATTTTATTTAATTTAGGACGATCTATGAATACTAAATTCTGAGAATTTTTTAAATTATTCTCGATGTAGAATTTGATGTTTTTTTCTTCTGCTTTGATTTTATGATTAGATACTAAATTTTGAAAGACATCTTGCAGATTAGTTTCTACCAATCGTAGCGTAAATCTTTTTGTTTGTAATTGAGAGATTTCCAAAATATTATCAATGATAGATAATAACTCTTTACTATTCCCAATAATCATTTGAGTATATTTTTGTCTTTCTTTCTGGCTTAAGCTTTCATCATTTAAAAACTCAGAAAGTCCAATGATGCCATTCATTGGAGTTCTGATTTCCTGAGGGATATTATTAATAAAATTTGTTTTTAATCGATTACTTTCTTCTGCAATATCTTTGGCAATGATTAGCTCCTCTGTTTTCTGTTTTATTTTAAATTTCAAGTAAGAGTTTAGAAATGCACCCAAAAAGAACGCTAGTATTGAGACTAAAGATATTATAATCCAAAATTTTGAAGTTTGATAAAAAGGAACTACGTTTTGGTAAAGCCAATTATTGATAATGGATTCTTTCTCTTCTCTAGTTATACTTTTAAGGGCTTTTGAAATAATACCATCAAGAACAGTATCACTATTAGTAATTGCTATACCTGGTTCATATTTTAAATGAATTCCTGGGTTTATTTTAAGATTATCGAGTTTTTTAGATCTAATAAAATAATTGGCAACAGCTCTTGGTCCAATGTATGCATCATATTCACCCGAATTTAATCTTTCTAAACATTCCAGTTCTCCCTGAACAGTTACAATCGTAAAATCAGGATATTCATAACTCAAGTTTTCGGTTATTCCGTAATTTTTAGGGAGTACAATTGTTTTATCGTGAAGATTTTTTATACTATTTCCAAACGTAACATCTTTTCGCGTAATAATAACGTGCTGAGATTCAAAAAGAGGAGGATAAAATTTTAAGTAAGATTTTCTATTTTCTGTTTTTTGGATTTCCAGAATCAGATCTATTTTATTCTTTTCTGCATCCTGAATTAGTTTTGGCCAATTGTTATATTGTTTTCTTTTGAATTTATAATTTATTTTCTCCTCTATAATTTCGAGATATTCCATAAAAACACCATCAGCCTCATTTTGCTCATTTAGAAATTGATAAGGAGGGTAATAAGGATAGATAGCAACGGTAATACTATCATTTTGTTTGAGGAATTCTTTTTCTAAATCATTTAGGACCAAAGATTTTGAGCAAGAACATACTACTGAAAGCAGAAGAAAGATTGGGAATAAGCGTAGTATTTTTTTTAGCATATACGTAGGTTATTAAACACTTAACTTTTTTATTCCCTCAAATAAAGATAGTGTTTTAATAGTATTTTTAAAAGAGAAAAGCAATCAAAATCTACAAGTAAAATAGGCTATAGTATGCTATACTACATTATTGTGCGCTCTTAATGATTTCTTTACCATCTGGATATAACGCAAAACGTCCTTTAGATTTTTTATGGACATGATCATAACTAGGCCAAGGCCAACCGCCAAATTCTGTTATCTGATATTCTTGAATAGCTTCTCGGATTTCAGATTGACTATTCATAACAAATGGTCCTTGTTTTACCACTGGTTCATTGATAGGCTTTCCTTGTAGAAGTAAGAAATGTGATTCAGTATTACCGTTTTTAATAGTTAAATCTTTATGGCCATGTGAAATGATTTGGTGATTTACCGGAATAGTATATCCTTCACTTTCGATTTCATTTCCTTTAAAAAAATAAACAGAACGATTAATTCCTTCAGAAGCATTCAGAAATGTAAATTCGGCATTTGGATCCATTTTTATTGTCCAGATATTAATTTCATTTTCTGGATTGGAGGCCCAGGAATCAGGAGCTGGATCTACAGCATCTTTATTTCCTAATTTTCCAGCGATTAAAGTAATTTCTATTTGATTTCCTTGCTGGTCTACTATGGTTGTTTTAGGGATCTCCTCGTTCCAGAGCATTTTAAAATGTGGTTCTACCATTTTCTTATCTCTGGGAAGATTGATCCAAATCTGAAACAATAAAAACGGATTTTCTTCTTGTTCATTTAGAAGGGGAAACATTTCTGAATGTTGAACACCTTTTCCAGCTGTCATCCACTGAACATCACCGTTACCAAAACGACCTGCAGCTCCCAGTGAATCAGAATGATCAACAAGTCCTTTTTGTACAATTGTTACAGTTTCAAAACCTCGATGAGGATGCGCAGGAAAACCTGGAACTGTAGTTCCGTGATACATTCTCCAACCATCTTTTGGTGTAAAATCCTGACCTATGTTTCTTCCAGCAAGAGAAGTGTCAGGACCTAGTTGCTCATTTCCTATGGGATACTGATCTTCATGATACGCACAGAATAAAAAAGGGTCGCTTGTTTCCCAGATAAAGTCTAATGGTTTAATTTTAATGATGGTATTCATAACATGACTTTTAGAATTTATTGATCTTAAAAACTTTTAGTTTTTGAAAGTAAGGCAGTCTAGACACTTATAGTCTTTCATTATTTTTTTAGGATCATAGACTTGATCACCTTTAATTACCCTAAAAATATCCCGTGTGTTTTTAATATTTAATAGAGGATTACTATTTAGAATTACCAAATCAGAAGCTTTTCCAATTGCTATTGTGCCAGTGATTTTATCTTTTTTAAGATATTTCGAGCCATTATAAGCAGAGGCCTGTATGGCTTCCAATGGTGTTAATCCTGCAGCTACCATTGCATCCAATTCTTGATGTAATGAAATACCAGAATATGTATAAGAGTTGTATGCTCCACTATCAGATCCCGCCAGAAGTTTTACGTCTGCATCTTGTAAGGATTTTGTCAAGCTTTTAAAAAAGGTGTTTAGCTCTTTTCTTGATTTTTTAGCTTCTTCGGATGCAGTTAGCGCTCGTTTTATGCGACCTTCATAGGTTTTAATGATTCCTTTTCCGATGATCTTTAGATAAGGATCAGCTGTATGATCAACTTCATCGAGATAACTTAATATGTTACCAATATGCAAAGTAGGTACTACATAGGTATTATTATCTTTTAATAATTGAAAGGTTTTTTGAGCAGTTGAATCACTGTAGGTAGAAATCAAGCCATCCATTGCATTCCAAAAAGTAAGCTTTTTATTAATAATAGCTTGAGTAATCTCTTTTTCGTTATCAGAACAGCCTTTTAATATATAATACAGATGTTCTATCGCTCCAATCCCTGAATCTACCGCTTCATTTAATTCAACAGTAAAAGGCATGTGACCTGAAGAGATCATACCTCTATCAGCAGCTTGCTTTAAAATTCCTAAATAGTTTTCTCTAGAAATTCTACTGTCGTATATTTTTACAAAATCAGAAGGGATTCTTTCTAATGAGTCTAGAGCTTTGCTAATATCTTCGGAAGATTCGACAACTAAAGAACCAGCCCAAGTTGCATTTGCTCCATCTAGTTTAGGACCGGAAGTATAAATGTTTGGACCAATTAACTCATTATTTTTAATTGCCTTCTTCCACTTTAAAACTTCAGCCGTAAGATCTCCTCCTGCATCTCTTACAGTTGTGATTCCGTTAGCAATAAAAAGAGGCAGCAAGTCTTTATTTTCCTCAATTAAAGAATCTCCGCCTCTAAGATGAATATGGTTATCCCAAAATCCCGGAAGTAAAAATTTACCTGTACCATCAATTCTATTCTTAGTACTATAAGTATCAATACTATCTATTGTTTTAAGTTTTGTGATCGTTCCATTATTAATATATATAGTTTTTTTTGTAATATCCCCGTTTTCAACCTGAATTAAATTGACATTAGTAATGACAATGTCATATTGCTCCTTATGTTTTTCGGAACAGCTTAAAACACTTATGGCTATAAGAGCAAGTAATAGTATGTTATAGTTTCTTATAATTGATAGCATCATCTATGGTAAATTTACTTTTAAAGGTAAATGCATAAGGAGTTTCTCCATACTCCTGCAAATAGTATAATCGTTCTTTTGCTTCTTCTGGAGAAGGTTCATGACCGTTTTCTACATACCAGAAAGCCATATGCATTCTAGGCATTTTGTGAAACCATTCTTTTTTACGTTTTAATATATCAGAATGAGCAGTTTTATACACGAAATCAAATAATGTTTCTATGCTTTCCCAAACAGACATATTGATAATTAAAAAAAGATTGTCGAATACAGTAATTGCTGTTGCATTACCTTCATCTCCTTTTAGTCTCCAAACGAAACCATCGCTTTGTTCTGCTAATTCATTGATACGGTCTAGGTTATTTACAAAATCTTCCATTATTGGATCATTAATGGGGGCTAACATTTCGGCAATATTTACTTGTGCTAATTGCATATATTATTTGGTGTTAAAGGTTCCGTTATCGACATCTTTGATAAACCTTATCAAACCATCGAAGAAGTTTTTTTGATCATCAAATTGTGATAAATGACTCCCATTTGGACAATGCAGATATCGACCATGTTGCACTTCATTGGCAATCCATTCCATTTCTTTAGGATCCATAGTGTCATATTTTGCGCCAATAGTTAGGGTAGGAACAGTGATTTTAGATAATTCATTTTTTACATCCCAGTTTTTAAGGGTAGCATCACCTTTGATCCCAAATTCACTAGGTCCTTGCATTGTAACATATACATCTGGATTAAGATGTTTAAAAGATCTATTGATAGGTTCCGGCCATTTGTCAACAGGCATTCTTATGACATGTTTTGTGTAGTAATGTTGTACTATAAGATCTAAGTATCGCTCATTAGAATAATCTTCCTTTTCTTCATAACTCATAATCTCCTTTAATACAGCTGGATCTAACTGAGGAGCTAATACTTCATCGGAATATTTTTGGTATTCAGGAATGGAAGCAACCATGTTAGAAATTATAAGTCCCTTCAAATTCTTTTGATATTTTAATGCGTATTGCATTCCTAAAATTCCTCCCCAAGACTGTCCATATAAGTAAAAATTATCTTTATCTAATCCTAAAGCAATACGTACCTGTTCTACTTCTTCTACAAATCGATCCAGATCCCATAAACTTTTATCTTTAGGCTGATCGCTATAGTAAGATCCTAGTTGATCGTAATAGTAGTACTCTATACCTTCTTGTGGGAAAAAACCATCAAAACATTCATAGATTTCGTGTGTCATTCCTGGACCTCCGTGGAGCAATAATACTTTAATTTTTGGGTTGTTACCTATGCGTTTTGTCCAGACTTTAAATTCTCCTTTGGGCGTAGTGATAGGTATCATTTTAATACCTCCCATAAATTGGTCATCCCGGTTGGTGTAATCAAAGTAATTGATTGTGTTTTCTATCTGTTCTTGTTCGACTACGATCTTTTCTTCGGTCTTAATTTCGGTACAACTTTGAACTAGTATGGAAACAAGTATAAAAAAAGGAATTAGGTTTTTCATGATCTTATTTTTTAATTATGCCCTAAGTGACATCCACAGCCTGGTTTCATAAAACTTTGTGATGCTTCATGCCAGGGGAATGCTGTATTAGATTTGTTATTCTCCCACCAAAACTTGGATCTTTCTTTAGATGTATTCCCAATTTCATTCATAGTATCCGTATCATATAATCTACCATTTACCATTGTGTATTTTACGGTTTCAGTATTTCGAATATCTTCTAGTGGATTTTTATCAAGTACAATTAAATCAGCTAATTTTCCTTCTTTCAGAGAACCAATATCATTTCCAGCTCCAATATAATTTGCACCATTTATTGTAGCTGCTTGCAATGCCTGCATATTGGTCATACCGCCTTGATGCAACATCCATAGCTCCCAATGAGCACCAAGACCTTGCAACTGACCGTGTGCGCCAAGATTTACTTTAACTCCTTCATTGGTTAATTTTGTTGCCGTTTTAGAAACTAAGATATGTCCGTTTTCATATTCCTCATCAGGAACCATTGTTCTATGGCGTGAACGTGCATCCACAATACTTCTAGGAGTGTATTTTAGTAATTTTTCATTTTCCCAAATATTATCTTTTTGGTAGAAAAAGTATTCACCATTCATCCCTCCATAGTTTACAATTAATGTAGGAGTGTATCCAGTTTTACTCGTTTTCCATAATTCATATACATCTTTATACACTGGAGCCACAGGAATATTATGTTCAACTCCAGTGTGTCCATCCATAATCATGGACATGTTATGATAAAAAGTAGAACCACCTTCTGGAACTACATTAATTTCTAACTCTCGAGCAGCTTGCATTACCTGTTGTCTTTGATCTCTGCGAGGTTGGTTATAGCTTTTTACTGATTTTGCTCCAAAGGCTTTTGTTCGCCTGATAGAAGATCTGGCATCTTCCAAGTTATTTACGACAGCTTTGAAATCGCCGTCGGCACCATATAATATAAAACCGGTAGAGTAGAGGCGAGGACCTACCATTTCTCCACTTTTTATTAGTTCCGAAATACTAAACACTGTTTCAGTATTGGCGGACGGATCATGTGCTGTGGTAACTCCAAAAGCTAAGTTAGCATATAATTGCCAATGTTTTTGAGTGGTCAATCCATATCTAAAGGCTCCCACATGAGCGTGAGCATCTACAATACCTGGCATAATTGTTTTGCCATTTACATCAAATACTTTGGCATCTTGTGGAACGGAGATATCACCTGATTTTCCTATTTTTTCAATAGTATTTCCGTTAATGATAATTGTTCCATCTTCAATCACTTGATCACCTTCCATAGTAATGATACGAGCATTGGTAAAAGCAATTTTTCCAGATGGTATATCTGTTTTTGTTACTAAATCAATACTAATACCTTTTGATGTAACTTCTCCTACTTTTTCAGGGGAATTAGGTAAGAAAGTAAATCGATCTTTAATCTCATTAGAAAAATATTCATCACCTAAGGTCCAGAATACTTTTTTACTGTCTTTGGACCAATGTAAGTTGATCCCGGCATCTTTGGATAATTGTGATACAGGAACTGATGTTGACTTATTATCCAAATCAATTTCTTTTCCATTAGTAATCAGAGGAGCGATATACGCTTTGTGTAGGTGAGTAAACGCAATCCACTTGTTATCTGGACTGGGTACTAATCTGTTAGCATATTTTGATTTTATATGTGTCTTTTTATCTTTTCCATGTAGGTCAACTGATTTTAACTCTTTGGTAAGGTTACCAAAGTAGGTTCCTCCAGTTTGATAAAAAATATGTTTTCCATCTTTGGTGAAAGTCGGATACGCTCCTTCCTGTGAAATCAGTTTTGCATTCGCTCCAGAAGCGGACATTGTATAAATCCCCGTTTTTTTTCCGAAACTTCTTCCTTGATCATTGTTACCTCCTTCTTTTCTGTAGGTAATTAAATTGCCAGAGGGATTGTAAGTTGGTGTTCTATAGATTCCTTTCTCTACTGTTAATTTGGTAGGAGTTCCTCCAGCAGTGGGTATTTTGCAAACAGATCCCAACGTTTCGTCATTCCAGGTGACATATACTATATGTTGACCGTCTGGAGAGAAGCTTGGCTCGAACTCAAAATCAGATTTTTGTGTGGTTAGGCGTTGCGGTTTTCCTTTTGGTAATTTTTTACTCCAAAGATGTCCAAGAGCACTAAAAATTATTGTTTTGCCATCAGGAGAAGTGACTACATGACGAATTACTTTAGAAGTAAATTCTTCTGGAGCGACAGCTGAATTAAAATGAACGGTCTCCGCAATTTTTAAAGTAGCATCTGCCGTAAATGGAATATTAGTAACCTGAGAATTTTCTGTGTTAATTTTTTGAATTTTTCCTGCAGTCCAGAATACGATTTCTTTATTATTCGGCATCCAGCTAAAGTTAGGATATACACCGAAAATTGCCCAAGCTTCTTGTTGGTCTTTATTTAATTGATCATAAACAGGCCATTCTTCACCTGTTTCCAGATCGTGGATGTATAGAACAGTTTTGGTTCGTACTCTTTTTACAAAAGCTAGTTTTTTGCCATCTCTGGATACTTGGGGTCTTGCGGCTCCTCCAGGTCCTCCTGTAATAGTCGTATTTTTCCCAGTTTCGAAATCATATCTTTTAATAACATATATCTGTTTATTAGGGTCTTTGTTATATTGAAAAAAACCTCCTGAGTACATATCTTCACTATAGTACATGTATTTTCCATCCGGAGAGATACAAGGTTCATTTACGTCTTGTTGATCGTTTTTTCTTTTGGTCAATTGGATTCCTGAACCTCCTGTGATATGATACTGCCACATTTCTCCTGCTCCTAATGAGCGCTGAGAGGTAAAATGCTTTCTAGCGATTAAATAATTACTATCTGGCATCCAGGCCGCATTGTTCAATAATCTGAATTTTTCTTTGGTAACTTGTTTAGCATTACTGCCATCAGAATTCATTATCCAAATATTATCACCGCCACCAGCATCGCTAGTAAAAGATATTTTTGATCCATCTGGACTAAAACGCGGTTGTACTTCAAAAGGAATTCCTGAACGTAAAATTTTTGCTTTTCCACCAGAGATAGGAATGCTATAAATATCCCCCATAAGATCAAAAACAATTGTTTTTCCATCGGGACTAACATCTAGGTTCATCCAGGTACCCTCATCAGTAGTAAAGGTGTGATCTTTGTAATTAAATTGTCCATTAGGATTAGCAACATCCCATGTTGATTCTTTTTTTTCGTCTTTTTTGTCTTTTTGTGCTTGAGTTGTACATACTAGAAATACTCCTAAGAGTAGGGTAGTGATAATGTGTTTGTGCATGGTATTCTATTTATCTAAACCGAAAATAGTGAATTCGAAGATAAAATGTCTTAAAGTGTTGTTAAGTGAAGTGTCTTACCTACCATTATCTCTTGTTTTAATATTAGCTTTACAAAGCCTTATAATTTCCAGAATTCTTTTATCTCTTGTTTCTTGTCGTTTAGCTTGATTGAGCCAGTATAAATAGCTTTTTCGATAACTAGGAGAAAAGTTTTTGTAATTGGTAAAGGCTTCAGAATTGGAGTTAAAGGCTTTTTTAAGATCCTGTGGAATAATACCGTTTTCTACATTATCCAAAGCTGTCCAAGAATTATTTTTTTTGGCAATTTCGATTATATCTAGTCCACTTTGATGCATCAGATCATCTCTGATAAGATCAATGATATATGTTTTATTCAGTTTGCTCCACACACTTTTTGGTTTACGTGGACAGAAATATTGTCTTCTTCGTTCTTCGTCCAATCTCTTTACTGTAGAATCAATCCATCCGTAACAGAGTGCTACTTTTACAGCTTCTTCCCAGCGCATACTGGGTTGTTTACTTTCTACTTTATAAAAAATCAAATAAACACCATCAGAAATAGTATGATTTTTGTTTAGCCAATGCCGCCATTCTTTATCATTTTTAAAATATAACTCTGGTTTAGTTTTCATTTCTCAAGGTTTTTGTATCAATAGCATAGTAGTAATTTAGACTTAACCATACTCGATTTTTGATTCCGGATTCTAATAGTTGACTTAAACGATAATCTGGTCCGATTTCAAGTTTACTTTTTGGAGTAACTACATATCCAATAAAAGGAATGATTCTTATTTCTATATCAGAATTAGAACTTTGATATGAACCTAAATATTCATTATTGACTTTAAGATAAAACTCTCCGGGATCAGCACGGTAACCGCTAAATGGTATTTCTACAGTAAAACGATACCTAAGTCTGAATTCTGGAGATTCGTCCTTAGTAAATGTTTGATCAGTTACAAAACGATGTGCAACTCTAGTAGATTCTAATTGTTGTGTACTAGCATATTGAAATATGGAACGATGAATAAGCTGATCTCCTTCTAGTCTCAATAAATATCCTATATTGAAAACTTTATCAGAGGATAGTTTAAAAGAAAGAATGGTGGTGAGATCTGTTAGCAAATAGTCATAAGAGAAATCATCATCAGGATAGTGTTCCCATAATTGTTGACGAGACTCAAGACTATGGATCAATTTAGTGTAATTAGATAGTTTGTTAGATACTACAATTTTAGGTAATAAGCCAGAAGTGAAAGATGTTTGTGCTACCATTTGATAACAAATGGTATTAAATAAATATACCAATATGAAAGCTCTTTTAGTTTTCATAATTTAATAAAGAAGATTATCCGTATTGGCATTTACAATTTTTAAAACCTTTAATAGAGATCCACTATGATCATACAATAATTCATAATAACTATAACGTTGATTTTTTTTACCCTTTAATACTAATTCGTAGTTCACACTATAATTCTCCGTAGTAGTTTTGTTATTTATCAAAGCAATAAGAGTGGATCGAGAGGCAATCCATTGTTTTTGTGTTTTTTTGACTTTTGATTTGATGAAAATACTATCTAAAGAATTTTGAATTTGTTTTCTCAAACCTTCTGAGATAGAGGTGAAAGGAATTTTTTGTTCCACGTCTTGTGGATTTCCTTCAGTATCAAATTCGATACTATACTTTCTGTTTTTATAAATAGTTTTAGCCTCGATACTATTACCATCCTGGCTTTCTTCTGCATACCATTTGATTTTTTTATCAAAAGGCCCTTGAGCTATAAAATCTAAAGCTAATTTAGGAACTTCAGAACTTTTAATTCGATACTCTTTCTCTAATTTATTTTGTGAATAACCGGAGAAAGCAAAAGCTATCGAAAGACAAAATATTAAGACAGGTGAAAAAAGGTATGCCATATGCTTGAAAGTACTTTTGGAATATACTAAAATAGTAAGAATCTGTTATTCGAAAGAATCTGCTATGGTAAATCTTTCTGAAATTTGAATACCCAACAAAAATGAACTCATAACATCTCTAATGATGTTATGAGTTCTATTATTTTTTGTGTAATATGGTTTTCTAGTAGAATCTAGTGTAGGCTCTAAAAGAACCACTGTTTGTTGGTCTAGTTCTTTTTACTTGTCGTTCCGTATTGGTAGACGTGTAGTAGTAATAATACCAGTATCCATTTGGTAAGTCAACTTGATATTTTAATACCCATTTCCAATCACTAAAAGGCCAAGAAGCTGTATTTTCCCAAGCATAGAACTGTAATCTAGTTAATCCGCATACTACATTAGTACGTGTATAAGTGTCATCAAGTTCTTTCCAATCCCCTCCATAAATAGAACTTCTGGTTAAAGAATTCCATAATCCATTATCACAGAATCTGATATCTGTAGGTGTAGAGGTAACAGGAACTCCACCGCAGTAAATATTCCTAAAGTCGGTAGAACCGATATCATAACAGGATTTTTGGATTGCAAAATCTGAGTAATTAGGGTCGTTGATTTCTAACAGTGCATTACTCTTTTCTAAATTTCGACCAGATTGGTTGAATTCAGAACCCTTTGCAGTTTTTGCAATACGTTCAGGGACAGATACAGAGGATTTTGTTAAAGAAATAAATAAATTGAATGGTGATTGATCCAAGCTATGTAAACTTTCTTCAGCATTTTTAGCAGCATCACCATATAAGGTTTCTGCTACAATCATTTCTTCTTCATCACCAACCGCTATGAAATGATATTCATGACCATTTTTTTGAATTTTTGCTACTTCAAAAGAAGTTTGATCTAGTTCATTCACATATGCTGCATTTTTAGAAGGTATTGGATTTACTCCTTGTAGTTGCTCATCTTGTAATTCTTCTTCTTTGTCTTCACAAGCTACAAATACTACTCCAAGAGTCATGGCGATAGCCAATGTTTTGAAAATTGATTTTTTCATAATTTAAGGTTTTAAAAGTGTGTAATTAATTTTAAGGTGTTCCGGAATACCTTTCTGAGAGCAAATATATTGTGTAAGTATTTGTTAGTCAAGAAGTAAAAGACGGTTTGTGTATAGGTGTACAACCGTTGGTATTATGGGTTTTTTCCCCTTTTCAATAATTTTGGATGTAAAATAAAAGCAGTAAACGTTTTTCTATTTGCGCAAAATAGGATGGAAAAAGAAATGATTACGCTTTAGCTATAAAAGGATTTCCTTCATAATAAATTTCTGAAAAAGATGTAGTGAATGTATTAGATTAAAGTAGTAATCTAAAGCCATAAACGGAAAGTTCTTCTTGTTTAAAATCTAAATCTTGCGATCGTATGAATCCAATTTTTTCATACATTTTCCACGCAATTTGCATTGCTTTGGTCGAATGGATTATTAATTGGTGCTGTTTTTCATCCTTTGCTAATCTAATACAGGTTTCAGTTAAGAGTTTGCCAATACCTTTTCCTCTAGCCGTTGGAGCCACGGCTAACAATCTAAAGCCTGCCGCATTTTTTTCTTGGGTAGCAATTCCGCCAGAACCATAATATTTCATATCACTAAAATAAACAAGACCTCCACCGATTTCGTCATTTATAGAAACAGCGACCAATAATCTAGTTTTTGGTTTTTCTGTAAGGCTTCCGATGTTGGCAAGTGTTTGGTAATAGTTAGGTTGTTCTTCTTTATCGGGAAATCCATCTAGCTGCGAATAGGCACTAACCATGAGTTCTCCAATTTTTGGAAACTCATTAGGAGTAGCATCTCTTATTGTATATTCTTGATTCATATAAGAGGGCTCCATTATTTAGGTTCTAGAGACATTACATAATCATAGCTTTCATCCAGATACACAGCCAAAGAATCTAGGTCATCCCACATAGATTCAGGAAATAGAACGTATCCTTTCATCACCGCTCAATAAGATTTATATAAGGTAGTTGATAACTCTTCCATATATTTCTGCTGTACTTCTTTAGAGAATCTAATCCCAATTTCACCTGCTTTATTAAATAACTAAAACATATATCCATTAGCAGATGTATATGGCATCGTCTTACCTTTTCGTTCGAATCTGGAACATTTGGCTACTAGTTGGTCATAGATTTTTAATTTCTCCTCCCACATGATTGACAAAAGTTTGTTTAAACAGGAGTACTAAAATACTTATTTTTTTCTGTTTTTATATTCGCTCTACGGGTTTATGTATATTGTATAGATCAGGATTCTGGGGTTCTCAGAGCCGCTTTAAGCTCTGTATTAATCGATGATGTGTTTGTGGAAACCTAAATTGATTTACAATGTAATGCCTCAAGGACAGGTTCTTAGGTGTTTTGCAACTATATATAATGGTTGAGATAATTACTAACCGCTAGCTTTTCTTCATTTTACCGGCAATTAGAAATTCTATCAGTGCGTTATATAACTGATCACCTCTATTACTATTGGTAAATACAACGAATCCCATATTAAGATCTTGATACATTCTGGCCAAACATTTGAAATCTCCATTATTACCGCCGTGACCAAAGGTATTTCCGAAAGGTGTTTTTTCCATATGTATACTAAGTCCAAAATATTCCTCCCAACCAGGTCTATTTTTCCCTTCATCTTCGGCTATTGTTGTTTCTATGGTAAACATTTGCTTGTAAGTTTCGGGTTTTAGTCCTTTTTTGGTTGATAATCCAAGTATGAAGTTGGTAAACGTTTTGGCTTCCGTATGCATACTCCAAGCCATACCTGCTTTACCGGGTAAATCTATTCGAGTAGGCATGTTATCAAAATGGCCATTGGCAACTACTTTTTCCAAATATTCATTTTTTTCGAAATAAGTATGTTCTAATCCTAATGGAGTTAATACTTCTTCCTGTAGCAAAACATTAATATCCTTCTTAGTGATATGAGTAACTACTCGTTTTAAATATTCAAAACCTTCTCCGGAATAATTATAATCTGTTCCAGGAGTGAATTTTATATCGAGTTTTCCATCATCGTTCATCCAGGCCCAGTTTGGAAACCCGGTTTTATGAGTCAATACGTGTCTTGCTGTTATTAACTTATAACGTTCATCATGCGCAATAGCTTCAAAAGGTAAGTATTGATACAAGGGTTTGTCTAAATCAATTTCTCCTCGCTCCACCAATCTCATCACTGCGAATCCAAAAACTGGTTTTGTTATGGATGCCGCTTCAAATAGGGTTGTATCGTCTACTTTTTCTTCGGTATATGCGTTTTTTATCCCATAGGTTTGATGATATGCTAGTTTCCCATCTTTGATGAGTGCTAGTGAAACCCCTGGAATTTCATAGTATTCCTGATAAGCTTTGATAAATTGATCTACTGATACTATTTTTTTAGCATCAAAATCATGAAGTATTCCTTTTTTTGGTATAAGGTCTAATTCTGGCGCAATGGATAGTAACATCGTAGGCGCTGTAATTGTATTGCCAGATGTTATGGTTACTTTTTGGTTAGACTTTTTAGAATCTATTCTAAACAAATTATCATCTTGATTATAAAATTTTTGAGTAGTAGAAATAATATAATCTCCTGCGGGAAGGTCAATTTCGTATCGACCTAAAGAGTCTACCGCAACTTGGGTCCAAAGAGAAGGATTCGTAGCAGATGTTAGCCGAATATTGTTTGGAAATCCTTTAATAGTTTTATCATCCCATGTTAATTCACCAGATAGGTTTCCAGTAACTTCTTTTGCTCTCATTAAGAGTATATCTCCTAATCTAGAGGATGATTGACTTTTACCACCTCCTTTTCCCCAGGAAATAAAAGTATTAGAGTTACTATCATCTTCTTCGTCTTTATCAATAATTACGTGATCTATTCCAATTGTTTTTCCTTCAGCTAATTGGCCTGTCAATTTTATTTTACATTCATAGATAGTAGTGGTTCCTTTTCGACTAAACTTTATTTCAAGTTGATCCCAACTGTGATTTTTTGTTTTAGGATCCCAACTTGTGGTTGGATCCATTATTTCTTTATAATTTTCTCCAAACTGATATAAATCCAAACCAGATCCTTTGGGTGAATGTTGCCCATCTATATAGAGGGTATAGGTGTCTTGTGTGTTCCAGTCTGCCTTTTCTGTGGTATCCACTATATGGGAATCATCTATAACAGTTACCAAAACGTATAAGGATTGTTCGGATAGGTTGTATCCTACCTGAAAATTAGCGGAAAAGTCATTTTTATCTTTTGGGTGACTGCCGAAAGGAACATCCTGGATAGGAAATTTTGTAATATTTTTTGGCCAATCTGAAGCATCACCATCGATTGTGATATTTTTGATAGGGTAGGCATAAGCAATTGCTCCATTAGAGTCATACAAATTAGTATCCATGTTTGTCGAATTCATAGAATAGCTATATCCTTGGATACCTAATAAGAAAGCAAAAAATAGAATAACAGGTTGATTAATACTGCGGTAATTTGCGGAAATACGATGTAAATGATTGATTAGCGACCTCATGATGATTATGTTTTACAACTAAAGATGAAGATTAGATACAATTGTTACAGTTTTACTCGATAATCGAGATTTAAATGCTCCGAGGCTTGTCCCTAACTCAAATTGATTTTCAATCTAACGCTCTATGCACTTGCCTTAAGGTAGCTTACTGGTTAAAAGTTTAGTATCTATTATTAATAATTCCTTTGTTGTCCCCTGCTTTTTTATAGTTTTGCATTTTTAAAGAAAAAGAATATGATTTCTGTAGACGGAATTGCAGTAGAGTTTAGCGGAGAAACCCTATTTAGCAATGTTTCTTTTGTAATTAATGAGAATGATAAAATTGCTCTAATGGGTAAAAATGGAGCAGGTAAATCTACCATGATGAAGATCATTGCAGGCGCTCAAAAGGCAACCAGAGGAAATGTACGAGCTCCTAAAGAAGCAGTGATTGCATATCTGCCACAGCATTTATTAACGGATGACGATTGTACTGTATTTGAAGAAGCATCCAAAGCTTTTGGTCAGATTCACGAGATGCAAAGCGAAATGGACCGTCTTAATAAGGAACTAGAAACTCGCACGGATTACGATTCTGAAGAGTATATGGGCATAATCCAAAAAGTAACTGACTTAGGAGAAAAATTTTATGCTATAGAAGAGGTAAATTATGATGCAGAAGTAGAGAAAGCATTGCAGGGGTTAGGTTTTAAAAGAGCAGATTTTACTCGACCAACTAGTGAATTTAGCGGGGGTTGGAGAATGCGTATTGAGCTTGCTAAAATATTACTACAAAAACCGGATCTGATTCTCTTGGATGAGCCTACGAACCACGTGGATATAGAATCGGTAATCTGGTTAGAGGATTTCTTACTAAATAAAGCAAAAGCGGTTATTGTAATTTCTCATGATAAAGCATTTATAGATAATATAACCAATAGAACGATAGAAGTTACTATGGGTAGAATCTATGATTATAAAGCGAATTATACGCACTACTTGCAGTTAAGAGAAGATAGACGTGCACATCAGATAAAAGCATATCAGGAACAACAAAAGTTTATTGCGGATACCAAACAATTTATAGACAGGTTTAAAGGAACTTATTCTAAAACGAATCAGGTAAATTCTCGTGAGCGTATGCTAGAGAAATTAGATATTATAGAAATTGATGAAGTAGATACTTCTTCACTAAAACTTAGATTTCCGCCATCGGCTCGTTCTGGTGATTATCCTGTAATAGCTAAAGATTTATCAAAAAAATATGATGATCTTGTAGTTTTTAAAGATGCCAGTATGTCTATTGCAAGAGGAGAAAAAGTTTCTTTTGTAGGAAGAAATGGAGAAGGGAAATCTACGATGATTAAAGCCATTATGGGTGAAATAGACTTTGAAGGACAGTGTGACTTGGGGCATAATGCAAGAGTTGGATACTTCGCACAAAACCAAGCGGCTTTGTTGGATCCTAATCTCACTGTTTTTCAAACAGTTGATGAGGTTGCCAAAGGAGATGTAAGAACACAGATCAAAAATATACTTGGGCAATTTATGTTTAGCGGAGATCATATCGATAAAAAAGTGGGTGTGCTTTCTGGTGGAGAAAGAACAAGGCTTGCCATGGTGAAATTGCTTCTGGAACCAGTCAACGTATTAATTTTGGATGAGCCCACAAATCACTTAGATATTAGATCTAAAGATGTTTTAAAAGAAGCCTTGTTAGCTTTCGATGGTGCGCTGATACTGGTTTCTCACGATCGTGATTTTTTAAGAGGATTATCCAATAAAGTTTTTGAATTTAAAGATAAAAGAGTTATCGAACATTTTGAAACTATCGATGCTTTCTTAGAACGAAACAGAATGGAAAACCTTAATGAGATTCATCTTAAGAATTCCTAAATGGTATTTACTTTACACTAATTAGGAATAAAAACCGAAACCCAAGTTTTATTTCAATTCTATTTTATCAATTTCTAATCGGAATTGTTCTGCTTTTTTATTACCAATAAGAAATGCAATTTCTTGCATAGTTTCTGTTGGATAATTTGGTAAATCTAAGTTTCTACCTCTAAATGCCGGGTACATTTCTGATAATGAAATCTCGATAGTTTGCCAATTCCCAGTAGTTGTAAAATGAGCAATATAAGAATACCGATCATAACTATTGGTTTTTACTCTAAATTGATATTTTTTTTCATCTCCTTTAAGCCTGATTAAAACCTTTGTAAATCCCTTCACCTTTTGGGTGTCAAAACGATGGCGCACAGAAGAAAATCCACCATTATTTTCTAAAGAAACAGTTCCTTCAAAAACAGCGTTACCTTCCTTGTTAATTTCGAAATTACCTTGTGATAAACCACCCATCACGCCATCATCAACAACATTCCAATTGGATAGGTTGCTATCTTTGTTAAAATCAAAAATAATAAGGGATGACATAATTATTGATATATAGATACAAAATGAAATAGTATTCATAGCTGATAAAATATTTGATTTTTATCAATTACTCCTTCAGTTGTTCTATCTTTTTCAGTATTTCTTCAGCTTCAGCTTGTTTAGTATCACTAGCTTTTCGGTTTGTGTGTGATAGCTTATATGATTCTTCCATTAAAGCTCTATATTTTTTCTGAAGTTGCTCCTTTTCTGATTTCTTTTTGAATAATGTAAACATAGCAAAGGTTTTATTATAAAGGTAGCATATAAGGCTTTAAACATATCAGAAAGTTATCTTAAATTACTTTTTCAGATAAAGACTCAATAAATCTAAGGCTTCTTGATTTTGTTTTTCAGTTGCTATTGATAATGCTGTATCTCCACTAAACCCCTCTTTAGCGTATACATCGGCACCACTCTCGAGGAGAAATTTAGCAATATCTAGATGTTCAAACCTAAAACTCTCAATAAGCGGAGTGGTCATAGCTTCAGGATGTTGGTAATTAATATCAATTCCTGTTCTAACATAATATTTTACTAACTCTAAATCTCCAGTTTGTGATGCTAATAGCATATCTTTCCAATTGCCTCCTGACATAAATTTGCTTATTGTTTTATTAACATGTTGATAATTTTAGTGATAGGTTTTAATTCTGAGATATCTGTTGTTATGGATTCCAAAACACTGCTGCCTACTATAGAGAAATTTTCTTGTAATGCTTTTATGCAAGCTTCTGCCTCAGAAATAGTTACTCCATTAGGAACCTGATAATAGGTTTTGTTATAATCCTTAGGTTCTAAACAATCAAAATCGAAATGTAAGTAGAGGTTTGTTATTTTTTTTGATTGTAAAGTGTTAACTAAATCAGCAATATTGGTCTTTTTTGGTGCATAAATTTCGCCATCATTAATTCTAGTTTGTTCCGTGTCGTCAATATCTCTTACACCAACATAATGGATCTGAGAAGCTTCTATGAAAGTAAATAGAAGTGGATTCATATGCTCGGACCCTTCGCCTAATAATGTTCTTAGTGGCATACCATGAAAATTGCAACTGGGGGAATCACAAGGTTTATTAATATCTGCATGTGCATCAAACCAAATGACACCAAGATTAGGATACTTTTTATTAAGATAGGAGACAGGAACTATTTCTAATCCGCAATCTCCACCGATAGTTTTGATCGTATTGGGTTGTGATTCCTCAATACTTTTTTTCAGACGTGTTAACTGTTCTGTGATTGCATCGTAATTATGAATATCATGTTTTTTTGTACCATCTTTTCCAGCAGATATCTCCGATAATGGTACATGAATAAATTTTGGATCGTCTAGATAATCCAATATGGTTTTTGCTCCATTTTCTATGGTTTTACCTGTTCCGGATCCTTGCCACTGAGGAAAGTAGATTTTCACGTGTTCTCTTGTTAAATAGATTTAGCTTTTATATAAAAATTTGGGTCAATGCTTATTTCATTTGCAGTCAATTTTAGGATTTGCCATTCGGCATTAGGTTGTATCCATTGATCTTTTCCATCAATTTTTAAACGAACAGGCATATCAAAATCTTCTACAATATCTATGTATCTATATTTTAGTCCGTTATCATCAAAACCATATTCTAAAGTAGGGATTCTAGTGTCTCTTAAATATTGATTAAAGAAGGCCGTTAGATCGATTTTAGTTTTTTCACTAAGAAAATTTTCGATTTGCTTTGTGCTAACCGTTTGATGATAAAACTCTTTATTTAAACCTCTTAAAATAGATCTCCACTTATCGTCATCTTCTAATAACTGACGCAAGGTATGTAACATATTAGCTCCTTTATAATACATATCACTGGATCCTTCGTGATTCACATCATATTGCCCGATAATAGGTTTATCATTACTAATGCCACGTCTAGTGCCAATTACGTATTCTTCAGCAGCTTCTTTACCATAGTGGTAATCAAGAAATAGATTTTCTGAGTACGCTGTGAAACTTTCGTGAATCCACATATCAGCGATATCTTTATTTGTAATATTGTTAGCAAACCATTCGTGGCCTGATTCGTGGATGATGATGAAATCAAATTTCAATCCCCATCCGGTATCAGATAAATCATTTCCCAGATATCCATTTACGTATTTATTTCCATAGGTAACAGAGCTTTGATGTTCCATTCCTAAATAAGGCACTTCTACTAATTTAAAACTATCTTCATAAAAAGGATACGGTCCAAACCAGTGCTCGAAGGCTTTCATTGTTCTAGGAGCATCTTTAAATTGTTTTTTGGCAGCTTCGAGGTTATCTCTTAATACATAATAATCCATGTCTAAGATTCCTTTTTCACCTTCATATTTTTCACCGAAGTGAACGTAATCCCCAATATTAATATTAACTCCATAATTATTGATAGGATTGCTCACAAACCAGTGATACGTTTTTGTGTCAGGGGAACGCTCTTCTACTTTACGAAGTCTTCCATTACCTACATTCATCAAACCCTTCGGAACAGTTACGCTTACTAACATACTATCTACTTCATCATACATATGATCTTTGTTAGGCCACCAAACGCTGGCTCCTAATCCTTGACAAGAAGAGGCAATAAAGTGTTTGCCATTACTATCTTTTTTCCAGGAAATTCCTCCATCCCAAGGTGCTCGTACTGCTTCTCTTGGTTTTCCACTGTAGTAAACTTCTAATGTATTGATAGTACCTTTCTTTTGTGTTTGGAGGAGTGTGATAAAATGAGCATTTACTTCTGAATTTACTTTTAGTTCTTTTCCGTCTTGTACCACTTTTTCTATAACCAAAGGTGGTTGTAAATCCACTTGTAAGACATTATGATTTTCCAACACTTTATAATGTATAGTATTCTTTCCTTTTATAGTTTTCTTCTCAGGATCTACGGATATATCCAGATGGTTATAAGTAAGATCCCACCAAGCTCTTTCGGGAGTAATAGAACCTCTTAGCGTATCCTGTCTGGTAAATTTTTGTTGATGATCGAAAAGAGATGTTTGCGAAAAAATTGGAGATAATCCACAAACAATACATACTACTAAGAAAAGCTTATTCATTTACGTGTCAATTTATTTCAATAAAAATTCAATGGGAATATGTACTCGTTCATTCCAACTTTTTTCATCGTGTGATGCACCTTCAAACTTTTTAGTGATCCAATTTTCACCTTCGATGTATCCCTTATCCCTCATCATTTGATCTACTTGTTTCTGGTAAGGTTCATACTGAGCATCTAATGTTTCAGTTCCAAAATCAAAATATATTTTATGCGTTTTTGGATCTGGGAGGGTAGCAGGTAATGTTTTTATATAAGCTTCTCCTAATACAGGAACGGGCCAATGTGTTGATACACATCCGGCAGCACTAAACACCTCAGGATATTTACAGATCGCATATAAAGATATTAAACCTCCCATAGAAGATCCCATTATAGAGGTGTTTTCGACTTTAGCGTATACATTATATGTCTTGTCTATAAAAGGCTTTAATTCTTCTACTAAGAATTTTAAATACTCGTCCGAGTACAAATCATCAAAACCAGTGTTTTGTTTTAAAGCAGCTTTTACTTCGTCACTGCTAGTAAGTTCAGATGGAGATTCTGGCATGTATTCCGAAAAACGTTTTTTTACGGTATTCCAAGGAGCCACGACGATGGTATTTTTAATCTTTCCGATTTTAATTAAACTATCTATAGTTTCATCAACACCCCAATCAATACCTGTATAGGATGTCTTTGAATTAAATACATTTTGACCGTCATGCATATACAATACACTGTATTTATCTTTAGAATTACTATCATAGCCATCAGGTAGAAAAACCTCTACATTTCTTGGGATAACATGTTCTGATTTAAAGTTTTCATGAATGATAACTCTACCTTTAGTTTTTACAGATATTTTTTCTACTGTATCTAGTTGCGCAATTAATTTTCTTTTAATCGGTTCTTGTTTGCAAGAAAATAACAGTAGCAGCGTTAATATCGATATAGATTTAATAAACTTCATTCGATGTGGTTAAATTATTATAGTTAATATAATGAGAATTCGGTTATTTTCTGAAAATTCCGGAAGGAAATACTACGGGACTTTCGTGACCATCTTTTCCTACTGTTGCTATACCAAAAAAGTAATTATCAATAACAATACCATTTAGCGTAAAGTTATCTACATCACCAACGAAACGACTATGATCCCAAGTAGGAGAAGTGGTGTCTCTCCAGTAGATTTTATATCCTTTTATGTTTGAGTCATTTGCTTTTTTCCACCTAAACTTGGCAGAAGGTTCTACAATTCCTCCAATCTTAACTTCGGTTGGAGTAGGAGGAGCCCAAGCAATACCTGCCAGGTTAATTGCATTGACAGCCGTTAATTTTGCTGCGTAGTCAAAATTCACATGTTCGACTACATCACCATATTTGATTCCATTTTCTTCTCTTATATCCTGATGCTGTTGCGTATAGTTTTCGTGAGCTTCCATAATACGTATTCCTGCAAAACCAGCATCATTAAATGGACGATGGTGTCCGCCACGACCAAAACGATCTAAACGATACACCATCATTGGGTTCATCTCCGGCATATAGGTTTTGGTGGTTTTATAAATGTATCGTGCTAATTGACGAGAGATTCCATCCACTTCTCCACCATAAAAACGTCTTCGTTCTACAGTCTTTTTGTCATCGGTTAGATTCGTAGGTTCAGAAAAAATCCTAAAGGTTCTGTTATCTATTACTCCGTCTACTCCTTTGATATTTCCGATCATATCGTTATTCATGACTCCAATAATATCCCAATTATTTTCTTTTGCGTATTTCGCTAAGCCTTGACCTCCAAAAAGGCCTTGTTCTTCTCCGGATAATCCAACATATATAATACTACTTTCGAACTTATATTTAGATAAAACTCTAGCTGCTTCAATAGCTCCAGCCATTCCTGTGGCATTATCGTTTGCTCCGGGAGCATCATCTGTAAAATTGGTTGGGTCAGTAATCCTTGAATCGATGTCACCACTCATCATAATAAAACGATTAGGGTATTTTGTACCTCGTTGTATGGCAACAACATTCACTACCATAACATCTTTAACAATACGTTGATTAGTACCTTTTTTTACCAAATCTTTTTGATAAAAAACTTCTAGACAATTATTGCAAGTTTTAGATATGTTATCGAACTCTGATTTAATCCATCTCCTGGCGGCACCAATTCCTCTTGTTGTTGAAACTGTGTCGCTTAGTGTATGCCTTGTGCCAAAATCTGCCAGTTTTTTGATATCTGCTTCGATTCTTTCTGAAGAAACGGCATCAATAATATCATATATTCTTTGATCGGTTTGCGCGGTTATAATGATTGTAAATAAAAAGAGTGTTGAGGTAAGAATGATCTTCATTTGTGTTAATTTGATCGCCTAATTTAAGTAAAAGCGATCATTGGATACTACTCCTTAACAAATTTATAAGACCAAGTGCTATTCCTATCTTTCAACAAAAAACTCTTAGATATACTACATATATCATTACTGGAATGATAAAGTGTATGAGTTTAAAACTAAAGTTAAGGCTATCTGAGGATATGGAAATTAATAATAGCACTAGTAATAAACCACCAAATAGAACTCCATAACTGTAACCTATTTTAAGGAGTAAGCTAAGTTTGCTATATCTTCTTCTGTGAAATCTGCAGCTGCTTTATGGTAAATAACTAATCATTGTAGTTGAATTCTAAAAAGTTAATGATTATATATTAATTTATAATCTCCTTGTTTATTTATTAATTGCTTACTCAAAGAATTAGAATCTATATTAAAAAAAGATAAATATGATTCGATAAAATCATTAAAAACACCTTCCTGATTTTTATCCCTACTAACAATTTTTAAACGCTTTTTTTTACTCCAGATTAATTCAATTGTTCGGTAGCGATTTTTTAAAGAAGTGTCATCATTTTTGCGAATAATGGTTTGAGTTATTTTTTTACTATCTAATTCTAGTATTGTTTTATGACCCCTCTTAATAAGAATTTTATCTCCTACTAAGGCATACGTTTTCAAATAAAAGAAATGAAATAGAAGTTTAAAAAACACCCAAGTAAACGGAGTGATTATAATAGTATAAATTATAAGTGTAGGAAATAGTGATATCTTTCCTAAACTAGTAAAAAGTAGCTCAGTTATAATAAACCAAGGTAATCCAATTATTAGAAAACTTCCCGTAAGGAAAACCAAAACGGCTTGGTAATATTTTCGAAAAATGAAAGCTTTGAATTCGAACTCTTTTTTTTGCATGTGTGTTATTTTTTATCCAAAATATTATAACTCCTGAGAATCGTTTAGTACGTATTTTTTAATGATTTTGTTTTTCTTTTTTTCTTTAATAGTTTGATAACTGGAATTTTGTAAATAATATTCTAAATGCTTTTTGAAAGCTAAAAACTCTTGGTAATATATGTTCTTGTTTTTATGAAAATTCTTCTTCAAAGTTTTTAAAAATAAGGAACGGCTAGTTTTTTGTTTAAACTTTATATAGAAAACACCATCTGTTTCTGTTTTAGTATACTCAACAATACTAATATATTCGAAATCCTTTAGAGGAGTATCAATGAATATATTTTGCGAATTCGTTTTTATAAATATTCTTTGTTGATTTAAATCTATAATAAGTTTTTTAAAGAAAATTGTTGAGAGAATTGCCATCGTTATGGATAGATAGAGCATTGCAGAACCATATTTGTATACTCTCTTCATTAATCCAGAAAGTGTTTCATACCATTCGTTTAATTCAAATATATGCATTAATAAGAATGGTAGTATTATACCGGATACCAAAACGAAACACGCAATAAAAATAGCAAGTGCTTCAGAACGATACATTACTGTTTTAAAAATAAATTTTTCTTTATATATCCTATATGATGTGTATGTCTCGATACCTTAATCAAGTTTTCTTACATATACTTACTTGTACTCTGAATATTATGCGCTACATCTTCTATAATAGTTAATATGGTATCATTAATAACTCTATCAAATAAAGAATAAATGAGAATCAAAGTCACATTTTTAATTTATCATTCCAATCTATTTACCAGTAGTTAATTCAGGACATTCACTTTGTAACATTGTCATATATATTAATTGAAAATAAAATGGATTTACCTCATTGTTCTCATTTAATAAAGAAATGCCTTGTTCTTTATATTCATTTTCTAAAATCTCTTTGTTATCAATAATAACTTTAGTAGTACAAACTCTAGTGTCTTTAGCGGTATCATTCTCAATACATTGACAGGCTTGCTTAGCTACGGTAGTAGTAATGGATTCTGAGCAGCTGATAATAAAAAAAGCCAAACCTAAAAAAAGTAATTGTGTAGTTTTCATAATTGAATTATTAAATAAATACAGAAAAAACTTATAAACAGTGGTATGAAAATTATCAAAAGCCCTTCTAATTGTCTTTTTTCAGCGATATACTCATGCACACTTTGTACATATGTAGCTTCCAAATCATACCTGTCTTTTATAAACCTAAAAACCTTGATACTGCTTATTTTTTTCTTTTCATTATAGTTATATTTTTTATGCAAATTTTCTTTAGTCATAAAAACTGTAATCATCTTATTTTTCCAACTAGATATGATATCATATGTAGGCTGATGGCCTATAGAACTAATAGTTACATGTTTAGAAAGTTCTTTATTAAAAAAGGTGATATAATATTCGTAAACATTTGCACCCATGCCATAATAGTTAAACACTCTTTTATGAACCTCAGTAGTTACTACTTTATCCATTTTTATGGGGATTTCTTGCCAACCAGAGATTTCTTTATTAACTAATTTGGTATAGTATATTTCGACAATAACCTTTAAATATAGCGCATACGCTATTACAGGTATTATAATATATAGGAGTTTAAGACTAAAGTTAAGGTTATCAGAAAATATTGAAATTAGTAATAACAGTAGTAATAATACTCCGATCAAAACACTACAACCATACCCTATCTTAATAAGTAAATTTAGATTATTTTTTCTAAACATTAAATTGGTGATTGCGCAGATATTGTTCCTTGTCCACTTATTAAATCCATAGAAGCAGCAATTGCTAATTCTTTCCTAGCACTTTCTGTAAACCAGGTGGAAACAAATGGGAGAATAAGAGCAACTACCGAAAATGATTCAATTTTTTTTGCTGCGGCTAGTCTGTTTCCTGTTCTTACTGTTTCAGAATTACTAACTCTTTCTATTTGTACTTGATCTTTAGTAAGGCTTGTTCTTCCATGTTTTTCTATTGCTCTTGCTATTTCAGGATTTGTTTTTTTGAGATTTCTAAGTGCTGCTCTTCTTTGGGAACGAGGCATTCTATATAATCTTTCATATATAGGAAGGTTCTCTTTTGCAACTCCCCGTTCTGTTAAAATTCTTCTTGCCTCTTCCCAATTCTGAAAACTTAATACATCCCCAATGTTTTCGGGGTCACTAGGATCTATAGTTCCTGTATCACTTATCCATTCAGGCACATAACTAAGACCTTCTACTTCATTTAGATTTTCATAGCTTTCGTTATCTTCTAAAGAATTAGACCTAATGATATCTTTTTCTGCTGTGGTTGCTAGTGATATCAATGGTGTACCTATAGCAGTGGTTAAAAACATTTTACCTACTGCACCCCATCCTGCAGCACCAGCTGAAACTAAACCAAAACCAAACAAAAATGAAATTGCCATATTAGCACCAACCTCAACAGAGTTCCCAAAGGCAATTTCTTCGGCTGCTTTCTGAGCCAGACCTGGATCAAGAATTGGTTTTAAAATCCCTGATTTTCCACAAGTCATAATTGACATTTGGGTAACTGCCGGACTTTGGTCTAATTTTACAGTACTATGTTGCAAAGACCAAGCTCCAGCTTCTAGATTGGGAGTACAAGTATGCGATACCTTTGCAACGACATACGTTACTGCACCAGCAGCCATAACGGCAGCTCCAACGGCTATAACAGCCCAACCTATTGGTCCTGATAAAATCAAAGCAGCTCCCAATAATAAGCCAGCTCCAAAAGCAAAAAGCGAACCTGCTAAATTCATAGGGATTTTGCAAGCAAAAGCTACTTGTATATTTTTATCCGCTATAGTTAATAATGGTTCTTTCTTACTTTTATACATTACAGTAACGGCACTTCTAGTTACTATTAGTTCACTAGGAGCTGGGCTAGTTTGATATGTACAAACAACGGGTGTTTTATTAGGAATATATTTTGCACTCATATCTTTACCTGTTTAAGATTAAACTCTGTTATAAATTCATAGTTATTCTTAATTTGTTCAGAAAAAACAGCTTTTCCTTCAGTTATATAGCCTGTTTTCTTATCTATACGATAAGATTGTCTATATATGTAATTATATTCTGTAAAGTTATACTGTATCATTGGTTTGTAAAACAAATTATACTGTCTTATGAGCTCCTCATTGTCTAATGTATCTCTAATTAATGTTCCTACTTTTCTTTTATAAATAAAATCATTATCCTCTTTAATTGTAGTCTCTGAGATCTCCAATTTAACTTTTACTTTTTGGAATATCTGTGATATAAATGTCAAAGTAGTTATTTTTGTTTTATGATCTAAGTCTATTAGATAGGAATCAAGTAAAATGTTATAGAAGACATTTTTATCTAATGTTTTTATGAGGTTTTTTTCATTTTTAAATTCAATATCTCCATTGTCAATAATATCCTTTGCGGCATTTTTATTAGCTTTTTTTAATTCCTGAAAAAAATCGGTATCAGGCAATACTTTGGTTTTAAACTTGATCCAAGATTCTGATAAGTTATTTAGATTAAGAATTTGTTTTATTTTTCCATTCTCGTTTAATTGCAACGAAATATTTTCTTTCCAATATTCTAAATCTCGAAATGCATCCATTGCAATTTCAAAGTGCTTGGGTTCTGAACTATAAACATAATCTTCTAGAACGGAATTAAACACGATGTTTTTTTCTTTTTTCAGAAACTCTACGAGATATTCTTTTTTTATGTTTGCGTGGAAAATTATTGATTTATCACTGTGTGTACTATTTGTTTGTTCGCAACGATAACGTATTTTATTTGTTTTGTTTACTGGATTGAAAAAAGAATCATCATCAACTTGCACATTTCCCGAAGTTGTATCTTCTTCATCCAATAAAAAACTCAGTCTTTTTTTCTTAGACATTCCTTAACATTATTTTTTAATTAATATCAACATTAGAACCAATAATCTTTGCATTTCCATCCAGATAAACCTGGCTATTCTTAGAAATTACACTTATGTTATCGTTACCTGATAATCCTATGGTATCTCCGATTACAGTGATATTTTTACCTTTAAGTTCTATCGTTCCATCTTTTTTTAAGATCAAAGAACTTTCACCAACAACGACTTGAAATATTTCTTTTGCTACAATGTCAATTTTTCCGTCTTTATCCATGACCAGCGTACTAGACTCATCACCAACATTAACTTCAAATTTTTCATTAGCTTGTGATATTAAAAGTCCATTTCCATCTAGTTTTATACCAGCCGTTCCTTGATCGGTTATGGTTGTAGAGCCTTCTTTATCATCCAATACCAATTTAGTTCCACTTCTGGATTGAATTGCTTTAATATCATTAGCATCACTCTGGAACGCTCCTGGCTGTGCTGCGCCTGTGTATAAACTTCCCATTACATAAGGTCGTTCTGCATTTCCTCCTTCGAAGCCTATAAGGACTTCTTCTCCTTTTTCTGGAATAAAGTGAAATCCTTTTTCACCTCCTGCGTGTGGCGAAACAACCCGTAACCAGGGAGTTAGTTCTCCATAAGGTTTTTGCCAAGGAAACTGAACACGAATTCTACTCAATCCATCTGGATCAACATTTTCCATCACCGTCGCAATCTGAGTTTCACTTTTAGGAAATGCCATCATATCTGTATTAGGATATACATCTAATTCTGCAGTAATTCCTTCGAATTCATTCTGATACTTCCCATTTTCTGATGCGGAGTGGGTTACTTTGATGATTCTAAAAGAGCCATACCCTGTCATATCATCTTGTATCGTAACTACATCTCCTAAATTAACCCCAGGATTATCACTTTTTCCTTTTACAATCACTTGGTTTACTACCGTAGCCTTTTTTTGTTGAACGACGTGAGTATCGAGTCGTTGTTTTAACTTAGCGTCATCGTATGAGTTAATATAAACAGCGGTTTCTTTTGCGAATATAGCTTCACTTTTATCATTTGTAAACTGATTAAATCCATTGACTCCAGTATCAACTTCTGTAGTTGATTTTTCATGTCGCTCATCAGTTAAATAATCATTGGTGAAGTATTTGTATTTATTAGGTTTTGGAGCTAGTTTTAGAGAAAACTCCTGTAGATCAATACCATAAGAAAGAGGAACGGTGTCATATTCAGTTGTTCCAAAAACCAATGAATTGCCATTGTAATAAAACCATTCGCTGTATTGTGCGGCAAGTCTAGTTGCATATTCATATGAGCTTTCGTTTTGCTGCACACTATAATGTAAAGCATCTGTTTTTGTAGGGTCAAAAGCTAATGCTAACATAGAAGTATCATATCCCTGAAATGTTTTCTGTAGGATATCAGATAAAGATACATCATTATGAGATGCATAATGAGGACCATCATCTGCTATTATAGAACTACTCTTACCAGAAATTACAACGCTGTCACCTGTGGCGTTTTGGAATCCTTTAGTACTGTTTACAGATGTAACAATTCCTTTGAACGCTAATTCTTTATAACCTCCTACGAATCCTAAAGCTTTTATTTGTACTATAAAAGACTCTCCTAAAAAGTTCTTAGTCTGAGATACCATTTCTCCTGATAGCTGTTCTAAAACATCTGTTCTACAAACTAACTCAAAATCGTGATGTTCCGTTATTTTTTGTTTAAGAGAAAAAGTTTTGAACGAGGTTATAGGTGTTCCTCCTATGTAAATATCTAATTTTGATTGCAGCGCCATAAATGATTGTTGGTTTTAGATTTTCCTATTAGTACTACGATGAGCATATTTGTTACCTAAATAACGGTTTTTCCTCCTTATTATTAATTGTTTTCGATGAGTTACTTTAATTTTCGTTTAATAGCATCTTACTTTATGTTTTACTTACAATATACGAGTATATGTTTTTTGTTTTGTATGCTTTGATGTTACATTTTACTGGTTTTACAAAGAAGCATTACTTTTTCATCATACTTACTTTCAGAATTACACCACTTTAGTTTTTGAGCTATTTTTTCAGGAATTTTTACATGCTTAGAATTTTGAAACCCGAATTTTAAATAGAAATTCGATAAGTTTTCAAAGGGTAAACACCAGATGGTTGCTATACCGAATGAGTTTTCCTCACATAAATGCTGAACTATCTTTTCTGCAACTCCAAAACCTCTAAAATTTGGAAATACGTAAATTCCTCCAAGCTCTATGTTATTGTTGTCAATTTGGACTAATCTACCGAGTCCAGCATTTTCATTTTCTACTTTAGCAATAATGATATACTCGTTTTCATAATTGGATTTTACAAAACCTACTTCAGAATATTTTACATTTATCCAATTTATTTCATTTTTCTCGGCTTGTTTTATTCTTATTGTTTTCATGTTAGTTTCCTAGTGATTTAGATTACTTACAAAGATGTTTTATATGAAAGGTAGGGTAGAAGATCTTTACTAAGTTTCAGATTAATACTAAACCAAAAATAAGTATTTGTTCTTATCTTTTTAATCATACCAGTATACGTTAAATGATTCTGTTTTTTTGGAACAATATAATTGCCAATAAATTTCACTTCCATTATTTTTTTCTCTAATAGCTCCAAATTGAAATAGCATTCCGTCATTATGATTATATCGCTGTCTTCTGCTTATAAACTGTATTGGGAATAATTTTGTAATTGTTTTTAATGTAGTTGAACTATCAATCCTAAATCCGTTATATTCTAAGTAATTATTATTTATCGTGAAATCAATATTAGAAAAAGCAGTTTCGCCATTTAGTTCTTCGTATTCAATTCCGTTTTTGTAGTAATATTTCATGTTGATATCATCATAGATCCAACCTCCTTCACCGTATTCTAAATAATTATAGGGAATGTCTTGAACAATATGCAAAATTTCATTTTCATATTCCCTTTTGGTTTTGTCAGAAAAATCATTTTCAACTACATTATATGACCGAATACTATCTGGTCTTCCCATAACTTCTAAAAAATCATTTAGTGGCGATATTGTTTTTAACTTTCCGTTGATTAGAAGTTCATTGCCTTCAATTCCTTTTGGATTTAGCTTTTCAGATAATTTGTTAAATGGGATGATGTACCCATTAAAAGCATAACCTTCCGTTCCATTTAATAATCTTACTTTACACCAGTTTCCGTGAACAGGTCCGTCTTCTTCATCCTCAATAGTTTCCTTTTTATTAGGTAGATTTTCAATAACTTCCACCGGTTCTAAATATTTCAAAACTGTAATTCGTTGTGCATCTAAGGAGGGTTTCTTACGTAAAGATAATTTGTTTGCAATCGTATAAAAGTAATTTTTAGAAGGTTTATCGTCAAAACTGTTAGACAATCGTAACATCGCTTCCGCTTTTGATAGTTTTCCGTTTTTAATAATACTTTTTTTATCAAATCCATTCATTTTTAAAAGCTTAGATAATTCATCATAAGTTTTTAAATGTTGATTAAAAATGAATCCGACTTTTCCGTTTAAGGTTCTTATTTTACAGATATATCCTTTTAAATCTTTGCGATTATAATACCCACCGTAACTAACGGTGTGTTTTAAATCTTTGTGCTTTTTAAGAATCTCGACAGGTTCTAAAAAATCAAGTGTATCTATTTTTTCAGAACTGTAGTTAATATTGATGTCGCTATATAAAATAGTGCCATTTTCTACGACATAATAATAGGTAGTATCCTGAGAGATTGTTTTTTGTTTTGCATGCTCTGATATTGTATTTTTTGTTTTTTTTACAGCTTGCTGATTTTTTTCTTTGCAAGAAAAAAATAGACTGAGAATTAATATTATCGTAATTCTAGAAATCATGTTTTTACGTTTTTTTAGAGACGCCTCAGTTTATTGTTGCTTCCCTTATTCCAGCAATTACTTTATTTGGATCACAAAAATTTAATCCAGCACCCCAACTTGAATTAAATTCGATAATATACCATCCATTTGTTTTATTAAATCCTAAATCAATAACGTAGGACTTAGGTAAATCTATAGTATGATTTTGTAAAAAACAAGTCAGGAATTCCCTAGCAGAACTTAAATCAGAGTTTCCTTCATAAATTGCCATATCAAGGATTTTGTTGCTTAATATAAACGCTCGAACTTCACTTTCTATCTTGATGATATTTGTAAATAGATAACAACCTCTTATTAAAAATGGATAATCTTATCTGCTATATCTCCTCCAGCGTTGTGTTCGTTTCCATAGCAATCAAACACTTTATATAGTTTATTAACCAACCTACCGTACGAAGGTTACTTTAGAGATTTTTCCGTTTTCTACTTCATAAATAGCTACAGCTTTAATTTCTCTTCCATTTATTAGTACTAACTCTTCATCGATGACCTTATTCCCATAAACGATTCTGTTTTTGATTTCGCAATGTAAATCCGGTGTTCTGTCAAAAAATGGAGCATATATACTTTTCATTTTTTCTTTACCTTTATATGTCAATTCATTTGGGTAATTATATACTTTTACTTGGTCAGCATAGGTAGCTAAAAATGCCTCAATATTTCTGGTATTATATGCATCTAATTGTTTTTGTACCACATGTTCTGGAGAAATATCAGAAACCAACGCAAGCATAGTTCCTATTTCATTCGTAACAATTCTGCTAATATTGGAGATCTCCTTATTAAGGAAGGTATGGAAGATGCTCCAATTGGTATCCGTCTTAGGATTAAATTTATAGATGATATTATCTTTAGACATTAGAATAGTTCCATTAATTAACCAGCACATATCTTCTGCCTTAGGAATGGTATTAATTATCTTTTTTGTTTCCCCAGTTATCGGGTTTAGCGATCTTATTTCCCATTTTTCGTTTTCCTTACTGATATAACTGATAAGTTGCGAATTAGGAACTTTATGTAGTGATCTTCCTATTTTCTTTTGGATCGTTTTGTTGGTGTTGTCTTTAAGGTTAGAAACTACCAATGACAATCCACCTTCTTCCAGGATCGAAGAAACCAGTATATCTTTACTAAACCAAGTATGATATCCAATCACAAGATCTTTAATTAACTCTTCTGATTTTCCTGTTTTGTAGTCATATTGATACAGTAATTGTTTCCCAGTAGTATCTAATCTAATAGCCGATATTGCTTTTTGATTTGGAACTTTAATAGGTGAATATTCACTGCCTTGTAATGTTTCAGAAACCCAATTGACCTTGTTGTCTCTTATATTATATTCAGCAATATCAGTCTGTCCATTTCTGGTAGCAGCAAATAATATAATATTATCATTGTAAAATGAAGGTTGATTGTCATAACCTTCATTATTAGAAATGTTTCTTTGATTTTTTAATTCTAAAACATTTTCATTGATAGATAAATCAAATAAATAAATTTCAGTATCTGATTGTGCTGATAGTATAAAAACATTTAGCAGAGTGAGCAGTATGATACGGTTTTGCATACTTTTTGTTTTCTAAAATACATTGAAATATTAAGGATTATCTTAAGTATTTGTTAAGAGTTGTAGGGATAACGGTGATAAATTTTGGAGACAATTACGAACTTGGAGATTTTTGGTAAATATCAATATTATTAATAAAACTGCTAAGTGCAGTTGAGTAGATGTTTATAACTAGTGAGTTGAAATCTTTCTATTTTTTCCCCAGAATCGTACGGTTCTATTATTGATATAATTAGGTAGGGATCAAAAAAATAGTTTCTTCTGTTAATTTTTTTGTTTTTAATCTTTTCTTAACACGTATTGAAATTTTAATATTCAATATTTTCCTACATTAGATGCTTTAAAGAAACTATAGGGGATAGTTTTTAAATCTTTAAACTAATTTATCGACTGATTTTTATATACTTAGAGTGTAATTCTTTTGTTCTAAAGTTTTTAATGAAAGTTATACAGTCGCTAATTTATATCACAGATCATTATAAGTATGGGGAAAACTACTAAGAACACAATTGTTTTTTTATTCCTGCCTTTTATTTTTTTTAGTCAAGTTAAAGAAAAAGAAAACCTTTATTACAATTGGTTTGATCAGGTTATTGGACAAGAACATACCGGATTATACAATGGAAAACAGTATGTGAATCTTGATGTGAATCGGATATATAAAGGAAAACACTCATTCTTCCTAACTGATAAGGTTGTAACAGGATCTATTTTGTATGATGGTCAGATCTACTATGATGTAGATATGAAATACAACCTTGAGACAGATAACCTTTTAATCGCACTTAAGCCTGGTGCAGTAGCGTCCATTTTACAATTAATACGTGATAAAGTAGATCGATTTACTATTGAAGATTATACATTTATAAGGATTGACGGATTTAAGGAGAATAATACTTTAGTCAACGGATTCCATCAAGTACTTCTAAAGAATACTGCATATTCTTTACTAAAAAGGCATCAGAAAATAAGAAGGAAAAAAATCGGGAATGTGGGAGATAACAAGCTATATTTTGAATTTGTAAGTAAGAATACATATGTTTTGTTTGCCGATGGTTATTACAAGCGTATTAAATCTAAAGGGGATGTAATTAAGATGTATCCTACATTAAAAAAAGCAATCAATCAGTTTTATATTAAAAATAAAACGCTTAAAAACTCAAACTCGGATAGATTTATGCAGCGATTGTTCGAAACGATTATTAAACAGTCATCACCACTAAAAGCAACGTAGTATTATGAGAAAATGTTTTGTTTTATTTTTTTCGTTGCTAGTTTTCAATGGCTGGACTCAACAAAATGATCCCTTACTAACCCTTTCTTTCGAAAATTCTGATTTAATTTTTGTTTTAAATCAGATAGAAGAGAAGACTGATTATAATTTCTATTTTATTGATGCATGGTTAACTGATTACAAGGGTATGTCCGGGAATTATGACAATGTACCTATGAGTAAAGTTTTAAAGGAACTTTTCGAGAATACCGTTGTTAACTTTTATATAATGGATAATAACAAGGTGATTCTTGCTAAAAATAGCATCATATATGACACCTTACCAGATCGATTTTTCGGAGAATATGAGAAAGATTCTGTTGAAATAGAAACGAAAACAACCAAAATAATCTCTCCTGTTTTTACATCAACCAAGAGTGCACCTAAAAAGAGTACGATGGAAACGATTACCATCGGTAGAGCACTAAGAGGTAATTCAAGGGAGAAATTTAAATTTTATGGGTATCTCACAAATATCCAAACCGGCAAGCCTTTACCTAATGCTATTATTGTGGTGAATGGTAATGATGTTGGAGCCGATACGGATGCTAAAGGATATTTTGAAACAGAACTAACTGTAGGATCAAATATCGTAGAAATTAGCGCTATAGGAATGGAGCGTTTTAAAAAGCGAGTGATCATATATAATGATGGTAAATATGATGTAGAACTTAATGAGAAAATAGAGTTTTTGGATGCGGTTATTTTAAATGCAGAGGTTAATGATAATGTAAATGAGGTAGTTACAAAAACTAAAATAGACGTAAAAGAGTCTAAAAATATTCCTTTGGCACTTGGAGAGCGAGATGTACTTAAGGTGGCAACAACTTTACCGGGTATTACCACTGCGGGAGAAGGAGCATCTGGATACAATGTTAGAGGAGGGAAATCTGATCAGAACTTAATACTTCTGGATGATGCCGTTATATATAATCCTCAACACTTTTTCGGAATTTTTTCTGCGCTAAATCCATTTGCTTTGGGAGATGTTAGTATATATAAAAATAATATTCCAGCGCAATTTGGAGGTAGGTTATCATCTGTTTTTGACTTAACAACCAAAGATGCTAGTGTTACCGAGTTTAAGGGAGAAGCTTCTATTGGACCAGTTACAGGAAACGTGCTTATAGAAACACCAATCGTCAAAGATAAAGCAGGAATAATGGTAGGAGGAAGAGGGGCTTATGCCAATTGGGTTTTACGTTCTCTAGATGAAGAATCTCTTAATGATAGTGAGGCCTCATTTTATGATGTTGTAGCAAAGTATAATCATCAGATTACAGAAAGGTCAAAAGTAGAAGCAACAGCCTATTTAAGTAGAGATGATTTCAGTATTACTTCGGATTCATTATATGTATATAATAACAGAGCATTTTCTTTAAGATGGAACTATCGTTTTAATGAAAAAAACACAGGAAAATTAGCCTTATCGAATAGCCAGTATAAATTCAATATAGAGTTTGATGGCCAATCAAATGATGATTTTGATTTAGGTTACCGTATAGATGAGACCGAGTTAAAACTTCATTTTAAATACTTATATAGTAGCAAACTTAAATTTGATTATGGTGTTTCTAGTAAATTATATGGTGTAAACCCAGGGAGTATTGATCCCGAAGGAAGTGAATCAATTGTGACTCCATTTGAGATCGAAAGAGAACGAGCGCTAGAATCGGCAGCTTTTTTAGCTACGGAAATAGATCTTACTAAAAATCTAACCTTAGATGCAGGAATCAGATATTCTGTCTATAATTTTTTAGGAGAAGGAACACAAAATGTATATCAGGAAGGAGTGCCAAGAAGTGAACAAACAATACAAGAAACCTTATCATTTGATAAAAATGAGGTGATAGAAACATATGGTGGTCCGGAGTTTAGAATATCAGGGAGGTATTTAATAGAAGAAGATTTTTCTGTAAAGGCATCTTACAATAAGACTTTTCAATTTATTCATACATTATCTAATAACACTACAGTTTCGCCAATCGATACGTGGAAGCTTTCTGATCTTAATATAGAACCACAGAGCTCGCAACAATATGCTTTAGGAGCATATAAAAATTTTGATGGTGGAGCATATGAATTGAGCTTAGAAGGTTTTTACAAAGAATCTAAAAATATAGTTGACTTTAAAACGGGAGCGGAAATATTACTTAATGAGAATATAGAAACCGAAGTATTACAAGGAAATGGAAAATCATACGGAGTGGAAGTTTTGCTTAAGAAGCAAAAGGGAAGACTTTATGGTTGGTTAGGGTACACATATTCTCGTTCTTTAATTCAATTAGATAGCGAGTTTAGGGAAGAGCGAGTAAATGGAGGGGAGTTTTTTCCTTCTAATTTTGATAAGCCGCATGATTTTAGTTTAGTAGCAAATTACAAGTTTACAAGACGCTTTAGTTTGGCAACTAATTTTGTGTATCAAACAGGTCGTCCCGTTACCTTTCCTGTAGGTAGTTTTACTTTTAATGGATCGGATTTTACCGTTTTTAGTGATCGAAATAAATTTAGAATTCCAGATTTTTATCGATTAGACATTGGGTTTAATATTGAAGGGAATCATAAGAAAAATAAAGTAGGACATAGTTTTTGGACCATTTCAATTTATAATGTATTGGGTAGAAACAATCCGTTCTCCGTGTTTTTTGTTACAGAAGACGGAGAAGTTAAAGCGTTGCAGAGTTCTATTTTTTCTGTACCTGTACCCTCTATTACTTATAATTTTAAGTTTTAACACATGACATATTTAGTAAGATATAGCAAAGGTATGATGAGTAGTAGAATTTTAATTCTGCTATGGATTTCTACCTTAATGTCTGGTTGTATCGATCCTTTTGAAATAGAAACTGAAAATTTCGAAAACATACTGGTTGTTAATACTACGATTACAAATGAAATGAAAAACCAAGAAGTTCTATTAACAAGAACTTTTAGATTCGAAGATGATGGTCCTCTTGCAGAAGAAGGAGCTACGGTAAAAGTAGTAGAAGACGCTAGTATAGAGTATCTTTTTGAAGAACGCTCCCCGGGAATATATCGTTCTGTTCAAGAATTTGCGGCAAGCTCAGGTAGAGAATATCAATTGTCAATACAGACTATAGACGGAAAGTCCTATATTTCGGATAAAGTAACTTTACCACAAGAAACATTAATTGATAGAATCTATCCCCAAAGAATCACAAATAATGATGGAGTAGAGGGATTAGGAATATTTGTCGATACATTTGATCCAACAGGAAATTCTCTGTATTACAGATACGAATTTGATGAAACATATAGAGTAGTTTCACCTAAATGGTATCCTTTTGATCTTGTTGTTACTCGAGATGGACCGGGATTGTTATTTTTCGAATTTGATTTGGTAGAAAGATCAGAAGATCAAAGGATATGTTACGCAAATAATAAGTCTAATAATATTAAACTAACAAATACTGCTATTTTAGAAGAAGATCGGATAACAGGACTAGAGGTTAACTTTATACCTGCAGAAGATATACGCGTAGAAAATAGGTATAGTATATT
This sequence comes from Aquimarina sp. BL5, assembly GCF_003443675.1. Lineage (NCBI taxonomy): Bacteria > Pseudomonadati > Bacteroidota > Flavobacteriia > Flavobacteriales > Flavobacteriaceae > Aquimarina > Aquimarina sp. BL5. Next base: position 1,573,563 of record NZ_CP031963.1, on the reverse strand, counting down.
AGTCAGACAGTATGTGCAGTCTAGAGAAGCAAATGGGTTTTATGAAATACTAAGCAGTTTTTCGGAATCAGAGAGTTTGTTTTCTCAAATACAACCTGGATTTATTGAAGGTAATATAGTTTCCGAAAATAATGCTGATGAAAAAGTATTAGGTTATTTCGATGTTTCCTCTGTTTCAGAACAACGTATTTTTGTCGATCGTGATGATTTTTTAGCAGATTTACCATCGTTCGAATTACAGTGTGAGCTATTTAGGCCTGAGGCAGGATCTGCTACCTTACTTGAGTACCATATGCTTATTAGAGATTTTATAGATAGTAATACAGTTAGATATTATTCTGATGTACCACTTCCACCTGATGGATCTATTCCCTTTACTTTTGTTCGTAGAGTTTGTGGAGATTGTACAACATCAGGAGTTAGTGAGGCCCCAGATTTTTGGATAGATTAATGGTTTGATATAGTATAATTGAAGGAGAGAATTTTGCGTACGGTATGATGAAAGATAAATAATGTTTTAGGAGTTTTAGAATGGTAGAAGTATTTAAGTGGATAAAGTGGGGTCGAATATTAGTAGTAATATTCGTATGTATTACTTTGAATAGCTGTATAGATCCTTTTGAAATAGAAACTGAAAATTTTGAGAATATTTTGGTAATAAATGCCACTATTACTAATGAGGTTAAAAACCAAGAAATTTTACTATCCAGAACATTTAGATTCGAAGATGATGGCCCTCTTTCAGAAGAGGGTGCTATAGTAAAAGTAATAGAAGATGCCAGTGTAGAATATACTTTTGAAGAAAGTTCTCCTGGAATATATCGTTCTGTACAGGAATTTGCGGCAAGCTCAGGTAAAGAATATGAGTTGTCCATCCAGACTTCTGAAGGAAGATCATATGTTTCAGATAAGGTAACTTTGCCACAAGAGACATCAATTGAAAGAATCTACCCTCAAAAAATCACTAATAATAATGGAGTAGAAGGCTTAGGGATATTTGTAGACACATTTGATCCAACAGGAAATTCACAGTATTATCGCTATGAGTTTGAGGAAACGTATAGAATAATTACTCCATTATGGTACCCTTTTGATCTTATAGTAACCTCAGAAGGGGAAAATAGTTTTGAATTTGGTTTAGTTAATAGACCCGAAAATCAAAAAGTATGTTATGCAAGCAATGTGTCAAATAATATAAAAATCGCAAATACTACAATTTTTGAAGAAGATCGTATAACAGGACTGGAAGTTAATTTTATACCTGCAGAAGATATACGAGTGGATAATAGATATAGTATATTAGTTAGGCAATATGTACAGTCTAGAGAGGCTAATGGGTTTTATGAAATACTTAGTAGTTTTTCGGAATCAGAGAGTTTGTTTTCTCAAATACAACCTGGATTTATTACAGGGAATATTATTTCGGAGAATAACCAAGACGAAAAAGTATTAGGTTATTTTGATGTTTCTTCTGTTTCAGAACAACGTATTTTTGTAAATCGCGATGATTTTCTGATAGATTTACCAAGGTTTGCCTTAGAATGTGATTTAATAGAGCTAGTGAAAGATCCTTTTGATGAACTTATAACGTTTCATCAGCGTATTGGTGCTTTTATAGATAGTAATGAAGTTAGGTATTTTCCCGATGCACCACCTGAACCCGGTGAGCCTATAGAATTTCCAGGCATTTTAAGTTATTTTGTACCTAGAGCTTGTGGAGATTGCACCGCTTTAGGTGTTAGTACGGCTCCAGGTTTTTGGGTAGATTAAGTAACAAAAATACATTATCAGAGAATGAAAAATTTTAATATAAAATTAGACTAGTGAGAATATTATCAATTATATATGTCCTGTTTTCTTTAACCTATAGTGTTCACGGACAACGACAATCAGTGTTAAAAACCAATAAGGATGTCTATGGCTATAATCTTGTTCCACAGGAGAAGGTTTTTGTACATTATAATACATCATTGTTGTTTTCGGGAGAATATTTTTACTACCGTGTATATTGTTTCAATTCCGAAAGTAATGTTTTGAGCACTATAAGTAAGGTCGCTTATTTAGTGCTTTTAGACGAAGATCAAAATACTGTTTTTGAGCACAAGATTAAATTAGAAAACGGACTGGGACAAGGGGATTTTTTTGTTCCCGTATCCATTCCATCTGGAAACTATAAATTAGTGGGGTATACACAATGGATGTTAAATGAGACTTCTCGTTTTTTTCAAGCGGATGTTAGTATTGTAAATCCATATCAAGGAAATCAAGGTAAAATTCTTTCTGCTGATGTTCCTAAAGATTCTTTAGACAATCCTAATACACAAGGTTTAAAAGGAAATGAGTTTAAGATAGTTGATGGGAATACTAAAACTGACTTAAAATTGTCTACAGATAGTAAATCTTATGGAAAAAGAAGTTTGGTGAAGCTTAGTCTAGAAACTCCAGAATTGAGTGCAACAGAAGGTAATTATTCTCTTTCAGTAAGAAAAAGGGATGCTTTTACTAAAGCATTACCAGTAGGAGCTAAAAATTTCTCTACCTTATATAGTGATGCTGTTAGAAGTTTGACCAAATCATCAGGAGCTCTTGTTTTTTTGCCAGAAATGAGAGGAGAATTGATCTATGGAAAAATTGTTGCTAAAGAAGCCTCTTTTTCAGTTTCAAAACAATCTGTAGGTTTATCTATTCCGGGTAAAACAGGTGATATGAAAGTTGTTTTAACCGATGATACAGGTAATTTTGTATTTAATTTAAGCAATAGAAATGATAGTGATGAAGTATTGATTCAGGTTTTAGGAAAAGATAAAGAAAATTTTACGGTACAAATTTTTGAAATACCCGAAGTAAAAACCCAGAATTTAGAATTTTATCAATTTAAAATTTCACCTTCTTTAAAAGATAAAATAGTCGAGAGGAGTGTTCATAATCAAATTGATAATGTTTTTTATAGTGTAAAACCTGATACACTAAACGCACTTACAAATGCTTTTCCTTTTCATGGGACAGAAATAGAAACCTATAAATTGGATGATTATACCAGATTTGGCACGGTTAAAGAAACAATAGTTGAGGTGGTAGAAAACGTATGGACTAAAAAAGATGAAAATGGAAATGAAGTTTTCGCTGTAAGAGGATACTATCCTACTGTTAAAAAACAACAAAACTTTTTACCATTATTAGTTGTCGACGGTGTTTTCATACAAGATCAAGAAAGTATCATAAACTATGATGCCAGGAAAATTAAAAGCATTAGCTTTATTAGAGATCGATATTATTTGGGAGCTCAAGTTTTTGAAGGCTTAGTGATCATAGAAACGATGACAGGAGATTATTTAAATTCAATTAATAATAGTGCTACAATTACATTATCATCTTTACAGGTAAGTAAAAAATATTTTAGACAAAACTATAATGATGATGAGTCATACAAGAGGATTCCTGATTTCCGGAACCAATTGTTATGGCAACCAAATGTAAAAATGACAAAAGGCAAGAGTAGTATAGAATTTTACACATCCGATGTTACAGGAGATTTTGAAATATGTTTAGAGGGATTTAAAGATAATGGATTTCCTATTTCAATTAAGAAATACATAACTGTAGAGTAATAAATTATGTAGTCTATTTTCTGGAACTGTATAATCCAATTATAGGTCCGATTGCTAAAAACATAAATAAATAAGTAGGGTTTATTTTAGTCACTAGATATGAGAGTAACTGAATGCTTATAATTGTAATAGCAAAGCCTATGCAATTTACTATAGTAAGTCCTGTTCCTCTTAACTCAGCAGGTGCGGCGGCAGCAACCAAAGTAGAAAACTGAGGAGAATCCGATATAACGACCATTCCCCAAATACAAAGTAGGGTTAAAAAAATCTCTGTTGGTAGTTGAAAAAGTAGAGGAGAGGAGAGACAGAAAAGTCCTGAAATAATAAGTGAATATCGCGCTACTTTTCTGCTTCCTGTTTTTAAAGAAATGTACCCTCCCACTATACAAGAAAAAAAACCAATTGCTATAACAATAAACGACCAAAAGGATATAGGAAGTCCAATTCGATTTTGTTCCACATATGTTTTTAACAGTACAGGGATAAAACCCCAGAATGCATATAATTCCCACATATGTCCAAAATAACCCAAAGCTGCTTTTCTAAAACTAACAATACCAAAAAGCTCCGTAATTACTCCTAATTGGAGTTTTGTTACCGGTTTTCTGTAGGGACCATTAGGGACAAACAGGAAAATTAATAAACCGCCAATAGATGAAAGTAAGCTGGTTGATTGGATGACTATTTTGTAGTCACTATTCCAAGAAATCTCTTTTAATAAATGGGGCAATGCTGTACCCAAAACTAGAGCACCCACTAAATACCCTAGTGCTTTTCCTAATCCATCTTTATAATAATCTGAAGCTATTTTCATGCCTACAGGATAAATTCCAGCAAGAAAAAAACCAGTTCCAAAACGCGCCGTTAGCACATTTAGTACTGTGATATTTGGTATTAATAAAGCAATATTACAAAGTGCTCCTAGAATAGCAGATATCATAAATACTTTTGAGGGAGGAAATCTATCTACTAAAGTTAGCAAGGCAAAGGTTAGCGTACCTACTATAAAACCAAACTGGACCGTGGATAAGAGATACCCAAGAATGTTGAAACCTGCATTAAATTGAGTAGCAAAATCATCAATGACCGCATTTCCTGCAAACCATAAAGAAGTACAGAAAAATTGCGCTATTATAATTACTGGAAGTATATATAATTTTGGTTTCAGAGATATCCGTTTACTAGAGTTAATTAAATTCTTTTAATAATTCGTGTACTTGATTTGTATCTTCTACATAGTATTTAGCGATTGTTTTCTTTAATCCTACTTTTACCGTATATGAAGATAAAGGTAATTCTTTAAACATATATTCATCTGTCCAATCATCTCCAATAGCAAAAATAAAATCATAATCCTTTTCAATTAACATTCTACAAGCTGATTTACCTTTGTTAATTCCACTTACCTTTATTTCTAATACTTTATCACCTTCTAGAATTTCCAAATTATGATTTGCTATTAGATGTTGTATGGTGGTTTTTAATTCCATAGATCTTAATTTACCTAAATCTGGATCTACATTTCTAAAATGCCAAGCTAATGAATAATTTTTTTCTTCGATAAGAGAGCCTGGTGTTCTATCCGTAAATGATTCTAATACCGGTGCAATTGATTCGAACCAATCATTCCTTACATGTTCTAAAAGTTCCCAGTCTTTAGCGGGTTCTTTTAGCCAAGCTCCATGTTCTGTTATTAAGGTATAGTCTTTATGTCCAAACCATTTATTGAAAGTGTATTTATCTCTTCCTGTTATTAGTATAACTTTTGTTTTTTTATCTTGTTGTAATGCATCTAAAATATCAAATATCTTGGGGGTTGGTTTCGCATCTTCAGGAATTTTTTCGAAAGGTGCTAGTGTGCCGTCATAATCTATGTAAAGAATTCTATTTTTAGAGTTCTCAAAATCCTGAAGCATCTCTTCCTTAATTGATGAAGTCAATTTCTTTAGTGAATATTTTTTTGCACTTGTCTTTGTAGTTTCAAGAGACTCCATAAAATCATTTGCCCACTTTTCTACATTATATCTCTTTAGCCTTTTTTGAAGTGCTTTGTTTCTTTTTATTTGCTCTTCTTCAGGCATTTCTAAAGCAAATTTCAGAGTGTCCGCTATTTCTTCAAAGTTATTAGGATTTATAATCAATGCTTCACTCATTTCTTTTGAAGCTCCTGTCATTTCACTCAAAATAAGCACACCTTTTTGATCAACTCTAGAGGCAATATATTCCTTTGCTACCAGATTCATTCCATCCCGAATTGGAGTAAGTAATGCTACATCACTAGAAGTGTATAGATCAATTAAATTTTCAAAAGGCATAGAACGGTAAAAATACCAAATAGGTGTCCAGCTAACTTCAGAAAACTTACCATTGATTCTGCCTACTAATTGATCTATTTCATTTTTTAGGAGTTGATATTGTGGTACGTTTGATCTGGATGGTACAGCTAGCATTACCAATCTTGCTTTCCCTTTGAATTGAGGATATTTGTCCAGAAAATATTCAAAAGCTCTTAATCTATTAGCAATTCCTTTAGTGTAGTCTAGTCGATCAATTGACAAGATTAATTTTGCCCGATCACCTTTAACAAGGTGTTCATCTATTTTTTGTTGTATTTCTGTTTGGTCTTTTTTCTCTTTCTCATCATGTATTTTCGCCGCATTATGAAATTTTTCATAGTCAATTCCCATAGGGAAAGAATCTACCTTCACGATTCTATTGTCCATATGAACATTGTTGAAGTTGATTTCTAACCCTAAAATTCTTTGCGCAGAACTTAGAAAATGACGTTCGTAATCATATGTATGAAAACCAATAAGGTCGGCTCCTAATAATCCTTTTAGTAATTCTTCTCTACAGGGAATAGTTCTAAAAACTTCATAAGAAGGGAATGGTATATGTAAAAAGAAACCTATGGTAACGTTGGGTTTCTTTTTGCGAATCATTTCCGGTAATAATAATAATTGATAATCGTGTACCCAAATAGTATCATTTTCTCCTAGATTTTCGATGACAACATCTGCAAACTTTTGATTAACTAATTGATACGTTTCCCAATTTCCTTTATCAAACTCAGTATATTCCATAAAGTAATGGAACAGTGGCCATAGCGTATTGTTACTAAAACCATAGTAAAAACCGTCTATTTCATGTTCGGTTAATGGCACACCAACGCATTGATGCTTTTTCAAAGCTTTTTGTACAAGGTTTCTTTTTTCAGAGTCTAATTGTTCCTCTGTAAGACCACTCCATCCGATCCAAATACTATCACTTCCAGAATGAACTGACTTCATTCCTGTTGCTAATCCTCCAATACTTGGTGTTGCATTGATGGAATTATTGTCAATTTCTAATTGTAAGGGTAATCGATTTGAGATTATGATAGTTTTACTCATAAAGCGTGGTGAAAGTTGGTTGACTAATTTTGATTTATTAAATTTCCGTTCAGCGAATAAAGGTACGTTTATTTAAAAGAACTACGAATCATATGAATAATTTAGACTACGGAATTATTGGAAATTGTAAAAGTGCAGCGTTGATTTCAAAAAGCGGATCAATTGATTGGTGTTGTTTGCCAAACTTTGATTCTTCTTCTGTTTTTGCAAAAATTCTTGATGATAAAAAAGGAGGTTCTTTTGAAATTTTGGTTTCCTCGGCATATACCATTTCTCAAAAGTATATTGCTAAAACGAATATTCTTGTAACCGAATTTAAAAACGGAAACGATGTGTTTGAGAGTATTGATTTCATGCCTCGATATAAAGAAGCAGATGGCTCTTTTTATGCACCGCCTGATATTATTCGTTATATAAAACATATTTCTGGAGCACCGGTTTTTAAAGTAAAATATAATCCTAAACTAGAATATGCGAAGGAAGAGACTTATTTTAAAACAACAGATAATTATATTAAAAGCATAACGGATGAGGATAAGTATGATACTTTATATCTATACTCAGACCTCAATTCTGAAGCTATTCTTAGTGGAGAAGAAATTCAATTAACGACTCACGCCTATTTTATAATTAGTTATCACGAAAAATTGTTAGAACAATCTATGGAACGTTGTTATTTAAAATTACAACGTACGAGAGTATACTGGCTAAATTGGAGTGAAAATACTACTTCTTATAAGGTGTATAATGATCAAATTTTGAGAAGTGCTTTGGTGCTTAAACTATTAAGTTATGAAAAATCTGGGGCTGTATTAGCCGCTGCCACGACATCATTACCAGAAACTATTGGTGAAGTTCGTAACTGGGATTATAGATTTTGCTGGATTAGAGATGCATCCATGGTAATTAAAGTGATCTCTGATTTAGGGCATAAAAGATTAGCACAGCGTTTTCTTCAGTTTATTATTGACATTATTCCGGATAAAGATGAAAAAATACAGATCATGTACGGAATCAATGGAGAAAAAGATCTTACTGAAAAGACACTTGACCATTTAAGCGGTTATAAGGATTCCAGTCCGGTAAGAATTGGAAATGCAGCTTTTCATCAAAAGCAAAATGATATTTATGGTATTTTGATGAATGTGATATATCAACAGTTTGTGAAATTTGACTGTGATCTTGATAACAGTGAGAGCTTATGGACGATTAGTAAAAGTATTGTTCATATTGTTAACGTTAATTGGGAAAAACCAGATAAAGGTATTTGGGAGTTCAGAACTGAAGAAAGACATTTTACATTCTCTAAATTGTTGTGTTGGGTCGCTGTAGACAGAGCAATAAAGATAGGAGAACTAATAGGGAAGACAAGTAATAATCCTAGGTGGATTGAACTAAGAGATCGGATCTATAATGATATTTATGAAAATGCCTGGAACGAAGAAGTACAAGCATATACACAGTCTTATGGTTCTTCAGATCTTGATGCTTCTACTTTATTAATGGAATCTTACGGATTCATAGAACCTATGGATCCTAGGTTTATAAGTACTGTAAAAGCTACGGAAAAAGAATTATGTAATGACGGATTGTTGTACCGTTATAAAAACAAAGATGATTTTGGATTACCATCTTCTTCTTTTACTATTTGTAGTTTTTGGTTTATTAATAGCCTCTATAAAATAGGAGAGACAAAAAAAGCAAAATTAATGTTCGATCAGTTATTATCGTATAGTAATCATTTAGGATTGTTTAGCGAGGATATTGATTTTAAATCTAAAAGATTATTAGGGAATTTTCCCCAAGCATATTCTCATTTGGCGCTAATAGAAACAGCAGTTAATTTTTCTAAAGGAATAACTAGTGAACAAAAGCTTAAGAAAGTAGTGGAACAATAAAAATCAATTAAATAATGAAAGCTGTAAATTTTATACAGTTCTTTTATGAAATTAAAATCTTCGGGAATAAATTTCCCGAAGATTTTAAAAATAGGCTAATTCTCTTTATTACAGTCCGTATACAGAGAAATTAAGATTAGGGGCAATTACACTTGTGAATTTATATGAAGGATTTGAAGCAAATGTACTTTCATCTGTTTGAGTAATATAAAACCCGTCGGTACTAAATAGTAGTGCGAATATATTGATAAGACCATCTGAGTCTCCAAAGAATTCAGAAAATGTAAAAACTACTCTTTCATTCGCTATTATTTCTCTGGTAAATGTTGCGAAATTGAAACTTCCATCATTCATATTGAAAATGAAATATGATTGGTTAGAAAAGTTCGGATCATCAAGAACCATATCTATTCTAAAAAGATCACTTACTTTAGCCAGATTTATAAAATTCTCTGAAGTTTGACTAAGAAAACTACTACCAAAAGATTCATCGAAATATGAATATGTTGAAAAATCTAATCCAAAGGAATTTACATCAGCAGAAGCAAGTTCAGGAATTATTTCAGTAGCTACAGTAGCTAAGTCATATCCAATTATTGTAGTAACACCACTATCAGTAGAGGTGTAGGTGCCAAGGTCTTGGTCATAAATAAAAGAGGAAATACTTAAATCTCCAAGGATTAAAGGTTCTAAAAAATTAAACCCATCTGTTGTTACATTTATTGGTAATATTTCTGTAGAAATCTCTCCTGTTTCTGCATTAAAGCTAGTTACACCAGCTGTTCTTTCTAAATCATCAAAATAGGTAAAGGTTCTGTTATACAAAATCTCATTAGCTTCATTTAAGACTACTAGATTTCTAATAAATCTAAAAGTATTGTTCTCATCTTCTAATTGAGTGTAAAACGCTCTTAAGCTTTCTACGTTATCTCTATCTTCTGCTGTTGCTTTTTCAAAAATTATTTCTGTTGGATTAGAAATATCAGTTTTACTTCTAAATTTGATTCGGTCTTCGTTAACTTCCTCAAAAATAAATTCAAATTCCGCGCCTAGACTAAAATTTTGAGCTTCAAATAAAGCATGGAAAGTAGTGTAATTTTCGAATACTAATTCGGGGAATTGGCTAATTCCTACTCTAAAAGTTGTTTCTAAATCATTTTGACCTCCTAATACGTCAGAAACGATATCTACTGTATTATCTTCATTAAAATTTAAGTAAATATTGTTTCCTCCAAAATTAGTTCCTGGCTGATAAACGGTTTTCCATCCAAATTCTGAATTTAGTAAGGTCTCGCGATATGATTCTAATAATAGATTCACTCTTGTATCAGAATCTTGTTCGAATAAAGGTTGAACATCATCGTCACTACATGCAAAAACTGCTAATAGTAAAAACAACAATGAATTGATTTTTATATTTCGTAACATATTATTATGTTTTGTATTATTAATTAAGGGTATTTAAAAATTCGTCTCTCACTATTAATAAATCAATACCAACATCTTCCTTCATGTACCGTAATACAGCATTGTATTTCTCCTGAATTCTTTGACGTCCAATATTTCTTTGAAAACAATCTTCATCTCCACCTGAACAACTTTCCAAAGTCAAATATGTATTTTCGAATTCAACTGGATCTGTTGTAATTATTCTGGAAACGATCTCTGCAAAGTCTTCAGCTACAGATGAAGTACCATAAGGTGTGACCATACCGCGTGAAATCGCATTATTTATGGATTGAGTGCTATTTTCACTTCCAAAAATTAAGGTTGTCCAAGTACCTGGGGAAGTATAATCTTCTCCTGAGATTTCATAGAATGATTCTACATCAAAGTTGAAATTTTGATCTATGATGTGAGCGAATTCGTGATGTAATGTTCTAAATGATTGTATAATCCATTCATTGTTATCAGGACTATAATCATTAACCTGAGTCAAAGTAACTCTTACACCAGCATCTGCTGTACCAAGAGTAATGGTTCCATCTCCATTATATAATGGCGAACCTAAAAATACAATCTCTGCTGGAAAATATCTCTTCAAAAAATCTTCTCCTTCTTCAGATCCCATATTGTATGGTTCAATCCACGCTTGCTTTATTAATTCTGCAACAGGTCTTACAACATCTCTTCTTGGTGGTATTGCGGTTCTGTTAACATCGATATAGCGATCTACGAATTTATAAATGATAACACTTCCATAAGGATCTCTAAACTCTTCTTTTAAATAGATATCTAGAGGATCAGTCGATTCTTGCTCTTGTTCGAAAATACTTTCGGCAGTAATGCTTTTTTCTCTTTCACAGCTAATTAGTGTAATACTTAATAAAGAGATTGTAAAAAGCTTTTTTATAAAATTATTTGTTTTCTTCATGTCTAATATTATCTAGGATTAGGTGTGATTCCAAAATCAATTGCACTATCTGGAATTTGAATTGCTTTTCTTAAATCATTTGCAGTGAGTTCGAATGTCTCTCCACCAAGATTTTCAGGTAATGTGTGTGAAATAGAAAGATTAAATCTTTTTATATCAAACCAACGAAGACCGTGATCCCAAAATTCTTTTTTTCTTTCATCAAGAATTAGTTGTTCGATTGCATCAATTCCATCAGTGGCATTATAATAAGTAATTAACTGATTAATGTCGCTGTATTCTTGATTGTTATATCTCAGTCTTGCTAGCACATTGATGTCTGACAAAGCTTCGTTCTGGGCTCCTGTGAATAGTTGTGCTTCTGCGCGATTTAATAGAACTTCTTCACCTTTTAATTCTATAGAAATGTGATAAGGTAATCCAGAGTTAGAACTTAAATTTTCTCTGAAAAAATATTCTCTTAATCTAGCAGTATATCTCGCATCTGTCCCTACATTCCAGATACCTGTAGAGATTCTTTCATCAAAAGTATTTAATGCATTATCAAACAATCTTCCTAAATCAGTAATGTTAAGTCTAAAGCCTATTCCTACTCTTTGGTGATTACTAAATTTTTGTATAACCAATACATTACTATCGTCGGTCGTTTCATTGTATTTATCGGCAATATCATTGTAGGTGGATCCTTGTAGCTCATCGTATTTTTTTACATACAGCTCTGGATTTCCATCAAAGAAAAGGTCACTGTATTTTATACAATTGATATAATCCTTCTTCCAAAGATAAAAACGTGAAGCAAAAGCTAGTCCAGCTTTTTTCGTGAAATGATATTTTTTTGATCCAGAGAAAAACTGATCATCTATTAGAGATAATCCTTCTAGAAGATCTTTTTCTACTAAATCATAAACTTCTTCCACTGTATTTCTTTCATAATCTGGAAGAAATCTTGTTTCTGGCTTGAGTACATATGGTACACCTAAATTTGTAGACGCATTTTGATCATAGTGTAAAGCAAAGACATTAACTAACATAAAATGGCTATAAGCTCTAGATAGTAAAGCTTCTCCTTTAATGGCGTTTTTATATTCAGTACTTCCAGGTAAATCATCTATTACAGCTAATACTTCATTAGTTTGAGCAATTGCTTCATAAGATCTGTCCCAAAAATAAGTGGGTGTATCCTGGGTAATTCCGTCTACATTTTCCCAAGTATATAATTGAAGTGAATTTTGATCGATAAAGTTACCTCCTGCGTTTGCTACCACGCCTTCATTTTCTATTCCAGTAGGACCCGCTAAATCGGTATACATATCTGTAAAAGCATAACTTCCTTGAGAGTAAGAATCTGCAACTACTTTTGCGGCTTTTTCAACAGAATCTAGTTCTAATCTGTCATCTGGTAATTCGTCTAAATAGTCATCACATGATGTGAATAACAAAATAAAAGAAACCAGAATTTTATATGGTGTTAATTTATATTTATTCATCTTTTTAATTTTTAGAAACCAACGTTAAGTGAAAATGTAAATGATCTAGCTACCGGTAAGGCTGTTCCTCCTGAATTAAAAAATTCTGGATCTTGGCCATTAAGAGCTTTATCGGAATAAATAAGGAATAAATTTTCTCCTTGTACTCTGAACTGTGCTGACTGAATTCCTAAATTTTCTAAATAGTTTTTTGGAACATCAAAACCTAAAGACATCGATCTCATTCTAGCGTATGTACCATCAGCAACTCTGGCGTCACTAATGTTGTATAGATCATAAGCATTATCGGCACCTAATTGGTTTTGTATTGTTCTATCGCTCAAGATAGCAGGTATGTTAGTTATGTTTTCGTCTCCAGGAAGCCTCCATCTGTTTACTAAGTCACCAGGTAAGGAGTTGAAATCAGTATAAGTAGGTCCAAAGTTACTGTTCAGACGTATTTTGTAATCAAATTTGAACGTAACATTCGCACTTAATGTAAAATTTTTATACTTAAATGTGTTATTAAAACCACCTGCACCTCTTGGTTGTGTTGGTCCCTCATACTTCAATATTTGTTCCAGATTTTCTCTCTCTTGAAGATTGATATTCGTTACGATATTATTATTTTCATCGAAAAAAGTAGGGATACCAAACTCATTTAATCCTGCAAACCTAGTTGAATATAAAGCAGATATCTCTCTTCCAGAAAATGGAGCTCCAGCTGGTTGTGTTAATTGAACTAAAGTAGGGTCAAAAAGCAATTCTGTTATTTGTTCTGTGTTATAACCTACATTAATGTTTGTATTCCATTGGAAGTTAGATGTTTTTACGTTTACTGTAGAAATTCCAAATTCGTAACCTTCTGTCTTTAAATCTGCATAATTTCCACTTTGGAAAGCTTGTCCACCTACACCACTTGTTTTTACGATTCCGATCAAATCAAATGAGTTTCGATTATAATAACCTATTTCTCCACTTAGTCGATTTTCGAAAAGAGAGAATTCTAATCCAGTACTGAACTCTTTAAGTTTTTCAAACGTTAGATCATCATTAGCTAATGAATTAATTTCAATTACAGTTTCTTGATCCGTTGGTCGTAGAGGAACCCTACTACGTAGATCCAATGTAGCGCTTGTTAATGGACCTCTTCCTCCAGAAAGTCCATAAGTAGCTTTTAGTCTTAATTGATTAATCCAATCGGAAGTAATGAAATTTTCTTTGTGGATGTTCCAAGCACCACTTACATTATAACTGGTAAGGTATCGTGATTTAGAACTAGTTCCCTGTAAATTAGATCCATCATATCGAATTGTACCGTTTAGAATATATTTGTTTTTCAGCGTATACCCACCATTTGCAAAAAATCCTACAAATCTATCTTTTAGATTACTTATTCCGAAATATTGATCATTTTGACTAGCCAGTTGATCAATTGCATCAGGATTTGTATTTACAATGTATCCATTTTCGTAAGAAATACCAATACCTGTATACTCTCTGGAATTTCTGGTTGAAGATTTTATTTCCTGTCCAACCAAAAAAGTAAATTGATTATCATAATTTATTTCTGGATTCCAGGTAATAGAATTTCTGATGTAAAAATAATTTAGGATATCTTCATTATAAATATTTAAACCGCCTTCTGGTAAAATAGAATAAGCTGGTCGGGTAGGATTATCTGGATCTTGAAATAAAAATGGGTTGATATTAATCAATACTCCTTCATCCGCTCTAAATGCTTCCGCCTGATTAGAATTATCACCAATAACGTGTTCCCGTCTAGTGATAGCTTGTCTGTAATTTATAATAGAATTAAATGTTAAATTATCTTTTAATTTATAATCTAAATCAAGTTGAGCAGAGATATCGGCCACGTCAATATTAATCTGATTATTGTTTAATTCATTTATTATATTAAAGGGAGCATAGTTTTTTCTGAAAAATTCAAGATTTCCATTTTCATCATAAGGAGTTACACTACGACTATTAGTAAGTGAGTAGCTATATGGGTTTATGTCGAATTCACGATTAAACTCACCAGTGATGGGGTTAAATGTTCTGTTGTTTGTTCCAGGTACAACTTGATCTCTAATACTAAGGGCTAGGGTCGTGCCTAAAGTGAATTTATCAGAAATCTTAAAAGTGTTTTTTAATCTGGAAGTAAGTCTTTCAGCTCTGTCTCCGATTGTTATACCTTCATCTTTTAGATATCCTAAAGAAAATAGGTATGAAGCATCATCAGATCCTCCTGATAAACTTAGAGAATGATTTTGAAGAGTGGTTACATCGGTAAACAGTACCTTAAACCAGTCCGTATTTGCGGTTTGATATCTTCTGAAAAAATCATCAGATAACTGTCCATTAGCTCCTATAGCGACATCATTTGTTCCTCTTAAATTGAAATAACTTCCCAGTACTCCATAAGATTCAGCGAATTGTGCTGTAGTAAGATCAATTAGGTTTTTGTCTACTAATTCTGCATAAACCGAAAGTTCTTGTTGCGAGTTTAAAACATCAAATTGCTCGTAACGTGGTCTTAATCTATAAGAGAAGTTACCAGAGTAATTTATTTTTAAAGGACCATTTTTACCGTTTTTTGTGGTGATTACAATTACACCGTTTTTTGCTCTTGCACCATATAAGGCAGTCGCTGATGCATCTTTTAGTATCGAAAAAGATTCTATATCATCTGGATTTAATCCAGCTACTGATGATCCAATTACAGAGCTGATATCTCCGGAGCCTAGCTCATTTTGAGATAATTCGATATTATCTTCTAGAATGACTCCATCAACAACCCAAATAGGATTATTGTTGCCATTTAAAGATGTATTACCACGAATTCTAATACGAGGAGAAGCACCAAAAGTTCCAGATAAATTATCTACAACTACTCCTGCATCTCTACCTTCTAAAAGTCTAGAGGCATCAGATGTTCCATCAATTTTGATGTCTTCGGTATTAAGTCTTGTGGCAACACCAGCAAATAATTTTTTATAACTTTTTCTATATCCATCAGTTATGATAACTTCGTCAAGAGATTCAACTGCTGGTTCTAACTGAATGAAGAATTCTTTCTTATTTCCTGTTATTAGGATTTCTTGATCTATAAATCCTAAATTTTGTATTCTTATAGTTTCTCCGTTAGAAACAGAAATAACAAAATTTCCATCAAAATCTGTGATTACACCACGTTGTGTTCCAACTACAGAGATTGTAGCTCCGGGAATTGGTATTCCTCTGTCATCTGTAATCTGTCCTTTTACTTCATATTCCGCTTGAAATAAAAAAACCTTAGTGGATTTAGAAGAGTTTTTGTATGCTAATGAAAATCGTTCCGAATTGTTCGTTTCATTTACACGACTTTCTCCTTTAGCAACATTAAGGAATAATAAGATAAAAACAGCAGAGAATAAAGGTCTACTTTTTTTTATACTTAGATTTATTCCACAATGAAACTTGAGTAGTTTTTTTTTCATAAGATTTGTAGGTTTAAAAAATATTTTACAATTTTAATGTAAGTAAAAGGCTACTTTTTTTAGTTAATTTTTATTTAGGACTCTTTTTCAAGATTGCGAATTTAAACAATTTTAACATTTTTTAGTATTTTTTACGCATTATTTTTGTGGTTAAACCATAATTAACTTTTGTTTAATCAAAAAAGAGATGCGGTGAAGTTTCTTAAATAAGTGTATTTAAGCGGTTTTTTAGTTTATTTTACCGATTGTTTATTATTCGTTTGAAAAGAGAGTTAAAACAGTATTCAGGTTAACTATAGGGCAGAAGTGACGTTTATTATCGACTGTGAAGAGTTTCTTTTGTGATCTTTGTGGAAAATCAATATAATGGTATATGAAGAAAAGTAAACCTTATAACATTTTCTTTAAAAATGTTATAAGGTTTACTTTATTTTTTTATTAATTAAATTCCAATTTAGACGGTTACTACAGTGTTATTTAGTTGTAATTATTTGAGTTTACCAAGATAAGATGTCATGATATACCCGAATTTTATGAGGAGTATTTTATTTTAGATATGTACAATGATGGTTTTAAATATTTTCAATACTTATTCAACGAGTACAATTGTTCCAAAAATATCTGCATTGATCCATCCTTGGTTTTTGTCTTCTCCGGGGACAAAGACAGAACCCATAAAATTCTCTCTTTCTTTACTAGTATCATTATCATTATAAGCAATTGCAAAACCTAGTTTTTGATTTTTGGATAATACAACAGGATCATTTGTTTTACCTTCTTGATATGTATGGTCATATACAGTAAGCTCGAACTCCCAAACAGAAACATCACCTTCGGTCTTGCGTTTGGTTATCACGTGATTATTATAAAGCACTGGTTTTTTTTGAGAGTCAAGATCCACAACATTGCCATCTAACGCTATGTGATATGCAAACGCATTATTATTATATTGATGTTCGCCACCAGAGTTGTCTGCATCTATAAAAATTTCTACACAATCATCGTCCCACCATAATTTTAAAGGATCCTTATGTTGATCGTATAAAGTATCATCTTTTATTTCTACTAGGATATAAAGTGCTTCTGGAGTCCAGGTCATTTTGTATCTACCTAAAAAATCTTTAAAATCTGGAAATTCTCCAATCCAGTTTTGATCCATTGGATGCCACTGTGTTTGATTCCATATGGGGTCGTTCATATCTCCATCTAAGTTTGGAGCTATTTCGGCTTTTTTTATTTCTCGTATTTGATGATCTTTTTTTTCTTTTTTTATACCTATTAGTTGTTCTTTTGTATCAACAACTGCTTTTTCAGAATTCTTATTTTCTTCGCTTTTACAACATACAGCTAAAGCTAAGACTAGTATTATGGCTATTCTTTTCACAATGATAATGTTTCGATATTAGTTTTACTTTTAAAAAAGAATGTAAGATATTAAAAACATTTACTATTTGTAGACCGATATAATGAAGTTAAGATTTTGTAAAGTTGAAAACTAACATAGTTTCATAAAAAGCCCCTAAAAGGAAAAGCGATCGTTTAGTGCTAAACGATCGCTTTTGGCTAATATATCAGTTTAAGATATATTCATTATAATAGGGACAAAAAAATTATTGTTTTATAACTTTTAATCTCTTTAGTTTCGTGCCATTTAGTTTCACCGTACAGAAGTACATACCTTGATCTCGCATATCAGAGCTATTGATTTCTATGGTTTGATTTCCTGCTTGAGTGTTTTTACTATATACGGTTTTAGTTTGGCCTAATATATTAGAAATAGATACTTCTAAGAGTCCATTTTTTGATGTATTTATACTAAGAGTACCTCTATCTCTAGTAGGATTTGGCCAAAAAGAAATACTACTTTCTGTTACTGGAGAATTTTCTTTATCAGCATTATCGGCTAATTCCATTGCTCTGTTAGAAGGGCAATTATTTGTACAATTGTTAGACCAGGTTCCAGTTCTTTTTCCATTACTACTACCAGTAACACTGAACCATCCATCAGTACCTCTGGTTAGATCGACCGTTTGTTGCCCATTTCCGTTATTAAAAACAACACCAACATTATTGGGAGTAACTCCGTTAGGTAGCGTAAAAGTTTTTCTGCACCAGGATGTGCTGCTTAAATTATTCATATCTGCTCCAGGCCAACCTGGCGTGCCAGACAGTGTTTGATTTGTAGATTTATTATACAAATATATATTGGTGTTATTACCCCATCCACTTGGTTTTTGGAAGTTTAATGTAACATCACTGGATGATCCAGATCCGTTACTACTACAATCACTCGGGCACGTATTACTCCATGCATTCCCTCTGTACCATCCATCTGCACTTCTGGATAGATCATCGGTTTGATTGTTCCCATCATTAAAAATTACTCTAAGATTATTTGCTGATACACCTGCCGGAGGTGTTATCGTGAAAGAATACCAATCAGTTCCTGAAATGTTAGTCATATTATTTCCTGGCCATCCACTAGTTCCAGGAAGTGTTACATTAGCTCCAGAATCATATACGTATGCATTGATATTAGATCCCCAACCTGCTGGTTTGAAGAAATTAACCGTGTAAGGAGGTACTGTTTCTCCACCGCCAGTATTTCCACCTTGCGTCCATACAGCATAGTCAGTACCAGAAGTCTGTAATGTCCATCCGCTTCCATTTGGAGACCAATTACCTGATCCTAATTTCATTGCTAGTGTTCCAGATTTACCATCTATGTACGCAGCATATAAATCTGCTCTAGCTTCATCGATACTGATAGTTGATCCAGCATATACTCTTACACTTTTTCTTGCAGAAATAAGATCCTTTATTGCATTACGCACTCCAGTTCCTCCATCGAAGAAATGTGTCCAGAATACCATAGGGTTTCCTGGATGAGTAAGAATATAAGCATATCCTTTTCTAAGATTGGTTTCTCCGCCAGGAAAAACAAAATTTGATCCACAACATTGTTGTGCAAATCCGGTATCGTGATTGTCAAGAAAAGTAACTGACTTCGAAGGGTTGATTCCGATCATTCCAGAAGGGTTACCAGAAAAATCTCTTAAATAGGATAGATTATTATCTCTAATTGCATTTTGCAGACTTACTTTTGTATTAAAATCAAATGCAGAAGATGAACCTTGTGTTCGATTTACAAAATTGTTAGTTTGTACTCTACTACTTTCTAGTAATTCCCCAACTGCGAAATAAGGATTTGTAGCATCGTTATATTCTTTGTTGTAGATTGGGTCATATCCATGAACGAAATCATATCTCCATCCATCAAAACCAAGATCATCTTGTAGTTTTTTCATCCACTTAATAATCTCTGCTCTTACAGCAGGATTTCTATGATCTAAATCTCTAGCTGCTGCAAAACCTCCGCTCGATCCATCTGCTTTTAGATCAAAACCAGGTACAAAGTCGTTATTAATGCTAAACTCAACTGGTCCATTTACAAAGTTTCTCCCTTCATCATCAGCGGTGATATAAAATGTTGGCCAAGCTGGATTTGTAAAAGTTACCGCATCGTTAGTACCTACACGGTGATTGACAACTATGTCACTAATTACTTTAATATCCAAGCTATGAAATTGATCAATAAGGGTTTTTAGTTGATTGGTAGTACCGTAAGCACTATCAAAGTTATTAATTTCTCTAGGGAGATATCCTTGTGGTGCAGCAGAATTACTTGGAGGTGGCATCCATATTAGATCAATACCAGCATCATTTATCGCGTTTCTCGCATTAGATACTACGTTATACCAAGTTTGTCCTGCTGGTTGATTTTGAACATTCCAGTCAAATGCTTGAAACATTACATCTTCATCTTGAGCTTGTAATCCTACAAAAGGTAAACAAAACAGAAGACTTACAAGAATTCGTAATACGTTTTTTCTTTTCATTTTTAAGATTTTTTTCGTTCTGTTAAGAACAATAGTTTGTAATAAGTGAGTTTGTGTTTTCTCTCAAATTTTCGTTCCGAGAAAAAATAGAAATCTGAAGTAAATAACTTAATAGAACTGTATAAGGTGAATAAACAGTATTTCTAACTAAAGAAGAATTAATACTGACTTTTTTATTGTGGTATATAGAAAGATACTGGTTTGAGTATTATTCGATAACAATAGAAATTAATTATGACGGCTACTATTAAGTAATCTTTTTCAGAGGTTTAGTTTGATAAAATTATTCTTCTTTATTCTGACTGATATTTTGGAGAATAATTTTATCTAATTAGAGTAGCTCAAACAATTTTGAAATTTTCGGTGGAGGGGGTGTTGATTTCATAATTCATAAGTTTTAGTTTGTAAAAGTGTTTCTTGTGTTATTTTTTCACTAAGTTATTACGAAATATTCAATTTTTATGTTATAGGAAGTTACTACAACGTTTTCGTGTTGATAAATTATTAGTATTTCACATAATATGTTAAAAAACAGGGTTTAATTAACAGTTGTTTATACTGTTTAGAAAATATTCATTGTGTAGATGTTAATGTTTTTAGTAGGTTTATGTATTATAATATCATAGCTTTTTTTAGGTTACGAAACTTGTTTTGAGAATTATAGCAACTAATAAAAATTAAACAACTCTCTGGTTTTTATTCTTAAGATAGAATATATTATTAAGGAATAATACAATTGTTAATCGGAGCCTGTCGAAGTTTTAACTTGGTTAGAAATCTTATCCAACCCTTATCAGACATCACACTGATAGCCGATAAAATCAAATCCTAATACCCTAGATTAACTGCATATCTTAGGAATAAGCACCCAACTTTCTGATATAGAAATTAGTACTGTTTATTTACCAAACTTACTCTGTCGGTTAAAAAGGTAGGGGTGATACTCGGAGTGCCTCCAGAAGTATCACTCAAGGAATATCTAGATAAAACTTATATTTAGTATATATGAGATATCAGTACTATTTTGATGTGTTTTTAGTATTTGTCTAGTCCTAAATAATCTGTATCGATTATTTAGGACTAGACATATTTAATTCGTTTATATGGGTAAAAATTAGTAACAACTTTATCTGTGAAATAGTTACAGTATTAGCTGTCTTGTTTTTTATTATATTACTTTTTAAATATTTTCTTAGTTCTCACTTGTTTCACATCAGTTACTTTAATGATGTATATACCAGAAGTAAGATTACTTAGATCCACGGTGACATTTGCCTCTTCCATATTTTGCGAAAGCACCTGTTGTCCTAGACTATTGATTATTTTAAGATTAGCAGTCTTTGAACCATTATTATTGATAGTAAGTATATCTGTTACAGGGTTCGGAAATGCGTACAGTACGCCTTTGGCATCTGAAGCTTCTAGTTCAGGACTCGTTCTTATTAGATTAGTGCATCCAGAAACGATAAGATCTGGTCCAGTTACTTCTACATAATCAATTTTAGCAAGCCCCTCAATACTAGTAGCATTAAGTGATATCGATTTCACTCCGGCATCTAAGGTAACTGTTGTCGACATCGTTATCCAATTACCTTGTGTATCGCTGAATAGCATATCATTAGCCATGGTAGTTCCGTTAACAATTAAGTCAGCGGTTCTGGCCGAACCACCATAGTAACGCCATACAAAAGTATACGAGCCAGCTGCACCATCAATTTCCCAATCTATTGCTTTTCCAACTGCATTTGATGTGTTGGCGTAACCAATACCAGTATACCCTTTAGAAACACTTTTAATGGAACCATCTACGTTGCAAAAGCCCATTTCATTTTCTTCAATGATTATGGTATTTGTGGATCCATTGAATTCTATCCAATTTAGATTTAATAAATACCCGTTGCCTCCTTTAAATACCAGATATACATCGTGAGTTCCACTTACTGCGTTCAGAGCAGCACTTACAGTTTCATAATTAGTCCATGAACCTGTGGTATCTACAGGAATAGTGGTGATTAAAGTGCCAGAGATTCCATTGAGTCGAACTTCAATATCTCCTCCATTGTTTTTGCTTGAAACTCGGGCATTAATAGCATTAGCACAGCTAAGATCAATATTATTAAATCGGAGCCAATCTCCATTTTGTATAAACCCAACTTGTTGTCCACCACCAGTATCAGAAGATGATTCAATCATTATTCCTGACATCGTATCGTAGTCTTCCGCTTCAATGGTTGTACAAGCTGATACTTCACTTCCATATACTTCTACTTCAGCTAAATTTAATACAATAGCTGTAGAATCAGAATGTTGTTGTATTTTAATAATTTGACCAGTGACTCCACCAACATCCATTGTTATAGATGGATCTGGATAAGTAGTGTATGTTTTGGTATAGGTTATAGCGCCATTACTATCCATAACAATAACATCAAAATTAGATAACCTAGTATTGCAACAATTATCTATACGGGCAAAAACATTAATATCGTCAATGGTATGATTTGACCCTAAATCAACCTGCCACCAAGGATCTATTTCTGAGGATGTACGTGTTACCGAACCGCCAGACCATTTTCCATTGGTGTTGCCATCAATAGCTAGAAATGCTTCACCACCACCGTTCGGATGATTGGATGATTGAGTAGCAGCTCCCTGTAAGGCAAGGTTAGTTTCATCTGGATCAGTTCCTCCGTCATCTGTAGTAATAGTTAATTGTCGCATTTTAGATGCGGCAGCTGCGAAGGTATTATTTCCGCTTTGTGAAGCTGTTATATTTGTCGTGCCCACTCCTTTAATGCGAATCTTATTGTTTACAATAGTTGCTACATTGTTATTAGAACTGGAAAGGGTAACTGCAGCTCCGGAACTGGCATGTGCAAAAGGCGAAAAATCAGGATCACCTACTTTTTTATTCGGTATCTCACGAAAATCAATGAATTGATGGTAATTAGGTCTTGTTTCTCCTACTAAATAAGCTTGCTCAGGTCTAGTATAGGGTACGTAATCTGCATTCGCTTCTAATTGATCATTTACATGCTTTAATACTTCTACTTCATCAGGCATGGCTAATCCACCGTTAGTAATTGTTGTAGAAAATGTTATTGAAGCTCCGGCAGAAGTAATTCTTTTTACCATTCTATATGCTTGATCCTTGTCGTACATTAGTGGCTCGTCGTTTAAAGACCACCGTCTACGAATGGGAGCAAACATATGTTTTACGAATACTTTACCTGTTTCGGGGTGTACTGATAAAGGTGATTCTTCCATATCTGTAACAGTATACTCTTCATAGCCCCAAGAATTTGATGGGGCTTTTTGTCCTCCTATAGAAGTCACATGGCCTGCTGTAAATTGAGACCATATGTCATTAGCTTGATATTTTATTATTTTATAATCATCTTCATCTCTTTCATTTACACCATCTGAGTCGACCTTTATGCCAGGGAAATAACTTTTATTAAAATTGACACCAAGAGCAGCTCCAGGATTCGTTTCTTTAATTACATTAATAAATATATCCTTTCTGGGAATAGAATCGTCTGATCCCCCAATTTTATCAATCCAATATCCATCTACTAAACCATCGAAACGCTCTAGAAACCCTCTCATTAATAGATTGAAAGCTGGGTAATTACCCAGGTTATTTCTGTTTTTATAGGCATCCCAACCAGCTATTTGAGCCGCTGACCCTTCGCCCATATTAGGCCAGTGGTTTATGTATAGGATGACTTTAATGCCAGCATCTTTAAATACTTTGATGACATCAAAAATGATTTGTTCATTTTCTAGACTTGGAACAAAATCAGGATGTATTTCATTCGCTACATCTATATAATTATTTTGCCGTACTGTATATAAACTACTATTCGCATTATTGGTTAAGTTTGTAATCACGTGACCAATAGTAGGATAATCTCTAACGATTTGTTTAGCCGCTTCTACGTAGTCATAACCATTGGCTACATACCGATCTAAATCTTTTCCTCCTCGAATAATTAAACGAACACCCCAGGAACCTTCCATCCATGGAACCTCAGAGTTTTGCTGTGCCTTCCCTATATCGGAACAAAGGATTAAAAAAACTAATAAGACAAGTGTTTTCGTTCGTGAAATCAGGTTGTTTTTTTTAAAAACAGCTATTAATTTGTTATTTGTAATCATTATTTTCATTTTTGCGGGTTCATTAAAATTATGTGCGTGTATCCGTGTTTTTATATGAAATGTCTAGTTCTAAATAGTATTACACAAAAATGTTATTTATGGAATCACGCATAATAATAGTTTTTACTCTTTAATTATTTTTCCTGTAAGTACGTGTAATCTGTTAGATACTTTTAAGAGATACAATCCTCTTGACAATCCACCGATATTAACAGAAGCCGTCCCTTTAATTACACCTGTGCGTATGGTTTTACCAGTAGTGTCACTAATTGTGTATTTGTATGTTTCAGCAGTGTTTAAGCCAATTGTTACTTGATCTTCTACAGGGTTTGGATAAATAAGGACTTCACTAGTATCGCTAGTATCAGCATCTCTATTGCTTGTTATTGGAGTAATGATCCAATGCAAGTTTTGATTGGTACTAGACGAATTCCAAAGCCCAACATTCTGAAGATTTGATCCACCTGAACCACCATCGATAGCAAGACTTGGATTACTACGCATAATCAATTTGAATGCACCTCCACCTACATCAACTTTTTGCCAATGTTGATTATGATTATTTTCATTCATATCCCATAAATATACATTTCCTTCATCTTCACCTACACCGCCTCCATCTAAGGCATAATCAGTATCCAGTTTTTGATAAGTATAGTAGCCATTACCTCTATCAATCTCGATCCATTGCTGATTCACATTATTCGGTTTTTGACTATATAAATAAACATTTTGAGTAGTATCGCCTCCCCAATTTCCATCTATAGCATAACCTTTTGCATTATGCTTAGTAATATGCACTAATTTGGTGTTTGAGATACTAGTTCCATAAACTTCAACCTCAGCTAAATTCATAGTAGGTGTTTCATTAGATTGAACTCTAACAATCTGACCAGTAGCTGATGGAATCTCTATAATCATTAATGGGTTAGGAATATCGATGAATGTTTGTGAATATTTTGTATTACCATTACTATCAAGAATTGATACAGTGAAATTTGTTAATCTTCCGATACAACATGCATCGGTTCTATTGTACAAATGAACCTCATCAATGCTAAATTCATTTCCTAAATTTACCTCCCACCAAGCGTTAGGACCGGTAGCAGCAATTACAGAATCTCCTCCGAAAGCTCCATTGGTATTGCCATCAATTGCATACTCGGCAACTCCGCCATTTTGCGTTCCTGATTGTGAGGCTGTTCCATTTAAAGCTAAATTATCCCCATTATCGATAAAATCTGAGATAGAAATATATTCAGAGGTTACCATGTATCCCTGTGCATCAGTAACTGCAAAAAATATTAGTTCAGCACTAGTAGGAATAGCAGCAGAAATCGTATTTCCAGAAATAGTTGCATTGATTGACTCCCAAGATTTGTCGTTTAAATCTACAGTATTACCATCAGCAGTATAGAATAATTGAGCACTATCTAGTCCAATGGCTGAACTAGCAGTCACATACCCTATGTTTGAATTAATAGAAATATTTTCTACTAGCGGTAATGCTGCACCTCCATTAACAACAGAATTAGCAAACCTATATACTTCATCACGATTTCTCCAAGTTAAATGACCGTGTGCAAAGCCATCAACGTACAATAAAGTTGAGGGTCCATTAACTGCTTGTGAAGATTTCTGGTTTACAGAAAGAGAAAAATGAAAATCATTAAGTCCGTTCAGCCATAATGTAGGAAAAGTTACGTTATCAAAATACGCACTTCCATCAAAATAGGTGTTCACAAAGTCTGCTTCTGCCTCACTTGTTATAGCGTCTCCTTGATGCCCATCAGATTCGGATAAGAATCCTCCGCCGTAAACTGGTATTGCCCAAGCTAAGCGATTGTCTACTCCAATTACAGTACTTGTTATGGTTCCTCCCCAACTCGACCCCATAACACCAATTTTACTGGCATTAATCTCAGGGAAAGAAGCTATAAGTGAATGTGCTTTCATTACCTGAGCAATAGCGTGATAGAACCATTGCTCCTCAATAGGTAATTGATAATCATTCCAAACGCCAGCGCGTTTTGGACCTGGATTTGGAGTTAGGTCACCGTTAGGGTAATGACCCTCTAAATCCATGCTAATGGCGGCATAGCCTTTATCATTCCAGTAATCTATTACCTGAGGAAAGGCAGTTCCACCACCACCATGAGCATATACGACAGCTGGCCAGCCTCTTGCAGGAGGATTACCGCTTGGCGCGCTGTAGTAAGCAAAAACTTCCACTTTCTCTCCTAAATAGTTAATGGACTCGTATAAGATCCCTTGCATGCCATTTTGTGCATCCACATTTGTAGTTGTCCAATTAGGAACTTCTTTTAATTCTGAGACATTCCAGGGACCAATAGTTTCATTATTCTCTGCACCCAACACTGTTAATACACGTGATCTATTTGGTGCAGCATTATATGTTGCGTTACCCGCTTGTGATGCAGTTATATTTGATCTACCTTCTCCAACAATACGAATTTTACCATTTACAATAGTCGCTACACTAGTATTTCCACTAGTATACGTTACTGGCAAACCAGAGCTTGCGGTAACTCCTGGATCTAAGTCAGGATCGCCTACTCGAGTAGTAGGAAATGATGGAAACGTAATTACTTGATCTTGTTTAGTATCCCCTACAACCACTAGTGGTCGCTCAGCCGGTACAGCCGATGTATAAGCTCCTGCACCAGATTGCGTAGCCGTAATGGTAGTTTTACCAGGACCTATAATACGTATTCTACCATTAACTATAGTAGCTACATTGGTATTAGAACTCGTAAAAGACACCGCTAATCCTGAGGTTGCAGTAGCCGCAATGAAATCAGGGTTACCAACCTCTTTTGTTGGAATATCCGGAAATTCAATATATTGGGTTTCTCCTACTAAACTAGCACCTTGTGGTCGTGTATAGGGTACATAATCAGGTTTAGTATTCATAAGCATTCTTCGATTAACTTCCTTCATAATGCCCATTTCATCAGACATCATATGACCCGCTCGACCGTCTCCAAGGTTTGGTGTTTGGTTAGTGTTTGCAAAAGTAATCATCCCACCATAATCCGTAATCCTTCTAACAAACCTATAGGCTTCTTCGGTATTAAAAACTATAGGTACTTGTGGAGAGTGCCATCTTTCTCTAATAGGAAACCAACCGTGCTTTTGAACTTGTTTTCCGTTACTAGCTGTATAGAAGGGCTCTACCATGATATTTGGTATCATGAACTCTTCATATGACCATGAGTTTGGCGGAGCTCCTTGTCCCAAAGGTACAATATGTCCATCCGTAAAATCAGGTAAAGGATCATTAGAATCGTGCAGTTTCACATAATAATCGGCAGGGTTTGTGTCATTAACACCATCTGAATCTACATAAACATCTTCTCCATTATGTGTTAATCTACTTGCTCCTCCAGAAGCAATTAAAGCCGTTGGATCAGCTTCACGTATCATTGCTACAAAATCTCCAAAATTACCATCGCCTCTTAGGACGGATGTTGTATCTAACCAGTACCCATCGGCATAACCTGCGGAAGCTTCTACAAAGCCTTGTATGAGATGGCGATAAGCTAAATATTCATTTCCGCCAAATTTAGTGGTGTAATAGTTCACCCAACCTTCCTTGAGGTCACCAGTAGCTCTATCCAAATAGTTTGTAGAAATGTAAAGAATTATTTTCTTACCTGAATTTCTTAACAGTTGAATTGCTTCTACAGCAACTCCATCATTTTCCACGCTGGGAATCATTGCAGGATGTATTTCATTAGCTACATCAACATTGGTATTTGCTCTTGTATTAAAATAATGGGAGTGTGCAAAGTAAGATAGATTGGTAATTACATGGCCTGCTGTAGGAAGCTCATCTACTATTTCCTGAGCACCACTCATATAATCTTTTTGATTTAGGTTAATTTCTGTATCTAGTCTTTCTCCTCCAAAAATAGGAAACGTCACTCCCCAAGATCCTTCAAAACTAACTTGAGAAAACGTAACAGTTTGTGAAACTATGAATAATAAGATGAATAGGACTAAGGGCTTTGATATATCGAACAGCCGACTTCCGGACTGAGCGAATACATTTTGATTGTTGTTTTTCATGGTTGAGTTTGTGTGGTTTTAGAGTTTTGTATGATGTATTTGTCAAGCGAATAGTTTTTTTGAGAGACTAAGCTCATTGCTTGTACTGCGGTTCATAGATTAAAATTGGTTAACCAATTTTAATCTCATACAATTGTACATAATTTACAGATAGAGAAGGGTTGTTGTCTAGAATTAGTAAGTATATAACTAGAATTCGTAAGTGTCTGAAATACAATTAAATTAATATCGATAGACAATTTTTATAACTGTTTTTATTGTGATGCTATTTTAGGACGAGATGTATTTAAATAAAAAACCGCCTTTCCCCAACAGAAAGACGGTCTCTTAAATCAAAATTAAACAACTTCCTAGTTTTAATCCTTAGGAGCGGATATATTATTATGAGAAACAGTATCCGTTTTCTGCGGCTACTTTATCTGCAATTTTAGTTCTTAATGCAACCACATTTGGTTGGTTCGCATATTTAGTGAAACGCTTAAGTCCCATAAGCATCATACGTTGTTCATCACCTTCAGCAAAAGAAACGATTCCTTCTTTTCCTTTTTTAATAACGATATCTACTGCGTTATATAAGTATAATTGAGACATTGCAATCTGGATCTCTTGAGAATCTTCTCCATAACGCTTAGCATTTTTCTCTGTACGCAGAATTGTAGATTCCGCCATGTAGATTTCAATTAGAATATCAGAAGCAGCCATTAATAATTGTTGGTGCTCTTCTAGTTGCGGACCAAATTTCTGCATAGCAGCTCCTGCAACCATTAGGAATACTTTCTTCATTTTTGCAATGATCTCTTTTTCTTCTGCAAATAAAGCAGAGTAATCGGGAGTATCAAAAGAAGGGATTCCTGTTAATTCATCAGCAACCTTCATAGCAGGGTTTAAAAGATCTACGTGACCTTTCATGGCTTTCTTTACGAGCATACCTACTGCTAACATACGGTTGATCTCATTGGTACCTTCATAGATACGAGAAATACGAGCATCTCTCCAAGCAGATTCCATTGGAGTATCTGCAGAGAATCCCATTCCTCCAAAAATCTGGATACCTTCATCAGTAGTATTCTGTACATCTTCAGAAACAGCAACTTTTAGAATAGAACATTCTATAGCATATTCTTCTACTCCTTTAAGTTCAGCTTCTTGATGTGTGTTTCCTTCTGCTTGACGAATAGCAATTCTATCTTCGATATTTTTTGCAGCACGGTAACTAGCAGATTCATCAGCATACGTATTAGTAGCCATCTCTGCAATCTTAGATTTAATAGCACCAAAATTCATAATAGGAGTTTTAAACTGAATACGCTCATTAGCATATTTAGTAGCTTCTCCAATAACTCTACGTTGTGCATCTAAACAAGCTGCAGCTAATTTGATACGTCCAACATTTAATGCATTCATCGCTATTTTAAATCCATTACCTCTTTCGGATAACATATTCTCTACAGGTACTTTAGTGTCGCTAAAGAAAACCTGACGAGTAGAAGAGGAGTGGATACCTAATTTCTTTTCTTCATCACCTAATGAGATACCATTAGCATTGTTAGGATCGTATTCTACAATAAATCCAGTAATATTTTTGTCATCCTCAATACGAGCAAAAACAATCATTACATTACAGAATCCGGCATTCGAGATCCACATTTTTTGACCAGAAATCAAATAATGCTTACCATCATCAGATAAAACAGCTTTAGTTTTACCAGAGTTAGCATCAGATCCAGCACCTGGTTCAGTTAAACAATATGCTCCCATCCACTCACCAGTAGCTAATTTAGAAACATATTTTTTCTTTTGCTCTTCATTACCATATAATGATATTGGCATAGTACCAATACCTGTATGAGCTCCAAACGCAGTACTAAAAGATCCGGTCGCACCAGAAATATAATCACATACTAACATTGTAGAAACGAATCCCATTCCTAATCCATCATATGCTTCTGGCACAGCTACACCTAGTAGTCCAAGCTCACCAGCTTTTTTCATACACGCTTCTGTATACGCATAATCTTTTGATTCGAATTTTTCCCAATGCGCCCATAATTCACGGTCTACAAATTCTTTTGTACTATCACGCATCATTTTTTGCTCCTCAGAAAAATCTTCTGGAGTAAATACATCTTCGGCTTTTGTTTCTTTAACAAGGAATTGTCCTCCTCTAAGAATGTCTTTGTTTAAAGTTTCTGTACTCATTGTTTTATTATATTATCTCTATCGTTTCTTAATTCAAAAATTCAAAAATACCAGCAGCTCCCTGACCAGTACCAACACACATAGTCACCATACCATATTTTCCTTTCATATCACGTTTGCGCATTTCATCAAACAATTGAACAGAAAGTTTCGCTCCTGTACAACCAAGTGGATGACCCAAAGCAATAGCTCCTCCATTTACGTTCACGATATCTTGATTGATGTTTAGCTCACGCATTACTGCTAATGATTGAGAAGCAAAGGCTTCATTCAGTTCAATTAGCTCAATATCCTCTTGTTTTAAGCCTGCTTGTTTTAAAGCTTTTGGAATTGCCTTTACAGGTCCGATTCCCATAATTCTTGGTTCTACACCGGCAGCAGCATAGTTTACAAGTCTTGCTATTGGTTCCAAGTTTAGTTCTTTAACCATATCTTCACTCATAACCATCACAAATGCAGCACCATCACTCATCTGAGAAGAATTACCCGCAGTTACACTTCCTCCAAGTTCAAAAACCGGTCTAAGTTTTCCTAAAACTTCTTTACTAGTTCCTTTACGAGGCCCTTCATCTTTAGTTACAGTATACGATTTACTGGCTTTTTTTCCGTTTTCATCGACATAAATTTGCTCTACATTGATAGGAACTATTTGATCTTGAAAACGATTTTCAGCTTGTGCTTTTAATGCTTTCATATGAGAATTGTAAGCAAACTCATCTTGATCTTCACGTGATACATTGAATTGATGAGCTACCGCTTCTGCAGTGTTACCCATTCCCCAATAGTAATCTTCATGACCAGACTTGGCTAAATCATAATTTAATTCTGTTTTGTATCCAGTCATAGGAACCGAACTCATGCTTTCTGCACCTCCTGCGATAATACAATCTGCCATTCCAGCTTGTATTTTTGCAGTAGCCATACCTATAGTTTCTATTCCAGAAGAACAGAATCTATTTACGGTAACACCAGGTACATCAATAGATTCTAATCCCATAAGTGATATTAAACGTGCCATATTAAGACCTTGAGATCCTTCTGGCATTGCATTACCAACAATAACATCATCAATACGACTTTTGTCTAATTGTGGCAGTTCTTTCATCATATGCTGAATTGTTTCAGCAGCTAACTCATCAGTTCTTTTAAATCTGAACACTCCGCGAGGTGCTTTTCCTACGGCTGTTCTATATGCTTTTACTATATATGCGGTTTTCATTTTTTATAAAATAGATTTTAGATATTAGTATCAAGTATTGAGATTTTGTTCGCAATACTTTTCTGTAATGAATAATTCATTTTTTGAATTTCAATCAACAAGTCAATAGCTTGTTGAACTTTTTCTTTCGATAAAAGATCAAGTTCTATCGTTAGTACTAACTGTGTATGAAGTTCATAAGCTGAACCATTAGCAATACTTAAAAAATGCTTAAATTCCTTATTTGAATTTCTTCCGCTGCCTTCCGCAATGTTTGAAGAAATTGAAATTGCACTTCGTTTTATTTGAGAAATCAATCCATATTTTTCATCAGAAGGCAGTTCTTTAGTTAATAGATATATAGATTTAGCCAAAACAATTGACCTTTTCCATATTTTTAAATCTTCAACTTTATGCATTACTCTATTTTCTAATTACTCAATACTTAATTCTCAATACTAGTTACGTAACGGTTTACCTTTCTTAAGCATATGTTCAATACGCTCTAACGTTTTACGTTCTGTACATAAAGACAAGAAAGCTTCACGTTCTAGATCTAATAAATATTGTTCTGTTACCAAGGTTGGTTCTGATAAATCTCCTCCAGCCATTACATAACCTAGTTTATTCGCTATTTTATGATCGTGTTCCGAAATATATTTACTAGCTTCCATAGAATCTGTACCTACTAAGAACATACCTAGTGCTTGTTTTCCAAGTACTTTGATGTCCTTTCGTTTTACAGGTTGGGTATATCCTTGTTCCGCCATTAATTTTGCATATGCTTTAGCAGTAGCAATCTGACGGTCTTTATTAACAACAACGATATCTTTTCCTTTTTGAAGTAAGTTCGTGTCAAATGCTTCGTAAGCAGAAGTAGATACCTTTGCCATACCTATAGTTAAGAAATGTTCTTGTAGTACATTTAGCTCTACATCATCTTTTTTGAAAAGATCAGAAGCTCTTAAAGCCATCTCTTTAGAACCCCCTCCACCAGGGATCACACCAACACCAAATTCTACTAATCCCATATACGTTTCTGCTGCAGCAACTACTTTATCAGCATGTAATGAAATTTCACATCCACCACCTAAAGCCATACCATGAGGAGCAACAATAGTAGGGATTGAAGAGTAACGCATACGCATCATAGAATCTTGGAAATACTTAATTGCCATATTCAATTCATCATACTCTTGCTCTACAGCCATCATAAAGATCATTCCGATGTTGGCACCTACAGAGAAATTAGCTGCTTGATTACCAACAACCAATCCTTGGAAGTTTTTCTCAGCCATATCAATAGCTGTATTTAATCCAGCAAGTACATCACCACCTATAGTATTCATCTTACTTTGGAATTCTACGTTAAGGATTCCATCACCAAGATCTTCTACTACAACACCGCTATTTTTGAAAACTTCAGAAGATTTACGGATGTTATCTAAAATGATAAATGCATCTTGTCCTGGAACTTTTACTTGTTCCTTTTTTGGAATGTCGTAATAATTAGTAGCTCCATTTTTAACCGTATAAAAAGAAGTACTTCCTGAAGCGATCATATCATTAACCCAAGCAGCTGGTTCATATCCTTCTGCTTTCATCATTTCAATTCCTTTTTCTACTCCAATAGCATCCCAAATTTGGAAAGGACCGTGTTCCCAACCAAATCCAGCTTTCATAGCATCATCAATCTTATAAAGGTCGTCTGTAATCTCTGGAATACGGTTAGATACATATGCAAATAATGCAGCAAAACTTTTACGATAAAATTCTCCTGCTTTATCTTTTCCAGCAACTAGTACTTTAAAACGATCTACTACTTTATCAATAGTTTTAGTCATTTCTAAGGTAGCAAAAGAAGCTCTTTTACTAGCTCTATATTCTAATGTGTCTAAATCAAGAGAAAGAATTTCCTTTTTTCCTTCTGGAGATACATGTTTTTTATAAAATCCTTGTTTCGTCTTACTACCTAACCATTTATTCTCCATCATCGTATTGATGAACGCTGGTAGTTTAAATAATTCGTGACGTTCATCATCAGGACAATTATCAGCAATACCATTAGCAACGTGTACTAAAGTATCTAATCCTACTACATCAACCGTACGGAAAGTTGCAGATTTTGGACGTCCAATAACTGGACCGGATAATTTATCAACTTCTTCAATGGTTAATCCCATATCTTTTACCATATGGAATAAGCTCATAATACTGAAGATACCTATTCTGTTTCCAATAAACGCAGGAGTATCTTTAGCAACTACAGATGTTTTTCCTAAATATTGCTCTCCATATCCGTTTAGGAACTCAAGCACTTCGGTAGAAGTATTTGGCCCAGGTATAATCTCAAATAATTTCAGGTAACGAGCAGGGTTAAAGAAGTGAGTTCCACAGAAATGTTTTTGGAAATCTTCACTTCTTCCTTCGTTCATGAATTTTATAGGAATACCTGAAGTGTTAGAAGTAATTAAAGTTCCAGGCGTTCTGTGTTTTTCTAGATTTTCAAAAACTAACTTTTTAATATCTAGTCTTTCTACTACTACCTCAATAAT
Source organism: Aquimarina sp. BL5 (assembly GCF_003443675.1). Taxonomy (NCBI): domain Bacteria; kingdom Pseudomonadati; phylum Bacteroidota; class Flavobacteriia; order Flavobacteriales; family Flavobacteriaceae; genus Aquimarina; species Aquimarina sp. BL5. Next base: position 1,539,239 of record NZ_CP031963.1, on the reverse strand, counting down.
CCAATCTACATCAGCTACTTTTGCAATATCATCTTCTAGGTTTCCTGTAGTGATACGGTTTGCAAATTTTTGATGGTAAATAGGAGAAGGTTTGGATTTAAGAGCGGCGGTTAGTGAATCATTTACTAACCTGTTACGAACCACTTTGCTTTCTAGTGTAAGGCCTTTTGCCTTTTCTTTCTCGTTTAATTCTCTTGGTACTATATCTAATAATAGTACTTCGACGCCGATATTAGCGAAATGACATGCAATACCGGAGCCCATAATTCCTGAACCAACGACTGCAACTTTTTTAATGACTCTTTTCATTTTTTAACTTCTGGTTGTTAAGATGTTATAGATTCCTTTTTTGTGTATATTTTCTTGGTAGCGATGAGATCATTTATCAATTGAAATACTTCTAAGAAAGTATCAAGCTTTTCCTTTGGAACATGCTTTCTTACGGCATGGTCGAATGTAAAAACTACATCTTTTGAAAAATTTCTCATTTCTACTCCGAAAGGGGTTAGATATATTAGAACACCACGTCCGTCTTGAGGGTTTTTCTTTCTAAAAATTAACCCTTTCTCTTCCATGGTTTTTAAAGTTCGTGATAAACTAGTGGCTTCCATACCCATCTTAGGGCCTAATGAGGTAGATGGAGTTCCATTTTCAGGATCGATGCTAATTAATGCAAAACCCGTTGCCATTGTACTACCTTTTTTACCTGCTTCTTCGTTATACATCTTGGCAACAGCCATCCATGTTGCACGAAGTGCATAATCAATTGTTTTTTCTCTCATTCAGAAAATTTGTTATGGTGTAAAGGTAAGAAAAATTTATTATGCACGCATAGTAAATTATATAAAAAATTGTGAAAAGAGAAAGTAATTTACATTTTTCTGTTGAATTAATAAAAAAACTCCTCATAAAATGAGGAGTTTACTGATTTAAAGTTAAAGTTTTACACTATACATTTGTAATCAGTGAATTGAATTAGCCATAAATTTTACTATATAGATCTTGATATTTTGCCTTGATCACTCGTCTTTTTAGTTTCATAGTAGGAGTGAGGTGTTCTGCTTCAATGCTCCACTCGTCTGATGTAAGTTCGAATCTTTTGATACGTTCCCATTTTCCGAATTTTTCATTATGCTCATCAACTTCTTCCTGTACGCGGTCGATTACGGTTTGGTTACTTACGATTTCTTCATTTGAATTACCGATAGAAATGCCTTTTCGATTTGCCCAATCTTTTACAAATTCAAAATTTAGTTGAATAAAAGCAGCAGGCATTTTTTCTCCGTCACCTATAACCATTATTTGTTCGATAAAACGTGATTGTTTCATCGCATTTTCTATTACCTGAGGAGCAACATACTTACCTCCTGAAGTTTTGAACATTTCTTTTTTACGATCCGTAATTCTTAAGAAACCTTCACTATCTATTTCTCCAATATCTCCAGTGTGGAAATATCCATCTTTTAGAACTTCTTTACTTTTTTCTTCATCCTTATAGTAACCTATCATTACCTGTGGTCCTTTTATAAGAATTTCACCATCTTCAGCAATTTTAACTTCTGTTTCAGGTAACATTTTACCTACAGTACCAATTTTAAAACCTCTGTCTCTAATATCATTTACAGAAATCACAGGCGATGTTTCTGTTAATCCATAACCTTCCATTACATTTATTCCTGCAGCGTTAAAAACACGAGCTAGTCTGGATTGTAAAGCGGCACTTCCTGATGCAATTACTTTTAGATTTCCTCCTAATGCTTCCTGCCACTTACTGAAAATTAGTTTTTTAGCAATGCCTAATTTCTTCTCATACCACCAGCCATTAGCACCATAAGGTTCATATTTTAAGCCTAGTTCTACCGCCCAGAAAAATAATTTCTTTTTTACACCTGTTAGATCTGCTCCCTTAGCAATGATTTTATCATATACTTTTTCCAGCAATCTAGGAACAGCTGTCATCATATCAGGTTGTATCTCTTTTAAGTTATCACTTATTGTTTCCAGAGATTCAGCAAAATAAATACCTATACCTCTATATTGGTATAAATACATTAACATCCTTTCATAAATATGACAAACAGGTAAAAAACTCAATGCCTTTACTTCTCCATCGAATTCTGCAAATCTGGTCGAACTATGTAAGGCATTAGTTACTATATTTTTATGACTTAACATAACTCCTTTTGGTCTACCTGTAGTTCCTGAAGTATATATTAAGGTAGCTAGATCGTCTTCCTTTACAGAAGCCATAAGCTTCTCTACTTCTTCTTGATTGCTATCATCGCTTCCGAGCTCTAACACCTTATTCCAGCTATCGCAGCCTTCTATGTCATTAAAAGAATATACTCCTTTAAGGGAAGGTACATTACCTTTTATGTTGTTTACTTTTTGCAAAACTTCATCATCAGATACAAAACAATAAACAGATTCGGAATGGTTTAAAACATATTCGTAATCTTCCTGAGAAATAGTAGGATAAATAGGTACATCCTGTGCGGCAATTTGTAACACGCCTATGTCAACAATATTCCATTCGGTCCTATTATTAGAAGAAATTATAGCAACTTTATCATTAGGTTTAACACCTAATCGTAATAAACCTCGGCTGATTTGATTTGCTTTTTCTACGTATTCCTTAGTAGAAGTAGCAACCCACTTTCCATCATATTTTGTTATTAAAGCTTTGTCTAAATTGTATTTCTCTAGCTGATAATGTGGGAAATCAAATAATCTAGTAATTGTATTCATACGTTGTTTCAGATATGTTTTTTCTCTGTTTGTAAAGACCTTTTAAATTTAAGAATTATGTTTTAAAAAAACGTAACGCTTAACAATTATAATAAAGTTGTACAACAAATTTGTTTAATATAATCAAAATTCTCCGAATTCTTATGCGCTAGAGAATTTTAAAAACTACTATGCGTGCATAGTTTCGCAAATTATAAAAAATATCACAATACACAACCCTAATATATAAAAAAAGGAGCTATCTTTTGATAACTCCTTAAGTTTTATGGGTTTTAATTGAAGAATTATCGTTTTAAAATTTTAAAAGTTTTGATGTTACCATTTATTTCTATTGTTAGAAAATACAATCCAGAATTTAATTTTGAGACATCAAGTTCTTGATCTCCAGAAACTTTAGTTTTGGTAGACACCTCTTGTCCTATCAAATTTCTTAGGTGTAGACTGAAATTAGTAGAAGATGAAGGAGATATTTTTAGAAAATCTTTAACAGGATTAGGGAATATTTTAAACTCAGAGAAGATAGTATCTGGAACATCTAATACATCTTGATTTATAGAATTCACAATCAGATCATCAAAAAAGAAACCATCTTCTTCGGTATTACCATCAGAAACAAATTGAAAGCGAACTTTAATAGTTTCTCCAAGATAATCACTAAGGTTGATTTCTTCTAGTACCCAATCTGTTTGGGTTCCATCATACAAAGGTTCGCCTGTTGGTTGCCCTGCGTTTGTACTACCTGAGTTTGTGAATTTTCCACATTGTGGAATCCAGGAACTTCCATTATCTATGGATACTTCGAATTGTGCATAATCCCAATTGTTCTCGATATCCCATTTTGCATAAAATTGAACATTTGCAAATGCTGCATCACTAAGATCTATATTTTGAGAAAGTTCGATTGTCTTATTTTGATTAGCGCTATAGTTTCCATTAGGAGATTCGGTTATTGAAGCATTAGCTGATACAAAGGTAGCCATGGTGGTAGACCAGCCAGACTGTGTATAATCAACTAAACTATTAGCGTCATTGTTAACAATACTCTGTAGCTCTCCATACTTTTTAGTAATATTTACAGATTCTGTGATGGCTCCTCCATCAACTAGAATTGTATAAGAAATGTCATCACCAATTTGGACTGAATTATTTAGATTCACTTGAATATTATCCGATACGTTGGTTCCAATTTGTGTGCTTGTATAATTTTTAGGACTACCAACACTCGTAATATTGTTGGAGATGGGTACAATACTTACTGTGAAATTTCCATTTCCTGTAACTCCTAATCTTTTTAGAGTATAGTTTGCATTGAAAGTAGTATTTTCTCCAATAAAGATGTTTCCTATACTTTCTATTTGTGCGTAGTTATTCGTCATTTTCGCAGCAGTAAGGTTTAGGTACATCATTCCTTTACAGATACCATCTATTTGGTTAGATGCTGGCCAGAAGGCGGTGCCTACTTCAGGAGTAAAAGAAAATATTTTATTATGCGGTTGTGTAGTTCCTCCATACATGAAGTCATCGCTATCTCCCGCAAACGGAGCATCTCTTAATGGGTTATAACCATTTTGGGAAGTAAGTTCCGCTCCAATCGTAACAAAAATATCTTCATCTGGCGTAGGGGTATTTGCAGCATAAGAATAAGGGAAATATAATAATTCGCCAAAAGTATGGTTGTTAAGAGCGATTACAAAATTGTGTTGCTCCGTAAACCATTTCATTGCTTGATTTTCTATTTCAGAAAAAGCGCTAGTACCATGATATGTTTCACTATTTACGTTGTTTGATGAACCAGGACCGCTCCAGGTTGCAGTCGCAGAAGTTCCATCGGGATAATGATCGTAGTTTCGATTGTTATCTACACCACCATTAGTTCCTGTAGCATTAAATCTGTTTTTTCTCCAAAATCCACCACCGTTAGGATTAGTAACTTGATTGTATAAATATCCATCAGGGTTTAAAACAGGTACAAAATATAATTCCGTATTGTCGACAATTTGTTTAATATCTGGATCAGAATTGTAATTCTCTAATAAATACCACATATAGTAAATAAGCTGAGATAAACTAGCCGGTTCTCTTGCGTGATGAATTGCATCGTATAATATTTCTGATTCGTTTTCATCTACATCAGGGTTATCAGAAATACGCACCCATTGTATTGTATTTCCTCCTATCGATGGCGAAACAGAATTGTCTGGTGTCCCATTCGTAACAAATGTACCGATGTCTACTCTTTCTGAAATTAATGTTGGGTACTGCGCTCTCATGGCATCGAGATTATCTAACATTTCTTGATAAGTAAGATATCCACCCATAGATCCTAACGAAAAATTAGATGGAGTAGGGTAGTTTGTTATAGTTCCATTGTCAGAAGGACAGCTTAGATTTTGTATGGCTTTTTGAGTTTTGGCAATTTCATTTCTTTTAATAAAATCTGCTTCCGCATCTTCTATTATAATGTCTACTTGGAAACCAAGATTTCGTGCAGTTTCAATTTCTATTGAAGAGAAATCCGAAATAATAAAAATTCCACGTTTATGTTGACCGTGATCCATGGGAACTCCTGCGTCCATAAGTAATTGGAAATTCTCCGGAGTATTGTACGTGATTTTAGCTTTACTATATTTTAGTTTTGTTTGAGAAATAGCAAAAGCCGAAACCAATAAAAACAGGGTGACGAATATTTTTTTCAAGGTTTACGTATTTAGGTTCAAAAAAGTTGTTGATACTTCTGTAAAAATACTGATTAAATCACCATTTGGTTGTGAAGCGTGAATCAGTAATACAGTTATTAATATATAACAGTTTGATAGTAATAAACCCTAAATAAGTTTTAACCAAAAGTAAAAATTACTTTGTATCCCCAATCCATAATCTAGCATTTACAAAAGCTTCTATCCATGGCGACACTTCATCTTGTCTTCCTTTTGGGTAGTTCGCCCAGTTCCATTGGAATGTTGAACGCTCGATATGAGGCATCATTACTAAATGACGACCTGTAGCATCACACATCATAGCAGTATTGTAGTCTGAGCCATTAGGGTTGGCTGGATATCCTTCGTATCCATATTTCGCAACAATATTATATTGATCTTCGGATAGTGGAAGGTTAAATTTTCCTTCGCCATGAGAAATCCATACACCAAGTGTACTTCCTTCTAATGAAGATAACATGACAGAATTATTTTTCTGAATCTTAACAGAGGTAAATCCACTTTCGTGTTTGTGAGAGTCATTATGATGCATTTTTCCGTGCTCACTATGCTCAGGATTGATCACTTCTAATTCCATAAATAATTGACATCCATTACAGATTCCGACAGATAGTGTGTCTTCTCTTTTAAAGAAGTTATTTAAAGCTGTATTCGCTTTTTCATTATAAAGAAATGCTCCAGCCCAACCTTTAGCAGAACCAAGTACATCACTATTCGAGAATCCACCTACAGCACCTATAAATTGAATATCTTCTAAGGTTTCTCGACCTGTGATAAGATCGGTCATATGTACATCTTTTACATCAAAACCAGCCAGGTACATAGCATTGGCCATTTCGCGTTCAGAGTTACTTCCTTTTTCACGAATGATAGCAGCTTTTGGCTTTGGATTATCATTATCAATTACAGGAAGTTTTCCATTAAAATGCTTAGGAAATGTATATTGTAAAGGTTGTTTTGCAAAATTATCAAAACGATCATTTGCTAGATTATTAGCGGTTTGCTTTTGATCTAAAAGGTATGATGTTCTAAACCATATTTTTCTTAAAGCTGTAATATTAAAATCAAATGATTCATCAGTATTTATGATTTCTAATGAAGCTTTATTGGTTACTTTACCAATATTGAAAAACTGAATATTATGCTCCGAAAGTATAGACTCTATATCTGAATCATTTGTACTTTGAAAAACTATACCTGCGTTTTCTGCAAAAAGTAACTTGATCGTATCTTGTTCTCCTAGTTGAGAAAGATCTAATGTTGCACCTAAGTTAACATCTGCAAAACATAATTCTAATAAAGTAGTAATTAAACCACCAGAGGCAACATCATGTCCAGCTACAATTTTGTTATCTCTTATTAATTGTTGAATTAGATTAAAGGTGTTTTTAAAATTTTGCGCATCTCTAATACTTGGAGCTTCTGAACCAATTTTATTGATTACCTGAGAAAAAGAAGATCCTCCCAGTTTGTAATTATCCTGAGATAAGTTAATATAATAAATGTTCCCGCTATCTTTTTGAAGTACCGGTTCTATTACTTTGGTAATGTCATTACAATTAGCAGCAGCTGATATAATAACGGTTCCCGGAGAAATGACTTCTTCATTTGGGTATTTCTGCTTCATCGAAAGAGAATCTTTACCAGTAGGTACATTGATTCCTAAATCGATAGCAAAATCAGAGATTGCTTTTACCGCTTTATATAAACGTGCGTCTTCACCTTCATTTTTGCAAGGCCACATCCAATTTGCCGATAAAGAAATAGATTGTAATCCATCTTTTAGTGGTGCCCAGACGATATTAGTTAAAGCTTCGGCAATAGAATTTTTACTTCCAGCTTCGGGATTAATAAGACCTGAAATAGGAGAGTGACCAATTGAAGTCGCAATACCTTCTTTAGAGGTGTAATCTAAAGCCATCACACCACAGTTGTTAAGAGGTAATTGCAGAGGTCCTGTACATTGTTGTTTAGCAACTTTTCCACCAACGCATCGATCTACCTTGTTAGTAAGCCAATCTTTACAAGCAACAGCTTCTAGTTGCAATACCTGTTCGAGATAAGTGTGAAGATGTTCTTGTTGGTACGAAATATCCTCATAGTTACGATCAATGGTCTTATCATTCATAATCGTTTTAGGAGAGCTGCCAAACATATCCTCTAAAGCCAAATCCATAGGTTTGTCACCTTTGGTTTTGGATTCGAAAGTAAAATGGTCATCTCCTGTTACATCTCCTACCTGATACATTGGCGAACGCTCACGTTCCGCAATTCGTTCTAAAGTATCAATATCTTTTTGTCCGATAACCAATCCCATTCTTTCTTGAGACTCATTACCAATAATTTCTTTGGCCGATAGTGTAGGGTCTCCAACAGGAAGTTTATCTAAGTCGATTTTCCCTCCAGTTTCTTCTACCAGTTCAGAAAGACAATTAAGATGTCCTCCGGCTCCATGATCGTGAATAGAAACAATGGTATTTACATCACTTTCTACCATACCACGAATGGCATTGGCAGCTCGTTTTTGCATTTCTGGATTAGAACGCTGAATAGCATTCAATTCGATACCGCTACTAAATTCTCCTGTGTCTGCTGATGAAACCGCAGCACCACCCATACCAATTCGATAGTTTTCACCACCAAGAATGACAATCTTATCTCCGGTTTCAGGTTTGTCTTTAAGTGCTTGTTCGGCTTTACCATATCCAATTCCACCAGCTTGCATAATTACTTTGTCAAAACCTAGTTTACGTGCATCTTCTTCATGTTCAAAAGTCAGAATGGATCCAGTAATTAGCGGTTGTCCAAATTTATTTCCAAAATCCGAAGCTCCGTTAGATGCTTTGATTAGAATATCTACAGGTGTTTGGTATAGCCATTTTCTTTCTTCCACAGATTGTTCCCAAGGTCTATTTTCTTCTAATCGTGAATAAGAAGTCATATAAACAGCTGTTCCTGCTAATGGTAAAGAACCTTTTCCTCCAGCGAGTCGGTCTCTGATTTCTCCACCAGAACCTGTAGCAGCCCCATTAAATGGCTCTACAGTTGTTGGGAAATTATGAGTTTCTGCTTTCAGAGAAATCACACTTTCGTAAGGTGTTTCTTGATAGAAATCCGGTTTATCAGCACTTTTTGGTGCAAATTGAGTAACCTTTGGACCTTTTACAAAGGCCACATTATCTTTATATGCGGAAACGATATTGTTAGGATGTGTTTCCGAGGTTTTCTTTATTAATTTAAAAAGGGAAGTCGGTTGCTCTTCTCCATCAATAATAAAGGTTCCATTGAATATTTTATGTCTACAATGTTCTGAGTTGACTTGAGAAAACCCGAATACTTCAGAGTCTGTTAATTTTCTTCCTATTTTTTTAGCTACTCCTTCTAAATACTCAACTTCTTCTGGACTTAGTGCTAACCCCTCAGTTTTATTATAAGCCTCAATATTGTCTATTTCTATAATTAATTCAGGCTCAATATTAATAGTATATATATTCTGATTTAGCCCAGTATATTTTTGAGAAAGCATTGGGTCAAAATCGGTAAAATCTTCTGATACAGACTGAAATTCTTCAATACGAATGATTCCTTCGATTCCCATGTTTTGGGTAATCTCCACAGCATTGGTACTCCAAGGTGTAATCATTGCGGCGCGAGGACCAACAAAAAAAGCGTCAATAGACGCCGAAGATATTTTAGGTTGGTTGCCAAATAACCATACTAATTTTTTGATATTTTCTGTTGAGATTTCATCAGTGGTTTGTACCGCAAATACATTCTCATTTTGGTTTCCGAAGAAGTGGATCATGCTTCCAGACTTTGTGTTGTTTTTAATAAGCTGCAAATTTACTGTTTTTCTTTACAAAGTATTGTATAAAACTTAATAGTAATATTAGAGTTATCCACTAAATTTTAAACAATGAACATAAATAAAAAAAGCGGCTAAATAGCCGCTTTTCATTTTATCGTATAATTATCTTTTTAGTAATACTCCTCTGAGATGAAATAATCTCTACTAGTAGCATTCCTTGAGGGAGACTTGATAGCTGAATAGCCTCTTTAATATTCTTTTTAGAAACAATTTGCTTCCCTGTAATATCATAAATGTTTAATTCGCTAGTAGTACCATTAGGAATATTAATAGTGATAGAACCATCTATTGAAGGATTTGGATACACTGTTATTAGGTTATCCAGGTCAAGATCATCGACTCCTAGGGTAGGGTCATAGCAAGTCCAAGATAGATCATCAATGATTACTCTATCACTAGTTGTTGCTTTGTCTGTAAAAGAAATTACAACATTTCCTGTAACATTAATATCATTAATAGTTGTGGTTTCCTCTGTATCACCATATGGAATTGTTCCTACAGCAGTTCCGTTAACTTGTACCGTAAATGTTCCACTACCACCACCAAATGCTCTAATGGTAGTTATTGTTAAAGAACCAATACCTCCTGAAATCGAAGGAGCTGTAAGCTCTCCATTTCTAATAGTAATTGCAGCATCGGTAAGAGTTTGATCTGTTCTAGCGTCTGTTGCGGTCCAGGTTCCTCCATCATCACCTGTCCACATACGATCAAGATATTGACTGGACGGAGCTCCTATGTTGGTAAAGGTTTCTGAAGCACAATCACTGCCGCCAGTTCCTCCAGCTAAGGTTGTGCCATTTACTGAATTGCTTTGTGCAGATTCGTTTCCAGCAGCATCTTTTGCCAATACACTAAAAGAGTAAGTAGTTTCAGGACTTAATCCGTTAACACTTGTACTGTTAGAAGCAACAGATTTATTAAAAACTGAATTTACATATACATCATATTCAGTTACAGCTGTATTGTCGGAAGAGACCGTCCAGGAAAGATCAACGCTATTAGAAGTTTCATTAGATACCATTAAATTTGTTGGAACCGTTGGCGCTTCTGTATCCACTGTTATGTTCCATATCATTTGTACATACTCTGGATGATCAATGAAAGGGTTCCTATTGTTCTGTCTTGCAAAAATGGCATCATTTCTATCCATTTCTCTTGTAGATACAGGATCCTGTAAATGCCAGGTTACAAGAATACTTAAAAAAGTATTATCAAAAACCTGATCACTAGTTCCATTAAACATACTATATGAATATCCTGCTACATTATCTTCATATCGAGTTGCAAAGTAGAAATGCATTCTGGCGATATCGCCTTTAAATTCATCAATAGGTTCGAAAACTGTAGCTGTATATCCTGCTGAATATCCTGCATCTAGATTATTACCTCTTTTAGAACCATTGGAGGTTGTTAAATTTGCATTTTCAACTCTTCCGAAAGGAAAACTCCCTCGTTGACTATTTACGTATTTATCAGAAGGAACTACAAAATGAGCATCCGAACGTTGTGGAGTAACTTGATTAAAAACAGATTGCGGAATTATATGTTCGCGGTTATAGAATTCTCCTTCAGATGTTCCGCCAGATCCTGGGTCCTGATCCGTAAAATGAGTGTATTCATAAGAATCTGTGCCATCTGGTTTTTCAGAATACATGTCCAAAACACTACCATTATTTTCATAATATGAATCGGAATCCGAAGTTACATATGTTGTATACAATCCAGCATAACCAGGATCTGTAGATTGAAATTCAGGAGTTAAACCATCATTGTCACTATCAATAATGTTTTTTAGTTGCGTTTTTAGGGAGTATCCTGATCCTGTTACAGAGTCATAATATCCCGATGGAACTTGACTAAAACCAAAATAAAATGCACAAAGAGCAATTAAAAGTAATCTTGTTTTCATTGTTTGTTGCGTAAGTTGAGTTATTTTCTTTCTAGTAGTGCCATATAAAATCCATCAAATCCAGATTCTGAAGAAAGCACTTTTTTATCCTTTACAAAGATAAACTCTTTTCCTATTTCTTTGGTTAAGAATGTTTTAACCTGTTCTTGGTTTTCTGAAGGTAAAATAGAACAAGTGGCGTATACTAATTTTCCGCCAGGTTTTACCATTTTGGAATAGCTTTCTAATATCTCGGATTGTGTTTGCCTGATTTTATCCAGAAATTCTGGTTGCAATTTCCATTTGGCATCTGGGTTTCTACTTAAAACACCTAATCCACTACAAGGCGCATCGATTAAGACACGATCTGCTTTACCGTGTAATTTCTTAATATCTTTAGTGCTTTCTATAGTCCGGGGTTCTATGTTGTGAGCACCTGCACGTCTCGCTCTTCTCTTAAGTTCTTTTAGTTTATTACTATAAATATCCATAGCAATTACCTGACCTTTGTTCTCCATTAATGCAGCCAAGTGTAGTGTTTTTCCACCAGCTCCTGCACAAGTATCTACTACCCGCTGACCTGGTTTTACTTCTAAGAAATCAGCAACTAATTGCGATGAACCATCCTGTACCTCAAAGAATCCCTTTTTAAAAGCTTCTGTAGAGAATACATTTGCTCTCTCTGTAAGTTGAAGAGCCGATGGATATCCTTTGATAAATTCTGTGTCTATATTTTCATCTTCAAGAATTCCTCTAAGCTTATCTCTGGATATTTTTAGAGAATTAGCTCTAAGAACTACCGGTGCTTGCTGATTTAAGGCAGCAATTTCTTTATCCCATTTAGCTCCCAACTCTTTTTCTCCTAATTCGTCCATCCAATCCGGTATGGATTCTCTAAATTTACGTGTATTGCTTAATTCATCAAAACGACCTTTGATACGTCTTGTAGGAGTAGGAATAATTTGTTTCCAGTCAGGTAATGTGATACCTCTTAGTGTAGCCCAAACAGCAAATATTCTCCAAAGATTTTCTCTAGAAAAAGGTTCAGAAACATCGGCAATTTCAGCATAAAGGCGTTTCCACCTTACGATATCATACACGGTTTCTGCAATAAAACTGCGGTCACGAGATCCCCATCGTTTATCACGTTTTAGTAATTTTTGAACTACTTTATCGGCATAAGCTCCTTCATTAAATATTTCAGTAAGTCCGTCTATAACAGCAAAAACCAAAGTTCTATGTAAACGCATTGTCATTTTTTTTAAGGTTTGCAAAGGTAATCCTTTGCTTTAGAATAGTGTTATATTTGATTCAAAAATATGGGGTATGAGATTTTTACTATTGTTGTTGGTTGTGACGCTTCTTTTCAATTGTGGATCAGAACAACAGAAATTAGTTCAACACAATTTTTCTGAAGTAACTGTCGAGACTATTTTTAGTGATTCAACGAGTATAAGAGCTATAGAAATATATGATAGTCTATTAATGTTTGCAGGTAGTAATGGTGTGTATGGAACTTTTGAAATAGATGATAAGCTTACTATCAAGAATAAAAAAATCAACACTTTAGATTTTGAAGGAGAGAAAATTCACTTTAGGGCTATAGCAGATACAGAGACTGATTTTTTTATACTGAGTATTGCATCGCCAGCTTTATTATATAAAATTAATAAAGAAAACCGAGAAACAAAGGTGGTGTACAAAGAAGATCACGAAAAGGTCTTTTATGATGCTATGACATTTTGGAATAATAAAGAAGGAATTGCGATGGGAGATCCAACGGATGGATGTTTATCCATTATTATTACCAGGGATGGAGGAGAGACCTGGAATAAATTTTCTTGCGAAGATTTACCTAAAACAGGAGAAGGAGAAGCCGCTTTTGCAGCTAGTAACGGAAATATAGCAATTGTTGGTAATCATACCTGGATTGTTTCCGGTGGTATGAAATCGAGAGTTTTTTATTCATCTGATAAAGGTAATAGCTGGCAAGTTTTTGAAACTCCAATAATACAGGGAATCGAAACAACTGGAGCATATTCTATGGATTTTTATGATGAAAGTAATGGGGTGATTTTTGGTGGAGATTATACAAAACCTGAGAATAAAAAAAGAAATAAGGCTGTAACGACTGACGGAGGCAAAACTTGGAATTTGATAGCAGATGGAGTAGGAGTGGGATATAAAAGTTGTATTCGATACATTCCCAATGGAGGTGGTAAAGAAATGATAGCATTAGGCTTTACCGGAATTTCTATTTCTAATGACTCAGGAAATTCATGGAAAGATATTAGTAAAGAAAGCTTTTATACACTTCGATTTATAAATGATAGTGTGGCAGTGGCGGCAGGAAAAAATAGAATTGCAAAATTAATTTTTAAAACAAAAAAGTAAATGATAAAGAGATCTCATTTACTTTTTATTCAAAATCAGCAAGATTTCTTATTGTCAATTTCTTTGTCGTCTATCCCTCAATTGCTTTAGAAGACGTTTGTTAAATTCCCTCTCTGCTTTTACCAGTTTTAGAATCTGCTTATAGGAAATAACTTGTCTTAGATCTGTAATTAGTTTTTTGCGAGCATTTAATTTTTGCTCTTCTCCTTTTATATGATTTCTTAAAAGCTCCTCAGCTTCTTTTTCACTTAAGCCTTCAGGTCCATCAGCATCTTTTATTGATCTAATAGATCTACGTTCTTCCTTTTTAAGGCTTTCCATGGTTTCGTCATGTTTGTTATAAATAGGCCAAAATTGTTGAGCTTCCTTACTACTTAAATTTAATTGTTCTGTTATATAAGCTATTTTTAAAGTTTTTACTCTTTCTCTAGAACCTCTTTGGGAATAAGAAATATTAATTGTAAAAACAATAATAAATAGTAATAGTATTTTTTTCATGCGTTCTTTTTTATTCAACATATATAATCTCATCAGTTAACTCTTCATCAGATAAATAATCTTCTAATTCTTTTTCACTTAGTTCGGTATTGCCAAATGCATCGGTTAAATTAGTTTCATCATCCAGCAATTCGGCAATTTCAGCATCACTAAATTCTGCATTTCCTTCCTCAAAGTACTCCTGAATGTCAGCAACATCAATATTGTCAAAATTAAAAGAATCATTTTCTTTATGAATCGAGATAGATATAATAATGGCAATCATCGCTGCAATACCAGAAACATATAATATGTTCTTTCTAGAGAATATAGATACTACGTTGGTTTCCTTGTTTACAGTAATTGTTTTTTGTAAAATCTTTTCTTCTATATTTTCAAAATACTTTTCAGGTGTTGTCAAGCCTGTTTTTAGACTATCAACAAGTATGGAAGTCTCTTTTTCCTCAGAATTCAGTTTTTCCATAAGCTGATTCTCAAAAGTATAGAAATAGTTGTCAGGAACATTTAGACCAGAGGATCTTGTATCCGATAGTAAAGAAGAGTTTTCATTTTCTTGAGATATTTTCTCAAAAAGCTTCTCTTCGAAATTATCGAAGTAATTTTCAGGAACTTTAAATCCTTTCTTATCGTTATGTAAATTATTTTTTTTCACTGTATATAGGACGCTATAAATGTAAAAAGGTTTAATTAGTTTTCAGGAATTCTTCAATTTTTTTAGAAGCTAAATGGTACGAGGCTTTTAACGCTCCTTCACTAGTCTCCAAAATTTCAGATATTTCTTTGTATTTCAATTCCTGAAAATATTTCATATTGAATACCTGTTGCTGTTTTCTTGGTAATAAAGTAATTGCCTTTTGCAATTTAAGTTGAATCTCATCACCTTCAAAATATACATCAGCTTCTAGGTTTTCGATAAGCTGTTGCTGTAATTCTTCATTACTTATATTATATTTTTTTGCCTTTTGGTTTAAGAAGGTAATAGATTCATTGGTAGCGATTCTATACATCCACGAATATAATTTACTTTCTCCTTTAAATTTTGATATGTTTTTATACACCTTAATAAACACATTTTGCAATATATCATCTGTATCATCATGGTTTTTTACCATATTTCTAATATGCCAATATAATCTCTGTTTATAAAGAGCAACAAGCTTGCTAAAGGCACTATTGATGTCTTTATCCGTTTTCAGGGCAATAAGTAATTTTTCTTCTTCTTGAATATTCAATAGTAAAATATAGTTTTAATGGTAGTTCATATGCGTTACTATGCTATAAGACTAAATTACATAAAAAAGGTTTAATAAGATCATTAAAATATTTTTTTGTAAGAAAATGTAGGAATTAAATGTAATAATTTAGTTAAAAGTGTGTTTTTTTAGATAAAAAGCATTAAATGTTTTGCAGTGTTCTAAAATGATTGTATCTTTACAAAGTAAAAATGAGTTAGTACTTTCATTTTCCCCAAGATGAAGGTTTTTAATAAAAGTGAGTTTTAATTTTAGATTAAGCCCCTAAATTAAGATGATTTGTGTGAAGAAAAAGAGCGTGGAGACGCTCTTTTTTATTTTATATACTTTCTTTGTGAGTGTTTCTATTACAATTATTCGGTATTTAGTTTTTGTTTTATTGTAAGTTTTAGATTACAAAATTATCATTTATTGATTAAACAAGTGTTAAAAAGTATGTTTTTTTAGATTAAATACATAAAATGTTTTGCAGTGTTCTAAAATGATTGTATCTTTACAAAGTAAAAATGAGTTAGTACTTTCATTTTCCCCAAGATGGAAGTTCTTAATAAAAGTGAGTTTTAATTTTAGATTAAGCCCCTAAATTAAGATGATTTGTGTGAAGAAAAAGAGCGTGGAGACGCTCTTTTTTGTTTTTATATAATTGATATTCAGGGATTAGCTATCAAAAGATTGCATGGTAACTAATTTTTGGTATGCGCCATTACTAGCAATGAGTTCTTCGTGAGTCCCTTGTTCTACAATTTTTCCTTTTTGCATTACAACGATTAAATCTGAATTTTGTATAGTAGATAGTCTATGTGCTATTACGATACTGGTTCGATTTTTCATCATATTTTCTAAAGCTGATTGCACCAGTCGCTCGCTTTCTGTGTCTAAAGCGGAGGTCGCTTCATCCAGAATCATGATCGGGGGATTTTTTAGCACCGCTCTGGCTATAGAAAGTCGTTGTTTCTGTCCGCCACTTATTTTATTACCACTATCACCAATATTGGTTTCTATACCTTTGGGAAGGTCTTTTACAAATTCCCAGGCATTCGCTATTTTTAAAGCTTCCAATATTTCTTCGTCAGACGCATTTTCATCTCCAATAAGCAAATTATTTTTGATAGTGTCATTAAATAAAATTGAGTCTTGAGTCACCAATCCCATTAACCCTCTTAAGGATTCTTTAGTAATATCTCTAATATCGATACCATCTATTTTGATAGCTCCTTTATTTACGTCATAGAATCTCGTAACCAAATTAGCTATCGTGGATTTACCACTTCCGGATTGCCCAACGAGTGCAACAGATTTACCTTTAGGAACATTAAGAGTGAAGTCGTTTAGCACATACTCATTCTCGTATTTAAAGGAGATACCTTCTAAAAGAATATTATCCTCAAAATTACTTTTATCAACTGCTCCAGGTTTATCTTGTAATGGAGATTCTGTGTTTAGGATTTCTAGAACACGTTCTGCAGCGGCGTTACCTTTTTTTACTCCGTAGTTAGCTTTTGAGATTGCCTTTGCAGGAGTTAAAATGTTATATGCTAAACCAATATATGCTAAAAACATTTCTGCTTCTAAAGTTTTGCTTACAAACACTAATCTTCCTCCATACCATAGCAATACAGAGATTACGCAAATTCCTAGAAATTCACTAGTTGGAGAAGCTAAATTCTGACGATTTAATAAAGTATTTGAAAATTTGAAAAACCTTGATGTAGATTCTTTAAACTTATTTCCAAATATTTTTTCGGCATTAAACCCTTTAATTACCTTAAGTCCACCCAATGTTTCTTCAACTACGGATAAAAAATAACCTTGTTCTTTTTGAACTTTATCAGAGTGCTTTTTTAATGTTTTACCAATTAATGAAATAAGAAACCCTGAAACCGGAATAAAAATGAATACAAACAACGTAAGTGTTGTACTCAAGTAAAACATAAATATTAAGGTAAAAAGAATGGTAAGGGGTTCTCTAACTATTAGCTCTAGAATTGACAAGAAAGAATGTTGTATTTCTAATACATCAGTAGAAATCCTCGCCATAGTATCTCCTTTTCGTTTTTCAGAGAAGAAGGATAATGGGAGACTAATAGTTTTTTCATATAACTCATCTCTGATATCTCTTAATACGCCATTTCTTAGAAATGTAATAAAGTACATTGCTAAATAATTAAATAGATTCTTTAACATGAATATAGTAATAATAGCTATAATCATATAAGTAAGAACATATAATTCCCCTTTAGAAGCAACATTTTCTGAAATAAAAATGTTTAGAGAATCCATGAGATAATCCTTAGAACTAGCAATTCCCTTCCATACAGGTTCGGGATACACCGTGTTTTTTTCCTTATTAAATAATACTTTAAGCATGGGAATTAATGCTATAAAGGACAATGCACTAAACAGTGCATAAAAAATATTACATATAATATTTAGAATCCCGAAAGATTTATAAGGTTTCGCAAAGCGAAGAATTTGTTTAAAATAGTTCATTAAGTATTCAGAAACGGTTATTATCGTTATTTAAGTTAATTGTAAATCTTTTTTGATGACTTCTATTTTATGATCTAGTTTTTCCTGTACTTTATCAAAATCAGCAGTAGTTGCTAAAGACTCTTGTACACTTATATAGAATTTGATTTTTGGTTCGGTTCCGCTTGGTCTTGCAGCGATTTTGCTTCCTGCTTCTGTGTAAAAGATTAATACATTGGATTTAGGGACATCAATAGTTTGCTCCGTGCGATCTTGGGTATTTTTGGCAATACTCGTATGATAATCTTCGATCAGTACTATTTTTTCGTTGTTTAGTGCTGTCGGAGGGTTATTTCTTAAATCAATCATTGTTTGTTTTATCTCCTCAGCGCCTTTAATTCCTTTTTTAACAAGAGAAATCAAACTTTCTTTATAAAATCCGTGATCTGTGTATAGTTTTAATAGCTCTTGATAAAACGAACTGCCATGAGATTTTGTATATGCTACTATTTCACAGGCTAATAGAGTAGAAGTAACAGCATCTTTATCACGAACAAAATCACCAACCATAAAGCCAAAACTTTCTTCTCCACCACCAATAAAGTGTTTTTCAGGAAAATCTTTGATGAGTTTAGCAATCCACTTAAATCCTGTAAGTACTTCTTTATATTCTACACCATATGCTTCACCAAGATTTCTTAGCATCGGAGTAGACACTATAGTAGAAGCTATAAATTCATTGCCATTTAATCCTTTTTCTTTATAGTGTTTTAATAAAAACCAAGTCATTACTACCATAGTTTGGTTTCCATTAAGCAATTGTAATTCTCCTAGATTGTTACGAATGGCAATTCCTAGTCGATCACAATCCGGATCTGTACCGATTACAATGTCGGCATCTACTTTTTTTGCCAATTCCATCGCCATGGCAAGTGCTTCAGGTTCTTCTGGATTTGGAGATTTTACTGTTGGAAAATTACCATCAGGAATTTCTTGTTCTTTTACGATGTGTACATTTTTGTACCCAGCTTTTTCTAATGTCTCAGGAACTGAAGTAATAGAAGTACCGTGTAACGAGGTGAATACAATAGTCGTATTATCTTTGGCCTCTTGAGTAGCAGCAAAACTTCCTTTCTTAACACTGTTCTCTATAAAAGGTACATCAATTTCTTTATCAATTTTCTGAATTAAATCAGTGTTTGCATCAAACTTGATATCGGTATAATTTAGTGAGTTAATTTCGGCAATAATCTCACCATCTTGTGGGGGAACTAATTGCCCTCCGTCTTGCCAGTATACTTTGTATCCATTGTATTCTGGCGGATTATGACTAGCAGTTAGTACGATTCCACAATGACAATTTAATTCTTTCACGGCGTATGATAACTCCGGTGTTGGTCGTAAACTAGAAAATAGATATACTTGAACCCCATTAGCAGAAAATACATCGGCAACAAGTTGGGCTAAGGTATCGCTATTGTTTCTGCAATCGTAAGCTATTACAGCTTTTGCTTGTTCTCCAGGAAATTCTTTTTTTAGGTAATTACTTAAACCTTGTGTACTTTTTCCTAAAGTATATTTATTAATGCGATTTGTTCCTACTCCCATGATACCGCGCATACCACCTGTACCAAATTCTAAGTCCTTATAAAAACTCTCTTTAAGAATTTCGGGATTGTTTTGCTTTAATTGTGAAATTTGTTCTTGTGTTTGAGTATCAAAAATAGGTGATAGCCACTCTTCAACTCGGGTATTTAGTACGGAATCTGAAATCTGCATTGGTTTAGGTTTTGTAACAAAAATACTATTTAATTTTGTTTTGTAAGCTCCTTTAAAAAGGATGTGCTTCGTTAAACTTAAGTTATGTAAGTAGAGGAGTTCTTTTTTTTAAGAAAAATCTCCTAAACAGAGAGTTTTTGTTTGAAAATTAAGACAAATTGAGTGAAATTTTTCAAGAGTTTTATCTCAAAAAAAGAAATAATTTTCTTAGACCGATTTCAGATTTAGAGATGTATTTTCTCAGAAATGTTATATCGTTCTTTATCTCGCTTGCTTGTTAAAATGATCTCTCCCAGGAATCCAGCAAGAAAAAACTGTGTTCCTAATATCATAGATGTCAATGCTACATAGAATTCAGGTCGTTGAGCAATTAATCTTCCTTTTGTTTCTATAAAGAGTTTGTCAATTCCTAGATACAATGAAAAGCAAAATCCAACAATAAAAAGAATGGTACCGATCAGTCCAAAGAAATGCATTGGGCGCTTACCAAAGCGAGACATAAACCAAATGGTAATTAAATCTAAGAAACCATTTATAAAACGACTCATCCCAAATTTAGTTTTACCATACTTTCTTGCCTGGTGTAATACTACCTTTTCACCAATTTTATTAAAACCAGCATTTTTTGCCAATACAGGAATATAGCGATGCATTTCTCCATGTACATCAACATGTTTCACCACTTGATTTTTATATGCTTTCAATCCACAGTTAAAATCGTGTAATTTTAGACCCGATGTTTTTCTTGCGGCAGCATTAAATAATTTGGAAGGTAAATTTTTAGCGATTACAGAATCGTATCGTTTCTTTTTCCATCCAGAAATCAAATCATAATTATCTTTGATAATCAGATCATATAATTCAGGTATTTCTTCTGGATTATCTTGTAAATCTGCATCCATGGTAATGACTACATCACCTAGAGCTTCTGCAAAACCAGCATGTAAAGCCTGAGACTTACCATAATTTCTCAAGAATTGTATTCCTTTTACGTTTTGGTCCTTTTTTGATAAGGTAGTAATGACATCCCAAGATCCATCTGTACTGCCGTCATCTATAAAAATGATTTCATACGAGTAAGAGTTGGATTGCATTACCTTTGCGATCCAATCATATAATTCGGTAAGCGATTCCTGCTCGTTAAGCAACGGTATGACAACAGAAATATCCATATTATTTTGATGCTGAATTAGTTTTAAAAACAGAACCTGCAATTAAAGATATCACAGCTCCTAAAAATACAAACCAAATTGTATACATAATGACCCCAATATAAGACTTACTAGCATCTTGATTCTCAAGATTTAGTTTTACTTGATCCAACTGATCTGGAGAAAATTGTTCTGTAAATCGTAACTGTGTATTTATTTGAAAATCAGGATCGATATAAACATCATAAACATATGCCATAGAACAGTAGCATAGTCCAATCGCTCCCATAATAATGATACCCGTTTTTAGAGCGTCTATAATGGTTAAACTACCTTTTATGTTTTTATATTTTTTAATTACATATATAATGAGAATAATCTCTAGTATAAAAGCAATCAAAAAAGTAACATAATATAGAATAGGAGAGAGTTCTAATATTCTGGATATATAGTCCAAAGCAACTCTGGAAATACCAGATAAAAAGGCTACGCCAAGAATATAGTTAAGAAAATTTTTATGAGAAATCCCCATTGATAATTTAGTAAAATGATTTGGTTGACAAATATAGGTATTACATTAATAGAAAATATGAACTCATCTTGACTTTCTGTTTTGAACTAAAAAAATTGGATTGCTGCATCAGCAATCCAATTGTGTGTTTTTAAATTATGTATATTTTAATATAAAGGTTCTTTCTTTTTTACGGCCAAACAAGCTAATAGTCCGATGATGATATAAAATATCATCCATCCAAACCATCCTTTGACCTGAGACCCTAAGCTTAAAGTATCTTGTTCTTCAGCTTTAGCAATTTGCTTTTCTATTTCTTCTTGCGGTGCTCCCATACTTTCCATAAAATCAACAGAAACTTGAATTCCTTTTTCCTTTATATCCAAAGCAGCTTCTGGGTCAACTACATTAAAAATAAGTATGGCTACTACCGAGCTAATAAGCGTTCCGATTACAACAGTAATAAAGTATGAAGTAAATGCAGATTTAAAAGAAATGAAACCTTCTAATTGTTTCCTGCTTTTTACTGCTGCTATGATCCCAAGTGTGATAGGTAATAGTATTGCAATTGCCAAGTTTATGTACCATAATTTAGTAAAAAAATCTTGATACACCGCATATGCTATTACAGTAATTAATGAAAGAATTACTCCTAAAGTGATACCTTGAGCAATTCCATTAGATTTTACTGGTTTTTCCATAATTATATTGTTTTGGTTATTTAGATATAACACATAAGTATACAAATGTAGCAAATTGTTACATTTTACTTTTTAAAAAGATGATAATGGAAAATTCTGAATGGAGATAATTTTTTTAGTATCTACTGTTTATCAGTAGCACTAATTAAAAGGGTCTCGCTTTTTTCTGATGATGAGTCCGCCAATAAGACCGAATAAAATACCATTAATCAAATCTTCTGCAAGAGCAATTAAAATCATTCGAATGGGAGAAGTATATTTTCTTGTGATCGCAATTTTTCTTTCAATATTTTCTTGGGTGAAATTGGTAGCAGTTTTTGCAATACGTTTGATTTGCTTGTCTTCAATTTGTGTAATAATTTCAGGATCTATTACTTTAATTAATAAAACCTTCCATAATATAGCCATTAATCCTCCTAACAAAGATATTCCTATACTAATCTTTAACGCTTCTCCAAGACTCATATAACCATTGTTATTTTTTTTAAAAATAAGCAGACCGGCAATGATGCTGGTAATAGTTATGAAAAAAAGAATAATTAAATGGAATACACCTTGATCGGTGTAATTACCGGTTAAGTAAGAGGTAAGACTAAAAATAATACTCGCTATCCCAAAAAGAACACCATATTTTAGGATATATTTTTTTGAAGGAATGCTCTTACTTTTCATTGTTTCCTTTAGTTGTTTTTGTAGAGTTTAAAACTCAAATATAATAAAATGTTAATAGTAAATTGCTTAATTTCTTCTTTTTTAATGGGTAATTATCGAAAAAAGATTATATTTACGTTATAAAATTACGGTTAAACCATCGTTTTTATTGTTTTTTACAAGTAAGACATAATAAAGATAAAAATGCATTTTAGCTGTTTTTTTTGACTCTTTAACTCCCAAAATATTGGCTTATGAAAACAAAATTACTTTATTTAACGAGTTTTTTACTTGTGCTTATTACTTCTTGTTCGTCTGATGAGAGCATTAATGGTTCTGTGGAACAAGAAAAAGATTTAAAGGTGAAAAGTCTTATTGAGGCTTTTGCGAAAGATGTAATTCCTTCTCCAGGTTTTTCTAAATTCATTGAAGAAGTACAAAACAAATCATCCTCTGGATTGACTACTGAAGAAGCTGATCAATTGGAACAAGAATTTTTGAGTCGACAAACGGAAGAGTTTGTTCAGCTCTACTATTATGTATTAGCATTAAATTTATCTAAAGAAGAACTTAGAGGTTTTATAATTGAATATTTATCTATTATCAATAAAAGTTTTAAAGAGGATGCGAAAAATGATACCGATGAGTGTGCAGCTGGTGGGGCTGGAGATGATGACTCTATTTTGTGGGCATTAATCCTTGCAATCTTTTGTGAAGAGAATAAAGTATGACATAACATCTATTAATTTAATACTGTAAGAGTTTTCTAATAAAGAGAGTTAAATTTCTTTTAAGTAAAAGAGTATTGCAGGTAGCAGGATACTTTTTTACAATGAAAATTTAATCTTTTAAAATTATTAAACCAATTTTATTTTATTCAAGGTTGGTATTTTATAAAAAATGTTTAAATTTGCACCTCGAAAATGATAATACAATACAATGAGAAAAGATATTCACCCAGATAATTACAGACTAGTTGCCTTTAAGGATATGTCGAATGATGAGGTTTTTTTAACTAAATCTACTGCGAATACTAAAGAAACACTTGAGGTTGATGGTGTTGAGTATCCGTTAGTGAAATTAGAAATTTCTAGAACATCTCATCCTTTTTATACAGGTAAGTCTAAACTAATCGATACTGCAGGACGTATCGATAAGTTCAAAAACAAATACGCTAAGTTCAAAAAGTAATTTAGTATGTAAGAATTATTGGAAAGCCTTTCTTCATAGAAGGGCTTTTTTGTTTTTAGATGTTACCGTATTTTTGGAACTTGATGACATAGAGTAATTGAATTTTTGTAATGTAACTCGAATAGTGGATAGTGGTTTCATATGGTTAATTACGTCATTTCGAGTGATACGCCTTAAGCGGATTGTATCGATAAACTTTCAAAAATGAAAATTTACTTGTCTTCTATATGATTTTCTATCAAAAATTATTTTGACTGACGTAAATTTTCTGATCATTATTCGCGTTAATATTGTAATATTGATCATCTATTAAGTAACAATAACAATGCAAAACTTTTCATTTTTATAGCTATGAATTATATTCTTTTTGATGGAGCTTCCAGAAATTCACTACTTCCTTTTACATATACCAGACCAGTAGCTGATATCAGGATTGGTATTTTAACCATTCGTGAGAAATGGGAGCAATATTTGGGATTTACAACCTCTACAATTACCGAAGAATACCTTAGTGGTAAGTTTCCTATGGTAGAATTAGAAGAGAATGTAATGATAAATGCTTCTTATTTACCAACAGAGAATCTAGTAATTATGGTGAAGAACTTAGAACCGAATCAAGCTATATTTTTTGAAGACGAACCAATTGCTTTTTATGCAAAAGAAGATCAGGAAGTAGATTTTGACACCTATGATGTAATTCAGTATAGCTATGATGATGTATTTACGGTAAAATATACCTGGGATATTTTTTCTAAAAATGAACGAGCAATCAAGGAAGATTTTGATTTACTTACTAAAGATCGCGAGAGTCAACCAATTCCAACAAGTAATAATGTCATTGCGCCAGAAAATGTTTTCTTAGAAGAAGGTGCTAGATTAGAATTCGCAACACTTAATGCATCTGGAGGACCGATATATATAGGAAAAGATGCAGAAATTATGGAAGGTAGTCTTATTCGAGGACCTTTTGCTCTTTGTGATCATGCCACCGTAAAAATGGGAGCTAAGATATATGGCGGTACTACAGTAGGGCCACATTCTAAAGTAGGAGGAGAGGTTAATAATTCTGTGATATTTGGATATTCTAATAAAGGTCATGATGGATTTATAGGTAATACGGTATTAGGAGAATGGTGTAATCTTGGAGCAGATACGAATACCTCTAATCTTAAAAACAACTATGCGCCGGTACGATTATGGAATTATGAAACAGAAGGTTTTGCGAAAACAGGATTACAGTTTTGTGGTTTAATGATGGGTGATCATTCTAAATGTGGTATCAATACAATGTTTAATACAGGAACTGTAGTAGGAGTTAATGCTAATATTTTCGGTAGTGGATTCCCACGTAATTTTGTACCTAGTTATAGTTGGGGAGGCAATAGTGGATTTACTACCTATTTAACCAAAAAAGCTTTTGAAGTAGCAAAAGTAGTGATGTCTAGACGAAATATAGAACTAACAGAAGAAGATCAAAAGATTCTGGAGCACGTTTTCGAAGAAACAAAAACGTGGCGTAAGAGTTATGTATAAAAGGACTCGGGAATTCTGAAAATTTTTATTATACAAAAAAGACAGTCTTCTTAAGACTGTCTTTTTTGTATAATAAAATGTAGTAAACTCTAGTTACTTTGAGTAAAATGTTTCAAGTGCTCCTGCCGAGGCGCTTTCGTTATCGCTCAGAATAATTAATTCTGATCCGTTTAAAGTAACTGTTCCTGATAAATAAAACAGAAAACCAAATTCTTCATCATAACTATCTACAAAGTTGGTTTCAAGGTCAGTAGTTTGGTCTTTAAATGCTATCAGGTTCAATGTATTTTCTTCTTCATCAAATGCCCACATTCCAGATATTAAATCTTCTGAACCAAAGGTGTCAACTACTTGGCTGTTATTAACACTACAAGATTCTAGACTTTCAGGAAAATTAAATTCTTGCTTTTGGAAAAATAAATCTTCAAAAGTAAAAGTTCCATTCTCATCTAAAGTCAGTTTTATTTCGGTAGATGCATAGCACCAACCTTCTGATTCCTGAACTACTAAAGTATCATCATTATTACAGGTAATAGTTCCCGGTCCCTCACAAAAGTTCACATCCCCAAGTACAAGAGTTTGGTTATTCGATAATTGCTTTGTGTAATTCCAAGTACCCACTAAATTAGGGTTACCTCCCCATGCTTCAATTTCTACACAAACTTCTACTGGCTGGCTGATATTACCATCAGTATCGTAAATACAGATTAAATAACAAAATGTTCCCGCAGGCACAGTATCTTCAAAATCTACATCAATTTCAATTTGTTGATCGTTTACTTTGCTTAGTTTTTTGTTAAAAAATCCTTTTCTTTTCTCATTGTTAATTACTTTTGATCTACGAGGTCCTGTAACGTTCCAATATTCATTAGCCATGGTACCATCTGTGGATTGTACCTGGATATATGCTCCTGCATAATTGGTTGGTGCGTCAAAAGTGATATCAAAACCATTTTTCTGAAAACCAGATTGCGTAGTTTGATCCATAGTAAAAGGTAATGTGCCTGTAGGAGTTGGAGCATCACCGGGAACTATTGTTCCGTTGTTGATAATAATATTTCCGGATACATCGTCAGGGTTTAAAGCAATTTCTTCTGTTGGATCAGGAGTTACAGTTACGATTCCGCTAACTGAGTCATCATCACTACAAGATGCTGCTACTAGGAATAATGCTGCTACTGCACAGAAATAGGTTTTTTTCATAAGATTTAGGTTAAAAATTTATGTTAAAAAAATTAAATAGATGCCGAATATAATAAAAAAACATCGATTAAGAGTGTTTTTAATCGATTAAAGGCTGTTTTCTGTATATGTTAAATCAAAGATTAAGGAGTCTTCTCCTTCCAAACCCGCTTTAAGACTAAGAAGTTTTGTGGGTTATTAGTTAATCCTTTTACACTGTTTTGAACAAATCGTGTAGCTTGATCATAATACAAGGGAACTATGGGAGCATGTGCAATTACTATAGAGTCCATTTTTATGTATAATTCTTCTCTTAGTTTATTATCTGTGATAGAAAAACTCTTTTCGTAAAGTTGGTCAAAAGTTTCGTTTTTAAAATGAGTGTAGTTGGGACCATTTGGAGTGAAGTTTTTACTATAGAAAGGGGATAAGAAATTCTCGGCATCTGGATAATCCGCAATCCAGCTTGCCCTAAATGTGTCCAATTCACCACTCCATTTCTTTTCTCTTATCGTGGAAGGAGTCATTACATCGACAATAACCGTAAGGCCGACTTTTTCCATTTCTCTTTGAATAAATTCAAACAAACTTTGGTAGTTATTATCTGTAGCAATCCTAATAGTTGGTTTTTTGTTGCCACTGCGCTTTATATATTCTTTAATGAGTTGTTCTGCTTTTGACGGATTATACTCGTATCCCTTTTGTGCATTATAACCTGGTAGCCCATTGGGTATAAAGCCACTAGTAGCGGGAGTTCCAACTCCGTTCTTTAAATAGGTGATCATTTTTTGTCTATCGAACCCATAATTAATTGCTTTTCTTATCAATTCAGATTTAACTTCTTCGTTATTTCCTTCTAGGTAAAAGCCTAAGTATTCTGAATTTAAGTAAGGGCTTTTTGTAAACTTAATTTTGTCTTTAAACTTGTCTCTTAGTTTACCACTAGGTGTGAGTAATTCATCTTTGTACGATGCATCCAGACTATTTAGAAAATCAATATTTCCTTTAGCAAATTGCAAAAATTCTGTTTGTTTATCCGGTAAAAATGTAACTGCAACAGCTTCGAGATAAGGTAATTGTTTTCCGTTTTTGTCTTTTTCAAAATAAAGCTCATTGCGACGTAATATCAGTTTGATGTTTTCTTTCCAAAGTTTAAATCTAAAAGGTCCAGTTCCAATTGGATTTGCTCTAAATTTCGTACCATAGAATGTTATAACTTCTTCTGGTACTACGGAGCAATATCGCATACTCATCAATCCTAAAAAGGCAGGAAAAGGTTTTTTTAGTTGTACCCGAAAGGTAGTATCATTAATTGCTTTATAATTTTCTACGTTTTTTAAGACCCAATTTCCAGGAGATGCAACTTTTGGGTCAATAAGTCTGTTAAAACTATATTCAAAATCCTTTGCTGTTACTGTTCGTGTGCTATCTTTAGTTTTAAAGGCGGTATGTTTATGGAACTTCACATTATCTCTTAAAGTGAAAGTATAGATTAAGTTATCATCCGAAATTGTCCATTTTTTTGCAATATCCGGCTGTATGTGTAATGAATCGTCTAATTGCACAAGGCCATTGAATAATTGGTTTGTTGCCCAAATAATTGGTGGGTTTCGGGCAAATGCAGGATCTAAGGTAGGGATATTAGAATATTCATTATATCTGAATACCAGATGATCTTTGTCTTCTTTAGAAGAATTTCCACAAGAAAAGCAGAGAGTACACAGGTAAATTGCTGCTAAATAGTGAATTATGGAAGTTAATCGGTTGATTTTCAATTTTAGTAAACGGATTATTGTTGGTATCTTTGACGGCTTTTAATTATGATACTAACGAAGGTCGGGATCTTTTAATTAAAAACAAGTGTAAATATAAACAGATTTCTGCCTTTGCAGAAATGCCTTCATATTTGTTAATGAGAAAAAAAGTAGCTTTTTATACCCTAGGTTGTAAATTAAATTTTTCGGAAACCTCTACGATTGCCAGAAACTTTACGGATGAAGGCTTTGATCGTGTAGATTTTTCTGAAAATGCTGATATTTATGTAATCAATACCTGTTCCGTTACAGAGAATGCGGATAAAAGATTTAAAACTATCGTAAAGCAAGCTCAAAAAGGGAATCCAGATGCATTTGTTGCTGCTGTGGGGTGTTATGCTCAGCTAAAACCAGAAGAATTAGTAGCCGTAGATGGTGTTGATCTGGTATTGGGAGCGACTGAGAAGTTTAAGATCACGGACTATATTAATGATTTGTCCAAAAATGAATTTGGAGAAATACATTCTTGCGAAATTGAAGAAGCTGATTTTTATGTAGGTAGTTATTCTATAGGAGACCGTACCAGAGCATTTTTGAAGGTTCAAGATGGTTGTGATTATAAGTGCACGTATTGTACTATTCCATTAGCGAGAGGAATTTCACGTAGTGATACCTTAGATAACGTGCTAAAAAATGCTAAAGAAATTTCTGAGCAAGGGATTAAAGAAATTGTGTTAACAGGAGTAAATATTGGTGATTACGGTAAAGGAGAGTTTGGTAATAAGAAACACGAGCATACTTTTTACGAATTAGTGCAAGCGCTGGATGGAGTAGAAGGTATTGAGAGATTACGTATATCATCTATAGAGCCTAACTTATTAAAGAATGAAACAATTGATTTTGTTTCAAAATCTAGAACGTTTGTGCCTCATTTTCATATTCCATTACAATCTGGAAATGATGAAATACTAAAACTGATGCGCCGCAGGTATCTTAGTGGTTTGTATGTGGATCGTATTAAAAAGATTAAAGAAGTAATGCCACACGCTTGTATAGGAGTTGATGTTATTGTTGGTTTTCCGGGTGAGACTGATGATCATTTTCTAGATACGTATAATTTTTTATCAGAGTTAGATATATCTTATTTGCATGTGTTTACATATTCTGAAAGAGAAAATACAGTGGCGGCTTTATTGGAAGATGTGGTTCCGCAAGATGTTCGTAAGAAAAGAAGTAAAATGCTACGAGGATTATCTGTAAAGAAAAGAAGAGCTTTTTATGAAAGTCAGATAGGTGCGGAAAGAACAGTGTTGTTCGAATCTGAAAATAAAGAAGGTTATATTCACGGGTTTACAGAGAATTATGTAAAAGTAAAAATGCCATGGAATCCTTCGTTTGTGAATACTCTGAATAAGGTAAAACTATTGGATATTGATGATGATGGAATGGTGAGGTTTAAGCTTTTGGATCAATAAACAGGGGCTTAGGAAATAAAAAAACCTGCTCACAAGCAGGTTTTTAACTTTTAAAACAGACAAACTTCTATATGTTAATTCCGACAGGAAGTAAGTCTTTATACTTTCTTCTATTCTTTCGCATAAACTTAGCGATAATAGGGCTAGTAGGTACTAATCTAATATTACGTTCTTCGATAATATTAAAAACAGCTACTATAAAATCTTCAGAATATCCTTTTTCTATTAGCTCATCAGGCATGATAAGTTTAGTTAAGAATATTTTTCTCTCTTGTTGAGCATACTCGATCTTTGCTTTTTGACCTTCAATAGTAGTCTCGAATTGTCTCAAAAATTCGTTATCTACTATTTCTAATTCCACATCGCTCATGTTCTCCATATTTTTTTTAATTTACTATTTAATAAAAATTAAAAGGGGTGTTTTAAAATGTATAGCTTTTGATTATCAGAAATTCAATAATTATTCTGAAATTAGTTCATGATTTTGCATCGAATTTTGTTATTGTTTTTTTTAACCTAACTAAGATTTGTTAGTTCAATTTTTCCCTTTTACAATAATTTAATACACTGTTTACTTTTTTCTAATAAAGTATTACTATAATTTTGAATTGCAAAGATAAGAAAATTAGCGCTTTAAATGCATAAACCACTGTTAAAATACCTAGTATGAAGGAAGTTACCCATGTTTATTTTGTTCCCGGTATGGCTGCAGACGTTTCCATTTTTGAATACATAAGTCTTCCTGAAGATACATATAAGACACATACGATACCTTGGAAGATTCCTGAAAAAGGAGAGTCTATTAAAAATTATGCACAACGTATGTGTGAAGAAATCGAACATGAACAGTGTGTGCTTATTGGTGTTTCCTTTGGAGGGATGATAGTTCAGGAGATGAGTAAGTATCTCAATGTTAAGAAATTGGTTATTATTTCTAGTGTTAAAAATAAACACGAATTACCAAGAAGAATAAAGATAGCAAGAAAAACTAAGGCCTATAAGTTAATGCCTACTTCATTGGTTTCTAAGATAGATAATTGGGAAAAACTTGCTTTTGGTGATTTTGCAAAGAAGAGAGCCGCTATGTATCAAAAGTATCTTTCTGTTAATGATAAAACATATTTGGATTGGGCAATAGAGAATATTGTATGTTGGGATCAGGAAGAGTCAATTGAGGGAATTGTTCATATTCATGGTGATAAGGATATTGTGTTTCCGATTTCACACATTAAAGATTGTATTACTGTAGAAAATGGTACACATGTTATGATAATTAATCGTGCAAGATGGTTTAATACCCATTTACCGGAAATAATTGAGAATTAATTACCAATATTCCAATATTTTACATTATTTTGGAAACATAGAAATTATTCCCCAATAAAATCTACTTATAAGATGAAGATGATAAGAAAAGTTTTAGTTTTTTTAGGAGTGCTATTTACCTTCGGTATTTTAGTGAACGCTACACAAGAAGAGCCACAGAAACCAATTGCTCAAGAGCTTTTAGAGGAAAAGCTAATTAATGACTACAATGTCTATGCAGTACCTATGCCGGAAAATATAAATTTTGCTGGCGAGTTAGTACCAGTAGAAAATCCTGATATTCGTGAGCGAATGGATAGAGAGTTATTGGTAAATACCTATTGGCAATCCAATGGTTTGCTGCTGTTTAAAAGGGCTAATAAATACTTTCCTATTATAGAGCCTATTCTTAAAGAAGAAGGGGTGCCTGATGATTTTAAATATCTAGCAGTTATAGAAAGTAGTTTGACGCAAGCTGTTTCTCCTGCAAGAGCTACGGGTTTTTGGCAAATATTAAAAAACACAGGAAAAGAATACGGTTTAGAAGTAAACAATAATGTGGATGAAAGATATCATATCGAAAAATCAACGAGAGTTGCTTGTAAATATTTAAAGAATGCAAAGAAACGTTTTGGTAGTTGGACATTAGCTGCAGCAGCTTATAATGCTGGTCCTGCAGGAATAAATAAACAATTACAACGACAAAATGCAACAACATACTATGATCTTTTGTTGGGACAAGAAACTGGAAGATATGTATTCAGAATTACAGCAGTAAAAGAGATTCTTAGTAATCCTAAGAAATATGGTTTCAACTTTACTAAAGATGATTTGTATGAGTATATTCCAACATTTAATGTTTTAGTGGATGAACCAATTACTGACTTTAACGAATTTGCGGCTAAGTATAATATTAATTATAAGATTTTAAAACTTCACAATCCTTGGCTAAGAGAAACAAATCTTAATAATTCGACAGGTAAGGAGTATTTGATTAAAATTCCTAGAGAAGGGTATTATAAGACCGGAGTAGGGCAATAGTAATTAGTACTCAGGCTAAAAATTAATTCAATCTTTTTATAGTGCTATAAACACAATTATTGTAAAATTGTGGTATGGATACAATGACAATCATTTCACTGGTAGTAATAGGCTTATTGGCTGGTTTTCTAAGTGGAACTATGGGAATTGGTGGGAGCGTGGTAATGATACCTTTGCTAATCTTATGGGTTGGTTTTACGCAGCATCAGGCACAAGGCACGAGTCTTGCGGTACTATCGGTTCCAGTTACATTATTAGCTGCTTTTAATTATTATAAAGCAGGCCACGTAAACCTGAAATTTGCCGCTATAATAGCGGTAACTTTTATTTTAGGAGGTTATTTAGGTAGTAAGTTTGCAATTTCCGTTAATCAGAGCGTACTGAAAAAAATCTTCGGAGGAGTACTATTGCTAGTTGCATTGAAAATGATTTTTGGGAAATAATAAATTGAGGTTTTAAAAAACCTATCTGTTCCTATTGTTTTTCCTCTGATTGTCAAGAGAATCTTTCTCTCTTCGATAACGTTCGTATTCTTCGTCGATATCTCGTTCTTCTTGTGAGCGTGAATCTCCTCTTTCTTCTTTAGTTTCTTTTTTATTTTCCTCTTCTGAAGCCGTTAATGCACCTTTCGCATCTAAATCAGCAATCAAGAGAGAAACTCCTTTAGATAAGGAATTATAATGAATAGTATAAGAATTACTAAGTGTTTCGCTAGAATGATGTGTTTCAATTTTACGAATGTCTAATAATTTTTTATCACTATCCATAAAATACATCATAGGAAAACCAAGAGAGTGTTTCAGGTTATTAATGATATAAGAATTTTGATTCGTTTTTTCATTTACGTATAATAACTGAATATTCTGACTGTATTCTCCAACTTTTTCTTTCAATCTTTCTTTCGTATCCCAAAACAAGACAATAAAGTCAATTTGATCATGAAACTTATCTGATAAATCATTTAAAGCAGGTATTTCTCCTATTCCAGGAACACACCAAGTAGCATACGTAATTAGAAATATAGGTTTTTCAATTTCTTTAAAAGAAATAGGTTCCCCTTTCATAGGACTCATTTTAAAATCGTCCATATAAGTACCTACAAAATGATTCTGAACAAGTGAATCAAATAAAAATTGTGCATACTCAAGATCTTGATCTTTGTACGCTTCATTACTTTTTAGATTGTATTTTTTAATATGAGCGGCAACAGCTACAGAAAAAGGAATCTTTCTTTCCAACTGTGCATAGGCACTTCCAAAATATAAAAAGAGTATTCCTAGAATTAATATTTTCTTCATTACAACTTTATTACGGTAGCTAAAGTACTATAAAGTCTTTAAAAATAACAGTTTTAGCTTAGCAAAACCATTTTTTTGCTTGTTTAGCACCAGACTTATTTTCCCTTTTAACTACTAGATAACGTAATTATAGGTACAATTAGTGTGCCTAAATCTTTTTCATTTGCTGTTTCATCATGGTAATCTGTTCCTTTAGCATGCCATGCTTATCCAGTTTCTTAGCTTCTGTTAGGAGGTTTTGTGCTTCTCTTTTTCTTCGTTTGGTCATTGCGATCCCAGCAAGATTAAGTTTGGCAACGGCAAGATCCTGATTCATAGACAACCCTAATTTAATAGCTTTCTTAAGATATTTTTCTGCTTGCGTAATATTGGTTTGAGATAGCATGATCCCCAGTAGGTAGTTATAATACCCGTGTTGTTTGGTTGTTAGAGCAGTCTCCGGGTTTTTAATTTTATCTAACCATTTCTTAGCTCCGGCAAAATCTTGTTTACGTAATCTTAAGAACGAAAGAAGAATTAATTCATTTTTGAAATATAAAAAGACAAAAATCGAAGCAAGTAAAATCAACATTATCCCGTTGCCAATATATCCTTCTATCATCTGCCAAATGGCCGTTCCAACAATTAATGCTGCGATTACTAATTTAATATTTTTGTTATACATGAAATGTGTTATATTTTTTGTCGCGGCAAAGGTAATAAAAACAATTAAAAATATTTTGATATTTAGGTTTGTGAAAGTAAAAACTCTTTGTATATTTGCCCGCAGTTTTGGGATGACATCCCATTAGTTTAAAAAAAGATATTTCAAGAAGATTTATAAAGATAGATAGCAATGAAAAGAACGTTTCAACCATCGAAGAGAAAGAGAAAAAACAAACACGGTTTTAGAGAGCGTATGGCTTCTGCTAATGGTAGAAAGGTACTTGCTCGTAGAAGAGCTAAAGGTAGAAAAAAGCTATCTGTTTCTTCAGAATTAAGACATAAGCACTAATGATTCTAGTGCAATGAAAATATTAAGGTGTTACTTTTAGGAGTAACGCCTTTTTTTGTATCTAATCGATTCCTAAAAATATTTTTAATACTTCAATACCAACACCAAAATGCCAAAAAACGAAAAACTCAAAAGTATATTGATCATCGGATCAGGACCAATTATCATAGGTCAGGCATGTGAGTTTGATTACTCAGGATCACAAGCTTTACGCTCTTTAAGAGAAGATGGAATAGAAACCATACTAATCAATTCTAATCCGGCAACGATTATGACGGACCCTTCTATGGCGGATCATATATACTTGAAACCATTGAATACTAAATCTATTATCGAAATCCTTAAGGAACATCCCCAGATTGATGCAGTACTGCCAACTATGGGAGGACAAACAGCATTAAATCTATGTATAGAAGCTGATGAGAAAGGAATATGGAAAGATTTTGATGTAGAAATCATAGGTGTTGATATTGACGCTATTAATATTACGGAGGATCGTGAGCAGTTTAGAGAGTTAATGCTTAAAATAGGTATTGGGATGGCTCCGCAAGCTACAGCAGGATCCTATCTAAAAGGTAAAGAAATTGCTCAGGAATTTGGTTTTCCATTAGTAATTAGAGCATCGTATACTTTAGGAGGTGCTGGAGCATCTTTTGTTTATAAAGAAGAAGAATTTGATGAGTTATTAACTAGAGGATTGGAAGTGTCACCAATTCACGAAGTAATGATTGACAAGGCATTGATTGGTTGGAAGGAGTATGAATTAGAATTACTTAGAGATGCTAATGACAATGTAGTAATTATTTGTGCAATCGAAAATATGGATCCAATGGGTATTCATACAGGAGATTCTATTACTGTTGCGCCAGCAATGACACTAAGTGACAAAACATACCAACGTATGCGTGATATGGCTATTCATATGATGCGCAGTATTGGTGATTTTGCAGGAGGATGTAATGTACAATTTGCGGTGAGTCCAGATGAGCGTGAAGAAATTATAGCGATAGAAATTAATCCACGTGTCTCTCGTTCTTCAGCCTTAGCGTCTAAGGCAACGGGATATCCAATTGCGAAAATAGCGGCAAAATTAGCTATTGGATATACATTAGATGAATTAGATAATCAGATTACAAAATCTACATCAGCTTTATTTGAACCAACACTAGATTATGTAATTGTGAAAATCCCTCGTTGGAATTTTGATAAGTTTGAAGGGTCTGATCGAAGATTAGGACTTCAGATGAAATCGGTGGGAGAAGTAATGGGGATTGGTCGTTCTTTTCAGGAAGCTTTACATAAGGCAACCCAATCTTTAGAAATAAAGAGAAACGGTCTTGGAGCTGATGGAAAAGGGTATAAGAATTATGATCAGATTATAGAAAAACTAACATATGCCAGTTGGGATAGAGTATTTGTAATCTATGATGCGATCCAAATGGGAATTCCGCTTAGTAGAATATATGAGATTACTAAAATAGATATGTGGTTCTTAAAGCAGTATGAAGAATTACATTTATTAGAAAAAGAAATTTCTACTCATACAATTCAGACATTGACTAAAGATCTAATCCTTGAAGCAAAGCAAAAAGGTTTTGCAGATAGACAGATCGCCCATATGCTGGGGTGTTATGAAAGCGAAGTATACAATAAAAGAGATGAATTAGGAGTAAATAGGGTTTATAAGTTAGTAGATACTTGTGCTGCAGAGTTTAAGGCAAAAACGCCATATTTTTACTCTACTTTTGAAGCCGAAGTAGAAACTCCTGAAGGAGAAGTTCTTGTCTCTAATGAAAGTATTGTAACAGATAAAAAGAAAATCGTTGTTTTAGGATCAGGGCCTAATCGTATTGGTCAAGGGATTGAATTCGATTACTGTTGTGTTCATGGAGTATTAGCTTCTGCGGAGTGTGGTTATGAAACAATCATGATTAATTGTAATCCCGAAACAGTTTCTACGGATTTCGATACTGCTGATAAACTATATTTCGAACCGGTTTTTTGGGAACATATCTACGATATTATTCGTCACGAAAAACCAGAAGGTGTAATTGTTCAGTTAGGAGGACAAACAGCACTAAAACTCGCTGAGAAACTAGATCGTTACGGAATTAAGATTATTGGTACCACATATCAATCATTGGATTTAGCAGAAGATAGAGGAAGTTTCTCTACATTATTAAAAGAAAATAATATTCCTTATCCAGAATTTGATATTGCTGAAACAGCTGATGAAGCTTTAGAAGTTGCAGATCGTTTAGATTTTCCAATATTAGTACGCCCATCTTATGTACTAGGTGGTCAGGGAATGAAAATTGTGATAAATAAACAAGAATTAGAAGAACACGTTGTTGATTTATTGCGCAAAATACCAAATAATAAATTATTGTTAGATCACTACCTTGATGGAGCTATTGAAGCTGAAGCTGATGCGATCTGTGATGGAGAAAATGTGTATATCATCGGTATAATGGAACATATAGAACCTTGTGGAATTCATTCTGGAGATTCTAATGCTACTTTACCACCATTTAATTTGGGAGAGTTTGTAATGCAACAAATTAAAGATCATACACATAAAATTGCTTTAGCATTGAATACCGTTGGATTAATCAATATTCAGTTTGCTATCAAAGATGATGTTGTATACATCATAGAAGCAAATCCAAGAGCTTCTAGAACAGTTCCTTTTATAGCGAAAGCTTATGGAGAGCCTTATGTGAATTATGCAACAAAGGTAATGTTAGGAGAGAAGAAGGTTACAGACTTTGATTTCAAACCACATTTAGACGGATATGCAATCAAGCAGCCAGTATTTTCTTTTAATAAGTTCCCTAATGTGAATAAGAAGCTAGGACCAGAAATGAAGAGTACAGGAGAAAGTATTTTATTCATCGATGATCTTAAGGATGATCAGTTTTATGATCTATATTCGAGACGTAAGATGTATTTAAGTAAGTAATTCTGAAAAGATATATTGTAAAATCTCGCTTTTATGGCGGGATTTTTTGTTTATGAATGATTATGTTTTTAAAACAAAAGAAAGCTTTAAATTTATAGTTCTAAGAAAACTATATTATAACTAGATTTTTTATTCCTGTTTTTTTATTCTTTAGTTCCCTCATAGTTGGGCAAGAGAGTAGTTTAGAAATCCAAAAACAAATTGATCAAACGGTTTGGGCGCCTTTTCAGAAAGCATATGAAGCTCTGGATGCAACGTCATTAAATGCCATTTATGCAGATCAGGTATTACGGGTGACACCAGAAGGTATCGATACTAAGAATGTGTTTAAAAATAAGAATCTAGAAAGTCTGAAAGCTTCTAAAGAAAGTAATACACAAATAAAACTAGATTTTTGGTTTGATAGCAGACATACGAATGAAGATACCTCGTATGAAGTAGGTTTTTATAAGATTGGTATTACTGTCGATGGTACAACCCAAAATATTTATGGTCAATTTCATATTGTATTAAAAAAGATCAATGGTCAATGGAAAATCACGCAGGATTGGGACACCACCACAATTAATGGTAAGTCTATAACAGCAGAAGATTTTGAGAAAAAGGAACCGTTGAAATTTTAATTAAATTAGAAACAGTTTATTTGCTGTCTTTTTAATTGATATTGATTTTGAAAATATAGTTAGTTTCGCCGAACACCTTTTGTTCTAAAACAGTTTCAAAAATAAGATTTGATGTTAGCGCTATGTTTTTTATGTGTTCTATATTACAATCTTCAGAAAGAATCATGTAGATATAATGCGATTGAGTAGTGTGAGAAGCAAGTTGCTCAAATAATTTTTTAAAGTATTCAAAATTTTCTCCGCAAAACCAGGCTTGTTCTTTAATGTTTTTTGGTTTTTTGGGATAATAAGGTGGATTTATAACGATATATTCAAAAGTTCTATTTTGTAAATTATCAAATAAATTTGATAAAATTAATTCAACTTTTAATTTATTATTTTCAGAAGCTTTTTTTAAATATTGTAATGCAGTTGGATTAATATCGGTTGATGTTACGATGGCTCCTTTTTTTGAAGCGAACAGCGAAATAATGCCAGAACCACAGCCAAGTTCTAGGAAGGTTTTATTTTTTAAGCTTACTGGTTTGATAAAATCAAGTAGAATTTTTGTGCTAAGCGTTAAGTGAGGAGGGAATACATCTGGATGTACTTTTACTTCAATTTTATCATACGCATATTTTCTAGGTTTTAAATAAAATAATTTTAAGCCTAATTTTAAAAATGGATGCGTTATTTTTTTTAGAAAACGTCTCACCTATTCAGAATAAAACCCTTGTGTTTCGGGTTGTCGATACTTCCATATTTTATGCAACGCTTTTATTTCATATGGATAGTGATACATTTCACTTCTGTATCTAATACCGGCTACAGTACGTAGTATTTTTTTCTTTGCGCCTTTAATTCTAAAATCGGAAGCAGTAGGATAATATCCATTTAGGACGGTTTCAAAATTTTTGATTTTATCTACCATTTCTGGTCTTAGCCAAGGTGTTAAGGGGTTTTTGCGAAGATCGAAGTTTTCCCATTCAGGGTTTAACCAGTCTTCTAATTTTTTTGGAAAACTAAAACCTGCTTTCTGGATTTGTTCGTATAATTCAGAACCTTCGGTAGCTACGGGACTGTAGAGATAGATAATAATTTCAGCGTTTGGGTTTAATTCTTTTATTTCTCTAATGAATTGAATATCCCAATTAATCTGATCCATTACCTTTTTAGGAGAATCAGCAGGCATTCCCAATACAAAAGAAAATTCTGGAATGATACCAATTGGAGCTAATCTCTTAGCAAAATCTTTTATGGTTTGACCAGTTTGTGTGCCCCCCTTGTTCATTTGTTTTAAGATCTCATCATTTCCTGTTTCTGCGCCAAGGAATATCATTTTACATCCGGCGTTTTTCATAGTGATTAGATCTTCATCACTATATTTATTTATAGTATCGATTCTTCCTTCTCCCCACCATGTAATGCCGTCATTCATGATTAATTTCGAAAACTCTACAACACGTTTTCTGGAAGTAAAAAAATTATTATCATGAAATTCTATAGCATCAACTCCGTAAGTATCTTTAAAATATTTTACATCCGTATATACCGTTTGTGCTGATTTTGCTTTCCAACGTCCTTCATATATAGGTACTACAGCACAGAAAGAACAAGTAAATGGACAGCCGAGGCTAGAATGATATGAAAAGGTGCGTTCGCCCAGAAATGTCTTACTTAGGTAATGCTTTAGGTCATAAAACTTGTTTAAATGCTGATAAGGCAATGGAGGTAGCGAATCTTGATCTAGTAATTTTTCTTTTTTCGTTTGTATAATTTCTCCATTATTATCTAAATAGATAAGATTTTTGATATCACTTATTTTAAGATAATCATTGTTTTCTATAGCATCAATTAAGGAAGGAAAAGCTACATCACCAGGCCCATTAACAATGTAATCAACAAAATCAGACTGAATACTCACTTTATATTGGTTAGAAGCAAAATAGCCTCCCCAAATGGTTATGCTTCCTGGGAATTGTTCTTTAACCTTTTTCGTAAAAGGAATAGCTTGCCTTAATTGTGGTCCAGGCATTACCGTAGAACAGAAGTATTTAAAAGCTCCTGTATCAAAATAACTTTTAATTTTTTTCCAAGGGTCTTTTTCTAGATTTCCATCTATAAACACAAAATCATATTTTCCATAGATGGAAGCTCCTACTTGTAGAATGGAGTTAGGTATTCTATGTTTTGCGTTAGCACTCCTTGGGTTGAATATGATGATTTTATTACTCATAAGTTTTTTACAAAAATATTACCGTGTAAGCGATCAATAGAAAGTTCTTTAAAAATCGAAATCATTTCATCTTTAGATACCCATTTATTAAGTTCAAATTTTGGTTTTTCGTTTAAATTGAAATTATAGATTGTATCAGACTTATCCAATAATTTTATGATTTCTATAGTATTCTCAATAAAGCCTCCGGTAAATTCAAACTCAATTAGTGGTATAATATAAGTTAAATTAGAAAGAATTTCTAATTCATATCCTTCTACATCTATTTTACAATAATTAGGCATTCCATATGTATCAATAAGCCAATCTAATTTTTTTACGGTAACTTTTTCTACCTGATTCCAACTTAGTGAATCGTTACTAAAATAGTCAATAAATTTATTCGAAAACGTTGCTACTTCAATATGACTTCCTAATTTTAGTTCTTTAGTTTCATTATTGCTTCCTACCGCATATTTATGATATTGAAAATTACGATGTTTAATCTTGTCAAGGTAATTATGACAGATGGATTGTGGTTCAAAAGCTATTACACTAGCACCAAGAGATAAAAAAAGTTCACTCTTAACTCCTTTATTTGCTCCAATGTCAAAACACATATCATTTAGGTGAATAAGTTTAGAGTAAAACTTCTTATTTGTGTATCGATGTATACTGAGTAAATGTCTAACTTTTTTAATTACTTGAATCACCTGAAATTTGTTTTTCTATTATCCATTTGTAATGAATTTTTGATTAAGTCTAAGTATTTGTATTTTTAGATAACGTTTATTATACCAAGACGTCAATTCTGATGTTTTATCCAAAAATTCTTTCGCCTTTTGGCGATCTCCTTTTTTTATAAAGAAATAGACTATTTTGAAATATATCTCATTTTTATATTTCTTGTATTGATTTTCTGTTATGGCATTACTCTCAAATAATT
Source organism: Aquimarina sp. BL5 (assembly GCF_003443675.1). Classification (NCBI taxonomy): domain Bacteria; kingdom Pseudomonadati; phylum Bacteroidota; class Flavobacteriia; order Flavobacteriales; family Flavobacteriaceae; genus Aquimarina; species Aquimarina sp. BL5. Next base: position 1,498,113 of record NZ_CP031963.1, on the reverse strand, counting down.
TTTTTAAAGTAATTATATAGTTTGTTAAGGCTGATACTCTAAGGTTTTTAGATAAATTAGTAGTATGATCTATTTTATAGGATAAAATCTCAGAACAGTAATAAAAAGGATATTTTGCTGCAGCTCTTAGGAAAAAATCGTGTTGTCCATCGATCATACTTTTATCATAGGGATCTATTTCTTTTAGTATAGATCTTTTAAAGCTATAAAATGGATAAGGTAATACTTTATTACATAATATTTTTTTAAGGATACTTTGGAAAAAATCTTTTTTAAATGAATAAATATTAGAAATGTGTGTTTTATCCTCTCTAAGGATACTTGCATTATGAAAAATAAAATTGATATTAGGTTCTTGATTGAATAAACTAAATAGATGCGATAATTTATTTTCTTTCCATATATCATCAGAATCAAGTATACAGATAATATCACCAGACGATTTTCTAATTCCTTCATTTCTTAAGAAACTTCTATGCTTACTTTTTTTGTATTTGTGATATTTTAATCTATCATCCTTAAAGTTTTCAATTATCAGATGAGTATTATCTGTAGAACCGTCATCAATAATGATATGCTCATAATCTTCATAACTTTGTTTCAATACGCTAGAAATCGTATCCGTGATCAGATGCGCTCTATTGTGTGTTATGGTGATAATACTAAATTTCATTAATCGTTATTTAATTCTATGATTTTGTCATATAGATTCGTTGTATTCTTTATGTGGTGAGAAACCAAAATAATAGTGGTTTTATTTTCAATAGCAAAAGACTTAAGAAATTTTAAAACTTCAATTTCTGTTTCTTTGTCCAAGTTATTTGTAGCTTCATCTAAAATTAAAATTTCTGGTTTATTAAGAATCGCTCGAATAATACATATTCGTTGCAGCTGACCGCCAGATAGATTAGTGCCATCTGACCCAATATATGTTTCTAGTTGATTAGGAAATTGTTCTATGATTTCATCGATCTTGAAAACCTTTAACAGTTTATGTATCTTTCGGGTATCGTATTTTTTTTCAGATAAGACTAAATTATCTAAAATGCTGCCTTCATAAATAAAAGGACGTTGTGTTAGATATGTAAAAAGATCAAAGAAATCATATTTGTTCTCTTCAGTAATTTTAGTATTGTCAATGAAAATTTCACCAGCTTTGGGATTAATTAGTTTAGCTATGATATTTAATAGCGTAGTCTTTCCAATCCCGGAAGCACCAGATATTGCTATAAATTGTCCTTTGTCTATAGTAAGATTAATATTTTTTAGTATTTCTTTTTCATTGTTATAAGAAAAGGAAATATCCTTTAGTACAATACTGTTATTAAAAGCAATAGGAGATTTTGATACTTCTGTTTTGATGCTTTTTTTAGTCCTTTTTTCAATAATTTCTAAAGTATAAATGTTAGATTTTAGATTAGTAAAAGCTATATTTAAACGATTCACCGACGGAATTGATTTAAAAAGTAATGAAGCGAAAATTGACAAAAAAACAATAGGACTTACTCCTCTCAAAGAAAAAGTATTTATTGAAATAAAAATGAAACAGACTAAGAAAATTAATATAATTTCAGTTTGCCTTGAACTATTCAGTCTTTTAGATTGTAAGATGGCATAGCTTCGATTTAGTTTTTTATTTGAAGCATTGAATTTTTCTAAAAAATGAGTTATCAATCCAGAAGATTTTATAGATAAATATCCATTTAATAAATTCGTCAGATTGCCTATATTATTGTCAAAATCAGAGGAACGGGTTTCATTAATTTTATCAATATCTTTTCGATTATGTCTTTTGTAAATAAAAACGATAATCCCCAACATAATAATTATTAAAATAGTAATGACGTAATTATAAAATATTCCGATTATACCAAGAATTAGTAATAATGCTATTTCCGAGATAATTGTATTTACAGATAATAGAACATTTCCAACGAAGTCATTAGCTACAAAAATGATATCTTTTATAATAGTAGATTTTTTTTGTTGCTTAAAGATGTTGTAATTCCCTAGTATATAATGCTTTGAAAGTGATAGAGAATAGGCAGCCCCTAAGTCGTAGGCTGTTTTTGTTTGGAACTTATTTATTAGGATAGCGACGTAATTTTTTATCAAAAAGAATGCGATCACTATACCAGCAAGTAATAATCTGTTTTTTCCTAGGATTTCAAAAGGCAAAAAGTCAAAAGAGCTATCTTTATCTAACAAGAAAATTATTAATGGTATTAGGAGAAAGACAGAAAAAATATCCAAAACTAGAAGGATAAATGAAAGCATAAAAAATCGCACAGAGATTTTTTCGTATCCTTTAGGAAGTACTCCTTTAATTCTGATCAAAATTTTATAAAAACTCAACATATTCATTATTTAATTATTGATCATTACTTTCTGAAAATTATAAAAACCAAATCCTCTTTGATAATCTGAAAGATAAATTAATGTATTTCCATTTACAATAGCTGGTTTCAGCTTATTAGTTGTGTCATCTGTTATTTGTTTATCTAAATAAAACACATTATTATCTTTTAAATAAATATCATCATAATTGATTGATGTTATTTTGTAGTTTGTTATTCTTGTTTGGCTTCCTTTGTCTGACCAATATTTATAAACCAGAAATCCATTTTTGATGGTATAATCATAAATAATAGATTCTTGATGGTTTTTAAATGCAATAATACCTTTAGATTGTATTGCAGATTTTTCTTGTGATAAAGAGGTAACGAGTAAACTTAAAATAATGCCAAAGCTTACTATAGCTACATGGGATTTATACGATGTATGCTGCTTTAATATTAGAATCAACCATAAACTTATAAATAGAAATAGTTTAAAAAAAGATAGGGGTAAAGGAAAGTCGAAAAAATAGTTTATAGGAAGGTTACTTACTAGAAATAGTAAGAAAAGGATGCCAACTTTACCTTTGTTTTTGAAATCAAAAGTATTGGAAAGTACGCTTATTACTATAAATATCAATAAAACACTATTATAATTACTTCCATAAGGAGATAATAGGTAAGTAGCTAATATCCAATAAGAAAATGCTTGTATAGGATAGTTTTTTTTGTAACTAAAGTATAGTCCATATCCTACTAGGATAATTTTAGATAATAAAAGAAAAAAGTGATAGTAGTAAGAATTATCAATTAGTGGGAATGGATTTTTTATTTGGTGCGAAATGAAGACATGTTTTAAAAACATTAAAATGGATTGATAGCTTTTAATGAACTCTCCAGATATTTCTCCTTTATTCGCTTTTGCTAATATGTTTTCGAAGAAAAAAGTCCAAGAATCTATACCATTTACATAGATGGAAATTCCTAAAAATATAAGAGAACAACATGAAAGAATGATTAATCCTTTAACCTTTTTTCTAAAGAGTAAGAAAGCAAAAAGGATGATCGGAAAGACTTTTAAAAGAATGGCCAGTCCCCAAAAACTTCCCATTTTAAAATAGTTATTTCTTTTGTAAGCTAAAAATCCTTCAGAAATTAAAAAGAAAAGTAATAAATACACTTGACCAAATAGGATATTGTTTTTAATAGGGAAAAAAAACAGTAAAAGAATAGTAATGTAATGGATATATGGTATTTTATATTCATTGAATAAATTCCTTAAAGCATAAATAAATAAAAAAAGACTTATAATATTAAAAACAAGTTTAGCTGCGCTAAAGCTTAATAAAGTAAAAGGCCAGAAGAACATCGCAAGAAAAGGAGTGTTTGGGGCATAACTAGCAAAAACATCTTTTTGAATTTCGAATATATTTTGATTGAACCAAATTGGATCGTATATGATTGTTGGGAAAAGTCCACGATCGAGAAAATAAGCTCCAAAATAATAGTTTGCAAAATCGTGTGGTAAGAACCAGAAGGACCTAACTAAATAATAGATACCAAATATTATAAATGGTAGTATATAAATCCAGAATTTATGTTTGTCTAAAACCCCCATTATTTTAATAAATTAGATTTTATTATTCTATTTTGAAGCGAAAAATATGTAATGGAGACTCTGCTCAAATCAAATCCATATATAACGTTCTTTTTAAAGTTTATGGAAAAGACTTCTTTAAGGTATTTAGTAAGATATAAAACATCTTCTAAAAGAAGATTTTGAAAGAAAAGTTGTGCTAACATCTTATTATCAAAAATAGAACCGTCTATAATATCAAAGGGAATTTCATTACAGTTCTTCGGTAGTATTTTTTCTGCATTATATACAGGAAGAATAGCTACTATTTTTTTTGAGTTGAGCATGCTAGTTTATATGATTGATCTCGTTAGTTGATTCTTCTCTAATATTTTCTGGGACCTCTAGCGTTTTCCAAGGTGCTAAAGCATCTATCTCCCTTCTATGATATAAATCACCCAAGAAATCAAATTCATGATGTCTATGTGTTTTAAGGTTATGTAATTTTGTTTTTACTTCTTCAATAGTAATTCCCCATTCATTAGATAAGTGTTCTGCAGAAGGCTCCATAAATGCTATGTAAGATATTTCCATTTCGGTATGTAATCTTTTATTTCTTATTTCCTTATCCTGCCATATACTGTCTTGATAAGATCTAAGTTGTTTATTGTAATAGTCTAGAGTATCTTGTAATTTTTGAAAAGTAAGATATCCATCGTGATCTTTTTGTTTTCTAAATATGGGTTGTATGCTAGTTTCATGGCACCATATACATTTTGCAGGCTTTCCAGCCATTGTAATTTTATTATCAGCAACATCTTTTAGATTTCCGTTTCGGTCATAGATCCCAAATTTTAGTTGTCCGTTATTCATTACTTCTACTGTTTCATATTCGAATATTTCTTTAGTGATGGAATCGATTTCGACAGATATATAAGCCTGTTCTCTCCGATTATTATATTTTGAGTACGAAATTATTCGATCTACAAGAGAGACGCTGGAATTATCTATATAACCGCTGATAGAATCGAAAGCATATAGAGAATTATAATCTTCTAATTTATTAGGTACATTAACGATTCTGTAGTAATGATAGGAACTACCGATAGTAAGTGCTATATATCTTCCTAGGTCAACAGAATTGTTCTTTTGGTATTCTTCTGTTTTTTTTAGTTTAGAGTTTAATTTTTGTAGGTATCTAGAAGCGTTTTTATCGAATTTAAGTTGATTTAAGTTTAGAGAAATGATCTTTTGGTTATCTGTAGAGATACCCTTTGAAATACTATCAGATGCCAAATCTGAACCTAAAAAAGATAAACACCATTTTAGGGCTATTACATTTTTGGTAAATGTATCAGAAGGATAGGATTTGTTCCATTTTAAGTTAATTTTTTGGTTCTCGACTGAAGAGTTACAAGAAAAAACTAAAATTAATAATGCAACTGTTATTAAAGTAAACGAAATAGAATATTTATATTTTTGATATTTCATATATGTAATAACTTTCTTTTGAAACTATATTTTTAGTAAAACTTTTGAGAAACTTATATTTCAAAGTACTGCTAATAGTTTTATATTCTTCTATAGGTATTGCCGCTATTGTTATAAAAATAGCACTTTGATCTACATCATTCATAATACTTTCTAAAGAATTAACTAATTCATTTTTAGAGTGGGAAATAGTTAAGTCTTTCCTATTCCAAGTACAATAACTTTGATAACTGTTAGTATTTGTGAAAAATATAGGAGCCTCTAAATAACTGCTTAAAGGTGTTCCTTCGCACCATTGCGTAATTACAATTTTATCAGTAAGTTTTGATTCTTGTAAAAATTCTACGGTTTGTTTTGAGCTAGAGAAGGGCAGAAGAAGGTCAAAACTATAAGATACAATTCCCGAAAACGTTTGGATTATTAGAATACTATAAATAAGAATATTCCTTATTTTTTTATGTGTCAATACAGAAAACCAAGAGTTAAATATGTTCTTTTTTATTGGATAATCATTTTCCATCCATAATCCTGTAATTATAAATAAAAAGTTCAAACCAAAATATCTTGGTGCAGATAATTGAGTAACAAAAAAGAATATTGCAGTACCTAAAATTCCTAGGTATGCGTATAACAAAATTATTTTATTTTTATAAAAAATAAAGAGTGGGATAAAAATACTGAGTATTCCTAATACTGATGATAGCGGTTTGCTAATATTTACGATAAAATGAGAATTCCAAAAATGTATTGTTCTAAAGTCAGGAATAACGAATACTCCTTTAAAGAAAGCAATGAAACTTCTAGAAACCCTTTGGAATAAAGAAAGATCCTGAACTCTTTCAAAAAAAGAATTATCAGAAGGAGGTATAATTTGAATAATTGCTAAAAGGATACCAATAGCAAAAAGGAACATACCAAAAATCATTTTAGTGGAAATGTACGGTCTGTTTTTTTCGATAGATTCTAAGCATATAATAAACATTATGCAGGTTGTGATTACTATAAAAATAGCGTGAGTATTGCTTGCTATTGCGAGAAGCACTGAAAAAAGCACGATTTTTTCTTTACGATAACTATAAATACTAAGAGCAAGAAACAGGAAAAGTATTCCTAAATTATAATTTCTACTTAATAAAGTATATTCAAAGAATATAAAATAACTAAAAATGAATAATACTTTGAATAGCAGTGTAAAAGGAGATTTTTTGAGAAATACAACAACTAGTAAAGAAGATATACTAATATGCAGTAATTGCATCCAATAAGGATCTAAGGAGAACTTACTTATAAAGAAAAGTAGAATATTCCATAGTATCGGATGACCCTCATATTTTGTGTTATTTATTAAATCTATAATAGACTTACTATCTCTAGCTAACAACCAATGATGAGATTCATCTAACCACAATTCATGATGTAATATTCCGATTAAACTAAGCGTAAAGAATACACAAGTAATAAAGAAATAATTTAGATTTTTTTTATTCCAAAATGTGGAGTCAATACCAGCCATATGAGTCTATCTCAATTTATAATACTTCATGAACATTAAAGCGGCGATCGATTTTAATTTTAATTTTAATTTTAATTTTATGCTGTTTTCGTTTTTAAAATAATTTACTTCATTAACAATTCGTCTTACAGCAAAATCATAGAATTTACGGTGGTAGGTTCTCCTAAAATCAATATCTCTATCGGTAGAGGTGTCCCAATCCGGTTGTTCTGTAATATCATTTTCAATTTCATTATACAGAGAGGTTCCTTTTATGGGATAAGCAACAGTGATTGTAAAATGTGTAGGATTAGCAACTTTTAGATGATGTATGGTTTCGGCAATATCTTTTTCATCTTCACCGGGATACCCTACCATGATGAACGTTCCAGTTTCTATACCTAATTGATTTGTTTTTTGAATAGCTTCTCTTACCGTTTCTACTTTAACTCTCCTGTCCATCGCATCCACTATTTTTTGTGAACCACTTTCTGCACCAATCCATATTCTATAACAGCCTGCCTCTTTTAACTGTTGTAAAACTTCATCATTTAAGCGTTCCGCTCGAGTAATACATTCAAAAGGGATAATAGCATCTTGCTGTATTACTTCTTTATGAAATTCTGCTAACCATTTATGACTTACCGTAAATACGTCGTCAACAAACCAAATAGTATCAGGATTATATTCTCTTTTAAGCATTGCTAATTCTTGAGCTACAAGATTAGCGGGTCTTCTTCGATAACTTTGTCCATAAACAGCTGTGCTACACCATTTACAGGTGTAAGGGCAACCACGTTGCGTACTAATGGTCATAGAACTTTGTCCATGGTTGTTTTTCCAAGTATCAAGATATTTTTGCATATCGATAGCTTCTCTATCAGGAAGAGGAAGCACCGATAAATCTTTCATTTTTATTCTTGCTGTAGTTTTTACTACTTTATCGTTATCCAAATAAGCAATTCCCGAAACAGCAAGTATATCAGTTTTATTTATAATCGCTTGATGAAGTTCATACAAGGTTTCTTCTCCTTCGCCTATTACAATGTATTGAGCACCAGATCTTAAGTAGTTTTCAGTGTTGTAGGTAACATCAGGACCCCCTAAAATTATTTTTGGAAAACCATAAGCAGCTTCTGTAATAAGTGTTTTGATAAGCTTTATGACTTCTACTTTAGTCATTAGATTCGCATATATTGCTACTACATCGGGTTTTTTAGACGCTATAAAGACTAATTGATCTTCTTTAGAACTAAATGTGGTATCAAAAACATAATTTTCTAAACCGCGTTCTTTTAAATACCCGGCAATGTATAGTTGTCCCAAAGGAGGATAAGGCTTCATAATCCTTTGTTCTTTAGGATCTGTGCTTAGATAATATGCGTGGGTAAGTATTATGCTCATTTTTTGACTAATGAGATTAAATAATGATCACTATATTTTGATAAGAATGCGAAACGTCTGAACAACATATCTAAGCTTGATAATATTTTTAAAACTCCTAGTTTGTTGCTAAAGAACGATTCAAGATAAGAAGGAGGGATCCATAATCCGATAGGTTTTAACTTTTTTGTGTTAAAGAATTCAGTTGATACTTTTTTAATATCTTTTGGGTTGTAATACCAAGTGTTTACTTCGATTCCATCTACATTTGCTATTACAACATCACTGGTATTACGTCTAAAGGCTTGCTTAAATTTATTTTTCATCATAAAGTAGATGTTTTCCATCAAACAGTGTCTTGGCATAATAACTCCTACAATACTACCATTTGGTTTTAATTTTTTTTCTGCCGTAATAAAAAATTGATTCAATTGATTAGGAGACAGACAGTTTAGTCCTCCAAAATCCGAAAATATCAAATCAAAAGAATGGTCGGAATTAAAAGTTTCAAGTTCATTGATATCTAGTTGTAGAAATTCTAGGTGTTTATCGTTACCGTTTTGTTTGGATTTAGCAATAGAGATCATTTCTGAAGATATATCAGTCGCAATAACTCGATGACCTTGATCAGCTAACCATATGGCATCATGACCAGTACCACAGTTAATTTCTAGAATATCTAATTCTTGATTGGATGGCAGTATTTCTGTTAAATGACCATATACCAAATTTCTTTGGAGTTCACCAATTTTGCTATGAGTAAAAGTACTATCATAGGTTATCGCAGCTATGTCAAAACTCTCATTCATTTATATGCTCCATTCTTTTTAAAATTTGTGCATCTATATATGCACTTGGGAAATAATATAGTAAATATGATATTCTTTTTACGGCAATACTAGAAAGCTTAGAAGGGTTTTTTAGAGTTGTTTTTAAGAATCGTAATCCTTGACTTTTTCTATATTCTTTATGCACATACCTATGTAATTTTTTATAATATTTAGAATTATATGTGCTCTTAAACATCATAGCTAAATCATCAGAGTCTGTCCAATTTGCCTTAAACCTAAGATCATCCTTTACTTTATCATAGAATTTAGTTCCGGGAAGTGGATATGATACTGATATTCCTAAATCATCGGGAACTAATTCTTTAATCATTTTTATGGTTTTAGAAATATCACTTTTTGTTTCTCCTAGGTATCCAAATTGAATAAAAAATGCCACGCGTATATTTTTCTCTTTTAATAAGGTTGTAGCATTGTATATTTCTTCTACTTTAGTTCCTTTATCCATAGCATCTAAAATAGATTGAGAACCACTCTCTGCTCCAACCCAAACTTCTTGTAACCCAGATTCTGCAAGAGCATCAATGGTATCTTCTTTAAGTAATAAATCTACTCTACTTTGGATATAATATTGTAAGGTAACATTTTGTTTTTTTAGCTCTAGATTAAAATCTTGCACCCATCCAGGAGTTAAGCCAAAAATATCGTCGCACATCCAGAAACGTTCGACTTTATATTTTTTTTGTAAATATTGTATATGTTTTACGATATATTCTGGAGAATGTGTGTTATATCGATTGCCATAAATTGGTTTAGCGCACCAATTACATTTAAATGGACAACCTCTAGTAGTAGCAAGATTTAAAGTAAATTCTTTACCACCATTATTCCAGACTTTTCTATATGAATCAATATCTACAAGGTCCCAAGCAGGTATTGGTAATTCGTCTAGATTTTTTAGAACTTCTCGTTTAGGGTTTGTGATCGTTTCTTCATCCTTTATGTATACAAGGCTTTTAATTTTTTCTATGGGTTGGTTATTTTTAAGTGCAGAAATAAGTTCTAATAAAGTTAGTTCTCCTTCTCCCTTAATAATATAATCCGCTCCATTGAATAGATACTTAGCATGATGATCTGTAGCGTCAGAACTGTTAACAATTATGGTACACTCATGGCTTTTTCCAATTCTCATCATTTCAAAAGCGGCTTTGCGCATTGTGGTAAGACACATTTTGGTCAAGTAATTAAAGCCATCATCATATAAAACCAGGAATTTTGGTTTCTTTTTTATAATTTCTTTCTCAATCTCATATGGGTTATCTCTCAGATTGGTATCAAAAAGATCAACTGTAAACCCTTTTTCTCTTAGTAATGAAGCAGCATATATAGTTCCTAATGGAGGATAAGGTGTTTGATTCTTCCATTGTTTAAGATCTAAAGGGTAATAATAAGAATGTGAAAATAAAATATCAAGCATGTTCTTTTTCTAATTCTATATTGTACTTTAATTGAAATTCATTGTATCTTTTATTAAGCCTGTCGATGACCTTTTTTTGGAAATTTCGTGGATGATGTTTAGATACATTATTAGTTGATTTCATTGCTATATCAAAATCACCTTTTTTTAATGTTTGAAATTTAGTATTCCACTTTTTTAAAGTCATTTTTAAAAAAAGTTTCTCTAGAATGTTACCAATTTTTGTGTTAAAAATTAGTTCTATTGCCTTGGTGATAAACGGTTTATTTTTCAAATTTTTAATAGAAGATTTTCCTATTTCTAGATTAGGTAGAAAATTAGAAACCCATTGATTTTGATTATAAAAACCAGTAAAATCTCCAGAAACAGGAATCAGTGTCAATAATTCAGTTGCTGTAAATATATTTTTTTCAGATATCTCTAAGGAATTTTCTGAAATAAAGTAATTGATACAAAAGAACTTTCTAGAATTGAGTAAGAATATTTTTTTGTACAGCATTAATAAAGTTCTGGCTACCCATAAACGCTCTGATTCTGTAATTACAAAAAAATCAACATCACCATTTTTATCGTGGTAATTTTTAGACAAAGCACCAGAAATACCAACAGCTTTTACATAGGGGAATTTAGCAATTAAAACTCCTTTTTTTATTGCTTTTTCCATGACCGACTTGGCCATTTTATTACCCTCTATACGTCGAGAAACGGATTCTAAGTTTCCGTCAAGAAAATAGTAGCTATTATCAGAAGAAATAACTCCTTTTTTTTTGAGATATTCCAATTCGTTTTTGATTTCACTTTGATCAGTGGCTGCAGAAAATAAATAAATCTCTTCAGCAGAAAGGGGATATTTAAAAATGGAGAAGTATAACAAGGTTTTAAGAGATTTCACTGAGAGTTGAGTTTTAATTAGAACATCATTTTAAAATAATGTTATTTGTTTTTACTAATCATTATTGTGCTGGAATCTAAATATATTGATTTTATGGATAATTACATGATCGTTGACGGGATATATAGTTAATACTTAGAGAAATTTTGAATGAATTAACATTCAAGGTTTATTACCGCAAATAACATGGTTAATTTGTATACACTCAATTAAAACACGCTAAAGAGGAAAAATTGAATTTAAAAAAGGAATTTTTCAAGTTGAAAAAATAGAATTTGAAAAAATTATTTCTTTTTTAGAACAAAGTTGAATGACACGGAGACATCGTCCGCTATCTTTTTACTAACTATGCCTGGAATCTTAATATCAAATTCTTCAGCTTTGGTTATAAAGCTTGAAGTAATAGAAATTGTATCATCATCGTCTTTATTAAGAACAGCTTTTGTTTCAATTTCTTTTGATTTGCCGTGCAATGATAAGGTTCCTTTAATAGTATATTCATTCTGTATATTAGTATTGTCAAAATCTAGAAGGTTACCTTTAAAAGTTGCTTTAGGATAATCGTCTGATTCAATATAGTTTTCATTAAAATGCTCTTCCATTAAAGCATTTTTAAAACGAAATCCTTTCATTAGAGCTAAAGCTGCGAACTCTCCATTATCGGTATTTAGAATAGCAGTTACCGTTGTGTTTTTCGCTTTTACCTCTTCAAAAGCGGGTACAGAAGCTTCAAAATTAATAGTGCCTTTTTTGGTAATAAACTTTCCTTGAGCAACAATAGATGCTGAAACAAATAGTAATAAAAAGAATAAGAAATTTTTCATAGTATGACAGTTTTTATTGTTCTAATAATCCATCGGTATTCCATTGTAAAATAATATCTATGGTAGTTTGTGGTAGTCTAGGCCCTCCAGCAGGCATTAAAAAGTTAGTGTCTTCTGAAGAAACTCTATCAAGCAATCCTCTGTTATCTACTGCTTCTTTTACTTGATCAAAGGTTAGAAGCGGCATTGGTGCAAAGTTAATAGGAGGGTCATTATGACAAGAAGTACAATTATTATCAATAATAGCTTTTACATTATTATCATAGGTAACAACTGTAACAGGCGGTGTCACATCTATTAAATCATTTTCACTATCATTTTCACAACTTATACTTATTGTAATTATGCAAAGAATCAAAAATTTGAAAAAATATACTTTCATAAATTCCTTTTTGAATTTTAGTTTTGAATGGTAGAAATTAGATTAAATTTAGTTGATATGCAAAAATAAGTTTCATTAGGTGGATAATTTTCATACTTTTAAAACAAGTTTAAACAGAAAAAGTACAATGAAAAAACTACTAATAGTAATTTTAATTCTAGGAATTGCGGCTTTTGTTGGATATAAATATGTGTACCAATCTCATAGAGACATTCAGGGAGAGAAGGCTGAATTTACAGTGGATGCAACCGAATTAGCAAGAGAGTTTTCGGAAAATTCTGATGTAACTTCTAAAAAGTATCTGAATAAAACAATTATTGTTGAGGGAAAACTAACAGAAATAGAGGCTAATTCTTTAATGCTAAATGATGCTGCGTATTGTACTTTTGACATTAATCATAATATTTCTGAATCTAGTTTAAATTCAAAATATGCCATAAAAGGAAGATGTATAGGATATGATGAACTTTTGGAAGTGGTTAAGTTAGATCAAGCATCAATTATTAAATAATTTGTCTTTAATTAGTATTTTAAAATCATTTTTATGAGAAAACTCTTATTCCTTCTATTTTTATTTCCGTCCATTACATTTGCTCAAGATGACCTGTTAGATGAGTTAGCGTCGGAAGTTCAGGAAGACAATTATGTAACCTCTACTTTTAAAGGACTTAAGATTGTAAATTTTGAATCTACAAAATTGGTTAATAAGCGAAACTTATTTTTTGTAGTTGCTCACCGTTTTGGTAGTGTAGAAAATGGTATTGATGATTTTTTTGGATTAGATCAGGCGGTTACCCAACTTAAGTTTATCTATGGTATAACGGATGGGTTAAACGTAGGTATTGCTCGTAGCTCGTTTCAAAAAACGTATGGAGGCCATATTAAATATAGGATCGCAAGACAGAAAAAAGGAGGATTTCCTTTTACTATTGTTGGATACAATTTACTAACTATTAATACTGGTTTAGAAAAAGATCAACTGCCTAAATTAGAATTTAATAATAGGTTATCTTATGTGTCTCAAATTTTGATTTCTAAAAAAGTAAGTAAAAGACTTTCGCTAGAATTAGCACCTTCTTATTTACATGAAAATTTTGTTCGATTTGATGATCAGGATAATTCTCAGTTTATTATGGGAGTAGGAGGGCGTTATAAATTAACTAACCGTTTTAGTCTTAATTTAGATTATGGGTATCATTTTAATAGAAGTAGTAGTTCGACGTTTAAAAACCCACTATCTATCGGTTTTGATATAGAAACGGGAGGGCATGTATTTCAGGTGCATTTTACAAATGCACAACCTATGTTCGAAAACGGTTTCTTAGGTCAAGGATCTGGAGATTGGGGAGATGGTGATTTTTTCTTTGGATTTAATTTGAGCAGAGTTTTTGATCTTTAAGGTTGTTAAAGATTCAGTTTCATCGTTTTTGGGTTAAGATTTGTATTTAAGTTTGAAGCTTAATTAGATTTCTGTAATAGAAAAGTCAGCAAATAGTATTTCTTCGTCTCTTAGGTCAGATGAGTGTTTTAGACTTCTGTAGATACCCCATTTTGGTCGAATAAAGTCAGCTTGTGTTTTCCACATTCTTAAAGTATCGTCGTTATACTCGAGTATTTTTGCACCGGTTTTTAAATCCTTAATTAGTATAGAAAATTTAGCTTTACCTTTTTCTTCATAAGTAACGGTTTCAATAACATCTACCCATTTCCCTTTAAAAGCGCTTAATGCTACATAGGTTAATGTGTTTTGGTCTAAGCCAGAAGAATATCTTAATTCTAAGCGATCAACACTTCCTTTTCTGGCAGTAAGTGTGATGAGTGGCATATCTTTATCAAATCCGCCTACAGCCTTTAATTGATGTAGATGTGTGAATTTTTTAGAAGGCTGGAAACCTTTATCCAGTTTAAATTTCCACTTATATTCTACAGTTTCTCCTAAAACTCCTTTGAGATTATCAGGGGATGATTTATAACTTTTAATTTCGTTACGTTGTCTATCGAATTTCTTACAGCGATCATTATCTTCTTCGACATGAATAACAAATTTGAATACATTCTTTTGTAATTCTTGATTAAAAACTTCCGTAATATGTGTGTCATTAAAACTTGAATGGTTGTCGCAATCACCTTTCTTTTTCCCTGGTGCTTCAATGGGCTTATAACCTGGAGCAAGTTTGGAAGTAATAAGTTCATAGGTGTCTCCAGGGCCGTCTGCAATAAGAGTAACCTGAGAATATGCAGAAAAGTATGCTAAAAAAGCAAATAGTATTAGAACTGATCTCATAATATTTTTGTTTGAACTTTTTACTAATTTGTTTTTATTACTTTTTTTATAGTAAAAGTATTAGTCTTCTTATCTACCAATTTTATAAAATAGATACCCTTAGCAAGATTGCTGATATCTAATTTGTTATCTATTCCTAATCCATTTAATTTAGTGACTAATTTTCCTGATCCATCAATGATTAGTACTTCGTAATTATTTGTATTTGTTGAAAGATTGAAATTTATGGATGCGCTCGCAGGATTTGGGAATACTTGGAATAGTTCTTTTTCTGATATCCTTGGTATAGAGAGTGTAGGATTTTCAGTTACCGAGAAGTTAGCATATAATACTTCTTCATCCCTTAAATCAGAAGAAGAATTTAGACTTCTATATATTCCCCACTTTGGTCTAATGAAATCAGCGTTTGTTTTCCACATTCTTAGTTCAGATGAAGAATAGTTCAGGATCTCTGCTCCGGTACTAATATTGGTAATAATGATATTATAGATCGCATTATTAGTTTCACCGTAGGTAACTGTTTCTACGACTTCTACCCAATTACCTCTTAAAAGTGATAGATTTACTGTAGTAAGCGTGGATTGCGAAGTTGTTGGAGCATATCTTAATTCCAATCGATCTGGACTTGCTTTTCTGGCTGTTAAGGTAATCAATGGTTGGCTTTCTTCTGCAGAATCTGCTCCTACAGATTTTAATTGATGAAAATGAGTAAAACTTCCAGAAGGTTGAAAATTAGCATCAATTTTAAACTTCCATTTATATTGTACAGTTTCTCCAAGTACCCCTTTCAGATTGTCTGGAGAAGGAGCGTAGGTTTTTATTTCATTACGTTGTCGATCGGTAGTAGAACATTTGTCACGATCAATGTCTTCATCTACGTGAATAATAAATCTAAAAACATTAATACCCAAATCAGCATCAAATATTTCGTCTATATGACGATTGCCGTCTGTACCGGAATATGTCGAATGATTATCGCAAGAACTACCTGTAACTCCAGGAGCTTCTATAACATTTCCACTAGTTGGAGCAAAAACACTATTAATGAGTTCATAGGTGTCACCAGGGCCATTAGCGTCTAACGTTACCTGAGCTTTAGTACTAAAACTTATAAATAAAACAAAAATTAGCGTAAATAGTTTCATCGTATATTATGTTTTAAGTTATGGCTTTAATAGTGATATCCCTGCAAAAATATGCAAGGATATCATCTAAACTCAAATTAAAATCAAACTTTTTAAAATGTTTTAGTTTTTAACTATTGCTTTAGTAATTTTAGCTCCATCACCATATATATTCATATAATACAATCCGGTAGAGAAATCCGTTAAATCGATAACATCTAAGTTACTATCTTTTTGTATTAATATTTGACCAGTTATGTTTACTACCTCGATAGATGAAATGATATCATTCTTAGAACTTATATTGATTACGTTAGTAGTTGGATTAGGGAAAAAAGAAAAATCCTCTGTTAATTCTTGTTCTGTAATAGAAAGAACATTCGTTGTTATGTTAGGCTCTCCATAAGTATCTAATGGTACGGTTGTTCCTGTTAATGAAACAGGGATGTTTCTCGCCTCATTTGTACTAATTTGCCATTCTGGAAAGGAATTAGAATTAAGACGACCAGCCATCCAATCTGTACCTCCAACATAACCAGTTGTTCCATCAAATCTAGCTATATACATAGGGTATTGTTGAAGAGTTACAACAGTTGATAATGTATTATCATAATTTAAAAAAGGATCGCTATCAGTAAGAATTTCAACAAAAATAATTTGACCATAAGCAAATTCACCAACTTCAGGAGAAGATATATCATCGTCATCAAGAATACTCACTGAGTCATAAATTGTCCAAGATAAATGATCCGCACCAGGTGCAGCTGTTGCATCATCAATTATTCCATTTTCATCTGTATCAATTATTAAATCTTTAGGCGATCCAGTGGTGGATTTGATTAACATATATGTGCTACTTTGATCATTTATACTACCATCATATCCAATTGAATTAGTAACAGCAGAAACACTTGTGAAATTATTAAGTGTATCAAGACTACCGTCTTCCGGATCCAATTCATCCGTCCATACAGGAGTTCCCTCCAATTCTACAGTAATAACATTCGCACCTGAGGCAGCTAAAGCAGCTGCATAAGGGTTGGTCATTTTAGTACCTTCAATGTTAGCTCCACTTTGATCTACAGAACCTGCTTCAAAAGTCATATTTGCAACAATAGAAAGAATCCCATTGCTTCCAAACGTTAATCCACTTAAATCAATAGCGTCTCGCACTTTTCCTATATTACTACCTACATCACTATCATCTCCATCGCCGTCTACAACGATAAAGTACACACCATCGTCAATAGTAGCATTTGGAGTTCCTCTAAATTCAAAATATTCAAAAGTATCATCAGCATCAAATTTATGATCTGCTACACTAGTGTTATCTGTATGATTTACTAATGTTGATGAAGAATTAGGAGGACTAGGAATTATCTCATTGATGAAGTAAGTGCTGTTGTCGTAAGTTTGAGCTGATATAAAGCTAAAACTACCCAAAGTAGTTAATAATAGTAATAAATTTTTCATAATTGTCTAAATTTTAATGTCAGGTGAAGTTTGTTTGTATTTGGTCAACCAAATTGGTCAACCAAATATATGAATTTATTTTATTTAACACAACTTTTGTTGAAAATCATATAATTAGCTTAATTATTTATTGATTTAGTAGTGAGAAATAGACTTTGTAGATAAGTTATCTTAAGTTTTAGAGATTGTCCTTTCTTACATACTCCACAATTTGGAGGGAGTTTTTGGTTAATTCAGTTATTTTGGCATAATCATAGTTTCCTTGAGTATCTTTTACAATAAGCTTGGATCCCATTCCTACACAGTGCACTCCTGCATTAAACCAATCAATCAAGTTTTTCTTTTCGGGAGTTACGCCTCCACTTGGCATGATACTTGTCCAAGGACAAGGTGCTTTTATACCTTTTATAAAATCAGCTCCTCCAACTTGGGCTGCAGGAAATATTTTTACTATTTCTGCACCTAATTCTTCAGCATAATTTATTTCTGTTAACGTTCCACAGCCGGGTAACCATGCAATTTTTCTTCTATTGCATACTTTAGCTATTTCAGCATTTAGAATTGGAGAAACTATAAAATTAGCTCCTTTCTGAATATATAGTGATGCTGTACCAGCGTCCACTATAGAACCGATACCTAAGATCATCCCAGGAAGTTCTTTAGCAATCCATTTTGATAATTCCGTAAAAATATCTGCTGCGTGATCTCCTCTGTTTGTAAATTCAAATACCCTAGCACCCCCATCATAACAAGCTTGAATAACTTTTTTTGCGATCTCTATATCCTGATGATAAAATAGGGGAACAATTCCTGTGTTTCCCATCACTTGTGCAACTTCTATTCTTGTGTACTGTGCCATATTATCTTTTTATTCTTCCTGATATGTTACCTTCAATAATACTTAATACTTCGGCTTCTGTTACTAGATTAGCATCTCCTTCTATCGTATGTTTTAGAGCGCAGGAAGCATTTGCAAATTGTAATGCTTTTATATCGTCATAATGCAATAGCCCTTGAATTAATCCAGCAGCATAAGCATCACCAGTACCAATTCTATCAACTACATGTGTTATTTCTAGTTCATTGGTTTCATAAAACTCTTTACCATTCCACATTCTAGCTTTGATCTTATGCCAGCTTGCGTTCAGAGAAATTCTTGTTTTGTCAAAAACTCCATTGATATTAGAATATTTCTCTATTAAAAGCTTACTTGCTTTTGTGAAATCATCATTATCGAAAGAGAAATTGGTTGCTAACAGTTCATTAATTTCATTAGGTCCTCCAATAAAAATATTAGACAACGCTACCAACTCACTAAGAACTTCTTTTGCTTCGTGACCATAATTCCATAGACCACTTCTGTACGCTGGATCTGCGGATATTGTAATTCCTTTTTTATTAGCGATTTCTAACCCTTGTTTCAGTGCTGTAAAGACGTTTAGAGATAGAGCAGGGGTAATACCCGTCCAGTGGAACCAATCACAATTTTCTAAGGCTTTTTCCCAATTAATCTCGTCAGGGTCTATGTTACAAAAAGCTGAGTTAGCTCTGTTATACGCTATAGTGCTTGATCGCATGACTGCACCAACCTCCAGGAAATATAATCCCAGAGGATGACGCGAGTCAATAATCAAACCAGTATCTACTCCCAGTTTCTGCAAGTAGCTCTTTGATGCATCACCAACAAAATCGTTGGATACTGCTGTAATATGTTGTGTATTGTTTCCGAATTGAGCGAGCGATATTGCTACGTTCGCTTCAGTCCCACCAAAGTAGTATTCTAATTGGTTAGATTGTTTTAATTTTTTGTTGCCTAAAGGAGCTATACGCATTAAAACTTCTCCAAAGGTTACTACTTTTTTCATTTTATATGATTTTAAATTTAAATACCTAAAGCTTGCCCACCACCAATCTGAATAGTTTCAGCAGTTATAAAAGCAGCGTCTTCACTTGCTAAGAATGAAACAACAGAAGCAACATCTTCTGGTTGTCCTAGCCTCCCTAACATAATATTATTTTTCCAAGATGCAAAAACTTCAGGTTTCGTAGATTTAATTTGGGCGTGGAACGGAGTATCAATGGTACCTGGTGATACTGCATTTACTCTAATGCTATATTCTGCAAGGTCTTTTGCTAATGCTCTGGTTATCGCATTAACTGCAGCTTTAGATGTTCCGTAAATTCCCGCACCAGGACCTCCTGCAGTCCATCCCGCATTAGATGTATAGTTGATGATAGAAGCATTTTCTCCTTTTTTAAGATATGGAATAGCAGCTCTAGAAGCAAAAAAGGTTGAATCAAGATTTAATGCCATCACAGATCTATAAAACTCTGTTGTCATTCCTTCAAATCTAGATCTACCACCTAATCCACCAGCGTTATTTACAAGTAGATCAATTTTACCATATTTTTCTCCAATAGCTACGATGTTTGAAGTAACTGCTTCTTCGTTTGTAACATCGAATCCATAATATTCTGCAGTTATTCCTTGGGCTGTAAGCTCTTTTACTCTTTCAGCTCCTTTTTCATCCTCTATACCATTTAGAATTACTGTATATCCATCGCTACCTAATCTTTTTGCGACTGCGAAACCAATTCCTCCGGTAGCACCGGTTACAATGGCAATTTTTCCTTTTGAACTCATTTTTTTTCTTTTATTTATTATAATTATTGATAGTTGATTAATTTTATATTTTATTATTTCTTAGCTTTTAACGGTTGAATATTACCACATAAAATCCAAACACTTGCCAGTACTATTAAGGTTAAAACGCCTCCAACTATAAATGCAGGTGTATAATTTCCTCCAGCGGTTAACGTAGATACTAATGCGGTAAGACCTACTCCAGCAAATTTTGCTGACATTCCGGACAGACCAGAGAGCGTTCCAACTGTTTTTTTACCAAATAAGTCGCTCGGTAATGTCTGTATATTTCCAATAGCCGTTTGAAATCCGAAAAGAATAACAGCCATAATTATCACCGCATTGACTGGACTTCCTGGATCGGATAGTAAATAGAAACAAGGAAGCATAATTAAACAGCCTAGGGTAATAACGAATTTTCTAGTTTTATTAATATTCCAACCTGATTTAATACGATTTTGTGCCAAAAGTCCTCCAAACCAAGCACCAATCATTGCTCCAACATAGGGAACCCAACCATATATTCCTACGGCTTTAACATCCATACCATATACTTCTGATAGATAAATAGGAATCCAGAATACAAAAAGCCACCATATGGGATCGATTGCTGCTGAGGCAAAAATTACTCCCCAACTCTCTTTATGAGATAGCATTTTGCCAGTTTCTGGGTTGTATTCATCAAGTTCGTTTATATTTTCTTGATTTTTACTTTCTGATTTCGATTTGTCAAGAATGTAATATCTCTCTTTTTCTGTAAGCCAAGGGTGTTTTCCTGGTGGTGCTTTCATTATTAGCATCCAAGGAATTAACCATAGTAATCCCATAACCCCTATGATGATAAATATCATTTGCCAACTAAAATGAATAGTCATAAAAGCAATAGCAGGAATTGATATGATTCCTCCAATGGCAGCACCCGAGTTGAAAATTCCTTGAGCAAAAGCACGTTCCTTAGATGGGAACCACTCTGCATTTGCTTTTGCAGCACCAGGCCAATTTCCTGCTTCAGCAACACCTAAAATAGATCTGAAGATCGAAAAACTAAGAAAGCCCTTTGCTAATGCATGCAACGCAGTAGCTATAGACCAAAAACCTATCGAAATAGCGAAACCTAATCGTGTACCTATTTTGTCAAAAATCTTTCCAAAAATAGCTTGACCAAAAGCGTAAGAAAATAGGAAAATAGAGGAGATCCAACCATAGATGTCTTTTCGCTCGTCTGTGGACTTATCAGGATATAATTCTTCAGCAATATCTGGCCACAATACGCTAAGCGATTGCCTGTCGATATAATTAATCACGGTAGCCAAGGCAATTAATCCTATGACCCACCAACGTAATCCTTTAAATTTAGTCATCTAACTACTTCTTTTGGTGTGAAATTTCTAAAAAATCTTCTCTTATTGGACTGAATACATCGATAAGAACTCCAGCTTCCAGACAGACAGCACCGTGAGGAACATTTGGTGGAATAAAAAATCCATCACCGGCATTTAATACTTTTTTTTCTTCTCCAATAGTAACTTCAAAACTTCCTGATTCTACATAAGTGGTTTGAGAGTGGAAATGGTCGTGGATATACCCGATAGCTCCTTTTTCGAAGTCTACTTTCACCATCATTATATTCACGTCATAACCGATCATCTGACGCTTGATACCTTCGGCAGCTTGTTCCCATGGTTTATCTTTAGTTACAAAGAATACGTCACTTTTTATTTTTGAATAACTCATTTTTTAGTTGGTTTTAGATTATAATTTCCTTTCCATTGATATTCTTGGTTATCAACGGTTATTTGATGTTGTTTATGTGGATCGTGTTCTTGATTAACAATCGCTAAGGTGTATTGCTCATCATTTTTGAATGTAATTTTAACAATCGTATAATTATCATCAGAATAGACTAACTGAATAGTACTAACATCAGAATGTGGATTTTGAACTGATTCTAATTTTGGATCAAAGTTTCCATGAGGTTCTATTACGTTTATAAACGTATGATCTTTTTTATTACTTTCTCTTAGCATATAAGAAGCGTCATTTCTTAGGTTGAAATCAGGGTCATTAGCTCCTAATCTAGAAAAAACCATCTTACTTTCTGGGCTTATATGACTGGAGATAGAGTAGAAGCGATTCTGGTTTAACCAAGTTAAAGTTGCAAAATCCTTATTACTTTTTCCCTGAGCCAATTTCCATAAATGTTGATAACCATTTTTAACACCTAATTCGGACAATGTGTTTTCTTTCTCATACTCAAAATTAGTCTCCATTATATGTCCTTGGTACATGAAGTTCAGATCGTATTGATGTGCTTCTTTAGATTTAATAGTATATACATCAATGATGAAAGGAGGTCTTTTTGTAGCTTTGTCTTTAATAATGGCTAATGTCCGTTGCATATTAACTCCTTCGTATGCATTCTCTTCTTTTGCACTAACAATTTGAAAATTTGAATCTTTTAGATTCGAAAATAGTAGTTTTGGACTTACTTTACTTGATGCTTTTACATTAGCTCCGAATTGAGAAGTTTCATCTACTGTAACTGTATTATGAGCTATAGTTTGCTTTGCCCATGTTTTGTTCTCAGGTAAATAGCGTCCACCTTTTTTAGATTCTACATTAAGAAACCTTGCTGCACCATAATCTTGTAGTATTTCTTGTTTACCGTCATATAAGAATAAAGAAAGTCTATCAAAATGTCCATGTCCCATCCCTTGAGAAGCAAATTTAAATACAGATGTGATTTTTTCATCTTTTCTTCCATTAGGCATTCTTAATAATGCTAATCCGCCATCTTCTCCATCTTTTCCGTCTGTAATTAGTAATGGTTTTTTTTCATAAGCTATGGGATTAAAGTTTTCTAATGCTTTAGCAACTTCTAATCCAGCACCTGAGATACTAACTTTTTCGTGTGCTAAGGTAATAGGCAGTAGCGAGCTATCTTTATAGTAGGCGTATGCAATATTGCTGGCAAATATCAATTCACTAGTTAAATAGTTTTTTTCTTTTAATGCATCATTAAAAGGAAAAAATGCTCCATTTTCATCAGTTAGTTGCAATACTGTGGTTACCGCTTTGCCTAATAATTGATCTCGGTATTCGAAAATTTTTAGATCAGGTTGGTTGATCTGAATGGCTTGAGCGAAAAGCATAAAAGGCATCATAGCATATCGCTGATAATAAGGGCCTTCAGAATAATACCCTTCTGGAGAAAAAAGCATATCTATCTGTTTAAGAAAGCCAGTTTCTTTATCCTTATTACTTCCGTAAAGAGCACGGTCTACCATATCCTGATCTTTGAGAACATATCCCGTCATACCAACACCCGCTACTGCCCAGGTTCCATGGTTATGTATTTTATTAAATGTTTTTTTAGAATCTACACTGATAAATTCTGCTACTTTTTTAAAGACACTATCTTCAATTATTGTTTTGTTTTCTTCAGAAATAGCATCACTTACTAGGTTATAAGCTTGTATCGAATTAACTAACCAAACACTTTCATTTAGTCCTTGCCAGAAAAGTTTTCCGGCTGGATGATTTTCTTTGCTTTTAGGGTGTAAGGATAAATTAGGATACATTTTCGCATATACCAATAACATATCTGTTACAAATTCTGAATATTTAGCATCTCCAGTTATTGCGTAAGCAATTCCTGCAGCATACATTTCTCCATAATTGCGCTTATGTTTTTCGTGAGTATATCCACCACCAGGATCTTTTGGGGTAGGTACTTCAATACCATTGATTATTGCTTTGTCTGCCTTTTCTTTCTGTTGTTCAAAGGAGGTTTTTAGAACGTCATTTGTACTTAATAACTCTTTTATTTCTTTAGCATTTGAAACAGATAGTGAGAGTACAGGTTTTTGGTATTGAACAGATGCTGTTTTCTTCTCAGTTTCTTCTTCTGTATTACAGCTGAAATGTATCACACCTAGGATTAAGGTTAGACAAAGTGTGCCTAACCTTAACCATTTAGTATGTAAAGGTGATTGGATCATTCAATAATTTTTTTATAAAAATAATTAAGGTTTTTATTCTTCTATTAACCTTGATCTTTCCAGTTAGTTTGGTCTGTAATTGAAGCTGCCGAGTAATCTACGGCTCCGAATTCTGTGAGTACTCTATCAGTTACAATAATCCAATCATAATCAACAGATCTGGGAATATTATCATCAGAGTTACCAGCGGTAAGACGAAAGTGGAATCTCGAAAAATCGGCTGCACTATCCATAAATCCATTAAGTCTCACAGCAACTAATACCCATTCTCCACCAGTATCTAAAAGTGGACCATTAGATTCCCTACGCTGAGCACTGGAAGTACCTAAATATATTTTTGTTCTACAGTCTGCACCATTGATTCTCATCCAAAAATGTAACACAGGATTCCCTCCAAATCTACCTGCAGGGTCTGCTAACGCAGCTGATTCTTGTGCCATTTCTTCGGTTCCATAATCAACACCACCTGTACTAAATTGGTATCCGTATATGGATACTAATGTACTAGTAGTTGCTTTAGGATAATCTAAGTGTAAATATCTATTTCCAAAAGATTCTGTCATTCCAGTAAACCTTGGCTGCTCTGATTGATCTTCTCCTAATGATAATACCACTTCTGAAGGATCCCCGTTTTTATTATCTCTTACGGTTTCAACAGCTTTGTTGTCAAAATCATAATATTCATAATATGGCCCATTAATATAAGGTATGTTAAATATAGTCTGGCGCATTTCTGTATCTGTAATAATAACTTCTGTGATACCTGTTGTTACTCCAGGTGGTACCATAAAGTTTATTTCATCTTCTGGATCTTGATCCTCATCGAGCTCCAATATTTCTGCGTTAACACCGTCTACAGTTACTGAACTTGTAAAATCCATATTATCGCCTTTAATTACCACAACGTTATCTCTGGACATTATTCTTGGTACGGTTGAAAGTTCTGGTGTCGGTATATTAACTAAGAAAGAAGCACTTAATTCTTGTGTAATTTCACCACTATTGCTATTGTAAACTAAATTTATAGCGACAGGGGCTAAAGTTCCTGGATTAGGAACCTTTACTACTATCACACCATTTTCTTGAAAAGATATCACACCGGGAACTCCTCCAAATGTAACGCTTGATACTACACCGAGATTAGCACCTTCTATAATTAACAGGTCATTTGCAGTAGCTTCACTTGGTATTGCACTTGTTACAGAAGGGACAGGATACGATACAGTTAAACTTTCAGTTGAAGTCGCTGTAAATTCTAAGTTTTCAGCACCTTGTCTACTTAAATCATTAATAAGTATAATTGATCCTGAGACAACAGCTGGGTCAACTCTAAGTAAAATTTGAGTGTCACTAATCTTACTTTTAATTTCGGTAGGAATACCACCAATAGTAGCTCTATCCACGAATTGTAGAAATTCTCCTTCTACAAGTACGTCTTCAAGTATTTCTGCGCTGGACGGAGAAAAACTAGATATTATTGGAGTTGCAGATTCAATTTCTTCAACAGTTTGATCCACTTCTATATCCGCGTCACAAGATGAGGATATTACAAATATCAACATTAAACCGAAAACCAATAGCCCTGCTAGGATTCTCTTGAAAGATGCTTCGTAATTTTTCATAATTCTATGGTATTAATTTTATTTTTTTGCTTCCCATTTCAATCCGATACGTTCTGTTTTAAGTAACGGTGATTTCTCACTTGGAATGAAATTGTTTTTATCTTCCCATTTTGGGTTTTTATACATTACATCTGTAGCAGATGCTCCTTTTGTTATTTTTACAGTACCGCAGTCAAAAATGACACAGTTACTAATCGTGTTTTTATTTCCTTTTAGGTTGACAGGATTCACAACTTTATAGCTTTTTTCGAATACTGAGTTTTTGATGTCAACAGAAACGATACCTTTATTTCTTATCACTGTACCCTTTTCTGTATTCCCTACATTACTGAATACCGAATTATCAACTATAAGTTTTCCTCCCAAAGTTGACTCATCAGTTCCTCCTCTATAATAGTTTATAGCCCATTGCTCAATATCTTTAAAAATTGTGTTATCAATATGTACAACTTGAGCGTTGTATTTTCCGCTATCGTCTTTTTCTTCAGATAGATTAATACCTCTGTAAGCTTTTTCAATTCTGGAATTGACAATACTTACTGTGTCGGCAAAGGTTCCTTTGTATGCTTTGTATACACTGCCGCCTTTTTTATTATTAAAACTGTGAATATGACAATTGTCAATAAATACAGAATAAGTCTCAGATATGCCTTTGTCAGGAGAAACTACTGCATATTTGATAGGAACACTTAAGTCTCCTGATATTTCAATATTATTTAGTCGTAAGGAATTACCTCCTTCAACTCTAAAGAAATAGGTTGGATTTTTTTCTAAGCCTTCTTTTACTTTTAATAAAGGTTTTCCGTCTTTAGAGTTTCCTTGAATAGTAACGCTAGTTGTGACTTTTATGCCTTTTTCTAAAATGTATTCTCCCGATTTTAAATTAAGGATACTACCAAAAGAAGCTTTTTTTAATGCTTTGCGTAAAGTCCCTACACCTGGTTCTACTTCAATAATTTCAGGTTCTACTATTGTTTTCTGAGGTTTTACTTTTGAATCCCAAGAAGTACCACTTTTTAAAACAAGTGCTTTCGGGAGCTTATTATTTCCAAGATTATATGCTCCGGCAACAAAAGTACTTCTCTTATCTCCCGTAATATCAAACTTAGGTGATTTGTTTTCGAGTTTGGATTTTTTTAGTAATTCTTCATTAGTAACTTTCGGTACATAAAGAATATTTTCTAAAGTGTCCCAGTCTACTTTAACCTTTGAGAAACCTGATTTATCGAAACTTTTTTCAGTATCAAGAATGTTTCCGGAGAACTTAAATCCATCTAATTTATCGTGAACTGTAACAATATCACCACCATTATCGTTAAAGATTAAATTGTTTTCGAAAACGGTGTTAATAGGAGCTAAGGATCTTTCTTCATCTTTTCCTGCACAAAACTGAATTGGAGAACAATTGATAATCGTATTATTCTGGATTTTTACGTCTTTAACTTGGTGGTATCTGTTTGCGGGACTATTAGGTACGCCATTCATAACCACAATTGGACCTCTAAAGCCATCACCAGTAAGATTCATCATCAAATTATTTCTAACAACATGACCTGCATTGATGATTCTAATACCTCCAGTGTTTGGTTTTTGATTTCCAATAAACACATTACTTTCAATTAAACATCTATTTCCATGTCTTAAGGTTAACACACCTTCACTTTCTAAAAAAAGATTGTTACGATATACATTATCACAAGACTTATTCGAAATAATTTCTACTTCTCCATTGCATTTTTCAAAAACATTATCTTCCACAATAGTTCTGGATGATAATAAAGAATTTTTGCTAGTTCCTATTCTAATTGTTTCTCCTCCATTAAAACCTAAAGATGGTCTTTCTCCAAAATAGTTGTGATCAATTCTATGATTGTTATTGATATGTTCTTCACCTTTTAGCCAAACTACCAAGGTCGTACCGGAGTTTGTTTTGCCTGCAAAATAATTGTGATCTACTCTATTGTTCTTACCCCAAACGCTTACCCATTTATAATCAGTAGCTTTTGACTTTGGATTATAATACGTAATTGCACAATTAGTTATTCTGGAATGATTAGCAAATTCTTTAGAGTTTATTCTAAAGGAGATTACAGATTTACCAGAAGCATATCCATTTTTAAACCATAAACCTTTAACTATTATATGATTTCCAGCCATTTTTAAGCTAGAATCTCCGGTAATAAATACTTTACCGGATTCTTCTGCTTCAATTATAATTGGGTTTTCTGAGCTCCCTTGACCTTTAACTACTAATTTAACATCTTTCCATTCTCCATTTTTTAGTATGATGCGATCACCTGCTTTTACAGATTGTATAGCTGTATTGAATTCGTCAATAGTAGCTACTTTAATCTCATTAGCGAAACTCATGCATCCAATAAAAAAGAGTTGGATTGATACTATAGTAGTAATGATATGTTGTTTAGTTAGAGTCATTAATAACCAATGTTTTGAGCTAAATTAGGATTTAGATCAATTTCTCTTTGTGGTATTGGTAATAGTAATTGGAAATCGGAAATAGGACTTGCGTCAAGATCCGGATTATCAGGGTTGTTATATGCAAACTCATTAGCAAAGTGCTCGTTTATAACAGTTAAAGCTCTATTAGTTCTTAAGAGATCAAAGAATCTGTGATTTTCAAAAGCAAACTCTAGACGTCTTTCATTCTCTAAAGCTAGTTTAAATGCAAAACTTGAGTTGACATCAGTTTCTGTTAAAGCGGTTAGTCCAGCTCTCACTCTTACTTTGTTTAATTCTATTAAAGCTTCAGAAATTCCTCTGGCATCTACATATGCTTCAGAAAGCATTAACAGTACATCAGCAAATCTTGTTATTGGCCAGTCCACATCTCCATCGTCTAATGCAGCAAAGTCAGAATTGTATTTAGTAACGTGTTTAATAAAAATTTCTATGTCATCTGTTTCTTCATTGTCATCAACGAAAATATAACTATCTGCCATAGAAGTTTCTTTTCTTAGATCTCCAACTTCATATGTATCGGAAACATTTTCAGTAGGAACATTAAGTCCATCACCATTACCAAACACTACATTACCATCACTTTGTAATGGAGCAAAAAAGTTAGGGAAAGGAGAACCTAAACCGATAAGCCCTTGTTCATAGCGAACCGAAAAAATAACTTCATTGTTTAACTCATTATCTGGCGCGAAAAGATCGTCATAATTTGTTAAAAGATCATTTAATCCTCTGTCTCTAACATATTCTAACTGAGTGATTGCGGCTTCTATATCTCTTGTAGGACTTGATAGGTGAACTTTTCCTAATATAGTTCTAGCTGCAATTCCTGTTGCTCGTCCGAATTCTGAATCATCATATTCTTCAGGCAAAAGTGCTATTGCATCTTCAAGATCTTGAATGATAAAAGGATAAACTTCGGATTGAGGTCTACGAGATAATTGAAAACCTTCTTCACCGATCAATACCCTATCGGAGATTACAATACTTCCATACAGTCGTGTTAAGTTAAAATGCATTAATGCTCTAAGGAATTTTGCTTCGCCTTCGTATTGATTTCTTAAACCCTGGTCTTCGGCAACATCAAGATTCGCTAGAATTCTATTTGTTAAAGCAATAGTTTTATAACAATTAGCATAGTATGCTTGATTTATCGAGTTATTAGTGTCTACGGTTAAGCGATCTAATGTAAAACGAGGAGCATCTGATTCTGGAGATCTATCAGGGTTGGTAAATGTATTATCAGAACGTAGTTCTGTAATATTCCATTCTACAGACATTACATCGTACAAACTAGAATATGAAGCAATTATTCCTCTGTCTAATTCTTCTTGGTTTTGATAGAAGTCGTCATCCGTTCTAAAGGAAATTACTTCTTCTTCGAGATCACAGGACACCATAAGTAATGTCAAGGACAATGCATAAATATTAAAATTTATGAATCTGTTTGGAAGTTTAAAAATATGTTTCATTATATATATTTTTCAGTCTATATTTCATTTATTGTAACGAATTTCCGCTAACTATATATGAAATTGACTATCGTTATTTGCTTTTTAGAAATTGATATCTAGTCCGAGTGCAAGTTGTCTCTGCACTGGTGTAACTCCTCTTTGATATCCTCTGATCAAAACGTTACCTCTATCGGTATTCCCTTCAGGATTATTACCCAAATAATCATCCGCAGTGCTATACCATAAGTTTTGTCCAGAAAGATAAACTCTCATTTTTTCTAATCCTATTCTATTTGCGGCATTAGTAGGGATAGAATATCCTAGTACTACTTCTCTTAATGATATATAAGATGCATCTTGTACAGCATAATCTGTCTCTAACCAAGGAACACCAATTCTAATTCCAGGCCTACTTGCAGGGATATTTTCATTAAACCATTGATCTTCGGCGTATATTGTTCCATAACGGGCAACTTCATTATAAAAGGCTTCTCCCCAAACTACTTCACCTCCCTGAGATCCTTGAAAAGAAAAGTTAAGATCCAGATTTCCATAGATAAAAGTATTAGTGAATCCCCAAATAAAATCCGGAAATGGATCACCAATGACAGTTCTGTCATCTTCATTAATGATTCCGTCACCATTAACATCTACTCTTTTAAGTCCTCCTACAGCATCCGTTATACCACTAGGGCTATTTGCTAACTCTTCTGCAGTCTGAAAAATCCCATCTGTACGATATCCGTAGAATTGAATATATGGTTCTCCTACACGCGTAATATACTGATCTGTTCTTTCTCCATTATTAATAGCTCTTTCAGAACCACCGAAGGAAATAAGCTTATTTTCATTAAAAGAGATATTAGCACTTCCTTGCCATTTTAGTTTGCCCTTTCCTAAATTTGTGGATAGATCAAATTCCCAACCAGAGTTCTGAACTTTTCCAATGTTATTCCATTGTTCGTCAAAACCAGTTGAATTAGAAATTTGCTGTCTTAATAGTAGCTTTTCTGATAATTTATAATAGTAATCAACCGTAAGGTTTACAGCTCCATTAAAAAGACCTAAATCAATACCGTTGTTAAATTCTGTATTCGTTTCCCAGGTTATATCCGGGTTTCCTTGTAAAAAATCTACTTCACCTTGTCCTGTAGTAACTCCACCTGTGTTTCCTAGGCTATAATTGCTAAAATCCACTATGGTTGGTGCTAAAAAGTCGAATAGAGCAGGAGCAGATCCACTAATACCCCAACTAGATCTTAACTTCAGATTATTTACTGTATTCCCAATACTATTTCTCCAAAAGTTTTCGTTGGCAACATTCCAACCGATCGAAACAGATGGGAAAACTCCGTATTTATTGTTTTTTCCGAACTTATTAAAACCATCTGCTCTTCCTGCTAGTGAAATCAAGTAACGATCTTTATAGGCATAATTTACTCTTGCTAAATAAGACGATAATATGGTTTCATCTTTTAGGGTAAATGTGTTATCCAGGTCTATAATAGTTCCTCCATTAAGAGTTGTTATGGTCTCATCATCGAAATTTGTAATTCTAAGGTTGCTAAGACGTTCTGTTGTGTTCTCGTAGGTAATACCAAATAACAATCCAAGATCGTGTCCATTAAAATCTCTGTTATAAGTTAAGGTATTCTCATTTATGTATTTAACAGTAAGCTGATCTGCTAAAATTCCTTCAGTTTCTCCATCTCTATCTCCATCGGATCCAAAAAATTCTTCTCCAGTACGATATCTAACATATCCTCCAAGTGAAGATCTTAAGGTAAGGCCTTTCGCAATTTTCCATTTAACAGAACCATTAGCTAGTAATCTATACTCAAAACGATTACGTCTACTAGCTTCTTGTCTAGATATAGGGTTAAAGTTAGATGAAGACCATAAATTTTCAATATTTCCCGTGTTTTCTGTTAAACCAGTTACAGGGTCTATATAATCAAAATTAAGATTTCTGAAATGTAATGCATGTGCAAAACTTCCTAAAGGTTGTCCTGTTAAATCAGAAGTATATTGATTATGTCTAACAGGGATCCAAGTTTCATATCTTCCAGTATCGGTGAAATTGATAGAAGATCTTCTAGTAAGTGTATATGAAGGGTTGATTTTTAAATCAAAGCTTAAGTTATCTGATAATTTAGATTTAAGTCTGGCAGATAAATTTAACCTTTCTAAATCGTTATCTTTTCTAAGACCTTCATCATAAATATAATTTGCAGAGATCAAGTAGTTAGTTCTAGTTCCTCCTCCATATATATTTAGTTGATAATTGTCAATTCTAGCAGGGTTTCTTAATGCTTCATCTTGCCAGTTAGTAGGCCCACCAATGTTTTGTGCGATAGTTCTTTTTCCTATTTGAACATTATCATAGTTTACAAAGTTAGGTTCTCTGTTTTCTTGCTGAGCATTAAAGTTTTCTACTAATTGATCTCTATTTCTATCCAAGTCAGAGAATTGAATTGCATCTAAGATATCAATACTTCTAGCAGCTTGTTTTAAACCAGATAATGATTTAAATTCATAAGATGTTTTTTCTGATTTTCCTTCTTTAGTAGTTACAAGGATAACACCATTAGCACCTCTAGATCCATATATTGCGGTGGAACTAGCATCTTTTAAAACTTCTATAGATTGTATTGTGCTAGGATTGATGAATTGAAGACCATCATCAAAAGGAAATCCATCTACTACAACCAATGGCGCCGAACTAAGACTAATAGAACCAATACCTCTTACAATTATTTCTGGTTCGTCACCTACATTACCTGTAGTGTTTCTGATTTGAACTCCGGCAATTTTACCTTTAATACTATTAGAAACATCTGAGTATGGAAGTTCATCAAGATTTTTGTTTTCTAATTTGGAGACAGAAGCTGTTAAACTAGATTTTTTCTGAACCCCATAACCAATAACAACGACTTGTTCAAGTTCAGAAGCTTCTTCTTCTAGAGCTACATCAATTTTTGTTTGATTGTCAATAGATATAGTTATTGTTTTCTTTCCAGTAAAAGAAAATGAAACTACATCTCCTTTTTTTACTTTAAGCTGGTAAAATCCATCAAAATCCGTGGTTGTTCCAGCATTTGATCCTAATATCAGTACATTAACACCTGGTATTGGAATTCCGTCTTCTCGGGAAGTGACAGTTCCTTCTAACGTTATGCCATCTTGAGCAAGCACTGTACAATGATATAGAACAATCATTACGATTGTTATAATCTTTTTTAAATACATAAGTAATTATTTTTTTGTTTTAGAATGCTTTAGTTTAAATCACTAATAGGTTCATTTTTCGATTTAAAAGCAAAACTTATTTTGATAATTACTTATTTTCAAACAAAGTCTCAAAAAAATAATAAATCGAAGTGCGTTTATGTATTTTTCTTATATTTGTTATAATCTATCTATAAGTAATTATAGTCTAAATTTTACTTTTTAAACTAAGTGAATTTTCGAAAATCAAGGGATTAGTGTGGTAGCTGTCCCTTTTTTTGTTTCTATCTTTTTATGTTACATATTCGATTGGTATTAGAATTATTCCCCTTGTTTTTTATTATTTATTCTTAGTCATAACAAAATTTGTATAAATCTTTAAAGTGTTCTTCAAGTTTAGCCACTGCTCTATCTGGATCTTTATCGACTATGGCGTCAATTATAGATTGATGTTCTTTTATTAATAAGTGATTTTCATCTTTATTACATACTTTATTAGCTACAAAACGGGTAATGATTTCTGGAGTGATTACTAACATTAGAGAGTTGATAACACTGTTACCACTCGCTTCTGATAGTTTAAGATGAAACATTAAATCTTCCTCTACAGCATTTAAACCATTTATTGCTTTTTCACTATAAGCTTCGTGCGCAGCTTGTATTTGACGTAAATGTTCATCAGATCTCCTTGTAGCTGCTAATCTGACAGCATTTGTTTCCAGTATCAATCTTGTTTCTACTAAGGATTTAAAATCAGGTTCTTGTAATTGTAATATATCGGTCATCATTCCATTAAGAGCGGTTACACCTATATTGGATACTCTAGTTCCACTTTGAGGGAATTTTTTAACCAATCCATAAAACTCTAACCTTTGTATAGCTTGACGCAACTGGTTGCGACTTACTCCTAGCTTTTCTGCCAGAATTCTTTCAGCTGGAAGCTTATCACCAGGTTCAAGTTGTTTAGAAACAATTAATTCCCTAATTTTAGAAATAATTATTTCTTCGGAACCCTTTTTTGGATTGGATATAACATCCGTTTCCTTCTCTATTTTAATACTCATATACTGGGTTTGATTTTAACTGGTTGACCAATCTGGTTAACCAAAAGTATTGTTTTTTTTTATTTTCACAAAATTTATATGTTAAAAAGATTAAGAAAGTTCAAAAAAGTTATATTTTTTTAATCAAATACATATTCTAAATCCTTTTCGTATTGTGAAAAGGATGGGTAAGATGTGTACTTTTTAATTATTAAGAATATTGCTTCTTTTTTTATCTATCATACCTTTTACCGTTAAAAATAACAAAAAAATGTTATCCGATATAAGGTATTTAAACAGGTGGTAATTAGTGAAATGTAACTTTTCATGTCATTTACTTAAGATTTTTATGAAATTTTGGTTTAGTTTTTACGAAAATCATAATTATGCAAGATTGTTGGTTTTAATTTCTATGTGGAGACTTTTTTTATGTAATTTTGTGACATCTAGTTAACGAAAGGGGCTACGGCCGACGATTTAGAGTTACTATTATGAAAACGGCAAATTTTATTTTTACAGAAGTTAATGTTCAGTTCTTGAACAAACCAGTTGATACCAATATTTCTACACGCCGCTTTCGCCGCCCCTTGGGGGTCTAAAATTATTTTGAAGTAGGTGCGTCCTGCTTCCCCTATAAAATATTCCTTTTTTCGATTTAGTAAATATTTATTTAGTTGATAATTTACATATCTGTAAATACTAACTTTACTAAACTCGAATCTTTCCAGGAAGTTTACCATTTTAAATTTTAAGTAGTTACACTTTGTAATATCAGTGATTCATTGCTATTACAAAGTCAAACATAACGAATTACATCTGACCTATATAGGATAATAGAAAAGAACAGATGAAAGATATAGAAATCATAATCGCTACAAAAGATCATCTTACATATGCTAGAGAAATATGTAATGTTATATCAGACTCTGCAAAAGTTAGAGGGACTGGTATTGCTAAACGTACTCCGGAGTATATAAAAACCAAGATTAGGAATGGAAATGCAATTATAGCTTTATGTCAAGGTAAGTTTGCTGGCTTCTGTTATATAGAAGTTTGGGGACATGAAAAATATGTAGCGCATTCTGGTCTTATTGTACATCCGGATTTTAGGAATCAAGGGTTGGCGAAGAAAATTAAAGAATTCACTTTTAATTATTCTTTGCAAAAGTATCCTCTTTCCAAGGTTTTTGGAATTACAACCGGATTAGCAGTAATGAAGATAAACTCAGATTTAGGGTATAAACCAGTTACTTTCTCAGAACTAACCGACGATCCCAAATTTTGGGCAGGCTGTAAAACCTGTACTAATTATGATATTCTTACTGCTAAAGATCATAAAATGTGCCTTTGTACAGGAATGTTGTACGATCCAGCTAATGGAGCAAGAAAAAAGGAAAAATGGTACAATAGAAAAGTACTGAAAAGATTAAAAAAAATAAAACAAACAATGCTAACAAGCAATAAACAATTGTTGTTATGGAAAAAGTAGTAGTGGCATATAGTGGAGGTTTAGATACTTCCTATTGCGTAAAATATCTTATTCACGAAAAAAATTTTGAAGTTCACACGATATTAGTAAATACCGGTGGTTTTTCTGATGAAGAATTAGAACATACGGAAAAAAGAGCATACGAGTTGGGAAGTACTTCTCATGTGAATAAAACCATACTGGATAAATTTTACGAAAAAGCAATTAAATATTTGATTTTCGGTAATGTCCTTAAGAATAATACATATCCATTATCAGTAAGTGCAGAAAGGATTTTTCAAGCAATAGAGGTTATTAATTATGCGAAGAAAGTTGGAGCTAAATATATCGCACACGGAAGTACTGGTGCAGGAAATGATCAGATTAGGTTTGATGTAATTTTTCAAACGTTGGCTCCCGAAATTGAAATTATTACTCCGATAAGAGACTTAAAATTATCTAGACAAGCAGAAGTTGAGTTTCTCAAAAAACATGGAGTAAATTACAGTTGGGAAAAGGCTCAGTATTCTATTAATAAAGGAATTTGGGGAACTAGTGTAGGAGGAAAAGAGACGTTAACATCGCATAATGCCTTACCTGAAGATGCATATCCAAGCCAGCTTCAAAAAGACAAAGAAGAAACCATAACACTAAATTTTGAAAAAGGAGAATTAGTCGGTTTAGATGGAATCAAGGATACTCCCGTGAAAAATATTCAGAAACTGGAAGAACTTGCGAGTGCCTTTGCTATCGGTAGGGATATCCATGTTGGCGATACTATTATAGGTATAAAAGGTAGAGTAGGCTTTGAGGCTGCAGCTCCATTAGTAATTATAAAAGCGCATCATTTATTAGAAAAACATGTGCTAACCAAGTGGCAACAATATTGGAAAGAGCAATTAGCAAATTGGTATGGTATGTTATTACATGAAGGTAATTATCTAGATCCAGTCATGAGAAATATCGAGGTATTCCTAGACGACTCTCAGAAATCAGTTACGGGAGATGTAATCGTGAAATTAAAACCTTATCATTTTACATTGGTAGGAATCGAATCAGAATTTGATATGATGAAATCAGATTTTGGTCAATATGGCGAAATGAACAATTCGTGGACTGCCGATGATGCTAAAGGTTTTATCAAAATATATGGGAATGCAAACAAGATATACCATAACGTAAACCCAAGCGAGTCATGATTAAAGTTGGAATTATAGGAGGATCGGGATATACAGCTGGAGAATTATTAAGGCTATTAGTTAATCATTCGCAGGTAACGCTGGATTTTGTATACAGTACTACAAATGCTGGTGTTTCT
Source organism: Aquimarina sp. BL5 (assembly GCF_003443675.1). Taxonomy (NCBI): domain Bacteria; kingdom Pseudomonadati; phylum Bacteroidota; class Flavobacteriia; order Flavobacteriales; family Flavobacteriaceae; genus Aquimarina; species Aquimarina sp. BL5. The sequence continues at coordinate 1,461,338 of NZ_CP031963.1, read as the reverse complement.
ATTAGCAAACAGCACGTAGATTTATTAGGAGATATAGATATTTCGTTTACGGATATTATTAATCCAGATGTAGATGTATTATTTCTATGTCTTGGGCATGGTAGATCAAGAGCATTTCTGGAGGAACATACTTTTTCTGATAATACTAAGATTATAGATTTAGGGAACGATTTCAGATTAGAAAATGATCAAAATTTCTTAGGAAGAGATTTTGTTTATGGCTTACCTGAATTACAAAAAGAAAAGATTCAATCAGCTCAGAATATTGCGAACCCTGGATGTTTTGCCACTGCAATCCAGTTAGGATTATTACCATTGGCTTCATCTGGAAAATTAACTGATTCAATTCATGTGAATGCTACAACCGGAAGTACAGGAGCGGGAGTAATGCCCGGTGGTACTACACATTTTAGTTGGAGAGACAATAATTTCTCTAGTTATAAAGTGTTTACGCATCAACATCTTGATGAGATCAATCAGAGTATTCAACAATTACAAAATGATTTTGATACTCCTATTTTCTTTATACCCAATAGAGGTAATTTCAGTAAAGGTATTTATGCTACAATGTATACTAAATATGATGGATCAGAAAAAGAGGCGAAAGCCTTGTACGATTCTTTCTATAAAGATGCAAAATTCACAATAGTATCAGATTCTGAAATTCACCTTAAACAAGTGGTAAATACAAATAAATGTATTCTCCATGTTAGTAAAAAAGATGGAATGTTATTAATCACATCAGTGATCGATAATTTGATAAAAGGAGCTTCAGGGCAGGCTATTCATAATATGAACTTGATGTTTGGCATAGAAGAAAAAACAGGATTAGAATTAAAAGCAAGTGCATTTTAAAAGAAACAAGCTCAGACTGACAAAAGAAATAAAAAATGAATAAAATAACAATCATAGGAGGAGGTAACTTAGGGAAATCCATAATATCTGGATTGGCTGATAGTGATCTATTCAAGGCAGAAAATATAACAGTAGTAGATAAATCTAAATATAACTTAAAAGAAGTAGAAGGAAAATTAGGAGTATCGACATCACAAAACATTATAGCGTCCATAAAAGATGTAAAATGGGTGATTCTATGTGTACAACCAAGGCAATTAGATGCAGTTCTTCAAGAGATTAAAGATGTGGTAACAGCTGATCAGATATTGATCTCTACAGTTACTGGAACTTCTATTGCAGAAATCAATGAGGTCCTTCCTAATAATAAAGTAGTGCGAGTAATGCCTAATACTGGAGCTGCAAAAAAACTGTCGATGACTTGTATTGCTGCTAATGATGATGTAAAGGAGGAGTTGTCTACAGTAGAAAAAATGTTCGATACTATTGGAAAAACTTTAGTAATCGAAGAAAGATTAATGCAAGCAGCTACTGTTTTGGGAGCTAGTGGAATAGCTTTCTTTTTAAGATTTCTTAGAGCTATGATACAAGGCGGAATTCAAATGGGGTTTCATCCTCACGAAGCTCAGATTATAGCCGTACAAACTGCCATTGGTGCAGCAACCCTGGTAGCAGAAAATGGAACACATCCTGAGCGTGAAATTGATAAAGTAACTACACCACAAGGCTGTACGATTGAAGGACTAAATGAAATGGAGCACCAAGGATTAAGTTCCTCTGTCATAAAAGGAGTGATGGCTTCTTATGAAAAAATTAATACGATTAAATAAAACGCTATGAAATTATTTGATGTATATCCCTTATACGACGTGGAGCCTGTTAACGCTTATGATAGTATTGTGGTGGGTAAAGATGGAATTGAATATTTAGATTTATATGGAGGTCATGCCGTGATATCAGTCGGCCATGGACATCCACATTATGTAAAAAGAGTAAAAGAACAATTAGAAAAAATTGGATTTTATTCTAATGCTGTTCAAAACAGTTTACAATCCGAATTAGCGGATAAATTAGGTGAACTATCTGGTTATAATGAGTTTCAGTTATTTTTATGTAATTCTGGAGCAGAAGCAAATGAAAATGCGCTAAAACTAGCTTCTTTTTATACCGGTAAATCTAGAGTGGTAGCTTTTCATAAAGGATTCCACGGCAGAACTTCGGCGGCAGTTGCAGCTACAGATAACGCTAAGATTAATTCGCCCTTGAATATGCAGCAAAACGTCACCTTTTTACCATTAAATGATTTGGATTTAGTACAAGCCGAGTTAAAAAAAGGTGATGTATGTGCTGTAATCATTGAACCAATTCAGGGAGTTGGGGGATTAGATGAAGGAACTAGCGAGTTTTTTAGAGGCTTAGAAAAATTGTGCAAAGAAAATGATGTAGTGTTAATTCTGGATGAGGTACAGGCTGGATTTGGGAGAACTGGAAAATTCTTTGCACATCAATATCACGGAATTAGACCAGATATCATTTCTATTGCTAAAGGAATGGGTAATGGTTTTCCAATAGGTGGAATTATGATAGCGCCACACATTGAGCCTAGTTATGGAATGTTGGGGACAACCTTTGGAGGGAATCACCTGGCTTGTGCAGCAGCTTTATCAGTTTTAGAAATATTAGAAATGGAGAATTTGATTGATAATGCAAAACTTACAGGAGATTATTTTATATCCCAAGCTATTCGACTTCCTGGTGTGAAGAAAGTGAAAGGAAAGGGATTGATGCTGGGATTAGAATTTGATTTTGAAGTGAGTGATCTTAGAAAGAAACTGATTTATGATGAACATATTTTTACGGGAGGCGCAATGAATAAAAAGTTGTTAAGAATACTTCCGCCATTAACAATAGGTAAATCTGAAATAGATCAGTTCATTAAGGCATTGCAGAAAGTTTTAGTACCAGAAAAGATATAAGCATGAGCATTACATTAGATATATCACAAAGAAATTCAGTATTGCAAAAGATGGCAGTACTGGTAGATCAACATAGAGATGCCATAATTACCGCGAACTTAAAAGATCTAGAATTATATACAGGAGATGATTTGGCGATGCGTGATCGATTAAAAGTCGATCAAAGTAAAATTGAGACTATGATTGCAGCGCTTCAGCAATTAAGTAACCAGGAAGATCCGATAGGAGTGGAGCGTTTTCGATTTACTCATAATAACGGTATGAAGGTATATAATAAAACGGCTCCTTTTGGTACCGTATTAATTATTTATGAATCTAGACCAGATGTAACTATAGAAGCAGCAGGAATCGCATTTAAATCTGGGAATAAGATTTTATTAAAAGGAGGCAAAGAGTCTTTACATTCTAATTTAGAAATTGTAAAACTATGGCATCAAGCATTTGAGGAAAACAATATTTCATCGCATTGGGTAGAATATTTGAATTACAATAGAACAGAGACTCAAGCATTTTTAGAAAAACCAACCCAAAATGTTGACCTTATCGTACCTAGAGGAGGAGAAAAACTGATCGCATTTGTAAAACAACATGCTAGCTGTCCAGTAATAGTAAGTGGAAGGGGTAATAACTTTGTCTATGTCCATAATGAGGCAGATAGAGCTTTGGCTTTGGATAATATTATTAATGGGAAAACAGACAAAATTTCTGCTTGTAATGCTGTAGATAAAGTCTTAATAGATAAAAATCTCCCTAATAAGGAGGACTTTGTTAGAAACCTTATAACAACACTCAAAAATTTTAATGTAGAAATATTAGGGGATGCTTCATTGTCCAAATACGTAGATGTAAATCCAATTTCTGATGATAATATATGGCAGGAAGAATTCTTAGATTATAAAATTGTCATAGGGGAAACGGAAAATGCTCCAGAAGCAATTTCAAAAATAAATAGATATAGTGGAGGACATTCTGCAGCTATTATTACTAGAAACCAAAAGGAAGCAGAGGTCTTTATGTCATCCGTAGATTGTGCAGCGGTATATCATAATGCGTCGACTAGATTTACGGATGGTTTTCAGTTAGGCTTAGGAGGAGAATTAGCAATAAGTACGGATAAATTACATCAAAGAGGTCCGATAGGTTTACAACATCTGGTTACTAATAAATGGTATATACATGGAGATGGACAGATCAGATAAAAAAAGGATAGTACTGAAGATAGGTTCTAACGTTTTGACAAAAGGTACAGATCATATCTCAAGAGGTAAGATAGAAGATATTGGTAGACAGATAGTTGCTTTGCAAGACCGTTATGAGTTTGTGATTGTAAGTTCAGGCGCTATTGCCGTGGCAAAACAATTTGTGAATTTAGAAAGTAATGGAAAAGAGATTAATGTAAAGCAGGCATTAGCATCTATCGGACAGCCTCATTTAATGCGAATTTTTCAGGAGAGTTTTAGAGATTTAGGTTTACTAACATCCCAATGTTTGTTGTCATATTCTGATTTTGAAAGGGAACAATCCAAAAAGAATATTGTGAACACAATTAACGTATTAGTCGCTAATAACTATATCCCAATTATTAATGAAAATGACACAGTCGCTACCGACGAAATTCAATTTGGGGATAATGATAAATTAGCCGCTTTAACAGCTAGTTTGTTGGAAGCTGATTTATTAGTAATTGCGACGAATACCAATGGTATTTGTACAAGAGAATCAGTTGAGAATAACACATATCAAACAATTGATAAAGTAGATGATATAGCATCATTGACAAACGAAATTGTTTCATCTATTTCTACACACGGAACGGGTGGGATGAAGTCCAAAATACAAGCAGCCAGTATTGCGCAAAATGCAGCTATAGAAACTTGGATTGTAAACGGATTAAATGATGATTTTATGGTTAAAGCAATTGGTAAGAAGATTCCTTTTACTATGATTAAAGTTGAAAGTAAAAAAGAGATCATAGAGAATAAACTCTAATCAGAAAAAGATATAATGCTAAAAATAGAAAATTAGAAGTTTTGGAGAATAGACTAGAAGAATTTCAAAGAATAACAATGAGTTTTCAAAATAAATTATGACAGGGTTTATTTTCTTTTTTCTAACCTCTTTTTTCGTAATACAAAAAATATGAATAATTATTTTTCAATAAAAGATATCGATTCACTAAATAATTGGGTGAATGAAGCTATTGAGATGAAGCAAAATCCTTTGTCCGATAAAACTTTAGGAGAAGACAAAACCATTGGGTTATTGTTCTTTAATCCAAGCTTACGTACAAGGCTGAGTACTCAAAAAGCGGCTTTAAACCTTGGTATGAATGTAATCGTCATGAATTTTACTGGAGAAGGCTGGTCTTTAGAATATGGAGATGGAACAGTAATGGATCAGGGAAATTCGGAACATGTAAAAGAAGCAGCTCAAGTAGTTTCTCAGTATTGTGATGTGTTGGCAATCAGAGCTTTTGCAAAATTAGATAATAGAGAAGAAGATTATCAAGAAAAGGTACTTAAGAGTTTTATCCAGTATGCTACGATTCCTGTAATTAATATGGAAAGCGCTACGGGTCATCCTTTACAGGCATTAACAGATGCTATTACAATAGCAGAACATAAGCCAAAACACAAACCAAAGATTGTACTATCGTGGGCACCGCATCCAAAAGCCTTACCGCAGGCAGTTGCTAATTCTTTTGTAGAAATGGCGCAACAATTGGATGCCGATTTTGTAATTACCCACCCAGTGGGATTTGAGTTAGCCAGTCAGATTACCAATAAGGTGCCCATAGAGTACGATCAAGAGAATGCATTGAAAGATGCAGATTTCGTATATGTGAAGAATTGGAGTTCTTATACGGATTATGGAAAATCATCTCAAGATCAGAGCTGGAAAATTACAGAAGAGAAAATGAAATCAACTAATAATGCAAAGTTTATGCATTGTTTACCTGTAAGAAGAAATGTGGTTATAGATGATGCGGTTATTGATAGTGAGAACTCGATTGTAATTGAACAGGCAAATAATAGAACCTATGCTGCTCAATTAGTGTTAAAGAAGATATTAGAAAATAAGTAAAACGTTCTCTCTTTCTGAAGAAGGTTAGGGTAATAATTGGTATGAAAACGAAACAAAAATTATTGGTAGCTAAGATTGGAGAGGGCAGAACGTTAAGAAAATGTCCAGTGGACATTTTTAGTGAATGAGCCAGAAGGCGCGTTGGCAATACAAATTTATAATATGGAGATAAAACAAAAATTATTGGTAGCTAAGATTGGAGGAAATATCATCGAAGATGAAAATGCTTTAAACTCCTTTTTGCAAGATTTTTCTAAAATTGAAGAGCCTAAAATTTTAATCCACGGAGGTGGAAAATCAGCAACTAAATTAGCTTCCAGATTAGGAGTGAAAACGGAGATGATTGATGGAAGGAGAATTACTTCTGCAGAGAATTTGGATATTGTAGTGATGACCTATGCAGGATTGTTAAATAAAACCATCGTTTCTGGTTTACAGAAGCATAATTGTAATGCATTGGGACTCACAGGAACGGATGCCAATGTTATAAGTGCAGCTAAAAGACCAGTGAAGTTTGTTGATTATGGATTCGTAGGTGATGTTACAAAGGTAAATGCAGAGGTAATCAAAGGATTTTTAGAATTAGATATAGTACCTGTTTTTTGCGCTGTCACTCATGATGGTAATGGACAATTGTTTAATACGAATGCCGATACCATTGCTTCCGAAATAGCTTCTGCAATGAGTGATTATTATAAGGTGTCACTCTTTTATTGTTTCGAATTACAAGGAGTTTTAGAAAATATAGCAGATAAAGATTCTGTAATAGAGCATATTGATTTAGAAAAGTATAATCAATTAAGAGATGCAGAGGTTATTGCAGATGGCATGTTGCCAAAACTTCAAAATTGTTTTGATGCGTTACAGAAAAAAGTAAGTAAGGTACATATAGCAAATGCAGATTTTATAAAAGATAAAACCATAAAACACACAACTTTGAGTCTATAATAATGATAGAAGAATTAACAAACAAAGCCATTAAGCTTTTACATACATTGATCGAAACGCAGTCTTTTTCTTCAGAAGAGGAGGGAACTGCAAATTTGATTGAGAATTGGTTTAATCAATACGATATCCCTTTCGAAAGAGAAAACAATAATATTTGGGCGTACAATAAATATTTTGATGAAACGAAGCCGACTATTTTACTGAACTCTCATCACGATACCGTAAAGCCTAATGGTAATTATACAAATGATCCTTTCAGAGCATTTGTAGAAGATGGTAAATTATATGGATTGGGAAGTAATGATGCTGGAGGGTGCTTAGTATCTTTAATAACAACATTTACTTATTTCTACAATAAAGATAATTTGAAATATAACTTAGTGATAGCGGCGTCCGCAGAAGAAGAGAGTAGTGGTCCTTTAGGTCTTAAAAGTATCCTGAAGTATTTAAAAAATGTTGAATTCGCTATTGTTGGAGAACCAACACTAATGCAATTGGCCATTGCAGAGAAAGGATTACTTGTATTAGATGTGTCTGTTAAAGGAACCGCAAGTCACGCTGCACATCCTAATAACGATAATGCTATTTATAATACACTTGAAATAATTGAATGGTTTAAGAATTACAAATTCGAAAAAAGTTCTGAAACTTTAGGAGATGTAAAAATGACAGTTACACAAGTTAGTGCGGGTAACCAGCATAATGTAGTACCATCTCATTGTGATTTAGTAGTTGATATTAGAGTAAACGATAAATACAAAAATGAAGAGGTTTTGGAAATGGTGAAACAAGCTATGCCCAAAAATGTTGAGGTAAAACCAAGATCGTTACATTTAGGATCTTCATCAATACCAAAAGATCATGCTATTGTTAAATCTGGCATCGCTTTAGGTAGAACGACCTATGGATCACCAACCCTATCAGATCAATCAGTATTGAGTTGTCCGTCTCTAAAATTAGGACCGGGAGATTCTACAAGATCACATTCTGCAGATGAATTTATATATGTGGATGAAATCAAAGAAGGTGTAGATTTATATATTAAAATTTTAGAAGGAATAGTATAATTATGTGTCACACTGTGCTTGTCGAAGTGTAACTAATATATAGGCTTAGACAAGCTCAGCCTGACAATAATAAACGATATAAATAAAGAAAATGAAACTTTGGGATAAAGGATTACCAACAGACCAAAAGATAGATATGTTTACTGTCGGTAATGACAGACAACTAGATTTGGTAATTGCTAAATATGATATACAAGCGACCTTGGCGCACGCTAAGATGTTGCATAAGATTGAGCTACTCTCCGATCAGGATATTTCTGCAATTGAAGAAGAACTAGATATGTTGGCAAAGCAAGTTGAAGAAGGCACTTTTGTAATTGAAGATCAGTTTGAAGATGTACATTCTAAAATTGAATTCGAACTAACAAAAAAGATAGGAGACGCAGGGAAAAAAATCCATACGGCTAGATCCAGAAATGATCAAGTTTTGGTAGCGATGCATTTATATCTAAAGGATGAACTAGTAGCTATCAAGTCTCAGGTTAAAGAATTATCAGAAAACCTATTAAGTACAGCAGAAAAATATAAAGAAGTGCTCGTGCCAGGATATACACATCTTCAGATTGCAATGCCATCTTCATTTGGTTTATGGTTTTCAGCCTATGCAGAGAGTTTTGTAGATGATTTGTATTTTGTGAATGCCGCACTAAAAGTTGTAGATCAAAATCCATTAGGTAGTGCCGCCGGATACGGAAGTTCATTTCCCATTGACAGAGAATTTACTACGAAAGAATTAGGTTTTGAAACGCTAAAATATAATGTGGTAGCTGCACAAATGAGCAGAGGAAAATCCGAAAAATCTACCGCTTATGCAATGAGTAGTGTAGCAGGAACACTCTCTAAACTAGCAATGGATGTTTGTCTCTATATGAGTCAGAATTTTGATTTTATGAGCATTCCATCAGAGTTAACTACGGGTTCTAGTATTATGCCACATAAAAAGAATCCAGATGTGTTTGAACTTATAAGAGGAAAGTGTAATAAAGTTCAAGCGTTACCTTATGAGTTAAGCTTGTTGACTAACAACTTGCCTAGCGGTTATCATAGAGATTTACAATTGCTTAAAGAAGGAATTGTTCCAGCAATTCAAGATCTAAAAGCATGTTTAGAAATGGCAATCTATGCGCTAAAAAGTATTACGGTAAATGAGACTATTTTAGAAGATTCTAAATATGATTATTTGTTTAGTGTAGATACATTAAATGAATTAGTGATGAAAGGAATGTCCTTTAGAGATGCGTATGTGAAAATTGGACTAGATATCGAAAACGGAAATTACAAACCAGAAAAAAATACGAAGCATAGTCATATAGGAAGTATAAATAATTTGTGTTTAGATCATATTAAAGAAAAACTAGATTCAGTGTAGCAGACAATAGTTTGCCGTATTGAGCTTGTCGAAATGTAGGCCAAAATCTATTTGTTTACATATGAACTAAAAACATTGAAGAGAAGTTGAAGCTGTTAATTGAGTGTAAGTTGAGTTAGTTTAATTTTTTTGGCTTCAACCTAGACCCTCATCGGAGTAGTTAACCGGTGAGGGTTGTTTTTTTGAGTAGTAACAGTTTAATAATTGATATCTTAGATAAAATTTAGAACATCATGAAAATTACTTGTTTTGGAGAAGTACTTTGGGATATATTTCCACATCACAAAAAAATCGGTGGTGCTCCGCTTAATGTCGCTTTAAGATTAAAAACAATGGGAATCGATGCTTCCATTATCACTAAAGTTGGGGTTGATGATTTAGGACATGATATTACCACATACGTTGATAAGCAAGGGTTGTCCTCAGAAACAATACAAAAGGATTATCAGCATCATACTGGTGAGGTTTTAGTGACTTTAGATAATGAGGGGACAGCATCTTATGAGATTAGTTATCCCGTTGCTTGGGATTTCATAAAGATTACTGAAGAAGCTGTTAATGAGGTTACTGCATCTGATGCAATTATTTATGGCAGTTTAGCAAGTCGTAGTGAGGTTACTAGAAACACATTATTGGAACTTTTAGATAAAGCTAAGTTTAAAATTTTAGATGTAAACCTAAGACCGCCTCATTATGATGTGAAATTGCTTTCGGAATTAATGAATAAAGCAGATTTTATTAAATTAAACGACGAAGAACTTGATGAAATTTGCAATCATTTTGAGATAAATGAAACTACCCTTGAAGATCAAATAAGGGCTATTTCTAGGTATACCGGTACCGATCAAGTTTGTGTTACAAAAGGGGGGAAAGGCGCTACTTTATTTTATAAGGATTCTTTTTATCATAACAGTGGTTATAAAATTAAAGTGATAGATACAGTTGGAGCGGGAGATTCTTTTTTAGCTACCTTAATTTCTAAATTATTAAAAGGTAATGAACCTCAATTGTCTATTGACTATGCCTGTGCAATAGGAGCTATGGTTGCAGGAAGTGAGGGTGCTAATCCTACTTTTACTGATGATGAGGTTGCAAAATTTATTAATAATCAATAATTAGTCCAATTCCCTTAACCATATATTTCGGTAATGTACTGGATTACTATGATCTTGTAATTTTATCGGTCCTTTACCGTGTGGATCATTTTTAGGAGGACCAATGTATTCTGTACTTCCTAAAATTTCTACGTGATCTTGTACAAGTACTCCGTTATGAATTACTGTAAATGATCCTGATTTGGTTTTTTTACCATCAGTATCAAATTTAGGTTCGTGAAAAATGATATCATAAGTTTGCCATTGGTCGTTTGGTTTTGTCGCATTCACTAGTGGTATATGTTGTTTATATATCGAAGTTGCTTGTCCGTTAGAATAGGTACGATTCTGATAACTATCCAAAATCTGCACCTCATATTTATCCTGAAAGAAAACCCCACTATTTCCTCTACCTTGTCCTTCTCCTTTAACTACGTCAGGAGCTTTCCATTCTAAGTGTAATTGGACACTTCCAAAATTACTTTTTGTTTGTATATCACCAGTTCCTGGTTTTACAGTCATAGTCTTATCTGGATTGATAGTCCAAGAAGCTGCTGTACTATCTTTTGTAGAGATCCATTGGTCTAAATCATTTCCATTAAAAAGTACGATAGCATCTGAAGGTACATTCACTTCATTAAAAGAAACTGCTTTAGGTTCTGGGTTCCAGACTTCGGTTTCCTTAGGGTCTGTTATCTCTTTCTTAGTAATAGGAGAGTCTTCTCCTTTTTCAACAACTAATTCGGGAGTGTTTTTCTTCGAATTACAGAAGGTAAAAGTTATTGTAATAGCAAGTAACAGTATCTTTTTTAGAAAATTTTTCATATGATTTAAAGATAAGTAATATTTCAGAAAAAAAAATCGTTATAATTTAAAATGTAATATATCCTAACACGGAATATAATATTTGCTAATTTCAACGAGTTTGTGTTACAAATTAACCTTATTGTTATGGTCTTTTAGCTGGGATTATCATAATATTACTCATATGATATGAATGTAAAAGAATATCTAACAAGTAAAAGAAAAATTTAGTTAATCAATTAAAAATGTTTATAAAATTAAAAATAACTCTAATCGTGATGGCCTTACTAATTGGTTCATCAGCCATTGCTCAAAGTTTTAGAGTATTGGTGTTTTCCAAAACGGAAGGATTTACACACGCTTCTATTCCTGATGGAATCGCTGCGATAAAACAATTGGGCATCGATAATGACTTTGAGGTAGATGATACAGTAAATGCATCTGTGTTTACATTATTAAATCTACAACGATATGATGCGGTGATATTTTTGCATACTACTGGGGATATTCTTGATGCTTCTCAACAAGCTGAATTCGAAAAATATATACAAGCTGGAGGTGGTTATGTAGGAATTCATGCCGCTTCTGATACGGAGTACTCTTGGCCGTGGTATGGAGAATTGGTAGGCGCGTATTTTAAGGATCATCCCGCAATACAGAATGCAACAATAGAGATAGCTGATAAATTACATCCGTCTACAGAATCGTTACCAGAATATTGGCAACGTACTGATGAGTGGTATAATTTTAGAAACAATCCAAGAGGTAATGTACATGTATTGGCAACTTTAGATGAAAGTACATATAATGGTGGCGATATGGGGTATGATCATCCAATTGCTTGGTGCCATACCTATGACGGAGGTAGAGCTTGGTATACGGGTTTAGGCCATACAAGAGAAAGTTTTTCTGATCCAGATTTTCTTAATCATGTTTTAGGAGGGATCTCTTATGCAAGCGGTGCTATAGTTGGTGATTTTGACCCTACGGTAGATTCAAAATTTACAGTACAAGTGGTAGATGATAATCCTGTAAATCCAATGCAACTTACAGTACTTCCAGATCTTAGTGTGGTATATATTGAACGTGAAGGTGCTATTAAACTAAAAGATGTTGATACTGATTTAGTTACTACAATAGCTACCCTTAATGTAGATGCTGGTCGCGAAGATGGACTTATAGGAATTGTGTTGGATCCAGATTTTGAAACAAACAATTGGTTGTATTTATTTTATTCACCAAATGATGTAAGTGAAAATAGAGTGTCTAGATTCGAAATGATAAATAAAACAATAAACCTTGCTTCAGAAACTATTTTATTAAGAATACCAACACAAAGACAACAGTGTTGTCATTCTGGTGGAGATTTAGAATTTGATGGTAATGGCAATTTGTATATCACAGTCGGAGATAACATAAATCCATTTCAATCTGATGGTTTTGCGCCAATCGATGAACGATCTGGTCGATCCGCCTGGGATGCTCAAGGTACATCAGGAAATACGCAAGACCTAAGAGGGAAAATACTTCGAATCCATCCAGAACCAAATGGTACTTATACCATTCCTACCGGAAATTTATTTACAGATATTAATCAAGGTAAACCAGAAATATATATAATGGGTACCAGAAACCCTTTTAGAGTTGCTGTAAATACAGTCAATAATGAGATTGTTTGGGGTGATATAGGTCCAGATGCCAGAAATGATAATGCTAATAGAGGCCCCAGAGGATATGATGAATATAATCGAACTTCTACTTCAGGTAATTTTGGATGGCCCTATGTGATTGCAGATAATAGAGCATATGTAGATTATAATTTTGCTAATAGTACTAGTGGTGTAGTCTTTGATCCGAATAATTTGGTAAATAATTCTCCAAATAATACTGGAATGACAAATTTGCCAGATGCCATACCCGCTTGGATTTCATATCCTTATGAAGTAAATCCAGACCGTCCAGAACTTGGAAACGGTGGACGAGCAGCAATGGCAGGTGAATATTATAAATATGATGCTAGTAATACTTCTGGAGTAGGATTTCCTGAGTATTATGATAATACTTTATTTATTATGGAGTGGTCAAGGAACTGGATAAAAGAAGTTCGGTTTGACGAAAATGGTAATTTATTGCAGATTAATCCTGTAAAAGAAGATTTGATTCGCCCGATTGATATGCATTTTGGTCCAGATGGAGCGTTGTATGTAATAGAATGGGGGACTGGGTTTTCCGGTGGAAATGATGATGCCAGAATTATTAAAATAGAATATAATTCATCACTTACTAACAGCGCACCTAATGCCGTTGCTACTGCTTCAATAAATAATGGACAAGCTCCATTAAGTGTAAACTTCTTTGGTAATGAATCTAATGATGCAGATGTAGGAGATGTGCTTAGCTATGCCTGGGATTTTAATGGAGATGATATAACAGATGCATCCACAGAGAATGCTAATTTCGTATTTAATACTAACGGAGAATATATCGCTACGTTAACGGTTTCTGATCAAGAAGGCTTAACATCAGTGGCACAGGTTAATATCGTTGTAGGTAATACAGCTCCTATAGTTTCTATTGATTTCCCTTTGAATGGAGGTTTTTTTAAAGAAGAAGAAACCATCCGTTATAAGGTATCTGTAGTTGATGAAGAAGATGGTTCCATTTTAGATGGATCTATAGACTGCTTAGATGTTGTAGTAGAACCATCTATAGGTCACGACGATCATTCTCACGGTACAGGTCCTATAGATAATTGTGAAGGAGAATTTATAACACAGACTCACGGAGACGGTCCCGATAATATATTTTATGTTTTTAGTGCTGATTATACCGACCTTGGGGGTGATGTAAATGTTCCTTTAAGAGGAAGAACAGTTAGTGTATTACAAACTAAGACGAAACAAGCAGAACATTTTCAAGGAATTTCTGACGCAAGGGTAGAGAATACTTCAGATTTTATGGGCGGCGGCGGAAATGTAGGTTTTATTAATGATGGTTCTTATTTGAGCTATACCCCAATGAATTTTGAAAGTATAAATTATATGACTATTCGTTGGGCAGCTTTGAATAAAGAATCTATTATGGAGGTACATATCGATGCTCCTGATGGTCCTATTATTGCCAAAAGAAGATTGCCAGTTACTGGTGGATGGCAAGATTATGACTATTTCACTACAACAATAGATAATCCAGGAGGAGCGCACGAAGTTTTTGTAGTTTTTACAAGACCAGAAGGAGGAAATAGTTTAGGAAATGTTAATTGGTATGAATTTCACGGAAAAGGTATTTCTGTAGAAGATTTTCAAAAAAATAAAGGATTAAAAGCTTCTTATTATCCAACGAATGATTTCACTGGAAGCCCAATAATAAGAAAAGACCCAATGATATCTTTTGATTGGGATATGGAAAGCCCTGGTGCTTCTATTCCAGAAGATGGATTTAGTGTACGTTGGGAAGGACAGTTAATAGGTCAGAGAAACGGAGGATACACACTTTCTTTAGATAAGAAGAATGGCTCCGCTACAGTTTGGCTTAATGATGCGATCATTATGAGCGGAACAGATTTAACAGAATCAATAACTTTAACCCAAGGTCAATTATATAAAATTGTAATAGAATATGCGCACACTACTGGAGAAGCAGCGATAAAGTTAAATTGGGAAGGAGCTAATCCTGTAAACACTATTCATACCGAGTTTTTACGTTTAAACGAAGAGGATGTGTTATCTACTCCTGATGTAGAAAATAATGTATCAACTATTTTTCCCAATCCAGTTAACAACATATTGAGATTTAGTGAAAACTTAAAAGGAAAGTCTTATAAAATATATAATGTTTTAGGAAAGATGGTTACAGAAGGAACTTTTAAAGAAAGTATTGATACTTCAATTTTATCAAAAGGGTTATATCTTTTAAGAGTTGAAGATAAAGAAGTCTTAAAGTTGATTAAAAGCTAATAATTCATTTTTTTTAAGTTTATAATAGAAATGATATTAGAATTAAACTAGAAAAGAGCCTTTTCCAAGGCTCTTTTCTAGTTTAATGGGATTACTATTTATGAATTCATAATCCTAATATTTTTTTAAGATGTTCTCTGTCAATTTCTGTACCAGCAAAATCATCAAAAGCTTTTTCTGTAGCTTCAATAATATGATTTTGGATAAATGGAGCTCCTTCTCTAGCTCCTTGTTCTGGAGACTTGATACAACACTCCCATTCCATCACAGCCCACACATCGCAGCCATATTGGGTGAGCTTAGAAAAAACCGATTTAAAATCAATCTGTCCATCTCCTAAAGAACGATAACGCCCCGCACGGTCTATCCAATCTCCGTATCCTCCAAAGGCACCTTTTTTACCTGTAGGATTAAACTCGGAGTCTTTTACGTGAAAAGCTTTAATAAATTCGTGATAATGATCTATATATTCTAAATAATCTAATTGTTGTAAAACAAAATGACTTGGATCGTATAGGATATTCACCCTTTTATGATTTCCAGTTGCTTCCAGAAATCTTTCAAAAGTCACACCATCATGTAAATCTTCACCAGGATGAATTTCATAACAGACGTCTACACCTTGTTCATCAAAATGATTTAGGATTGGTAACCAGCGCTTTGCTAATTCTTCAAATCCCATCTCTACTAACCCAGCAGGTCTCTGCGGCCAAGGATGCATGGTATGCCATAATAAAGCCCCGGAGAATGTGCCGTGTACTCTGATTCCTAATCGATTACTAGCTGTTGCTGCATTTTTAACTTGTGTAACTGCCCATTCGGTTCTCTTTTTGGGATTGTTTTTACAATCCTCAGGTGCAAAATTATCAAACATCAAATCATATGCAGGATGAACTGCTACCAATTGCCCCTGAAGATGTGTACATAGTTCCGTGATTTCTAATCCATAATCAGCAATTCTACCTTTCAGCTCATCACAATAGGTTTGACTTTCTGCAGCTTTATCCAGATCTATTAATCTGGTTTCCCAAGTAGGGATTTGTATACCTTTATATCCAAGATCTGATGCCCATTTGCATAACCCATCCAAGGAATTAAAAGGAGCTGTGTCATCTATAAACTGAGCAAGAAATACTGCTGGTCCTTTTATCGTTTTCATGTAATTATAGTTTTTGAGGTTTTGAGTGATTAGAGTACACTGAATTCTAATATAGATCGGAACTCAAATACTCAATTCTCCAGTACTCACCACTTTTTATATTTTAATCCAGTTAGCGTTGTTTTTACTGCTTTCTACTGCGGCATATATAAACTTCATTCCACGAACACCATCAGTGACTGTTGGGAAATCCGGATTATCAGAAATAGATTTTCCGTTTTTGACATTTATTAATTCCTTGGCAAAGCTTCTATAAATCGTTGCAAAACCTTCTAAATATCCTTCAGGATGACCTGCCGGAATTCTAACGTACTCTGATGATGCAGGATAGGTTCCATTACCACCAGGGGTATAGATTTGTTTAGGTTGATCCAGCCATTTAACAATAAGCTGATTTGGATTTTCCTGATACCATTCTACACTGCCCTTTGTACCATAGATTTTAACCCCAAGATTATTTTCTTCTCCAGTTGCTATTTGAGAAAATGACATAATTCCTTTGGCTCCATTTTCAAAACGTAGTAAAACATTTCCATCATCATCAAGACTACGTCCCTCGCCAAAAGCAGTAAGATCCGCAGCAATTGCATTTATTTTAATATCTGTTATATATTCTATGAGGTTTTCGGCGTGTGTTCCAATATCTCCTAAGGCACCTCCAATTCCAGAGCGTTTAGGATCTACTCTCCAGGCCGCTTGCTTTTGACCAGTTTTCTCTACTGCAGTAGAAAGCCACCCCTGTAGATAGTGTGCATTAATTTTTCTGATGGTTCCCAGGTCTCCTTTAGCAATCATAGCTCTTGCTTGTTTCACCATCGGGTATCCAGTGTAATTATGGGTCAACGCAAATACTCTTTCTGAAGAAGTTACTACCTTTTCTAATTCGATAGCTTCGTCTAAGGTTAAAGAAAGAGGTTTATCACATATTACATGAAAACCATATTCTAAAGCCATTTTTGCTGGGGGGAAATGCATATGATTAGGAGTAACAATTGCTACAAAATCCATACGTTCTTCTTCTGAAAGCTTAGCTTCTTCCTTGATCATTTCTTCGAAACTTCCGTAGGCTCTGTTGTCCGATATGCCGAGTTCCTTTGCAGAAGTAAGACTTTTTTCCTTACTAGAAGAAAATGCCCCACAAACCAAATCGATCATTCCGTCTATGCTAGCAGCTTTACGATGTACATCACCTATGAATGAACCGGTGCCACCACCGACCATTCCCATTTTTAGTCGCGTCATATTAACTATCTTTATATTCTATTTTTTCATTCTTGAAGAAGATAGCAAATAATATCATGACTGCTACTGCAAAAACAGCAGGGAATATCCAAATGCTATTCCAATTGTGTTGTCCTTCTGATATAAGATTAGCATCTGTGATTTTTCCAGCAACATAAAACCCAACAAGCATTCCCAAACCATAGGTTGCTAAGGTAATTAAGCCTTGTGCTGCACTTTTGAACTTTTCTCCAGCTTTAGAATCTGTATAAATCTGTCCAGAAACGAAAAAGAAATCATAACAAATTCCATGTAATGCGATACCAACAATAAGCATAAAAGCTAGCTCCCCTGAATTACCATAGGCGAATAATAAATACCTGATTCCCCAAGCTAACATTCCAACTAAAATGGTTTTTTTAAACCCAAACTTTTTAAAGAAAAAAGGAAGGAGGAGCATAAAAAGTACTTCGGATATTTGACCAATAGTCATCTTTGCGGCTGGATTAGCTACACCAATTTCACCCAAAAACTGTCCTGCGTGTTGGTAGTAAAATGCTAGAGGAATGCAAATTAGAATTGAAGCAATAAAAAACATTAAAAAGTTTCTGTCTTTTAGAAGTTTTATAGCATCCAATCCTAAAATATCCGATATAGTTATTTTTTGCTCTTTACTGGCTTTAGGAGGTGTCTTGGGTAAAGTGAAACTAAATATTCCCAAAACAGCAGAAGCTATAGCTGTCATTAAAAAGGTGTTTTTTAGCATTCCAGAGGCTACTCCTTCTTCAGAATCCCAATGAAAGGCATAACTAATAACTAGTCCTGCAGCGATCCATCCGATAGTTCCAAATACTCTTACAAAAGAGAACTGTTTTGCAGGATCATTCATCTGATTAAAAGAAACAGAGTTAACCAAAGCTAGAGTAGGCATATAGGCAATCATATATCCTAATACATAAGGATAGAAGGCTGAAAAATCAGTAGCGTTAGCCATTTGATACATGAGTAAAGCTCCAATAAGATGCAATATCCCTAAGATCCGTTCTGCATTAAAAAATCGATCCGCGATCAATCCAATAATAAAAGGAGCAATAATAGCACCCCAAGATTGAGTAGAGTAGGCCATTGCGATTTCTCCTCCACTGGTTTTCAAAGAATTCGGTAAATATATACCCATAGTTACAAACCAGCCACCCCAAATGAAAAATTCTAAGAACATCATTAAGGATAACTGAAACTGAATGAATTTCTTCATAGTAAATAGTTGGTTAGTTTAGTTTTTTGGAAAGGTTGGTCAATAAATCTCTTGTTGCGATAATACCTTCGATTTCGCCTAGT
This sequence comes from Aquimarina sp. BL5, assembly GCF_003443675.1. Classification (NCBI taxonomy): domain Bacteria; kingdom Pseudomonadati; phylum Bacteroidota; class Flavobacteriia; order Flavobacteriales; family Flavobacteriaceae; genus Aquimarina; species Aquimarina sp. BL5. The sequence goes on along the minus strand of NZ_CP031963.1, from coordinate 1,442,467 downwards.
CGTTCTCCTTCATATTCCACTCCAATATAACCTTGGTATCCAGATGCTTTTACAATTTCTAGCATCTTTTTATAATCTATAGTAGTTTCATTTCCTTCTGCATCAAAATCATAAGATTTAGCGCTTACACCTTTAGCAAATGGCATGAGTTCTTCTATACCTTTATATTTTGGATATTCCTTGATACATTTAGCGCCCCATCGTTCGCCCCCTTCGCGTTCTAAACAAAAATTACCAAAATCGGGAAGGGTACCGCAATTTGGCTTATTAACATTTTTCATAACTTTTGCGAGCAGGGCACCATCAGAAGATAAGTATCCGTGATTTTCAACAATTACATTAATACTTTTAGTAGCGGCATATTCGGATAGTTTAGTCAACCCATCAGTAGCAACTTCTACCCATTTTTCGGGATCATTTGTTCCGAATAGATTTACTCGTATAGAGTGGCATCCTAAAAACTGTGCTGCATCAACCCATTTTTTATGATTTTCTACGGTTTGATTTCGTACTTTTTCATCGATAACAGCTAAGTCTCCTTCACCATCTACCATAATTAAGAGGTTCTGTACATTGTGTTTTTCACTTTCTATTTTTAATGTATCCAAAAGTTGTTGTAATGCTTTAGCCGGATCTTTTGCGTCTTTATAAGTATATAGTTGACTTACATATTCTACTCCGGTAAACCCTAGTTCTTTTGCCTTTTGTGCAAAATCTATGGGATCCAATTTACCAGATTGTATTTCTTTATGAAGAGACCATTGTGCTAATGACAACTCGAAATAAGGTTCTGATGCTACAGGTTGTTCAGGTATCTTTTCTTCTTTCTGTTCGATTGTTGTAGTATTTTCTTTTGTATTATTCTTACAGGAACTAATAATTAATAGACAGATAAGCCCTTTAAAGATGGTTTTGTACATAATTTTAAGTTTAGTTAAGTGGTTTTTATAAAGCCCAGTCTTTTCCTCCGGTTAGGTTTTGAACAGAATCACAACCAATATATTCTCCGGGAACGGGTAAATAATTTAGTGCGTTTTCTGCAATTTCTTTAGAAGTTTTGAATCCATAAATGGATAAACCTCTTACAGATGAAAGAAAGTTAAAGGATATGGCTTCCTGAGAAATAGTATTTAAATCTTCAGGAGTTTTTACTGTAGCCATTTCTTCCTGATATTCTTTTTGTTTTTCTTTAGGAAGTTTTAAGTATTTCATAAGCAACGCATCATACGCTTCTACGGTGATATCGTCTATACTTTTTTCTTCAGTAACGCCTAGTTCTTTCATGATAACACCAGCACCATATGTAAACATTTGAGATTCTTCTTCCTCTTCAAGAGCGTTATTAATAAATTTATCAATAAACATAGGTACGTGTACTGATTTTGCACCTGCAATATCCGTTTCGGGAATGATAAGATCTACTAATTGTTCTAGAGCTTTTCCTTCATCTATTGATAAAAGTTCAGGTGTCCAGTCTAACACATATTCTTTTTGACAACTTTGTAAAATACTTAGTATTGTTGGAGTAGCAGCAATATACCCTGCTGATAATCCTATGTTTTTTAATGCTTCTCTTCTGTTCATAATACTGAGATTAAGCGTTTTTATGTAATTGTCTAGCTGCGTGGTCTGCAGCTCTAGCGGTAAAAGCCATATAGGTCAATGATGGGTTTACGCAACTTGCCGATGTCATAAAGGAGCCATCTGTAACATATACGTTAGGTACTGCATGGATTTGATTATTACCATTTAGCACGGAAGTTTTAGGATCTTTACCCATTCTGGCAGTACCCATTTCATGAATACCTAAACCAGGAGCTCCGATATCATCCCAAGATTCTATATCCGTAAAACCAGCTTGTTTTAGCATATCTATCGCTTGTTTGACCATATCTTTACGCATTTCTAACTCATTTTCTCTAAATTCTGCATCAAAAGTAACAGTTGGTAAGCCCCATTCATCCAGTTTTTCGTAGTCCAGTGTCATCTTGTTTTCGTGATATGGCAAGCACTCGCCAAAACCATTTAATCCCATTCTCCATTTTCCTGGTTTTAAAATTGCTTCTTTTAGTTCTTTTCCATAACCAAGTTCGGCAATTGTCTCTTTCCAATCATGTCGGCTTGCTCCACCTTGAAACCCGTATCCACGGTTAAAGTTCTTTTGATCTGTTTCGCCTCCAATGTTTCTAAAACGAGGAATATAAATACCGTTAGGTCTGCGACCTTTATAATATTTATCGTTAAAATCATCATAGGTTCCATAGGCTCCTGCCTTAAAATGGTGATCCATAATATTATGTCCCAGTTCTCCTGAATCATTCCCCATACCGTTTGGGAAACGTTCTGATTTTGATTGTATCAATATGCTTGCAGACGCTATAGCGGAGGCACATAGAAATATGACTTTAGCCGTAAACTGAGTTCTTTCTTTGGTTATTGTATCAATTACTTCTACGCCTGTAGCTTTTCCTGTTTTATCATCATATAGTACTTGATGCACAATAGAATTAGGACGTAATGTCATATTACCTGTTCTCTCTGCTGCAGGGAGCGTGGAGGAGTTACTACTAAAATAAGCTCCAAAAGGGCAACCTCTCATACAACGGTTACGGTATTGACAGTTCATCCTTCCTTCAAAAGTTTTGGTCCCCGTGATATGTGCTGCTCTGCCTATCGTAAGTTGACGATCTTTATAATTCTGAGCGATGTTCTTTTTTAAATGATCTTCTACACAATTTAATTCCATAGGAGGCAAAAATTGTCCATCCGGTAATTGTTCCAATCCCAGTTTTTCTCCGCTTACACCAATAAATTCTTCTACCTTATCATACCAAGGAGCAATGTCCTTGTATCTTACCGGCCAATCTACTGCGATTCCTTCTTTTTTATTGGCTTCAAAATCAAAATCACATAATCTATAACTTTGTCTGCCCCACATCAAAGATCGACCTCCTACGTGATAGCCTCTTATCCAATCAAAACGTTTTGTTTCATTGTAAGGATGTTTTAAATCATTAACAAAGAAATGACGATGTGCTTTGGCCGTTACATAACCCGTACGATGTTGTTTAGGTTGTTCGGCAATTTCAGATCTAGAGGGTTCACCTTTTAATTCGTAATCCCAAGGATCATCATTAGCAGTAGTATAGTCATCAATATGTGTGACCATACGTCCACGCTCTAATACCAATGTTTTAAGTCCTTTTTCACAAAGTTCCTTGGCAGCCCAGCCACCACTAATTCCTGTTCCTACGACAATTGCGTCATATTGTGGTTCTTGTTCCATATGTGTTTATATTTACAGACAATATATAGTTATATAAACGAGAAATTTTCTCGTCTTATTCTATTAATTTAATAACTGTTTCTAATAGGCTTTTAAAGCACTATTAGAAAGCTCTGATAGTAGTTTTGTTTGTCTGTTTTCTTCTTGTTCTGGAAGAAAGATATTCTTGCTATAGGTTATAAAAATTTATAGCTTTAGAATTCATTAATTATGAAATTCTGGTTCTAATATAAGAAGTTTGTTTGTGTTTTAACAATACAATTAACAAATCATTAATTAAATTAGTGATTCATTAAAAAATAACTCAAGTGCTATGTCAAAAGTAAATCGAAGAAAAGCCATTAAAAATTTATCTTTAGGTATCGGAGCGATAGGTTTTGGAAGTACAGTGATGGCTCAATCAGTATCCGAAAGTATTTCGAATTCATTTCAAGATGATTTAAAGGGAAACATTAACCATTCAGTATGTCGATGGTGTTATCAGAATATTCCTTTGGAAGAATTTGCGAAAAAGTCAAAAGCCATTGGAATTAAAGCAATAGATTTATTGAAACCTGAAGAATGGAAAATTGTTATTGAACAAGGACTAAGCTGTTCTTTGGCAACAGATACTTTTGCAAGTATTACAAATGGGTTTAATGATCCCAAAAATCACTCAGAATTACAAATTAAATATCAGAACTTAATTTCTCAAGCATCTAATTCTGGAATAAATCAGGTAATTGTTTTTTCTGGGAATCGTAATGGTATTTCTGAAGAAAAAGGTTTGGAAAACTGTGCAAAAGGATTGGATCCTTTGGTGAAGCATGCAGAGAAGAATGGTGTTACTTTAATTATGGAGTTATTAAATAGTAAAGTTGATCATAAAGATTATCAATGTGATCTTACTCCTTGGGGTGTTCTTTTGGTTGATAAAATAGGCTCAACAAGCTTTAAGTTGTTATATGATGTTTATCATATGCAAATTATGGAAGGTGATATCATTGCTACCATTAATAAGTATAAAGATTACATTGCTCATTATCATACTGGAGGTGTTCCGGGAAGGCATGAGATTAATCATACCCAAGAATTGAATTATCCTGCTATAATGAAAGCCATCGTGGCAAATGGTTTTACAGGTTATGTGGCTCAAGAGTTTATTCCTACGTACGAGGATAGTCTAGAAGCGCTAAAAGAAGGAATTATGATATGCGATGTTTAATTTATGTTATCAGAATCATTAAGTGCTACGTCGATTTTTCTCTTTTATCACACTGAGCTTCCGCCAAAGGCGGACAAGTGTTGTAGTGGAATTGAAAATTAAGGACTCAATGGTCTTCGACGAACTAAGACTGACAATATTATGGATTATGGAATCATCTTTTTTAAATCCTGAATTACGTTGATGTTATGTCTTAAATAAGCAAAAAGGATAAATAAAATAATAATCGCTACAGTAAAACCTAACAGGTTACCATTTTTACTACTGGAGACTTTTTTTGAGGTTTTAAGATAAGCTTTAGATAACTTTTTTGTGTATTTAGATACAAGAGCAAAAGCTGGAGCAAAAATTAATACTACAATTAGCATATCTATCAATACCAAGAGATATCCTTGTTCGTGAATATGCTTTTTTACATATTTAATTACAAATTCATTGATAAGAGCCGCGCAAAGCACAGCAATTGCATAGATTGCAAATTTGGTGAGTTGTCTTTTATTCATTGGGGGACACTAATTTTATAAACATTGTATGCAGTTCACAATATACTAAAAAGCTTTAATTATAAGAATGCCTATTCACTAATATAAACGGACTCGATTGTTGTTATGATAAAACGTATTGCCATAATACTTTGTTTTTATTAGCGTTAAACATATTAAAATGCACTACTAAAGTAACGTTAATTAACAATGTTATTAGGGGAATTTTCAACTTTGACATATATATTAGAGCTTACTGCTTATATAGTATTACCTATAAAGCGAAGACATAATCTTTGAATGTCTTTAAATGATTAAGGACCATATTATTTTAATTAAATTTACTCTTATGAAAAACCTAAAAGAAATCGGAGCAGTATTAAAAAAAATCAGACCTTAAATCGATTAATGGCGGTATGCATTCGGGCGACAGATTCGTGTGTATTGAAAATTTCCCTTTTACATATGAAGTTCGAGAAGGGGAATTATGCAGAGACGGTAGTGTTCCTCTTTGTCCATAAATTAAGAAAGAGGTTATTAAATATTTTAAAACCCAGACGTATGATTCTTACATCTGGGTTTTGTATATGGTTTTAAGTTATTGCTTTTACATTTCAGAAACGAAATGGGTTGTATCTTAATATCAAAAAAGCCTTATATGTTTTTGATGAACCCTATTATAATGGAATATTACCGTGTTTTCTTTTCGGGCGATCAATAGATTTCTTTTCTAACATGCTAAATCCTTTAATGAGTTTTCTTCGTGTATCTTCTGGTAAGATTACTTCATCAATAAAGCCACGCTGTGCAGCTCGATATGGATTGGCAAATTTATCTGCGTACTCACCTTCTTTTTCAGCGAGTTTAGCAGCAGGATCGTCAGCAGCTTTAATTTCTTTTCTAAAGATTATTTCACTAGCACCTTTAGCTCCCATAACTGCAATTTCGGCTGTAGGCCAAGCAAAATTAAGATCCGCTCCAATGTGTTTAGAGTTCATTACATCATAAGCACCACCATATGCTTTACGAGTAATCACTGTTACTTTTGGGACTGTAGCTTCGCTCAAGGCATATAATAATTTAGCACCATGAACGATTATACCATTCCATTCCTGATCTGTACCAGGTAAGAATCCAGGAACATCCACTAATACTAATAATGGAATATTGAAACAGTCACAAAAACGTGTAAAACGTGCTGCTTTTTTAGAACTATTTACATCTAATACTCCTGCTAAGAACATAGGTTGATTGGCGACAATACCAACACTTCTTCCTCCAAGTCTTGCAAAACCTACGATGATATTCTCTGCGTAGTTTTTATGAATTTCATAAAACGAATCTTCATCGATAATCCCACCAATTACCTCATGCATATCATACGGTTTGTTGGGGTTATCAGGAATGATATCCGAAAGAATATCTCTTTTCTCATCTGTTAAGGAATAAGAGATGTTTTTAGGAGTTTCTTGGTTGTTTTGAGGTAGGTAGCTTAATAATTTTTTCACATCTTCCAGACATTCTATATCATTAGATGAAGTGATATGAGCAACTCCCGATTTAGATGAATGTGTGCTAGCACCTCCTAGTTCTTCCGATGTTACTTCTTCATTAGTAACGGTTTTAACGACATTAGGTCCGGTTACAAACATATAGCTAGTGTCTTCTACCATAATAGTAAAATCCGTTATAGCAGGAGAATACACCGCACCACCGGCACAAGGTCCCATAATAGCAGAAATTTGGGGAATAACACCTGATGCTTGAACATTTTTATGAAAAATATCTGCATATCCACCTAATGATCTCACGCCTTCCTGGATTCTGGCGCCACCAGAATCATTTAATCCAATAATGGGCGCTCCAACATTGACTGCTAGATCCATTACTTTACAGATTTTCTCTGCGTGCGTTTCTGATAAAGCTCCTCCGAAAACAGTGAAATCCTGTGCGAAAACATACACCAACCGTCCGTTAACAGTTCCGTAACCTGTTACAACTCCATCTCCATAATAGATTTCTTTCTCCATTCCGAAGTCGGTCGTTCTATGGGTAACCAGAATACCTATTTCTTCAAAAGATCCTTCATCCAGAAAATAGGCCACCCGCTCTCGAGCAGTTAACTTTTTCTTTTGATGTTGTTTTTCAATACGCTGTTCACCACCACCTAAATGCGCTTGATCGATTTTTTCTTGTAAAGCTTTTATTTTTGGATTCATATGCTAGTGCGTTGGTATTCTTAGTGTTTGTTGATCTTCTTGATATTTTTTTAATGCAATTAATGCAGCTATTCTGGCTTCCGTTTCCATTTCGGATTTTAATACCTCAGGAGTGTAATATTTTTTTACAAAATGCGTATCAAAATTACCGGATCTAAATGCTTCGTGTTTACATACATATTTTCCAAATGGCAAAGTCGTTTGTACACCTTCTACAATATATTCATCAATTGCTTTGATCATCAATTGGATAGCTTCTTCACGAGTTTTTCCATAGGTTATTAATTTAGATAACATCGGATCATAATAGATAGGAATATCCATTCCTTCTTCAAAACCATTATCTACTCGAATCCCTTCTCCAATAGGAATTCTGTATGTATCTAAGTGGCCAACACTTGGTAAAAAATCATTCAATGGATCTTCTGCATACACTCTTAATTCTAGTGCATGTCCTTTAATATCTAGATCTTCTTGTTTGATCGAAAGTTCTTCGCCTCTAGCTACTTTAATTTGGAGTTCTACCAAATCAGTTCCCGTAATCAATTCAGTTACTGGGTGTTCTACTTGTAGACGTGTATTCATTTCCAAGAAGTAGAAATTATGATTTTCATCTAATAAAAACTCTACTGTTCCCGCACCAACATAATCACAGGCTTTTGCAACTTTAACAGCTGCTTCACCCATCTCCGTTCTTAAGGTTGGAGTTAAAACCGCAGAAGGAGCTTCTTCCACAACTTTTTGATGTCTACGTTGAACACTACATTCTCTTTCAAAAAGGTGAATTACATTGCCATGCGTATCCGCCATTACCTGAATTTCAATATGTCTCGGAGAGCCAACATATTTTTCAATAAATACAGAGCCATCTCCAAAAGCCGAAATAGCTTCACTAATGGCACGCTGCATCTGAGATGCTAAGTCACTTTCTTTTTCTACTACACGCATTCCTTTTCCACCACCACCAGCGGATGCTTTAATCAAAATAGGGAAACCAATTTCCTTAGCTATTTTTTTCGCTTTGATTACATCGGTTATCGCTTCATCAATACCAGGAACCATAGGGATATCATAAGCTTTTACAGCTTCTTTGGCAGCTAATTTGCTTCCCATCACCTTAATCGCTTTTGATTTTGGTCCAATGAATATGAGGTTGTTCTTTTCTACTTCCTCTGCAAAGTCTGCATTTTCACTTAAGAAACCATAGCCAGGATGTATAGCATCTACATGTAATTCTTTAGCAACTTCAATAATTTTGGAACCTAATAAATAAGATTCACTAGAAGGAGCTTCACCTACACAAACAGCTTCATCTGCAAATTTTACGTGCGGAGCATTTCTGTCTACTGTAGAATAAATAGCAACGGTTTTAATCCCCATTTTGCGAGCTGTTTGCATAACTCTAATGGCAATTTCTCCTCTATTGGCAACTAATATTTTTTTCATAGTATACTAGAACTTATGATATGTTTTTTTGATTCTATTGTGGATAAGATTTTATTCGAATTCGATTAATAATTTTCCTTTATCTACGGCATCTCCTTTTGCAACATCAATAGATTTAATGATTCCCTCTCTTGGAGAAGTAATGATGTTTTCCATTTTCATAGCTTCTAGGACCAATAAGTAATCATCTTCTTTTACTGTTTGACCTACTACTACCTGAATATCTATAATGAGTCCAGGCATAGGAGATTTAATAGAATTCACTTGTTTAGAAGCACCAATAGAAAAGCCCATTTCAGAAATCATCATGTCCAGCGAATTAGCGATATCCACTTCATACGTGTTAGCATTCACTTTTACAGTATACTTCTTATCGTTGAAATCAGATTTTATAATTTCTGTATGATAGGATTGATGTTCTTCTAGTATATGAAATTTCGAGTCAGAAGTTTTAACAATATTGGTTTTTGAAATATCTTCTTCAGATATCATAGCCTCAAAATTCTTATTTACTTTTACTTTATAGCTTGTACTCATAAATAAACCATTCAAATTGATGGATAAATATAGGTATTTATATTTATCGTGACTCTTTGTTGTGAATTTTTTAAAAGATGTTTCATTAAAGCCTTCATTTTTACGATATAATCAATAAATGAATTAACAAAAAAGTAAATAAAAAAGGCTTCTTTGCGGTTACAAAATGATTATGATGTATTTGATAGTAAATGATAAATATCTCTTTAATGATTAAAAGCAAGTGATTATATATATATTTACAAAGCTATAATTATTATTGATAGTAAATGTCATTCATCGAAGGTTTTGGTATTGGATTAGCTATGATCATTTTTGTTGGTCCAGTATTTTTTTTATTACTTAACAGTAGTTTTCAATATGGAATTAAGGCCGGAGTATCTGTAGTTTTTGGTATCATAGTTAGTGATATTGTTTGCGTAACGTTATGTTACTATGGACTTTCTTCTTTTATGACAGTATCACAGAATCAATTCTGGATAGGTATTATCGGTAGTTGTATACTTTTTGGGTTAGGAATTAATTATCTGTTGAAAAAAGCAGTTATCATCGAGGGCGTATCTTTAGCTTCTAAAAAGTTAAGTACGTTTTTTATAAAAGGATTTAGTGTCAATTTTTTCAATCCTTTTGTGTTTGTTGTTTGGTTTGGAGTATTTAAGTATGGGCAACAAAAATATGAAGATACTACATCGGTTTTAGTGTTTTTGATAGCGGTTTTAGCAGGTATTTTAACTACAGATTTGTTAAAGGTATTTCTCTCAGAAAAACTAAAGAGATTCATTTCAGCAGATAGATTAAAAATATTTTTTAGAGTAACCGGAGTAGTATTATTGATCTTTTCTTTTCGTTTAGCTTATTTGGTTTGGTAATATTTAGTAATATTTGATGAAGTTGATTTTCATTATATTTGAGTAACAACTTAAAAAACAAACCGATATGGAATTTAATTTAGTGATAGTTGCGATCGCAGCTCTTATTCCTACGATATTAGGATTTATATGGTACAACCCAAAGGTTTTTGGAACCGTCTGGATGAATGCTTGTGGATTTACTACAGAAGATTTAAAAGGGGGAAATATGATAGTAATATTTGTTATTTCTCTTATTCTAAGTCTTATGTTAGCTTCTTCTCTTCCAACTATGGTAATACATCAAAATGGTTTTTTTCAGACCTTAATGAATGAACCTGACTTAGCAAAGGAAGGTACAGAGATCTATCAGTATACCCAAGATTTTATAAATAAGTATGGAGCTAATTTCAGAACATTTAAACATGGAGCTTTGCACGGTGCAATGGCTGGAATATTTTTTGTGTTACCTGTACTGGGAACCAATGCTTTATTCGAAAGAAAAGGGTTTAAATATATAGCCATTAATGTAGGGTATTGGACAGTGTGTCTTGCGTTAATGGGAGGAATGATTTGTGAATTCACTTAACAAATAATAACACATATAAAAAGGGTCCGATATTTCGGACTCTTTTTTTATGATTTATCTCCAAGTACTCGCGCGAAAAGCTTTTTAAGCATTGGAGTAGCATCTTCAATAACGCGTTCTCTTTCTTTAGCTTTTAATTCGCCATTAGTATCATAATATAGCTCATAACTGAATACAAAACGGTTAGCATCTGCTCCCATTCCTAATTGGCCAAACCTAAGATCATTAAAATAGGTTTTATCATCATCTTTTTCGATAGTATACCAGCCTTCAGTTAATTTGATGAGACGTGGAATTAATGGATCATCTTTTAGATTTCCCAATAAATGATGATTTTTAGGAAACTCAGCAAAGTCAATGATATCCGGTTCATCAAGAAATGAATAATAACCGATAAGAAATGAGTCTTTAGTTTCTATATTGGCAGTCCACAAAATACTATTAAGCGGAGTAGGGCGGGTTTGTATCTCATTATATTGTACGTGTTGATTCTCTAGATTAATCGTAAAATTAGATTCTGCAGATCGTTGAAGAAAAAGGGTGATCAGTAGATAGATACAACTACAATATAATCCAAGATTATTAAATTTTCGTCTTTTCGGGTGTGTTCTCTTATAAAACATGGCAATAATAAGAAAGATCAAAAATGGAACTGTATACAATGGATCCACTACAAAAATATTATTGAAAGCTACTTTATAGTTTAGAGGCCAGAATAACTGCGTTCCCCAAGTTGTAAAAGCATCCAGAATTGGGTGTGTAAATAGTCCGAGAAACATCAATTTTGTCCAATCTTTCCAATCAGCTTCTTTATTTCTATATAATTTAGCAACCAACCATCCGAGGATTGGTGCCATAATGACGCTAAACAATATAGAATGAGAAAATCCTCTATGCAATTCATTGGCAGTAACATTGTCAAAAAACAATTTAGCCATGACATCTAGATCCGGAATTGTTCCCGCAATGGCTCCCCAAAGCATTGCCTTATTACCAACTTTTTTCCCTATGGCAGCTTCACCTACTGCAGCACCAAGTACAATCTGGGTTAATGAATCCATAATTAACTTAATTGAAGTTTAAACGGATTTCGTACCTCATATTCACTAGGAGAAATAAATTCGACCAAAGGTTTTAAAAGTTTATTGGAGATAGAGTTACCATGACGAACATAAAGTTTCATTTCCACAGGTTTAGCACCTACACAACTTTTAATAATCTCTGCAGTTCTGCCTAATCTTAGTTCATTAACATTCTTCTGAATAGATAGATCAACGTAGTCATATAACATTCTTTGATAAACGTCATGAGATTTGTTATATGTGTAATCAATTCCTATATGATTTGCTTCTACAACATTGTTTAGAATAAAAGAAGTAGTGAAGCCAACTAATTTATCATCTAGAAAATAAGCCTTGAAAATAAAGGAATCATAAAGCGTTTTTTTTAGATTTCTAAAAGTGATGGCATCTAATTTTCCTATTTTAAAATCAGCGTTGTCCAACACCGAAAGGTACAATTTGTCAATTGCATTTTTATATTGATCTATATCTTCAGCAGTAAAATCTTTGATTATTATATCTGAAGATTTTTTGAAAACTTTTTTAGCTCTGGTTCTAAACTTGGTCTTCATACTACTTAGATAGTCTTCAAAATCATTCCAATTAGGATGTAATTGCAATACCATATTCACATCAATCCTAAATTCTCTAAATTTCTGATCTTTAATATAATCACTTTGATCAAAAGACGTTGGCCAGAATTCTTTTAATAAAATAAAAGAAGGTTTATCAGATGTTTCAGTTTTTCTGATTTCTCGTAATGCATCAGATAAGTTTTCAAAAGCTTCCTTGGCACTAATTTTATCGGAATACAAAAAACCATGTTCACCACAAGAAAATAGATTCCCACAGACCAATACTCTAACATCCATACTTTTCATGAAAGTATTTTTAATAGCATCGCTTATTCTGCAAGGAAATTCCTGAAATTTTAGATCTTTTGTGTTAAATGTAATAAGTTGAGTTACGGCAATACTTACCGGCTCATTTTGATCATAAAATACAATATACCTGAATCCAATAGTTGCTGATAAAGTATTCTCTAGCGTATTAAGATAATCTAATGTAAGAAAAAGATTGTTTTCATTATTTATACGATTCCAGTCATTTGACGGAATATCATTAGTACTTTTAAATATTGAATAATGTAATGTGGTGGCTTTGCACCTGTTTTTTATTTTGTCAAGCATAAATCCCTTACAAATGTTATTGACAAATAACTGTCTGAGTTCAATCAAAAGTACATTTATTTTTAATAGCAGTCTGTTAAACGATTCTCAATTTTAGTAAGAGGCTTTTTTTAATGCTTTATTTCCGTAATTTATATACGGTAAAACATTTGATGTTGTTTTGTCGTTTAAATTAGGTTTTTGAACGAAAAGTGCTCGGGAAAGTCTGGTTTTATGATGTATATGTCAAATAAGTTTAGTTCTTTTGAATGTAATTGGAAAATTTTATGGGGAAATCGGTCACTTGTGTTCTGCTAATCGATGATGATAAAGCTACAAATTTCTTTAATGAAAGAGTAGTCACCAGACACGATAGTTTTGATAATATAAATACAGTACAGAGTGGGAAAGCTGCACTGGAATATCTAACCAATGTAAAAAACCAAACAGCAATGAAACCAGATCTTATTTTTCTGGATATCAATATGCCAGCCATGAATGGATGGGAGTTTTTGATAGAGTTTGCTAAATTGGATAAGAGAACCACAGAAGGAATTAAGGTAATTTTGTTATCTACATCTTCTAATCCTGATGATGTTAATGAATCAATAAAAAATCATTCTGTAGATGATTTTATAAATAAACCCTTATCATTAGATTTGCTAGATAACGTTATAGAAAAACATTTTTCGAAAAGTACCGTTAGTAATTTGTGAGATCCCTTGAGTACTATGATTTAATAAGGCATATTTTTTAAAATGACTAAGTTAAAACGCTTTCTTCTCGTTGATGATAGTAACTCAACCAATTTTTTTAATAAAACCATTATCCAAAAAACAGACTGTGTAGAAGAAGTGCTTATAGCTACTAATGGTAGTAATGCCTTGAAATATCTACAATCTGATACCATTCCCGAAATAATTTTTTTAGATCTAAATATGCCTGTAATGAATGGTTGGGAGTTTCTGGAACAACACAATCAGTTATCAGCTGCTTATAAAAGTTCAAAAATCATTATAATGATAGGTGCTAAGTTAAGGGCAGAAGAAGAAAAAATGCTAAAATCTTTTCCTCAAGTAACTGAATTTAGAGAAAAGATGTTAACCAAGGAAATTGTTTTGGAAATAGTATCTAAGTATTTCAATAAACCTTCAAACTAAAAATTAACCAACTCATTTGTTTAGTTGTTATACTTAAAAAAAAGTATAACAAACATACTTAACTACAAATAAATACACTTTATCGGTCTTTTTTGCATTTAACCGTAAAGCGAGAGACTAAAATTATAGATTGCTATTACTTTTTTATTGTTATGTGTTTTTTTTGGTGTATACCAACAAAAATATATTATGAATACTTTAGTTAACTGCGTTTTGTTAATAGATGACGATAGACCTACCAACTTTTATAATAGTATGGTTTTATCGAAACATAGCAATTTTGACAACATACAAGTAAAGCAGAGCGGAGAAGCTGCTTTAAAATATTTAATGAATGTAGAAAAAGGAATAGCATTAAAACCAGATTTAATTTTTTTAGATCTTAATATGCCAGCCATGAATGGTTGGGAGTTCCTGATAGAATATTCAAAGTTAAATCATCATATTATTAAAGATATTAAAGTAATAATATTAACTACTTCTTCTGATGTTAAAGACATAGAAAACTCTAAAGCTAATTCTTTAGTTGAAGACCTTATTAGTAAACCATTATCATTCCCGTTGTTAAATAATGTAATAGAAAAACACTTTTTTGTAACTCCATTTATATGAAAACAATAAGACGAATACTTTTGGTAGATGATAGTGAAGCGACTATTTTTTTTAATAAAATAATACTTTCAAAAACAGGATACGCTGATGAAATATTAGTTGCTAAAAATGGTTTAGAAGCTCTGGAAATTATTAAATCAGGAATTATACCTGAAATAATTTTTTTAGATATCAATATGCCTGTAATGAATGGTTGGAAGTTTTTGTCAGAATTTCAAAAACTAGAAAATGTATTTAGAAAGACAAACATTTTTTTGATGCTTGGTTCCGTGTTAGCAGCAGAAGATAGAGCTATAGCAGATGCAATCCCGGAGATTAAAGGTTTTAAAGGAAAAATGCTTTCCAGAGTTGTTATGGATACTATAATGATGGAGTATTTTAATGAAGAATTAACTTTAATATAGTAAATCGAATTCTTTGATTTATTTACAAAAGAATACCTCTTTTAAGAATTTTTTTGATTTTTTATTATTTATCTTGCTAAGATAATTTAAACACACACGCATTTTTAATAGGAAATAATTTTAAAATTACCCCTTATGGTTAGATTGGAGTCTACATCCTGTATCGCCTATGTATTATTTTTTTGTTTTTGCCAGATAGTTTCATCTCAATCAAGAGCTATAATTTCAGGTAATGTTTCTGATCAGTTTGGTAGCTTGCCAGGCGCGAGAGTTAGTATCGAAGGAACAGATCAAAAGACCACCACAGATGTAAATGGTAATTATACCTTTAACGTAGACGAAGGAGAATATGTAGTAACAGCAGGATTTGTTATGTATAATTCGGTTTCTAAAACAACACAGGTGAAAGTAGGCGAAACTGCTCAGGTGGATTTTATATTGGAAACAGGATTTTCTATGGATCAACCAATTTCTCTTGGCTCCAGAGCAAAACCAAGATCTCTTCTTAAAACGACTGCTCCTGTAGATATTATTTCTCCACAAGAGATTACGAATTCTTCACAAATTGAATTAAGTCATATTTTGCATTACTTGGTTCCCTCATTTCATTCTACCCATCAGACTATAGCAGATGGAACAGATCATATAGATCCGGCTACCCTCAGAGGGTTGGGACCTGATCAAATATTGGTTTTGGTCAATGGAAAAAGAAGACATAATAGTTCTTTGCTTAATGTAAATGGAACTGTAGGCAGAGGTACCGTTGGTACGGATTTTAATGCCATACCAATTGCTTCTATAGAACGTATCGAGATATTGCGAGATGGCGCAACTTCACAATATGGATCTGATGCTATTGCGGGAGTAATAAATATTATTCTAAAAAAACAAACGGAAGTCATTAGTATCGATAATAGGGTAGGTATTACTACAGAAGGAGATGGGTTTACTACATATTCTGCTGCTAATTTTGGATTGAAAATAGGAAAGGAAGGATTTATAAATGTAACTGCAGAATATAGAGATAGAGAATCAGTAAATAGAGCAGGAGATTATACAGGTACGGTCTATACAGATGATTTAGTAGAAGATGAGCAGCTGATTCAGGACAATAATTTTTTTAATCAGACAGGATATTCTGGACGAAGAGTTATGGAAATCGGAAGTGCTGAGACACAAAATCTAGCATTAGCCTTTAATGGCGAAATCAAAATGTCGGATAATGCAACATTTTATCTTCAAGGAGGAAGAAATTATAGAGAGGGTGTAGCTGCCGGTTTTTACCGTTTTCCAAAAAATCAGGGTAGAGTTGTACCAGAACTATTTCCTAATGGTTTCTCACCTCAAATATTAACTGATATTCAGGATGATGTAGTAGCAGGTGGGATTAGGGGAGTTAAGAATGGATGGAATGTAGATTTTAGCCATTCTATTGGTATCAATAGCTTAGATTACACAGTTAATAACTCTAATAATGCTTCATTAGGAGTAGCTTCTCCTAGAACTTTTTATGCAGGTGGATTTGAGTACCAGCAGAATACAACTAATCTAGATCTTTCAAAGAATTTTGATTGGCTTAATGGTGTAAACATCGCATTTGGAGCTGAGCTAAGAGTAGAGAATTACCAGATCATAGCTGGTGAAGAGGCTTCATTTATAAATGGAGGTAGCACATATTTTAATGAGTTGGGAGAAGAATTGCCTAGAGCAGCTGGAGCCCAGGTTTTTCCTGGTTTTCAACCAGAAAATGAGTTAAATCGTTTTAGAACTAATAGTTCAGCTTATTTAGATATAGAAACTAATGTATCAGAAAAATTATTAATAAAAGCCGCCGGACGATACGAAGCCTATAATGATTTTGGTGGCCAGGCTATCTGGAAACTATCAAGCAGATATAGAATCAATGATCTGATTAGTGTTCGTGCCGGATTCTCTTCAGGTTTTAGGGCCCCATCACTTCATCAGGTATTCTTTCAGAATATAAGTACGCAGTTTATTAATGGAGAAAGTCTTCGGGTTGGAACTTTTAATAACGAAAGTGCAGTTACGACTGGTTCAGAAGGTTTTGGAATAGAAAAATTAAAGCCAGAACTATCAAAGCACTTTAGTGCAGGATTCAGTGGAAAGCTAAATGAAAATTTTACATTTACGTTTGATTATTATTTGATCAATATAGATGATAGAATTGTGCTCTCCGGTAGGTTTGCAGAAGGATACGAAACGATTTTAGAACCATTCGGTGTTGGAGCAGCACAATTTTTCACAAACGCCATTGATTCCAGAACATCAGGAGCTGATATAGGTCTAGTTTATAAAACCACTATTGGAACAGGAAAATTGGATGCCACTTTAGGAGCGAATATTACAAATACTAAGGTAAAAGGCCGTATTAAAGTTTCTCCTTCTCTTGTGGGGCAGGAAGATGTATTGTTTAATAGAGAAGAGATTGCTCGTGTAGAATCAGCCCAGCCTAATTACAAGATAAATTCTTTAGTGTCTTATGAGTTTGATAAATTTCGATTGCAGATGGTAAATACGCTTTTTGGAGAAGTACAATTTATTCATCCAGATGATGGAGATCAGACCAATTGGGTCTTAAATGAATATACAGGAACAGTCGAATCGCGAGACCAAACTTTTTCTCCCAAGTTGACAACGGATTTAGCTATTTCATATCAGGTAAACGATTATATAAAATGTACCTTAGGGGGGAATAATGTTTTTAATGTATTTCCAGACAAGCATACGCATTCTGCAAATACAAGTAATGGTAATTTTATATATAGTAGAAGAGTGCAGCAATTTGGAGTAAATGGAGCTAATTACTATCTTCGGCTATTGTTGCGATTATAATGAATAGTCCATGTAATTTTTTTTATTTTTCTTTTAGTAAGCTTCATATCCCATGTATGCTATTCATGTTACTCAGTATCTTGAATTTAGCAACCGTATCGGGACAAGATACGAGTACCGAAGAAGTAAAAAGAGTTCAGCGTGCTATATTCATTTATAACTTCGCGCAACAAGTAAGTTGGTCTGAAATAGACCAAATAGATACTTTTAAAATAGGTGTTCTGGGGCCAGATCGTACAATTATAGACTTGAAATCAATGGCCCAAAAACGTAATATTTTTGGAAAACCTTTAGAAATTGTACGCTTTCAGTTTGTCAAAAATATCAAGGATATACAGGTATTGTACGTGAACAATAAATATAATTATGATATTAATTATATTCTAAGTAAAATTTCAGAAAAAAATATTCTACTAGTAACTGAAGATTATAACTATAATACCTCTATGGTTAATATGGTTAATGTGGGGAGTTCATTCGAATATGAAATCAATGAAGATAGAATTACGAATGAAAATTTTGTGATAGCACCTTCATTAAAGCAGTATGCGATAACTTCTTCTCAAAAATGGAGAGGCTTATTTAAATCTACAGAAGATTCCTTAGAAAAAGCATTGGATGAAAATGAAGAACAAAAAGCAGCTATTAAAGATAAGGAAGAACGAATTAGGGAGCAGGAAGAAAGAATACTTAATCAGAAAAAAGCAATAGATACTATAAAAGAGAGTATCAGTGAGCGAAACAAATGGATAGAGGAATTATCTAGTGAAAGTAAAATCCGGGAAAAGAAATACGAAGAAAAACTACTGATAGAAAAAGAATTAGAAAAGAAC
This sequence comes from Aquimarina sp. BL5, assembly GCF_003443675.1. NCBI lineage: Bacteria > Pseudomonadati > Bacteroidota > Flavobacteriia > Flavobacteriales > Flavobacteriaceae > Aquimarina > Aquimarina sp. BL5. The sequence continues at coordinate 1,423,764 of NZ_CP031963.1, read as the reverse complement.
ATTCAGGAACAGCTAACTTTTATTAAAACCCAAGAAGAAAAGATTAAAGTTAGTTCTGAGGAAATAAAAAAACAGCAGGAATTCTTAGATCAACAAAATGATCAAATCAAACAGCAGGAAAAAATACTTGGGGAGCAACGTTCAGAAATTAAGGATCAGAAAACAATTAACTGGTCTTTAATAGCTCTAATACTGTTAGTGTTAATTGTTGGGTTTGTTATTTATAAAAATTATCTCAATAAAAAGAAACTTAACTTAGAATTAAAGGGGAAAAACAAAGAAATATATGAGCAATCATTAATATTAGAATCTAAAAATAAAGAGTTAGAGCAGTTTGCATACATAGCAAGCCATGATCTACAGGAACCATTAAATACCATATCTAGTTTTATTGGATTAATAAGAGAAGATTATGGAGATAGTTTTGATGAGGTAGGAAAAGAAAGCCTTGACTTCATTAAAGATGCCAGTATACGAATGAAGAATCTTATTGATTCATTGTTAGAATACTCCAGACTAGGAAGAACTACAGATTTTTCTGATGTAGATATGAATAAAATCTTGGGAGAATTAAAAGGAGATTTTAGAAATGTACTGGAGAGAACAAACGCAAAAATACAATCTGATAATCTTCCCACGATCAAAGGTAATCCAATGGAGTTACGATTGTTATTACAAAATCTAGTAAGCAACGGAATTAAATTTACAGATGAAAATACGATCCCGGAAATTTATATTGATGCAGTTCAGAAAAAGAAGGCAGATGACGAATCTAAAAAGTATTGGGAGTTCTCTATAAAAGATAATGGAATAGGAATCCCCGAAATCCATAAAAGTAGGATTTTTGATATTTTCCAAAGGTTGCATTCCAGAGAAAAATATCAGGGTACAGGAATAGGTTTAGCGCACTGTAAAAAAATTGTGGAATCACACAGTGGCGAAATCTGGTTAGAATCGGAAGAAGGAAAAGGAACTACCTTTTACTTTACCATTCCAGAATAAAAGTAAAATGAATGTGTTTTTAATACTAACTAAATAAACAACGTTTTGTCTATTTAGTTAGTAAACTTTTTAAACTTCAGGTCTACCCTTAAGTCTTTTTTCAATTTTTTGTTTTTTAGCAGTAATGATCTTCATCATTTCCATGATTTCAGGATCCTTATTTTGTTTGTAGATTTCATTAAGACTCAAAACGAGATCTTTAGCTTCTCTAGATGCTTCAACTCTATCACTAGTGGACATATTGCTCATACTTCTACTCTCAAACTCCCGTGCTTTCTCCATTAATTCCATAACTCAATATTTATTATAAACGTAAAAATGTTCAATTAAAACTACCAATATTTTAATTTAAGATTAAACTATTTAATAGTTATCTAAACACTTTTGCGGTAAATATAAAAAAAAAATTAACATTTCGGTCCGCTTATCTATGACATAAGTTGATAGAAACATAAATGTTAGTTATACTGATTTTAAACAAACAGAATTTTTCTTGCTAAATCTTATGATTACATCAGTTTTTTAACGAATTAAATGAATTATTTTTTAATTTGTTAATCTTTTTTTCGAAAAAGAAATCCAATAGGAATTACTAAGAAAATAAAAAAATACCAACCAGTAATCAAACCAATGATTGTGATGACTGTCGCGGCTAAAAGAATTGTTAGTTGTATTTTATTAAATCCTGGCATCTCTAAATTAAAATACAGTAAGTATACAATGAGCTAAATGTAAAAAAATAATTTAACTGGAATCTAGCTTATCTGGAAACTGGACTACAATCCAATTCATAAGAAGTAATAATATTGTATACACTAAATATATGAGAAATGAAAATTACCGATTTAGATGCGAAAGAGTATGACCAATATTATGGGCGATATATTAATAAGTTGTCTACAGAAATAGAACTCATAGCCGGTTTTAGAGAGGGAATGAAAAACGTTGTTCAGTTTTTTGAAGGTATTCCAGATACAAAAATATCATATCGTTATGAAGCTGGAAAATGGAATGTAATGGAGATTTTTCAGCATCTTATTGATACCGAAAGAATATTTATGTACAGATGTTTTCGGATCGCCAGAAATGATAAAACATCTTTAGCCGGATTTGATCAAAATATCTATATAGAACCTTCTGGAGCAAATCAGAAATCAATAGATTCTTTGATAAACGAATTTAAAATAGTCCGGCAAAGCTCTATTTTATTTCTAGAAAGTATCACTAAAGATCAATTGAAGTATATTGGTAACGCGAATGGTGGGGGTATGTCTGCAAGAGCAGCTGCGTTTACTATTATCGGTCACGAGACCTGGCATATGGATATTATAAACGAAAGATATTTATAAAATGATTAATTTTTATCATAAAAAAAGAAAACCAGAAGTTTAGAGCCTCTGGTTTTTAAATTAAATTAATGTTAACATGCACAGAGATTCTCATTTTCATACCAAACTACTGTGGTTCCACCTCCGCTGAATTCTCTTCTAGTTACAAATGATGTGCAGACTTCGCCTGGAGGACAATCATTTGAGTTTAGTACACAAGGTTGATTAGAGCAGGAGTCAAAAATCCCTTCATCTATGGCTATAGGACCCATACCTCCTCTAATATGTTTTTGCTGATTTCTGTCTAGTTCCCGTCCTAAGTTTAATAACTTTTTTTTCATAGTACTATTTTTTTAAGATGATTAATTCCCTGAATAATTTAAAGACACTCAAGGTATATGTCTTTTATTTATTAAAGTGTAGTGAAATAAATAGCGATACCATAAAATGAATATGTCGAATGATTTAAGGAATTCATTTTTATTAAAGATAATGTAGAATGGATTTGTGTAAAATCTAATTAACTGTTTTTTAGTTAATTATAACATAATCTTAATAAATTCTACATCTAGGAAAAAATATTACACATCATTTTGTATTAAAACTAGTTTTCTGTAAATTATATTAATGTTAACAAAATAACTATTAGGGAAGAGAATATTTTTTTAATGGACTACGCTGATTAAGATGCAATAATAGATCGTACACTATCCTGTAATTGTGGAATTACCTCTTTCTTAAACCACGCATTTTTTGCTTGCCAAATATTATTTCTAGGCGATGGATGTGGTAAAACAAAATGATCAGGTAGATATTTTTTATAATGTTTTACAGTATCGGTAAGGGTACGTTTTAATTGATCACCCAAATAGTATTTCTGAGCATAGGTGCCAATTAATAGGATAAGTTCTACATTGTTCATAGTATCTAATAATTTATGATGCCATAGTGGAGCACATTCTTTTGTTGGAGGCAGATCTCCAGATTTTCCTCGTCCCGGATAGCAAAATCCCATAGGGATCAAAGCAATGATTTCTGGATTATAAAAAATGTCATTATCGATTCCCATCCATGCTCTTAAATTTTCGCCGCTTTTATCATCCCACGGAATTCCTGATTTATGGACGATGCTTCCCGGTGCTTGCCCTATGATAACTATTTTACTATTAATATCTGCCGAGACTATTGGCCGTGGACCTAATTCTAATTTTGCCTTGCAGATATCACATTTGGAAATCGAGGTCAATAATTCTTTCATATAATTCAGGGAAATTTAGAAGTTTAAATTATAAAATATTATGGTATGGTTTATAAGGTATATTTATTTATTCAAATAACACCCTAACAATTAGTTAAGGTGTTATTAGAAAAACAAAAGAGCAACCTATAATTATTTAATTATAAGTGTTTATAAGTTTCGTCCAATTACTATTGGCCTTAGAAACTAATGTATTATGATTATTTTCTGCCAACCATAATTGTTGAGCATCTAATTCAATATTATATAGGAAAAGAAAGTATTTGCCATCTTTTATTACAAATTTGTTGGGATCAGGTCTAAATTTTGCACCGGCATATATTCCGAAGGCGCAGAACCCGCCGTATTGAGGTATATACTTTTTCGGATTCTTATCGAATGTAGCTTTCTGTTCCTTGGTGGTAAAGTAGTATATTACTTTTTCGTGTTCAGATTTATATTCTTTAGTACCTCTTTGTGCAATACCAAGATCTAAATAGGATACTGGACTGTATCCTTGTAATGCAATATTACTATTATCTATATTGTTTGCTTTTTTATCCTGACCAAAAATTGTAGCAGTAAATAGAACTGCGACTAATGTGATTTTTATTGTTTTTAAAGTTTTCATTGTATATTATTTATTTTAAGCATTAAAGTATTCTTCTTGTATAACCTTACCTTCTTGATTCCAAACCCTTCTAATAATTTCGTGCCAATAGATAGAACTATTGTCTGTCATATCGAAATCAAAAGTAAATTCTGAGGCAGAAACATTACCATCCACTATGGTATGATGAAGTGTAATATTATTCACTTTTTTAATAGCATTGGCAAAACCTTCCATTTTCTCTACCATTTGAGTTTTATTGTTGGTAGTGATATTGTTGTAATCTGAGGTAGTAGCCTCTTGTGCAAAAAATTGCTTTACGGCATCTACTATGCCGCCCTTAGCAACTATGCTGTCCATTTCTGTAGCTAATTTTTTAATATCCATTTGTTTTATTTTTTATGATTAAATAAATGTTGTTTGTAATTACACTACAAATTTCTGGATATGTCTGACAAATATGACTACAAAAAAGGCGCTAGTTATTGTACTTTTTGTTTTTAAACTGTGAAGGGGATTCTCCTGTATAATGCTTAAAGAAATTAGAAAAATGATTAGGCTCTTCAAAACCTAGTTGTAAAGAGATCTCTTTAATACTTAGATCCTGATATAGCATAGATTTAGAAGTGTCAATCATTTGATATCGGATAAGTTTACCTAATGAAGTCTGCATCCTGTCTTTTACTTTTTTAGAAAGCGTTTTAGCAGATAGGTTCATTTTAGAAGCATAAAAATCTAGGTTTCTTTCTTGGGTGTGATACAGCTTAAGCAGTTCCATAATGTTTTGAGAAAAACGATCTCTGTTTTGATAATCAAAGTCTTTCCTAAACTGAATAGGATTTTTGCCTACACTATTAGAGAAAACTCTATTAAAATAGGCAGGATCATTATATCCCAAGTCATATGATATTTCCTTAATACTCTTATCCGTAAAAACAATTTCTTTTTTACTCTCTAGTAATTTTTTGTTCGATAGAAGGGATTTAACCGACACACCAACTTTACTTTTGATCAAAGATTGAATATTATATCCTTTCTCATTTACATATGCGGTAATATCTTTTGTATTGATATTGCTAGAGTATTGTTCGTCTATAATTTCTTTGGTGTCAAAAATAATTTGATATTCCTCTTTATTTGCTTTAAACGGATTTTGTAAATACCATTGCTTTGTAGAAGTATCTATAATAGTATTTAGTTCAATATTTGAATTGAATTGATGTATGATTTTTTGAAAACTATTAGACTTTTCAAAGTCAATGTATCCTAAAGAAATAAGATGTTTAAAAAGTACCCGGAATTCTTTATTTCTAAAAATTGTTTCATTTGGAAATTCTATTTTGAGCACAAAAAAATCATCCGATAAGAACTTAATATATTGCCCTTTTTCTAGATAAATAGCTTTGTCTTTCCAGTCAAAATAGTTCTTAAAATCTACCTGAATACCCCCATTGCCAGATATGATCTGGTACAATGTATATTGGTTAATGAAGTAGACTTTATTTATTTGCGGAGTAAATTTAACAACCATTACGAATACATATTTGTATATAGTCGAATTATTACTGAAAAATTACACCATGTAAGAAGGTTCGTTAGAGTGAAAACAGTTCTTTTTTAAAGAGAAACTGTCTCAATAATGTTACTACTATCTTTTCTTAAATTTTTTTTGAGTTTTTGTTAAAGAACAGCTTGAAACTTTAACAAAAATTTAAACAAGTGTTGTTTTTATGTTTTTTTAGTATGATTTCGCTCAATTTTATGAGAATTATGTAATTAGGAAATCGATTTTAAGTAATTGTTAATCAATATTTTATAATACGAGTTTGTCCTGAGGTGTTTTGCGGAATTCTACTACTAAAATCCTGTGATGAAGATTCAGGGAGGTATGGTACTTTGATTTAATTTTTCTACTTTTAAAGCTAACGAAAGTTAGTCTTGTAACAAAACTTTAGGATATGGTCAAGTATCATAGAAACTAAAAGATCTTTTATAAGATAAAATTCATCAGACTTATTTTAATATTCACTCAATCAAAAAAGAGGTTTATGAAACGTAGAGATTTTATTCAATACACAGGATTAGGAGCAGGTGCTTTAATGATGCCTTCGCTACTCCTGGGAAATGACATTCCCGCAGAAGCATTGCTTAATCCGGGAATGGACATAGCCATTAAGAAAAAAATGGCAGATGTAGCGCTTAATACAGCAAAATCATTAGGAGCTACTTATGCCGATGCTAGAATTGGTAGGTACTTGAACCAATATGTATTTACTAGAGAAGACAAAGTACAGAATGTAGTAAATACAGAATCATTTGGAATCGGAATTCGAGTTATCGTTAAAGGTACTTGGGGATTTGCATCGACAAATAGCGTTACCGAAGATGGAATTAAAAAAGCTACAGATCAAGCAGTAGCAATAGCAAAAGCGAATTCCAAGATTCAGAAAGTAGAAGTGAAACTAGCTCCGGTTAAGTCACACGGAGAAGTAACCTGGAAAACTCCTATTAAAAAGGATTTTAAAGATGTACCAGTTTCAGAAAAGGTAGATTTATTATTATCTGCAAATGCCGCTGCCTTAGAGAATGGAGCAAATTATGTAAACTCAGGACTTTTTATGGTTAATGAGCAAAAATATTTTGCTTCTACGGATGGATCTTATATAGATCAAGATGTACATCGTATCTGGCCTACATTTACGGTAACAGCCATTGACAAAGGTACAGGTAAATTTAAATCACGTCAAGCTATGAGTGCTCCAATGGGAATGGGGTATGAATATATGGACGGATTAGCTTCAGAAAAACTAAAAGGTCCTGAAGGACTCAATCTATATCGTAAGAGTTATGATATTGTAGAGGATGCAACGCTGGCTGCTAAACAAGCTAAGGCAAGATTAACGGCAAAATCTGTAGAAGCAGGTAAATACGATTTAGTATTAGAACCGAATCATTTAGGTTTAACCATCCACGAATCCGTTGGACATCCATTAGAATTAGATAGAGTATTAGGATACGAAGCTAATTACGCAGGAACAAGTTTTGCTACCTTAGATAAATGGAAGACCAAGAACTTCAAATATGGTAGCGATATTGTAAACCTTGTTGCCGATAAAACACAAGTAGGTTCCTTAGGAGCTGTAGGATATGATGATGAAGGTGTAAAAACTAAGAAATGGGATTTAGTGCGTAATGGAGTACTAACCAATTATCAGGCAATACGTGATCAGGTTCATATGATCGATCAAAATGAGTCTCACGGATGCTGCTATTCCCAGAGTTGGAATGATGTACAGTTCCAGCGTATGCCTAACGTTTCCTTAGAACCGGGAAAAGAGAAATATTCTATAGATGATATGATCAAAGACGTAGAAAAAGGAATTTACATAGCAGGTAGAGGTTCATATTCTATTGATCAACAACGATATAATTTCCAGTTTGGTGGAACGGTGTTTTATGAAATCAAAAATGGAAAAATTGTAGGTATGCTAGATGATGTGGCATATCAATCTAACACGCAAGAGTTCTGGAATTCTTGTGCTAAGATATGTGACAAAGATGATTATCGAATGTTCGGGTCATTCTTTGATGGTAAAGGACAGCCTTCTCAAATAAGTGCTGTATCTCACGGAAGTTCTACCACACGCTTTAATGGTGTGAATGTGATCAACACAGGTAGAAAAATTTAAATCACAGTCTTATTACAAATAAAAAATATCATGGCAATATATTCTAAAGAAGAAGCAAAGCAGATTATGGAAAAAGCGATGAGCTTTTCTACTGCAGATGCTTGTGAAATAAATTTAAGCGGAAGCGAAAGTGGTAATATCCGTTATGCTAGAAATACCGTATCTACGGCTGGACATAGATCAAATCAAACCTTAGTAGTGCAATCTAATTTTGGAAAGAAATCTGGAACAGCTACTATTGATGAGTTTGATGATGAGTCTTTAAAGAAAGTGGTAAAAAGAGCTGAGGAATTGGCAAAACTTTCTCCAGAGAATCCAGAATTTATGGCACCATTAGGGCCACAGACATATGATAAATCGATTACTTATAAAGAAGCTACTGCAAAGATAACACCGGAGTATCGTGCAGAAGTTGCTAATAGTAGTATTGAACCAGCAGCGGCTAAGAAAGTTACTGCAGCAGGATTCTTTAATGATTCTGCTGGGTTTAGTGCAATGATGAACTCTAGTGGTTTGTTTGCATACAATCAATCTACTAATGCCAGTTTTACGGTAACCATGCGTAGTAACGATGGTACTGGATCTGGTTGGGTAACCAGAGATTATAATGATGTCAGTAAGTTTAATGCCGTAGAAGCTTCTAAAGTAGCGATAGATAAAGCAGTTATGTCTAAAGAGGCTAAGGCAATAGAACCTGGTAAATACACAGTGATTTTAGAACCGGCAGCTTCGGTTGGTCTTCTAGGTAATATGGCGTTTGCATTTAATGCACGGACTGCTGATGAAGGACGTAGTTTTATGTCTAAAGAAGGCGGAGGAACCAAAATGGGAGAGAAGATTGTAGATGAACGTGTAAATATTTGGTCAGATCCATTGAATCCCGAAGTTCCTACAGGTACTTGGAATGGTTCAGGACAACCACTGAAAAAGACAAGTTGGATAGAAAATGGAGTTGTAAAAAACTTAGCATATAGTCGTTATTGGGCAGAGAAAAAGGGAGTAGATCCTGTGCCGTTCCCTAATGGATTTATTATGCAAGGAGGCGATGCATCCTTAGATGATCTTATTAAAGGAACGAAGAAAGGAATTCTAGTTACCCGATTGTGGTATATAAGAACCGTAGACCCTCAAACTTTACTATATACAGGACTTACCAGAGATGGAACTTTCTATATAGAAAACGGAAAAATAAAGCATCCAGTGAAGAATTTCAGATTTAATGAAAGCCCGATCATTATGCTTAATAATCTGGAAACTCTAGGTAAGCAGGTACGAATTGACGGTAATCTAGTTCCTTATATGAAAATAAGAGACTTTACCTTTACCAGTTTATCAGATGCAGTATAATCTTAAAGTACTGTTTTAAAAATCTAAAAATAGGATACTATTAAATAGAGCGTAATTAAAATATATGGTGTACCGCCGGTTTTTTAATTACGCTCTAACGGTAGTAATTGGTTTAAGAGAATCCTAATTAACTTTAATTTTAGATCATTTTTATATTTAATGATCTATATTGTTTCTTTAGTATACCTAGTTAATTTCATATTGAGCAATAAATTTTTCTTTACACGATTACAATACGAATCAGGAGATTGGGATGTAGATCAAAGAATGCCTTCTAATCTATTAAACTCTCTTGTGGAGTATACTACCCTAAAAGTAGATACTCAAGAAAGAATTATCTCTTTGAGTAGTGATGAGATATTCAAAAGCCCGTTTTGCTATATCTCTGGCCATAAATTGGTACAGTTTACCAAAAAGGAAAGGGAGAATTTTAAAAAATATATCGATAACGGAGGTTTTGTATTTGCGGATGATTGTAATCACGATATAGATGGATTATTCTCTAAATCATTTGAGCAGCAGATGTCTGATATTTTTGGACCGCAAGCATTAAAAAAAATTCCTAATACTCATGAGATTTATAAAATATTTTTTGAGTTTGAAGATGGCCCACCAACTACTTCTCAAGAGCTGAATGGATGGGGAGATGATATCGTACATGATTATTTGAAGGCAATTCAGGTTAATGGAAGGATTGGCGTTCTTTATAGTAACAAAGACTATGGTTGTGAGTGGGATTATGATTTTAGAAATAAACGATGGTATAAAATAGACAATACCAGATTTGGTGTTAACATTGTAATGTATGCGTTGACATCATAAAAGAGATATAACTACATGGACAGAGAGTTAGTAAATATAGAAGCAGAGGTAACTATTCTTACGGAGAAACTTCAGAAGTTACGGAAAGAGATCGGTAAGGTGATTACTGGGCAAGAAGAAACGGTAGAGCAGTTATTGATTACCTTTCTTGCAGGTGGACATGCATTGTTAGAAGGAGTTCCGGGTTTGGCAAAAACATTAATGATCAGAACGCTGGCACAAGCTATTGATTTAAAATTCAAAAGAATACAATTTACGCCAGATTTAATGCCATCAGATATTATTGGTACAGAAATATTAGAAGAAGATTATAGCACAGGAAAGAAATTTTTTAAATTTAATAAAGGCCCTATTTTTTCTAATATCATCTTGGCAGATGAGATCAATCGTACGCCACCAAAAACGCAGGCCGCATTATTAGAGGCGATGCAGGAGTTTGAGGTTACCTATTCCGGAAAAACATACGAGTTAGATAAGCCATTTTTTATACTCGCTACTCAAAATCCTATTGAGCAATCCGGAACATTTTCACTTCCAGAAGCGCAACAAGATCGTTTTCTATTATATATCAAAATAGGATATCCAACGGAGTCTGAAGAAACCACCATTCTAAAAAATACAACGGGTGTCAAGAAGGAAACCCTGAATAAAGTGATATCCGGAGAAGATATTATCAGATTACAACAGTTGGTTAGAGAAGTTCCTATAAGTGATGATTTAGTTAGCTATGTAAGTAAGGTGATTAGAGCTACGAGACCAGAAACAACTACTAATGCATACGTAAAAGAATGGGTGAATTGGGGAGCAGGACCGCGAGCTGGTCAAGCAATGATATTAACAGCCAAGGCTCGTGCATTAGCACAAGGAAGATTATCAGTGACATTAGATGATTTACACCATGTAGCCATACCTGTGTTAAGACACAGAGTTATTGTGAATTTTAGAGCAGAATCAGAGGGTATCACTTCTGATGAGGTTACGCATCATCTATTAAAAGCCATTGAGGTAGGGAAGTAGGATAATAGAACAAATCAAGTGAGACAAGATTATCATCAATTATTAAAACCTGAATTTATTAAAACGGTATCAGGATTATCACTCATTGCGCGTGTAATTGTTGATGGATATTTGTCTGGATTAAATAATAGTCGCAATGTAGGTTCTGGAATGGAATTTACTCAATTCCGTAATTATGAACCGGGTGATGATTTACGATTACTCGATTGGAAAATGTTAGCCCGATCCGGTAGATATTATATCAAGCAATCCGAAGTAGAAACCAATATTTCAATAAAATTTATTTTGGATGCAAGTAAATCCATGCTTCATCAGGAGGACGAACTTTCTAAAATGGATTATGCCAGAATCTTAATAGCTTCTTTAGGATACTTATCCCAAAATCAAGGAGATGCTATTGGACTTTTTGCATTAAACGAACAGCAGTTGTATAACTTATATCCTAAAATCCAGAAACAACATTATAATCGTTTTTTATTGGAACTAACAAATATAGAAAATAAAGGGAAATGGCCCGAAAACCCAAATGCCTCCAAAAGTCTTCACAATCGCAATCACAAAGAACTGATATTTTTTATAACGGATCTGTATGAACATAACGAAGAGCTAACATCTTTTGTAAAAAGATTAAAAACCCCAAAAAATGAGGTAGTGGTATTACATCTTATGGGAAAGAATGAGTTAGAGTTTGATTACAAAGGTACTGTAACATTTGAAGATTTAGAGACAGGAGCAAAACTCAAAATAGATGCAAAAACCGCTAAAAAAGAATATCTCATCGCATTAGAGGAAATGATCAAGAATACTAAAAATACGCTCTTAGCCAATGATATCAGTTATCATTTGTTCCAATTACAAGAACATATAGGAGAGGCATTACAGGTATTCCTGAAGAAACGAAACAAACTAATCTGATATGTTTTTCCTAAACCCTACATATCTCTGGGCATTATTAGGACTTCTGGTTCCTTTAGCCATACATCTGTGGAGTAAAAAAGAAGGAAAAACAATAAAAGTGGGGAGCACTAAATTGCTGAGTGAATCAGACTCGAAACAATCCAGAAGTATTCAACTAAATGAACTTTTTCTACTACTACTAAGAATGTTGTTGATTGGTGTTTTGGTATTCTTAATGGCCGGATTTGGGATTAAAAAGAAAGCGACGACCATACCAATAATCTATATAGTAGAACCTTCATTACTGGATGATGATAGAATACAAACGATCATAGATACCATAGAAACAGGAGAATCGCTAAGGCTTTTGGAATCCGGATTTCCCGAGTTGGATACTGATCAGACAGCTATAGAAAATAATAATACTCCTAATTATTGGCAGTTAGCCAAAGAAATGGAAACGCTACAAACCGATAGTATTGTCGTTTTTACGAAAGCATTCATAAACGGAATCAAAGGTAAAAGACCAGAAACGAACAAGAATGTTGCCTGGATATCTTTAGAATCAGAAGAGGTATCTAAAAAAGTGCTTAAAGCCATTAAGAAAGAAGATTCTTTGCAAGTTCTATCGATGATTAGTGATCAAGATCAGTTGTCTTTTAAGAAGGCATTTATTGCTACCGATGATAAGAGACTTAGATTTAATGAAGCAAATGACAGTGTGATGATTCCGTTAAACGGAAAAGAAGAAAGCGTAATTCTTACTTCAGAATTACCAACCAAAGTAGTATTGTTTTACGAAGATAGTCTAGCTACTCAAAAAACATACATAGAAGCATCGCTAAATGTGATATCAAAGTACCTGAATAAACAAATAGATATAGAAATCGTTCAGGATAGAGAAGGATTAGATACTGATGCTTTTGACTTGGTGGTTTGGTTGTCTTCAGCTGTAGTTCCGAATACGTCAACAAGGATGTTAGTGTACCAACCGGATGATCTTGCTGATAATATTATAGAAGCAGGATCTTCGAATAGGATTTTTTATCTTACAGAAACACTGAATACAGAGAATAGTATCGATAGAAACGTATCCGAACAACTGCTAAAACTTTTTGATTTTCATCAAGATATCGAAACCGAAATTAATGAGTATGATAAAAGAACGATCGATATATCAGAACTGCAACCTGTAGCGACAAATCTAGTATCGGGTAAAAAACAATTTAAACTTTTTGATGTGTCAAAATGGTTATGGTTGTTATTGGGAGCATTGTTAGTGATGGAACGTAGTGTAGCAAAATTCAGAAAACAATAATGAGATCAGGACACGACATATTGGTTGGATTTAGAAGGCGATGGCAACTGATGCTTTGGCTGGAGATCGCATTATATGCTTTGGGACCTGCTATGTTAATATATCTTGCGTTTTCTAATATATTATGGACGATACTAACCCTGCTTTTGGTTGGCAGTATTGCTGCAATTGTCATAAAACCATGGAAGAAGAGTTTAGAAAATATTGCCAGCTATATAGATTTTCATCTTGAGGCTACAGAATATAGTACTGGTCTTTTGTTAGTACCCGAAGAAAAGCTGTCTAGCTTAGCCAGAATACAACAAAATAGAGTAACAACCAGACTTGTCGAAAAACTAAAAACCATTAAACCTCCCAATCATTTAGTTCGTGGCACTATTATTTTAAGTGCTTTTATTTTGATAGGCTTAGTGATTTATAAGTACGAACTATTATCAAACCTTCAAGGATCACAGCAATCTAAGGAAACTCCAGAAGCAATTGTTTTTAAACCAACAGATACGACTAAGACAGTAATACAGCCACCTAGGTTGATAGGTCAACAACTAATGATTGATTACCCCAACTATACACAGGTTCCTTCCGTAGAGACTTCTACAATGGATATTAAAGCCGTAGAAGGATCCAGAGTTTCCTGGAAAATACAATTTGACCAAGAAATCAAAAGCGTAACGATGGAAAGCATGGGAAATAGCTACCCTATGAAATTAATTGATGGAACATATACAGGAGCATCCACAATCACCAGTGCAGGTTTTTATAATTTTAAATTTACTGACCTACAAGACCGATCCTATGTTTCCGAATTATATGCTATCGAGGTGATCAAAGACAAGAGCCCTTCTGTAGAAATTAAAGGAATAAAACAGTTCACTTCTTTTGCTTTTAATGAAGATAAAAAGGTATCCTTTACTACAGCGATTACCGATGACTTTGGGATTGAAGACGCTTATATCATTGCTACGGTGAGTAAAGGTTCTGGTGAATCCGTAAAGTTTAGAGAAGAGAAGTTAAACTTCAATAGTAAAATCTCTAAAGGCAATAAGAATATGAATTTGTCCAAAAACATTGATCTGGATCAAATGAAGATGGAACCGGGAGATGAACTCTATTTTTATGTAGAAGCCTTAGACCGTAAACGGCCAAAACCAAATACATCCAGAAGCGAAACCTTTTTTGCAGTGATAAAAGATACCGTTCCTGATACTTTTGCGGTAGAAGGAACGATGGGAGTGGATCTGATGCCGGATTACTTTAGAAGTCAACGACAGTTGATTATCGATACAGAAAAACTGCTAAAGGATAAATCAAAACTATCTACAAAAGACTATAAATCTAGAAGTAATGAATTAGGTTTTGACCAAAAAGTACTGCGACTTAAATATGCCGAATTTATGGGAGATGAATCAGAATTCGGAGGCACTGCAGAAGGAGATGTTGAATCTCCAGAACATGAGGACGAAGATCATCACGAAGAAGGACATGAGGATGAAGATCCGTTGGCAAAATACACACATAAGCACGATAGCGAAAATGAACACAATCTGGTAGAAGAAAAAAAGGAAGATCCTTTAGAAGAATACCTGCATAATCATGAAGATCCAGAAGAATCTACACTGTTTACACAATCGCTAAAAAGTAAGCTCAGACAGGCGCTTAATGAAATGTGGGATGCAGAATTATATTTAAGACTCTACACACCAGAAAAATCATTGCCGTATCAATACAGGGCGCTAAAACTGATTCAGGAAATAAAAAACAGTGCACGTATCTATGTGCATCGTATCGGTTTTGATCCTCCTCCGATTAAGGAAGATAAAAGACTTACTGGAGAAATCGATGAGGTATCGGGATACCGAAAAACGGAAACTTTAGAGCAAGAAGATGCATATCCTTCTATACGTGTAACTTTGGCAAGATTGGAACAGCTTATTTCTGAAAGCGGTACGATCACCGAAGATGATAAGCTACTTTTCGGTCAAGCCGGAAATGAATTGGCAACAAAAGCAATCGAAGACCCAGGAAAATATTTAGAAACATTACAACAATTAAAATGGATTTCTGAAGACGTCACTGTACCATCAGAAGCACTGGAGGAATTACAAAAAGGATTGTTTTTGGCACTTCCGGAGTTGAAGCCTAATGCAGCGAAACAGCAACAACAAACAAGCAAAATCAATGAATTATTATTAAAGGAGCTCGAAATCAATGATTGAGAATATCACTTTTTTACATAATAATTGGATACCCTATATAAGCATTAGTGCCATAGTGGTATGGTTGGTTTTTGTTTGGAAAGAATCGCCTCATTTTGGGAAACGCAAGTTCTGGATGAACATCACAGTTGCACTGTTTGCAATAGTTTCGCTTTCGATCATTGCGCTACAACCAGCCTTGCCCATACTTGGCAAAAACACCAAAGTAGCATTGCTTACTAATGGCTATGATACCAAACAACTAGATAGTTTAAAAAAAGCTCATAAACGAATACAAACCTTTCCGTACAAAGCAAATCAACCAATTTTCGAAAATATACAGACATCAGACACTGTTTTTGTATTGGGAGAAGGTGTAGCACCTTTTGATTTTTGGCAGCTAGAAAACTATGAGGTTCACTATATCAAAAGTGATGTGCCTTCTGGTGTTGTGAGGTTTACATACGATCAAAGTAGCGTAGTAGGAGAGCAGTTAGAGTTTGAAGGATTATATAACAATCCAACAAAAGGAAATCGATTGATTCTGGAAGGACCAGGAGGAAATTCGTTAGATTCTATTACGTTGGTATCCGATACAGCATCAGCATTTCAGGTATCGACGGAATTAAAAGCAACGGGCAACTATGTCTTTTCATTGGTAGAGAAAGATTCTTTGGGTACAATACGTTCTCGTAGTCCCATTCCTGTGAAGGTAAAGGATCGAACCCATTTAAAAATCCTAATTGTCAATGGTTTCCCAACCTTTGAAACCAAATACCTAAAAAACTATTTGGCAGAAATGGGTCATGAGGTATTGGTGAAAAGCAGGATCACCAAAGGAAAATATAAGTTCGAATATTTTAATACAGATCGAATACCGATCGGCGCTCTTTCTGAAAAGAACTTAGCACCTTTTGATTTGGTAATGCTAGATGCTACTACAGCAAAAAATGTAGGACAGCCTTCTCGGACAGCACTGGAGAATGCTATTAGAGAAGATGGATTAGGACTTTTTATCCAACCGGATGATGACTTTTTCCGATCCAGAAAAAGCATCACGGCTTTTGATTTTAGTAGAGAAAAAAGTACGGAGACAAGCCTAATCAATTCACCAAAAATTACAATAGGAAAGTATCCTTTTCTATTTAAAGATCAATTTCAGCTACAAGCGATTCCCAAAAATGGTAGTGAGCAAATCGTATCCGCCTATAAACATCTTGGTAAAGGGAAAGTAAGTACGACAGTGTTGGAAAGTACCTATGAATTACTCTTAAACGGAAAAACAAAAGAGTACCAACAACTATGGTCAGAAATTATAGGCGCTATCGGTAAAAAAGAAAGTGCTGAGGTCAGTTGGGATGAACATAGTATTCTGGGGATTAAGGATCAATCATATGAGTTTACGCTAAGAACAGCTATTCCTGAACCTGAGGTGAAAACCGAAGAAGAATATCGTATTGCACCGCGTAGCGATATTGATATCTCAAATCTATGGACAGGTACAACCTATCCTAAGAAATTAGGCTGGAATAGGCTATCGATAGCACAAGATACTACCGCTGTTTTCGATTATTTTGTAACAGATATCACCACCTGGAAATCAAAATCAGCGTATGAAAACAGACAAAGAAACCTTAGACAGTTTGATAGACCTACCGAAAAAACCACAGAACAAATCTCTCCATTAGAACCCATCAACCCAATTGGGTTCTATATTTTCTTTTTGTTATGCATGGGATATTTATGGTTAGCTCCTAAGTTGGGAAATGAGTAATATAAAAAACGTCAATTCGAGTGCTTCGACTTTATTAGAAGTGTATCGAGAATAGGTTTTTAAATCTAAAATGCTGTTTTCAACATATAAAAGAACCATATCATTTTGTAATATGGGGAGTTTTACGTTATTTTTAAAACTTATAATAAAATCCAGATGCGATAGTAAACATTTATAAATGTTTGTAATTAGTTACAAACGGTAATAAGCATAATAGTAACTATACATGCAAGTTGGCAAACATTATGACGAACATTCATCAAACCGAAAAACAGTAGTCACTTAAACAAATGGATATTGAAAAAATCTTAAATAAAATTGGAGAAACATATCACCCTATTAACAATGAATGTCAACAAGAGTTAATTTCGAATTCAAAAATTGTAAGTTATAAAAAGGGCGAGATTGTAGTTCGTGAAGGACAATTTTCCAAAAAAGCCTACTTAATTGTAAAAGGTTGTTCAAGAGCATATTATTTAAAAGACGGAAAGGACATTTCTGACTGGTTCACTTTTGAAAATGAAATAATGGCTGCAATTATCAGTTTTTTCAGCGAAGAGCCAAGTCCTCATTATGTTGAATTTATTGAAGATTCCGTTGTCCTTGAATTTTCAAAAGATACAGTTGATTGCCTTTCGAAGAAGTACCACGATTTTGAACGTTTTATTAGTAAAGTTGTTACTCAAACTATGTTAGGTCTATGTGAAAGATTATATACAATTCAGTTCAACAAGGCAGAAGAACGCTATAAATATCTTTTAAATATTTATCCAAATATAACCCAAAGAATACCTCTTACGCACATTGCATCCTATTTAGGAATTACACTTGAAACATTAAGCAGAATAAGAAATCCAAAAAAACGAATTTGATTTATATCAAATGATACATCTTCCATTAAAATAACCTTTGTAAAAAGGTTTAAAAATGGAAGAAAACAACAAACAATTAAAATCAATTTGGGGAAAATGGTGGGAACCTATTAGAAAATGGTTTTATCCTATTTGGTTATTATATGAACTTACCATTCGTTTTTACGAATACGCAATAGCCGTTTACAACTATTTTATCGAAAAGCAAGATTATTTCGATTCATATTTGGGAGAAATCGGCACACAAATATTAGCTGTTTTTTGTAGTGTTAGCAGCTTCATAATTTGCACATTCTTCTTAACGGTATCAACTTGTTTTATTCTTTATAAGTTCTTCAAAATTCAGAATTTAACAGACACGAAATTTGAAAGAAAATTGAAAACTTATTTTTAGATTTATGAAAAACATACTAATCATAAATGGACATCCAGATAAAGAAAGTTTCAATTTTGCACTTTCAAAATCTTATAAAAAAGGGGCTGAAAAATCGAATGCTGAAATAAAGGAAATTAACATCAGAGAATTGAACTTCAACCCAAACCTACAATTTGGATATAGAAAACGAACAGAATTAGAACCTGACCTATTAGACGCTCAAGTCAAATTAAAATGGGCTGACCATTTAGTTTGGATTTATCCTGTTTGGTGGAGTTCCGTACCTGCAATAATGAAAGGGTTTTTAGACCGAGTTTTACTTCCTGGATTTGCTTTTAACAAAAGAGAAAATTCATTATTTAGCGATACGTATTTTACTGGAAAAACAGCAAGAGTAATTTGTACATTAGACCAACCTGCGTGGTATTATAAATGGGTTTATGGAAACCCTAGCCACAAGGCTATGAAAAAAGGAACATTAAAATACATTGGAATAAAAAAGGTGCGAATTACTGCTATTGGACCTATAAGACTTTCTAAAGAAGATTTTAGAGCAAAATGGTTGCGAAAAGTTGAAATTTTAGGTCAAATGAACAAGTAATAACGCACGACAATTAATACGCTAAATGAAAAAATAACGATTTGCCAACAATGTATAAAAATAAAAGCGGCTTTGGTGCTTAATCAAAGTCGCTTTTATATATTTACGGTAGGTCTTAAACGGAAAGTTAAGCCTTTCAAAACCTGTTACTATTTTTATACGAGACGTTGTCCTTATAATTATGAAAAAACTTTACGCAATACTATTTTTGATTTTATTTAGCTGTTCAAAAAAGAATAAAACAACCAATATTTATGATACTTATAATGAGTGTTATGCCCAAAATTTTACAGTAAAAAATAAATCAATAAGGTATTATCTTAAACAATATGAAAAAATATTAATAGAAAACAAACTACTCAAAGATTCTACAGCCAGTAGTTATGTGAATTTTTTACTTGAGTTCTCTAATTATGATTTTATTGACTTGAAACAGAGGTATTCTTTTTTAGATAGCATTAAAGGTCTAAAATTTGGCAAAGATGCATTGAATTGTGTAAATAAAATATCAACTCATAAAGATTTTAAAAAGGGATTTTGGGGTAAATATTTGAATTATATTAAAGCTAATTCTTTACAATTGAACGAGGAAAGCACTTTAAGTTTCCTTACTTCACAACCAACTGATTCTATTTTTAATGAAGACACTTTTAAATACGATTTCTTCAAACACAAACTTTTCAATATAATTCCAGTGTATGATGGGAGTAAAAAAGGAAAAGTCCTTTATAAAAAAAATAATTACCCTTATAGAGCTGATATTTTAATTGATTCCACTAACAATGTTTATTGGAATTCTGAAGCTATCGAAATAAATCAGTTATCTAATAAAATTTCTGACTATCTAAGTGATTATAATGATGACTCAATTTTCTTCTTCAAAACAAGTCCAAAAACAAGCTTTTCTAAATACATTCAAATACAAAATGAGATAACGAAAAGTGTAAATAAGTTTAAAGACAAAAAGAGTATTGATGAATTTCAAAGGAAATATGAAAATTTGAATCAAGTTGAAAGAAATACTATAAATAGTAAGTACTTGATAAAATTAAGCGAATAAACATTGCCTAACGAGGTGTATAAAACGTAAGATATTAGTTGATATTAATAAGAAATGGATGCGTACAAAATAATTAAACCCCTCATATATCTATTAGGGTTATGTTTTACAATCTATTCGATTTTTAGATGTGGAATAGGAGGAAGTCATACTCCACCAGTTGGATTTGTAATCCCTGTTTTCTTTATTTTTATTGCATTCTTTTTCTTGATTGTTGACTTTTTATTTAAAAAGTATTTGAGAAACTATTATTCACACCTAAAAACAAATGTCTTTTCAATCTTCATCAATTTAATTATAGTTATTTCAATTTTTTTATTGGCTTGATATTAACTACTGCTAGTCCCAGCTCTACGAAATTTACAACTTCGTAGCTATTGATCAAATACAATAATAATTTACTAGTCTGTAACTAGTGTTGACTTCTATGTCTAACATAGATTTATAATACAAACTAGCGGCAGTTATAGGTAATTCTTTCCATAACTGTAACATTATTAAAATATAGGTATCCTTACTAGTAAACCCTCTAAAAGTTAAATTATTAGTGATATCTAAAGATTGGAGGCAAATTGAAAAGTGTTACTAGAAAAATGAGAAAAATAGTCATCATAAAAATCTTGTTCTTGATTGTTATCAGTTCACAAGCACAAAGCAAAAAACAAATTTTAGATTTTAAGTTTGAAGGAGTAACCTTAAACGGGGTATTAAATCTTCCGAAAGATCAAAAGCCTAAGGGAATAGTGCTGATCATTCATGGATCAGGAAAAACGAATGCTGTTGCGCAAGAATGGTATTTGGATATAAGAGAAACAATCGCAAAAACCGGATATGCCACGTATATGTGGGATAAGATGGGATGTGGAAAAAGTGGTGGTACCTTCAATTATAATCAATCCGTTTATAACAGCGCATCTGAGGCTATCGCAGCTATCCATATGCTTAAAGAAAAGCATATACTAGGATCAAATAATATAGGTTTATATGGAGGGAGTAGGGCAGGTTGGATAAATCCAATTGTCATAAACGAATACAAAGAGATTGCATTTTGGATTTCGGTAAGTGGTGTAGATGATAAAGAAAACTTTGGCTACCTTCTAGAAGAAAATCTAAGAATTAAAGGGCTGCCTAAAGATTCCATTACCGTAATTGTTGATCAATGGCTAAAAGGAATCAAAATAGCTCACTCTGGTGAAAGTTTCGAAACCTATATGAATGCTACCAAAGAACTCCAAAACAATGCATTTTGGTTACGATTTGTTCAAGAGAATATGGGAGCGATGAATAAAGGGGCATATGTTGGTTTTCAAGTACCTCTTATGAAAGAAGAGCTCGATGAAGAAACAGGTTTGCCGGTGTACATCAAAGATTTTGATGAGATCTTATCGAATGTAAAAACTCCGGTTCTAGCATTATTTGGAGAAACTGATATGAACGTAGATTGGAAAAAAACCAAATTATTATATGAAAACACAATGGGAAAGAATACAGACTTGATCATAAAATCATTCCCAAATTGTAATCATAATATTTTCGAATGCCAGACCGGAGGATTCTATGAGTTCCAAGACAACAAACTACCTTACAAAAGATGCAATAGTTTTCTTGATGCGATTGAAGATTGGTTATATAAAAGATAATATGTTACTGCTAATCTCCGCCCGAGATGGACAAATATGACTAGCGGTGATACCTAACAAAATATATAAAAGATTGATGTGTGTATAAAGTTACAAGTTAGACTAGTTGTAAACTAAGTGTTAGCAGGCAAAGAATGAAAACGAATAATTACGATCTTTTAGAGATCTTATTGAAATAGAGCGCATGAAAAAACATGACTTCTTCTAACAATTTTAACGCAACCAAACAGCTTTTTTTACATCTTGATAGTATAAACTATAAAATCATGACTTCATCACTCAAACCACTTGTAGCAGTACTATTGCTAATTTTAACAATAGCTCAAATATCTTGTAATGATAACGATAATGAAAATGATGATGATTCTAATTCAGATTGTGAAAATACAGTCTGTACTTTAGAATTTAGAAACATTATAGTATCTGTAAAAGATCAAAATCAAAACCCTATTGCCTTAGATTCTTTTGAAGTAATCAATATCCAAAATGGAACAGAAATGACGATATCACTTTCTTCATCTGAGATCGTGTCATCAAAACAACAAGGACAATATCCCTTAGTAAATGATAATAGTCTAGGTGTAAACCAAGAACGACAAATTCGATTTAAAGGATTCATCAATAACCAGGAAGTCATTAGTAGTACCTATACCGTTAGTACGGATTGTTGCCATATTAATCTGGTTTCTGGAGATTTAGACGTCACTTTTTAAAAGAAAATAAAATTAGCCAGTTACTCTTAGGATACTATAAGAAAGTAGATAAAAGAGTAATTAATCTTGTTTGACAGGATTGTTTTTAAGGTTACTTTTTTAAAGTTCCCTCGCTACCGCTAGTCTCCGCCCAAGACACACAAGTATGACTAGTGTCAATTACAAGTAATAACATATATAACAACCATAATTTTTTGTATTACGGTTGTTTTTTCCTTGGACGATTGTAACAAATTTAATTTTGGATCTACATATTAGTAGGGACCTATGCAATTGTTTAGATCTAATTATCAGTAAATAGTTAAAAATGTTAGAGGGAAGAAGTGTTGCGGGGATTATAACTAGCTTAGGTAATAATAAAAAATTACTTAAGCCTAAAAAACTATTAGAAAAGCAAAACTTAAAAGACACTGAAGGAAAATCAAGTTTAAAAGAAGCTTCTGATGAAGAACTACTGCAAATAAGAAAAAAAATAATAAAGGATAGGCGAAAAGAAAATAGCGTACTTATTGCTATTGCAATAGTGGTAACAAGTGTTTTTGCATATTTTGCTATTGGTATAATCCATCAAAACAATATAGATTCAAAGAATCTTCAAGAGAATGCACAAGCTTTACAATTCAAAAAACAAGAAAGACAGTTCTTACTACAAATAGATAAGGGGGATCAGTGGTTCGAAAAAGGGAAATGGAGTAATTCTATCTTTTACTATAAAAAAGCAAAAGAAATTTTCCCAAAAAACTATGATATCAATTACAGACTTGTT
Source organism: Aquimarina sp. BL5 (assembly GCF_003443675.1). Lineage (NCBI taxonomy): Bacteria > Pseudomonadati > Bacteroidota > Flavobacteriia > Flavobacteriales > Flavobacteriaceae > Aquimarina > Aquimarina sp. BL5. The sequence goes on along the minus strand of NZ_CP031963.1, from coordinate 1,400,500 downwards.
AGATCCTATAGTTTTGAATGTCAAAGTGAATTTCAAAATTGCCGTGAGGCTAAAAAGCTTTTAGATAAACTCTTTTTAATGTTTCCTGATAAAGAAAAAGAATTATTAGAAATTGAAGGTATGTTAGAATACGAATATTAAAAAGGATTTGAGAATAACTAATTCACTCGATGAGACGTTAGAGGTTCAGATCTAATTTTTACACGCCCGTCAGATCGAGTGTTTTTTCGGAATGATAATGGAAAAATTATACTTCTATAACCCCAGCAGAACTATCGAAATCTTTTAATGTTGCCTATTGATTTTTCGTCTTGTGTTGCATCTCGATACAATTTTATCAACCGCTATTGCTAATGATAAAATCACTCGATGAGACGTTAGAGGTTCAGATTTAATTTTTACACGCCCGTCGGATGGAGTGTTTTTTCGGAATGATAATGGAGAAAAATTGTACTTCTATAAACCCAGCAGAACTATTAAAATCTTTTCAGGTTGCCTATTGGTTTTTCGTCTTGTGTTGCATCTCGATACAATTTTATCAACCGCTATTGCTAATGATAAAAACACTCGATGAGACGTTAGAGGTTCAGATCTAATTTTTACACGCCCGTCGGATGGAGTGTTTTTTCGGAATGATAATGGAGAAAAATTGTACTTCTATAAACCCAGCAGAACTATTAAAATCTTTTCAGGTTGCCTATTGGTTTTTCGTCTTGTGTTGCATCTCGATACAATTTTATCAACCGCTATTGCTAATGATAAAAACACTCGATGAGACGTTAGAGGTTCAGATTTAATTTTTACACGCCCGTCAGATCGAGTGTTTTTCTGAAATGTAATGGAAGAAAAATGTATCGAGATCCTTTTATTGTTGAAATTTCTTTTTGGCCAAATTAGGTAACTTGTCATACGCTCCATTAATCAAAGCCTCTTTTTTAGTCCTTGACCATTTCTTAATTTGTTTTTCAGTATCAATTGCTAACTGGATATCTGTAAATTCACAGATATATACCAATACTACGGGTCTTCTATTGTGGGTATAAGAATCCTTAAAATAACCAGACTGATGCTGATGTAATCGTTGCTTAAAATTTGAAGTCACTCCAGTATAGTAAGAATCATCAGCACATTTCAAAATATATACATAGGATAATTTCATATGATAAATATAGACTTTTTCGTTTGCTACTATTGTCTTTTATTTTGTACCGCTATCGCTAATGATAAAATCACTCGATGAGACGATAAGGGTTCAGATTTAGTTTCTAGAGATATCCAATAAGATTTTACCTGTTTGTGGTACGCACTAGTTACAAACTAGTTGTAGCGGGAGCCTTTAGAAAGCTTAAAAAACGTCCTAATTCGTAAAATTCCTTTGTTTTAATACTTCTCTAATCTCAAAATCACCTATTTATTTTTTTAGAAATCTACTTTTACACGAATAAATAAAAAACATTAATTTATGAAAAAAGTAGTATTAATAGGTATTGTAACAGTTTTAGGATTATCGAATATTAATGCACAAGACCTTAATTTCGGAGTAAAAGGAGGTCTTAATTTCGCGACACTTACAGGAGAGAACAACTCTGAAATCGGCTGGACAACAGATTTTAATCTGGGAGTTATGGCTGAAGTTAAAATTTCAGATAAATTTTCTTTTCAACCAGAATTAATGTATTCCGGACAAGGATATGGCTCAGATGTTGATTCCGAGGGTATTATAGCACTCAACTATTTGAATGTTCCATTAATGTTAAAATATTATGTGACCAAAGGATTGAGTCTAGAAGCAGGGCCTCAAATTGGTTTTCTACTTTCCACTAAAGGAGGTACTAATACGAATAAGGATCTATTTAAAACAACAGATTTTGGAGTGAATTTTGGTTTAGGTTATAAACTTGATAACGGGCTCTATTTTAGCGCAAGATATAATCTTGGACTTACTGATATCAATAATATAGATGGTATTTCAGATAAAAATAAAAATGGAGTATTTCAGTTATCAATTGGTTATTTTATTTTCTGAAAACTTGATCATACCGTAAAGAAAAATCCGAGTTAGTTGACTTGGATTTTTTTGTTGGCGGTAAAGACCCCAGCTCTCCGAATAATGAACAAAAAGTAAAGTGCTGTGCCAATAACCTGTCTGCCTCATTCAAATCTGTGACTTTGTACCATATATTCTTGTATTTTTGATTGATGGAAATCATCAAACGATTTTTACAAAAAAAGAGAATGCCGATATTATTAATAAAGAAATAATTAAGCTTCTGTATGAATTATAAAACGATGATATAAAATAACGATATACAGTAAAGACCTGTATAATGTATTGCTGATTCTGTGAATATTCAGAATAATTTAGAGAGGCGCTAAAATCTACTATAATATATATTAAGGATTATGCACGATTATTAGAGCCTTTTTCTCTATTTGCTAAACTGTAATAATTTGATTTTAAAGAACTCTTATAGTCAATAAACCTATTAACTATAGGCGTATGAATTCGCTATCTTAGTACTAATGGGAGAATTTTTTGAGAACATCATTTTTAACGCTAATACCAGTTCTTCTAATTATAGTTATTTTTTAAGAACTAGATTATTCAAATAAAGAACATAATTAGAATATAGATTATAGAAAGAATGAAAAAGAGCTCATTTTTGAGTCAAATAAATAATTAAGGAACTTAACATACAAATTTGAAAATAATAGAACTTTTAAAAAAATATTTACTCGAGAAATGGTGGATTCCAATATTAATTTTTGGAATATCATTCTTCCTGCTTATAAATGAATATTTATTACCAAATACAAATTTTTCAATTTACTTATTCTATATTTCTGGGTTAATTCTTATTGTATCTTTTGTTTGGCAATTTTTTGAAGGAAGTAAAATAATTGGGATTTTACAATTATCTATATTGATCATTCCTGTCCTAATTTATAGCTATATATTTTACTTAATTGCTATGATGTTTAATAAACCTGTTGAAAAACTTGCGCATCAGAATATCGAACTATTAATAGAAGACAAAACTAATTTAGAATTACCGAGTGAATATAAAATTTTGAAAAACACAAGATTTATAAACACTGGCAAGGGTGCGTAATTTGTAATAATGAATAAAAAACTGCTGCCAACACTTTGTAAAAGAGCATTGAAATGCATTTTATAGTAAACGTTAGCATATTTTAACTAAACTAAATTTAAATTTATGTTTACTCCCTTTATTAGAATAGTTTTGGTTATTGGATGTATTGTAATGGCTATTTTCTTCTATTCGGAACAGGATTATCAAAATCTAATTTTGGTTTTGCTGGCTGCGTTTTTATTTATTTATGGATATTTTAAATATGGAACAGTTTACACCGCTTTTCGACAATTAAAAAAAGGGAATTTTAAAAAGGCTGAAGAGTTAATAACCAAAACCAAAAACCCTGATAAGTTGAGTAAAGGTCAAAAAAGTTATTATCATTTTACAAAAGGAATAATCGCTTCCGAAAAAAAGGAATGGGAAGATAGTTTCTCTGAATTAACTAAAGCTTTAAATATTGGACTAAGAACCCAAAATGACACTTCAATAGTTCTATTGAATTTAGCTAATATTGAATTCGAGCGTGAAAATTTTGATAATGCTATGGAATTTATAGTAAAAGGGAATAAGTATGAATTAAAACCATTAGTTAAGACAGAAATGAACAAGTTAATGGAAAAAATAAACGGAGCACAACAGGATATAAAAAAATAAAGCAAAGCAAATTTTGGTAGTCAATCGAAAGGTCACTTCCTTTTACCACAACACTAGATTTTTGTACATTGAATAAGAAAAAATAATTCATATATAAAATCTTCAAGTATTGGTTCTTTATTCTCAAAGAAAAAAGCACATGAACAAATTCGAAAGTTACTTGAAGATGAATCAGAAATAGTACAGGAATTTGATTCTTTAAATGGTAGCTTAAAAAACATAAAGTATATTATTAAAAAGTACAATAGTTAAAAAAAATAAAAACTATTACTAGCAGATTGCATGGTACGTTATATGCAATAACCAAACTAAAGAATTGACGATCAATATTCTTGACAAAAATTCTGTGGAGAAATTATTTTTTACTTTTGAATCTGACAAAAAAAAGGAGCTTCTAATTCATGAGTACTACACAACCAACCAATAATTCAATAAAAACAGTATGGCATTCATTTGCTAGTAGTGCTACGTGGCGCTGGTTTCAGAAAGCAATTGTCTTAATACTATTCTCTTTAGTAGTCAATCATTTAGCAGCGAGTGATAATTTTCTAGATGGTACATCGTATAGATTCCCTATTGTAGGTTTTTTGTTTACGATTATTTTATCCACTTTGGTTGGAATCATAGCACATCTTAATTTTAAATTTTATAAGAAAAAATATTTCGCTAAAAAGGTAGAAATTGCTATTGCCCTAAGATTTATTGCCTCTACGCTGGGATATATTACAATTATATATATTCCCGCAGCTATTATTGCAGAAATAATTTCAGGTGGACAGATAGAATTCTATTATATATTAATTGGTTTACTAATTACCTTATTAGTTTGTTCTATTCTCATTGGCTTATGGTATGTTCAAGATATATACAACTTATATAAGCTATCTATAAAAGGTGCCGAAATTACTATTGACAGCGGAGCAAAAATGACGAAGCTTATCTATGAAAATATTGTGTGCTTTTACAGTGAAAACAAAATTGTATATACGGTTAAAAATGATGGCACAACAATTAACACCGATTTTACATTAAATGAACTCGAAGAAAAAATAAACGATCAATTATTTTTTAGAGCTAATCGACAAATTATCATTCACAAAGATGCCGTAGATCAAATTGAAAAGATTGAAAATGGTAAGTTGCGCATTCGGTTAAAAGTTTCCATTGAACACAGTATGATTGATGAAATCAATATCAGTCGTTATAAGCGAAAAGCATTTGTGAATTGGTTTCAATAAAAGAGACTAAAAAACACCGACTATTCAGTTGTAAATTATGACCATTCAGTAAAAACATAGGTATTTAAAAGGGTTTTCAGAGATTTTGTTCATTATTTCGTTTAGAATTTAAAATCAAAAAACGATGAACAAAATTAACTTAAAACAACTATTAATTCCTTTATTTACCATTGCAATCATCTGTTTTATATGGTTTGGTCCATTACGTATTACTATAGAAAATATCATTATTTCTGTCATAATCATTATAGCCAATTATATAGAATATAAAGGAAAAGCATTTTCAGAACTTGGGTTTCAACGCGAAAAATTTACATTCAAAAACATTTTCGTTCTTGCTCCATTAGTTGCACTGGGACTTTTTATTTTTTATGCCTTTGTATTGGTTCCTGGGATTACAAAACTCACAGGAGTTCCAATAGATTATTCGGGTTATAATCAATTGAAAGGAAATCTTCCTGATTTTTTAACTTTTTTACTATTAGTATGGATTACCGCAGGATTTGGAGAAGAAATCATCTTTCGAGGTTATTTTATGAGACAATTTATGAAGTTCTTTGGAGAAAGTAAAGTCAGTATTGCACTAAGCATTGTCCTAACTACTGGTTTTTTTGGCTTTATGCATAGCGGTCAAGGAATTACAGGGCAACTTGTCACTTTTATTGTTGGATCACTCATAGCGCTGATATTTTACTTACGCAAATACGATTTGTGGTTCGTAATTGCCGTACACGGTTTTTTTAACACTATAGCTTTAACTTGCATTTACTTTGCTATTGATTTGTAATACTTTGTACCATAGAATTTTACCAAATAAAATATATCTTTCCGCACTATATTTTGTTATAAAAATAAAGCGGGAATATGGCTATGAAAAAGAGTATTTTATTTCGGTAAATTCACAAACTGTAAATGGTATAAACGCAGATGGCAGAAAGTGTAGTAGACTTAACCGCTGTCATCTGCGTGTTTTCTAATTAAATATTGTACCAATTAGCAGGGTTACTCGCATTGGGGGTCACGACTATCATTTCTAATATCCCAATTACTTTCACTAATCAATGTAGCTCTTGCGGCAGCTGCTTCATCAGAACAAAAAATGACTCTAGATGCACCAAAAACAACATCATTTTGTCGCGTTTGATTCGCAAAACTAATGAGTAGTTTGTCATAGTTTTCTGTTGACAATGCTGTATTATCAAGTATACGACTAGCCTTAGTAACGTTAGAAATATTCCAGTTACTTATATCAGGATTTGCTGCTGAAGCTGTGGCAAACAGCTCACTCATATCCGTTACATTAGCAGTATCCCATGCACTAACATCAGGGTTCGCCAATCCAGCACTAAAAAACATACCAAGTAAATCTGTTACATTACTAATATCCCAATTACTAACATCAGGATTTGCAATTGATGCAGCAATAAACATGAAGCGTAGACTGCTCACGTTTGACAAATCAGGAACATCGATTGCTGGAACTTCAAGGTTAGAACAGTCTGCAAAAGCTCCTTCCATAGATAACCATGTTCCGGTTCCCCATTGATCCACTGAGATAATCTTGCTAGCCTCCAGAGTTGTAGCATCAATAAATCGTATTGCAGGAAAAGTACCCGTTATACGTATGGTATGCTCTTCATCAGTATCAAAAGTATGAGTGATATCACCGGTTATTCCAGATTCATCTACCACCCCATCATTATTCCAATCTACATTATAATTATAGGTAAAGTCCGTATTAGTGTGAATGGTAATTTCGTTAGCAGACCAGGTCGTTATAAATTCTATTCCTGATGCTGTTCCTAAACGAACAGTAACATTTATTGTAAATTCTTGTGTATCTCCGTTTTCTGCAACGACAGTATATACTACAGGTTCTGTAAAATCTTCTACCGCACCAATATCTGGAACTATAGTTAACCCAGTATGTTCAATATTAGGAGTCAAAGCTGTGATATCTGTTCCTGTATCTAACTGAAGGGTGATAGTATTATTATCAATAGCGCCTTGTTGACCATTAATACTGAACGAAGTAATATCATTAAGATCATTTGGTGTTAGTACCTGACCATCATCATCATTAGAGCATGATATACAGAATAAGAACAGACAAATGTAAATAGATAGTAGTTTCATTTTTTTTATATTTCTATGTGAATTGATAGTACAAATAAAGGTTGGTGAAAGTACTAAACCAAAATAAAAAACGTAAAAAGGAAAAAATAGGTTTAAAAGAGAAAAAGAAGTGGTTAAAATATTGTTTCTTATTTACTAAAGTTTGTTTATAACATAGGTTAACAAACGGTCTTCTATATAAAGTTATTATTTCAGGATGTACCAAATACACAAAGTATGAGAGGAGTCCCAAAAAATACAATACTTTGTTTAAATTTAGAAATTGATTGCAATGGTTACAAACAAAGTAAAACAGATCTTAAATGATACATGAACTCACAAGCCGGATTAGCAAAATAATGATAGTAATTTTTATTCTCACATGCTGTTTTTCCTGTTCGGATCAAGCTAATAAAATTGAGGAAGACGATTCTGAATGGTCATATTTGATTGATGAAAATCTATCAGAATGGGATACCTACTTAAGTTTCAAGCATCAAATAGATTACAATGGCAGCCCTCCTCTTGATAAGTTAGGTAATGAAATAGAACCTATTGGATTAAATAAGCCCAACTATAATGTGTTCACAACTATGACAGAAAACGACGAAACTATTATTAAAGTGAGTGGTGAGTATTATGGTTGTCTAGCTAGTAAAAAAGAATATGAAAATTATCATCTCCAGCTACAGTTTAAATGGGGAGACAAAAAATGGATTCCAAGATTAAATCGCCTAAAAGACTCTGGTATTTTGTATCATTCTATTGGTACGTTTGGGGCAGAGTATTGGCGTTCATGGATGATGTCACAAGAATTTCAAATTATGGAAGCGCATACCGGTGATTTTTGGAGTCAAGTTACTTCTGCTATTGACATTCGTGCATATGCACCAGAATCTGGCTTAAATCCAATGGCACACGAAAGTCAAGATTTTTTAAGTTTCGGCGAAAAAGGGGAAGCAGGAAATTATTGTTTAAGAAGTAATAATTATGAGAAAGAACCTGGTGAATGGAATACACTAGATTTAATTTGTTTAAATGGAAAAAGTCTACATATAGTCAATGGGGAAGTAGTTATGGTTTTAAAGAATTCAAGATATATTAATGAAAAAGGAGAGGCGGTTCCGCTAACTAAAGGTAAAATACAATTACAAAGTGAAGCAGCGGAATTATTTTTTAAGGGTATAAAAATTAAGTCCATTGAAAAATTATCTCCCGAATATTTAGCTTTTTTTTAAATTCAGAAATAAATAGAATGAAATGCAGCATATAACAAAGTGGAGAGCGTATGTAAGCCCAAGCTAGTTAACTTATTCTGTACCGAGCGTTAGTTAAAATGCAAAAGTCTTATATCAAAATTAGAATAATTTTCTATCTCATTCTAAGGTTTAAGAGGGACTTTAAAAAAACAAAAACGAATAATTCTAGAGTATACTAATCAGTTGTAAAAGAAATCTTATACCAAGTTTGATCATTTAGAAAAACGAAAAAGATTGAAAAGACATTTTATTTATTTATCAAAAAGATTTTTACTTATATTCTTTAGTATAGAGGTATTCATACACTTTACAGTTAAAGATATTGTATATCCTATTAACATACTATTTTATCTAAGTGCACCACTGCTGCTAATTATTGGTAGTTTAGTTATGAGCATATTGTTTTTTAAGAACAAAAAGGTGTTTTATGTATTGGTAATGTCTTTTTTTAGTTTAGTGTTTTATTGGAGCGTTTATTATTATAAGACAACATCAATTGAGAAGTCTACAGATTCATATGATACCGTATTATTTTGGAATATTGGTCGAAATGGAGAAGATCCCTTTAAAATTATAATGAAAGAGATAGAGAATATCTCTCCAGAATTTGTTGGATTGGTCGAAGCGGATTGTATTACAAATGAACACTTAGAAGAATTCAGAAATAGATTTCCAAACTATCAAATTCGAAAATTAGAAGGGGGTATGTTGGTTATTGTAAAGGGAAGAATAGATGTAATAACGTATCATTATGCACTAGGTTTTTATAAATTTAACGTAGTTGATTTTAATATAGAAAATCAAAAAAGGTCAATACTTATTGCAGATATTAATGCAGTTCCTTTTGATAATAGAACATCATCATTAGATATTGTTTATAGATCAGCAAAAGATCATAATTGTTCTTTTATTATGGGAGATTTTAATACTCCTTATGAGAGTATTTATTTTAACCAGTTTAGACAAAATTTGTATAGTTTTCATGATGTAGCTAATGGATTTACCACAACCTGGCCTTATGGTATTCCATTATTTGAAATAGATCAAATCTGGAGCAGTAAAAATAACACACCTATTTTATTAAAAAAAGCATATTATAATACTTCGGATCACGCATTGTTAATAGGCTCTTATCAATCCATTACAAGATGATTTAATAGTTAACAGAATGTTTATAAACTCAACTACCGCTAGTCTTTGCCCGAGGTCGACAACTGTTATTAGTGTCGATGCAAACAATGTAGTGTTTCATTGGTTAAAATATATAATCAACAAATACGATGGACTCAACAACGAAATCATATTTTAAAATAAGATTTTGTCATACGAATTCGTTATTTTTAAAGTCAAAGACCTTTGCTAACCAAAAAGAAACCTGCTGTGAAGATTAAAAAATTCTGGAAACGAATTTTATTAGGACTAATCTTAGTTCCAATTTTAGTAGTAGGTGGCCTAATGCTATACATTCAGAACAACCAATCTGAAATTATTAAAGGAGAGATCGCAACACTAAATGAAGAGCACAAAGGCCTTATTCGTGTAGGCGAAAGTGAATTATCTCTTTTTAGTAACTTTCCGTACATCTCCATAAAAGTATATGATGTACAAATTCTAGAAACCAAAGAAGACAATGCACCCATCATTATGGATGTAAAAGATATATACATAGGTTTTAACCTATGGGATATGATAAAAGGAGATTATGATATTCAGTCTTTAGTAATAGAAGAAGGCATTTTTAATATTGTGATTCACGAGAATAATACAACGAATATTCAAAACTCTTTAGCCAGCACTTCTGAAACAGAAACACCTTCTACCAATATTCATCTAAAAAAAATTCGATTCAAAAGTTTAGACATCCATACCTTAGATGAAGCTACGAATACAGACGTAGAAAAATTCATGTATGCGGGTACAGGAGGTTTTAGCCAAAAAGATAGTATCATCGCTGGGCATATAGATACCCATTTTGAGCTAAATGTAATCAAAGATGGAGATACCACTTTTATTCATAATAAACATTTTGAAGTCCATACTGACCTAGTATTTAATGAATACACTGGCATTCTCGACATACAGCCTTCTGGTATTGTCATGGAAAATGGCGATTTTGAGTTAGAAGGCTCTATAGATACAAAGAATGATGTAGATCTAGATCTTTCTATAGAAGGAACAAAGCCCAATTTTGATATGCTGATTGCTTTTGCTCCAACAGATATCATACCAGTATTAGAGAAATATAGAAATGCAGGCGAAATCTATTTTAATGCGAATATCCAAGGCCCAGCTAACAAAGGAAATAGGCCTTTTATCAAAGCCAATTTTGGCGCAGGGAAAGCCTTTTTGGAAAATACCAAAAGAGCAAAACGGATAGATAACATGGGTTTTCATGGTCATTTTACGAATGGAAAAAATAGAGATGCGAGTACCATGGAATTTTCGCTAACCGATATGACTGCGTCTTTGGAAAAAGGAGAATTTAAAGGTTCTATTTTTGTAAAGAATTTTGAATCTCCCGAAGTGGATATGCAAATAAACTCGAATTTTAATCTAGATTTTGTGACAGAGTTTTTTGAACTTGAACAGGTACAAGAAGCCTCTGGAGAGATTTCGCTTAAAATGAATTTTCATGATATTATTGATATTGATAAGCCCGAAAAAGCATTAGAAAAATTAAATCAAGCCTACTTTACAGAATTGATTGTAAAAGATCTGAGTTTGGTCACCAAAGAGCTTCCCGCCACATTACACGATTTGAATGTGCATTTAGTTATGAATGGCAAGCAAGCGACCCTGAATCAGTTCGAACTATTGATGGGAAATTCTGATCTATCGGTAAGTGGTTTTCTTTCGGACTTACCCGCAATTGTGCATCATACAGATATTCCTGTCGATGTTCATTTAGATATTAGCTCTAATATCTTAGATATCGCCGAGTTAACCCGTTTTTCTAAACAGGACTCCACTAAAACCGGATTCGATGAACAAATAAAAGGTCTAAGTACAGGGTTTTCTTTTAAAGCTTCTGCGAAAGATTTTACAGAATCTAAGTATTTGCCAAAAGGTGAATTTTTTATCGATAGTTTATATGCAGATCTAAAGCATTATCCGCACAAACTCCATGATTTTCATGCGGATGTGCTAATAGATGATAAAGATTTAAAAATAGTTGATTTTACAGGCTATATAGATGATAGTGATTTTCATTTAGATGGACTTATACACGAGTATTCCTTTTGGATGCAACCCAAACTTAATGGAGATGTAGATTTAGATATTAATCTTACTTCTAATAAATTAAGACTAGAAGATGTCTTTTCGTATAAAGGAGAAAATTATGTCCCAAAAGAATACCGACACGAAACCTTTGATGATTTGGCACTGCATGTAGCATCTAGTATGCATTATAAAGATTCGGCTTTACATTCCATAGATCTTGCTTTAGACAAGTTGGATACAAAAATGAAATTACATCCGCTTCGCTTTCATGATTTTAGAGGAAACATCCATTATGAAGACGATCATATTGTGATAAAAGACTTTCATGGAGAAATAGGAACTACCAACTTTAATTTTGATCTAAATTATTATTTAGGAGACGCTCAACGGATAAAGAAAAGAGATAATTATTTCGCGTTAAAGGCAAATTATATTGACTTTGATGCACTTTTTAAGTTTGATTTGAACCCATCAAAACCAACAGAGACTGTTACTTCAAAAACCGAAGATGTAAAAAAACATGCAGAAGCTTTTAACATATATGAATTACCATTTACAGACATGCAATTTAAGGTAGATGTCGCTCATTTTATATACCATAGAATAGATCTTCAAAATATCAAAGCAGATTTAAGAACAACACCCAACCATTACGTTTATATAGATACCTTAGATATGGATGCAGCAGGAGGGAATATTAGATTAAATGGATATTTTAATGGTAGCGATCCAGAACATATCTATATGCAGCCAGATTTGGTTATGAATAATGTTGATTTAGATAAATTGCTTTTCAAATTCGAAAATTTTGGGCAAGACCATCTTGTTTCAGAAAATTTACAAGGTAAACTCACCTCTAGAATTAAAGGTAAGATTAGAGTATACCCAGATATGGTACCCGATCTGGATCAATCTACTTTAGAAATGGATGTAAAAGTATTAAACGGTAGATTAAAAAATTATGATCCCATGTTGGCACTTTCCGATTATATGGGAGATAAAAACCTCCAAAACATCCGATTTGACACTTTACAAAATAACCTAGATATTAATAAAGGAAAGATTACTATTCCGGCTATGAGGATCGAATCTACTTTGGGGCATATGGAATTGTCCGGTACTCATGATAACAATCAAAATATTGATTATTATATACGTATACCTTGGAAAACTGTAAAAAAAGCTTCTTGGAAAAAATTATTTGGGACCAAGAACGATACTATTATCAATAAGGAACAAGAGGATGAGATTGTAGAGGTAGATCCTAACAAAAAAATAAAGTATCTCAATCTAAAGATCAAAGGGAATATAGATGATTACAAGATTTCATTAGGTAAGAAAAAAGAAAAGTAATCTCTAATTTCTAAAATTTTATTGAAGAATATAAAATCATTAATGATTCTAAAAATTTAGTCATCTATGATGAAGAAAAAATAAAGGTTTTTCAGAAAGATACTCGATGAGACGATATAGTTTCGAGGTTTAATTCCAACACATCCGTCGGATTATTTTCTATATTTCAAATTCATTAACACTGATAGAGTTATTAAATTCTACATCTAGATTAAACCTTTTTTAAATAGTTAAGTCTAAGTATAGCACACACTTATGTCTAAATTTAAACTTAATAACATGAAAAACTCAAAATTCACAGGTTTACTCGTTTTAGTCGCGATTATTTTAATTTCATCTTGTAAGGATGATGGGAACAACGATCCAGGGGATCCATCTACAGAAGTCAGTACACCATTAGCTGCGTTTGATGAATTTAATGCTGATGCTGTCACCGTTTCTTTTGACGGTGATGAAATTACTATTGAATCTAATGGTTTGCCTAATCACACGTCTCCATATTGGGAGGAGACGGAACCTTTATATATTGATCCTGTAGTGGCTACTCGTTTGACTCCTGGTCGCATTGGTGGTGATCGCAGTCTTACCGTTACCGTTCCTGCTTCACCAGAAATAGCCGCTACAAGCACGGCGACAGGGCTAGGTCCTATTGGTATTTCTGTAACTGGAGTACCAATTTTTAATGATCAAGAAGGAGACAATAGACCAATCGAAGAAATGATTGTAGAAACGTTTGATTATGCGGGAGCTCATAACGGACCTTCGGGTTATCACTACCATGTAGAGTCTTCTGATGTTCCAGAAAATACAACACTTTCTCATGATGATGAAAAATTGGTAGGAATCATGGCAGATGGTTTTTTAATTTATGGAAGAAGAGAAATAGATGGCTCGTATCCTACGGATTTAGATGAATCAGGAGGGCATTATGGAGTAACACAACACAGCGAAGGTGAAGAATTTTATCATTATCATATCATTAATGAACTTTATTTAGGGAATATAATAGCTCTTTTTGCTGTGGATTTACAAGGTACTCCTAATAGTATTATGTAGATAATTTATAAGATGATTGAAAAGAAACCACCATTCTCATTTTCTTCTGATTTTGGATGGTTTCTTTCTAGACTAATTACTGAAATTAAAATCACGACAATGAAAATAATATTTTGGAAGCTTTCGTTTGTGTGCATTCTATTCATTGGTTGTTCTGAACAAAAAGAAAAATCATTGGTAAACGATCATGTAGATCTCTTGTTAAACGTGCCAGAAACAATAGTAGTAAAATCAGTTTTGCATTATGATCGTAAAACATCGGTATGGACTTTAAACGATCAACTTTATTCTGGGTTCGCTGTAAGTTATTATCCAGATAATAATTTAAAGGAAAAATTCGGAATCTTGCATGGAAAAAAGCAAAACAAGTTTGTCCAATGGCATCCTGATGGACATTTTAAAAATGTTGCAGATTATCACAAAGGAAAATTACATGGAGAAAAAAAAATATGGTCTTCAGATTCAGCACATATCCTAATTGCGCAGCTCAATTATCATAATGGTAAACCTCATGGAGCGCAAAAGAAATGGTATCCAACTGGTGAACTTTTTAAAAAGCTGAACATGAACAATGGAAAAGAAGAAGGTATACAACAAGCATTTAGAAAAAATGGTGCTTTATATGCAAATTACGAAGCAAAGAATGGCAGAATTTTTGGGTTAAAAAAAGCAGCACTTTGTTATGGACTCGATGATGAAAACGTTCGGTATAAAAAGTAATATTGATAACAGTATAATGAATTGAATATTAAAAATAAAATTTAAATTAGTCATGATTTAGAATAATTTATGTGTGACTTTAAAAATGGATTCATCCTTTGCAGTTGTAAGACCGATACGTATTGAATGTAGCCAGTACATTTGCTTTTTGGTCGATTATTATGACTTCTTTTGGAGTAAATTATTATTTATCAGGGCTTCATAGTTACGCAGCAGGAGATCCAATACCTATTCCTACTTTTGTTTATGTAGTAGCATTATTGATGATACTTATTGCAATAACAGCGTATTTCAGAAATAAAAAAGGAGTTACCAGTACAAAATCGATTTATGAAGATTTATAACAACAATTTTCTATAAAAAACCTTTTTGAAGAACAAAATCCAGTGATAATAACCAAAAATATTCTTTGTGGAGTCTTTTTGGTTTTTTTATGAATAAAATTCACTTTAACTTGAATAAAAAAGACTCGATGTTGAGTAAAAAACATTCAACTTTGAATGAAAAACACTCAACTTTGAATGAAAAACACTCAAAATTGAACAAAAAACACTCGAAATCGAGTAATAAATACTCAAATTTGAATGTAATTCACTCGACGTAATGGTAAAGACATTGAGATTTTTTTATAGTTGAAACTTCTTTTGAATCAAATTATGTAATATATCTTCTTTTGACTATGTATGGGATACTTGTAACTGGTACGTAAGTTGGGAAAAGAGTAGCTAAAATCATGAATATGATCAAAACTGATAAAAGTCAGTAATAAAGATTTAGAAATATAGTAACATTGATGTTTAACTCTTATCTATGGATATTGCAAAGGACATTGTGTTACGGCCTCGGTTTTTTCAGGATTTGGATGTGCCTTCAGAAAAAACGTTGAATGCTTTCGCTGAAAGAGGGAAGACATGTAAAGATTTTAAGATAAGTCGTATCGATCATCATGTTTTTATAAGAATTCCTAAAAAAGACCAACATTTTTGGTCTCCGCAATTGCATTTAGAAATTTATGATGTAGATGAACAACCAAAACTCAAAGGACTTTTTGGTCCAAGTCCAACGGTTTGGACATTTTTTATGTTTGCACATTTTATAGTTGTTACAGCATTTATAGGATCTGGTATTTGGATGTACGTTAATATGAGTTTAGGAGATGATTATCTATACGCCATTATTACGATGGTCTTTCTTTTTATCACCTGGTTTGTATTGTATTTTGCAGGTCGATTAGGTAGAGAAGCCGGTAAAAAAGAAATGCATGCATTGCATAGGTTTATGGAGGAAACCTTGAGTTCCATTGCGGAATACCCTTAGTAGTTTTACATTTTAATAGGTGTAAATACCTGTTTATCGACGTTTTTATTAGTTTTATCGGGTTTTAAGTTTGTTTTTAGTATCTTGGAAAGTCTTTTAAAAATTAATAAACGAAATCTTACCTATTATGAATAAAAACTACCTATTGTTACATCTTATCTTTTTTGTGTTATTTTCTTTTCAATCATTTTCAATGGTATCAGAAACCATTGATTCAAAACTGGCAGATGATAAAAAAGAAGTATTAGAAAAAGACTCGAAAACAAATACAGCAGAAGCTTTTACTTCTTTAGGAGTGGGCGATCTTGGTTTTTCATCATTTAATACCGATGGTAATGATGAGTTTAGTTTTGTATTGTTAACTGATATTTCGGGTACTACGACCATTCATTTTACCGATGATGGATTTAATAGTGGTACTGGGACATTATTGGGAGCAGAAGGAACGGTTACTTGGACCTATACAGGATCGCTTCCTGCAGGGGCGGAAGTGTCTATTTTATTACCCAGAAATTCGAACACTACAGGAACTTCTACTGTAGGAGGTATAGAAACAGGAACAACAACAGAAACCGGTAGCTTTTCTATGTCAAGTAATGGAGAATCCATAATAGCATATACAGGAACAGTAGGTTCACCAACGACCTATATTGCAGCAATTTTTATTGGAACAACAGGATTTACTGAAGCAACTAGTACGACTACTTCTGCAATCCCAACAGGCTTATCAATTGGAGCTAATACAGCCATGCAAAACGGAAGTGCAGATGATAACTATCAATTTAACTGTGCTTTGGGTGATATTAGTACAGTTTCTAATTTGCGAGAATCCTTATTTACGATTAGTAATTTTGTTGTTGGAATTAATAGTGAAAATTATCAAGCCCCAGATTGTAATTATTTAGTTGTCACCTGTGCTGCGCCAACAGCGCAAGCTACAAGTGCTATTTTTGGAACAGAGACAAGTTCAACCTTGATACTAAATAGTTATACAGCACCAGCAGGAGGAGCTGATGGATATGCAGTGTATATCAACAGTACCAATAGTTTTACAACACCAAGTGATGGAGATGAGCCAGTAGCTGACCTTAGTTGGAATGATGCAGGACAACAGCCAATATATTTTGGAACTTCTGCATCACCCACGGTTACAGTTACAGGTTTAGATCCGGGAACGACTTATTTTTTCCAAATCTATGCTTACAATGATTGTTCAGGAACAGAAACCTATGAAACTACAGGTTTAAGTGCAAATGACGCAACAGCTACTGCAATATTAACAATCCCAGGACTAACAGGAGTTGATAAGGAGTATGATGATACTACTGTAGCATCGGCCACAGGGACCGCTTCACTTTCTGGAGTTATTGGAGGTGATGATGTCACTTTAGGTGGATCACCGGTATTTACTTTTGCATCCGCAAATGTAGGAACGGGAATTACCGTTAATACTACAGGATATACCATTTCAGGAACAGATGCAGGGAAATATACACTTACACAACCCACTTTAGCCGCAGATATCACTGCAAAAAATTTAACGATTATAGGACTTACAGGAGTTGATAAGGAGTATGATGATACTACGGCAGGATCGGCCACAGGAACTGCTTCACTTTCTGGAGTAGAAGCCGGAGATGATGTTAGTTTAGGAGGTTCACCGGTTTTTACCTTTGCAAGTGCCAATGTAGGTACAGGAATTACGATAAATACCAGCGGTTATACTATTAGTGGAACGGATTCAGGAAACTATACACTTACACAATCCACTTTAGCCGCAGATATCACTGCAAAAAATTTAACGATTATAGGACTTACAGGAGTTGATAAGGAGTATGATGATACTACAGCAGGATCGGCCACGGGTACTGCTTCACTTTCTGGAGTAGAAGCCGGAGATGATGTTAGTTTAGGAGGTTCACCGGTCTTTACCTTTGCAAGTGCCAATGTAGGTACAGGAATTACGATAAATACCAGCGGTTATACTATTAGTGGAACGGATTCAGGAAACTATACACTTACACAACCGACTTTAGCCGCAGATATCACTGCAAAAAATTTAACGATTATAGGACTTACAGGAGTTGATAAGGTATATGATGATACTACAGCAGGATCGGCCACGGGTACTGCTTCACTTTCTGGAGTAGAAGCCGGAGATGATGTTAGTTTAGGAGGTTCACCGGTCTTTACCTTTGCAAGTGCCAATGTAGGTACAGGAATTACGATCAATACCAGCGGTTATACTATTAGTGGAACGGATTCAGGAAACTATACACTTACACAATCCACTTTATCGGCAGATATTACTGCCAAAGAGCTAACCATTACAGGTTTAACAGGAGACGATAAACCATACGATGGAACAACTGCAGCGACGGCCACAGGAACGGCAAGTTTACAAGGCATAGTAGGAGTTGATGATGTAGTTCTTGGAGGATCACCAGTGTTCACATTTGCATCTGCAGATGTAGGCACAGGCATCACAATCAATACAACAGGTTACACAATTTCAGGAACCGATTCAGGAAACTATACATTGACTCAACCTACTTTATCAGCTGATATTACTGGAACAACCTTAACTATAACTAGTTTAACAGGAGATAACAAAACATATGATGGAACGACAGCAGCAGGTGCAACTGGAACAGCAGTTTTATCTGGAGTAATAGGAGGAGATGATGTGACTTTAAGTGGATCACCAGTTTTTACTTTTGCATCTGCGGATGTAGGAACAGGAATCACGATCACCACTTCGGGATATACACTAAGTGGTGCCGATGCAGGAAAGTATAATTTGATTCAACCGACATTATCAGGAGATATTACAGTAGCTAGTTTAACCATTACAGGTCTTACAGGCGATGATAAGGTATATGATGGTACTACATCATCGTCGGCTACGGGAACAGCAATGCTTTCAGGAATCGTTGGAGCAGATGATGTTACTTTAGGAGGTTCACCGATATTTACCTTTGCAAGCGCCAATGTAGGTACAGGAATTACGATCAATACTTCGGGTTATACAATTAGTGGAACGGATTCAGGTAATTATACATTTACACAACCGACTTTATCGGCAGATATTACTGCAACTAGTTTAACCATTACGGGCCTTACAGGCGATGATAAGGTATATGATGGTACTACATCAGCATCGGCTACGGGAACAGCAATGCTTTCAGGAATCGTTGGAGCGGATAATGTTAGTTTAGGAGGAAGTCCGGTTTTTACATTTGCTAGTGTGAATGTAGGTACAGGAATCACTATTACTACGACAGGGTATACGATCAGTGGAACTGATTCAGGAAACTATAGTTTAACGCAACCTACCTTATCCGCAGATATTACTGCAACTAGTTTAACCATTACGGGGCTTACAGGAGATGATAAGGTATATAATGGTACTACATCAGCATCGGCTACGGGAACAGCAATGCTTTCAGGAATCGTTGGAGCGGATGATGTTACTTTAGGCGGAGCACCAGTCTTTACATTTGCAAGTGCCAATGTAGGTACAGGAATTACGATCAATACTTCGGGTTATACAATTAGTGGAACGGATTCAGGCAATTATACACTTACACAACCGACTTTATCGGCAGATATTACTGCAACTAGTTTAACCATTACGGGCCTTACAGGCGATGATAAGGTATATGATCGTACTACATCAGCATCGGCTACGGGAACAGCAATGCTTTCAGGAATCGTTGGAGCGGATGATGTTAGTTTAGGAGGAAGTCCGGTATTTACATTTGCTAGTGCGAATGTAGGTACAGGAATTACTATTACTACGACAGGGTACACGATCAGTGGAACGGATTCAGGAAACTATACGATGACTCAACCAACCTTATCGGCAGATATTACAGCTAAGGAATTAACAATTACAGGAATTACTGGAGATGATAAGATATATGATGGAACTACTGCAGCTACTGCAAGTGGAACCGCAGTACTCTCCGGAGTTGAGGTAGGTGATGATGTTACCTTAGGCGGATCACCAGTCTTTACTTTCGCTTCTCCAAATGGAGGTACAGGAATTGCTATTACAACTACTGGGTATATTATCTCTGGTGCCGATTCTGGGAATTATACATTAACACAACCTACTTTATCAGCGGATATTACTGGACAGACTGTTGCTATTACTTCTACTGAAGTTGGTACTACCGGAGCAAATCCAATACCAGTAACAATTACTTTTTCAGGAGCTGTAACTGGTTTTGAAGAAACTGATATCACTGTAGGAAATGGAGCAGCATCTAATTTTACTGGAACTGGTGCTGTATATACAGTGGATATCATTCCAACTGCGTCAGGTGTGGTAACAGTAGATATAAATGCTAATGTTGCTATGGATGCTGGAATGACAGGAAATGTTGCTGCTTCTCAATTCAGTATTGTTTTTGATGATGTATTAGGAATTGAGGATGAGGTATTAGCAAGTGGTTTACGCCTGTATCCAATTCCGGCAACAAATAGTATTACTATTAATGCTGATACAATTTTAAGCCTAGAGAAAGCAGAGATCTTTGATATTCAGGGTAAGATGGTTCTTTCTAAATCTTTAAAATCAACTACTGGAATTCATATAATCGATATTTCTTCGATGGAATCAGGAGTGTATTTGATGACCATATATTCTGAAAATGGTTTATTCACTAAAAGAATCATGAAGAAATAAGTACTTCTAACAATAATAAGAATAACCAAAAGACCGGAACATTTGTTCTGGTCTTTTTAGTTAGAAGAGAAGATTAAGTATATATTATGTTAAGTAAGTTACTTTAAAATTTAAAGAGTATTCCCGCAATAAAATACGAATATTTTTATATGTAATAAATATTCGTAATTAGTATTGATAAGATGGGTTCCTACATTATCTAAGTTGTTCTTACCCGTGACATAAGCTATAAGTTAGATACGCCGTTATTAAAACGGATTTCATAACTTTCATAGGCTCCTTGCATATCAAAATGAACTTGTGCGATAGTATTTTTTACTTCTAGTGCAGTTTGTTCTAGTTCAATAAGAGATTTTTCAGCTTTTATCTTTTTGAGGGCTATATTATTTTTTTAACTTTTAAATGTTGTGGTAATTCTATTTTTTTTACTAAATCATAGTTAATTTAGTGTTAAATGTAATTAATTTTCGTTTAATTTTTTGGAATTAATTCCCCTCTTATTTTTTTATGTTTCTAGATCTTTCTTTTTGATTTAAATCCCTGATTTCCAATAATGCAACACCGTTGCATTATTGGAAATCAAGATTATGGTTTGTATTGTAGAAGCTGAGTAATTGAATTATAACCATTTGATTGTTATGTTTTTACCATATTTTTCGATTATCATGAATCTCTACTTTTAACGTTCTAATCTTAAACGATCGAATTTTATTAGAGCTCAACATTTTAATTTAAAACTAAAATTAAACGTTAACACAAATTAAAAATTATGAAAACTAGACTAAGAATTTTAAGCACAGTAACTGTATTTTCTTTTCTCTTTTACAGTTGCGAAAAAGATGGAGAAGTGATTACAGATTTAGAATCAGAAATAGATACTGAAGAAACTATAGGAGCGGATCAGGCGATACCTGGAGAGTATATAGTAATTTATACAGAAGATGCATCTATTTCTGGTAAAGCTGCAGAAATGAAAAGTAAATCGATGCAAACATTATCTAAGTATGCAATAGCAGAGGATAATATAAAACAAACTTACAGTAATGCTATTCAAGGTTTTGCGGTTAAAAACTTATCAGAAAAGCAAGCTGAGCTGCTTAGAAATGATTCTGAAGTAGCTTATATAGAACCAAATTATATTCAAAAGTTGGATATTAAAATAGGAGACCCTGTGAGTACGCTGCCTGCAACGGTTCAAAACAAAGCGGTAACTAATGATTCTCAACTTCCTAATGGAGAATTTCTGCCCTGGGGAGTAAACCGAGTAGGTAGAGCAGATGGTTCGGGTAGAACCTGTTGGATAGTGGATAGTGGTATTGCACCGCATAGTGATTTAAACATTGATACTGGTCGAAGTAGAAGTTTCGTTGGTGGTTCTTGGGAAGATCAAAATGGACATGGAACTCATGTAGCTGGAACTGTTGCTGCAAAAAATAATGGTTCGGGAGTTATTGGTGTAGCATATGGTGCAACTGTAGTTTCTGTTAGAGTTTTAAACGCTGCTGGGAGTGGCGCCACTGATGGAATTCTTTCAGGAATCGACTACGTAGCTAGTAATGCTAGTAGTGGAGATACTTGGAACTATAGTGTAGGATTTCGTAATCGATTTACTTCTCAAGCCATAGATGATACGTTTAGAAATTTAGAAAGAACGACTTATGGAGCTATGGCGGCAGGTAATAGTAATGATGATACCCAATTTTATTCACCACAAAGGTTAGAAACAAGCGGTTCTTGGTGCGTTGGTAATATGACTAATGTAGATGCTCCTGCTTCTGGTTCAAATTTCGGGGACAGTGTAGATCGTTGGGCTCCAGGTACAGCAGTATGGTCTACTTGGTTAAATGGTCAGTTTAATAATATATCTGGTACTTCTATGGCATCACCTCACGTAGCAGGAATATTATTATTAAGAGGTAATAGTACAGGAACAGATGGATCTGTAAGTAAAGGAGGATATACAGCTCCTATAGCTACATTGAATTAAAAATAGATAATTTTGAATTCATTAGAGGCTGTGTAACTACAGCCTCTTTTTTGTGTTTTGTAGAAATTATAACAAACGTGTAGATATTCTTTTTAAATGTATGATAATTTAGAAATATAAACTGTTTATAAATATGGTTTTTGAGACTAAAATTATAAAGAATTCCCACGATAAAATTCTAATATTTTTACACGTAATAGATACTCGTATTTAGCATTGGTAAGATTGGTTTCTGCGTTGTCTAAGTTGTTCTTACTTGTGATATATGCTATAAAGTTAGATACACCATTATTAAAACGAATTTCATTGACCCGATATGATTCTTTAAAAGCAGCTACTTGATTTTGTAGGCTTTCATAACGTTCATAGGCAGCTTGCATATCAAAATGAACCTGCGCAATAGCATTTTTTACTTCTAGTGCAGTTCGTTCTAGTTCGATAAGAGATTCTTCAGCTTTTATCTTTTCGAGAGCTACATTATTTTTCGCTCGAAAACCATTAAATAAAGGAATGTTTACTGCAATTCCCACAACGGTATTTAAATTGTTATCAAACTGATCCAGATACTCAATTTTTTCTCCATTAAACTGTGATTCATTTGTAAAAACAGAAACTTGCTCATTATTAACAGTAACAAAATCTCCTGTTTCCACGATATCAGAACCTATTTCGGTAAATGTTTCAGCGACACTAGAATAGTTGGTGTTTACTTGTCCAAAAAACGAAATTTCAGGAATATATTGGGCTTTAGCAACACTTATACCTCTTTTTGCAGCTTTTGCTCTTAATTCTTTAGCCTTAAACGTCGCTAAATTTTCCATGGCTTCATTAAAAACATCATCTGATGAAAGTGTGTACTTTTCGAAATCCAGTAAAACGGATGCTTTGTCTATCAAAATATCCCCTGGTAGGTTCATTAATCTCGCGAGACTTAGTTTCGCATTATTTAGATCACTTTCTGCAGCTAAGATATTCGTTTCATCAATGGTTTTTTGGCCTTTGATATCTGCATAATCGGCTGGATTTCCAACCTCTTCATTGTACAAATCTTCCTGTTGTTTCAATTGTCTGTTAGTGGCTATTAATCTTGTTTTGGCTAAAGCTAATACGTCTTTTCTATTTAATACTTGAAGATATGCTAAGGTTACATTTAATATTAATGTTTGTTTAGCTTCTTCTATTTCCATTTCGGAAGCTTGCTTGTTAAGTCGCTGTTGACGTACTGTGTTTAAGAGTCGAAAACCATTAAATATAGTAGCATCTAGATTCAATCTCGCATTAGAAAATGTCAATTCTTGATTTATAAAATCATTGGTAAATGGATCAATGCTTCTTCCATTATTTACACCAATATTATAATTACCATTCAATGTCGGTAAGATGTTTGCTTTAGATTGACTATAGTTTACTCGGGCAGTATTGGCGTTCAAAGTAGTGGATTTTAAATCTAGATTATTTTCTAAAGCGATATCGATACATTGTTCCAGAGAGTACCTTTCTGTGTCTTTTCTTTGTGTAAATCCAACGAATTGTAAAAGAAAAGCACTGATATAAATAATTGATTTCAGTGACATGTTATTTTAGATTATTCAGAGACGATTTGCCCGTCTAAAAGATTAATAATTTTCGAACCATAAGAAGCATTGTTCTCAGAGTGGGTAGCTTGTATTATCGTTACGCCTTCTTTGTTTAATTCAGAAAATAATTCCATAATTTCTGTACTCTGTTTAGAATTTAGGTTTCCTGTAGGTTCATCCGCCAAAATCAATTTTGGTCGGGTAATGAGTGCTCTGGCTATACCTACCAATTGTTGCTGACCACCACTTAATTGTGCCGGAAATAAATCTTTTTTACCTACAATATTAAAACGATCTAATATATCCGCTACCAAAGCTTTTCGCTCAGCGGATTTTACGTTTTTATAGAGTAGGGGAGTTTCGATGTTTTCATATACGGTTAACTCATCAATAAGGTGATATGCTTGAAATACAAAACCGATATACTCCTTATAAAGTTTAGACCGTTGCTTTTCTTTCATAGTATGAACAGCTTCATCTAAAAAGATATAGCTACCATCAGTAAAATTATCCAGCATACCGATGCAGTTTAATAGTGTGGATTTCCCGGATCCTGATGGTCCCATCAAAGATATAAACTCTCCTTCGTTAACGTTTAAGTTAATACTATCGAGTAATGCTATTTTCTTACTTCCAGAATTGATTACTCTCGAAGCGTTTGTAAGTTGTAAGATCATATTTTTTTGATGAATGATTATAGTGTTAAATGATATTATTGAATTTCTGATATTTCTACTTCTCCTAAATTTAGGCCTTTACTGATACTCGCATCACCTTTATAATAAAGTCTTGCTTCTCCAAAAGCTGTAAGTTTGATGTTATTAGATGCGTTTATTTTAAATTCAGCCTCTCCAAAAGCTTTCAATTTTGTGTTTCTATTATCAACACCAAGTAGATTTGTAAGGCTTTCTCCAAACGCTGTAATTTTTTGATTTTCGACGGTTCCATCTTTTATCTCTAAAGTACTTTCACCAAAAATGTCTACGTCCAGATTCTCAAAATTTACATCGTTAAACACTACTTGTGACTCTCCGAAAATATTTAGATCAAAAGTTTCAGTAGCTATCTTATTTTTGCATAAAATAGCTTGTTCTCCTCGTATAGAAAGTTCTTTAAGTTGTTTATACCCAATGGTAACTGTTAATACTTTTCCTTTATAAATAGGTACTTTTCTTTTGATTCCATTGATAACCACTGTTTCATTCTTGGTAGTTTCTTTAGCATCATCTAGATAAATACGAAGCACATTTCTTTTAACAACAATGTTTATTTTGTCTTCTGGTTCTGTACTTTCTTCGATGGTTACAGATTCTTCATTGCTTTCTACAAAAGTTGCCTGTATATGAGGACTTATAATAACTTTTTCGAAAGGACTAACACTCTTCTTTGTTTGTGCAATTCCTAATTGAGTACTAGTTAATATTATTAATGTTAGAAAATATTTTAGATGTTTCATGATGAATTTGTTTTTTGATTCGCCTTTGGCGGATAGATTTATAAATTTTATTCAGTTTTTAGACTATTTATGGGATTAGCAATGGCAGCTTTAATGGCTTGAAAGCTTACAGTAGCTAGTGCAATTATGATGGCTACAAATCCTGCGATTACAAACACGAACCAATTGATTTCGATTCTATAAGCGTAATCTTGTAACCAGTTATTCATGACAGCCCAAGCTAGCGGAATAGCTAATAAAATTGCAAGGCATACTAATTTCAGGAAATCTTTGGATAGTAGTTTTACAATACCCGATACACTGGCACCTAATACTTTTCTTACGCCGATTTCTTTGCTACGTTGCTCTGCCGTATAAGCTGCAAGTCCAAAAAGGCCCAAGCAAGAAATCAAGATGGCTAGTAGTGCAAATATTTGTGATAGCTTACCTACCAACTGTTCACTTTTAAATACTGCATTAAATGCTTCATCTACAAATGTATATTCAAAAGGAAAAGCAGGGTTGTTTTTTTTCATTACTTGTTCAATAGAGGAAAGCATATCATTTAAAGCTACACCAGATTTTGTTTTTATATAGAAATATCGTGCGTAGTCATGATTATTAAAAAACATAACAGGGTCACTTGAGTCATACATATCACCGTATTGGTAATCTTTTGTAATACCAATAACATTATAAACATCATCCCCTCCTGTTATCGTTTTACCGATAGGGGAACCATCACCCATAAGTTTAGCGAGGGATTCGGTTATTATTACATTGGCGCTGTCCAGTTTTTGATCTTTCTTAAAGCCTCTTCCTTCTATAAGCTCCATTCCTGTGGTCTTAAAGAAATCTGAGTTTACGTGTCTATACGAAATCAAAACATCTTCAGTATCTGTTCCTCCTTCCCATTGTAATCCGGATCCATTATTTCCAGCAGATAGGATTTGAGAATTACTTAACGCCACACCATCCACTATTCCGGTGTTCTTTAAGTCTTGTTCGAAGACATTAAATTTTTCTATAATATTACCAGTCGCACGCATTCTAATTAAATGGTCCTTATTATACCCTAAGTCTCTGTTTTTTACGTGTTGGATTTGCTGATACACAAGTATCGTACAAATAATGAAAACAATAGAAATTGTAAATTGCCCAACTACTAATCCTTTTCTTATAAAAGAAGCAGAACCACTTGTCGCTTTGATACCTTTTAAAACTTCTACAGGTTTAAAAGAGGATAAGTAGAATGCAGGATATAATCCAGCAAATACTCCACAAATAACAGTTATTGTAAATAGGATTGCGATATGAGTAGGATTAGAGATGCCTAGTATTAAATCTTTTTCGATCAGAAGGTTAAATTGTGGTAATATCAATAACAATAACAGTATACTAACTATAGATGCAAAAAACGCCATCATAAGTGACTCAATAACAAACTGGATCATCAATCTTGGACGACTAGATCCTATTGCTTTTCTGACTCCAACTTCATTCGCTCTTTTTTCGCTTCTGGCAGTAGATAAATTCATAAAGTTGATACAGGCAATAAGCAATATTATCAGTGCGATTATAGAAAAGAGACGTACAAAGATGATTTTTCCTCCAACTTTTTTTCCTCCTTCGAACTTGGATCTTAGGTGCCAGTCTTTTAAGGTATGTAAAAAAGCATAGGTGTCACTATCGGTGTTTTTTATAGGTAATATTTCTCTAACTTTTTTGTCAACTTCTTCAAAATTCGCTTCTGGAGATAGTTCAACAAAAGTGTCTGAAAAATTACTTCCATACGTTGTCATCCACTCAGCACCATCTCGATATCTTTCGAATGGAGCAACCCAATCAAAAGGGAAGGATACATTTTTTGGAAGATTTTCAATAACACCTGTAACAAGGTAGGTATCTTGGTTATTAATATTAATTGTTTTTCCAAATGCTTTCGTATTTTCTCCGAAAAGTTGTTCTGCTGTTTCTTTGGTTATAACGATTGCTTCTGGATTATCAAATGCCTTATCTCTATCCCCTTCGATAAATTTCAAACTAAAAATTTCTAAAAAATCTGTATCTGTATATCTTCCTCTTTTATTGATAGCATTATCACCAACAGTAAAAAGACGTTCCTCTGAACTAGAACGAGTAGCTCTAACAATACCTGGTATCTCATCCTTCATTGCTTGTGCTAGCGGACCTGGTGTAGAGTAAAATGTGCGCCATTCTCCTTCGTAATTCTGATTGGTTGGGACGTAATAGATTTGATCTTGTTTCGTAAAAGAATCATTAAAACTAACCTCGTCTTCCACCCAAAGAAAAATTAAACTAGCACAGGTGATGCCCATAGCTAAGCCAAAAATATTTAGAAAACTATAGCCCTTGTTTTTAAGTAAACTACGAAAAGCGATTTTTATATAATTAAAGATCATACTGTTAGTTTTTGATTGTTACTATTACTATAGTGAAGATAATGCCAAAAACATAAAACATTGAAAAACAATTATTTATGATTATTTGTAAAAATAAAAGTGTTCGATTTTGATACACTACTTTTTCATAATCGAACACTTTGAAAATACAAGATGAATTTATTCTGTTTTTAAGCTTTTGATAGGGTTAGCCGTCGCTGCTTTAATCGCTTGATAACTAATAGTTAATATGGTGATGATGAGTAATACACTTATAGCTACTACAAATATCCACCAACTTATTTCTGTATGATATGCATAGTTCTTTAGCCAATTATTCATAAAATACCAGGCAATAGGTGAAGCTATAGCACCAGCTATAAGGATTAGCTTTAAAAAGTCTTGTAGTACGATTGCTAAAATGTCTTTTACTTTTCCTCCTAAAATTTTTCGAATGCCTATTTCTCTTGTTTTACGGGCTAAAAAGAAAGAAATCAATCCATATAACCCCAAACAACTAATGAAAATGGCCAACCCAGAGAACAGTTTTGTCATAGATAAAAAACGTTGCTCTTCTCTATATTGCGCGGCTACTCTTTCATCTAAAAAACTATAGTTATACACAAATTTCGGGAATACTTCTTTCCATCGATTTTCAATTGCTTGTAATTGGGCATTTACATCTTGCCCATCCATTTTTACAGCTAATTCGTTGTATGCACTTTTTTCTGGAGCTATAAAAACAGGACCAATACCATTTTGGAAATTTTGATCATGAAAATTTGATATTACTCCAACTATAGTTGCTTTAATCGAACCTCTATTAGCTTCTAAACTTTTCCCTATAAGTTCCTCATAAGAAGAAAGTCCTAGCTTTTCTGCAAATCTTTCATTGACGACAACTTCTGTGATAGAATCAGAACTGAAAAAATTACGCCCTGCTATTAATTTCAAATTAAAAGTACTCAGGTAATCTTTATCAGCAAGTTTCGCAGAGATCGAAAATTCTTCATATTGCGGTCTATTATGATATCGTATACTAGTACCCCAGTCATTATATGCAGCTCCAGGGCTTGATAAACATGCTGTGGTACTTGATACTCCTGGTATTTGATTCAACCTGTCCTTTAATCCCTGTAGTTTTATCAACTCTATTTGTTCAGGGATTTCTAGCATTACCATGGCTTCTTTGTCAAAACCTAAATCAGAAGTAATAGCATAATTAATTTGCTTACTAATTACTATAGTGGCTACAATAAGCATAATGGAAATTCCAAATTGAGTGGTCACCAGTACTTTTCGAGTAAGTTTTCCCCCTGTATCATTCTGAGTAAGTTTTCCTTTTAATGCTAATGTTGGCAAAATTCTAGCCATAAGAATACCAGGATAGCTTCCTGCTAAAAAGGAAACAACTACTAAAAGCAATGTAGCAAAACTGAATACTTTAAACGTCAATAATGATTGTATTGTAAGCTGTAGCTGGAATAACTCGTTAAACTTGGGTAATACGATAATAGCTATTGTTAACCCTATTAATAGGGCAAAAAGGCCGATTAAAAATGTTTCTAAAATGAATTGCCAAAACAAATTGTTTTTGCTTACTCCTAATACTTTTCTGACCCCAATTTCTTTGGATCTGGAAAATGCTTGCGCTGTAGAAATATTAATAAAATTGATACAAGCAATAATAATTAAAAACATCCCAATCAATGAAAAGATCCAAAGAAGATTTGCGTTAACCCCTCCATATCTATGATCAAAGTGAACATCAGATATTTTCTGAAGTTTGTATCTATGGACATTTTTACTTTCTGGACGATACTTAGAAACCAAGGGAATCAATGTTTTTTCTATATGAGTAATATCTTGATTAGGTCTAAGTAATGCATAGCATTGTAAGCTACTCGTTATACCGCCCCAAGTTTTACTATAAGCAAAAGAACTGTAATTTTTTAGACTCTCGTAAGAAACAAAAATATCTCCTTGAACCGTAGAATTAGTTGGTATGTCCTTAAGCAATCCGATAACTTGGATAGTTTCTTTGTTCTCTAAAACAAATGTTTGCCCCAGACCGGGATGATCACCAAACATTTTCTTAGCAAAACCTTTAGTTACATACGCTACATTAGGTTCAGTAAAGTCTCGATTACCGAGTGATTTTATTACTGGAAAATTAAGAATCTGAAAAAAATCAGGTTCTGCAAAAACAACATCTTCTAATAAGCGATTATTTGAGTTATTTTCTGTTCCATCTACCTGCCAATCTTGTCGAATAAAAATATTCGCCACTTTTTCCGCATAATTAAAATCGGATTTAAATACTTCTGCAAAACCAGGAGGAACACTAGATTCATACTCTATCTCGTCCTGATGCTCTTCAGTTACTACTCTGTGAATCCTATTTTTATTATGATGGAAATTATCAAATTGAAGATGATAATTCGCGTATAGAAAGATTAAAATAGAACATCCAAATCCCAACGCTAATCCTAAAATATTTATAAATGAAAATACTTTTCGTTTCTGTAAATTTCTCCAAGCTATTTTTATGTAACTCCTGATCATAATGTTCGTTATTAGATGATTGATTTTTATTCTGTTTTAAGACTTTTTACAGGGTTTGCAGTTGCAGTTTTTACTGTTTGGAACGATATTGTAAGTAGAGCAATCAATAAAACAATACCCCCGGCTCCAAGAAATAGTAATATATTTAGATCGATGCGATATATATAGTTTTGTAGCCACTTGTTCATCATCCACCATGCAATAGGTGTAGCAATTAAAAAGGCGATGGAAACTAATTTTAAAAAGTCTTTGGTAAGAAGCAATGTAATTGTTGTAATATTTGCTCCAACGATTTTACGAATGCCTATTTCCTTTTTTCGTTTTGCAACAATAAGCAATGTCATTGCAAAAAGACCAATACAACTTAAAATGATTGCTAATAAAGAACCACTACTGATCATAGATATCATATCACGTTCTTTTTTCAGAGTTCTATCAATATTTTCATTTAAGAAGGAAGCTTGAAACTCTGCATTAGGCTCTATATCTGCCCAGGCATTTTTTACAATATCATAAGATGCTTCTAGGTTTTGAGGAGCAACTTTTACATATACATTTCTCAAGTTCCAATTAGGTAGCGCGAACAGAGACATTGGTGCAATATTTCTATCCAGATCCTGAAAATTAAAATCTTTAATAATTCCTACCACAGAAAAGGATTTATCATCTATGTTTAACTGAGAATTTAGTATCTCGTCTTCATTTAGTTGTCTTGCCATGGATTCATTGATAATTACTGATAAACTATCACTCACCAGATTTTTTCTAAAAGACCTACCTTCTAGTAATTGTAAGTCCAAAGTATTGATATAATCTGAATCAACGACGAGCATATGCGTTTCAACTCCGATACCCTTATGATCAAACCCTAAAACACTTGTTGATTTGGATCCATCTTTGCCTAAACCTAAAATATTATTGGATGCAGATACGCTTAAAATATTCGTTTGATCTTTTAAAGCATTTCGCAATAGTTGTAATGCCTGTTGATCATTTCGTTTTCCGTTTAGGGGAAAAGCAATAACCTGTTCTTTATTATACCCTAAATCCTTGGTACGTAAGAATTGTACTTGTTCCCAAACCACAAGGGTTCCACATATCAGTATTGTAGCAATTCCAAATTGAGCTACTATTAGACCATTTCGCAAATAGTTTTTTCCATTGGAATTTAATTTACCTTTTAAACTTTGTATTGTATTCAAACGACTCATTAATATAGCAGGGTATCCACCCGCTATAAGTGTTATGCCGATTATGATTACTATTAAAAATAGTATTGATAACGGATCCAATAAGATAGCAAAGGTTGCTTTGGTTTTAAATAATACTTTAAAATGAGGTAACAAAAGTATAGTAGTTAAAACACCCAGAATAATAGAAATTATAAAAACCAGAGTACTTTCTCCCCAAAATTGAAAAAATAATTGTTTTTTATTGGCCCCAAGAGTTTTTCGCATACCAATTTCTCGTAATCTCTGATCACTTTTGGCAACACTCATATTCACAAAGTTTATGCAGGCTATTAATAGGATTAGTAGGGCAATACCTAACACGATATAAGGCATTTTTCGATTTACCTTAGCAGTACTTTTATTAAAATTAGTGAACTTTTTATCTAAAAATGACAATAATTTTATTTGTATAAATTCACCATTTACATTTGGTTGGATGCCAT
This sequence comes from Aquimarina sp. BL5, assembly GCF_003443675.1. Lineage (NCBI taxonomy): Bacteria > Pseudomonadati > Bacteroidota > Flavobacteriia > Flavobacteriales > Flavobacteriaceae > Aquimarina > Aquimarina sp. BL5. The sequence continues at coordinate 1,368,134 of NZ_CP031963.1, read as the reverse complement.
CCCTTTTAGCACTTTCAATAGCATCTTTATAATGAAGTTTTATGAAGTTTTTAGTGTTGTTTTCAAATTGCTCAGGCGTAATCCCTTTAGCTAATTTCATATAGACTTCGTGATTTTCAACATCCCAACGCCCAACAGTTCTGTTATATGCGTGTTGTCCTTGACTTTTAAAATTTAATACGATATCAAACCCTATGGAACTATTGTCAGGAAAGTCTTCAATAAGTGCACTAATAGTAAATGGGACTTGCTTACCATCTCTAAGAATTGTTACGGTTTGTCCTATTGGATTTTTATCACCAAATATTCGATTAGCAGTAAATTCGGTAATGGCAATAGAAGATTCTAATGTAATGGGATTTTGAGTGTCACCTTTAATGATAGGAAAACTAAAGATATCGAAGAAGTCAGGATCTACAAAAGCACCACTCATTCTCAATTCCTTATCCTCATAGCTTAACAATAAATTTGTACTATTACGACGTGTTATTTTCTCGACTCCGGTTATTTCTTTTTGTAAAGTCCCTGCAAAAGGTTCTGATTTGGAAATATTGGCTTCTGTACCATTGGGAGTACTATCTTCGGAGTATACCATGTAGATTTGATCTCCATTTTCGTGAAAATGGTCAAATGATAGTTCGAAAATAGCATATATCGTTAATAATAAGGCAGCTCCAAACGCTAGGGTTAGTCCTATAATATTGAAGGATGTGAAAATTCTATTCTTCTGTAAATTTCTCCAAGCTATTTTTATATAATTCCTAATCATAACTGTTCGTTTTTTGATCCACAATATGCGGGAGGGTTGATTCGATTGATTTATTCAGTTCTTAATGAATTTACCGGGTTTGCAGTAGCCGCTTTGATAGCTTGTATACTAACTGTCAGAAAAGTAATACTCATTGTAATAATACCCGCTATTAGAAAAATCCACCAGCTTATTGAAATTCGATATGTAAAGTCTTGTAACCAATTTTCCATCGCATAATATGCTATTGGTGTTGCAATGAATAAAGCAATAACGATCAATATAAGAAAGTCTTTAGTTAGCATTTTCATTACTGTACTTACACTTGCTCCAAGTATTTTTCGGATTCCAATTTCTTTCTTTTTTTGTTCCGCCATAAATGAAATGAGTCCAAATAACCCAAGACAACTAATGAGAATAGCTAGTGTTGTAAAAGCAACAGAAATATTAGCTAATCGTTTTTCTTCAGCGATTAATTTTTCGGTTTCTTTATCCACAAAATTGTATACAAATGGAGTGGTTTTATTCATCTTTTTCCAAGCAACTTGTAATTGATTAAGTATATTTTCAAAATCGGTAGTTTGAGTTTTTATTAATAACCAATCAGGACTATTATCCACATACATAAGTAAAGGTTCAATTTCTTCTCTTAAAGACGCATAGTGGAAATCTTCAGTTACACCAATGATTTCAACAGTTGTGACATCTTCACCTGTGGAAAAAAGAATTTTTTGACCGATTGCATCATCTGGTTTAATATTAAAAGCATCAATGGTTGCCTTATTTACTAAAACCTGACTAGTATCTTGTTTTTTTACTGCGCGTCCTGTTAAGAGTTTTGTTTTTGTCGTTTCTAAATAACCCGATTGAATACCATTTACCTTAACTAATTTTGGTTTAGATGGATCACTACCAGGTAAATAGGCTCCAACATCGCTACGCAACATTTGGGATGGGAAAATATTACAACCAGAAACTGATTTAACACCAGAAATCTTACTCATGTTTGTTTTTAGTGTTTCGTATTGTGTAAATGCTTCCTGAGTTCCTAGGCGCACGGCTATTAAATTATCACTCTCATACCCCAAATCCTTATTTTGGGCAAATCGAACTTGTTCTGTAATGATATACACTGTAGCAATTAATCCAATAGATATCACAAATTGGAATACAACTAACCCCTTTCTTAATATTGTTCCTCCGGTATTTGTGGATACGGTTCCTTTTAGCACTCGTGTTGGTTTGATAGAGGATAATATTAAAGCTGGATAAATACCGGCAATAAAGCCCGTGATGATCCCTATGATTAGAAGGATGGATAATATGCGCCAGTCAAAAAATGCTGCATAACTTACATTTCCCTGAGTTAACCGGTTAACTAATGGTAATAAAAATGCAGTTAGAGGAACACTTACGATTGTTGCCAATAAGGAAAGTAAAACAGATTCACCAAGAAATTGAGCGATTAATGATTTTTTATCCGCTCCAATAGTTTTTCTAACTCCAATTTCTTTAGCACGTTTATTAGCTCTGGCGGTGCTAAGATTTATGAAGTTAATACAAGCCACCAATTGAATAAATAATGCGAGTGTGATCAATAAATATAAATACTTAATATCTGATATCGGACCAATTTGTCTGGATATACCTTTAGAATGTAAATGGATGTCGCTTACTTTTTGAAGATAAAGCTCTTTTTTGAAATTTAACTTAGCAAAATCTTTGGCTCCACGAGCGTTAAGAAAAGCAGGAAGTTTTTCCTGAACTAAAGAAGCATTATCAGGAGAATTTAATTTTACATAGGTATAGATGAAATTTTGAGTAGCAAAGTTTTGTACACTTCTAACGAATTCACCGAGACCGGGTGTATTCATTGTTACTAAATAATTTGGATTTAGGTGTGATTTTTCAGGGTTATTATCATCAAAAACACCTGTAACTGTAAGTGATAATTGTTGTTCTCCACTACCGGATATTATAGTTTTATTGAGTGCAGGAACATTTCCAAAAAGTTTTTTTGCTAAGGATGAAGATAAGACAACAGTGTTTGGTTCTACTAAAGCTGTATTGGGGTTACCTTCTAGAAAGTTAAAAGTAAAAACATTAAATATGGTAGCATCTGCTAAATATCCTCTCGGTTCATAGAACCCTTCATTATTTTCACTTACTCGAATGAGATCTTCTGTGCCTTCTCCCATATAAACTAGCCTTGTAGCCTCTATTACTTCGGGAAAATCCTCTTTCATGGCAAATCCTATTGGAGGACCACTGGATGCAGCATTAAATTGTACAGAACTAGGATCATCAATTACAGTCCTAACTCTATACAATGACTCGGCGTTCTCGTGATGATCGTCATATCCAAGTTGAGCAAATACATATAATAATATACTTAAACAACAAACAGTACCAACTGTTAGTCCTAATAGATTAATAATAGTTTGCAACTTGTTTTTCTGTAAACTTCTCCAAGCGATTTTTATATAATTCTTGATCATGATTTTTCGTTTTTTGATTGATGATTTATTCCGTGCGTAATGCTTTAACAGGGTTTGACAGGGAAGCTTTTACCGCGTGAAAACTAACAGTTAATATTGCGATTAGTATAGCTGAACCTCCTGATAAAAGGAACATCCACCATTTTATGTCGATTCTGAAAGCAAAGTCTTGTAACCAATTGTACATAACATACCACGCAATAGGGGAGGCGATGGCAAAAGCGATCATTACTAGTTTTAAGAAGTCTTTAGACAGAAGGTTTACAATTTCAGAAACAGAAGCGCCGATTACTTTACGAATTCCGATTTCTCTTCTTCGTTGTAGGGTACTGTATGCTGCAAGTCCGAGTAATCCTAAACAAGAAATTAATATCGCTAAGCTAGCGAAGTATAAAAATAAGTTGCCAAATCGTTCTTCGCTTTCATATTGTTCATTAAAAGAATCGTCTAGAAAGAAGTAATCAAATGGTTGCTCAGGTAAAAAAGATCCCCACAATTTTTCAATTTCGCCGATGGTTTTTTTTATATTATTTGGTGCTAATTTTACTGTAATTAAATCATTTCTAGTTTGCTCCATTCGCATTGTGAGTGGACCAATATTATCGTGTAACGAATTGAAATGAAAATTCTTAATAACACCTATTACTTGGCCTTCGCGACCCCATTGTTTAAATCTTGCACCAATAGCGTTTTGCGGATTATTATACCCTAAAAGTTTTACTGCTTCTTCATTAATAATCATTGCTTGCGTAGAATCAGAAGCAAAATCTTTAGAAAAAGCTCTTCCTGCTATTATTTTAAGATCGAATTGAGGGATATATTCGTGATCTATAAAATAGAGGTCTAAGTTTGCAATTTGAAGATCACCAGCTTTATTTTCTATTTCAGAATACGCGGACGAATTTCCTCCTCCAGGAACACTAGATCCTAAGCTTGTAAATTTAACTCCAGGAATTTTATCAATAGCGTGTTTTAGTGCTACTTGAGATTTAGAAGATTCAGCCTCAAGAATTAGTAAACGATCTTTATTGAATCCTAATTCCTGATTTTGCATATATTTCATTTGATTATAGATAATAATGGTACCAGTAATAAGAATAATCGAAATGGTAAATTGCACAATTACTAAGCTTTTTCTGAGAAGAACACCTTTACCACCAGTAGAAAAATTTCCTTTTAATACTTGTATTGGTTTAAAAGATGATAAAACTATTGAAGGGTAAATTCCAGCAAACAGCCCTATCGCTAATGAAATACCTAATAGTTTAAGTATATTGCCATAGTTAGAAAAAAGGCCTTCACTAATTACTTTTCCAGCAATTTCATTAAAAAACGGTAAGGTTATAATCGTTAGTAAGGTTGTTATTAAAAAGGCTAATAAACAGGTTATAATAGATTCTCCAATAAATTGTAATGATAACTGTTGTTTTTCTGCTCCCATTACTTTTCTAATTCCTACTTCTTTTGCTCGTTCTACAGAACGCGCTGTTGTAAGATTAATAAAATTAATAGATGCAATTAGAAGAATAAAGATAGCAATGATAGAAAAGATATAAACATTAGTCATACTGCCACCTCCAGTTCCACCTCTTGTAGATTCTAGGTATAAACTTTTTAGAGGTTCTAGGTTTAGAGTAACAAACATTTTACTCTGTTTCATAAACGCTCCACTATGTTTTTCTAGGAATGCGGGAAACTTGGCGGCAAGTTTATAAGGATCAGTGTTAGAATTAACCAAAATATAAGCTGCAGCGTCATAACTACCCCATCTAGTATCTAATTCTTTATCTAAATGCTGCGTAAAAGTTGTTAGTGATAATATTATATCGGCTTTAATATGAGAGTTTTCTGGAAAATCTTTCATAACTCCAGTTACTGTAGAGTTATATCCTTCTTCGGTTATTTTTAAGGATTTACCAATAGGGTTTTGGTCACCAAAATATTTTTTAGCTATAGTCTCAGATAATACGATGCTGAATTGTTTTTTTAATACTTCTTTTGGATTTCCTTGAAGTAGTTCGAAATCAAAAACAGAGAAAAAACTAGAATCAGCAGCAATAGCATTTGTTTCTTTAAATTTTAGATCGTCTTTACGAACAATCATATTTAGATCATTAATTCTTACTGCAGAAATGATTTCGGGAAAATCCTTCTCTAGATTAGGTGGTACTGCCCAAGCAGTGATATTAGCTTCTATATTATCCGAAGGAGTTTTAATATCGGCAACTACTCTGTAGATATCATCAGTTTTACTATGAAAGCTATCGTAGCTTAACTCGAAACTAACATATAATAACATAAGAAAACTAGCAGTCATTCCTATGGATAATCCCGTGATATTGATAAAAGTAAAACCTCTTCTTCTCCAAAGGTTTCTCCATGCTATTTTAAAATAATTCCTGATCATGATTGTTAGTTTACTGTTCGTTTTTGATTTTTTTATTCTGTTCGTAAAGAATCTACAGGATTTGCAGTTACTGATTTTATTGCCTGTATGCTAATCGTAATAATAGTTATAATAATAGCTCCAGAGCCTGCGATTAAAAATATGTTCCAAGAGATGTCGGTTCTATAAGAGAATTTTTGCAGCCATTGACTCATAAAATAATAGGCTATTGGTGCTGATATAAATAGTGCAATAATTACTAATTTGATAAAGTCTTTAGAAAGTAATATCCATAGATTAGCAAGAGAAGCTCCAAGAATTTTTCGTACACCTATTTCTTTTGTACGTTGTTCTGCTACAAAAGAAGCAAGACCAAATAAACCTAAAAGACTAATGAATATGGCTAATATGGTAAAAACTTTTGCTAAACTGGAGATACGTTCTTCTGCTCTGAATTTTTTAGCGTACTCCTGATCTATGAATTGATAGTCAAATGGTACATTAGGAAAATTGTTTTTAAATACGCTTTCAACTATTTCTAAATTATCACTAATACTGTTTTCAGGATTTAGTCTTACGTTATAGAAAGAAATGTTACCAAATCTATCGAAGGCGTACATAGATTGTTTTACAGGGCTATATGGTGATTGCATAATAATATCATCGATAACACCAATAATTTTAAGAGGGGGCATTGGATTGGGATCATCCACATCAGAGTCCCGTATCAATTTCCCTATCGGATTTTTAATTCCCATATACTCAACTGCAGTTTTATTAAGAAGAACACCTAAAGAGTCCGTTGGAAAATCTCGAGAAAAACCTCTTCCTTCAATTATTTTTGCACCTAAGGTTTCGATAAATTCATAGGATACATCGGTATATGCCAAATCTTCTTGAAAACCAACTGGTTTACCTTCCCAGGTATAACCACCTCTATTGGACCAAACATCTGTAGTAGGACTGCTTGTTGTAGCCATTTCTACAGCTCCTCCAGAAGCTATAAATTGATTTCGCATGATATCTGCTTTTCCGCTAAATTCACTACTCATGACTGGTATTTGAATCAAACCTTCTTTGTCATAACCTGTTGGTCTTTCTTTGCTATACTGAATTTGGTTCATCACCACGAGTGTACCTATAATAAGTGCAATAGATACTGTAAACTGAGTGACTACTAATACTTTTCTTGGAAGTGCTGCAAAACGACCAACTCTAAAAGTCCCTTTTAAGACGGTGACAGGATTGAAAGATGATAAATACAATGCGGGATAACTTCCAGACAAGAATGCAGTTAAAAAAATGAATATTAAGGATGTAATCCAAAATAGTGTATTTGTCCACGGAAAAACAATGACTTTACTTGCTAAATTGTTAAACCCATCTAGACTCAATAATACAATTCCAATAGCTATTAAAAAAGCCACAAATACAACTAAAAATGATTCACTTAAAAATTGAAATATAAGCTGGCCTCTTTGTGAACCTATAGACTTTCTTATACCCACTTCTATAGCCCGTTTTTCTGAACGAGCTGTACTTAAATTAACAAAATTGATACAAGCTAATAATAAAATAAAGATACCGATGATACCGAATAACCAAACATTTTCAATACGACCACCACTTTGAACACCATTTTCAAAATCACCTCTCAAATACCAATTTTTCATTGGAAATAAGAAGATTTGAGGATTAAATTCTGCTTCTCCAGGAGAAGCATTTTTCTTAACATCAATGATTTTAGAAGTAATAGCTTCCATAGTTGTATTATCATTGATCTGCACGAACATTTGAAATGAATTATTTCCCCAAGCTGTCTTTGCTCTTTGTAACCAAGACTGTGTTGCTATATAATACTTCCAAGGTATTAAGTAATCCACATCGTTAAACGAATTGTTATCAGGAATATCTTCATAAACTGCAGTAACAATTAAGTCATCTTGATTATTCACTTTTACAATTTTGCCAACAGCAGGAGTACTTCCGAATAGTGTTTTTGAAGAAGATTCTGATAACATTATTGAATTCTTCTCTTTTAGACCATCTTTTATACCTTCGATAATTTTTAAATTCAACATCTCTGGAGCACCTTCTTGCATCGCATTTCCCCGTCTGTAAATATTAGTTTCTCCAAAACGGATATATCTTGGTTGTTCCCAAGAAGACATAATAATATGTTTAAAATTATCAGCATAACCTTCTCTCAATGCAAACTCTAATGGTCTTGGTATGGCAGGACCCGTATCTATAATATTATTAGCAGATTCGTGCTGAAACACCTGAGCGATGGTTGTATTGTTTTCGAAGTAATTGTTATAGTTAAGTTCATCATATATCCATAAACCAATCAGCATAGTAGCGGCCATACCAATTGCCAATCCAGATACATTTATAAAGGAATAGATCTTATTTTTTAATAAGTTTCTTAATGCGATTTTAAAATAATTCCTAATCATAACAGTTCGTTTTTTGATCCGCCAGAGGCGAAAAGATTGATTTGATTGATGATTTATTCGGTTCTTAAGGAATTTATAGGATTAGCTACAGCCGATTTAATAGCCCGTAATCCTAGTGTAAATGAGGTGATTAATAAAGCTATAAAAGCAGCCAAGCCAAACATCCACCACTTAATTGATATACTATAGGCAAAACCATCCAGCCACGAATTCATCAGATACCACGCAATAGGGAATGCAATAAGGGCAGCAATACCTACTAAAATGACATAATCTTTAGATAATAAGAATACAATTTTAGTCACTCCAGCACCTAATACTTTTCGAACACCAATTTCTTTCACTCTCCTTTTCGCTGAAAAAGAAATGAGTCCAAAAAGCCCTAAACACGAAATAAAAATGGCAAGAATTGCAGTAATATTTACAGATTTAAGAATTCCTTCAATTAATAAATATTGACCGCTGACTTTATCTGTTAATCTAGACTGTATATATCTTTTTCTAGAAGGAATATTCTCAAAAGCAGTAGAAATGATGTTTTCAATACTAGTTTCATGGCCTTCTTGTACTCGGACTGTTAAAAATCTATGTTGCTTTAAGGTTTTACGATCTCTGTAAATATGAACCAATGGTTCAACAGCATTTTGTAAGTCTTGATAGTGAAAATCTTTTACAACACCTACAATAGGTTGTCCTTTCCCATTTCCTCCTTTATAATTCAATGTTTTACCTTTGATCGTTTTCCAGCCAAATGCTTTTAAAGCGGACTCATTTATAATGACCGGGTATTCGTCAGCCTGATCAATATTTTGGTTAAAACTACGCCCTTCTACAATTGGAATTTCTAATGTTTTAAAATAAGACTGGTCTGCATAGGACCTTCGTATCCGCACATCTATATCATTTGTCGGATCGTAATAGTTCGTATAGTTAAAATAATACTCTGATGGTATTGCCTGACTTGTAGAAACACTCTTTACATAAGGATTGGATTCTAATTCGTTTAAAAGTGCATTAAATTTTGATTGTGCAATATCCAATTTTTTATAATCCAAATCTATATTTCCAACTAAAACGTTATTACGTTCAAAGCCCAAATCAGCATTTTTCATAAAGCCAATCTGTTTATTAAGTATAATTGCAATACTTATACATAAAATAGCAATTGTAAACTGAAGAATAATAAATGAGTTGCGTAATAAGAAGTTACTTTTTACCTGTTGAACCTTCCCTTTAATACCTAATGTAACAGGGATTTTTACAAAGCGAAGACTAGGTAAAATAGAAACCATTAAAGTTGCTAAAATCCCAATCAAAATAATTCCTAAAACTATAGGATAATCTTTAAAAATATCAAAGGAAATTCTACCAAATTCAGGACCAAATGTATCATTTAGCCTTGGAAGGTTTATAGTTAAGAAAAGAAATGCTGATAAAAGGATGGATACAAAAACAAGAATCCCATTTTCTATACAATATTGGATAATAAGCCCTCTTTTATCACTTCCTAATACTTTTCGTACTGCAATTGTTTTAGTGCGTCCTAACATAGTAGAGGTGTTGAGGTTAAGAAAATTAACCAATATGATTAATAGAATAAAAAAGGAAGCAGCAATGGAACTAGTGATGATGATATCCACAATGGGAATAGCATCTGTTCTCATATCTACAAACGGCATTACCGTCATTTTTGCAATCGTATTCGCATCGATACTATTTTCTGACATTAATTGAGTTACATTATTCTTAAGTTGTGTAAGATCACTATTAGGTCTCAACCTAAAATAAGTTGGTGAAAAACTATTCGCCCAATTGTTCTGTGCTATAAAAGAAGGATTTGTTTTAAGTATTGTATTAGGAAGTACCACACCTAATCGAAAAGCAGAATAGGGACTAATCGGTTCAAAAACTCCGGTAACTTTTAAGTTAAGCGTATCTGATCCAACTAAGGTCTTCCCAACTGGATTTATATCTCCAAAAATTTGTTTACTTACTTTATCTGTAAGTACAATAGAATATTTTTCTTTTAAAGCTGTCGTTTTATTCCCGTACTTCAAAGGAATGTCAAATACTTCAAAAAATTCTGGGTCCGCAAAATCGGTTCTATTTTGAAAATCTTTCTCTTCAGATGTTAACCACATATTGTTCCAATTGTGTAAATGTGTTCCTGCAATTACGTCTGGCGAACTATTCAATACACGATCTAACAATGGATACGGTACATGAGAATAATCATTACCATCTGTTAAAACAGTTTTTATATAAACAATATTCTCTTTATCAGATATATGATTATCGGCAGTGTAGTAGGCATATACTGAGAATAACAATGTTAGAACACTGGAAATCCCTACACTCAAACCAATGAGATTTAAAAGGGAAAGGGTTTTGTTTTTTAGTAGATTTCTTATTGATATTTTAAAATAATTCTTTATCATGATTGTATTTTTACCGTTCGTTTTTTGATCCGCCAGAGGCGGACAGGTTGATTTGTTTATTCTGTTCGTAATGAATCTACAGGATTGGCTGTAACGGATTTGATGGCCTGCACGCTAATTGTAATAATCGTTATGATCAATGCTCCAGAACCAGCGATTAGAAATATGTTCCAGGAGATGTCGGTTCTATAAGAGAATTTTTGCAGCCATTGACTCATAAAATAATAAGCTATTGGCGCTGATATAAATAGTGCAATAATTACTAGTTTGATAAAGTCTTTAGAAAGTAGTATCCATAGATTAGCAAGAGAAGCTCCAAGAATTTTTCGCACTCCTATTTCTTTAGTTCGTTGTTCTGCTACAAAAGATGCAAGACCAAATAAACCTAAAAGACTTATAAAAATAGCTAGCATGGTAAACACCTTCGCTAAACTAGCAATACGTTCTTCTGCTCTGAATTTTTTGGCATATTCCTGATCCACAAATTGATAATCAAATGGAAGGTTTGGGAAATTCTTTTTAAAAGTTTCTTCTACCAATACCAAACTACTGCTTACACTTTTCGCAGGGTGTAACCGCAGATTATAAAAACTTGCATTCTGATTTTTGTCAAATACATACATCGCTTGTTTTACAGGACTATAAGGAGATTGAACAATCATATCTTTGATTACTCCGATAATTTTAAGTGGATCATTAGGATCTTCGGTGTCAGAATCTCTAATGTATTTACCTATTGGATCCTTCAATCCCATATATTTAACTGCAGTTTCATTAAGAATTACCGCATTAGAATCAGAGGCAAATTCTCTGGAAAAACCTCTACCGGCAATTATTTCGATATCTAATGTTTTAGTAAATTCATAAGATACTTCTGTGTACGCTAAATCTTCCTGAAAACCTTCTGGTTTTCCATCCCATGTATACCCACTTCTGTTTGACCAAACATTTGTAGTAGGACTACTAGTCGTCGCCATTTCTATCGCAGCACCAGAGGCTATGAATTGGTTGCGCATAAGATCAGCTTTACCGATAAATTCATCGCTCATTACTGGGATTTGTATCAATCCTTCTTTATTATATCCTACAGGCCTGTCTTTACTATGTTGTATTTGATTCATTACTACGAGTGTACCTATGATAAGAGCGATAGATACTGTAAACTGTGTCACTACCAATATTTTTCTGGGAACTGCTGCAAAACGACCTGCTTTAAAAGTTCCCTTTAAAACCGAAACAGGATTGAAAGAAGATAAATACAGTGCAGGATAGCTACCCGCCAGAAACGAAGTTAAAATGATAAATACTAGAGACACACTCCAAAACTGAAGACTTAACCATGGAAAAACAATTTCTTTACTAGCTAAATTATTAAAGGCGTTTAAGAATAATAAAACAATAACAAGTGCTACAACAAAAGAGAAAACAACAACCAGAAAAGATTCGCTTAAAAATTGAAAAACGAGTTGCCCTCTTTTAGAACCTATAGATTTTCTTATACCAACTTCTGTAGCACGTTTTTCTGAACGAGCAGTGCTTAAATTTACAAAGTTAATACAGGCTAATAGTAATACGAATAAGCCAATAATACCAAATAACCATACATTTTCGATACGTCCACCTGTTTGAACACCATTTTCGAAATTAGAACGCAGATGCCAGTCTTTCATCGGTAATAAAAACAACTGAGGATTAAATTCTGCTGTTTCTTCATTGGCTTTTTTCTTGGCATCTTTTATTTTAGCCGTAACAATATCCATAGTAGTATTGTCATTGATCTGTACAAAAAGCTGAAACGAATTGTTTCCCCAAGCATCAACAGCTCTTGTTAACCATTCTTGAGTGGTGATATAATGTTTCCACGGAATAATATACTCTGTATCTTCGAAAGCGTTATTAACAGGTATGTCTTCATAAACAGCGGTTACTATTAAATCATCTGTGTTATTTACTTTTATGATCTTACCAAGCGGGTTTTCTTTAGCGAATAGTGTTTCTGCAGTGGATTTAGAAAGCATGATTGAATTCTTTTCTTTTAATCCATATTTTTCACCTTGAAGAATTTTTAGGTTTAATACATCTGGAGCAGGTTCTTGCATAAAATTACCCTCTCTATAAATGCTTTTTTCACCATATCTTAAATATCGGGGTTGCGTCCAGGAAGACATCATTATATACTTAAAATTATCATTGTATTTTTCTCGTAATTCGAACTCCAGAGGTCTTGGAATTGCAGGTCCTGTACCTATTTTACCATTAAATGTCTGACTTTGAAAAACTTGTGCAATGGTTGCTTTGTTTTCAAAATAATTATTATAACTAAGTTCATCTGTGATCCATAATCCTATCATTATAGTTACAGCCATACCAAGAGCAAGACCAGAAATATTAATAAAAGAATAGATTCTATTTTTAAGAAGGTTTCTAAATGCTATTTTGATGTAATTCCTAAACATAATTATTGATTTGCTGATTCGATTTTGATTGATTATTGATTGATGAATGACCTTTGCGATTACGTCAATATATTTTCTGTAACTTTTTGTCCGTCTAGCATTCTGATAATGCGATGGCTGTATTTAGCATCGTGTTCACTATGTGTTACCATAATGATAGTAGTTCCTGCTTCGTTAAGTTCGATTAATAAATCCATCACTTCGTTACCATTAGTACTATCTAAATTTCCTGTTGGTTCATCTGCTAGAATAAGCTTGGGATTATTAACTACAGCTCTAGCTACTGCTACACGTTGTTGTTGTCCTCCAGATAATTGCTGTGGAAAGTGGTTACGTCTATGCATGATTTGCATTTTTTCTAAAACCTCTTCTACACGTTTTTTTCGTTCTGCTGGTTTAACACCTGTATAGATTAATGGAAGTTCTACATTTTCAAAAACTGTAAGTTCATCAATCAGGTTAAAGCTTTGAAAAACAAAACCTACATTATGTTTTCGAAGATCCGAACGTTTACGCTCATTATATCCAGCTACTTCTTGACCATTAAATTTGAAACTTCCTCCATCAGGGTCATCTAATAATCCTAGAATATTAAGTAGGGTTGATTTACCACATCCTGATGGTCCCATGATGGCAACAAATTCCCCTTCTTTTACATTAAAAGATAGTTTGTTTAGTGCTATGGTCTGTACTTCTTCAGTTCTGTAAAACTTTTCTAAGTCCGTAATTTGTATCATTTTATTCGTTTTTTTTAATTGACTTCTTTTTACTTTAATATTAATTCTTCAGTATCTCCAAAACTGTCATAACTAGATGTTACTACTTGATCACCAGGAAGTAATCCTTCGATAACTTCATAATACTCGGTATTTTGACTTCCTAAACGGATGTTTACTTTATACGCACTGCTTCCGCCTTCACTGATCTTAAAAATCCAATTACCACCAGTTTTCTGAAAAAATCCACCTTTAGGAATAAGTAGTGCTTGCTTTTCTGCACTTAAAGCTACTCGGATTTGTAGGTTTTGTCCTCTACGAATTCCTTCTGGCACATCACTTTCGAATTGCATATCTACCTGAAAACGTCCATTAGTAACTTGAGTAAATACTTTTTTGATGATTAACGTATAGGTCTTATCATTAAAAGTAAAGGTTCCCTTTTGTCCATTATAAATTCTGGAAATATAGTGTTCGTCAATATCTACACGAACTTTAAACCCACTTAAAACATCAATTTGCCCTAATCGTTCTCCTTTGTTTTTCGATTGTCCGATTTCTGCATCTAATGAGGTTAACTGGCCATCTACGGGAGCACGAACAACAAGGTCCCCAACTTTTTTACGCATTAATTCTAATGCACTTTGTGTTCTTGCATATGAACTTTGAGCTTGACTCAGTTCTTGTTTAGTAGCAGAAGAATCCTGACTCAATACCTGTTTAGCCAGTTGCATACGTTGTTTTTGATAATTGTAGTCATTTTCAGAAGATTGATATTCCTGACGACCAACCGCACCTTTATCGTATAATTTTTTATTTAGTTGATAAAGACGTTTAGCTTCAATAAGACTATTTTCTACATCTGTGAATTGATTTCGTCTATTAATAGTATTTTGTCGAGCGGCATTTTGAGAGATTTGCATTTGCGTTAACAAGTTGTATACTGATGTTTCTTGATTGATTAGACTTAATTCCAGATCGGTATTCGATAATCTTAAAATTGGTTCGCCTTTTTTCATAATAGCACCATCTTCTACAAATTTTTCTTCTACTCTACCACCTTCTAGAGCATCCAGATAAATCGTAGTGATGGGTAGCACAATTCCATTTACCGGAATATTTTCCTGAAACACATCTTTTTTAATGGTATTTATGGCAATACGCTCTTTTTCTACGTTTAATTTAGAACCCCCAGAGGACTGTATGAATACAAAGAGTATCAATGCTAATATTGCTAAACCTCCTATCGACATTGCGATACGTGATTTTGAAAATTTCTTTTTTTGAATTGGAACGTCCATGTTTGGTCTTTTGATTATTGATGCTAATTAGTTGATTTAGTTGGTTTTGTTTTTAGAACTTGTAAATCTGAATCCGTTATTATACAGTAAATTGTTTTGATTAATGGTGACTGTAGAAAAACTTATAAGCTCAACTTCTTTATTCAAATTTTTTAGAATTGTAATTGAGGAGTCTTTAGCTATGGAATCTTCTTTTTTTATTGGATTTGATTCCTTAGTGTCCTGTCCATAAAAAAAGGTTACTAGAGTTATTATTAGAATTGAAATTAATTTGCTCATTTTATTATGAATTATCTCGTTATACTTTTAATCTTATTTTGTACATCAATTACATAGTCAAGATAGTGCCAAAAACATAAGTAACTGTTTTTCAGTAATTAATGTTTTTTTATGGAAATAAAAGTGTACGGTTTCGATACACTTTGTGTTCGAAAACGGTACATTTAAAGATCTTGAATATTTTGTTTTTCTTATTTTTAAATGCTGAATATAAATATTGTAATATTGTATCAATGGTATTAAAGGAAGCTACGATATTGGTTATAGATGACGATGTAGATGTATTAACTGCACTGCGTCTTTTATTAAAACCTTTGGTAAGAGAGGTTGTTATAGAAAAGAATCCCAGCAATATAGGTGCCCAAATAGAGCAGAAAAAATTCGATATTATTATTCTTGATATGAATTTTAATGGTCTGGTTAATACGGGTAACGAAGGGATTTTTTGGTTAAATAAGATTAAGGAAAAAAAACCTGGAACTGATGTTATTTTGATTACTGCCTATGCGGATATTGATTTAGCAATTCGTGCATTAAAAGAAGGAGCCTCTGATTTCTTAGTCAAGCCCTGGAAGAATGAAAAAATCATAAACACGATTACTACCTTATTACAATCTAAAAAATCTAAAGATTCAAAAGATAATATTGCTCAACCGGGAACGAATGCAATTATAGGAGAAAGTGAAGCGATTAAGGATGTGTTCTTAAAACTTAAAAAAGTAGCTCCTACTGATGCTAATGTCTTAATTCTAGGAGAGAATGGTACCGGAAAAGATTTAATAGCCAGAGCACTACACGATAATTCTAATAGAAAGGATAAGCCTTTTGTAAAAGTAGATGTGGGAGCATTGACTTCATCACTCTTTGAGAGTGAATTGTTTGGTTATAAAAAAGGAGCTTTTACAGATGCTAAAGAAGATAGAGTAGGGCGATTTGAAGCTGCTAACGGAGGAACTTTGTTTTTAGATGAAATAGGTAATATTACTTTAGGACAGCAGGTACGTTTATTAACAGTTTTACAAAACAGATTGGTTACTCCATTAGGATGTAATGAAGCAATTTCTATTGATATTAGATTGATTTGTGCAACCAATATTGAGCCGCAAGTTTTGGCAGATGAACAAAAATTTAGAAAGGACTTAATATATCGGATTAATACGGTAGATATAATGATGCCTCCCTTACGAGATCGAGGAACAGATATCACGCTGCTAGCAAAGCATTTTATTAATATTTATGCAGATAAATATAATAAAAGCGCGTTTACATTAGATTCTGGATTCATTTCTAAACTAAAAAAACACGATTTTCCGGGGAATGTAAGAGAACTACAATATGTTTTAGAACGTGCCGTAATTATGACCGATGGTAATGTATTAAAACCTGAAGATTTAGTTTTTTCTTCTATAGAAAGACAAACCAATAAGACTTCTGCCACAACAATGAATTTAGATAGCATAGAAAAAAATGCAATTCTTACCGTTTTAGAAAAGAATAGAGGAAATGTTTCGAAATCTGCAAAAGAATTAGGAATTACTAGAGCAGCATTATACCGAAGGTTAGATAAGTATGAACTATAACGGTTACATTTTTAGACTATTCATAAGGATTCTAATTTTGGTTTCCCTGATACTAGGTTTGGTATATTCCATTGATAGAGGCTATACTAGTATTGCTTCAGGTATCACTTTTATAATTTTGTATGTTGGGTACACCACTTATAATTTTGTCAGACGTCGTTTTGTTGTTATGGATGATTTTTTTGAAGCGGTTAAGTATCGAGATTTTTCCAGATGGTTCCCGGAAGATAGAGGACCTAAGGATATAAGATTTCTTTATAAAGGTTTTAATGAAGTCAATCGTACTATCAAAGATATCAACTCTCAGAACGAGGCGCAATATGTGTACCTTCAGAAGATACTAGAGATGGTAGATATTGGTATTATTGCTTATAATCTGGAAACTGGAGATGTGTTATGGTCCAATGATTCATTTAGGGAGACATTAGATTTTCCTGCATTTAAGAATATTCGTTTTGTAGAAAAAAGAAAACCCGATTTGTATGATGCCGTTTTTGAAACCTATCATAAAGAGCCGAACTCGATTTCCATAGCTGTTCAAAATGAAAAGATAAAAGTATTAATTTCTGATACAGTCTTTCAGGTTAAAGATGATCCGTTTAAGCTCATCGTTTTACAAAATATTGATGATACACTAAACAAAAATGAATCCGAAGCTTGGAAAAAACTATTAAGCGTAATGACTCATGAAATCATGAATTCTATTGCACCAATTTCCTCTCTGGCAGATACATTACAATCACATTTGCAGCTTACTTTGGACAATCCTAATGAGTATCCGCTGGAGTTAGACGACTTAAATGCAGGCGTAAAAACTATAAAAAATAGGAGTGAAGGTTTACTAAAGTTTGCTAAAACATATCGCAGTCTTAACAAAGTAACACATTTAAATCTGGAGAAAAAGAAGATTACTGAGCTGTTTGATAATATACAATCGCTAATGCAACCTTCTTTGGATGTAAAAAATATTACTATTGACTTTAAGGTAGTACCTCCAAAATTAGAATTGAATATTGATAGCTATTTAATCGAACAGGTTTTGATTAATCTAATCTTAAATGCGGTAGACGCTTGTAAACATAAACCTAATCCAGAAATACGCGTAATTGCAGAACAAAAACCGAATAGAAATATTGTAATTAAAGTATACGATAATGGTTCTGGAATTCCACAGGATATTATGGAGAGTATTTTTATTCCATTTTTTACCAGTAAAACGACAGGTAGCGGTATTGGTCTTAGTCTTTGTAAACAGATTATGTTACTCCATAAAGGCAAAATTTTGGTAAGTAGTAAAGAAACAGAAGGTACTGTGTTTACATTAGTCTTTTAGAGTGTAAAACTTCAATACATATTTTATTTAAAAATTTTCACCAACTCGAATTCAGAAATATATAGTTCTAAGTTTACCTTAAATAATAAGTTTAAAATATTGATTTATTAGTTGTTACAGCATCAAATAATAGTATTTAATCAAAAATTAGCCAACAAACTTTAAAATAAATAATAAAAAAGAGGGGTAATAATATGATGATTTTAGACACTAATAAGAAATTATAAAATCTAAATAATGAAAAACCTTATTATGAAAGGAGTAATTCTTGGAATATTTTTAATTAGCATTGCGTATACAGCTCAAAGTCAAGATGCAGTAATCGATATTAATTTTGAAGAGGAAACCAAAAGAGTATTGTACCAGTATAAGATAACAGAAAGTGGAGATGTTATTGCTCTTCACGGAATTAGAACCTTATCAAAAGATAAACAAGATGCACGTATCGTAAGATTTTCTAATAATTTTGATACCATCTTCAATAATACAATCGAAAGTAATGCATTTTCTAAATTGATTGTGTCCTCAGATGCTAATTACTTCTTATATCACAGAAATGTGTATGATCGTACAGGAAAAAAGTATAAACCTTAT
The DNA here is from genome assembly GCF_003443675.1 of Aquimarina sp. BL5. Classification (NCBI taxonomy): domain Bacteria; kingdom Pseudomonadati; phylum Bacteroidota; class Flavobacteriia; order Flavobacteriales; family Flavobacteriaceae; genus Aquimarina; species Aquimarina sp. BL5. Next base: position 1,349,346 of record NZ_CP031963.1, on the reverse strand, counting down.
GATTTTAAACGAGAATTCGAAACAGGTAATGTCGATCCTTTTATTAATTTTTTTGCGAGCAAGTATGATGTAAGTATTGGAAACAATAAGAACGAAAAAAAAGGATTTAAAGATAAGTTCATTACTTCACAATTTTATATGTTCACAAGAGATAATGAAACGCTTGAGGATAATGAAGTGAAACTGAATTTCCCGGATTTGCCTTATACGGAAGAAGTAATGTTGGTGGAATATAAAAAACATACAGATGATAGATTCTATTTAGCATATAAAGACTTATCCGAAGATAAAAAAAGGGATAGGTATAATATACTCGCATTTAACTATGATGGAACTTTAACCTATGACAAAAGTTTAGAGTTGACATTAGATAATAATATGTTTTTTAACTCATCAAATAATGGTTCCGGAGGATTTTTGGGAGCAGGTAATTTTATAGATAATCTTAGATATCCTAAAGAAACCATCCAGCAAGCTACTGCAGGAAATGTCTATATAGATACTGATAATGAAGCCTTTTATATGTATGGATTGTATTCTGATAAGGATAATTTTTATCACAATAGACCTAAAGGTTTCTTTCTTTTTAAGTATGATTTTGATGGTAATTTGATCTGGAAAGTACAAAAAGATGTGGAAAATAAAGAATTTATGGATTCTAGAAAAGGGATCGATCTGAAAATAGATCTGTTCAATATGATAACGGATATAGGGGTAGGAATAAATATCGATGGTATGTTATTTACTTTTAAGATTGATCCAGAAAACGGAACAATTGGAGACAGTATTATAGAATATTATTACAGAAAACAAAAGCAAGATTATAATAAGAAATTAATGCTCTCTAGTGATACACAGTTTGCAATGTTGTTTAATGATAAGGTAAAAGAGTATTTAGACGCTAAAAAAGGGATAAAACGTAAAGAGATTATTACAGCAAAGGTTATCGATGGTAAAGGGTTTTACTTAATAGAAAAAGAAGATCATTTTCGTAGAGGAAGAGAAAAAGTAAAGATTGTAAAATTTGATTTTTGATTATTAACAAATATCTTTTATTTCAGTTGCCGATAGATTTTTTAAAATATAACTTTCGAGAGTTGGATTTATAATGGGTATATTTATATACGACCTTAAATATGTGATTTGTGAATAAATATAACCTAAATTATCTTGCTGTAGTAATACTATTACTTTCTTTTGGGTCTTGCCAAAAAGGACTAGAAAAGCCTAGAACAGAAATAGAGGAACGACTTTTTAACCTAGAGCAATCCGGATGGAAATCCAGATCTATTTCCCATTTCTTTTCGGATATCGAATACAATGCGACTCTAGTACCGATTCAGTATTATATTTTAAAGAATGAAGGAAGTCAGGATCTTAATAGTGTTGACTCCATATATCAAGAGTATAAAAATGAAAGAGTTATTGAGGTAAAGTTCCAACAAGAAAAAGAAGATGATCTTTTAAAAGATTTGTATACCAACCGATCGTATGAAGATGCCGTTAAATATATGGCATTTACTATACAAAAAGATTTTAAAGCAGTAACCCAATCTGGGGATACGGTAGCCTGCGCAGGAGTAACGTTTGAGCGTAATTTTAAAGTAGCTCCTTTTAAAAGGTTATTATTAAATTTTGGTGGGATTCCCGAAAATGAAACCATTCAGTTGATCTATGATGATCAATTGTTTGGAAATGGATTAATGAAATTTAATTTTAAAGAAAGACCAATAAAGCTTTAATGAAAAAGTTGATTTATTTATTTTAATGCTATAAAATCAGGTGTTTATGGTTTTCAGGTATTTGTTATTGGGGAATTTACTTCAAACGTACAGGGATGCAAGAACGAATATTAAACCAACTTTATGACAAATTTTAGAGATAGTAAAGGATTGTTCTACCAAAAGTTTGACAGCATAATCAACTCTCAGTTCATTTAGATACTGACTAAATTTATATCTACCTGTTAACTTTAATTCCTCCCTAAATGCCTTTAGATTTAAAAGTGATAATAAATTTGGTTCCGATACCTAATTGACTTTCACAATGAATTTTGCCATTCATAGCTTCTACATATTTTTTTACGATGGATAATCCTAGGCCGATAGATGATTCACCAGCTGTAGGCTGTGCACTTAGTTTTTGAAACCTTCCGAATAACTTCTTCTGATCTTCTTCGCTAATACCAGGTCCATTATCTTCGACTACAACTTTTGTTTTTCCTTTATTCGATTTTACGTGTAATACCACTTTACTTCCTTTTTTAGAAAACTTGAGTGCATTAGAAAGCAAGTTTTCTAAAACCTGAATAAGGTAGTTTTTATCTACTTCGACAGAATGATTGCCTTCTTCAACTTCTGCTAATAGTTTAATATTTTTTTCTGTAGCAGTGAGATGAAAATTCTGGACTATATACGGAACCAGTTCATTCAAACTAATAATCTCATTTATTAACTTGATTTCATTTTTCTCTAACGCATGTGTATCCAATATACGACTTATCATTTGTGTCAAGCGATCTATAGAATTGTTGATTTCATACAAATAAGCTTCCTGGTCCTCAGTTACTACCATAACAGGTATGTCAAGCAACCATATTAATCCTTTCATCTGATGTAGCGGAGTTCTAAGATCATGTGCGACCAAATTGACCAGCATATCTTTTTCTTTATTCAAAATGATAAGAGCTTCGTTTTGGTTAGCTACTTCTGCAGTTCGTTCCTTTACCTTCTCTTCTAAAATTATATTTTGCTCTTGAATCAATCTTTCATTTTCTTTGGCTGATATTAGAGCTTCTAATTGTGCATCTTCTTTTTGTTTTTTGTACATGTTAATCCGATCACCTAGTGCAAAGGAAAGTAGCAATACTTCTAGGGCTGAGCCAATCTGCATCGCATTTAAATAGGACATTACAAAAGTTAGGTTTAATGATTCCAGTATAGCAAAACAGATACCAATAATAAGAGCTCCCCAAGCGAACAAATAATAGATAGCAGGACGAAATCCTTTTAATTTAAATCGAATACCTATAATAAGAAAGTACATTGCCATAATAAGAAGACCACCTTGAGCCAACTTAAGACCTTCTATTTTATACCCTAATAATACAAATAAACATACTAAAAAACCTATAAAAAGAAACACCATGGAACCTTTATGTAAGCGAGTATCGGATTTTTTGGTGTTTAGAAATTTTTGAGTAAATAAAGTAGCCGTTATCATAGTCAATCCAGAACTGACCACTACTAATTGATTAAAAAAAGGTGTATTAGGCCAAAAGTATTCAAAGAAATATCCAAATACAGAAGCCATAAACCAGGTAATACTGAACACATAGGCAATGTAGTAGAGGTATATTCTCTCTCTGGTCGAAAAATATAAAAAGAGGTTATACAGAAAGATTAAGAGCATAAAACCAAAATAGATTCCCTGAAGAAAGTCTAAATCATGCTCATATGCCACAAAGTTAGAAAGTGTTCCTACTCTAAGAAGGAAAAATAAGGGCTGATCACTCTTTACTCTAAGGTAAAAAGTTCTTGTGATATCCTTATCAAAATCAAGAGCAAATAAATAATTACCTACTTCAATTTCTCTAGTATCGAATGGCAAGTCATCACCAGTATGTCTTGTAGAAATTAGTTTATTTTTCTCATCAAGTTCATAAAGAGATATTGAGTCAATGTAAGCCGAACCGACATTCAGAAAAAAATTACCGGGTATTTTCTTAGTAATTTTGAATTTTAGCCAGTAAGCGGAAGCTGTACTAGAAAAATTTATAGTTTCTTGTGAATATGATTTAAACGGTGTTTTTAGGTTATTATTTATGATTTCTTCGATGGATAAACCAAGTGAAGCATCCTCCAGATAATAGGTTTGTTTTCCAATATCTTGCAGTTCTGCGGAATCATCCAAAAGAATTGCTGTCTGACCAAATGAAGTAAGAGTTGACAACCATATAATGGATAAGATCCCTAAATAGTATTTGAAATAAGCCGACATTTTTTATGCTTAATATTTTAAAAAATCATTTTTGCATAATAAGTAAATTTATGAAATATATGAGTAAGATTCCCTAAAAATATTTGTTGTATTTAATATTTTAACTCGTAAATTTAAGAACTATATACAAAACTTTACTACTATATGGACCAACTTAAAATACTTGAAGAAGAGGCCAAAGAAATTGTATTTAGAGTCTCTGATAATCCTCAAGGACGCTATAAACTGCGTTACGAATTTTACCAAAAATATGGAGATCGCTTTATAAAGGGAAACGAAGGATTAGGAAATTCTGAATTAGCATTTATTGACTGGGAAATAAAAAGAGGGACACTTAATCCTACGAATACTCAACAACCGGGGAGTCCTTGGTGGAGAGAAGTAAATAGTCATTTTTTATATTTAGCTACGCTTGCTCAATTGATCAAAGAATCAAGAGAGGAGTTTCAGGATCTGCCGATTCCGGTTAGTTTTTGGCTTGATTATATCAATACACCCAATGAATATTCGTGGTATCGCGCACATAATTCTAGTATCATTTCAGGATATCAAGTAGCCGATTCATTAGCTTATAATGAAACTATATATGAGCAATATTTTATGAATATTGTATTGTATAGATTATTATATGCGCAGTCAATGGTAGAAGGCGTAAGTTTCGGAATCTTAGGTAAAATATTTGCCAATCCTCGGGGATGTGCTGTTTCTATGATAACAGATATAGAAGCCTTTTATCCAAGTCATTATCCATTGTCCAAAGAAGATATTAAGTATGTTACCCATCACGCACATAATCTAATAGGGGTGGTTGAAGACGTTTTTGATAAACTTTTCATAGTACCACATTTAAATGAGTTATATACTGAAGCTGCTACATGGAATAATGCTCCAATAGTGAAGAAGTTTATCAAAAAAAATAAACCTATTTATCCGATTAGTCAGAGTGAGCTCAGTACAGCACATTTCAATAAAAACTTAACAACTAAAAAGATTCCAATTTCTTAAAACCAATAAACCAATGCAAAATAAACAAGAGAACAAAAAGAAAATAGCCATTCTTGGTAGTGGGATGTCGTCATTAACCGCTGCTTATGAACTTAGTTCCTATGAAAACTGGCAAGATCATTATGATATAACCATATATCAAATGGGCTGGAGGTTAGGAGGTAAGACAGCTACAGGAAGAGGTCCAAACGAAAGGATTCAGGAACACGGAATTCATATCGCTCAGGGATGGTATGAAAATGCTTTTCGACTGATTCAGGATTCATATAAAGAATGCGAAAAACATAACCTAATGCCCAATAGTCCTTTTAAATCCTGGGAAGATGGCTTTGATCGAGAAGACACAACATTACTTACTCATTTTGATCCTAAGACAAATCAATGGATTAAAAAGAATATCATTTTTCCATCTAACGATTATATACCCGGTCAAGGTGGGCCATTACCTTTTTCTGCCATTGTTCATAAAGCTGTGGGATTGATTTCCGAAATTTTGTTTGGTACGGATCCAAACAAAGATAGTCTTATGAATATGGCTTCCGAGTCTGCTAAAGAAATTAAATCACCAGAACATCATCCACTTTGGGCAAGTTTCAAATCTAAATTTGAAGGGTTTATAAAAGACAAAGTTTTTAAACACGAAGGTGAAAAATTACTGAATTATGTATCCGAATTAGTTCAGAATTTGACCAGTGAAGATCACGATCATTCACAACGAAAAGATCATCATTCCTTGATTAAAGATTTATTAGATGTACTTTCTAAATGGGTTGCTAAGCTCATTGATTCCATAGCAGATCATAATGAATATTTCTATTGGCTAGCTGTATTTGTAGAATTTGGCCTTGTCAATATGAAAGGTACATTTGAGGATGTATATAACCCAGAAACTCATGAACTAGACTATGAGCGTATTAATGATTTGGATTACCGAGCATGGCTTAAAAACCATGGGGCAAGTGAACGATTACTGAGCTCTGCAATGGTTAGATTTCTGTATACAGGAACATTTCACAACCTAACGGGAGCTGATCAGCAAGGTAGTTTGGCGGCTGGAGTAGGACTTCATTTTCTAACAAATTCTGCAGGTTACAAAGGATCTTTTGTATGGAAGTTCAAAGCCGGAACAGCGGATACTATGATTACTCCAATTTATTTGACACTTAAAAATAGAGGAGTAAACTTTAAGTTCTTTCATAAAGTAGAACAGGTGCACTATTCGGATTCTGGAGAAATAGAAAAGATGTCTATTGCCGAACAGGTTACATTAAAAAATGGCACATATAATCCTACGTATCCTTTCAAAGGCCTAGATGTATGGCCCGGAGAACCTCTTTATGACCAGATTGATGATCAACAAGCTAAAGCGCTTAAGGAAGGTAAATATGATCTGGAAGAAGCTTGGTGTGGCTGGGAAAATGTGGGACAAATTGCTTTAGAAAAAGGGAAAGATTTTGATTATGTCATTTTAGGAATTCCTATTGATGTTTTAGGAGGTGATGAAGGAATTTGTAAGGAGATTATTGCTAATAATACAGCCTGGAATAAAATGTATAATCATGTTAAAAGTATTCCTACCATGTCCATGCAATTGTGGATGAAGCCTACACTAAAAGAATTAGGGATGAGCTTACCTGATTGGGGTTTTCCAGAAGGATCATTACCCAACTTGGTAACCTATGCTGATCCTCAGTATTCATTTATAGATATGTCACAAGTGATGCCGTATGAAGATTGGAAAGATGATAAACCAGGTGTATTAATATACTATACAGGATCATTTCTAGACCCAGAAGTTATACCTCCATATTCGGATCAAGCATATCCTCACGATCAACTAGAACGTATTATGCGTGTTTCTGAACAATGGCTGAAAGATAAAATGGGCTGGTTTTTTCCGAACGCTACTACACTAGAGTATCCAGAAGGAATGAAGTTAGATGTAATTCATGATTTTTCGAAAACTGCCAAAACCGGTTATGGTAGATTAAAAACACAGTTTTTTCGTGCCAATGTAAATCCAACAGACAGGTACACCTTATCACTTCCGGGTTCTAATAAATATCGTCTTAAAGCTAGTGAATCTGGTTTTGATAATCTTATAATTACTGGAGATTGGATCAATTTTGGAGTCAACGTAGGGTATTATGAAGGAGCTATAGTTGCTGGTCTTCAGGCAGGTCAAGTGATGAGAGATAAACTAGGATTACCATCAGAAACGGAGATTTTTAGTGGAGTAAAATTGAAATAGTAAAATATAAAGTTTCACTATTTTGAAATATGGATTAGATAAGAGGGACTCGTTTCCCTCTTATTTTTTGCTAATTGTAATTTTATTTTCCAATACAAAATCTATTTTATCAATAAAATAGGTGTTTTTAATATTTAGAGGTACAAATAAGGTACATTTTGAGTTGTTAAAGTAATTATTAGATAGATAATAAACGCATATCAAATCCAACATATTGATAAGTAAATAGTAAAAATATTTTATAACATTTCGTCTTAAAAAATAATAGATAGATATTTAGGTTCTTTTAATACTGAATTTACTACATTTAATTTAACAATATTTGATATAAAGTATTATGAAATTATTTAAAAAATGGTACATACGATTTTTAATTAGCCTTCTATTATCTGGTATGGTTGCCGAAGTAATTAGTATTTCTATTGGTAAAGAACTGCACCCTATAGTGACATTTGTTTTGATTTTTGTTATTTATTTTGTCTTAAGTATATTTTATGGTCTTCATTTAAGGAAGAAGGATAAAATGGATCAAGAAAATCATTAATTCTTTTATTATTGTAAAATTTAGATAGACTTACTCTTCTTCGTTATTATCTTCTTCACTAATACCATTGTTAATATCTTCTATAATATCAGATAATTGTATTCCGCTTTGGATTAAAATATTAAGGTACTCATAATCAAAGTTAGATTCCTTGTATTTTTCCTCAATGTCAAATAAATAAGTTTCGATGTAACTACCATAATATAAATTAATTATTAGTTTAATTTTTATTACTTGACTGTTGTCGAAGTCAAGGTCACCTAATGTGTTTATAAGCATTGCATATTGATCAATAATATATTGAAACCTTCCTATTATGTTGTCTAGCATGCTTTTTTGTATATCTCCATCTTTTAAATATTCTAATTCTTCTAGATGAAATATGAAAAACCTTAATGCTTTGTCGATTGTTCCATTTTCGACTGTTTTACCAATTTTTTCGTGATCTTTTTTTATGTCATCAAATAATTTAAAAACAAACTGGATATTGCCATCATTTCTTGATTCTTCGATTTGTTTACGTAACAACTCTTGATCCTTTAAGAGTAACTCATATTGATTTTTATTAGCAGTTATTTGAGCTTTAAAAGATGGAGATATACCAAGATAGCAGCTAGAAGGTTTATAAAAGGAGCAGTTATTCCTCCTATAGCATCTCCAATTTCTCCTAATCCAAGAAGGGAATAAGAAAACCACTTTACATTTCTAGTAACTAAAAAAATTATCAAGAATAGAAATATACTAAAACCAATTAAGTAGAAAACCTCTTTTTTATAGTCTTCAAAGAATGCATTCTTTTTATGACCTTCTTCTGTATTTTTTTTCATTAAATTATTTTTAGTTTTAACCCAGTTTCAAAGAAATTGAATATTCAGTACTATTGAGATTAAAGTTTAATATATCAGATGTATGTTGGAATATTTTGAGATCGCCATAGTCAAACTCTTTATGATGATTAGGACATAATAGAATGATGTTATTAGGGAGTTCGTTTCCTCCTAGATGTTTTGGTTTTATGTGAGCAGCTTCGATGTAATATGAGCCGTTTTTCATTTTGATCCTTTTAGAACAGATTTGACACCTGAAATCTCTTAATATTTTGATTTTAGCTATAGTAGCATTATCTCTTTTATAGGTTTTACTATTAATTTTAATGTATTCAGGATTGGTAGGTTTTAGATTTTTTAATTCTTGAGCTAATTGTTGTTTGGTTTTATTTTCGTTATTTAAAATTGTTATAATTTCATCTCGCTCTATTTCATTAAATACATCAGAATTAATTTTATCATATTTCAAAAATATTTCACGCATTGAATGCATTGTTATCTTTTGCAAATTTTCGTAATAGGTGATATGTAATTTTAATGCTTTCAAAGCATTAGATATTCCTCTTTTTCCGTAGTTGAGATGGATGTTTTTTAAATAATAATCCATTGAATACGAATTAAGTGTTCTAGTAAACTTTTCTCCATCTAATAAACGTTTTAGATTGTGAATATAATCCGCCGCACTATTAGAGTTCATACGACCATTTCCAGCAATTTTATCAATTCCTTCTTTTCTAGTAAGTTTACCTTGATAAACATTTACGGCAACTTCATAAGCAACATGTACTAATTCTTTGGTAACTTTCATCTTTAGAGAAATTGGTTATTAGTGTTGATGTTAAAATATGAAAGTTTCCATTAAAAAAGAATTTCTGAAGAATATTTTAGGGAAATTACACCTTTTTAAAACTAAATGAAAATTATAAAAAAAAGATACATATTTATTATACTAATGGCTCTACTTTTTATTTTTAGAGGCTATATCTATCGGGTTTCTGTAAAATACGATGCTATAGAAGAAAGAAAAGGATATACTATTATTAATTCAAAATTGATCAGTTATTTAGACGATTCTACGGTAAGTGACAACCTGCCAAGTATTACATCAATAGTAGATAAATCTAATGAACTCACTAGTGAAAAACTAGAGTTTACCTCATCTAAATGCGATGTAGATCCAAATAAAATAGTGAATACACATAAAACGCAATGTGTGGGGTATGCCTACTTTTATGCATTTACTTGTAACTACCTGATAGAAAAATCTAGATTATCTAATGAATGGAAAGCAAAAGCCTACGTTGGGAAGCTATTTTTTTTAGGTATAGACATACATAAATACTTTGATTCACCTTTCTTTAAAGACCACGATTTCGTTATAGTAGAGAACTCTAATACAGGTGAAAGGGTTTATATTGATCCAACAATCTCTGATTACTTGAGTATTGATAGAGTATCAATTAAATCAAACTAGCCTAGTAAGCCAGATAATACTCCGAAATATAGAAATACCTGATAACATAGAATTATAAAAATACCGAGAATAAAGAAGATAGTTTTATAGGTCTGAGTTTTAAATTTAACGATTGCAAATATTATACTTCCAATAAATTGAACAACGGTAATATTAATAATCATTTTAGATATAGAAAGATATGCAGGGCTATCAGTTGAGATACCCACGAATAGAAAAATAGAAAATAGTATAGCCAAAGCTACAGAAACTAATATGCTGTAAATCCAAAACTTTTTCATATTAATCAAAAGGGTTTAAGTCCATTTTTTTGAATTTGTCTTTTAGTTTTTCTAAAAGCTCACTTGCTTTATCAACCGTAGTTTCTTCTCTTGGAGTAGGGTTAGGGTTGGTTCTGGCTGTAATCATATCCTGCGGTTTTTCAACTACGTGAAGTAATCCATCTATAAAAATAGATGCAACTTCTCTTGATACAGGTTCAAAGTTACCAGAAGCTGCCGTAAATTCGTCTATTTCACCCAAACCTTTTTCTTTCATTCTAATACCTAAATACCAATATGAGAAATCGCTCAATGCCTCCGCACAATATTCAACTACCTCATCTTTATTTTTTAGCTTATTTCCTTCGAATTCCCCATCTAACATTTTTAAAAAGAAAGTGGCTCGTTTATCCCATTTAGTATCAAAGTAATCTTGTAGGGCTTCGTGTATGGTTTCAAAATTGTCCGTAGGATCATCAATTTTCGATTCATTATTGCTATCCATTCCACAAACATAAGAAGCTATATCTCCCTCTAAATTAACCATTGCACCGTAACTACTACCAGATATAGGGAAAAGAGATTTTGCTCTCTTCTTAGGGTTTCTAACGCGATCTAAAGATAGTTTTCCAACTCCACCACCAAGATCACCTACCCAAGTGTTAAGCTCTAAACCTGTACCTCCTTGTGTTGGGATACCAATACTTTTAGCACGCCAACTTCTTCTAGAATCCATACCTATAATCAAATGTCCAAAATCTACAGCTTTGTAAGGTGAATCAAAAATTTCGAAGCTGTTAAATAATGAATTGAATAAGTCTGCTTTGCAGTTTTCAGAGCATTTAAGAGCTTCTCTGGCATCTGCCTCCACATTACTATTTGTATATTCATTAAAGGCAAAATTACGTGCTTTACTTTGTTCTTTGGAATAGTCTAAACTCCATTCAGTTCCATAATAAATACCTCTAATGATACTAATTCTATCACCCATATCGTCATAACCTTTGATGATAAGGTTGTCTTCACTGTGTTTGACAAGAGCAACCAGTTGTGCAAAACTTTTTGCAGGCTTTGACTTCTCACAGCAACAATCTGCTATTTCTATAGAAGTAGTTCCTTCTAAATTTCCATCTATGATTAGCTCAAAAGTATTCTTACCCATTAGTTTTAATTTTGTTGAGGTATTACTTCTAGTTTAATTTTTTCTGTATTACTTCTTATTTGATAATTTTCTAAACGATCGTTCGGAAGTACTTCTCCTTCATATTTAAAATCTTTTGTCTTATCCTTTAAATTAAGAGTAAGCTCTTTACCAGTCATATTTTTGGTCTTTACGACAACATAAACTTGGTCACCAACTTCATATTCAGGCTTTTTGTTTCCTTCTAAATCAGTAATGTAATAGTCTATTACTTTTGGCTCAGTATCTTCATCTTCTCTTTCTATAACAGGTTGTCCTAATAATGCTGGATCAGTTTTGCGCCACCAATGTGATAACATTTCTTGTCCATTAAATAGAATTGTTGCTGGAGATAAACTGAAATACACCATCATAGGGCTAGAGCTATCGTGCTGATAGTGTAACTTATAGTATAAGCAATAGGTATCCAGTAACTCTATAGTGTTACTTTTACTTGTTCCAAACCTAGAAGAAAAAGTGATTTTACAATTTTTCATCATTTGCGAATCGATAGACCACTCAAAAAAAGTAGTGTCGTTGCTACCGTGTATTACAAAATCAAAAGTTCGATTCATAGGCTTACTGGTAGGTCTTCCAGTTTGATCTGCATTTTGAAAGAAACTAAAATAATGTTGTTCTACAATAAACTCATTGTCGTCTACAAAAAGTTTGACTTGAATACTCATAGTTAGCTTGAAATTAATTTGCCAAAAATAGATTAAAAAAAGATAATTTCCCTCTTTTATTTTTTCCTGATTGATACAAGTCAAAGACTTATGATTTTTTAGTTAAACCATAAATAATCTTTCAATCACACTCACTATGAATCTATTTCCCAATACAAAAATTAGCAAAAATATTACCAAGCAAATCATCGGATGTAATTTCACCAGTGATTTCCCCAAAATGATATAATGCCTGACGAATATCAATGGCCATTAAATCTCCAGATATTCCTTGATCAATACCGTATTGTACTTTCTGAATTTCTTCTAAAGCTTTTAATAATGCATCATAATGACGAGAGTTAGTCACTATCGTCTCATCATTTCGTAAGGCTCCGGTATTAACGAATTCCAAGAGTCTGTTTTGTAGTTCTTCTACTCCAATATTTTGTTTCGCAGCTAATAAATGAATATTCTCAATTTCAGATTTTAGATTTTTTATTTCAGAACTGTCTAATCTATCGATTTTGTTAGCAACAACGATTAGGGGTTTCTGAGGATATTTATTTTTAATCTTACCAATTTCAGTTTTTAATTGTTTCAAACTATCAATGGTCAACGCTGAGCTATCAACTAAATAAATAACCACTTGTGCTTGTTCGATCTTTTCGAAAGTCTTTTTGATCCCTATACTTTCTACCACGTCTTTAGTATCTCTGATACCTGCGGTATCAATAAATCGGAAACCAATACCACCAATATTAATTTCATCTTCAATCGTATCTCTTGTGGTTCCGGCTATATCCGAAACAATGGCACGTTCTTCATTCAGTAAAGCATTTAGCAAAGTAGATTTACCTACATTAGGTTCTCCAACAATCGCTACAGGAATTCCATTTTTAATAACATTGCCTACTGCAAAAGAATCTATCAATCGTTTTAGGACTTTGGTAATTCTTGATATTAAATCTTGGAACTGAGTTCTGTTGGCAAATTCTACATCTTCTTCCGCAAAATCTAGTTCTAATTCAATTAAAGATGCAAAATTGAGAAGTTCATCTCGTAGCTTTTTGATTTCGTTGCTAAACCCACCACGCATTTGTTGCATAGCAATCTGATGAGAAGCCTCAGAATCAGAAGCAATCAAATCAGCAACTGCTTCAGCTTGCGAAAGATCTAGTTTTCCATTGATGAAAGCACGTAGCGTAAATTCACCTGCATTAGCAATTCTACATCCTTTACGAAGTAATAATTGAATAATTTCTTGTTGTATATAACTCGATCCGTGACAAGAGATTTCTACCGTTGGTTCACCAGTATACGAATTTGTTCCTTTAAAAAGTGATACTAATACTTCGTCTAAGACACGATCATTGTCCAATATATGACCTAAATGTATTGTATGACTTTTTTGTTTAGTAAGGTCTTTACCTTTAATAGAGCGAAACAGAGGAGCACAGATGCCAATTGCATCGTTTCCGGAAACTCGTATTACGGCAATAGCACCAGCTCCTGCAGGTGTCGCTAAAGCTACTATAGTGTCTTGTGGAATCATACTTTTATAAGTCAAAAACACAAAAATAGACATAATATAAGTCTTGATTTTTAATTTATACTTCAAACTTTTTTTATAGATCGTTTTTCTTCCTTACTTTTATCGATGGAGCAGAAGATTAAAAAAGGAATAAAAGGAAAATAGTATAGAGGTAGTTCAGTAATAACTGAGTTGTCTTTTCATGGAATATATGCTTAAGGCTTAACTAACCTTAACAATTGATTTAGTAACTAAATTTAATTTCTATATACTAAAACTTTTATTTTCATGAATTTTCACAGCACAAACTCAAGTAATAGCAGGAGCCTGTTATTAAAACTCAAAATTACTGCGGCTATTTGCACAGTATTCATGCTAATTCCGTTTATCAATTATGCTCAGACGCAGAGTTTAGCGAGACACGAATCTCCTTATAATTTAACCTTAAAATCAGATGGAGTTGTGGGTAAGAATAACTCACAAGTAGTTACAGAAGAAGTTTCGGAAACCGGGGCAACTTGGTTACGTCTTTTTTTTAAAGATGTAAACTTAGGTAATCATAGCACGATTACGATTACTTCAAAATTAGATGGAGCTACACAAACTTTAACTGCTCAAACGATAAAGGATTGGAATAATTCCAGTGCTTATTTTAATGGTGATGCAGTGACGGTTACTTTATCGGTAGCTTCCAATGACAAATCAGTAGGAATTAATATTTCCGCATTAAGTGTTGGAGAACTTGATCCTACAGTAAAATCACAATGTGGTTCTAATGACGATAGAGTAGATGCTAATGACGCAGCTATCGGAAGAATAGTTCCTATAGGATGTACAGGTTGGATTATTACCAATGGTAAATTGGTAACTGCAGGTCACTGTGTAAGTAGTAGAGCAGAGATTATCGAATTTAATGTCCCAAAATCAAATCCAGACAGAACTATTGTACATCCTGGACCAGAGGATCAATATCCAATAGGTAATTTTGTATCGCCGTATCCTAACAGTCCAAGTACAGCTAATGACTGGGCAGTTTTTGAAGGTTTTGCTAATTCTCAAACAGGTCAAACACCAATTCAAGGACAAGGAGCATCGTATAATGTAGTGCAAGATGCACCTGGAGCGAATATTACAATAACTGGTTTTGGAACAGATACTGGGATTGACAATCAAACACAACAAATTCATACAGGACCATTAAGTTCTACGACAAATACTTTCGTTAGATATAGAACAGATACTACAGGAGGGAACTCTGGAAGCCCAATTATTGACTCGGCCACAGGAAATGCTGTTGGCGTTCATGCGTATGGAGGATGTACAGGATCAGGTGGATCTAATTTTGGAGAAAGAGCTACAATACCTGCTTTCTGGGATGCAATGGGATTAGGAACACCGCCACCACCTCCATCAGATGATTGTTCAGGAGATGTTTCTTCTTTTCCTTATAATGAAAGTTTTGAAGGAACTATTGGAGCTTGGTCACAATCCTCTAGTGATGATATTAACTGGACTGTGAATTCTGGAGGTACACCTTCTAGCGGAACTGGACCAAACGGAGCAATTGATGGTAATTCTTATATTTATGTAGAAGCATCTGGTAATGGTGACGGGTATCCTAATAAGCAAGCAATTTTGAATTCGCCTTGTTTAGATTTTGGAGGAGTCTCATCGCCAACGCTTAATTTTCAATATCATATGGTAGGTGATGCTGTTGGTACATTAAATATTGAAGCTAGAACTAATAATACAGGTAATTGGACGAGTGTATTTACCATATCAGGATCTCAAGGTGCTGATTGGAATGAAGCAAGTGTAGATCTTTCTACGTACGCCGGTAACTCTAGTGTACAACTACGATTAAATGTAGTTACTGGTACTAGCTGGCAAGGAGATATCACGATCGATGATCTAAGTATCACAAACGGAACAACACCGCCGCCAACTTGTGAATCATTGAACTTTAATGATTTTAATATTAATGGTTTTTCTAATCAAGACTCAGCAGGAAACTTTTCTGTAGGTAATGGAGGAGCATCGATATCGATGAGTAATAATACTTGGAAATATATTGCACTGAATTATAACGTTACATCTAGTACCGTTATAGAGTTTGATTTTAGTAGTTCTAGTCAGGGAGAAATCCACGGAATTGGTTTTGAAGACGATAATACGTTGACTTCTAATAGATATTTTAAAGTCCATGGAACCCAAAATTATGGAGTTACCAATTTTGATAATTATTCTAGTGGTACAACTACGTATGTAATTCCTGTTGGTAACTTTTATACCGGAAATATGGATAGATTAGTATTTATTAATGATAATGATGCTGGTAGCGGTAATACTTCAGTTTTTTCTAATGTAAAGATATATGAAGGTTCTTGTGGGCAATCAGCAACTGCAGAAAGTTTAGTAGCTAACTTAGAATCTGCCGAGGCAATATTAGGGAATGAACCAGAAGGTATTTTCTCTGATGTTAGTATAGCTCCAAACCCAGCCACTAATAATTTCTCGATACGTCTTAATTCGTTTGTGAAAAAGGCTAATGCTACGGTATTTTCTATTTTAGGTCAAAAGCAGGCAGAAATAAAACTACAATCCGGAGTTAATACTATTTCTGCTCAGAATTTATCATTAGGTCGTGGGATTTATATAATCCGAATAGAAAGTGATGGAGAGAAAGCAACAAGAAAACTAATCATCAACTAACCAATAAATAAACAATAGAATTTAAATTTAGTTAAATTAAAAGCATCTCAGTTTTGAGATGCTTTTTTTATGGATGTTTCTTTTTTTAATGTAACATTTTACTAGTTTTTTCGTCATATATGTAAAGACTGCTAATTTTATTAGCAAACCTAAACAATCATCAATCAAAATCAAAGAAATCATGAGACAAGACAGATCATTACTCGTTATTACCCATTTATCCCAGTTGTTAGACCTTGTAACTGGATTTGGAGGGTTTATAGTGCCTTTAATATTATGGTTAACGCAGAGAGAACAGGTGTTAGCAATGGATAATCATGGAAAATCAATTATGAATTTTCAGATTAGTATGTTTATCTATGCGGTAGTTTGTATACCATTAATATTATTGTTTGGATTAGGAATTTTAGGATTAATTGTAATAGGAGTTTTATGCTTAGTATTTCCTATCATAAATGCTATCAAAGCAAGTAATGGAGAAGAACCATCCTATCCTTTATCTATGGAGATTATAAAGTAATCAAAAAAAGAGGGCGATCATAAATCGCCCTCTTCTTTATATATAACAAGAATTAAATATACCTTCTAGTGTTGGTTAATTCTAAAATCTGGATATGCATCCATTCCATGCTCGTGACCATCTAGACCATCAATTTCTTCTTTTTCAGAAACTCTGATTCCTATAGTTTTCTTTAATCCAAATATAATGATAAAGGATGTTAGCACACAGAACCCACCAGCAGCTAAAACTCCAACTCCTTGCACTAAAAATTGATCAAAACCAGCTTTAGCACCAAATATTCCTACAGCTAGTGTTCCCCAGATACCGCAGATTAAGTGTACTGCAATTGCTCCTACAGGATCGTCAAGTTTCAACTTATCTATCAGTGCTACACCAAACACGATGATCGCTCCAGCAATTGCCCCAATTAATACAGCATCAGTAGGAGTCATTTGATCAGCTCCAGCAGTAATACCTACTAGTCCTCCAAGAATTCCGTTTAAGAACATTGTTAGATCATAGTTTTTATACATTAGTGTAGATACTAAAAAGGCTACAACTCCACCAGCAGCAGCAGCAAGAGATGTCGTTACCAATGTAAGAGATGTTCCAGCAGCATCTGCAGAAAGTACAGAACCACCATTAAATCCGAACCATCCTAACCAAAGGATTAATACACCTGCTGCAGCTAAAGGTATGTTATGACCAGGTATTGCTTGAGGCTTACCATCAGAATTAAATTTTCCGATTCTAGATCCTAATAACCATACTGCTACTAACGCAGCCCATCCTCCCACAGAGTGAACTAGTGTAGAACCAGCAAAGTCATAAAATCCTTCAGCTTCACCAATTTGGAACGAAGATAAAAATCCGCCTCCCCATTGCCATGAACCTACGATTGGATACACAACTCCTACATATACAATTGTAAAAATCATAAATGATCCAAGTTTGATTCTTTCCGCAACAGCTCCAGAAACAATCGTAGCAGCAGTAGCAGCAAACATTCCTTGGAATAAGAAGTCTGTCCAATACGTATATCCTTCATTATATGCTAAGTCTAAAGCTCCTTCTACTACAGGAGAACTTAATCCAAATCCTGCAAATCCGATAAATCCTGCAGCATCTTCGGCAAATCCGGGATACATTAGATTAAATCCTACTAAGCAGTATAGTAATAAACCTACACAGATGATGAATACATTTTTAAAAAGAATATTAATTGTGTTTTTTTGACGAGTTAATCCAATTTCTAAAAAAGAGAAACCTAGGTGCATGAAGAATACAAGTGCTGTACACACCATCATCCATACATTGTTTATAGTTAACATTTCCATTGTATAATTGACTATTTAAAGTTATTTTTTTTGTTTTCAGTTGGTAATTTGTGTGAGTGTGGTTAGGATAGTGTAGCGCTACCTTTTTCAGAAGTACGAATTCTGTAGGCTTCTTTAATATCGGATACAAAAACTTTTCCGTCTCCAACTTCACCGGTTTTTCCAGCTTCCAGAATTGCAGAAACTGCAGCTTCTTCAAATTCATCATTTACTACAATTGATAAAAAACGTCTTTGAATATCTGTTGTACTATAGGAAATTCCACGATATACGTGTCCTTTTTTCTCATTACCTACACCAGTAACATCCCAATAAGAAAAGAATGTAATGCCTTTGTCGTGTAATGCTTCTTTTACAACACGATATTTTGATCTTCTGATGATTGCTTCTATTTTCTTCATAAAGACTAAAAAGTTAAAATTAATGTTAAATCTGTGTCAAAAATATGTGAATTACTTTTTAGCCACCAAATTTTGGAGGGTAATTGCTATATTTTTATCATTTTAAAATATTTACCCCTTAAAAAATTGGGGGTATGTATTTTTTAAAGGAATAAATAAGGATTTCGCAGTAACGTATTACAATTTTTTTACGAAAACGTTTTCATAGATGTTTTTCATTGCTAAATTGCTGTAATCCCTTATGTTATTTGAGTTTTTTTAAGAAAAACACGTTATTGAATTCGTAATTAGAAGTCATTATTTTGTGATTATTTTATTGAAACTTGTGTTTTTTTAAAGAGCTAAGAAAAGTAATCCTGAAAGCTCTGTTTTTCTTTTTCCTTCCTTAAGGTTTTGTTAATTTCAACAACTCGAAACACTTTAGATCGGAAATAATATGAAGAAACAAGGAATGTATCTGCCAGAATTCGAACACGACGCATGTGGTGCCGGATTTATTTGTAGCTTAGAAGGAAAAAAGTCTAATGATATTATTCATAAGGCACTTGAGATTCTGGAGAAATTAGAACATCGTGGAGCAGTAAGTTCAGATGGAAAAACCGGAGATGGAGCTGGAATACTTATAGATATCCCTCACGATTTCTTTGTTGAGAATTGTACATTTGATTTACCTGAAGCAGGGGAATATGCTGTAAGTAATGTATTCTTACCTAAAAAGGAAAATCAGAGAGAATACTGTATGGATACCTTCGAAAAAAGTATTGCCGATCAAGGTCTTGTACTTTTAGGATGGAGAGACGTTCCTGTAGATACAGTTCATTTAGGTGAAATAGCTGCTACGACAGAACCTTTTATTAAGCAAATATTTATAGGTAAAAATACTAAAGAACAAAGCTATTTTGATTTTAATTTAAAATTGTTCACTGCAAGAAAAGCTACAGAACACGAAATATACAGTTCTAAATTATCAGAAAACAAGTTTTTCTATCTACCTAGTTTATCTACAAAAACTTTAATATTTAAAGGTCTTTTGATGCCAGAAGACATTAAATTATACTACACGGATCTTATGGATCCGAAAGTAGTGACTAGATTGGCGTTAGTGCATCAGCGTTTTTCGACCAACACGTTTCCTACTTGGGATCTTGCTCAGCCTTTTCGGTATATGTGTCATAATGGAGAGATTAATACCTTAAGAGGTAATGTGACCAGAATGAGATCCAGAGAAGAATTATTAGAAAGCAACTGGTTTGGTGAGGATATTAAAAAAGTATTACCGGTCGTTCTGAAAGGAAAATCAGATTCTGCATCTATGGATATGGTGGTAGAGTTATTATTGATGACAGGTAGGTCTTTACCGGAAGTAATGATGATGATGGTACCAGAAGCTTGGGAGAAGAATCCAGAAATGTCTGAAGCCAAGAAAGCATTCTATGAATATAATTCTTGTGCTATGGAACCTTGGGATGGTCCTGCATCAATTCCGTTTACAGATGGAAATTATATTGGAGCTGTATTAGATAGAAATGGATTAAGACCATCTAGATACACTGTGACAAAAGATGGATATGTAATTATGTCTTCTGAAACTGGAGTGGTGGATATAGAACCTAGTAATCTAGAGTTTCACGGTCGTTTAGAACCAGGAAAGATGTTTCTGGTAAATATGGACGAAGGTCGAATCATTAATGACGAAGAAATTAAAGAGGAGATAGCAGCTAAACATCCGTATAGAGAATGGATAGACAATAATTTAGTACACTTAAAGGATATTCCTTATAACGACTGTCCGTTGTTTTTAGGCGAAGAAACTATAGGGAAGCGTAAAGAAGTATTTGGATATACTCAGGAAGATATAGATACGATTATTGTTCCGATGAGTCAATTAGCAAAAGAACCTATCGGATCAATGGGATCAGATACGCCAATTGCTGTACTTTCGGAAAGATCACAATTAATCTATAATTACTTTAAACAATTATTTGCACAAGTAACAAACCCTCCATTAGATGGGATTCGCGAGGAATTGATTACAGATATCAGTCTTACCTTAGGATCAGATCATAATATTTTTAATATTAATGAGAAGCACTGTAATAAATTAAAAATACAGAATCCTGTTATTTCAAAAGAAGATTTAGATAAAATTAAAACATATACAGATAAAGGTTTTAAGGCGACTTCTGTTTCTATGTTATATAATATAAATAGAGGGCTTAATGGATTAGAAGACGCTTTAGAAGATACTTTGAATAAAGTATCAGAAGCAATCGATGAAGGAAGTAATATTATTATACTTTCGGATAGAAATATAAGCAAGCACAGAGCTCCAATTCCTGCATTACTAGCCTGTTCTTTTGTTAATAGTGGATTACAGAAATTAGGAAAGCGCTCTCAGGTGAGTATTATTATTGAGTCTGCAGAACCAAGAGAAGTACATCATTTCGCACTACTATTTGGATATGGAGCAAGTGCTATTAATCCATATATGGTAAATGAAATCATAAAAGAACAAATTGAAGATAAAAACATTACCGATTTAGAAGCATTAGAAGCAGTAAATAATTATAACAAAGCTGTAGGTAAAGGAGTACTGAAGGTAATGAACAAAATAGGAATCTCTACCTTGAATTCATACCGTAGCTCTCAACTTTTCGAATGTATTGGTATAAACACCAAAGTAGTAGATAAATACTTCCCAAATACGGCGACACGTATTCAAGGTATTGGGTTATACGAAATTGAGAAAGAAATAGCTAAACGACACAAAAGAGCTTATATAGAGAGAGAAGTAGATGCAACATTAGATTTAGAAATAGGAGGTCAATATAGATGGAGACGTAATGGAGAGAAACATCAGTTTAATCCACTATCTGTAGCTAAGCTTCAGAAATCTGTACGAGATAACGACCCTGCAACCTATAAGGAATATGCAAGTTTGATTAACGAACAGTCTAAAAACCTAATGACGATTCGTGGATTACTAGAATTTTCTAATTACGATCCAATTCCATTAGACGAGGTAGAACCTTGGACAGAAATTGTAAAACGTTTTAAAACAGGAGCAATGTCTTATGGATCTATTAGTAAGGAAGCACATGAGAACCTAGCCGTTGCCATGAATCGAATTGGCGGTAAAAGTAACTCTGGAGAAGGAGGAGAAAATCCGTTACGTTTTTATAAAGATGTAAATGGAGATTGGAAAAATAGTGCGATTAAGCAAGTTGCTTCTGGTCGATTTGGAGTTTCTTCAAATTATTTAACAAATGCTGCAGAGATACAAATAAAAATGGCTCAAGGGGCTAAACCAGGAGAAGGAGGACAGTTACCAGGACCAAAAGTAAATCCTGAAATTGCCAAAACCCGTAACTCCACTCCATATGTTGGGTTGATCTCTCCACCACCGCATCACGATATTTATTCTATTGAAGATTTATCTCAGTTGATTTATGACTTAAAATCAGCAAACCGATCTGCTAGAATTAATGTGAAATTAGTATCAGAAGTAGGAGTAGGAACAGTGGCTGCCGGTGTAGCAAAAGCAAAAGCAGACGTAGTATTGATTTCTGGTTTTGATGGAGGAACAGGAGCGTCACCACTAACGTCATTAAAGCATGCAGGTTTACCTTGGGAATTAGGAATTGCCGAAGCACAACAAACACTTGTAGGTAATAATCTTAGGAGCCGAATTGTTTTAGAATGTGATGGACAGTTAAAAACAGGTCGTGATGTTGCAGTAGCGTGTTTATTAGGAGCAGAAGAGTTTGGTTTTGCTACAGCACCTTTAGTAGCGTCTGGATGTGTAATGATGCGTGTTTGTCACCTTAATACGTGTCCTGTGGGTATTGCCACTCAGAATCCAGAATTACGTAAGAAGTTTAAAGGAAAACCAGAACACGTAGTAAACTATATGTATTTCGTTGCTCAGGAATTAAGAGAAATTATGGCACAGCTTGGCTTCAGAACAATTAATGAAATGGTAGGTCAAGTACATAAGTTAGATCGTAAACAAGCGATTGAACATTATAAAACTGCTGGAGTCGATCTTTCACCAATTTTACATCAGGTAGAAGCAGCTGAAGGAGTTGGGATTTATAATTCAGAAATACAAGATCACTGTTTAGGAAAATCAATAGATTTCGAAATTATAGAACAAGCACACCAGGCATTGTTTAGAAAGGAGAAGACTACGCTAGATTTTGATATTACTAATACAGATAGAGCAGTAGGAGCAATTCTTAGTAATGAAATATCTAAAATATACGGAGCACAAGGATTACCAGATAGCACGCTGAAATTGAATTTTACAGGTGCTGCAGGACAAAGTTTTGGAGCATTCGCTACAAAAGGATTGACTATGATAGTTAATGGGAATACCAATGATTATCTAGGTAAAGGATTATCAGGAGCTAAGCTAATTATCAAAGTACCTGACGAAGCGACTTTAGTGCCAGAAGAAAATGTGATTACAGGTAATGTTACTTTATATGGAGCTACAGATGGAGAGGTATACATTAATGGTAAAGCAGGAGAACGTTTTTGTGTTCGTAACTCAGGTGCCAAAGCAGTTGTAGAAGGTATTGGAGATCACGGATGTGAATATATGACCGGTGGAGTTGCAGTGATCCTTGGAGAAGTTGGTAGAAATTTTGGAGCAGGGATGTCTGGAGGTATCGCTTACATCTATGACGATAAAAAGACATTCGAAGCACATTGTAATAAAGAAGCGTTAAACCTAGATCCGGTGGAACTACCAGAAGATGTAATCGAATTAAAAGGCTTAATAGAATCACATTACAATGCAACATTAAGTCCATTGGCACAAAGAATTCTAGAGAATTGGGAAAACGAATTGCCTAAATTTATTAAGATATTCCCAGAAGAGTATAAGCAGGCCTTAAAACGATTAGAAGAAGAAAAATTAGCACAAGCATAAACGATAATATACATGGGAAAGATAACTGGATTTTTAGAATTTGAAAGAGAGATAGAACAGTACCAACCTGTTAAAGATCGTATTAGAGGATACAATGAGTTTACGGTACCTATGGAGGAAAGTAAACTAAAAAATCAAGGAGCAAGATGTATGGATTGTGGAATCCCGTTTTGTCATAGTGGATGTCCATTAGGAAATCTGATTCCTGATTTTAACGATGCAGTGTATCGAGGTAAATGGGAGAAAGCTGCTAGTATATTACATTCGACAAATAACTTCCCGGAATTTACGGGTAGGCTATGTCCTGCGCCTTGCGAAGAAGCTTGTGTACTTGGAATTAATGAGGATCCTGTGACGATAGAAAATATAGAAAAGAATATAGTAGAGCAAGCTTTTGAAAATGGATGGGTAAAAGCGAACCCGCCAAGAGAGAGAACTGGTAAAACTGTTGCAGTAATTGGATCAGGACCTGCCGGACTAGCAACTGCACAACAATTAAATCGAGCAGGACATTTAGTAACCGTTTTCGAAAGAGATGAAAAAGTAGGAGGGTTGTTACGTTATGGAATTCCAGACTTTAAGATGGAAAAGAATGTGATTGATCGTCGTGTTACCGTTTTAGAAGAAGAAGGTATTGTGTTTAAGACAAATACTGCTATAGGAAAGGATATTAAAGCGGATCAATTAAAATCAGAGTATGATGCAGTAGTATTGTGTACAGGAGCAACAGTACGTCGTAACTTACCGGTAAAAGGATCTGATCTAAAAGGAGTAGTTCAGGCTATGGATTTCTTACCGCAAAACAATAGAAGAGTAGATGGCATAAAAGAGCTGGGCGAAGAAATCTTGGCAACTGGTAAGGATGTGATTGTAATTGGAGGAGGAGATACAGGATCTGATTGTATCGGGACATCGGTGCGTCACGGAGCTACCTCGGTAACGAATTTCGAAATTATGGGTAAAGGTACTATAGAACGCCCTGCCAATCAGCCTTGGCCATTTTGGCCTATGCGTTTACGTACGAGCTCTTCTCATCAAGAAGGCGTAGAACGTAATTGGAGTATTTCTACAAAAGAGTTTTTAGGAGATGAAAATGGGAATCTTAAAGGTTTAATAACTTCTGAAGTAGAGTGGGTAAAAGAGAATGGTCGTTTTACATTAAAAGAAATCCCTAATACAGAGAAAGAATGGAAATGTGAGTTAGCTTTATTAGCGATGGGATTCACCGGATCTGAGCCAACAATTGCAGAGCAATTAGGAATTGATATGGATGCCAGAACAAATATAAAAGCTACTGAGGATGACTATGCCACCAATGTAAAAGGTGTTTTTGCTGCAGGAGACACTCGTAGAGGACAATCATTAATTGTTTGGGCAATAGCAGAAGGCAGACAGGCAGCATATCATATAGATACGTATTTAATGGGGAGCTCTAATTTGCCTCTTAAAGGGGATGGAGATTTGCCAAGAGTATAGGATTTAGATCCATAAGGTTTTAAAAACCTCATTTTTTTTTTAGATGTTAATAATAAGCTGCTAACTTTCGAATTAGCAGCTTTTTTATATACTACCGTTATTTATTTGGAATAAGAATTACTTCTTTAATATTCTGTCATTAACTATTTTTTCCATAATAGAAGTTCTATAGTTACGTCCTAATGGAATATAATGTGAACCAATTGTTATTCCTTCTGTTTCAATAGCTTCAATTTTGTGAAGACAAACAATAAAAGATTTATGGACTTGCATAAAAATATCCGAATCTAACTGTTTAGCGACTTCTTTAAGAGGTATTAAAGAGAGATGTTTCTTTCCATCAATAGTGTGAAAAGCAACATAGTTTTGCATAGATTTGATGAATAAGATATCATCAAAATATATTTTTTTATAAGTACTCTCACATTTTATAAAAACATGATCCGATCCTGAAGTATCCTGATTCTGAGTTACATTAGTTTTACTTTGTGTCAAAAGATACTGTTCTTTTACTTTACAAACAGCTTTAAAAAATCGAGTAAATGTAATTGGTTTTAATAAATAGTCCATTACGTCTAAATCAAATCCATCCAAGGCATAGTTAGGAAAAGCAGTTGTGATTATAACCATTGGTCGAGATTTCATAGATTTTAAAAACTCTATTCCATTCATTCTTGGCATCTGAATATCTAGAAAAAGTAAGTCTGCTTGATGAGCATTCTTTATCTTATTGATTTCCAAAGGATTATTACAAGATCCTTGCAGTTCCAGAAAATCTACTTCGTTTATATAATTAGAAACACATTCTCTTGCTAAAGGTTCGTCATCAATTACAATACATTTTAAAACCATGATTTCTTTTTTTAAGATTGTAATGAAGTTAAAGGTGTAATAGACAGTTCTGATAGAGTAGGAGTTTCATTCAGTGTTACTTCTAGCCTTATCTTATAGATACCTTCCGTTTTTTTTATAGACAGTTCGTATTGGTCGTGATATACTAAATCTAATCTTCTCTGAACATTTTTTAAGCCTATTCCACTATTTTTCATCAAGTCATCAGAATTGTCATCATAATGAATGATAGTATTTGCAACTTCAAATAAGATTTTTTCATTTGAAAAATGAAAATTTATAGAAATCCAATTTTTTTGATGAGCACCTTGTGACACATGTTTGAACGCATTTTCTACGAAAGGCATTAAAATAAAAGGAGCTACAGAAACATTACCATAGATTTGATCTTCGATGTTAGTAATTACCTTTACAGTGTTGTCAAGTCTTAGTTTTCCTAAATCAATAAAATTCTGAAGATAATTTATTTCCTTATTTAAAGGGATTTTGGACTCATTGCATTCATATAATTGATAACGCATAAGATCCGAAAAATTGGCTAGTGATTCTGAAGCCATATCAGGATTCTTATGAATCAATACAAAAATCGAATTGATGGTATTGAATAAAAAATGAGGATTGAATTGTGATTTTAAAAATTTAAGTTCGGTTTCTACTTTTTCTTTTTCTAACAATTGTTGTCTTTGTTGTAATTTAATCCATTTTTTTGCAAGTTTTATGCTCATTGCTAGTGTCATACTTGCTAGTGTAGAAGATAAAGGTCCTGATTTTAATAACGTGACAAAAGTTTGATCACCAAATAATTCTGAGAGTGTGGAATTGGCAACATAGGCCGCAACGAAATATCCAGAAGTAATTATTAATACGGTGATTATTATCGTTAGACCGAAAAAAAAGAGATAGGTTAAGTATTTTCTTTTCTCGAGAAATTTAGGAATTAGATAATACAGATTAAAATAGACTGCTGCCGCTTGGAAAACAAAATAAAACAGAAATTTTACATTATAGGGAGAAAAGAAAATATTATACGCGGCTTCCTTAACGCTACCAATACCAATAGCCCACCACATATAGTGATATACAAACCAAAAAAGAAGGTGATGTACTTTATAGCGGTATAGACCGATAAGTAGTTGAGAATTTTTTATAGTATTCAATTCTATATGCATAAAGTGTAGTACTTAAGACTTAGTAAAATAAGAAAATAGTTTTTAAACACATATAGTAGTACTGTTTTATTGACGAATGTATTCGAATTATTGATGAACGGTTCTAGATTTAATCGTATCCATAATTGTTCAAATAAACAGTAAAAATTTGCAGATCATCAATCGCAGATGAGGTTTTATCAATTTTAGTCTTTACTGTTTTTATTTTCAGAATATTTTAGTTGGAAATCACTAAAAACAATAAACCTATGAGTCATTTCAGAAACAACTTTCTCTTACTATTGCTATTTCTATTTTTTTTGAATGTTCAGCCCGTAATTGCTCAGACAGAGTCAATTGAAACTGAAAACATAAAAGTATATCTAAATCAATTCATTACAGATTGTACTAAAGGAATGCTGACAGCTAATCCTGAGATTATAGTCAATCACTATGACACAGATATGTATTTGATGCCTGCTTTTCAAAAAACACTTTTAGGAAAAGAAAATGCATTGCGTTATCACAAAGCATTTTTTGATCGATTTACTATTTTAGAATACGAGAGGAAAAATATCGAAACATTGGATTTAGGAGCCCAACTTAGTGTTATAGGAGCGTTTAGCATGAAAGTTAAACTAAAGAATGGCACTAAAGTAGAAGAATTGAAAGGAAAATACATAGACATATGGAAAAAGGAAAATGAAAAACTTTCTCTGATGTCAGAAATATGGAATTATGACCATTATACAGATCTTACAGAACATTTAAAATTTAATGATATTCCTGGAACTGTTTTAGCATATCAAGGACACCTTCCTATTAATACTAACATTCGGTTCGAAATTGCATCAATAAATCATTTTACAGAAGAGTTCATAGCTCATAAGGATCATACGTTATGGTCGCAATTATATGCAGATAATCCCATTGCCTTATTTAGCTATAAGCCGGTATTTAAAGATAAAAATAAGCTAGATGAATTTATTAAAAATCATGTGGCAGAACTTCCGATTTTCGAAAAATTAGATATTAGAAACAATTATATCAACGATTTAGGAGACTATGTAGTCAATTATGCTAGTCATATTGCTAATTGGAGGCACGGAGAACATTCGGGTATTAGCACAGGAAAGGGAATTAAAATATGGAAAAGAGCATCTAATGGCACATTGAAAATCTTTAGACAAATATCCACCTATGATTAAAATTACTGATCAAATATATTAGCTTATGAAGTATTCCAAAATATTTATAACTTTTTTGAGTAAAATATCCATACTACCAGTTTTCATGATACTCTGTATCCATAGTATTTCTGCACAATATAAAATGAAAGGAAATATTATAGATGATACTATTAAATCTAAAATTCTAGTTGCTAGTAAAATAGGACTCAATACAAGTAGGAATGTTAAAATTTATCTTCCGCCAGGTTATTCATCATCAAAAAAAAACTATCCAGTAGTTTATTATCTACATAGTTTATTCGTAAATCCTAATCATGTGATTTCTGATCATAAAACACCTGAAGTCATTGATAAAAATATTTCAGAAAACCGATCTAAGGAGTTCATTTTTGTAGTTGCGGATTTTACTTCACCGACTATTGGAAGTCTTTTTGAAAACTCTAGTACGAGTGGTTATTGGTTGGATTTTATTATAAAAGAATTAGTCCCGTTTATAGATCAGAAATATCGAACTATTTCTGATAAAAACAGTAGGGCAGTAATCGGTCATTTTATGGGAGGAAGAGGAGCCTTAAAAGTTGCTATGGCTTATCCGCAAATCTTTGGAATTGTCTACGCTTTGCACCCAGTAGCTACGGGGTCGGGATATTTACCAAGAGTTTCTTTAGGTGTTGATTGGGATAAAGTGCTATTAGCAAAGTCATATAAAGATGTTGGGAATGATATAAGGACCAAGATCTTTACTAGCGTATGTCAAGCATTTCTTCCTAATCCAGATAGACCTCCATTGTATTGCGATTTTCTATTTGAAAAAGACGAAAACGAAGTACTGAAACTTCATCCAAAAAATGTTAGAAAGGAACAAAAGGGGTTTCATTTAGATGAAAGATTAGATGAATATGCTGATAATTTAAGAAGTTTAAAAGCAATCGCATTCGATTGGGCCAGATTCGATCAAGTACAAGAACATGTTATTTCTAATCGTAGATTTAGTAAAAAGCTAATGGATTTAGGTGTTGATCATGAAGGAATTGAATTTGTAGGAGATCCCTGGAATAAATATTGGGGAAATGATGGACGCATTGCCACAATGGTCATACCATTCTTAAATAAACATCTGAGATTCTAATAATCAAAATATACAACAATGAATAGAACTTTTATAACAATACTCTTGATGTCTATATTGGTGTGCATACAATGTGAAATCCAGATGGAAGACAAAAGCTTTTATAAGAATCAGGATCAAAAATCCATACAAAATATTTTAGAAATTCTGGATGATCATACTATTTCAACCAAGAATAAAATGGATGTTTGGGTGGATGATTTAGTACATATGGCTCCAAATCATCCCTTAATTACTAACAAAGCTTCCTTAATCCAACATATCAACAAAGAAAAACAATATGGTTTTGCCGATATGAAGCATGAGATTACAGAAATACACTCTTTTGAAAAAATTGTAGTTATGCATGGCAAGGTAACAGGAACTTTTTACCCTGCTAATGATTGTGTATTCAATACTTTTGAAACTAAAAACCTATTTGTTTTTAGAAGAATGAAAGATAGCTCATTAAAAATATGGAAAGTGATTTTTAATATGACTTCTTAAACAAAGCTAAATGTTAAAGTGGTATTTAAATTGGTGATAATGGTTAAAAACTGAAATAGAGATAAAAACTAAAACAATGAGAAAATATGTAGTTATAACGCTAACATTATTGTTATTATTAGCGTGCGAAGATTCTAAAAAGAAGAAGCAAGATGAATCTGAACAGTCAAATCCGATTAAAAATCTTTTAATAGAATACAATCAAAAAATAATTAATGCTACAAAGACAGGATCATTCGAAGTAATAAGTGATTTATATGATCAAGAGTCTTTGTTGATGACAGATTACAATCCTTTAATAGTAAATAAAGATAATATTAAGACATATTATGATACCTTATTTGCTAGAAAGGATATTAAAGAATATCATAGAGAAACAATAGAGGTTTTAGAATTCTCTAACAGAATTATTGAGATAGGATTATTTACCAAGATTTTTGAAGACTCTGAAAAGTTAGAAGGTAAGTATCTTAATGTTTGGAAAAAGAATGAACAAGGAAGACTAAAATTACGTGCGGAATCATTTGGATATTTACGACCTATAGATAATCCTACTATATTCCTTGTCCCCGAAGCAACTATCGCTACACCCAAAGTTATAACAATACCAAGAGAATTAGAAGCATATATGGCTTTGGGTAAAAATAATGTAATAGCTAGGATTCCTGCGAAAACTGCGGATTCATATACGGATGATGCAATGTACTTGCCGTTTGCGGATACCATTAAAACAGGAAAGTCCGTTTTGATAGATCACTATAAGGCATATTATCATAATCCGGCAAAAATAGATTCTCTTGAACTGATGACGTATGCATACGATAAATTAGAAAACGGTTATATAAAATACGGTGGATTTTATGTAGATTGGACAGTTCCGGGATTTTCTGGGAGTACTGCAGGAAACGGGATTTCATATTGGCGTAGAGAAAAAGATAATTCGCTAAGAATACATAGACAAATAGGATTGCATATACATAACTAATCTACATTGAAAAAGAAATTTCTGAAAACCTGAAATTGAAGTCTCATAAAATCAGTTGATCATTGATAATAGATAAAATATGAAAAATGCTGCTAACTAAAATAATTAACAGCATTTTTAATGATTGATGAATGAATAATAGCTTGGTTAGCTTATAATACTATTAGCTTAAAAATGAATCTTGATTCTAATAGCTTGATCCAATGAAACGTCTTTATCTTGATCTTTCAATGATTTTACGAATTCCGGGGTTACTCCGTGAATCTTTAAACTCTGTGCTTGATCTGCTGTGATATTAGTATATCCTAAATCTTCGAATGTCTTTACAAATTCTGGAGTCACATTATGTATTTTAAAAGACATAATGTCGTCTAAGGGAATATTACCAAACTTAGTTTGTTTAAATTCTTTAATATATTCTGGAGATACATTATGAATTTTTAGAGACATCAGATCATCTATACTTAGGTTGTTGTATCCAATTTTCACATACTCGGCGGCGGCATCTGGAGAGACATTATGGATTCTTAATGACATAGCTTCTTCTAACGAGATATTCTTATATCCAGCTTTCTTGAAAGTGTTAATAAATTCTGGAGTTACATTGTGAATTTTTAATCCTACAACTTCATCTAGCGGGATATTTTTATATCCTGCATCGTGATATTTTTTTATAAAATCGGGTGTTACGTTATGGATTTTAAGAGAAATAATATCGTCCACGGATGCATTATCATAACCAAGAGCTTTAAATTGTTTTATAAAATCACCAGGTGTTTGTTGAGAATCTTGATATGCTTTTCCAGAACTATTGGTAGAACTAGACTGGCCATTACTTTTAGCTATTTTTACTTGCTCTGGAGAAATATTATGTATTCTTAGTTTAATCGCTTCTTTTAATGAAATATTGCTTTGCCCCGACTTTTTATACGATTGTATAAGATCGGCTGTCACATTATGAATTTTTAGATCTTTTGCTTCTTTTAAAGAAATATTAGGATATCCGATCTTTTTAAAACTATTAATAAAGGAAGGTGTTACGTTATGAATTTTTAGGTTTTTAGCCTCTTTTAGCGTTATGTTTTTATACCCAGCATCCTTATAAGATTGAATATGTTGAGGGGTCACATTATGAATCTTAAGGTTTTGTGCTTCTTTTGCAGAGATATTAGTATATCCCTCTTTCTTAAAGTTTGCAATAAAATCAGGAGAAACATTATGGATTTTCAATTTCATATAGTCATTTAGAGACATTTTTTTATATCCGTTATCATTATATGATTTAATGAATTCCGGAGATAGATTATGAATTTTCGCTTTAGTAATTTCCTTTAATGTGGCTTTTTGACCATTTACCTTATTAATAAATTTTATATAAGCTGCATCTACATCAAATAAGTTTAATTTACTTACTTCTTTCATTGTATAGTTAGTGTATCCAAGTGCTGACAGTTCTTTTCGATACATTTTTAATTTTTCGAGAGAAAGTCCTTTATGAATTATATTTTCAAAATCATCTTGACTTAAGGAAAGGTTTTCTTTTTTTAGATATGCTAAATATGTAGTATCAAAATCTGTAAGAAAACAATGAACTAGTTCTTCGTTATCTGCTGTGAACCCTAGTTTAGACAGAGCACTACTGAAACTAGTGTTCGGTGTGAAAGTATATCTTCCATCTCCGATTCCATTTTCGAATTCACCTATATATACCATAGTTCCCGCATCTCTCGTTATTTCTAGTTTTTGTTTATCACCAGAGGGGAAATCCGCAAAGAAAGACGGATCATAACAACGAGTTGTTGACCAAAAACTTCGTTTAAGAGGTTCTGCGCTTCTATACATAACACATAGTTTTCCTCCACCAACTTCGGCATCCCAAACACCTTTAGTAAAATCATTTTTAAATTTTGACTCTTTAAAATGTTCATCAGTTGGAGTTTCTAATTCATTTGAATAAGTCTCATCAGCTTCAGCGATTGATGGATTAATACTAACCGGATTGAATGATAACACGGTTATAGCCAGTAATGGAATAATGATTAAGTATTTCCATCCTGATTTTGCAGTCGATTTTTTAGAATTCATCATAATTATTCGTTTTTTGAGAAAGGATTGATTGTAACTTGTTGCCAAACCTGTTGGCATATCTGGGGTTGATACTTTTAGTAAATTCATTTGATAAATTTCTTTATCCTCACCTTTAGTTAGCATACCATTATCTGTGAGATATTCGAGGTTATTATCAATAGCTTTTCGATATAACCACGCAAAAGGATTAAACCATTGTACGGTTACTAGCAATTCTACCAACAACATGTCTAAGCTGTGTTTACCAGTAATATGCATTTGTTCATGTTTCAAGATTTGCAAATACGTATCGGGATTATATTGATTTGGGTTGATAAATATTCTGTTCCAGAAAGAGTAAGGAGCATGATTCGTATCTGTTTCTACTATTTTATATCTATCCACTTCTATACTAGGATATTGTATCATCCTATATAAGAGCACAGCCAATTGAATTAAAAAATTAACACCAAAAGCCATAACACCTAAAATGTAGATATAGATGATAATGGATTTCCAATCTAAAGAAATAATAGAAGGAGTAATAGTATTTGCAATATTTTCAGAAGCTAAAGTCGATACACTTATAGATTCGTTATATTGAATTTCATTTTCGGTAATTGCAAATTCAGCTACTTCAGTAGGTTGATTTTCAATTTCAGATTTCTGAAAAATAGTAGTTCTAAAAGAAATATTTTCTGGTATTGATATAAAAGGTAATGAGAACGAAACAAAGATTAATCCTAGTAAAACCCATCTGTTTAAGTGGTAGAATGTCTCTTTAGAAAGGAATAATCTGTAGATTAAATACGATAAACCTATAAGCGCTGCACTGTAGATGATATAAGTCATTACTTATTGTTTTTAATGAGTTTAATAATTTCTTCTAATTCTTCGGTATTTATTTTTTCTTCTTTGGCAAAGAACTTTACCAAAGCTAGTGGTGAGTTGTCGAAGTAATTATTAACTACCTCACCTAAAACATCTTTTTGATACTCATTTTTAGAAATCAATGGGTAGTACTGAAAACTATTACCAAATGCTTTGTGGCTGATGAAGCCTTTTTCTTCTAGAATCTTTACAATCGTAGCAGTTGTATTATAATGAGGCTTGGGATCAGGCAGTTCTTCAATAATTTCCTTAATGAAGGCTTTCTCCAGTTTCCATAAACTCTGCATGATCTGTTCTTCTCTTTTTGCTAACTTTTGCATGATCTTGAAATTTGATATAGCAAACGTACTACTAATTGATTAGTTTTGCAACTAATTAGTTAGTAGTTTAACTAATTAATTAGGAGTTTTATGTCGTAAGTGTTTTTTTATAGGCGTTTTAAGAGATTGTTAAATATGTGCTAAAGTGTTTTTAAAAAGGTAGATTACCTAAATCCACGTTTCCTCCGGAGAGAATAATTCCTATTTTTTTATTCTGAAATCGTTCCTTTTCTCTAAGCAAAGCGGCTAATGGAACTGAACAAGAAGGTTCTATAATGATTTTCATACGTTCCCAAATCAAACGCATGGCCGATATAATTTCTTCCTCATCTACTCGAATAATCTCCGAAACGTGTTTCTGTATGATGGGAAAAGTAAGATCACCTAAAGGCATTTTGAGTCCGTCAGCAGCAGTGTTGGTGGTTTCGTTAATTTCTAACGTACCACTTTGTAATGCTCTATAAGCATCATCTACTTCAAAAGGTTCTCCGCCAATGACTTTACAGTTTTTTCCATAAAAATAAGCTGCCAATGCCGTTCCAGAAATCAGTCCGCCACCGCCAACAGGAGAAAATATATATTCTAAATCAGGATAATCTTCCAGTAATTCTAAAGCTGCAGTTCCTTGTCCTAATATTACATTGTGGTCATTATAGGGATGTAAAAAAGTTGCTCCTTTTTCAGTTTGAATTTTATTCGCTGTTGCTTCACGATCTTTATGAGTAGGAGGGCATTCTATAATTTCTCCTCCATAATCTTTAACTGCATCTTTTTTTACTTGTGGAGCATTAGATGGCATTACAATATATGCTCTGACTCCTAAAGTCTGAGCAGCAAGAGATAATGCCTGCGCAAAATTACCCGAAGAGTGTGTCACTACTCCTTTAGCTTTTTGTTCATTAGATAATTGTAAAATTGCATGTGTTGCACCACGCATCTTAAAAGCTCCCATTCGCTGAAAATTTTCACACTTAAAGTATAAATCAGCTCCTGAAATCTTGTTAAGAAGTCGTGATGTAAGGATAGGAGTTCTATGTATATAGGATGCTATGGTTTGGGCAGTATCGGTAAGGCTTTTCGCATTCATGCTAATAAAAAATAAGATCAATAACGAAGATACTATTTTTTTCTACCTATTAATAGAGTATTAGTTCCATGGACATTACTGTGTAGTTGGAACTCTATCTTTTTGGAGTAATTGGTTATAAGCAATTGTATGTCAGAATCATCATTCAGTTGGATACCAGCATTAAAAAGCAAATTTCCTTTAGGTTTTATTAATTTAGTAAGTTGATCCCAA
The DNA here is from genome assembly GCF_003443675.1 of Aquimarina sp. BL5. Lineage (NCBI taxonomy): Bacteria > Pseudomonadati > Bacteroidota > Flavobacteriia > Flavobacteriales > Flavobacteriaceae > Aquimarina > Aquimarina sp. BL5. The sequence continues at coordinate 1,313,875 of NZ_CP031963.1, read as the reverse complement.
AAAGAGATCTGATAAAATTCGATAGGTACCTTTAGATCAATAAAAAGATCTATAATGATTAAGTCAAAAGAATTTTTACAATTAGATACAAAATCAAGTGCATCATCAGAAATAATTGATAGTTCTTTGTTTTCCGCAATATCGAATTCATCTTTTGCCAATTGAATAATTATTGGATCAATTTCTACAGCGGTAATATGACCAATGTGTTTATATCGATTTCTTAATGTATCTATAACACTTCCTCCGCCCATTCCCAATAATAGAATACTCGACTTACTATCAAAATATATTTTAGACAATCCATAATCTAAAATACGCTGTAATGAACCATAAGAGTAATTAGCGGTTTCACTATCCAACACTTTTTTTCCATTCATCCAGGTGATTTCCAATGTTCCGTTAATTTTAGACTGAATTTTTTTAGTAAGTGGCCAGATATAACTAACGATTTTTTTCATGTATCAATATTGGAGATAGTTAGTAGCGATATTTAGACGAATACCATTTCTGACTTAAAAATACCTATGTTTTATTTGAGTATTTTTAAATCAGAACTTGTATAAAATATAAACGTGCAGATTATTCATATTTAATTTTAGATAACCTACACGCTAATTTTTAAATAATTATAAAGCGTTTGCACCAGCTTCTGCCACAGCATGATCATTTTCTACGCTACTCCCACTTACTCCAATTGCTCCTATGATCTCATCGTTTTCATTCTTGATAGGAACTCCTCCTGGAAAAGTTATTAGGCCTCCGTTAGAATGCTCGATGTTATATAAAGAACCTCCGGGTTGTGATAGTTCTCCAATGATACCTGTATTCATATCAAAGAAACGAGCTGTTTTTGCTTTCTTTAAAGAGATATCAAGAGAACCTAACCAAGCTCCATCCATACGCGCAAAAGCTACAAGATTTGCTCCCGCATCAACGATAGAGATATTCATTTTTGTATTTAATGCAATCGATTTTGTCTTAGCAGCGCTAATAATTTTCTCCGCTTGTTCTAATGTAATGTTCATTTAAATTTTATTTTATGAGTATTCTAATTTCACGGCAATATCTTGATAATACTGCACCAAAAATGAGAATTACATCATAAATAAAGTATAAAGTTTTATTGATGATTGTAGAGTATATAGTAATACAATGATAAATAGTGGTTTATAGTACTTAGGATTTATTACACAGACATTTCATAAGCTTCTTTTAACCATTCTGTGAGTTCAGTATCTACTTGATCTATAGATATTATTTGAACTCTATGAGTACACATGGTACCAAAAGGACCAGAGTTTTGAAGCCGTTCGGTAGTAGGTTTCCCTTTTAGCTTTAAACCCAGATCAATTCTGGTTTTAGTAGCGGGTTTAATAAGTGCAAATTGCTTTTTTCTAATAATGCTAACACTTGTTTTTTTAGGTGTTTTAACAACATCATCACCAAAAGATGTTACGACGGTAAGAAGCTTTTCATAAATAGGGAGTAAGTTTTCTTTGCCCTTGTATTGGCTGGTTACCAAATCATTAGGAGTATCATCAGATTCTTTAGATAAAGCGACTATAGTATTAGCGAAACCGTGAGTTACACTATGTTCTGTTTTTAAGAATTTAACTGCTTCACCGTGTTTTGCAAAAGATTGTTCTTTTAGAATTTGTTTCCATTCCTCTAAGGACTTGCCTGTTTTCTCAGGCATATTATTAATCATTGTTTGTAGTGCTGGATCCATCGTGTTAGAATTTTATAGCTTTTCCTTTTTCAAGATATGCAATTAACTGTTGATATGACATTTCGTTTCCAGAAATAAAGAATTTCATTAATGATAGATATTTCGGATTGTTTTTATATCCAATTCCATAAGAGATTATCTTTGTTTTTTTGCTGGTTAAAGACTCAAAACAAATAATGTTATAGAGATCTTTTTCATCTTTTTTCATAAAATCAGGAAAGTTATTAGTGAGTTCCGCTTGTAAAGTAATCAACTTTTTTGGGATATAATTAACCACTTTTAAGTTGATCGTGGTACTATCTCCAATCTTTCCGTTCTTGTCATAATTGGTTTTGATTGTCCCGTTAATTTTAAAATCAACTTCGGCCAAAGGCACTACCCAACTTTCCCAACCGTTTTTGGTTGTATATGCATTCCAAACAGAATCTAACGGTACATTAACAATAAACTCTTGTATGAGTACAAGCTCCTTTTTGTTGGTGGAATCAATCGTAGAAGTAACTCTTTTTTCTGTTTGTATCTTTTGATTCTGTGAATAAATAAATAAACCAGGAAGAAATAGTAAGATGATGAAAGTAATTTTTTTCATTTTGTAATAAGTTTAACGCTAAGTACGAAAAACAAAAAATACTATAATAGTAAAAAATTAACCTTCTCTATCCAAAGGAAAGAAATTTGACTCATCTTTATTGAATTCTTTCTTGATAAATTCTTGAGGATTAAAACCAGAAAAATGATTAAACTCTTTGATAAAGTGAGATTGATCCGCATACCCACATTGATAAGCTACTTGGGACCAAGATATACTTTCTTTTTGTTGAATTTGTTGTAAGATTTCATTGAAACGTAAGATTCGTTGATAATATTTAGGAGTCACGCCTATGTATTTTTTAAATTGATCTATAAGGTGTTTCTGAGTATATGGATAGCTTCCGATGGCATCATTAAAATTAGTTACAGGTTCTGTTTCTAACTTTTGTACTACAGAAAGTAATTCTTTAGATGGTACTTTAGATTCATTAAATCTACTTATTAACCATTTTTCCGCTACATTGAATTTATCTAGAGAAGCCTCTTGTTTTAGAAGGTTTTCTCTTAATACTAGGAGCTCTTTTTCAAAAACTTCTTCATAAGAAAGAATTTTTTCACTTAGATCTGCTGCAGGAAAATGAAAAAAAGGATAGGTTCCAAAAGGCTTAAATTGAATCACAAACATTTCGGATTTTGGATGAGCAGAAATTGAGATATAGTTTTTGTGTATCCCAGATATCCAAGCTTTCGTATATGTTTTGTTAGGTTTTAGCGTAATATTATCAAATGTATTTCTTGGGATGTCATCTAATTCGAAAATAATAAACACATGCCCAGTGGGTACAACTCGCTCTATAGAATGGTCCGGTATAAAATCTTTAAAATGAAATATAGATTCAATGTACTTGCTAATTGGAGAATTCAGTTGATGAGTTTCGAATATCATATTTAATTACCGCTAAGTTTATGCAGATTCTAGTACTAAAGATATACATTAGAAATTAGTTGTTCTACCGTAGGATGATCATTTCCCCCAGCGGGTTCAATTGTTATATTTAATGATTCCGCATTCTCAATATATTTCATTGTGATCATTTCTTGATTAGCAGAAATCACACCCATATCGATCATTTCTCCATTTACATCTGCCCACATTTGATAGGTTTTATTATTCTTTAGTTTAGAAAGTCCCGTTGGGTTAAGGATAACCTCTTTGTTCTTATGATTTACATATGCTATAGCAGCAGAACCAGGTGATTTTTCATTCCCTTTTAATACCAACTGTACTACTTCTGGTTTATTGATCGCTTGATACCATTTTTCAGTTTTCTGATAATTACCTTCTAAGTTTACAAGCCTATCTTTTAGATCATTGGTCTCTTTTTGTAATGTAATCATAGTACGTTCCGTATTTTTCCATTGGTTATACAACCAACCAGAACTCAATAAAAATAGCGCAGCAAGACTCGCGGCAATCGCAAAATTGTAGGAGACTCTTTTTCTTTTTTGCAATGGAATTACTTTTTCTTTAGCAACCAAGCTAGAATTTTCTAGTTCATTTAATATCGCTGTTTTAATATGAACAGGAGGAGTAATTGCATTTTCTAATGCTATTTGCTCCATATCATTTTCCATTTTATTGAAATACTCTCGTAACTCTTTATCTTTTTTAAGAATGTTCTCTACTTCTATAGATTGCTCCTCAGAAAGTTCACCTAATAGATATTGTTCTAGTATTCCTGTATCTTTTATCGTATTCCTATCCATCATCTCATCATTTCAATAATAATCCATACTACTAGAAGTTCTTCTTTATAAGATTCTCTTAATTTTTTAAGAGCTTGTTTTATATAAGATTTAAATGTTCCTAAAGGAACATCCATTTCCTCTTGTGCCTCTCTATGCGTGAGCCCATTAAAATATACAAGCTCTAAAGCTTTTTGATGATGAGGTTCTAATTTTTTTAAAGAACCATCTAATTCTAATGTTTCTTTTTCTACTTCAGAAGTACTTCTATCTTTATATACACTTAAATCCTCATTTTGGATGAGGATATTCTTTTTGCGTAGCGCGTTTAACGTTATATTCCTTGCAATTCGATATGACCAGGTAAAAAACTTTCCTTTTTCCGGATTATACGTATGCGATTTTCGCCAAATTTTCATAAATGTTTCTTGTAATAAATCCTGTGCTAGAGGCTCATCTTTGCACATTCTTAAAATCACCCCATAAAGTGCACCAGAATAGAGATCATAAACCTTAGACAAGGCATAAGAATCTTGACTCTGTAACTTCTTTATAAGTTCTAAATCGTCTTTCATTTAGTTATTGGCTTCTTCAAATTTAAAAAAAATCTCATCCAAACTCATCCAAATGAAACAAACTTGTGTATATGAATATGTAAAGCGCGTTTAACAATGTTTAATTCTTAAAAAATAAAATCATGAAAAAACTAATTTTTATTGCCTCGACTCTTTTCTTATTCGTATGCACTCAATCCACATTTGCACAATCAAAAAAGGACATTGTAGATGTAGCTGTATCAGTAGACGATTTTTCTACCTTGGTAACAGCGCTTAAAGCAGCTGATCTGGTTGGAGCTCTAAAAGGTGATGGACCTTTTACGGTATTTGCCCCTACCAATGATGCTTTTGCCAAGATCGATTCTAAAACTCTGAATTCTTTATTGGAACCAGCCAACAAAAGTAAGTTAACTTCTATCCTAACGTATCATGTAGTATCAGGTAAGATCGATGCGGCTGCTGTTGTAAAAGCATTAAAAAGTGGAGGAGGAAAGGCAGAGTTAACTACCCTAAGTGGTGCGAAACTAAAAGCCGTAAAAAAAGACGGTAAGATCTGGTTAAAAGATCAAAACGGAAATTATAGTGAAATCATAAAGACTGATGTAATGGCTACAAACGGAGTGATTCATGTAATTGGTGATGTTGTGATGCCTAAGTAATAGTCATTATGTTGTTTTGTAAAGCGCCGTATTCGTTACGGCGCTTATTTTAAAAAAGAATAGATAGTTACTTCTTAATATTATGATGATGGATCATCTTAGTGTTCTTATATTTTTTTACTATATAAATAGAGCCATTTAGATTTCGAGATTATTCTTGGAGTCATCTATCAAAGCATTCCATTTCTCCTTATATTTTCTAAAATAGATAGAACCAATAGCGCTAACCAGTGCTGTAGCAACTCCTACTAATGAATAAAAAATTGGAATTATATTAGTATCCACTTTAAGAATAAACGGAATTCTTGTAAGTACTTCAGCAAAAAAAGCACAATACAATCCGATAACACTCCAATACATAAAACCATAATGAAGTTTTAAATACTCCTTAGGTTTAATAAACATCGGCACAATTCCTAACAAGAGCGTGATACTACTTATCACAGCAAACCAATGAAGAACTCCAAATGTTCCATGCAGTCTATATAACATAAACGAAGTTGCAAGAACAATGAACATTGATATCGTATATATATAACCGATTTGTTTATGGGGTGTTGTTCCTTTTGATTTATATAAAACTACCGTGCCGGTTATTAATGAAATGATTGAGGACGCGAAGTGAATTACCCCTATGGTACTTAAAAACATAACGTATTAATTTATTCGAAAGTTATTGTTACCTTAAGTAAATGGGTAAAAAACCTTACCGAATTGTCGGATTTGTCATCTGAATTGTATTAGTAGAAGTACATATCCTATATTTGGAATATCCAGATAAGACTAAATAATAAAATTAATTTTAAGTCACATTGAAGTATGTTATTTGCTATTTTTTGTTATAAGTTTTTTAATCAGAGAAATCTGTCCAAGATGATAATAGCTGTGCTCGATGACACCTTCAATATTTCTTAGGTAAGTTCCATACTTTTGATCTACAAATATCTGATCCAATTTTTGATCTTCCATTTTTTCTACTTGTAGAGCAAATTTTTCGGCGTTGGTCAAGAATTCATTTTTAAGGTTTTTCCAATCAGTTTCAGATGTAATGGGTGGTATATCAAAGCTAAAGGTATCTCTAATTTCAAGATTACCCCCTAGAAAAACATTTAGAATCCCGGCAAGATAGTAATTGATATGATATGTGAGTATTGCAATAGTGTTTAGGGTTTCAATCTTTTGATTAGCCTGTTGCCAAGTCACACTTTCTATTTGTTGTTTATAATTGGTGTTTGCTATCCAAGTTCCATTTAATAAAACTTCTCTTAATCGATTGGCAATAAGTTCACTTTTTGTCATCATTAATTAAATTTAGTCTTATAATATCGAAAATACGAATAAATCTACATCTCAATTAAATGAACTAGATTCTTCATTTATTTTAATGATTGTGTTATAACGTCTCTTATATCTTGCGCTTGCTTCCCAAATGGAACATATATGATACTCAAATTGTTGTAAAACACTTTTTAATAGTTTATAGTTAGACCAAGTTCAGGAAATTCTTTTTTCTTGCCCTGAGTTTTATTATCAAACTCAAGATTCAGATGCGTTCTTTTACTTTCCTTGAACGCAATATGATCAAATCCTGTAAAATAATCTGTAAAATGACCTTTACAGATTTTGTCGTTTACTTCAAATTCTATTCGGGTCAAAAACTTAATTCCATTTGAATGTTCAATCGGTTCATCGTTAACTTTCTTTTCTCCTCTATAAGGAAGTCTGAATGTCCAAGGTAATTGAGGGCGTTTCTCGTTAGTAATTATATCAATAGACATCCCTTTTGGGAAATAATCAGGTTGATAAATTTTACTTTCTTTAAACAGTGTGTCAGTAAGATCACAATTTAGTAGGCACAAGCCATAAGGCGAATATCCATTTTCCTTAAATTGGGAACGTTCCCAAAGTGTTGTTTGTGCAGTTGTTTCATTTTGTATTTCCTTTTCATCTATCACCCATAAAATTTCTAGGAAAAAATTCTCGAAATAAAATTTTCGGTTTATTGTCCCTTGTCCTCGATGAATTCTACTACTACCTTCCACAAAGCCAAAACTAACTAAGTCGTCAGCTTCCTTTCCATTATTTTTTGAAAATATAAATATATGGTCTATTTCCATACTTTCTTGGTTGAGTTAAATGTTTTACGTTTATTATTTCTAATAAATACTGAATCTCATGTTTGCAACTTACCAAATTTATTGGGACCGCCAAAGGGTTTAATACTCCGAGGCTTGCCTCGAAATTAAAAATCAGTTCGTTTTAATGCCTCGTGGACTTGTCCCGAGGTAGTTGACTTCTTATCCAAAATATAGAAAACTAATGTCTTAAGTTGAAAAAGTAGAATTTGAAGAAAGAAGGAGAGAAGAATTGAACTAGCATTCATCTTATATTCAAATTACTTATCTTAGTATTATGAAGGTTTTGTTTGTCATTATTATGTTATTGGTTTACGCACCAAGTGTAGCACAGAATGAAGTACTAACTGTAAAGGACAGTCTTTCTGTAAAACTTTTTGATAGAGGAACGCGAAATGTAAATAAATGTACCCCTTGGCATCATATGCAATGTGTTTATATTACTGCTACAGAGGTGTATAAGGACGGGAGTGAAGGGAAGTCTACACGTCATTGGTGGCGTATGTCTTATATTGGAAGGGCATGTACAGCCCAACATGGTACTGTCTTTGGTCAAATATTTGAAGGCTTTTTTGCCATTCCCCATTATATAGCTATAGGTGCAGGGAACGGTATTGCGTATATGGTATATTTGGTACGAGGCTCTCCAGAAAAAAGACAAGCACGAAAGCTAAAGAGAAGTCAAAGAAAATTGCTAAGACAAGCAAAACGAAAAAAAAGAGGTGATTAGGGATAACACTTGTTACTATTCTTATAGATGAAGCCAAATACGTGAATAGGACCAACATAAAGTGTCCCTAGCTTTTAGGTATTCTAGGGCATTGGTTGCTAACTTTTACTTTCGGAGAGTATTGGGTCTTCTCAAAGACACAACAAGATTCAATTAAACTTCTATTTACTTTGAACACATATATCGTGTTGTGGTTTGTTTTTTTATTTATTAGCTATTTTCGAGTAAATATCTATACTAATAAACGCTCCATTCTTAATTTCACAGTCTTGCATAGTACCTTCTAAATTGAATTGTAATTTTGCAAGAGCTTTTTTACAGTTCAAGTTTTCCGTTTCGACAAAACCTTCAATTCTATGTAGTCCAATAGTCTCAAACGCATGTTGTAAGATAAGCGGTATTGTTTCGGTCATAAGTCCTTTTCCCCAATTTTCCGGCAACAACCAAAAACCAATTTCCGCCTTTTTGTTTTCTTTATTTAGATCATTTAATCCACCCGCTCCAAGAAATTTTCCATCATCTTTAGAACAAACAGCCCACCAAATTCCATTTTCATTTTTTTCAAGATCAGAAAACCAAACCATTTGTTCTTTTGTAGCTTCCAAAGTATCGAAACTAATGCCATAATATTTTATAATATCAGGATGAGAAAGTCCTCTAAAAACGTTTTCTAAATCTGATTCAGTAAATTGTCTTAAGATTACTCTTTCGGATTCTAGGATTGGGAATTTACTGCGCATTTTATATTAGGTTTCTGATTAACTTATAAGATCTAGTTTAATAAATGTAGGGTAGAAGGTGATAATCTATATGTTGCGATTATTTTTTTCTCATAAACTCCAAATTTTATATTTGGCGACTTGTAAATTACCTTTTTAATAGTCATAACAGCTTTACGGTTTTCTTCTAGATTATTGCCAAACGCTGTGAAATGAGTAATTTACTAGTAATATTAATACTATTGATAACAGAAATATAAATATGTAAGAAATTACTCTTGTTGATTTATATTTTTGCTTTTTAATATACTTTTTAAAAATAAACTTTTTTAGAACTATAAAAATAATGATGGTTGGTATAACCATCATTAAAAAAAAGAACAGTAAGTATATCCATAATGAACCTCCGTGTAAAAGTATCATAAGATCATTTCGTGTTTCGTTTTAATTTCAAATTGTAACATCTACTAACTCTTTTATAATTCTAGTACATTCAGTTTTGGACATCTTAGATATGTATAGTAACATTTAAAATATATATTATGACAAGGCAAAATGTTGGTTTTTTTTCGTCTTATTAAAAATACAATCAATTGATGAATAACTAATCAGTTATAATTCGATATTTTGGGTTAGCAAAAGTTTTAATTCAACTTCTTTTTAATTTCTGACTTTTCTTCTAGTAATTCGAGAAACTCAGCGAGCGGTATTTTTTTATCTAAAGTTTTTGAATATAACATTCTTAATATTCCTAGATATCCTATTTTTTTACCAAAACCTAACTGTGTAAAATGATACTTACTAAAAACATTATCCGATTCTGTAATAAAAAGATAGAAGGTGTCTTTATTGAATTCAAATATTTTTAAATCCTTAATTAGGCTATAGTTAAAAGCTTTGCCACCAAAGTATACAATGTCCGAAGTGAATTCTACCTTTTTTAAGGAAATACACAAAATAGAAAATAGTATAGCCAAAGCCCAAACTGCATAAAGTAGGAATAGTGAATTGATAGTAACAAGCTTAGTAATTATAAATAAAACAAGAATAGTGAACCAAGACAAGAAATATTTTTTAAATGCTATTCCTACAGAGATTTTTTTTCGTTTTTCCATTTTCTCTAACGTTTACTATATGAGTCATAAAAGTGCAAAATGTTACATTGTTTTATTGATTTTTCTTGCACATTGGTTACTAAGTTTTACTTTTTATAAGTAATTTACTGCACCAAAAAAGTAACAATGAATTATAGGCATTGTCATACTTTGTTTTATCTTATTCCATATGTAATAAGTCTTCAGCTAACCTTCTATTTTCATTTGATTATCAATTAGTTAAAAATCATAAACTTTTAAATTTTCAACTATTCTTTTTAGACTTACATATTTTGGAATTGCAACGACTCCCCTTTGAATTAGCCATTGTAAGGCGATTTGGACTGCTGCTTTAGAATGGAATTTTCTTCTATAAAATCCAAAATTGTTTGCTTGTCTTTTTCTTTGAAGTATGAAAAATTATACATATTTCTATTTGTTTGTCTGCAGGTATTGGTGGTTTTTACATGTCAGTTAACGTTTCGTCTCGTATAAGAAAATAGGGCAGGAGATAAGCACTGTCGTTTCGGTTTACTACTTAGCTAAATATAAGTGTTTTCAGACTTTTCGGCAAGTACAAACTACCCACGTTTCTTATACATTGTATGTATAGATTCTGTACATTTTAAGCTATTAAATCCAACCATAATATAGATATACCAAAGCAATAGTGTCAATAAAACCGTGTACAGCGATATTAAACCACAAATCATCTTTTTTTATATGAAAAACGAGGGCTAAGAACATACCAAGAATACCTGTTATTATTTGACCACTTATACCTTGATATGCATGAGACAGCCCAAAAATAAACCCAAATAGTAAAATATTAATTACAATACTTATTTTACTGGAGCCAAAAAACTTAGTAAACTGCCTCATTAGGTATCCTCTAAACACAATTTCTTCGCCAAATGCTGCGGATGCCAATATATAAACAAATAGGTTTAATATGGCAGGCAGATTTCCTTCAAATGGCTCGAACACCGAATAGTCTAAAGGTTGCCCCGTAAGAGAAGTAACACCTGGAACCAATATATAGGAATAAAACAGAAAAGTGAAAATACCTACTAGTGGTGCTATGATTAATAGATTTTTTACATTTATTCTTTTGCGTTGAAAGCCTAAAGATCTAAATGCATCTTTTTTATACTCTATAGCACTTGCTACTATTAATATTGAAGCGGCTATAATCATTTGAAAATATCCTGATACGTATAGAATACAGCAAAGAATAATAGCGATTACAGGAGTCAGTTTTGTTCTTAAAAAAGTTTTGTTCATTGTTATATCGTTTTAAATTTTAAACGAAGTAACAATAGCAAAGCCATAAAAATCAGGGAAAATCAGGGATTTTTACTGAATGGTATTAAAAAAATAGCTGAATAACCAGGCCAATTTACAGTTTGCTTTCAAACCAATTCATAAATGCAGGTCTTTTATATCTACTAATGTTTATCTGAAAGCTTTTTTCGTCAGAAATTGTTGGTTTAAGTAGTACGGATAGTTTTCCATTTTCTATTGATTTTACTTGTTCGATAGAACGCGCATGAAGAATTATTTGCCTATTTGCTCTATAAAAAATTTGTTCGTTAATTTTACTTTCAACTTCATTTAAGGTGAAATCTGTAATAACTCTAGTTCCATCAGTTTTTACAATATATACGATTTTATTTTCACTATATATAAAGGCAATTTCTGGATACTTAACCAAGGTTATTGCACCGCCTTGTCTAACTTTAAGTGTCCCTTTTATGGAGATAAGTTTGTGAAGTTTATATATATCAGTTGAAAATAAAAGAGCAATTCCGATAGCGCTTATCAGTAAGGAGATTGAAAGTCCTGTTAGTAAATTATAAACACTGTATGATTCAGTCCCGTTAATCAAACCATTTAAACCAAAATATAAAAAGAGATATAATATCGTAATATAACCTAAAGTTGAAAATAGAAACCGTACTAGTATTTGTGAGTTAATCTTTTTAGTAAAGTATTTGTTTCTAAAATAGTTGAAATTAAAGCGAGCAATAATAAGTATTACACTTCCTGCAATAATTGAAACAACAATAGGAAACAAAGGGAATTTATAATCTCTATGAAACGGAAAATATTTTGGCTCAAAAAGGTGATTAACCAAAATGGAAAGTATTATAACTATAGCGCCATTTCTAATCCAAAAATTAGAAAAATTAATATGATTTTTAAAAGAGTTAATTATTGTTTCCATTCAGAATTTTAATCTACAGTTTTATTCTCTTAAGTTTATGTATAAAGTATCTTATGTTGCATTTGCTTCCCGAAGGGAGTATATGCACTATACAGATCTTAAGTTTGAAATATAGCAAATTTAAGATGTAACCAGAAAGAATAAAGAGAGGATTAAGATTAATATACAAATAGAAGCTACAGACTTCGTCAACATAGATAATCCTAGATGCTTCTAGGGATATTCTTTATTTTATTAAATCCTAAATTTAGTGCTCTCATATAGTTTTGATGGTGAAATTTGGGTGGTGTTTTGTGCAATTGATTTAGGTTTTTTTTTGTTAGTATTTTGGTATTCAAGTAATTGAGAAGTTTGGCGTTCAGCTTTACAATTACACACAAAACTGAAAATCCCCGAGATACGAATGAAGCGAACTGGCACCAGCAATTTTCATAAGTATGCGAGAACAAGCAATTACCTATAGCCCTTGTGCCTGTTGCACAAGTTAGTAAAAAGGATTAATTTCATGATATGCAAGGAAAAAAGATATATCAAGAGAAGTTGTTTAGTGATTTCCGTTTAAGTGATCGTGTAGCGGAGACCAATTTTTATTATCGTTTAAAGAGTGTTTTGCATTTAGACTTTTTATATAAAAAAACCAGTACCTATTACGGTAGAAGTGGTCAACGTAGTATTGATCCTGTAGTGTTTTTCAAGCTTTGTTTAGTTGGTTATCTAGAAAATATTATAAGCGATAGAAAGCTTATCGAGCACTGTAGTATGCGCTTGGATATCCTCTATTTTGTGGGCTATGACATTGATGAGACACTACCTTGGCATTCGACTATCAGTAGGACACGCCAGTTGTTCCCTGAAGAAATTTTTGAACAAGTATTCATCCACATTTTGGAGATGTGCATCGGCAAGGGTATGGTAAAAGGGAGCACCCAAGCGATAGATTCTGCACCTGTAAAAGCAAATGCCAGTATGGATAGTCTGGAGTTAAAAGTTCCTTCTCAAGAATTAGAAGCTCATTTAGCTGCTGTACGCCATATAAGCCATAGAGATAAAGAAGTTTTTCGAAAAGCTAAAGTAGATAAATCCAATAGAGAACAGAAAACGATCACAGCCAACAAAAACCAACTTAACAGTATTGTAGCTAGAAACAAGAACTGGAGCAAGGATCAAGACAGGCGCCCAGGGTCAAATAACAAGGGTAGCCGTTATACAAGTAACAAGACCCACTATAGTCCAACCGATCCAGATGCCAGAATAAGTGTGAAGCCCGGCAAGGCTCGAAAACTCAATTATAGCAGCCAACTTAGTGTAGATACAGCAACTCATGTGATTACCGATATTAAAGCTTATCATGCAGATGGTAAGGATAATCAATATATGAAGGACATTGTAGATCGTGTTCAACGGCGGTTGTGGAAGTCAGGGTTTCAATTAGAAAATGTACTGGCAGATACTGGCTATAGTAGCGGAGAGGTGTATGCTTATTTAGAAAGTAAAGGAATCAAAGGTTATATACCTCCCCATGGTACCTACAAAGGAGGTCCAGATGACTTTGAGTATATACAAAGTGAAGATCATTATATCTGTCCCAACAGAGCAATAGTACCTTTCAAGAAAGTGTTCAAAGACTACCGTACCCAAACCTTAAAGAAAGAATACCGTATTTCCAGTAAAATATGTAGAGACTGTCCACTATCACTTAGCTGTTTGGGAAAAACAGCTAAAGAAAAGAAATTTAGTGTAACCTACTATCGGGAGGAATATGAGCGTAACAATGCTCGACTAGCCACTCCCAAAGGCAAAGTAATGAAAGCCAAACGGCAAAGTACTGTAGAGCCTGTTTTTGGAACCCTCACCCAGTTTATGGGACTGCGCAAGATCAACACTATTGGCATAAAGCAGGCTAACAAAGTGATGCATCTATCGGCAATGGCTTATAATTTAAAGAAATATCTAAAATTCACAGAAAAACGAGTAAAAAGTGAAGCAAAAGCACTTGCTCCTCTTTTTTTTGAAAAATTGGTCTTAATACAAACACTAGCCTTCATTTTAAGCACTCAAATTTTTGAAATTTCAACAAGCATTTTCAAAATAAAAGAGGTTTAAAATAGTATTTTTAATGTCAACCCCATCAAAAGTTAAGTACTTGTGCAACGGTTACCATTGTTGTGCGTAGCTATTTTTCTGTCTGCTTTTGAATCCAATCCATAAGTTCATCTTTATTTATCGAGTTCCAAGTTGATTGAGTATTCCTTTCTTGTGATGGATTGTCCCCAGGTTGTAATACAATCAATTCGGTGTTTTTATTTCCTTTTATTCTCAATTCAGCTAGAAAGCCTACTATGTCTGTCGAATTATTCTCGTATAAGGTTCTTAATTGTTTTTTTAGTTTATATTCTATAGCAGGTTCTATATACGCCCGAACTCCATAGTCTTTGTATAGCTTTACATTTTCATTCTTTTCATTAGAGTAACTATACGATGAAAAGTTGTGATAATTTTCTGGATTGGTTATTGGTGTTCCTCCCAAGTTCGTTTCCAATAGATAGTTTATGAATTTTGGTTCCCAAAGGTCAATTCGGTTAATTCTTATGTCACGTTTATGTTGATACCATTTTCTTATAAAGTCCATCGTGAAATTGCAAGCTACGATACCTTTAATTTTAAGTTGAAATTTTAAGTCGTTCTCTTTCATAAATTTGATATAGCGCATCGCTCTATGTCCAACTAAACTTGCTCCTAAAAAGAAAATATTATTATTTGGTAAATTAAATTTATAAAATACTTCTTTAATTAGCTTATGTGTAGAAATCATGGATGATTTAGAAAAGTAAAAGTCAAGAGGAATTTCGGTTGAAACTGATAATACTGCAAAGTCTTTTTCCGATGCTTGAGTATACATCTGCTTTGAGCTGTTGTTCTTTTTGTCATACTTCGAATCTTCGAGGAAAATGAGCACACCTTTTATTTCCTTATTTTCAGGAAGCATTAGAGTATACCCTTTTTGAATGAAAGGTAAAAAGTCATTTTCTCCTATTCCAACTCTCAGGCTATCATTTTTTACCGATTCGTAATATTCATCCATTTTCTGAGAAAAAGATTTCGTACTAAAAAAAATCAAGAAGAGTAAAAATAATACCTTAAAAGGTGTTTTCATTATCGTCTGTTTTTAATTATACATAGCTCCTTGGCTATGGTTAGTATAGGAATTAAAATTAATTAATTATATATTAAGCACTTAGCTAAATCAAAAAGATTTGGTAGACTTCGTATAAATCTCGACATTTTCAGTTAGGTACCAAAAACCCATATTAACTATGACCATTGTGCCTGTTGCACAAGTTAGTAAAAAGGATTAATTTCATGATATGCAAGGAAAAAAGATATATCAAGAGAAGTTGTTTAGTGATTTCCGTTTAAGTGATCGTGTAGCGGAGACCAATTTTTATTATCGTTTAAAGAGTGTTTTGCATTTAGACTTTTTATATAAAAAAACCAGTACCTATTACGGTAGAAGTGGTCAACGTAGTATTGATCCTGTAGTGTTTTTCAAGCTTTGTTTAGTTGGTTATCTAGAAAATATTATAAGCGATAGAAAGCTTATCGAGCACTGTAGTATGCGCTTGGATATCCTCTATTTTGTGGGCTATGACATTGATGAGACACTACCTTGGCATTCGACTATCAGTAGGACACGCCAGTTGTTCCCTGAAGAAATTTTTGAACAAGTATTCATCCACATTTTGGAGATGTGCATCGGCAAGGGTATGGTAAAAGGGCGCACCCAAGCGATAGATTCTGCACCTGTAAAAGCAAATGCCAGTATGGATAGTCTGGAGTTAAAAGTTCCTTGTCAAGATTTAGAAGCACACTTAGCTGCTGTACGCCATATTAGCCATCGGGATCAAGAGGTTTTTCGCAAAGCCAAGGAAAACAAAGCCAGTGAAGAGCAGCAAAGTATTACTGCCACAAAACAAGAACTAAAAAGTATTGAGTCCAGGAACAAGAACTGGAGCAAGAATCAAGACAGGCGCCCAGGTGCAAATAACAAGGGTAGCCGTTATACAAGCAACAAGACACACTACAGTCCAACCGATCCAGATGCTAGAATAAGTGTGAAGCCAGGCAAGGCTCGAAAACTCAATTATAGCAGCCAACTTAGTGTAGACACGGCAAATCATGTGATTACTGACATCAAAGCTTATCATGCAGATGGTAAGGATAGTCAATATATGGAGGACATTGTAGATCGTGTTCAACGGCGGTTGTGGAAGTCAGGATTTCAATTAGAAAACGTACTGGCAGATACAGGATATAGTAGCGGAGAGGTGTACGCTTATTTAGAAAATAAAGAGATCAAAGGTTACATACCACCACATGGCACTTACAAAGGTGGTCCAGATGGCTTTGAATATATAAAAAGTGAAGATCATTATATCTGTCCCAACAGAGCAATAGTACCTTTCAAGAAAGTGTTCAAAGACTACCGTACCCAAACCTTAAAGAAAGAATACCGTATTTCCAGTAAAATATGTAGAGACTGTCCACTATCACTTAGCTGTTTGGGAAAAACAGCTAAAGAAAAGAAATTTAGTGTAACCTACTATCGGGAGGAATATGAGCGTAACAATGCTCGACTAGCCACTCCCAAAGGCAAAGTAATGAAAGCCAAACGGCAAAGTACTGTAGAGCCTGTTTTTGGAACCCTCACCCAGTTTATGGGACTGCGCAAGATCAACACTATTGGCATAAAGCAGGCTAACAAAGTGATGCATCTATCGGCAATGGCTTATAATTTAAAGAAATATCTAAAATTCACAGAAAAACGAGTAAAAAGTGAAGCAAAAGCACTTGCTCCTCTTTTTTTTGAAAAATTGGTCTTAATACAAACACTAGCCTTCATTTTAAGCACTCAAATTTTTGAAATTTCAACAAGCATTTTCAAAATAAAAGAGGTTTAAAATAGTATTTTTAATGTCAACCCCATCAAAAGTTAAGTACTTGTGCAACGGTTACCCTTGTTGTAGCTAGTTATTTTAATATAATTTTTTTCGAAACTTTACCTTGTTCAAATTCGAAGATTATTATATGCATTCCTACTAAACGGTTAATATTAATAGTATTATTATTAAAATCTACTCCAACATTAATTTCTCTACCCAGAGTATCAAAAACTTTAATTTTTGTTGGTTTCTGTTTGCTTTGATAATTTAAAATACTATTTGTAGAATCTAACCAGAGCGTTACGGAATTAAGACTTAAATCAAAATCAGGTGTACTCAAACTAACTTGTTCGAAAACATATAGACCGTTATTAGTATCTGATTCTGCAAAAAAGAAAATTTTGTTAGCATAATGTTGGACATATCCAAAGTTTTCTGATTCCATTGTAAATAATTTTTCAGTACCTTCTGTTGTTCCGTCAGATACATAATAAGAATCAGTACTAAATTCATAAAAAAATAAATTATTATTATAGACACGTTCACTTCCAAAATATCCGCTACCTTCTCCTGAAATTATATCTTTTAGTAAATAACTTGACCGACCATCTGTATAATACATCTCTCTACCAAAATCATCTGAGTTATAACTGCCAAAAACTTTTCCATTATAATCTAAATAATTACTTTCTCCTCTTAGGGAAGTAAAAGACTTACTGTCAAAATCTAAATTTATAGGTGATGGTTGTTGGATACCATCAGACTTATAAAAGCTCTCCTCATTGTTAAAAAACACCTCTCCATCAATAACAAACATATCTTCATAATAAAGATAAAGGGTTTCTGGATTTCCATAATTAAAAGTGAAATTAGAATTTAGAGAATCATTATTTAAGCTAATAGAGATACAAATTATGTTATTGTAATTATCTCTAACATTATAAACTAGATTATCTCCTACTTTTTCCATTCGAGTATACTGATCTAAAGCTATAGCGTGTTCTGGTCCTTGTATACTAGAGTAGAGTGTGCTTAATGAATTAGTAGCTAAATCATATTTATAAATGTAATTATACTTATTGTCTGCATTAGGTGAAGTATTATATTCTGCAAAAAAATAAATACTATTATTGTGGATATAAAATTCATCTGCATTTCTAGCAGTAAACTCACCAATCTGCTGATTAGTTTCTAAATCGTGTATCTTAAAAATACTAAAATCACTAGTAGCACCACTATAAATAATATATTGCCCTACTTGACCTGAATAATCAAAATTCGTTAAGTAGGTTTCTATATTGCTAGTGCCTTTTTGTTTTCTATACAATTCAGATTCAAATCTAAAATAAATATAATTGCCATATTCAAAGAATGTTGTAAAGCTCTGCCATCGACTATCATACCAGAGAGGATTTAGTTCTGGGGTTCGGAAAAAATCATAATCCACTATTTCTATTGAACCTTGCTCTATATCATATTGGGCAATATAGTTCTGCCACCCATTATTAGAATCATATAGTTTCGCAGTGCAGTATAAAATTCCATCCAAATCGATAAAATGTGGAACAACGTAGTTAGAAAAATTGGGAATGGTTATTTTTTCAAAGTCCTGTGACCAGGAAGTTATTGAAATCAAAATAGAAAAAAAATATAAATACTTTTTCATAATTTTTGTTTTAATTCTGACTAACGTCAATTTTGTTTATTGATTATTATGCTGTTGTTAAACCCTAAATCTTCGGGTTTTAAGTCAAATTTATCGATTTGTTTTTTAATTCTTTTGACAAGCCCTAGTTTTCTTTTTTGATCGAGGAATAAATATAGTTTAGGCGGTTGGTATTGTATTTTCTTAGTTATCATATTCCATATTATTACTGCCAACTTTCTAGCTGTTGCGCTTACCGCTGAGTGCCTTCCCTTCCTGTAGGCTACTCTTCTGAAAAAATCAGAAAGATGAGTATCTTTTAAGTTTCCAATAGCATTTGCTGCTTGCCTGAGTGCTATTTTGAGTCTGTTACTTCCTTTGGGCACTCTATTACTTAGTATTTTTCCTCCAGATATTTTGTTGTTGGGAGCCAACCTTAGCCAAGAGGTAAAATGTTTAGCAGTAGGGAATTTTTTAAAACCTTCAGGTCCAATTTCGCTCATAATGCTAAGAATGGATGAATGACTCAATCCTTCAATTGCAAAAAGGTCAACACCATCAAAATATCTAAAAGCAATTTGATTCATATTTTTAATTTTAGGAGCATTTTTATTGATTCTTTTATAAGTTTTTTCTGTTGTTTTGAGTTTTTTTCTTTCGGGATATTGTTTGAGTTCTTGTTTTATAAACTGCTCAATCTTTTTGTCACAAGCTTTTATGTTTCTTTGGAAGAATTGATAACTTTTGAGCTCTTGTTGCAATCCAAAAAGGAAGTCTTCTCTATTATTACCGTGTAGCGCTTTTGCAATTTCTTCTTTAGGTTTTCTACAGTTAAAATGCCGATGTTCTGCTAGGTTATATGGATCAAGATTACCTTTACAGATATCTTCAATGATTTTCATTCCAGTAAGTCCGCAAACATCTTTGACTACTACATCCAATCTGAAGTTCAGTAGTTTTAGATATTTCTGCATTTTATGTGTTGCAGATGAAGCAAGTTCAATCCAATTTGTTCTTTGTCGGCAATATGTTCGTAAATGTTCAGTAACAAGATCTGGTAGAAAACTTCCCGTAAGTAGCCCAAGAGTATGTAGTTTTTGTATCCATCTACAATCTTTCACATCGGTCTTTTTTCCTTTGGCATTTTTAGTGAATTTCCCATTGACTAGTACTACCTCAAAACCAAAACTAATAAGTTCCGTATATAGATTCTGCCAATAATCTCCTGTAGATTCCATAGCTACAGTAGTTACATCGTTGCTCACAAACCACTCACATAATGAAGTCAAATCCTCAGCATATACGCCAAACTCTTTTACATCTTCTAACTCTTGACCAATAGCAGCATAATGAGAACGACTTCCAATATCAATTCCTGCTGCATTGAAATTCACCACATCCATTCCTAGTTTCATTTTTCTTTCCATTTTAAAAAAATTAAAGATTCATAAAAAATGACCCTAAGGAAATGTAACTTTGTACTTGAAAATTATTCTGAACGGGGTAACTGAGCAATCAGTTCCACCACTGAAATTATCAACAAGCCTCTGAACCACGAATTCAGAGGCTTTTACATTTCAACCAGAATTACGCCCGAGCTATTATGCATCAGTTTAAAAATCGGCCTTTCATAGGATCACAATAAAGTTCGGGACTTCGTAACGTTAGCAAAAGAAATTAATAGAGTTTCTTTATGTGGAGAATTAGCTACAACGTTTAATATATGTGTCGTAGCAGGGCAAAATGTTACCTTGCTTTTCGATCTTTCTGCGCATTGGTTGCTAATTTTAACATTCTGCAAGCATTGCACCTTACCAAATATACAAGAACCATTCGATTGATCACCTAACTGCTATGATCACATATATCGTGTTGTAGTTAGTTCTATTTTCCGTCAAATCTTTGAGTTACTTGTGGATCATAAAGAGGACAATCATATTTATCCATCACATCAATAATTCGATTCATATCTTCTCCTTCCATTCCGTAACAGTCAAATCTAACAAATTGCTTTGTGTTGAATATTTGAAAAGCTCCATTTCCTTTAGGATTTTCATAATCAATATTACTTTCCTCCATTTTCCAATCAGTAAATTCGGTTTGAACGTCTTTTAGAATTGAATCGATTGGTAAATCTTCTAAACCCTCTACAATTTTTTCTTCAGAACATTTTTCATAAACCTCCTGATTGTTCAAGTATGTGTCTTTTTTGTATTTCCAAAAATCTAAATCGTAACTCATGTCTAATTTACTTTAATTAACTACAACGTTCCGGCTAAGGTTAGTACGGGGTTAAATTAGTATTTAATTTCGGATTAAGCACTTAGCCAAAACTTTTTATTTTGTTTTAAATTTTTCTTATTCTAAAGCCAAATCAAAAGATTTGGCGGACTTAATAAAAATGCACTAAACTTTGGATTAAGCACCAAAACCCGTATTAATTTTAGCCTTTGTGCCTGTTGCACAAGTTAGTAAAAAGGATTAATTTCATGATATGCAAGGAAAAAAGATATATCAAGAGAAGTTGTTTAGTGATTTCCGTTTAAGTGATCGTGTAGCGGAGACCAATTTTTATTATCGTTTAAAGAGTGTTTTGCATTTAGACTTTTTATATAAAAAAACCAGTACCTATTACGGTAGAAGTGGTCAACGTAGTATTGATCCTGTAGTGTTTTTCAAGCTTTGTTTAGTTGGTTATCTAGAAAATATTATAAGCGATAGAAAGCTTATCGAGCACTGTAGTATGCGCTTGGATATCCTCTATTTTGTGGGCTATGACATTGATGAGACACTACCTTGGCATTCGACTATCAGTAGGACACGCCAGTTGTTCCCTGAAGAAATTTTTGAACAAGTATTCATCCACATTTTGGAGATGTGCATCGGCAAGGGTATGGTAAAAGGGCGCACCCAAGCGATAGATTCTGCACCTGTAAAAGCAAATGCCAGTATGGATAGTCTGGAGTTAAAAGTTCCTTGTCAAGATTTAGAAGCACACTTAGCTGCTGTACGCCATATTAGCCATCGGGATCAAGAGGTTTTTCGCAAAGCCAAGGAAAACAAAGCCAGTGAAGAGCAGCAAAGTATTACTGCCACAAAACAAGAACTAAAAAGTATTGAGTCCAGGAACAAGAACTGGAGCAAGAATCAAGACAGGCGCCCAGGTGCAAATAACAAGGGTAGCCGTTATACAAGCAACAAGACACACTACAGTCCAACCGATCCAGATGCTAGAATAAGTGTGAAGCCAGGCAAGGCTCGAAAACTCAATTATAGCAGCCAACTTAGTGTAGACACGGCAAATCATGTGATTACTGACATCAAAGCTTATCATGCAGATGGTAAGGATAGTCAATATATGGAGGACATTGTAGATCGTGTTCAACGGCGGTTGTGGAAGTCAGGATTTCAATTAGAAAACGTACTGGCAGATACAGGATATAGTAGCGGAGAGGTGTACGCTTATTTAGAAAATAAAGAGATCAAAGGTTACATACCACCACATGGCACTTACAAAGGTGGTCCAGATGGCTTTGAATATATAAAAAGTGAAGATCATTATATCTGTCCCAACAGAGCAATAGTACCTTTCAAGAAAGTGTTCAAAGACTACCGTACCCAAACCTTAAAGAAAGAATACCGTATTTCCAGTAAAATATGTAGAGACTGTCCACTATCACTTAGCTGTTTGGGAAAAACAGCTAAAGAAAAGAAATTTAGTGTAACCTACTATCGGGAGGAATATGAGCGTAACAATGCTCGACTAGCCACTCCCAAAGGCAAAGTAATGAAAGCCAAACGGCAAAGTACTGTAGAGCCTGTTTTTGGAACCCTCACCCAGTTTATGGGACTGCGCAAGATCAACACTATTGGCATAAAGCAGGCTAACAAAGTGATGCATCTATCGGCAATGGCTTATAATTTAAAGAAATATCTAAAATTCACAGAAAAACGAGTAAAAAGTGAAGCAAAAGCACTTGCTCCTCTTTTTTTTGAAAAATTGGTCTTAATACAAACACTAGCCTTCATTTTAAGCACTCAAATTTTTGAAATTTCAACAAGCATTTTCAAAATAAAAGAGGTTTAAAATAGTATTTTTAATGTCAACCCCATCAAAAGTTAAGTACTTGTGCAACGGTTACCATTGTTAGCAACAGGTTTTTTTCTATTGGTTATGTAATTTTTCAATCGCAGGTAATACTACATTATCCCAACCTTTTGCTATATGTCCAATTCTTTCAGAGTCGTCATTAAAGTTCTCAATAGTAGTTGTCAAATGAGTTTTTCCATCTACTTCGTTCAAATCATATGTTACGTGTAAATAATTCACGGGAATGTCTTCAATTCCAAAATTAGGGTCAATTGAAGAGTATTTTAAGCGCTCATTTTTTGTCAGTTCTAAAATAGTTCCTTTTTCTCCACTTTCATATCCGTTAAAGTTTCCTTTCCACTTAATTTGACTTCCAACTTTCCATTCAGAATGAGCTTCACAATTAAACATAAATAGTTTTGTCTTTTTTGGGTTAGTAAGAGTATCCCATACTAATTCACGTTTTGCGTTTAGAATATTTTTTCTGATTATAATTTTTTCCATTTTCTTTTCTGTTGAGCTTTTTTGTACTTGTTGCTAACGTTTAATATAACAAACGTTGTTGTCCTAAAGGGCAACTATGTTTTGTTATATAGTGTTAGCCATAGTTTATTTTAAATTCATGTATGGACTGTTAAAAGTTATCCATTCTGTGGTAAATAATGATTCTCCACCAATATTCGTAGGAGTAAATCTAACTTTATATGTTCCTTCTCTATTATATTTGAATGCTCCAGCACACATTCCATGTCCTACATTTAGATCTACATTATTTGCTTTAATGTAATAAATTGTATTCTCATTAGAGGATAGGTCAACCAACTCTGTTTTGTACCAAATTTCGATTTCTGATTTGTTTTTTACATTAAATACGGCATTTACAGAAGGGCCACACCCATAAGAAATAATTTCCGTTTTTATATAATCTATCTTTAGATCAGAATTAGGTAATTCAGCTTTTTTTTGATTCGTAGTTTTCCAATTTACATTTTCAAATTTTTTGTTTTTTGAATTCCATTTTGTGAATTTATTCTTCTCGGTTAAAGAATCTTTGGAATGTTTTAAAAAATATAGTGTATTAGGTTTTAGCTCTTTTGTAGGTTTAAATATTGCTTGAGTTAGTTTTTTCTGACCCTTTAAAACTTTTAGGAGTTCTAAATTTATTATTTCTCCTTGTTCACTTATTAGAAATATTTCTTCATTTCTTAGATTTTCAATGGTCTTTTGACTTTTATCAAATCCTTGAATTATAAATTTCGAGTTCAAACTAATTTCTTTTTGTTCTGGATAAAACTGTATACCTCCAGCCTTACATTTAGCAAAAGAGGTGTTCATTACAATAATAAGTGAGAACAGAACAATTATATTTTTTTTCATTAGTTGACAATTTTTAATTCATTCATTTTCGTCATTATGGCTAACGGACTTGTGTATGAAACGTAGCGTGTAAAAAGACACTAACTTATCGGATTAACACAGAGCCGAATTTTTATATTTTGTTTTTAATTTATCATTTTTAAAAGCCAAATTAAAAATTTGGCGGTCTTCGCAAATAAATACAAACCTTTCGGTTTAGCATTTATTAGCTATGTTTTATACACCGTGTTACAAGCTTTGCTTTTTTCTCGCATATCTTTGGTCAACTATAATTTCATCGTCCATTTTAATCAATTTTTCTTTTGCAGGTTTAGGAATTCCATTTTCATCTAATTCAGATGCAAATGTCCCCTCCTCAAATTCAACTAGTTCAATATCGAATTGAGGATTAATGTAAATCTCTGAAAATTTAGTATCCACTTTTAAATTTGCAAAACGCTTTGAGTCAGTAAAATAAATTTTAAATTCTTTAATTCCATCATTTCGATCAAACGTAATCAATTCATATGCTTTTTCCTTAACAGGATAGCATATCATTTTTTCATAGAAATATTTTTCAGATGGTTTTTCTGTTTTAATTGTTTTTTCAAAATCAGATGTGATAATTTTTATTTTTTCAGGTAATCCGTAATACAAAATTTGGGTTGTGGATGAACTATCACTTTTTATTCTCAAGTTTTGTTCAACAATATAATTCCGAATTTTTAATTTTCTCCGTTCATCAATTGAATTCCATTTTTCTGTTTTTAGTGTGTCTATAAGTGTTTCATTTCGTTCATCAATTTTTTTAACTTGAACAAAATTAGCTTCTTGACAAAAAGAATTTGAAAAGATTAGAAATACTATTATGTAACTCAGTTTTTGCATTGCTTGTAACGCTAAATATATGAATCGGAGCAAAGCAAGTATACCTGAACCAATCGATCTATCTGCGCATTTTTATTTCTTGTTTAATTTATAAAAATTTAGAGCCATTGCAAAAAGGAAATGACCTCTCGATTGGAACCAAACTTTGCTCTGATTTCATATATAATGTTACCATATGTTATTTTTTTGTCAGTTTTTCGAGTTCTACAATTTCGTTTTCAGCATGTTCGATATGTGAGGAACTTCCATTGCAATAAATATAAGGTGATTCTTGAATTTCACCTTTGATAGCATAAATTAGATATTCTTTGTCAATAAATAATAGCGGAGAGATGGTGCTGAAAATTCTTGAATAAATTTTTATTTTCTTCTTTTTTTTGCCCTTAAAAACCCTATTTGGTTCAAAAATATACCAGTAATGTTGTATTGGCTGAAAATCAATTGGAATTGATTCTCCATTTTCTCCTTCTCCATAATCTGATGGCTCCATCTTTTCGACTCGAATAATTTCAACCACTTTTCCGGTAAAAACAATTTCAGATTCGTTTAGGGCTTCTTTAGTGCTCTGAATTTTCGTTAATCCTGGATAATCGGTACACAATCTTTTTGTATGTATACTATCAATCAAGTCCCTATTCCACCAAATCTCATTTTGCTGACCAAAAGTTAAAAAACCAAATAAAAAGGTTAAACAAAAGATGCATTTATTCATAAATTTGAATTCAGTATGTTCTTTTATATATGGTAACGCTGCATGTATGAATCGGGGCTTGCAAAAAAGCCTTTGCCACCAATCCAGCCGCGCTTATTTTTTATAATTTATACAAACCTATTAAAAATCAGCGCCATTGCAAACACAAAATGATCATTGGGTTGTCCATAAACTGCCCTGATTTCATACATCTTGTTATGGCGGGTACCACTTTTACAAGCCTGTACTTGGCAAATACTCCGCAGTGAGACGATATTACTTGCGTTGTTGTTCCGTATTGATTATTATTTTCTCTCTGCGATCGTCTTGCTGCCACTGGATTATTCCAGAACCAAACCAATAAATCACGGGCTCATTTTTCCACAATTTCATCCAGAATAGCCAAAAAAGCGATTTTTCATCCGATTTTACTCCGTAAACCTCCGTTTTCGTGGTTTTTTATCGCTTTTTTCATTCGGTAGGGCAGGCTGCTCCAAAAATAGACAGTTTGTACCCGCGAGTCCCGTTAGCCAGCATCTCGATTCCGTTTTGCTTTTCCGTTCAACCGTATGCGCCATAACGTTTAATATATGTGTCGTGGCGGAACAAATTGTTACCTAACCTTGGACACTTCTGCGCAGATTTTATACTTTAATTCAGCTTTAAAATCACTGGCCATCCTAAATATACAAGAACCATTCGATTAATCACTAATCAGCTATGATCACATCATATAGTGTTATCTACTTTTTTATTATTTCCGCTCGAACTGCATCTGATCTTTTCATAGCATTATTAGCGTCTCTAATATTTCTATACTTGCGAATACGTGTAAATTCTTTATCACCGTAGAACTTCTTAGTAATACGAATGACTATTTTCTTTTTTAAAGTTTTTCGTCCTCTTAAACTTGGTAGTTCTTCAGATTCAGATAATCCTTTTCCAGTTTTCCTCCAACGTTTATTACCAACTCTTTTTAGATAGGGGCGAAGGTGTTTAGACCATTCACCACCTCTAAAATTTCCTTTGTGATATGTTTTATTCAGGTTATTCATTTTAAATTTTTTAAAAATTCAATTCCGCCTATTCTTTTTCCTGTTAAAATATCCAATATAAGTTCACCTTTTTTTGTCATATAAAGTGATATTTTGTTCAAATTGCCATTCAGAGTTTGGCTGATTAGCATTTTTAGGTTCAATAAAATATCCATAGGCTTTGCTTTCCCAATAAATTTGGGTACAATTTCGGATAGAATTTATTATTTCAATTTCCTCAGGGATTTGTTTCTTAGCTATTTCAGTTAGCCATTCAGGATTATATTCTTCACATTTTATTTCCATTAAATATGTATAGTAGATAACGTTTAATATATGTGTCGTAGCAGGGCAAAATGTTAACCTACTTTTCGATTTTTCTGTGCATTGGTTGCTAACTTTAACATTCTGCAAACATTGCGCCTTACCAAAAATACAATAACCTTTTGATTGATCACTTAGCTGCTATGAGCACATATATGTTGTTGTAACACGTTTTTATTCACGATAAATTACTAATCGTATTTTTCTATAATTAGTTGTATTGCTCCCAAGCATAAATAAATATGCCTTGTTTTCATTTCCATTCAACCATTTAATTCCATCACGAAAGTTTGATTTAGCTGTATCTGAAGCAATTTCAATAAAACTCGGTTCTCCAAGTTTTGATTTTAGTTGTTTTTTCAATCCAGCGTATTTTCTTCGGAACTTTTTTGTGTCTGTTTTCCTGCTTGAGTCAAATCGATTTTGTCCGCGAGGTTCTGTCCATTCGTACATCATTACTCTAACCAAACTATCAGTTGCCGTATAAAAATATTCCGTTTCGAGATTAAACTTATTATTTACAATCCGTTGATACGTTTTCGGTGTCGCTAATTTGTGTTTATTCTTATTTGGATAAAGACTTTCTCCAATACTTACTCCGCTACTTGGCGTTACATCTTTTGAACCAAAATTTGTTTCTATATTTTCCGCTTTTTGAACCGTCAAACTATTGAAGTCAGCGAATCTTTCCGCTTCAAATATTTCCTTATTAGCGACACAAGAAATCAGGATTACTGAAACCGCTAGTGATATGTAGAATGTTTTTCTCAAATGTGTTACAACGGTAAATATAACAAACGTTGTTGTCCCAAAGGGCAACTATGTTTTGTTATATAGTGTTATAAGCTTTTATTTTTTTGTTTCGAGTAGTTTTTTAACTAGTGTTTTTAACTCCGCGATTTCTTCCGATTGCTTATTCAGTTGTTTTTCTTGTTCGATCGTATAAAGTGTCAATTCCTCAATTTTTTGAAGTAATTTAGAGTCCATTTCTCCTAGAAAAATTCCATTTTCTTCTACCTCTTTTTCACTTGGAATATCTTTTAAATGCCCATTCTCTTTAATGTAATTTTCTACTTCTTGTAGAGTTGGTAGTTGATAATCATCAAAAAACACAAAGTCAGACCATCCAGTCTCTACTTTGATTTCTTTTGCTCTAATTTTACCATTAACAGCTAATCTCCAAGATTCAGGGTTAGTTGTACCAATACCGACATTTCCACTATGATTAATAATCATATCATAGCCATTATTAACTGTATTATTGTGAGGAACTTTAAATCCTAAGTATCCTTGATTATTCCCTATAGCATACAAAGAAATATCAGAATGTAACGTTCCACCAGAGTTACTTTTTGATCTGAATCTAATGCTAGCCTCTCTATTTGGAGTATCATTTTCTAAACGCATTGTACTATAACTGTCACCATTTACAGTTAATATTCCATTACTAGTAGTGGTTGTACCTATTCCAACATTCCCGTTGTAATCTGAAAGAATAATTTTTTTCCAATTTTTCCAGTTACCATTAAAATTGTATCTCAACCATAAATCTTCTCTGTTTAGCCCAAAAGCTAGTTGAGCGTCATATCTAGTATCATTAAATTGAGTTTGAAAAATTGACCACCAATTTTGTGAATTTGGAAAGTTGTTTTCTGTTGGAGGAGCAATTTGATTGTTTCTCCAAATTGCATTTTTTTCTCCTATAGCATTATTTGCATTATTAGAAGGAATACTTGTTTTAGATTCAACGTATTCCTGAGCATTAATCAAACTAAATATTCCAAATAAAGAAATAATTAAAATTATTTTTTTCATCATTAAGTTTTTATCATTTATAATTAAGTGTCTTATTTGTAGAAAATGTTACCTTAAAATTTTGAGAAATTGCTTATAACGTTTAATATATGTGTCGTAGCAGGGCAAATTGTTACCCTGTTTTTCGATTTTTCTTGCGCATTGGTTGCTAACTTTTTCATTCTGCAAGCATTGCGCCTTACCAAATATACAAGAACCAATTGATTGATCACTTAGCTGCTATGATCACATATATGTTGTTAGCAAACGTATTTAATATATTATTTCCGTTACAATTAGTCTTTTAACAAAATAATCCGATACATCTACATTCTTGTTCAAAATTTCAGCAGCAATTAATCTTGGATCTAGAATACCTGCAGCTTCTGTCATATCCAAATATTCTTTAATAAAATCACTTTGACCGGCAACAGATTTAAGAGCAGCTCTGTATTTTCCGTAATAATTGATCTCATTGTATTTTTTATATAGCTTTATAATTGAATCGTCACTCTGAGACTTTAGGTCGTTAAATGAAGACTCAGACATTCCAATCCAGTATGTTCCGTCTTGTTTTAAGAACTTCCGTCGAGTCTTAACCCTTGGAACAGAATTATTAAGACTTAGAGTGTCGGGATTTCTTTCAATCCAAACAGAATCAGGAATTCCATATACTTGTAATTTTAAATTACTATTGTCAAATACCTTTCTGCTTTTTTTAGATGTTTTTTTCCAATTTCCAGTTGTATTGTTTTCAAGTTCATTTAAAAATTTGTGATAGGCTTGTTCGGTATTTAAGTCTGGATAATTCCTCTTTAAGAAATCATTTTCAAAATCAGAAACTAGGTAAGTAAGAGTTTTACTGTTTTCTTTTCCTAAAACATTCTCAAATTCAGAAATTTGCTTTTCATTAGAACAGCTGACTATTAAAATCAGTATAAAGAATAGTTTTATGTATTTCATTATGAGTTTTATGTGTGCTAACGCCAAATATATGAATCGGAGCAAGGCAAGTACACCTGAACCAATCGATTTATCTGCGCATTTTTATTTCTTGATTAATTTATAAAAATCTAGCGCCATTGCAAAAAGGAAATAGCCCTTAGATTTGGCACTAAATTCTGCTCTGATTTCATATATAATGTTACCTGCTGGCTTTTCTAACGATTGTTATTTGTCCGAGTAATTCCGTTCCCTCTTGATTGAAGAAAAATGTTGTTGCATCTTTCTTTGGGTTTTCTTTATTTGAGATATGCAAGCTCAATAGTTGGTAATTTGGTTTATATTTTTTTGTGTTTTTGGTTAATTCCTTAAGTCCGTTAATAGTCATAAACTTAGAATTCGATTTTTTAAAAGAATTGTATATACTCAAATTCAATTCAATACTTTGGGAACCAATACTTTTTCTTAAACTGTCTTCATTATATTTTTCGAGGATAGATTTTATAAGTGGTAGATCAATCCTATCGTCTCTATATAGATCTTCTCGATTTAAATATCCTTGTAGTAATTTTTTAAACAGGTTAGAGTCCGATTTTAAATCTGCGCCTTTATAATGAGCAGTATTTCGAGTGATTTTTAATTTGTCAATTTTAATTCCACGTCTTTCGGTCTTGAATGAAGCTTTGTAAATACAATTATCCGTCCAATTTCTAGCCAAGTACAAAAAGTCGTTTAGAATAAAAATATTCCATTTTTCGTCCATACTTCCTGCAAATACCCCTTTTTTAAGAAGCTCGAATTCTTTTTCTGATAAATCAATATCCAATTCCATCTCTATATTTTTTTCAGAGAATGATTCGGCTATTTGTATTTTTCTTTCGTTTGTCATTTATGCGCTTGCAGGTAACGGTTTCGTATAACCGTCAGTTACGGGTTAATATGCTTTAATTTTCGGTTTGGCACTGACGTTAGCAATTCCGAGTGGATTCGGACGTAGTCGAATCCGCCGTAATTGCGATTATACATTGTTGTAAAACGTTATTTTCTTTTTAATTTTTCAATTCCTTTTTCCAAATCATCAAAAAAGAATTTGTTGTCAACTATATCTTTTTCTGTTTCCATTCCAAACATAAGAGTTGATATTGCTTTCCTATTTTTATCTCCAACAATCATCAAAGAAGATTTAGGGTCAGATATGTCAAGCAATAATTCCATATCATCTCCCCATTCATAATCCACTTCGCTAATGTCAATTACTATTTTAAATGGTCTCCAAACAGCTTTTCCCAGTTCATAATTCCCTGTCATATATCCCAATTCAGATTTTCCCATTGAACCAGGTCTATATTTTCCGCTAAATTTGATATGAAGAATGTCAATTAGATGAGTGTCTCTTAAATTTTGAGTAAAAAAGTCACAAGTCATTCCGTTGCAAGTTTCTCCTAAATCTACTTTTTTTAAATTCATTATTGTTTTTAGCGTTCTGATTGGTTAATGTTTTACAACGGTTCGGCTATGATTAGTGCGGGGCGGAAATCCAGCGAATTTCCTTTCTCGCGCTAAGCAAAAGCTTTGGGTTTTGTTTTGTTTTTTTCTTGCACGAAGCAAAATCCCAAAGATTTTGCGACATCATAAATATACACAGATCTTGGCGTTTTAACCCGAAGTCCGCATTAATTATAGCCATTGTGCCTGTTGCACAAGTTAGTAAAAAGGATTAATTTCATGATATGCAAGGAAAAAAGATATATCAAGAGAAGTTGTTTAGTGATTTCCGTTTAAGTGATCGTGTAGCGGAGACCAATTTTTATTATCGTTTAAAGAGTGTTTTGCATTTAGACTTTTTATATAAAAAAACCAGTACCTATTACGGTAGAAGTGGTCAACGTAGTATTGATCCTGTAGTGTTTTTCAAGCTTTGTTTAGTTGGTTATCTAGAAAATATTATAAGCGATAGAAAGCTTATCGAGCACTGTAGTATGCGCTTGGATATCCTCTATTTTGTGGGCTATGACATTGATGAGACACTACCTTGGCATTCGACTATCAGTAGGACACGCCAGTTGTTCCCTGAAGAAATTTTTGAACAAGTATTCATCCACATTTTGGAGATGTGCATCGGCAAGGGTATGGTAAAAGGGCGCACCCAAGCGATAGATTCTGCACCTGTAAAAGCAAATGCCAGTATGGATAGTCTGGAGTTAAAAGTTCCTTGTCAAGATTTAGAAGCACACTTAGCTGCTGTACGCCATATTAGCCATCGGGATCAAGAGGTTTTTCGCAAAGCCAAGGAAAACAAAGCCAGTGAAGAGCAGCAAAGTATTACTGCCACAAAACAAGAACTAAAAAGTATTGAGTCCAGGAACAAGAACTGGAGCAAGAATCAAGACAGGCGCCCAGGTGCAAATAACAAGGGTAGCCGTTATACAAGCAACAAGACACACTACAGTCCAACCGATCCAGATGCTAGAATAAGTGTGAAGCCAGGCAAGGCTCGAAAACTCAATTATAGCAGCCAACTTAGTGTAGACACGGCAAATCATGTGATTACTGACATCAAAGCTTATCATGCAGATGGTAAGGATAGTCAATATATGGAGGACATTGTAGATCGTGTTCAACGGCGGTTGTGGAAGTCAGGATTTCAATTAGAAAACGTACTGGCAGATACAGGATATAGTAGCGGAGAGGTGTACGCTTATTTAGAAAATAAAGAGATCAAAGGTTACATACCACCACATGGCACTTACAAAGGTGGTCCAGATGGCTTTGAATATATAAAAAGTGAAGATCATTATATCTGTCCCAACAGAGCAATAGTACCTTTCAAGAAAGTGTTCAAAGACTACCGTACCCAAACCTTAAAGAAAGAATACCGTATTTCCAGTAAAATATGTAGAGACTGTCCACTATCACTTAGCTGTTTGGGAAAAACAGCTAAAGAAAAGAAATTTAGTGTAACCTACTATCGGGAGGAATATGAGCGTAACAATGCTCGACTAGCCACTCCCAAAGGCAAAGTAATGAAAGCCAAACGGCAAAGTACTGTAGAGCCTGTTTTTGGAACCCTCACCCAGTTTATGGGACTGCGCAAGATCAACACTATTGGCATAAAGCAGGCTAACAAAGTGATGCATCTATCGGCAATGGCTTATAATTTAAAGAAATATCTAAAATTCACAGAAAAACGAGTAAAAAGTGAAGCAAAAGCACTTGCTCCTCTTTTTTTTGAAAAATTGGTCTTAATACAAACACTAGCCTTCATTTTAAGCACTCAAATTTTTGAAATTTCAACAAGCATTTTCAAAATAAAAGAGGTTTAAAATAGTATTTTTAATGTCAACCCCATCAAAAGTTAAGTACTTGTGCAACGGTTACCATTGTTGTGACTCGTTTTTATTTTTCATTTCTAGTATCATACGGGTTAATGCAAAACCTAACTGAGGAGGAACCGCATTGGCTATCATTTTTCTTAAAGCAGTTGAACTTTGTACTCCAGAAAAAATATGATCATCCGGAAAACCTTGGATTCGAGCGGCTTCATTTGACGTAATTGTTCTTTTTTGAGTTGGATGTACATATCGACCTTGACCCATTGATCCATAACCAGAAGTAATGGTTTGGGCAGGAGAGTCATATCTTAATCTCCCATAGTTTGACTTATAAGAATGATTACCGTTTTTATGACATTTTGGTCGTTCGGAATCTGGCAAGTCAAACAATCCATTTTTAAATAAAAAATTTATTCTTTTAGAGTTCTCCTCTGATATTTTGGTAGAGGCATGAAAAGTAGATAAGTTCAGTTCACGAGATTCGAGATCTTTTATAAAGTCAATCAATTTAGGTTGATCATAATCTGAGTTATTAAAAGAAATATAATCTAAAATATCTTTTTTTCTAGAGGCTAACAATACATGTCTCTTTCGAGTTTGGGGTAAACCAAGGTTTACAAAATCAATTTTGACTTCACGTACTTCATATCCCCATTCCTCTAAATCCTCTTTTGTTCGTGATACTACCTTTTCTCTCGCATGGATTACTGTAGGTACGTTTTCAATTAATACAAAATCTGGTTTTAATTCTCGAATGGCATTTAAGCAAGATAAATAAAGATTATTACGAGGATCGTTTCTCCTGGTTGAATTATTTAAATCGGAGTGGCCCTGGCATGGAGGTCCAGCAACTAACAAATCAATAGGCTCTTTTTTAGGAATTAAAACAAAATCATTCGTGTCATTAAGTTCTGTTGGGAAAATTTCTCTGATGTCTTTTAAGAGAATCTTATCTGAAAACGAACTGAAATTATCTTTATAGACTTTCAGCGCATGTGGGTCGAAGTCCAAAGCAAGTGCTATATTTGGTTTAATATTTTGATCAATGCAAGCTTCAACTATTCCAGCAGTTAATCCACCACAACCACAAAAAAGATCTACAATGTTAAATGCTCTAGTCTCTGGATCGAATTGAGTTGTTTTAGGCTCAGATCGAGTCACCCATTTTGAAGTAAATTCACTATTTAAACCAATATTAAACTGCATAACCGTTTCCATCAGCGTATTTTTTAATGTAGCGTAAAGATGATTTTATATAAGTAACAGTCTTTCGCTTTATATTTATTAGATCTTCTACAGTATATTCTTGACCGCATTGACTAAATGAAATATTTCCGTGTGCTAAAGCATTTCTTTTATCCTTTACAGTTCTTAGCTCTCCTCCAGCTAAAGCAGTATAATGAATTTTTAAATCAATTGAATGTTTATTATATAATTCCCTTATTTTTCTAGCATCGAGGTTTCCACTTATTGGTAAGTGGTTAGAATTAAGAGTAAAAAACTCCATGTCTAAAATACTATTAACAACTGTAGTAATTATTTCTCTATAAGTATTTTGATTCGAAGAAAGTGGATCAGCATTTTTAAATTGTTGTTTAATCCAAAGTTTTCGAAAACTTGTATTTATTTGATCAATTGTAGTTTCTTCATTATTTATTTGATCATATAACTCAGTAAATGATTCTTTAATTGTAGACTCGACCAGATTGTAAAGTATAAGAAAACAAGTAGATTTCATTATTTTCAAAGCATCGTTGTCCAGACTAACAATCGATTTTCTATTAGCATATTGTTTATAGATTACGGTTCTAGTGTCATCTAAAGTTTCAAGAACTTTATAGTACTTCTCTACTTCTTTAACCCTCTCATTAAAGTTGTCTAAAACGTCTTGCATTTTAATTATTTTAATAATACATCTCTAACGTATTCGACACGTCCTCGAAGCTTTGGGCCTGAATTACTTGCGTGGGTAGTGGTATGTGTTTTAAATTCTTTAGAATCTAACCAATTCATGGAATGAGGAACTAAATTGGGATTTTGCATAAGCGCCAGATGAACCCCAACAGATATTGACTCAAATCTCACTCTTGGAGTAGACTTATAGCCTTTTTTCTTGGCAAAACCACTTGAAAAATAACGATCAACAAAAGTCAACATATTCTTAAAATCCTTAGCTAATTTATTTTCATCAAATGTATCTTCGTTATCCTTTAAGAATTTATCTAAGAATTTACCAACATCATGTTTGAACTTCTTATATTCACTTGAATAAGCAAAAAATCTAAGAACTAATTCCTCACGTTCTCTTCTATCTTCAAGTTGCTTGGATACTGGACAAAGTGAAACGAACAATGGGTCTTTGGAACATTTTGTAATGAATTGCATGAATTTTGAATCAAAATCTCCACGTCTAATCTCAGAAGGTTTAGCCTTAATAGCGCTGGTATTAATTCTATTGAATATCTCTTGCCTTCTTTCCAAAGTCGTAGAATCTTCAAGAATTACCATTCGAAGAGCTCTTGTATTAAATTTTCGCTGATAAGATTTTGGTAGATCAGAATATTTAAAATTTTCCAAGCTCGTAAGATATTTCAAGTCCTTTAACTTTAAATCGTCATTTCGGAAAGCTTCAAGGGTTTGAATTCTTTGTGCTCCATCCACAATTTCTAATCTTCCATCGTCTAAATCCGCTACAAATAGCATTGGAATTGGTAGTCCTAGAAAAAGTGATTCTATGAAGCCAATCTTATTTTTTTCTGGCCAAATAAATTTTCTCTGATAATCCGGTATGAAGAATAGTCCACTTTGAAATTCTTGAACAATGTAGTCTACAGTAAAGTCTCGTAAATCATATTTCGTTTCTGTTTGCTGCTCTTTTATCTGTTTTTCAGCAGCATCACGCATTTCATCAGTTATCGGCGCCACAATATTTTTTCTTGCCATGATGTAAAGTTAGGAATTTTTACTTTTCTTTCAACTTGATATGAGTCACAACGTTTAATATATGTGTCGTAGCTGGGCAAAATGTTACCTTACTTTTCGATATTTCTGCGCATTGGTTGCTAAC
Organism: Aquimarina sp. BL5; assembly: GCF_003443675.1. Classification (NCBI taxonomy): domain Bacteria; kingdom Pseudomonadati; phylum Bacteroidota; class Flavobacteriia; order Flavobacteriales; family Flavobacteriaceae; genus Aquimarina; species Aquimarina sp. BL5. The sequence goes on along the minus strand of NZ_CP031963.1, from coordinate 1,277,642 downwards.
TTTTCCATTTTGCAAGCATTGCGCCTTGCCAAAAATACAATAACCAATCGATTGCTCACTTGGCTGTTATGATCACATATATGTTGTTAGGCTTTTGTTTTGTATTCATTTATTATTTGATCATCCCACACTTGAACTTCTATATATTTGTCATATTTTAAACTTTCCTTAGCTTGAGATTTTGCCTCAGATGGTAGTCCATATTCATTAATTAGACTACTTATTTCACTCAATAAGAAAACTCGCCCATTACAATCCTTTCTATATGTATCAAGTTTGGGCTCATCATAAAATTGATATGATACCATACTGTCAGGATAAGTAAAACTTACATGGTTCGCTTTGAAGTCAGTTAACGGTATTTTTATAACACCAGGATTTATATACCAGGATTTTGCCCATTCACATTCTCCTAACGTAAAGTAGAAAGGATCACTTCTGTTAGGTTGTCCACCTTTTAAAATAAACTGTTCCTTAATTCTCTTTTCTAACGAGAATCTTAAATCAAGATAGTTTTCAGGTCTTTTACTATTCCATCCTTCCGAGATTTTATTCTGGATACTCTCAGCTTTTTCGTAACCATATTCAGTAATATTTAAGAATGGCCCATTGTCAAGTTCGTAATAATGAAATAGAAATTCAGGTATATTCATTCAGTTTGTTATTAATAAAGCCTAACAATAAGTGTAAGAAGAGCGATAGCGTCGTTGATTAAATCGTTTGCGCAGCGTTAGCGAAGACAAAGTATTTGATCAATGCATTCTTACATAATGTTATGTGCTTTTCTTTTTTGATTAATTTATCGTAAAATTAAAAAATAAAATCTCAGTTGTTCTATTTTGGCAGGCAAAAAAACTCCCAACTTTTTCGGAGCTACCCAAACCTATGGATTTATAGATCAGTCTATAATCTGTTGGTGCAGGGAACTTAATACTCCGTTTTCCATTCTGATAAACATTCCGCAATTCCGCTTCAAATTTGACTTTGTAAAAAATTTTCGCGACCTTGATCAAGTATTTATAACGTGACAGCGTTTGGATAGTGTAACTCTCCACGATACCATCGCAAAATACTTGGGCAATTCCTTTTAGCAAAGTATTTGTCCGTACTGCATATCAGAATAAAACTCCGTAATACCAGCGTATCCCTTCGAAAAAATTGTCAGATCAAAATGGGACAATTGCACCTAACGCCAAATATATGAATCGGAGCAGGGCAAGCAAGCCTGAACCAATCGATCTATCTGTGCATTTTTATTTCTTGTTTAATTTATAAAAATCTAGCGCCACTGCAAAAAGGAAATGACTTTTCGATCTAGCACTAAACTTTGCTCTGATTTCATATATCTTGTTAGGCAACGTTTTTATGTTCCGTGTTGTCTAACACTTTTAACTTTTCCGTTTTCAAAAGTCAATTCTAATAAATCTGGGTCTGATCCGCTAATGCTTGGAACAAAACCTAGACAATAAGAAATAGTATTTTCAGAATACGAATCATAATCAGAACCCAATATTTCAATAACATTTTCTTTATTCAGTCCGACTAGAATTTTACTCTCAATTATATCTTTTGACATAACATATCTTTCTTCTTTATCTCTAGTCCACAATTCTTTGTCAAATTTTACTTCTACGTAATCCAATCCGTTAAAAATGTCCGAATTTGCAAAACTTACAATAGAATAGGTATAATAAATTAGAGCAAAACAAATAATTCCAATTAAAATTATTCCATAATATTTCAGGTTAGTTTTACTTTTCATTTCTAATGTTGTCTAACGTTAAATATAACAAACGTTGCTGACCTAAAGGGCAGCTATGTTTTGTTATATAGTGTTATGCTCTTTTATTTTTTCGATTATTTCTTCTTTGTTATTCAATATATAAGTGCTCGGTATTTCCATTTCATCAAAGTGTCGATTTAACAACTCATTTTCGTTATCTTGTATTAACCAATACACAACTTTCATTCTAGCGACTAACTCTTTAAAACATTCGTGAAATGTGGATCCCATTCCATCTAAATTTCTAAGATCTAGTATTAGAGATTCGTTCGAGTTTAGGGTTTTAAAGAAGTCAGTTAATTGCTCTTTTTCATGAATGCTTAAACTTCCAAATAATCTTACAGTTAATGGGGTTTTGTTTGTGATTTTCCATTGTTCACTTATTCCAAAATATCCTTGAATTAATTCAATGTGATTTAAAACAGGTCCACTTTTAAAACAATTGTTGAGAATTAAAAATAGGTTTTTGATGATTTCTAATTCTCTAGTTTTATTATTCGGTGAGTGAAATTTAATTATTTTTGATTCCGAATCCAATTCATTTAGGCTGCATTCAATTCCTATTCCGTCTAGAATTATTCTTTCATCAATTTGAGGTTTTTCAAATATTTGAGTAATCAATTCACCTATTTTAAACTTTTCCGAAATATTACTGTCCAGAATTTTATTTTTCGCTGAGTAACGTTCTTTTTCAGCCTCTTCATTAAAAGACTTTAATTTTTTTAATTCAAGATATTCCGCTGTTGTTAATTTGTCTTTTTTATCAAGCCCATTCAGATCTTTGAGTCTAGGGTGAATTTCATATTCAATATCATTTCCATCCAATATAATTGAAGAGAATTTATGAAATGACGGTTTCAGCTTGATTTTTATCATTGAGATTATTAAGTTTTTGAGCGATTGAGCATAACGTTCTATGTATGAAACGTAGCGTACAAAAAGACACTAACTTTTCGGGTTAACACAGAGCCGAATTTTTATATTTTGATTTAATTTTTCAGTTTTAAAGCCAAATTAAAAGTTTGGCGGACTTTCTAAATATACATAAACCTTTGGGTTAAGCACTTATTAGCTATGTTTTATACACCGTGTTACCAGCTGGCTATTTTTTGTTTTTATCATTGAATAAATCGTATTGCTTTTCATCTGCTTCTTTCTTTTTGCGATAGTTTCGTCCTTCTTTCGTCTCAATTGGCTTATCGTTTTCGAAATATTCATTCACTCTAATAACTTCGTATTTAACTATTTTTTCAATTCCTTCGTTGTCAATTTTCTTGTGTATTATTAAATGACAATTGATTGATGAGCCATTTTTAAATTCAATATTCCCAGTTTGTACTAATGTTTTAAACTCATTAGATTTCATATAAAATGGAATAGGTTCTCCATTAAAATATCCAGTCCATTTATATTTTCCTTTTTTTAATACAGGTGATATGATTTCTATAATAGCATTTTCTATATTAATAGGTTCAAGGTCATCAGAAGTTAGAATGTAACTTTTAAATTTTACTCTTTCAATGAAAATATCTTTTGTTGAATTGACTTTTTCCTCGTCAGAAATACGATAGGAAACTTTTTGAACTTTAGGGTATTTATCTAAACTTTCATAAAAGTTAGATTTTTTCTTTTTTATGACATTATTGAAATCAATAGTCTCGATGTCATTTTTGGATTTATCTTGAAGTTCTTTTATCTCAAGTCGTAGTTTCTCTTTTTGCAATTCATTAAGTTCAGTGTCTTCAAATAGTTTATCTATGATTTTTTCAGATATTTTAGCAATCGGAGTTGTTAAAAGAACAGTAACTAAGCTTATTATTACAGCACTTGTTACAGTAGCATTTTTCTTTTCTCCTTTTTTTACAACTTTCAACCATTTTTTAAGACCTCCTTCACCAAAAGGTTCAGTTTCGATTGTTATTTCAGTTCCTAAAAGAGTCGAAACTTCCTTGATAATTCCTAAAATTTCATATTCACACCTATTCTGAACAACAGCATTCATTGTATGAGTTGTATCCTCAAACCAATAATGAATTTCAAGTGTGTTTCCGTAAATGTTATTTTCTGGATTATATAAAATCATTTAGAAATTACGTTTTGTTTTGCTTGCTGGTAACAATAAGTGTAAGAAGAGCGATAGCGTCGTTGATTAAATCGTTTGCGTAGCGATAGCGAAGACAAACTATTTGATCAATGCATTCTTACATAGTGTTATGTGCTTTTCTTTTTTGATTAATTTATCGTAAAATTAAAAAATAAAATCTCAGTTGTTCTATTTTGGCAGGCAAAAAAACTCCCAACTTTTTCGGAGCTACCCAAACCTATGGATTTATAGATCAGTCTATAATCTGTTGGTGCAGGGAACATAATACTCCGTTTTCCATTCTGATAAACATTCCGCAATTCCGCTTCAAATTTGACTTTGTAAAAAATTTTCGCGACCTTGATCAAGTATTTATAACGTGACAGCGTTTGGATAGTGTAACTCTCCACGATACCATCGCAAAATACTTGGGCAATTCCTTTTAGCAAAGTATTTGTCCGTACTGCATATCAGAATAAAACTCCGTAATACCAGCGTATCCCTTCGAAAAAATTGTCAGATCAAAATGGGACAATTGCACCTAACGTCCATTGTATGGTGCGTTTGCATCCCGCAGGGTGCATATGCATTATACAAATTGTTGTATGCCGTTTTTTTTAAGTTGAATGATTAAATCTTGTTGTGTCGAAAATGTAATGAGTTGGTCAAAATTTCTTAATTCGAAAATTTGATCTCTAATATTTACTCCATTAATTTTTATTAGCTTCTTAGTTGCTATACCACTTAAATATACTTTAGAGTCTTCAGTTGCTACTCCCATAACACATAGATTTGCATGATTTAGACTTATTTTTGGATAATTATTTGTTTTAAAAGTAATTAGGTTAATGCTGAAACCTTCAATAAAATATGGTTTTCTTTTATAATTTTTATTCATTCTTTTGTCCCAATCAAATGGAGTTTTAAATAAAGTATTTTCAAAGGCATACTCAGACAAAATGTTATTTCTTAGTTTGTTATAATACATTTGGCCTTCCATTCTATCTCTTAATTGTCCCATATCTTTTAAATTCAAATGATTAAGGGCGCATTCTTGTATTTTTCCAGTAATATACTTTGGAACTTTAACAATTTTAAAATGTGGTATTTGTTTTAAAAAATCTATTTCCATCAGAAAGCCATATAATATTTCCCCTCTTCAAATTTGTAAAAAGTCAACTTGTCACTTCCATATTCCTCTAAAGTTTCCAATGTCACAGGTTCATATTTTTTTAAAACTCCGCTTTTTTCTAATTTTCCCTTTAGCCATATTCCAAAAACCTGTAAACTATCTTTTGAACGGATATTTTTAAAATAATCTCCTTGAGTTCTCATAGGAATTATTAAACCATCATCGGTATAAGCAAGAAAATCGCCTTTAGGATAAAAGGTTTGAGAATTCAAATCATTATTTGCAATAAGTTCTATTTCATACCAAGGTCTTGGTTTAATTTTCCCAGTTTTTTTGTTTTCTCTTCCTTTTCCAAAATAAACATTCAGGTTTGATTTTTCCTTTTCAGCAACTCTGTCTAATGGGAAAATAAATTTTGGTAGTTTTTCTAAAGAAATTGATGAAGAATCATAAGTTTTTAGACTGGTCCAAAGCCTCTCTACTTTATCAAGAACAATTTTCTTTTTACCAGGAACTGTTATATCAGCTTGGTCTATTGAGATAGAGTAGGAAGGTGAGTAAAGGTCATTCAAAAATGCAATTAGATTTACTTTTTGATTGTCATCTAAAATTGGGACTGTACATTCTATATTTCCTTTAGTACCACTTGCAGAAAAATTTGATGAACCAACATAAATATTTGACGTAACATCTTTATCGAATTGATATACTTTACCGTGGTATCTTCTGCCATTAGTTACGAATACACCTGAATTGTTATCGTAAGCTTTTAAAGCATCATTCAATTTTGTTACTGCGATTAGCTTTTTTTGACCTAAACCCTCATAAAATGCCATACCTAATAGCAGTCTCGATGTACCACCTTTTTTGGCAATTTCAATAAACGGTTTTTCAAAAGCATTAATTACGTCAAGTGAAGCGTAGCCTGATGCAACAGTAATATTATTTGACGTCTTAAATTCTTTATCTAAAACATTCCGAAAATCGCCTCCATATTTTTGAATATTAGTGTGCATTAACCTTGATGTTTTCTAAAAATGTTTTAATCTGTTTTGCAAAAGGATAAATACCTGAAGGTGGAACAGAATTTCCAATTTGTTTTCTCACTTCTGTAATAGTACCCTCAAATACAAAATCGTCTGGATAACCAAATAACCTTGCTCTTTCTCTGTTTGTTAATGGCCTTGGTTCATCATAATGATATCCCCAAGTTCCGCCACCACCGGCTGCAATAATGGTCGTTGATGGTTTGTTAGGATGAAGCCTGCGATAAACGTGAGAAATCATTCCTTTTACATAATGTGGTGAGTCTTTTGGTATGTCAGTAAAATTGCCTCCTGGTGGAATTAACTTTAGTTTTTCAATAGTACCAGCCTGTATGTTTTGATGCTCATTGTTATGTTTTACTTTTTTCACCCCTTTTAAGGCTTCTTTGGCAGATAAATAATTGTCAGCGTCATTTGTTGGTGCAGGAATGTCAAAAAATGTATCTAAATCTTTTCTTACTCCAATAATCAAAACTCTTTGACGAAGTTGAGCTACTCCATACTCTGCGAAATTCACTAAATATGCAGTTGTATTATAACCGTGATCTCCTGTTTCTGAAAAGTCTTTAATTATTGTCTTTATGGCTTTTTTCTTATTCGCAGTTAAAATTCCTTTTACATTTTCTGCAACAAACATTAAAGGTTGCTTTTGAGAAACTATTTCAACAAAATTTTGATATAAATTACCTCTGTCTGTTGTTATTCCGCCTCTTTTCCAAATCATAGAAAAATCTTGACAAGGGAAACCGCCAAGAATCAAATCTGCATCTGGTATTTTAGAATAATCTAATTGAGTAATATCTCCACAAACAATATGGTCTCCAATGTTTTTAGCATAAGTTTCGCAAGCTCTTTGTTCAATATCATTTGCCCATTTTATATTGAAACCAGCTTTGTCAAAACCTAAATCCATTCCGCCACAACCTGAAAAAAGTGAAATGACATCAATTTTTTCTTTCGATTGCTCTTTTAATTTTTCAATTGGTGGTGAATATATCCTTAACTGTGGTTCCTTGACAATGTTTACATTTTCTATATCTGTACTCATTCTATCTGATTAGTTTTTAATTGGATGTGATTTCAAATATTTAACTTTTTTTTCGGCTACTTTTAGAACTTTGTTTGCACAATCTTCACCTGCTATTTCATAGGCAATTTTGTCACTCATAAATTGGACTAATAACTCATCTTTATCGAGTGTTAGTATTTCAGCAAGTTTATCCAACATTTCTTTTGTCGGTTTTCGTTCGTTTCTTTCGATTTTACTCAATATAGCTTGGTCGATATCAACATAGGCAGAAACTTGTCTTAAAAGAAGTCCAAGCGCTTGTCTTTGATTGCGTAAAATTTCTCCGATTGTTTCCATTTGAAAATTATTACTTGACAATAAGTGTCAAATTTATATGATTGATTTTATGAAAGCAATAAATTTAATAGAGTTTCTCCAGAAGTTATTAACTGAAGATTATTGAAAATTGAACCGTTGCGTTTTTAATGGCATACAACGGTAAATATAACAAACGTTGTTGTTCCGAAGGACAACTATGTTTTGTTATATAGTGTTATGTTCTTTTTTTATTTGTTCGGTCAACTTTAATATTCTTTTTGAATCCATTTCATCCCAATGAGGTTTTTTATATGAATATGAATTAAATTTTTTGATTGCTCGGTACAATGGTAAAATTATTTGATCATAATTCCCTTCGAATTCTTTGACCAGTTTTACTGGTTTACTTTCGAATTCGTCAGATTCTGAAATTATAATGTTGTAACTTTTCTCAAGTTTTTTTATCTCAAAATAATAACAATGAGGTTCCAAATGCCAGATTACTTTCGAAGGGTTTGTTATTCCGCTACTTAATTGAAGTAACGTATCACATAATTGTTCAATTGGATCGGTTGGAACATTAGAAAGATCTATTTCTAAACTGAAATCCTGCCATTGAAAATTCATAAATAGCCATCCATGTTCTGGAATTCCAAATTCGATATATATCCTGTTGTTCTTTTTCATTTAAATAACTCTGCCATTTCTTTGTTTCCAGAGTTCTGAGCTAAACTATGCCCTAAATTCCAAATCTCTTTTTCCCAGTTTTTCCATCCAGTACTATTTGGATTATTTGCCAAAATTTGAGTTTCAATATTTTTTGCAATTACATTATACTCGTAAGAAACTCCATCCAATGTAATTCCTTTGTTGGCGTCAAACATTTCAAGCTTATTTATTTTCCAGATAGGATCATCAGTATCATTGATTTTGTCTTCAACATATAATTCTGTAATTTCTCCATTAGCGTTATAGAGAAAAAGACCTTGAGTAAGTTTCTCAGGATTATTAATTCCTCTGAATTCAGTTTTGTTATACTTAATTGTTATTAAACCACCCCAACCAACAAATGACAAACTCATTTTTGCGATCCAAATATAATCTATTGAAATTTCGTTGTCACGCCAACCTTTTTCATTACGAATTGTATGTCCGCCAGCATAAAGTTCGTTCAATCCAACTTTAAGAGCTAAATTTCTTTTTATAGCTTCATTCAGCTGGAATTTTTTCAGTTTTTCAGATTGTCTTATTTCAGCTCTAGTCATTTTTTTGATTGAACATAACGATTGATGTATGGTTTGTAGCGGGCGGGCACAAAACTTACCCTCCACCGCCACCCAAAGATAGCAAACGCGCGTGAAATTCCGTTAGGAATTTCCGCCGCTATGAATTATACATTTTGTTATGTGCCGGCTTTTTTGACCCTACACTTTGCAAAATTACCCAAGCAAAGCGATGATTGCTTAACTACTATTTGCGTTATATTTTTTAATTCTCTGCGATCGCTTTGCGACTTTGGATTATGTACTTGCCATCATAAAAATACTCAGACCTTCCGTCAGTCGCTGATTTGTAAGAGACTTTGTATCAGAGCGGACTTTCAAAAACAAACCCAGCCCTCTCGTCCGTGGCCTGTCCGTTTAATTTTTGCTTGCGTTTTGCTTTTCAGTCCTCAGATGCTGGCATATAACGTTTGATGTATGGTTTATAGCGGGCGGGCACAAAACTCACCCTCCGCAGCCACCCAAAGATAGCAAACGCGCGTGAAATTCCGTTAGGAATTTCCGCCGCTATGAATTATACATTTTGTTATATGCCGGCTTTTTTACAAGCCTATACTTTGCAAACTTACCCAAGCAAAGCGATGATTGCTTAGCTACTATTTGCGTTATATTTTTTAATTCTCTGCGATCGCTTTGTGACTTTGGATTATGTACTTGCCATCATAAAAATGCTCAGACCTTCCGTCAGTCGCTGATTTGTACTAGACTTTGTATCAGAACGGACTTTCAAAAACAAACTCAGCCCTCTAGTCCGTAGCCCGTCCGTTTAATTTCTGCTTGCGTTTTACTTTTCAGACCTCAGATGCTGGCATATAACAATAAGTGTAAGAAGAGCGATAGCGTCGTTGATTAAATCGTTTGCGCAGCGTTAGCGAAGACAAAGTATTTGATCAATGCATTCTTACATAATGTTATGTGCTTTTCTTTTTTGATTAATTTATCGTAAAATTAAAAAATAAAATCTCAGTTGTTCTATTTTGGCAGGCAAAAAAACTCCCAACTTTTTCGGAGCTACCCAAACCTATGGATTTATAGATCAGTCTATAATCTGTTGGTGCAGGGAACTTAATACTCCGTTTTCCATTCTGATAAACATTCCGCAATTCCGCTTCAAATTTGACTTTGTAAAAAATTTTCGCGACCTTGATCAAGTATTTATAACGTGACAGCGTTTGGATAGTGTAACTCTCCACGATACCATCGCAAAATACTTGGGCAATTCCTTTTAGCAAAGTATTTGTCCGTACTGCATATCAGAATAAAACTCCGTAATACCAGCGTATCCCTTCGAAAAAATTGTCAGATCAAAATGGGACAATTGCACCTAACGGTTGGGCTATGGCAAGTAGGGCAGGCAAGGAAACTTTTCGTTTCCGTCTAGTCTACGAGCCAGAGCTTTTTGTTTTGTAATTATTTTTTCTTTTTTAATTGCCAAATCCAAAAGATTTGGAGGACTTCGCAAACACGCTTAAGCCTTTAACTATAGCACTTTATGCCCTATTTGTTATAGCCTGTGTTGTGCACAGTATTTTTTCAGTATGCCCACCTTTTGGGTTCTCCCGCAAAAATCCAGTTTTCTCCATCCAGTTTATAGATTACAATTTTCCCTCCGTTATTTCCAAGATTATAGGCAATCAACGCATACTTTTTATCATTTGTATAAATTGGTCGAGAAATTGAGATAGGAAAACTTCTCCATTTGCTTTTGTTATTATTGAATTGACGAATCTGTTTTTTTAATTTTTTAATTTGTTCTTTTTCCGACAATTCGAGTTCACGTTGGACTTTTCGAAAACTTAAGTTTTGATTATTTGATATTAAATAGACATTCTTTAGTTCGTCCTTATTCCAGTTCTTCAAATCCTGTATTTTTGCATTTTCAAACAATTCTACAATTGTCAACGAATCGGTCAGAATGTTTGGGTTGTCTAGAATTATTTTTTGTTCTTTTAATGAACCCAAACGATTTCTATTGGCCCATTTATCATTATCAACTTTGAATTTGTATGGCTTTTGATAAATCAACTTGGTCATATCTTCGAGTCCCTTTTCCATTAGATTTTGTGAAAAGGATATTGCGGTAATGCAAATAATTAATATGGAAGCTAGAGTTTTTTTCATATTGTGCACAACAATAGTATAACTGCTATTGCTGTTATATATCTTTTATCACTTACAAATCTAGGGGATTTTTAATCATTCTAAAAGTATTTGTAGCAACGTGGGTGTAAATTTCAGTTGTTTTACTAGAGCTATGACCCAATAATGATTGTATATAACGAAGATCGGTTCCGTTCTCTAGTAAATGTGTAGCAAAACTGTGCCTTAGCGTATGAGGGGTAATTCTCTTTGTAATTTTAGATTTTTTGGCTGCTTTTTCTATGATTGCTTTTACACTGCTTGCACTGTATGGATTTCCTTTTGGCCCTTCAAATAAAAAATGTTTAGGTTGGTATTGCTTGAAATAATTCCTTAAATCTTTTAATACATTGGTAGATAATAATGTATACCTGTCTTTGTTACCTTTTGCGTGGACAACCCTGATTACCATTCGCTTGCTATCGATATCTGATATTTTTAAATTGAGTAACTCAGCTCTTCGTAATCCAGCAGAATATAATAGACTAACAATACATTTGTGTTTTAGGTTATTTGTATTATTGATGATGGATAAGATTTCCTCTTTGCATAATACAATAGGAAGTTTTTGCTGTTTTCTAGGTCGTTCTATGGCATAAAACCTGTTTGGCATGTTAAGAACAATCTCGTAATAAAACTTTATACTATTAATGGCTAGATTGACATAAGAATTTGATTTTTTTTCACTTATTAATTTTCTAAGATACCTTCTTATTTCTAGCTCACCAATGCTTAAAAGTTCAATATCTGTATAATAATTTATAAAAGCTTCAAAAGCATTCACATAAGATCTTACCGTATTTTGAGAATAACGCTTTAATAATAGTTTTTGCAAATATTCTTCAGGACAAACTCTGTAGGTGTTTGCTAACCTTCTATTCTTAAGTGATTGAAGATTAGCAATTGGGTTAGAATGGTTAATAACCTTATCGCTATAAAAATAATTACAATTGAGCCAAGCCACACCTCTAAACTTCTCAAAAATTAAATCTATGTTTTTTTGATTATTAATAATATAAGGCATTTTGAAACGATGACTCCATCTAGGATTGGGTAATTCTTTGATTAAAGCCTGAATAACTTTATCAGGATAGAACTGCAAACCAATCATTTTTTGTTGATCGATCATTAAGTGCTTTAGAGTGATATTTTTACTTATATGTTTCATGCTGATCAAATATGCTTTTTTTAATAGTGTATTACAACAAAATCCATCGAATTAAACGTTTAATAAACGTTTAATTCGATGGATAGGTAACATTTATAAGAATAATGACACTATATTAGAAAGGGATATGTTATGATGCGAAATTGTACCTATTGTAATGAGAAGTTCGAAGGAAGAATTGGTAAAAAGTACTGTTCCTCTTATTGTAGATCGGCTTTTTATTATCAACAAAATAAGGAGAAAGAAGATACTCTTTTTAAAAAAATAGATGATCAATTAAAAAAGAACCGTAAAATACTAAAGACGTATAATAAAGCTGGTTTAGTAACTATCCGAAAAGAAAAACTTTTAGAAGAAGGTTTCGATCCTAAGTATTTCACTCATTATTGGAAAAATAGCAAAGGGCAAGTCTATTTATTTTGTTATGAATACGGTTTCACTAAGGTACAAAAGCATCAAATAGAAAAGTATGTATTGGTGCAGTGGCAATCCTATATGGATAGTATTTAAATTTTAACATAAACTGTTAATTTAAGTGTTTTTTCCGCTTACATACCTCAAAACCCACTACTATAAGTGTGGGAGGGGTACTTATACCAGTAGGGTGCTTAGTAAGAAAACAAAGCAGAGGGTACTGGTGATGGTGGGGGTACGATATTAAAACATCGGTTTGGGGTACCTAAAACAGAAGAAGCACTAGGTAGAAACAGAAGTGTTGCTATGTCTAGAGAGAAGTCGCTCTTGTGTTAGATGGAAGCACCACTTCTGTTGTACATACCGTAAGGCTACCGTAGAGATAGGAGGGGAGTACTCCTGCAGTACCCCTATCAGGTGCTGTACTGTTAATTTTTTAACAATTATTATGTGGCATTTGGTAGGCTATAGAGATACACCTAGTAGAATTCTCTTTTCTTTTATGAAAACCTCAGCATTTTTTATCAGCAAGGATGAACAGTTGCGACTCACTCTTAGTAGCACGATATAATTGCCAGAGACACTCTACTTCATATGTTATTACCGTTGTGCTAGATTAGTGCTAGAAGTGTATTATATGTTGCCGGAATTTAATTCTTATTATAAAATTTAAGAACACCTGTTTTTTTAGTATCCTTAGTAATCTTGTAAAGACTTGTACGAAATAATGAATTGCATTTGGATTTTAATTTGCTTCTCTGTTTTTGATAGTTTATGCCAAAATTTTCTTGCTTTGTGCCATTTTTAGTAAAGTCTTTACCATTCTATTGTTTTTTTGCAATAGAATTACTTTTGAAGAACATAGTAATGCTATTGCATTAAATAATAACTTTTAAACCTATTTTAATTATGAGTACATTAGAAATTGAACAAACTGTAAAACAACTTAGATATCATAAAATTTTAGAAAGTGCGATTCCTATAAAGGAAGTAGAATTTAATGAACATATTAAGAGTGATGTTGCTGACAATAAACTACCTGTGATGGGAGAAACAAGTGCTATCCCCTTGAGCCCAAAAGAAGGTCTTGATAGCTCATTAAATATTCATAAACAATATTTAAATAATGTAAGAGCTATTCAACCAATAGTGCAGGCTTTTAGAAATGATCATTTCCAAAATCCTTTATCTTCTTCTTTCATTGGTATTTTTCTTTCTGCTACTGTATATGGATATGGGGAACTAAAAAAAACTTTATTTCAATATAATTTTTCTTTAGGCTCTGAAGGAAATTTACAGCTAGATATATATTTTAGTTACAATAGGGAAGTCTTAGCGGAAAAGGGAGGTAATGTGAACAAAAATAAATTTAATGTTTTTCCATATTTTCTTGTATTTCCGGAATCATCAATATTTGGCATTAATACTTTTGAGACAGTCCGAGCTTTTTTATTAGATGAAGATCCAGAAACATCAAGAGGTACAGTAACTACAGTTCAGCCTAGTGATGAATAAAATACTGTCCTAGTATAGTACTTAATGAGTTTAATCATAAGCAGGGGTATTCTCCCTGCTTTTTGTATATTGTAATGGTGTTATTCTGTTAAAAATACTAATGCTACGAACTCTTAAACTATTTTTTCTTTTAATTAGCTTTATGATCGCTAATATTTCTTTTTCACAACAAAAAAAAGAGCAAAGTCTTTTTGAAAAAGAAATTAAAATACATAGTGATCCGTTTATCAGAGAAAAGCATTTTTATAAAGCACAATCATTCTTTTTGCAAAAAGAATGGGACTCTACCTTGGTGTATTCTGCAAAACAACTTAGTCAATCAGTAAAGGATTCTAAGCTTCGGGATTATTGTCATTTTTTTAGAGCGTATAGTTTTAATAAAATAAAGTTGTTTGAAGAAGCTAAAAAAGAATTTGCCAAAATTTCTTCTGACTTTAAATTTTATACTCGTGTAAACATATATTTAGGCGAGATTGCTTTGGAGCTAAGCGAATTTCAAAAAGCGATTGATTATTTTACTAGAATAGAGAAATTAGATGTAAATGATTATGGGCTTATAGGTGTCAAAAAAAGTGGTGTAGAACATAATTTAGGGATTTGTTATTTACACCTAAAACAATATGATAAAGCGGAGTCCTATTTGTTACAAAGTATTGAAGCTCCTGAAATAAAAACCGATACGTTAAAGCTTATCCGTTTTTACGGCGGTATGGCCATTTCAAATTATGAGCAGTACAAGGACCAATTAGCGATAGGATATTTTCTAAAGGCCTATCAATTATCCAAATATACAGATGACTATACAATAAGGCAAAATACGGCACTTAATATGGCAGTGGTAGAGGAGAATAGGAAAAAATTCTCGGATGCTTTACGATATAGAAAAGAATATGAAAAATGGACAGACTCCCTGAATAACCAGAATAAAATTTGGGAAGTCGCTCAGATAGAAAAAGAATTTGCCATAAAAGAAAAACAAAAAGAAGTTAGTCTACTACAGGCAGAAAACAAAGCAAAGATAGCAGAGCGTAATGGGTTATTTTATTCTGCGATTGCATTATTAGTACTGTTAGTAACCGCTGTTTTTTTTTATAAAGAAAAAGTAAAGGTCACTAAGATTATCACAACCCAAAAAGAAGACTTGGATGCGTTAAATGCAACCAAAGATCAAATTTTATCTATTTTAAGTCACGACCTGCGTTCTTCTATCATAGCATTAAAATATAGTAATAGGTTACTGTCGGATGAATTAAATCCTAAAAAGCTTGATAACGTAAACAATCTACTTGATCAAAACAGTACTATGGTAAATAGTTTATATAATTTATTAGATAACTTATTGCATTGGGCATTATCACAAACGAAACAATCGTATTTTGAGATTACTTCGCTGCATTTGTTTCCTATTACAGAACAGGTAGTATATAATTATTTGCCGCTTATGAAAGAAAAAAATATCACGTTTACCAATAAGGTTTTAAAAAGTGATATGATCTTGGCCGATCAGGAATCTTTAAAAATAGTACTTCGTAATTTAGTTGATAATGCCATCAAATTTTCTGAACAGGAGGGAGCAATAAGCTTGTATACAGAAAATAATGATCACGGGTATTGCGACCTTATAGTAGAAGATACGGGTGCTGGGATGACAGAGGTTACTAGGTTAGAACTTTTAAAAGATTCTGTTTTATTGGCTAAAAAAGAACATGAAGATGTTATTGGTACTGGCTTAGGCTTACAGTTATGTAAGACAATGATTAAAAAAAATCAAGGGAAATTTTCTATTGATAGTACCCTAGGAAAAGGTACAAAAATGATTGTATCTTTACCCAAAGCACTAAATAATGGATAGTATAAACGTACTTATTGTAGAAGATAATCCTCACGAGAGTGACCCCCTAGTTGCGGTGCTTAAAACTCATGGCTATACTATTGTGGGTGTCGCGACAAACCTAAAAGAAGCACTTCATATTTTTTACAACACTACTACTATCGATGTTGTCATTCTAGATGTTTTTTTAGATAAAGTGCCTGATGGTATTGCTTTTGCCGAAACAATTAATGCGGTACCCAATGCTTCAAAACCTTTTGTTTTTTTAACCAGCGCTACTGATCGATCTATATTCGAAAGGGCTAAATTAACCCAACCCTTTAGTTATTTACTAAAACCTTTTAATGAGCTAGAGTTATTGTATGCTATAGAAATGGCGGTAGAACGATTCTATGCGCAAAAAGACACTTTTTTAAGCGAGGATGAGGATACGGTAATTAGTGAAACATATTTATACATTAAAAAAGGAAAAATTCTAAAGAAAGTATTTCTTGAGGATATTATTTATATAGAAGTAGAAGAAAAGTATTGTAATATCGTTACCCCAAAAGAAAAATTCGTCATTTTAATTTCACTAACTAAGATTCTGAATCTATTGGATGATACTATGTTTAGTAGAACCCACAGAAATTATGTCGTAAATATGCAAAAGATAGAAGAAATTATACCATCGGATAATCTTATTGTTCTTTCAGGAAATCATCATATTACGTTGAGCGAAAAATATAAAAATATTATAAAAAGAGTACGAACATTAAAATAATGTTCCGGCTTTATTAAGACGTATACGAGAACAAAGATTTTAAGTTAAAAAAACAATTCTCGATACATTATGTCTTGTGTTTCCACGAGTATTAATGAACTACTGGTTAGTATGTATCAAAATGTAATATCTAGATACCACATTTTTTAGATCTTATGCATACGATTCATTGTCTTATTCCATTCTTTCCCATATCGACGATATTTAAGTGTAACTTCATAATGGAAATAGAATAATAGAAAAATTGTTTCCGTTTTAATTAATAATCAGATGTAGTTTAATAATTAGTTGAAGAGAATTTTTAATGTTGGCTATGTTATTACTTTTTTGAATTAATGAATTAAAAATAATGCGGCGTGACCCGAAAAGCCAATATTGAATAGAGTAGGGACTACTTAAACTTAGAATAATGAAAACTTTTGAAGGTACATGGGTAGATTTTGCTGACCAAACTATTTTGGTAACAGAACATAAAAGAAAATTAGAAGTTCGATACGATAATGGCCAAGGTCCGTTTTATGGTCAAATCGTAAATTTTTATTCCTTTGTAATTAACGTAGATTTTGAAGATTTGTCTCCATCGACTGGCGTATTATCTGATGATGAAAATGTTATTTTCTGGAGTAATGCGACAAAATGGATGAGGGCAGACACTATATAGTTAAGTATAACAAAAGAATCATAAGCATATAGGGGGGCTCCGAAAATCTATAACTCACAAAAAGTCTTTTTTTGCATTAACTTTTCTTAACGTTATTTATAGGCTTTCGGAAAGGAAAGGTTGTCTTTGGACAGCCTTTTTCTTTTTTTAAGTAAAATTATGATTATATATTCCTAGCGATAGAATTGTATACCTTCACTAACTAATATAATTCCAAATATTTTTGTGCTTAGCTAATTGTTGATATGTAAACAACAACACTTTATTCTTTTCTAGGGACAAAGAAGGATCTTCTTTTAGAATTTTCGTGGCATAATACCTTGCAGTTTTTAGGATGTCATTATCCCGCACGATATCTGCTATTTTTAGATTTAGAACTCCACTTTGTTGGGTGCCCATAATATCTCCTGGTCCACGTAATTTTAAGTCTACTTCTGCGATATCAAAACCATCATTGGTTCTAACCATAGTTTCCAGTCTTGTTTTACTATCAGAGGATAGTTTAAAACTGGTCATTAGTATGCAAAAACTTTGTTCTGCGCCACGACCTACACGACCTCGTAACTGATGTAATTGTGAGAGTCCGAAACGTTCTGCACTCTCTATGATCATCACACTGGCATTAGGTACATTAACTCCTACTTCGATTACTGTAGTAGCAACCATAATATTGGTTTCTCCTTTTACGAAACGTTCCATCTCATAATCTTTATCCGCTGGTTTCATTTTACCGTGTACTATGGATATCTGATAATCCGGAGTAGGGAAGGAGCGAGCAATACTTTCATATCCATCCATCAAATCTTTATAATCTAAGGCTTCGGATTCCTGGATCAGAGGATATACAATATAGATTTGTCTTCCTTTCTGAATCTCATCAGCAATAAACTTAAAAACCTTTAGACGATTGCTATCATATCGATGTACCGTTTTAATAGATTTTCTTCCTGGCGGTAATTCATCAATCACGGAAATATCCAAATCTCCATACAGACTCATAGCCAATGTTCTAGGAATTGGAGTTGCGGTCATGACAAGAATATGAGGCGGATACGTATTCTTATGCCAGAGTTTAGAGCGTTGTGCTACTCCAAATCGATGTTGTTCATCTATAATTGCTAGTCCTAGATTTTTGAACTTTACTTTATCTTCTAATACTGCATGTGTACCGATAAGGATATGCAATGTACCTTCTTCTAATTCTTGATGGATTACACGACGTTCTTTCGTTTTAGAACTACCCATCAATAATTTTACATTGATGTCTAGGTCTTTAGTTAATTCTACAATTCCCTGATAATGTTGATTCGCCAAAATAGCAGTTGGAGCCATTAAGCATGCCTGAAAACCATTATCTAATGCCAATAGCATCGTCATTAATGCTACGATAGTTTTTCCTGATCCTACATCTCCTTGTAGCAAGCGATTCATCTGCGCACTACTTCCTATATCCTTTCGGATCTCTTTGATAACCCGTTTCTGTGCATTGGTTAGTTCGAAAGGTAAATGATTGTTATAGAAATTAGTGAAATATTCTCCAACTTCGGTAAACGGAAATCCCTTGATTTTCTGTTTACGGATTAATTTTTTCGTAATTAATTGAAGCTGAATATAAAAAAGTTCTTCAAACTTTAGTCGATATTGGGCCTTGGCAAGTAACTCTTGATTTTTTGGGAAGTGAATATTAAGAATTGCTTCACTTTTATGAATAAGTTTTAATTCATTGCGTATTTCTTCAGAAAGAGTGTCGTAAAACCCAGCTTTGGTATCTAGAAACAACTGCATCATCATTTTGCTAATCACACGATTGGTGATACCTCTATTTGATAATTTTTCTGTAGAGGGATATACCGGTTGCATGAGTACTTTCAGGTTTTTTTCATGTTCAGAAAGTAGTTCCATCTCTGGATGTGGCATACTAAACCCATTATAGTATTTAGTCTTACCAAAAATTACATAAGTAGTGTTTAGTTTTATATTTTCCTTAATCCATTTATGACCTCTAAACCATACCAATTCCATTTCTCCAGTATCATCCATAAATTTGGCTACTAAACGTTTTCCTCGTTTTTGCTCTACCATTTTGATATTGATGATCTTACCAACCATTTGTACTTCTGCAGAAGTGCGCTGTAGCTCATTAATTTTATAATAATTGGTTTTATCAATGTATCTATTTGGAAATAAATTAACCAAATCCTGATAGGTATGAATACCTAACTCTGTGCGCAACAGATCTGCACGAGAAGGCCCAACACCTTTTAAATAATCAATAGGAGTTTGTAAGATATTCGGATTCATTAAAGCGAAGATACTATTAATCACAAAAATGTTCAATGCTAAAGTTGTCACATTACCAGACTAAAATCGTTATTTTGGCAGAACATTTGATTATTGATTTGTATGCGATTTATTTTATATCTAATTATATGCTTTACTTCTTTTGCTATATCTGCTCAGCAGGCGGATTCAAGTTTGCTTGAGAATAATAAAAAAGAACAATCTTCGGTAGATTTTTTAAAGGGAAAAGTAAATATCTTTCTAGAAGCTAATTTTAAAAAGGTAGAAGGAAAAGTGACCTATGTGTTTAAAATACTTCAACCTACACAATCCATAAGCATTGATGCACAAAAAATGCAAATTATGGGCGTGTTATTAGATGGAGAAAAAGCAACCGTAGGGTATGATAACGAAAAGATAGAAGTTACTTCTGATTTTCAGTTAGGATCCGAACATAGTATAGAAATTCAATATATAGCAGCTCCTAAAAAAGCATTGTATTTTCTAAAGGATTATCAAGGAAACGATCAGATTTGGACACAAGGACAAGGAAAGTATACTTCTAATTGGTTACCAAGTTTTGATGATATGAATGAGAAGGTCGAATTTGATCTGACAATTAATTATGATGCGAATTATGAGGTTATAGCGAATGGAAAACTTGTTAGTAAACAAACAGTAAATGATTCTATCCAGCGATGGGAATATGACATGCAGCAACCTATGAGTAGTTATTTGCTGGCATTGGCGATAGGTAAGTATGCGAAAGTGGTAGAAAACTCTGAAAGTGGTATCCCATTAGAGATGTATTATTATCCTGAGGATAAAGACAAGTTCGAATCGACCTATAAGCATAGTAAAAAAATGTTTGATTTCCTCGAAAAAGAGATTGGATATGCATTTCCGTGGCAGAACTACAAACAGATTCCTGTAAAAGATTTTTTATATGCAGGAATGGAAAATACTGGAACAACCATTTTTTCTGATGCTTTTGTAGTAGACAAAATAGGATTTAATGATCGTAATTATATTAATGTAAATGCTCATGAATTGGCACATCAATGGTTTGGGGATTTAGTTACCGAAACTGAAGGGAAGCATCATTGGTTACAAGAAGGTTTTGCTACTTATTATGCGTTGCTTGCCGAAAGAGAAATTTTTGGAGATGAGTATTTTCAATATAAATTATACGAAAGCGCAGAGCAGCTCACCGAACAGTCCAAAGCTGCAGATGCTACTTCTTTATTAAACCCTAAAGCAAGTTCTCTTACTTTTTATCAGCGTGGTGCTTGGGCGTTACACGCCTTAAAGAATGTGATAGGAGATGCTAATTTTAAGCTTACTATCACTAATTATCTAGAGAAATACAAATTCAAAAATGTGACTACATCAGATTTTATTGTTATAGCGGAAGAAGTGAGTGGTCAGGACCTATCAGAATACCGAAAAATATGGTTAGAAGCTATTGAGTTTCCGTCTCAGGAAGCATTGGATATATTAACAACATCTACATTTATCAAAAAATATTTAAGCCTAGCCGGCGAGCGTACACAACCTTTAGTAGGAAAATGGGGCACGTTGGCGACAGCATTAGATTTTCCGATCAATGAATATCTGGGGCAAGAAGTGATTTATCAATTAGAAGGCGAAACATCTCAGGAGGCGATTGCTTTATTTACCAAAGCTTTTGAAACAAATAATATATATGTGAGACAAGCAATTGCTAACACGATGAATACTATACCAAAAGGGCTAAAAAAACAATACGAGTCCTTATTGGCGGATGAATCATATGCCACTGTAGAACCAGCATTGTACCATTTATGGGCTAATTTTCCTTCAGAAAGGAATACGTATTTAGAAGTTACTAAAGATATTATTGGGTTTCATGATAAAAATGTACGAATACTTTGGTTAGTATTGGCACTTAGTACACCAGAGTATCAAAAAGAAAAGCATCAGCAATTTTATGCAGAATTATCGAGATATGCTGCTCCTGTGCATCATTTTAGTACCCGCGAGAATGCATTTACGTATTTAGAAAGTCTTAAGGCTTTTTCTGATCAATCTCTTGTCGATTTGATGGATGGAGCGGTACATCATAATTGGAGATTTAGAAACTTTTGTAGGAAAGTACTAGATAACTTATTGAAGAGTCCTGAGATTAAAAAGAAATATGTAGATTTAAAGGATAATTTGCCAAAACGGCAGCAGAAATTTTTAGAAAAAAAATTAACCCCATAAATTAAAATATGCGTGCATTAGTAATTTCCGGAGGAGGAAGTAAAGGAGCGTATGCGGGAGGTGTAGCCCAATATTTAATGCAGGAACAAGGTAGAGCCTATGATCTTTTCTTGGGAACTTCTACAGGAAGTTTGCTAATACCTCAATTGGCATTAGGCAATGTAGATAAGGTATATGATATTTATACAAACGTTAATCAGAATACCATATTTAGTGTTAATCCTTTTAGAACTAGAAAGAAAGGAAATAGAGAGTTTGTTTCCATAAACTTTTTTAATACCGTAATGCAATTTCTGAAACGTAAAAGAACTTTTGGAGAAAGTAAAAATCTAAGAAGGAATATACGTAGAAATTTTTCTGAAATTGAATTCGAACTTGCTAAGAAAAGGGTTAAAGATATCGTAGTAACGGTATCTAATTTAACAAAAAATACTACAGAGTATAAGTCTATTAATGATTTCTCTTATGAGGATTTTTGTGATTGGATATGGATATCCTGTAATTATGTTCCTTTTATGAGTTTAGTAACCAAAAATGGTTGTGAATATGCTGATGGAGGTTTCGGTTCCATGGTTCCTATTAGAGAAGCAATCAAAAGAGGAGCTACAGAGGTAGATGCAATCATTCTGGAATCTGAGAATATGGAACATAATAAGGTCTTAGGGAAGAATCCTTTTTCTTTAATGGTCAATCTTTTTAGTTTTATGTTTGATCAGGTAGAGGGACACGATACTGTGGTGGGCAAGTTAGCAGCTAAGAATAAAGATGTAGTGCTTAATTTATATTATACACCATCTAAACTGACAGAAAACTCCTTGGTTTTTAATAAAAAATTGATGCGTAGTTGGTGGCAACAGGGTTTTGAGTATGCCGCAGAAAAAGCAAAACTTGCAGAAGAGAACAAACTGAAGGATATTGATATGGCAGGTTAATTTTCTAGCTGTGTTTATAATATAAGTAGGCCATACTAAGTTAGTCTAAATAGAGAAACTTAGTATGACCGAATTAGAATAAGATTAATATATTACTTTTAATTTGCTGTTTTAATAAATCGATCCACTAGTTTATTATTAATAAGTAAGAAATATAATCCTGAAGTAAGAGCACTAGTATCTAAGGTCTCGGGAATATCGGATCGATTGATGATAATTTGCCCTAAACTATTTACGATTTTCAGAGAATATTTTTCTTCTAATTTAGATATCCCATCGATATTTAATATTTCTCTAGTCGGGTTAGGGTATAGGGTGATTTGATCTTCTGGGGATTGAACATCTGTAACAGATAAAGATTGAATCTCGATATTTTCAGAAAAAGTACTGCATCCAACATCATTAAATACCTCTAGGGTATAAGTTCCTGTTTCTTCTGCTAAATAGCTAGAAGAGGTGGCACCTTCTATTGCTTGATTATCAAGATACCATTGGTAGGATGTGTAATTTTCTACTGTAGAAATTTCATTCGTATCTGCATTTAGATTCATTGTTGGTGATGCTGGAGTATCTGAAATATTAATTTCTATTACCGCTCGTTCTGTAGTCTGACATCCACCTAAGGTAGAGATTTCCCAATTGTATAGATAATAATAAAATCCTTCTGGCGCGGTAGTTGCGGAACTTCTTTTAATACTAATTACATTTTCTACTATATACGGGTAGTTAATATTATCATTACTTCTGAAAAGATTGGCTTCTTCCAGAAAACCTATTTCTAAATCTGTTCCTGCAGGAATATTCATATTAATATCAATGATATTTTCTCCATCAGGAATGTTTATAGTTTTTGTTTCTAGTACAGTTCCTGTAGCATCAATAAGTTGTAATGTTCTGTTTCCAGATCCTTCTGCTACTACTGTTGCTTTTTTAAGGATAATAGGTTGATCTACATCAAAGACTAGATTAAACCCTCCTCGATGAATATCTCCAGAATTAGATGGTATGTCTTGTATTCCTGTTACTGCAGATATAATAGGTTCAATAGTTCCGGCTACATAAAATGTTTGATCTTCTGTAAGGTTAGAAATATCCAAGTCAGCACCTGTAGCAATAGCTGTATTACTATCTACAGAATCATACCAGATATAACCAGAACTACCCGATGCGGTTATCGTATTGGTATCTCCAGAACATATAGATTGGTTCATATTTTCTGGTAAGGACGCAATATTAATCGTGATTAAATCTTCCTTGATATTAGTATCTTCTCCTATTGTATTAGTCGCTGTTAGTGAGATCGTATATGTACCGTTTGTTGTATAGGTATGCGTAGGATTCAGTTCTGTAGAAGTAGTTCCATCTCCAAAATCCCAAGAAACCGAAGTAATTGTATTGATAGACGTATTTATAAAACGTACTTGATCACAATCTATAGATGCCTCGAAATTAGCAATAGGAGGCTGATTATTGTTTCCAGGAGTGTAGGATCCAGAGATTTCGTAAAAACCAACAGAGGAATAATCCGAATACCCATTAGAAACATTTCCTTCTCCAACACCATCGATTTCTATAAAATAGGTTCCCCCGGCTAACGTAGTATTAATACTAGCACTAAGGTTATTAGTTGGGTTAGAGATGGCTAGTTCTTCTCCTGTACCAGTAATTATTCTGGCTTGAATATTTAGGTTTGGATAAAATGGATCTGGATCAATATTAAAATCCACTTCACCACCGGCCGTAATAAAAGAAAATAAATCTTTATCCTCTTTTGTAGAAATTAAAGCTTGATGTAATGATGGATTAATTGTTCCATCTGCGCTTACTTGTATAGGAGTAGCTTGTGTTATATCATCTGAGTGGTCATCTTCTTTATATCCAAAACCATTTCTATTACCTGATATGATTGCCATATCATCTTCTTGCGTAATGGCATCATCATATTCTCCTTTACTCCATTGTCCAATCGATCTACTAGCACTCCATCCCATAATAGGACTCCAATCTCCGTGACCAGCATAATATTGGTTTCCTGGCACACCATCGTGGGATAGTCCTAGGGTATGGCCAACCTCATGTGATCCAGTTTCTCCAGCTGATCTGGTTCCATTGTTATAAACCCAACAAGGATTATCTATATTGGTATTGGAAAAAGAATTGAGATATGCTACCCCTCCGGATCCAGGAGCTGCATCTGTGGTTGGTGTAAAAATACACATCATCCTTTGATTGATAGGAGTATTTTCGAAAGTAGCTCTATCGGTGGTTATATTAATATCAAAAGGCCTGAAATCTTCGGCCATAATTCTCCATATTTCTGTGATTTTTGCATCACTATATCCCGTTGGTTGCGCATTAATCGTTCCTCCATTAACCCACCAAGTATCACTAACTACTTCTCCATCAAAATCTAAATATACAGTATATGCAGATCCAGGAAGACTTGATAATAAAGGAGCTCTAGAAGATGCTTTATTAGTATCAGTTTCTTCTGAAGTTACTTTTTCATAATCTATACAAAGAACTTTATGAATATCGATTTTTTGAACGAGAACAGTATTCACATCATCTGAGTAATATTTATAGGCTATTTTTTCTTTATATAAAACGATATGACCAGAAATGATATTATTTTGTTTTGTAATATGAAATGTAGAGGTATTATCATTATTGACACTTCCAATAATAGAGTACGCATCTATATTACCTTCTTTTTTGGTGATTTTTCCTTCATAGAATATATCTTTTGAGACGTTAAGTGTGATTATATTGGATTTTTTATTCCAAAATGTTTGGGTAAAAGTTTTTTCATTTCCTAATTTGTAAGGTTCTTGATTTTGCGAGATACCGTTGTAAAAAACGAATAAAGCGAATGTCAAAATAAAATAGGGTTTCATAATCAAACTTTTTTGTAGGTTGTTTGTTGAAATTTGTAAAGGTTTCATGAGTGTGTGTGTTTACTTAAAAAGTTAAATACATAATATGAATTATTAGGGTGTACAAAATCTAGGATACTAATATCCATAATAGATACACCTCACTTGCTATAGAAACGGGAGGTAAGATATCACCAATTTCAATCCAAAAACTGAAATTTAAATAGACGGTTCTGGAGCACATCTATTTCTGGTATTGTTTCATTGCATGTTAGGTAGATACAACTTGAATTAAAAAAGTTATATCTAAAAAGAATAACACAAAATTCCTTTATTTATTATCCATTATATGGAAGCTTTTAGATTTTAAGCATTATTCATATGGATAGAAATAGTTAAAAACAAGATTCTTAGATAGAAAAACTATGTTTATAGGGGCTAAGGGTACTTTTGATTCAATTTCTGTACCATGTGATTATTTCCAAGTAAGAATATATTCACAAAGAAAATTAGTTTTTTAGATGATTGGTATCACAATTTAGGATCACTAAACTATTTATAATTAGTATTGTATTATTAAAACAAATCCATCATTTTATTTTAATAAAATTCTTAAATAATAAAAGCTTAGATTGTATACTTGTAAAAGGAAACTATCTTCGATTAGAAATCTAATGTTGTTCATATTTGTTTTATCCCTGAATCTTGTCAAGCATCTTTCTAGCTCTTCCAGAAACAGACTTTCTTTCATCTGATGTTAATCTTTCTAAATGTGGCACTATCCATTCTCCCAACTCAGTATCTTTTTTCGACCATTTTGTCAAAGTGTCCATTGTTTGGTTTAATACAATCCAATCGTTGTGATTTTCTAGATTGTTTTTCATTATCTTTTTAGCTTGTTCGATTTGTTTGTCGGTCATGTCTTTTTCTAACATTCCGAACAATTGAGATAGCGTCCATTGTGTTGATGCTTGATCAATTTTAGCGATTTCGGTCAAAAATCGATCAATGTAAGGAATGAGTATTGTTTTTTTCTCTTTACAAATACGTTTCATTGCATTTGAAACTCTCAATCGGACAATCTCGTCATTACTAAAATAACAATTAAATAATTCGTTGAAGAGTTCATTTTCTGCTAACACTTCCTCAACAATTTCTATGGTGTTTCCTAATGAATTCGGATGTCCACCTTTTAGTCGGTCTTCAAAAATTTTCATTTGGTTACTCTTTATGCAGTATTATCAATCGTATTTGAAGAAAAAATATAATTGAATTGTTAATGATCATTTTATAGTATTTTTATTAACTACTATTTTTTAACAACAATATAGAAATTCGATGACTTTATTATGTTTAGCAGAATATCCAATAAAACTAATATTTTCTTCATTCAATCCATAAGAAAAAACAGGTCTATTTTCCGTTTTACATTCTAGGTATGTGTCATAATCTCTAAAATCTTCTTGATTTGATTGAAGCAGAATTCCATCAGATTCTTTAAGGTTACTTGGAAAAGAAAAATTTTCTGTACTTAAGAATGATTTAGCTTTGTCGACTATATAACTTTCCATTTGTTCATCCGTTTTTATGCTAATAAGGTCATACCCATTTACTAAATCCGAAACATAAAATTCTTTTTCATATATAATTAGATTGTGGAAGTTTTTAATTCTAAAAACAGCTTTTGATTTATTTATATTACCTGAATTAAGATTTACAATAAAACTGTCTTTATCATTATTATTAGAAAAGTTAGTTATCAGTGTGTCAGTATAAGTGTTTTTTAGTTGTGTATTCGAATAGTCAAAATATACTTGTTGCTCTATTGTAATATTGATATTGGTTTCTTCAATTTTCTTCTCAGCATTTTGACAAGATATTGTAGTTAATATTACGAAAACAAGTAAATACTTTATTCTCATTTTTTCTATTACAAAGGTGTTAAATAACTAAAACAAGTCTGCCACTTCATCTTTGATAGCAGCTAAGGCTGTATCACTTGGAGAACCTTTTTCTACGACTGTGGTCAGAATCATTTCTCTCATTTTATCTGCAGAATCAACTTCTTCTTTTAAAACCGTTTTACGAATCAACGCAATGGTGCCGTTTTTAGCAGCTTTTGCAATATTCCAACATTCATCAGAGATATAAATCTGCTGTGTAAGATTATGATCAAATTCTTGCTCGATTGTATTCACAAGCAAAACTTCATAACTTTTCTTATCATCTGCTAGAGGAGGAGTCCTGAGTAGTAATTTACCCGGTGAAATTCGTTCTAAAAACAATGCCATACGTTCATATGCTTGCAATCTTAATGGTAACGATTGTTTCTGATTTTCTTTGTGTAAAAGGAATCTCCGTCTTTTTTCCTCATTATCAGTGTGTGTTTTAAAATAGTAGAATGCTAATAAGGTAATAAAAAGCGATGGTATTAATGAGATTAATAAAGGTATGATTTCTAGATTCATGTATATTGATTTATTGTTTATCAGTTTGTTTATAATGTCCTCCCAGATATGAGCAATCTTTTAAATCTTGTGTACAAGTATATGTTACAGGCGTTTTACTGTATTTAAATGAATCTTCCAGTGTTTTAGTTAGTTCGCCATCATCCACGTTTACGTCTATATCTTTCATGGTAAACTGACATGGGTGTTCATATCCGGCTGCATGGGTGATTTCTATCAATTCTTTTCTGAACGATTTAAAATATTGGGCTAGTCTATCGGATTTAAGGGGAACGTTAATTCCTTTTTGCAGCCATTTGCTCTGGGTGGCTATACCACTTGGGCATCTATTGGTATGGCATACTTGAGCCTGAATGCAACCTATACTCATCATTGCCTCTCGAGCTACATTAATACAATCCACTCCCATAGCAAATGCCATAGCAGCTTTTGCAGGAAATCCTAATTTCCCACTGCCAATAAAGACAACTCTATCTGTAAGATTATGTTTCTGAAATATTTTGTAAATCGCTGTAAATCCATAAATCCAAGGTAGTGATACATGGTCGGCAAAACTTGGTGGAGCAGCTCCAGTTCCACCTTCACCACCATCAATAGCAATAAAATCAGGGCCTCTATTAGATTTCGCCATAAGTTCTGCTAATAATTCCCATTGCTCAGTTTTACCAATAGCGGCTTTAATACCAACTGGCAATCCCGTTTCTGATGCAATATCTTCGATTAGCTGTAATAACTCAGGAACATTTTTAAAAGCTTTATGACTGGAAGGAGATAATACATCTTTCCCAACTTCTACACCTCTAATTTCAGCGATTTCACGAGTGATTTTGGCTCCTGGTAGCACACCGCCTTTTCCTGGTTTTGCGCCTTGAGAGAGTTTAATTTCAATTGCTCGTATAAATGGATTTTTTTCAACCAAATTTTTCATCTTTTCCATAGAAAAGTTTCCATCTTCAGTACGTACACCAAAATATCCGGTACCAAAATGGAAGATAACATCACCGCCATTACTATGATATGGCGATAATCCACCTTCTCCCGTATTGTGATAGGCTCCTGCTTTTTTTACTCCAATATTCAAAGAGTCTACAGCACGAGCAGAAAGCGAACCAAAACTCATAGCTGATATATTAATAGCAGATGCTGGGCGATATGGTTTTTTACGCTGATTATAAGCTCCCATTACTTTAGCACATGGCAAAAAAGTTTTATCAAGTTTATTCGGATGATCGGTATCCATTTGGAAAGGAATCATACAGTTTTTTATAAAAATATGCTGATGTTCATAGATATCTCTATCAGTTCCAAATCCTTCGTAATTATTTTCATTCTTGGATGAAGCATATACCCATCCTCTTTCAATTCTATTAAAAGGAAGTTCTTCTCTATTATTTGCGACAAAATATTGTCTCATTTCTGGTCCAATACTTTCTAAAAGATATCGAAGATGACCAACAATCGGAAAGTTATGACTTACTGTATGTTTTTTATTAAAAAACATATCTCTTATAGCTACTAGAGCGAGTGCGATCAATATCCACATCCACCAAGAGATTGAACCCAGAAAATTTAAGATAGTATCCATTATAAATTATATTATTGAGCGTTTAAATAGTCTAAAGTTAATTGAGACATTACTTTTACTCCTAATACTAAACCACTTTCATCAATATAAAAATCAGGTGTATGATGAGACGCAGCTTTTTTAGTATCCGGAGATTTTCCGCCTAAAAAGAAATAGAAACCAGGAACTACTTCCTGAAAATACGAAAAATCCTCTCCTCCAGTTGTTGCTTTAGATAAAACCACATTTTCTTTTCCGGCTATTCCCTGAATCGTGGGAAGCATTTGTTTTACCAATGCAGGGTCATTATAAGTGATCGAAGTATTGTTCTGAAAAGTTATGGTTGCATCTCCACCATATGCTTTTGCAATAGCAGGAACCATTTCGTTCATACGACGGATTATCATTTCGCGCATTTTTGGGTCAAGAGTTCTTACAGTTCCGATCATTTCTGCACTTTCTGGAATGATATTAAATCGAACTCCACTAGTAATTTTTCCAACTGTAATTACTGCTGCTTCATCTACCAATGGTGATTCTCTACTAATAATGGTTTGTAAACCATCGATTATTTTGGCCGAGATTAAAATAGGATCAACACCTGTCCAGGGAGCGGATCCATGAGTTTGTTTTCCTTTTACATCGATGACAAAACGTTCTACAGCTGCCATAGTGCCGCCTGGTTTATAACGTATCATTCCTACCGGTGTTCCAGAATTGATATGCAAGCCAAAAATAGCATCAACATCGGGTTTTTTAAGCACACCTTCTTTGATCATCAATTTTGCTCCGCCTTCTTCTCCAGGTGGTGGTCCTTCTTCTGCAGGTTGAAAAATAAACTTAACCGTACCGGATATTTTTTCTTTATTCTTACTTAAAACTTCTGCAACTCCCATCAGGATTGCGGTATGTGTATCGTGTCCACAGGCATGACTAACTCCAACTTCTGAACCAAGAAAAGTAGTTTTAACGGTAGACTTAAAAGGGACATCAGCTCTCTCGGTAACCGGAAGTGCATCAATGTCTGCTCTTAAAGCCACTACTTTTCCTTCTTTACCACCTTTTAGAATCCCTACAACTCCAGTTTTAGCTACATTTTCTGTTACTTCAAACCCAAGATCTTTAAGATGTTTTGCAATTTTCTTAGCAGTTTCGAATTCACGATTAGAGAGTTCCGGATTCTGATGAAAATCTCTTCTCCATTCGATAACCTTGCTTTCTATCTTTTCTGACATTGAATTTACATCAGGATCTATTTTTTGGGCTTGTAAAATTGAACATACTAAAAGAAAAGCGATT
Source organism: Aquimarina sp. BL5 (assembly GCF_003443675.1). NCBI lineage: Bacteria > Pseudomonadati > Bacteroidota > Flavobacteriia > Flavobacteriales > Flavobacteriaceae > Aquimarina > Aquimarina sp. BL5. Next base: position 1,246,834 of record NZ_CP031963.1, on the reverse strand, counting down.
AATATATTTTTTTTCATAGGGTTGCGTTGAGTTAAAAATTAATGATATTGTAGTTTTCGTTTTGTAATTGTACTAAAGCGGTCATCGCTGATAAAGCAAACTGTATATTAGGATGAACATCAGACTTAGAGATGTTTCTGTGTGCTGCGGTCTGCCCGCATAAAATAATCTGAACTCCTTTTTCGGTAAGTGCCGATATCAAAGAAGTATTTGGATTGTCCAGCCCAAACTTCGAATTATAATTTTTATCGTTTAAAATATCATTAGCAGCACTTCCATGAATAACTAATCCTACTTTTAGGTTCTCCAATGAAACTCCTGCACTAGCATGCATATTAAGATATCTGGCTGCGGTATTTATAAGTGGATTGACCTTAGTACTATCTCCAAAAGATCGTCCGACATCAAAAACAGCCTTTAATTGACTTGTTGTATCTGTTTTAAAGTCAGGATTATCAACTTCGTATGTATTGCCAAATTGGGTGATAATAGTTCCTGGTTTGGATTCTTTTTGACAAAAAAGTATTCCTGGTAGTGTTGCGAGGAGAATTAAAAATGTGTGTTTCAATCTTAATTTTTTTGGTTTCTAAAGATATTCAAAAATCTATTACAGGAAAGTTAAAATGTGTTTTTGATCTTTATCTAAATAAAAAAGCATATTTCTGAATAGTGAAATATGCTTTTAATAAGGTTAAAAAGGATTTATAGTTTGACAAATTTGCCAACAGATTTATTGTTTATTAGAATCACATAAAGTCCACTAGATAATTTAGTTAAATCTATTTCAGGTTCTATAATAGAATTAATAACTATTTGTCCGGTAGTATTTACTATTCTTATATCATTTTCATTTATAGTAAGTCCATCAATTCTTAGTATATCTCTAGTAGGGTTAGGGTAAAACTTAAAAATGCTTGTTCCTTGGCTTAAATTTAGTTGTGATAAATCAACAGTAAAAGCAGAAGAAATTGCGTTACACCCGGTTTCGTTAAATACTTCAACACTATAATTTCCAATTTGATCTGGTACATATAGAGAATCGTTAGCATCAGTAATTGGTTCCCCATTAAAATACCATTGATATGCAGCGTATGTGGCATCCGTTGTAAGGTTTTTAGTGTCAGGGATTACAATTGTGGGAGGTTCTGGATTTTCCTCTACAATAATATTGATTGCTGTTCTTGTATTTGTCGTGCAATTATCAAAAGAACCTGCTACATAATATGTCTGACTAGATTGTAGTGTAGGTGCTTCAAAAGTAGCTCCTGTATATAATAAAGTGCCACCTGTAGGTGCATTATACCAATTAAATTCACTGTTTCCAGTAACAGTTAATGATGTAGATTCTCCGATACAAATATTTTGATCTGCTCCAATAGGTTGCTGAGGAATATTTATGGTAATAAAATTATCACGTTGTCTTGTGTCTTCTCCAGCACTATTAGATGTCGTAAGAGAAACTGTATAACTACCACTATTAGCGTATGTATGTGCTGGATTCTGTTCAGTAGAGGTGATTCCGTCTCCAAAATCCCACAAGTAAGCATTTACATTATTAATAGTTGTACTATTAAAATTCACCGTAGCACAATTAGTAGCTGCTTCGAAATTTGCTATAGGAGGTTGGTTGTTATCACCAGGAACATACTTTCCAGAAATATAATAATTACCTATAGATGAGTAATCAGAATATCCACTACTTAGATTTCCTTCTCCAACACCATCAACTTCTATAAAGTAAGTTCCAAAACTGAGATCCAAATCAAAACCAGCATTAAGTCCAGAAGGATCAGAAATAGCAATTTCTTCACCAATACCATTCAGAATTCTAGCTTGTATATTAAGATTAGGATGATCCGAACTAGGATTAAAGTTAAAAGAAACATTACCAGTTTCGATTACAAATGAAAATACATCTTTATCATCACGGTTATGAATAAAACCAAAATTTTGATCAGCACTAACATTTCCATCAGCATCCACTAATATTGGGGTAGCTTCTGTAATAACATCTTTATGATCATCTTCTCTAAAACCAACTCCATTTTGAGATCCAGCAATAATTTCTATGTCATCTTGTTGTTGAGTTGCATTGTCATATTCTCCTTTACTCCAGTGACCTAAAGCTTTGTTAGCACTCCATCCCATAATTGGTGACCATTGTCCATGGCCGGCATAATATTCTTCTCCGGGTCTGCCATCGTGACTAAGTCTTAATGTATGTCCTACCTCATGAGATCCTGTCTCTCCGGCTGCTCTTGTGGATAAATTATAAACCCAACAAGGATTATCTGTTCTAGTAGAAGAAAAAGAACCTAAATAAGCAACACCACCTGCAGTAGGCGCTGCATCTTTAGTAGGAGTAAATATGCACATCATTCTACGATTTTGAGGAGCAGCATCATATAAGTCTCTTCGTGTAGTAACGTTTAAATTAAAAGCTCTAAAATCTTCAGCCATTATTTCCCAAACAGCTATGATTTTTTGATCAGAAAAATTTGGAGATTGCGCATTAATTGTACCGCCGCCAACCCAACTTGTGCCGGATACAACTTCTCCATCAAAATCTAAATAGATAATACCTGGTGCTCCCGGAAGGCTTTCTAACTGAGGAGCCATTTTAGAAAATACACCATTTTTATCGCTACTATTTTCCTCTTCAGTTTTTTCAAAATCTATACAAACCAGAGAGTTAATATCTACTTCTTCAATGTATACTTTTCCCAGATCATTTGTGAAAATTTTAAAACCGGTTTTTTCGTTTCTGAGGACTAAAGTTCCTTCTATTTGATTTTTAGTTTTAAATAAAGTAAAAGTAGATAGTTTTTGATTGTTTACACTACCAATAAATGTGGTTAAATCGTTTGCTACTTTTTCTACCTTAAGGTTTAATGAAAGTGAAGTGCTTTTCTTCGATAAATTTATAAATAAGCCTTTTGACTTGTTAATGGTAAGGTTTTCGATGAAGCTATCTGGGTTATTGGCGATTAATTGAGCATTAGAATCCTGAGAATTTATAACCATTACGTTTATAAAGAACAGGAGTAGCATTAATTTTTTATAGTAGGTTTTGAACATTTTTGGGTTTTTGGGTAAAATTAGTTTTTAAATAAGTTTATTATTCTGAATTACATTGATTTAAATACATATTAATTGTTTCATAACACACTAAAAATAGGTTTATTGTATTACATGTTTTAAATAAAAACTCTCAATACATCATTGAGAAGATATTGAGAGCTTTCAAGGCAATAACACTTAAATTTTTATGAGATACTTATAATTCTTTCTAATGGAATAATAGTAGACTGTTTAAGGATTACTTCTTTATCTGTAATTCCCCAAATAGTAGTTTCTACTTTTTTGAGTCCTTTGTTATCAACAAATACAATTTTTACTTTATGTCTTTCTAAGTTGCCAAGAGATAATGCTCTTTGTAATTCTAAAATTCGATCGATTTGATCTTTTCTTTTATTAAGGACATCTTCTTTTGGGAAGGTTAGAAATTTGATTTGTTCTTTTTCAATTGGCTGAACGTTTAAGTTTGGGGACATAAGAAAAAAATTAGGTTAAATTTTGGGGTTAAAATAATTTCTTTAATATCATAAAGATTTTTAAATATATGCATTTTGTCTTATAAAATTGCATTTAAACGATATTATTTTTGAAAAAAGATATTAACAGTGTAAGAAATATTTGTAGTGTGATTATTCTCAACTTCGTGTTTGATTCATAAAAGCGTTAATGATTTGTTTATAAGTATCATCAATATTAGTTAAATAAAAAAGATAGTTTACTTAAATTTCGAAGCTTATAAAACACTGAAAACTTGGAAGAATATTTAGCTGGATTAAATGATGCGCAACGAGCTCCTGTACTGCAGAAAGATGGTCCTATGATCGTGATTGCAGGTGCTGGTTCAGGAAAAACGAGAGTGCTTACTTATAGGATTGCCTATCTTATGAATCAAGGAGTGGATTCATTTAATATCTTATCATTAACATTTACCAATAAGGCTGCGCGAGAAATGAAAAAGCGTATTGCTGATATTGTAGGTGCTAGCGAAGCAAAGAATCTATGGATGGGAACGTTCCATTCGATTTTTGCTAAAATCCTAAGAATTGAAGCTGATAAATTAGGATATCCTTCTAATTTTACGATATATGACACGCAAGATTCTCAGCGATTAATTTCATCGGTAATTAAAGAGATGGGATTGGACAAAGATATTTATAAGTATAAACAGGTTCAATCACGAATTTCATCTTACAAGAACAGTTTGATTACCGTAAAAGCATATTTTCAAAATGCCGAATTAGTAGAGGCCGATGCCATGGCAAAAAGGCCGCGTATGGGAGAAATTTATCAACATTATGTAGATCGCTGCTTTAAGGCTGGAGCTATGGATTTTGATGATTTATTACTTAAAACTAATGAATTGTTGAATCGTTTTCCGGATGTATTGGCTAAATATCAAAATCGCTTTAGATATATTCTGGTGGATGAGTACCAGGATACCAATCACTCACAGTACCTGATCGTAAAGGCATTATCAGATAAATTTCAGAATATCTGTGTGGTAGGAGATGATGCGCAAAGTATTTATGCCTTCCGTGGAGCAAATATTAATAACATCCTTAATTTTCAGAGGGATTATGATAATGTACAACAATATCGATTGGAACAAAATTATCGATCTACCAAAAATATTGTAGAAGCTGCTAACTCTATTATAGATAAGAATAAAACAAAGCTTGATAAGGTAGTTTGGACTGCTAATGATCCCGGTCCTAAAATTTTTGTAAATCGATTATTAACAGATGGTGATGAAGGACGATATGTAGCGAGTTCTATCTTCGAGAATCAAATGCAACATCAGTTGACCAATGGTCAGTTTGCTATTTTATACAGAACAAACGCACAGTCTCGTGCGATGGAAGATGCCCTTCGTAAAAGAGATATTAAATATAGGATCTATGGTGGGTTATCTTTTTATCAACGAAAAGAAATCAAAGATGTTTTAAGTTACTTAAGACTAATCATCAACCCAAAAGATGAAGAAGCACTAAAGCGAGTTATTAATTATCCAGCTCGAGGAATTGGTAGTACTACTGTAGATAAATTAGTGGTAGCAGCGAATCATTATGATCGTTCTATTTTCGAAATTATTGAAAATCTAGATCGAATTAATCTGAAAATTAATAGCGGGACAAAAACCAGGTTAGAAAATTTCATGAATATGATCAAGAGTTTTCAGGTTACCAATCAAACTTCTGACGCCTTCGTGTTATCAGAAATGGTAGCTAAAAACACTGGTCTGCTTCAAGAGCTTAAGAAAGATGGAACACCTGAAGGAATTGCACGTATTGAAAACATAGAGGAGTTACTGAATGGTATTCGAGACTTTGTAGAGGAACAAAAAGAGTTGGCAGATGAAACTGGGTCGCTTGCTGAATTTTTAGAAGATGTGGCACTAGCAACAGATCTAGATCAGGATACTGGTGATGATGATAGGGTAGCTTTAATGACAATACATTTGGCAAAAGGATTAGAATTTCCTTACGTCTATATTGTAGGTATGGAGGAAGATTTGTTTCCATCCGGAATGAGTATGAATACCAGGTCAGAGCTGGAAGAGGAGCGAAGATTATTTTATGTAGCTTTAACCAGAGCAGAGAAACAAGCATATTTAACGTATACGCAATCACGATATCGTTGGGGTAAGCTTGTAGATGCAGAGCCTAGCCGTTTTATAGAAGAAATAGATGCTCAATATCTAGAATACATAACACCAATTGATACCTACCGCTATAAACCATTGGTAGATACTGATATTTTTGGAGATGTTGATAAAAGTAAACTAAGACTTAAAAAACCAATATCAGGATCACCTCCAGTTTCTCATAAACCATCAGAGGAACAATTGCGTAAGCTACGTAAATTAAGACCGATTTCTAATGATGCTACAAGTACTCCTAAAACGAATCTTTTTGATGGAGATTTGGTACCTGGAACCATTGTAGAGCATATGCGTTTTGGTAAAGGAAAAATTCTACAATTAGATGGGGTAGGTCAAGATAAAAAAGCAGAGATTAATTTTGAAAACGGTGGAATTAAAAAGCTATTACTAAGATTTGCTAAGCTGAAAGTGATCGGTTAAGCTTCATTCAAGGTTTTATTTTTATCGTACTGTCGATAGCGTTTATTCTCAATACTATTAGATTAGGTATAAACTCTATCACCTATTTATAATAGTACAGACTATTTTTTTGTAATTAAGTTTTAGAATATGTCAATTATAAATTTCTAATTCGAATGATTTTATAAAAACGTATAATGTTTTTTAAAAAAAATGTCAAATACTGATTTTCTAATTCGGAAACAGATAATACATCAAATTATACGCTAATTTTTTATTTATTATTCAGTTTTTTAACCTTTATGAAATAAAATATCAACACTCAAACGTTTTCGCAAAAAAACGACACTTCGATTATTATATTATCCGGTTTTTTTTTCGAAATATTTATTACAACGTTTGAGGGATTTCTATAACCAAAGATATTTTCCTTCTACGTTTTTTATTAACACACAAACAAAACTTTATTATGAAAAAATTACTCTATTTAGGGGTATTGTTGTGCTTATTTTTACCTAGACTAGGTACAGCACAATCCGAAAGAAACCTCCCATTCTCCTGGGATAACTTAACGGTTTATTTTCTTATTACGGATCGTTTTAACAACGGTGACACTACAAATGATTCGAATTTTGATCGTTTTCAGGATAGTAGAAATAATGAGTTAGACTTTCACGGTGGAGATATTGCTGGAGTTACACAAAAACTCGAGGAAGGATATTTTGATGAGTTAGGAGTTAGCGCTATTTGGGTAACACCTGTAGTAGAAAACAGACATGGGTTTAATAATCCTCCTGCTAATGATCCTACTTTTAGAGACTATCCATATCATGGATATCACACCAATGATTGGACAGCTTTTGATCCTAATTTCACTAGTGCAGAGGATTTTGAAAACTTTATCAATACAGCTCATGATCACGGTATAAGAGTATTGTTGGATATCGTAATGAATCATTCTGGATATAGAACTTTTAAGAATGTAAATGGTCAGTTAGAATTTGTAGATGATGATTATCCATCAGATTGGGTTAGATTACAATGTGGAACTGAGAATGGAGAACTTCCTTGTGATGATTTAACTACACCACTTTTTGGTTTACCGGATATAAGAACAGAATCTTTCAATACAGTAAATCTTCCACAATGGTTATTGGATAAATGGGATGCAGAAGGAAGAAAACAACAGGAATTAGACGAATTAGATGCATATTTTTCCAGAACAGGAAAACCAAGAGCGCCTAGATACTATTTAATCAAATGGTTAACAGATTGGGTTAGAGAATACGGAATTGATGGATTTAGAGTAGATACAGAAAGACATGTTGGTGTTGATGCATGGGCAGAGCTTAAAGATGAAGCGGTTGCCGCTTTAAAAGAATGGAAACAAAATAATCCAACCAAAAAATTAGATGATCTTGATTTTTATATGACAGGAGAACATTCCGGAGTAAATATTATTGGGAATGTCGGTGACCAATTACCAGATGATTTTACAGTTGGAAAGTTTAATAGTATGATCAACTTCCGTTCACCAAAAGAAGCATATACCGAACTTGGGCAAGAAGAAATATTTAGTTCTTTTGCAGCAAAACTGAATGATAATGATGACGGTTTTGGGACTCCTGGAGAATATAATATGATTAGTTATCTAAGATCTCATGATTTTAGTGAATTCTATACTGGCAATATGTTTGAAGGAGCGGTGAAACTATTATTATCACCCGGAGGAGCCCAGATATACTATGGAGATGAATCCGGACGTCAGTTTTTTGATGCTACTACCTATGTTGATGCGGGATATCGTTCTGATATGAACTGGGATTCCATAGACGATGCTATGTTATTACATTGGAGAAAACTAGGTAAATTTAGAAGAGAACATATTTCTATCGGAGGTGGTTCGCATCAGAAATTAAGTGATGCTCCATATATTTTTAAACGTGAGTATAATCGTAATGGCGAAACTGATAAGGCATTGGTATTCCAAGGGCAGGATAATGATTTTGTTGGAGCACTAAATGTTTTCGGAATGTGGCCTGAAGGAACTGTGCTTAAAGATTACTTTTCTGATACAACAGCAACAGTATCTGGTGGGACAATAACTTTTGGGACTACTTTCGGAATTGTTTTAGTAGGAGAACCTTTTGATCTTTCGAATTCTGTAACATTATCGGTAGATCCGGTTTCAGGATTTTATACGGATGCTGTAACTGTAGAAATGACTGCATCTACAACCGCAGAAGGAGCTGCAGTAGATATTTTTTATACGACAGATGGCACTGACCCTTCAGTTTCCAGTATCCAATACACAACTCCTTTTGATGTAACCACTACTACTGCTATCAAAGCAATAGCTTTTGATTCAGAAGGTAATGAATCTAGTATAATACCTAGAGATTATGTAATAGGCGATGGATCTCCATTCGATGTGTATTTTAAAAAACCAGCTAGCTGGTCATCAGCCAATATTTATTTATTTAATCAAAATACTGGTGATGCATTACCAGGATTACCAGCTTGGCCGGGAGCTATTATGGATACCGTAGAAGGAACACCTTGGTTTACTTACAATATAGATCAAGATGTACAGGTTGGTATTGTATTCAATGATAATGGAGGAGATCAAACAGACGATTTAACAAGAATAACAGAAGGTTGGTATGACAACCAATGGTTTGATAGTTGTCCAAGTGATTGTCCTGGACTCCAACTACCAGTATTAACCATCTCTCCTGATTCAGGGGCATATAATGGGAGTGTAGAAGTGAGTATGAGTGCTACTAACTCTGGAGTTATATATTATACTTTAGATGGTTCTACTCCAGATGCAACTAGTACATTGTACGCTGGTACATTTACGATATCCTCTACTGGAACTACAAGTTTTAGAGCAATAGCAATAAATAGTGCTGGAAGTTCTGATATAGTTAATAGAGAATATACTATCCAGGATATATTAGGATATACGGTTAACTTCAGAAAACCAGATAGCTGGAATACGGCTTATGTATATTTGTATGATAAAAATGCAAATGCAGCAATCCCAGGATTTCCTGCTTGGCCAGGAGTTCAAATGTCGCAATTAAGTACTTCTCCTTGGTTTACATATAGCATTGATGAATCAGTAGAAGTAGGAATTGTTTTTAACGATAATGGAGGAGCACAGACAGATGATTTGTTTAGAACAACAGATGGATGGTATAACAATGGTTGGACAAATACCTGTCCTGGAGAATGCCCAGGAATAATTCCTGATTCATCTTTTGATATATATTTTAAGAAACCTTCTTCCTGGAATACAGTATTTATTTATATATATGATAAAAATGCAAACATACCAATCTCTGGTGCTCCAGTTTGGCCTGGTATAGAGATGAATGCTATCAATGGATCACCTTGGTATTCTTCTAAAATAGATGAGTCTGTTGAGGTAGGAATTGTTTTTACTGATAATGGAGGAGCACAAACGGATGATCTGTTTAGAACTACAGAAGGTTGGTATGACAACCAATGGTTTGATAGTTGTCCAAGTGATTGTCCATCTATTAATGATATCAAGGCTTCGTTTTTTGATAAAGCTCCTGCAAGCGATGCACTACAAGTGGCAAGAGCTTGGCCAAATCCTTTTAATGAATCATTGACATTATCTTTCACAGGAAATATGAAAGATAATCAGGTGAGAATAGAAATGTTTGATTTAGCCGGAAAGAAAGCGAATACGACACTTGTAAAGGATACTAGAACAAATACAATAACTATGAATACCTCAAACCTTCCAAAAGGAATTTATCTTCTGAAGATAGTTTCTGATAAAAATGTTAAGGTGATGAAAATGGTTAAGTAAACGATTATTTTGCTGAAGTAAAAAACCTGTTAAGGAAGTGATTATCCTTGGCAGGTTTTTTTATTTTTATGGTATGCAAAAGGATAAAAAAGGGATTGTATATGTGTTGATTCAATTTATATTGTTTGCGTTGTACATACTTCCGATATTTGATTTTAAGATATTTTGTTTTTCATCAATTAGATATCCATTTTTAATAGTGACTATATTTGGAGTAATTATAATTTTCGGATCTATTTTACAATTGCGTAATCAATTATCTCCTTTCCCTGTTCCATTGGAAGATGGAGTCTTAATACAAAATGGATTCTTTAGATTTTTTAGGCATCCTATTTATTCTGGAATATTAATCAGTAGTTTCTTTTATGCCTTATATAGTTGTTCTGGATCCAAAATGATAATTTCTATTGGATTACTCATCTTGTTTTATTTTAAAAGTTCTTATGAAGAAGAATTACTTTCCAAAAAATATACAGAGTACAATAAATATAAGAAAAGAGTAGGACGGTTTTTTCCAAAGATTTTTTGAAAGCGTATGCTTACAATAGCAATCCAAATGTCACTCGTTGATTCTAATTGTGTTGCTAATATAATATGCTTTTTTTTGTTTGAACCTCATGAAGAAGCATCTTAATACTTGTTTTTATATAATTTCTATAAACATTTTTTAATATTTAAATATTTGATTTTCAGTTTTTTAAAATTTTATATTTTGAAGAATAAAAGTTTGGCACGCGTTTTGAAAACTACTTAGCAACCGATCGGGCAATTATGAGTATCGGTTAAAAAATGTTTATTAATTAAAAAAAGGAAATCATGACAAATTTTATTTCATTTAAAATCAATTGGAGCGTTTTAAGAAAGTTTTTACAAGAATTACCAGCAGCTAGTAGCCATGCGATTCACAGATAGACTTTCATAAACCTAAACCCCAAACAAAATGTTTACAAAGTACTTTTAATGACTGGATATAAATTCTATTTTATATCCAGTTTTTCTTTCCATTAAAGTTAAATCGAGATAATTTTTATCTAATTTCTTTCATATTAGCTATGCCATTTTATGGCTTACCCTTAGTTTCTTTAGCAACGAACCATTGCCAGTTGTAGTGGTTTTCAGGGGTGTATTTCCACTGAATATCTGGTTGATTTGAGACCATTAGTTTTCTAAATTTGAAATAACCAATACAGAATTATTGTTTATTCTAAGAACTAATTTATTGTCACAAAATATTTTAGTTAATGAATAGCAGTTTGTTTTTGTAAGTGGGGTACACAAATTAATTTTAAAACTCAACAATGGCACTTCAATCTAATATTCAATTGTTTATTGGTGGAGTTTCTATAAAGGCATTTAAGGAACTTACACTCAAGCAAGAAATTGATGATCATCACACTCTAGAAATACTATGTCGTAGAGACGTGTTGGAAAAAATTTCTGATCTAAACGAGGATGAAAGCAATGACTTTTTGGGTCAAACTATTATTCTTTCTGTCGCATCTTTAGATACTTTAGATATTTATAAAGAATTAAAATTTAATGGTGTAGTTACAGAAGTAAAAGTGACTAATGGTTTTCATCAATCTATGGGAGACTCTATTTTGATTAGAGCCAAGAGTAATTCGATATTAACTGATGATGGCCCGCATTATGCATCTTTTAGTGACGAAAATTTAGAATCAATTTTAACGAGTGTTTTTCAAAAATATGATCGTTCAAAACTAAATACTACAGTATCTACAAGATCTAATGATACTTTGCATTACTGTGTTCAAAATGGAGAAAGTAGTTTTGAGTTTGCAAGTAGGTTATCTGCACAATACGGAGAATGGTTTTATTATGATGGAGAAAATTTAGTGTTTGGGAGGCCTTTAGATGAAGAAGAGACTACATTAACATATGGTTTTGATTTACAAGAGTTCTCTAGAAGTTTACACCCAAGATCTAATAGTTATTCTTTTTTTACAAATGATTATTTGAATAATGAAAAGCACGAGGTTACCACTTCAGAAATTACTAGTTCAATAAACGGACATAATGGATACGCTTCCAATAAAAGTAAGGACATGTTTCCTCATAAAACTCAGGTTTTTCTAAATACATATGATGATACTCAAACGAAACAAAGACTGAGTAACCTTGTAAAAGAACAAAAAAAAGCGGAAGAAATTAAGCAGGTTATTATTACAGGTAAAAGCGATAATCCTGGAGTTAGCTTAGGGAAAAAAGTAAAAATAAAGGAAAAGAATAATGAACAAGGTATTTATCGGATTACTAAAATACAGCATACAGCTACAGAAAATGGTAAGTACATAAATCATTTTGAAGGAATTTCAGTAGATCAAGATGTATACCCTAATACGAACATTCTTAAGACTCCTAAAAGTGAAACTCAGGTGGCAACTGTTACCGCTAATGATGATCCAGATGGAATAGGTAGAATAAAAGTTCAGTTGTATTGGCAGAAGCCTTTAGGAGTTTATACCCCTTGGCTTCGTGTAATGACACCACATTCTGGTGGAGATAAAGGATTTCATTTTATTCCAGAAGTAGGAGAGGAAGTACTTATTGGGTTCGAAGGAGGAAATGCAGAAAGGCCTTTTGTTATGGGAGCACTTTATAATGGAGCTGCAAATCCAGCTGGGTGGAAAACTGATAAAAACAATATAAAAGCAATCAGAACTAGAAGTGGTCATACGATTGAGCTTAATGATACAGATAAATCAGAATTCATTACGATTAAAGATAAAAACGAAAATCTAATTCATATAGATACAGCTAATAATAATATTACCATCACAGCTTTAGAGACAATGACACTAAACGCAAAGAACTTTGAAATGAACGTTCAAGAAGATGCTAATTTTAATATAGGTAGAGACACTACAATTTATACTGAAAGGAATTTTGACACTTCTTCATCGAATCATACAAATACCGTGGAAAATAAAATGAAAACTACAATAGGTGGTGATTTGATTCAGAATAGCGGTAATGCGGAAATCCAAAGTAAAAGAAATATGAAGATTGCCTGTGGAGCAACTGCTTCTTTTCAAGGAGGCGGAAATGTAAAAATCAGTAAAGGATAATCGTATCTTATAACACACAATTCAATGATTCCAAGTAAATATAAATTTAGAACGCAAGAAATTCAACTAAACATTCCAAGAGAAGGAACACATAAATATTTGATAGAGAGCACAAATTTCATTAATTATTCGGGAGAGATACGATGTTCTCATAAGAAAGAAGTCTCGTTTTCTATTCAATATAATGAAGACCAACCTTATATCCGTTTTGTCCAGATTGAGATCCAAAATGATAGTTTTAAATTTTCTGATGGGTCTTTTGCCATGCAAGATATTATAAAAAGAACGGCTTCAGTTTATAAAAAACTTCATTTACAGGTATCTTATAAAGGACAAATCTTATCCATAGATAATATAGAAGAGTTACAGGAAAATTGGCATAAAACAAAAATGTATTTTGAGAGTAAGTATAAGGGAAATCAAATACAACGTTTCATATTAAAAACAGATACTATATTAAACTCAGAAGAAGAGATTATAAAGGATATCTCTCTGTATCATAATTTTGGGGGATTAATAAAATCGATGTATCAGAAATATAGCTCCGACTCTTGTAGTAACACGTCCCAGTATTTATCTACAAAATATGGAAAAATTAATACTGAAGAAGACGTTTTATTACAATCTGCAAAGGAAACAGAAGATGTTCAGTTGCAATTACAGTCACATTACCCTAAAAATGAAGAATATGTTTCGGTAAACGGAACTTATAATTTTAAAGGTATACTTGAGTCCTGGTTACAACGAGCTGTAATTTCTAGTATAGAAAAATATGGAAGACAAGAGTATCACAATACGGTTAGTATAATTCAACTATAATAATGGCTGGACAATTTGTAAAAAATGGAGCTACCTTAAAATGTCCGCTATGTTCTAGTAGTGGTACATTGGTCGTATCGCATACTCAGGTGCAATTACAAGACACTCCTTGCGCTACTAATGGCGATAAGAGTAAGTCTAATCTTGTTTTTGGAGGCGTTTGTAAAAAATGGCGAAAAAGCCCGCCACCTTGTGCAAGTGTAATTGCTCCGACGCAATGGAAAGGCGTAGCGACTGATGTAGAAATTGACGGAGAGTTTATGTTATTAGAGGATTCCACGATTACTTGCAGTACTGGAGGCGTCGATATTGGGATTGATGATACCGCTCAAATGGATGTTCCTACAGATTTACCAGATACCGAGAATACCGTATTAAAAAAGTTTTTGGTTAACGTAAGAAGACCAGATGATTATAAAGGCGAATATGGGTTCGATTGGCTGCGTGATGAATATATCTATCCAATAGAAACTATAGGGTATGATAATACCGGATCTCCTTTTTCTGGACCTTTGAATCAACAATTACCGCTATGTAAAAATGTAGACGATCTAAAGAACGAATATAAAACAAAAGATGTAGTGAATCCTATCACTCCTTATGGAGTCGAGTATTATCCGGCTTGGTTGTCGATTTTCCCTGATGTTTCATACAACGGAGTGAATCAGGTTGAGTTAAATATAGAAATAGAAGAGATAGAACCATTGGTTGGTGATGCAACTGAAATTATTTTTGAATCCGCTAATGATTCGCTTATAGTCACTCCATCGCAAATAAGCTTAAGTGAACTTTTAGGAGAAAAGCAAACTAAGGATTTAGGTGTTACGACAAAAGAGTTTTACGTAACTGAAAAAATGATCACTGTAAAATGTGAAGGGAATGCTCTGGAAAATCACGAAGAAATTAAAATTTATGCAGAGTTAGATGGAGAAAAAGAAGAAGTAGGTAAACTGATGGTTTATAATAATAGTGCTATTGCTAATGCTAATGTTATAGCAGTGAATGTTATTATAGATGGAAATCCTGCAATTTTGAATTCTAATTATAAGACAGCTATTAAATATGAATCTACAGTTCAGCCCTTAATACATACAGAAGTTATTGATGATGGTTTTGATATTGATAGTTTACCTGATACTGATCCAGATGTAAAAAAGTTTAAAGATGATTTTATCACGAAAAATTTGGATATAGGACCTCAATTTGATTCGGTAAATGGATTTTTAAATGATTTGGTTAGGCTATACGATAAATATGGACATTATAAACCCGTAACTGGTATCGAAGAATTTGGCCATAATAAAACGTTCTTGTTTTATACAAATGTAACAGGAATTCTAGAAAGACAAGACCTACCTCCTATACAATGGAGAGGACTTGCAAGCGCAGATCAAACAGATATATCCAATGTAAAATGGGGAAATGCATGTATTATTTTTGGAGGCGGATTGTCAGAAATTCATAATGTTCCTCACGAAATAGGGCACTCTTTTTCATTACCGCATTCTTTTGAAGAAGAATTTAACACGCCTTTCTTTTTCTATAGAGGATTTACGGACAACTATATGGATTATCCAACTCAATTCGAACCAGATCTTAATAAGGAGCCATTAGATAATAGATTTAGAGGTAATATGCATTCTTTCTTTAAATGGCAGTGGGATGTTATAAGAGAAGATAAAAGTTTAGCTTATGATAATACTGATATAGAATAAAATTTTTAGACAAAATACTTTTAAAACCTATGAATTATGTCTGGACAATTTGTAAAAAACGGAGCTGCCTTAAGTTGTCCGCTCTGTTCTAGTGATGGAGTACTTGTTGTATCACATACCGAAGTACAATTACAAGATACTCCTTGTGCCACAAATGGGGACAAGAGTAAATCCAATCTCGTTTTTGGAGGAGTTTGTAAAAAATGGAGAAAAAATCCACCGCCTTGTGCCAGTGTAATTGCTCCAACTCAATGGAAAAGAGTTGCTACTAATCTCGAAATTGATGGAGAGTTTATGTTGCTAGAAGACTCTACAATTACTTGTAGTACAGGAGGAGTCGATATTGCTATAGAAGATACTGCACAGATGGATGTACCAACTGATTTACCAGAATCTATGTTACAAGATATAGAAGTACCTTTTTATGTAGAACGTTATAGAATACCGGGATTGAATGAAGATGGAAGTGCAATTGCAAATGATATGGCCTATGGTTCTGGAGAACCTAGTACGTTGATTTATTCAGAAGAGGAAATACAAACATATACACAAGAGTATGAACAGAATGGTTTTAATGATACAGAGCATATAAAGTTTGCTAACGGAGATAGGATCACTGATAAAGCAATATATAGAACTGAAGAAATAACAGAAATAAGGCCTATTTTATTTAACCTTACTAGATTGAATTTTGATTTTATGCTCTTTGATGATTTTAGAATTATGGCTTTTCAACTCTCTTCTGGAGCATTAAAAGAAAATATAGCATCCATGATCGATAAATTTCAAAATAATGAAGGAGGGATTTATGAGAATGATGAACTTAATCAAGCGGCTATCGAGAGTTCTGCAACAGAAAGATTTTGTACGGCTTTAGAAAATGACATTACACAACGAATACAGAATAGGGGAGGAAATATTGCGGCAGCAGAAGATACATCTATAAGATGGCAAAGAAGACAGGGTGCTTCTCCTTCATTTGCTAGGGGAGAAGACGATAACCTTTTTGGAGGATTGACTATAGCGGTTAATGATGTTTGGAGTTATGAGGTAAGTGTCATTGGATATACTAAACAAGAGAATGGTTATGACATTAAATATGAAGTGATTTATTGGGATCATTTTGGGTTGGATTTACCTGATATGCAAAAATTTTATTCATATGGAGCAGGATTTAGAGGTTGGTTTTTCTTGCAGCATGTGAGAGGTTATAAACCTTTTTTTACAAAAATAACTTTTGAAAAAGAGTTTTTTGTACCTGTTTCCTAATTGGTAAATATTCTTTGAAGAGTGTTAGAAGATAAATAACAAAATAGTTGATATTTTCTAGAAATAAGAGGTGATCTTTTACGATTCTATAGATAAAGAAATATATAATATTAAATCATAAGAAATTATGAGTGGACATAATCAAGAGGCAATTAATGCAGCACGACAAAAAGGCGAAGCTCGTTTAAAACGGATATGGGATCAAGTACGTTGGGATGAAGAAACCAATCAAATTACGTTTACGACGAATGAGCCCGAAGAAGGACTGTTGGATGCTTATTTTGCGGAGAGAAAAGAAAGAGAAGTTCCTGTAGATGATTCTTTAGAAACTGAATCTGAAATATATACTGTAGTTAGTGGAGATAATCTTACCAAGATAGCTGGAAATTATTCTGGAGTAAGTGTAGAAGATATAGCCGGAGCCAATCCAAGTGAAGTAGGCCCAAGACCAAATTACAATATCAGAGTTGGTGCTCAATTAACGATACCAAATCAAACGCCAACGATAACAGAGGTTTTTTATGAAGAAGTAAACAAAGGAACATTAGGAGGAAATGTTTATATCGTAGTAAAAGGATTTGCGTTAAAAGGTAAAGAAGCAACGATAGAAATTTTTGAGAAGAGTCCTTATTTACTGATGGAAAGCGAAACACCTCTTACAGTGATTCAATATGACTCCCTAGAAGCCGAAGATCCTAATACCGAAGTTAATAAAACAGAATTAAAAGCGATCTTCAATGATAATGGAGAAGCTGTGGTAAAAATTAGAATACGCCCTAAAGTTGAAGACCCAGATACGGTTTATCAAAATTGGAAAGAAAAGTTTCAGCCGCCAAAAGTCGAAGTGAATGATTTTGCATTATCTTCTACTAATAATACCGAACCATACACTGAACCAGGTTTAGATGAATTTCAGTTAGACCCGGAAAGATCTTCCTCTGATTTATCTTTACCCCAAAATGGTGGCTACACATTATCTATGGGTAATGGACAAGAAGATGTTTATGTACCAATATTAGATTTTTTATGGTTAAAAGTGAGCAGTGCTGGTAACAATGAACAGTATGAAAAGTCATTTTTGAATACGGGGAATTACTTTATATTACAAAACGAAATAGCACCTTGGATGGAGATCGCTTGGGGAGAATTAGGTGTTTATGAGGGAGATAGAACTACTGGTGGTTTTAATAGAGTAGCTGAGTTTTTCTTAAATGGTGCGGGGCAAGCCTTAGATCCTATTAATCAAGCTTGGTGTTCTAGTTTTACTAATTGGGTATTCATTGAAACGAATAGGGTAAAGAGGACAAATTTTTCTACTATTCCTTTGGATGGACATACTCATAATCCCGCGCTTGCAATAAATTGGTTTAACCCGTCCAGATATAAAGGAGGAGTTAGAATATCACCTGATAAGAAGCCCCCATACGGAAGTGTTCTAATTATGCAAATACGAAATGGCCACTCAGGCCACGCAGCTTTTGTTATAGATTATGTAAAATCAGGAGATAGATTAACGTTTAAACTTTTAGGAGGTAATCAAACCCATAGAGTACAAGTAGAGACTTATGTTTTTATTAAATCAGGTTCTGATTATTTTAAAGGTAATTTTAAACTTTTAGGGTATGTATTACCTAAAGAATATATATATGATGAAAGAAATGAAATATTTTATCAATATCGTAGTGAAGCTCCTTCAGAAGAAGCGGGTCCAATTCAGTAATCGTATGTTACTTATACTTTTGGTTCACTTACTTATTACTTCCTGTGGAAGTAATAAAGACAATGCTATATCTTCTATAAATACTGAGAAGCTTGATACAAAAATTAGTCCTTGGAAAAAGACAGCTTCAGATTCAGTTAATATTAAAAAACTGATGAGAACTTTATATGAAGATTATACCAACATAGATAATGAGTCTCTAAACAATCGTTATTTATCCGATACGATTTTTGGAGATTGTATTTTTTATAAACTAGAATTAGCGCATTTGTATGAAAGAGGAGATATCTATTTGTTAAAGAATAAAATACTAAATAAAAAAGTGTTTACAGAAGATTTAATGGAGGTGCTAAGAAGTTATGGTCCAGTAAGAATGGAAAATAAACTTCTTGTAGTACCTGTTAAGGCAAATGACCAAGAAATAGAATCAACGACTCTTTACAGATTTAAAGTTGATGAAAATCGCCTAGAATTAAAATCTGTAAATTGTATTGGTTGATTAAAATGAATCACATCTAAGATTAAGAAATTATTATAGCTATCTGTGATAAAAATTACGAATATGAGTGGACATAATCAAGGAGCAATTAATGCAGCAAAACAACAAGGTGAAGCTCGTTTAAAAAGAATATGGGATCAAGTTCGATGGCAAGAAGAAACCAATCAAATTACCTTTGCTACTAATGAAGCAGAAGAAGGTTTGTTGGATGCATATTTTGCAGAAAAAAAAATAGGAGAATTAAATGTTCCTGTTGGAACAGATCAATACGCTATAAAAAATCCAATTAATCTTGTTAATCAAGATGGGAACTTGGATCAAGGTGAAATCAATCCCACATTTAGGAATAAAACTAAAAACACTGTAGCAGAAGAAATATTGTTTGTGCTTGAACGAGATTCTCTGCTACCGGATGGACATTACACCAGTGTCGAATCTATAAAAAGAAATTTAGAGCATAGAATCTATAATAAACCAAACAACATAGTTGAATTTGATGTTTTTAGAACTGTTGAAAAACCATTT
Organism: Aquimarina sp. BL5; assembly: GCF_003443675.1. Classification (NCBI taxonomy): domain Bacteria; kingdom Pseudomonadati; phylum Bacteroidota; class Flavobacteriia; order Flavobacteriales; family Flavobacteriaceae; genus Aquimarina; species Aquimarina sp. BL5. Next base: position 1,227,212 of record NZ_CP031963.1, on the reverse strand, counting down.
TATCGAAAAATTAATACGGGTAATTTAGGAGGAGATGCTTATATTTTTGTAAAAGGGTTTGCTTTAAAAGATAAAGAAGCAACCATAGAAATTTTTGAAAGGAGCCCATTTTTATTAATGGAGGATGAAATTCCACTTACAGTTATTCAGTATGATTCGTTAAATGCAGAAGAGCCGAATCAAACTGTAAATAAAACACAATTAAATGCAACCTTTAACGATAGAGGAGAAGCTGTTGTAAAAATTAAATTTCGCCCCAAAGTAGAAGATCCAGATACGGTCTACAGTGAATGGAAAGAAAAATTCACACCTAAAGAACCTATTAGTCTCCCACCGCCTTCTCCAGAAGAAATGCAACAAATAATTCCATCCGTTCCATTAACTTTTGGATCAGAAGTACCACAGAATGGAACAGAAACATCTACAGATCCTGCGGATTATCCTCTACCCTCTAATCAAAAGCCAGAATTACCTCCAATAGTAGATTTTTTATGGTTAAAAGTAAAAGTAAGTGGTGATAAGCAGGATTATGATGAGGAGTTCTTAAATGAAAATAACGATTCATATTTTAAGCTTAAGGTTTGTAATTGCGGGAAAAAATATGATGGGCAGTTTAGATGTACAAGATATGGTAGAACGGTTAAAGTATATGGACCAATATATAACGGTAGTTACAAATTAAAAGATTACGCTAAATGGAACGAAATAATTTCAAAAGGGATAGTTACCAGTATGGAAAAAGATATATTCATAATCATGTCTCCAAACGAAGGTAATCTTGATTCGGTTCAATCTTATGATAGTGAGATAGTTACTGCTGGAGCAATGCAAAAAACAATTAACCCTACTGGGCAAGGAGAGTTCCCTATTCAAGTAGCAGAATTTAAAAATTCTAACGCTGAGAAATATGCTTGTCTTTTTGAGAGTTGTGGTTGGACAGTGGAGAATAATACTATGTTCTATAAAGATCCGGATGATCCTAACGCTCAAAAAATTACAGGTAGCGATTTAAAGCGTAAAATAAGGGAGGGCTTTGATGCCTCTACTTTTGGTTCCAGAATAAAATGTAAGCCACTAGAACCTATAGTTAACGCAGTAAATGATAATGATTTTCAAGTAAAACAAATAGAAGATTTTATCTCAAGATTAAGAGATAGAGTTTTGCCAATTGTACCTAGAGGTTATTCTCATACGTTAGGTGATTTTTTAATATCACGATTAGGAAGAGCGACCGCTTTAGATCATCATATAAATAGACCTGCATATGTTAGAAATGACCTTGGGGATTCCTTGAATAATTTTTTTGCAAGAAATCCTAATGTGTCCGAAAATCCATTAAACTGGGGAGAGAATCATCAGACTTATGAAACTGAAATCTTAGAAGATTATGGAGTAACAAGAAGAGGTACAGATATGGCTGAAAGATTTAACAAAATGAGAAATAGGTAATGATTACTATGAATAATGTTTATAAGCCCTTTGTGATTGTTTTGATTTTGTTAGTTAGTTCATTTTTTAATTGTGCTAGCACTAATAGTTATGAAACCACTTCTAACTCAGTTTTGAAAAGTAATGAAGATACTTTATCCTGCGAAACTAATAGGTTATCAACAATTTTAATTCAGAAAGAAATTATAGGAGATAAATTAATTTTGAAACTGATTATTAAAAGAAAAAATGAAATTATAGTCAAAAAAAATATAGAAATCAACACAAGCACCTTTGGTTATGATTCCTTACCAGATATTGATCTTGAATGCTCTAGTGGTGGATTTAATATAAACTATACTTTTAGTTTTGGTAATGAGTATATTTTATTTAATCATTTTATTGGGGAGGAAGACGATGATAATTTTTATATAAAAAACGTAGTTTTTTATGGGAGTAATAGAAATTCTTTAAGCATCGAGGGTACTAAGGTTCTAAAAAATACATCAATACATAACTATGAAATACATAAGTTAGCTTCATTAGGATTGAAGCCGATTTATTTTGAAGATAATTTACAGACAGTAAATGAGCTAGCATTAAAACCACTTGTAGAGAAGTTAGAAGAAAAATCATATTTTGATATTATTGGAAATGAAAAACTATTAACCATTATTACTCGTGAAATCCCGGTGTCAAAAAAGAATTTAATAAGTTATAACACAATTGAAAACAATCTAAAAAAGAGAGAACTTTACTCAGAAACAGTTTTTTTATCAAAAATTGTTTTACAAAACTATCAAAACCCCCAATCTTATTTGAATATGGGAGATGCGTATTGGAGCTTAAGAAATGAAGAGGACGCAAGGAAGTCTTATGTTAAATATATAGAGTCAATGAATATTAGAGAACAAAAAACTCAAATTCCCAGATATATTCTAAAAAGATTAAATAATTAATTCAAAATTTGGTTCGAAATTAAACTGATATGATATTTGATAGAGTTTGATTTTAACTTTTTGAGTATTAGATTAATGAAAATCCAGTGGTTTTCAGGGTTTGTTTTCCATGGAAATCATGGATGTATACGCTGGTCTTATTTTCTACTTTTGGTAAAGAGATATTACACACAAATAATAAAACTCTTAAAAACCAAAACTAATGAAGGGCTTATTAACCTATAAAAACCTGCTTCTTGTGGTATGCAGTTTGATCATGTTTTCTTGTTCTAAAGAAATAGATGGATCTGATGTTACACTATTAAATTCTGAAAATCAGATATTAGAATTTGCTTTTCTTACCCAAGAAAATGGAGAATTGGAGATCGACGTTACTGCTAACATAAATCAAGAAGATAAAGTAGTGTCTGTTGTATTACCCTATGGAACCCCCGTTAGAGCCTTGAAACCCAGTATTAAAATTTCAGAATCAGCATCCATTGTACAGGATGTAGATGTTTCTTTTGATTTTTCTACGCCAATAATATACAGTATTATGGCAGAGGATGGTACAGTTTCGAATTATACTGTAAGAGTACGCGTAGTAGCAAGTACAGAACTAGAAATATTATTAACAATTTTTAATCAAAATCCAGATAATCTTTTAGGTTGGAATATAGCAAGTGAAGATATTTCTACATGGGAAGGGGTGATTCTTGTAGATGATAAAGTAATCGAATTAGAACTAGAGGAAAAAGGATTAACAGTTTTACCTCCAGAGATTTGTGATTTATTTTATTTAAAGACGTTATCGTTAGAAGGTAATATGATTACCGAAATTCCAAGACAGATCCAGGACTTGTCCAATAATTTAAGAACACTTAATCTAGGAGGGAACCAGATAGATATAATACCACAAGAGTTTTTTAGCTTAACTAAGTTAACAGACCTAAGGGTATATACAAACCTATTAACAGAGGTGCCTTCTGATATTAATAAACTTACGGAGCTTAGGTATTTAAGCTTGTCCAATAATTCTTTAAAAACACTACCTTTAGAATTGTTTGAACTTTCTAAACTAAATTCATTATTCCTTAATAATATAGAATTATCAGAAGTTCCCGAGAGCATAACAGATTTATCCCAATTAACAGCATTAGGGATATCTTCAAATCCTCTAGGAGCTATTCCTGATATTGTTCTTGATATTACAACACTTACTAGATTAGATATCTACAATTCCGGTATAACTAACATTCCCTCAGAAATAACTAAATTAACAAATCTTAAACGACTTCAGTTATCTGGAAATAATTTAATAGAAATTAATGAAGTTATTGGTGATTTATTTCTACTAGAATATTTATTGTTACAAACGAATGCGATTGAAGAAATCCCTAGTGAGTTAAGTAATTTAATCAACCTTAAAACCTTAGATCTAACAGAAAATAATTTGATTACTATACCCAACGCAATTTGTGACTTAGCCAATACAGGTACCGAAATACTATTAGATGAGAATGTAACTTGCCAATAGCTAAATTATAGCTCATTGATTAATGATCGTAAGGATGTAGTCAGGTTAGTATTTACTAAAGTCTAATCGACTAATCCCAATTTAATTGCGTGTTTGGCCAAACCAACTACATTTTTTACATTGAGCTTAGAAATCAGGCTAGTACGATACCCCTCTATAGTATATTTACTTAAAAAAAGCTTATCAGCTATCTCTTGTGTAGTATATTCTTTGGCAATTAATTGAAGTATTTCTTTTTCTCGATTACTTAAATTTACTTCATTATTCTGTTTCTGTTCGAAGATGCTTTTTGTGTATGCTTCTTTTATACTATCAGAAAAGTAATTGGAACCATTTAAGATAGTTTCTATAGCTTGCAGAAGCTCTTCTTTTTTTGCATTTTTTGGAATATATCCATTTACTTGTGCCTGAGTTAATTCATAAATTTTTTGAGACTCTGATAACATGCTAACTATTAGCGTTTTTATTGATGGATGATGCTCTTTAATATGTTGATTAAGGGCAACTCCGTCCATTTTGGGCATATTGATGTCTAGTATTGCTAAATCAATTTGATCAGATGTATTGATGTCCAAATATTTTTTAAGATCAAGACCATTACTTGCTGTATACACAATTTCATAATCTGATTCGTGTGATAAGATACTCAATAGCCCATCTAAAAACATTTTGTGGTCATCAGCAACCACTAATTTATATTTATATTTTTTTGTCATTTAGTACAGTAGGTATTTCAATTCGTATAGCTGTTCCTCGGTTAATTGCAGAATCAATATCTATTTTTGCTTTTAATAACGTTAATCGTTTTTTGATATTTTGTAACCCGATACCATTCATTTCTTTTTTAACATCAAAACCAATACCGTCATCTTCAAAAATAATTTCAATAGAGTCATTATAGGCATTAAGGCATATCTCGATTACTTTTGCTTTAGCGTGCTTTAAAGCATTTGTCATTAATTCTTGAATGATTCTAAAAATTTCAACTTTCTGATTATCATCAATAATATTAATTTTTTCTATTGGATGTGGTATAAATGTAATGTCCGGGTCTGTAACTTTTTCTATAGTGTCAATATATTCACTTATATAATTAGCAAAAGCTGTCTGACTTATTTTTTTGGGGATAAGGTTATGAGATATTTCACGTACTTGTTGATACGTGTTATCTAATTGATTAATTATTGCTTCTTGATACTCTTCGCCCTTTTTTATATCAATCATCTGTAGTTTTATTGCTGCAATATTTCCGCCAATACTATCATGCAATTCTCTAGCAATTCTATTTCGTTCCTCATTTTGAGCAATAACATAAGTGTTTGCAAGTTTTAACTCTTGCTCTTTAAGAAAAGATGTTGTTTTCTGTCTATTAATTTCTTCTTTTTGAGCGTTATATTTAGTCTTTACTTGTAGTTTTTGATAATACACTAGTAGTAAACCAATAATTGGTATGAGTACTACAATAAAACCAATAATATAAAATCGCTTTAGTAGACGTTGCCTTTTAATTTCGGCTTCTTTTACAAGTTGGTCTTCTTTTAATAATAAAATCTCTTTTTCTTTTGTAGCGGTTTCATGTTTGACTTCAAGTTCGGTAATTTCCTTTTTTTGTTTTCTGTTATTTAGAGAATCCTTAAAAATATGATATTGAATCAGTGCTTCATTTGCAGATTTGTGGTCATTAGCATCGTTATAAACAATCACTAGATTATCATAAATATTTTTTTGTATTTCTAGATTAGAAATTTCTTTAGCTTTTGTAATTGCTTTCGTAAGCATTTGGATAGCTTCAGAATGATCACCTAAAAGTCCAATAACAACTGCTTTATGAATAATTGCATTCAGACTTTTATCTACAAAACCGTGTTCATCAGCAATCTGTTTACTTTTTTCGTAATAATCGATTGCTTGTTCGTACTTCTTGTTTTCATAAAGAACAGACCCTAAATTAAGAGCTATCGTAGCAGAAACTTTCGGATCTTTTTCTGGAGGCATCATTTCAAAAGCTTTGAGAAAATATTTTTCAGCATTTTCAAAATCTTTGCGAAAATAATATATCGCACCAATGTTAACATAATTACCGTAGATCGCTTGTTCATTTTCGGCAGCATCAATACTTTCCTGTAAAAACCGTATGGCTTTATCATACTCCTTTTTATTGGCATATAGCAATCCTAAATCAGACTTAACCTTACTTACCATATCTAGGTAATTTATTTCTTCAGAAATAGAGAGACTTAAGTACAATCGTTCTATCGCATTATCCATTTGACCGCTCCTTCTAAAACTAGAACCCAATAATCTGTATGCTTGCGCTAAATGTTTTTTATTTCTGAGATGAATTAAGGAAGCCCTGGTATAATGCATAGATGAGTCTACAACACCAATAGAATTAAAATAGCTACCTAAAAATAGCTTTGCTTTTGCTTTTATAGAATCTTGATAATTTTTACTCTTAGAAATTTTTAATAAAACAGTGTAAGAATAATTTGGATTGGTATTCAAAGAGTCAATTGCATTGTCGAGTTTTGTAATTGCTGATTCTTGTCCGAAGCAGAGAAAAGTGCTCCAAAAAGATACAAGTACTAGTATTTTTCTATATAGTTTTCTATCCATTTCAGCCTATATGAATATAATAAACAGGTCTCTTTGCTAAGGTAAAGATTCGAGGGGTAAGTTTTATGAACTTATCAGACATTTAATAAAACTTAACATGTTAATATTTTTAAAATCGGATCATTGATACGACTTTTAGATATGTAATAACGAATATTTATGGTATTAATTATTTGTTTTTGATTTGTTCAAAACTATTTTTTCAAAAGCCCTATAATAATAGAAAAGACACATCTTTTTTCTTCTTAAAACGGTCTTTGGGTTGTATCTTTATAGGGTAATTAAAATAATTTTCTTTCTCTAAATATTTTCTATGGAAAACCTTGATGCGGCAAGACTCCAGATGGCATTCACCCTTATATTTCACATTGTTTTTGCTTGCATTGGTATGGTGATGCCTTTTTTTATGGTAGTATCACATTATAAATGGCTAAAGACTAAAGATCAAACCTATTTAACGCTAACCAAAGCTTGGCAAAAAGGAGTAGCTATCTTTTTTGTAACAGGTGCTGTTTCCGGTACAGCTTTGTCGTTTGAATTAGGATTGTTGTGGCCAGAATTCATGAAACACGCAGGACCTATTATAGGAATGCCGTTTTCACTAGAAGGAGCAGCATTTTTTGTGGAAGCAATTGCATTGGGATTCTATCTGTACGGTTGGAATAAACTACCGGAAAAGTTTCATTGGTTTACAGGAGTGATTATTGGATTATCAGGAGTAGCTTCAGGGATTTTGGTGGTGGCTGCGAATGGCTGGATGAATTCTCCAAGTGGTTTTGATTATATCGATGGACAGTTTCTTAATATTGATCCGGTACAAGCTATGCTAAATCCAGCTTGGTTTACACAAGCATTACATATGACTTTAGCGGCCTTTACTGCTACAGGATTTGCAGTAGCAGGAATTCATGCATATCAGGTATTTAAGGGACGAAGAGTAAAACTCCATACCAAGGCATTTAAGATTGCAATTACTTTTGGAGCTATTGCAGCGATTCTGCAACCTATTAGTGGTGATATTTCTGCAAAGGATATAGCAGAACGACAACCTGTAAAACTTGCTGCTATGGAAGCGCATTATAATACGGAAAAAGGAGCTCCTTTGTATATAGGAGGTATCGTAAATCCAGAAACTCAAGAAGTAAAATATAAGCTTGCTATTCCTGGAATGTTATCGTTTTTAGCATTTGGTGATTTTGATGCTGAGGTAAAAGGATTAAATGATTTTCCTGAAGATGAAAGACCTAATGTACCTATTGTTCATTATGCTTTTCAGACGATGGTAGGTATTGGAGGAATATTAATGCTAGCAGGACTAGTATATTTCATTTCTTTAAAAAGGAAGAAATGGTTTACGAATAATAAATATTGGTTACTTTTTGTACTATTAGCGCCACTCGGGTTTATAGCTTTAGAAGCAGGATGGATTGTAACAGAAGTTGGAAGACAACCCTGGATCATTCATAAAATAATGCGGACTAAGGATGCCGTAACACCAATGCCTGGAATTGTATTTAGTTTTTATACGTATGTAGTAGTATATGTTACACTTTCTATTGCAGTAACTTGGTTGATGATTCGCCAGATCAAAGTTCTTAATGCCAAAAATAATTAGTTTATGCTATACGTTGTTTTATTCTTTTTGATATTTTCTTTGTATTTATACGTTGTTTTAGGTGGAGCTGATTACGGCGCTGGTATTGTAGAGTTGTTTTCGTCAGAAGAGAATCAGAAAATCACGAAAAAAACGATTTATAGAGTTATGGGACCAGTATGGGAGGCAAATCATATCTGGATTATTATTCTGATTGTAATTTTATGGATAGCTTTCCCTGCATATTATAATATATTGGTAGTGAATCTTCACATTCCATTAACCATAATTTTACTCGGAGTAACACTTAGAGGTGTAGCTTTTGTTTTTAGACACTATGATGCAGTGATTGATAATTCTCAGAAATTATATGATGCCATGTTTAAAGTATCAAGTCTGATTACACCTATATTTTTAGGAATGGTTTTCGGAGGACTTATTAGTGGAGAAATTAGACTTACAGAAGATGTAAGTACCTTGACTTTTTATGAAGCTTTTGTACGACCTTGGTGTAACATTTTCAGTATACTAGTTGGGTTATTTTTTGCGGCTCTTTGTGCTTTTTTGTCTTCGGTATTACTTATTGGTGAATCCGAATCGGGAAAAGAAAATATTTATGTTAGAAAAGCTACCATTGCGACTATTGTAGTTTTTGTAATGGGCTTGATTACGTTTATCTATGGATATGCCAATGAGTCTACTTTTGTAAAAGGATTTATTATGGATCCTTATGCTATTGGAGCTATGGTAATTTCGGGATTGATATTGATTCCTCTTTGGATTACTATAAAAAGGGGTAGGAGAGTATTAAGTAGACTTTTTGCGGGGTTACAGGTATTTTTGATCTTACTTGCAGCCTTTGTATCTCATTTCCCGAACATTATAATTACGGATACACATAGTGTTAGTTTGTTGGATAATATAGCACCGGATAGTGTGATCAATGTTTTGGGCATATCGTTAATTATTGGTGGTGCAGTAATTCTTCCAGGACTGTTTCATTTGTTGAAATCATTTAAGATGATTAAGATTTTAGAACAGCATAATAATCCTTCAGTTTAATAAAAGTATTTTTATATTTGTTTTCCAAATTCGGGATGTGGCGCAGTCCGGTTAGCGTACACGGCTGGGGGCCGTGTGGTCGCAGGTTCAAATCCTGTCATCCCGACCAAGAAAAACCCTTTGTTTTCAATAGATAGCAAAGGGTCTGTTTCTTCTTCGCGTAGTGTGCTGTTATAAAAGAATATGTTTTAGAACCTGATTTATATCTAAGTAGTGTATATTAAAGTTCTTTGACTGCCTTTTCTACATCGATTCTTGGGAGCTTACAAGAGCCATTTACACAGACATAAATATAGGTGTTATCTGAATTATATCTGTTTTCTAGTAATGGTAAATCACTTTGTTTTGAAGCACCAGCAATTAAAATATTAGGTAAGTAATAAGTGTTTAGTTCTTTTAATTTTTCGAGTGCATTATTTCCAGAAATGGCTATCTCGTAATAAGGACTAGCATAATTTAAGTATAAATTAAGCCAGTTAGAATATCCTGAAGGTGATGTTTCTAAATCGTACTTTACATTATTCAGCATTTGTCTTGCCATTTTCTCATAAGATGTATTGTAGTAATAATGGCTTAATTTAAAAAGACTATTTGCTAACATTGAATTTGATGATGGAATAACGTTATCGATGATTTCGAATTTTCTGGTAATGAGATTTTTGTTAACATCTGATGTAAAATAAAACATTCCACTCTCTTTATCTAAGAAATGAGTAATGGTATATGTCATTAAGTCATTAGCAATTGCTAACCAATTTTCATCTAATGTAACTTCGTAGAGTGATATGTAAGTCTTTATTACTGCTGCGTAATCTTCAGAAAAACCTTCAATAGTACTTTTGTTATTTTTAAAATTATGGTACAACCCGCCATCAGATCTTAATTGTTTTTGCTTAATGAATGTTGCATTTTTTAATGCTTTTTCTAAATAATTTTTATTTCCAAAAACACGATAAGCATCGATATAAGCTTGAAGCATGAGTGCATTCCAAGAGGTAAGTGTTTTATCATCTGTTCTTGGTGGTTCTCTTTTTGCTCGTTCTTCGATTAGAATATTTTTCCATTCTAAAATTTTAGAATGAAGAAGATCTTCTGTTAAATTATGCAATGCCATAAATTCTACATCAGATTTGTTTTTTATCAGAACGTATTGGTTGTTTTCCCATTTCCCAAAGCTGTTAATGTTATAGTAGTCCTTAAAGAGATTAAAATCTTCATTTAAGAGTGTTTTTAATTCGTCTTTTGTCCAACAGTAAAAGATACCTTCCTCTAATTCATCTTCTTCATTTTTGCTATCAGCATCCAAAGAGGAATAAAATGCTCCATTGGTATGGGTTAGTTCTCTTTCGATAAATTTTAAGGTTTCTTCGACAATTGTTTTATAGGTTTCATTTTTTGAGACTAAGTACGCATCAGAATATAAACTAACTAACTGTGCATTATCGTAAAGCATTTTTTCAAAATGTGGAATATGCCATTTTTCATCTACAGAATATCGAGAAAATCCACCGCCAATTTGGTCGTAAATCCCACCACTAGCTAATTTTGTCAAAGTTTTGTTTACATAAGATTTTAAATCTTCGTCTTTATTTTGAATACTTTGTCTTAGAAGAAAATGTAAACTTGAAGGCATTGGAAATTTTGGGGCGCCCATGGTTCCGCCGTTTTTATAATCTAACTGTTTTTTAAAACTTTTAATAGTTGTATCTAATGCGATTGATGTAAAATTAGGTTCTTCTCTGTTAACCGAAATTAATTCTGAGTTTTTAACACCTTCAGTCAATTTTTCGGCATAAGCAATAACTTTTTCTGGATTTGTTTTATACAGCTCCGATAGTTCTTTTAAGACTTTAAGCCATTCGTCTTTGGTAAAATAAGTGCCTCCAAAAACGGGTCGTCCGTCTGGTAAAGTGATACAGTTTAAAGGCCATCCGCCACTTCCGGTCATTAGTTGTATGGCGGTCATATAGACTTGATCTATATCTGGACGTTCCTCTCGATCTACTTTTATGTTTACAAATTCTGAATTCATTAGTTTGGCTACAGAATCGTTTTCAAAACTTTCTTTTTCCATAACATGGCACCAATGACAAGCCGAATAACCAATAGAAACTATAACTAGTTTATTTTCAGCTTCAGCCAATGCTAAGGATTCGTCATTCCAAGCTTTCCAGTTTACCGGATTGTGAGCATGTTGTAAGAGGTACGGACTAGTTTCTTTGATAAGGTCATTAGTATGCATAGAAATGCTAGTTGCGCTTTTTTGATTACAACTGCTAAGAATAATTAATGGTATTATGAAATAATAAAGAGTTTTCAAGCGTATTTGATTTTATGCTGAATATAATACTTAATAAATAAATCGAAAATTACTCAAGAGATGGTTAATCTGATGCTGTTATCTTTTTGAAGACAACATCTCTTTTGTAGCAACTGTTCTAAATCCGACGTGGTCTGAACCAGAATCTGGACTAAACCCCATTTTAGATGAAATCCTAAAACTTGCACAGTAAGAAGCATGGCAAAGAAAAGATCCTCCTTTAATCACATGCTCTTGGACATAAGGATTATCGGGGTTGAATGACCTACTGGCACCTTTTGGGTTTATTAAGGTCTTATTTTTATCCAATTTTTGATAATGATTAATGTTGAATAAATCATTTGTTATTTCCCATACGTTTCCAGACATATCATATAATCCAATAGTGTTAGGCTCAAAAGATTTGACAGGAGCTATGTATTCGTAGCCATCAATAGGTTCGTTTTCTGTAGGAAAAATTCCTTGCCATGTATTTGCTTTTTGGTTTAGTAGTTCTGCATCGTTTCCCCAAGTAAAAATAGCGTCACTATGTGTTCCTTGTGCAGCAGCTTCCCATTCAGCTTCTGTAGGTAGTCTTCTGTTTGCCCATTTGCAATAGGCTAGAGCATCTTCATAAGCAACGTGCACTACAGGGTAATTATCTTGTCCATCTATGGAAGAATTAGGACCTTGGGGATGTTTCCAGTTTGCGCCAATTTTCCAGGTCCACCATTGTGCGTAGTTTTGCATATTAACTACAGCATCCACGTTTTTATTAAATAGTAAACTTCCTGGTTGTAAGATAGAGTCAGGAGGTTTAGGAGTACCCGGCGGCAGTTCTTTTTGCATATCTTCCCAGTTAATTGCTCTTTCGGCAACAGTGATGTAGTTAGTTGCTTCTACAAAAGCCTTGAATTGTTTGTTAGTTACTTCTGTGATGTCTATAAAGAAACCATCAACAGTTACTAAATGTGATGGTTTTTCTCTATTCATGGCATATTTGTCATCATTCTTTGCACCTAGTAAAAATGTTTTATTTTTAACCCAGACCATGCCTGTCGGGGTTGCAACTTCAATTTTAACTTTAGGTGTATTTTTGGGTTCTTCTTTACAACTTAAAAAAATGAGGCAACCTAAACTTGCAAAAATTAAATATCTAAAACAGTTAAATTTCATATACGTTTTATAAATAAGAAGTTATAAATGTATTATAATGAAATGACTTACACTTTTTTGTTTCTTGAGTTTTATGCCATTCGCAGGCAGAGTTGATCATTTGATATTGCTCTTTTTTAGTAACCCATACTGACTTTTTTTTAACAAGATCCATTGATACGTATAGAAAAGGGACATCCACTTTATCTTTCATTCGAGTCTTATATAGTATTTAACGAAGGTAATAAATATAAATCAAAAACCTACCAGTACCTACTAGTTGTTGAATTAAAATATTATTCTATATTTGTTTAATGGATATAGTACAAAACATCAATGAGTCCAGTGTACCAAAGTATAGGCAAATAGTTATGGCTATTGAGCAGGCTATAGTTAATGGTGCTTTAAAAAAGGGGGATAAATTACCATCTTTAAATAGTATTAAAAATCAGCACTCACTCTCTAGAGATACAGTTTTGATGGCATTTAGTGAATTAAAGATAAGAGGTATTATAGAATCCAAAGTTGGTAAAGGTTATTATGTGATTAGTGAAGATATTAATGTTAAGCAAAGAGTGTTTTTGTTGTTTGATGAATTAAATGCTTTTAAAGAAGATTTGTATAATTCTTTTTTACATACTCTAGGTACTAATGTTCAAGTAGATATTTTTTTTCATCATTTTAATAAAGAAATGTTTAGTAAGCTCATTAATGATAATGTTGGAGACTATAGTCATTATGTAATTATGCCTGCTAACCTAAAAAATTCACAGGAAATACTTAGACAGTTACCGGCTGATAAAGTTTTTATTTTGGACCAGATGCATACAGAGTTAAATATGTATCCGTCAGTACATCAAAACTTTGAAAAAGATATTTACAGCGGCCTTTTAAAAGCAATAACGCTTATAGAAAAATATAAGAAAATTATTCTGTCATTTTCACCAGAAATACAACCTATGGGTATTCTTTCAGGATTTAAAATGTTCTGTGAAAATCAAGGTTTTGAATATAACATTATTACTTCAATTAAAGATAGAGTTTTAAAAAAAGGAGACCTTTATATTCTGCTTGATGATAAAAATTTAATAAGAACTATAAAGAAAATAAAAGGGCAACAATTAATACTAGGAGAAGAAGTAGGTATAATTTCATACAACGAGACGTTATTGAAGGAAATTTTAGAAGGTGGTATTACGACCATATCTACAGATTTTAATTTAATGGGTAAGCGTTTGGCAGAAATGATACTTGCGGGCGAGTATAATCAAGTAGAAAATCCAAATAGTTTGATCATTAGAAAATCGTTATAAATTGTACAAACAAATAATTCATAAAGAAGAAGGGTTAGAGTTCATAGAACTTTTTGATAATAAGGCTCAGTCAAGAGCAAAAATAAGTTTAGATCAAGGTGCAAGCTTACTAAATCTCAAACTGAATAATACCCAAGTGATAGCTATGAATCCGCTAACTTATGAAGATACATATGCATCTTCTATTTTGTTTCCGTTTGTAAATAGAGTAAAAAATGGAACCTACAATTATAATAATAAAACCTACCAATTAAACTGTAACGATAATGGTAGAAATAATGCCCTTCATGGTTTAGTGTATAATAAAAAAATGGAGTTAAAAAGCTCTGAATTAACCTTAGATTTTGGTTCGGTAACATTACACTATATAAATGAAGGCACATCTATTGGTTTCCCATTCAAATATGAATTATTTATAACATATAGATTAAAAAAGAACGCATTAATTTTAACGGTAAAAGTAAAAAATACGGGTTCAGATTCATTCCCTTTTACTATAGGTTGGCATCCTTATTTTAAAAGTGAAAACCTTTATAATAGTCATGTGAATTTTAACAGTTACAAAAAACTTAAAGTTGACAGTCAACTAATTCCTTCTGGTGTTGAAGACTATGTACAAAACGCAGCATTACGAATTATGGACAATAAGTTAGATGATTGTTACATGTTAACGGATAACGTGGTTGAATTTATAACACCTGAATATGGATTAACGATAAGTACAACATCAACTCGGAATTTTTTGCAATTGTATACGCCAGAAACACCAAATTTCATAGCGATTGAACCTTTGACAGGTATTGCAGATAGTCTTAACAATGAGATAGGATTGCAAGTTCTTGAGGTAGGACAAGATTATGAAATTAGTTGGACTGTTGCTGTTGAAGAATATGCGAATGAAGACACGGAGAAACAGATTATATAATTCTTACTATCCATTAAATTATGAATGAGAAATTGAAAAAATGGGTAATCTGAAGGAAATTTTACTGCAGAATTATTAGCAGAATGTTTAAAAATGTTAGTGAAGTAAATAAGGTTTTTATAAGATACAGTAATGAAAAAAAGCGAATTTTTAGATCCTTTTGAAAAAGCCAGATTAGAAAAAGGTATTGGAGAAATGGATGATCAAGATGATCACGTTGTGATGGCATTGCGTCATAAAGATGTTCGTAGATGCGCACATAATTGGAAAATGTTTCAGTCTGGTGCTGAACCTGGGCGGATTGTAATTCCTTCAGAGGTTAATATTAGGGATATTCGTCAAATTCCGTTTGAGGTAGATCCACCAATGCATGGCGATTACAGAACACTTGTAGAAGCCTGGTTTAAGCGCCCTTTAGAAGAAAATTATCAGATAGAGCTAAAAAAAATAATAACAACTATAGTTGAAGAATCTCTAAAGAAAGATACTGTAGAAGTAATTCGAGAATTTGCGTTAGTATTACAGTCCAGAGCATTGACACTGTTATTTAATGTGCCTTTTTCGGAGTCGGAAACATGGATTTCTTGGGGCACCCATGTTTTTAGAAGTGAAGAAACGGCATTGGATGCAGATAAAGCGAATGTATTATACAAATATATTGATGTTCAAATTGAAAATAGTATAAAAAAACCTGGAGAAGATTTCTATTCAAAATTGTTGGAATCCGAAGTAAACGGTAGAAAGCTTACCAAAGAAGAAATTAAAGGAGTTATTATTTTAACTTTTGCAGGAGGAAGAGATACTGTAATTAATATAGTTTCAAATTCTATCGCTTATTTTTCAGAACATCCTAAAGCGTTAGAAAAATTACGTAGTGATCCAGCATCAATTAACTTCGCTATAGAAGAATTGATTCGTTATTTCTCACCATTAACCCAAATGGGTCGGGTCGTAACAGAAGACGCCCAGGTTTGTGAACATGCAGTGAAAGCCGACACTAGAATTTCGTTAAATTGGGCTTCAGCAAATCGTGATGAGTCAGTTTTTGAAAATGCAAATACAGTTGTTTTGGACAGAAAAATAAATCCACATGTGGCATTCGGATTTGGTGTTCATAATTGCTTAGGGGCGACACATGCTCGCCAAATAATGAAAGTTTTAATTCATACATTAATAGGAAAAGTGCAATCAATAGACTTACTAGATAGTAAAGAAAACATTGAGAACTTAGGGGAGTTTAAGCGTAAAGTGGGGTTTGATAGCTTAAAAGTTAATTTTAATTCAAAATAAAAAATCAATAAAAATGGCGAAAATAACATTTGTGACAAGTGATGATATAAAAACAACTGTAGAGGCGACTACGGGGAATATCATGGAGCTTGCTGTTCAAAATAAAATAAAAGGGATAGATGGTAATTGTGGCGGTGTTTGCTCTTGTGCTACATGTCACGTGCACGTACAACCAGAAGATTGGAGTAAAATAGGGGAACCTAGTGAATTAGAAAAGGATATGTTAGAATTTGATGAAAACGTGAGTGAATATAGTCGTTTGTCATGTCAAATTAAAGTAAGTGATGCTATCGACGGTATTGTATTAAAAGTAGCTAATTAATGTCATCTAATACATCAAATTTAACTTGTGTGGTGATTGGAGCAAGTCACGCTGGGGTAAATTTTGCTTTCGCTTTACGTGGACAAGGTTGGGAAGGAAGAATTATGATGTTTGATAGCGATCCAGAATTTCCATATCATAGGCCACCTTTGTCTAAAAAATATTTAACAATAGCAAGTCAAGAAGATACTCAACACGATGTATTATTTCCAAAAGAGAATTACGAAACAGATAATATCATCTTGAGTTTAGGTAAAAATGTTACTAATATCAATCGTAAGACTAAAAGTATTTTTTTATCAGATGGTTCAGTACAACGATATGACAAATTAATATTGGCAACGGGAGCGCGTGCTTTTATTCCACCAATTAAAGGGATAGAAAATGCTACAAATATATTCTCAATAAGAAATGCTCAAGATGCTATAGATATTAAAAATGCAATAAAAGACTCTTTGCGTAAACGGGTAGTTATTATTGGTGGAGGCTACATTGGCTTGGAAACTGCAGCATCCTTAAAAAAAATAGGAGCTGAAGTCACAGTTTTAGAACGAGAAGAACGAGTGTTGTCGCGAGTAACTGCACCGGAGATGTCAGTTTTTTTTACAGAATTACACAGTCAAAACAATGTTTCAATTTTAGTAAATAAAAATGTAGTATCTATTAATAGTTTACATGCTGGTAGTGAAGTCATTTGTGACGATAATACAAGTTTTAAAGCGGATATACTTATTATTGGAGTTGGTGTAAAAGTAAACACGGAACTAGCAGAACAAGCAGGTTTAGAAATTGATAATGGGATTAAAGTAGATGCTTCAGGAAAGACAAGTGATGATGATATTTATTCGATAGGAGATTGTACTTACCATTTCAATCCTAGTTATAGAAGGTTTATACGTTTAGAGTCTGTTCAAAATGCTGTAGATCAAGCAAAAGTTGCCGCAGCTGCGGTTTGTGGGAAAGCGGCGACTTACGATACAATTCCTTGGTTTTGGTCCGATCAGTATGATGTAAAATTACAAATGGTAGGATTGTCGCAAGGTTATACAGAAACAATTAAACGCATAGAGCCTGATAAAGAAAAGTGTATGTCTGTTTGGTATTTTAAAGATGACAAATTATTGGCTGTTGATGCAGTAAATAATGCAAAAGCATATGTGCTCGGCACACGTTTTATTCAAAACAAGCAAAAAATTGATAAATCAAAATTAGCAGATGTATCGATTCCTATAAAACCAACAAGTTTTTTATAAAAATAGTATAACATTAGTAAAACGCAGAATATGTCGATACAATCAAAATGCGCAATTGCGAAAGGTGATGGTACTTTTAGTATAGAAACTGTTACAATTGCAAACCCCAAAGAAGATGAGGTAGTCGTTAAAATAAAAGCAGCTGGTTTATGCCATACAGATTATGATTCTCTTACTTGGGGAAAACCCATAGTGATAGGTCATGAAGGAGCAGGAATTGTAACACATATTGGAATTAATATTAATGAATTTAAAGTAGGTGATAAGGTTATTTTAAATTGGGCAACGCCTTGTATGAAATGTTTTCAATGTCAAGAAGGTAATCAGCATATATGCGAAAATAATTCACCGGTTACGGCTGGCGGAAATGGGTACACCCCAGGGCATGCCCATTTAGAAGGTACAAAATGGAATGACAAACCTATAGAACGTTCTTTTAATATTGGTACTATTTCAGAATATACTTTGGTAAAAGAATCGGCCTGCGTAAAGTTCGAAAGCAAAATACCGATGGAGTCTGCAAGTATTATTAGTTGTGGGGTGATGACAGGCTATGGGTCAGTAGTGAATTCTGCTAAATTAATAGCAGGAAGTTCCGCAGTCGTTTTAGGAACTGGAGGAGTAGGTTTAAATGTTATTCAAGGAGCTAAAGTATCAGGTGCTTCAAAAATTATTGCGATCGATATCAATGAGAAGCGTCTGGAAATGGCAAAACGGTTTGGCGCAACCCATATTATTTTAGCAGATAAAAAAGATGTTGGCTTACTAAAAGCAGCAGAAAAAGTAAAAAATCTAACAGATGGGCGTGGGGCAGACTACGCTTTTGAGTGTACCGCAGTACCAGCTTTAGGAGCAGCACCTTTAGCTATGATTAGAAATGCAGGTACAGCCGTGCAAGTGAGCGGTATTGAAGAAGAAATTACCATAGATATGAATTTATTTGAATGGGACAAAATATATATCAATCCATTATATGGTAAGTGTAGACCTCAAATTGATTTTCCTAAATTGGTGGATTTATATGATAAAGGTGATTTAATGCTAGATGAAATGATTACGAAAACATATCCAATTGAAGGATTGCAGCAAGCTTTTGATGATATGTTAGCAGGTAAAAATGCAAAAGGCGTTATTGTTTTTGATTAAATCGAAAAATTGTTATGTCAAAATTTAGAACTACTGAAATATCAAATCCAGAGTTTGAAAGCAATAATCTTCGATTTATTACTGTAAAAACGTCAAATTTAAAAGGACGTGGAGATATTTGTGTGTTTGTCCCTTCTGGTGAAAACCTAAAAAACATTCCAATAATCACATTGCTACATGGTGTTTATGGGAGTGCTTGGATTTGGGCGCATAAAGCAGGTGTTCATTTTACAGCAATGAAAATGATGAATGAAGGATCAATACAACCTATGGTAATTGCCATGCCTTCAGATGGACTCTGGGGAGACGGGTCAGCATATTTACCACATAATAGTTTCAATTTTGAGAAATGGATTGTAGAAGATGTTATCGAAGCTACAATTGAAAATATAGCTTGTACGAGTTCTAAATCTAATTTATTTATTTCTGGATTGTCAATGGGAGGTTATGGCGCATTAAGACTAGGAGCTAAATATGCAAATAAATACAAAGGAATTTCTGGCCATTCTTCAATTACCAATATCGACCAAATCAATTTGTTTGTTGAAGAAAGCAAAGCCAATTATAAGCAAGATATAAAGGAGAATGAAGATGTTTTTGCAATAATGAATCAAAATAAAGAAAGTTTACCAGCTATTCGATTTGATTGTGGAATAAATGATTTATTAATAGAGCATAATAGAGCCTTACATCATAAACTTACCGAAGCAAAAATAGATCATAACTATCAAGAATTTGAAGGTTCACATGAATGGGAGTACTGGCAAGATCATATTAAAGATACTTTTTTGTTTTTCAGTGATTTATGCTGAAATCTCTTTTTTTTTGCAGAACATTTTTGAAGTCGGAAAGATCAAAATTGCACCATTAGTGGTAGATATTAACCAATTAATTATACGGTTTTATAGATTTATCCGATAATTTTAGACCTAAATTAAACTCATATTATAAACATGATAGGAATTATTTCTTTTGTTGGTTTCACCTTATTGGTAGCCGTTATAGCTTATTTATCTACTAGAAAAACAAATGAAAACTCAGCTGAAGGTTATTTCTTAGGAGGTAGGAGTCTTACGGCTGGTGTTATTGCGGGTTCACTTTTACTAACGAATCTTTCTACAGAACAAATTGTAGGGTTGAATGGAGATGCATATAGTGACGGTATTTTAGTAATGGCTTGGGAAACCCTGGCCGCTATAGCAATGGTAATATGTGCAATTTTTCTGTTACCTAGATATTTAAAAGGTGGTATTTCTACAATACCAACGTATTTAGAGCGTAGATTCGATAAAGGAACAAAAGCCTTAACTTCTGGTTTGTTTTTAACCGGATATGCAGTTGTTTTATTACCAATGGTTCTTTTTACAGGCTCTAAAGCTATTAGTGGAATGTTTGGTTTACCAGAAATTTTAGGTGTAACTTCTTGGCAGTCTATCTGGATTTGTGTCTGGGCTATTGGTATTATAGGATCGATTTATGCTATTTTCGGAGGTTTAAAAGCTGTAGCGGTTTCTGATACTATTAATGCTGTAGGGCTACTCATTGGAGGATTATTGATTCCTGTTTTCGGTCTAATGGCTATAAGTAATGATAATTCTATACTAGGAGGAATAAATTTATTAATGTCTGAGCATCCAGAAAAATTCGATGCTATTGGAGGAGACGATTCTAGCATACCTTTTGCTACTATTTTTACAGGTATGATGCTCGTGCAGTTATTTTATTGGGGAACCAACCAGCAAATTATACAAAGGGCATTAGGAGCAAAAAATTTAGTTGAAGGTCAAAAAGGTTTATTGTTAGCAGCTGTAGCAAAAATATTTGGGCCGATAATTGTTGTATTGCCTGGTATAATAGCCTTTCATAAGTATGGCGCTAGTCTGCCCAGTTCTGCCGATGCATATCCAGAATTGGTAAAAGATGTATTACCTACAGCTTGGATCGGATTTTTTGCAGCAGTACTTTTTGGTGCAATTTTAAGTTCATTTAATTCTGCGTTAAATAGTTGTGTGACATTGTATGGTGTTGATATTTATAAGCAATTTATAAATAAAGAAGCTACTGAAAAGCAAGTGGTAAAAGTTGGAAAACGATTCGGAGTAATATTAGCAGTTTTTGCAATGTTTATAGCTCCTTTCATGATTTATGCGGATAGTATTTTTGGGTATTTACAGACAGTAAACGGAGCATATAGTATTCCAATACTAACTGTAGTTGTTGTAGGTTTTTTAACGAAAAGAGTTTCAGCCATTGCTGCAAAGTCAGGTATTGTTTTCGCTTTTGTAACCTATGTAACTTATATTATTTTATCAGATGGTTTAGGTGTCGTTACACTGCATATGCTACATATGCAATTTATAACCTTTGTACTTACAATAATAATTATGTTAGTCGTTGGTAAGTTAAAGCCGAGAGAAACGGATTATGTGCAGAAATATACAGAACAGGTAAATATTAAAAGTTGGAAATATGTAAAACCAGCAGGAATTGTTATTTGTTTGATTGTACTTAGTACATATTTTGTTTTTAGCTAATAATAATTGTTACGTTACAAAAAAAACAGTTTGCTCTCGCAAACTGTTTTTTTGTTATGTAGGGGTACGCTATTTTAAATATACTGATTCACAATGTTTTCAAATAATTCCTGTTTTCCACTTTTTAAAGATAATTCGCCATTTTCTTGGGCGATTTTATATAAATCTTTCATAGTTAATTTACCATTTTCAAAATCTTTTCCTTTACCAGAATCAAAAGAAGCATAACGTTCTGTTCTTAATTTTTCGTAAGGCGAAGACGTTATAATCTTGTCAGCAATCAATAATGCTCTTGCAAAAGTATCAGCACCACCGATATGGGCATGAAAAACATCTTCTAAGTCAGTTGAGTTTCTTCTGATTTTTGCATCAAAATTAATACCACCTCCTTGTAAACCACCAGCTTTTAAAAATACGAGCATGGCCTCTGTAGTTTCTTGAATGTTGTTAGGAAATTGGTCTGTATCCCATCCGTTTTGGTAATCACCGCGGTTGGCATCCATACTACCTAACATGCCAGCATTAGCTGCAACTTCTATTTCATGCTGAAATGTATGTTGTGCTAAGGTAGCATGGTTAACTTCAATATTCATTTTGAAATCGTTTTCCAAACCATATTTATGTAAAAAACCAATAGCCGTAGCACAATCAAAATCGTATTGATGTTTCATTGGTTCCATAGGTTTAGGTTCTATAAAGAAATTCCCTTTAAATCCTTGCGCTCTAGCATAATCTCTAGCCATGGTTAAAAATTGTCCCATATGGTCTAACTCTCTTCCCATGTCTGTGTTTAATAAAGACATATAACCTTCACGTCCGCCCCAAAAAACGTAATTTTCTCCTCCTAACGCAATCGTAGCGTCTAAAGCTAATTTTACCTGCGCACCGGCCCTTGCTACAACATCAAAGTCTGGATTTGTTGAAGCGCCATTCATGTAACGCGGATTAGAAAAACAATTTGCAGTTCCCCAAAGTAATTTAATACCCGAAGCGGCTTGTTTTTGTTTTAAATAATCTATGATAGTAGCTAATCGTTCTTCTGATTCGGCTAAAGTTTGACCTTCTTGAATTAAATCATAATCGTGAAAACAAAAATAATCAAACCCCATTTTACTAACAAATTCAAAAGCAGCATCAGCCTTATCCTTTGCAGCTTGAATTGCGTCTGAAGATTTATCCCAAGCAAAACTTTGTGTTCCCGGTCCAAACGGATCACTTCCTTGACCACAGAAGGTATGCCAATACGAAATAGCGAATTTAAAATGTTCTCGCATCGTTTTTCCAGATACAACTTGCTCTGGATTGTAGTATTTAAATGCTAATGGATTGTCTGATTCTTTTCCTTCAAACTTTATGTCTCCAATACCTTTATAATATTCTGTATTACCTATAACTGCCATTTTATATTTGTTTTGTCTTTAATATAGATTCTAGTTCTTGATTCCATTTTATGTAAGCCGTTTTATAAGACTCCCTATTTTTTAAAGGTGTAAATGTCATTATGTGATCATTTTTAGTAATGTTTTTTCCAAAACTTTCTAGGTCACCATCTTTTAAACCAACTGCTCTTGCAGCGCCAACGGCACCTGTTGTATTATAAATTTCAATATCGTGACCAATTAAGGTTGCTACCGTATTTGAAAATATTTCTGAACGAAATAAATTGTCATTTCCGGCTCTAATTACATCTACTTTTGCATTGTCATTTTTTAAAATCTCCATGCCATAAACAAACGAAAAAGCAATCCCTTCTAGGGCCGCTCTACATAAATGAGAATGATTATGATGATTTAAGTTAAGGTTTAAAAAATGAGTACCGATAGTTTTATTATTAAACATTCTTTCTGCTCCATTTCCAAAAGGAATAACAATTAATCCATTAGAACCTATTGGTGCTTCATTGGCCTTTAGATTCATTTCTTCATAAGAATTTACGGAAAGATTATTCTTAAGCCATCGAAATAGAATACCTGCACCATTTATATTTAATAGTTTACCTAAGTTTTTCTTTTCATTAGAGTAATTTACATGTGCAAAGTTATTGATTCTCAGAGATTCTTTAGATTTTAAACTATTTGTAACGGCATAAATTACACCAGAAGTTCCGCCAGTTACAGCAACTTCACCTGGTTTCAAAATATTCAGCGAAAGCGCATTGTTTGGTTGGTCTCCCGCTCTGTATACAATAGGGGTTCCTTCGGGTAAGCCTGTCTCTTTAGCTGCTTTTGAATTTACATTTCCCTGGTTAGTAAAATTGTCTACAATTTCTGGAGTTAAAGAAGTATCAATTCCGTAGTAATCTAATAACCAGTCTGCAACCTTATCTTCTTTATAATCCCAAAGGATACCCTCCGATAGACCATTTTTGGTTGTTTTCATTTCCCCAGTAAGTTTATATGCTATATAATCACCAGGAAGCATATATTTATAGATGTTTTTATAAACTTCTGGTTCATTATCTTTTACCCATTTCAATTTTGATGCTGTAAAATTTCCTGGTGAATTTAACAAGTTTGTTGTACACTTTTCTTCACCTAAATCTACAAATGCTCTATTGCCAATTTCTATGGCTCTACTATCACACCAAATAATTGAATTTCGTAAAGGTTTACCTGCTTTATCAACAACAACTAGCCCGTGCATTTGGTAAGAAATACCAATTCCTATAATCTTTGAAGCATCAATTTGAGATTCTTTAATAATTCTTTTGGTTGCTTTACAAATATAATCCCACCAAATATTTGGATTTTGTTCTGCCCAATCCGTTTGTGGTGAAGCAATATCCATTTCGTTTTTTGGCTCATGAAGGCTCAAAACACTTTTACCTGATTTTTCATCTACCAATGCTACTTTTATAGATGAACTACCTAAATCAAATCCTATGTAATACAATTAATTTTTTTTTAATGAAAAAAGAACTGTAATTAGTTTACAGTTCGAGTAATTCGATAGTTAATTTTAAGAAAGATAAAGATATTTTATTTGATTCAACATCGATACTACAGATGGTGTTAAAAGCAAAACAAATGTTGTATTAGTCTTAAAATAATTTTATAATTTATATAGTTTCAAAACTATTATATGGCATTAGATACTGGTTCAAATTTGGTATATTTAGAAAATTTTTTTAATTAATTTATGTATCTATTCTCAAACAGACTTTTGGTAAATCATTTTTGTTTTTTTGTCTTAGTCTTTTTAATTAATATAAAGCGTAGCGAAGCGCAAAACACAATTCAATTTGATCATATAACAACAGAAGATGGTCTTTCTCAAAGTGATATTAATAGTATTTATCAGGATGATGAAAAGTTCATGTGGTTTGCTACACATGAAGGCTTAAATAAATATGATGGTTATAATTTTGAAATCTTCACGCCAGATACGCGTACACCTAATAGCATTAGTAGTAACTTAATATATGCCTTAACAGGAGATGAATATGGCAATTTATGGATTGGAACAACTGGAAATGGATTAAATCATTTTGATAAATCCTTAGAGAAGTTTACACATTTTGTACATGATGATAAAAACCTGAATAGTTTAGCAAGTAACCATATAAATACATTATACAAAGACAGATTAAACCGTTTATGGGTTGGGACAATTAAAGGTTTAGATTTAGTTGATTTAAAGGTGCCACTAGACGAAATTAAATTTCAACATTTTTTGTTGAATACAAATAACCAGTCGAATAGCTTTGGAAGGAATACGGTATATGCTATTTTCGAAGATAGTGAAAACCAAATTTGGGCTGGCGGAACTCAAGGATTATATAAGTTTTCAAAAGATGATTTTGGTCAGTTTCATTTCAAATTAATGAATAAAGAAATTGGTTTACCCGATTCTACAGTTAGAAGTATTAATGAAGATACTTTTGGAAGATTAATCATTGGAACCAATAATGGACTGTTCATTTTGGATCGAAACCACTCAACTAAAGTTGATGAAATTTACCCTGGGTTTACTAAAAATATACTTATTGAAAATAATAATATCTGGGTTGGAACAAATAGCGGTTTGCTACATTTAGACAATACAGGGAGAGACACTATCCCTAAATTTGTTAACCTGTATGCTTATAATCCCAGAGATCCTTACAGTTTAAGTAAAAACATTGTAAAATCTTTATATAAGGACCATACTGGAGTTATTTGGGTAGGTACAAACGGAGGTGGTGTAAATAAGTTTGACCCGGAGCGAAAGCAATTTAACCATATAAAGAAAACCTCAAATCCTAATAGCTTAAGTTATGATAAGATTCGGTCCATATTTGAAGATAGTAATGGAAGCTTATGGGTAGGTACTGAAGGTGGTGGGCTAAACATGCTGCCTAAATCTGAAAGTGAAAATATTTATAATGGATTTAAAAACTACACAACAATACCAAAACCTTTTGTAACCATTGAAATAGAACGTAATAACAGAAAACTACTATTAATTGGAGCAGAAGATAGTCCTAGTTTTTATCAATTAGATATAACCAATCCTGAAAATGTTGAGGAGACAGATATTGAGAGTTTAGACGAAATCTCTGGAAGTGTGTTTTCTTTATTAGAAGATAAAGATAAAAATCTGTGGATTGGGACCTATGATTCTGGTGTGAATAGGTGGTTATATAATAATCAAACCAATTCTTACAAAAAGGATATTCTATCTAAAAATAGATTAGATTCATTAAGTATTTCAAGTAATATCATTAGAAATATTATTGAAGATAAAAATGGTAATATTTGGTTTGCTACCGCAGATGGTTTATCTAAGCTAAATGCAAAAGAAAAGTATAAAGAAAACCCTAGGTTTGATATATACAGGCACATTCCTTCGGATGAGAACAGTATAAGTCATAACTATATTTTAGAATTATTTGAAAATAGTTTAGGAGATTTATGGATAGGAACCTTAGGAGGCGGACTAAATAAACTTGTTAAAACCAAAGATGGAAAAGAAAATATATTTCTTAGTTATAAGATAGAAGATGGATTACCAAATAATGTAATTAAAGGTATTCTGGAGGATGATAAAAAAAACCTTTGGGTGTCAACAAATAAAGGGTTGTCTAAGTTTAATGTTTCTAATGGTACGTTTAAAAATTACAATAGTAATGATGGATTACAGAGTAATGAGTTTCAGGAATTAGCACGCTTAAAACGAAAAAATGGAGAACTTTTATTTGGAGGTATAAATGGGTTCAATTCATTTTACCCTGAAGCCATCCAAGATAACTCTTACGAAGCAGAAACTGTAATAACGAATCTAACAATCTCTAATAAACCTATTAAAGTTGGTCAAGAAATAAATGGTCGGGTGATCCTTGAACAAACATTGACAGCTACAGATGAGATACAGCTTAAGTATAAGGAAAATAGTTTTTCGTTTGAGTTTGCAGCACTACACTTTGCAGCACCAGGTAAAAATAATTATGCTTATATGCTCGAAGGTTTTAATAAAAATTGGATTTATACTACTTCAGAAAATCGATATGCCACGTATACAAACTTAGAACCTAACACCTATACATTAAAAGTTAAAGCCTCTAATAATGATGGCGTATGGGATTCATCACCTACAGAAATTAAAATAAAAGTAATCCCACCTTTTTGGAGAACAAACTTGGCCTATTTTATTTATGGCTTAATGATCATAGGTTTGTTATTATTATTTAGAAGATTTACTATAATTAAGACCACAAAGAAACATCAATTAGAATTAGAACATTTGGATAAAGAGAAATATGAAGAATTTCAACGTGTTAAGTTAGAGTTTTTTACAAATATTTCTCACGAACTAAGAACACCTTTAACCCTGATAAAAGGGCCATTAAAATATCTTCAAAAAAATGACAAAGACATAAGCGAAGAAGTCCGACAAGAGCAATACGGACTTATGCAAAAAAACAGTGATTATTTATTGAGGTTAGTAAATCAATTACTCGATTTTAGAAAAGTTAATCAAGGTAAAATGCGTCTTGTAATGAGGAAAAGTAATATTATTTCTTTTATAAAAGAAGTATGCGAACCATTTCAGTTTCTAGCACACAAGAATCAGATAATATTTAGTTTTGATTTTTCTGATGAAAAAATAATCACTTGGTTTGATCATGATGCTTTAGAAAAGATAATGAATAATTTATTGTCAAATGCTTTTAAGTTTACACCTCAAAAAGGGGAAATAAAGATAGATGTATCTCTTGCCAAGCGAAAACCTCAAAATAAAAATACAGAAGAAGAAAGTACTAAAGAGTTATATGATGTTATAATAAAAGTTAAAAACTCTGGTGATGTCATTGATGAGGAAAAATTGAATAATATTTTTAAGCGTTTTTATACAGAAAATGAAAATGTAAAAAACAATCTTAAAGGAGTTGGCATTGGCTTATCTTATGTTAAAGATATTGTAGAATTACACCAAGGAAAAATAAAAGTAAAAAGTAATAAAAAGAAGGGAACAGTATTCACAGTTAACTTACCTTTTGAAAAAGAAGCTTACTTAGATATTCCAGAAATAACTTGTAAACATAAATCAGACAGTGATTATAAAGTACGTACTTCCGAACTAGATTCAATGGCAATTAGCATTAATGATGAATTAGTGGACTTAAATTTGGCTAAAGAGAAATCAAGTTTACCAGTATTATTAGTTGTTGATGACAATGCAGATATTAGAAATTTCTTAAAACAAGCGCTAAGCGAAAGATATGTTATTTACGAAGCAGATAATGGAAAAAAGGGATTCGAAATAGCAAATAAATTACTACCAAATGTTATTATAACTGATCTAGTAATGCCGGTAATGGATGGTATAGAATTTTGTAAGAAAGTAAAATCTAATAAAGAGACTAGTCATATTCCTGTTATTATGTTAACGGCAAAATTATCCCAAGAATCTGAGATAGAAGGTCGACAAATTGGTGCAGATGGCTATATAAGAAAACCATTCGATATAGAGCTATTAGAATTAAAACTGAAAAACACTTTAGACTATAGAGAAAAACTAAGAAATACGTTTAATAAAAATATTACTTTTCAACCAAAAGATGTTACAGTTACTACGCTAGATGAGAAGTTTTTACAACAAGCGATAGAAATTGTAGAAAAACATATGATGAATACTGATTTTAGCGTAGAAATGTTAGTGAAAGAAATGGGATTAAGTCGAAGTAATATATATCTTAAGTTTAAGGAAATTACAGGATTATCGTCAAGTGAATTTATAAGAAATATTAGATTAAAACGTGCTGTCCAGTTATTTGAAAAAAGTGATTATTCTGTAAAGGAAATTATGTATATGACAGGTTTTAATACCGCATCATACTTTGCAAAATGCTTTAAGAAACAGTTTGGTGTGATACCGAGTGAATATGTAAGGCAAAGCGTAAAAAAGAAAGAAACAAAAGATGAGGAGGAGTAATTCTTAGAATACATAAAAAGAGGCTGTCTGAAAAGTATAAGAAATTCTGGATTGTCAGTCTGAGCTTGTCGAAGACATTTTGAAAATCAAGACATTAAAAACTTCGACAGACTCAGTTTGACAGGAATACAATACTTTTCAGACAGGCTCTTTTATGTAGAATACTACGTGATGTTAATTATCAAGCTTAAAAATTTTTTCAAGTGCAATCCACTTTTCTCCATCCTTTGCCCAAGGAAGCTCTTGTTGGTAATCCCACATAAGACTTTCCCATTCTTGTACTTTAGGATTGTTAGCATCCATTTTAGCTTTCTTTTCGGAATCAAAGGTTTCATCGACCTCCATGATCATGAACATACGGTTTCCTGTTAGGTAAATTTCCATATCAATAACACCCGCATCTTTAATACTTTTGGTAATTTCCGGCCAGGCATTACCCGCTGCATGATATTTTTTATACTCAGCGATTAATTTAGAATCATCTTTTAAATCGCATGAAAAACAATGTCTCTTTGTACTCATTATTTTATTTTAATTCTTTTTTTGAAATTTTTATAGTACTAAAGCCGTAAAAAGCGACGACAGCGAGGCAAATTAGTGGAAGAATAAACGAGAAATTTATTTCGGGAATAAATCCAAGTATTTTTTTGTCAGCAAAGCCTGTGCCTCCCCAATCTAAAATACTCCCTTGTAAAACAGGCATTAATGCACCACCAACAATTGCCATTACTAGCCCTGCAGAACCAATTTTAGCCTCATCTCCCATATCTTTTAACGCAATACCATAAATAGTAGGAAACATTATAGACATGAAAACTGAAATAGCTACAAGAGAAATTAATCCAGCCATTCCAGGCAATAGAATTGCTCCTAAACTACTTAGTACACCTCCAATTCCAAACAACATTAATAATTTTGAAGGATTGATAGATTTCATTAAAGCAGTACCAATCCATCTTCCTATTAAAAATGAAATCATAGCAGCAACATTATAATAGGTGGCTGTTAATTCCCAACCATATGTTTCATTTAAATTATCTACATACTGAAAAATGTACGTCCAGCACATAATTTGTGCCCCTACATAAAAAGCTTGTGTAACAACGCCTTGTAAATAGTTTCTGTTTGCAAATAGCTTATTAAATGATTCTTTTAAACTCAATTTATTATCTTCAGCTTTTACAGGTATTTTTGTAAAAAAAATAATAGCAAGAATAATTAATACAAAAATTCCCAATCCTATATAAGGGATACTAATGATACCTAAATCATTTTCTCTAACCGCCGCAAGTTCTTCCGAGGTTAATGCATTATATGCTTCAGTTGTATAATCATCTGAGCGTAAGGCATCAATTACAAATAATTGCGCAATAATCATCCCTGTTAAAGAACCTATTGGGTTAAAAGCTTGTGCTAAATTCAATCGCTGTGTAGATGTTTCTTTATCTCCTAATGATAATATTAATGGATTAGATGTAGTTTCTAAAAAAGCTAATCCACAGGTGATAACCCACAACGAAACTAGGAAGTAAACAAACTCTTCATTTGCTGCAGCAGGATAAAATAAAAATGCACCAATAGCATATAGTGTAAGACCGAGTAAAATTCCTGATTTATAACTAAACTTTCTTATAAATAATGCAGCCGGTAAAGCCATGAAAAAATAGCCGAAATAGAATGCAAACTGAACAAGTGATGCTTGTGTGTTTGATAATTCTGGCATTACTTTTTTAAAAGCCGAAACCATCGGATTTGTTAAATCGTTTGCAATACCCCAAAGTGCAAATAACGTGGTAATTATGATAAAAGGAAATAATAATTCTTTTCTTACTACAGGTATTTTTATTGGTTTACTCATAAAAATTAATTTAGGTTAGCTTGTTTGCAATTTACCATACGACCCAAGATTAAATTACTCGGTTCGTTTAAAATGATATAACAAATGTTTTATTCTGTTAATAAAGATCTATCTAAATGCACATAGCCACCATCTACGGTTATAAATTGTCCCGTAGTATGCGAGGATTTATTAGAAATTGTAAATAAACATTGGTCAGCAATTTCTGCGGGTGTGGTCATTCTGTTTTCTAATGGAATTTTCTTAACAATAGATTTCAATTTTTCTTCTCCGTTCTCTAGTGTTTTTATCCAATTGTCATAGGCTGGAGTCCAACTCTCTGAAATGATAATAGCGTTAGAACGAATACCGAATTTTATTAAATCTACAGCCCACTCTCTTGTTAGTCCCAGTACACCTCCTTTTGAAGCTGCGTAACCAGAAGTTCCGCCTTGCCCGGTTAATCCTACTTTAGAACCAATATTTAGGATGTTTCCCTTTGCTTTTTTTAACATGGGTAAACAATACTTAACCATAGCAAAATAGCTTACCATATTTAATTTTAAAGAATACATGAAATCATCAATGGAAGCGTCTAATCCGGCACCATCATTAACACCCACATTATTAATTAAGGCATCGATTTTTCCATATTTTTTTTCAATTTTTTTTACAGCGGTTTCAATTTGTACGGCATCAGACAAATCTGTTTTTACAAATAAAGCATCAATTCCTCTATCTTGTAGTTCTTTTTCGTATCCGAAACCTCTATCATTTCTACAAACAATTACAGGAATTGCGCCTTCGTTTGCTAAATGATTTACAATTGTTTCTCCAATACTTCCTTTTATACCAGCAGCACCAGTAACTACGACTATTTTATCTTTTAAACCTAAATCCATTATTTTCTAATTTATGTTATAAAATTGAATAGCATTTCCGCCTAAAATATTAGCCTGTTCCTGGGAACT
Organism: Aquimarina sp. BL5; assembly: GCF_003443675.1. NCBI lineage: Bacteria > Pseudomonadati > Bacteroidota > Flavobacteriia > Flavobacteriales > Flavobacteriaceae > Aquimarina > Aquimarina sp. BL5. The sequence continues at coordinate 1,195,579 of NZ_CP031963.1, read as the reverse complement.
TAAGTCTGCTATAAAATCCATTATTAATTGTTTTACTTCTTGGTATGTTCCTGCAACTAAACATACTGGCCAATCAGAACCAAACATGATTTTTTTTACTCCGAATGCTTTCAAAACCAATTCTAAATATGGTTGAATTTGTTGAGGTGTCCATGTTTTGTAATTGGCTTCCGTAATAATTCCAGATAATTTGCAATACACATTAGGAAGCTTTCCTATTGCTGACATCAATGTTGCCCAGCCATCATAAAAGCCATCTTTTATATATGGTTTTGCAATGTGGTCTATGACAAATTTTTGATTTGGGAATTGCTTCACAAATTCCAATACTGCTCCAAGTTGATGAGGGAATACCAAAATATCATAAGTAAAATTATATTTCTCTAAAGCCGAAATTCCTCTTAAAAATTCGGGACGTAATAGAAAATTATGATCTGCTTCTCCTTGTACAACATGTCTAAACCCTTTTACTGCCGGGAATTGATTATAATGATTTAATATGTCATTAATATTTTTAGAACGTAGATCTACCCAACCTACAATTCCTTTTATAAAACTGTTTTTAGAAGCTAGATCGATTAAAAAATCGGTTTCCTCTAAAGTTTGATCTGCTTGCACAGCAATACATCCATTAATACTATTTTTTTTATAAACTTTTTGTAAATCTTCGACCAAAAAATCTTTTCTTATTGATGCCATATCATCATCAATCCAGCTATGTTTTACGGGTTCGTATTTCCAAAAATGTTGATGCGAATCTATAGTCATGATTATAAGTTTTTCAAAGATTCTTTTACACCAAGAGCTTCAATATTGTTGATGTTATTGGTTATCGTTTCGACTAACCCTTCGATGGTTGTTAGATCTTCTCCAACAATTTTTTCATTGGACAATAATATTTTAACTAAGTTTAAAACCGTTTGTTCGCCTTGATCTACCTTATCCCATTCTGTTTTAAAAATCGCTAAAATTTCAGCATCATCTTTTATAACTATGGTTTGATTATTAAAGTGTCCTTTGTAAAATAGTAGCAAACATGATAATGAAAAAGCAATACGTTTAGGAAATGTTCCTTCTAATGCTATATATTCTTTGAAGGCCGGTAATAAACGAGCTTGAAATTTTGATGTGCTATTTAAAGAAATATCAATTAAATAATGTTGTAAAGTCGGGTTTTTAAATCGGTCTAAAACGGCATCTATAAAAGCATCAATTTCTAAAGTTTTAAAATGATTGGTTAGCGTTGGTTTTATTTCTTGAGAAAGAATTTGCTTTATGTGATTGCTTACCAATGCATCACCCATACTATCTTTAACAGTTTTTATACTAGCTAAATATCCAACGGGTACTAAAGATGTGTGCGCACCGTTTAAAATGCGAACTTTCATTTCTCTATACGTCGATAAACTATCTACAAATTGAACGTTTAAGTTGGTTTGAGAAAATGGTAATTCTTTCTGCACAATCGCATTGCCCTTAATTATCCAACTGTGGTAATATTCGCCAGCGACTAATAAATTGTCATTAAAACCTGTTTGTTTTATAATTTCTGAGGCTCTTGCTTCAGGGTAACCAGAAACAATTCTATCTACTAGAGTACTGCAGAAATAATTATTTTCTTTAACCCAACTGATAAATGCAGTTTCTAAATTCCAGTGTTTAGCATATTCAAGAACAGTTTCTTTTAAAACATCACCGTTATTTTCTATCAATTCACATGGCAATAGAATGCAACCTTTATTTTTTTCTCCTTTAAAATAATTAAATCTGTGATATAACCATGCCGTTAATTTTGCGGGAAATTCTTTAGGAGGACTATCACTTTTTTTATCCTCTTCAGAAAATTTAATTCCTGCTTCTGTTGTGTTAGACACAATGAATCGTAATTCAGGTTGTTCAGCTAATTTTAGATACGCTTCCCAATGTGTGTAGGGTTGTATGATGAGATTAACAGATTCTACCAGGGTAATTTCAGAAATTAATTGTCCTTTTTCAAAACCATCTAAAGCCACATGGAATAGTCCTTCTTGCTCTTTTAAAGCAGAATAATCACCTCTTTCAGTCGGTTTTATAACAGCTACACTTCCGTTAAAATCAGTTGTTTTGTTTAAAGTATCAAACATCCAATCGCAAAAGGCGCGTAAAAAGTTTCCACCACCAAATTGCATAACTTTTATAGGATGTTTTATAGTCTTATTTGCTGTTGTTCTATTTAATTTTTGCATAACGAATCTTAACTTTTAAACTCTTTATAAAAATAATCTGCTACAGCAATTACAACTAAACTCCAAATAAGTCTGTAAACCCAAGCATTTATTTCAAACGTGAATAATGTAGTCGATTTTTGAGGACTCGTAAAACTCATAATTACTTTGACTAGTCCAATAATTCCAACAATTAAATTGAATAATCTTTTCATACTTTATAGCGAGACACCTCGTTTCCATGGAATAAAGTCGTTGTTCCCGTGCAATACTGCTTTTGAAGCCACATCGCCACTTGCAACATTTATAATGTGTTCTAATATTTTTTCGCCCATAGACTCTATGGTATCATCTCCACTAATTACAGTTCCGGCATTAATATCTATTATGTCGTTCATTCTTTTATATAAATCAGTATTGCTAGACATTTTTAAAACTGGGGCTACAGGATTACCAGTAGGAGTGCCGAGGCCAGTTGTAAATACAACTACATTGCATCCAGAACCTACTAAACCGGTTGTAGATTCCACATCGTTGCCTGGTGTGCAAAGAAGGTTTAAGCCTGGTTTTGTGACCTGTTCCGTATAATCTAAAACTTCTGTTATAGGGGATGTTCCACCTTTTTTAGCAGCTCCTGCAGATTTCATAGCATCTGTAATTAAACCGTCTTTTATATTTCCTGGTGATGGATTGTTTTCAAATCCAGAACCAACAGCTACTGCGGACGCAGAATAAGCTCGCATTAAATTGTAAAATTTCTTAGCATCCTTTTCGGTCTTACAGCGATTGATGATTTCTTGCTCTACACCATTTAATTCAGGAAATTCTGCTAAAACAGCACTTCCGCCTAAAGCAACTAATAAATCTGAAGCATAGCCCAAAGCTGGATTTGCAGAGATGCCAGAAAAACCATCAGAACCACCACATTCTAGCCCTAAAACTAACTTGCTTAAAGGTGCGGGTTTACGTTCAATTTTGTTAGCTTCAATTAAACCTATAAAAGTTTGTTTTACTGCTTCTTCTATGAATTCACGTTCGCTATTACTTTTTTGCTGTTCTAGATAATGAATGGGTTTGTCTATATTTGGATCAATAGCATCTAAGGCATTTTGTAATAATTCTATTTGTGCGTTTTGGCAACCCAAACTAAAAATAGTTGCACCTGCAACATTTGGATTTGTAATGTAGCCGGCGAGTAATTTACACAACGTTTCAGAATCTTGACGAATACCACCACAACCGCCATCGTGTTTTAAGAATTTAATACCATCTACATTTGGGAAGATCCTGTTTTTAGACAATTCTTCTTTGGTTGTAATTATAGGTACATTTAATAGGTCTTCCTTTGATGCTCCAGCTTTGTACTGACTGATTAAAGCATCTGTATCTACAGCGTAATCTTTTTTTGTTTCATAACCTAATTTTTCGGATAGCGCGCCCTCTAGAACATCTACGTTTCTGTTTTCACAAAAAACTAATGGAATAACCAGCCAATAGTTTGCGGTACCAACTTTACCATCTTTTCTGTAGTAACCATTGAACGTTCGTTCTTTGAATTTTAAAACGTTAGGTGCTTTCCAAGTAAATTTTTCTTTTGAATCTTTAAATTCTGCCGAGGCGTGCTTAACATTGTGTATTGTTATAGCAGTACCAGCTTTAATTGGTTTTATAACTTTTCCTATAAGTACACCATACATAAAAATAGCATCGCCTATTGAAAAATCATTTACAGCAAACTTATGTTTTTGTTTTATGTTTTCTTTTAAGACAATATCTTGACCTTGAATTGTAGCTTTTGTTCCTTTCTCAAGCGAAGTAATAGCTACAATAATGTTATCTTTTGGGTCTATTTGAAGGTAATTCTTAGACATTATAATTATTTTCTCACTTTATTTATTATATCTAGAGCTTCTCTAACTTTTTGCTCTAACTTATTGAAGTCTTTGTTAGTTATAATTTCTTTTGAAATTAATTTAGAACCTATCCCTACGCAAGTAACACCAGCATTGAACCAGGATGATAAATTATCTTTTGTCGGTGATACACCTCCTGTTGGCATGATGTTAGTCCAAGGTTGCGGACCTTTGATTCCTTTTACAAATTGCGGCCCATAAATATCACCCGGAAATAATTTGACTATTTCGCACCCCAGCTCTTCTGCTCTTGTAATTTCTGTAAGTGTGCCACATCCTGGTGACCAGAGTACTTTTCTTCTATTACAAACAATCGCTATATCCTCTCTTAAAACAGGGGTTACTATAAAGTTCGCTCCTAGTGCCATAAATCTTGAAGCACTTGCTGCGTCTGTTACAGAACCAACTCCCATAATCATTCCAGGCAGTTCCTTTATTGCATACTTTGTTAGTTCTCCAAATACTTCATCTGCAAAATCTCCTCTAGCTGTAAACTCCATTAACCGTGCGCCTCCATCATAACAAGCTTTTAAAACTTTTTTACTTAATTCTATATCACTACTAAAGAACAAGGGTACCATCCCTGTTTTTTCCATGACTGTTGCAACTTCTATTCTTGAATATTGTGCCATAATTTATTTCATTTATCTTGCAACTTTTTCAGAGATATTATGCTCTGATTACCGTACATTATATCAAAGGATATAGATAGTGAGAACCTTAATAAACTCTAAGATTCTTAACAGAGCATGATTCCTCCAAGTTTCACTACTTTTTTCTTGTTATTATTTACACTATTTATTAAAAATTCACTGTTGCTTTTATAACACCATTTTCTGGTTTTAACCAGCTATCAAAATTTGAAATCATTTCTGTAAATGGAACGCTGTGCGTTACAAAAGAGTCTGTAGGAAATTGATCAATAACGCTAATAACATATTCAAAATCTTCGGTGGTTGCATTTCTACTGCACATCAATGTCATTTCTTTAGCATGGACAGCTGGATGTGTATAGGTTAATTCACCTTTAGATAACCCAACTAAGACAAATCGACCACCGTGTGCCATATAATTAGGGCCAGCTTCTAGCGCATGTTTATTCCCTGATGCGTCAAAAACAGCGGTTGCTAATTCTCCATTAGTTATATCTTCGATTTTTTTTATCGGATTATCACTAGCATTTACAATATAATCGACACCAATTTCTTGTTTGGCGTAGTTTAATCTGTCTATATTCATGTCTAAAGCTATGACTTTAGCTCCTTGTATTTGAGCTAATTTCATGATACCAATCCCAATTGGTCCACAACCGATAACAACGACGAATTCATCTTTTACAATAGCAGCTCTTCTTATGGCATGTGCTCCAATCGCTAAAGGTTCTACGATTGCCATTTCATCAAAAGATAAATTATTTGCCGGCAATAATATGTTTACTGGTACGGTAATAAATTCTTGCATACCACCATCACCGTGAACACCTAAAACACTAATGTTTGTGCAACAATTAGTCTTTCCGTTTCTACAGGCTATACATTTTCCACAACTTAGATAAGGCATCACAACCACTTTATCACCAGTCTTTATGTTTCTTTCATTGTCTTCAATCTCTATAACTTCTGAAGCTAATTCGTGACCTAAAATTCTTGGGTAAGTAAAAAAAGCTTGATTTCCTGCGTAAGCATGTAAATCTGTCCCGCAGATTCCTACCTTATTAATCTTTAATAAAGCTTCATTTTTTTTTCTTACCGGTGCTTCTTTTTCTTTTAAAGAAAATTCTCCTGGTTTTTCACAAACAATGTATTTCATTTTTTTTATTTAAAATCTATAAACCCTATCAGAGTGTTGATTAAAATTTCATTTTAAGTTAGTAGTGATTCTTTAATTAACACAATTTCAAAGAGCACATTAAATTGATGCGCTCTTTGATTAATTGACTAAAACTAATTAAATATATTTAGCAGGAAATATTACATTGTAATTTCCAGCGTAAATGCAAAATCACAAGGTTTTTTACTAGGCATTTCTACACTTAAACCATTCTCGTTTTGAGACCATTTTAACTTTTCACCACTACCCAACATTTTAACGTGTGAAACTTTATTGTCGGTTTTGTTAATGGACTTAATTAATACTTTATCGTCTTCAGGCCACGCCATCATAATAGCATATAGCTTTCCGTTTTTTTGAGTAAAACGAATATCCTGACCTGTCAGTTCTTTATTATTTTTTTCAGAATGATGTCCTTTAGCTACTTCAGTTGGACCTTCACCAAATACTCTCCAATATTTAGTGTCATAAATTGCTTCTCCATTGATGTCTAACCATTCTCCAATTTGTAGTAATATTTCTTTTTGATCTTTAGGAATTGTTCCATCAGCTTTTGGGCCAACATTAAGTAATAGGTTTCCGTTTTTTGAAACAATATCTACTAGGTCATCTACTAATTGGTTAGCAGTTTTAGATTCCCAATCTGAAATGTGACACCAAGAATTTTTGCCTATAGAGGTATCTGTTTGCCAAGGTAATTCTCTAATACCAGGTAATTTGCCTCTTTCTAGATCATAAATTACAGTACCTTCTGGAAATGCTTCGTGGCTAAAGTTTTTGTCTTGTAGCACGACTTCCTTATTCCACTCTATACCTTTATTGTAATAATAAGCAGCCAATTTAGGTCTGTATGCTTCAAAAGCTGGCATGTCTAACATAAAATCAAACCATAAAATATCCGGTTTATAGTTGTCGATTAGATCTTTTGTTCTGTTCCACCATTGTTCTTTAAATTCATTAGAAACAGGTTCCTTTGGATCTTTTCCCTTTTTAGAATATAAATCTGCAAATTCTGGATTTGTAGTATCAAAATAATCTTCCTTGTTGTAAAAAGACCAGTTAAACGCATAGTGAGACGAAGCGCCCATGATCATACCTTTAGCTCTTCCAGCCTTAAAAAGTTCCCCTAAAACATCTCTTTTAGGTCCCATATTATAAGAATTCCACGGTGTCGTATTTGACTTATACATGGCAAATCCATCGTGGTGGTCCGCTACAGGAACAACATATTTTGCACCAGCTTTTTTAAATAGATCTATCCACTCAGAAGCATTAAATTTTTCAGCTTTAAACATAGGTACAAAGTCTTTATATCCAAATGTTTTTTGATCCCCATATACTTTCTTATGATGTTTATATTCTCTCGTTGCACCTTCTTTTTCTATACGTAAAGTAGCACTTAGTCTATTTTTATCCATATACATATTTCTAGGGTACCATTCTGAACCATATGCAGGAACAGCATAAACTCCCCAATGAATGAAGATTCCAAATTTCTGATTGTTAAACCAAACGGGATCTTTATAGTTTTTTTTGATAGATTCCCAATTAGGTTGATAGACTTGAACAGAATCTTTTACAATATTTTCAGCTATCTTTTTTTCATTTTTTTCATTTTTTGAATTACATGCTAATAGAAGCAGGGAAATTATAAACAAAAAATAAATATTCTTATTCGGCATTTGTTCCTTTATTAATGTTATACTGCTAAATTCTTTTTTTTAAGTTTTTTATAAAGTGTCGAATGTTGAATATGATATAACAAATGAGTTTTTATTGCTTTTTTCTAACAATTAATATGGTGTCTGCATCTCCTCGCCAAGGTGATTTCTCCGCTTTCCACTTTTCAAAACCAAATTCTTTTGTGTATTTGCCAGTTAAGGTGTTAAACCATTGCATAGTTGCTGTGTTTTTGTTTTCCTTTGATAAAAACGACAATTTTACAGCATAGTTTTCCTTTGGCATATAGATTAAAGTTGTACCCGTTTTTTCGGTGGTTAGGTTGTAGCCACTGCTGTTTTTCCAAGGGATGGGTTTAAAATCTTGAAATGAAATGTCTTTAAAAAAATTGTTGAGATGTTTAAAATAACTGAAACGTGGTTTGTAAAAATCGTCAGGTTGCTCATAAGGATTGTATATTATAACATTCCATGAGGAACCTTGCCAATAATAAGTTGTATAAACTCCTGCAAACAGACACAAATAATTACGTCTTAAACAGGTTTCTGCATTGGTGTAATCCCCGGTAAATACAGTATAAGGAGATGTTTCATATCCACCGTGTTCAATGTTAAAAATTGGCTTGTTTGGGAATTTATTCCTTGCTTCTAACATCCTAGTATATAATGTAGATGCCCAGTCTTGAGTAGAAATAAAATCGACTTCATCAGCGTGTTTTCTACAAAAGTTATAATCATGTACAGAAACCAATCTGTCGTAAGAATCTATATTTCTAATACGTTGAATGCGCTCAGAAATATATTCCTCAGTCGCTCTGCCGTAATACAATGCTTCTTTAGAGACGTCCCAAATAATGTTAGGAAATGCTTGATAACGCTTAATTACATAGTCGAAGTATCTATTGTCTTCTAATGTATTCATGTCTGGCCAAGTCACCAATTTATTCCAAACATAAATCATCAAATGACTTACTATTTCTTTATCATGCATAGTAGATACAACTTTGTCAAAATGTTTAAAAAACTCTGGATTTAAAGCAGAATGGTCTGGGTTTTTATTAGTTCCGAGAAAAGGAAAAATCTCCTGCTTCCCACCAAATTCATGTTCAGGATGAGACTGTAAAAGGCTATCTTTTTTCCAGGAGACATCATGTGAATATACGTTCATTACAACTTGATTAAATCCATTACTTTTAATAAGTTCTAGTAAATGATTCGTCTTTTTGATTTCCTTTTTATTGTAATCTAATGCGAATAACCAATCACACTCAAATGCTAAATTGAAATAATGCGAGTCATCCTGATAGTAGAAATGTTTTTTATCATCTTCTTTTAAAACAATGCCTCCGTGCCTATCTTTTTTAGAATTAGGAATGACTTTAAAAACACCTTCCTTGCCAGTAAAAGATGTTTTGTCTCCAGCTATTTTATAATTAAAATCTCCAGTTTTTGATGCTGAGAATCTGAAAATCCACCTATCATTTCCATCGTAAAACAAAGGAATGTTTTGTGTTTTTTCTTTAGATGAAACTTTAGCATATAATTTAATTTCGTAAGGATTAACTAAGGCTTTTTTATTTTTAAAAATAATGTCATTGACAACCCATTGTTCTGTCGTTATTTTTTTGTTTTTGTGATTGTAATCATACTTTCGTATCTGTCCAAACGAGACAATCGAAAAACCTAAAAATAGTAAGCAGAAAGCATTCTTTATAGTGATGATTTTCATTTCATTATTTCTTTAATAAATTCAGTCAATTTAATTGCAATTAATCTGTGCTCTTCAACTTTTGGATGACCCGGTGAATCTTTGTAAGGCACAAAACAAGTGTAAATCTTATTGTCATTTAGGCTGTTAACAGCTTTCTGGACATAACTTGGCCACTCAGATTTTTTTTTAGTGATATCCATATTTCCTAAAAGACAAATGATGGAAGCATCACTATATTTTTTTCTTATGGTTTTAATAAAGTAGCTATATTCTTTTATTATTTTAGTTTCATCTGGCTTCTTCGTCCCAAAGCGTCTTTTGTATTGTTCATTTTCTGGAAGCTTAACAATCCAAGAATCATTCTGAAATAAATTAATCACGACAATATCTGGTTGTTTAGAAGTAAAATCCCACTTACTGTTTACTTCGTTTGGATTTAAACGATAGTACATTTCAGGCATTATCATATCAAACCAACTTACCATAATACCAATACCGCCACGAGCAATACATGAGTATTCAGCGTTAATAGCTCTAGCGGTTATCGAGCTGTAAGCATTGTAGTTATTAGTGACATTCCCTTCAGGTTTGTCGTTTCCAGAATAATCTTCGTTACCGTGTCCAGTGGTTATGGAATCGCCATAAAATTCAATAAATAGCGGTTTTCTCTCTTCTTTTTCAAGTAGTTCCCCTGTTATAGTGAAATTAAAAAATAAAGTCTTTCCGAAGGTCCATTCATTGCGTTTGGTCAATGCTATCGAATGCTTTTTGTCCAATAAATTGTCTGCGAGCAAATATTCTTTTTTACCTTTTTCAAGTTTTAAAACTCGAGAAGGTATACCGTCAATTATAACATTAAAATAATTAGTGCCGTTTTGGTCGTCTAAGGAAATGCTAGCTTTTGTGCCCTTAAAATTTATTTTAATAGAAGAGCCAGACCAATATATTTCTGAAGCTGAATTGTCTGCATTTTTTCCTATTCTACCTTCATAGCTAATGTTTTTGTTAGTATGACTAATAATAGTTAAACTATCGGTAGAGCAAAAAGATTTACAACTAGTAAGTAGTAAAAGTAATATAAAATGGGAGGAAATTTTCATATAAATTTAGATAGAATCAATAGTTTTAATCCTATCTAAATTTATAAAAATGCCCTATCCTTATTCATTACTTTTGATTTATAGTTTGCCACATATGATTAAAGTTAAGGAGGGTTTTCGTCTAAAAAAATCATTTGATATATAATAAAGAACATATTTAATTAGTGAAGTTTATGGATTTAAATAATTTTAAATATTGAATAAAGCTCTTCTAAAATGAAAAATATGGCACTGTTAATATCACAGTAAAAAATATAATTTTTTGTTAGTTTTTTCTTGTTATTGTATAATCCGGATAAAAATAAGAAGCTAATCAAAATAGGGGTGGAGCGCTAGTGCTAAGTAGCAAGGAAAATTTTAATTTAAATTTATGAAATACACAAAGTTAATAACACTATTACTTTTAGTAAGCCTTGGATGCAAGGAGAAACAAGCAGACGAAGGTGAAAAAAAAACGAAGCCTAATGTAATCATTGTTATTACCGATGACCAAGGCTATGGTGATATTGGAGCTCATGGTAATACAGTGATTAAAACACCAAATATTGATGATTTTTATAACGAAAGTTATCACCTAACCGATTTTCATGTCGGACCAACCTGTGCTCCCACACGTTCTGCATTAATGACCGGAAGATACGCGAATGCAACGGGGGTTTGGCATACCGTTGGTGGATGGTCTTTGCTGCGTACAGAAGAAAAAACTATGGCAGATATGTTTACCGAAGCTGGTTATAAAACAGGAGCTTTTGGGAAGTGGCATTTAGGAGATAATTATCCATTTAGAGCACACGATCGTGGTTTCCAAAAAACAGTAATGCATTATGGAGGAGGGGTGCAACAAACACCAGATTATTGGGATAATGATTACTTTGATGATACTTATTTTGTAAATGGACAACCACAAAAATTTAAAGGTTATTGCACAGATGTGTTTTTTGATGAAGCTACTAAGTTTATGGAGTCTGCGAATGATCAACCATTTTTTGCATATATCTCCACTAATGCGCCGCATGGACCTTATAATGTTCCCTTAAAATATTACAACTTGTATAAAGATTTGGGAGATGATGTTTTAGCAGATACGCAGAAACGTTTTTATGGAATGATAACGAACGTTGATGATAATTTTGGAAAGCTTCGCCAAAAGCTTCGCGATTTAAAAATTGCTGATAATACTATCTTAATTTTTATGACAGATAATGGAACATCCTCTGGATATTATAATAAAGAAGGAAAAATTACAGGTTTTAATGCTGGTATGCGTGGCACTAAAGGAAGCGAATATGAAGGTGGTCATAGAGTGCCATTTTTTATCCATTGGAAAAATGGAAATATTTCTACGGCAAAAGATATCAATTTTTTAACTGCTCAATTGGACATTATGCCAACTTTAGCAGAATTATGTGGTATAGATTTGCCTAAAAATCATAGAAAAATTGCAGGACAAAGCATTGTGTCTATGTTAAAGAATGAACAAGGTGAAAATGACAGAATGCTAATCACCGATTCTCAGCGTCTGAATTATCCTGAAAAGTGGAAAAACTCTTCAGTAATGCAAAATACCTGGCGTTTAATCAATGGGAAAGAGCTTTATAATATTGCAAACGATAAAGGTCAAGAAAATGATTTAGCTGCATCAAACCCTGAAAAAGTATCAGAAATGCGAGCTTTTTATGAAAATTGGTGGAAAGATGTTTCAGTTCAGTTTGGTGAGGAAATTAAAATACCTGTTGGTTTAGCAATAGAAAACCCTGTGACTTTAACAGCTCACGATGTACATTCGAATAAAGAAGACTACCCTTGGAATCAAATTCAGATTAGAAATGGAAACGTAGGTTCTGGCTATTGGGCACTAGATATTAAGGAAGCTGGTGATTATGAGATTTCTCTTAGACGATACCCTGTAGAAGCAGATTTACCTATTAACGCAATTGTAGAAAAAGTTACTCCAGAACAGTTGCCAGGTTTACAATGGACAATACCTGAAGGTAAAAACCTCGAATATATGAAAGCTTCTATAGAAATTGCGGATATTAAGAAAGAACACAAAATTTCTAAAGATGATAAAGCATCTACATTTAAGGTAAGTTTAAAAGAAGGTGTCTCTAATTTGAAAGCAAGTTTTTTTAATACTAAAAGTGAAGAAAATGTAGCTTATTACGTCTATGTAAATAAATTATGATAATGTTTTTTAAAATAATTCATTAATACTTAAATCTTATATTCTAAAAACCATTTGTTGTAATAAAAATAAAGCTGGTTCTTTATTTTTGTTGAGCTATACAAATAATACATGATATGAAAAAAGAAAACTTTTTAATCTTATTTTTTTTAGGTTTTTCGATTATTGCATTTTCGCAGACCATAACAGTTGACTTAGAGCAACAACGTTTCTTAGGAGATGTTTCATCTTTAAATAGAGATAACTTTTTTAACATTCACGATTCGAACGGAGACGAAACTTCAAGATCTTTTTTAGAAGAAAATAATGTTGGTTTTGGAAGACGTTTTTTCGGACCTTTTGCCGATAGAAGCTTTGTGAATCCAAGAGGAAATTTTCCGACTACTGCAGCAACGTCAGATGGTGTTGTTAGACCTGTAAGACGTTTTATTGCAACTGCAAATCCTGCTAACGTATGGAGGCCTGGGGATAATACTGTAAATGCGTCCAACGCAGCAGTGAGATATTTTATCGATGAAGTTGATGCTGCAAATAGACCAGAATTCTGGGAACCATTTAATGAACCTTTTGTTAAAGCAGGTGATTTTGGAGGAGTTACTTCAGATGTTATTACCGAAATGAGTGTTTGGTTTAGAGAGATGGCAGCAAAAATACACGCTACTCCGGAATTAGGGAATATGAAAGTTTTAGGATTTTCTGATGCATTTCCTTCTTATGAAAGAAGAGGTTTTACTAATTGGAGAGATCGCCAAAAGAAATTTATTGATATAGCAGGTGAAGAGGTGGATGGACTTTCAATCCATACTTACGATGGTGTTAATGTTGTTGGTCAAGCCAATGGACGATCCGGAAGTAATTCTGAAGCTATTTTAGATTTAACCGAGACTTATACAGCTCTAAAATTTGGGGAACCTTCAAAATTAGCGATTACCGAATTTGGCGTTATTGAGGATACAAGTTTATATGGTGGAGAGGAATTTAGTGATTCTGAAAATGCATTATCCATTAGAGGTTTGAATAGTATGTTGTTTAACTTTTTAGAACGTGAAGATAATACGCTAATCAATATACCTTTCATAACCGGAAGAGCTGATTTTTGGTATGATAACGGGAGACCTGATAAGGCATATACACCAGCTTTAGTCTGGCCAACAGCTTTAAGAGATACACCGAATCCAGATTCGCCAAATTTATACAGAAATAATGATTTGGTATTAACATGGAAACAGAATTTTTATAAATTATGGAAAAATGTTTCAGGTGAAAGAGCAACGGTTAATAGTAATGATTTAGATATTCAAGCGCAATTATTTAAAAGAGGTAATAAAGCCTTTTTGATAGTAAATAATTTAGATGAAGCAGACAGAACATTTAATGTCAGTTTTTTAAGTGGTGGAACAGATATCTCAAGTATTACGGAAAAATCAGTTATAGTTAACGGAATTTTAGATCCAATCTATTCTGAAAGTACAGTGCCAACAAACATATTTTCTTCAGCCATACAATTGGTTAATGGCGAAACTAAAGTTTATGAAATAACCTATGATGCACCTATAGCATTTACAAAAACAATAACAAGAACAAAGTACTATGGAAATCCTGCTGATGTGACTTTAGCTTCAGAATTTGCTCCAGTTTTAAAAGCATCCGATAATACAGAGCATCAGTTTAATTTTGGAGCTATTGATTTAGGTCCTTTAAATTCTGGTAAAGCTATATTGAGATTAGGTGTTGGTGTACCTTTAGTTGAAGAGTTTGGTGGTAATCAAGGAAACTCTCAGAACTTAAATGTTTTACCAACGGAAGTTAAAATAAACGGAACAGCTATTACAATACCTACTAACTGGAGAGGTTATGATCAAAACGGAAGAATTGAGTTTTTTGGTGTTATAGAAATTGATGTGCCTTACAATTTATTGCAAGCTTCAAGTAATGTAGTAACAGTTAGGTATCAACAAGCTGTAAACAATAGTGGCCAAGCTATTGCCTTAGGAGGTGGAGTTTTTGAGCGACCTACTGTTTCTATTGCTTCTGTAATATTAAGTGTAGAAAGTGAGTCTAATGATACTTGTACACCAGTATTAGTTTATGCGGATACTGATGATGATGGATTAGGTGATCCTAATGATTCCATCATGTCTTGTTTGCCTGCACCAGGTTTTGTAACTAATGCAGACGATGAATGTCCTGATGATCCAACAAATGTGTGTAACGGTTTACCTATACCAGGTAATGTAGAAGCAGAGGCTTTCTCAGTAGCTTCAAGTAACATAGGTGTTTCTTCACCAAGAGGTTCGGGTACAGCAATAGATTTTATACAAAATGGCGCCTTTACTGAGTATGATGTTAATGTCGCTGATACGGGAAGTTACAATGTGAGAATTTCTGCTGGAGCAGACAATAATGCAGGTGGAACTATTACGATTTTCGCAAATGGAGTTCAGGTAGGGACTCAGGTTATTACAGGAACAGGCGGATTTAGAAATTTTATAGATTTTAATTCTTCTGTAAATTTAACAGCAGGAACCCAAAAATTGAGATTAGAGTATAGTGGAACTGGTAATGGCGGTGGCTTCTTATTTGATCTTGATTTTTTTGACTTTAGTTTGCTTACGCTTAGTACAAATGAGTTTAATAATGAAATAGTAAGGTTAAGTAGAAATCCAGTAGAGGATAATCTAAGTTTTACAACAGCAAGTTTAAACGGAGAAGCTTATAGTATCTACCAATTAGGTGGTAAAGCAATCTTATCAGGAAACTATAATAATTCGGGAGTTAATGTAAATACGCTGGCAACTGGTTTATACATCATTAAGATTAAAAATTCTTTTGTCAAGTTTGTAAAGAAATAGAATAACAATTAATATTAAAGTCCAGGTTAGAGTTTGTTTTCTGACCTGGACTTTTATATATATGCTAAGTATCTGATAAATTGAGAACGTTTTACAAGCAATAAGTAGTTTGATTCTAAATACTTTTTAAGTCAGTTCTGATACACTAAATGTTTCCATATGGATTTAGCTTTTATTTTTTAACTTCCCAGGTTCTAAAGTATTTAATATGATATTCGCCATCAAGTCTATTATCATCTGGTAGTGCACCAAACCATTTATTAGATTCACAATTAAAATTAACTTCTAGAGGTTGATGCCAATGCGTGTTTTTTGCCTCACGGAATAAAATACCGTCGATATAAAACCGAATAAATTCTGGTGTCCATTCTAACCCCCAAACATGATAATCAGCCTGTAATTCTTTAGGGAAATAAAACTTTTTGGTTCTAGAAAAATGCTCTTTTACATCACCTTTGTCTTTTGGTACTCTGAACACATGGATGTTAGAATTTAAATCATGTCTGTTATACTCAAGTCCAGGTGCATTTTCGCAAATATCAATTTCTGTCCACCAATCTTTACTTACATTAGTCATCCAAAATCCAGAAACCCAAGGAGCATCCATTAGTTTTACTTCAGCTTCGAAATAGCCATACAAGAATTTCTTTTTACTTTTTATAAATCCAGTAGTGTGTGTGAAGTTGTTAGGTATTTTTTCATCACCATGCTTGTTTACTCTAATAACTACTTCACCATTTTCTAAACTTACATTCGAACCGTGAAATAATGTTGGAGGTCTTCCTTTCCATTTTGGATTGTTAGGGTACCATTTTCCTTCGTCTAGTTGTTTAGAATCAAACTCATCAGAATACCGGGTTAACAATTTCCAATTTTTAGAATTGTTTTGATCAGATAACGGAAAATTATTATTGTTCCGTACTATGGAGTTTTCAACGTTAACTGTGTCGACATAGTTTTTTGGAGGTATAGTTAAGTTCTGGGCATAATTTAAAAATGTTACAAATATTACAACTATAAATATTGTTTTAGATCTCATAACGATGAATTTATATTTTGTAAAATTAATTTAAGTCAATAATTACAAATAATACAGTTGTCTTTTAATGTGTTACAAATGTTTTTGATTAAAAAAAGAGACTGCTTTTTCAAACAATCTCTTTATCCTAATGGGGTATTTTAAGTATGGTTTATTTAATAATTAATTTTATGGTTTTATGAGATTCGTTTGAGGATAAATTAACCAAATACATACCACTAGAAAGCTTAGAGGTGTTTATTTTTGAAGATTTACCCTGTAAAAGAAGTACTCCATTTAAATTGTAAACGGCAACATGTATGGCTTCGGAATTAGTGTCAATATAAACATTGTCTCCAGCGTTAACAGGATTAGGATATAATTTTACCCCAAAAATCTCATCAGCTTCTGTTTTAATAGAATTGGTACTATTAACTCTTGCGGAACTTCCCACATCTGTGTACGATAAAATCTCCCAATCTCCGCGCGCTGTAGCACTAGTATTTAATATAGGGTTTCCTGCAGCATTTTGAGGAACTTGAACATATTGTCCGGTAGCTGTTTTAAGGGCAAAACGTCTGGTGCCATTTAGTACTTCCCAAGTAAACTTAGTGTCGTTACTATTTTTATTGGTAGCATTTGCGGTTAAGTTTCCTGTGCCATTATGTTGTACATATTTGGTGCCATTTTGTTGGACACTCAGTGCGATACCTCCATTTGGATGGGTTTCTACATTAAAACGTTCCCATGCTTTCCAAGTTTGGGTTGGAGCATTTGTATCAGCATAAGATTGTACTAATCCGTTATTATCAAAACGTGTAGAAATATATCCTAAGGCTGGTTTACCGTTTCTGTTTACCCAGCTGGCTTGCACAGGAATAATACCTATAGTACTACCGATTGGAGCCCCATTTGTTATTGGCGGATTACTAGTGCCAACTATACCCCAATCAAATAATTCCCAACTTAAAGGTTGAGCAGCTAATGAGGTAACTGATGGATTTGTCTGATTTTGTGGAGCTATAACCCAGGCATCTAATTCATAACTGCGTAAAGAAACTTTATTCGTTCCTCTATCTTTCCAATGAAACTTTTCCCAGGCTTGTTTGTTATTAGAGGTAGCTATAATTGGAGCAGTTTCATTGGTGCCAGTTATTCTTAAATATTGATTTGTAGCAGCCGATTTTAAAACAATACCATTGTTTGCCGGATGGCTTTCAACTGTAAAGTGAGTTTTATTTGCAGTATTACTTGTTTGATTTGCCTTTAAAACACCGCCAGATTCTACCGATAGGTATTTACCTGGTCCACTTGCTTGTTTTAACCATATTTTAGAACCAATAGGAGCATTGTTAATACCGTTTCCATAATCAGAAGGTAAAGGAGTTACTTCCGAAGTCCCTGGCTTTTTTCTCCAAAATCGAACCCATTGTAATTCAAAGCTTGCTAGAGGCCCTACAGCATTTGCATTCGTTAAGGGGTTGTCTTGTTGGTAAGCTACACCACCGCTACAACAGATGTTATATCTGGTTTGTCTTAAGTGAGGAGAAGAGCTTAATATAATTTTTGTAGGTGCTGGATCAACTGCTGCGTTTTGCGGTTGTTTGGATCTAAAATATTCGACACCGTCATAGAAAAATACAATTTTATCTTTTGCCCAAAGTACACCCCAGGTATGTTCTTCAAAAGCATTTCTTTGTACTACAGAATAGTCTCTAGTTGTAGAGTTTGATCGACCTTCTATTGGTTGTTTTTGTGTGTAATGATGAGAAGATGTTGCTCTTTGTAAATGATTTTGAAAAGCAAAACCACTATACTCCATAACATCAATTTCTGTTGGATTATTGGCATTGGCGTTCCACATCCAAAATGTAGGCCAAACTTTGCCATTGTTTGGACCATTTATTCTTAATCTAGCTTCATAATAACCATACTTCTCATTAGAAGCAATTGGATTTACGGATTCAACCCATCCGCCTTTAGATGTTGTTCCATCCCAGGAGTTAGATATGGTTAGCTTTCCACCAGAGACATTTACCTGACTTGCTAAAAAACCTTCGTTTGTGGTATTTTTGACAAACCATTTGTTAAGATTACCATTAAACTCATCAGAATATCTAGAGTCTATCTGCCAGTCGTTAATATTTCCTGGCGGTTGTGAGAAAATATTTGTATTTAAAAGTAGCGCTACAAATAAGATAAAGATCTGGTTAATTTTTTTCATTTTCGTGAGTTTTTAGATTCAACGAAAATTAATTTTTAAAATCGTAGATAGAAGATTCTGTTGTGTTTATTAAGGAAACATATGTTTTTTGGGTGTAAAAAATAATATTCATTAAAAATTTAACAAATAAATTATTAATTTTATTTTAAGAGAGTTTTGTGCGGTATTTTTAAATATGGTTAATTACAAATTAATTTATTAATTTTTTGTTGCGTATTTTTTAAGTCATTTAAGATGTCTTTAATGTTTAATTCATTTTCTAGGCTTGAAGAAAATACAGAAATGGCTAAAACAGCAGATAATTCAGAGTCTTTTAAACCAATTGGTATCGCTATATCTGTAACGCCGCTTGTTAGCTTACTCATAGCATAACGATATCCTGTTTTTCCTATTGTTGTAATAGCTTCATATAATTCTTCTTTCTGCTCTTTTTTCCATTTTTTGTAATGAGCATCTCTTGATAAAATAGTTTCTCTATTTTCTTGAGATAGCATAGATAAAAGTGTCATACCAGAAGTGGTCATGGATAAAGGGAAGTGGGTGCCTTCTTCGATAGATAAAGATACAGCGTTTGGGCTACGTATTTGTGAAATTACTAGTAATTGATCATTATTAATGATGCTGAGGTGGCAAGATTGTCTGGTCTTTTCAGAAAGTTCTTGCATGGGATAACGTGCCACACGCTTTAATTCATCGAAAGGTGTATGCGTATGTGATAGACTATACATTTTTAACGATAGCCTGTATTTTCCTGCATTAACACCTCTTAATATGTAACCTCTTTCTTCTAGACATACTAACATTCTATAAATTTCACTAGGCGTTCTGTTTATGCCTTGAGCGATTTCAGCTTGAGATTGCGGAATACCTTCTTTTGATAGATATTCAATAATATCTAAACCTTTGTTAAGAGCAGGAGCATTGTATTTTAAAGGTTTTTCTTTCTTCATTTTTAGGTTTGTATTTTTCAAATTTAAGAAAACTAATTGTCTTGTTGCGTAATTCATATATAAAATATATATTCGTATATAAATAATTATATTAATAATGGCAAATCCAATTATAGGTACTTTAATTCACGCTGTAGGAGGTGTGGCAGCTTCAACTTGTTATGTTCCACTTAAAAAAGTTAAGCAATGGTCTTGGGATACTTATTGGTTATTGCAAGCGTCTTTTGCTTGGTTTATTTTTCCCTTTATTATTGGGTTTTTAACCGTTCCTAATTTAATAGATGTATTTACGCAAGCAGATATTTCTGTATTGATAAATGCAACATTATTAGGGGTCGTCTATGGTTTTGGTGGTATGTGCTTTGGTCTTGCCATTAGGCATATTGGCTATTCGTTAACTTATACTATTTCTATTGGTATTTCTGCAATATTGGGAACCATTGTTCCGCTAATTATGCACGGAGAACTGTCCGAGAAATTTAATGCTCCAGGAGGGCATATTGTTTTTTTAGGAATGTTTTTCGCCCTAATAGGAATTGTAATTTGTGGTGTTGCAGGCTATAGAAAAGAAAAAGATTTGAAAGGTATTAATGTCGAAGGCGCAGAACCTTTGACTTTTAACATGAAAAAAGGTTTAATTCTAACCTTAATAGCAGGAGTCTTGTCTGCAGTATTCGGAATCTCTTTAGAGGTAGGAGAACCGCTTTCAGCAATTGCAGAGGCAAATGGAGCAGGTCAATTTCAAGGAAACGCAAAATTAATTTTATCAACTTTAGGTGCTTTTATTACCAACCTAGTTTGGTTCACTGTTGTTGGGTTGAAAAAAGGAACTTTAAAAGAACTTGTTGATATAAAGGGAGTTGGTGTAAAAACTTATTGGGTAAATTTTGCTATGTGTGTGTTAACAGGAGCGTTATGGTACGGTCAATTTTTCTTCTATGGGATTGGACATACAAACATGGGCGAATTTGGTTTTGCAAGTTGGGTGATACATATGTCAATGCTTATTTTCTTCAGTTATATTATTGGAATTATTTTAAAAGAATGGAAACAAGTCACGAAAAAAACAAATACTATTTTAATTCTTGCTTTGGTTGTTTTAATAGCTTCTTTCATCACAATGGCCTACGGGACTATGATAGGAGAAGGAAATATAGGAGGACATTAAAAAATATATAATGACTACAAAAACCATACAATTAAAAGGCATAACGTGGAATCATAGCCGAGGATTTACTTCTATGGTTGCAACTGCGCAACGTTTTTCTGAGTTAAATCCAAATGTCGAAATTACTTGGGAGAAACGCTCTTTACAAGCATTTGCGGATGAACCAATTAATGAGCTAGCAAAACGCTATGATTTATTAATAATAGATCATCCTTGGGCGGGTTTTGCCGGAAAAAATGATGTTATTTTACCTTTAGACGAGTACCTGCCGGCATCTTTTATGAAAGATTTAGAAGAAAACACGGTTGGGCGTTCTCACGAAAGTTATTCTTCAAACGGTCATCAATGGGCATTAGCAGTAGATGCGGCAACACCAGTAGCTTCTAGTAGGCCTGATATTTTGGCTAAAAAGGGTTTGAGGTTACCAGAAACCTATGAAGATTTATTAGCCTTAGCAAAAAAAGGATTGGTCATTATGCCAGGTATTCCTCAGGATACATTAATGAATTTTTACATGATGTGCTGTAATTTAGGGGAAGAAGTATGTTCATCAAAAGAAGAGGTCGTTAGCGAGAAAACCGGAGTTAGAGCTTTAAAAATGCTACGAGCTTTAGCTGTAGAAATGGATTCTAAAATTTTTGAATGGAACCCGATTCAATGTTATGAAGCGATGACACAAACAGATAAATACGCATACTGTCCCTGGGCTTATGGTTATACCAATTACAGCCGTAATGGTTACGCGCGTAAGTTGCTGCATTTTCACGATATGATAGAAATCAATGGTGTTGGAGCTATTTCTACTTTAGGAGGAACTGGTTTAGCAGTCTCAGCAGAAACAAAAGAAATAGAAACCGTTATGAAATATGTAGCATATGTAGGTTCAGAAGATTGTCAAAAAACGATATTTTTTGATAATGGAGGACAACCGGGACACAGAAAAGCATGGATAGACGACCATACAAATAGTGTAACAGCAAACTTTTTTAAAAATACATTACCAGGTTTAGACCGAGCATTTTTACGTCCGCGTTATAATGGTCATATGTATTTTCAAGATAGAGCGGGAGCACCAATAAGAGCTTATTTAATGAATGGAAGTGATGAAAAAGAATTACTTTCTAAGTTAAATGAGCTATATATAAAGTCATTAGATATATAATGATCACTAATAAAGGATTAAACTAATAAGTTTTTTAAATGAAACCATTGCAAGGAATCTTAGTGCTAGAATTTTGCCAATTTATGGCAGGTCCTTCAGCAGGATTGCGTTTAGCAGATTTAGGAGCTAGAGTTATTAAAATAGAACGACCAGAAGTTGGCGAAGGTGGCAGACAAATAGCTATTAAAAACTTGTTTGTAGATAATAGTAGTTTGGTGTTTCAAACTATAAATAGAAATAAAGAATCTTACGCAGCAAATTTAAAAAATAAAGATGATTTAAGTAGAATAAAAAAGTTGATTAAAAAGGCAGATGTAATGACTCATAATTTTCGTCCAGGAGTTATGGAGAAAATAGGGTTAGATTATAAAACTGTGCAAGAAATCAATCCTAAATTAGTTTACGGAACAGTTACAGGTTACGGAACAGAAGGGCCTTGGGCGAAGAAACCAGGTCAAGATTTATTGTTACAATGTATGTCGGGTTTAGTTAATTTAACAGGAAATGCAAAAGATGGACCTGTACCAATGGGACTAGCAACTGCAGATATTATTACTGGGACACATTTAGTTCACGGAATTTTAGCTGCTGTTATTAAAAGTCATAAAACAAATAAAGGAGCTTTGGTCGAAGTAAGTTTATTAGAATCTATGTTAGATTTTCAATTTGAAGTTATTACCACCTATTTAAATGATGGAAACAAACCACCTATGAGAGCTGAAAAAGGATCTGCACACGCATATTTAGGCGCGCCATATGGTGTGTATAAAACCAAAGATGGTTATATATCACTAGCAATGGGGTCTTTGGTTAATTTAGGTAGCGTGTTACAAAACAATCTTTTACAATCCTACACAAACTCTAATGATTGGTTCGAAAAACGTAACGAAATAATGGATATTTTAAGGTCAGTTTTAATAGATAATACCACAAGCTATTGGCTCAGTATTTTAGAGGCCGAAGGTATTTGGGCTTCAGATGTGTTTGATTATAAAACTTTACTAAATCATGATGCTTATGAGGTTCTAGGAATGGACCAAATCTTAACATTGAATTCTGGAGAAACGGTACACACTACACGTTGCCCTATTCGTTTAAATGATGAAATTTTATATGCACCAAAAGGAGCACCAAGAGTTGGAGAACATACAGACGATTTAATTAAGGAATTTGATTTATAAGTATGAAACCATTACAAGATATATTAATTATAGATTTAAGTCAGTTTTTATCCGCACCATCAGCAACGTTACGTTTGGCAGATTTAGGTGCTCGAGTTATAAAAGTAGAACGGCCAGAAACAGGAGATATTTGTCGTCAATTATATGTTTCTAATGTTATTCTTAATGGAGAATCATCTGTTTTTCGCGCAATTAATAGAAATAAAGAAAGCTTTCAAGCAGATTTGAAAAATGAAAGAGATAAAAAACGCGTTTTAAAACTCATTCAAAAAGCGGATGTTTTAGTTCACAATTTTAGACCAGGTGTTATAGAACGTTTAGGGTTTGATTACGAAACTATTAAGAAAATAAATCCAAACATTGTATATGGAAATATTTCAGGTTATGGCACTGAAGGACCATGGAAATCAAAGCCTGGTCAAGATTTATTAGTACAATCTTTATCTGGTTTAACTTGGTTAAGTGGCAATGCAGGTAGTGGACCAGTACCAATGGGATTGGCCATTGTAGATATATTATCAGGTTCACATTTGGCTCAGGGTATTCTAGCAGCTTTAGTTAAAAAGGCTAGAACAGGCAAAGGCACTAAGGTCTCTGTTAGCATGTTAGAATCTATTTTGGACTTTCAATTCGAAACCATTACTACATTTTATCATGATGGTGGTGAGCCAACTGAAAGAACAGCAAGTAATAATGCACATGCTTATTTGGGAGCTCCTTACGGAATTTATGAGACACAAAATGGTTATCTAGCTTTGGCGATGGGTGCAATTCCGTTTTTAGGCGAATTGTTGGACTGTGAGCAGTTATTAAGTTACACGGAAGTCGCAAGTTGGTTTACAAAGCGTGACGAGATTAAAAATATTTTAGCAAACCATTTAAAAACAAAAAAGACAGAAGATTGGTTGTCCATATTAGAACCTGCAGACATTTGGTGTGCCAGTGTTATGAATTGGAAGACTTTATTTGGTTATCAGGGTTTTAAGATTTTGGATATGATCCAGAAAGTTAAAATGGGTGATGGTTTCGAATATGAAACCACACGTTGCCCTATAAAAATTGATGGTGAATTATTAAAATCGACATTAGGTTCACCAGCTTTGGGAGAGCACACAGAGTCGATTGTTAACGAATTAATTATCGAATAATGCACGAAAATAAATTTAGGATAGCGGTAAGAAAATTTGATGCTTTTGAAAGCGCTATCGATAAAATATGGGCTTCTTTTTGTAAACAAAAAAAATGCAATCTGGAGTTAGAGACGGTTTCTTTGGATTTACATCCTTTGTACGATACTATTCTGAAAGAAGAAGGCTTAAAAAATGGTACTTGGGATATGTCCTTAATTAATACTGATTGGATTACCGAAGCATATACAACTAATTCAGTTTTAGATTTAACACCTTATATTAATGAAAACACGCCTCAAGATTTTCCTGAAGGTTGGTCTGATTCCTTATTGTACAAACAAGAATTTGAGGGTAAAATAGTGGGATTACCATTTCACAATGGCCCAGAGTGCTTAATTTATAGAAAAGATTTATTTGAATCTATTGAGGAAGGAGTTAGTTTTTATGAGAAATTCGGAAAGCCCTTAGAAGTTCCAAAGACTTGGGATGATTTAATCCAAGTCGCAGAATTTTTCAACAGACCTGAACAGGAACTATACGGAACCACTTTTGCGGCATATCCAGACGGACATAATACAGTATTTGATTTCTGTTTACAATTATGGACTCGAAATGGTGAGTTGTTCGATGATGA
The DNA here is from genome assembly GCF_003443675.1 of Aquimarina sp. BL5. Taxonomy (NCBI): domain Bacteria; kingdom Pseudomonadati; phylum Bacteroidota; class Flavobacteriia; order Flavobacteriales; family Flavobacteriaceae; genus Aquimarina; species Aquimarina sp. BL5. The sequence continues at coordinate 1,170,638 of NZ_CP031963.1, read as the reverse complement.
TGAGAATATCAAATTAAATTCTGAAGCAGCTGTTGAAGGTATGGAGTTTTATAGAAAAGCATTAAAAAACACAAAAGCGATTCATCCAAACTCTAGAGATTTCGATTCTGTAAAATCAGGAATGGCATTTGCGAATGGTAATTTAGCAATGATGGTAAATTGGTTTGGTTTTGCTTCGATGTGTGAGTTTTTAGAGACTTCAAAAGTGAAGGGCAAAGTAGATGTTGGCAATGTGCCGGCTGGATTCACAGGAGTGGGTACATCCTTAAATGCATATTGGATGTATGTTATAGGAACAGGAAGTAAGCATAAAGAATTAGCTTATGAATTCATCAATTTTGCCGTAAATGAAGAAAATGATAAGTTACTCACTTTAGAAGGCGCAATTGGTTGTAGGAAATCAACTTGGCACGATAAAGATGTAAATACAAAAGTACCTTATTATCACAAGTTAGAAGAGTTACATAAAAAAACACGTTCGCTTCCAAGACAAAGTAATTGGTCTGAAATTGCAGATGTAATAGATACTTTGGTTTTAAAAGTAATTAATACATCAGAAGATATAAAATCCATTTTAGACTTGGCGCAATTGGAAATCAAACGTATAGAAAAAAATCAGTATGGAACTAGTTTATAAACCAGAATTACCAAAAGAAAAGCGACCCATTTATATAATTGGCGCTGGTGGGATCGTTAGGGATGCACATTTGCCAGCTTATAAAAATGTTGGTTTTGTAGTTGAAGGAATTACCAATAGAACTATACAACGTGCTACCGATTTGGCCAAAGCATTTAATATACCAAATGTTTATGATTCCGTTGAAGAAATGGTTGCTGTTGCTCCAGATAATGCAGTTTTCGACTTGACTTTAATGCCTAATCAGTTTGTAGCAACCTTAGAGTTATTACCCGATGAATCTGCGGTTTTGATTCAAAAACCAATGGGTGATTATTATGAGCAAACTCTAGAAATTTTAGAAGTTTGTCGCAGAAAAAAACTGAAAGCAGCTATTAATTGTCAAATGCGTTATGCGCCTTATGTAATGGCAGCAAAATATATAATCGAAAAAGGATTAATTGGTGAGTTGTATGATTTCGAAGTGCGTTTAACAACGTACACACCTTGGGAATATTTTCCTAATGTAGTTAATCATCCACGTTTAGAGATTCAGCAACACAGTATTCATTACATAGATTTAATTCGTTCGTTTTTAGGAAACCCTAAGAAAGTATATTCTAAAACATTAAAAAATCCAGGAAAACCGATGTCGTCAACACGCACTACAACGATACTAGATTATAATGATGCGATGCGTGCGATTATAAACACCAATCACGACCATAATTTCGGAGAAAAAAATCAAGAAAGTTTCGTAAAATGGGAAGGTACCAAAGGAGCGATAAAAGCAAGAATTGGTCTTTTATTAGATTATCCAAATGGTAAGCCAGATTTGTTTCAATATTGTATTGTAAAAGAAGGAGAAGACCCAAAATGGATAGAAGTTGAATTGGAAGGTTCTTGGTTTCCGGATGCATTTGTAGGTACGATGGCATCTTTAATGCGTTATGTGGAAGGTTCTACAGATAAATTACCAACAAGTGTAGAAGATGTGGTGCATTCTATGGCAATTGTAGAAGCTGCTTACGAGTCTAACAACGAAGGTGGTATGAAACCAAATTATAATATTTAATACATAAGCTAATAGCAAAATATAAAAATGAAAGCAACACAATACGAAGGGAATAAAACCTTTTCAGTTATCGAAAAAGAAGTTGTAGCACCAGCTAGAGGAGAAGTACGCATAAAAGTTGCCTATGTTGGTGTTTGCGGAACAGATGTACATATTTATCACGGTATGATGGATAAACGTGTTAACCTTCCAGAAACCATTGGACACGAAATGTCTGGTGTGATCGATGCGGTTGGAGAAGGTGTTTCTGGTTACAAAGTTGGTGATAAAATTGTGGTTCGCCCTTTAGACGACAGGAAAGTAAAACCATCGGATAAAGGATTTAATCATATTTGCGAAGAATTAAAATTTATAGGGATTGATAGTCCCGGAGCAATGCAAGAATATTGGAATGTACCTGCATTTACATTACATAAATTAAAAGCGGATACCGATTTAAAATTGGCAGCATTAATTGAACCGTTATCGGTTGCTACACATGATGTTCGTTTAAGTGGATTAGTAAAAGGCGAAACTGCAGTCGTTTTAGGAGGAGGTCCAATTGGTCTTTTAGTGGCAATGGTTGCCAAACAAGTCGGAGCAAATGTTATTATTTCCGAAGTTAATGAAAAACGTGTCGATAAAGCAAAAGCCATGGGATTCAATGTAGTGAATCCTATGAATACTGATTTAGTTGCATACGTAAAAGAGCAAACTAAAGGTCGTCTAGCTGATGTTGTTTTTGAAGTGGCAGGTGTGCAACCAGCATTGGATATGATGACAGAAGTTGCTGGCATTAGAGGTAGAATTTTAATGGTTGCTATTCACGGAGAGAAAAAACCAATTGATTTGTTTAAGTTTTTCTGGAAAGAATTGAAGTTAATTGGAGCAAGAGTTTATGAAAAGGAAGATTATGAAAAGTCAATCGATTTAATTACTAAGAACGAATTGCCTTTTTCGGATATGATTACAGATGTGCAACCACTAACAAGTATTCAAAAAGTATTTGAAAATATTGATAATAATCCTGATGGTATGAAGATTTTAATGGATTGTTCACTTTAAAAATAATGACAATTTTTACGTGTATATCGCTAAAGCTTTAGCGCAAGAACCGTCGAGAACTATTAAACAAAATAAAAATGAGTGTTTTAAATAAATTTAATTTAGAAGGAAAAACAGCTTTAGTAACAGGGTGTAAACGCGGTATAGGATTCGCAATGGCAGTTGGTTTAGCAGAAGCAGGAGCCAATATTATTGGTGTATCTGCATCTTTAGAAAAAGGCGGTAGTGAAGTATCTAAGGCAGTAGAAGCTGTTGGTAAAAGCTTTGCGGCCTATCAATGTGATTTTTCAGATAGAAAAGCACTATATGCCTTCATTGCGGAAGTAAAAGCAAATCACTCTCAAATAGATATTTTGGTGAACAATGCAGGAACTATTTTAAGAGCCCCTGCAGTTGAACATTCAGATGAATATTGGGATCAGGTTATTGAAGTCAACCAAACAGCGCAGTTTATTTTAACACGTGAATTTGGAAAAGATATGGTAGCAAAGGGTGCTGGAAAAGTAATTTTTACGGCTTCATTATTAACCTATCAAGGAGGAATTACAGTTCCAGGCTACGCAGCTAGTAAAGGTGCTATTGGTCAAATGACAATGGCTTTCGCAAATGAGTGGGCAGGAAAAGGAGTAAACGTAAATGCTATTGCACCAGGTTATATTGCTACTGATAATACAGAGGCTTTAAGAAATAATCCTGAAAGAGCAGAGTCTATTTTATCTCGGATTCCTGCCGGGCGTTGGGGCGACCCAAAAGATTTTGCTGGTCCAACAGTGTTTTTAGCATCAGAAGCATCTGCGTATATGAACGGTTCTGTTGTTCTTGTAGACGGCGGCTGGATGGGAAGATAATTTCTGATATTAATGAAATAACGATTCGTATACCATTAAAAATAAAAATTATCTCAGCTAAAAGTAACAAACAATGTTTATCAAGAACTAACTTAAATTAATACATAAATACGTTTTAACATGCATATTAAATCTCAATTTTACGAAGACTACGAGTTAGGACATAAAAGAGTAACCCTAGGAAGAACTATTACAGAAACTGATTTTGTAGTGCATGCAGGTCACACGGGAGATTATTTTCCACATCATATGGATGCAGAATGGTGTGCTACACAACCGTTTAAGCAACGTATTGCACACGGAACCCTAACTTTTGCAGTAGGAATCGGTATGACAGCTACAGAAATAAACCCTGAAGCCTTTTCCAAAGGTTATGATCGATTACGTTTTGTAAAACCTGTTCATATCGGTGATACGATTCATGTAGTAGTAACCATTTCAGAAAAGAAAGAATCGAAACGTCCAGAATTAGGCCTTGTTAATGAACACGTAGAAATCTTTAACCAGAAAGATGAACTGGTTTTGGTTTGCGACCATATTTTGTTAGCAAAGAAGAAAGAATTTGAGAATTAGTATTATTTTCAAATTCTAAAATTAAAAAGGGTAGACTTTTATAGTATACCCTTTTTAATTTGAATTAATTTCAAGAATTTATTCAAATTTTAACCAATCAATATTTAAGAGATAATCGCTACTATCACCTTCAAAAACTAGTTTAATATTTTTTATCCCTTTTATTTTTTTGTTAATAGGTGTTTCAACCGTTTTCCAGGTGTTCCAATTACCAGTATTTTCAACCTTGGTGGTAGAGATTAATTTTCCATCTACATATAACTTGATGTTGCCTCCATCAGAGCCAGAAGAAACTCGATAAATTACTTTGTTGTATTTTTTGCGAAAATCAACTGCGTTATAAGTTACAAAAGAACCATTTTGTATATAATCTAATTGCCAGCCAACAACTTTATCATCTTTTAGTTTACTAACTTTTACGTTTTTTGATTTTGAAAATCGGTCAATTTGGATGTGTTCTTTGGCAGAAGTAATTCCAATACCTCTCAAAGTTGCTTTTGTCTTTAATATTTGTCCTTTTTTACCAAAAAATAAACTATCTGCGCGCATAGAGCGTAAGTGTTGGTTGTTAGAAATATCATGATGATGATAAAAAATATACCACTGCTTTTTATATTCTAAAATAGAATGATGATTCGTCCATATTCCATCTTTCCAGCGTTCCATGATCTTTCCTTGATATTCAAAAGGTCCCATCGGATTTGTTCCGGTAGCATAAGCAATTTCTTCAGAGCCGGATTTATCATGAGGAAAAGTAAAATAGTATAAACCATCTTTCTTAAACATAAAAGGGCCTTCTTTATATCCGTCTGGCAAACCTTCAATTTCTTTAGCTTTTCCTTTGATAGATTTCATGTCACTATTTAATTCAGCAACATATAGTTTTTTTCCACCACCAAAGTAGATATAAGATTTCCCGTCATCATCGTTTAGAACATTAGGGTCAATACCATTGACACCTTTTATATAGTTTTTTTCAAGTACGTATGGACCTTCTGGTTTTTTAGCAGTAGCAACACCGACACGTCTAAAACCACTTTTGTCCAAAGGTGGCGCAGGATAATAGTAATAATACGTTCCGTCTTTTTCTACACAATCAGGCGCCCACATTCCAAAGCCATCTTTTTTCCCCCAAGGCACATCGGTTTGGTCAATTATTTTTCCGTGATCCGTCCAATTGGTTAAATCTTCTGAAGAAAACACATTATAAGACGGCATACAAAATCCGTTTTCTCCTTTACCTTCTTCACAAACGATATCTGTGGATGGAAAAACATATAATTTACCATTGAAAACTCGTGCAGTGGGATCTGCCGTATACATGTGGGTTACCAATGGATTTTGTGAGAAAAGTTGTAAGGTGGCTACGACATAAAGAATTAAAAATAGGATAGATCTTTTTTTATACATTAATTCAGATTTTTATTAAGTTTTTTTTTGATTTTTGGGTGTAAAGAATTGTTTCTCTTTTTTATATAATTTTCTTTGTCTTTTAATACGTTTTCCGGATGTGGGTCATACCAATTAGGATTTATATTTTTTGAATCCCAATTAGCATAGGCTTTATTTAGCTCTTTAATTTTAGTAACGTTTTCATCTGAAATATCAAAATTTTCATTCGGGTCTTTCTCTAAATCAAATAATAAGGTTTTGCCTTTAAAAGCACTTTTATATAATTTGAAATTATCTTTTCTAACTGCGTATTCAAATCCTCCAGAAGAACGCCAAAATAAAAGATTGTGCGGCTTTTCAGTTTCATTATTTAAGTATGGTAACAAATCTTTACCATCTAATTGGGGTTCATCTTTGGCATTTCCGCCAGCTATATTCAATAATGTAGGAAATATATCTAGTGCAGATACTGGATTTTTATAAATTTTATCGTTCTTGATACCGTTTTTCCACGTCATAAAAAAGGGAACTTTTATACCACCTTCAAAAAGCATACCTTTATAACCACGATTAGGTTGATTATCTGCTACTTTTTTACGACCGCCATTATCACTCAAAAATACGATCAAGGTATTATCTTTAATACCTTTAGCAACCAAAGTAGAATCAATTTTTCCTACACCAATGTCCACACCATTAACCATAGCTCCGTATATGCTACGCTCTGCATTTTCGATATGTTTAGTATTTTCTAAATACTTTTTAGTTGTTTGATCTGGTGCATGAGGCGCATTGTAAGCCAAATATATAAAGAAAGGTTTGTCATCGTTTTTATCTATAAAATTGACCGCTTCATTCGTGAAATCATCGGTTAAATAGCTAAGGTTTTTTCTATCTACAGGTTTGCCGTTTCTGTAAATGGTTTTAAGGTAGTTTTCAGGAAATCCCCAATAATTTGTGTTTCCTCCAGGGAAACCAAACCAATGATCAAAACCTTGCTTGTTTGGATGTAAATCTGGATGATCACCAACATGCCATTTACCGATAGCGCTTGTCGTGTACCCTTGTTTTTTTAACGCTTCAGAAATCATTATTTCTGACAACGGAGTGCCAATACTGGCATCATTATCATCTTTGTATGGCAAGTTGCAATCGTGACCAAAACGGGCTTGATACCTGCCAGTTAATAATCCAGCTCGAGACGGACTACAATAAGGATGCGAGACATAACCGTTAGAAAAAATAGTACCTTCTTTAGCAAGTCGATCTAAGTTTTTTGTAGGAATATCCGTCGCGCCATTGAAACCAACATCTCGCCAACCTTGATCGTCAGTAAGTATAACGATAATGTTTGGTGGTTTAGATACTTGAATTTCTGAAGTGTTTTTACAGCCTAAAAAAAACAACACTAAAATTAAAAAGAAATAGTTTTTTAAAACCATATGGTTAAAATTATAGTTTTGTAAAATTACAAGCAAGCCTGCTTAAATTTTAATTGAATTGTTTTAATCTATATAACAAATGATTTTTGGAGCTAATTAGCAAGTAGATTTTTTTAGGAATGGTAACGAAAAATTTATATTTAATTTTCATTTCTTTTCAATTAAAAATAGTCGCTAATGAAAGCTTTTAAAAAGATTACAATACTACTTTTTTTTACTTTAAATTTTGTCTTCTTTTCTTGTGAATCAAAACAAGATATTCCAATAGCAGATAAAAATTTCAATAAGGGCTGGTTATTTCAAAAAGGAGAAATTAAAGACGGTAATTTGGTAGCTTTTGATGATGCAGAATGGAGACAATTAAACTTACCACACGATTGGGCAATAGAAGGTCCTTTTTCTAACAAATACAATGCAAGAACAGGAGGGTTGCCAGTCCACGGTGAAGCTTGGTACAGAAAACATTTTACAGTTGATAAAATAAATGAAAACAAAAAAATTTCTATTGAGTTTGATGGTGCCATGAATAACGCCAAAGTTTGGTTAAATGATAATTATATAGGCGAAAGACCATATGGCTATATTGGTTTTGAATTTGATTTAACGGATCATGTTAAATTTGGAGAAGATAATGTTATAGCCGTACAACTAATACCAGAGGATTTAGCAGCACGTTGGTATCCTGGTGCGGGATTATATAGAAATGTTCGCCTTAAGATAAATAATTCGTTACATATCCCGCAATACGGTACTTTTATTACAACACCCGAAGTTTTAGAAGACAAAGCAACAATAAATATTGAAACTACAATTGAAGACTATAAGAAATCAGCTTCAAGCGTAACCTTGAAAACAGTGATCAAGGATAAAAATAGAGTAGAAGTTGCTTCGAATGAGACAGAGGTTGCTCTTAATGCTAAAGCTGTTCAAGATGTACGTTTAGAAATTAGTAATCCTGAATTATGGGATACAACAAAACCAGTATTATACCAAGCGGTTAGTAGTCTTTATGTTAATGGAAGTTTAGTGGATACTTATGAAACTGATTTTGGTATACGCACCATTGCATTTGAAAGAGAAAAAGGCTTTTTGTTGAATGGGAAACCGTTCGAATTTCAAGGTGTTTGCATGCATCACGATCAAGGACCTTTGGGAACCGCAATAAATTACAGAGCCAAAGAACGCCAGATGCAAATTATGCAAAGTATGGGTATAAATGCGCTAAGAACGAGTCATAACCCACCGTCACCAGAGATTTTAGAAATCTGTGATAAGTTAGGGATAGTAGTTATAGTAGAGGCTTTTGACGAATGGAGAAAAGGAAAAGTACCGAATGGTTACAATAAATATTTTGACCAATGGCATGAGCGCGATTTGCGCGATATGATAAAGCGTGATAGAAATCATCCATCAGTAGTTATGTGGAGTATTGGTAACGAAATTTTAGAGCAAGGTCAAGATGATGGCTGGAAAGTAGCCAAAATGTTAAATGATATCTGTCACGATGAAGATAATACCAGACCTACAACCATCGGTTTTAACTATTATCCGGCACCTTTTAAAAATAAATTAGCCGATTATGTCGATGTTATCGGTATGAATTATTGGCCAGAAAATTATGATGAGGTTTTAGAGAAAAACCCAAAATATCTTGTTTATGGTTCAGAAACTTCATCACAAACCAGTAGCAGAGGCGTATATCATTTACCCATAGAATTTAAAGAAAAGCACGAAACTAACCAGGTATCTAGTTACGATGTTATAGTTGGTCCACCTTGGGCATATGCTCCAGATGTTGAGTTCGCAGCACAAGAAAAACAACCACGCTCTTTAGGAGAGTTTATTTGGACAGGTTTCGATTATTTAGGCGAACCTACGCCCTATGGAGGGAGAGATAATTCTACAAATGGTTACTGGAATGACGATTGGCCCTCACGTTCTTCATATTTTGCACCAGTTGATCTAGCGGGTTTTCCTAAAGATAGATACTATTTATATCAAAGCCAATGGACTACAAAACCCATGGTTCACGTTTTACCGCATTGGAATTGGGAAGGAAAAGAAGGTGAGAACATTCCTGTTTTTGTATATACTAATGCAGAAGAAGTAGAACTTTTTCTAAATGGAACGTCTTACGGAAAGAAAATAAAAGGAAAGGATATTACAGAAATTCCATCAGAATATCACGAGTTTAAAAAAGGTATGTTTAGAACAAAATATAGATTGTCATGGGATGTACCTTATCAGCCTGGAGAACTTAAAGTTATTGCCTATAAAAATAGTAAAGAAGTAGCAACGGATATCAGAAAAACGGCAGGAAAACCTGCAAAAATCAGTTTAGTCGCAGATAGAAAAACGATTTCTGCGGATGGATTAGATTTATCTTTTATAACTGTTACAATTGAAGATAAAGCAGGGAATATTTGTCCAAATTCGGATAATTTAGTCAATTTTAAAATTGAAGGCAAAGGTGTTTTAGAAGCTGTTGGAAATGGAGATCCAACTTCTTTAAAATCTTTTCAAATACCAGAACGTAATGCATTTAGTGGTAAATGTTTATTGGTTGTAAAATCTACAGAGGAAGCAGGAGAAATTAAGATTACAGCGACTTCTGAAGTATTAGAAGCCAGTGAATTAATAATTAAAACAGGAGAATAATTCTAAATAATATGAAAATCAATACTCTAAAAAGTTTCGTATTATTATCTATGGTGATGTTATCATCATGCGTTGATGATAAATCAAAAACTGAAAACGAAAGTCAAGAAAAATATCAAAAAAATTGGAAATCTTTAGCAAAAGTAAATCAAGTACCTGATTGGTTTAAAGATGCAAAATTTGGCATTTATACACATTGGGGTCCAGTGTCGACAGTGTATGAAGGTATAGATCCTGAGAAATATTATGGTGGTTGGCATGGTATGTTAATGTATCAAGACGGAAAAATTGTTCCAACAAAAAAAGGTAGTCCTACAAGTAATTTTATACATCATAAAAACAAATATGGAGACCCAAAATTGTTTGGTTACAAACATGTTATTGAACAATTTAAACCTTCAGAGTTCGATGCAAAAAAATGGGCGGAATTATTCGAAAAATCCGGGGCTAAATTTGCGGGACCGGTAGCTATGCATCACGATAATTTTGCAATGTGGGATAGTAAAGCTACGCGTTGGAACTCGATGAATTACGGTGGAATAGATCCTTCTGCAAGTTTGAAAAAAGAAATAGAAGCTAGAAATATGAAGTTTATGGGCTCTTTTCATCATGCATTCACTTGGAAGTATTTCGCGCCAGCACATGCACACGGGAATATAGATGAAGTAGATTATGATTTATATACAAGTCCACACGCTTTAGATTCTGATACGCCAGATGAGCGTTTTTATAAAGAATGGTGGGCAAAACTAAAAGAATATATTGATGTGTATCAGCCAGATTTAATTTGGTTTGATTGGTGGTTAGAAAATATGACGGAAGAATCACGTCAAGAATTTTTAGCATATTATTATAATAAAGCAGAAGAATGGGGAAAAGAAGTAGCAGTTGCCTATAAAGAAACAACGTTTCCAATTGATACAGCTATTAAAGATTATGAAAGAGGAAGACCAAATCAACCAAAAAATCCAACTTGGCTAACAGATACATCACCAGGTGCTTGGTTTTATAGGCCCAACGCGCAATTTAAATCACCAAACGAATTAGTAGATATTTTGGTAGATATTGTTGCTAAAAATGGCATTATGTTGTTAAACGTTCCTCCAGATCCAAATGGCGATATTCCGCAAGAAATGAGAGATTTATTATTGGATATTGGACAATGGTTGACTATCAATGGCAATGCAATTTATGGTACAAGACCTTGGACAATTTTTGGCGAAGGTCCTACCAGATTGTCAGAAGGCGGGCATAAAGTAGAAAAAGAGAAGATAAAGTACACTAACAATGATATTCGTTTTACTAAAAAAACAGAAAAGGAGTTTTATGCAATTGTAATGGATACACCAAAAGATTCGATTGTCATAAAATCTTTTAGTACAAAATTAGGAGTTCTAAACTCTAAAATTCAGAATATCCAACTTTTAGGTAGTGATGAAAGAGTAGCATGGGAAAGAAACGAAGAAGGTTTGGTGATTCAGGCGCCAAAGGAATATCCTTCAAAATATGCACACGCGTTTAAAATTGTTTTGGAGGGTTACATGGAAAATGATATTGGAGGAAATGTTGAAGCTCATAAAGATTAGTTTATTATGATAATTAAGATGAAAAAAGCACTTTTTTTAGGTTCAATCTTATTTTTTTTTAGCTTTTGTAATGCTCAACAAAGGGAGCAGAAAAAGTACAACATATTAATTATAGAATCCGATGATCAAAGTAATCAAGCAGTCGGTGCTTTCGGAAATCCATCGATACAAACCCCTAGCATAGATTTATTAGCAGAAGATGGTACATCCTTCACTTCCGCATATAATATGGGTTGCTGGGCGCCTGCAGTCTGTGTACCGAGTAGAACTATGCTATTGTATGGAAAATATTTATGGAAGTCTCAAAAAATCACAAAAAAGAATGCACCAGAAAGCTTTCCAGAGACTTTGAAAAATAATGGCTATTCCACATATATGACTGGAAAATGGCATGCTTATGGAAATGAAGCTAAAGATGTTTTTGAACAAACAGGAACCATTACGGAAGGCCAATTAAAAACTTATAATACGGATAAAGGACATATTACGGATATTACTGCCAAAGAAGCTGTGGATTATATTAAAAGTTATAAAGATGATAAACCATTTTTAGTGTATGTTGCTTTTAATGCACCACATGTGCCAAGGCAAACTGAAAAAAAGTATTATGATTTGTATCCATCAGAAAATATAATATTACCACCAAGTGTCATTGACGGCGATTCGTTAAACACAAATATAAAATACCAATACACAAGAAATCCTTTGCGTGCGAAAACCATGAAAAATCGTGTGCAACAGAACAATGCTATGGTAACGCATATGGATGAGAGAATTGGTAACATTATTTCTACATTAAAGGAAAAAGGTATTTATGACGATACCATAATTGTATTTATGTCTGATCATGGTATAAGCTTTGGCGAAAATGGCGTAGCTGGTAAAGTATGTGTTTATGAGCCTAGCGTTACAGCACCACTTATTATTAAGGCACCTAAAATGATAGCTAATAAAAAGATAAAAAACAGAGTTTATTTGCAGGATGTTTTCCCCACGTTGCTTGATATGTTGGCGATTCAATCCCCAGAAAATATAGATTTTAAAAGTTTAAGTCCTATTGTAGAAGAAAACAAAGACACGAGAACATCTATTTATTTGGCAATGTTTTACGACCAAAGAGCCATTATAAAAGACAATAAAAAACTTATTTTATTTCCAGAAACGAGTGATTTAGAGTTGTATGATTTAGAAAAAGATCCTTGGGAAACCACAAATTTAAAAAACCAAAAAAATGCAATACCAATAATTAAAAACTTAATGAAGGATTTTAAAAATTGGCAGTTAAAGACAAAAGATACTTTAGATATTTCAAAAGAGTTTAAAAAATATTTATAAGTATGAAAAAAATGACGCTTTTATATTTTTTGTTTTTATCATTTGTTGTGTCCGCTACAGATTACAACGTTTTAGACTTTGGTGCAAAAGCAGACGGGATTACAAAAGATACAAAAGCCATACAAAAGGCTATTGATACCTGTTCCAAAAATGGTGGTGGAAATGTTGTAATTCCTTCTGGTAAAACTATTGTTATTGGTACCATTTATATGAAAGATTTTGTTACACTCCATATACAAAACGGTGCTGTTCTTTTAGGTAGTCCAAATATTGAAGATTATACAACAGATACCCATAAAAACATGTATAAGAATGAGAAACATATGGACCGTTGTTTAATTTTTGCTCGTAACGCAAAATCATTTGGTATTACAGGTTTTGGGACCATAGATGGCAATGGTTATTTTAAAAATTTCAATAATAAAATAGGTAGACCAATGCTTATTCGTTTTATGAATAGTAATAACATTCACCTAAAAGATGTGACTTTAAAAAATTCTGCTGCTTGGACATCAGCGTGGCTTTATTGTAATGATATTCTAGTTGATGGTATTAAAATTATAAGTCGTGTAAATAATAATGGAGATGGTTTAGATTTTGACGGTTGTACTAATGTTAGAGTTTCAAATTCTTCATTTGATACTAGTGATGATTCTATTTGTATTCAAGCTTCACTTAAAGAAAAACCAAGCAAAAATATAGTAGTAACGAACTGTACGTTTACTAGTAAATGGGCAGGAATGCGTATTGGATTATTATCTCGAGGGGATATAGAATCGATTGCTGTTACTAATTGTACATTTCATGATATAGAAGATGCTGGATTGAAAATTCAATTAAATGAAGGAGGAGAAATGAAAAATATGAGCTTTTCTAATTTAATTATGAAAAGCGTACCAAGACCAATATTCATGACTTTTGCACAACAAAGAGCTTGTGTAGATGCGCCAAAGGAAATGTATCCTATGAAAGCTATGCATCATTTTATTTTTGATGGAATTATAGTAGATAATTCTGCTTTAAATAAAGATTCTGCCATTTTTATTACAGGAATGCCTAATAATGATATTACCGATATTCAATTAAATAATATTCAAATGATTGTTGCGGGAGGAGGCACGATAGCCGACGCTAAAAAGACCAATTTTAAAGAATATACCTTAGAGGTATTAGATGGTTGGTGGCCAGAGTTTCATTTAGTTGGTACTTTACCAGCATATGGCATTTTTGCAAGACACGTACAAGGATTGTCTGTTGATAATTTTGAGATTAAAACAATTGGAAAAGACCACAGATATCCTATTGTTTTTGACGATGTAAAAGATGGAACTATTGTAAGCGCAACCTCAAATTATAAAAAAATAACTAAAGCAAAATACATTAATTAAAGTAGTACTCATCGATTTTTTAGAATGGCAGAAAAAACAGCGCACACTCTAGATATTATAAAAAACTTTAAAAATTATTATGGCTAATAAATTTATATTAATAGTATGTGTTTTAATATTAAGGTAGAATATAATAAAATGAAAGTTTGGTGAAAAAAGAGACTAAGAAATTAGAATGAAAAATTATATGCTAAAAAAATATCGTTTTACGAAACAGCTTACTAGTATACTCGTTTTCACAATACTGTTTTCGGTATTTGCCTGTGCTCAAAACAAAAACCAAAAACCAAATATTGTTTGGATAACATCTGAAGATAATTCTAAGCATTACATGAAATTATTTGATAAAAATGGAATAGCGACTCCTCATATAGAATCGTTAGCAGCAAAAGGAATTACTTTTAATAATGCATTTTCAAACGCAGCTGTTTGTAGTGCAGCAAGATCTACTTTAATTACATCTAACTATGGACCTAGATTAGCATCACATTATCATAGAACTCAAGAAAAAGTAACACTACCAGAAAATTTAGAAATGTTTCCAGTATACCTAAGAAAGGCAGGTTATTATACAGCAAACAATGCTAAAGAAGATTATAACTTTATAAAATCTAACAATGTTTGGGATGATTCTTCTCGAAAAGCAAGTTGGAAGAATAGAGAAGAAGGACAGCCATTTTTTTATGTTCATAACATTCATAGTACACACGAAAGTAGCGTGCATTTTCCTAAAGAAAATGTCACTATAAATAAAACAATAAATCAAAATTTTGTACAGCCAAATCATCCACAAACAGCACTTTTAAAGTACACAAATGCTATGTACAGGGAAAAGATTGCACAAATGGATAAAGAAGTAGGAGAAGTGCTTTCTAAACTTATAAAAGATGGTTTGCTAGAGAATACTATCATCTTTTATTTTGGAGATCATGGTGGTGTTTTACCAGAAAGTAAAGGCTATTTAAAAGAAACAGGTTTACATGTTCCATTAGTGATTTATGTTCCTGAAAAGTACAAGGATTTCACAGATTATAAAGTAGGTTCTAACGCAAATGGATTTGTGAGTTTTGTTGATTTTGGAGCAACAATTTTAAACGTTGCTGGAGTTGAAATCCCTAAATCAATAGATGGAAAACCATTTCTTGGTAAGAATGTAAAAACTAAAGCAGTTGAAAAAAGAGATAAAACTTTTGGTTATGCAGATAGATTTGATGAGAAATACGATATGGTTCGTAGCTATCGAAAAGGAAAATATAAGTACATCAGAAATTTTCAGCCATTTAATGTAGATGCCCTAATGAATAATTATAGATATAAACAATTGGCATATAGAGAATGGGAAGATTTACATCAAAAAGGGAAACTCAATGCAATACAATCACAATTTTTTGAACCAAAATCACCTGAAGAGCTTTACAATATAG
Source organism: Aquimarina sp. BL5 (assembly GCF_003443675.1). Taxonomy (NCBI): domain Bacteria; kingdom Pseudomonadati; phylum Bacteroidota; class Flavobacteriia; order Flavobacteriales; family Flavobacteriaceae; genus Aquimarina; species Aquimarina sp. BL5. Next base: position 1,155,257 of record NZ_CP031963.1, on the reverse strand, counting down.
AAGCAGACCCATATGAGACTAATAATTTAGCAAAGGAGTCTGCTTATAAAAAAACCGTCAAAGAAATGAGACAAGGTTTAAATAAGTGGATGAAAACCATGCCAGATTTGTCATTCTTCCCAGAGCATTTTTTAGTGCAAAATGCTTTTGAAAACCCTTATAAGTTTGGACAAAACCATAAAAAAAATATTTCAAAATATATTGATGTTGCCAATTTGGCTTTACTAGATTTTGAAAAAGCAGACTCTAAAATTAAAAAAAGTATAAAATCTGTTGACCCTTGGGAGCGCTATTGGGCTTTAGTTGTTTGCAGTAGTTTTAATAAAAAAGCAAATGCTTTCATTGATGAAGTTTTACAAATTATTGAGGACGACAAAGAACTCATTAACAGAGTGAGAGCGGCAGAGTTTTTAGCCATTATTGGTAAAAAAGAGCCTTCTAAAGATATACTAAAATCGCTTTATGAATCTGAGAATGAATTAGAAGCCTTATTAATTTTAAATTCTATTGTATTACTTCAAGATCATTATCAACAATATACTTTTAATATTGAACTCGAGAACATAAACCCAAAAGTAAAAAGAGATGAACAGGTTCAAGAACGACTTAAATATTTAAACGTTTTGTAAATGAAAAAAATAGCACTACTTATACTAATCATACTTTTAATTTCTTGTAAGTCATCAAGTAACAAAGTTTATAATGTTACTGATTTTGGTGCCAAAGGTGATAGTTTAACACTCAATACAAAATTCATTCAAAAAGCAATAGATAAATGTTCTCAAAATGGCGGCGGTAAAGTTATTGTCAATAAGGGCATTTATATAAGTGGTACAATTCTCTTGAAAAATAATGTCACACTACATGTTTCTCAAGACACAAAACTAGTAGGCAGTTCAAATCCACAAGATTATAAAAGTACTGATGCATTTACTGACGCTACAGGTCAAGAACGAGGAAATTGCTTAATTGGTGCTACTGATGCAGCTAACATAGGTATTTCTGGAAAAGGAATTATTGATGGTAATGGTAAGGCTTTCCTATATAAAAACATCCAACAAAAAATAAAAGAATTAAACATTGATAAAAACGAAGAGAAAAAATTTGGAAGAAATCGCCCATTTTTAATTCGTTTTGTTCGCTCAAATAATATTAATCTCACAAATATTAATCTACGACAACCAGCTGCATGGACATGTCATTTTTATCAATCAAATACTATAAAAGTTGATGACATTTCAATTTACAGTCATGCAAACCACAATAATGATGGTGTCGATCTAGATTCAAGTTTTGATATAAAAATAACCAATTCTAAAATAGATACTGGCGATGATTCTATTTGTATAAAAACTACAAGCCCAAAACCAACGTACAATGTTTTTGTGAAAAATTGCGAACTAAAAAGCGATTGGGGAGCTATAAAATTTGGTACAGAGTCCATGGGAGATTTTTATAACATAAACATAAAGGACTGTAAAATTTACGATACCAAAGGAGGTGGAATAAAATTATTATCTGTTGATGGTGCAAATATTAACGACATAACTATTGATAATATTGAAATGGAAAATGTAGATATGCCCATTTTTATTAGACTTGGAGAACGTTTAAGAACCTATAGAAATGCTGAAAAACAAAGCGTAGGGAGTATAAATAACATTAATATCAAAAATATTAGAGCTACAACTAGAAGTCTAGACTCTTCAAGGGTTTCTTCACCTTCAGGTATATTTATTACAGGAACTGAAAATCACAAAATTGAAAGTGTTTTACTCGAAAATATTGAAATTACTTTACCAGGAAGTGAAAAAAATCTAGTATTAAAACCAGTAGAAGAAAATGAAAAAGAATATCCGGAATTTAGCTTTTTTAAAGTATTACCTGCTTATGGTTTGTACGGTAGGCATATCGAAAATTTAAAATTAAAAAATGTAAAATTTAATATAACCGCATCGGATATAAGAGAAGAAATAATTTTAGAAGATGTGACTAAAAAAACAACGCATTAACATGAAAAAATACTTTTTTTGGCTGATACTTGTATTCATTTCTACTGTATGTAGGGCTCAAGAATTGTCTGTTTCTAAATTGTTTTCAGACGGTGTAGTCTTACAACAAAAAAGTAAAGTACCAATCTGGGGTTGGGGAGCCATAGGTGAAAAAGTTACCGTTACCGGTTCTTGGGGAAATACTACTATCGCAAAGGTTGATGCTTCAGGAAGGTGGAAAGTAAGTTTACAAACACCAAAATTCGGCGGTCCCTTTCAGCTTAAAATTACATCTAAGGAAACAACAATATCGATTAAAGACGTATTAATTGGCGAAGTTTGGATTTGTTCTGGACAATCTAATATGGGTATGCCTTTACGAGGATGGATGCCAAAAGATTCGATTTATAACTACAAGGAAGAAATTAGAAATGCTAATTATCCTGAAATCAGAATGTTTAATGTAAAGAAAAGTTATAATATTCTGCCTCAAAAAGATGTTGGAGGTTCATGGTTAGTTTGTAATCCTGAAAATGCTGGTCGGTTTTCTGCTGTTGCATATTTCTTTGGAAGAGAATTACACACAAATTTAGATGTACCTATCGGTTTGCTAAATTCTAGTTTTGGAGGTTCTCCTATCGAGGCTTGGCTTCCTGAAGAGGAGTTGACTGACTTATCCCGATTTCATAATTTGGAAAAGGAATTAGTAGAGGTTAAAGCTAATGTAGGAGTTTATGATGCGTGGATAAAAGGGTTAGAAGATGCAAAATTTAACCACGGGCGGAATCTTTTGAAATTTGAAGAGACTATGTTGTGTGATCAACAATACAGAGATTTAGATTATAATGATATCAACTGGTTAACTACAGATTTACCTTCTAATTGGGAAGATCTAGATATTAAAAATTATGACGGTGTCGTTTGGTACAGGAAAGATTTTGAATTAGCAAAATATGATACTAATCAACCCTTGCACGTGTATTTAGGTAAATTACTAGATGTTGATGAGTGCTACCTAAATGGACAATTAATCGGAAAGTCATATCAAGAATCTGATCGTCGTAAAGCACGTCGTTATGAAATCCCTAAAAAACTATTAAGAACAGGAAAAAATACGTTAGCAATAAGAATTATTGATGTTTGGGGAGAAGCTGGTTTTGTTTCAGAAGAAAAACCCAAAATAATTCAAAATGAAAAACCCATTTTACAATTATACAAAGACTGGAAATACTTACCATCAGCAGAGTATATCAATCGGCGATTACAATGTTTTGATGATGAAAACTATGCTTATACTAAAAAGCCATATTTACCTTTTATAGTAGAGCAAAAAGCTCCGACTGCTTTATATAATACTATGATCAAACCAATTATACCTTATAAAATCAAAGGGTTTATTTGGTATCAAGGTGAATCGAACACGAATAATCCATCCGAAGAATACGAAAAGCTGTTTTCAAAATTAATTAAAAGATGGAGAAGCGATTGGAATGCTGAAATACCATTTTACTTTGCTCAAATCGCACCTTTAAAGAATTATGATAATGATAAAGGGAAAAACACAGCAGAATTAAGAGAAGCCCAGTTTAAAACACAAAAGTTACCAAAAACGGGTATGGCGGTTTTATTAGATTTGGGTGATAAGTATAATATTCATCCGCACAAAAAACAAGATGTAGGGAAACGATTAGCATATTGGGCCTTGAATAAAGACTATAAAAAAGAAGTAGTTTTTTCTGGACCCGAAATCTCTTCTGCAATTTATAAAAATGGAAAAGCATTTTTGTCTTTTAAACATATTGCTGATGGTTTAGTGTTGAAAAATAGCGAAGAAAATAACTTTGAGATTGCTGGGGAAGACGGGGTGTTTTATCCTGCTAAGGTTGCAATTTCAGGGGATGAATTGATCGTTTGGTCAGAAGAGGTAAATAATCCTACACAAGTTAAATATGCATTTACAAATTGGGTCGAGCCAACCTTATATAACAAAGCAGGTTTGCCAGCGAGTTCGTTTAAAATTGAAAGATAATATGAAAAAGTTAAGTTATATAGCAGTATTATTCCTTTTAATCTCTTGTTCAGAGACAAATACAGAAAGAGTAATAGAAAACTTTAATGACAACTGGAAGTTTAATCTCGGAAATCAACCTAATGCCTATAAATCTAGTTTTGATGATACTAGTTGGAGAACTTTAAATATTCCACATGATTGGAGTATTGAAAAAGGCTATAAAAAAGAAGGAGAAACAGCATCAAGTACAGGTTTTGTACAAGGTGGAATAGGTTGGTACAGAAAAGATTTTATAGTAACTGAAGAAGATAGGGGTAAAGAAATTTCAGTTTTATTTGATGGTGTTTACAATAATTCTAGCGTTTGGATAAATGGACAGTTTTTAGGAAAAAGGCCAAATGGTTATAGTTCTTTTTCTTATGATTTATCAGAGCATCTAAACTATCATGGTACAAAAAATACAATCGCGGTAAAAGTTGACAGAACTGCTTATGTCGATTCTCGATGGTATACAGGTTCTGGAATTTATAGAAAAGTACGATTGATTAAAAAATCGCCAATAAACATTGCACAATGGGGTGTTCAAATTACAACACCAAAAGTTACCGAGAATTCTGCAACAATTAGTATAAATACGAGCCTGAAAAACAATGGAGAATCAAATAAAAATTTGTCTTTAATTTATACGGTTTTACATAATAATGTTGAAATAATATCAAAAAAAATAGACTTAAAGAAAATATTGGTGGTTCCTAAAACGGAAATAGAGATAGTAACCCCAAAATTATGGTCTACAGAAAAATCTAATTTGTACAGCTTAAAAGTGGCATTATATCAAAATAATGCCTTGGTAGATAATACTACTGAAACTTTTGGAATTAGAACATTTAATTTTGATGCTAAAAAAGGATTTACATTAAACGGAAAAAGTCTAAAGATAAAAGGCGTTAATTTGCACCATGATGCAGGTGCAGTTGGTGCTGCAGTACCAAAAGGAATTTGGGAATATCGTGTAAATAAACTAAAATCTATTGGTGTTAATGCGATTCGCTTTGCACATAATCCACATTCAAAAGAATTATTAGAAGTATGCGATGAACAAGGTGTTTTGGTAATGAATGAAGCATTTGACGAATGGAATGTGCCGAAACTAAAAAGCAAAAAGTACATCGGTGATAACAAAGCATCCGAAGAAGCTTCAAAAGGGTATCCAGAACATTTTGATAAATGGGGAGAACGTGATTTAAAAGGTTTAATACATAGAGATTTTAACCATCCATCTGTAATTATGTGGAGTATTGGAAATGAGATTGAATGGACGTTTCCGCATTATTCTAAAACGTTTAGTGATGTTAATAGTGAGCCGGGTGCGCAAGGTTACGATGTGACACCAAACTATGATTTTAAAATGATAAAAGAAGCGTTAGATCAAAATATAGAAGGTGAAGATCCATTAGCCAAAATAGCAAAACAATTGGTTGGTTGGGTAAAAGAAGTAGATACCTCACGACCTGTTACCGCAGGTAGTGTACTGCCATCAATAGGCATGGTTAGTGGTTACGGAACAGCCTTAGATGTTTTTGGGTATAATTACAGAGCTTCAGATTACGATTTAGCACACCAAACTTATCCAGATTTAAAGATTTTAGGTTCAGAGAATTGGGGAGATTATAAAGAATGGAAAAGCATTAATGAACGCGATTTTGTATCAGGAATTTTTGTTTGGACAGGTTTTGCTTATTTAGGAGAAGCCGGTCCCTGGCCACGAAAAGGTTTAAATATTTCATTTTTTGATTTTGCAGGTTTTAAAACACCAAGAGGACACTTCTACGAAACACTTTGGACAGAAAAACCCAAAATCTATATGGTAACTACACCAGCAGACGAATCTGAATTTTCATATTCAGAAAAGGACGGTTGGAAATTCGAAATGCAATTAAGTCCACCGCCAGTTTGGAATATGTTACGTAAATGGGAATGGTATAAAGTAAATCCTAAATGGAAATATAAAAATAATGAGCAAGTAATAGTTCAAACCTACACCAATTGCGAAGAAGCAGAATTATTTTTAAACGGAACATCTTTAGGAAAACAAAAATTAATAGATGTTATAGAAACTGACCATATTCTAAAATGGTTAGTGCCATATAAGGAAGGAGAATTAAAAATTATAGGCTATAATAACGGTAAAAAGGTAGATCAATACATTTTGAACACTCACAAAGACGAAGTTTCCAAAATAGATATTTTATCTACAAAAACAAGTTTAACTGCTGATGGGAAATCGGTGATTATCGTAACCATTAACTTATTAGATGATAACGGAAATTTACTAATAGATGCAGATAAAGAAGTGACATTTAACCTTTCTGGACCAGCAAAAAACATTGGGGTTGATAACGGTTGGGAAATGAATGTTCAAAATCATAAAACCAATAAAATTATCACGCATGAAGGAAAAGCAATTTTAATTCTTCAAGCAACCAATGAAATTGGTCAAATTGAAGTATCAGCAACAACGAATGGTATAAAATCTGAAACTTTAAAAATTGAATCTTATAAATAAAATGAAGTTTAATATAATCGGAGTTAGTGTCTTATCTTTTTTATTATTTGCTTGCAAACCTAGTGAAGAGAAGGACGAATGGCAATCGTTATTTAACGGAAAAAATCTAGACGGTTGGATTCCTAAATTGTATCATCACAAGGTTGACGATAATTATGCCAATACGTTTAGAGTTACTGATGGTAAAATTCAAGTTGTATATGATGAATATGAAGATGGAAAATTTGGCGAACGTTTTGGGCACCTCTTTTATGAGAAACCCTTTTCTTCATTTATTTTAAAATTTGACTATAAGTTTTTAGATCAATGGTTAGACGATGCACCTGTTTTTACGTTTAGAAATAGTGGTATCATGTTTCATTCCCAAGCACCACAAACCATTTTAAAGGAGCAGAATTGGCCCATTTCTGTAGAATATCAATTATTAGCAGAAGAAAAAGAAGGCGATCCAAGACCAACAGGAAATATGTGTTCACCAGGAACTGAAGTTGTTTTTGAAGGAAAAATTGACCCAAGACATTGCATTAATTCAAGCTCAAAAACATATAAATGGAACCAATGGATTTCTGGAGAATTAATTGTTTACAAAGACTCCTTAGTTGTCCATAAAGTAGATGGTAAAGAAGTTTTGCGTTATACAAAACCACAAATAGGTGGGCGTGTAATTAAAGGGCATGATCCAAAGCAGAAAGTAGATGGTAAATTGTTAACAGAAGGTTACATCGGTTTACAATCTGAAGGCCAAGGAATCGAATTTAAAAACATAAAAATTAAAACATTAAAATGAGTGATATAAAAAATTATATAAAAGTGTTTTTTGTGTTCATAGCTATTGCGTTAAATGCTCAGAATAAAAATAATCCAACCTTTAAAGAAGGGGATAGAATTGTTTTTATTGGCAATAGCATTACCCAGGATGGACGTTATCATAACTTTTTTCATCTTTACAATGCAACCCGTTTTCCAAACGAAAAAGTAGCATATTTTAATGCAGGCATTGCAGGTGATGTTGCGGGTGGTATGTTGCGTAGATTTGATTATGACATTTTGGATAGAAAACCAACTCATGCTTTTTTAATGGCAGGAATGAATGATGTAAATCGATTTTTATATTCAAGAGAAAAGCCTGACGCAAAGAATTTAAAACAGCGAAAAGAGGCATTAAATAGTTATATGCTAAAAACTGAAGAAATTGCAAAAAGGTTAGTGGAAAATGGCATAAAACCCATTTTTATAACACCATCAATTTACGACCAAACGGGAAGGCAAGAACGTAATAATGATTTTGGTACAAACGATGCTTTGGCATTTTGCGCTGAACATATTAAAAAAATGGGAGAAAAATATGGTGCTATAGTTGTTGATTTTCATTCATTTATGGAAACAATTAACAAACGAGAACAAGCCAAGGAAAAGGATTTCACCATTGTTGGACCAGATAGGATACATCCTCAAGATTTGGGTCATTTAATAATGGGTTTCGAAATGATGAAAACAGTATCTCCAACAACCTATGTTTCTAATATCGTAGTGAATCCTTTAAAGGAAAAAGTTGAAGAAGCTTATAACGCAAAGGTTGTTTTTACGAATAAACTAGAATTTAAAGTATTAGAAAGTGCATTGCCTTTTCCTATAGAAAATGATTTAAGTGCGAAAGCAAATAAAATAGCACCAATTAATAGGACTATTAATAATCAATTTCTTAGAATAAATAAATTGAAAGAAGGAAATTATACGCTGATGATAGACAATGTTAACTTAGGAGAGTTTACTAGTAAAGTACTAAAAACAGGCGTGAATTTAAGTGATTATAAAGCCACACCGCAATATAAGCAAGCTGAAAAAGTTGCTGAAATTGTAAACAAATACCATAAAACTCAAGATAGTTTAAGAAACATCACTTTTATAGAATTTAGAATGTTAAGAGACTATAAAGGCGAAGATACTTTTGAAGCAAAAAAAGAATTTTTATTGGCAGAAAATGCTAAAGCTATAGGTAAAAGTTGGCACGATTGGAATTTGAAAAATATAAAAAAATACTTTACCATTAAACCAAAAGAAGACGCACTTTGGAAACGGTTGAAAGTCATTAGAGATGAAATTTATAGTACTAATAAACCGAAATGGCATACCTATAAATTGATAAAACAATAATCTTTTATTTTTCTAAAACCTGAACTCATGTGTAAGTCAAACAATATTTTTTTAATAGCACTAAGTATTATTTTATTTAGTTGTAATAAAACTCAGCTAGAGGACGCAAGAATTTCTAAAGATTTTAATTTCGACTGGAAATTTTATTTAGAAGATACTGATCGACAAAAAAAAGATACAATCTGGAAAGGTGTAAGGTTACCCCACGATTGGAGTGTGGAGCATTCTTTTACACAAGAAAACACTTCTGGCGCAACCGCTTTTTTACCAGGTGGTATAGGCTGGTATAAAAAGGAATTCACACTATCCGAAAAAGCTGAAAATAAAATAACTTGGATAGAGTTTGATGGAGTATATACGAACTCAGAAGTTTGGATTAATGGCAATTATTTAGGCAAAAGGCCATATGGATATATTCCGTTTAAATACGATTTAACGAAGTTTTTAAATGTAGGTAAAATCAATGAGATTAAGGTAAAAGTAGACCGTTCGGCATATATAGATTGTCGCTGGTATCCTGGATCCGGTATTTATAGAGATGTAAAATTAGTTACTGTAAACAAATTACACATTCCGCAATGGGGAACATTTATCACCACTCCAAAAGTTTCTAAAAAAGAAGCTACAGTTTCTATTAAAACTGATATTAAAAATCAATATAAAGATGAAAAAGAGGCTGTTTTAAAAACGACTATTTACTATGAAGATTCAATAATTTCATCAATGGAATCTAGGATAAAACTAGCTTCAAATGCGTTAAAAAATGAGTCGCAAGAGATAATAATTCAGAATCCTAAAATTTGGGATATTGTACATCCAAATCAATATAAAGCAATTTCAGAAATCATTTTAAATGATGAAATAATAGATCAAAAAGAAACGAAATTTGGGATTAGAAGTTTTTCTTTTGATAGAGATAAAGGTTTCTTTTTAAATGGGAAAAACACTTTAATTAAGGGTGTTTGTTTGCATCATGACGGTGGTTTAGTTGGTGCTTCAGTCCCTTTAGGTGTTTGGAAACGTAGATTAAAAGTTTTAAAGGAAGCAGGTGTAAATGCTATTAGAACAGCTCATAATCCTCCATCAAAAGCATTTTTAGATTTGTGTGACGATATGGGTTTTTTAGTACAAGATGAAGCTTTTGATGAATGGAATAATCCAAAGGATAAAAAGCATAATTACAATCAGCAAGCGGCAAACCCTCTCGCATCTGGCTATACTGAGCATTTTACAGAATGGTCTGAAAGAGATTTAAAAAGTATGGTATTGCGAGACAGAAATCATCCATCGATCATTATGTGGAGTATCGGTAACGAGATAGAATGGACTTACCCAGAATATGGACAAGCCACAGGATATTGGGGATCTAATAAAGTAGGTGATGTAAATTATTATTATGATGCACCACCTTTTCCTATTGACAAAATAAAAGATAATTTTAGAAATACTAAAAAAGGAGAATATGATTTGGCAAAAACTGCAATAAACCTATCAAATTGGGTGAAAGAAATAGATACTACTAGACCTGTAACTGCTAATTTAGTGATTCCTGCGGTCAGTAATTTTTCGGGATATGCAGACGCTTTAGATCTAGTTGGTTTAAGTTATAGACAGGCTGTTTATGAATATTCCTATAAAAACTATCCTGATAAAACGTTTTTAGGTACTGAAAACTGGGCAAAATATCACGAGTGGAAAGCTATAGAGGATAAACCTTATATCTCTGGAATTTTTCTATGGACTGGTATAGATTATATGGGCGAATCTAAGGCTTGGCCAATTAGAGGGAGTTCTAGTGGGTTGTTAGATTTTGCAGGATTTAAGAAGCCAGCATTTCATATGTTTAAAACACTTTGGAACGATAAACCGCATATATATATAACGACACAAACACAAGAGAAATCACCGTATAAAATTGGAACAGCAACAGGAAACGTAGTCGAAAAAGAAATAGGTTGGTCTAAAAAACAAAAATGGGGATGGCATCAAGTAAATGAACATTGGAATTACGAAAAAGGAGAAAATATAGCGATTGAAGTATATACAAATCAACCAGAAATTGAACTTTTTTTAAATGATACATCTTTAGGAATTAAAAAATTAGAAGATGTGGAAGATCATATTTTAAAGTGGATAGTTCCTTATGATAAAGGCACATTAATTGCGAAATCTGTTAAAAATCAAGAAGTTAAAAATAGTATACAAACTGCTGGTGAGTTTGCAAATATTAAAGTACAAATAGACGAAAATAAATTAAGAGCCAATGGATATGATGTGGCACATATCACGGTTCAGTTGCAAGATAAAAATAGAAACCCAATTAAAAATGAAGAGCAAGAAGTCGAATTTATTATTAAGGGTGATGCAAAATTACTAGGTGTTGATAATGGACATAACGCTAATGTGCAAGATTATCAGAGTAATAAGTTAATGACAAAATATGGCAGAGCATTATTAATTTTACAATCTAATTTGAAATCTTCAGAGATAAAAGTTCAAGCGATTTCTGGGGATGTAAAAAGTGAAGAAATTGTAATCGAAATTACAAAGTAATTTTATAAAAAAGCAACACAAACACCTGATTTTACCAAGTTAGTTCTATGTTTCTCTAGTAGTTTTCCATCAGTATTAATTTGATATACGATGGTCTCATCAGAATCTTGTAAACAAGCAATCAACCAAGTACCATCAGGTGAAATGTTGAATTCTCGTAGCGTATTTCCGTTTGTAGATTGATAATCTATAAGTTCTAAATCATCATCTACAATTTTAAAAATAGTAAGGGCATCTAGAGTTCTATTAGCAACATACAAAAAGATGTTGTTTGGATGGATCCTAATGGCCGAAGCACTTGGTGTTTTAGTGAAATCTTTTGGCAAAGAATCGACATATTTTTTAATTTTAAAAATATGATTCTCTTCTTTTAAAATTCCTATTTTACCAGTTAATTCACTAATTACATAGCCAATCCTACCTTCTTTTTGAAATACAATATGTCTTGGCCCAAAACCTTTCTTTGTAGGAATATCTAATCCGTTTTTAGCAGAAAAATTAGTTTCCAAATTATATACTTTAATACTATCAATACCCAAGTCTGGTACAAAAAGATGTTTGTCATTCGGATGGATTACAATTTGATGGGCATGTGGTGCTTCTTGTCTTTCAATATTGATGCTTTTACCAGAATGCACAAAGTTATGTGTTTCTTTAAGTAGCTTACCTCCACTATTTGTAGAGTATTTCAGAATGTTTCCCGTGCCATAACAAGCAATAAAAACAGCATTATTATGGTAACTGATATGACAAGGTAAACTTCCATTTACTTGAATTTCATTAATAAATTCCAAAGAATAATTCTTTAAAATCCTGAATGCTTTTACCGTTGGCTTTTTATCTTGAACAACTTCTGTACATGTATATAAAAATTGTTTGTCATTAGAAATTGTTAAATAACCAGCATTTTTTGTTTTTGTTGAATGAAGTAGCTTTAATTCACCTGTTTGATCATTTAATTCTAATGTGGAAATACCAATGCCATGACCACCAAAATTGGGTGCAATCATTTCAGTATAACTTCCAATAAAAACGATGGACATGACGTATATATTTATTCTGTTGTTTTATGATATGTAAACCAATCAAATTTAGCAATCTTATTGCTTTCCTTACCAGATGAAGTAGCGTACATTCCAACGTAAATACCATTAAATTTTTGAGCAACTTCGTCAGATAATATGGTATAATCGTTTGTATCACCAATGGGGATTAGTTTTTTTTCATTCTCGCCATAGAAAAATTGCACTTTTAACCCTTCAACTTTAGCACTAAAAATGACATCTTCTTTCTTATAGGGAACTGATGCCATGATCTGTGGTTTAAATTCGCCTTTATTGCCTTTTTGTAAGACTTTGATCAATGATATTTTGTTTTTTTCTTTTAACAATTGATAGTTATTTCCGTGACGACGATAAATTACTAAGCCAGCTTTTTCGTTGGTTTTATTAGTATCAAAAGATAGTTTGGTTGATGCTTGGTAGTTAAAATGACGAGTTCGTTGTGCAATGAATGATGGATTTACAAATTGAGTTACAACTGTTGGACGTAATTTAATTTCTAGTTTTCCTTTTCTTACTTCATACCATTGAGAGTTAGGTGTACGTAAAAAATTCCATTTTAAATCAAGTGATTCTTCATTAAAATCATCACGTTCTTTTATTTTTGGTACTGTTGTCCAAGGTAATTTTGGTCGTAATTGCCTTTGTTGTAAAAGTCCAACTCCAGGGTTAAAAATAGGTGTAATACCGCTTTCTTGCTCAGTCATTTTTACTTTTGCTAAAAAGGTTTCTCTAGCTAGAGTCACATAGCCTTCTATCTGCCTTTTAGCTAACATTACGCTCCACCAATCTCCATTTTGAGTTTGTACTAAATCAGCATGTCCTGTCTGCAATATTGGGTATGTTTTTCCTAAGTGCCTATGGGTTAGCACTGGATTAGCATGATTTGGTATGTATGGCCCCCATATATTTTTACTGTTAAAGACTGTAACAGCATGAAACTCACCTGTACCTCCCTCTCCAATAAGTAACATATATTCACCGTCTATTTTGTACAAATGTGGACCTTCAGCCCAACGAGCATTTGAAGCGTGTCCATACGTCAGTTGTTTCTTTTCACCAAGTAATATGCCTTTATTAGGATCTATTTTTTGCATCCAAATACCGTTTTTTCCTTTCCACTCTTTTTGAGAGCCATCTATGATACCCGCTCCTGTATAGTAACAAGTTCCATCATCGTCCCAAAATAACGATGGATCAATACCAGGTGCATCTTTAATATACATCGGTTTACTCCAAGGACCTGAGGGATCTTTAGCCGTTATGATAAAATTACCTTTTTGCCCAACCATCGTAGATATTATATAAAAAATACCATTATGGTGACGAATAGTTGGGGCGAATATACCGTTAGAATTTTTTAATCCATCTTTGTATATGATTTGATCACTACGATTTAATCCATATCCAATTTTTTCCCAATTTACTAAATCGTGACTCCGATGAATAGGTAGCCCAGGAAACCATTCAAAACTAGAGTTAACCATATAATAAGTGTCTCCAACGCGACAAATTGATGGATCAGGATAAAAGCCTTGTAATATGGGATTAGTAAATGTGTCTGGTACTTTTTGTGCAAAACCATTCATACAAATTAAAAAACCAAGTACTATTTTCAATAGTTTTAAATACATAGCGGATTTTAATTTATCAATTTTATTTAACTCCAGTTTGGATATTGCTGGCTCTAGTCTTGTTATAAAGTGATAATAGTTCACTAATTTTCTCCTTATACTTAGGGTTGTTTATTAAGTTATGAGTTTCCTTTTCTGATGGATTTTCATTCAGATTAAACAAAGCAATTAATTTTTGATTTTTCTGGAAATCTGCGTCTTTGTCAACTTTGAGAATTAATTTAAAACCATCTTTTCTAATCATATTTTCATTACCAGTTCCTGCTTGATTTATTAAGAAAGGATGTGCTTCAATATTTTCCTTATCGACTAAAAATGGCAATAGATTAGAGGAGTCCATGCCTTGATTTAGTTCTAACTTCTGATTTGTTAAACTGGCTAAAGTAGCTGCAATATCAATGCCTAAGATAGATTTATCTGAAGTGTTTGGTTTTATTTTTTCCGGCCAATGCACAATAAAAGGAACTTTTGTTCCACCTTCCCAAGCTTGGTTTTTACCTCCTCTAAAATTACTATTAGATTTATGGCCGGACTTAATGGTTTTTTGAATTTGTAATCCACCATTATCAGATGTAAAGATGATTAAGGTATTTTGATAAATCTCTTTTTTCTTTAGTGCATTTACAATCATTTCTATTTGGATATCCAACTCTTTTACCATATCTAAGTGGTTAGAAGGTGTGGTCCCAGCAATATCAATTCCATTTAATTCTTTTGAAGGAGTGTGTGGTTTATGCACAGCTTGAGTGCAGTAATACATAAAGAAAGGTTTGTCTTTATCTCTTTTTTTATTAATAAAATCTACAGCTTTGTTTACTAAAAGTTCGCCTGCCTTAAAAGGATTCCAGTGGCTGTCGCCTAATCCCTCCATTTTATCAAGCTTAAATCCTAATTTGTCCATATTCTTTTGAGTGATTTGAACAATTTTTGATTTTTTGTGTAAAGGATATAGCTCCCCGTTTTCATAAACAGCATAAGGTGCTGCTTGAATTCCTGCCGGATACATAAAACTATAATCAAAACCATTTTGTAGAGGCCCTTTATCAATTACCTTTGTAATATCCACTTCCAATTCTGGTTTATGTCTTGGACCTCTATAAATAATATTAGGATTGTCTTTTCGGGCAAAATCCATGCCGAATCCCCATTTCCCAAAAAATGAAGTATCGTATCCAACGTTTTTCATGAGTTGTCCCAAAGTGATGTCAGTATCAACAATTGGTGATTTCTGATAACTTCCCCAAACACCTCTTGGGGCATAACTTCTATAGCAATGATTTCCGGTCATTATAGCGTAACGTGTGGGTGCACAAAGTGCTGCTGGCGAATGCGCGTCAGTAAAAAACACACCATTTTTGGCTAAATCATCTATCGTAGGTGTTTCTACAATAATAGTATTACTAGTAAGTCTTCTATATTCCGAAATATCGCCCACTCCAATATCATCTGCTAAAATCACTATAACGTTGGGTCTGTTTTGCGCATTTACCTGAAAGACAAAAAGTAATAATAATGATAGCGTAAGACGGTTTCTCATGACTAGATTATTCTTTTAACAGTAACCAATTTAAGTTTACAATTTTAGTAGCGCCCCAAACTGATTTAAACACTACAGTTATATCTTGAAGACCTGTTGGTTTATCAATAATATCGGTTTCAATGGTTTCCCAAGTATTATAGCCACCAGTGTAATTTACTGGAAAGGTGGCGATTAATTGCCCTTTTGCTCCACCTAAATGGATTTCAAAAGAACCATTTCTTTGTCCGCTAGCCACTCTTGCTTGTATTTTGGTTGCTTTTCCCTCACCAAAATCAACACCATTAAACCGTACGTTACTCATCATTTTAGTATCAGAAACCATCCATCCATTAGGTTCGTTTCCACCTACAAATGTCGTTTTCGCATTTTGAATACTATTATATCGATCTATTTGGATGGTGTCATTTATTGTTGGGTTTCCAATACCTCTGAGTGTTGGTTTTACTTTTTTAATGGTTCCATCGTCTTTAAATTCCATATAATCGGCTCTCATAGAACGTAGTTTACTGTAGCCGCTAATGCTCCACCAGTGGTAAAACAAAATCCACTTGCCCTTATATTTTACTACGGAATGATGGTTGGTCCCATTGTCAATATTATCCATTATTTTTCCGGAATAGACATAAGGACCTAGCGGTGATTTACTTGTTGCGTATGCTATGGTGTAGCCTTCATCTGGAAAAACATGAGCAAAGGTTAAGTAATAGGTTCCGTTATATTTAAAAGGAAAAGGGCCTTCGACGTAACCTGCAGGAATACCTTGAATTTTAATAGCGTCGCCATCAATTTGTTTCATGTTTTTGTTCAATTTGGCGCCTTTTATAGTTTTACCGCCTGCAAAAAATATATAAGCCTGACCATCGTCATCAATCATTAAACCTGGGTCAATGCCATCAATACCTTTTATATAATCTTTCTCCCATGTAAAAGGTCCGGTTGGGCTTTTTGAAACGCCAACACCTATTCTTCTAAAAGTTGTCCCATCGTTTGGTGGTGCAGGATAGTAGTAATAGTATTTTCCATCTCTTTCTATACAATCCGGTGCCCACATTCCGTATGAATTTTTCTTTCCCCAAGGCACTTCATTTTGGTCTAAAATAACACCATTATCTTTCCACGTATTTCCATTTTCAAGAGAAAAAATATGATAATCAGGCATGCAAAAACGTGGTGCTTTTATACCTTCTGGTGGAATGGCGTCGTGTGATGGATAAATGTATAATTTGTCATTAAAAACACGAGCAGTTGGGTCTGCCGTATGCATATGTGTGATTAATGGATTTTGGGAAATAGCAACATGTGTAAAACAAATAAAGACTAAAATAGGGATAAATTTTTTCATGATTTTTATGAGGAATTAATGTGGATACATTTAATTCTTTTTGATTATAAATTGTAATTTTTGTTCGTATTCTACGATTTTTTCAGGATATTGAGAAGCTAAATTATTGATTTCGCTAGGATCATTTTTTAAATCGTATAATTGAGGTTTATTCGAAATACCAGCATCTATTCCCTTGTCATTTTTAATCCAATTAAAATTTTTATCAGTTTTAGGTTGTATATACTTATAATTCCCTTCTATGTAGGCTAGTGTGTACGCTTCTTCGATCATCGATTTCCTACCAGTATTATCTTTGCCAATCCAAGTATTCCAAAAATTTTCACTATCGATAATATTTTTTGGAAGCGTTTGATTTGTTACGTGAGCAATCGACGCTAATAAATCCACTTGATTCATTAACGCATTTGATTTGCCAGGACTAATTGTTTTGGGCCAATAGGTTATGGTTGGTACTCTGGTTCCACCTTCATAAATACTGTATTTTCCACCATTAAATGGACCACTCGGTTTATGTTCTCCTAAAGATTCGACCGCGTTGTCTTCATATCCATCATTAAGTACAGGGCCATTATCACTTGTGAAAATAATAAGTGTATTATCTGCAATACCAAGTGATTCTACTTTTTTTATAATCTCACCAACTACAAAATCTACTTGAGCTATAGCATCACCTCTTGGTCCCATATCACTCTTTCCGGTAAAATTTCGATGTGGTGCTCTTGGTACGTGAATATCGTGAAAAGAATAAAATAAAAAGAATGGATTTTTAGCGTTGTTTTCTAGAAATTCGTTTGCCTTTTTATTAAATACATAAGGAAAATCTTCGTCAATCCATTCAGCAGATTTTCCACCACCCATATATCCAATTCTGCTTAATCCATTAACAATAGTTTTGTTATGCTGTGGGTCTGCAACTTGTTTTCTTAAGTTAGGATTTTCTTCGCCTGTTGGTCTATTGCCTACTTTATTATTATAGTCTACTATTATAAGATCTTCAGTTTTTTTATTTAAAACATAACCGTTTTCCATAAAAACGGTAGGTACTCTATCTCCTGTAGATGGTAATAAAAAACTATAATCAAAGCCTACTTCATTTGGACCAGGTTGTATTTTCGTATTCCAATCTATGTTTCCGTTGCCTAGTCCTAAATGCCATTTCCCAACAATACCTGTTGTATAACCTGCGTTTTGTAGCACTTTAGGTAATGTGATTTGGTTCGGGTCTATTAATAATGGTGCATCACCTTTAAGGACTTTAGCATCTTTTCTGAAGGCATAATTTCCTGTTAATAAAGCATATCTGGAAGGTGTACACGTTGCTGCAGCACTATGGGCATCTGTAAATTGAAGCCCGTTAGTCGCTAGCTTATTTAATTCTGGTGTTTTTACTCCTTTAGCACCATAAGATTCTATATCTCCATAACCTAAATCATCAACATAGAGAATAATAATATTTGGTTTTTTTGAAGTATTATTTTTTGCAAGGTCCTTCTTTTCCTTTCCACAAGAATATAATATTAATATAAGGTATATTATTACGTTCTTTAGCATATTATTCTTTTATTAATTTATAGGAACGGACCCAATCGTAATATGTAGTGTTTTTGGAATCGTCTGCTAATTCTTCTGGAGTAGGAGGGGTTTCCCAATTGTAAGTCTCTGTAACCATATGCATATACATTGGTCTGTCAAATGGTGTTTTACTGAATGCTGTGCTTGGATGCATAGTGTATTGATACACACCATCTAAGTAAATCTTAATAGTATTAGAATCCACCCACCAGCAACCATAAACATGATAAGCTTCATTTACTGGCGGACTTATTGGTTTATGTTCTGCAGGACCAGCAGATTTTACTTTCTTTATACCTTCACAGTCGTAATGAAAAATATGTGTATTAGATCGTAAAGTAGTTCTCATATCTTGCCCTCTTTTTCTATGTCCGATAGCTTCTACAATATCCAGCTCTAGTTGTTCTTTAGGACATTTACTTTCGTCTACTGGCTTATTTTTTAACCAAAACGTCGAAGACATAGAGACACTAGATGCTTTCATTCTAGCTTCATAATAGCCATAAAAAGCATCTTTTGCAACAGAAGCAACAGCACCTCCTTTAATATTATACTTCTTGTCTCCTTTTAATACAGAATTTTTAATTTGAAGATTACCGTTTTTTATAGAAACTTGTGAAGCTCTAAATGTTGCAGGAGGTCTACCATTTACCCAGTAAGGAGAACGATCGTGCCATTTGGCCTTGTCTAATTCTTTACCGTTAAATTCATCTGTAAACTTTTCATTTTTCACCCATTTGAAACCTTCAGGCGGTTCTGGTGTTTGAGCCTGAAAAGTGCAGGAGACTATTAATGAAAGACAAAAAAACAGTTCTTTTTTCATTTGTTTAAATAATTATTGAGTAATGAATTCAAAAATGGGTGATTGTGAATTATTTCCGTGACTATCATTACTAATAACTCGCCAGTAATAAACGGTATTAGCAGTCAATGAATTTATATTAATACTCAAGTTAGTAGTAGATTCTTGTAACGTATTAGGCGGATTACTTGTGCCGAAATAGACGTCATAGTTATCGATATCATTATCAATATCACTTCCTGTCCAATTTAGTGTTACTGATGTGTTTGTTGTACTTCCCATTGTAGGACTCACTAAATCAGCGGGAAAAGGCGCATAATTTTCAACACCTTCACCAGCATTATAGAACTTCCATGTTTCGCTATTCGCTGTAGTTGTCGTTACGTTAGATTCCGATATAACATACCAAGAATACGGAATACCTTTGAGCAAATTTATTTCTTTGGTAGTGTTATTTGAAGGGATATTTCTTGTAGTATTGTCTGTAAGGTTTTCAAGAACTACGGTATACGAATTGGTATTAGCAGATTCATTCCATTCAAAAGTAACAAGGCTTTCGGTTTCAGAAATAGAACTACCTTCATTACATTCAGAATTTTGAATAGGAAACACTAATGTTGACGCTTTTGGGTTTTGCTCAGGAACGCCTGGCCCATCATCGCCACCACCACAAGCGGAAAGCAAAATAGTCATTACTAATAATGCGGTGTATTTTATAGATTTATTATATATCATTGTTTGATGATTTTTGATTGGAAATTAATGTTATTCGATTTGACCTTGATAAAGTACACTCCAGAACTTAGGTTTTTTGTATCGACTATTATGTTTTGGTTTGATTGCCGTATGTTTTTTTGCATTACAACTTTACCCGTTAATGAAATAATTTGATAGCTAATATTGTTTTGAATTTCTATATTAGGAATAGCGATAGTAAATGTGTTTTCTACTAGAGTAGGGTATATTTTTATTTGATCTAAAACAGAGATATTTTCTTTATGAACTCCCTGACAATCTTTATTTGTAGTTACTTTTAATTCATTTTCACCAAAACCTAATTCTAAAGTTATTTCATCTTGCTCGGTTACAGTTATAATACCATTTAGCTCTATTCTATAAAGTTCTCCTCCTGCAAGTTCTAAAGTAACACTTGTATCAGTTTGACTAACTTTTGAAAATACAGATAGATTTTCAGGTTCCACAATTGTTATATTATAGCATTGCTCATAATCTGCATCTGCTGTTGTGGTAATACAAATGGTATAATCGTCTGCGGCTAAATCATCAAATATGGTGCTAGTACTAAATTCTTGTTGTGTGCTACCATCAATTGTAGCGGTAAAAGATAAAGTTGTTTCGTTAGATGTAATCTGAATAGAGCCATTATTACTATTACTACATGTTTCTCCTGTAACTAAAACAGTGAAATTATCCACGGGTAATGTAAATACTGGACACCCTGTTGCATCAACAACTGCATCTGTAGGTGTGTTTGGGCATAAATCATTAGAATCGGCAACACCATCTTGGTCTTGGTCATTTCCTGGTAGATTAATACAATTTTCGCCAGGTAATCCATAGCATCCTGATCCAGTAGGACCGTAAAGGGGATTCCAAGATATACCAGCAGTCCAGTTTTCTCCTCCAAATTCGTACGCTCCCGCATCTGGATTAGTACCTTGAAAACCGTCTGTTATTCCTGCAATAATTCTTCCCGCATCTATAGGACTAGAACCTGCTATTAAGGTAAAATCACCTCCTGCTGCATTATTAAATACTGAGCTGTCTATTATTAAATTATTTTGTTGATCAGATTGAGGTTCCCAGGTTGTCTCAGACTCCTGGGTATTTGGATCGTCTTCTATTTCGGAATCTGTGATGTTGTTCCATACATTTACGTTAGAGAATGCGGTGCCCGCTAAATGCCATGCACCCATAGCACCACTTTCAGCTTGTATAAATGTATTATTGTAAACATTTACGTTCAATGCATTCCAATTCATCTGTATTGCTGTCCATTCTACATTCCACACAACATTGTTATATACTTCAAATCCGTTTGGATTGGTATCTAAATAGATTCCTGCTGCTTTTTTAAGATTTCCTCTTCCTTGTGCATCATGAAACCAATTATGGTGTATTGATATATTTTTTGGATCAGCAGCAGCATTAGCGGCATTACTAGATCCTGAATAATAAAATAACCCACAATCATCAGCAATTAAATTACTGTGCGAAATATCGTTATATGCTATTTCGGAATTGTTGTTTATTACATTCATACCATCACGTCCAGACCTAGTAATTGTATTATTTAAAATTGTTGTACTCGAAGCATCTCTAGATCGTATAGGGCCATCATAATTTCCTAAATATCCAACTTCATGGATGAAATTATTTTTAATCATAGTATTTGATCCTCTATCAATAATACCAGATCCATCAGCAAATACAATTTCACATTTTTCAATTATATTTCCATTATGTCTTGGATTAGACCATCCAATATTTATAGCTCCAGTTTCAGTAGAAATGCCATTTGCAGCGCTTCCTCTGGTCATTCCCCCATAAAAACTAGATACTTCATATAATCTATTAGAGTTACCATTCAATCTGATTGATCCTCCAAAAACAGCTAAACTTCTAATTTCAATGTAGTTTTTACTGTTAATATCAATGGTGTTTGCTCTTCTAGAAACCAGAACAGAATTATTACTAGGGGCACCTCCTGATGGTAATTGTATAAATAATTCATTTGTTGTTGAGTCAAAATACCATTCATTTTGGAAATCTAGAGCCTCTTTAATACCTTCAAGATAAAAATCTCCCCCATCTGCTGGTGGGTGGAATCCAACTATCCAACCTGAATTGCTACTATGTGTACTTTGCCAATCGACTCTTCCTGATGAACTTGCCGTAATTGGAAATTTCCAAGACGTCCATCCAGAACCAGGTCGATCACCATAAAACCATAGAGATCCTCCATTTTCCCATGCGTAGTTTGGGATTTCATTATTTAATAAGTGTCCTGAAGCTGTGCTGTTTCTGTCACTACCACCTGTACTTCTTCTAGAATCTAAAGTAAATCTGTCACCATCTGTATTATTTGGCCACCTCGCTAAATCCAATACTGTTTCGTTATGTATTACAAACATTCGTTGACCAGAATTCCAATCCAAAGTACTTTTGTAAATACTTCCCGAATCTTGAGTGAAGTTATTTACGGTTTCCATAGCACTTATAATTACTTTTTCCCCTGGAAAAGATTGGAAAATAATTGGCATTCCAGCTGTTCCAGAATTTAATGGTGTAAGTGTTTCTTCGTAAGTTCCTTCTCTTATAAAAACGATATCTCCAGCTACAGCGATGCTCGCAGCTTTGGTTATTGTGAGATAAGGATTATCGATTGTTCCGTCATTTGAATCGTCTCCAGTTTTTGCAACATATATATCAGTAGCCAATACATTTAGAACGAAAAACAAAAGCGGAATTAGGATACTTTTTTTGTATAACTTCATAGGTTTGTTATTTATTATATCAAAATTAATTTAACAGCCTTTAGATTGAAGAAACAAATGTTTTAAACAATATAACGGATGTGTTTATCCGAAGGAACAATGTACCCTAAGACTATATGCTTGATTTAGCAGTTTGAATATCTATTTCACCTGTTTTTGGACTTCTCTTTATTTGATATCAAATAACTGTACGTAAAAAACTTATAATCAATACTTTTGAAGTGGTTTAACAAACACACACACTTATTCTTTGGGTGTTATTCTAAATGAAAACGCATGGTCGCCAACTTTATTCGGTAAAGTGATGGATAGATGCTCTTCGTTTCTAGAAAACTTTAAATCTCCTTCACTACCTAGCATTTGTATAGATGCTATTTCAGAATTGTAAACGTCGCTGTTAGCTTTCAGGGCTCTAATATTTAGTTTTCCATCGGCTGGCCAATCTAAAACTGTAGCATATAGAATATTTCCTTTTGTTGTGAAACGAATATCCTTAGCTGTATTATCGGCATTTTTACGTTCGCTTAGATGACCTTCGACTACTTTAGCGTCTCCTTCTCCATAAATTTCAAAGGTTCTTGTACCATAAATAGCTTCACCATTTACTTTTAGCCATTGTCCCATTTCTAATAAACGCTCTTTTACTGGCTCAGGAATTGTACCGTCTGCTCTCGGTGTAATATTTAACAGAACTGCTCCATTTTTACTAACGACATCTACTAAAAAGTCTATTAATCTGTTGGTTGATTTATATCTTGGATTACTAATATGTGACCAAGAATTCCAGTCAATGGAATCGTCTGTTAACCAAGGAAAATCTTTCTTTTCCTTCATTCTAGAACGCTCTAAGTCCAGAACTGCAGTACCAGGTTTAAAATCATAAAACTTATAAGTTGCAACCACATCCTTCCCACTTTTGTCAGCTGTGTTATAGTAGTGTGCTAAAAATTCTTTTCTAATGTCTTCGCTAACTACGTCCATTTTATTATCGAACCAAACTAAATCTGGATCGTATTTAGTGATAATTTCTTTTAGTCTAGCCAACCATTCGTCGTTAAATTTCTTATCAGCAAGCGGATAATATCTGTCTATGCCTTTATCAATTTCCTTCATGCTCCGAGGCATTTGGTTGTCTCCTTTTTTTAATTTTGGACCATATAAGCCAGCATATTTTGGATCAGAAGCATCCGTTGTTTCATCCCAAGTTGGGTACCAGCCAAATAACCATTGACGGTGATATGTGGCAATGAATTTCATATCACGTTTACGGATTTCTTTAGATAATTCGCCCATAACATCTCGTTTTGGTCCCATATCTTTAGCATCCCATTCTGTTAAATCACTATCCCACATAGCGAATCCATCTGCATGTTCAGAAACTGGACCAGCAAATTTTGCACCTGCTTTTTTAAATAAATCTGCCCATTCTGCAGCATCAAATTTTTCTGCTTTAAACATGGGGATAAAATCCTTATAACCAAATTCTTTCAATGGTCCATATGTTTTTACGTGATGTTCATAAAATGAACTCGCTTTTCCATCTTTGGCTTCTGGGTTATCTTTGTTTACATACATCCAGTGCGCATACCATTCACTTTCGAATTCTGGAACAGAGTATGGTCCCCAATGACAGTATATTCCAAATTTTGCATCTAAAAACCACTCTGGTGTTTTATGATTCATTAATGACTCCCAATCGGCTGAGTATTTTGGATTTTCTTTAACTTCTTTTATTTCTTTTTGGCTTTCTTTTTTTGTGTCTTTACAAGAGAAAAAAGCTATGGATACTAAACAAAGTAATAGTAGTTTTTTTATGGATTTCATGCGTTAGCTTTTGATATTAATTTGTGTTCACAAAATTATCAATAACAGTAAATCGAATTGATTTCATATGAGTAGAATGCGATAACAAATGTTTTAATCTTGTGTGAAGTTTATGTTTTTTTATGATTGATTTTTTTGAATGAATTATTGATTTTTATAAGTTTCAGGGAATTTAGTAATAGGGGTGATTTTAATGTTTTTATAGAAAACTTCTGCGGCTTCGGATTGAATTTGAATTTTACCACGTGTTGCAGGAATGGTTTTTCCACCAATATCATAACGCGCATTTTTAACTCTATTGACTACAAAACCGTTTACTAAGTGAATACTTTCATTATTAATAGTATAAATTTCTAAGGTATTCCATTCTCCGTTTGGTTTTTCGTGTAATTCAGATTTACTTGCTTGTCCGGATTCAAAACCACCAGCCCATTTTAAAGGAACTTCTTTCCCTTTTGGATTGTATACGAATTTCTTAAAGTTACCATCTTTGTCCTTCAATCTATCTGCAGGTACATCTCCATATACATTGCCTAAAGCAATAAAATCTCCGCAATCACCTTCTTGTACTTGATATTCTAAAGAAGCCATCCAAACATTCCAGAACGCTCCGTGAACTCCTTTGGCATGGTATAAAATTCCGCTATCTCTTTTGGTGTATAAACGTGGTTCCCATTTTTTTTCACCCCATTTGAACTGAGCGGTAAGATGATAATTTCCGTATTCATTTTTAGTAGTTAAACCACCATAAATTTCTCCAGTAATATGAAGTATATCATTACCATTTTCATCTTTTTTAACAGAGAATACTTTTTTCGGATCGTTATTTAATCCCATTGGTTTTCCTTTTTTAACATCTTCAGATTTTTCAAAATCAATATCAACTGAAGGATGTACAGCGCCCATCCAAACATCCCATTTAGATAAATTTGCATCTAATAAATCTTCACCATTTTCGTTTATAGGCACATTTTTTTCGCCCATTGACCATAAAATACCTTCTTTTAGATGTTGAATGAAATCTTGGTTTACAAACGTTTCGTTGGTATGTCCCATTCCTGTGTAGAATATGCGTCCGCCTTCGTAAGTATGATACCAAGCGATGTCATGTTTAGTCCCCATTTTATTACCAGAATAAGAGTTTTCATCTAACTCTAACAATACATTGACGTGTTTCTGAACTGGTTTTTTAAAATTGTACCATTCGTCAAATTTTTGAAATGTATCATCTAGATGTGCAATTGCCGGATGATTATCGTTTTTATGTACTCTTAAAATTGCTTTTTGTTGTTCTGGATGATTTTTGAATTGAGCACCAATCATTTCAGCATAAAAAGGCCAATCGTATTCTGTGTCTGATGCAGAATGAATTCCAACGAACCCGCCACCTTCATTAATGTATGTTTTAAAGGCTTCTTGTTGTTGTGAGTTTAGAATATCTCCAGTAGTATTAAGAAATACTAATGCTTTATATTGCTTTAGATGATTTAAATTAAATTGAAGCGAGTCTTCTGTAGTTTCTACTATCCAATTATTTTCCGAAGCTAATTTTTTTATAGCATTAATACCAGATGGGATTGATTTATGTCGCCAACCATTTGTTTTTGAGAATATTAATAGTTTTTTAGGTTTTCCAAGAACAGCTTTGGGACTACTTTTATATACAATGTTTTTGTTATTTGACTCACTTGTTTTACAACTAAAAAAAGTGATATACAAACTTAAAATTGAAAACAATACTATTTTTTTAATATGCTTATACATCTTGTTATTTTAAAAATTCACAGTGGTTGTAATGGCCTTTGATGCCCCTAAATCTTCACTTCGTTTAGAAGGTAATGCACCATTTACAGAAACGGTGTATGTTCCTTTTCTAAGCACTTTTTTTCCTTCGTCATTAAACTGATAGAAGGTTTCTTCGGATAAATCAAAGTTTACAGTTTTAGTTTCGCCTGCTTTTAAGAATACGCGCTTAAATGCTTTTAGATCGTAAATAGGATCTTTTTCTCCGGCTAAGGGCGAACTGATATATAATTGTATAACTTCTTCAGAATCTATTTTTCCTGTATTCGTTATGGATACAGACGCTTTATAGTTATCGGCTATTTTTAAATCTGTGTATTCGAAATTTGTATAGGTTAAGCCAAAACCGAAAGGAAATAAAGGCTCTTCTTTCATGTATTTATAGGTTCTTCCTTCCATATTGTAATTTTCATATGCTGGTAATTGTGCTACAGATTTTGGAAAAGTAATTGGTAATTTTCCTGAAGGCGCAACATCACCAAATAATATATCTGCAACAGCATTTCCGCCTTCTTCACCAGGATACCAAACAAAAACTACTGCTTCTACAATATCATATAATTCAGGAATTGCAATTGGACTACCACCAGTCAAAACCAACACTAATGGATTTTCTGTTTGCGCTTTGATTTTTTTGATATATTCAATTTGATGCTCAGGTAGTTTAATTTCCGTTCTGTCACCTTTTTCGCTAGATGCTAAAGCTTCACCTTCTTCACCTTCTAAAAGTGGTGAAATACCCATAACGGCAATAACGACATCTGATTTGCCAGATTCACCGGTAGACCAGTCGATGGGGTTTACGTTTTTTCTAAAAGGTAATGTCCCTGATTTATAATTGATACTTGTACCTGGACTTACTTTGCTTACAATACCATCTAAAATGGTTTGTGTACTGCTAGTTAATGCATAATAATTACCTAATAACACTTCTTCATTAGAGGCATTCGGACCAACAACATACATTGTTCTTGCGTCTTTTTTTAAAGGTAATACATTGTTCTGATTTTTTAGTAACACAATTGATTTTTGAGCGACTTCACGAGCAAGAGCTCTGTGTTCTTGGGAATCAATGACTTCTGCTGTAATATCATCGTAAGGGTTTAAGCCTTTTGGGTCAAACATTCCTAATTTAAAACGGGTCAAAAGGTTTTCTTTTAATCGTTGGTTAAGTAATTCTTGGGTGATCAGGCCTTGTTCCAGCGCATTATTTAAAACGCTATAGACATTTCCGCAGTTAATATTAGTACCGCTTTTTAGGGCAAGAGCTGCAGATTCTTCGGGCGAGTTAGTAACTTTATGGTACTTGTGAAAATCTTGAATGGCACCGCAGTCCGAAACTACATATCCATCGAATCCCCAATCTTTTCTTAGAATTTCTTCTAGTAAATATGGACTACCACAACAAGGTTCTCCAAGCGTTCTATTATAAGCTCCCATGACACCTTCTACATCTGCATCTTTTACCAGGGCTTCAAACGCTGGTAAATAGGTTTCAAAAAGGTCTTTTTTATTTACAATTGCATCAAATTCGTGTCTAAACTCTTCTGGTCCACTGTGCACAGCATAATGTTTTGCACACGCTGCTGCTTTCATATAATCAGGATGATCACCTTGTAATCCTTTTACAAAAGATACACCTATTTTACTGGTTAAAAACGGGTCTTCGCCATAGGTTTCCTGTCCGCGACCCCAGCGCGGATCTCTAAATATATTAACGTTTGGTGACCAAAATGTTAAACCTGCGTATCTACTACGATTGTTTATTTTTAAGGCTTCATTATATTTTGCTCTAGCCTCATCTGAAATCGCAGTACCAACACGTAATATTAATTCTGGATCGAAGGTTGCACCGAAACCAATAGCTTGCGGAAAAACAGTTGCTCTACCATTTCTAGCTACACCATGAAGTGCTTCGTTCCACCAGTTGTATTCGGGAATTCCTAGTCGTTCTATTGGTGGGCAGACATCTAACATTTGTGAGAATTTTTCTTCTAATGTCATTTCCGCGATAAGTTTATTGGCACGTTCATCTAATGAAAATGAAGTGTCGTTCCAACCAAATTTTGGCTTTTCCACCTCTTTTACATTTATAGTTGATTCACTATCTTCGTTTGATCCATTGTTTTGAGATTCTTTACATCCAAATAGAGATATAAATAAAATTGAGATTGAAATGAGTGTTAATGTTTGAATTCCTTTTTTCATTAGTTAGTATTTTTTAATCGTTCCAATGTTTGTCTATTATTTTTTGAATATGTGGATATTTGTTTCCATCTTCTTCATTTAATTGAACTCTTTTCTTTTTTAATTCTGTTTTTAATTCTGTAATGATGTCTTTATAGCTGGGATTGTGGTAAACATTGTTCATTTCTTTTGGATCTTTTTCTAAATCATATAATTCCCAAGCAACTGGTGTGTGGTTAGTAAAGTCATTCCCCCAACTATCTTTGTTCCATTTAGCATCAGGGTTGTCTGTATCTACCCAATATTTTCCGTAGTAAAAAATAAGTTTATGCGTTTTTGTTCTTATCCCAAAATGTGCTGGATTGGCGTGTTGATGTGCCATATGCATCCAGTATCTATAATAGGTTGATTGTTGCCAGTTTTCCGGTTCTTTTCCCGTTTCTAAAATTTTTTTAAAGCTATGTCCTTGCATTTTTTCAGGAACAATTCCGCCAGCCATTTCGATTAAAGTAGGGGCGAAGTCGGTATTATTGATAATAGCGTCTGTTCTTGTATTTGGTTTAATACTTTCTGGATAGTGAACAAAAAAAGGCATTCTCATGGACTCTTCGTACATCCAACGTTTATCTATATAATCGTGTTCGCCTAGCATAAAACCTTGGTCACCTGTATACACAATTATAGTATTATCGTATAGATCGTTTTCTTTTAAAAATTTTATGACTCTTGCCACATTATCATCAATGCCTTTTACGCAGCGTAAATAACGCTTTATATATTCTTGATAAGTAGCACTTGTTAATTCTCTGTTAGTAATGTTATTGTTGGCGTATTTTGATTTGTCAAATTCTGGATTTGAGTTTTTCATCCACTTATCTTCCCAGAGAATTTCTGCATAATTTCTTATTGTATTTCTTTTAGAAACAGATGAACCAATGAGATGGATTAAAGAATCATTTTTACCTCTTGTAGCAACAGAACCGTTTTTTTTGTTGTTGTATAAACTTTCTGGTTCAGGAATGAATATGTCTTTTAGGTAATTTTTATAACGCGGTGCAAACTCAAAATTATCGTGTGGCGCCTTTAAATGATACATTAGCATAAATGGTTTTTTGGGATCTCTTTTTTCTGACAACCAGTCTAACGTTAAGTCTGTAATGATATCTGTACTATGGCCTTTATATTGTTTTCCTTCGTAATCTTCATCTTGCCAAAGGGAGAAGTTCATTCCTGTTTCTGTAAACCAAGGGTTAAAATATGTTCCTTGTTGATGTGCATGGGTTAAAATATTATAATAATCGAAATTAGGTTTTGCTGTTAAATGCCATTTACCAATTAAAGCGGTTTGATACCCTAGTTTTTTAATTTCTATAGGTAAATACTGTTTGTTCATTGGCAAAACACCTTCTAAATCCAGAACACCGTTTGCTTGACTATGCTGACCTGTTAAAATAGCTGCTCTACTTGGTGTGCAAATGGAATTATTTACAAAGCAATTGTCAAAAATGATCCCTTCTTTTGCAAGTTTATCTAGATTAGGTGTAGGATTTAAATTTGCTAACCTACTTTTGTAAATACCAAATGCTTGGGAGGTATGATCATCTGACATTATGAATATAATGTTCGGTTGTTTTGAAATTTTTGTAAGTTCAATATTTGATTTATTATCTTTATTACAAGAAAAGAACAACCAAAATAGCAGAATAAAACTTAGCGGTTTATGCATCAAATTTAAAGAATGATTAGTGCAATTAAAATTCGTTATAATTTATTGTTTACTGTAGAATAAATGATTTTTATAAGAACAAATTTGGTTTAAAATGTGAGCAGATTTTCTAAATTTAGAATTGATGGTAAGGAATTATAATAATAAAAGCTCGAAAACAGGTTTCGAGCTTTTGTAATTATAATGGATAGGTATTGGGGGTTTAGTTTTTAAGAATTTTGCGTTTTAATTGGTTGTTGGTTTCTAAGAAATAAATTCCATTTTCTAGGTCTGATATATCTACTGTGTTAGTATTCTTAACATTTTTCACTAGCTGACCTAGCATATTATGTATAGTTATTTGTTCGATATTATTTAAGCCAGAAATTGTTATTAAATTAGATGTAGGATTAGGATAAACGCTTACTGTGCTAAAATCAAAATCATTTATGCTCAATGTAGTGCCGGTAATGTTATCAATAAGTATATCTCTAAATTCTATATTAGTTCCTGATCCTCCAAAATCACCACCTCCACTGCTAGGGGATCCATTTATGATATTGTCTGCATTAGATGTTGTAAATTGAATACGCGTATTTACTTGGGTTTCAGCTGTACCTCCTGGAGGTGTTACGGTAACATCACTAGTACCTCCTGGTCCTATAGTCCAAACATTGCCATCTCCATCGGTAAATGTATCACTTGAAGGGAAAGTTATTGTCATGGTCGGCAGTGGTTGATCTGTTCCTGCGGCTAAAGGTGTATCAGAAACTAAAACTGCAGTTCCTGGAATCTCGAAAGATCTGGTTTGAGTTCCAAAACCAATTAATTCTAAAGCAACCGTTAGATCTGGAATATCTTCAGTAGAAGTGTACGTAAAACCACTGATGTCGAAAGGCTCACCATATTCTAGAGAACCAACGGGTACAACTGCTGAAGGAGCGGTTAGTGCAAACGTTATACCTCCGGTTGGAGGAGGAGTGGCTACACCGTCTATATCGTTAAAATCTAAATCACGAAACTCAATGTTGGTTACACTATCATTAAAAGGAAAATTTCCAGCAGAACCAGTAACAATATCTGCAGGGTCATCCGTACTAAATTTAACACGCATACCTGCGTTTGCACCAGCACCCGAAGTTGTTAGACTTAAGGGTGTGTTACGAGTTGCTTCTGTATTATCATCTCCACCGGGAAAAGTAAAAGTAGTTTCATTACCTATATCAGAACCAATTATAGGATTTGCAGTAGGAAAAGTTAAAGTAGCTGTTAGAGTACCAGAAGTACCAGCAGCTAGCGTAAATTCTTGACCTGAACCTACAAGGGCAAAAGAAGAGGTACCACCACTAAAAGTTACAAATTCTACTTCTGTAGTTAAAACAATATCTTGATCTGTTGAGTAGTCAAAAGTAACATCAAAATCGCCACCAGCAGTTATGTTTGCCACAGATGCCGCTGAATTTGCTGGATCAGTACTCGTTATAATTACATTTGCTACTTGAGCAAATGTAAAAGTGCTCACAAGAAACATTAAAAAGGTAATTTTTTTCATTACATAGTAAATTTAAAATTCATCCTAGTAAAATTATAAATTTACCATTTATTAAGAAGTACTCATGTCTTTTATCATAGAACAAATGGTTTTTATGAGGAATTTTTATAATACAAAAGTTAATGATACTTATGAACCCGTAATGTACTGTTGTTAATAGCTGTAATGATACCTTTTGCGCTATTTGCCATCTCAATATATCGAAGATCTTTTGCGTTATGAGGCATAAAATAACCGCTCTCAAGTGAATTTATGGTTTTATAAGTTCCTGTTTTTGTACCTAACATTAATAATCCAATTGAAGCATCAGCTCTTGTGGTTTCAACTTCTACTTCAAATTTATTTCCTGCTATCAAAATATCTTTGAATCCATCTTTGTTAAAATCGTCAACTACAATTCCATTAATAGTTGAAAATTGAGCTTCTATAGGAAGAATTTCAAGATTAAGTTTACCATTAACGTTTCTTAAAATAATACTAGCAAATTCTTTTGCTTCATATTTTAAGGCTTTATTGTTCTTAGTATCAATAATTTGAAAAATGTCAGCTTTAGCAAATTCTTTATAGGTTGTAAATTTCTTTTTTAAACCAGGTAATTGTTGTGAGGAACATTCTTTCCCTCTAATCGGAACTTGTCTGTTTTGATAGTATTTTGCTAAAAAAATATCATTGGTACCGTTGTTATCAAAGTCATTAGCATAAACGGAAAATGGTTTTTCTTTGCTTGCTTTAAATTTATAATTTAAACCTAAATTACCTACAACAAAATCGTTGTCACCATCATTATCAATATCGGATGCTATTATTTTGTTCCACCAACCATTTGTATGCTCTAACCCATATGTTTCAGTTACATTTTTAAAAGTTTTATTTTCTAATTCAAAAATGGTAATTGGCATCCACTCGCCAACAAGAATAAGCTCATTAGTTTTATTACCATCAATATCACTCCAAACTGCAGAAGTCACCATGCCTATATTTGATAATTCAGGGGCTAGTGTGTTGGTAACATCTTTAAAAGTCCCTTTGTCATTTTCTAATAAAAAACTTTTTGGTGCGTACGGATATGTTTTCGGGATTAAGCGACCACCAACAAAAAGATCTAAATCTCCATCGGCGTCAAAATCTAAAGGAATAACAACAGAGCCACTTTCATTTAATTGCGGTAAATTATTTGATTTTGAAAAATTACCTTTTCCATCATTCAAGTATAATCTATCTTGAAGAGTAGAAGAGTGGACTTCAAATTCGTTACCACCACTTACTACGTATAAGTCCAAATCTAAATCTCCGTCTGCATCAAAAAAAGTAGCACCTACATCTTCATATTTTAGGTCACTTTTGAAAATGGGTTGATTTGTAACTGTAAATTTACCTTTAGAATTTTGCAGATAAATTTGACCACTTTGATTTCCTGCTCCACCAATATAAAAATCTTCTAAGCCATCATTATTTATATCACCAACTGTAATACAAGGACCATTTTGAGATAGTTTATGAGGTATAAGTACCTGGTCCTTAAAATCGTCATAAATATTTTCTTTATGTGTAAACGGTTCTTTAAATAGTATTGATGTAGTTTCCGTTAGTAGTGTATGTGTTTCTGTTTTTTTGCTTTCTGTTTTTTTAGCACTTGTGTAATTGATATTTAATGTTTGATTACTATCAATATTTTGTAATATATTTTGCTTACCATCTGGCCAAATAATTTTTATACTATCTATTTTTTTAAGTTCACCTAAACCAAAATGTATTTTAGGATCTACTGAAGACAGATAGCCTCTTACAGTTTTAAATTCTTTATACTGTATACTGTCATTATGAAAAATAGTTATTTTATTTCCTAGCCCTTTAGTATTTGTTGATGGACCATTGAATTTAATATTTAAATAATTATTAGAAGAGGTTTGAGAATTGTTCCTATAAATAAAAGCTTCATCATCTATATTATTGACTACTAAATCTAAATCCCCATCATTATCTAAATCTCCATATGCAGCACCGTTAGAAAAGCTAGTTTTATGAAGGCCCCATTTTTTTGCAGTGCTATTAAATTTCAGTTTACCTTTATTTTCGAATAAATAATTTTGAAGTTTTACAGCAGGATATAACGCTACAACTTCTTTAATAATCTGATTAGGACTTTTACTTTTATCAATTGGTTTAGAGGTGTACTCTTGTCGTTTTGTATTGGCATCTCTATCCCATAAATCTCTTCGATATCCATTAGTTACATAAAAATCATTATCACCATCATTGTCAAAATCAGCGCCTAGACAAGACCAGCTCCAATCTGTACTATTGACTCCTACCAATTGACTTATATCGCTAAAAAAACCATTCCCGTTATTGATGTTTAGTACATTATGCATGTATTGTCGATGGAAACCTTGATCCATTAAAGAGTTGTAAAGTTCAGCATTCATTGGTGCCATGGTTGTTTTGGCGCGCACATAATCTTCTGGAAACATGTCTAAGGCGAATAGGTCTTCTAAACCATCATTATTAATATCTACTACATCAACCCCCATGGTATAATAAGAAGTATGATTAGAGAAGTTTTTTATGTTTTCAGTAAATATCCCTTTCCCATTATTCTTAAAATAATAGTCATTTTCAAAAAAATCATTTCCAACATAAATATCTATATGCCCATCGTTATCAAGATCACTAGTAGAAAGCCCTAAACCATAACCGAAAGTGTTTATTATACCATTTGTTTTGCTCTCATCTACATACTTTCCATTTTCATTTAAATATAATTTGTCACTTGAATAGTCTGGACTTAATTCTTTACCTTTTAGTACTTGTTCTGCATTTAAAAAAAAGTCTTTAGGTCTATTGGTTAGGTATACATCTAAGTCTTGATCACCATCCGCATCAAAAAAAGAAGCCATAATAGAGAAGCCAGTGTCTGCCAATCCATATTCTACTGCTTGTTCTTTAAAAGTAGCATCTCCTTGATTAATATATAATACGTTAGCTCTATTTTTTTTAGCACCTTTCCATCCGCCAACTGTAACATAAATATCTAATAAATCATCATTATTAACATCTACCATAACAACACCGTTATGCCATGCTTTTTTAGGTTTTATACCTGATTTTCTAGTAATATCTTCAAAAATAAAATCACCTTTATTTAGATATAATTTGTCTTGCGCTTGATTTCCTACAAAATAAATGTCTGATAAGCCATCATTATTTATGTCGCCGATAGCTACTCCTGCACCATTGTAAGCGTAGTTAAATACACCAAAAAAATTGTTATAATCTTCTCTAACCCTATTGTTAAAGTGTATGTTGGTTTTCTCACTTTTTAATAATGTAAATATTGGCGTTTCTTTGTTTTTTGTATTTTTTGATTTTGAGCAAGAAACGACTAATATTATGAATATAAATAATAAATATTTAGACATAGAAAAAAATAAAAAGGGCTGTTCTTAACAGCCCTCAAATTATAAAAAATTAATTATCTATTTAATAAAAACATCCAATAATTACAGATCTTTTTCGAAGACTTGTATATCATCATAAATAATTTCACTAGGCCCTCCACCTATAGTTACATTTGCCAATGCATACATGTCTGGTTGGGTACCTGCGACTACTGTAAATTCTCCTATAGCATCAACAAATTCTCCTTCTATAAGATCAGCATTTAATTGGATTTGAACTCTTGTATTTTGGGCAAAAGGAAGTTTTATAAAACCAAAATTAACTTCATCTGGTGGTACACCTGTATATTTAACTTTCATCCTTATGATATAGGTTACTCCATCTTCTACAGGCGTAAGAATATTGACACCATCAGGGTTAGTATTTCCATTTTTGTCACCAAAAGCAATTCTTCTACTCCCTGGAATAGCGCCAGCTACTGAAGAAAACACGATTGCTCTAGAGTTATTAATACCCACACCATCTTGGAAACTTATACTAACTTGATTAGCATTGATACCAAGAAAACCATTGTTCACATCATAATTGTCTTCACTTGCTAACTCAAAATCTCCTTTAGGAAAAAGATTTACTCCACCGAAAGGAGTAACAGTAATATCAGAGAATGACGGAGCTTCAACTGAATCTGCTGAGTTTAAATTTACTCTAGTATATGATAGTGTTGCTGTTTCAAAATTCTTGATATTATTAGCAGGAGTTATTAAAAGATTAGAAGCATTTTCTGGATCTAAACTAACAATACTTACGTTTGCTGGTACACCATTTACGAATAATTCAAAATTAGATGGTTCATCTAATGTACTAGCATCCAAATCTCTTGAGAAAGGAACGACAATTTGCCCAGCTTCATTCTCATTAAATTCGTCCGCAACAGTTAGTGGAGCAGAAGATGGTATAACTCTAAAAGGTACAGAAATCATATCTTGAGAAAAAGGTTCGTTAGTAAAAGCGGTTAAACTAACTACAAAATTACCAACGGATCCTATTGAAGTGATAAAACTATCAACACTATCAGAATTAGCAACTTCTTGCTCCGTGTCGAAATTTATAATACTCCAGGTAGCATTTTCTAATTCACTGCTAGTGTTTGTAAAAGTAATTGTCTCACCAGCTTCTATAACTAATTCGCCATTTATTATTGGAATATTAGTTGTAAAATTAGCTTCGATTAATGGTAATACATTAAAATTAAATTCGACAAATTCTGGGCTTTCTTCGGTCAGAGGATTATTAAATGTCGGTCTTAATTCGACACCAACTTCTCCTACTTCTTTAAAAACAGCGGTAAATGTTTCTCTTGAACTTGATCTATCATCGCTACTACCTAAAATATCAATTTGGGCACTACTCTCCATAACTGTCCATATTCTATTTGCAGAATCTATTGATAGATCTGTAAAAACGACAGTATCATTAATCCTAGTCTGAGTCACCTCATCGGCTAACCCCAAATTAAGACTGTTGATACCCAGGGTAATCCCTGCTCCGTTGTTAGGTTCTTCGTAGTCATAAGTCGTACAGGATAGCACAATAGTTAATATTAGACTTATGGTAAAAATATATTTATAAACTTTTTTCATTATTTAGAATTTAAAATTAGTTGCCTCCTAATGAAGGGTTTAATAATATTTCTGATGCCGGTATGGGATAGAAGAAATCGTCTTGATTAAAGTTGTTTTTTCTATTTACAAAATCACCTAGTGCTGTTTCAATTGCATCGTCATTTAACTCAAAGGGTTCAACATTTACAGATACCACACCGTATGTGTAATCACCCAATTCCTGTATTCTATCTATTGCAGTACCTATTGAAGCCGGTCTTCTTCTTAAATCATTCCATGTAATTGCTCTACCTTCCCAGGCAAATTCTGCAGGGCGTTCCTTATTAAACAAATGTCTAAGAATGTTTGTTGCATTAAGATCTTGTGGTGGTATTAAAAATTGCGGGTTATCTGTTGCTAATTGAGTGACGATAGCATCAGATTCAGCCTCTGTGATATCAGGGAATGTGTTTTCAATTATTGGAGGTACATCCACTCCTGCAAATAAAGTTTCTAACGTAACCAAACCAGATCTTTCTCTTACTTGATTTATATATGGTAAAGCTTCAGCAATATCTCCCGTATCTCTTAAAACAGCTTCTGCATACATTAGCATCACATCTGCATATCGAATGACTCTTTCATTAATCCCTGAATTTCTAGCTTCAGAGGGATCGTCAGTGTTCATGAATTTTTTTATGTATGCCCTAGAATTTAATGGGATATAAGCTTCTCTTGTCGATGTTTGATAAAAAAGCTGACCATCATCTTGATAAACTATAGATGCCTGACTTCTTAGGGAAGTTCTTCTTATTGGTAATACTTCTATAAATGGTTCGTTCTCACCTTCATCATCACCACCAAATTCATAACCATCTTCATAAATTATTTGAGGATTAACTATGTTTATTGGTAAATTAGGATTTACGACTTCATTACGATATAATCCAGAAATAAAGTGAGTGGTAAACATAAAACCAAACCCACCATTACCTCTAGCATATAAAACAGGTCTTAATGTAGATTCGTTCGGATTTTCTCCTTCTCCATTACCGAAATTACCATCATTTACAAGGTTAATAGAAAACTGTACTTCAAAAATCGATTCTGGATTAAATTCTCCTTCTTCTGTAAAATTATCAACAATATTTGGGGCTAAGCTGTATTCACCAGAATCAATAACTTTTTTAAACTCTCTTTTAGCTTCTGCGAAGTTTTCTTCATAAAGATGCACTTTTCCTAAGATAGAAGTTACTGCACCCCAAGTTGCTCTACCTTGCAACCCTTCAGCATCCCAATTTAATCTTCCCTCAAGATTTTCTTGTGCAATAGTTAAATCCTCGAAAATTTGAGCATACACAGTTGCTCTATCAGAAAGTTCTTTTCTACTTTCTTCTAGATTTGTTGCGGCTACTATTGGTAATACTATATTACCTTCATTAAATGTTGTTGCTAGCCAGAAAAAAGCAAGACCTCTCATAAAACGAGCTTCGCCTAAAATTTCTCTTTTAGCTGTTTCATCCATATCAATATCTGGAACATTTTCTAATACTTGGTTCGCTCTAAAAATTACTTGATATGTATCATCCCATTGTCTTTGTACATCTCCGTTTGTAGCATCTACAAGGGCATCATC
This sequence comes from Aquimarina sp. BL5, assembly GCF_003443675.1. Taxonomy (NCBI): domain Bacteria; kingdom Pseudomonadati; phylum Bacteroidota; class Flavobacteriia; order Flavobacteriales; family Flavobacteriaceae; genus Aquimarina; species Aquimarina sp. BL5. The sequence goes on along the minus strand of NZ_CP031963.1, from coordinate 1,116,803 downwards.
AACTTGCACACGTGTAGCACCACGGTTAACATTACCTACTTTGCCTGCTTCGGATCGTAAAGCGTAATTTACGGTAGCATTCGCACCCATAACTCCAGCAAATTGTAGTGAACTATATACAGCATAAATACCAGCTTCTGCATCAGCTTGGCTTAGCCAAAAATTATCTGCATTTAAATCATTTGGATTTTCAACCTCTAAGAAATCATCGTCGCAACCAAAAAAAGTAGCAACAATACTTAATAATGCAATAAATACTATTCTATTTTTCATAATTTTTATTTTAAAATCCTAATTGTACCCCTATTCTTCCAGAAGCAGTTATCGGAGTTAAACCTCTATCTAAACCTCTTGAAAATAAACCATCTCCACCTACTTCCGGATCAAATCCTGAATAATCGGTGATTGTTAATATATTAGATCCAGCTAAATACAATCTAAATTGATCTAAGCCTGTTTTCTCTAAAACATTTTTAGGCAAGCTATAGCCTATTTGTACATTTCGTAGACGAACATAGTCTCCATCTTCCAAGAAAAAGTCTGTGAATGGAATAAAAGGTATTGTTGCTTCTCTTATGCTTGGAATGTTTGAAGCTGTGTTTGTTGGTGTATATGCAAATAATTGGTCTCTATGGTTATTGGCATCAAACGCTAAGGCTTTAGGACCATTGTAAATTTTACTACCAAATGATCCGAACCAACTCATATTAAAGTCTACATTTTTATATTTAGCATTAAAATTTAAACCAATTTCAAAATCTGGCACATTATTCCCTACAAATTGTCTATCATTAGTTAAATCAATACTGCCATCTCCGTTACCATCAACAAATCTGAAATCTCCAATTTGAGCTCCCTGTACTATATCTCCTGTCAGTAGTTGGTATTCGTCTAATTCTTCTTGTGTACGTATAATTCCATTAGTTCTAAGAAGGTAAAAGGCACCGGCTTGATTACCAATTCTCGCAAAGTTTACAGGTAAATCTGTAAGCCTGTTGTTACCTGGAGTAATTCTTTCTCCTGTAAGTTGTGATGTAGCTCCAAATAATCTTGTAACTTCATTGATGTTTCTAGTAAAAACTCCACTGATACCCCAAGTAAAATCTCCTTTCTTGTCTTTAAAATCGGCTGATATTTCTATACCTTGATTAGTTAACTCACCTGCATTAGAGGCTATTGTAGCAGGACTATTGTTATTAGGTTCAGCACCAGAAGAACCTGGAACAGGTAATTCTAATAAAAGATTTTCCTTTTTTACATTATAATATTCTGCTGTTAAATTAAAAGCTGATTTAAATAGTGATAAATCAATACCTAGGTTACTAGTTATACTAGTTTCCCATTGTAAGTCTTGATTAAATATATCTGTCTGAGTTAATCCATTTACTATGTCATTTCCTATTGGAATATTAAAATTGTTACCAATTAATCTAGAAGTTCTAAAAGAACCAATATTTTGGTTACCAACTTCACCATAACTAGCTCTCAATTTTAGATCGTTGATAAAGGATAAAGCATTAGAGTTTTTAAAGAAACTTTCTCTAGCGATTGACCATGCAACAGATACACCACCAAAAGTTTTATATCTAAAATCTGGTTGGAAATTACTCGATCCATCTCTACGAACATTAGCTCTTATTAAATATCTACCATCATAATCATAACCTAACGATCCCAAGACACTAAAAAGTCTATTTGGAGATTCATTACCTTGCACAGTTACAACATCTGTGTCTATGGCTTGATCAATTGTTGGGATAGGAGTATTTGATCTAAATTCTTGCACTTCGGTTCTAGTAGTATTAAAAGTACGTTGCTCTGCTGTAACACCGCCTAATAAAGATATATTGTGATTGCCAATATTTGTTTTATAGTCAAGTATACTTTCTATGGTTCCTTGCTCAAATAAGGATGTACTTTCTGTTAATATAGAAATCGCAGCACGTTCTCTACCTGGTATTATTTCTCCTGTGTCTTCATCTAAGAAAATGAAACCAGGTCTAAAAAAAGTCGATTCAGAACTATTTCTACTACCGCTTATATTTACTTTTGCATTTAAACCTTTGGCTAATAGGTATTTAAATTGTAATGATATACTAGTTGTATTTGATTTTCTCTTACTTGTTTCTTGTAGTTTTCTAAGTATATTACCAAGTACATTAAACTGATTGGGATCTCCTGATACAGAGTTATTATCTTCAATTCGATCTGGTCCTGCTTCAGTGGCAGGAGAAACAATAGCATCATATAATATTGCCCACGGTTCTCTGTCAGAATCATCTCTACTTAAAAATACACTGGTAAATAAAGAAAATCGATCTTTTTTGAAATTATTATTAAGACGTAAGTTAGTACGCTCAAAATCACTATTGATTAGTGTACCATCTTGATTTATATGATCTAGAACAAGGCTAAAATTTGATTTGTCAGAACCTCCAGCTAATCTAAGATTGTAATTATAGGTTATAGCATTGTCATTTAATATCAAATCTTGCCAATCAGTATCATTGTCTAAAGCATTTGGGTTGTTTACAAATACACCGTTGCTTTCAAAAGATTGTCCATTATTTTCGACATACTGTCTATTTAAGGCTATATAATCTCTAGTGTTTAGTGTTGGTACACTCGACGTAATTCTATTAATGGACGTAAACGTGCTTAGATTTACTTTAATAGGTCCTGGTTTAGCTCTTTTTGTTGTTATAATTACAACACCATTACCTGCACGAACACCATATATAGCAGTTGTCGCTGCATCCTTTAAAATCTCGATAGATTCGATTTCATTAGGACTAATACTAGGTGGTTCTGGAAATGGTACTCCATCTATTATAAATAAAGGATTTAAAGCATTATCATTTGGGTTAATCTGTCCACCGAGAGGGTCTTGTCCTGCTGTACCTGTGCCGGTTAAGGAATTTGTACCTCTAATTTGTACATTGATACGAGCTCCTGGAGCTCCACTTTCTGCTTGTATATTAACCCCGGCAACTTGACCTTGTAAAGCTTCTGAGAAATTAGTAACAGCTTGCCTTTCCAAGACTTCACTTTTAACAGAACTTATAGCTCCTGAAACTTCCCTTTTTCTTTGGGTTTGATATCCAATGACTACTACTGCCTCTAGTTCAGAAGCGTCTTCAACCAGATTAACGTTAATCGTGGTTTGGTCTTTTACAGCAACTTCTTGTGTTATATAACCTAAATATGTAAAAATGATAATGTCATCAGCATTAGCGTCGATTTGATAGTTACCTTCAAAATCAGTACTGGCGCCATTAGAAGTGCCTTTTACAATAACACTTGCTCCAGGTAACGGTATTCCTTCAGCAGTGACTTTTCCTTGAATAGCTTTTGATTGAGCATTAATTACTCCAAAAGTGATAAGGCACAAAAAAACAACTAAATGTTTTTTAAAATGTGCTCGAGAGTTTAGCTTCATATTAATTATTTGATTTAATTACTTGATACAAATGTTAATATTTGTTAATGATTATCTAATAACAAATGTCCAAATTGACAAAACATATGATTTTTAACTCTTTGTATCATCCAAAACAATGTTTTACGCGTTTTTAGATAAGCCTAGTGTGATATTTTACCGTTTTAAGAGAATGGCAAAATAGTAACATTTTGTAAAAAAAATCATTAATTTTTTAAAGAAAAGCTCTCAAACTGTTCAATTTCTCAATATACCGAGCTTGTAATAAGTTAATTTGTGATACGTCAAAAGACATAAATAATTAGATTTTATGAGTGCAGATAATCCGCAGATTGAAAATGGTTCTCTAAAAATATAATGTTGAGAAGTTAAAACATTTGTTTTCATTATATGCTCATATGTCACCGAAAAGTTGTTTTTAAATTTAAATCTTTGAATTAAATAATTTGTGTTTTTATGATTTTTAATAAAAGGGTAGTATACATATTAGTTAAATCGTTTAAGGTCTTAGCGATATTGGTTTTTTTGTCAACATATTCTTGTAAACAAAAAAAAGAAAAGCCACATAAAATTAAACCTAATATTGTTTTTGTTTTTACCGATGACCAAACTTATTCCTCAATACATGCATTAGGTAATACTGAGATTATCACACCGACATTCGATGAATTAGTAAATGAAGGTACAACATTTACACATGTCTATAATATGGGATCCTGGAGTGGTGCAGTTTGTGTAGCTTCAAGAGCAATGTTAAATTCTGGTCGTTTTGTTTGGAGAGCAAATGCGTTTAGACAAAATTGGTTCGGTAATGATTCCACAAGTTTTAATAAATCGTGGAGTAAATTAATGGAGTTAAATGGGTACGATACTTATATGACTGGTAAATGGCATGTTGATGCTCCAGCTTCAAAATTGTTTCAAAATACAGTGCATATTCGCCCAGGAATGCCTAAAGATGCTTGGAATCATTATGAAATGGTTGCCAAATTTGATTCATTACATAAAATTAAGAATACATCATCAGAAACTATTATGCCAAATGGGTATAATCGTCCTGTGGATAGAAATGATACATCTTGGTCACCAGCAGATGTAGCTAAAGGTGGCTTTTGGGAAGGTGGAAAGCATTGGAGCGAGGTTTTAAAAGATGATGCTATTTCATTTATAGATAACGCAAAAGCTAGAGAAGCGCCATTTTTTATGTATTTAGCGTTTAATGCACCTCATGACCCGAGACAGGCACCACAAGAATATGTAGATTTATATCCTTTAGAAAATATTTCAATTCCAGAAAGTTATTTAGAAGAGTATCCATATAGGAATAGTATTGGCAATGGTGATGACTTAAGAGACGAAGCATTAGCTCCGTTTCCAAGAACTAAACATGCTATCAAAGTACATACTCAGGAATATTATGCAAGCATATCTCACCTTGATGCACAAATAGGATTAATTCTAAAAGCCCTTAGAGGATCTGGTAAAATGGATAATACTTATATTTTTTTGACATCAGATCATGGTTTAGCAATGGGACGACACGGTTTATTAGGTAAACAAAATTTATTTGACCATAGCATACGTCCACCGATGATTGTTATTGGTCCAGATATACCAAAAAACAAAAAAGTAGATGTAGATATTTATTTACAAGATGTTATGGCAACAGCACTAGAAATAGGAGGGGTTGAAAAACCAGAATATGTTGAGTTTAATAGTTTTTTAGATCTAGCTAAAGGCAAATCAAAAACCAAAAACTATAATGAGATTTATGGAGCTTATTTAAACGTTCAGCGTATGATTAGAAAGGATGGATTTAAACTATTGGTCTATCCAGAAATCAATAAGATTCTCCTTTTTGATATGATAAGGGACCCTGAAGAGATGAATGATATTTCAGATAATCCAGAGTATAAAGAAAAGATTAAGTCGATGTTCGAAGATTTAGTTGTATTACAAAAAGAAATGGATGACCCTTTAGATTTATCTGAATTACATAAAAATTATAAGTAAAATGAAGACTGTATTTTCTATATTATTGTGCGTAACTTTTTTTGCATCAGCGCAGCAAAAAGATTGGGAAAACCCAAATGTAAACCAGATTAATAGATTGCCAGCAACAGCAACCTTTTACTCTTATGAAAATAGTGCTTTAGCAAAATCAAATAAGCGTGAGCAATCAAAATTTTATAAATCTTTAAATGGTGATTGGAAATTTAATTGGGTTGCAAAACCTGCAGATGCATCAATGGATTTTCAAGATAATAATTTTGATGCCTCAAAATGGAAAACAATAGATGTACCTTCAAATTGGGAGATGAGAGGTTATGGAATACCTATTTATACCAATTCAGTTTATCCTTTTTTTAGTGATTTTCCTTATATAAACCATCATGATAATCCTGTCGGTCATTATATTAAAACAGTAAATATTGATGATTCTTGGAAAGAAAAAGATGTTATTCTTCATTTTGGAGGTGTATCTTCTGCCTTCTATGTATGGGTAAATGGTGTTTTTGTTGGCTATAGTGAAGATACTAGATTACCATCAGAATTTGATATTACAGAACATATAAAAAAGGGCGAGAACAAAATAGCAGTTAAAGTCTATAGATGGTCAGACGGGAGTTATCTAGAAGCACAAGATCATTGGAGAATGAGCGGTATAGAACGTGAAGTGTATTTAAAAGCTGTACCTAAAGTTAGACTATCAGATTTTGCCATTCGTACGGGTTTAGATGAGAATTATAACAACGCATTATTAGAAATAAGACCAGAGTTTATTGCCAATATCGAAGATAAATATATTAAGAAGGTTGGACACTTTGGAGGGAACCCTTTGAAAACAACTATAGACGACTGGACATTATCAACACAATTACTTGATGCAAAAGGAAAGGAAGTGGGAGATAAAAATGTTATGAAGCTTGAAAAGTATTTTGGTGAATGGTATCCGCAAAGAGATAATGTAAAGTTTGGTTTAATTACAACAGAAGTGAAATCTCCTAGAAAATGGTCTTCAGATGATCCTTATTTATATACGTTATTATTTACACTTAAAGATGTGAATGGAAATCCAATTCAGCATACAAGTACAAAGGTTGGTTTTAGAGAAGTTAAAATAAACGAACTTGGCCAATTTTTAGTGAATGGCAATCCAGTTAAGATGATAGGTGTTAATCGTCATGATCACCATATGGTAAATGGCAAAACCGTTTCTCGTGCAGATATGGAAAAGGATGTACAATTAATCAAAAAATTTAATTTTAATGCTGTCAGAACATCACACTATCCTAATGATCCTTATTTCTATGATTTATGTGATACATATGGTTTGTATGTTATGGATGAAGCTAATTTAGAAACACATGGAACTAGAGGACAGCTGTCTAATGTTCCAGAGTGGAGTAACACTTATTTAGAACGTGCCGTTAGGATGGTAGAAAGAGATAAAAATCATCCAAGTATAGTTATGTGGTCCTTGGGTAATGAGTCTGGTACAGGACCAAATCATGCAGCGATGGCTGGTTGGATTAAGGATTTTGATCCAACGCGATATATACATTATGAAGGTGCTCAGGGAAATCCAAAAGATAATAAAGAGAAAACGTATTATGATCCAGATATTTCTGCTCCAATAGATCGTCCTTGGGTAGATGTTATTAGTCGTATGTATCCCCATCCAGATGAATTTCAAAATTTAATTGATAAAAGTAAATCCGATGGAAGACCAGTTATATTGTGTGAGTATGCTCATTCTATGGGTAACTCAACTGGGAATATGAAAAAATATTGGGATGTTATTTATAAGAATGACAGAGCAATTGGGGGTTATATATGGGATTGGATTGACCAAGGTATTTTGCAAAAAGACAAAAATGGAAAAGAATTTTTGGCTTATGGCGGCGATTTTGGAGATACTCCTAATTCTGGTAGTTTCTGTATTAACGGGATTATAGCTTCAGATAGAACACCAAAACCTGAAATTTATGAATGTAAAAAAGTAAATCAACCAGCTGTTATTTCTGAAACAGATGCATTAAAAGGTAAGTTTAAAATACTGAATAGACACCATGCTACAGATTTGTCTAAATATACTTTAGAATGGACACTTACTGAAAATGGTATTATTATTCAAAAAGGCATGTTACCATCTTTAAGTACAAAACCTTATAATACAGAGGAAATAAATATCAATTTCAAAAAACCTAAATTAAAAGCAGGTAAAGAGTACTTTATCAATTTTAAAGGAAAATTAAAAGAAAATACACTATGGGAAAATAAAGGATATGTAGTTTTTGAAGATCAATTTCAACTAAATTATAGCGTTCCTCTAGTAAATTCTATTACAGGTAAATCATCATTAATAGTCAGTGAAAATGATACATCTATAGCTATTAAAAATGATTCCCTATTAATTCAGATTGATAAGACATCGGGTTATATTAACTTCTATAAATCGAAAGGAATTACTCTTTTAGAATCTCCTTTAAAGTTGAATTTTTGGAGAGCGGAGACGGAAAATGATAAAGCGTATAGAAAGGCTTTAAAATTATCAGAAGAGCGTATTTGGATGAAAGCGGGTGACCTAATTGCTATAAAAGATATAGCTGTAAACTCTAATGAAAAAGGTAAAGTTATTATAGATGTAAAGGGGCAAATTAAAAACCCAAAGACAGCAGTTAATCTAGTCTATACGATACTTGGTAGTGGTGAGATTAAGGTTGATTACAATGTTATAATTGCTGAAAATGCTCCAAATGTTCCAAGAATGGGTATGACGTTCGATGTTTCTAATACATACAAGGATATTAGCTATTTTGGTAAAGGACCACAATCCAACTATCAAGACAGGAATTATGGAGCTAAGATAGGTCTTTTTTCAGGAGATGCTCAAACCATGAGTTATGATTATGTATATCCTCAGGAATATGGTAACCATACTGACATCCGTTGGTTTAAAATTAAAAACAAAAGTGGAAAAGGTTTATTAATTTCTGGCGAAGAGGTATTGAATTTTAGTGTTATTCCTTATGGCTTACAAAATCTTCAAGAAGCAACTCATACAAATCAATTGATTGATAGAGATGTTTTATCAGTTAATATAGATTTAAAGCAGCAAGGTATTGGAGGAGATGATACTTGGACTAAAAGAGCACAGCCACATGAAGAATATCGAATCAAACCTGGAACTTATAAATACTCTTTTTATTTAGTTCCATTTTCCTCAGAAATTAAAGAAAATAAAATTAGATTTTAAAAATGGGTAGAATATTAAACTTACTAATAAGTATTCTGGTTTTGAGTTGTTCTACTCCTAAGGAGATAAAAACAATGGTAATATCTCCAAATTCAGAAAATACGATCATATTTTCTTTAGATGATAAAGGTCAGTTGTTTTATGCTGTTAATTCAATAAACACAAAGTTTATTAAATCTTCTGCATTAGGGTTTGAATTAAAAAATCAATCACTTAAAAATGATTTCGAAATATTGTCTTCTGAAATTAAATCAGAACGTTCAGAATGGAAAACAGTATGGGGACAACGAGAAGTTGTAAAGAATAGTTTTAACCAACTAACACTTCATTTAAAACAAAAGAATTCAGGAATTCTGATTGATGTTTTGGCAAAGTCTTTTGATGATGGCGTTGCATTTAGATATGTGTTCCCGGAACAAGAAAATTTAAAGGATTTTGTAATTACCGATGAGTTGACCGAGTTTAATTTCGCAGATGATTATAAAGCTTGGTGGAATTTTGCCGATTATGATAATTACGAGAAAGTATACTATAACTCACCAATTAGTAAAATAGGAGATTCTTTACAGTTTTTTAGAAGACCAGACAAAGAAGAAAGAGCGAATATGGCTAATACACCAACAACTATCGAAGTTAATGATAGCTTGGTAATTAGTATTCATGAAGCAAATTTAACTGATTATGCTGGAATGAATTTGTTAAATACTCAAGAAGGCTCAAAATTGAAAGCACATTTAACACCTTGGTTGAATGGAGATTTGGTAAGAGCATCAACACCTTTTCAATCACCTTGGAGAACAATCCAGATTGCGAAAAATGCTGGAGATTTAGTAGAGTCCGATTTAATTATGAATCTGAATCCGCCTTGTGCTTATGATGATACTAGTTGGATTGAGACTTATAAATATATTGGTATTTGGTGGGAACTACATATAGGTAAAAGCGCGTGGGCAGAAAAAACACAGTTTGGTAGGCCCATAAAAAGACCGCACGGGGCTAATACTAAAAATGCTAAATACCATATAGATTTTGCATCAAAGCACGGTATTCCAGATGTTCTTATCGAAGGCTGGGATAAAGGTTGGGATGATATGGAGGGCTCATGGACAGGATATGGAATTTTTGATTGGAAAACACCCACAGATGATTTTGATATAGAAGAAGTTTCTAAATATGGGAGAAAAAAAGGAGTAAGAATGATGATGTACCACGAAACTATTTCTGATATCGACCATTATGAACCAGCTATGGATGAATTATACCAAATGTGTAAAGATTTGGGAATGAAAACAGTAAAAGTTGGGTATACAGGTGATGTAAATTATGATTATAATAAAAAGACCTATAAACAACATCATCATGGGCAGTATATGGTTCGTCATTATAAAAAAATGATTCAAAAAGCTGCGGAATATCAATTGCTTATCGTTAACCATGAACCAATAAAGTTTACTGGAGAACAGCGTACTTATCCAAACATTATGGCTAGAGAAGGAGCTCGTGGCCAAGAATATAACGCGTGGAGCGTGGGTAATTCACCAGAACACGGAGTTGTATTACCGTTTACCAGAATTCTTGGAGGTCCTATAGATTATACACCTGGTATTTTTAAAACAGACTTACCGGATAAAGACTGGAGTGACAAAAAATTTAGAGTTAGAAGTACCATTTGTAAGCAATTAGCATATTATTTAACCATGTATAGTCCAATACAAATGGCAGCAGACTTACCAGAAAATTATGAAGGTAACGATGCGTTTCAATTTATTAAAGATGTACCAACTAACTGGTCTAAAAGTAAAGTGTTAAATGCTAAAATAGGAGATTATTATACGGTTGTTCGTCAGGAGCGAGGTACGGAAAATTGGTATTTAGGTAGTATTTCTGATGAAAACGAAAGAACATTTAATATCGATTTATCGTTTCTTTCGGAAGGTAAAAATTATGAAGCAACTATTTATGAAGACGGGAGAGAAGCTGATTGGGAAACAAATCCACATGCTTTTATAATAACTAAAAAACAAATAACATCAAGAGATACTCTTAAAATAAAACTAGCAAAGGGAGGTGGTCAAGCTATAGCTTTCAAGGTTAAATAGTATATATTGAACCCATCTTGACTTTTTATTTTCAACTATTTTCTATTTCCAAATATATGAACTACGTGGTTATTTGATGTTTTCTAATTTTACTTATAACTCATAAAAAAGTTAATCCAAATATTTCGAGATATTCTAAGAATTATCGGAAGAGAAAAAACCATGACCAGTACAATTATACAATAAGTAGGTATTAAATCAATACCAAGTATAAGGTAAGACATAATAAACGCAGCACTAGCAAACATTATACCTACAGGATAACTTACATACATGGCGCCGTAAAAGAAGGAAGGTTCAATTTTATATTTTGTATTGCAAGAACCACATCGTTCTTTCATTTTTAGCGTTTCTTTTAATTTATAGGGATTTTTCTCAGAATACATGCTCTCATTCTGACAAACAGGGCAACTCCCTTCCAATATGCTGTTGATTTTTGTTCCTTTTAGAAGTTTCATATGGTATTTATTTGTAAATAAAAGACTTCGGTTTTTCGTAATAAGGATTTTCTGTTTATTAGGTAACCTTTAATTTTTACTAATATAAAATGCAAATTTAATGATACTTAGGTTTTAAATATTCAGAATTTTATCGCAACTTTTTGTACTTTAGAGACATATTTTGTTTTTTCTTGAAAACTATACCAATATTAAATATAACTCAATTCGAAAAGGAAGAATCCCTGACAGATTTTTACAGTAATGATCTAAAGAAACATTTACTAAAAAATAAGGAAATCTTTCATAGACCACATAAGCACGACTTCTTTCTATGTGTGTGTTTTTTAAAAGGAAGTGGGATACATGAAGTTGATTTTGATTCTTATACAGTATCACCAGGAAGCGTGTTTTTTTTAATGCCGGGTCAGACACATTATTGGAAATTTGATGAACAGCCAGAAGGCTATATCTTTTTTCATTCGCAGGATTTTTATGAATTTCATTTTTCAAATAAAAAACTCCAACAATTTCCATTTTATTACTCTTACAATAATCCACCTTATATAAACTTGACGATAGATAACCTTACTCCGTTAGAATACTACTTTAAAGAGGTGAATTTAGAATTTCATCAAAGTTTACCTTTTAATAAACAAAAGATAGTTAGTTTAGTTGATCTTATTTATATTGATTTATCTCGTTTGTATATAAATGAAAAAACAGTACATAGATCTTCAACCCCGATTTACTTACAAACATTATCTTCTTTAGAAACTACAATAGAGGCGTTTTATAAAACAGAAAAATCTGCAAAGTTCTATGCAGAAAAACTTAGTATTACTACTAAGCACTTGAATCGGATTACAAAAACAACATTAAATAAAACTACGACGGAATTAATAACGGAGCGTATTCTATTGGAAGCAAAACGGCTCATCGTACATTCTGATAATTCTTTATCCTTAGTTGGACAAAGTTTAGGTTATGAAGATTATGCGTATTTCTCTAAGGTATTTAAATCGAAAACACATAAAACACCTATGGAGTTTAGAAAGGAATATAGGTTGTGAAATAAGCGAAATTATATCTTACTAACATGATAAAGAAAAATCCAATCAGAAATGATTGGATTTTTTTATTAGTACTAGTATTTACTATGCATGATAATAACGTTCTCTGTAGATTTTTCCGTCTTTCCATTCGGTAACTACGGTTTGCTCGGAAAGCATGGTACTTCCATCTTTAAGCTTTAATTCCATTACTGCGTCATAAAAAGAATGGTTTCCATTAACTGCATAATTTTTTACGTCATATCTAATAAACTCCGAAAGTTGGTTATCGATAAAATCTTGTTCGAATTTTAAATTAAATTCTTTTCCTTTTTTAGGTTTGTCATTACTTTCTCTAAGTTCTACATCATCATGCAAATACGTGTCCATAGCTTCTATAAAAGCTCCTTTTGATAATAATTGGTGAATGTGTTTTAGATTATTCTCTATTATGGTTTCCATTTGTATTTTATTTTTAGATTAATTATTTATACAAATGTAGGTCAGAAGTACAGGCTGTAAAATGTAAATTATTCCTTAAGACTAATAGATTTTTCTGTTTTGATAAAATTTATTTGTTTATTTGAGGATGAGATTAGATTATTCAAGCATAAAAGATGAAAGCACATTTATTCTTACAGATTTTAATTGTTCTTCATCATTAGACTTATTAAGAAATAAAGGATTATATAAGATCATATGGAGTAAAGATCATGAAGTAAGTTTTCGTATAGACGGTTCTCTTATCGAGTTAGAGAAAGATCAAATCGTTTTTTGTACACCATTGAATGTATTAGAGATTGATAAGAATACAGACGGTATCATTTCATTAGTGTTTAATAGAGAGTTTTATTGTATTAGAGATCATGATCAGGAAGTTTCTTGTAATGGTTTTTTGTTTTTTGGTTCTTCTGTTCCGCAGATATTAACACTCAATGAAAAAGAAAAAGTAAGTTTCTCGATGATGTTTGATTCTTTTAAAGAGGAGTTTGAAAATAAAGATCAGATACAGGGAGAAATGCTTCAGACACTTCTAAAAAGATTTCTTATTAAATCTAGAAGACTTATCAAAGAAGACTTGCCAGAACCGGATTTACCAAATAATCAACTGGATATCATTAGAAAGTTTAATATTTTGATTGAACAACATTTCAGGGAAAAACATCAGGTAGCTGAGTACGCAGAACTATTGTTTAAATCTCCGAAGACCTTATCTAATTTGTTTCATAAATACAGTGATAAATCGCCTTTGGCAACGATCAATGAGCGTATTGTATTAGAGGCAAAACGGTTATTGATATATTCAGACAAAACTTCAGAAGAAATAGCATATGAGTTAGGATATAAGGAAGCAGGACACTTTTCTAAGTTTTTTAAGAAGCACGCGGGAATGAATCCTACCGAGTTTAAAAGTAAAAAGCTCACAAGTTCTTAAATATTAGGATACTGATATTTTAATTAGAATAATTAAAAAAGACCAACTAGAAATAGTTGGTCTTTTAAGATATGTTAGATAAAACTTTAAAAAGTTAGTTCTTCATATTGTCTTTTACCAAATTGTAGAACTCATCAAATTTTGGATCAATTATAATTCTTGTAACTGTTTCAATACTTTCAGTACTATATTCACTTTTACCTAAAGCTTCTAAGCGTTTAGGGTCCACTTTATAATCTGATTGTAAGACTCTTACAACGGATGCAGCCTGTCTGGAACTTAAATCCCAATTATCTATAATCTTTTTCCCATCTAGTTTTAGGGCATTACTGTTTCCTTCTACTAAAACACTAAGATTAGGATTAGCATTTAATGTAGCAGCAATTTTTTCTAATGTTGATTTTGCTTTTTCATCTACAATATAATTCTTGTCATTTTCTCCAAAAAGGGTAGTATTTGGTAAAACTATATGTATCGTACCATTACTGATTTTTATATTATCACCTCCAATAGCATTCTTGAACTTACTGAATACTGCCAAATTGATTGAGTCATTAGCAGTAATTGCATCATTGATCGCATTTAGTTGTTGATCTTTTGCTTTAATGATTTCTTGTGAGGTCTGAAGATTATTAGCTTTCTTATTAGAAAGCTCTGTAAAACTACTCATATTAGTTAATAGCGTAGCGTTAGTTTCTTTCAGGTCAGCTACCTGAGTCTCCATTGTTTTTACTTTAGACAGACTTACTCTTTCATTTTTACGAGCCTCAGTTAATTCTCCTTCTGTAGTTTTTAACTCTTGTCTAAGCTTATCAATTTCTGCTAGTAGATCTTTCTTTTTTTGAGCGTGTACAAATGTATTGGTCAATAGCAGTACAGAGGCAAATAAAATAATTTTTCTCATTGGTATAAGCGATTTGTTGCAGCAGCAAAAATAAAACAATTTTATAAACTATAACCAAAAACCGGAGGTTATGACTTTTCTAATAGTTTCTTTGCATTATTAATACTAGAATTGATTTGATCTCTTAGTTTATTAACTTCAACTTCTTCTTCCTGAAGCATTTTCATTTTAGCTATGAATTTTTCCATATCCTTTGCTGTGTTTTCTTCGCCGTGAGGAAACTTAGTACTAAAATCACTCATCCAATCCATCATAAAATCATAAGAGTCTTTAAGATCTTTTTGAGCATTAGCATATGACTTACCAGTAGTCGTCGTATCAATTTTGGGCTCCAGATCCTTTATTAAAGAACTCATCGTACTCATCTTAGGCATTACTTCGTCATGTACATCGATTACTTTTTGCATCAAAGCATCAAATTCTTGTTCTTCTTTAGATAGTTGATTACAAGAGAAAATCATTATGGATGTGATTATGGTAAAAATAGGTATAAAAAGCTTTTTCATGTGTTTATATATTTTATTTATTCAAAGGTATTATTTTTCTTTATTTTGTTAGGGCTTATATTTTGTGTATTTATTCTTTATCCATTTCTATTAGAGGCTGCAATCCAGTCTCATACATCCTTTTAATAACGTAGCTTATCACTGGATTTGTTTTATCTGGATGTCCTCCAGAGAAAGGAGGGTTAGGGTTATATTCGAGATTAAGTGCAATAGCCTCTGCATAGTTTCTACCTAAAATATGGTCAACTAGGGCTAAACTCATATCGATTCCAGCAGAAACCCCAGCACTGGTCCAATATTTTCCGTCGTTTGTATATCGTTTTTTAACATATGTTGCTCCATAAAGAGATAATGTTTCTTCAGCTTTATACCAATTAGTAGTAGCTTCCTTACCTTCTAGTAATCCAGCTGCTCCTAGTATCCAAGCTCCAGTGCATACGCTAACTGTGTATTTGCTATTTTGATCAATTTTTTTGATCCAATCTAATAATTCTTTATCCTTAGTTGCTTTATAGGTTTCTATTAATCCCCCTGGAATAACTAAAATATCTAGTTGATCAATGTCTTTAATACTATAATCTACTTGAATTTTTACATTACTACTACTGCTTACAATTCCTTTGTTTCTTCCTATCAAAAGTTTTTTAGTGTCGGCCATACCATTTAGAACAGACAGAGGCCCCATAGCATCTAACATAAAATATCCATCATAAAGAAGTATTCCAATAGTAGCGATAGTATCATTTGGTACTTCGTGAATTAGGGTCATAAGTTCTTGATGAGACATTGCATCTAACTCTGATTTAGAGTATATCGTTTCATCTAGTTTTAAGTTTCGATTTTCTGAAATTTCATTTTGTGAAGTTTTCGATTTAGAAACATCAATGGAATTAGGATTCTTGTTATTACTTTGGTTTTGCTGTTGACAACCTATCATAATGATTATAAGGAACAAGGAGATATATGATTTTTTCATAATATGTGTTTTTAATAAGATTTAATTCTATCATTTTGATTTTTGAGTTTCATATACCTTCGTACATATTCAATAATGAGAATACAGATAAGGCTTATTCCAAATAAAGGGAACAATAAAGAAAGTAATACAAGAATTACAACAATACCATATCCAACCTTAAATGAAGCAGGAACTTTAGGAACGCCCCAACTTTTCTTTCGTTTTCTTAATACATAAGATAAAATAGCCGACACACTCATTATTGTTAACATAATGGCTGTACATAATACCAACCACCAATTCCATGGGCCGAATTCACCCTGATGAAAGGCCATAAACCACATTCTTCCTCGCATTAGAATTCCTATGTCTTTCCAAGTATGTTTTAGAATAGGTTCTCCAGAGTATTGATCAAAATGAATTTTTTCTTGTGATGATAAATCAGATGGATTGAAATTAGATAGACTGTATACACCTTTTGGGCCTTTTGGGAAACTAATTGTTACCACACCTGGAAGTTGTAATGTTTTTGCTTTCGCTACAATTTGATCCAGTGTTAAAGCATTTCCGGAAGGATTAGACTGTATTTGGTTTTCTTGCCAGGTAGCGGGGTATCCGGTATTCGTTATTTTTTGTATTTGTTTAAAGTTAGTACCAAAAACATCGGTCCAAGGAAAACCTCCAGCTAAGATCATAAGTAATAAAATGGATATCCAAAACCCCGAAATGGCATGTACATCCCTATAAAATGTTCTATGATCAAGTTTTGTTCTGGGTATAAAATACCCTTTTAACTTCCATCTTCTAGAAGGCCACCAAACATATAAGCCAGTTACTATTAAAACAACCATCCAACTAGCTATCAATTCTACGATCTTAGTTCCGAATTTACCCATTAACAGTTCTCCGTGTAACTTTCTTACGGTATGCATATCGGTTTTTTTACTAATAATCTCTCCAGAAATAACACCAGTATACGGATTGATAAACAAACTACTCTTGCTGCCAAATCTACCAGAAATAAATTCCGTGGCTTGGTTAGGAGATGTAGATATAATCAAAGAGTTAGGTTTTTTAATAGCATTAGTATTAGCAATTGACCATTGTTCTTGTAAAGAAATAGGAGTTCCGAATACAGTTACTTCCTTTATATGTTTTTGTTTAGGAATTTCATAATTAGATTTAAATAAATAGATTGTTCCTGTGATAGAAAGCATAAGAACAAAAGGCAATGAGATTAATCCAGCTATAAAATGCCATTTCCATAGCCAAGTATTAAGTTTTGATTTTTTTTTCATGATGTATTGTTTTATAAAAACGTACAAAAAGATCTACTGCCTATATTTTCTATTACCCCATAACAGAAAGTAATATGTGCAAACCAATATTAGAGATGTCGACTCTTTTAGACACATATTATATAGAGCAGCAGACCATAATTATATTTTAGAAACTTGTTTTTTAAAAATTATACCTTACTCCAAGATGAAAAGCTTTTGGGTTTCCAATAGTGAAACTATTTTCATTTCTAAATCTATTATATGAAGCTCTTGCAGCATATAATTCATCAAAAACATTTAAGGCATGTCCCCATATTTCAAATCCTTTATGGCTTATTGAAGCTCTAAGATTAAAGACATTATGACCATCATATGTTGCTGTACTAAATGTTCCATCATCATTTTCGACTTGATTCTCGAAACTGGTATTATAGCTTCCTACAAGCTCGTGTTCTCCTGAAATGCTAAAACCAATATTTTTATACTCTTTACGATAGGTTATAATAGAGGTCCCCAATAGGTTAGGAGCGGTCTCTCTTTCCGTATCTGAGTAATCCACACCACTATCAAAAAAATCTATGTATTGATGTTTAGCATAACTACCATTATGAGAAAGTGACAATTCCTTAAAAATGTTCCAAGTGATTCCGTATTCAATTCCGTAAGACCTAGTTTTACCAGCATTTGTATTAAAAAAGTTATCATCTAGGTCTCGTAAAGTGATCAATGTATTTTTTCCTTCTAATACGTATACAGCGGCATCTAAGGACAGTTTTGACGGAATAGAGTAATATCCTCCAATTTCATAATTGTTATATCTACTTGGTTTAATACCTTGTACTTCATTTCTGTTTCGATATAAAGTAGAAACTTGAGGCGGAGTGAACCCTTGAGAATAGTTGGCATAAATACCTGTTCGGTTCGAAAAATTATAGTTGATTCCTAGTTTTGGGGTTATATTATTGAAATTATCTACAGCATCTTCTACTCCCACGATTCCATCTACTTGATTATCATAGTCATATTCGAATCCATCATATCGTAAGGCAGCAGTAACTTTTAATTGCTCGATAGGGGATATCTCATATTGAAGAAATCCAGCATAGTTAAAGATGTCAGCTTCGTAATTCAATATAAAATCTCCAAAATTAATGTTGAAATCAATGTTTCTTCCTGTTGTAGGATCTACAATGATACTGGTAGTTTCTGCTATATATTTTTGAGGAGAAAAATCACCGGTAGCCCCTAAAATTAATGATGAATTAGCAAAGTTAAAATCTAGTTTATGCTGAATTAATCCTACAAAACTTTTAAATTGGTTAGAGTTTATTTCTCCAGACCCAAAACCAGTTAACTGGCCTTGATCTCTAAACTGACGAACTCTATACGATGGATTTTGATCCATTGTGTTATCTCTGAAAATGAAATTAAAAGAAGTTTTATTACGATCATTCCAGAACTTGTCTAAAGTTGTTCTGAGTCTAAAAGCTAAAGCTTCTCGTTCGGTAAATGTTTGATCACTTTCAAAATTTCCTCCAAAATAATCTGACTCACTTAGAGAGCCACTCATATCTGATCTGTAGTCAATAATATCTAAAACCGTTGTCCATTTTGTAGTTTCAGAAAAGTCATACACGGTTTTAAACGTAACTGCTAGTTTATTATAATCACTATGTTCTATAGGCCCATCTTTTCGTTGTACGTAGTGAGCACCAAAATAAAACCCAAATTTATCAGTTGTTTTATCGGAAATTTCTAATTCATAACGTGTTAACCCTATGTTATTAGTCTGAAAACCAATACTTCCACTCAAGTTTTTAGTTGGTTTTTTGGTGATAAAATTAAAACTTCCACCAATGGATTCACTACCATAGATACTAGAAGAAGGTCCTTTTAGCACCTCTATGCGATCATAAGAAATATCGTTCATTTCTAATAAAGCGTTATGATTAAAAACCGAAGTAGGGCGTATTTGTAACCCATCTTCTAGATATAAAAAGAGGGCTTTTGTGGAAATAGGAGAACGAACAGCCATAAAATGTTGCTCATTACTAGCGGCTCTAGAAGTAGACATAAAAACTCCTGGAACCTGATTCACCAATTGATCAATACCAAAAGGCTTTGTTTCTTCGATAGTTTTTGCAGAGATTGTAGAAATCGATCCAGGGACTTCAGAACGTTTCTGAATTTCTCTGCTCGCTGAGGTAACGAATACCTCTTCTAGAGCTACATTATCTTCAGTTAATCGGATGATATTGATATCATTAGTAAGTGTTACTTTCTTGGTTACATATCCTAAGAAACTGACAATTACATCACTTGAGTTTTTGAGAATTATTTTGAATGAACCTTTATCATCACTCATTACACCATTATCAGGTATACTTGATTCCATTATTGTTGCTCCAGATAATGGATTGTTAGAGTTATCTACAATTTTTCCTTGAAAAGATTGTGCGTAGCTTTGAATTCCAAAAACAAGGAATATAGCCAACATTAGTATGTTTTTCATTATATTTAATGTATAGGTATAGTCACTCTTAAATAGATGTACACCTAGTTATTAGTTAGTAAGTAAATATTTTATAAGGCGTATTGAAGACCTAGCGTAATGGTTTCTTTATTTCTTAATTGTACGCCATTCATATTTTGGAATAGCGGAATAGCAGCTTCAAAACCAAGACGAAGGTTTTTAAGATTTCCTTTAAAAGCGTATAAATTAAATCCTAAACCAGCGTTTGCATAAGTCATTCCAGAATTTGCAGTATCTGCAGTGATTACCATTATTGGGTTTAGATCAGGATTCGTTCCATTTATTTTATCAGTAGCCCCTAGTTCTAATCGCCCAGAAAAACTTAGCCAATCTGCTGCCGTTACAGCTATCCAATTGTTTAAGCTATACTTATTTCCTAAGCGGTATCCATTATCATTCTCGCCAATTCTAAGTGTAGTTCTCGCTTGTGTACCAAAAGAAAGTATAGTCCATTGTTTTAAATATGTTAAAGCTAGTTCTGTATCCCAAGTTCCAGTTCCGATCTGCATTGGGTAGGGGAGTATTACTTCATTCGGAGCAGAAGCTGGAGTTACATCTTGTTCGTCAATACTTCCAGTTGGTATGGAGATCCCTATCTGACCGTGTAATTGTTGTTTGTTTTTATTAAAAAATTTATATAACGCTGCAATTTTAGTATCACCAAATCCAGAAGACTCAGTGGTAAATGTTCCTCCCATAGCGGTAAGATGATCCATTTTTTGTGATAAATAGTTCACCATCGCTATTAAGGTTATATTATCGGTTGGAGCATACATCATGCCTAGCATGTGCATATGCATAGGCATACTTGTTGGGGTAACCATATAAACATCGTTGGGACGGAGAGCATTCGAGAAAGGTACATTTTCGCTACCTCTATTAAGGTCTTCCATATTCATGTACATATAGCGATAACTAAACATGAATTCGCCTTTTCCGTGTGTATGATCTCCCATTACTGATATTGGAGCGTGTCCATCTGGTCTTGATCCTGACCATTTATTTTCTTTATCTCCTTCTTGTGCGGATATAAATTGAGTTACCATTAAAATAATGGCGTAGATATATGTTTTCATTTTATAAATGATTTGTAATTGTATGAGCTATCGATTCAATAATAAGGGTATACGATTATATACCGACTTATTTTGAATAGCTTTAAAAGTTTAAATAAAATATAGAGTAGGATAGCTAAGAATCATTCTTAGCCATTTTCTATATGCAGATATCACCGGTTAAGTGATTAAGAAAAATATATATCAGGAGGGTGATCAATGTTTTTGGAAACATTTTCTTTGTATAACTGTATTAGTTTCCAATTTGGTTGGTGTTCCGTATAAAAATTTGGAATGTTTTTAATTTGTAAAGTGTTATCCTCGAAAAATAGAGGAATAAAAGCTTCAATAATTATCGTAAATGAATTTGTGTTATTAGTATCAGAAGTAGTCTTACTCTTTTTCATCTGAGTCATTAGGTAACATTTCCCATTACAATTTAACTTTGGTCTTTCTTTATTAACACAATATTTTTCTATAATGTCATTAATATTAAGCTGGTAGTAAAGTACATTACTAATTTCTATTGCTGGTCTGATAGCAAAAGCGGTGAATATTAATATAGAAAAAAAGACTCTCAATTCGGGGGTTTTCAAATTCACAGCAAATATACTATTCTTCTATAAGGTAGTAAGAAAAGCTAGTCTTAAAATTGTTTGAAAAGATGTATAGAATCAATGAAATCTAATGTTTGTTCTGCTAAAATTATCTAAAAAATATTATTTCGTATCACTATGTATAGATAAACATTTACGTAATTCTTTATATTCTTGAATTTGTGAAATCTCTCTCAATTAAATAATTATAAAACTAAAATGTAAGTATTAGGATCCAATTAAATTTTTAAAGACATCTTTTAATTTTTCAATCATAGATTTCGCAAACAATCCAGCTAGTATTGACCAAAAAACCAAACTTGATTCCTCTAATCCTTCTGAATTAATTTTAAAGCTTCCTATAGTCTGAAAACCGTAATAAATTATGAATCCCGATAGAATGCCAAGTATCGGTCTTATTATAAAAAAAGAAGAAATTCTTATACTGAATTTGTCTTTAGGTGAATCATTAGGATATTTCAACCCGTTTTTAAATTCCCAACCATTGGCTTTTCGTTGTAGCGCAGAAATTAATGCAGAAATACTACTACCCAGTATTCCAGATAAAATACAGATCCAGATAACTTCTAGAAAAAATATATAATTTAAAAGAATAACTAAAGACGTTAATAGTACGCAAGATGCCAAAATCAGTATAACTAGCCTGAAACGACTCTTTAACATAGTTTCTTCTATAGCTAAAAGTTGTTCTATTTTTTCAATGTGTAGTTTTTGTACTTTTTTAGAAATATTTTCGATTTCCTGTTCTAAATCTAAAACCTGAGATTGAAGTTTTTTAATTTCGTTTGAATTTTCATTGTCCATAATAAGGTTATTTTATGCGGGGAACAATGTTGATAATTTGATTTATATCGAAATACAAATCATTGAGGGATAGTTTAAAGATACAAAATTAAACAAGAGTTGTTTTATCATCATATAAGATTATCGATGAAAACGGTCAAATTATTGAAAAAGGAAAAATGTTATCGGCATTGTCCGGAACTCCAGATAAAGGTTGGAAAATCGTAGTAATGATTTTTCTATAGATGCTTAAGATCTATGTGTAATACAAAACGAAATTGGATATTTTTTTAAAAAAAAATCCCCAAGTATCTAAGAAACTTGGGGATTTACTTTTTGTATTGAAATTTTGTTACCTATGTATTGTCTGAGTCCTATCTGGTCCAACAGAAACAATAGTGATTGGAGTTTCTAGTTCTTTTTCCAAAAACTCAATGTAGTCATTTAATTCTTTAGGAAATTGCGACTTATCATTCATTTTGGTAAGATCCTCCGACCAACCTTTCATCTCCGTATATACAGGAGTTACATTTTCTGGTTCTATATTGTATGGTAGGTGAGTGATAGTTTTTCCTTGATAATTATAAGCAGTACATACTTTTAGGGTTTTAAAACCACTTAATACGTCACCCTTCATCATCATTAATTGTGTTACACCATTTACGTGTACAGCATATTTTAAGGCTACCAAATCTAACCATCCACATCTACGAGCTCTTCCTGTGGTAGCACCGAATTCATTCCCTATGCGTCCCATAGTTTCTCCATCTTCATCAAACAATTCCGTTGGAAAAGGTCCGCTACCTACTCGAGTAGTATATGCCTTAAAAATACCAAATACTTCTTTGATTTTATTAGGAGCTACTCCTAATCCAGTACAAGCTCCCGCAGCAGTTGTGTTAGAAGATGTTACAAAAGGATATGTCCCAAAATCAATATCTAGTAAAGATCCTTGTGCACCTTCTGCTAATATTTTTTTTCCTTCTTTTTGTGCTTGATAAAGATATTCTTCACTATCAATAAAAGTCAGAGATTTTAATGTTTTAACTGCTTCAAAAAATTCATTCTCTAATTCTTCAAGATCGTATTCTATTTTTGCATCATAGAAATCGATCATAGCTTCATGTTTGTTCGCTAGATTACGGTAACGTTCTTTCCAGTCGGTTAATTCTAAATCTCCAACACGAATACCATTCCTACCGGTTTTATCCATGTAAGTAGGACCAATTCCTTTTAATGTTGAACCAATTTTCGCCTTTCCTTTAGAAGCTTCTGATGCGGCATCAAGAATTCTGTGCGTTGGTAGTATTAAGTGTGCTTTTCTAGATATTACTAACTTTGATTTATAATCTAAGTTAAATTTAGCTAGATTATCTAATTCTTTTTTAAAAATTACAGGGTCGATAACAACACCGTTTCCTACTAAGTTAATTGCTTTATCGTGAAAAATTCCACTAGGAATCGTATGTAATACATGTTTAATACCATCAAATTCCAATGTATGTCCCGCATTAGGACCGCCCTGAAATCTAGCTATAATATCATAATTTTTTGTAAGAACGTCTACAATTTTTCCTTTACCTTCGTCTCCCCATTGAAGACCAAGTAATAAGTTTACCGCCATTAGTTTTCTTGATTAGTTGGGTTCTTTTTAGTTCCGTAGAAATACAATGAATGATTTGTAATATCTACATCAAAAATTTCCTCGATTGTTTTTTTTATGGATTGTATTCTTGGATCACAAAACTCCAGAACTTCGCCGCTATCCGTTAGAATAAGGTGATCGTGTTGTCTGTCGAAATATGATTTTTCGTATTGCGCCTGGCTTTGACCAAACTGATGTTTACGTACTAACTTGCAATCTAGTAGAAGTTCTATCGTATTGTATAGTGTAGCTCTACTAACACGATAGTTTTTGTTTTTCATTTTGATATATAGTGACTCAATATCAAAATGCTCTTCACTTTCATATATTTCCTGAAGTATAGCGTAACGTTCAGGTGTTTTTCTATGACCATTTTCCTCTAGAAAACTTGTAAACACATTTTTAACGATGTTTTGATCGTTTTGCGTAGTTGTTTTAGTACTCATAATGCTTAAAAAAGCAAATTTACATTATTTTTTATAAGTGAGAGACCAATTTATAAATACTTATTCATAAAAAAAAAGAAAGACTTATTCTCGTATAACCTTATCAATCCCACTTATTTTGGTAAGATTTTGAATTACTGTTTTTAATGTGTTTTTATTTTTAACACCAACTGTAATTTTACCGGTAAAAACTCCATCATTAGTATCAAAATTCATATTGTAAATTGCTAAATGCATATTGTTTGATATGATTTGGGTAACTTCATTGACAACACCTATATTATCGATTCCATTAAGTCTAATAACTGCTTTAAATACTTCTTGACTAGAGTCAATCCATTTTGCCTGTATGATACGATAAGCATAATTACTCTGCAATTGCAGTGCATTAGGACAGTCTTTTTTATGGATCTTAATTCCTTCGTTAACCGTAATAAATCCAAAAACATCATCACCTGCAATAGGGTTACAACAATTGGATAATTTGTACTCCAGCTTTTCAGAATCTTTACCAAAAACTAATAGATCATACTTAGAGGTAATTTCATCTTTGTTAACAATGTTTTTAGGGTTCCCTCTTCGAATTCTATTCTTGATAAAATTCATAAATACATTACTACGAGTAGTAGCGAACTCTTTGATTTTTTGATTATCAATGGTTCCTATACCTACCCTATAAAAGAGATCTTGGCTAGTTTTAAGCTTGAAGTAGAGTACGAGTTCGTTTACTACTTTTTCGCTCATGGTAATTTTTTGAGAGCGTAGTTTACGTTTAAGTATTACTTTTCCTTCTTCCGCAATTTGTTTCTTTTCATCACGTAAGGCAGATTTTATTTTAGACCTAGCTCTTGCCGTGGTAGCATAGTCTAGCCAGTTAGAGGAAGGTTTTGATTTTGAAGAAGTAATAATCTCTACTTGGTCTCCATTATGAAGTTCATGACTTAACGGAACCAGTTTATTGTTAACTCGAGCACCTCTGGTTCTTAAACCTACTTCGGTATGCACACTAAACCCAAAATCTAAAGCCGTAGCACCTTTTGGTAAAGATTTTAGATCACCTTCAGGAGTAAAAACAAAGATTTCTTTTGCGTATAAATTTAACTTAAATTCCTCTACAAAATCTACTGCGTTGGCTTCAGAGTTTTCTAAAGCTTCCTGTAATCTATTAAGCCATCCATCAAGACCTTGATCCTGTTTTTCTTCTGTATTTTTATATTTATAATGCGCAGCGTATCCTTTTTCTGCAATCTCGTGCATACGTTCACTACGAATCTGAACTTCAACCCATTGGCTGTCAGGTCCAATTACAGTAATATGTAGTGCTTCATATCCCGTAGATTTAGGTTGAGAAATCCAGTCTCTTAATCTAATAGGATTGGGACGATAGTAATCTGTAACAATGGTATAAATTTTCCAAGCAATGAACTTTTCGTTTTCTATGTCATCAGCTTTGTAGATAATTCTTATTGCGAATTTATCATAGACTTCATCGAATGTTATGTTCTGTTTCAGAATTTTACGTCTGATCGAAAAAATAGACTTAGGTCGTCCTTTTATTTCATAATCAAGCCCTTCTTTATCAAGCCCCTCTTTTATTTTATCAGAAAACCTTTTTATATAAGCATCCTGTTCTTCTTTACTCTCCTTGATTTTTTCTAAGATGTCCTTGTAAACCTCTGGCTCTGTATATTTTAATCCTAAATCCTCTAATTCAGTTTTAATATTATAAAGCCCTATTCTGTGTGCCAACGGAGCATAGATATACAAGGTTTCTGAAGCGATTTTCACCTGTTTATCAGGACGCATAGAGTCCATTGTTTGCATATTGTGCAAACGATCTGCGATTTTAATAATAATAACCCTTACATCGTCATTAAGGGTAAGCAACATTTTTCTGAAATTTTCTGCTTGTAGCGAAATATCTTTATCCTTTTTTAAAGAAGATATTTTTGTCAATCCATCTACAATACGTGCAACAGTTTCTCCAAACATTTGCTCAATATCATCTAAAGTATATTCGGTATCTTCAACTACGTCGTGTAATAACGCAGCAGCAATGGAGGTTGCATCTAAACCAATTTCACTAGCTACTATCTTAGCAACAGCGATAGGGTGGAAGATATAGGCTTCACCACTTTTACGTCGCTGATCTTTATGTGCATCTACGGCAATATCGAAAGCCTGTCGTATTAGTTTTTTATCGTCTTTACTGAGATCACGATAACTAATACGAAGCAACTCTTTATATTGCTTTGCAATTTGTTTGTTTTCCTGTTCTATAGCGGCTTCAGTCATACTATAAAGTTTTCTTAGAAAGCCTTTTTTTTAATGTGATTGTGTGTAATATCAATGAATAAAAACTTAGTTTTAATCTTGAGTAATAGTTAAAAATACAATTAAGAATTGTAACCACCAAGTCTATCTTAATTCATTTGTTTTCGTATGTTTTTTATTCTTTGTAAAAGTGGTGGATGTGAGTAATGTATGAATACCATCGCTGGATGGGGTGTTAAATTACTAAGATTGTTTTTGGATAATTTTTTAAGACTATTAATGAGCGCTTCACCATCATAAGAGTTCTTGGCGTAATCATCTGCTTGAAATTCAAACGCTCTAGAAACAATATTCATTATGAGTCCTGTGATTTCGGATATTGGGCTATATAGGATTCCAAAAGCAACCAGTCCAATATGAAAAGAAGGTACAGCTACACCTAATGCTTCAGAAAGTAAAGGATTTGCTATGAAAAGAGATAAAAACCATAATGTAACTCCAGTAAGTAAAATAGATAAAAGAAGATTTATTATTACGTGTCTTTTTTTGTAGTGACCTACTTCATGAGCTAAAACAGCTACGATCTCTTCTTTATTAAGATCCTTGATTAATGTATCGTATAATGTGATTCTTTTTTCACTACCTAATCCAGAGAAATAAGCATTTGCTTTTGTACTTCTTTTAGATCCGTCTATTACAAAAATATCTCGTAACTGAAATCCAACGTTATTAGAATACTCTTGAATTGTATCCCTAAGTTCTCCAGGTTCTAGTGGTGTCTGTTTATTAAATAATGGAACGATAAGTTTTGCATAAAACATATTCATTGCCAATGTAAAAATAGAAATTAGGGCCCAGGCATATATCCAGAAATTTTTTCCTGTAATTTCATAAAACCACATAATCAATGCCAATAGACAACCTCCAACAATAATCATCATGATGATGCCTTTTACTTTGTCAATAAAAAAAGTCTTGGTAGTAGTTTTATTAAATCCAAATTCTTCCTCGATAACAAAGGTTTTATAATAAGCTGCTGGAGTTGATAATATATCACTGCTAATCATTATAATACCGAAAAAAATAAGTCCTACTATAATCGAATTATCCGAAAAACTTCTGGCTATTCCATCTACCCAAGCAAAACCATCGAGAAAAAAGAATAGTAGCATAATAATTAAGGATACCGATGAAGAAACCATCTTAAATTTATAGTTAGCTTTTTTATAAGCTACGGACTTTTGATATTCGTCTTCGGGATATACATCAGAAAGTTCTTCAGGAATACTATTGTTATAATGTCTAGCATTAAGAATATCAAGTAAAGAATCTATAAGAAATACTATTATGATAATAGCAATCAATAGGTAAAACAGCAGGTTTGATGTCATTTGTATAGGTTTGTAGCTTTGGGATTTGTAGGTCAAGAAAGTTAATGATTTTTTAGGTATCAGACAACAAAATTACGTTGTCGTTTTGCTTCAAAAATTAATATTCCTGCAGCTACTGAAACATTCATCGAATCTATAACACCACTCATGGGGATTTTAATGTTTTGGGTAGTGTTTTTTAACCACTCATCGGTTAAGCCCTTATCTTCTGTACCAACGACAATTGCGGTAGGTTTAGTATAATCTTGGGTGTAATAATTTTCAGAAGATTGTAATGCAGCTCCATAAATATTTATTTTTTTATTAGTTAAGAAATTTATAATTTCTAATGTACTGCCAGCAGCAACTTTATTTGTAAACACACATCCAACACTAGATCTAATAATATTAGGGTTATAGATATCGGTTCTTGGGTTTGCTATTAAAACGGCATCAACTTTTGCAGCGTCAGCGGTACGAAGTAGTGCACCAATATTTCCCGGTTTTTCTGGGGATTCTGCAACTAGGATTAATGGGTTGTCTGTATGTAGATCTAAATTGCTAAGGAGTGTTTCTTTTGATTTTGCTATAGCCAAAATACCTTCAGTTGTGGATCTATGAGAAAGTTTTTGATAAATTTCAGAAGTAATTTCAAAATAATCGATTTCAGAACTACTTATTTTTGTAATCGAAAAAACCTCTTCTTTAGAAATAATGGAATCGCAGTAATATATATGTTCTAGTTGATATCCTCCCGAAATAGCAAGGGATATTTCTCTTCTACCTTCTATAAAAAAACGATTTTCCTTTTTACGGACTCTTGATTTGTCCTTAAGCTGGTTTAAGAATTTTATTTTAGGATTTTGGTTACTTGTAATTTGTTTATGCATAGGAACAAATATAGCAAGAGAAGGAGAAAATTATTCATTTTTTAGCTTTAAAGAAGCTAAATTAGTAAGCTGATTTTTGATTTCTAAAATAATTAATGGGTATGAAGTGTCTAGTATATCCATTAGTTGTGAAACATAACCAGAACTAAGTTTTGTTTTTCCATAATGTTCCATTTGTTGAAGAATAGTTGCTTGTTCTGATAGGCCTAGCGTTTTGAAACTTGATTTTAGTTTGTGAGCAAGTTCCGAAACTAATAGTACATTTTTATCTTTTACCGCTGATTGTAATTTTTTATAATCCTTTGGTGTTTCTTCTATAAATATCTGAAGTATCGATTTAATAGTTTCACTATCTCCAGAAAAGGTTTGGTATAGCATAGAAAAGTCACATAATTTTTGATGATCGTTAATTGTGTTACTTCTCAGTATATCCATAGTATTGTTTAGATCTGATGTATTCTTTGTTAATTTAGGTTTTAGATTATATAATAATTCTTCTAGTGCTTTTTCACTGATAGGTTTTGTAAGATAAAAATCCATTCCTGATTCTATCGCGGTTTTTTTAGATTCAGGAAAAACATCCGCAGAACAGGCAACTATAGGTATATTCTTTATTTTTAAGTCATTAGAATTTCTAATACGAAAAGTAGTCTCAGGGCCATCCATAACCGGCATGTGCATGTCCATTAAAATCAGATCATATGAGGTGTTCTCAAGTTTCTCTAATGCAACCTTTCCATTTTCAGCGATGTCTGCTAAGATGTTCCAATTAGAGAATAATTGTTTAATAAAGAACTGATTCATCCTGTTGTCTTCTACAATCAGAACACGCATTCCTAATAAAGAAGTAGTGTTTTTTACTTTTGATTTTGAATCCGAAATGTCTTTGGAAGATGTTAGCTTACTTTTTTTATATTTAATCAAAAACTTAAAATCAGAACCATGATTAGGAGTACTTTCTGCAGTTAGAATACCACCTTGTAATTCGATAAGTTGTTTAGATATCGAAAGTCCTAAACCAGTTCCTTCAATTTTATGTTTACCAGGTTCATGAACCTGGTAGAAGCTATTGAAAATATTATTAAGTTTATCTTCAGCTATTCCTATACCGGTATCTTTTACGGAGAAGTTTATCACGATGTTATCGGATTCTTTTTCTTCTGATTTTATACTTATGATGACTTCTCCTTTTTGAGTAAACTTAATAGCATTACCTAGAAGATTTGTTAAAATCTGATTCAATCTAAACTGATCCCCAATAATAAATTTAGGTAAAGAGGGATCTATAATTGTTTTGTAATTAAGCCCTTTCTCATCAGCTTTGATTCTAAAACCTCTAGAAATGTTATTAATAAGTTCGTGTATATTAAAATCTGTTTCTTGCCAAGTAAGTTTACCAGCTTCTATTTTAGAGAAATCTAAAATATCATTTACTAGTACTAAAAGATTTTCTGCCGAAAACTGAATGCCATCAAGATTTGCTTTATCCACTTCCGGATTAGAAAATTCGCTTTTTTGAAGAATACCTGTGAGCCCCAATATAACATTCAATGGAGTTCTTATTTCATGGCTCATATTGGATAAGAAAATCGATTTGGCTTTTGCTGATTTTTCTGCAAATACTTTTGCCTCTCTTATGTCATTATCAATAATTTTCCTATTTGTTATATCTCTGAAAAAGGCATTGAATAAATAGCCATCCTTTGTTTTGATAGCAATTATGGTGAGTTCTACGTAAACTAAAGTTCCATCTCTTAAGGGGACAGAAGTTTCTACTCTTTTGTTAATCAATTCCCCTTCTCCAGTTGTAATATAATTATCAAAACTACTACGTAATTCTTCTCTTAGTTTATATGGGACAAGAGCGTAAATACTTTGGCCTATAGTTTCTTTTTTACTTACTCTTAGGATAATTTCGGCTTGTTTATTCCAATCTAATACTACACCATCTTTATCTACTAAAATAATCCCATCCAAAGCAGTATCCAAAATTCTAGATTTTAGATGCTCACTATCTTTTAGTTCATCTTCTATTTTTTTTCGTTCAATAATTTCTTTTGTAAGCCTTTCATTAACATCTTCTAAACTATGTAATTGCTTTTGAAGCATTTTCAGCATTTGTTGCTTACTTGGAAAATTGATAAGGTCTTTAGCAAATATATCCTCAGGGATTACATTTAAGGTAGCGGTAAAAGAGTCGAGTAGGTGATAGGATTGGAAATGTTGTTTGTATACACTGAGATATATATTAGCAATAGTGTTCTCGCCCAAACTCTCTTTTATCTTGAGAAATATTGTAGAAGAAAACCTCAATAACTCTTTTCTTCCTTCATTTATCTCTATAGTATTGGAGTGGTCATAAGTGTTTAAATCAGTTTTTATTTTTTCTAAATCAGGGTCGTTAAAAACACCAATTAACTCTAAAGATTTCTCTAAGACATGAATTAGAAATATTTTACAGATGGATAGTTCTTGTCTTTTAAGTCCCTGTAAAATGGGTGTGAAATTTGGATAATTGAATAAAAAACTATGATCAGTACGTATTTTATCTCTTAGTTCTTGTTTGGTGTAATTGTGAACAGTGTTTTTTTCAATTAGATGATCTTCTAGAAGTAGATATAATTCTGGAAGTGATTGGATTTTTATGTCTAAAGAAAGCTTGTTGAAAATTTCTATTTTAGCTTTTACATCCGAAGCATTGGCAGGTTTGTCAATCTCTTTCCAAAGAAAATTTATTAAGTATAGAATGTCTTTTTCCTCTCTACTTAAAGGGGCTTTAGACTTTCTCTTTTTTGGTAGAGTTTTAAACCAATTTTGGATCATGGGGCTTTGTTTTTTTATTGATCACATCTATTCGTAAATATCTAATTTCAAAAATTAGAGTAAGGAGTCATAGATTAATCTTTATGTTTTTCCCCAAAAAAAACACTCATAAAAACAGAATTAAAAACATACCAAACAAAAAATAGTATGTGAAAAGTTAAAGATAAATTATTAAGTCTTCCGTTTGTTTCTAATTCAATCAGGTCAAAAGTAGTAAAAAAATGGCAGTTAATTTTATTTCCAATCGATAAAAAGTTATTTTTCATCGATTAAAAACATATTATATCGTTTAACTGCAATAAAAAACCTCGCTTTTAAAGGCGAGGTTTTTACTATAAGTGAGAAAATATATTATTTAAAAATTACTTTACTTTTTCTACAATAGCTTTAAAAGCTTCTGGGTTATTCATAGCTAAATCTGCAAGAACCTTACGGTTTAATTCGATATTATTAGCTTTTACTTTTCCCATAAATTGAGAATAAGACATACCGTGTATACGTGCACCTGCATTAATACGAGTGATCCATAAAGCACGGAAAGTTCTTTTTTTGTTTCTACGGTCTCTATAAGCATATGACATTGCTTTATCGACTGCATTTTTTGCTACTGTCCAAACGTTTTTACGACGTCCGAAGTAACCTTTTGCTTGCTTAAGAACTCTTTTTCTTCTAGCTCTTTTCGCAACTGAATTTACTGATCTTGGCATAATTTTAAATTTTTTAGTAGTAGGCGGTGCGCCGTGGCGTACTCTTTGTCTTTTATAATTTTAAGACTTACTTTGTGTAAATCTTAAAATCTAAAGGCCCAACTCCTGGGTTTGTAATAATTTTAACCTGATTAAAAAGCGATTACTTTAAACGTAATTGTTCTTTAATACTATTTTCATCGCTTTTATGCACTAACGTAGAGTGCGTTAAAGCTAGCTTACGCTTTTTAGATTTTTTTGTCAAAATATGACTCTTAAAAGCGTGCTTTCTTTTGATTTTACCAGTACCAGTAAGCTTGAAACGCTTCTTAGCACTGGATTTTGTTTTCATTTTAGGCATTGTATCCTTGTTTTTATAATAATCTCACTTATTATCTTTAAAACCTCTTAATGCTAAGAGATTTTTAATTACTTTGTTTTCTTAGGAGCAATAAACATTATCATTCGCTTACCTTCTAATTTAGGCATTTGTTCTACCTTACCATATTCTTCTAATTCTTGAGCAAGTCTTAATAATAATATTTGCCCTTGATCTTTATATATGATAGAACGTCCTTTAAAGAAAACGTAAGCTTTTAGCTTAGCACCTTCACTTAAAAACTTAACCGCGTGTTTTTTCTTAAACTCGTAATCGTGTTCGTCAGTATTAGGGCCAAATCTAATCTCCTTAATGGTAACTTTGGTAGCTTTGGTTTTAAGAGCCTTGTCTCTTTTTTTCTGTTCGTATAAGAACTTTTTATAATCCATTATTTTACAAACAGGAGGTACCGCTTTTGGAGAAATTTCCACGAGATCTAACTCTTGCTCTTCTGCAAGGGCTAGTGCTTTCTTAGTTGGATATACGCCAACTTCTATGTTATCGCCTACAAGACGTACTTCCTCAACCCTAATTTTATGATTGATTCTGTGAGCATCTTCTTTGATTACTCTTAGTGGTTTTTGAGACCTTCTTCTTCTTATTGCTATGACTTTAAATTTTTAAATTAAACTTAATTATTTTACTATCCGTTAAATGGTTTTAACGTTCTACTTATTTCTTCTGTAACTATTTCAGCGAACTTATCAATACTAATCGCTCCAATATCTTCTCCTCCGTGTTTTC
This sequence comes from Aquimarina sp. BL5, assembly GCF_003443675.1. NCBI lineage: Bacteria > Pseudomonadati > Bacteroidota > Flavobacteriia > Flavobacteriales > Flavobacteriaceae > Aquimarina > Aquimarina sp. BL5. Next base: position 1,083,188 of record NZ_CP031963.1, on the reverse strand, counting down.
TTACGGAGATTGTATTGTCATTTTCTTCTTGTTCCCCCACAATAACAATGTAAGGAATTTTTTTCATTTCTGCCTCTCTAATTTTCTTACCCATTGTTTCATTTCTATGATCGGCAAGGGCGCGAATTTCGTTATTTTCTAACAAATTTAAAACTTTTTCAGCGTATTTTTCATATTTCTCGCTGATTGATAGTACAATAACTTGTTCAGGCATTAACCAAAGCGGGAAGTTACCGGCAGTATGTTCTAATAAAATAGCAATAAATCTTTCTAAACTTCCAAAAGGAGCTCTGTGAATCATTACTGGTCGATGCATTTCATTGTCACTACCTTTGTATTGTAAATCAAAACGTTCAGGTAAATTATAATCTACTTGTATTGTTCCTAGTTGCCAGCTTCTGCCTAAAGCATCTTTGACCATGAAGTCTAATTTTGGACCATAAAAAGCAGCTTCACCGGTTTCGATCACATAATTTAAACCTTTATCTTTTGCAGCGTTGATAATTGCATTCTCAGCTTTTTCCCAATTTTCAACATCTCCGATATATTTTTCAGGATTATCAAGATCTCTTACAGATACCTGTGCAGTGAAGTTTTCAAAACCTAAAGATCCGAAAACATATAAAACAAGGTCAATTACTTTTTTAAATTCTTCATCTAATTGATCAGGTGTACAAAATATATGCGCATCATCTTGAGTGAATCCACGTACTCTTGTAAGTCCATGAAGTTCTCCACTTTGTTCGTATCTATAAACAGTACCAAATTCTGCATAACGTTTAGGTAAGTCCCTGTATGACCATGGACCACTGTTGTATATCTCACAATGATGAGGACAGTTCATAGGTTTTAGTAAAAACTCTTCCCCTTCTGCAGGAGTGCTTATTGGTTGAAAACTATCTTCGCCGTATTTTGCATAATGACCAGATGTAACATATAGTTCTTTTTGTCCAATATGAGGTGTTACAACCATTTCATATCCAGCTTTTTTCTGAGCTTTCTTTAAAAACTGTTCTAATCGTTCGCGTAACGCAGCACCTTTTGGTAGCCATAAAGGTAATCCCTGACCTACTTTTTGAGAAAAAGTAAAGAATCCTAGTTCTTTACCTAGTTTTCTATGATCTCTTTTCTTTGCTTCTTCGAGTAATTCTAGATATTCCTTCAGTTCCTTTTGTTTCGGGAAAGTGATTCCGTATACTCGGGTTAATTGTTTGTTGTTTTCATCTCCTTTATGGTAAGCACCCGCTACGCTCATTATTTTAGCAGCTTTTACAATACCTGTATTTGGAATATGACCACCTCTACATAAATCAGTGAAAGTATCGTGGTCACAAAATGAAATAGTGCCGTCTTCAAGTCCTTCAACTAATTCTACTTTGTATTCGTTTTTGCCTTGATAGTAGGATAAAGCTTCAGATTTGCTTATTGATCTCATTGCGAAATCATGCTTGCCTCGAGCAATTTCCAGCATTTTGTCCTCTATGGCCTTAAAATCTTTTTCAGAAATAACCTTATCTCCTAAATCTACATCATAATAAAACCCTTTTTCAATAGCAGGACCTACCCATAGTTTAACTCCAGGATATAATTCCTCAAGCGCTTGAGCAAGAATATGTGCTGAAGAATGCCAAAAAGCCTTTTTTCCGTTATCATCTCTCCAGGTGAACAAAACTAAATCTCCATCGGTTGTTAATTCTGTTGATGTTTCTATGATAGTATCATTGAATTTTGCCGAAATTACATTTCTAGCAAATCCCTCGCTTATATCTTTTGCAACATCCATAGCAGTTATACCGCTATTGTATTCTCTAACCGAACCGTCCGGCAACTTAATTTTGATCATTGTTTTTCTAAATTAAAGTCGCAAAGATAATACGATAATAAAACCCTCACAATAATTACCGTTATTAAAATAGTAAACATTTTTATTAGCCTTTGAATGAATGTTTTTTGTGTTGCTATATATTAAGGAGTGGGGAAGTAGTCTTTTAGTAAATCTATAGTTGTTAGTTTAGAGGTTGTTTTGTTTTAATTTTGGATTTATTTATTATTTTTCTGTTTGTAAGTTTAATGTTTCTAGGGTGTTATAAAAAGATTAAAATTTTCTTTAAAAAAGTTGTTGATTTAACGGAAAAGGGTTGTATGTTTGCACCCGCAAAACGGGATATTGTTTTTGTTTAGTTCATTGATTAGGATTTTGTTTGTTTACGGTAGTTGAGGGAGTTTTTTAGGGACTCTGTTTGGTTATTGTTCGAGGCTTAAAAAATTATTTTAAATTATTTTAAAAAAGTTTTGGTAGTTTAAAAAGGGGTTGTATATTTGCACCCGCTTTGAGAAACAAGCGAAGTTCATAAGAATAAAAATTATACTGGAGTAGTTTGATTTAGGTCATTTTTGAGGTTCGATTCCTTTTTAATTTACGATTAACGACCAGCAATGAAGATTGTGTTGGGTTCGTTGAAAGAGTTCATTGATATATTGATTGACAGCGCGTATTGCAATTGTATTTATATAATTGTTTTACATATAAGAATTAAGACTAGAAATATTTTTGAGATTACGATTTTAAATTCCTGTTGTTATTGTTAAATAATATTTAAGAATACACGATGAAGAGTTTGATCCTGGCTCAGGATGAACGCTAGCGGCAGGCTTAACACATGCAAGTCGAGGGGTAGCAGGTTGTGCTTGCACAATGCTGACGACCGGCGCACGGGTGCGTAACGCGTATAGAACCTACCTTATAGTAAGGGATAGCCCAGAGAAATTTGGATTAATACCTTATAGTATCCTAAGTGAGCATTCATTAAGGATTAAAGATTTATTGCTATAAGATGGCTATGCGTTCTATTAGTTAGTTGGTAAGGTAACGGCTTACCAAGACATCGATAGATAGGGGCCCTGAGAGGGGGATCCCCCACACTGGTACTGAGACACGGACCAGACTCCTACGGGAGGCAGCAGTGAGGAATATTGGACAATGGAGGCAACTCTGATCCAGCCATGCCGCGTGTAGGAAGACTGCCCTATGGGTTGTAAACTACTTTTATAGAGGAAGAAACAGTTCCACGTGTGGAACTCTGACGGTACTCTACGAATAAGGATCGGCTAACTCCGTGCCAGCAGCCGCGGTAATACGGAGGATCCAAGCGTTATCCGGAATCATTGGGTTTAAAGGGTCCGTAGGCGGGTCTGTAAGTCAGTGGTGAAAGTTTTCGGCTCAACCGGAAAATTGCCATTGATACTGCAGGTCTTGAATCATTATGAAGTGGTTAGAATAAGTAGTGTAGCGGTGAAATGCATAGATATTACTTAGAATACCGATTGCGAAGGCAGATCACTAATAATGTATTGACGCTAAGGGACGAAAGCGTGGGTAGCGAACAGGATTAGATACCCTGGTAGTCCACGCCGTAAACGATGGTTACTAGCTGTTCGGACTTCGGTCTGAGTGGCTAAGCGAAAGTGATAAGTAACCCACCTGGGGAGTACGTTCGCAAGAATGAAACTCAAAGGAATTGACGGGGGCCCGCACAAGCGGTGGAGCATGTGGTTTAATTCGATGATACGCGAGGAACCTTACCAGGGCTTAAATGTAGTATGACAGGTTTAGAGATAGACTTTTCTTCGGACATATTACAAGGTGCTGCATGGTTGTCGTCAGCTCGTGCCGTGAGGTGTCAGGTTAAGTCCTATAACGAGCGCAACCCCTGTTGTTAGTTGCCAGCGAGTCAAGTCGGGAACTCTAGCAAGACTGCCGGTGCAAACCGCGAGGAAGGTGGGGATGACGTCAAATCATCACGGCCCTTACGTCCTGGGCCACACACGTGCTACAATGGTAGGTACAGAGAGCAGCCACTTGGTGACAAGGAGCGAATCTATAAAACCTATCACAGTTCGGATCGGAGTCTGCAACTCGACTCCGTGAAGCTGGAATCGCTAGTAATCGGATATCAGCCATGATCCGGTGAATACGTTCCCGGGCCTTGTACACACCGCCCGTCAAGCCATGGAAGCTGGGGGTACCTGAAGTCCGTCACCGTAAGGAGCGGCCTAGGGTAAAACTGGTAACTGGGGCTAAGTCGTAACAAGGTAGCCGTACCGGAAGGTGCGGCTGGAACACCTCCTTTCTAGAGAAAGACGATACACAGGAATTGTTATTTTAAGGTATTTTTAGTCTTATGCTGTTAATTAATTATTTTTTTAGTATTGAGTACGGAGTATTAAGTATTAAGTAAGGATTGTTTTAGATTTTATCTAAGTACTCATTACTGATTACTCACTACTATAAAACAGTCTCATAGCTCAGCTGGTTAGAGCGCTACACTGATAATGTAGAGGTCGGCAGTTCGAGTCTGCCTGAGACTACGATTTTAGTATAAAGTATTAAGTATGAAGTAATGAGTAAAAAAAAGACTTATTATGGATTATTTAAGGCTTACTACTATGAAATTAAGTTCATTGATTATATTATTGAAAAGGAAATTTTAGAAGTTGGGAAACCAGTTTACAGTACGCAGTTTGCAGTACACAGTACATCAAATCAAACTGATTACTGAATACTTATTACTACTTACTAAAAAGACGGGGGATTAGCTCAGCTGGCTAGAGCGCCTGCCTTGCACGCAGGAGGTCATCGGTTCGACTCCGATATTCTCCACAATTCTTTAGGTATTGGATTGATAGTTTATAAATCACAGGATTCACGTAGTGAAAAAGTATTTATGATCATTGATTTTATATTGTTATTAAGAAAAACGTTCATTGACATATTGATTTAAAGAATACGAGCATTAATTGTTCTAGAGATAGGATGATTAATGATAATAAATTAAAAGAGTGTTTTGTTATCTTTTATCGGAGATAACAAGACGAATAAACTAAAAGAGCAAGTTAAAGCAAAGACGCATAAGCTAATTAAGGGCGTATGGGGAATGCCTAGGCTCTCAGAGGCGATGAAGGACGTGATAAGCTGCGAAAAGCTGTGGGGAGTGGCACATACACTATGATCCGCAGATATCCGAATGGGGCAACCCACTATATTGAAGATATAGTACCTAGAAATAGGGGCGAACCCGGAGAACTGAAACATCTAAGTACCCGGAGGAGAAGAAAACAAAAGTGATTCCGTTAGTAGTGGCGAGCGAACGCGGATTAGCCCAAACCAGTATTGTTACGGCAGTGCTGGGGTTGTAGGACCACGATATAAGATGTATATTGAATTAGAACAGTTTGGAAAGACTGACCAAAGAGGGTGATAGTCCCGTATAGGTAAGATATATTAATTTAGTGGTATCCTGAGTAGTGCGGGACACGTGTAATCCTGTATGAATCTGTGGGGACCATCCCATAAGGCTAAATACTCCTGAGAGACCGATAGTGAACCAGTACCGTGAGGGAAAGGTGAAAAGAACCCTGAATAAGGGAGTGAAATAGATCCTGAAACCATACGCTTACAAGCGGTCGGAGCGCGCCTTGGCGTGTGACGGCGTGCCTTTTGCATAATGAGCCTACGAGTTACTTTTACTAGCAAGGTTAATCCGTTAAGCGGAGCAGCCGTAGCGAAAGCGAGTCTGAATAGGGCGTTTAGTTAGTAGTAGTAGACGCGAAACCGTGTGATCTACCCTTGGGCAGGTTGAAGCTTTGTTAACCCAAAGTGGAGGACCGAACCCGTTGACGTTGAAAAGT